>NZ_CP029256.1 GCF_003628755.1 Christensenella minuta | reverse complement strand
TCGGCTCGTTTGGGACAGCCTGCAAAAGCCCCGTCAATATCTCTCCCTTGTCCTTCGGCCAGAACGCATATTCTGAAATATGCAGGTTCTGGAACGTGTCCGAACGCCCAATGCTTCCATTCCCCGCCGTCATACACTTGATCGAGCTGTTCCCGTCCGCAAAGTCAAAGATCAGCTCCTTCGCGTTACTCGCCTTTAGCTCCGGCCTTAAATCCTCGTCTAAACTCTCATAATACCGCTTGCTCATGCGGAACAGGTTGTCCGTCGCCACCGCCTCATGCGCCACGATACCGCTCGAAATGTTCGCCTGCGTCGCCGTGTCCTTGAAGATCATCGCTTCCGTCAGCGTGGAAAATCCCATTTGCCGCGCTTTCAGAATAATGGCCCGGATCGGCCTGCCTTCCCGGTATTGCCCGGCGATCACGCGGTATAGCTTCTCCTGCGCCGCGTTCAGCTTGAAATCCACAAGCCGCGCCTTCTTGTCCCGTATTTTCAGATGCCGCTCTATAAACGCCCGCGTATTAAGTGCCACGTCATAGTCCGTCCTTTCCACTTCGTTTCGCTTTCGCAAAATAACTGGTGAGCGGATAGTTAGAACTTGTCTCCCTCAAGCGCTTTCAGCTTCGATTCCAACGACATATTCCCCGATACTTCCACAGACTGCTCCTTGCGGTCTTTCCAGCCGCACCAGTTTTTAAGCGCGAATATCACCATCGTCACGTTGTACACGCCTTTCGCCCCGCCGTTTACCAGCAAGTCCGCGCGCAGTTCGTTAAACTCTTTTTTCATATCTGCCCAATACTCGTCAAAGCACCGCCGCACCGTATGAAACGAGCACTGCTTTCTTTCGTCCAGCCATCGCCAAAAACCGAACAGCGTCGGCGTTTCCGCGTCTCCCTGCTTCTGTGCTTCATAAAGACAGACCATATAGTCCAGTACATATTTTCCAAATTCTTTTTCGCTGAACTTCATCGGCCTGCCGCCTTTATTACCTGCCATATCTCCAATACTCCATTCTTCCATTCAAATCGATAAATATCTCCAATTCGGTAACTCCCGCCGCGCATCACAAACGCGGCCGTCTTTCTTCGGTCTGCCCTGCTGATCGCTATTGCCGCAGTTTCATCCCAGTAGTGCTCTGCATTGTATTTATCCATTCCATCACCCAGCCTGTGTATATATTCTCTCAGCCAGTCAAGATACGTCCGCATCTTCTTTAAATCCTCACTGCCGCCCTTCTTCGGCCAGCGGCTGTTATACTTTTCTACATTGCCCCACAGGTAACCTATGAATTGCTCCGGGGAAAGTAAATCTTTGATGTAGTCTATTGTTTCTATCTCCCTACCGTCGCAATAGTGCGCCGGGTGGTTTACATTGTCGTACTTCATAGCCTGAACCCCACAGTCTTGATACTTTTTTCTTTCCCATTCAGAACCAGCTTGTAAAACTTCTGCGCTGATGGTCTTAATGCCATCTCAACGGGGTAATCTCGATAGTCCATAAAAGAACCCGTAACAATTGTTTCCACAGGTTTAATCGATGCTCGCTTGTTATTCCCGTCTACATATATTTTGTCCCGTGGCATATCAGCAGGAGAATGTGTATGCGCTGATATGTAAAAGTCTATCCCGTCTATGGTGTCTGCGTAATGATAACGCATGGTCTTATTGGTCTTGTGCATCACACATCCGAAGTAGTGATGCTGCCTTATCGCCTTGCCCGTCCGCTTTCCTACACCGATATCCAGTATTCCCATGTTCTGCCTGTATCGATCTTCAATATCCAATTTACAGGCAACGTCATAAATTGGGAAACCGTCTGAATCTTTACTAGACCGCGTTTCATGGTTTCCGGGCAATATGGCTACGATCTTGTCCCGATGGTCGTATAATTCGTTTGCCAAAAACCGCTTTTGCTCGTGCGGACTCATCGTTTGCCCATATACGTTGCTCTTGCTCGTTTTAAGCGCGTTGTCTATCAAGTCCCCTGCATATATCACGTATGCATTAGGCTCTTTCAGGAGTGCCTTAAAACGCTCCCATAGAGTATTATTAAATGCAGGCGATCCGATATGCAGGTCGGCTATGCAGTAAATATCTATGCTATCAAATTCCATCGGTGTGTTGTACTGTATCAATGTAAAATCTTGCCTTACTTCAAACATACCTCACCTTTTAAACACCCATGCCCCGCCCCGCTGTTACAGTGTTTACTTTTCCCTTTTCTCCAAAACAAAAACGCCACCCATTCGGATAACGTTTTTTGCTTATATTTGCTTTAAGCCCGCTATTTATATGTCGCTGCGGGCAAGCGGCAATCATTTAATCCTATTCCGCTCTAAAACCTGCTCTTATCTGTGCAGGAAACCTACGGCTTGGTTTTTTCGGGTATCAGCCAGCTTGGGCGCACGGCTATTCCCGTTGGCACTCGACGGCTTCCCAAATGCCGCCTGATTATAGCGGTATGCGCCTACCCGCTTTCACGTGACTTTATTGACCTCTCCGCATGGAATCTTATAAAAGGGGCCGCTGATCTCTAGCCAGTCCGCTCCAGCCCGCCCCCGCGCAATTCTCCGCAGGCATACGGTTCACTGCATTTTATTCGCGGATTTTCGTGCGTTTCCATGCCTACCCACGCACTGGCACTGGTGGAGATGACGAGAATTGAACTCGTGTCCGCGAATATCCGCTTCGGGCTTACATCGCGTCGAAACCATTCACATCCCCATATTGCCGCAGCCTTTTCTCCCGGGTGTTCCTTGTGGATTTTTGCACCTTGAAAGTGGTTCCACCTCGTTGCGGCTTTTTATAATTCTCTGACGCTATCATCCTATCACAAAAAATCGCCGATTACCGCCGAATAATCGCCGAAATTTTATTTAGGGCCGATCTTTTTATATCTCCTGCCCTGCTTTCGCTATATCCCATCCTTGCCGCCGTTTGCGAGGCCCGCAGCCCATCGAAGTATCTGCACTGGATGTATTCACGCTCCGCCTCGGTAAGCCCCGCATTATTTACGATCCGCATGATATCATCCGAAAGATAGTAGAGGTTTACGATCTCTTTTCGGATAGCGTCTATCCTCGTTCCGTATACATCGACCATTTTTTGTACAGCAGCAAACACAGGATCGGAAGTAAGGCCGCCCATAACCCGGACGGCATCAAGATTTTGGCCGCGCAGCATGCGCTCCGCCAGTGCGTCCTTTTTATCCATAAGTTCCGCAATCTGCTTCTCCTGTTCTTCTATTCGTTTTTTATATTCCGAGTACTGATACAACTTGTTTTCAACCGCTTCCAAATCCGCCCCTCCTGTGGTATACTATATTTAGTGAAAATCAATACCCAGAAAGAGCGGTTCCTCAGCCCGAGGGCTGTTCTTTTTTTACCTCCTCGCCTTACATGCCATAGCCGCTATCTGGATACATTCAGCGGCTGCTTGGATTGCAGATTTCTCAATATAAAGAGGCCATTCTCCAACTTCATTATTTTTAACGCAATCCCAATATTCTGCCAAATATCCTCTTATACAATCAAATTCATCGCCCGCTTCCTCGACCTCTTCGAGAATCACCGCATACACCTCATGCGGGCTATTAAAATTTCCACCGAATTTTTTAGCCGCTCTCTCGTATTCCTCGTTCATCAGCACTTTTACCGCTTCTTTCAGTTCTTTCATTTCGTTCCTCCATTCTTATTTTTGCTTTAGCGCATGGAAAATCTATATCGTCAATATCACAATAATCGCAATAATCCACATACCCGCATGGATAGGCGCATCCAAAGGCATTATCATGCGTTTCGAGCAATTCCGTGTCAAGTTGCTTCAAATCCATCTCTCTTCCTCCGCGTCTGTGCGCTTATAGTCCCATGTTCCATAGCGTTATTTGCTGATCAAAATTCATCCAGAGTTTTTCAGTCCGGATTGCTCCGCTGTTTGCATTTGCCTGTTTTGTTTCCGTGTGCCATCCCGTCAGCATGTCGTTGTAAAGTTCATTATCGTACCCGGATAGCACCACCATACCGCAATGATTCAAAAGCAGCCGTAAAAGCTTTTCGTGCTCTTTCGGATCAAGCATTTCGTAACTATAAATCCTTCCTTTTCTCACATCAGGGGTGTAAGGCGGGTCGGCATAGATAAGGCAATCTTGATGATTATATTTTTCTATGAGTTCCACAGCTGGTCGGTTCTCAATCTGCGCTTCTTTCAGCCGTTTGCATATTGGGTATACATATTCCGGCATTTTCCCCCATATTTGTGCATTAATCGGCCCCGCACTGCTCTTAGTGTTCTTCCATCCTACGCGGTCGGCAAGCTTGCATCCAAATCCTTGATTGCATCGAATCAGGAACCGCCGCGCATCTTCAACATCGTTCCCCGTCAGCTGGATTTGATCCCCTGCGTGCGGTTCATGTACCGATTCAAATTCCCGCCTTGCAAACGGTGTGCATTCAAGTGCATAGGCCAATTCATCAGGTTTATCCCTGATAACGCGGAAAAGATTGTAAATTCGACCGTCAATATCATTTATCGTTTCGTACGGAACAGGCGTTTTGCAGAAAAACACGGCTGCACTCCCGCAGTATGGTTCCAGATATACTTTATGCTCCGGGAAAAATGACGTGATCCACTCTGCCAGCTTCCATTTTCCTCCCGGATATTTCAGTATTGCGTTCATTATTCCGTCCCCTTTACCCCATCACCTCGACCGCGATCTGCCGCCTGCCCCACTCGCTTCCGCAAGAACATACATCGCGGTCTCCTAAGTACACATCTACCTTGCCGTTGTCCCTCATACGATCTTCAACCACGCACTCCCCGTAGCCGTCGATGTAAAGCCTTGTCCCTATCGGGTAATCATTGCTTGCCACCCTGCCCCATGCAAGAGGTTTTCCGCTTGCTGTGATACCTGTTGAATCGCAGGCCGAGCAGTACGCCGTGACCGTCTTGATATCCCCGCCAGTGGAATCGGATGTACTTGCCGCCGCCTGATACCCCGTAAACCCGCCCCACAGCCACCGCAGGCCGTTATCTGTGTTGCATAAGACGTATTCCGTCATACCCGCGCAGCCCTCGTATTCCATCGTGCTGATCACATAGACGGTATCGCCTGCCTTGACCTCTTCTGCCAACTCGCCCATCGGCCGCATGGTATAAGCGCAGTCCGTTGTAGCGATCCGCAGCTCCGTGACTTCCGCCGTGTCCAGGGAGGCGGCAGAGGCATGCATCGCATTGATTGTGAGTATCAGCATAAATACTAGGACGCATAATATGATAATCAGGATCGTTTGCTTTGTTTTATTGGTCATCTATTCTTCCCCCTGCTCCTGCGCTTCCCGCTCTTCGACATTTATGTAGTGCAACGGGCAGTCCACACACACGCTGTACGGCTCATCATCATATTCAGATTTTTGGAACCCATCACACGTTCCGTTCGTTTGGCGTGGGTGTCCATATTTTGTAACCAGCTTGCAATTATCTAATGTTCGCTTCATTCCCTCTCCCCCTCCTTTGCCGCCAGTGCTGCCGACGCTTCTTCGCGTGTGAGAAACCACGTTTTACCTAATTCATGGGCCTCGCACGGCGTTGCACCTTGATGCTCTACGCGATACATTTTGCTTCCAAATACCGTTACACAAGCAACTATACGCGGCGATATTCCTTTGCCTTTTGCGTGCTTTTTGTTTCGGAGCTGGTAAACTGTATCTCCCGCTTTGCACGGCAGCACCACAAGCCGCCCCTCGCTCTCGGCCTGCACGAGCGCCGCGAGATCGTCGAGTGTGCCAAGTGCTTTATACTTAATGAGTTCTACTATGCCGTCAGAAATCTCTTTCTGTGCCTTTTGTGGCATGTCCTCAAACGGCGTATTGTCAAACCATTCTACTAATTGCTTTAGTCGTTCCATTTCATTCACCGCCCCTTATTCCTTGCGCTTCCAATTCCGCCGTTAAATCTTCAATTTTGATAGCATATCTTCTGCCATCTATGACAACATCCACTCGATTTTCTGTGAAACCGTCCAGATGTCCTTCGTGCTTCCACTCTCCCAAAACGACCTTCTCAATCATTCTGTCTATGGCTTCTGCTATATCAACCGTTTTCATCTCTCCCTCTCCGTTCTGTGTTTGCCGCGCCACTCGAAACACTTTTCATGTCCTTCATTTTCGTTTTCGCACGGTTGTTTTCCGTTATGCTTGCATAATGAGCAAGGCGCTATGCGTCGTATATCTTCTATTGCCGCCGCAAGCTTCTCCCGCAGGGCGGCGTTCTCGGCTTCCAGATTCTTAATCACTTCCTCGGCAAGCGCCACCTCACACTCCAAACAAATTGTCGTCCTGTCTCGGTCAGTAAGTTCTTTTCCGCATCTATCACATGTCTTGCTCATTCCCCGCTCCCTTCCGGCTTCGTCCGATAGGCTAGCCATTTTTTACCGTATGTTTTATAATCATAAAGCGTTGCTTCTCCTGAAAGATCAACGCATCTTAAGGCTCCTTTGAAAGGACAGGCCCTGATCGTATATCCTTCACATAATTCCCAACGCCCGGAACCTTTCAAGCCTATTGTTACCGTCCATATTGGTTCTCCGTCCATCCGGATCAGCTCGTCCAAGGTCAGGGGCTTGGGGTTCTGCTCTGTGCGCCTACGCTTCGCTTCGGTGTCCTGTGCTCGTTTGTTCCATGCGGCTATCGCAGCATCTTTCGTGTCTCCACTGATCGCTGCACCGCATTTACATTCAATGAATGCTCCGCCCTTATAATCCAGCATAAAAGTTGTCAGCGTATGTGTATGCGGCTCTATCACTTCGATCCTTGCTTCTCCCCCGCAAAACGGGCATGATTTTAGTTTTGCCGTCTCATTCATTTTTCTTCCTCCCTCTCTCCAATTGAACCACACCTCTGCAATCTCTACCATTTCACGTACGAATGCCTTTATCTCGTTCCCTTTAATCCGGGCAATCCCGTCTGGCCTCACGATCAAAAGGCCGCTCTTATCCGGGTCCGTGAAGTATACGCACCCGCGAAGGCTGCTCTCGATCCCAATAACGTCATAGTGTTCCTCCATGCACCGTATCGTCGCATCCGTCAGCTTAATCATGGCGTACCTCCATAAAATTCTTAAGCCGCAGTGTGACCTTCCATTCCTCCCGGTTCGCCCGGTGCATCACAACGGGTATTTCTCCCGCTTTTGCGTCCGCCTCCGCTTGCCGCAGGGCATTTTCCACATTTAGCCGTTCGACACGCTTGCACTCGATATGCAATCCGGGAATCCCTACAACGTCCGCATCTCCATTTGCTCCGCAATATTGCTGTCCCCGACGGGCATCGAAACCATATTTCTGCAATTCTTTCGCGAGTTCAAGTTCCCCGCGTTTACCCTTATTTCTGCTGTTCATAAATCATATCATTCAGCGCCTTTGCCTCGAGCGCCGCCTTAATCGTTTTCTTAAGCCGCCTGTCATACGGATGCTTCAAGCCTATCTCCTTGATCCTCTCCCGTCTCTGCCGCTTTGCCTCCATCATCATACTTGCCGTTATCAAAAGGCGTTTCACCCGTCCATTCCTCCTGTTCTGGTTCCCAGCCGTAATGCCGGTACTCGTCCATGTGGTTCAAAAACAACTTTGACGGCTGGTCGAAATACGATTCCGCAAAAATGTCCTGCACTCCAAGGTCTCTGTTTTTGCATATCTCTACCACGTTTGAGCAGTTATAGATCGCCGCGTCCGCTTTCCATTTAAAAAAGTCCATTGTTCGGTTTTTGAAATCGTTGTTAACCCTGTGTACGATCAGCACATTGTCAGCTGCATTGGTAATATCCGCCGTTCCTGAGATATCCTCCTTGCGCAGCAGCCCCATACTTTTTCGCGGATGGCAGACAAAGAAAATGTGAACGTTGCGCTTTTTTGCAAAATTAGAAAGCTCCATTGTCAGCGCAGTTTGCTTCTCGTATTTGTCCCCTGGATACTCTCGTAAATCCATACTCATCAGGTTATCAAGAACGATCACGTCCACGTCCATAATCAGCGTGAAGAATTCAAGCGCCTTCATGATCTGCTTTACCGCCAGGCCAAAATCATTGTTATACACGTATATCCTTTCGTTTATCCAACTTTCAATCATTTTCCGCGCGCTACTTTCTACATGGTACATCCATCCGTCCTGCACCAGATTATCGCGTCCCGCCGCCTGCAGCATCAGCCATTCCTTCACTCGTGGCGCTCTCAGTTCCCCGGAAAAAATAACCGACGTAAATCCCTGCGTTGCCGCTTCCAGTGTGATCTGCGAAAGCCATGTGGATTTCCCGCTGCCATTCGTCCCACTGATAATCGAAAGCTCACCTTTGTTAAATCCGTGTATCCTGCCATCCACACCGTTAAGCCCGCTTTTTACCGATACGATTTTGCTTCTGTCTGTTTGCCGGATGTGCTTCATACGGTAAAACATTCTGGGTTTTGGGTTTAGTGTGTCGCCGCCAAACAGAGGCACCGTATCAAGCAGCCTTGCAAATGTGTTGCTGTAGTCCACAAATTCGTTCATTTCAGCATCGGTCATATTCTCAAATCCGGCGTTCGCGTATTTTTGCTTTAGTTTAAAATATTTATCCCTCGTCATAATTCAAACCCTCCTTCCACTCGTTTTGGCTCATTGCCTCCCGCTCTTGGCTCACCGCGCGGAAGCCGGTCCCATATAATCCCCTGCCAATTCGAAGCCATGCACTCGGCGATCAGCGCCACGACTGCACCCTCTCCATGCCGCTCTACCTGGCCGGAAACTTGAGCAATTAAACTTTTAAGCCCTCTGGCTTTATATGCCTGTCTCTTTTCTTTCTTGTACTCTATCCAGTCTTTTAGAGCACATTGTATTTTTGAAGGCAGTCCTCTAAAGGTCTCGTCAGTCTCGAGAATGTCCTCCCCCCGTTCAAGGGGGGTAGGGGGGTTATATTTATTTGACTTTGTATTTGTATTTGACTTTGTATTGGTATCATTCGTATACGGTGGTATACGGTCGTATACGGTCGTATCTTTTTTATTCCAACGCTTACGAATATTCTCCCTGTTTTTATCACATTTTTCCTGATATTGCAGATCGTCGTACTCCATTTGCTCCTGTATCGACGTAAAAGCAATGTCCGTTACCTCGTCAAGCTCTTCATGTTCTCCGCTTTCGGCATAATCAAACATGGCAAGGATTAACGCCTTAACGCGCTCAGGGTTTAGCTTCTCGATTGTTCTTCTATATCTTTGATGTAATATTGCCTCTTTTGCCATCTCTCACCTCAAAACGGAAGTTCGGAATCATCCAACGGCGCATATTCTTCCAGTCCTTCCAGCCCGCCCGGTGTTTCGTTTGCTTTTGCTTCCCTACTTCCACAGAATTCGATCCTGCTTGTCAGTACATACGTCTTGTACCGCGTTCCAGTCTCCGTCTCGTACTTGCTTACCTTAACAGAGCCAGTTAGTAATATCTCCTTGCCCTTGGAAAACCATTTCCCGATCAGCTCCGCTGTCTTATCCCATGCCGTGCAGCTGATAAAGTCTGCCGGGCGGTCTTTTCCCGCGTCGCACGCAACCGTGAAATGTGAAACAGTCTTTCCTGATCCGGTCGTCCTCACTTCCGGGTCCATTGCAAGCCTTCCTTTCAAAACCACTAAATTCATGCCGTTTCCTCCAAGCTATATTTAAAATAAACCTTCTTCTCGCCGTATCTGTTGCGTCTCTTAACCGTTTCCGTCTTGATCTTGTACCCTAATGCCTTAAGATCGTAAATACGCGCTGAAAGCCGCGTAATGTCTAAATCATCGAACGCCTGCATAGTTGTTATGCTTCCAAAATCCTTCATATATCTGATGATTTTTTCACATTGGCTCATAATCTCAATTCCTCCGGGTATTTGTGGTATACTCTGTCCTCGTCCGGGAATCCCGGATATTTTTCCTCCAAATATTCCTTCATCCTCCGCCGCACCAGCTCGCCGCAACCCCGCGCATGCTGTTTTTCGTGGCACTCCCGGCAGATGCAGACGATATTTTCCGGTATTCCCATTCCCAGTTTAGAGCGCGGGACATAATGCCCCTCCGGCAGCCCTACGTTCCGTCCGCATACCACGCATATACCGCCGTCCCGCTCCGCTACCGCACGCTTTACCTCCGGCGATATCTCACACGCTTTTGTGCTCGCCTTTTTCATCCGCGCCACTCCCGTTCTATTGTGCTTTCAAGCGTCTTGATCTGTATCTTGTAAACATTGATCGCTTCAAGCGCCGCCTTATATCCCGTCTCCTTACAATCCCGTTCAAACTTCTTTTTGGCGATCTCCCGGTCTCCGCGGCAAATATCTGAAATGATGGTGACGGGCGTTCCCTTGTCCCGCTCGGTCAATATTTTCTGCGCAAGCGCTATACGGTAATCCTGCTCCGCCTGCGCATACTCCCTGCCGCGCACTCCAAGCTGCTTTAAGGCGCTGTCAAGAAGGGATACTTTGCCTGACAGCTCATTTACTAAATCCTGTCCGCTCATACCGCACCTGCCTTACTGTTTAACAGGTCAAGAAAACCGTTTGCCTCGACGTATGTCAGATCATGTAATGATTGCTTTTGCTTTGATTTCAGGGTAGTGATTATATTAACCTTTGCTTCTTTTGCAGCCGCTTTGATTGCTTCTATCTGTTCTTCTGTCGCCATTGCCGTTTTACCCGGATCAAATCCTTTGTTGATTTCATTGGCCTTTTTGCTGTCAGCTTCCCGGCGTTCTTTTTCTGTGGGCTCGCCGTATAGTCCCGCGTCGTATAGATCGCTCGACAGCTTATCCGCATCATCGCCCGTGGGGATCGCAAACGTGCGCAGGAGCATATACTTATATGCGTATGTCATGGCTTTTCCAACGCCTTTATCCTGCGTGTCTACCCCCGTACCGGAAGACGGAACGTCGATATACTCTTCCGGCTTTTCGGTGTTTACAATGCGGTAAGTCACATTTACAGTCGTGATCCTATTGATCTTTTCCTTTCCATAGCTGTCTGTTATCCGCTCGTCCTCGCGTTTATGCTCCTGTGCGATCGGAAGAATGACTAGTTTGTTTTTCAGCAGCGATGTTCTCACTGTAGAAGTCACCTTCTCTTCGCTTATGGCCTTGTAAGACCTTCCGCCACCAGTAGCGACATTGTCATCTTTCGCCAAATATGCAACGTCGCTCATAACAGCCGCTATTTTTTCATACAGATTCATCACGCGCTCACCCCTTCAAAATATGCTATATTCCGATCACAAGCCCGAATTTCCCTGTTGTAGTACTCCTGTACTTCTTCTTTAAGGTCTATCTCCATGTATTCAAAGCTCTCAATCATCGAAAGTTCTTCCTCGAGGCGCGACTTGCGCTCTTCTTCGCGTTCAAGTTGTGGATTGGGTGCTTTGGTTGCCGCGTTTTCTAAATACTTCGCATATTCCATTGACTTTCCGTCCTTTCTGCCCTATACTAGGGCTAGAATTATTTACTGTTCTACCTTAATCCGTAGGAGATCCACCTCCTGCGGATTTTTCTTACCCGGCTATGATCAACCATAGATACGCTGCGCCGAATATTAAGAGTAGCGTTCCTGCGTTGATGATCCACCATAGTGGACTGCCTAGGCGAAGTTTGTATTTTTTCATGGTGTGCCCTCCACTGCTTCGATTAGTTTTTGTAAAAAGCTGACTACGGCTCTTTTGTCCGTCTCTGGATTTGCCGTATCGCCGCACCTGTAGGCTATAAGCCTGTCGGGATAGATATAGAATCTATTCCCGCGCTTTATGCCGATTGGAAGGTCTCCATCCTTCATCCCTTCGCGTACTGACTGCGGTGTGATTCCCAGATACGCTGCTGCGACTGGCACTGGTACGGTTGGGTCATGCGCTCTAATTTCTTCTGTTGTTGGTGTCATTGTTTGCTCCTTTCTTATGCAATTTGATTTTCTTTCTTATACTTCATCTCTTCTTTCACGATCGTCTGTACCGATACCCCAAATGCCTTTGCCAGCTTCTCTATGATCGAGAGCGACATATCCGTTTGGCGATCACCGTTTTCGATCAGGGAATAGTAGGATTCGGATATGTCAAGTTTTTTTGCCATATCGTTCATCGTAGAATTTATTTTCATCCTTCTGCTTCTCAAATAGCATCTCATATTTCACGGATTCCTTTGCAATTTGTCAATTTATATCTATAGTATATGCTATTCTTGACTTTTTGTCAAGCATAATTTTATTTTTTCTTGACATTTTGTAAATACAGCTTTACTTTACTAATTGTAAAGCTTATATTGTAGAAAAGAGGTGAAAACATGGAGAATTTAAGGTCGTTGAGAAAACAAAAAGGAATGTCTATGAAAGAATTAGGAGATTTGGTTGGCGTTTCAGAAAGTACAATATCTTTATACGAAACAGGAAAGCGCAAACCCGATCCAGATATGCTCGTTAAGCTTGCCTCTGTGTTTTATGTCACTGTTGATTATCTTCTCGGGCGCGAACCGAAAGAAACTGATGATGAAATGCTTCAGCTCCTACAGGACATCAAAGACGATCCCGATAAACGTATGCTTTTCTCCCTCTCCCAAAAGGCAACTCCGGAAGACGTAAAAATAATGGTCAAATTTTTAGAGGGAATTACCAAATCTGACAATGACGAGTGATATAATATCCTTACTACGAAAAGGGAGATTGACGACATGGGGGATATTTACATCAGGGTGATCCCCTTTCCCACACACCAAGCAAAGGGTGTTGTGAAAGAGGATTGCGACGGAAATTATAATATTTACGTAAATTCTCTTTTGAGCAAAGAGCAGCAAATTGAAACTGCTCTGCACGAAATAAGACATATAAGGAAAAAGCACTTTTATCGCGACATTTCCGTTGAATTTGCGGAAACAGAAGCAATCTAAAATAATAAAATCGTGAGGTGCGGGTCATGAAAAAAGTATTTTTATTGATTTTAAGCTCTGTTTTGCTTTCTGTATTTTTGTTTGGATGTGCCCAAGAACCAACTTCGGTACATATATCTTCGATCGCAACAAGCGAAGAACTAACCAATACTGCAAGAGAAAGCCTTGTAGGAAGCGCTGCTTCTTCTGAGGTGGATGATGTCCAATGTGAAGTAGATTATAACACTTTGACTTGCAAGCTCTTCTATAACTCCATGTTTACAGAAGATATTATAAATGATGAAGTCATTGCAATATGGGAGCAATATGCTACCGATGCTGCCGAAGCATCAATCGAACATTTTAAATCTATAAACGATGAAATACAAAAAAAGAACGCCAACACATTTTTTATGGCTCCCATACTTCGGTTTGAATTTTATAATTCAGACGGAAGTATTCTATTTTACGAAACATCAAAAATAGTAATGTACAGTTCCGATTCAGTAGAGGATTTGGGTCTTGACATCGAAAATCCTGATTAAATAAATTAGGTAAAGTTATAGAGTTAAGAGCCAAATTTTAGGTTGCAACTAACGATATAAAATAATAAAGGGAGGAATAATATCATGTTAGGAACCGAGGTAATCAAATTAAATAGGGAAATGTCGTTTGATGACGTCGAAAAGCTGATTTCTGAAAAATGGAATGCAGAGCCCTTCGGAGCATTTGCCCCCAAAAAGGTTCTGTTTTCGCAGGTCTTGGCGTTACCCAAGAATCCAGACTATCAAATTACGCTGAGTGTAAAAAAGAATAAGCTTACCCTGTCAAGCATCACTTTTACAAAAAGCAGTTCGTTGTCAGTTGGCGGCATTCCAGTATATGGAAAAACCAATCAGACACTGGATGCTGTGAAAGATCGTTTTGCGGTCACGAAAGAAATTGCCGAAATTTTGAGGGACATCTTTGCGGATTATTTAGCCTAGTTCTAGCGATAAGTGAAGTTAAACGGTTAATAAGGGTGCATGAAATATAATATTACATTAAATTATTTCATATTTCGTCAGGTTATGTTTGTATCTATATTTTACTTCCTTCTGGGCGGTGTGGTATAGATAAATATTTGAATTATGAGGTGCAAACATGGGGTCTTTTTTATCAGATTATCAAATAAACCAAATAGTGGGAAAATTGCTTAAGGCTTCTCCTGCGGAAGTTGATTCCATAATTGACTCGTTCGATCTCCATACATGTGATAAGGATGCTATTCGCGAATCCTTGATGATGGCATCTATGAATAGAGCTTCTCGAAAAATAGCAGTTTCCACTTTTTTCATCGACTTTATCTTTGATGCTTTTCTCCTCTTCTCGCTTGTTGTTTTAGGGATTATTGGTTGGCCCATTCCTTTGTGCACGGGAATTTTATTAGCCTGTATAATCACTCAAATAGTCAGGCCGTTAAACTATTTTACTTGGTTCTTTGGCATTTTTTATATTTTGGCTTTTATTATGCAGTTGGTTAATTTCGGCTTTTTCTATTGGTATACGCCGATGTTCTTTATCTCTGTTGTGCTCTTTACAATTATTTCGCCTCTTTTGCAAAAACATATTGTGAATAAGATAATGTCAAATGTTTATAAGCCAGAATAGTTAAAAATATAGGAGGGTGCTATGAGCAGGTCAAGCAAGATCGTATTCAGTATCGTTTTTGTTATTCTCTTTTTAACGATAGGGATTTGTATCTTTCGGATCAACCAGACGCAGAGGGCCGTGCTTCTTCTTGCCGAGCAGTTCACAGGCGAGAATGCCAGCGGCACAAGCGGTTCTTTTCCGGCTGGTTATAACCCGGCAGCAAACAAACAGGATGCCCCAGACTCAACCGCTACTCCTGCTCCTAATCCAACTGCGCCGTCAGCAACAAAAGCTCCTGCGGCAGCCGAGGATGAACCGCAGGGCAATACAGTTTATTGGGTTCTCAATGGAAAAGTCTGGCATACAACGCCTAACTGTTCCACTCTCTCCCGCTCTTCAGATATCCGCAGCGGGACCATTGACGAAAGCGGAAAATCCCGTGCTTGTAAAAAGTGCGGATGAAATTAATGCGGTGTAATCATCACAGGGTAATGGATGAAACAAAATAGGTAATTTATATGAAAAAGAATCCAAACGGTTACGGCACAGTCTATAAATTGTCCGGGAAAAATAGAAAACGTCCATATGTTGCTAAGCGCACAACCGGATGGAAAAAGCTTGACGGAGGAAAGCGCAAGCAAACATATGAAGTTGTTGGCTATTATGAGACACGCCAAGATGCCATTAACGCCCTCGCCGCCTATTGGCAGGGCGGAATTAAGCAATCCTCTGCACTGACGTTCAAAGACCTTTATAGCGAGTGGAGCGCGGCACACTTTGAACGCATATCGCGCAGCACCAGCAGGCAATACGAAATGGCATATAATCACTTCGCGCCGCTGCACAATATTACGTTCATCAATTTGCGCACTTCACATTTTCAGCAGGTGATAGACAATACTGTGCTAAAAAAGGGCAGTTTGGAAAAACTTAAATTACTCGCGTCTACACTATACGAGTACGCAATACAAAATGACATCTGCAACAAAAATTACGCAACATATATCATTTTGCCAAAGTCTGACAAAAAAGAAAGACAAATCTTCACCGATGCAGAGATCAAGAAGCTGTGGGATAACTCAAGCAAGCCGTTTGTCGATAGCGCCCTCGTCCTGATTTACACCGGAATGCGGGTCAACGAAATGCTTAGCTTGACACGGTTCAGCGTTGATCTCGAGAAGCAGACCATCACGAGCGGATCAAAGACAGATGCCGGAAAAAATCGCGTAATACCTATCCACACCAAGATATTCCCATTCATTCGCGCCAGATATGCCGCGGGGGAACGTTTGTTTCCTATATCATATACGCTCTACGCAAAAGGATTTAAGGCATCTATGAGCGCGCTGGGCATCAAAGGTAAAACACCGCATTGTGCAAGGCACACTTTCGCCACGCTCATGGCGCGCAAGGGTGCAGATGCAAAAGCGCTACAAAAAATAATCGGCCATGCCAACTACTCGACCACGGCCGATATCTACACTCACCTGGATACCACCGATCTCAGAAATGAGATTGAGAAGCTTTGAAATTTGTTAGTTACCGTGTTAGTTACCGTGTTAAAACCGGGCAATTTCAGCGTGATTTTTCGGCGGCTTCGCCCGCCAAAAAACGTGATTGTACAGCATATATTCGGCAGTTTTGCAACGTTTGTGCTAAATTGCCGTTAATTTACTCCTCGTAAACCGCGTCCTCTCCGATCTCTTTCCATGCACGGCACTGGCCGATGCGGAGGCCGCCGTCTCCATAGTCTTTATCCTTGGCAAATTTCACCAGTTTCCTGCAGGGGAATCCGCTGCACAAACCGCAGTGTTTGAGCTTTTTCTCTTCACAGCAGCTCTTGACCGGGCAGCGCGCCGCCCAAACAGGCTTATCGCGGTTCACACAGCCGCCGCATTTTTCAAAATATCCGCAGTTTGAACAAAGTCTCCCACATCTTGCCTCTATCATAATTTATACCCCCCTTGCGGACGATTTATAACATTTTTATACGGCGCCCGCCAAGCGCGCCGCGTATTAAAATGAAACCGCCGTTTTCTGATCCCGCTTCCAAAGCGCGGATGTATTTTCGTATCCGTTCCGTTCGATGGACCGCAGCGTTGCCCGGATATACCCATTGGTATCCTTTTCCTCATAGGGCAAATGATAGGCGATCATCCGTTTCGGCCGGAGCTTTTCGATCATCTTTTTCCCGCGCAGGACCGTAAAAAACGGGAAATTATAGAGCGCAAGGTCAGCGCCGCCAAACACCTGCGGAATATTCTCCGGCCCGCTGTCTCCGAGGACCGTTGCCGTGAACCCATCCACGGTGAACTTATATCCGTAATTTACAACGTCCCGGAATTGCTCTCCCTCGTGGGTGAGCCGCACGCATTCCAGCTTGATCCCCCTGATTTCGTGCGTCTCCTCCTGCGCTTTCAGCACAATGATGTTTTCCCTGGAAAAATCGCCGATCGGGGAAACCATATGCGTATCCGGATGGTTCCGCAGAAATTCCTGCGTCCATTCCCTGCTGTAGTGATCCGGGTGATCGTGCGTGAACACAATCAGGTCGATCTCCCGGAATTCTCCTTCCCCGTGCGCGATCTCGTACAAAAGATCGTCCGGGACGCTCGAGAATACCTCTGTATACCGGTTGTGGAGCGCATCCACCAATATTTTTTTGCCATTTATACATAAAAGGACCCCCGCGTTTGCGGTGAGCCGGACAAAATTTCCCGTCATTATTTCTCCTCGCCTGTCCTTCCATTATAGTGCATCGGCCCGCAGTTTTCAAATTCGTTTTTTATATGCAACTGCAGCGCCCAGCGCAGCGGCTACAGCGGCTGCGGCAAGCCACCAGTCTCCGCCGGCCAGATAGCCCGTCTTTTCCTGCCGGAAAGCAACGCTTCCGGCAAGTACCCCGTCCGTGTCCGCTTCGAGGGCCGCCGTGAGTTCTCCTGTGGGGGAAACGATCGCCGTCATCCCCGTATTTCCCGCCTGTACCAGCCACCGCCCCGTTTCCTGAGCCCGCAGCACAGACTGGGCAAGGTGCCTCGCCAGAGGAACATCGCTTTTGAACCATGAATCGTTCGTCGCAACGACAAGAAGCTCCGCGCCTCCGGCGGCGGTTTGGGACGCAATATCCGGAAAAAGGCTCTCGAAGCAGATCATCACGCCTACCGCCCCATAGGCCGTCTCAAAGATACCGCGTTCTTTCCCATCTGCAAAGGAAAATTTCCGTTCATACCCGTTTTCAAAGAAGGGAACCAGCCGCTGTTTATGGTAAACATCCGCGATCTCTCCGTCCGGCGCGGTCAGGAAGACCGAATTCCTGAGCTGATAGCCGTGGATGCCGTAAACGCCGGTCAGCACGTAGACTCCGGAGCCTCGTGCCAGCTTTGCGACCGGGCCGCTGACCTCTGTTGCTTCGGCAAAGGATCCGTACGCCGAATTTTCCGGCAGGATGATGAGGGCCGGCCTCTCTCCGGCCGCTTCTTCCGCCAGCGCCAACGCTTTTTCAAACCTTCCTTCCCCTCCGTTTTGCCAGAAGGGAACGTTCATTTGTACCGCCGCGATCCCGGTATCCGGTTCTTCCGTCCCGCTGCCGAGCGCAAACATGCCGCCCGCAAGGTTGGCAAGGAACACCAGTACCGCCGCTGCGAGATACCGCAGCCTGCCCTTGCCCGTCTCCAAAGCGGCTTGTGCAAGGAGCACGTTCACAAAGACGATCAGAAAACTGATAAAAAGGACGCCAAACAGCGGCGCCGACTGGGTAAGCGGCAAAAGCCGCCATTGGGTGAGCCCGAGGCGCAGGAACGGAAGGCCCAGCACACCCGCGCCGAGCAGCCATTCCGCGCCCGTCCCGAGCACGGCAAACAGCAGTGCGCGCAGACCGCCCGGGCATTTCAGGAGTGCGCCCGCGGAAAGAGCCGCAGCAAATACCGCACCGTGCGCCGCCCCGAGCCCAAGCCACGCCGCTGCAAGCAGTATGCCGGTTGCTTGGCCTGCCCGCGCGGAGATATCAAGCGAAAGCATTTGCGCGTAATAAACAAACGCCAGGGCAAATGCAAACGCGCACGCGCAAAGGATCGTCCTGCGGCGCTCCTTCCTGTTTTTCAGCAACGCGAAGAACACCGGCGCGAGCGCCGCCCACAGGAAGGGAGCAAGCGCCGCCACATCGAAACACAGCGCGCAGAAAATTCCGCACGCTGCGCAAAGAATAAATTCGAGCCGCCTTTTATGCTTCATCGCTTCACTTCACCGGAACCGCTTCTCAAAATCCCGCGTATTCTCACGGTACGATATTGCCAACTCCGTCGAGCACATATTTGGGCCGGTAGGGGTATTCCTCAATTGTCGCCCGCGTGCTCACGCCGGACAGCACCAGCACCGTATCAAGCCCCGATTCCAGCCCTGCGACCACATCCGTATCCATGCGGTCGCCTACCATCGCCGCCTCCTGCGCATGCAGGCCGAGCATCTTGATTCCCGTGCGCATCATCAGGGGATTGGGCTTGCCGACAAAGTAGGCGCGCTTCCCCGTGGCGACCTCGATCGGCGAGATCATTGCCCCGCAAGCGGGGAAAATCCCCGTTTCACCCGGGCCGGTAAGGTCCGGATTGGTGCCGATCAGCTTTGCGCCCGCAAGCACGAGCTGCACCGCCTTGGAAATATTATCGTAATTATAATTGTGCGTCTCGCCCACGACCACATATTCCGGGTCCACATCGTTCATCGTGATCCCTACCTCGTAAAGGGCATTGGTGAGCCCCGCCTCGCCAATGACAAACGCGCTCTTTTTGCGCGACTGCATTTTCAGAAATTTGGCGGTCGCAAGCGCGCTGGTATAAAAATGGCTTTCGTCGATATCAAGCCCCAGCCGTCCCAGCTTCTGCTGCAGCTCGCGCGGGGAGCGTTCGCTGGAATTCGTAAGGAACAGGAAGGGCTTTTTTTCGGCATAAAGCCAGTCCACAAACTCCTTGACCCCGGGGAGAAGCCGATTCCCATGATAGATCACGCCGTCCATATCGCATATAAAGCCTTTTTTCTCGTGCAATTCTTTTAAGTCCATGCTGTTTTCTCCCTCGTTTATTCTCTCTTTCATATTATAATGTCTATATCCTCCGCCTGCAAACTTTTCTTACCTATACCCATTTTCCCCGGCGGATTCACAGTTTACTTTATTTCCAGATGCGTTATAATAAGATTAAAGATAAAAAGGAGGCTATTTCAATGGCTAATATCATAGAGGACAGCATCAATTTCGGCATGGGCTTGTTCGCCTATTCCCGCGAGAAGATCGAGGACCTGGTGGAAAAGATGGTCGCCAAGGGCGAGGTGCAGCGTAAGGATGCGCAGGGCTTTGCCAACGACCTAATCAAAAAAGGCGAAGCGCAGCGTGAGGAAATCTCCCGTATGGTGAAGGACGAGGTCCGCACGACGCTTCAGGACGTCGGCCTCACCGCGGATACGCGCGTCACCAAGGAAGATATCCGCGAAATCATCAAGGAAGAGCTTGCTGCCGCAAAAGCGGACGAAAAGTAATCGTCCGGCCTCTGCCTGACAGCGCAGCCGGATAAGCTGCGGTATTTTGTTTTGCCTTAAGGAGGGAATGGGTTATCGCTTCCAGGAATTTGCAACGGTATCGGGAAATATTGTCCGCTTTCAACAGGAACGGGCTTGGTTTTTTATTTGTCAAATCCACCCTGTCCAAAAATCCCCAAAAAATTTTTGAGCAGGAGCAGAAGCACAATATGCCCTCCGTAGGCGAGCGCATCCGCAGGATGTGCGAGGAGCTTGGTCCTACCTTTGTAAAGCTCGGGCAGATTCTTTCCACGCGCACGGATATCGTCACGGAAAACGTGGCAAAGCAGCTGCAGAAGCTGCAGGATTCCGTCGCGCCTTTTTCTTACGAGGAAGCGCGCGATGTGATCGAAACCGAGCTTGGCGACACTATCGGTCATTTATTTGCCGAATTCGACGCCACTCCCGTCGCCTCCGCCTCTGTTTCCCAGGTATACCGCGCAAAGCTGTTTTCCGGGCCGGAGGTCGCCGTCAAGGTGCAGCGCCCCCATATCCGCGAGAATATCGAGACGGATCTCGGTATTTTGGAAAGGCTTGCGCGACTTGTGGACAAATATTCCAAATACGGCCAATTGTATGATTTTTCCGGCATGGTCGCAGAGTTCCGCCGTGTGATGGAACAGGAGATCGATTTTACCAAGGAGGGCGAAAACACCGACTTCTTTAGGGAAAGCGTGCACGACCAACGCCATATCCGCGTGCCGAAAATACGCTGGGTCTATACCACGCCCAAGGTGCTCACCATGGATTTTGTCGGCGGGGTAAAAATAGACGACATCCCCGCGCTTACGGCAGCCGGTGCGGACCGGGCGCAGATCGCCTATGATTTTACCAATTCGCTAATCACGCAAATACTTGAAAACGGCGTTTTCCACGCCGATCCGCATCCGGGCAACGTGTTTGTGGTGGACGGGAAATATGTGGAATTCATCGATCTTGGCATGGTGGGGACGATCAACAGCCGTTTCCGCCGGGAGCTCAACGATTTTGTGCTGGGCATCGCTACGCGCAACACGCTCAAGATCGCGCAGAGCATCACGGAAATGGACGCCGCAGATGCAGACGTCAATATGGATTCGTTTGAAAAATCCCTCGAGGTTCTTTTGGACGAATACCTTTATGTCCCCCTTTCCGACGTCAATATCGCTAAAGTTTTTTCCAGTGTGTTTTCATTGGCGGGGAAATACAAGATGAAAATCCCGCGGGAGTTTACGCTGGTGGCCAAAAGCCTCGGCACCGCGCAGGCCATCATCGAGGGGCTTGACCCGTCCGTCAACATCCTGAAAATCGCGGAAAAAACGGTCAGGGGGCTCCTTGCCAACCGCTACAAGACTGCGGAATTCAAAAATGAGATTCAGTCTTACGCGCTCGACTGGATCGATGTAACCAAAAAAGTGCCGTCGGCGTTGCTGACATTCCTGCATAAGCTGAAAAAGAACGATTATTCCCTTGAACTGAAGGTGCGCGACTTGGACCGCATGGAGAAAAACATCGAGCGTATGTTCAACCGTATTTCCTTTGCCGTGGTTTTGCTGGCCGTATGCATTGTGATGGCGGGCGTCATCATCAGCGCAGGCTATTCAAACTTCGGCAAGACCGATGTGGATATCATGAGCCTGAGCACCCTCGCGATCGTTGTGGGACTTTTGATTTCCGTCATTATCGTAATTGGGATTATTGTCTCTATTGTGCGCTCCGACCGCGAAAAGCGCAAAAAATAGAAAATATCCTGCCCGCAGGCCCGGCAAACAGCGCGGCCTTAAAAAACAGCGCCTTTCCTTATGAAGGCGCTGTTTTTTTATTCAGTTCAATCGTACAGGATGGAGGCGGTGCGGTACTTCTTTTGATATTTGCGCACGACCTGTGATATGGTGAAACAAACCGCAAAATAGAGGAGCGCCATGAGGCCGAAAATCGCAAAGATCTGCGCGGTGGAATTGTACAGGTTCATGAGGATCATTCCCCTGCCCATTAATTCCTGGATTGCCATTGCGCCCCACAGGTAGGAAGTATCCTTGATGGTCGTGACCACCTGCGACAAAAGCGCTGGAATCATGCTGCGCACAGCCTGCGGAATCACAATATACACATACGCCGCCGCCCGTGAAAAGCCCTGTGACTTTGCCGCCTCCCACTGGCCACCCGGGATCGCGCTGAACCCGCCGCGCAGGATTTCCGCGATGCCCGCGGAGGTGAAAAGGGTAAAGGATAAAACGGCCGACCCAAGCGGAGGAATACGCGCGACAAAGAAGATCAGCATGATCCACAAAAGGAGCGGCGTATTTTTAAAAACCTCGATATACACGCCCGCGATCCCGCGGAGAACCTTATACTCCGAATTCCGCCCGATGGCGATAACAAGACCGAGCAGAATGGAAAGCAGGATCGCGGTAACGGAAATAACGACCGTGGTAAGAAGCCCTTGGAGCAGGAAGCGGATGTTTACCCACGTAAATAATTCTGACATGTGACATCCTCCTCTCCCGGCTTCCGTTCTTTTTTCTGTTTTTCCTCCAAACGCCTGGCAAGCCGCGACAGCGGAAAGCAAAGGATGAAATACAATATCCCCGCCACCACGTAGGCCGGGCCGTAATAGCTCGTTCCGTAGGCAAACGAATTGGAGAAGTACATCAGCTCCCCGCCCGCAATGAGCGCGAGCACCGAGGTGTTTTTAATGAGATTTGCCGCCTGCACGGCGAGCGCGGGCAGCATTGTCCTCACGGCCTGCGGCAGGATGATGCTGCGCATCGTTTCCCCGTAGGTGAAGCCCTGGGATTTTGCCGCCTCGAACTGGCCCCGCGGAACGGCGGAAAGCCCAGAGCGCACCACCTCGGACATGTACGCTCCATGATAGAGGCCGATGCCAACGATCCCGATGAGGAAGGTGCCGAGCATCAGGCCAAACAGCGGCAGCACCGCATACAATACAAAAATCTGCAGCAGCAGCGGAATGTTTTGTACAATTTCTACATAAATCCGGTTCAGGCCGCGCGGGACCTTATATTTGGAATACGACATGATTCCGAAAAGAAAGCCCAGAGCGAGCGCAATCAGCAGCGCAAGCACGGAGATCAGTACCGTATTCAGGAACGCATGCGCGAGTTCTGGCCCCTGTGCGAACAGCGCTTCCCATTTAAAGGGCGCAAATACATCGTTCATTTGATACCTCCCGCCTGCGGGTTCGTCACATCCACGGACGGACGCGCCGCCCTTTGTGAACCTCCTGCAAAGCCCTCCTGCATGCGCAGGCAAGCGCTCCGCAAAGCAAATCCCAACGCAGCCATCATCTCTATATCCCCCATTTTTCCTGTAGGGCGGCAAGCCGTCCGTCGTCTTTCATTGCACCGATCACACGGTCGATCTCCGCGGCGAGTTCTTCATTGCCGAGCGCGCTCGCCACCCCGTATTCCTGCGGCGAAAACTGCTCTTGAAGAAGCTTTGTCGTGTCGTCCACATAGCCGCGCAGAATGGATTCGTCTACCGAAAATGCGTCCACCCGGCCGGACACGAGGGCGATCTTGATCTCCGGATACGTCGCGTATTCGTTGAATTTAAGTGTGATCCCAAGCTCGTCTGCCGCTGCCTGCAATTTTTCCTTAGTTGTCGCGCTTTGGGCCACGCCGATCGTCTTTCCGTCAAGATCGCGGAGGTTTTCGATCCCCGCATCCTTTTTGACCAGTACGCCGATATGGTCCGTATAGTACGGCTGGCTGAAATGATAGCTTTTTTTGCGCGAATCCGTGATGGTAAAAGTCGAAAGCGCCGCATCAAGCGATCCGTTATCGAGCATTGCCCCGCGCGTTGTAACGTTTACGCCTGTAAGCTTCAGTTTGTCTTCCGAGCCCATGATCTCTTTCGCAAGCTCCCGCGCAATATCCACTTCAAAGCCTTCAATCTCCCCTGTCGCAGGATTCTGGTAGCCGAAGCGCGGCACATCGATCTTTACGCCCACGCGCAGGACGCCGCCATCCGGTGCGCACGCCGCAAAGAGGAACCAACAGGAAAGCGCCAGCAGGATCAGTACAACGACTTTTTTCATACGCCCCTCCGTCAGAGTATTTTGCTGAGGAACGCCTGTATCCTCGGATTTTTCGCTTCGTCGAACAATTCTCTGGGCGTGCCTGTATCAACAACCTGCCCTGCCTCCATAAACACTACGCGGTCCGCCGCTTCGCGGGCAAGGCCCATTTCATGCGTTACGATGACCATCGTGATATTGCTTTTGGCAAGGTCCTTAATCACCTCCAGCACCTCCTGAATCATTTCCGGGTCAAGCGCTGAAGTTGGCTCGTCAAACAGGATGATCCGCGGGTGCATATTGAGCGCACGGGCGATCGCCACCCGTTGCTTCTGCCCGCCCGAAAGCTTGGCTGGATATTCCGAAACCTTGTCGCACAGGCCCACCCGCTGTAAATATTCCGCGCCCGAGCGCTCTGCTTCCTCCCTTGGAACGTGCTGCACGCGCATGGGCGCGATCGTCACATTCTCGAGCACCGTTTTATGAGGGTAAAGGTTGAAATCCTGAAAAACCATCGCTACGTCCGCATACAGCTTACGTGCGTCCACTTTTCGCGCGGTCACGTCGATGCCGTCCACAACGATCCTGCCTTCCGTTGGGCGTTCAAGTCCGTTGATACAGCGGATCAGCGTGCTCTTTCCCGAACCAGATGGTCCGATGATGACGATTTTCTCTCCCGTTTCGATCTCGAGGCTGACATGACTCAGGGCATACATACTGCCAAATTGCTTGGATACGTTTTGGATGGAGATCATATTTTTTCCCTCGTTTTCATTCCGGATTCGTAAAGATAATCTATTTATCACATTTTTTTGCGCCACGTAAACAAGGGACCGTTAAAAAACAGTCCCTTGGCTTGTTTTATTACGTTTTAAAAGCGCGCAGTTCTAA
Source organism: Christensenella minuta (assembly GCF_003628755.1). Taxonomy (NCBI): domain Bacteria; kingdom Bacillati; phylum Bacillota; class Clostridia; order Christensenellales; family Christensenellaceae; genus Christensenella; species Christensenella minuta. Next base: position 2,944,298 of record NZ_CP029256.1, on the reverse strand, counting down.
AAATCCCGGGCCGCTTAACTGAGCGCGCCCATGAAGCCCGCAAACGGTTTGATAATATCCGTAAGCGCCTTTATGCTTTCGTTCAGCACGTCAAAACGGATCGTGGAAATGCCTTTGATCGCCTCGTTGAGCGCGTCGAAATCGATATCGTCCATCCGTCCGATCTCTTTTGCCGCGGTGTCCGTCAGGTTGGTAATGGACTCCAGCATGGCCGGAAGCTCCCTGGTTGCGCTTGCCAGTGTTCCATTGACCGCAAAAATCCCCACCGCAAATACAACCACAAACACGAGCAGGATCACCGTATGCACCCGGGAGGAACGGAGCAGCTTTTTGTTATGCTCCGCCTGAGCGGTGAGCAGCGCTTCGATCTGTTTGAGTTCCGGTCCTTCCTGCATTTCTTTCTTTTCTTCTTCCATACTTCCTCCTTCACGATTGCCCCGGCCCGCAGGTTGTGCGCACCAGGTGTTTATAAAATGCAATCCCGCGCCCGAGCGATTCGATGCTCAGCCGCTCGTTTGCCGCATGAACGGTCCCGAGGTCGTCCTTTAAGGACAGGAAGGGAACAAAGCGGAAAACATGATCGCAAATATTGTAATAATGCCGCGAATCCGTTGCCGCCACCACCGGATACGGCGCAACGACAAGCTCGGGGAAGGCATCCGCTACGGCGCGGGCCACGCTCCTGTATTCTTCCGTATCCACCCTGGAAACGGGCGACGGGGGGTAGTAATAGATCACATCCTGCTGCGTATCCGGCGCGGCTTTCCTTACATGCGCAAGCACGTCCTGATCCGTCTCGCCCGGTGCGATACGGATATTAAACACCGCGCTTGCGCTGCCCGCGAGCACATTCGGCGCATTGGAACCGGAAAGCTGCGTCGGGGCAAAAGTGGTGCGGATGAGCGCCGCCGACGCGGGAATTTTACACAAAATACTTTTCAGCAGCCCGCCGAACAGCCATTGATTAGCAAAGAAAAATTTGAACGCGCCGCCCATATGGGGGGTCAGCGTTTTGAACATGTTCTCCGCCGCGTAATTGAAGCTTCCTTTCATCTGGTGCGCCTCAAGAGCCGTGACTGCCCGGGCAACGCCGCCGGCCGCCGTTACGCGGGGAGGCATGGAGGCGTGGCCGCCCTTTCCCTTTGCGGTGAGGCGAAGGTTCATAATGCCCTTTTCGCAGATGCCGATAAGCGCGATATCGCGCTTGACGCCCATCATTCTCCCATCCTGGATCGCGCCGCCCTCATCGAGGAGAAAACTGAGGCGCACACCCCGGCCTTGAAGCTCCTCGCTTATCAGCTTCGCCCCGAATTCGCCCATCGGCTCTTCGTCGCTGCCAAACAGCAGGTATATGCTGCGTTTTGGCGCGAATCCTTCCTTGAGCAGCGCTTCCACGCTCTCCAGCACGGCGATCAGCTGTCCTTTCATATCGAGCGCGCCCCTGCCGTATACATAGCCATCCCTGATTACGCCGCTAAACGGCGGATCGTCCCACTCCGCCTCGTTTACGGGCACTACGTCCATATGGGCAAGAAGCCCCGCAGGGAGCAGGGCTTCGTCCGTTCCCTGCCAGTGATAGATAAGGCACTTCCGGTCCGTTACTTCGCGTGTGAGCGTCCCGTGCACCAGCGGATAGGCTCGCTTAAGGTATGCGTGCAGCTCGTCGAACCTGGAATAATCCATTTTGGAACGGTCAAAATCCGAAACCGTGGGAATACGGATCGCACCCGCGAGGCGTCCGGCTGCGGCCTGTGCATCCACCTCTTCCTTTATCGGCATCCGCCGTTCCTGCGGCGGCTTCTTCAACGCGGCGATCAGGAACAGGATCAGCACAAAAACGGCTACCGCAATTAATATAATAATTCCTGTCATTCCTTGCCTCCCCGTTTATACCCATTGTTTCTTATACATAAACCGCGCGCATACGATGGATATAAGGCTCGCCACGGGGACGAACACCGCGCGGATGCTGTCGTCCTTAATGACAAAGATGAACAGGAGCGTCATCAGGAGCAGCGGCACAATGGAAAGCTTCCAGCTCTTGGAAATGAACACCACGCCGAGCGCCCCGAAGATCGAGGGCAGGATGTATTCCGAAATGGGCGCAAGCGTCGTAATCATGAAATCCTTGAACGGAAGGATCAGCAGCACGCCGGCACCCACAATGACCGTGGTGACAATCGTGGAAACGGCGATGGAAATCGTGGAGATTACTTCGCCTTCCTTTGTATTGACATTGGTCTTTGTTACCTCGAGCGCGTTGACCGCGCACGGGAGCTTCATGTTGGAAATATTGCCCGTGATAAACGCGAGATAGGTACCGCCGCTTCCAATCAGCGGAGAATAGTTCAGTACCTCGATCACGCCGATAGGCAGATAGATCATACCCACCGCGAGCATTCCCGAAAGAATCCAGTCGCCCTGCGGCCACACGCCCGACTGCAGGCACAGCAGGATCGGTACCATGAGAAGGAGAATGACGATGATAATCATTGAGATGCGCCCGGTGCGGTGTACGCGGTCCATATAATCCATACTGTTTTTCATTGTGTTTTTCCTCCCTTCACGAAGTTGCGAGCACAAAGGCGACCGCAAGGGACCCGATCATACTGATGGGGAGCGCGAAGCCTTCCAGCCACCTGACCTTCCCTTTCCTGACAAGCAGGCCGCACGCGGCCATGATGACGGCGGAAACACACAGCGTGGCAAGGAAGATGCCGCCCTTGGCGATCTGCTGTCCGCCGATGGTGCCCACCAGCCCCATAAAGATCGCCGTTACCAGCAGGTCAGCCCACTTTTTATCTTTCTTTTTTAATTTATCGAGACCATTTTCGTACTTCCTGAGGAAAAAAATACAGAAGATGGGGCCGCTCATAATGCTGAGCGTCATGATCCATGCGGCTGTATTGAAAGCCGCCGGTCCGAGCGCCCCCGCCGCGCTCACCGCCCCGGTGACGGATGCGGCCGCATCCGCCGCAAACAGCTCGTATTGCACGGAACCGATCACCGAAAGCCTGATCCACGGCAGAGCCACGCCGAGCAGCGGCACCATAGCCGCGAGGCCGATCGCAATCGGGATCGACGGAACGATGGAAAAAATCCCGCTCACGCGCACCGTCTTTTTAATCACGTTCTCTGCAAGACCGATCTCCCGTGCCTGCCGGAGCGCTTTGCGCAGGAAAATCACCGCAATGATAATTACGGTTGCGATAATGATGGCAGCCATTGCAAACAATAATGGTGTATCCAATCCCTTCACCTCCGATATTTAATTGTAGCCTATGGGTAAATCTTATCTTCATTTTACCATAATCTATTCGCTTTGCAAGGGATTGCAGACTTTCAGGTATTGCGTTTCCTGGTTCTTTTCTGCAAAGGAGGGTACGCGCCCGGCCCAAGAGAGGAAGAAGGCGGGAGCAGCCGCTCCCGCCTTCCGGCAAATCCCTTTTCCATTGGACGCGCACGCCCGTTTACTGTTTCCAGCTCTTTACCGCGGCATCAGACGCCCGGTTCCTAAACGCCCCGGCGCTGTTCGGAGCGTTGATGCTGGCCGCCGGGCGGCAGGCCCCGCGCCACCGCCCGCTAAAACGGTTTGCCTCCCGGTCCATTATGCTTTTGGATCGGCCTATCTAACAGGCGGCCTGCATAATAAAATCCCCCCGCAAAATCGAAATTTGCGGGGGGATTTGGTTTCGCAAACGTACTGTCCTGTCCGGGCAGCTGCGGAATGGATAACCGGCGGAAATCGTGACCACAAAGAAGATGATCCACTCGATGCCGGAAGCGCCGCTGCCAAAGAAAAAAAGAATCATCCCGACCGTCCATGGGATATAACCAAATCACGCTGCACAGCATACCTTTTTTTAAAATCGCGCGCCGCTAAAAAGCCGCAGGCCGCTTCAGCCAACGCGCCCAAGACAAAAAAACCCAAAATCCGGCTCAACGGAACGGCTGCGCCGGACTCCGGCTCCATACAAACGGCAGCACGCCGGTTATAAAAATACGCAACCAGCTATTGAAGCTGCCTGCCCTTCCTCTCTTTTTCCGCCATCAATATCCCGACAAGATAAAATGCGGGAAGGATCAGGGACACAATCGAATACCATGTATACATCCCCTGGACTGCGCCCATGATAAGGTCGATCAGGCAAAGTGCCAGAATCACTATGGCGAGTATCAGGCAAACGCGCAACTTCTTGCCCGAAACGCCCAGGATCCCCGCAACGAGCTTCAGCACGCCGTAGATCAATGAAAGTGCGATAATCAGCGTTCCCATCCATGCGAGTACCGCATCTCCCGTCTCGACGCCCGCATAAATGACCGCCGCGCCGAGGAATGCAACGAGCAGTCCGATCAAAATATCGAGCACCCCGCCGATAATTAATAAAATGCTTGCTACCTTCAATAAAGCCGGTACTTTTGTTTCCGTTGTTTCCGTCATAATTCCGTTCTCCTTTCAGCATGAAAAAATATTAGTGTTCGCGCCGCTGGTCTGCCAGCGTGCAATCAGCATCCGGATGTGCAGTTTTTCCAGATGCATCTTTAATAAAAATTGTACAAAATCCGCCGCCTTTTTTACTCTTGCACAGCGCAAACGGGAATACCTGAAGCGTAAACGGGAAATCTTGTGGGGACGGCGGCAGTGTGCTATAATCATTTTATTGAGGCGGCGGGAGGCGTTGTTTTTGTACCGTATTGCAATTTGCGACGATGAACCTTTATTTGCAGAGAGCCTGCACAGCCAGGTGGACGACGTGTTGTTCCGTTATGAAATCCAATACTGCGTCACCGTGTTCAGCGACCCCCGGGAGCTTCTCTCAGAGCTCCTGCGGAATCCGGACGCGTTTCATCTTGTGCTGCTCGATATTATGATGGAAAACATGAACGGAATCGACCTTGCAAGAGCGCTGCGGGAAAGCAAAAGCCGCGCAGGCATTATTTTTATCACTGCAAACAGTTCGTTTGCGCTTGAGGGATATGCCGTGCGTCCGATCCAGTATCTTTTGAAACCTGCCGATCCGGTGAAGCTTCGCGAAGCGATCCTTTTTGATTACGACCAGAATTTCACCCAAAAAAGGCTTCTCGTTTCCTCCGGACAAAAGACCTATTCCTTCGCGTTCCCCGATATCACCTACATCGAGGTGTACGGGCATACCCTGAAAATCCATACGGAAAATGATTCCGCACAATGCCCCGGGACTTTGAGGAACCTTTCGGCAAGTCTTCCGGGCTGCTTTTTGCGCTGCCATAAAAGCTATATTGTGAACCTCGCGCGGGTAAGCGATATCAAGCGCTATGAATTCACATTAGACACAAAAAAGCGCGTCCCGATCGGCAAGGAAAACTATCTTTCCGTCCAGAACGCGTTCGTTTCCTATGCAACCCGGTGAGCTTAATCCGGCAGGCGCAGGTTGGTCCTGACTGTAAAAAATTCGTCGTCTATCTCAATCAGCAATACGCTGTGATATTTTTCGCAGATTTTCCGCATAACAGAAAGGCCGTAGCCATGTCCGGCGGCGTTTCTTTTTGACGTTGCGATATGCCCCTCCGCGTCGGTTCGAATGGTTTCAGCTTTTGGATTCCGGCATACAATCACAAGGAAATTCCCTTTTTTCTGCATTTTAAAGCGAATCCGGCGCTCCCTTCCCTCCGGCAGCTCTGCACAAGCGCGGATTGCGTTATCGAGCATATTGTAGAGCAGGCTGCACAAGTCGTTGTCGCTCAGGGAAAGCTCCTGCGGCACGCCAAGCTCCGCATCGATTTCAACGTGGCTTCGCGCCGCCTTGGACGCCTCGCCGTTTAAAATTGCGCTGACCAGCATATTTTCCGTGTATCGGCGCAGGCCGGACGCATCCACCGCTTCGGACAACTCCTCGAGATAGGCTTGCGCCTTTTGTTCCTCGCCGTTTTTGAGTAAAATGCGCAGCGCGGCAATATGATGCCTGATCTCGTGCCGCTGCTCGTCTGCCCGGCGCATATACGCTTCCATACCCCGCATGTTTTCCAGCACAGTTTCATTTTTCAGCGCCAGCATATTGCGTTCCGTCCTGACAGAAATGTTCCGCCGAATAAAATCGAGAAAAATGATGACCAGACCAGCTATTGAAAGGCAAATGGAGAATATATTGTTAAACGCAACCGCCCTTCCGGATACAAACGAGGAAAACGGTCTCCATACATCTTCCGCAAATACACTGTCCGGCGCGAAAAAGAACGCGCAGGCAAGAAGCGCCGCATAGCCTGCGCCAAAGGCCGCAATGTATTTCCCAAGCGCCGCAAAAACCGGCTTTTTCGCGCGCCATTCAAAAAAGCACAGTGCGGCAAAAAGCATTAGTGTGCCAAACGCAACCCACCCCTCGTTTCCCGCTTCGTAAAACTCGCCTGCCCAGGCATTATCCAGGGCCTGCAAGATGGTCGCGGCGGCATGAAAAGCGACCGCGCACAGCATAGCAATCCGAAAGCCCTTACGCATATAGCAGGAAAAAAACAGCAGCAGCAGGTCTGCATACAGGGCGGAAACCAAATAACCGGCGAGGTTCGTTCCAATGCTGTAATACGCGGCTGTGGAAGTATATACTTGGCCGATCATCGCACACAGGAAAAATGCCGCGAGCAGCGCAACCGGCCAATCCGGAATTCCAGACAAGACCGCGTACACCAAAAGGACAAGCAGGAGGACAGCCGCCGCGGCAAACACGCCGGAAAGCGCAAGAGGGCGGGCGGAATCCACCACCGGGTACGAGGCGACCGTGTCGTCGTTCTGCATGGTCGGATAGGCGGGAACCATCGGTATATCATCCGCAAAATAGGTGACGACTGTAAGCGTCCCGCCAAGGTAATCATCCGGCAGGGTTACATACTGCGTTTTGAACGCATCCCTGTTCTTTTGAAAGAACTCCGCATCCGGCGGCAGGAATTCAACGCCCTGCTCCGGCGTACCGGGAATATCCGAATGCAAAAGCGTTCCATCTAGGTAGACGCTGATTTGCCGGTTCAAATATTGAAACTTCAATGCGGCGTTCTCGAGCGGCTCTTTCATCACTCGCTCCGCCGCGACCGCGTTCCCCACGGTTCCCTCTACCTCGACAAGGTAACCATCCTCCTGGTGTGCCTCATACCCTGCGTTTCCGGCTTCGTCATAATACCGCCAGTCCGTTTCATATTCGGGCGTTGGGAAAAGGAACACACTGTCAAATTTTGCCGTGGACACCTCGCCAAAAAAGAACACTATAAATATCACAGCCATGCACAGAAGGACGGCTCCTGCCACTGCGGTCCATTTTCGTTGCGGTTTATTTCCCATAGTTCTGCTCCTGCCCTGATATGCCTGTATGCTGCTTCATGGAAGCGCAGCCCGCCTTATGCCGCCCGTTTTCCCTTCCTGCGCAGGCTCGCCGCCGCACCCGTACATGCTCCGCCCGCTAAAAAGCCCATCCAGAGATACCCGTCCGCGGGGGATGCGTCTCCGGTCTTGGGCGCGCCTTTTTGCTCCTTCTCCTGCGCTGCCGGCGCTGTTATTGGATCTGTTGTGGGAGCGGCCGTGGGCTGAGCCGACGGCTGCACGGTGGGAGCGGCCGTCGGCGACGGCCCGGGCCGGTCTTCCGGTTCCTGATAGAGCAGCACCGGGAAAGGACGATATTCGTTTTCCACCGTTCCCGCGCCCGAATAGTTGTTCAGGTAAACCTGCTTTTGCGTCTTTGAAAGCGCGAATCCGTGCGGGCCGTCCGGCACGGTGACAGCAAGAATGCCGTTTTCATCCGTTTGTGCCCAAACCGGGTCTCCCCCGTCCAGATAGTAGGACACCGGCAGGTTGGCCGCAGGATTTCCGCCGTTGTCCTGCACCCTGACCGTTATGGTATAATTCCCGGGCGTATATCCGCTTTCGGGTACAATTCTCCCTTCCGTGCTTCCCACGGTGAGCGGCTTTTGCCCATTGTCCGTCTGCGCGAGGACATATGCCTCCACCGTTTCAAGCTCCCCGCCGATCTCTCCGACGAGCGGGAGGGCGGCGAGCATCGTATAATCATTCCCGCCGTTCATCACGAAGTTGTTGGATACCAGCATCATTTGCGTGGCCGCATCGTCTTTTTGAAGCGGCGTGCCGCTTCCATCCAAATATACTTCTTTTATTTTCCTTCCCGCCTGCGCGGACGGATCATAGGTAAAGCGAATGCCGCTTACCTGCAGGAAACCGCCGCTCGGCTGCCCGGAAAGCAGGCCGGTGCCGCTGTCCTGCCCGGTGATCGAGGACACCGATACTTCCAATATCTCATATAAAACGGCAGGAGTAATTTGCTTCATCATCAGCGTATTCGAGAAGGGGAACGCACTCACGAGGTCTCCTTTGGTAAGCGTGCCGTTGGCAAAGGACGCGCGGATACCGCCGCCGTTTTCCATACCGATCACGGGATTGCTGCGGTAGGCTTCCATTCCGGCAGCGGTATCGAGGAAGGCCTGCGCCGCATCCCGGTAGGCATCCGCCGTAAAATTTCCCAGATTGGTCTCCACGATCCGCGGTTCCGCAATTCCATCCACATAGCCGCCCCACAGGGTATTGGTCACCTGGCAAAGCTCTTTTGCAAGAAGCTCCTGCCGGCTGTTGTTCACCGCATCGATTTTGGCCGTCACTCCCGCATCGGGTGTGACCGCCAGCATATCGTCGTAGGAAAGCATATTCCCGGACACCGTTACATTTCCGGAGCCGTCAAAGTGCAGGATGATTTTCCCAAGGCGGTTCAAGGCCGTGCCCGTCTGCGCGATGAATACCCCGTTTACCGTTTTTTCCTCCAGCGTGTGGCTGTGTCCGTCGATAATGACGTCAAGCTGATCCTGGTAGGCGTCCGTCATGGCTTCCGCCAGTTTGCTGCTGTCGCAGGGGACGTTGGTATATTCCCCGAGATGGGCGACCGCAACGATCACATCCGCTCCCGCAGCCGTAAGTTCGTCTATCTCGCGCTTCGCGGCCTTAATCTCGTCTTTGAATTCCACACCCGCAATGCCGCCCGGATTTGTCGCCGTGGCCGTTTTCGCTGTCGTCAGCCCGAAAAAACCGATCTTTTTGCCATCCCGCTCGATTATAACGTGGCAGCCGTTGCTTGCGCCTGATTCCAAAAGCGGATGTCCGTCTTTATAAACGTTCGCCGCCAAAATAGGAAAGGACGCGCGCGCCGCGTTGGCTAAAAACTGTTCGGTGCCGTAATCAAATTCATGGTTTCCCGCCGCCATCACATCATATCCCGCGGCGTCCATCACGTCGATCACATCCGCGCCCTGCGTAAGGGATGCAAAAGGGAGGCCCTGCGTCGCGTCGCCCGCGTCCACCAAAATGGAACCGGGCGTTTCTTTTTTGATTGCCGCCACCCGGTCAAGCCCGATGCACTTGCTGCCCGCATCGTAAGTGACCGCGCCGTGCATATCGTTGGTGTGGTAAATCACGATATCCGTGCCGCTGTTTACAGCCTGCACGGCCATCCGGCCTCCGGGCGCGCCAGATAGCACATCCGTCGCGCCTTCCCCGCCGCCTGTTCCTTCCGCTGGAACCGTCTCCCCTGCCTGTAAGGCCGCCGAAACACCGGGCGCCTGGGTATTTGCCGACTCATCCGCGGCATAACAGACCGCTCCAAGCTGGAACGCCAGCAGCACCGCCAGAACAGCCGCAAGTATCCTGCCGTTTTTTCTTATCCTCATCTTGGTTTCCCCCATCAGATCAATCCTGTACTTTATTATAACGGCAATCTGGCGGGAATGCTATTCGTTTGCCTGTTTCGGCAAATTTTTTACCTCAATGGGAATAAGACGGAATAAAACGGCTGCAAAAAAAAACGGCCCTCCGTCCGGAAAGCCGTTTCCTTCGTTTTCGATCAGCCGTCTGCCTTGCCTGCTTCACCGATATCCGCCATATGCGCGCACAGCGCCGCATATTTCATATAGTCCGCGTCACGGATAATCATTTCCAGCTCGTTATCGCCGAAAGACGTAGTCCGGCCTTCTGCGTATTGCCGGTCGACCTCGTCCTTGATTTTCCGCACCAATCCGGACTTTTTATCGATCTTCTGTACGCCGTCCAGCTTAAAGTGCGCGTTCACCCAATGGGCGATTCCCGCAAGGCCGGAATGCTCGCCAATCACCACCGTTACGGGCCGTCCCAATATTTTGTCCGTATTAAAGATATTGTAAATCTGTTCGTCCTTCAAAAGCCCGTCCGCATGGATGCCCGCGCGGGTGGAGTTGAAGTTCCTTCCCACAAACGGCGTGCGCGGATTGATGTCGTATTTCAGTTCCTTCTCGAAATAGTCCGCGATTTCCGTGATGGCGCGAAGGTCCATTCCATCCTGCGTCCCTTTGAGCTGCACATATTCGATGGCCATCGCCTCGACCGGGCAGTTACCCGTCCGCTCGCCGATTCCCAGCATGGAGCAGTTGACGGAGGACGCGCCGTACAGCCACGCCGTAGCCGCGTTACACACCACCTTGTAAAAATCGTTGTGGCCGTGCCACTCAAGCAGCGTGGACGGGACGTTCGCGTAGAACCGCAGGCCGTACACGATGCCCTGCACGCTTCTCGGGAGGGACGCTCCCGGATAGGTCACGCCGTAGCCAAGCGTATCGCACATACGGATTTTAATCGGAATGCCGCTTTCCTCGCGCAGCTTCATCAGTTCGCGCGCAAAGGGGACCACAAAGCCGTAAAAATCGGCGCGTGTGATGTCTTCAAAATGGCAGCGAGGGACGATCCCCATATCGAGCGCATCCTTTACCACCCCGAGGTATTTGTCGAGCGCCTGTCCGCGCGTCATTCCCATCTTATTGAAAATATGGTAATCCGAGCAGGAAACGAGGATGCCCGTTTCGCGTATCCCCATATCCTTTGCAAGCGCAAAATCCTTCTTATTCGCCCGAATCCACGTAGTGATCTCCGGAAACTCGTAGCCGAGCGCCATACATTCCTCAAGCGCCTTGCGGTCTTTTTCCGTATATACGAAAAATTCACTTTGGCGGATGACGCCCTTGGGACCGGAAAGCTTATGCAGAAGCTTGTAAAGGTCCACAACCTCCTTTACCGAAAACGGGATTCGGGCCTGCTGCCCGTCGCGGAAGGTGGTATCCGTAATCCATATCTCGTCCGGGAAATGCATTGGAACCGTCCGGTGGTTGAACGTGATCTTCGGCACCTGGTCGTAATCGAACATATCCTCGAACAGGTTGGCTTCCTCCACGTCCTGCAATGTATAGTTATAATCGTTTTCCTGCAGCAGGTTCGACCTGCTGTACCTGTTGTTCTCCGAAGGCATAGTTTCCTCCATTCCGTTTGCGGCCATTTTCGTTAAAATAATACGCTGATGTAAGCTGCATACTCTGTCAGTCAAGAATCCTAACGATACTGACTGCCGTTATCTTGATCGATCCGTTATCAATCGAGCATAGCAACAAATTCGGCGATCCGCTTGATTCCCTTTTCAATATTTTCACGTGAGACCGCATAAGAGAGGCGCACAAAATCGTCTGCGCCGAAGGCTGCGCCCGGAATGACCGCCGTCAGCTTCTTCTCCAGCAATTTTTCCGCAAAATCCACCGACCCTTTGATCTCCTTGCCCTCGAGCCTGCGGCCTTTGAGTTTTGAAATGTTCATCATCACATAGAACGCTCCCATCGGAGTCACGCACGACAAGCCGTCGATCGCGTTTACAAGCTTTACCATCAGCTTCCTGCGCTCATTGAACTCTTCGCGCATTTTCCTGATTTCGTCCTGCGGTCCCATCAGCGCTTCCACGCCCGCAAACTGCGCGACCGAGCATGGGTTCGAGGTCGCGTGGCTCTGGTAGCTTCCCATGATCTTGGCGATCTCCGGTGTGCTTGCCGTATAGCCGATACGCCAGCCCGTCATGGCATAGGTCTTAGAGAGGCCGTTCACCAGGATGGTGCGCGCATAAGCGTCATCCGAAAGGTTGGCGATGGAAAGATGCTTGTTTCCGTCGTATACCAGCTCGCCGTAAATTTCATCCGACACGATAAAGAAATCGTGTTTCTGGGCAATTTCCGCAATGTCCCCAAGCGTTTTCTGCGAATAAATACACCCGCAGGGATTGGAGGGGTTATTGACGATGATCGCCTTTGTCCTCTCCGTCACAGCCGCCTCGATATCCGCCGCAAGAGGTTCAAAATTATTGCTTTCCTTCGCCTCGACATACACGGGCACGCCCCCCGCCATCTTCACAAGTTCCGGATAGGTCAGCCAGTAAGGCGCGATAACCAGCACTTCGTCGCCCGGATTTACGATCGCCTGGAACGTATTGAACAGGGAATGCTTGGCGCCGTTGGAGATCACGATCTGGTTCGGCTCATAAGACAGGCCGTGATTCCTTTTCAGGTTGGCGCACACTGCCTTTTTCAGCTCCAGCGTGCCCGAAGCCGGCGTGTATTTCGTCATGCCGATACGGATCGCTTCCACTGCCGCGTCTTTGATATGCTGCGGCGTATCAAAGTCCGGTTCCCCTGCGCCAAACCCTACCACATCGAGCCCACGCGCCTTCATTTCTTTTGCCATCGCCGTGATCTTGAGTGTCAGCGAGGGCGAAATTGCAAGTGCTTTTTCGGAAAGTTGCATTTTCTACCTCCAACAAGTTCCTCTTTAAAATTTATGTAACCATGTGCTGCACACATGTATATCCCATCGTTAGCATATCTATTCTAATACAAAAGAAGGGGAAACGCAAGAGCTCGTGCGCCCCGCAAATGCAAATTTTGAAAAATAATTTTTCGTTTTGGGAAACTCTCCGTTTTTTCGTTCCCTTCTTGCATTTTAGGTCCCTAAACGATATACTATAATTAGTTGTGTACGCCTGTATCATGCATATTTGGGCGGTGCGCAGGTTGGTTTTGAGCCATATATTTCCGGCATCCCAAGACCAATCCGCCACAATAAAATGATTGGAGAATATGTAATGGCTGATTATGTGCTTACCTGTAGTTCCACTGCTGATCTTCCGACGTCTTTTGCGCGCGAACGCGGCATCCCCGTCCTGCTCTACCAGTTCTTTATGGATGGGCGTGAATATTATGACGACCAGGGCGTTTCCATTCCGACCCACGAATTTTATGAAAAAGTGCGCGCGGGTTCCATGCCCACTACGTCTATGGTAAACGCGGAGCGTTACACCGAGTTCTTTACCCCGATTTTGGAGGAAGGCAAGGATGTCCTGCATCTTGAATTTTCTTCCGGTCTGTCCGGGTCGTACAACAATGCGCTGATGACTGCCGAACAGCTGATGCAAAAATACCCCGGCAGGAAAATCTATATTGTGGATTCCCTGTCTGCTTCGCGCGGCTACGGCCTGTTCGTCCATCTTGTCAGCAACAAGAAAAACGAGGGTGCGTCCATCGAGGAAGCGCGCGATTACGCAGAAGCGCTGAAATGGAAGATCACCCACTGGTTTGCGGTGGAAAGTCTCGAACATTTGCGGCGCGGCGGGCGTGTATCCCGCGCAAGCGCGTTCCTTGGAACGATGCTCAATATCAAGCCGGTGCTCGCTTTCAATAATGAGGGAAAAATTATCCCGGTGGAGAAAATCCGCGGCAGGAAAAAGTCGCTGATCGCCATGGTGGATAAAATGGAAGAGGATATCGACAATCCGGACGGCCAGATCGTTTATGTCGGTCACGGCGACGCGCCGGAAGAGGCGGAATACGTGGCCGGGCTGATCCGGGAGCGGTTCCCCACGGTTAGGGAGACCCTCATCAATTACACCGGGCCGGTGATTGGCGCGCATTCCGGGCCGGGTACGGTCAATATCCACTATGTGGGCAAACAGCGCGTAGATATTAAATTTAAATAGGAAGAGTAAGACCGAACCCCTGCCGGGTAGGTCCGGCGGGGGTTTTTTTCGGCAGTTTTGGCCGGGTTTTACAAGAACTTAATAAATTCTTTATTTTTCCTATCTGGTATTTTCATTTCCTTCTGTTATACTGGGAATCGAAATCAACGCTTGGAGGAATTCTTTTAGATGTTTTCGGAAGTCTCTGTGGTCTTTATGGTATTGGCCGCAATCGTAGCCGCTGTCCTTGTGCTGGACCGTGTGATGACAAAAGCGGCGCCGCCGGCAGAAAAAACGTGGCTGACAGATTATCAATATGCGCATAGGGGATTGCATAACGAACGCTACCCTGAGAATTCTTTGCCCGCATTCGCAAATGCGGTAAAGCATGGTTTTGCGATCGAGCTTGACGTCCACCGCACCAGGGACGGGGTGATCGTGGTATTCCACGACTCCAATTTGAAGCGTATGACCGGCGCAGACGGAAAGATCAGGGATTACACGTTTGCCGAGCTGCGCAAGCTGCGGCTCGGCGGGACGCAGTACAAGATACCTACCCTGCGCGAAACGCTGCTGCTCATCAAGGGGCAGGTTCCCCTCCTGATCGAAATCAAGCGGAAGGGCTTTGCCGGGGACCTCGAGCGCGAGCTGTACGACATGATGGAAGCGTACGGCGGCAAATACGCCATCCAGTCTTTTTCGCCGTTTTCGGTGCGCTGGTTCAAAAAAAATGCGCCGAACGTTTATCGCGGCCAGCTCTCCTGTAATTTCTCGCTGTGCAAGGATAACTTCCCCGCCGGAATGGACTGCGTCGTCCGCTTTATCCTTTCAAAGCTGCTGCTGGTAGTACAGCGGTTGGGCGTCAATTTTATCTGCCGGCCGAATTTTATCAGCTATGAATGCCAGAAGGTGGATTCCCGCCTGATCCGCCGGCTGCGCAGGAGCGGGGCGCCGATCTTTGCATGGACCGTGCGTACGCGGGAGGAATACGAACGCGCCAGGCAGTATACAGACTCTATTATTTTTGAAAATTTTACGCCGAAGAAACGGCCTGTCTTATGGGAACAGAATAAAGCAAGCTGACAAAACCAAAGCCCCGGCCAGAGCCGGGGCTTTTTATTTTTCGTTTTTATTTATCCGTACGCGCTAAATGCCTTATGCCTCCAGCGCAAACAGCGCCTCTGCGGCCGCCTCCACATCTTCCGCCCGGAAGCCGGCCCACGACATCCCGCGCAGGTCCTGAAGACTGAGGCTGAGGTCCTCAGGATCGCCGCCGGACGCCCTCGCGTATGCGTCCGGCAGTTTCTCTTTCAGCACCGCCATCGCCCGATCGTCTTTCCGGCAGGCCTCAAGGAGCGTTTCCCAATCGTACAGGCGGCGGAAATCGCAGGCGGGCCGGTAATTGACCTTTGTTTCTCCTGCCGCCAGGACCAGCTCCCTGTCCGGAAGCTGAACCCAGGCCTCGCAATCGAAGGGAACGAGGACCTTAAGGTCGACGCTCCCGTCCTCTTTTGCCGCCCATTCCACCCGGTATTCGCCCCGCGCCGAAAGGTACGAACACTTCGCCTTTCTGATCTCACGCGAGGGGCGCGGATCGATCCGTACCCGGGAATATCCCGGCGCAAGCGGTTTTATACCCACGATATCCCTGACAACATAGTGAATCACGGAGCCGTAGGAATAATGGTTCAGAGAATTCATCGATGTGGAACTGATCGACCCGTCGTCAAGCACCGAATTCCAGCGCTCCCAGATTGTCGTCGCGCCCAGGCGGATGCAATGCATCCAGCCGGGGAAGCCATCCTGCAGCAGCAGATACTGCGCCCACCGTTCCATGCCGTTCTCCGCCAGCGTTTCGCAGATCAGCGGAGCGCCCGTAAAGCCGCATTTGATGCGATATCCGTCCTTTTTCAGCCGCTCGCGCAGCCCACGGATGATTTTTTCCTTATCCCGGTAGACGCCAAAATGCAGCGCGATGATATACCCTGTCTGAGTATCGACGCACAGGCGGCCGGAGGGTGAGAAGTATTCCCGCAGGATCGCCGCCAGGACCTGTTCCGCCAGTGCGGCATATCTTTTTGCGTCTTCCTCTTTACCCAGCAGTCCCGCCGCTTTTCCAAGCTTCCTCACGGAGGCGTAGTAGTAAACGCTCGAGATATAGGCATCGTCCGTCCCGCCCTTTACGCTTTGCGGGGTCATGCCGTCCATCGCCAGCCAGTCGCCAAACGTAAAAGCGAAATCGAACAGGCGCTTCGGTCCGCCCTCCCTCTCGCAGTCTTTTTTCGTGATCCAGTCTACCCAGTCCTTCATCAGGGGATAATGTTCCCGCAGGACCCTTTCGCTGCCGAATATATCGTACAGGGCATCCGGTATGAAGGTCGCGGCGTCTCCCCAAACCGAAGACCCGCCCGGGGTGTTATTGATGTTCGGAAGGTAATAGGCGACCGCGCCGTCATGCGCCCTTTGGTCGTTGTGCAGGTCCCACAGGTATTTGTCATAAAACGCGCGCGTATCCATGAAGAAGGACGCGGTGGGCGCGAACACCTGCGCGTCGCCCGTCCATCCCAGCCGCTCGTCCCGCTGCGGACAGTCCGTGGGCATATCGAGAAAATTGCTCTTCATCCCCCACAGCGCATTTTCCGCCAACTGGTTGAGGTCCGGATTATCCGTTTCAAGATACCCGGTGCGCTGCATCTGCGAATAAACGGCCTTGCCCACAAAATCCTCTTTCCGCAGCTCGCCCGGCCAGCCTTCCACGCATACATAACGGAAGCCCATGAAGGTAAAATGCGGACGGACCCACTCTTCGCGGCCGTCGGAGGTATAGGAAAATTCGGATTTCGCGGTCCGGTAATTTTCGTTGTAAAAGCAACCCTCCTGCAGGATCTCTCCATGCCGCAGCACAACCTTCGTTCCCTTGGGAAAGGCCGCATGAAAGGTTACATAACCCGCAAAATTCTGTCCAAAATCAAGCACGGCCTCCCCGCGCGGCGTGCGGATGACCTCCCGCACCCCGACCTTCTGCATTGCCTTCACCGGAAGGCTGCGCCTGTCCTGGAGCAGCCGCATATCTATATCGGCCGGAGCCGCCGGACGGCTCTCATTTTTCCCGCCTTCATATAACAGCCTGTTGATTCCTTCCCCGTCGTAAATATCCGAATACTCGATCTCTGAGCCGCGGTAGGTCCAGCTCTCGTCCGTCGCGACCGTTTCCACCGTGCCGTCCGTATATTCCAGCACCAGCTCCGCAATCAACGCAAAGCGGTCTCCATAGATTTCCCTGCGTCCGTCGTACCCGAGGCGGCCCTTATACCAGCCGTTTCCCAGCAGGACGGACAGGACCGCATCCCCGCGCAGCATATCTGTCACATCATAGGTCTGCGCCTGCAAGGCATAGCGGTATTCGTTCACGAAGGGCGTGAGCAATTCGTCCCCTACCTTGCGGCCGCCGATATAGGCTTCGTACAGGCCCAGCCCGCAGATATAAAGCCGCGCCTTGCCGAGCGGCCCGGCAACCCGGACCCGCTTTTCAAACACGGGATGGAACGTGTCGCCCGGCTGCTGTCCGATCCATTGCGCGCTCCACGGCTCGTTCATTTTTCCCGTTTCAAAAAAAGCGACGCCGCTTTCGCCCGTCTCTCCCCCGTTGCCGGTGACCTTCACCTGCACGTAATAAACCGTCCGCGGTGCAAGCGTGAGCTTGATCTCTTCGCCCGCACAATCGAGCCTGCCCTGCTTGCGCGCAAGTATCCGTTCCATATGCGCGTCCGCCGCCACCAATATTTCGGCGCTTTCCTGTTTTTGATCCGCCGCGTCCGCCACCCTCCATGAAACCGAAACATCGGGAAGCGCAAACCCCACCGGATTTACAATGCCGTTGATTTTTACATCCGTGACTTTCATATTTCTCCTTACAGCGGCCGCGACGCCTGCGGCCGGATCAATCCGATAACAACATTCGTCCCGGGCTGACGTTCAAGGTCTGCCCGGGACGGTTTTGCTTTCGGTCACTTTCCGCCGTACCATTCCTTCATCTCGGAATGATACGGGAGGCCGAGTATTTCGTTCACAAGCCCTTCCGCCTGCTCGAGGGACTTAGAACGCGGGTCCATCATGACCAAATCGACGAGCAGGTTTTTATCATGAGCGTCAAACGCCGCAAGCTCCATCTCCACGGGAGCGATCCTGTCGTGATACGCGTGCGCGAGGATCGCGCGCGGCAACGGATTCATGACGACCGGCTGTATCCCGTGCCGCCCGCAGAAGGCGGGCACCTCGACCTCGAAATCAAGCGGAAAACCGGGAACATATCCGTGATCGTTCAGAACATTGACCACGATGTTCCGCTCCACCCCGCAGGCAAGGGACTCGATCAGCGGGATCATCGGCTCGCCCGAATGTTCCTTCCCGGCGAGAGCCAGTACGTCCTTGGCCTCGTCGTACGCAGCCTGCTCGATCTCTTTCACGCGGTCCGCGCTCATATCAAAATATTTATTGAACCATGTATCCGGGTCCTCTTTCCAGGATTCTTCCACTTCCCTGTCCGAATGATAGGGATAGCCCCACGCGCCGCCGCCCGGATTCGCGGTGTCGCCGATCGGCATCACGCCATAGCGCCGATAGAGGTCCATTGGCTTTGGGCCCATACCGTCGCTGTATTCGCAATTCGCAAAATATTCTTCGCCGTGTTCTTCAAGCCATTTGTCAAGAAGCGGAAACGCATTTTTACCCTCATAATAAAATTCGTTCATCCAGACAAAATGGTTGATTCCCGGAATTTCGCACGAAACTTTCCCGATGTCGAGGCCCATGGTCTTCGCCATCGTCCGGATCATTCCGGTTCCATGGCACAGGCCGACCATTTTCATTTCCGGATACTTGCGGCGCAGGTAGGTTGTCGCCGCCATTACCGGATTCGATACCAGCAGATACCAGGCGTTCGGGCAAATCCGCTTGATGTCGAGCTGCACATCCTCGATCATCCGCAGCTGGTAAAAATTGATCCAAAATGCCTCGTCGTGCATAATGTGCATACTGCCGCCCATCCGGTAGCCCCACTTTTTGGCGATGCTCCACCCTTCTTTCCAGCCCCTGTAACCGCCGATGAGGATGGTATTCACCACAAAATCCGCACCCGTGAGCGCTTCCTCGCGGCTGGTCGTTTTGGAAATGTTAAGCCGTATTCCCATCTGCTTGGCGAGCCGCATACACAGCGTATACGATGCGTCGAGACGCTTTTCGTCGATATCCATAAAGCAGATTGCACTGTCCTGGAGATTTTCTGTAAGGCACAGGTCACGGATCATGTTCAGGGAAAAAATTCCGCTTCCTGCGCCGAGTATACTGATTTTTACTGCCATAATAAGTTCTCCTTTACTTAATCGAGCCGACCGTGAGGCCTTTTACAATGGATTTGCTGAAGATCAGGTAGACGATGAGCGGTACGAGAGCGCTGATCGTGAGCCCCGCAAACAGGTATGTGGGGTCTCCGAATTTCTGGGATGAAAGCGCGGCCAGCGCCACGGTGAGCGTCCGCTTATCCGCCGCCTGCAAAAGGATCATCGGCCGGAACAGGTCGTTGCATACCACCAGGAAATTGAAGATCGACGAAATGGCGATCGCCGGTTTTCCAAGTGGGATCAGAATGTTTTTGACGATCTGGAAATATCCAGCCCCATCAAGCTTGGCCGCCTCGAATATCTCCTTGTCGATCGTGATAAAGTTACTCCGCAGCAGCAGGATCGTGTTGGGAAGCATGGCTGCCGTCGTCGCGAGGATCACCCCCGTATAGGTATTGATAAGCCCCATTTTCGCGTACATGACATAGAGCGGGATCATGATGACCTGCGCGGGCAGGAACATCGTACAAATGATAAAAAGGTAGGCCGGGCTTTTTCCCCTGAATTTCATCCGCGCAAACGCATAGCTGGCAAAGAGCGCGCATACGAGGGTGAGCACCAAGCTCCCCGCGCTGATAATCAGCGTATTCCCAAGGTAACGCCCGATACCGAACTTGTTGAACAGTGCGATATAATTGTCAAGCGTGGGCGCCGAGGGCAGCGCAAAGGCGTTGGAATAATATTCGATTTTGTCCTTCATGGAGTTAAGCGTCATGAAAATCAGCGGGTAGAGGAACACGACTACCAGGGCGACCAGTATCGCGACCAGAAGCGCCCTTCCCAGCTTGTTTTTCCATGTTCTTTGCATTGTATTATCCCTCCCAGCTGTTTTGTTTATCCGAAATCCGCAATTGTATCACGGTAAAGACCAAAACAATGATAATCAGGAGCACCGCCAGTGCGGACGCATACCCGTACTGCGAATTGGCGGAGAAAGATTTCAAATAAATCATATAATCGATCGTTGTCGTTTCGTATCCCGGCCCGCCGCCCGTAAGGGCGAAGATATACGGGAATATCCCCGTGAAGACCCACATGACCGATACGATACACGAATATTCGACCGTGCGCCCGAGCATCGGGAAGGTAATCTTGAAAAGCCTTTTCCAATAGCCTGCGCCGTCCAGTTTCGCCGCCTCATACAGTGAGGGCGGAATGGACGCGAGCCCCCCGAGGGACAGCAGGCTTTGCCAGCCGATATTGACCCATACCAGGCAGATCAGGACGACGATCCTTGCCGTCGTTCCGTTCTCGAGCCAGCCAATGGATTCTTCTATAACGCCAAGGCCCTTGAGCAGCAGGTTGACCGGGCCTTCGTAACCAAACATCACCATAAACAGGTAGCCCACGATGACCGCCGAAATGACCTGCGGAATGTAGTAAACCACCCGGTATACCCTCCACCCCGGCACTTCGTCATTGATGAAAACCGCGATCATCGTTCCGATCACGATCTGGATCGGAATGAACAGCAAAAACACGAAATTGTTTTTCAGCAGCAGGTAAAACTGCGAACCCGACAAAATATCAACATAATTTTTGAAGCCTACAGGATCAGGGGCGCCGACCCCGTTCCATTGTGTAAAGCTTGTGGCAACCGTCTGCACGAGCGGATATCCGCACATGATGACGATCAGGATCAATGTAGGTGCTATGGAAAGCCATGCCTGGTATTTTTCCCTCCGTAGCATGCGAGACTGTTTGATCTTCATAGCGCCCCTCCTCTTGCGTAATTTCGTAAATCATATGCATGTGCTGCGGCCGGGCCGCAGCACATGCATGAACCATCTTGCATCCGTTTCTTTTATTCTGCCGCGGCGGCAACTCCATCGAGGTCCTTTGCCAAATCTTCCGGCGTCATCTGGCCGATAACGACCTGGGCCGACATCGCCATTAATTCGGCAGCCACATCGGGCTTCAGGAGGTTATCTACCCAGAATACATAGCCCTGCGCCGCTTCATACATCTGTTCGTAAACCGGACCCGCTTCGATATTCAGCTCTTCTGCCGTTACATCCGTACGCAGCGGCAGTTTGCCCATATGGTCCGCAAGCTCTGCATGAACTTCTTTGCTGGCAAGGAATTCCAGGAACTTAACCGCCATATCCTGGTTCTCGCACGTTTGGGAGATCGCAAGGGCCTGCCCCGCGCCGCCGATGCCCGCGTTCTTCGTCTGGGCGTCCGCCGGGGACGGAGGAGCAATGAAGCCGACATTTTCGAGCCCCAGCGCTTCAACGATCGTCGAGGCTTCGCCGTTCCCGCCTGCCAGGATTGCCGCATCCCCAATGAGGAAGCTCGCCTTGTCGTCAGCGGAGGCAACGCTCGCATAGTCCGCGTTCATCAGCCCGTTCGCATACATCCCGGCCGGTATCTTGAAGGACTGGAGGAAGCCTTCGTCGTCCGTGAACGATGTTTCTCCGCTTCCGTCGGATACGACGCGGTCTTTGCCCGAAATCTGCTGCCAGTAAGCCGCAAAGACGGACAGATATCCTTTTGACCAGCCGCTGTCGGCCGCATATACAGGCGTGTAGCCCTTATCCTTTATTGCCTGCAGGTCGTTAAGAAAAGCATCGAGATCGGCCGGGGGATTCTTGTCATAGTCAAGCCCGCAGTCCGCGAGGATCTGTTTGTTGTAGAAAAATCCGTTGATCTCGTTACCGCTCGTGGGATATGCCAGTATCTTTTCCTGGCCGTCTTTTGCGAGCGTTGTGGCATCCCACCCAACCATATTATCCTTCGTATCCTGGGAAATCAAGTCCGTAAGGTCTACCACAAGGTCTTCGAGCTGGAACAGCGTGTTCCCGGACCATACGTTGATGATATCCGGGCAATCGTTCGTCATCGCAGCCGCCTTGAACATCTGGGGCAGGGAACCGTCGTCCGTGATTACCGTGTAATCGATCTTTACGCCGGGATTCGCTTCCTCGAACTCATGAATCTTCTGGACGATGAACCACTCGTCCTCCGGCGTCTGCATATCGGCTTCGTTTGCCATAGCGGGCGTGACCCAATATTTGAGCACAATTTCCCCGCCCTGGGCTTCGCCCGACGCGGCGCCGCCCGTTTCTGCCGATCCGCTTTCAGACTGGCTTGCCTCTGACGGCGCCGTTGTGCCGCCGGGCCCCGCGCAGCTGGCACAGGCGGCAACCAACACCAATACCAATACCAGAGCAATTACTTTTTTCATTTCCTATTCCTCCCTTATCTAATATGAATTGAATTTTGTAGTTTTTCCTACAAACCACATGAACTGCCTGAATTTTCGTCAGACAAACTTTTTTGGGTTCCAAACGTTACTGCTTGTTATGGCATCTGCCAAAATAAAATGTTTTTACAATTTGATACCGGGCTACATTCCAATCTTAGGTTTTGCCCGCTTCACTGTCAACCGTTCCGGGGATAGTGTTTACATATCGACCTTGAAGATTTAAAAATTTCCCCTCCGCCTTATATCGCCACGCATTCGACGCCAAGGTAGCCGGCCAGCATTTTCCACCGCTTTGCCACGGAGCCAATGTTGATGACCTCGTGATGCGTTCCGCCGTTGCGCGCCCAGCCCTCGATACAGCGCTCTATCCCGCTGTTCGGCCGCCAGAAGAAGTAGGGCATTTCGCAGCGCTCGAGGTCTGACTTCGGGAGCATTTCCCCGTCGCAAACCAGCAGCCTGAACTCATCTCCCACAAGGGGCGTCAGGGACGTCAGCGTCGCCGGCCCCACCTCGGGCGTGAAGATCGGCGTCGGCGGATTTTCAAGGCCGCCCTCCCCGAGGTAGCGGTCGATCAGCCGGGGCTTCATATCCTTCCTGTGAGTCGCCCAGTTGGCCTCTCCCGCATGACAGAAAATGATCGCCTGTTTCTCAAAATCCATGGAATACATCTCGGTAAAATTGCCGTCCGCGTTTCCAATGCAATGGGCTGCGCTGACCATGGAAGCGCAAAGGGAATCTCCCTCGGCGGCATATCCGTATCCGTCCGCCATCAGGTGCGAGGCGGCCATCAGCGGAAGCTGCCTTATGCGCAGGTCGTTGGCGGCAAAATCAAAATGCAGCGTGAAGGCATCGAAGCCGCCGTCTTCAAGGAACTTCTTTATTCCCAGATACATCTGCGTTGCATAGGCGTGGCTGTCATAAGTAAGGTTCGGATCGATATCGAATATCCTCTTGTCCCGCTGGATCGATTCGTCGATCTCCCGTTTGGTGACCGTTTCCATGCAGGAATAAATGGAGCCGACCGTCTCGTGGCAATACTCAGGCCCGATCTTGCGGAGCACAGCCATTTCATCCGCAAGGATGTCGTTCATGCCCGTCATCTTCCCGATAACGGCAACCTTCATCCGCCGCAAATGCTGCCGGGTCTGCGCCGCCTTGGCAAAATCTTCCACAAACGCGCGGAACCCGGCGCTTTTCCTGTCTCCGGCAAAAATCGGGCAGGGTATCCGCAGGCGGGCGATCGCGTTGGCGTTATCCTGCGCGCCGTGCAACCCCTGGTTTACCGTCAGTTCCAGTTCTTCCCAGTCGTCCTTCACCTCGTGGTCGGGCTGGACGACCGCAAGCGCGACCGGGAGCCGGTTGTCCTGCAGCGGATGCACCAGCCACGCCCCCTGGCTGTAGGTCAGCAGGACGATCAATATTCCGTCGAGCTGCATCTGGTTGAATTCGCGCATGATGTTTGCAATACTTTCCCGGTCCGTAGCGGCGCCGGGAAAATAAATGTCCGCCGCGTCCGCCGCGTCTGCCGCGATCTCCCGCGCATACGCCTCCTGCCGGGCGATAATCCCCGGAAAAATCGGTTCGTAGCTTCCCGCCATCAATCCGAGCAATCCAATTTTAGGCTTTGTAAATGTTGGCATGCTAACTCCTCCTGTCAATTCCTTTTGTAGATTTCTTTGGTTGCCTGGTACAGCTCCTTGTACGCGCCGTATCCCGCATCATAAACTTCCCTGTTTTTTTCGCCCGGCATACTCAGGGCCGCTGTTTCCTGCGCCCCGGCCGCCTCTTCCAAGCCCGGATACCACCCCATCGAGCATGCCGCCAGCATTGCGACGCCAAGGCTCGCGCATTCCGTTTGGCGCATCGTGACCAGCCGTTTTCCGCAAACATCGGCTTTGATCTGCCGCCAGATGCTGCTTTTGGCCGCACCGCCAAAAGAGCGCACTTCCCTGATATCCACATGTGTCCGGCGCTCTATCATCTCCAGGTTCTCGCGCAGCATATAGGCGACGGCCTCGAGGATCGCCCGGATAAAGTGGGCCTTCGTGGCGCCCAAGGTCAGCCCCGCAAAAATCCCCCGCATCGAAGGATTGTTTTCCGGCTGAAGCATTCCCGTAAAATAGGGAAGCGCCACGAGTCCGTCCGCACCCGGCGGAATGGCAAGCGCCATTTCACAAAGAACGTCGTAAACGTCCCTGCCTTCCTGCGCCGCCGCTTTCGTTTCTTCGGTGCAGAACGTATCCTTGAACCATTTCAGCACCATTCCCGAGGTCGGGCAATACGGCGTATAATAGAATTTTCCGGGCAGCACGTGGCGGTAGACGATCACGCCGTCCGCATGATCGAAGCCGTCCCCGTCGGTGGTCGCCATAATGACCAGCGCCGTCCCCGTCGTTTCCGTTACGATCCCTTCCTCAATATTGCCTCCGCCGACGGCGGCCGCGATTTGGTCCATCGCTCCCGCGAAGATGCGCACCGTTTCCGGCAGGCCCAGCCGCTGCGCGGCTTCGGCCGTGAGCGTCCCGACTTCTTCCCCACACTCCACCAGCTCCGGCATCTTGCCCTTATCAAGGTGAAGGGCCGCAAACATAGCATCCCACCATCTGTCGTGGCGCGTGTCGTAGTAGCCGGTGGAGCATTGGATGGTCCTTTCCGATACGAACCTTCCGCACAGGCGAAGCAGCAGGTAATCTTCAAGCAGCAATATTTTATGGGCCGCCCGGTAGACCCCGGGCTCGTTGTCCATGAGCCATTTTACCTTTGCCGCGGGGCACAATCCGTCTGCCGCCGGCAGACCCGTCCGATGATAAAATTCCCGATGCAGGGGCAGCGCGGCGATCTCTTCCGCTTCCTTCTCCGCACGCCCGTCGAGCCACACGATCGCATTCCTGAGCGGCACTCCCCTGCGGTCGACCGGGATCAGCGTTTCACCCTGCGAAGAAATGACAATTCCTTTCACGCCCTGCCGGACCGCATCCGTCGCTATTGCGTCAAAGCCGCTGACCAACGCTTCAAAATACCGTTCGGCCTCAAGCTCCACGATATTCCCTTCCTTTGCGTGCAGCGAATATTCTTCCGCCCCAGACGCGATATTCTCTAATTTCCTATTGAACACGCACGTCTTTACCGACGTGGTGCCGATATCAAATGTAAGCAGATACTCTTCTTGCCGTGCCATAATACCCCCGCGCTGATTTTACGTTGACCGCCGAATAAAACTAGGATTTACAGGTTGTTCATTTCGATTGATGAAAAGAAGTAAACAAAAGAGCAACTTTTGTTTTATTTTATGATTCCATCATATAAAATAAAAGTTGCTCAAACTACATCAATTTTAATTGCGCAAGGAACTATTTTAATCACTTGGCACGCAGAGCCGCCTTATGCTTTCTCCGCTTTCCCGCCGTCTTCCGCCGCATCCGTCCCGCCTTTCAATTCCACGATATACTGGATGGGAGTCTGTTTTTCATATTGCTTGAACACCTTTCCGAAATAATGCATATCGCTGAACCCCACCTGCAGGGCGGCCTGGGAAACGTTGAGCTCTCCCTGGCGGAAAATCTCTTTTGCCTTTTTGATCCTCGTGATGTTCAGAAATTCAATGATCGTATGCCCGGTCTGCTTGCGGAAAAGCGTGGATAAATACTGGGGAGTGAAGAAAAAAGCCTGCGACAGGTCGTCGAGGGAAATTTTCTGCATATAATTCGTTTCCAGATAGGACTTCACTTCGTCCGCGATCCGCTTTTTGCGGATGCTGTTGATCCGTTTGATGCTTTTGATCCGCTGCTCCGGCTCGTCCTGAGCACGGCACAGCAAAACAAGCAGGTTCAGCACCAGCGCCCGCAGGTTCAGCAGATAGCCCTTAGAGCGGAAGGTCACCTCGGAAAGCATATTCTCACAAATCTTATAAATCTCACGCGAATACCACGTCGAGATCACGCCCCTGTGCCCGATATAATCGGTTATATCGATCTGGCGTCCCACATTCGTAAAATCAACGCAAAGGAAAAAAACCTCAAAATCCCTGTCTGCCGGAGCAATCTCGCGGTGCCGCACTCCCGCCGGGATAATCACGACGTCGCCTTCGCGCGCCGGGGTCTCTTTTCCCTCTATTTCGTAAACAAGCTGTCCGCGCATCACATAGCTGATGTCGCACCAGTCATGCACATGCGTAACCCCGGAAAGGCCCTCTTTATTGCTCAGCGTGGCAATACTGACAAACTTCATTTCAAGGACAGGGAGCAGTTCGTTCGGTACGTTCTTGGAAAGGTCCTTCGCCCCGACGATCCCTGCCGTTTCCCGGTTTTGCTGCGACAGCAGGTGGTTGAACACGCCTTCTTCGCTCATGACCGGCGTATCTTCCAATGTGCGCTCCGACGGCTGGTATTTTTCTTGATCCAATGATATTCACTCCTTCACAGCGGGCTTGCCGCATGGACGTCTCGAATGGCAGGCGTCAATATTATAGTACCATTTTGCGCATTTCCGCTCAAGAACCGAAAAGTTAAAATTGCGGCTCCGTTTCCGAAAATGCAGAAAATATTACCATAACCGCTTTATTTGCTGCATTGACTCGCCCCGTGCCCCATGTTAGAATTCCTGCCATAAGGAGGCTCTGAACATGGTAAAATTACTCGGCAAGGATTATTCTAAAGAGGATTTCCGGCGTTACTGCGTCAATATTTCGCAGGTCGCTGGAATTACGGAAACTGTCTACCAGGACGGGCGGGCCCGCGGAATGCGCGCCCTTCGCGTCCGCAACGGCAGCGGGCTCGATTACACCCTTCTCCCGGACCGGTGCATGGATATTGCGCAGCTTTCTTTCAGAGGCGTCAATATCGGCCTACTGACGCGCAACGGACTGTGCGCTCCCCAGCAAACGGCGCCAGTCCCGGGTGAATTTGACCGCTACTTCAGCGGCGGGATGCTTACGACCTGCGGCCTTAAAAACTGCGGCCCAGAGGAAACGGACGAATACGGACGGTTTGCCCATACGCACGGCCGCATCAACACCCTCCCCTGCGAGCAGTCGTGGCATTATTCCCGTTTTTCGGGCGGCGACTATGTGCTCTGCGCCCACGCCGTTACCCGGGATACTGCGCTCGAAGGCTATAATTTGTCCCTTACGCGGGAGATCTCTACGCAAATGTCCGAAAATGAACTGAAAATTACGGATGAAATAGAAAACTGCGATTATAACGATACCGATTACCTGATTTTATACCATTTTAATTTCGGCTTTCCCTTCCTCAGCGAAGACTTACAGGTGCGCATCCCGACCGGAGGCAGGAGGCCCCGTCCCCGCAACGAGGACGCCCGGCGGACGCTGGATGTATGGGACCGGTTCGAGCCTCCTGCGGATAATGCTGCCGAAAGCGTGTATTTTCATTCCCCGGAGCCGGATAGGGACGGGACCTGCACGGTCCGCCTCGAAAACCCGGGACTGAAGATCGGGGTCGCCGTCTCCTATGAAACGGAGCACCTGCCGGTGCTCACGCAATGGCGCTGCACGCGTTCCGGCGAATACGCCCTCGGGATCGAACCGTCAAACAACGAGATCTCCGGTATGCAAAACGAACGCCATGAAGGCCGCTCCATGCCGATCCCGGCGGGCAGCAGGCACCGTTTCCGCCTCGCTTTGCGCTGCTACGACCTGTAACAGCATTTGATATCCCCGTGGGCAGGCCTTTCTTGGGCCGCCCGCGGGGATTTTTTATTTCTCAGAGGCAGAGGTTCTTTCCGTCCTCCCTGCCGAACAGGTGGACGACATTGCCGCCGAATTCCATCTTGATACCCATCCCATGAGTAAAAGCGGAACGTCCTTCATCCTGCGCATCCGCAGTCGGTACGACGACGACCACATCCTTACCGTTGACATCGGCATGCAGGTGGATCGACGTCCCCATCATTTCCGACAGGTCCACAACGGCGGGAACGCATGCGTCGTCGTCTTCCCGGCCGATTGTGATGTGTTCCGGACGGATGCCAAGCACGATTTCCTGCTCCGGAACGTCCCGCGTGCGCAGCAAAGCCTGTTTTTCTTCCGGCAGGCCAAACCGCACGCCGTTTACAGAAACGGAATATCCTTCCCCGCCGCGCAGCAGCTTTGCGTCGAAGAAATTCATCTGCGGCGAACCGATGAACCCTGCGACAAAGATATTCGCCGGATGGTCGAACACTTCCTGCGGCGTTCCGATCTGCTGGATGAAGCCGTCGTTCATGACGACGATCCGGTCGCCGAGCGTCATCGCTTCCGTCTGGTCGTGGGTCACATAGATAAAGGTGGTGTCCACTTTCTGGCGGAGCTTGATGATCTCCGCCCTCATTTGGTTACGCAGCTTCGCGTCGAGGTTTGAAAGCGGTTCGTCCATCAGGAACACCTGCGGCTGGCGCACGATAGCCCGGCCGATGGCGACGCGCTGGCGCTGGCCGCCGGACAGCGCCTTCGGCTTGCGGTCAAGATATTCCGTAATATCCAGTATCTCCGCGGCCTCCTGTACCTTTCTTTTGATTTCATCTTTTGGAATCTTCCGCAGCTTGAGGGCAAACGCCATGTTTTCAAATACCGTCATATGGGGATATAGTGCATAGTTCTGGAAAACCATCGCGATATCGCGGTTCTTGGGCTCTACGTCGTTCACCATGTTGTCGCCGATGTACAGCTCGCCCTCCGTGATCTCCTCGAGCCCCGCAATCATGCGCAGCAGCGTCGATTTCCCACAACCGGAAGGACCGACCAG
Organism: Christensenella minuta; assembly: GCF_003628755.1. Taxonomy (NCBI): domain Bacteria; kingdom Bacillati; phylum Bacillota; class Clostridia; order Christensenellales; family Christensenellaceae; genus Christensenella; species Christensenella minuta. Next base: position 2,915,140 of record NZ_CP029256.1, on the reverse strand, counting down.
GACGATGAATTCCTTATCCGCAATATCGAGGTTGAAGGCCTGTACCGCGACAACGCCCTGCTCCGTAATTTGCAGGTTGCTCTTCTTCGCGCCCTCTTCCTTTGTCCGCTTCTTTTTTTTCACCGCGCCGCCGGCATGCGGGTACACCTTCTTAATGTTCTTCAAAATTACGTTTGCCATATTCTTTGGCTCTGGCGCATCAGCCTCCGCAAAACACGCCTCGCGTACAGATACTCCACCGTACGCATTATAGCAGGTCTCCACACTGCTACACCGCAAGCCATACGGATCTATATCCTCCTTTATTTAACGCCGCCGCATTAATGTGTGGAGTAATACGGCAGCGCTGTAGTCATATGAATTGGTAAATCCAACATTACAAATTTAACGGTTCTTTGCCGAAAAGAACATCCGTATCCCGGATGCGGCGAATGTTTTCGAGCCTCTTGATAGTTTTTATTTTATCGGGATGTTTCCTCCCTGTCAATATTTTTTTGATCGTTTCTTTCATTTTTTATATTTTTTGATCGTTTCTTTCATTTTTTTGCTTGACCTTTGTCATTCCCGTGCTATAATAAATCTATAAAAAACGAATCTGAGGGACACCGATATGAACAAAAAGGCATCTCGCGAAGAATATATTCTCAATGCGCTGCAATCCGCGAACCGTATGACGACCGGAGAAGCGGCGAATGTCTTGGGAATCTCGGAGGCCACCGTACGGCGGATATTCTCGGACCTGGAAAAATCCGGGAAGGTCGTCCGCAACTACGGCGGGATACAATTGGCGGAAAACACGCCCTCTTATTCTTTCGAACAGAGGGAAAAGATATTTCAGCAGGAAAAAATTGAAATTGGCCGTTTAGCGGCAGCGGCGGTCATGGATGAGGATACCATTTACCTCGACTGCGGCACGACGATATTCCAGATGGCGCTTGCCCTGAGCGTCCGCATCGCAAAGAATGAATTTTCGTCCCTGCGGATCATCACAAACTCCATCGCCAATACGCAGGCTATCGTCCCCTCCCCAAGCTGCAAGGTCTACCTGATCGGCGGTGAATACAACGACAGGCGGCGGGATTTTTCCGGACCGCTGACAGAGAAGTACCTTTCTCCCTTCCATTTTACGAAATGCTTCCTCGGATGCGACGGTATGCACATACAATCGGGATTTTCTTCCAACCAGATCGATATTTCAAGCCTGAACACCCGTGTAATCGAGCGCTCGGACGCCAAATACGTATTGCTCGACAACAGCAAGTTCAACCAGTGCTCGCTGATCGCTTATGCCGGCTTGTCCGAAATCGACGGGATTTTCACCAATACGCCCCCGGATATTTCTCTGCAGGAAATGCTTTCGGCAAACGGACTTAAGGTATTGGTCCCGGACGTTTCCCGCTGAGCCCGGACCGATCGGGAACTATATAAAAGGAGAGGTTTTCTTATGAACCCTAATTTAATGGCTATTGTCAAAAATTCTTTTGCGATTGAATCGGAGTGCCTCGCGCAGGCGTTTTCCTTCCTCGACGGGGCGGAATTTGAAAAAGCCGTGGCGGCTTTGTGCCGGGCGGAGCGGATCGCGGCCTCAGGATGCGGCCATTCCGGGATCGCCTGCCGGCATTTCGCCCACCTGATGTGCTGCGTCGAACGCCCCGCGCGTTTCATTTCCCCCGCCGAGGCAGTGCACGGCGCCACCGGCTTCCTGCTTGAAGGAGATGTTATCCTGCTCGCCTCCAGGGGCGGCAAAACGGAGGAGCTTCTGCCGATCCTCGATATCTGCAAAACGCGGGGCGTTACCGTGATCTCCGTTACGGAAGACCTCGATTCCCCGCTCGCAAGGAATGCGGATATCGTGCTTCGCATGTACGTAAACCGCGAAGTGGACCCGTATAACTGCCAGGGAACGACCAGCTTTATCAGCCTGTCGGCGATCTTCGACGCGCTTCAGGCCGCTGTAATATCGGCAACGGATTACCAAAATGAAAAATTTGCCGTCGTTCATCCCGGCGGAGCGGTGGGCAAGCGTTTGAACCAAAGATAAAGTGCAAAATCCTATTAACATAATCCAAAGGAGAATACCATCATGAAAATGTATCAAGACAGCATTGCCGTCCAGTCCGAAGGGCTGCACCCCACCTTTCACAACATCACGGCAGAGATCAAGGAAATCCTTGCGAAATCCGGTATCAAAAATGGCCTGCTTACCGTATATTCACACCATACGACCTGCTCGGTCATGATCCAGGAATGCTCGCACGACAAGACCTACTTCGGCCTGGAATACCTCCAGCAGGACCTGTGTAACCTTATGGAGCAGCTTGTGCCCACCTGCCGGGTGGAGAACCAGTACCTGCATCCGGGTCCCAAGCACATCGAGTTCGGCGACAGCGTAGGCGAGCCCGGACCCTGGACCAGCCTGAACACCGACGCCCATTTGCGCTCCTGCTTCTTCGGGCGTTCCGAGAGCATCCAGGTGGAAGACGGAGCTCTGGACCTCGGCGAGTTCGGTTATGTATATTTCATCGATTGGGACCAGGTACGCGGGCGCAAGCGCACCGTTAAAATTACGGTGATCGGCGAATGATCTACGCGCCCGGCAGACATATGAATCAGGAGAAAACTGGAATGAAGCCAAAAATCCGCACACCATTTTTTGAAACCAGCGTGAAAAATTATATCTATGGCGACGATGTTTACAACTTTGCAAAGGCTGCGGACAACGCCGCAAAAAAATATGACGTGGACGTGTTGTTTATCGCGCCTTATACGGAAATCCGCCGCATTGCGGAAGGCACGGAACGGTTGGTCGTCCTCGCGCCTTATATGGATGTAATTCGCCCCGGCCGCGGCATGGCCGACGTGCTTCCCGAGGCGCTCAAGGCGGCGGGGGCACGGGGCGTCGTCCTCAACCACTGCGAGCGCCCCATGACGCTTTCGCACATCAAAAAGGGCATCGACCGCGCAAATGAGCTGGATATGCTGTCCTTTGTCTGCGCGGATACGATCGCCGAGGCGTGCGCCATCGCCGAACTGCATCCCGACATTATCAACCCGGAGCCAAGCGAATTAATCGGCACGGAAAACGCCAGCGACATGAGTTATGTAAAGGAGGCCGTCCGGGCGGTGAAGGCGATCGGCCCGGATATCATGGTGGAGCAGGCGGCCGGGATCACGACCGCGCAGCAAATTTATGATTTTATTATGGCAGGTTCGCAGGCGGCCGGATCCGCATCGGGTATCCTGCGTTCCAAAGACCCGTATGCGCTGCTTGACGAAATGGTCCGTTCCGTAAAACAGGCGGGCGAAGACCTCATTGGCAATAAACAGTAAGGAGAATTCTTATGGTTTACCGTGAAGAACTTAAGGTGCAGGGCAGGCCCAATATTACGACGTTTTCCAATGTTACGGAGCCTGTCCGGGAAATAACCAGGCGTTCCGGCATCCAAAACGGCATTGTCGTTATTTATTCGCACCACACGACCTGCTGCGTTATCACGCAGGAGGCGGCGTTTGATATGTCGATGACCGGCCTCGAGACGCTGCAGCAGGATTTTGTAGACGTTATGGAAGATATGATCCCCGCCTGCAGCAGAGAGGGTATTTACCTGCATCCCGGCCCCAAGGCGCTGAAATTCGCAGAAGAGCACGGCGAAGATGCGCGGGGCTGCCATAATACGGATGCGCACCTCCGTTCCGCTCTCGTCGGGCGAAGCGAGACCATCGTGCTAATCGACGGACAGATGGACCTCGGCGAGTTTGGTTACGTATATTTCATTGACTTTGACACCACACGTCCGCGCGAACGGACGGTCCAGGTACAGGTGATCGGGGAATAACCGCCCTGTCTGCAGGGGCGGTTTTCGCTCCTCCCCCGGACTGATCGCATCCTCCGGGTATGCGTATATTAGAAAAATCCGAACCGTTCGAAAAGGTTCGGATTTTTTCGTGCGGAAGGCCTATGCGCCGCCGCCTGCTTACGCCTTCGTAAGGACCGGCCATATAACGATCAGATACATGATGAGAAAGAAGCCTGTGTAGCAGGCCATAAACACAAGCAGTTCCTTTCCCTTTCCAGGCTGCGCGAAATGTTTTTTCAGGATGCCGATAAAGCGCCGTGGTTTGAGGATATCCCAGCTGTTGAAGCGCAGATACCGCCCGATATAGACGCCGAAGCTAATCAGCAGAAAAACTACGGAAATAATGATCCAGAGATTTCTATTGTTGACGAGCCCCAAGTCGAACGCGTTGATCGGGTGGACGATTGTCCCATAGATCAGCTGGAGCATCATCACATTGAGCAGAGTATTCATCACGCCGGACATGGCCAGGGACAACACGGCGATAATATCATACCACATGGGCACTTCCTTTTTATCCACCGTCCGGTGGTTCAAGTTAAGCTCCGTAACCAAGTACCCGGCATTCGGAAGAAGAAGCAGCCATAGGGCCACCCCGGCGATCCCAGTCACAAAGCCTAAGAATGTGTTCACATAAAGCAGAACAGCAGCCATCAGTAATATCGTCGCAATCAGCACCAAAAGCGGCAGCAGGGACAGGCCCATGTTCTTCAGCATCGGTTTATAGAGTTTCACCCCAAAAAGCTTGGGACGCAGTAAAGTGAGCAATACCGCGAACAAATTGATGGCGGCGATTCCCAGAATCAATATGAACATCATCTTTCCCTTCCCATCACGATAATTTCAACATAAACGCTTATGCCCGCTCTAAACGCTTATATTGACGGAACCAGGGAAAAGCAGAGAGAAACAGGCTGTTAACTTCTTTTATTCCGGCGCCGTAGTAAACGGAAGCGATTGCGATATTTATCTCCCGGCTGATCTTTTCGCAAAATAAAAACCGCCAGCAATGAAGCTGGCGGCGTGTTGCCCGAAGTTGGGCTACAAATGGTGACCCCACCGGGAATCGAACCCGAGTTTCAGCCGTGAGAGGGCTACGTCTTGACCGCTTGACCATGGGGCCATCTTTTTCGATAGCACTAATAATTTTAGTAGATAACCGCCAATTTGTCAATATAAAAATACGCCGATCCGAAAAAAACGGACCGGCGGCAATTCAATATTTCGTCAGGTAATGCTGGCGTTCCCATTCATGGACGCAGGTGGAGTAATCGGCCCACTCCTGCTTTTTGCCCTTGAGGTATTTTTCATACGTCCCGTTGCCGAGGACTTCCCGCATCAGCGGATCTTCCTTAAAATCGTTGATCGCGTCGAACAGGTTCTGGGGGACCCGGCGGATCATATGCTTTTTCTTTTCCTCTTCCGACAAGGTATAAATATTCTTATTCACCGGCGGCGGCGGCGTAAGCCCCCCGCGTATTCCCTCGAGCCCGGCCGCAAGCGCGCCCGCGTAAGCGAGGTAGGGATTGGCCGTCGGGTCCGGGTTGCGCATTTCGATCCGGGTCGCCGCGCCGCGCGCAAACGGCACGCGGATCAGCGGGCTGCGGTTCTTTGCCGACCACGCAATATAGCACGGAGCCTCAAAGCCCGGCACAAGGCGCTTGTAAGAATTGATCGTCGGGTTCGTGAGCAGCGACAGGCCGCGCGCATGCTTTAGGACGCCCGCCATAAAACCATACGCCTCTTTGGAAAGCCCCAGTTCGTCGGATTTATCGCAGAATGCGTTTCCCTCCCCTGTGCACAGGGACATATTGATATGCATCCCGCTGCCGGCGATGCCGTAAATCGGCTTGGGCATAAACGTCGCGTGACGGTGATGGTTCTGCGCGATACGCTTGACGACGATCTTAAAGGTCATAACGTCATCCGCCATTTTGAGCGCGTCGCCGTATTTAAAATCGATCTCGTGCTGCCCTGCCGCGCATTCGTGATGGGACGCTTCGATCTCAAAGCCCATTTCCTCCAGGGCAAGACAGATATCCCGCCGCGCCGCGCCGCCCATATCGAGGGGCGCAAGGTCAAAATACCCGCCGTCGTCGTTGGTTTCGATCGTTGCCTTATTATGCTCATCCTTGTGGAACAGAAAGAATTCACACTCCGGGCCGACGTCCATCGTGTAGCCCATTTCCTTTGCTTTGGCAAGCTGGCGTTTTAGAATATGCCGCGGGCACCCCTCATACGGCGTCCCGTCGGGCATATAAACATCGCAGATGAACCGCGCGGTGCGTCCCTTGGGGTTCGACCACGGAAAAATTTCAAACGTATCAAGGTCCGGAATCAGCATCATATCCGATTCCTCGATGCGCGCAAAGCCGTCGATGGACGAACCGTCGAACATGCATCCCTGCTCGATAATACTGTCGAGCTTCGAGGTCATGACCGTGATATTTTTCAGGATTCCAAAGATATCGGTGAACTGCAGGCGCAGAAACTTGATATCATTTTCATCGATGATTTTATGTAATTCCGCCTTGGTATATTTGGGCATTCTTTTTTCCTCCGTAATTCACGATAGTACTATTATATATGAAATCCGGCTATTTACGCAACCAATAATAAAAAGGCCTCCGCCGGAGGCCTTTATTTGATCTGCAATTATTCCGCTTCCCCGCTGATCGTTTCATCCGTTCCATCGGCATAGGTAACTGCTACGTCCTTGCCTGCAGGCAGCATGGAAATCCACGTGTTCCCGGGCGCAAGCGTAATCTCTTCCCCGCTTTCCAGCTTGTAGGAAGTCGCGCTGTCGTACGTCGGACGCTCCCATGTGCCTTTCATCAGCTTTCCGTGGATCACGAACAGCGCGTCGCCGCTACCTTTTACGTCCACGATCCTGCGGTCGCTTCCCGGTCCGTCGTCCGCTGCCGAATCGTTCACGAACTGAACGATCACATTCTGCACCTCGAGCTGGCCGCCCGTCGCGGCATCCGTATGCTCTTTTCCTCTCGTGGACCGGAGCAGCTTATCGCTGGAGCTGTCGTATTCATAAGACGCGAGCGGCGTTTTATTGCCGAAGAAATACAGCCCGATTTCCGAAATTTCCGGCTGATCCGCATAATCCTGCTGCGGATAGAACGTGAAGGACTGGAGCGCCTGCGGCTCGTAATCGTAAATGTCGAGCGCTTTCATCAGGTCGATGGCTGCATATTCCGACTGAGAATGCCCGTCCTTCAAAGGAAAGAACAGTCCTTCGTTCGACGCATGCTTGCCCGCGCCGTTGATGCGCTGCTTGATATGCTCGCTGCTGGATCCCCAGATATCGGTTTCATCCTTTGACGTCTGGTCCGGGCCTCCCATATGTACATAAAGGGCGTCCCATTCTTCCTGGATCCACTGGTGATAATACCTCGATGAACGCACTGGACCGACGGTCAGTTCACCCGGGGCATCCACGCCGTTGACCGCATCATTATAGAGTGCGGTAAGCCGCGTATCGCTGCCGTCGACGTCCGTCTCATAGACGATATCCGCATAGCTGATCCCGGTCTGCGGACGGGCTGCATCCGCATTGTCGATCTGCACCATGACCGGCTTATACGCCGTATTTCCTTCAAGCCCCGTTGTGGGGGATATATCCGTCGGGACGGCATCCGGCGTGGCGCTTGCCGTCTGCGCAGGCTGCGGCGTTTCCGCCGCGATCACCGTCGGCTGGACGGACGGCTCCTCCTCCGCCGGCTTGGAGCAAGCCGCAAATATGCTGCATGCCATAAGCACCGCAAGCATTACAATTAGAATTTTCTTCATAAAATACAGAACCTTTCCTTTTGTTTTCCCTTCGGCCGCATAGAACGGCCCATTCGCAGTTTCTGAATTTAGTCTGCAAAACCAGATATTATTATAGCACTTGCTTCATACTTTTTAAACACTTTTGTAAAAATTTAAGATTCGTCCGCCCGGCAGCCGTTTATAGGGATTTTGCTTGAAGAACACGCCGGAGTATGATATGTTATAGATAATCGGCGGAGGTTTGCCCATGGCAAAGAAAAAAAGAACATTTCGTTTCAATCGAATAAAGGTGTTTGTTTTGCTGGGCGTGCTCGTGTATGCCAGTTTGACGTTCTTTAACCAGCAGACGATCCTCGCGGCCCAGCAGACCAAGCAGCAGCAATTGCTGGCAGAACAGGACGCCCTCAACAAAGAGATCGATTATTACAAAAACGAACGGGATTATATCGGCAGTGACGAATATGTGGAGCGCGAAGCGCGTGAGCGCCTCGGATGGCTGAAACCCGGGGAAAAGAAATATGTATTCCCGGAAAACGGCAGCGCAGCTCCGTCAGATGAGGCGGAGCCTTCCGCAGGAGCGTCAGATTTGCCGGATCAACCGGCACAGCCAAGCGAATAGGAAACGCCTGCCCGCCATATGGCCGGCAGGTTTTTTTAACAGGAGGAAATTTATGCAGTATGAAGGAAGCGTTTACCGTCCGCCAAGCGAGGCCCGCAGCTTAATCGTGCAGGCAACCATCGGCTGTTCCCATAACCGGTGCACATTTTGCGGTATGTATAAGGATAAACGGTTCCATATCCGCCCTGTGGAGGACGTCCTCGCGGACCTTGCGGAAATGGCGCGGCTTTATCCCGGCGTACGGCGTATTTTCCTCGCGGACGGCGACGCCCTCATCCTGCCGTCCGAAAAATTATTGGCGCTCCTTTCCCACATTCGTACGCTCTTCCCGGCTTGTACGCGCGTGGCGGTCTACGGTTCCCCGCGCAGTATTTTGCAAAAGACTGCCAGAGAGCTAAAAGAATTGCGGGCGGCGGGACTCGGGATCGTCTACCTTGGCCTGGAATCCGGAAATAACGAGGTCCTCCGGCGCATCCGCAAGGGAGTGACGGCGGAGGAAATCACCGCCGCCGGCCTGCGCGTGAGGGAATCGGGAATCCTCCTTTCCATCACAGCCGTCAACGGTCTCGGCGGAAAAGAACTTTGGCGGGAGCACGCGGCCGGCACCGGCAGGGTATTCACCACGGTGAAGCCCGATTATATCGGCCTGCTGACCTTGATGCTGGAGGAGGGCACGCCCCTTTGCGCTGACGTCAGGGAAGGACGCTTCCAGGTTTTGACCCCGGAGGAGGCCGCCCGCGAAACGCTGGTCATGCTGGAGCATATGGATTGCGAGGGCAGTATATTCCGCAGCAACCATGCGTCAAACTATGTGCCGCTGGGCGGAACGCTCAACCAGGACCGTCCTGCCATGATCCGCGCTTTGAAGGACGCCCTTGAGGGGCGTAGGGCATACAAAAAGGAATATTTGCGGATGCTTTGACCCTTACCGGACCGTCCGGGCCGCAGGGAATCTGCCCGGGAAGCGCGCCGCCTGTGAATTAAAATTTTTCTTTTGCCGTTTATTCCGTCCTTGATTGGTTAATTTATAGAGACCATAAACTGTGACGGGAAAGGAGCAAAGACATGGAACGGCACGCAAAAATCAACAATCTGCAAAACGAAATCGCCGCAGAAAAAAACGCGGCGGCGGAAAAACTGGCCCGGATCGATGCAAAAAGAAAGATCACGGAGTTAAAGGAACGGAAAAAGATTACAAAGATGGAAAAAAAACGGGATGTAGAGACGAAAAAAGCCGCGTTGGAAAATACGCGTGAACGCAATCAGGCCAGGCTGGAACAGCGAAGGCGGGAAAAGGATGCGGCGGGCGAATACCGCGACAGCGTCAGAATGGATAAGTAAATAAACGCCATCCGTAAAAAATTTTATGCGGATGGCGTTTATTCATAATTTCTTAATAATTTTAATATTTAATATTCATAAATCTGTTTTATACTATAAATATAAGATTTTTTTCATATTCTTCCTCATAACGCGAGCGCCTCAGGGCGCTCCTTTATTTTGTCATGGGGAACGCCGCAGGTTCGAGGGCCGTATGGGGTCTGCGAAGCAATGCAGGTTGTTTCCGTGCCTTATCGTCTTGTTTTCAGATGCAGAATATCCTCGACAATAATGCGGACGGCCGGTTTCAGGCTCCCTTCTACAACGATCGCCCGGTTAATAATACGCAGGATAAGGCCGTTCAGTATTGCGTTTACCGCATCGAATATATCATTATACTTTTTTTTCGGAACGCCGCAGCGGGTAAAGTAATCTTCCGCAACCGCCCTGAAATTAACCCGGATCCGTTCGCGCCTCTCTGTTACGTATTCGTTGGCCTGTCCCCTTCCCTCACCCGAATAAAGCAATATCCCATAATTGGAATTTTTCACCAAAAAACGGATCGATTCTTCAAAAATTACCAAAAATGGCTCTTCCCCATTCCGTTTCCTGACCATCTCATTCAGATAGTCGCCCAGTTGTACGAGCACCTCCGTAATGATATTTTCCATGAGGTCTTCCTTATTTTTAAAATAACGATAGGGCGCCTGATGTGTAAAACCGCATTTTTCCGCCATTTTCCTCGCAGAGAAGGCTTCGATTCCTTCTTCCTTTATCATGCCGAGCGCCATTTTGAGCAGAGTCTCTTTGGTTTTATTGAATTCGCCGTGCCTTGTCATTTTTCCCCCCCCTTGTCTATCGTTCCATCGATACAGGAGAGTCCTGTTTTCAGAATCCCCATGACGTGTTCCCCCGCGTTTTCACTGTTTTTGTCAACCGTATACGGCATCCCTTCCATCAGCGCCGCCAGAACCATCTGCTTATAAAGCTTTGTGCTCCGGCCCTGGTTTTCATCGATCACAAGCGGATAATCCATAATATACTGCCAAATCTCCCCATCGTCCTCAATATAATACTGCGTCATTGGCGCTTTGGAAAAAATCTGGTTCAAAAGGTGGAAATACCGCCCATAATAAGAATAGTATTCTTTTTCCAGTTTTATCAGCCTTTGCAGCGGTTCCTTTTCCCGCAGGACATCATCGGAATAAAGACGCCTCATCATACCGCGGAGAATCCTGTGCTTGATTTCGTTCATAAAATCGTTTGCGTCTTCAAAATAATTATAGGGGCCTTTCGGCGACATTCCACATTCCTTCGCGATCCTGCGGATCGAAAAATTCCCGATTCCTTCCCTGCGAATAATCTCAATTCCCTTGTCAATCAATTTTTTCCTTGTTTCCCTGCTTTTTTCCGCCCTCATTGTCCCATCTACTTTCTTCTGATATATTGCTATTATCATAGCACATAAAACAATCCTTATCTATTCACGTATCGTTTCTCGTTTATAGTTTTAATTTGGATACGGCCTTACCGCGCGTCTCCCCTGCCGCCCGCGAAAGGCACACGCAAGTTCCTATTTTATTTGTAAGCGCGTTTTTCAATTTTACACATGCTATTTTCCCCTGCCGGAGCGGCTTTCCCTTGCCGGCAGGAAAGGCCGGACCGTTCCCGGCCCTCCCGCATCTCATAAATCCACAGTTTCGATCTTCGCGCGTTTTTCCGCATTCGACGTTCTTGTATAGATCCGCGTCGTATCTATGCTGGTATGACCCAGCACGTCGGCAAGCGTTACGATATCGTTTGTCTTCTCGATAAACCGTTTCGCAAACAAATGGCGCAGGTTATGGGCAAATAATTTCTCCCGCGGAATCCCGACCTTTGTTCCAAGCTCCTTCATGGCCGCACAGATATAGGCCCGGCTGATTACTTCCCTGCCGTTACGCCCTTCAAAAATCACGCCTCCCATGATATCGTTGTTTTCGCAATAATACTCCAGCATCCTGCGGATATTCTCTTTCAGCACCACGTTGCGGATTTTTCCCTTGTTAATAATACGGGCTTCTCCATGTTTTACCGCATCCACCGTAATATATTTTAACTCGCCCACGCGAATACCCGTTCCGGCAAGGGTGCGGATAATGTAGTACATCTTTTCATTTCTCACTTTTGCCGCCATCAGCAGCTTTTTATACTCGGCCATGGTCAATACATTTTCCACGCTGTTGGATTTCTGCTGTTTCAGCTTTTTAAGCTTCATCGGTTCCATTCCCAGAAAGGCAAAAAGGCCGTTCAGAGAGCTGATTACCAGATTGATCGTTGACGGAGAATATTTGGGCAGCAACCATTGTTTGAACTCAACAAGCTCGATCTTGCCAAGTTCTTCCAGCTTGCGCTCGTCACGGATATAGCGGATAAACGTATCGATATGCCGTGAATAAGCCCGCACCGTGTTTTTTGCTTTTTCCTGCATCAACAGATGCTCTAAATATTCTTTCTTCTTTTTCTCCACTGTTTTTAAGGTTATAATTTTTCCCATCGCTGCCTCCCTGTTTTATTGCGTTAATCCACGCATAATTAACATAACCTCAAAATATGGACAAAGCGTGTATGGTTTTTGAATAGGATGTTTCCGCCACATTAAAATAATACAACGCATGGACCGCAGGGTACTAAATGAAAACAGTTGCCAATTATTATAAACTAAATACAGGCGGAAGCCAGAAAAAAGACACAAAGCATAAACTTTTGCACCGCGCATATACAAAAAAACTGCTGCATTTTATCTACAGCAGAGGCTTTACGAAGGTCCATCCATTACGTCTTATACGGGTATCCCGCTTATTTCTATTTACAGCAGCAGGCTATTCCTTTGTTTTCCATTTCCGCGGGCTTCATATCCCGGCTTGCAGCACTTTTTCGCAGCTTTGCTTTGCCCGCGCCAGATATTCTTCCGGCGGGACGGCTGGCGCCAGATATCCACGCGCCGGATCCTTGTCAAGCTTTTCCATATCAATGGGGTAACAGGCTTCCAGCATCAGAGAGCCTGCAAAATTTGTTTCCCCGATTTTTTCCATGAAAGCGGCCCAATCCACTGTGCCTTCATAGGGCAAGAGATGTTCGTCTGCCTTTCCGTTATTGTCATGTACGTGGAGGGCGAATATCCTATCCCGATGGCGGTCCAGCAGGCCAAAACCGTTGGCTGCCGTCAAATGGTTATGGCCTGTATCAAAACAAAGCCCGACATAGGGATTGCCGTTAAAGTGGTCCAGAATACGCATAAGCCCGTTTTGGTCACAAATGTTTTCTATCGCAAGGTGGATTCCCCTCCTTGCGCTTTCGCCGGCGATACGCTCCATACGCGCAATGAACACGGCCCAGTCACCAGCGGGAGGCGCCTGCCGTTCAAATGGGTGCATCACTACGGTCCGTATTCCGCTTGCTGCTGCTCCGGCGACCGCCCGGCAATACCGGGCACACAAGGCATCCCCGCTTAATCCGGGCCTCCACAATTCATCACATCCAAAATATGGCAAATGGGTATGTTCGATAAGAAGTCCCGCTGAAAGCGCCTGATCGAACTGTTCTTCTTTCCTTCCGTCCATTTCCAAAAACATATCGTCCCACCATGTGCACACTGTATCAAAGCCCGCATCCTTTATCAGCCGCAGCTTTTCCCGGAAGGGCAGCAGGAAGCCAAACCATGTATAGACCCCGCATTTTCTGATTTTCTTCTGTTGTCCCATAAGTCAATCTTATCCTGTCTGTTCCCGTTTCTGTACAAGCGCTGTTGCGGCGCCTGCAGCGGCGGACCTTTTCCCGCAGTATAAAAGGCACCCGCTTTCCGCCCCGCACAGCATTTTCTTATATTTTATCATAAATAACCGCCTCCTTCCGCGCAATCCCCTATTATCGTTTCTTCTGTTTTCCGCAGCGATATTTTATGCGCGGCAAGGCCGCCCGGCGCGTATAAATATATGCGGCAGCAGACGGGCGGCAAAAAATTATTATTTTGCTGTTCATTGCGTGGGAAAAGGGTATAATAATAGTACAACACGGCTATGGGAGAAACTTTTATGGCTCCTGCATTCAAAAAGCGCGGAATCAGTCCCGCGCAAATCCTGGTATTTGGCTTCGGTGGGATGATCCTGATCGGAGCATTTTTACTGTCCCTGCCCGCCGCTGTCGCAGACGGCCAGTCTCTGCGCTTTTTTGATGCGCTTTTCACGGCCACTTCCGCCGTATGTGTCACCGGCCTAAGCGTGTTCAATGTGGGCGCGACGCTCTCCCTGTTCGGCCAAGTGATCCTTCTGGTATTGATACAGTTGGGCGGGATTGGCTTTATGACAATGACCTCCCTGTTGTATATGATGATCGGAAGACGGTTTACGCTTCGCGACCGCCTCATCATACAAAATTCTATGACCCAAAATTCGGTCAGCGATTCCCGCCTCCAAGGCGTTGTGCGGATGACGCGCGATATTGTTGTCATGACCGCCGTGATCGAACTGTGCGTATTCCTTGCCTATGCGGCACGCTTTGTCCCACTGTTCGGCGTTTCCCGCGGACTTTACTGCAGTATCTTTCAGGCGGTTTCCTCTTTTTGCAATTCTGGTTTTGACGTTTTCGGCGCAGGTACCGGCTTGCAGCCTTATCTTGGCGATCCCGTCATTTATATCGCGACCATAAGCGCCATGTCGCTCGGAGGCATCGGTTTTTATGTCCTTCTGGACCTGTACCGCAAGCTGCGCAACAAGCGGCACCGTTTTATGCTGCATACTAAAACCGTTTTGTGCGTAAGCCTTTTTCTGGTTGCCCTCGGTTTTGCGCTCTTCCTGCTCTTTGAACACAACAATCCCCGCACACTGGGGCGGGATGATGTTCCAATACAGGACAAAGCTTCCTGGGCGCTCTTCCATTCCGTTTCCGCACGTACCGCCGGATTTGCCGCAGTTCCACAAGGCGACCTTACGCCCGCCTCCAAGATATTGACTGTGATCTATATGTTTATCGGTGCTTCCCCTTCGGGCACAGGCGGAGGGATCAAGACCACCACGGTGGCGCTGATGCTTTTATTCATTTTCTCCATCATTCGCGGGCGGGACGATGTTATATTATTCGGCCGGCGAATCGACAATGCCGTTGTTCTGCGTTCGGTTGCAATCGTTGCGCTCGGCATTCTCTTTGTGTTCACTGCCATCATCATTGTTTCGCTGATCGAATACGAACGGCCTATCACACTTTCCGATACGATTTATGAAGTCGTTTCCAGCTTTGGTACGGTTGGCATGACCTCCGCGGTTACCGCCAATTTCACCGACGCAAGCCGCGCCGTTTTCATAATCCTGATGTATGGTGGGAGGGTTGGTATTTTCACCTTTACAATGGCGCTTGCCGCACGTCTCGAGAATAGAAGCTCACGCGTCCGTTACCCCAAGGACCGCATCATGATCGGCTGAGCTTTAGAAAGCAAAAAGGCTTTTGAGGCAGTCGAAAAGCGGTATTTACTAGCTTTATTTTGTAAAATATAGATGCTTTTAGGTTTCTTCATTATTGAAATTTGCCTAGGAAAGCTGAACATAATGGGTGGCTACGTGATTGCCTCGACGATAATATTCAATTAAAATATCTCGTTTCCTATAGTTGATTTCGTAATAGACCCCCAAAACATAGCGGCAGACATGTTCTGGCAGACTATTTCCGTCATACGGCCAAACATCATCAAAAGTATCTTTTGTTAAGGCAATAAGGCGATCACAGTCATTTTGCTTATCTTGTTTACGAGCAGAAGATTTTTTCATCTCCAGTGCAATTAGATTATCCTGCTCTGGATGTTCACCACGGCTATGGAGAATTAGATCACAGTTAATCCGAATAATTTTTTGGTTATTTCCTCTGATCGTCTTGCAAATAGTTTTCAATGCTCCTTTATTTCTATTATATTCAACGTCGACAAAGTATCCATAAAAATTATCATTGTATGCTATCAACTCATGTAAACATAACATTAGAGCTCCACATAACCTTCGCTCGGAAAAATTATTATAAAATAATTGCTGGTTTGTGTTTATGAAGGTTTGATTAGCTCTTTCAAAGAGTTCAACCATTTCCTGATAAGTTTTCATAAAGCATCTCCTAATATCAAATATCCAAGTGATTATAGTCAGAATTTTTTATATCATCTGATTTAAGCTATTGCTGTAAAAAATTATATATTTAAAGTCATATCATTATAATCAATATAATCAATGCAAACAGCTAATAAAATTGTTCATACATCGGCGCAGGGAACATTTAAGCGTTTATCAAATTATTCGGAAGGCGAAAATGTAATCTCAGCAGGACATTCAGATTATGGAATTGCAGTCCCTGCTGAGCACTCTGCAATTTCATTATCACTCGTTTCAGTTGTATTCCTTAATTTATATCCTGATAGTGATAATCTTATCAATGCAAAAGTTTTACATGAATGGGTTGACGTAATACGAGATGCTTATTATGGCGCAGAGGAGCAATGTTTTCACGATGATAACGAGCATAGAGCTAAGAGGGTTGATGGAAGTGCTATTCATGTTGAAGAAATATGATAGCAAACTATAATATACATAATATAATCGAATTCAGCATATTACTATCAAATATCACTCATTTTTACGCAATCAGAGGCCAAAAGGAGGCCAAGGGCCGAACAAATGACAAAAGAACGGGAATAATAAAAGAGGCTAAAACCGCTTGGTTAAG
Organism: Christensenella minuta; assembly: GCF_003628755.1. NCBI lineage: Bacteria > Bacillati > Bacillota > Clostridia > Christensenellales > Christensenellaceae > Christensenella > Christensenella minuta. The sequence goes on along the minus strand of NZ_CP029256.1, from coordinate 2,898,823 downwards.
CCTCTTCTTCATGGTTGCGGGGACAGGATTTGAACCTGCGACCTCCGGGTTATGAGCCCGACGAGCTACCAAACTGCTCTACCCCGCGACGTATTTTATGCGTCTCTTATTTAAGACAGCTTAATTATTATATAATAAGAATGTAAATAAGTCAAGAGTATGTTGGGATTAAAAGTCAATCTGGCATGATCATGAAATGTGATTGTATGTAGCATCATTTAGATTAATTAAGGTTGAGGGAAATAAGAGGGAATAATAATTATTGTAGATTTAATAATAAACTTCAGTTATAATGATTATGGATAGATAGCTTAGAGAAAAACGGACGAATAATTATGTATATTTATAAAGATTATTTCGAAATTTATGGACGTATAATGCAATTTAATAAAAATAAATCTGAGCCAATCCATAGATGGTATCCTTTTGTAGAAGGATACTCCAAAGAATTTATCCAGTCTATAATTAATGAATTATCGGATACACCGAAAGTTTGTTTGGAACCTTTCTCTGGAAGCGGAACTACCGCTTTAGAATTACAGAATTTAAACATAATATGTTACTCTTTTGAGGTTAATCCGCTTATGTACCTAATTGCTAAAGTCAAATTGCGTACTGATTATACAACAAAAGAATTTTGTCATTGGGTCGAAAAAGTAAAAAAATGGAGAAACACAATCGATACTCCAGAACTTCAATCTAATTTTAGAACCTTATATGAAAACAACACGATTAAAAAATGGAATTATGATAAATTAGTAGGGATTGCTATTGAAAAACTTAAGAATGCTATTCTTAAAATATCAGATAAAAGATATCGCGACTTATTGACAGTTGCCCTTGCTTCTATACTGCTAGATGTAAGCAATCTTTATAGAAATGGAAAATGTTTGTCTTATAAAAAAGATTGGAAAACACTTAAGTTGTCTGAAAATGATGTTTTTCAAAGGTTTGATACTAAAGTTACTGAATGCTTTGGTGAAGATATTGCAAACTTAGAAAGTACGGATCATGTCCTAGGCGTTAACGTACAGAATTTATATAATATTGATGCCCGCGAGGGAATAGAAACTATTGTTGAAGATGATAGTATCGATCTAGTTATCACTTCCCCTCCATATTTGAATTCACGAGATTATACGGATACTTACATGCTTGAGTTAAAAACATTAGGCTTTTTCAAAGAGGATAAAGATATCCGCATATTAAGGGAAAGAACAATCCGTTCGCATGTTCAAATTAAATGGATAGATAAAACAAGGTTGAATAATAAATTATTATCTTCTACAATTAAACAATTGGAAAGGAATTCTAAAGATATAAAGGCTTGGAATGAGTCGATTATAGATATGGTCAATTTATATTTTGTGGATATAAACAAAATATTTAAAGTACTGTTTAAAAAGCTAAAATCAGGCGGCAGAATTTATTTTAATGTCTCAAATTCCGCTTATTTTGGTATTTTAATTAATACGCTTGAAATTTGTGCTTCGTTGGCAGAAGCAATTGGATTTACTGTTTTAGAGATTAGAAAAGCAAGAAAGCTAAAAACTAGCCCACAGCAAAAAGCGAAGATCGATTATCTGTTGGAAGGCGTAATCGTTCTTGAAAAACAGGTGCATTATGGAAAATAATATTGCAACAAAATATCCATTACCGATACTAAAATCGTTATCCATTAATAATTATGATTTGTATAGATGTCCTTTGCATATTGATTTTTCATCCAAGTTAAATATTGTGTTTGGAACCAATGGCCTAGGAAAAACTACATTTTTAAATATTTTACAATATTCAGTAATCGGCCCTTATAGGGATGGGATACAGGTTCGAAATTACAAAGAAGAACAAAAAATCAGTAGACCAATATACGATAATGATTATTTTCGTGTGCGAATGGAAGAGATTAGAGAAGATGCTTATGTTGATGTTGAATTTATTTTAGGTAACGATAATTATAAAGTTAAACATAGTCTATATGATAACAGTTTAATTAGCTTTGAACTAAATGACCAACTGATTAGCGGCAAGATCATTAATTATTCAAGCTATGAGAAAAAATATTTTGTACAAAAGGCTGACCAAACAAAAGCGTACTTGATTTATAAATATCATGATTGTTTGAAAAAATCATCTGGGTTTCCAGACATTAATGCATTAATTATAATGATGACTAATGTGATGTTCTTTACAGAAGAGCGTAAATTCATATTTTGGGATGAATATCTCACCAAAAATATAATTAGTAAATATTTTATGGATCCCCAACAATATTTACTATACGAAAAAGCACAGCAGTTGGTTAAAAAATGTGATAGTAATCTAAGGTTAAAGACATATGAAATGTCTTTTATTAAAAAATATTTAGGTGGGGTTCCTACCGCTACTTCTGTTCCCAGAGAGTCAAAATACAGTCTGGAAGATTTAAACGAAGCAAAAAGACGTGTGGAAAATTATGAAAAAGAAATTAGTTTTTATGAAAAAGAGTTGGCAAGAATTGAAGCAGAAAAAATAGAAAATCGTATTCAATACGAGAATATCAATCGTCAAATATCTGAAGTAGAAAAAATTTGGTACAAGAGTATTTTCCCTGATCAGTATCAAAGTTCATTTAATAGGTATGTACCAATAATCTTAGATAATAAGTGTCCATTTTGCGGAAATCAGCATGATTTTCATATAAAAGTAGATCGGTGTTTTTTCTGCAATAGCGAATTAGCGGTAAAAAAAGATATCAATTTAAACGAACTTGAAATTAAAAGAAAAAATTTGGAAATAGGTCGTCAAAAAATTGAAGCCACTTTTAGAACTCTTAACTCAGAGTATCTTAAGAAAAAACAAGCTTATACTGATGTAAAGAAGCTAAATAATGAGGCCCAATCAAAGTTTATAGAAATTAAGGATGAGTTTAGCGCAAGAGATAATGCAGAGTATGATAAATGGAAAAAATTAGAGTTAGAAAAAGAAGAACTGACTGTAGAACTAGAAAATGCTATTGAGAATGAACGAAAAATGGCATGCGAGATGGATATTCACATTTCTGTTATCTTTAACGAATACGCGAGGGTTTTTACAAAATACGCTTCATCTTTTTTTGGCGAAAACAATGTCGTTAAGTTGGAATTAGTGGGAAATAAAGAGGAGAGACTTTTTAAGTTTGTGCTGAATGGAAAAAGTAGGAAATCATTTTTTGATTTATCTGAATCTCAAAGGATTTTTGTTGATCTTTCTTTTAGATTATCATTATTAGAATTTTTTCACAATAATTCTTACTTTATTTGTGAGACGCCTGATAGTACTCTTGATATACTTTTTGAAGACAATGCAGTTAAGACCTTTGATAACTATATCCGCACACAGAATATGTTATTTTTATCAGCTAATGCTAGAAATAGTAATTTAATTAATAAATTGCTTAATATTTATTCCGTCAGTCATCAAAATTATAATATAGTTAATTTAATAGAATTGTCTTCCTTAGCTGTAGCCAATAAAGAAGCTTTTGATTCTCTGGAAATATATAAATTTTTCAAATAGGGAGTTAATATGGAGAAAGAAAAATATTTATTAACGTTATTTATATATGCACTAAAAAGGAAAGAGACTATTTCAATAAATACTCTTTTCAGATGCGTCTACATTTATATGGTTGCAATTGACTATTTATATGGTACAAATGATTTCAAACAAGAAATTGTTATTGATTCAACTATTGGAGTTGGCGAATATTCTGAATTGTATGCTGCGCTGAAAGAGTTAAATAGTGAAGGTTATATTTCCAGCACGGATGTAATTCTTACGGTTAATCCAATACTAACACAATTTATAGAGGAATTAGCTGATTCAAGTACTAAGGCACGAAAAGATCTAAATAGTATAATGTATTTTGTAGACATTCTTTCTTCATATAGCGAAGATGTTATTTTGTCTATTTTCTTTAATGAACCTAATTTTAAAGAGGCTATGAACAGAAATCAGGAAACGGTTTCTTTAAAGAATAATAAACTTAGAACCTTGCTTGAAGAATTTGAAAAACTTTCTAATGATAATTATGAGAAGAATCTTGATAAATATGATGTGTTCACAAGCTGGTTGGATTATATTTTCGAAAAATATTTATATGGAAAAAAGCAAAATGTATGACGATTTTTTGACTAAAGCGCAAGATCAATCAACCAATTCTTTTGTAAGTGAATCTAAAATATTAGAGAGATTGTATACATTAGGCAAAGCAGTTGTTATTACAACAACTAATTTGGATTATATTGCCCAAAATTATGCAAGTATACGTTCGGTAATAGAAAAGCTTTTAAACTCGAAAATTTGGCATCTCGATATTATTGAAGAGGGTATCAATACTCAAAAGGAACTGTGTAGCCGTAATATTGCAGATTGTGATTTCCATAATCTTGTCGATAGTAACTTCAAAAGTTACAAAGGATATTGTTTCGTTATGGATTCAGGAATTCATTATCTTTTAGAAAACGGCCGAATCAGCCAAGCAGTAGAAGCTTGTTTACAGCGCACTCAAAATATGATAGAGCAATTAAAATTACTCTATCAACTGAATAGAATTGAAGAAGTATTCGATCATTTTTGTGTTTCCTGTAAACACGGATTAAATTATAATAAGTGTTTCGATTCAAATGGAATTATATATGCTCATATAAAAGAACAGGAACTCAGAAATATGTTATTGGATTATTTGAGAATTAACATGAAGGGGTCTGTTCAGACGGAGTTTTGTACAGATTTTGAAAATGATGAAGAATCTGTCGATATCTATTTAAATGATGGAATCGAGGAGGCCATTATCGAGGTTAAATTTTCTTTTCAAAAAGAGTACTACAACGGGAAAACAAATTACGCTTTTGAGCAAAGAGTTAAAGCGGGATTTGAGCAGTTAGATAAGTACGCAAAACATTTGGACAAAGATGGGCGACAAATGCACTATGGATATCTATATATCTTTTATAAAAGAAATGATTTAAATTCAGAAAATATTGCCAAAATAATTGAAAACGAACTATCCAATGATTTATCTGCACATTTTCGCTCCCTTTATACTAATACAATTACTAATGATTTGGGAGAATGGAAATGCTGTTGATGATTTATAACAAAGAACCCGCCTAACATTTGCTAAGCAGGTTTCTATCATATCAGGATTATTTTTGTAATTAGGCTTTGTGACGTCTTTTCCTGTAAACCACAGTTGCGACACAGGCACTTCCTGCAACGATGGCAAGAATTGTAAGAAACATAATATCTATACTACTATCACCAGTCTTGGGTGGTTTTGTTGTATCGTTAGAATTGTACTGACTATTTGTATTGTTTATATATTCTGTTTCAGCTTTGCTACCTCCGCTACCGCTATCATTATTTGTACCTGGTGAAATTTCCGCACCTGTCTGTATGTTTTTTGTTTCTGCATACCCGCAAATCGAACAAGTCCGTGTTTCTGTCGTTTCAGATGTTTTTGCCCATTCTCCAAAGCTATGCCCGGCTGGAGGAACCCCGGTGATATCCGTTTTATCTCCGCACGTTACACAATGGTGGGATTGATTTCCGGGAGTAGTGCAGGTTGCGGGAGTATCAATCGTCCATTCATCTGAATACTGATGCCCCATAGTCATTACTGTTCTTGTTTCTTCTGCCAAACATACAGAGCATACCCGTTTTTCTTCTCCGTCTGCCGTACAAGTTACAGGCGTTACTATCTGCCATTCTCCCCATGTGTGCTCGGCAAGTGGAACTTCTTGTTGCTTTACTATAACTTCTCCACATACAGAACAGTGGCTTCCTTCAGTAAGACCTGTTTTTGTGCAGGTCGGAGAAACAGTAGCGTCTGTAACAATGGTATGTTCTTTACACTTTACAATTAGGGTTATTACGGAACTTGGTCTCATTCCGCTTCCAAATTCATCAGTAATCACTTCTCCATATTGTTCTGACAATCCACCGCAGAAATTACATGATATTTTATATGTCCCTACTTTAGTAGGGGTAAAGGTATAATCAAACAAAAAATTGCTGCCAGCGGAATAAGGCGAATCGGGAACTGTTGTTAAAGTGCTTTTCTGAGAATTGCGATTTTGAGAATCCAATTCTGACAGGTGGCAACGATCTCCGCTATTGTATGAACCGATTAGTAAGATAGCTTTCATTCTTGATTCAATTTCTGTTTGATATGAGCTTGAGATATTCACATTCTCTCCTAATGTAATTTCTGTTTTATCAATATGAATGGTTTCGCTTTTAGCGAATCCGATGATTGGGAAAACACTTACGAGCAGAATTGCTATAAGCACTACTGCCCACACCTTTTTACTACTTTTCCTTTTCATCATGCGATCTCCTTTTCTGGTTTCCATTTGGATAAACAGTATAATTTAACAAATAGATTATAGCATAACTTTCACTATAAGTGAAACTATTTTTCTTTGTTTTGCATATACAATCTTTATAGAGGTTTCATTATGAGTGAAAAATATGCCACAATCTATAAAACAATCGGGCAGAATATACGACGGTACAGAAAGGAAAAAGGGTTTACGCAGGAAACATTAGCAGAAAAAGCTTCTATCAGTATGAGTTATCTTACTAAAATAGAAGCACCAAACTGCGATAAATCTTTTTCTTTAGAAGTCCTTTTGGATATTTCCAGTGCCCTCGATATTGATGTGCGTAATTTGTTGGAAAACATATACTCTCAACCCACTATATAGAACCTCTACAGCCTCATAGACGGTTTCTCAAAACTTTTTCGCCCACCTGCCCGGCAAACGGCTTTTTAACGTATATGAGCCTCCTATATAATCGCTGTTTCAAAAGTCTCTACTTGAAATCTTGCTTTTTGTTCCATCAATCGAATCTCGCCAAGTATTTTTCGTAATCGCTTAATATCTTTACCATCAAAAATATAGTTCTCGTCTACATTTTCAAGCAAACTGACAATCGTACTTTTTGCACTTTTAAGCTGTTCTATGATTTTGTTCTCGTCCATTTCTATAACCTCTTTTCAATATGATTTTGGGAAACTCCCACAACTTAGCTTTCCCTCACAAAACCCTCTTTCCTCTTAATAGCAAGATTTAAGCATTTAACCCCCCTATTTAGTGGAAAGTTAAGTTAGTTTAATTTTCAGCAAAATACGGGGGTTAGGTTTGTTGCTTTGAAAAATTGCAAAAAGAAACCGCCTACGGGACTCCATGAGCCTCATAGACGGTTTTGAAATGTTTTTGCGGAAAGGGCTTCGCCCAAAACGGTTTTTCTGCTATACAGCCTGTAACACGTTCAGTTACTTTTCAGTCATCATGCTGTGGATTTTGCTTAACTTATTTAAAATATCATCCAGTCTCGAAATTATGTCCGCTTTACTGATTGAACCACCATTTTCGATCTCGTTTTTCAACCCTTGAAGCTGCCCGACTGCTTGTGATACTTCAAACCCAACCTGATACTCCGCATTCTCTTTTACTGCAATCATGTTTACTCCCTCCGATATAGTTTAGCATAGCAACCTACAATTCAGGCAGATGTATCATCTGTTGTATTATGTGGGGCAAAAGGGGCAAATGTTACACACTCTATTACACCGTTCTGCTTTTTCAATATTAAAGTGGTATATACTTGCCCCAGTTGCCCCTATTCTCATAATGCTAAAATGTCGTCCAGCTTTTCAGCGGCTACCTTGTCGCGCGATTTCAAGGCATGGGTATAGATGTTTAGCGTTGTAGCAGTATTGGAATGTCCTAATCGTTTTGAAACGGTGGCAATGTCTACATCTTCCGCAATCATCAACGTAGCGTTACTGTGTCGTAGGGAATGTAATGTTACGATTGGCAATCCGCTAATCCTGATGAACCGTTTGAACCAACAGGATATGCTGTCAGGACTTAATGGCTCTCCGTTTTTCGTTGTGAACAGTCTGTCTGTTTGAAGCCACTCCGCACCTGCCTTCAGACGGCGCTTATTCTGCCACAGTCGGTATTCTGTCAAAAGCCGATGGACTGTATTTCCAAAGGTCAGCGTCCGAATACTGGATTTCGTTTTCGGTTCTTTCGTGATGATACCATTTGCAATCTGTGATGTCCGAACGATCCTCATAGTATTTGCTTCAAAATCTATGTCTTTCCATTCCAATCCCATCAGCTCACCACGCCTCATGGTTGATTTGTTGGGTAGTCCTCCAACAAATTTTTAATTTTTTCCATACCGGACTGCGTTACCTCTTTTCCATGCAGAGAATTTTCGACAGGAGTTAGCCTGAATAATTTAGAGACTGGGTTGTTCTCGACAGATAACATGAAAAACGACGGAATGATATCCTTAATCATTCCGCCATTTTTTATACTTATTTATCGTTGTCTCCTCTTATTTTAGTGCAATAGTCAATCAGGGCTTTTCTTGCATTTACCCCCTTATTTGGATGAAAATTTATATTTTTGGTTTCCCGCCAAATGGGGTGGCTGCTTCACGCTGCTATCCGCCGCACGACTCTCCATGCAAGCGGGACCTTGGCATGTTGATTGAGGATCATGTTTTGCGACAGCGTTTTTTGTAGAGTATCATTGCTGTGCATACGCCTCCTGCTGCTATTGCAAGAACTGCGAGAAATGCACTGTTCATCGCATCGTCTCCGGTCTTGGGTGTTGTATCGACCGGGCTATTGCCGTTATCATCTGTGGAACCCGCGGGAGCCGTAGGGGGTGCCGTTGGTTCTGGGGACGGCTCCGTGGGAGATACCGCAGGCCGATTTGTCAATATTATATTGATTTTTCTGTTTGCCTCATCTAGTGTGATCTCCTGCGAAAGCGCAAATCTTTCGCCGTCCTGCTCCGTTACCTTGAAATGTTCTCCTAAAGCCGTGGCCTCGACATCGGCGATTGTTTCACTCCAATCATTTTCCGAATTCAGCTTGAGGCCGCTGATATAAAAGCTCCCCGAGGAAATTGCTATGGAAACTTCCTTCCGTTCGCTCTCGGGAACGCCGTCCCATCTTTTTTCTATGTTGATAGACCAGATGTCTTGAGTGGGCAGCGCCTGTATCAGAGAAAGCGTCTTGGGCTTATAATTTACCGCATCCTGAGAAACGCCAGCCTCTATCTCCAATTCCGATGCATTCGGATCCGTGACCGCGCGGAAGCTTGCAGTATATTGATTATTTTCTTTTACTGTATCGGAAATCTGGACGGCATTTTTAGGTATGAATACGACTTCCTCTGCGGCGGGCAGACCCTCCATATTATCAAAGTGATTGTTGATCGTGAGGGAAGCGGTAAATTCTGCTCCATGTTCTATTTGTTCCCGATCAAGAGTCAGAGCAAGCTCCGGCTCGACTTTCCATATCTCAACATAAGTGGTAACGCCCGAAGCGTTCGTTACCGCCTCCGTATTGTAATTCAGTTTTGCTTTGCGCCCGAACATCGAGAACCCCGCCCAAGAAAGCGAGGTGTAGGTTCCTGCATTGTAAGAGGGAAGGGTTCCGTCCGCATCGCCGCCCACATCGTTTGTCGGATATCCCTCGGGTCTGGGTAGTTGCCCCGGTGAAGCGTTTTCCGTATATTCAATAAACGTTTCACTCTTATAATAGTCTTCTCTCTTATACACATTCGACAGATCCGTCCAGTCTCCGTTTGCGTAATATTCTCCCGAAACTCCCATAAAAAAACCGACATTAAATACTTCTATATAATTCGTGCCGTTGTAATATCTGCTTTCGGCAAAAGCAAACGTCCTGCCTCCCGGAATATTTCCCCAATAACTGTCTGCCTTTCCTTCCTCTGCGAAGGTAACAGCTGGAAATACTGTTGTAATTAATATACATATAATAATAAAAACAACAATCGCAAAGCATCTGTTTTTCATCATGCAATCTCCTTGTGATTTCGACTACTATTAGTATTATTTACTGAAAATTAATATTTATAGTATATTTTAATATTGAATAAGTGTCAATAGTCTGTTGTTGAACAATAAGAAAGCCGATAGTATGTTTTTGAGGTGATACTTTGAGTAATATAGCAATAGCTGTCGGCAAACGCATTAAACAATATCGTAAAGAATGTGGATTCAGTCAAGAAAAACTGGCTGACCTTTGTAAACTGCACCCTACCTATATCGGACAGGTGGAGCGGGGACAGAAAAACGCTTCTATAGAAAGCATACAAAAAATTGCGGATGGTCTTAACATTCCCATTAGCAGACTATTTGAACATATTTCTACAGATTCAACAACTACAATTCCGGCGCAGGTTTTTGAGCTTTTATTAGATTTGGACAAATCCGAACAGGAATCAGTACATAAAATCATAAAAGAAATCCTGCTTTTCAAACACTCTACAAAGTAATCACCTTTTTTGCAGTCCATAGCAACGCTACAGCCTCATAGACAGTTTTTCAAGACTTTTTCGCCCACCTGTTCGGCAAACGACTTTTTAACATATATGAGCTTCATAATATTATCGCTGTTTCAAAAGTTTCCATTTGAAATTTTGCCTTCTGTTCCATCAATCGTAGATTTCCAATCATTTTCGTAATCGTTTGATGTCATTACCATCGAAAATATAGTTGTTCTGCTATAACCGGTATTCCATTAAAAGTTTGTGGACTGTATTTCCAAAGGTCAGCGTCCGAATACTGGATTTTGTTTTTGGTTCTTTTGTGATGATTCCATTTGCAATCTGTGATGTGCGGACAATCCTCATAGTATTTGCTTCAAAATCTATGTCTTTCCATTCCAATCCCATCAGCTCACCACGCCTCATACCTGTATGGATTAACAATATGGTTATCGTCTTATATATAACGGGAACTCTTTCAAGCAGACAGACCAACTCTCTAGTCTAGTCTGTTCCTCGTTCAGATAGGCACGTTCTTTATTTGTCAATTCGTCCCAATGCGTCAGGACGCAGGCCACAGTACACTTTGATCTCGTAGCCGTTTCCTCTTTTTCTGGCACTTGCCATTGCTTTTCCCCACAATTTTTGTATATTGGGAGACTGCCGGAGCGGCCCCCACAACTATACGCTTGGCTCACGAATATATAAGCCTTCTTTCCCTATGGAAAATTGTCTCATTATTTCTATTCATCTCTTATAGGGTTAGGTACTACATGTTTGCGTTTTTTTGAATCCTGTTGAAAGCTTTCAGGAAAAAGTCTATAATAAGCTTATTACATATTGGAATGAACCGGTATTATTTTTATGAGGAAAAAACGCGGCTTTACCCTAATTGAACTGATTATCGTGATTGCGATCCTTGCAATTCTCGCGGCAATCCTGATTCCAAATGCAATCGGATATATCAGTACGTCGCAAAAGACAGTATGCGACAATAATATCCACCAAATCATACGCGCCTATAAAACGCAGCGTGCGCTTGACGAGACCCTCACGATCAAAGATGTGATCGGCAACAAAGACGGCAAATATTTCACCGCGGCGCCGGCCTGCCCCGCCGGAGGCTCTTATATTGGATATTCGATCGCCGACAATGCAATTATTATGTGTACTTACCATAAGGATCCCAACAGCTCGCTCGACGTCGCGAGCGAGGCCTATTTGAATATGTACCAGTTCACAGGCATGACGAATGCCGAGATCGCCGCAGCTACCGGGAATGCTGTCAAATACCTGAACAACGACACCTTGCGTTCCTACCTGATAGGCAGCGTTTACGACGGGAAATGGCCCGCGTTCCCTTCTTCCATGCTGGAACAAAATGGAATCAGCGGCAATTATTACATTCAGCCGTATATCGACGCAAACGGCGCCGGCGGCAGGAACCCATCCAAAAACGTGACGGTTTACGCCAATACCAACGACGGCTCGAGCACCTCCGATCTTTGGCGCGCCAACCTGATTTTCAATCCGGAAAACGGAAAGTGGTATCATGGAAACAACGGCAGCGTGATCCGCGTTATGAACAAGTCTTGGGAAGATATCAAGCAGGAGATGGATGAAAACGGCTGGCAGCCGTTATCATAAGTCTTATACAGAAGAGACAGGCGCTTCCCGCAGCGGGAAGCGCCTGTCTTAAAATTTCGTCCGGTTCAGTCTGCAAAGTACGTGGCATACATATCTGCGATCGCCAAGGCAGGCGCAAGCGGATATTTTTCAAAGGCCTTCGATTGTGTAATGCCGCCAATATAACTGCGGGCGGCGTCATCGTAGCCGCTCATATGCCAGCGGATCGCAATCGCCTCTTCCTCGGTGAGGTCAATATGCTTCATCAGCAGGTAGACAGATTTTTCTCCGTGGCCGATGGGAAGCTCGTCCTCGATCATATAGACCTCTTTTTCCGTCCACTCGCGTTTCCCCGGCGTTTTGACGTTCTTGATCCCTTTTACATACATATTTGTCTTGCATACATCGTGCAAAAGGCTGGCGATAACCAGGGAATCCTCACGGTCACATTTAATATTTTTATTGAAATTCGCAAGTAGCTTATATACGTTCATGCTGTGGTTCAAAAGCCCGCCTTCGTACGCGCCGTGTTTGGATGTGCTGGCAGGCGCGGAATAAAAATCCGTCTCCTCCAGCCATGCGAGCAGGTCCGCTATCCCCTCCCGCCGGGTGGATAACAAGAGCTCCCTGAATTCATTTTTCAATTCGTTGATCTGTTCCTGCGCCCCCATAGCGACCGCCTTCCCGTTTTTTCTTTAATTATATGACATCCCCTATACAAAACGCAATAAAAATCCCCCGGCTATGCCGGGGGTATCTCATATGCGGGCAAAGCCCTCGCATGCCAGCCGTGCCTAAACAGGCGCATGTCGGGCCTGACATTTGCATATTTGTTACTTGAAAACACTTTTTTCTATACTTTGGTGCAAATACGATATGATATTTGCAGTTCTATTTTGTATGTGCTAAGCTTTTTGTATCATTCATTTTGAAACCCTCTGTTTGTTTCCTTGCAGTTGTCAGGCCGCAAGTTTATTTTAACAAACGGAGGGTTTCTCTTACCATAGCTATAAGCTTTACGGAACCCCACGCATAGCGCGGGGTTTTCTCTTAAAAAAAGGCAGCCGCCCGGGCCGCCTTCTATTATCTTTGTGCCCAGTTTAGTATACTCCTTCCATTGAGACTCTTTTTTGAATTATCTATTTTTAATGCAGCTCAAACCGACTCTTTACATTAGGGCAAAAATCACAATTCGCCCAGAGCCTTGCTCGGCTTCTTGTCCGAACAAAGCACGGCGCCGTCTTCGCGCACCCATCCGATCCGGAAGTTGGTGCCGCCAATATCGATCCCAATTGCGCTTCTCATCCTTCTATTTGTGCTCCAGCACATCTTTCACAGCCGCAATGACGCCCGCCGCGTTCAGACGGAAGCGTTCCCGCAGGTAATCCATCGGGCCGACCTCGCTGAATTCGTCGCGCACGGCCAGCTTGCGCATTACGGCAGGCTCCTCTTCCGCAAGCACGGACGCCACCGCGTCCCCAAGGCCGCCGTTTATATTATGGTTTTCCGCCGTTACGACCGCTCCTGTTTTTTGAGCGTACTCCACAATCAGCTCCCGGTCGATCGGTTTGATGGTGAACATATCGATCACCGCCGCGGAAATCCCTTCCTTCTCCAGCTTTTCCGCCGCAACGAGCGCCTCGCTTACCATGATCCCGCAGGCAATGACCGTCACGTCGCCGCCATCCTTCAATACAACGCCCTTCCCCGGCTCGAATTCGCTGGAATCACCATACACCTTCACGGCCGGCGCGCGGTCAGCGCGGAAATAGATGATCCTGTTTTCGTCCCTGGTGGCGCGCATCAGGTTTTTGAACATCGCGCTGTCCGTGACTTCAAACAGGCAGATGTCCGGGATCGTCCGCATCATGGCGATATCTTCAAACGCAGTATGCGTTCCGCCGTTAAATTTCGCGCAGATTCCCGGATCGCTCCCATAAAGGCGGATCGGATTTCTTCCGTAAGCCGAAGAAATGAAAATCTGGTCAAAGACCCGCCGTGTAATGAACGGCGCAAACGTATGCGCATATACCTTTTTCCCCACGCGCGCCATGCCCGCCGCCATCCCGATCATATTCCCCTCCTGGATGCCCACGTTAAGCACCCGCCCCGGGAACCGTTCCTGTATCCGGTCGATCTTGATCGCCTTCATCAGGTCCGCGTCAAGAGACACCACATCCCCGTCGCTCTCCATCAATTCCGCAACGGTATCCGTATAGGCCGAGCTCAGCGGCGCGGCTTCCGTCTCGTTATGAAATGCAAATTCAATTTTCATACCGCTTCTCCTATTCATATTGTTTCATTTGCTCCTCGAGCTCCGCCATGCAGCGCCGCGCAAGGTCTTCCGGCATATCCATATGGTGGCTCAGGCAGCCGAGCGCCGCGATTTCGCTGCATCCATATCCCTTTACGGTGTCGAGCAATATCGCGCTCGGGCGGCCCGCTTCCTTCTTTGCAAGCTCCACCGCCGCAAAAATCGACGCCGGATCGTTCCCGTTCACCTGCTGCGTATGCCAGCCGAAGGAACGGAACTTCATGAACAGGCTTTCGAGCGGCATGACCTCCTCTACCGCGCCGTCCAGCTGAATCTTATTGTAATCCACAAAGCAGATAAGGTTATCGAGCCCGAATTTCGGCGCGGCAAGCGCAGCCTCCCAAATTTGCCCTTCCTGGCATTCCCCGTCCCCCAGGATTGCATAGACCGTATTTGACAGGCTGTCGAGCTTAAGCCCGTACGCCATACCCGCCGCAAGGGATAGGCCCTGGCCGAGCGACCCTGTCGTGCAGTCGATCCCCGGCGTCTTATTCCCATCGCAGTGGCTCGGGAGGCGCGTCCCGCCCCGGTTGAGCGTATCCAGCCATTCCATCGGAAAAAAGCCCTTAAGGGCCAGCGCTGCGTAAAGCGCCGGGCCCGCATGCCCCTTGGAGACCACCAGCCTGTCCCGCTCCTTTTTCTGCGGATCCTTAGGGTCCACATCCATGATTCCCCCGTAAAGGGAAGCGATCACATCCGCCACAGAAAGGCAGCCGCCCGCGTGCCCAAAGCCCAGCTTTGACAGTTGGCGGATTATCTGCATGCGGATTTCTACCGCAAATTTTTCCGTTTCCCTTATTACCTCATTTTCCATAATTACTCTCCTATCGCCTTCTGCTTCATTTCCCTGTCGAATGGCAGACTTATAGCCGGATAGGTACAAAGAAAAAGTACAGATATCCATAAGGAGATATCTCCGGCCGTTTACTTCATTTCCTGAGGATAAGCAATTCGCCTACACTTTTGCGTTTGGGCATCGCTGGCTCTTCGTCCGCATATCCGAGCGCAACCATTGCAGAGACCTTCTGTCCTTCGGGCACTCCTACAGCCTTGATTACTTTATCCTCATCAAATATTCCCATAATTACCGTGCCCAGCCCCGCATCATACGCAGCGAGGCAAAACGTCTGGGTTGCAATTCCCGCATCGAAGCTCTCCCAATGGGTTTTTTTGCTCGTGGAAGGTGAGCCGTCTCTCTCGAAGCCCGAGCGTGGTGAAATTGTAGTAATAATTACCAGCATCGGAGCATTCAATATAGTCTTTCTATTATATTCAAAGCCAAGCACATAATTCTCCGCAATCTCCTTTTTCAGTTTTTGGTCTGAAACGGTGATATAACGTGTCGTCTGGGAATTCTTCCAGCTGGGAGCATAAGACGCTACTTTAATAATATTCTCAAGTATATTTTCGCTGATGGGTTTCGATTTGAATTTGCGAATGCTGCGTCGCTCTATAACGCATTTTACATATTCCATAGATTATTCTCCTCTCAATATGTTCATCATGCCCTCCTCGGTGGGTGATCGAAATTGGCCGGGCGTTTCTCCGTAAATGCCGTCATCCCCTCATGACCATCTCCATCCGCCGCGAAACATTTTGCCCAGCACTCATTTTCAACTAACAATCCCTGTCTGAACTCAAGCCGAAGGCCTTCATTTATCGCTTTCTTTGCAAGCTTTATAGCGTTCATGCTTTTAGACATTATTTTTAGCGCAAGATCGCGCGCGGTACGCATCAAGCCCTCGGGCGGAACCACTACGTCAACAAGCCCAACCCTTAAAGCTTCTTCTGCGCTCCATTTGTCTGCAGTAAATATCATCTGTTTGGCCGCACCACTGCCGCACAGGCGCGACAGCCGCTGTGTGCCTGTAAAGCCCGGAATTAAGCCGAGACCCACTTCGGGCTGACCGAATTTTGAGCGCGAGCTTGCGATGCGGATGTCGCAAGCCATCGCCAGTTCGTTTCCACCGCCAAGCGCGAAGCCGTTGATCGCTGCGATAACAATCTGTGGAAGCTCCTTTATTTTTGTAAAAACACTTTGCGCCAAGCGAGATATTTCCCGCCCTTCCTCTTCTGTCATTTCCTGCATTTCTGAAATATCTGCGCCCGCAACAAACGCCCTGCCTCCCGCACCGCGGATAATAAGCACCTTCACTAATTTGTCTTCCTTCAATTTATCGGCAACTGACCCGATCTCTCGCAACGTTTTCTGATTGAGTGCATTTAACTGCCGCGGACGGTTTATTGTCAGATAGGCAATTTCTTTTTGTACATTATATAAAATATTTTCGAGGCCTATATGCTGCTCTGCAGCGGGAGCCGTATAACTCATTCCTTCGTTTTTCGCTTTTTTCACAGCTTCCTTCAGCCTGGGGATTATAGCGCGGAGATCTCCCACAATCCCAAGATCAGAAACGCCGAATATTGGAGCGGTCTCGCTTTTGTTAATTGCGATCACGGTATTGGAATTTTCCATTCCGGCGACATGCTGTATTGCTCCCGAAATCCCACATGCCAGATAAAGCTCCGGGCGGACAGTCTTTCCCGTCTGTCCAACCTGCCGCTCTTTATCCATCCAGCCGGCATCCACCGCCGCCCTAGAGGAAGATATTTCCCCATCCAGAAGTTCCGCAAGCTCCCTGAGCTCGCCAAAATATTCCTTATTTCCAATTCCGCGTCCGCCGCTTACCAGGCATTTTGCCGCGGTTATGTCGGCCGCGGTTTTCGTCTTTTTTACAATTTCTAAAATTTCGATGTTGATATCCCTGTCATCAAATTTGACCTGAAACCGTTCCACCTTTCCCGTTCGGGAAAGGTCCTTTTCCATAGGCTGCATCACGCCTGGGCGCACTGTCGCCATCTGGGGGCGATGATCTTTGCAGCGTATTATCGCCATAAGGTTTCCCCCGAACGCCGGGCGCGTCATCATCAACAGCTTTGTGTCGGGATCAATACAAAGCGCTGTGCAATCGGCTGTCAACCCCGTTTTGATACGGGCAGATATACGGGGTGCGAGATCACGTCCGATCGACGTTGCGCCGATTAGAAATATCTCAGGATTTCTGTCTCTGATCACCGCCGTAAGGGCTTTCGCATACGGTTCCGTCATATATTCCTTGAGTATAGGTGCCTCGACTACAATAACCTCGTCGGCGCCAAACTTAATCAATTCGTCGCCATATTGCTTTACTTTATCTCCCAACAGGACCGCAACGACCTTTTGACCCAAGTCCTGCGCGAGGGAGGCAGCTTCTCCTATCAATTCATAACTTACATTTTGTAATTTACCGTCGCGTTGTTCCGCAAACACAAATATGTCTTTACTCATCTTTCGCCCCCTATATCAAGTGTTCTTCGTGCAGCCGCGCCATGATTGCGTCCACGGCCTCATCGGGTGTAAGCCCTTTTAATATGGCTCCCTGCGCCTTTGGTTCTTTTGTATAAGTTCTCACCACCTGTGTCGGAGAGCCCTTGAGCCCTACCGCCGCCGCATCGAGAATGTCCGAAAGATCATCATAATCCATCCTCCTGATTTCCCTGGTTTCTGCACTGGACACGCCTTTTACCGTCATATATCGCGGTCTCGCCAAATCTTGTATCGCAGTAAGCAGGCAGGGCAGTTTAACGCGTATCTTATGATATCGGTCCTCATATTGGCGCATTACGATTATGGAATCTTTTTCAGGCGTGATCTCTTCAACATAGCTTACTTGAGGTATGCCAAGATGTTCGGCTATCTGCGGTCCTACTTGCGCAGTATCACCGTCGATAGCCTGTCTTCCTGTTAGAATGAGGTCATACCCTATTTTTTTAAGCGTTGCCGAAAGGATTGTAGAGGTTGCAAGCGTGTCCGATCCTCCAAATTTTCTTCCGCTTACCAGCACCGCTTCGTCGCACCCCATGCTGAGCGCTTCCCGCAGGGCCATTTCAGCCTGCGGTGGTCCCATGCAAACTACTGTTACCGTGCTTCCGGCAATCTTTTCCCGGAGTTCGAGCGCCGCTTCGACCGCGCTTTTGTCGTCAGGATTTATAATTACGGGAATACCGGTCCTAATCAGCGTATTGGTCTGCGGATCTATCTCAACTTCATTGGTATCTGGCACTTGTTTGATGCAAACTATTATTTTCATATAATTCCGTCCTCCTTATCTTGGCTTCATGGTGCCGTAGATAACCATTTTCATGACTTCACTGGTGCCTTCATATATCTCTGTAATCTTAGCGTCGCGCATCATGCGTTCCACCGGATATTCACGCGAATATCCATACCCGCCGAAAAGCTGCACGCATTCCCGCGTCACTATGTTCGCCACATCAGAAGCGAACAGCTTGCACATCGCCGCAGCGGATGCGTAATCCTCTTTTTTGTCCTTCATTGACGCGGCACGCCATACCATCAGCCTTGCGGCATCAATTTTCGTCTGCATCTCTGCAAGCTGAAAACGGGTATTCTGAAAAGCGCTTACCGGCCGTCCAAATTGTTTCCGTTCCTTCACATACTTCATCGCTTCATTGAGCGCGCCCTGCGCAATTCCAACTGCTTGTGCGCCGATGCCTATTCTTCCGCCATCAAGGGCATGCATTGCTATTTCATAGCCCATTCCCTCCTGCTTTAACCGATTCGCCGCAGGAACTCTCATATTCTCAAAGGTCACGACGCAATTTGAAGCGGCTCGTATGCCCATTCGCGGAATATTTGCGCTTACAAAAAGCCCAGGCGTATTCCGGTTTACGATAAATGCAGAGATTCCGTCCGTTCCCTCAGCTTTGTCCGTAACCGCAAATACGATGAACGTATCCGCAAAGCCCGAGTTTGTCGTGAAAACCTTGGATCCGTTTATAACATATTCATCGCCCTCCAGCACGGCGCTTGTCTGCTGCCCGCCCGCATCGCTGCCCGCATTGGGTTCTGTCAGGGAAAAGCAGCCGATTTTTCGGCCGTCTATCAATGGGCGCAGAAATTTTTCCTTTTGTTCCTCAGTCCCGTAATCATTGATACAGGAACAGCATAAGGAAGTGTGCACCGAAATCGTTACTCCGGTTGACGCGTCCGCTTTGCTGACCTCCTCCATACATAAAACGTATGCCATCGTATCCGCTCCTCCGCCGCCGTACTTTTCCGAAAACGGTATCCCGAACAACCCGATGCCCTGCATCTTTTCGAGCAGCTCCTGTGAATATTCTTCCGTCTCATCCATTTCCCGCGCGATCGGCGCTATTTCTTCTTCCGCAAAGCGCTTAAACAGCTCGCGCATGAGCTGCTGTGACTTACTGAGTGTAAAATCCATATGCTTTTCCTCACTAAAAATTTTTGTTTTCATCTTTCGCTCCGGCGTCCAATTTATTCCTTTGCCCATGCCGTTGGCAAAGGCTTGTTCTTTGCAAATTTGCCGGATCACAGGACTCTGCGCTTTCCAAAGCACGGCTCACGAGTCTATTCTCAACCCCATGTTTCGATTGTGTGCAGGACAAGACTGCCAATGTACACGTTCCTACCCCTTCCGTCCATCTCATGTAAGATTAATAGGAATTTTTCCAGTCTGCGGCGGCACGCTCACTTGAGGACGTCTTTTAAAACGATTGTCTTTTCCTGAGACATTTCTTCCAGCGTATAAGAGATGCCTTCTCTTCCGATTCCACTCATTTTATATCCACCGAATGGCTGATCCGCAGTCCTGTAAAGAGTAGACCCATTGATTACGACACCGCCGGCTTCGATCTGTTTCGCCAGTTTCAATCCCCGGGAGATATCTTTTGTCATGACTGCACTCATCAGCCCGTACTTAGACTGGTTGACAATTTCTGCCGCTTCCGCCTCCGTATCGAATGCTATAACCGGAAAAACCGGTCCAAACACTTCCATATCCTTTGCTATGCTCATATTCTTGGTAACATTGGTCAGGATCGTGGGTTCATAATACGCACCCTTGCGTACGCCGCCCAATACGCATTGCGCTCCCTGCTCTACCATAGTGTTGACCTGCTGTTCTACTTCTTTTGCCGCGCTTTCGCTGACCAACGGTCCCATATCGATCTGCGGATTCAGCGGATCCCCCATTTTCACCTTTTTTAAACGCGCAACTAATTTATCTATAAATAGCTGCTCCACGCTTTTGTGAACGACCATCCTCTTTGTCCCACAGCATATTTGCCCCGAGATTGAAATCCGGCCGTAAGCCGCAGCTTCCACAGCGGCATCAATATCAGCGTCCTCCAGCACCACCATGGCATCGTTCCCGCCAAGCTCAAGGAACACCCGCTTTAGCGTTTCCGACGCTTTTCTCGCTATTTCAACGCCAACATCCGTGCTGCCAGTAAGGCTTATGACGTTCACGTCCATGCTCTCCGAAAACAGCTTTCCAATGGTTGATCCGCGTCCGGTTACTACTTGAGCGGCCTCCGGATAAACGCCCGCTTCGAGCAATAGTTCAATGGTTTTTATGGTGGTAAGCGGCGTATCGGAAGCGGGTTTGACTATGACGACATTGCCTGCCATCAGCGCAGGTGCAACTTTCTGCGCCATCAGCTCCAGGGGAAAATTGTAAGGTGTAATGCAGATAACTACCCCAAGGGGCTCGCGTCTGACAATCGCTATATCATTTTCCACTCCTGGCTGAGCCGATTCCGGAAGCACCTTTCCATATTCATGCTTCATCTTTTCCGCATATCCGATAAATATCCTTTGAACTGTATCAATTTCCGAAAGTGCAAACTCCAGTGTCTTTCCTGTTTCTTTTGTCAGCAGTTCGGCCAGCTCTTTCTTGTTTTTCCGCATGGATTCCGCAAAGCGCATAAAGATATCCGCGCGTTCATACACAGGCGTTTCCGCCCATTTTCTTTTTCCGTTACGGGCGTTTTTGATTGCCCCTAAGATATCTTTTTCCGTTGCACTGGGTACGCTGTCCAGTTGTTCACCATTGGCAGGGTTTTGTACCGGTAGGATTTTGCCGTCGCTTGCATCGACCTTCCGGCCGCCAATAATCATTTTCATTTCTTATTCTCCTTTTCAATCATTTGCTCTGCTTATCCGGACGTTACGCAGCTTTCTTCCGTTTTTACGGTTCTATAGGAACCAAAGCAGCAATCTCTCGCTTTTTCGGATTACCGCAATAAGCCTGATACCTTCCATATTTGTCGGTATGCACCCCTATCGCTCCCGCGGAAAGATATAATACATATCTTCCGTCAGGGATATATCTGCACAGTTTCCTATCTCGAGCTGAAAACCCAGCTTATCCATGGAGTCAATATATAAATGGATATCTTCCAGATAATGCCCTCCTCGAATTAGCGGCATTCCCTTCTCTTCATAATTCTTTACCGCTGCATCCAACTTTTCATTTGGGATATATTCCTTAATATGATGCAGGCCTTCGCCGTGCTTTTTCATCCAATTTTCGTAAACTTCTACCCCATAGCAGGGCTGAATCAGCTCGATCTGCGTTTCCCCTACCATAGTGGCGGCGCAAATAAATTTGAATTTTCTATCCGATGCCTGTCCGTTTTCTATGACATCCGTACAGGTCTCGTCGCTCATAACAAGTACCAGCCACGGGCCGATATCC
Source organism: Christensenella minuta (assembly GCF_003628755.1). Lineage (NCBI taxonomy): Bacteria > Bacillati > Bacillota > Clostridia > Christensenellales > Christensenellaceae > Christensenella > Christensenella minuta. The sequence goes on along the minus strand of NZ_CP029256.1, from coordinate 2,876,972 downwards.
AACAGATCGACCCATTTTTGCATAGTCTCTTCCGCATCGTATACAAGAAAGGCGATTTGATGTATTTTCCTCTGCTTATTCAGTTCTGTAAGTTCCGTATTAGTCAGCATGATCCCACCTCACTTTTCATATCAATAATTTTTTTACCCGCACCGTAAGTTTCTTCCCAGGAACAGATAAAATCATTCAAAATATCTATAGAGGGCTTCACGTTCATTTCCTGCGTCAAAAATCCGGGGTCTACGGTCAACGCATCCGACCCCGCTGCTATTGCTCTGCCAAATTGTTCAAACGTCCTGCAGGCAGCAGTAAGAATCTTGCCCTCGCATCCGCTGGCAGCTCTATAGACGGCCATTCTGCGCACTTCCGTTTCCGCATCTATCCCGGCTTTCAGCATCGGACCGTAAAACGGCGCTACATAGCTGGCGCCTGCTTTCAAGGCTAAGATGCCCTGTCCGGCCGAATATACTACTGTCGCCGTCGTCCTATAGCCGCGTGCGCTCAGTGTTTTGATAGCCTTAATCCCGATCTCATTTGCGGGTATTTTAACATATGTTTCTTCACCGCCCGCTTTCCGAATCAGGTCCGCCTCTTCCAGAATTTCCTCATAAATAGGCGACGTCACCTGTACGTAGAGTTTTTTGGATCCCGCCGTTTTCCGTAATGTTCTGACTACATCAAAAAAATCAAGATTCTTCAGCCGCGAGACCATTTTAGGATTCACCGTTATCCCGTCGATCGGATAAATATCCATATATTTTTTCAGCAGCTCAGAATTTTCGCAGTTCAACATTAATTCTTTCATAATACCCTCTCTTTTCCTCTGTATAGCAATCACAGAACATATATTATTATTTGTTTTTGGTTCACCGGCAACATGCGATGTTAAAATCTGGTCCGATCTCCTTTCTCAAAATGCAAGCAGTACGCGCAGTCATTTGCCATCCTGTTTCGCTGCGGCAAACTTATTCATTTCTTTTCGCACAAAACCAAGCGCCGCTTTTGCTTCGGAGTCCAAGTTCAAATCCGGAAGGATCTCGCGAAAAATGCCGATATCTTTACCGACCTGTCCCCCCGGCATTACGTAAGGCTCCATAACGATCCAGCCGTCATACCCGATTGTATGCAAGGCTTTAAATACGTTATCCCAATTAATGGCATTCCCCATGCCAGGCGGACGGCGGTTATTTTCCCCGACATGGAAATGTCCCAGCCAGGCGCCCGTTTCTAATATCGCCCGCGCCATGTCGTCTTCCTCAATGTTCATATGAAAGGTATCCAGCAAGACTTTACCGTTGAGGCTCCCGACCTCTTGGGCAAAACGAATCGCTTCCCTGTGGTCATTGATAAGGAAATTTTCAAATCGGTTTACCATTTCAAAACCATAGGTAATTCCGTAATCCTCCGCCAGCTTTACTATTTCTCTCACGCTTTGAACAGCGCGGTCCCAGTGCGCTTCTTTCGTATCTTCTATCTGCCCGTGCCACGCACCGTAGGTAATGCCACTGAATAGCTTCCCTCCCATATAGCCCACGTTTTCCAGCAGGGCTTTTACATACGCTATCCCATTTTTCCTTACCGAATTGTCAGATGACGATATATCATACTCTAAGGGCAGCGATACGGAATAAGACAATTCGATCCCTATCTCCTCGCTTGCTGCCCTCAGTTGGTCCATTTCCTGCCGGCCCATATCATAGAACGCAAACCCGGCAAGCTCAAGCGCGTCAAAACCAAGTGCAGCCGCGCGCTTCGCACTTTTGATAAAGTGGTCTGCACCGCCCGACCATTCTGTTTCCCAGAAACCATAATGTGCCCCGACTTTATTCATATCTACCGCTCCTTTTTTTCAGCCTGTTTTTGGATACAAAAGTCTTCGTTACTTTTCTAGAGCGCTCATTTCCAGTAGGGATTCCACTACGCCAATTTGATACCGGAAGCTTATCTTTTCCCCAGGCTCAATATATTTGGCTTTCTTGCTTTCCAGCAGCGTTTTCCGACCGAGGGAATAGGAATTGCACGGTTCCAGCGCGCATACGTATTCGCCCGCCCGCATCATTTTCCATTGCATAAATTTTTCAAAATCTTCTGTATGGTATTTGACATACGCTCCCAACTGTATCTTATGGTTAAAAAGGCACGCATACGCTTTCCTTCCGGGTTCTGTCTCATGCAGGAAAACGTTGTATTCCTTGTTTAACTCAGGCCTCTGCATGGTGCGATAATGCTCCAATTCTTTTCCAGAAACCTCATCCAATGGCTTAACCTTGGTTGACGCTGATAAGAACAATTCCGTATTTTCACATATGATCGGATATCCGAAATTAATATGCAAAAGCAGCATCAACACCTGTGGACGGCAACCTTCATTAGAAACAATATCTTCAATCTGGAAGCTTTTGCGTCCCAAACTGGTTGTAATCGTCCTGTGCAATTCCAGATCTTCTGCCATTGCACAGGACTCCCTGATCTTTCCTGTGATCACGACCATATACTCGTCGCCTTCCCAGTATCTGCTTATTCCTACGTCATAAGCGGGTATATTGCTGATTCTGCCATGGTATCCCACTCCCTCGGGTGCAGGGCCTACATTGGTAAGTCCGCAGGTAGTAAGCAGGCCTCCCATAAAACTCCTGTCGGACTGATGCCCGTCATATCCCAGGCATTCCGGTTTTACCACTCCGGAACGAGACAGAAAACTCAGCGCTTTTCCCTGGAAGTCTGCCCATGCGATGTCCAGCCCGCGGGAAGGCAATACGCAAAAATTCAATCCGCTTCCTGTTTTCACATCAATGGCCCTCACGCCTTCCGCTTTTCCTGAAGACAACACGCATTCCCGGGCATCGATCAATTGCGACAAATTTCCCACGTAGGACAGTATTTCTTCCTTCCGCATTTCCTTCCCATATAATTTCGCCATTGTTTCACCTGCTTTAATCCAATATTTTCTTGCTGCGGAGCGTGTCAAACACAACGACGATTACGATCATTGCACCCAGTACAACCTTCTGCATAAACGTGGATACGTTCATCAGATCCAGTCCATTATTCAGGATGCCAATTGTAAAGACACCGATGACGGTTCCGCTGATTTTTCCTACACCGCCAGTCAGGCTGGCCCCCCCAAGTGCCGCGGCCGCGACTGTGTTCAACTCAGATCCGCTTCCCATAAGGCCTGTTGCCGAATGTAGCCGTCCGACCATCAACAGCCCGGCAATACTCGCCATCAAGGAGCAGATAGTATGCGCGGCAATCCTTACTCCTCCGGCCCTAATTCCCGAATTCCGAGAAGCCTGTTCGTTGCCGCCGATCGCGTAAACATTCCGTCCCAGCGTAGTCTTGCTCAATACGATCCATATCACGGCTGCAAGTATCGCAAAAACAATAATGCTGGTGGGAATTTCCATAACGCTTTCCGAACCCAGGAACACCATCTCTTCCGGAAGATCCTTGATAATCAGGCCGCCCGTTGTAATCAGTGCCAGGCCTTCCGCAATCGTCATCATGCCCATTGTCATGATAAAAGGCGGAATACCGCTTTTTACAATGATGACGCCGCTTACAAACCCGCACAGCGTACCGGCCGCAAGCCCCATAATAATGGCTACGACCGTCGGAACTCCCCACTCTGTCGCCGCAACCGCCATGATGACACCGCTCAGGCTTTGTACGGTTCCAACGGATAAATCGATGCCGCCTGTAATGATGCAAATCGTTTGTCCCAAGGCCATCACGCCCAATATTGCCGTCTGTTTGAAAATATTTGTAAAATTGCTAAATTGAAAAAATTTTTCATTGGCGATCGCCAATACTACGATAATGACTACCAAAATAAGTACTGAGCTGAATCTTTGTAGGTAGCTGGATACCAAACGCTTCTTGTTTGCTCTTACTAAGTCTTCCATTATAATTCCTCACTTCCAACAGCTTTTTCCAGAAGGAATTCCTGCGTGCTTTCTTCCGCACTTACATATGCAGTAACCTTCCCTTTTTGCATAACCATAATGTTGTCCGAGATTCCTAACAGCTCGGGCATATCGGAGGACACCATCAATACTGCCCCGCCGTTTGCGGTAATCGAATTAATCAGCTTATATATTTCGACCTTTGCACCAACATCGACCCCCCTCGTCGGATCGTCCATCAGGTAAATCTTCGTCTCATTGCAGTTCCATTTTGCAACGGCTACCTTTTGCTGGTTTCCGCCGCTTAAGTTGCGTACCTTTTGCATTACGGATTCCGAGACGATGTTTAATAGCTTTTTATAGGCTTCAGCATCCTTTATTTCCTTTTTCTTTAGCCGAAAGCCGCATTTTTCATACTTTTTGAATGTACTGACTACAACGTTTTCATAAATTGGCATATGCAGCAGGAGTCCATCGGCCCTGTCTTTTGTAACCAATCCGATTCCGTTTTCGATAGCGTGGCGCGAATTTTTTACAACGAAGGGTTTCCCATATAGGTAGACCTCTCCGTTTTCAACCTTTCTCGAACCAAACAACGCTTCCAAGAGTTCGCTTCGTCCAGCCCCTACCAGCCCCGCTATCCCAAGCACTTCCCCTCTATGAAGCGCAAAGGAAACATCTGAAAAATTCCTTTTGTCCGAAAGGTTTTTTACTTCGTAAACCACTTCATTTTTCATTGCGGGTTCCTTTGGATATTGCTCGCTTAAATCTCTTCCCACCATAGCGGTTATGAGATCCTTTCTGCTCACCGAAGACAAATCATAGATTGTTTTTCCAATTGTCTGGCCATCTCGGATTACCGTTGCGCAATCTCCAATTTGCGCCACCTCTTCTAACCTGTGGGTAATATAGATGAATGAAACTCCCTGATTTCTCAAGGTTTTGATTGTGTGGAATAGCTTTTCCGTTTCGCTTTTAGTCAGAGACGAAGTTGGCTCATCCAGAATAATCAGCTTTGCATTCTGTGATGTAACCCGTGCTATTTCAACAAGCTGCCGTATCCCAAGATCAAACGATGACACCTTTTTTTCTATTTCGATTGGCAAGTCGAATTTTTTAAAAATCTCGCGCGTTTTCCTCTTTGCCGTTTTCCAATCCACAAGTCCTATTTTATTTTTCGGCAAATTTCCAAGCCATATATTCTCTATCACATTTAATTCCGGCACAAGCGAGAGCTCCTGATATACCATTCCAATTCCCAGTTCAATGGAATGCATAGGTTCTCTGATCGTTACTTTCTTTCCATCAATATAGATTTCCCCGCTGTCCAGGGAATATACCCCCGACAGTATTTTCATCAAAGTAGACTTCCCTGCACCATTTTCTCCCAGTAGGACATGAACTTCGCCGGGTTTGACGGCAAAACTAAGTCCGCGGAGAACCATAGTCCCAAAAAAACTTTTTTTGATGTCCTTCATTTCCAATAAAAATTCATTCAAGATTTTATCACTCCCTGCACGTATATGCCTTTTTGAATGCACCGCGTCACCAGAGTGGACGCGGTGCATTCAGGTCGCCCCTATGAAGGAACTTTCACAAAATACTATTCATATTTTGCTGCGGCTTCGTCGTAAACAGTCTGCCAGTCTATTTCCTCAAGCTGAGGTTCCGGATAGAACTGATCGACATTGGGCAGGATAATAGAGCGCGCGTGAACATCAAATACCTGGCTTTCCGGCTCTAAGTCCAGCGCGGCTCTCACACAATATTCCGCACCATACCAGCACCATTCCCAAATACCATGCCACGAATCGCCTTTGATCTTGCCTTCCGAAACATACTTCATTGATTCTTCCAGCCCATCCTGGCAGAATACCTGCACATCGTCCAGACGGCCCGCGTTTTCCACGGCCATATATGCACCGATTCCCATTTCAGCACAGCAGGCATAGATTGCGTCCAGATCGTCATTGTTTTGCAGGATATTTTCAGCTGCTTCCATGCCGGTCTGTCTGTCCCAATCTCCCGGAAGTTCCGAAATAATCTCAACATTCGGGAAACGGCTGATTACGCTCTTGAATCCATCCGCGCGGATGTTGGAAAAGGTAGTACCAGCTACTCCGTCAATGAGCGCTATTTTGCCGCTTATCTGGTTGACGTCGAAATCTTTATAAAGGTCTTCCCAGAAGGATTCATCCAAGTAAGTCTCTGCCGGTACGTCTACCGTTTCTCCTTCGCCCTGGAACCCCGGGCCGCCCAGCGCATCGATCACGTTCCATGCGCCGCATGCGGAGGCCGAAGCATTGTCAAACCCGATATACCCATATATCTCAACGCCCGGCGCTTCTTCAATCTGGTTTACCAGAACGATTGGAATCCCCGCTTCATTTACTTCTTTTAGTGTCTCTGTTAATGAATCCCAGTCTGAAACACAAAGCATCAAAACGTCAATTCCACTTTCAACCAGGTTCTCGATCACCTGAATCTGGTCTGCAGGAGTGTGATTTGCGGTTGACTTTTGGATGACTTCCACTTCAAAACCAAGTGCGCGGGCATTGTTCAGGGATTCTTCCAGCTTCCTGGTAGCAATTTCATACACATCGGATATCTCCGGCGGTGCCCAGCCAATCTTTATTGAAGGAATTCCTTTCGATTCTTTTTCTTCTGCCGGTTCATTTTCCGCCGATGATTGCTGCACAGTAGTTTCAGACGCTGTTTCTGCGCTGCTGTTCGTGCTACATCCAACAAATGTTACAAGCAATATTCCTACAAGTAACAAACAAATTATTTGACCGTACTTCTTCATTTCTATCCTCCTCATCATTTCGAATAATCGAGAGCCCTAACCTACCTAACCTATGCCTACACAACATCCCCCTTTATTTTATTTAAAGTCATGGATATACGTAATTTTATTTCAATTATCTTTTGACTCTTGAATTATTAATTATCGGTTTTACCACTCTTCATATATTTATGAAACAGCGGATTATGCTGATCTGACCAGTTTCGATTCATTTAATTGCTCAATGGGGTTATATCGTTTAATACTATTATTTGCAAACCTCTGAAAATTTTGAATAAGTGATATTCCGAATGTCTTTTGGATTATTCACATGTTTACTGCTTTTTTTCGGTTTTAAAAGGGTGGTAAAATCATATTTAACCACCCTCATAGGTTCATAGGGCGTTTTTATCTGCCATTATTAAAACCACGGTTTACCTGTGATCCAGAGTTGACAATAAAGCAAATAATGATTTATAATAAGCCTCACAAAAGATTTACACTCCATCATTTTATTCAGGAAAAGCTTTTAAGTAATCAAAATATCAGTTAAAAACGTGTTTTAGTGCATCTTGCTTTTGGCAAAACAGAATAGGAGCAAATCGGATGAAGGAAAAGCTGTTAAACGTTATGGTAGTCGACGATGAGGCTCTTTGCCTCCGTGGAGTCACCAATAGTATCGATTGGGAAAAATATGGATTCCACGTAGCCTGCGATGCGAGAGACGGCCAGTTGGCCCTGAACCATCTTGAACAAAGCGGCCAGAATATTGATTTGTTACTGACAGACGTGTGTATGCCCTTTATGAACGGTATCCAACTAATCGAACGCATCAAAGAAAAGGAAATGGACATCGGCATCATTATTATGAGTGCTTATGATGAATTTGAATACGCGCAGGAGGCAATACGGTTTGGTGTAAACGCTTACCTGCTCAAACCGATCACAGAGGAAGCACTGTCTCCCTATTTGCTGAAAATCCGCGAGGAAAAATCCCTGCAGGAAAAGAATTCTAAGAAAATTGAAAGTATAAAAAGAATCATGCTGGGATGCGACCAGTTGTCAGATGAAAATTCTGATTTATTGAATAAGGCAAAATGCTATATGGAGAAAAACATAGCGAATTCAAAGCTTTCATTAAAAGAAGTTTCTCATTATGTAGGTATGAGCAAAAATTATTTTTGCACAGTATTTAAAAAAAGTCAGGGGATTTCATTCCTGAAATATTTAAACAATCTGCGTATTATTAAATCGATTGAGCTCTTGAGCACTACTAACAAACGGATTTATGAGATAGCCGAACAGGTAGGGTACAGTGATCCGACATGGTTCAGCACTGCTTTTAAAGCGGCAACGGGAAAATCGCCTTCCTATTTCAGAACGGAGGATTGTAATGAGAAAAATTAGGCGTGCTGCCCTTGCCGTAGCATGTATTCTGTTTGCCTGCGGCGTGCTTCTGTCTTTCGGTGGCTGTGCAGAACACGGCGCTTCAACAGACAGTCCGGCAGCTTCGCCCATTATAATAGGCATATCGGTTCCACGGTCGGAAGAGGCTCCGGTGACTAATGCTTTATTAAGTATACAAAATAATTTAAAGCCGGAAGAAGAAATTATTCTGAAAGATGCGGAAGGCAGTAATGACAAACAGGAAGCGGATATTATAGAGCTGGCAGATCAGGAGATCGACGTTCTGCTCGTTATTCCCAACAGGTATTCGGGTCTGCAAAATGCATTCGCTTATTGCAATTCAAAGAGCATCCCCATTATCGTTTTTCAAACGACGACAAAGTATAGAGACCAAGTATCCGCACAGATTTATTTCGATTATTGGAGGGCTGGAGCAGAAACAGCAAAGGCCGTTGCCTCCCGTTTGGCCGCAGACGGATCTCTGGATGAGGCAGAGATCGAAATAGGTATGATTAACAACAATACACGCTCCCACAATGTGCATAATTCCAACGCCTTTATCGAAGGGCTCAGCTCTTATAAAAACATAAGAATATTGCCGCCCGAATATGTGGTCGCAGGAACCATTGACGACGGTATTTACTGCCTGTATTCCTATATGGACGAATACCCTTCCATAAAGGTATTGTGGTCAATAAACGACAGATGTTCTATTGGAGCCATCTATGCAAATTTGCAAGGTGATACAGACGAGGATTTAATATTTGTATCAACCGGAGGAACGCAGGATGCTTTGAAGCTGGTAAAAGCCGGAAGGCTTTTGAGCACAGTGTGGATGGATCAACAGGAACTTGGCAAACGGGTTGTGGAGACGGTACATCGACTACTGGATAAGGAGGCATTTGAATTTGAGCAGGTTATCGAGCCGGTTCTAGTTACGAAAAAAAATGTAGATCAGTTTTTAAAGCAGGAAATAACATGAAAATAATTGATATTATCAAAACACGTAAAAACCTGCTGCGCAGTAAATTAGCCGTGAACAGCTTGGTCATGGCTATCATACCGATTATCCTGATTCCCGTGATTTCGATCACAATGACAGCAAATCTCCTGGGAAATTCGGACCGCAATGACAACATCAATGCGTTGAGCAAAACGGCCCTGCAGGTTCAAAATTTCACATATAATACCTATCTGTTTTCCGAAGTTATAAATAATATGCCTTTTGTGGATGAGGTCTTACGCGAGACTTTCCCTACACAGCAGGAAAAACTGGAAGCCGAAGTGATTGCAGGTGTTGAACTGTACCAAATGTGCAAAAGCAACCCGGCGTACTCTGGAATCTATATTTACGGGGAAAACGGGGTAGTAATCGGCTCCGACCAAAGAGATTCAAGGGTTCATGGAGCATTTAAGGTTTCCCCTTGGTACAGCGACGTAATGAAGTCCAACCGAACAACTTGGTGGGGGCCGGGAAAATCTGTAAACGTTGACAGTATAGACAGTGACATCATAACGTTCAGCGCTCCGATCATCGACAGGGAGAAGGTTAGCAAGAAGGGAGTTTTACTCATTGAATTTCATCAGGATGTTTTGCAGAGCATGATTGAGGAGAATTTGGAGAATAACCGTACATTGATGATTGTCAATCAGAATAAGGATATTGTTGCAGTAAGCGATAAGCATACGGATGATGCAAAGAGCTTCGGGCAATATTCAGATATGTTGCCTTTTTCGGAACGATGGACGTTTGAAGACCTGTCCAACATGAACAGCAAAAATTTTACTAAAACAGAGCGCGCAAACATAGATCTGGAGGACATCACCCACCAAGATTTTGGAATACATACCAGTATTATGAGCATATCGGATCCCTTAACCGGCTGGCATATAATCAATTTGGTGGAGCAATCGGAATTACTTCAGTCCATCTGGCTGATCAGCATTGTGATTGTCATCACTATCTTCGCAATCCTCGTCATTTATACCAATATTTCCGTATCTACTGCGGAGGCAATAACCGCCCCCCTCAACGAGATGCTTACCTATTATTCCGAGGTGGAAAAAGGCAGGTTTGATCTTTCTATTCCAGTGGAGGGAGTAGAGGAGATTGCCCAGCTGCGTAGAGGATTTAATAACATGGTCTCAAAGCTTGGAGACTTGGTGGAAGAGGTGTATCACGAGCAACGGCAGCTGCGGAAGGCGGAATATGAGGTCTTGCAGATGCAGATCAACCCGCATTTTTTATACAACACATTGGATTCCATTATCTGGCTGGCCTTGGAAAAGGATAACGACCAGGTGATACGGCTGACAAAAGCCTTGATCCAGCTATACCGAACAGGCCTCAGCAGGGGAAAAGATACCATCACCGTAGACGAGGAGGTGAAACACGCTCAAAGTTATTTAGAGATACAAAAGATTCGTTATGGGGATACCTTTGATTATCATATTGATGTAGACAACCGCATTGGTTCATTTAGAGTGCTGAAGCTTATATTGCAACCTATCATTGAGAACGCGATCTATCATGGAGCGAAAAGGACGCGCGAAAAATCAGATATTTTTGTAAAAGGTTATGAACAGGGCGGTTGTATCGTATTTGAAATCTGCGATACCGGCGCAGGTATGGATAAACAGACGTTGCAGCGGCTCAGAAATGCCATTTATGATAATGAAGGTGAAAAATTGCCTGCTTACGGCGTTCTGAACGTGCATCAGCGTATTGCCCTGCTCTTTGGTCAACAATACGGCCTGGAGATCACAAGCGAGCCGGGGAAGGGTACCATCGTTACCATAAGGATACCCATCCAGTCCAATCAAACGGAACAGAAACCAGATTAATAAGTATCCCTGCCGTCGCCAGCCCGCTTTGACGGCAGTATGGTTTTCGCCTGCAGCCCGGGTCTATGTGTGTTTGGCTTCGGGTCTTTTTGATTGCGCCCGCCATTCCCGCATCCCATACCATCTCTGCATCCCACGCTCTCCAATGGCGCATCCTTCCATCTTTCGATTGCAGCCGGGGTCAGTAAATCAAAAACATGTGAATAATCCAAAGGACATTCGGAATCTCACTTATTCCCAATTTTCAGGTATTGTGAATAAATAACAGTAAGGCAAGATAGAGGAGGTCCGGATGAAAAAAGCAAAGATATTGGCCGCACGAAAAGCAATCGATTGTATCGAGTCCGGTAAAACGTTTGCAGTGGATGGTTTTTGTGGGATCGGAGTGCCGGAAGAACTGTATATTGCTTTACAGGAACGATTTCTGCAAACAGGAAAACCGAACCACATGACGATGATTTTTGCCGCTTGTCAGGGAGATATGAGCGAACGCGGCTTTAATCATTTGGCGGAAGAAGGTTTGGTCTCAACGGCGATAGGCGGACATTGGAACAACGCGCCCAAATTGCAAAAGCTCGCTATGGAAAATAAAATGACCGCATACAACCTACCGCTGGGCGTTATATCGCAAACATTTCGTGAAACGGCGGCGGGTAAACCGTTTTTGCTCTCAAAAGTCGGATTGAAAACATTTGTGGATCCCCGTGTGGAAGGCGGCCGGCTGAATAAACGTACAACCGAGGATATCGTGGACCTGGTGGAGCTTTATGGCGAGGAGTATCTGGTGTACAAAACCCGCCCTATTCACTACGCCTTGCTTCGCGGAACCTACGCGGACCAATATGGAAATATCAGCTTGGATCATGAAGCATGCAAACTGGAGCTGACCGCGGTGGCGCAGGCTTGTAAGAATTCAGGCGGCACAGTCATAGTACAAGTGGAAAAGATCGTGGATACCAATATCCCCGCCAAGAATGTAATAATCCCCGGTATCTATGTGGATATCATTGTGCCAGTATGCCAAAAAGAGAACCATCAGCAGACATTTGCCACACTGTATAACCCGTCATACAGCGGAGAAGTGCATATTTCCTTGCCTGCCGAAGCCCATACCCATATGCCGCTCAATGCGCGGAAGATCATCTGCCGCCGGGCGGCAATGGAGCTGCAAAAGGGTTCGATCGTCAATCTTGGCATTGGTATGCCGGAAGGCATTGCGGCAGTCGCCCAGGATGAAGGAGAGCGGGAAAAAATTACATTAACCATAGAATCCGGACCAATCGGCGGCCTGCCCCTTTCCGGGCTGGATTTTGGTGCGGCGGCAAACCCGCAGGCGATCATCGGGCAGGCAAGCCAGTTTGACTTTTACCAGGGGCGCGGGCTGGACCAAGCGTTTTTGGGTCTTGCGGAATGTGACGAGCGCGGTAACGTCAATGTCAGCAAATTTGGCCCTAAAATAGCGGGCTGGGGGGGGTTTATCGACATTACCCAAAACGCCAAAATGGTAGCGTTTTGCGGAACGTTTACCTCAAGCGGTCTGACGGTTTCCACCGGAGACGGCAAGTTGCGCATCCTGAAGGAGGGACGCATCCGCAAGATTTGCAAAGCAGTCCAGCAGATTACATTCAGCGCAAAATATGCGATTCAGACAGGGCAAAAAGTTTTGTATATTACCGAACGGGCTGTATTTGGATTAAGCAGCCACGGACTTGTTCTGCAGGAAGTCGCTCCGGGCATCGACCTGAAACATGATGTTTTGGATAAAATGGAAGCGTCCGTAGAAATATCGCCCAGCCTGAAAGAAATGGATACCCGATTGTTCCGGCAGGAAAAAATGGGACTGAGCATCCAATAGTTTTTTACGGTAGATAGCTCGATAATCCGCCGCTTGTACAGAAACGAAGCAGGATGGCGCACGAAGTGCACTGCCCCGGAAGGATATGACGCACACCGACGCTTCATCTGCCAATCTATGGTGGAGGTGAACAAAATCAATGTTTACATGTGCAATCGCAAAAACCGTTATGCCGGCATGTGATCCAACGCGTCTGTCTGCCCGCATCCCTGCGGCCGGACGTTCCCCGACCGTCGCCGCAAAATATTGCGGCAGTTGTAACCCTCACTATGATGCGGCGGCGGCTGTCAGAAAAATTTCTTCATTGGCGGGAGTTTCCATTCATCACTGGAACGCTGCATACCTGCCGGATATCTGTATTTTGGTAAAGCAGTGTCAATCCGACTGCTTTCCGGAACCTGAACGTTTTTCAAATTGGTGTTCACTGCTGGTCGAAAAACCGGAGGAAGTTCGGCGTACAGCCGAAAAGCTCAAACGGCTGATCGCCCGGCAGGACAATCTATAAAATGTTATTGGAGGTCCTTAGCCATGATGAACAAAGAACAGTATATTGAAAGCCTGCGCCAATACAAGCCTATTGTCTACTTAAATGGGCGATTGGTAGAAAGTGTCGTGGACGACCCCATGACAAGGCCCCACGTCAACTCTGCAGCCGTTACTTACGAGCTCGCATTTGACCCCATGTACGAAGAATTGATGACAACCACTTCCCATCTGACCGGCAAAAAGATCAACCGTTTTACCTCCGTGCACCAGAGCACGGACGATCTGGTTAAAAAAGTGAAAATGCTGCGCATGATTGGTCAGAAAACAGGCACATGCTTCCAGCGCTGCGTGGGGTTTGACGCAATGAATTCCACGTTTATCACCACATTCAATATTGACCGGGAATGCGGCACCGATTACCATGAACGCTTCAAGAAGTACCTGGAATATGTGCAGGAGAACGACCTGATGATCGCCGGGTCTATGACGGACCCCAAAGGCGACCGTTCAAAGAAACCCAGCGCCCAGGCAGACCCGGATTTATTTGTACACATCGTGGAGCGCAGGGAGGACGGTATTGTGATCCGCGGCGCCAAAGCGCACCAGACGGGCATGATTAATTCACATGAAATGCTTATACTTCCTACCACCAACCTTGGGGAAGAGGATCAGGACTATGCTGTCGCGTGTGCAATCCGCGTAGATGCGCCCGGCGTTGTACACTTGTTCGGGCGGCAGACCAACGATAACCGCCGCCTAGACGGCGATATCGATACCGGCAACAGCGAATACGCCATCGTCGGCGGTGAAACGCTGACAGTCCTGAATGACGTATTTGTGCCGTGGGACCGTGTATTCATGTGCGGCGAGTATAAATTCGCACAGGAATATGTTTCCACCTTCGCCGCTTACCATAGACAGAATTACGGCGGCTGTAAGGTGGGCCTCGCCGACGTTATCATCGGTTCTGCCGCGGCAATGGCCGAATACAACGGCGTCAAGGCCAGCCATGTACGGGATAAGATCACAGAAATGATTAATATGGCGGAAACGATGTATAACTGCTCTTTGGGATGTTCCTGTCAGGGTACCAAGACAGAAGCTGGCTCCTATTACGTCAATACCCTGCTCGCCAATACGGTTAAGCTGAACTGTACCCGTTATATGTATGAAATTTCGCGCCTTGCACACGACATCGCGGGCGGCTTCATCGCTACTCTGCCTTACGAGGCAGATTACCGCAATCCCGAGACTAAAGGATATATTGACAAATATTTCAGCGCCAATCCGGATTTTTCCACAGAGGAACGCATTCGTATGGGACGGCTGCTGGAAAATATGACAGGAGGCACCGCACTTGCGGAATCAATGCACGGCGCAGGCTCTCCAGAGGCTATGAAAATTATGCTGTATCGCGAAAGTAATATAGACCATAAAAAAGCGCTTGCAAAAAAACTTGCAAAGATCGATAAAATCACAAAAAAAGATGAGGAGAAGGATTATGTTGAATAAACCGGTTGTATTGGGCGGTGCCAGAACCGCCACTGGAAAATTCGGACAATCTCTGGCCGGTATTCCTGCGCCTGAGTTGGGCGCGGCTGCCCTGAACGCAGCGATCAAAAAAGCCCGGATAGCGCCGGAGGACATTGACGAGGTAATCATCGGCACACATTTTCAGGCTGGCACTCGTTCTAATCCTGCGCGGCAGGCGGCAATTTATGCGGGTCTGCCGGACAGCACGCCCGCATTTACCCCGAATAAAAATTGCGCCACAGCGTTAAAAGCCATCAATCTGGCGGCACAGTCTATTATGCTGGGAGATAACGTCATCGTAGCGGCAGGCGGCTGCGAAGCCATGAGCCGTATCCCCTATCTCCTCGCAAAAGCCCGTTTCGGCTATCGCATGGGGACCGGCGAACTGCTGGATGGTATGCTCTACGACGGCTTGGTAGACCCCTTTGAAAATTATCATATGGGCCTTACAGCGGAAAATGTAGCCGAAAAATACAACATTTCCCGCGAAGCACAGGATGAATTCGCCCTGCGCAGCCACTTGCTTGCGGAAAAGGCCTGGAACACCGGCAAATATGACTCGGATATCGTACCAGTCGAAGTGAAGGTGAAGAAGAAAAATGTAACGTTCAGCAAAGACGAAACGTATATGGAAAACGCTGTCCTGGAAACCTTTCAGGCGGCAAAGCCTTATTTCAAACCGGAGGGGGGTACGGTTACCTCGCTCAACTCCTCCCCGCTCAACGACGGTGCCTGCGTGCTCATATTAGCAGATGAGACGACAGCCAGAGAACGCAGCATACCGCCGCTGGCCCGTTATGTCACCAGTGCTGCAGCCGCGCTCAGCCCCGCATATATGGGTTATGCGCCTGTCCTGTCCGTTCAGAAGCTGCTCAAAAAAACAAGCCTGAAGATAGAGGATATCGGCCTTTGGGAAGTGAATGAAGCGTTTGCCGCGCAGAGCGTTGCCGTTTGCCGCGATCTCGGATTGAACATGGATTTTGTTAATGTCAACGGAGGCTCTATTGCTTTAGGACACCCGGTCGGCTCAACCGGCGCGCGCCTCTCGCTTACCTTGATTGGCGAAATGCGACGTCGCGGTGTCAAATACGGCATCGTTACATTGTGTATCGGTGGCGGTCAGGGGCTTTCTACACTGTATGAACTCTGCGAATAAAGGAGATTTAAAATTATGCATATTCAACGAATCTTTGTAACAGGCGCCGGGCAGATGGGCTCCGGGATCGCGCAGGTTGCGGCCGCCAGCGGATATCAGGTAAAGCTTTATGATATCACGCTGGATATCGCATCGAAGGCCAAGGAAAAAATACAAACAGGATTACAGCGCCAAGCGCAAAAAGGGCGCATCACACCGGAAGCTGTCACGGCCACGCTCTCCTTCATTACACCGGTTGCCCAGCTGGAGGAAGCAGCGGATTGTGAAGTGGCCATTGAGGCCGTTTCCGAGGAAACGGAAATTAAAAAGAAGGTATTCGCCGGACTTGCCGCAGTCATGCGCAAGGACGCAATCCTAGCCAGCAATACCTCTTCCATCTCTATCACCAAAATCGGCTCTTTTACAGATACACCCGAACGCGTAGTGGGAATGCACTTCTTTAACCCCGTACCCGCTATGAAATTAGTAGAGATTGTCAGGGGCCTGCGCACGTCTGAAAAAACGGTTGCCACCGCCCAGGCGCTGGGGGAATCGATGGGCAAGATCGCCGTGGTCTGCAAAGACAGCCCTGGGTTTATTGTCAATCGTCTGTTTGACCCGATGCTGAACGAAGCTGCATATTTGGTGCAGGAAGGAGTCGCTTCGCCGGAGGCCATTGACCTTGCCATGCAAAACGGCCTGAACCATCCGATGGGTCCATTAAAACTGATAGATATGATTGGCATTGATATCATTTACGCCGTTATGGAGGTGCTGCATTATGATACGGGCGACCAGAAATACCGCCCCTGCCCACTGCTAAAACAGATGATAGACGCCGGTTTGCTGGGCCGCAAAACAGGCAAAGGCTTTTACGATTACGAATGAGGAGTATACCGCATGAAACTTAATACTATCATTTATGAAAAAAGAGATGCCTTCGCGTACATCACATTCAATCGGCCCAAAGTGCTCAACGCAATAAACCGTGAAATGCTTGATGATCTAGCGCGCATCACTGACGATTTACGCCGGGATGAGGGCATCCGCGCCATAATCGTAACGGGGGCGGGCAAAGCGTTTATCGCGGGCGCAGATATCGCTGCTATGCGAGATTTCACAGCTGCAGAAGGGCGCGAGTTTAACTTGTACGTACAACAGCAGATCAACAATCTGGAAAACCTACCTGTGCCCGTGATTTGCGCCATCAATGGTTATGCGTTGGGGGGCGGACTCGAGCTTGCTCTGGCCTGTGATATCCGCATTATTGCACAAGACGCAAAAATTGGTTTGCCCGAAGTAGCTCTGGGCATCTTTCCCGGCGGCGGGGGTACGCAACGGCTACCCCGGCTCATAAATAACGGCTATGCGAAATATTACATTTATACAGGGGAACATATTCCTGCGCAAAGGGCGTACGAGCTCGGTATTGTGCAGGAAGTAACAGGGTCCGGGGATTTGACCGGGCGCGCACAGGAAATTGCTGATAAGATTGCAAAACAGGGCCCCATCGCCGTGCGCATGGCCAAACGCGTAATCAACGAAGGCGCCAACCTTGGCCTACGTCCTTCCATTGTCTTTGATAGCGAAGCCTATGCGACAACCTTCGCTACAGAAGACCGCATCACCGGTATGACTGCTTTCTTGAATAAAACAAAGGCCAACTTTCAAAACCGTTGACAAAATTTTGTATGGGGCAGACGATCAGAACAAGGGATTCCGCGGTTCAGACTGCCTGCCCTTGAATCATTTTTGGATATCCGTATAGGAATATCTGTTTCTTTTATAATTCTCTTAAAAAATCAAAAAACTGCTCAATATAGTTTCTACCGGATGGCTTCACGCAGCTTTTTAGCAGCCTCCGGGATTGTCATATCCGTCCGGAACAATCCCGCGCTCCCCGCTACAAAATTCCCCGCACCGGCAGCTTTCATTTTTCTTGCATTTTCAAAGCTTACATTCCCATCAACCTGAATCACCGTATCTCGGTAACCCCGTTCATCCAGATAGCTGCGTACATTCTCAATTTTTCTCAGCGTCTCTTCTACGATTACCTGTCCTGCGAATCCCGGATTCACCGTCATTACCAACACAAAATCCGCCACATCCAGCACATATTCCAACACTTCAACAGGAGTAGCCGGATTCATTGCAACACCCGGATGTATCCCTTCCCTTCTAAGAGATTGCAGCAGTCTTTGCAGGTGAACTGTGCCTTCTGCATGCACCGATACTGTATCTCCCTCACGAAAAGGAAAGTATCCTGTTTTCAGCTCCGGACGTTCTACCATTAAATGAATATCTAACGGTAAATTTGTCTCTCTTCTAACCTGTTCAATCATGCATACCCCCAGTGCATAATTGGGCACAAAGCTTCCGTCCATAATATCAAAATGCAGGTACTCGATTCCCGCGTTTTCCATTGCGCGTATGTCTTTTTTCATATCTATAAGATCAGCGCACATCATCGATGCTGAGATTCCCGTCTTCACCTTTATACTCCTTTTCTTGTGTTCCAGATTTTTTATGTTCTTTTTTGATTACCGATATGACCGCCAGCATGGTCAGCGGAAACACAGCCGTTATAAGCATTGCCATCCGAAGGCCCGCCTGATCCCCGCTTACTGCGGATACCCCCTGCGCAACCATACCTGCAAGCCACGGAGCAAATGCAGCGCCTGCGTCGCCGCTTGCCGCAAGCAGAGAAAACATTGAAGCTCCCGCCCGTGGGAAACGGTCCGCAGCAAGTACGATACAGCCCGGCCACATGGTGCTTACCGCAAATCCACACAATGCGCATGCCGCCAAAGCTAGTACTCCATTGTTCGTAAATGCAATTAATAAATATGCCGCCAAAGCTAAGCCCGCGCCTGCAGCAAGAGCATTCAGCAAATTTTTCCCGCCCAATTTGGCATAGATGATTCTTCCCACTCCCATCATAAGCGCAAACATGCATACGCCTGCCGTATCGCCGACAATTTTTGGAAATCCCGCAGCCTTTTCCATAAATGTCGAGCTCCATTCGCCCATTACATGCTCAGAAGCTGCGGCCATAATAATACATGACACCACAAGCAGGAAGTATTTGTTCTTCGCTACCTTTTTAAGCGGCATCTTCTGTTTCCCTTCCTTTACAAAAGGAGCAATAGGCGCTTTGGAAAATAAAAATATGTTAATTGCCGGAATTGCCAGCCATAACAATGCAATCTGCCTCCAGCTTGCCGCTCCCCAGGTATAAATCAGTACCGTAGTAACAATAATGACCACGATCTGCCCCCAGGAATAAAAGGAATGCAGTACATTTATTGCTGAAATTTTCTCTTTGGTCGGGATTGCGTTCACAATAGGATTGATTAGCAATTCCAGTAGCCCGCCCCCTATTGAAAAAAGAATCGTGCCAACCAGCAGACCCGTAAATACATCTGCAAACAAGTCTGCCGCAAACACAAATACCACCAGACCCGCTACAGTCAGCACTTGTGCCAATATTACGAACGGGCGCGCACCCAACGCATCGGCCGGTCTGCCAAACGCAAGGTCAGACGTTACCTGTACAATAAAATTTACCGAAATCAATATGCCAAGCTGAGCATAGGTAATTCCATACAGGCTTTGCAGCGGAACAAACAGGATCGGTGTCAAATTTATCACGATTGCCAGCACGATATATCCCATATAGCATGCCCGTACCGTATATCTGTAATCTGGTTTTTTCATATTCCTATCATTCTGCACAATTCCTGTTTTGCGGTAATCTTATCCGGCACGTACGATTTGAGCAGCTTCAAATTGCCCAGCACCTCATACTCTTCCAGACAAGCTGGCATAAGCACGCTTTCTCCGCATTGGATATATTCGCACTTATTTCCGTATTTCAGCATCCCGCAGCCTTCAACACAGGTATAGGCATGGAAGCGCCCTTTATCCGTACAGCTCTTCATATGGGAGCTGATTTCATAGCATTCCCAGGCAAATGCTTCATGGAGAAAATAGATCGTCCTCCTGTATCCGCCGTAATTAACGGAGATGCCCGGGGAGCGCCTCCCGCGCATATTGAGATCAGCCACATTCAATGCGTCTTCTACATCCACTTGTCTTCCGCGCCCATAGTCAAATATACGGTAGGTCGTATTGGAGTTTTGCCCGATCTCTACCATAATCAAGTCGCTTCCCATTGCATGCACCAAGCCGCTAGGAATAAGGTATACATCTCCTTTTTTTGCTTCATACCGCTTCATATACCTTTCCGTTTTCCCTGTTTTGATGCTCTTGCGGAATTCTTCTTCCGTACAAGCCTTCGTGCCCAAATATAAAAAGGGTTCTTCAAAGGTCTCCATAACATACCATGCTTCTGTTTTCCCTGCCGCCATACCTTTGCTGCGCGCGTATTCATCATTGGGATGTACCTGGATAGACAGCTTTTCCCGCGGATTGACCAAACGGATCATGAAAGGGAAATTCTCCGGAGCTATTCTGCTTCCAAGCAGGTCATGACCGAACGTGTAGATCATTTCCTGCAATGTTTTCCCTGCGTATTGCCCATTCGTTACAACGCTTGTGCCTTCTTCATGGCAGGCAATATCCCATGTTTCCCCAATTTTTCCCTCGGGAAGATCATTGCGGAATAATGAAAAATCCCGGCTCCCCCATATTTTATTGATATAAATATGATTAAACTTAAATGGATATAGCATATGTCACCTCATAAAAGCCCTACGGGGGCATGATGCCCCCCGCTTATGCCTTCTTCCTGCTTTTCGTATCAATAAGTACAGCAACAACAATAATCAGTCCCTTTACCACTTGCTGCCAATAGGAGGAAACATCCAGAAGCGTCAGCCCATTCGCCAGAACGCCAATAATAATTACACCAATTACCGTTCCAAAAATCGTCCCCCTGCCGCCAGCCAAAGAGGCTCCGCCCAGGATAACGGCGGCGATAACATCCATTTCAAATCCATCCGCTGCCGAAGGCTGCCCCGATCCGAGACGTGCTGCCATCACAAGACCTGCCAGTCCGGTAAAAAGACCGCTCAGGGTAAACACGCCAATTTTTATTCTATCTACGCTGATACCAGACCATTGACTTGCTTTAGAGTTTCCGCCGACTGCATAAATATGCCGTCCGAACCGTGTGTATTGTGTAATAAAAATGCCAACGACAACAACCGCAGCCATCAATACAACCGGCAGCGGGATCGCTCCCACATATCCCGTTCCAAATTGTGTAAATCCTTCATCAAATACCGACACCGGGTTGCCCCCCGTATAAATAAAAGATATTCCGCGGAAAATCTGCATCGTCGCCAATGTTGTAATAAACGCTGGGATTCGGCCTTTCGCGGTGATAAATCCATTTACAAAACCAACTCCCGCGCCGATCGCGAGCGAAAATACCAATGTCAGAAAGGGACTTTGAGTCATTTTATATACTGTTGCACCCATTACGCCGACAAATGCCATTACTGATCCCGGAGACAGGTCAATATCTCCTAGGATAATAATCATGGTCATTCCGACCCCAACGATGCATATCATCGACACCTGCCGAAACATGTTGAGCAGATTATCCGGCGTAAAAAATGCGTTTGTCAAACAGGTAAAGACCACAAACAGGCCAATCATAATAAAAATAAGCGCATATTGCCGCAAGTTTGCAGCCTTTCTTCCACGCTTCGCTTTAGAAGCGATTATTGCTTCATTATTCGACATATTAAATTCCTCCAATCGCTGCATGCATCAGCTTTTCCTGGTTGAGACCCGTAACAGGTGCATCCAGTGTTTTCTGTCCTTCATAAAGTACGATCACACGATCACTGATATGTAAAATTTCCGGCATTTCTGATGAAATCATCAAAATACTTGTTCCATTTTCTGCAAGTTGCCGCATGATCGAATAGATCTCTGCCTTTGCTCCTACGTCAATTCCGCGTGTCGGTTCATCCATAATCAGGATATCCGGTTTCATCGCCAGCCATTTCCCCAAAACAACCTTTTGCTGGTTTCCTCCGGAAAGTTCCTCCACTGCCTGTTCTTCGCTGCTCAAAGCTACTGAAAGGTCCTTGATATATTTCAGGGCGATTTCCTTCTCTTCCGCCTTTCGCGCCCTGATCGGGCTTAAATTTTTCAGGCACGATAATACCAAATTGTTTTGCACGGACAAGGATAAAACCAATCCCAATTCTTTCCTGTCCTCCGGAATCAGCGCAATTCCATTGTTGATCGCATCGATTGGCGACTTAAGGATAATCTTCCGGCCGTTTTTATACACTTCCGCCTTATCCGCTTTATCGATCCCAAAGATAATACGCGCCATCTCAGTCCTGCCTGCGCCCACAAGGCCAAAAAAGCCTAATATTTCTCCTTTATGGAGTCTAAAATCAAAAGGCTTTGATTTCAGCGTAACATTTACATTCACATTTTTAACTTCAAGTGCAACGTCCTTATCCTTGTAATCCTTTGCCTGAGTGTTCTTTTCTAAATTTAGTTTCCTGCCAATCATGCATTGCACCAATTCTTCATTGGTAGTGTCAGCCGTTTTGAATGTATCGACAAATTTTCCGTCCCGAAATACCGTGATCCGATCTGTTATTTTAAAAATTTCCTCCATTCGATGGGAAATATAAATGATACTCGTTCCCTTTGATTTCAGTTCGGTAATTAAATCAAATAGGATATCTACTTCGCGGTCTGTCAGACTGGAAGTTGGTTCATCCAATACGATAATATCCGCCTGATAGGACAGGCATTTTGCAATTTCAACCAGTTGTTTTTCCGCTACGCTCAGTTCCGAGACCAGGACTCGCGGTTCTTTGTCTACTTTGACGCGCTTCAATATATCCCGGGTATCTGCATACAGTTTTTTCCAGTCCATCGTGCCCGCTTTTGTTTTGGGTTCCCTGCCGATAAAAACGTTCTCGGCAATACTCATATTGTTAAGAAGGTTGAACTCTTGGAACACGATACTGATTCCCTTCTCCTGTGCTTCCTTTGGCGTAATATGTTCCATTTGCACCATGTTTCCACCCTGGTCCAGTTTTTCTACGATTCCGCTGTCTTTTGTATATACGCCCGTCAATATCTTCATCAGAGTAGATTTCCCTGCTCCGTTTTCACCCATCAGCGCGTGTACTTCGCCCTCCATTAGGTCGAATTGTATATTGTCAAGCACTGTAACGCCGGCAAAGGATTTGGTGATGCTTTTCATATTCAAAATTTTTCTGGGCACGTTACCACACCTCTCCAAATGATAATACTCTTAACCTTTTTTGAGCAAAGCGTGGGGAACCGGAAAGCTCCCCACGTCAACTCTACTTCCGATTTTTATTCAGCGGCAGCGTACTGCGCCTCACGTTCGATATATTCATCCACATTATCAATCGTAATCAAGCCGATCGGTACGGAAATGAACTCTTCCACTTCTTCTCCATTGATCCATTTGAGTGCATTCTGTACTGCCTGGTAGCCCATCTGGTAGGGATCCTGGGCAACTGCCATCGAGAATGGCGTGCCAGATTTGATCGCATTGAGATTGTCTTCTGTTGCGTCAACTCCCGTAATCAGAACATCGGTTTTGCCGGCAGCCTGTGCCGCCGAAAGCGCACCCAGGGCGGAAGATTCGTTTGAACCCGCTATGCAGTCCAAATCAGGATTCGCCTGTAGGATAGTCTCTGCCGCTTCGAGCGCTTTGGTCCGCTCAATTGCCGCCGTTTCGTTCGTCGCGACAACTTTGATTCCCTCCTGCGCGTCCATCACTTCAAAAAAGCCTTCCTGCCGGTCGCGCAGAGATGTAATGCTCGGATTTCCCAGCCATGCAACCGTGCCTTCGCCGCCCAACTGTTCTATAATATATTCCGCTTCCATTTTTCCGATTTCTTTATTGTCAGAAGAAACAAATGCCGTTACCTCACAGTTGTCCACATTGATATCGACCGGGAAAATTCCGATCCCCTTTCCCAACGCTTCATTGCATACATTGCTAAGTGCCGCAGAGTCGATCGGGTTTACCATAATTGCTTTTACACCTTGCTGCATCAGATTTTCCACGTCTGAAACCTGTGTCTCGACTTCATAATCAGCGGTGGTAACGACCAGTTGTACTCCCGCTTCTTTCGCCGCTGCTTCCGCCCCTTGCTGCATGGCTACGAAAAACGGATGAACGCTCTGTCCGAAAGAAAAGCCGATCTTTACGCCTTCTGCCGAAGCCGCCCCCGCACTCTCTGCCGGTTCCTCGGAAGCGGGTTCTTCAGATGATGCAGGCGTTTCTGCTGCTGTTGATTCCGCAGGTGCGGAGACTTCCGCCGCAGGTGCGCCGCAAGCTACGAATAGCATTGCCGAAATGACCATTAAACATACCAGAGTTACAACAATAGACTTTTTCATGTTTTTTACCTCACACTTTTGATTATTTTTAGGACATTTTAATCCAAAGGCCCAACATTTTTCGCCTTCCATGGCGCAAACGATACTTTCCCCAGGATCGTATACTGGGATGCATGGCATGCGGCCGGAATGTTATCCGCAATATTATGCATTGTCGAATATGCTAGTGTCGCAAATTTGCATGCTTCTTTATATTCCGGAGGGATACCGATCTCCTCGGAAGATGTCAGGCGGATGTTCCGGGGCAATTTTTCCTGGATATATTTCATAATGGTCGGATTTTTTACGCCACCGCCGGATGCATACATTACTTTCACCCGCTCAAGCATATCCTGCGGAATATAATCGTTCATATTGCGTACGATCGCTTCTGCTGTAAAGGCACAGACCGTCGCCATAATATCTTCCGTAGAGAGATTTGAATATTTGTCCAGCATCTTATTACTGTATTCCTCTGAAAAATCATATTTCCATCCGGAACGCGGTACAGGCCGCTTGAAGAATTCATGCTCCATAAATTCCGCCAGCATTTTTTCATTTACCGTTCCCTTGGCCGCAACAGCACCGTCATAATCGCACGGCTGCCCAAGAAGCCTTCTTGCCGCATTGTCAGACATCAGATTCCCGGGACCAGTATCAAATGCGACCATTTTACGGCGGTCTTTATATGCAAGATGCACATTTGCAATCCCACCAATATTCAGCGTAAGTGTTGGCTCTTCCTTATCACGGAATAAAACGAAATCAAAATACTGCATCAACGGTGCTGCGCTGCCGCCCCATACATGGTCGGCCTGCCGAAAATTCGTCACAGTGGTAATATTGGTCAGGCCGGCAATCACAGATGTATCGCCGATTTGGTAGCCGCACGGATACGGTCCATCCAGCCAGCGATGCACCCAGTCATCCTTTTGCGTATCCGTCATCGCTGCGATCTTCACATGGTCGGGCTGCTCCTGATAGATCGTCTGGCCGTCCACTCCCAATACTTCGATATCCCTCGGATCAATTCCGTTTTCCTTCATGAACTGGCGGACCGCTTCCGCCATCTGTGCTCCCGCAATATAGGTGAGACGGGTAAGCCCTACCATATCGACTTTATTGTCGAATGCAGGGACGATCATATCTTCCACTTCTTTAGGCCATTGATACGATCCTCCTTTCAAAAATTTTGTCGGCTTCGGAAAACCGTCTTCCGCAATTTCTGTTTCCGCAAGAATAACGTCAATTCCATCGAATGATGAACCACTGTTCATCCCCATAATTAATGCCATTTCTTCCTCCTGAATATAATTTGAGATTTACGTTTAATTTGCTTTTTAATGAATATAGTGTTACAATTTCATTGGATAAAAGGGTACAAAAAGAACACACATCTTCTCCCTGATATCCGCCCGTGCTACAAACATCGCTACATGTTTGTAGCACTTTTTTGTCTTTCCCGTGCTGTCTTTTTTAAAAACCGTAAATAAAAATCCATCCTTCCTATCTCATCACCTCCACAGCTTAAAGTAAATTTTTATTTTAAAAGGTTAATATCGCGGCATGATTGGCGCTCGATCATTTGTGTTTTGAGCACGATTGTCGATTCTCCAAACCATTCCTTATTCTCCCGTTTTGCGTTGATTTTCTCAAATAATTTTTCCGCAGCCAATTCTCCCATTTTTTTGGGATCCTGCGTTACCGTCGTCAACGGGGGATCAAGTATCTTCGCCAATTCAAAGTCGTCCCAGGCAATGAAGCTGATATCACGGCCAATTTTTTTATTCATTTCCCGCAGGGCCAGTAACGCCCCTGTACATGTAATATTATTAAGAACGAATAAAGCCGTCAGCTCCGCGCTTTGCGCCAGCAACTCCTTAGTGAATCGATTCCCTTCTTCAACGGATGCAGTGCTCCCGATTTTGATATATTCTTTGTGGCAAGGCATCCCCGCATCGCTTAATGCCTTTTTATATCCGTCGATCCGCTCGTACATAGTCGACGTAAAAATACTTGCGATCAGGCCAATGTTCTCATGTCCCTTTTGGATCAAATAGCGGGTCGCTTCATAACTTCCTGAAAAATTGTCCGCCTTAATGATCAATTCGTTGACATTCAATAATTCGCGGTCAATATATACTACCGGAACATCTCCGGCATACAGCCTTTTTTTCGAGGCATCCAGTATCATATCGTTCGGCTGCGCCGTTGCAATAATCAGACCGTCAATGCGCTTTGCATATAATGTTTTGATGGCTTTTACTTCCTCGTCGATATCTTCGCCCGTATTGGCGATAATCACGCTATATCCTGCTTCCGCGCCTTTCACCTCAATGGAATGAATGATCTCGCTAAAAAACGGATTTGCAATATTCCCGACCAAGACCCCGATCGTTTTGGTAACCTGGCTTTTCATACTCTGCGCAATCGCATTGGGCATATAGCCAAGTTCCTTAGCTGCTTTCATCACCTTTAAACGTGCCTTTTCCGAAACGTTCCCATATCCTCCGAGCACACGTCCGGCAGTCGCGGACGATAATCCTGCCTTTTGCGCTACGTCTATAATTGTAATATTTTGCTTTCCTGCCACGCTTTCCATTTTTCCTTACTCTCTTCTATATTTTGATAACGTTATCAATATTTCGAGCAAATACAGGGTGCTTTAGTAAAAATCAAATCTTTTTTCCATGTATTCCAATTTTCTATGGAAATACATACCTTCTTTAAATTTCGTTATCTTAAATGTACTCTAAATGAAAATCCTGTTGAAATACTACAAATATTGACGTTATTTACGGTTTATCTTGCTGATGGCTTCATTATACAAAAAGGAAAAAATATTGTCAAGAGATTTATTGATAACGTTCTCTTTTATTTTTTACCTTTTTTATCAAAACACTTTTTATCCATCTGTTTTTTGTATAGGTCTATTCTTAAAAATAACTGCCCCTGGCATTTTTTGTCCCTTTTTTCTTTCTTTTCCATTTATGATATAATACGATCCGGGAGGGATGAGTGCTCATGAACGAAAAAGAATTTCAGTTGATGATAAGTGCTGCAAAGCAATACTACCAGCTTGGGATCAGCCAGGAAGAAATCGCACGGAAGGCCTATGTCTCCAAATCTACGGTCTCTCGCCTGATCCGCAAAGCGGTTGATCTCGGGTATGTCGAATTCAAGATCAATTATTCGGGCGAAGCTGTAACCCACCTCCAGCAGGAGCTATTCGACCTCTCCGGCATTCCCTGCACGGTGCTCCCCGCCTTTGTGGACGATTACCTCCCGCGGCTGGACGATGTGTGCGCATACGCCGCGCACGATATCCCTACGCTCATCGAAGACGATGAGATTGTCGGCGTCACATGGGGGCGTACCACCGAATATCTCGCCAAGAACCTGGTCCCGCCTCCGCAGGAAAAACATGGGGTAAAGGTCTGTATGCTGAGCGGTTTCGTGACGGGAACCATTGCCTCCATGAAAGCGACCCATATCATAGAAAAATTTGCCGATATTTTTTCCGCGCAGGGCTTTGTTATGCCAGCCCCTCTGCTGGTCGATACGGAGCACATTGCGCAGGTACTACTGTCCGATTCCAATATCCGCTATGTCATGGATCTCTGCCGCAGGGCACAGACTGTTATCCTTTCCGTTGGAGGAACGGATTTGAAGGATACTTTCCTGACAGACGAAGGGACCTATAACCTTAGTGTTTACAATAAAATCGTGCACAGCGGAGGGGTGGGCGACATCGCCGGACGCAATTTCGATATCAACGGAAACGAGATACAGAGCAACATTACCGGCCGAATCATCAGTATTTCTCTTTCCGAACTCAAGCAAAAGAGAAACCGCATCTGCATCGCGATCGGCGAGCATAAAAGCCAGGCCATCCTCGGCGCGCTGCGCGGCGGTATCGTGAACCGCCTTTATACGGACGAGATCACGGCCAAAGACATCCTGAAAAAAGCCCGCCTGCTCAGGAAGTAAGCTTTTCCCCCGCAGCCGTACCCTTTTGAAACTAATTTCAAAAGGGCTTTTTTTGTGGAATTTTTACCAGATTCCGCCTTTTTGCTGGACAGGGATCTTCACGATGGTATACTGCAACCGATTTCCCAAATATCATTTTACCAAGGAGGAACAATATGGCAGAAGTTGTAAACATGCCCCGGCTCGGCCTCAACGAAGATACCAGCGTCCTCGGCGAATGGTTCGTGTCCGAAGGTGATTCCGTTCAAAACGGCAGTGAACTTTTTTCCATCGAAACAGACAAATCCTCTATGACCGTTTATTCCGAAACAAACGGAACAGTCCTGAAACGGTTCTATGAATCCTATGACGTCGTCCCCGTGATGACGCCGGTCTGCGTGATCGGGCAGCCGGGAGAGGATATCAGCGGTATCCAACCAGCGGATACCGGGACGGAAGCCGCGCCGGAGCAGAAGCCGGAAGCTGCGCCCGTCCCGGTCCCGGCAGCAAAGGCGCCTGCTCTCACGGCGCAGCCTCCGGCAGGAGGATTTCTATCTCCCCGGGCGCGCAAGCTTACCGAAGCAAACGGCATAGATGCGTCCGGGCTTGCCGCGTCCGGTGCGGAGGGCAGGATCATCGAGGCGGATGTGATCCGCGCAATGGAGGCTGCGCCCGCTCCGGCAGCGCAAACCTCGTCTCCGGCAGCTGGACCCCTTGCTCCGGTACATCCAGGCAGTTCGCGGATTGAAAAAATATCCACGGTCCGCCGCACGATCTCCAAAAACATGATGCACTCTTTGAGCAGCACCGCGCAGCTTACCTCGCACATGACCTACAATGCTTCGTGCATCCAACGGTACCGCGAATGGCTAAGGCTGTCGCCGGGAGATGAAAAAAACATTACGGTCACGGACATGATCCTGTTCACAGCGGCAAAAACGCTCCAGCAATTCGATTATATGAATGCGCATATGGTCAGCGATAAAGAGATCGAATATTTCGAAGATATCAACCTTGGCTGCGCGGTCGATACGGAGCGCGGGCTAATGGTTCCCACGATCCGCAAAGCCCAAACGCTTTCGCTCGTTGAGCTGTCGAGGAAGCTCAAGGAGCTTGCGGCGAAATGCCGCGATGGAAGCATCCGTCCGGAAGAGATGTCCGGCGCGACCTTTACCGTCTCCAACCTCGGTGGATTCGGTGTGACCGGATTTACGCCCATTTTAAATCCGCCTCAGGTAGGCATCCTCGGCATCGACGCCATCGATTATGCGGTCAAAAAAACAAGCGAAGGCATCCTTTATTACCCGGCCGGTCATTTGTCCCTCACCTACGACCACCGGGCCGTAGACGGCGCTCCGTCCGCACGCTTTTTACAGGCGCTGTGCAGGAACCTGGAACAGTTTGACCAACTCGTATAGGAGGGACCATATTATGAAATCATATGATATTGCCGTGATCGGCGGCGGCCCTGCCGGATATCTCGCGGCGGAGCGCGCGGCCGAAACCGGGAAAAAAGTTCTCCTTGCGGAGAAGCGGACGGTCGGAGGCGTGTGCCTCAACGAAGGATGCATTCCCACCAAAGCTTTCCTTTACTCCGCAAAAATATTTGAATACGAAGCCCATAAAGGCAAAGACCTTGGTCTTTGCTGTGAAAATGCAGCGCTTGACCACGCCAAGGTGCTTGCCCGCAAGCAAACGGTGGTAAACACACTCGTCGGCGGCGTATCCTCCGCCCTTGCGCGTAAAAAGGTCGACGTTGTACAGGCGGAAGCGGGGCTGCGCAGGGAAGAACGCGGATTCGCCATCCTGTGCGGCAGGGAATCCTTCTTTGCGGAAAAAGTCCTGCTCGCGACCGGTTCCGAACCTGTTATCCCCAATATTCCCGGCGTTGCGGGCGGTATCGGAGACGGTTCGGTACTCACCAGCCGCGATATTTTGGACCTTCAGGAGCTTCCAGAAAAGCTCGTCATTGTGGGTGCGGGCGTCATCGGCCTCGAGATGGCCGCTTATTTCAGTATTGCCGGCAGCAAAGTCACCGTTGTCGAAATGCTGAAACAGGTCGGCGGCCCAATCGACACCGACCTTTCCGGCGCGCTGCAAAGGCACTTGGAAAAAACGGGGATCGAGTTTGTGCTGGGCAGCAAGGTCTTTGACGTATCCGGGAAAACCGCGCATGTCGAAACACCCTCGGGTGTCCGGGAACTCCCTTATGATAAGCTCCTGATGTGTGTGGGAAGAAAACCATCCCTGCATATCCCGGGGCTGTCCGGTATGAACCTTTGTATGGAACACGGCGCTGTCGTTACAGATTTACACTGCGAAACCAATATACCAAACCTGTTTGCGGCGGGCGACGTCAACGGAAAGTGTATGCTCGCACACGTTGCCTACCGGGAAGCTGAAACGGCGGTAAACAACATGACAGGGACGCCCGACGAGATGGATTATTCCGCAGTGCCCGGCGTGATCTATGCGCAGCCCGAAGCCGCCTTCTGCGGCCTTACGGAACAGCAGGCAGCCGCCCAGGGAATAAATCCGGTGATAAAAAAGGCTGCGATCAACCTAAGCGGCCGGCACATTGCAGAATACGGTATGAGTGACGGCTTCTGCAAACTGGTTCTGGACCAAAGAGGGCAAACAATCCTGGGCGCGTCGCTGTTCTGCGCATATGCTTCCGAGATCGTCTATTCCCTTGCGCTGATCATTCAGAACAAAATTCCGGTAAAAAGCATCAAAAAAACGATCTTTCCCCATCCAACAGTTTGTGAGATCGTCCGCGAAACGCTTTTCATTTAATTTTTCAGGAGGTAATCAAAACTATGACGAAAGAATTATATATCAATCCAGCCCAAATCAGGGCGCGCGGTGTTGCCGCATTTAAAGACATCCCGCTGAACAATTATCAAAAAAGAATGAAGGATGTCCTCGGTGAATTTTCCAAGGAAGATCTCACCAATATTTTTTTCGATATGCTGACCATCCGTGAATTCGAGACAATGATGCAGGATCTCCGCCTAACGGGAAAATACTGCGATGTGGCCTACAACTATTCCGGCCCGGCACATCTCGGTATCGGCCAGGAAAGCGTCGCCGTCGGCCAAGCGTTCCTGCTTGACCGGGACGATGCCGTTTTCGGCACACACCGCAGCCACGGCGAACTGATCGCCAAAGGTTTTTCCGCCTTGCGGAAGCTGACGGATCAGGAACTTGAAGAGATCATGGAACAATCAAATGACGGCGCGCAGTACCGCGTTGTGAAAGAACATTTTTCCCTCGGCATTCACGAGTCCGCGAAACGTTTCTACCTGTACGGTATCATGGCGGAAATATTCGGCCGCAAGAACGGCTTTGCGGAAGGACTGGGAAATTCTATGCACGCATTCTTCATCCCATTCGGCGTCTATCCCAACAACGCGATCGTCGGTGGCAGCGCGCCGATCGCGACGGGTGCGGCGCTCTACAAAAAAAACATGAAGAAAAAAGGGATCGTGGTCGCCAATGCGGGAGACGGTTCGCTCGGCTGCGGTCCGGTATGGGAATCTATGAACTTCGCTTCCATGGATCAATATCATACGCTGTGGGAGGAAGGATATAAGGGCGGCCTGCCGGTCCTCTTCAATTTCAACAACAACGGATACGGGATGGGCGGCCAGACCAGCGGCGAAACGATGGCCTATGGCATCCTCGCGCGCGCAGGCGCCGGCATCAATCCGGACCAGATGCACGCGGAACGGGTAGACGGCTTCAACGTTTTTGCTGTGATCGACGCTATGAAACGCAAAAAAAGGCTGCTCGAAGAAGGAAAAGGCCCTGCGCTCCTTGACGTTATCACCTACCGTTTTTCCGGCCACTCCACGTCGGATGCCAATCCTAACCGCACGCAGGAGGAAATCAACGCCTGGGAAGCGCAGGATGCGATTGCCGATTACGAAAAACAACTTGTGGAGAACAATATCCTGACAAAGGATCAGACCGCCTCCCTGCGGGAGGAGGTGCGCGGCTTGATCCTCTCCGTGTTCAGACTGGCAATCGACGACAGCGTCTCCCCGCGCATGGACCTACAAAAAGAGCCGGACAGCATCGAAAAGTATATGTATTCCAACCAGCACATTCCTAAAATGGCGGATATTCCCGTGGACGTCTGTGCGCCCAAGGAAGAAAACCCGCGTCTCCAGCGCCTGCAAAAGAAAAGCCGCGACGGTATGAAAAACGGCAGGGAACTTCCTTCCTCAGCGGTCCTACAACTGCGTGACGCAATCTTTGAATCCGCTTTAGATAAATTTTACGAAGATCCCACGCTGGTCTCCTTCGGGGAAGATCTGCGGATTTGGGGCAGCGCCTATGGAGCTTATAAGGACCTCGACAAATCTGTGCCTTACCACCGCTTGTTTAATTCCGGGATATCGGAATCCGCCATCGTCGGCGCTTCCGTGGGCTATGCCATGATGGGCGGCCGGGCCCTTCCGGAATTGATGTATTGCGATTTTCTTGGCCGCGCGGGTGACGAAGTCCTCAATCAGCTCGCGAAATGGCAGGCGATGACTGCCGGGCAGGTGAAAATGCCCGTCGTCCTGCGCATGGGCGTGGGCGCGAAATATGGCGCGCAGCACTCCCAAGACTGGTCGAGTATCTGCGCCCACGTCCCCGGCCTCAAGATCGTATTCCCGGTCACTCCCTATGACGCAAAAGGCCTGCTGAACACGGCGCTTTCCGGGACTGATCCCGTCATCTACCTTGAGAGCCAATCCCTGTACGGCATCGGGGAAACGTTCCACGAGGGCGGCGTACCGGAGAATTATTATGAAATCCCGATCGGCGAGCCGGATATCAAAAAGAATGGCTCCGACCTCACGATCCTGACCATCGGCGCAACGCTGTATAAGGCTATGGAGGCCGCAACACTGTTCGAGGAGCAGTATGGGATCAGTACAGAGATAATCGATGCACGCAGCATCGTTCCTTTTAACTTCGCACCGGTTCAGGAGTCTGTGAAAAAAACGGGCCGCATCATCATCGCAAGCGACGCATGCCAGAAGGGCTCCATCATCAATGATTTTGCCCAGAATCTTTGTTCCTCCTTGTTTAATTACCTGGACGCGCCGCCCGTTGTATTGGGCGCAAGGAACTGGATCACTCCCGTATATGAATTGGAGGATTCCTTCTTCCCGCAGGCGGACTGGTTTCTCGACGCATACCATCAAAAGATACAGCCCCTGCCGGATTATACCCCAAGGCATTCCTTCTCCGTCGCGGAAATGGACCGCAGGAACAAAGCGGGTGTGTAAACAAAGCCGATAAGTTCACTGCCCCACGGTATAAAAGCCAAGAGAGCCTGCCCAAGGGCGCCGGCTGCTGCGCCCTTGGGCAGGCTCTCTTGGCTTATCCGTTTTTTTGGTTTGCACATATATGCGCCTATAGAATGCTCCGTTTATTCCCCTCACGCCACTGCCGCATGCCGGGATTTCAGACATATTCTGCAGATTGCTTGCATAAAGTCATTGTTCCGGGGTATTATTAAATTAAATCATTTATCGCAAGGAGACGGGTATGGGAATTGCTTCCATTATCGTAAGCCTCGTAGGCTTTGTCCTGAGTTTCATCCTGGGCTTTCCACTCAGCTATTTCATTGGTCCATTCATCGGGCTTGCAATCGGTGTGGTTGGATTGGTGCTCGGGATCGTCGCCCGCGCAAAACAGCGGACGAATGTCACGAATGCCGCTCTTATCATCGGTATTATTGTCGTTGCCGTCAGTATCCTGCGCATGATTTCGCTGATGACATGCGTAACCGGGGTGATCGGGCTGTTTGCCTAGTCTCCGCATTTCCTGCGGCCGGATACCGCAGCTTTTATATTATGCGTAACAAACCGCGCTCCATGCGGAAAAGGGGACTAAAAAAGGAGGGAGTTTATTTATGTCTTGCTACTATATTATTGGAATCAGGCTGGACCACCGCACCGCCAATGCGTCGAAGCTCCAGGAGGCGCTCACCGCGCATGGCTGCAATATCAGAATGCGCGTGGGCATGCACGAAACGAGCGACGATTATTGCGCAGACGACGGAGTCATCATGCTGCAGGCATGCGGCGATAAGGAGACTATCGACAAAATGATCGCCGATTTCAGCGCCGTGGAGGGTGTGACCGCAAAGCTGATCGATCTCAACTAAATTTCGCTTTAAAAACACGCACGCTTCGTGCGTGTTTTTTGTATGCGGCTTTTCCAAAACCTATGGGATCCCGTTATGACCTGTGTATCAGCAGCATAACCGTTCTCCTCTGGCAAAGCATCTGAAAAATGCGCAGGACGCACGAACCATAAACAGGATTTCTTTGGCCGGCGCGAGCCATGCGGGCACGGCTGCCGCCCACGCCGTTCGCGGCAATTATCGGGAAAACAGCCTGCCACATCGACCACAGCGCCAGCAGCCCGCAAGCACCGCACGGCTGAAACGCACATATTTTTGAATCCGCGCCTTTTTGCCGTTTCCGTGTGGTATAATCCAATCATACGGAAAGGATGGATATTATGAAACGACTGAAGCCGAGGACCGCGGGCAGCCCGGAGGCACGCACGGATTTCGAGCCGCTCGTGCGGGAGGCGCAGGAAGAGGAGACAGCGGTCGAGAATAAAACATTCCACGGCTTTGCCTTTGAAGAGAAGGACTTTTCGCAAACCGTTTTTAAAGGATGTATATTTGAACGCTGCCGGTTTACACGGTGTAATTTGAAAAAGACAGAATTTATGGACGTAATTTTCCGCACCTGCGATTTTTCGGGCAGCTTGCTCGAGGGAGGCTACCTTTCCCGCTGCGAGTTCCACGCCTGTAAAAACGTAGGCGGCAGCCTGTACCGGGCTTTCCTGCAGGACGTTTTATTTTCCGGCTGTAATTTTGGATATGCGAACTGCAACTGCTCCAAATGGAAAAATGTATCCATCGCGGACTCTTCTTTTTCCAATGCGGATTTTGGGGAATGTTCCCTCAAAAACCTGGAGCTTTCCAATGTGGAGCTTGTGCGGGTAAATTTTTCGCACACACCGCTTGCGGGGATTGATTTTACTGCGAGCGAAATTGCGGACATCCTTGCTTCCGCGTGGGAGCTTCGAGGCGCGGTTGTTTCTCCCGCACAGGCGGCGGAGCTGGCAAAGCTCCTCGGCGTGGTTGTAGTCTGATTATTTGACACGGGAATATGCGGGTGTTATTATGTTGTATATACACGCATCGGAGGTATGGATATGAGATGTGAATGTGCCCAATGCGGCACGTATATGGTGCACGCGGAGGACCTTGCGCTCGGCTGCGTCTGCCCCGAATGCAAGGCCCGGTGCACGGCATGCCTCGGGACGAACAGCGTCCTCTCGCGCGAAGAGCTGCGGGCGCTCGAGGACAGCCCGGATTTTGAAGCCGCCTATTTAAAAAAGGAGGGCCGGGATGACTAAGGAAAAATGCGTATACATCCACCTTCGGCGCGCGGGCCGGACGCTTGCTTCATATTATGACCGTATGCTCGCCCCTTCCGGAATTACCGCAGCGCAGTATTCCCTGCTCTGCCATTTGGATCAGCTGGGTACGGCCAGCACCAGTGCGCTTGCAGCCAGCATGAAACTCGACCGCAGTACGCTGGTACGGAACTTAAAGCCGCTTTTCGGCGCCGGTCTCGTTACGGACACGGCTAAAAAAGATGCCCGCGACCGCTGTCTCGCGCTGACCGAAACGGGCGGCCGGACTCTTTTGTATGCGGAAAAGCTGTGGAAAAAAGCGCAGTGCGCGGTAAAGGACCTGATCGGTGAAAAAAAACTGAAAACATTGATGAAAACGCTTGCGAAGATCGAGACGCTTTGAAGGAGGAAACGGTATGAGGTACGATTCAAAGAAACTGGAGGAGAAGGCCGTACTGGATACGGCGGCAAGGCTGTGCGCGGCGGCGCGCACAGCCCCAAAGACGCGCGGGATTGATTTTATCCGCACATGCGTCCTGACCGGTGAAGAAAAGGAAGCGCTGGCACAAGAGATGGACCGTCTTGCCCCGGTGCTTGACTATCCGTTTTTTACGCGGGACGCGGGAAATATCCGCGCGAGCCAGGCCGTTGTTTTGATCGGTACGTCCTACCAGCAGCGCGGCCTCAACGAAGGCTGCCAGTACTGCAACCATACCAACTGCGGGGAGTGCGCGCAGCAAAACGGCGTGTGCGCGTACGACAATGTGGACCTTGGAATTGCGGTCGGTTCGGCCGTATCGGCGGCCGCGGATTCCCGCATCGATAACCGCGTGATGTTTTCCGCCGGACGCGCGGCATTATCTATGCAGGTCATGGACGAGGATGTAAAGGTGATCCTGGCAGTTCCGCTTTCCGCCGGGAGCAAATCTCCTTATTTTGACCGCAAATAAAAAACGACAGACAGAAAATCCTGCCGCGGAAGCCTCCGCGGCAGGATTTTTATTGGCCTAACTATGATAAATTCCCCGGCCACGCGGGATAAATGGGCTTTTGCTTTTCCGTTTTTTCCCTTGGTACCAGCCGCAAGGCTGGCGGCGGCGAAAATAACTTGGCCATTTTAACGGCGGCCGGCCCCACAGCAACCGGAACGGATTTCGGGCGCGCCACCAAGCATAGCTGGCGATCCTGACCCGCAATGATCCAAACGCGGCGCTGGACTCAACTGAAAAACGTGCGCCGCAGCGGTCCGTCTTTTCAGATTAACCGCCGCGTTTTCCACTTACCGCGCTTAAAATAGATTACGCCCGCAAGGGCCGGAAGCACGGGCGCGAACATCTCCGCGAGGTATATCCCCACAAAACCATACCCGAGGACCATACCGAGAAGCCAGCTGCCGAAAATGCGGATGAGCACACAGTCGAGCATGGAATTCCAGAACGCAAAGGCCGCGTCTCCAAGACCTGTGGCGAACGAATTCAAGGCATACATCACGGCATACGCGGCGCAATTGAGCGAGCAGCAAATGCGCAGGTATAAAATCCCCTCGCTCACGACCTGTGGGTCGTCATTGAACAGCAGGATAACCCGGGCGGCAAACAGCTGGAAAAATACGATCATGACAAGCGATGCGGTCACGCTGACCTTCACGCCCGCCCGGGCCACGCTCTCAGTACGCGCAAGGCGGCCCGCGCCCATAGTTTGCCCCGCCATTGCGCTCACGGCCTGCCCGACCGCCCACACAGGCATGGCTGCAAATGTGTTCACCTTAAGACCGATCCCTGACGCCGCGGCAACCGCCACGCCATATACATTCAGCATTCCGGTAGCTGCCATGTAAGAAAAATTGAGCACTGCCATCTGCCCGGCGGAAGGGACGCCCACCCGCAGGATCGCCGCCGCTTTTTCTTTGCTGACTTTCCACTTCCAACGGATGGCGACCAGCCGGCTGCGCCAAAGGTATACCGCCGCAATGAAAAAAGAAACCCCCTGTGATGAAACAGTGGCAACCGCAGCTCCCCACGTACCCTTATGGAATCCGCCAACAAGCAGCAGGTCGAGCGCAACATTGACTATGGCCGCCGCGAGCACAAAATACAGGGGACGCTTTGAATCCCCAAGGCCGCGCAGGATCGCGCAGACCGCATTATAACCAAAAACAAAGGCCGTTCCTCCGCAGACGACGCTCATATATCCGTCCGCATCCGCCATCGCGTCCTGCGGCACACGCATCAGCAGCAGCGCCGGATGATACAAAAGAAATCCTGCCGCCGTTACCGCGGCGGCAAAGACAGCAGCCAAGACAAACAGCGTTAAGACGGCTTCCGCCTGCTGTTTTTTTTGGCGCGCGCCCTCGTATTGTGCCACAAGCACCGCCCCGCCCTGTGCGAGGCCCGTGCAGGCCGACGTAATGAGGAAAACGAGCATAGACGCGCTGCTGACGGCGGCAAGGCCTCCGCTGCCCACAAACCGGCCGACCACAGCCATATCCACAAGGCTGTAAAAAGACTGCAGGAGATTTGCAAGGAACATCGGCCCCGCAAACCGAAGAAGCGTCCGGGTCACATGTCCCGACGTTAAATCCCGTATCTTTGTATTCATGATAATCCTCCCTGAAACAAAGCGTTTCGCGGCATAAAAAAAGAACCGCGCGACATTGTCCGCGGCCCCCCCTTTGCGGGAAAATCATCCGTTTTTTCGTATTACAACAAAGCGGGCGTTCCCGCATCCTGCTGGTACGATTGACTGATGAACCGGCCTTCCGCCGTTTTAGGCTCCGTACAATGTCTCATCCATTCCATTTGTGCGGAGCTTCCTAGGATACAAAGCCTGCTGTAATACATGATTTATCCTTTGTTTTTATTTGCCTTTATGATACAGGGGCGCGCCTTTCCTGTCAAGTGCGCGTCCACGACCCTTCAAAGGTTTTACATTTTGATGATGTTTTTTCATCCCGCAGGTGATACAATTTTGAAACACACATGGAATAATATGACAGCGGTGAGGTGTGAAATGAATAAGATCCTTGTCGTCGAAGACGATGAAGCAATTTCTTCGCTGATTTGCCTGAACCTGAGCGCAGCGGGTTATGAAGTAATCCCCCTATGCGATGGAAGCGAGGTGCCGGAACGGCTCCAAACGGAACAATTTGACTTGGCGCTGCTGGATGTGATGCTGCCCGGAATAGACGGCTTTTCCCTTTTTTCCTGCTTTGCGCAGCATGGTATTCCCGTAATCTACCTGACTGCCGTAAACGACACGGAATCCAAGGTTAAGGGGCTCCTTAAAGCCGAGGATTATATCGTCAAGCCCTTCGATATCTTGGAGCTGATGGTGCGTATGGAAAAGGTCCTGCGGCGAACGGGCCGTTTTCCTCATGTGTTCCGCGCGGGCGATGTGGAAATTGACGAACAGCGCCACAGCGTAAAAAAGGACGGCCGGTCCGTTTCCCTAAAGCCGCTGGAATTTGATCTTCTGCTGACTCTTGCCAAAAACAAAAATATCGCTATGTCCCGCGATGCGCTACTCTTGAGCGTATGGGGTATCGATTTTATGGGCGAAACGCGCACGGTGGACGTACACATCGCGCAGCTGCGCAAGAAGCTCGGCATTTCCATTGCAACTATTCCAAAAGTAGGCTATCGTCTGGAGGACTGATGGATGAAGCTTCGTACGAGGATTACGCTGATTTCCCTCGCCGTTATTTTAGCGGCGATTCTTGTAAGCGGCTGCCTGCTGGTTTTGCTGTCCGCCCAGAACAGCATACAGCAGGCAGAGGAGTCCGCGCTTTCCCAAAGCCGCTATATGAGCATTTCTTTCAAAAATGCCGTAAACGAATCGGCCTTTTTCTCCGCTGCCGGTAATGCGCGCAGCAGCCTGATCCAATACCTGTTCCGCGAATATGCCCGGAGGACGGCGGGAGACGCGGATTTCATCCTGATGCACGGAAGTGAAACAGTCTGCAATACATCCGGGTACCAGCCGGATATTTTAATGTCCTACGGAGAAATCCGAACCCTCGGCGCCAGCTATGACGCTGTGGAATATACGACCGTGAAAGCGGGGAATGAAATTCTTTTCCTGACCAGACAGGCCTTTTCCTTTGCACGGGAGCCTTACACGGTTTATATGGTCTCCAACATAACGCAGGTTTATCGCGGTCTTCAAACATTCGTGCCCGGAGCGGTTTTGATCGGCGGGCTGACGGCTGCCGTTTGTGTGCCGCTCCTCGTCTTCCTGCTCAAGCGGGCGCTTTTCCCGCTCGAAATGTTGAAACAGCAGGCGGCGCAAATTGCGGGCGGCGTTTACAGCGAACGGGCCTGCCCGAGAGGTTCGGACGAAATTGCCGCCCTCGCGCAAAGTTTTAACGCCATGGCCGGAGCGGTGGAACGGAACATCAATTCGCTTGAATTAAAAGCGCAGCAGCAGGAAATGCTGCTTGCCGCCGTGGCCCATGAAATCAAAACGCCGATGACTTCCGTCATCGGCTATGCGGATACCCTGCAGCGAACAAGGCTCACGGAGGTACAGCAACAAAACGCTATTTCCAGAATCCATACAGAATGCCGCTATATGGAACGGCTGATCCAAAAGCTTGCGAAACTGATCGCAACCGATCACGCGGCCCTTTCCCTGCGGGAGGAAAGCACGGCCGTACTGCTGGACGAAGTCAGGAAAACCGTTGTTTCGGGCCAGGGGTTACAGGAAACGGAAATTTCCGTTTATTCGGACGGCGGGCTGCTTGCCATGGATCGCGACCTGATGACGGACCTGCTCCTAAACCTGATAGACAATTCACGCAAGGCCGGAAGCAGCCATATTTCCATTGTAGCGCAAAAAAACGATATCTTCGTCAGGGACGACGGGTGCGGTATTCCCGAGGAGAAACTCGCGCATGTGGCGCAGCCCTTTTACAAGGGCGATCCCTCCGCTTCACGCAAAAAAGGCGGACTCGGGCTTGGGCTTGCGCTGTGCCAGAAGATTGCGCGCCTGCACGGCGCGCTGCTTGCCATCGACAGCAGCCCCGGAACAGGGACAACCGTACATATCATTTTTACAAATTGATTACAGTTTGCTGAATACTCGAATGCAATGTCCGCGTTATGATAGGCACATCAGAAAGGATGTGAAGTCATGAAAAAAACAATTACGCTTGGACTATCTTTGCTGCTTTGCGCGGGCCTTTGCGCGGGCTGCGGCATTGCAGAGGCGCAGGCAGGCTTCCCTACGGAAGCAGCTGGAGTACAGGAACCGGCCGCGCTGCAAGCCATTGCGCCGTCCACCCCCGCACTGCCGCCCCTTGCGGAACAGTTGGACGCGCCCACAGAATACAGCGGCGGGTTTACGGCGGCGGATGGCAAGTTGGAGTGCGCGTTTGACGCATGGGTAGAGGTGCCAAAGACGGCCGCGCTGCCGGCGCTCGAGATCGAGGCATCCCCATTTACGCAGGAACAGGTGGACGGTATGCTCGCCTACCTGTTCGGCGATACGCCCCTCTACGACGAACCGACACAGCTTACGAAGGAAGAGGTCGAATGGTGTATTCGCAGCGCCGAACGCCAGCTGGAAGAAATCAACAAGGGGGAAGCTGCCTTTTCCGGGAGCGCCGAAGAAGCGGAGCAATACTTAAGCAAGATGCGCGGACAGCTTGAGACAGCTCCCGAAACAGTGGAACCGCCGCTTTCAAACGGTAAACTGCGGACGATAAAGCCTCGTTCCATCGGTTATGAGGCGGAAAGTTATGAAGGCCTGGCGGTACGAACCGATCCCGCGGACCCGGCCTCCGCTTATTTTTCCGTAAACAACGGGAATGACCTGATCCGCATAAGCAAAGGCTACAGCACCTTTGAGGCCGCAGACGGCGTTTCGGAAGCGGCGTCGATCGTGACGGACAACTACAGGTCCGGCGCGGACCTGGCATTTTCAGACAACAGTCATTTGCAGGAATTCTATGATCTCCTTCCGGACGGCGATTACAGCTCGTTTTTCACCAAGACGCCCATACCCGTCAAAGAAGGCCAGCCTCAGCAGGACCACGCGGACGGTATTTCCCTGACTCCGGGGCAGGCGCTCTTTAAGGCGCAGGAATTCTTTGCGGCCGCGGGAACGGATATGTCGCTGTACAATATGTCGCTTGTGACTGTGAATCCGGATAACATGCCCGCGGAAGCGTTTGCGGCCGCGGACGGCTATACCGCATACAGCATGGTTTTCGTACGCCGTACAAACGAGGCGAACAGCCTGTATATTTACGGCGAAGCATCGGATCCATCTCCCGAAGACCCCGATTTTGGAAAAAAGGATGCGCACAGCTGGACCTATGAGACGTGCAATGTTACGGTTGACGATACGGGCATTACGGGCATCGAATGGCATTCTCCCCTTTCCATTGTGCGGGAGCTGCCGCAGGAGCAGGCGCTCCTTCCCTTTTCGGAAATCATGAATACATTTGAAACGCTGCTCGTACAGGCGAACAAACGGGTTACCGACCAGCCGGAGGTTACAAGACTGTACTTCCACGTGAACCACATTGCGCTCGGGTATTTCCGTGTATCGGAGCAGGATTCGATCACCAGGGGCACGCTGATTCCGGCATGGGGCTTTTACGGCTATGGAGAGCGGCGATATACGGACGGATTCGATCCGACCACATTCCCCGACGGCGCTTCCCCATATCTCCTGCTGAACGCGGTGACGGGCGAGGTAATCCGTGAGGGAGACCTCACCGCCGGATAAAACTGCATTCGATAAAAACGCAAATGAAAAAGAGCCTTAAGGCTCTTTTTCATATCCTATGGAGAGGGTCAGGCGTTTGCCAGCGCCTGACCGAGTTTTTTGCATTCGCCGACGGCGAATTCGTCGGGTTCATTGTTTACGATCAGCCCTTCACCGGAAAGGAGCGTCGCGCCTCCGGCGGAAACACGCTTTTCCCATTCGCGCATCCATTCGCCGCCGCCCCAATCGTACGAGCCAAACAGCGCGATTTTCTTGCCTGCCATTTTCCCTTCCATTTCGGTGAAAAACGGCTCTACCTCGCCCTCTTCGAGCACTTCATTGCCCATAGCCGGGCAACCGAGCGCAACGGCGTCAAACCCGAGCACATCGTCTACGCTGGTATCCGAGAATTTCAGCAGCTCCACATCTGCTCCCGCCTCCTTAGCGCCCTCGAAGACCGCATTTGCCATTTGCTCCGTGTTGCCTGTAAGGCTCCAATAAACCACTGCTTTTTTACCCATGATGATTCCTCCTCAAACTATTTTTTACGCAGCAGCGAACAGCCGCGCGATCGACATTCCCATCCCCATTCGGGCGCACACCGCTTTCCTGCATTTCGTATACCGCCGGAACAGCTCCCTTGCCTTCTGCTCGTCGGAATATACTTTCCAATAAC
This sequence comes from Christensenella minuta, assembly GCF_003628755.1. NCBI lineage: Bacteria > Bacillati > Bacillota > Clostridia > Christensenellales > Christensenellaceae > Christensenella > Christensenella minuta. Next base: position 2,833,865 of record NZ_CP029256.1, on the reverse strand, counting down.
CGTTCAGCTTATAGTTCCGGCCCCCGCTCCTGACAAAGCCGTGCACATCTTCAAGCGGATATCCCAGGAACAGCCCCACCTCATGCGGGAAACCGCCGTTTGCTGAAAGCCTTGTTTTAAGGTGACCAATGACCGCTTCGAGCCCTTCCCCGGCAGGATATCCCGCTTTTCCAAGTTCTGCGGCAACATCTTTCTCCGCAAGCAGGGCTTCCATATTTTTCCTGCGGTAAACGAGGACAAGCACCCTTTTTCTGCACTTGCATATTTTTTCAAAATAGATACCGCTCGGATTCAGCTGCGTATTCCATGCGGCGATACGCGCGTCGAGATCGGAATGCTTTTTGCTGCAAAAGGAAACCAAATTAGAGGGCTTGATCCCCGCGAGCGCGGGCGCGCAATGATAGGCGACCGTCATTTCCATTTCGTCCATGCAATTATCCTTCCATATAGTTAGCGATTGCTAACTATATCCCAAAAAAGTATGCGTACTTCCGTACGCGCATTTTATAGTTAGCGATTGCTAACTAATGGTAATTTATCATACTTTCGATCTCTTGTCAATCCTTTCCGGCAAATATGATCCTCACTCCTCACTCCTTTTGGTTTGCCCCGCACAGGGAAAAGCACAGGAGGCTCCTGTGCTTTTCCCTATCCTATGTAAAAAGGGTCTAGTTTACCCTTGCTAGCTCCGGTTCTCCGGCCGGCTGCGCCTGCGCCTCAAGTTTCAGGCCCTGTATGCGGACGTTCACCTGCGTTACCTTAAGTCCCGTCATGCTTTCAATCGCCCGTTTTACGCCTGATTGGATCATTCCGGCAATCTCGGGAATCGATTTCCCATATTCCACAATGATCGCCGCATCGACGGCAACCTCCTTCTGCCCAAGCTCTACCTTAATGCCTTTGGAAAGGTTCCTGCGCCCTAAAAGTTCCACAAGCCCGTCCACAAAGCCTCCGCTCATTCCCGCGACCCCCGGAACGTCCACCGCCGCGAGTCCGGCAAGGGTGGCGATCACCTCGCTTGCAAACGCAACCGTCCCATAGCTTTCCCGTTTTGCCACCGTAATATCCTCTCTCATTGCGAGTTCGTTTCCCGTCATTTTTCCTGCTCCTTTCATTTGATCCGTTATTTGACCGCTCCGTTCACGACCGTATTTCTCTTTCCTGCGTTTTCAGCATAACACAATATGACGGAAAGCAGGTGTTTTATTTACAATATTTTCATATTTATGTAATATATTTGTAAATTATTGGAGGCGCCCTATTGCGGGCCGCAAAAAATGAAACGCAGTATGCAGCCCGCAGTATTGTCCCAATTTTTTATTCAAAAGGCTGTAGGAAAGGTTTCATGACCCAGACAACAAAAAACCGCGAGCGGTGATCCGCGCGCGGTTTATTTGTCGTACCCATATTTGAATACTTTTCCGTCTTTTACCATCACAGCTTTTCTGACATTCTTGCTCTCCACGAGCCTGCGAAAATCGGAATCTGTGACAGCCTTGGACATTTTCCTGTCCTTCATATCCATCACACTCCTTATTTATTACTACAGTTCCTCAAATGGTTAACGGTGAACCCTTTGCAGAAAACTGCTATGCAGCATACATTTTGCAGCGCGTTGTACACGCCGCCGTTTATCTGTTGGCTACAGAAAAATCAACTACAGGTTTGCACCCATAGCTGACCCTTCATTTTATAATAACCTGTTTTCCCTGTCTCTAAACTTTATTTTTCGAGTGCGTCTTTCATCCGGGAAAGCGCCTCTTCAAGCACCCGGGAAGGACAGGCGATGTTGATGCGCTCGAAGCCCGCGCCCGTTTTTCCAAAAATATACCCTTCGTCGAGAAAGAGGTGCGCGCCGAGCATCTTCCGTTCCAGTTCCTTTCCCGTAAGCCCGTAAGCCCGCAGGTCGATCCATTGCAGGTATGTCCCTTCAAGCTGCGTGACGTGCGCCCTTCCTAGCTCCTGTGCCGCGAACCGCTCCGTAAGCCTGCGGTTTTCATCCAGCACGGCAAGCAGCCCGTTAAGCCACCCCGCGCAGCGCGTATACGCCAGTTCGCACGCGCGGTAGGAAAGCGCTCCCAGTTCCCTGAGGCCGCTCTCGGCTTTATAGTTGCGGAACCGCCTGCGCAGTCCTTCGTTTGGGATGATGATATTCGATACCTGCATACCCGCTAGATTGAATGTTTTGCTGGGCGCGGTGCATACAATGACATTTTCCGGATCTCCCGCCTGAGTGAACACGGTATGGGAATAACCGGGCATAATAAGGTCGTGATGAATCTCGTCGGCAACCACAAGCACGCCGTTCCGCGCGCAAATCTCGCTTACGCGGGCAAGCTCTTCCCGGGTCCACACGCGGCCGACCGGGTTATGCGGGCTGCACAGCAGGAGCATTCTATTGTTCGGGTCTTCCGCTTTTTTCTCGAGGCCGTCAAAGTCGATTTCATAGCGGCCCGCACGGTTTTTAAGTTCATTTTCCGCAAGTTTCCTGCCCTGCTTTTCCACCACCATATAGAAAGGATAATAGACGGGCGTCATGATGATGACGCCTTCGCCCGGCTGTGTAAACGCGCGCACGGCAAGGCCGAGCGCAAGCACGATACCCGGGGTCGTCACGATCCATTCCCGCTTTACGTCCCAGCCGTGGCGGTCCTTCATCCATCCGGCCACCGCATCGTAATAGGTATCCGTCGCCTCGGTATACCCGAGCGCCTGCGTTTCAATGTATTCCTTAAGGCCGGCTGTGATCTCCGGGGCTGTTTTAAATTCCATATCCGCAACCGAAAGCGGCACGACGCCCTCCGGTACGTCCGGCTGTTTTTCCAGCATGTCCCGCCATTTTACGGAGCCGCTGTTTCGTTTGTCAGTACATGTTTCAAAATCATATTTCATCATTTACTCTCCGCTAACCATCTTACAAATCCGATATCCGCTTCCAGAAAATCATAGCTGCAAAGCTCCTTTTTTTGCGTCCACACGGCGTCCGCATGAACCATCAGCTTCATTTCCCCGCAAAGCGCCTCCGCCCGGTAAAACGCGACTTCGACCGAGAAACCGCCGTAATCGTGGCGGACGGTCTCTATTTTTTCCCCCGGCCGCACCACAAGGCACAGTTCCTCCCTCAGCTCCCGCACGAGGCATTCCTGCTCCGTTTCTCCCAGCTCTTGCTTGCCGCCGGGAAATTCCCATTTTCCCGCGCTGCCGTCCTTATTTCTACGCCGGCAGATAAGGATCCTGCCGTCCTGCTCGATCACCGCCGCGACTACCTTTACCATCAGTCCTCCAGCCCCTCGAACTGCATATTGTAATAGCTTGCGTACAGTCCTTTCTTCTCCAGCAGCTCTTCGTGCGTGCCGCGCTCCCGAATGCCGTCCGCGCTCATCACAATAATTTCATCCGCATTCCGGATCGTCGAAAGCCGATGCGCGATTACGATTGTAGTCCTGTCCTGCGACAGCTTCTCCAGAGAAAGCTGGATATGCCGTTCGCTCTCATTATCGAGCGCAGACGTCGCCTCGTCGAGAATCAGTATCCGCGGGTTTTTCAAAAAGACGCGCGCAATGGCGATACGCTGTTTCTGCCCGCCTGAGAGACGCACGCCGCGTTCGCCCACACTGGTGCCGTAACCGTCCTCAAGGCTCATGATAAAATCATGGATGTTGGCGTCTTTTGCCGCACGCACAACCTCATCGTCCGTTGCGCCCGGCTTGCCATAGGCAATATTGTCCCGGATGGTGCCGCCGAACATATACACATCCTGCTGCACGATGCCGATGGCGCTCCGCAAGGATTTTAAGGTCACATCCCGCACGTCCTGTCCGTCGATGGAAACGGAGCCTGCCGTGACATCGTAAAACCGGGGAAGCAGGGAACAAAAGGTGGTTTTGCCGCCGCCCGACGGCCCCACGAGCGCTATGGTTCTCCCGGCCCCGATCTCTACGTCGATATTTCTGAAGACGTGGGTCCCCTCGTCGTACGCAAAGGATACGCCGCTGTATTTGATGTTGCCCACGACGTTCTTTAAGGGCTGCGCACCGGGCTTATCCCTCACCTCAGGTTCGGTGCGCACGATTTCGAGGAAGCGCTTAAAGCCCGCGAAGCCCTTCTGGAATTGCTCCGTGAAATTGATCAGCACATCGATCGGCGCAACGAAAATTCCGATATAGAGGGCATAGATCGCAAGATCAGTCACACGCAGGGCGCCGCCTGCGATGAAAAAACCGCCCGAGACGAGCACCGCCGTATACAAAAGCCCGGTAAAAAAGTTGTTCCCCGCCTGGAACGTTCCCATGATCTTATAGCTGCTTTGTTTGGAATCGAGGAACTCGAGGTTGCTGTGCTCGAATTTCCTGCGCTCGATATCTTCATTGGCAAAGGATTTGACCACGCGGATGCCCGCGAGGCTGTCCTGCACCTGCTTGTTGACATTCGATATTTTCCTGCGGTTATCCATAAAGACGGCGCGCATCTTCTTGTTTTTGCTCAGGCTGAACAGGATCATCACGATGGTGACCGCAAGCAGGATCAGCGTCATGGGCACGTTGATCGTCATCAGCAGTACAAACGATCCTATGATCTTCAGTGCGGAAATAAAGATATTTTCCGGGCCGTGGTGCGCAAGCTCTGAAATGTCGAACAGGTCTGACACAAGGCGCGACATCATATCGCCCGTATTGTTTTTATCATAGTAGGAAAAGGAAAGACGCTGCATCTGGTCGAAAAGGTCCTGCCTCATATCGCTTTCCATACGCGCGCCCATCACATGCCCCCAGGTAGTGATGAAATATTGGCAGCCGTAGCGGACCACATACATCGCGACCAGCGAAACGGCAACGATCCACAGGGACCTTAAAATCACGTCCGCATCCTGGGTATACAGGCCGTCCGTCAGGAAATTGAGGATCTGCGGGAACGCGAGGTCTACCACGGACACCACGAGCGCACAAAACATATCAAAATAAAAAAGACCGCGGTATGGTTTATAATAACTGACAAAGCTTTTCATTACCGACAATTTTTTCACCTCAAGACAGCATTATACTCCGATCCTATTGATACCGCAAACACATAGGCGGGAAACAATTATCCGCCGAGATGATATGCAAATAAAGGCCGGTATACAAGGCACCCGTTCTTCCGCGTGCTGAGGAAGAGCGTAATTTTATCGACCGTTCCTTCTTCCCGCGCGGGAGAAAACGCCTTGAGTGCAGCGGCGGAGACCCCGGCTCTGCGGGCGAGGGTGATATGCGGGCGCAGCGGTTTCCCATCGAAAGGGAGTCCGGCTTTTGCAAGGCCCGCGCGGATCTTTCCCGCCAAATCCTCGAGCGGCTGCGTCCCCGAAAGGCCGCACCACAGGACCGCATCGTTTTGCTTTCCGAAAAAGCCAAGCTCCGAAAGGGAAACGCGGACCGGCCCCACGCCGTCTGCGGCGCGGGAAATGATGTGGCCGACCTGCGCAGCGCGCGCAAGCTCCGTTTCCCCGAGGAACGCGAGCGTTACATGATAGTTTTCCCTGCGCGGCCAGCGCGCGCCGATCTTCTCCCGCAGCCTCTTTGCCGCCGCCGCAAGTTCTCCTGTCAAATTCGCGGGCAGCTCTGCCGCGATAAAAAGCCGGCCTGTTTTTTGCATATGCTGTCCTCCTCCGGAATAATTCCATGATAAGGCAAATAATCCCGTTTAGCCATCCCCTCTTTCGTTTATACAAAGAATAACCCAAGCAGGACAGGACGGTAACGGCAATGATAAGCTGCACAAAAATCGGACAGGAAGAAATCGGATTGCTCTCCGAATGGATGGCGGGGGAAAGCGCCCGGGAATTTCTTGCATGCGATGTGCAGATGTCTCTCGCGGGGCAGTTCCGCTGGATCGGGGAGCGGAGAGGTGACCCGTTCACGACGCACTGGATCGTGCGTCGTGACAACACGCCGATCGGCGTGCTGGCCATTGTGGACATCAACCTCGAGAACAAGCGCTGCGGATGGAGCTATTATGTGCACGATCCGGCGGACGATACGGACGAGCTGTCCGCACTTCTCGAACGAAGCATCTATCACCATGTGTTCATGGAGCTTGGATTTAACAAAGTTACTTTTACCGCCTTTACAGAGAACCACTGCGCGGTGGGCCGCCGTTCAGAAAACGGATGCGTGCAGGAAGGAGTGCTCGTTGACCACGTGCTCCTCGGCGGAAAATATTACGACGTGTCCTTGCAGTGCATGACCGCCAAAATGTGGCGGAGGGCCTGCCCGGACGGCAACTGTGAATTTATCAAACTGAGATAGGCTACGGCCGTCTTCAGTGCAATTTTCTCTCCTCTTCTATTTCAAAAAAGCGTTCCCTTTCGCACGGGGAACGCTTTTTTGACGGGCACCCGGGCGGGTGCGGGACAGCAAAACACTCAACGTGCCTGCTTCCTGCTTTGCGGACATTCCTGCTCCTGAAGCCCTTGGCCGGTCACGGAAGCGCCGCTCCCCGTTTCATTCTACTTATCCGCGTCCTCGTTACGTATCTGTACCCGGCGGATTTTTCCGCTGACTGTCTTGGGAAGCTCGTCTACAAATTCCACCACGCGGGGGTATTTATAAGGCGCGGTGACATTTTTCACATGCGTCTGAAGCTCTTTTTTGAGCGTGTCCGAAGCCTCAAACCCCCGCGCGAGCACCACCGTCGCCTTTACCACCTGGCCGCGGACCGGATCGGGCACCGCTGTAACCGCGCATTCCAGCACGCAGGGATGCGTGAGGAGCGCGCTTTCCACCTCGAACGGCCCGATACGGTAGCCCGAACATTTAATCACGTCGTCGTTCCTGCCCACAAACCAGAAATAGCCCTCCGCATCCCGCCATGCCGTATCGCCCGTATTATACACACCGTTTTTCCAGCAACGGTTCGTCGCTTCTTCATCCCGGTAATATTTCTTGAACAGCCCAGCCGGGTGTTTTTTGTCCGTATTTTTGACGACAATGGAGCCGACCACGCCGTCTTCGCACGAATTTCCGTCTTCGTCCACAATGTCGACGTCGTAAAGCGGGGACGGTTTGCCCGTGGAACCGGGCTTGATCGGGTCCCAGCCGAAGTTAGCGATCAGCACGCTGGTTTCCGACTGGCCAAAGCCTTCCGTAACCGCAAGGCCGGTCGTCTCCAGGAAGCGGTTATACACCTCGGGATTGAGCGGTTCGCCCGCGATCCCCGCATGCTTGATCGTGGAAAAGTCGCAGTGGCTCATATCTTCCTTTATCAGAAAACGGTAGATGGTGGGCGGCGCGCAGAAAGTCGTCAGTTTCAGGCGGTCAATCGTCTCGAGCAGCTTCTGCGGATTGAATTTTTCCGTATCGTAGGCGACGATCACCGCCCCGCAGATCCACTGGCCATAGATCTTGCCCCAGCCGAATTTTGCCCAGCCGGAATCGGACACCGTGAGATGCAGGCCGCCGTCTTCCACCTTCTGCCAGTATTTTGCCGTCACGATATGCCCGAGCGGATAGGTAAAATCGTGCAGAATCATCTTCGGCATTCCCGTCGTACCCGAAGAGAAATAGATCAGCATGGGATCGCCTGTCTCATTGAAATATTCGCGTGTCCAGTTTTCGCTTGCTTCTCCAAGAGCCGCGCGCAGGTCAAACCCCCAGGCGGGAACATTCTCCCCCACCACGCCGACGTTTTCGACCGTTTTGCATTCGGGAAGCGACGCCTCGATGTGCCGCAGCATCTCATCATCGTCCACCGCGCAGATCATTTTCACATCCGCCGCGTTGCAGCGGTAAATAATATCCTTGGGCGTCAGCTGGAATGTCGCGGGAATACAGATGGCGCCGAGCTTATGCAGCCCCACCATCATAAACCACACCTCCGGCCGCTGCTTGAGCATCAGCATCACCGGTTCGCCCCGCCTGACCCCCATGCTTTTCAACATGTTGGCGGCTTTGTCACTCATCCGTTTTATGTCGCCGAACGAAAAGCGTTTTTCATTGCCGTCGTCGTCACACCACACGAGCGCGGGCTTGTTTTCGTCCTGTTTTGCCCATTCGTCTACGATATCGTAACTAAAATTGAAATGATCCGGGATGTTCAGCTTATAATTCTGCTTGAAATCATCGTAGCCCGTAAATTCCGTCCTGTCCAAAAACTTTTCTAACATCCGCCTGCCCTCACTCGTTGATAATCGTCAAAAATTTTGCCACATCCGTCACCGCGCGCTGCCCATGGGGAAGCTCGGGATTGAAATAGATGCTGTCGCCCGCTTTGAGGACAAATTCACGCCCGCGGATCACAACCTTAATCGCCCCTTCGAGGACATAATTGAACTCCTGCCCGCTGTGCGTCACGAGCTCCGCCTCGTCATTCGGTGAAATCGTGACGATCATTGGCTCCATATCACGGTTTTTATAGTTATAGGCAAGGGCCGTGAACGCGTAGCCCGGATACCTCTCCACGCTTACGCCGTTCCCGCCGCGCACGATGGTATATTCGTCCATCCGCGGGGCTTCGCCCGTTAAAAGTTCCGTCGGGTCCACGCCGAGCTCCGCCGCCACGCCGTACAGGACGCCGATCGGGATATCGTCCTCGGCCTGCTCGTATTTTTGGTATTCGCCGAGGCTCACCTCGACTTTTTTCGCAACTTCTTCCTGCGGGATATCAAGGATTTCGCGCAATTCGCGAATCCGCGCCGCAATCTGTTTTACCTGTTCGTTCATTTAAATTTCCCCATTCTGCGTGTTTGAAAGATGCCGTGCCCGCCTTTTCCAAAATGGCCGTACAGCAATCATTTACCGCCGTGTTGAATAAAATTTGCCGTAAAAATGCTCCTTTTTATTGTATCGGCTTGGGAAGGCGCTGTCAATGCGGCTTCCTTTCACACCGTCCCTTTTTTCTTCGCCAGCCGTTTTTTGTAGAAGAGGAAGCCCGCGGCCAGGAGCGCCGCGGCAATAACCGCCGCAACGGCGCCTGCGTAGGCGCCGACCGCGTCCGCTATTTTTTCCCAGGAGGCGCCCATAAACGCGCCGAGATTCACCAGTACAAGGTTCCACAGAAAGGTGCCTGCCGCAGAAAACGCAAGGAATTTAGACACGTTCATCCGCGTCATGCCCGCTGGGACCGAGATCAGGCTGCGCACGATGGGGATAAAGCGGCACAGGAATACCGCTTTTCCGCCGCGCTTTTCAAACCAGACGCGCGCTTTTTCCACATCATCCGGGCGAAGGTGCAAAATCCGTCCCAGCTTTCCCCCCAGCCATTTTTCGAGCCGTTCCGCATTCAGCATACGCCCTACCCAGTAAAGAACGAGTGCGCCTGCAACTGATCCGGCCGTTGCCGCCAGCACAACGCCCCATACGCCGAGGCTCGAGTATGTGGTCATAAAACCGCCGAACGCAAGGACGACCTCCGAGGGGATGGGCGGGAAAATATTCTCCACCGCAATGAGAAGCCCGACGCCGGCATATCCAAACTGATCCATCAGGGTAACAATCCAATCCATTCTTGAAACCTGCCTTTCCGTTGCCTTACTTCCTTGATACCCCGCAATTCTAAAGAATCCCTAAACGGGAGATAAACGTTTCCTTTCCAAAAAATAAATGTTATGATAAATGCGTTCCCGGAAGGGAGAACCGCCAATGAAGGCCGGCTGCTGCGTGTCCGGGTACTTACGGCGCCAAGATCATCCGCAGGAGCGCGAAGGCTGCCCGGGGCAGGGCGTTCCGGTTCCGGTATGGGCCGGAGGATGTATGCCCGATTTTACACCTGCTGCGCAGAGGAAAAGGGCTTCGCGTACTGCGGCGGGTATGCAGGCCCCTGCGACCGGTACAGCCGCTGCAGCAATGCAAATGTAAATAAAGAGAAAACGGCGGGGTGCGCAAGGACGCAACTCCCGCTTTTGAGGTCCCGTAATGAAAATCAAAACCGTCGTACAAAAATTCCAAGGCAGCGAGGCCTTTTTCAGGTGCCCTATCTGCAACCAACCGTTTTCCTTGCGGGAAACAGGCAGCTTTTTGTGCGCAAACGGGCATTGCTTCGACCTGTCCGGCAAAGGGTATGTGAATTTCCTTTCCGGCTGCGGAACGGGCGCGTATTATGGAAAGGACCTGTTTGAAAGCAGGAGGGCTGTTTTTGAAGAGGGATTTTACGTTCCCGCTGCACAGACGGTCCGGACCCTGCTGCAAAAACATATGCCGGACGGTCCGCGCGTGGTCCTCGATGCGGGCTGCGGCGAGGGCTATTACGCGCGCATGCTTTCCGCGGAGGGCTGGGATGTATACGCGATGGACAATGCCCGCGAGGCTGTGCTTTCCGCGTGCCGCGAGCCTGCGGCAGTGCGTTACATGGTTGCCGACCTCGCGAATATTCCGGCCGCAGGAGGCTCGGCAGGGGCGGTCCTGAGTATCCTCTCGCCCGCGAACTATGGAGAATTTGCGCGCGTGCTCGCACCGGGCGGCGTGCTCATAAAGGCCGTCCCCGGGGAGGATTACCTGCGCGAGCTGCGGCGGTGCGTGGCGGCGCATCTTTCCCGCGCGGATTATTCCAACAAAAAAATAATCGGCCATATGGCGGAAAACGCCGATATCGCCGATCACCAGTCCCTTCGGTATACGCTGCCCGTTTCAGGGAGGCAGCTCGAGGCTTTTTACCGGATGACACCCCTTACCTCGGGCGTACCCATAGAGCAGGCGGACCTTTCCCAGGTCCGGGAGATCACCATCCACATGGAAATTTTCGCCGCGTTCCTGCCGGGCGGCCGGAAAGATCATCCGCGGAAGCGGTAGCCCGACCCCCATACCGTTTCAATATATTTATCCGCATGCTCGATCTTATCGCGAATCCGGTTCACATGCACCGTTACGGTCGCCGTATCGCCAAGGGAATCCATCCCCCAGATGCGGTCGAACAGGGTCTCCTTGCTGAACACAATATTCGGATTTTCCGCGAAAAACAACAGCAGCTCGAACTCCTTGTTTTTCAGCACCGCTTCTTCGCCCTGCACATAGACCCGGCGTGCGGGGATATCGATTGTGAGGCCGCGCACGGAAAGCGTGCTTCCCTCCGCCTTATTGGTCAGCCTCTCGTAACGGGAGATATGTGCCCGCACGCGGGCGACCAGCTCGGACGGACTGAAGGGCTTGACCATATAGTCGTCCGCACCGAGGCCAAGGCCCTTTACCTTATCCACATCGTCCCGCCGCGCCGACACCATCAGCACCGGCGTGTTTTTATGCGCGCGGATCTCCGTACAAATCTCAAAGCCGTCCGCGCCGGGCAGCATCACATCGAGCACAATGAGGGCGAATTCTTCCTCCAGGGCTTTCCTGAGGCCTTCGCGGCCGTCTCCTATGACCGTTACCTCAAAGCCGTTCGCCATCAGGTAATCCCGCTCAAGCTCCGCGATGCTCGCGTCGTCTTCGATAATCAATATTTTTTTCATATGTCTCCTTCCGCCTTTGGCAGGATAATGGCCAGCCGCAGGCCGCCGCTTTTCCGCGCGTGCGCGCTGATACTGCCGCCCATGCGCTCTATGATCCGCCGTACAATGGCAAGCCCGAGCCCGTTTCCCCTAGCGGCGTTGCCGCGGGCCGGGTCCGTGCGGTAAAAGCTTTCAAATATTTTTTCCGTTTCTCCCTCGGCAACGCCGATGCCATTATCCTGAAAAACCAGCGCAACCGTATTCCCGGCGCAGCTGAGGCAAAGCTCTATTTTCCCGGAATCCCCCCGGCGGTATTTGATGCTGTTGTCGAGCAGGTTGGCCACTACCCGGTCGAACTGAAAACGGTCGACTATGACCGGCGCGCTTTCGCAAGTGCCGCGCCGAAGCACGATCTCCATGCCGTCGGCCTTTTCCCGCGCCGCGCCGCACCAATCTTCGAAATAGGGCACGAGGTCGACCCGCTCCATGCGGAAGGGTTCCTGATTAAGATCGAGTTTGGAGAACAGGAACAGGCTGTCTACCATTTTATCCATGCCGCACGCCCGGTCGTAAATGGTGCGCAGATAATGCTCCCTCTTTTCCGGTGTATCCGCAACTCCGTCGAGGATACCGCTCACATAGCCCTTGATCGTTGTGAGCGGGGTGGAAAGATCGTGGGAAATGCCCGCTATGAGCTGTTTCCGCTGCTGTTCGTAACGCTTTTCCGCCTGCTCGGACTCCTTGAGACGCAGGCGCATCTCGTCGAAGAGAACGCATACCTGCCCAAGTTCATCCCCGGACGCATAACCCACCGGGTGATTAAGGTTGCCGCTGCGCACCGCGAAGGTCGCTTCCCCGAGTTTCCGTACCGGAGCAAGGATACTGCGCGACAGCCGTTTGGAAAGATTGATCCCGGTAAAAATAATGATGATAATAGCGGCCGCGCCCACAGCCACGAGGATCACCTTCAGGTGGCTTTTCAGCGAATCATAAGCATAATATTCCCCCGCAGGATATGCGAGGCCGGGAGCGGCGGCAATGATGGAAAAAACGCCGTTTTCACTTTCCGTCACAGTGCGGCAGGCAAATCCCTCCTGCGTGCGTACAAAGGAAGGCGCGCCGGCCGCATGGAGCGCGCCGGCCTGCGCGTCAAGCTCTTCATAGGATGTGCCGGGCGACACATAGCGGACGTCCGTTTCATCCGAAACCGCAATTTTTACGCCGATCTGTTCGAGCTCCGAGCAAATCTCTAAAAAGGACGAGCCTTCCCTAAACGCGTCTTTATTTTCCACAAGGTCTTCGTTCAGCGAATCGACCATCAGCTGGAGCTGGTAATTGGTCGTTTCCCCCGCCCACTTGCTTGCCGCCGCAATCGTTACGCTGGAACCCGCGTCCGTGAGTATCCCGACGAGTATCCCCATCGTAATCAGCAAAATGATGAGGACCGGGATCACGATCATCATAAAGTTTGTGAGCATTATTTTTTTTCGCACATCGAGGTCCCTGAGTTTCACACGCGCCTCCGCAATTCTTCGATACAGCTCAAAATATAGCACAAAAAGCCGTTTTGGTAAAGTCCATTGAACCGGGACGCGCTTTGTTGTATCATAAAGGCATACATACGGCGCGGGACAAAGAGTTTCCGCGGTCCTTCCGGCCGCGCAGCACAGGGCCTGTTGGAGCATCCGTATTTTTATTCAAAAGGCTGCAAAAGTAAAAGGCGGGATGAATGAAATGAAAACGATCGTTTGTTACGGCGATTCCAATACATGGGGATACCGCCCGGCGGACGGGCGCCGCGCGCCCTACCACGAACGCTGGACGGGCATACTCCAAACGCTTCTTGGGGACGGATACCTCGTTTATGAGGAGGGGATGAACGCCCGCACCACGGGTCTGGACGACCCGGCAGAGCCCTGCCGGAACGGTCTTTCTTACCTGGAGCCGTGCCTGCTGACCAAAAAGCCGGTGGACCTGCTGGTTATTATGCTGGGTACCAACGACACCAAGGTGCACCTTGGACAGACCGCGTTTTCTATTTCCAAATGCCTCGAGCAGCTGATCGTCAAAGCGCAGAGCCCTATCTATGGCAGGGACGGCGTTCCTGAAATTTTGGTCGTATCGCCCATCAGGATCGGGGAAAGGATAGCGGAGAGCTGTTTTGGCGACTGCTTCGACGAGCGCTCCGTTTTAACGGCCGGGGAGCTGGCGCCGCGCTACAGGAATATGGCGGAGCTTCATGGCTGCCACTATATCGATGCCGCGAAGCTGGCTGCGCCGTCGCCGCTCGACCAGCTCCATTTGGATAAAGAGGGCCATGAAAAGCTGGCGCGCGCGTTTTACCAATGTGTAAAGGAAATACTGGGATAAAGCAGGGCGTCACGAAAAAACGGATATCCGGGAGCGGATATCCGTTTTTCTTCCGTCTAATAATTAATAGCGTCCGCCGCTGCCGGAATTATAGCCTTCCTTTTCCCAGATGCGGAACCATTCATGCAGCCGCGCGAGGAATTCCTCGTTGGTCTGCGTGCGTACGAGCATACCGATGAGCTGCTCCGTGACCTCCGTCGTATTCCCCGAGGAAAGCGCCTTGCGCAGCGCCCACGTTCCCTCAAGCTCCTTTTGCGAAAGCAACAGGTCTTCGCGGCGGGTTCCCGATTTCGCAAGGTCTACTGCCGGGAAGATACGCTTTTCGGACAGCTTGCGGTCAAGATGAATCTCCATATTGCCCGTGCCCTTGAATTCTTCATAAATGATCTCGTCCATGCGGGAGCCCGTTTCTACCAGCGCCGTGGCGATGATGGTAAGGGAACCGCCTCCCTCAATGTTGCGCGCCGCACCGAAAAAGCGCTTGGGCTTATAGAGCGACGCCGGATCGAGACCGCCGGAAAGCGTCCGTCCGGACGGCGGGACGATGAGGTTGTACGCACGGCCGAGGCGTGTCAGGCTGTCGAGCAGAATAACGACGTCGCGCCCGTGCTCCACGAGGCGTTTGGCACGTTCGATGACCATATCCGATACGCGCGCATGGTTTTCCGGTTTTTCATCAAAGGTGGAATAGACCACCTCGCCGGCAATCGAGCGCTGCATATCCGTAACTTCCTCCGGGCGTTCGTCAATCAACAGCACCAAGAGCTCTACTTCCGGATAATTGGTGGTAATGCTGTTGGCGATCTTTTTCAGCAGGATCGTTTTACCTGCCTTCGGCGGCGCGACGATGAGGCCGCGCTGGCCTTTGCCGATCGGCGAAATAAGATCAATCATGCGGATGGCAAGATCGCGCGAGGCGCGGATATTTTCCAGTGTAAAGCGTTCGTCCGGGTAAATCGGCGTCAGCGTTTCAAACGCCGGACGCGTCTGGCAGTTTTCCACCGGCTCGTCATTCACCGTTTCAATATACAGGAGCGCCAGAAGACGCTCTCCGTCTTTGGACGGACGGGTTTTCCCGCGCACCTTATCGCCTGTTTTGAGGTTGAACTTACGAATCTGCGCCTGTGATACGTATACATCTTTAGAACCCGGCAGGTAATTTTCGCTGCGCAAAAAGCCATATCCCTCGGAATGCACCTCAAGAATGCCGTTGGCTTCCTTGCATTCCCCGGTATTGAGTATTTCGTTCACCGCATCGTTGTTCGGTACATATTCAATGATCCTGCGCCGTCGGGAATCATGCTGCTCTCCTTCCCCGGAAGGCTCTTCGTCGCCGAAATCCTGCATGGGTTCCGCCACCTTTTCTTCCGGTTGTGCGGAAGCCTCCGGCTCCGGTTTGGCTTTTGACCGCGGCCGCCCCCGCCCTGATGCGGGCGCTTTTTCCGGAACCGGCCCGGCCTCCGGGACCGGCTGCGCGGAAGCCTCCGGCCCGTTCATGACGGCCTCCGGCTCAGACGCGGCATTTTGCTCTTCCGCCTGCTCCATCTCGAGCAGCTTCGCAAGGAGGTCTGCCTTTTTATATTTTGTTGGGGACTTTACGCCTGCTAGTTTTGCGATCTCGCGCAGGTCTGCGAGACTCTTGGATTCGAGTAAACTGGTATCCACGACAATGATTACTCCTTTTTGGTATGTTAAAATTATTAAAATTTAAATACAACAGTAATGAAACAGCGTCAATCAAAACCCTTTAACGTGCATGGAAGTGATAAAATTATATATACACTAAAATATACAGGAAAAAACGGTTGTGAACTCCATTTTTATAAATTTCCACTTCTGTCCCTTTTATTATGCGCAAAAACGGCGCTCTTGTCAATGAAATTTATTTATATTTTATACAAAAATATTACGTTTATTACACGAAAAAACTATTTTTTTCCCAAAAAAGACAGCCTGCACCAAATTGTCACGATTTTACTGTTTTTTTACCTTCCGAATTTGACTTGCGGCACAGTTTCATTATATAATAAAACTATGGAAAACGGCGTAAAACCCTGCTTTTTAGGTAAGGTTTCATGTCCGGCTGTATAATTCCAAATATCATATATTATTTATCGGAGGTATCATAATTATGGAAAACAAAAGTACTTTTGCAGTTGTATCGCTCGTGCTTGGTATCGTAGCGATTATTTTCGCCTTTGTCTTCTGGCCGGTTGGTCTCGTGTGCGGTATTATTGGTCTCGTACTCGGTTCCAAGGCGAAAAAGCAGGCTCCTTCCGGGATGGCAACCGCTGGTTGGATTCTTTCCCTGATCGGCCTGATTCTCTCGGTTATCCTGATTATCGTTGCGATTGCCTGCGCGGGCGCACTTCTCGCTGCAGGTATGACCGCTGCAAGTATGCTTGGTTAATCTGGCTGGGTTTAAAAACAGGCGAACCGAAAGGTTTGCCTGTTTTTCTCTTTGGGAAAGGATTTTTCCATGTGCCCTGTAACACAAATTTTTGGTATTTCCGTATCTACCTATTCAATCATGATTATCATCGGCTTTGCAGCCGGACTTGTTTGTGCCGTTCTGCGGCGTAAGATAAACGAAATCCGTGCAGACGATCTTGTCGCCTGCTTATTTATTGCGGCAGCCGGCGCGCTTCTCGGCGGCAAACTGTTCTATATGATCCAGGGCTTCCCACAGTTTTTGGAGCTGGCGCGAGAAACGGGCTATACGGTTCTCGAATATTTCAGGGATGCGGGCCTTGTCTATTACGGTGGTTTTACCGGCGCGGTCCTGTTTGTACTCATGACCGCAAAGCTTGTTGGTACGCCGGTATGGGCTATGATCGACACCATACTGCCCTCTATCCCGCTGATGCACGCCATAGGGCGCATCGGCTGCTTTTCCGCCGGGTGCTGCTATGGGCTTCCCTGCGGCTTCGGCGTCTATTTCGACGCTTCTCCCTTTGCGCCGCACGGCGTAAGGCTCTTGCCCGTTCAGCTGATCGAAGCGGCATGCCTGCTGGCCTTGTTTTTTCTTATGCTTCGCTATGGACGAGAAAAACGGCCGCCGGGCAAGGTTCTCGCATTCTATTTGACCGGCTACGGAATCATCCGTTTCGTGCTCGAATTCTTCCGCTACGACGCAATCCGCGGTATCTATGGCATTTTTTCCGTTTCCCAGTGGATCAGTCTCGCGCTCATCGCTCTCGGCGTTTTTTTCTGGTTTTGGTATCCATGCGCCGGAAGGAAAAAGGCTTCGTCTTAATTTCAAATTATGGCCGCCGCATTGCGGCCGGTTTTCCG
The DNA here is from genome assembly GCF_003628755.1 of Christensenella minuta. Classification (NCBI taxonomy): domain Bacteria; kingdom Bacillati; phylum Bacillota; class Clostridia; order Christensenellales; family Christensenellaceae; genus Christensenella; species Christensenella minuta. The sequence continues at coordinate 2,816,809 of NZ_CP029256.1, read as the reverse complement.
CTTCGGCCGCTTCGCGTTTTCTGAACCGGTTAAAAACACAGTCAAAAACGGGAATGCCTTTTGCGCATTCCCGTTTTAACCCATATCAATCCCGCTTACACGTAATACAGGTCCTTGGATGGATATGCCGGCTCGCAGGTGAGGTTCACATTGAGCTTTTTCAGCGCCGATTCGTCCGTCTGCGTCAGCATGCAGGTGGAATGCACCTCGCAACCCGCAAGGTCTTTCAGCTTATCCATCGCGACCTCGGCCATCGGGTTCATCGCCGCGCTGATGGAAAGAGCGATGAGGACGTCCTCGATGTTGAGGATTGGATCGATTTCTTTGAGCGCACCCTCCTTAAGCTTCAGGATCGGCTCCAGCACCATCGGGGAAATGAGCCGTATCTCGTCGGCAATATTGCCAAGATGTTTGATGGCATTAAGCAGCATACTTGAAACGTTGTTCATCAGCTCTGTCGTCTTTCCTGTGATGATTGTGCCGTCCGGCATCTCGATCGCGGCGGCGGGGACGCCCTCCTTCTCGGACTTCGCGATTGCCGGGCCGACCACCACGCGGTCCGCCGGCTCAAGCTCAAGCTGTTTCATGACCATCAGGTTCTTTTGCAGGGCTTCCTGCTGCACGAGTCCTTTCTTGAAATCGCACTGCGCGTTATAATAGCGACGGATAACCTCCTGGCATGCCGCCTGCCGGCACACTTCGTCGTCCGTGATGGCGTATCCCGCCATGTTGACTCCCATATCCGTGGGCGACTGGTAATAGTCTCTGTTTCCCGTGATTTTGGCGAGGATCGTCTTGACAATAGGGAACGCCTCGATGTCACGGTTATAGTTAACCGCTGTTTTCCCGTATGCTTCCAAGTGGAACGGATCGATCATATTCACATCGTTGAGATCGGATGTCGCCGCTTCATACGCCATATTGACCGGATGCTTGAGGGGAAGGTTCCAGATGGGGAAGGTCTCGAATTTCGCGTAACCCGCCTTCACGCCCCGCTTATTTTCATGATAGAGCTGGGAAAGGCAGGTCGCAAGTTTACCGCTGCCCGGGCCGGGAGCCGTTACCACCACCAACGGGCGTGCCGTTTCGATGTAGGGATTCATGCCGTAGCCCTCGTCGCTCACGATCAGTTCGATTTCATTTGGGTAGCCTTTCGTATGCTTGTGAATATAGGTTTTAACGCCCCTGCGTTCGAGCTTCTGGCGAAACATATCGGCCGCCTGCTGCTCGGTATACTGGGTGATGACTACGCTGCCGATATAGAGGCCCATCCCGCGCAGGTTGTCGATCAGGCGCAGCACATCGAGATCGTAGGTGATGCCAAGGTCTGCCCGTACCTTGTTTTTCTCGATGTCTCCCGCGTTGATGCAGAAGATGATTTCTGCCTGGTCCTTAAGGCTTTGCAGGAGCTTTGCTTTTCCGTTTACGTCAAACCCGGGCAGTACCCGCGAGGCGTGGTAATCGTCGAACAGCTTCCCTCCGAATTCAAGGTACAGCTTCCCCTTAAAAAGCGCGATCCGCTCGCGTATTTTTTCCGTCTGCTTCTCAATATACAGTTCATTGTCAAACCCGGTCTTCATAAACACATAAGCCTCCCGAAACGATACTCAATTCTTTTTTCTTTGAGAAAGCAAAAGAATCCAAAAGAAACTACGCCAAATTTTACAAATTCACAAGAAACGGAACGCATAAAATGCGTTCCCGTTTTCAATGCTTCATATTATATAGGTACCTGCCGCGGCCTTATGCTGCCGCGCACAATCCGTTTAAGAAGCGCGCATTGCACCGCCGTCAGCAATGCGAACATTCCATCACGACGATCCTGTTCCGCTTCTTCAGGTTGTCTTTTGTGATCTCGAACACTCCGCCGCCGAGACGCGAAACATCGTATTCGCGGCTCGCAGCACGCGCAAGGAAATCATGCGGGCTTGCAAGCTCGGTCAGCGTAAGGCCGTTTACAAGATAATGCATCGGAATCGTAATATTCGGATGGATCGTATCCATAATATTCAGCGCGCCCTTTGCGTCTACGGTATAGTAGCCGCCCACCGGGATCATCAGGATATCGATCTTCCCGATTTTCTCAAAATACGAGGGCGCAGGCATCTCGCCCACGTCGCCCATGTGGAGAAGGCGCATTCCATCCGCCTCGATCAGGTAGGTAATGACCTGCCCGCGCTCACTGCCCTGCCGGTCATCATGCCAAACGGGAATCCCCGTGACCCTGATCCCGCCTGCCTCGAACTCGCCCGCTTCCGCGATCAGCACGTCGCCGTCGCGCATACCGTCAAGATACGCCTGGTTTTTATGGTCAAAGTGGTCGTGCGTTACGAGCACGATATCCGCGCGCGCTTCGGGCACACGAAGCCCTATCGTATTATCGTAGGGATCTATCAGTATCGTTTTGCCCGCCTCCGTTGTCATATAAAAACACGAATGTCCAATCCATTCAATCAACATAATTCATCAATCCTCCTCCGGGAAGCATTTAAAACATATTACAAAGCTTACGCTTTCGGTAACTTTTTATAATCGATATTCAGCTTGTTCACGGCCTGCTGGTCGCCAATACGGATAACATATTCGAGGTTGATCTTTCCCTTTTCCTCGGAAAGCTCGCTTAAAATCTGCGTGGGCAGCACCGACATCTGCATCATGCCAAACGGCGTTTCGTAGGCGGCCTCGAACACACGGCTCTTTAAAAACACGAATTCCGTTTCCACCGCGCCCGTCCTTCTGAGCTGTACGCGGTCTCCCTCCACCGTAAGGGATGTCCGCGTATTTTCCATACCCGAGATTTCGCTTTCGTCGTATTCGATGATATATTTTCCGCCGTCGTGCGTGAGCATTCCCTCGGTATAGAGCTCCATCGTGCTGTCGTCATACTCGTCCGCTTGGCTTCCGCGTATGTTGACCATAATATTTTGCGTTGTTTTCGTCATATCCATTTCTTTCCACCATGGAAAGGTTTTTGCGGGCGGCTGTGCACGCCATGAAAAACCGAACACCTTTCCCATGATATATTGTATTGATTATATCACAAAACCTGGCGGCAGAAAATTATTTTTCTGTAAATTTTGTTTTTCCCCTGCGAAAAAAACGTTGTAAAGCCAAAAACGCCATGTTAAAATGAAGCCAGAAAAAGAACCGCAAATTAAAAAAATCCTTCAGAAAATTCGATTTGGGGGAGATTTTAACCAAGGTCTCTTTTCCCAAATTATTTTTCAGGAGGATGCATGAACATGGCTGACAAGACCCTGATCTGCAAGGATTGCGGAAACGAATTCGTATTTACGGAGGGTGAGCAGGAATTTTTCAGAGAAAAAGGCTTTGACAACGACCCGGTCAGGTGCCCGGCTTGCAGGAAGGCGAGAAAGCAGCAGCGCGGCAATTTTAAAAGAGACTATGAGTAAGCAAAAGGCGGCTGCCCCAGGGCAGCCGCCTTTATGTCCAGCAGTGATATAAGCTTACCAGAAACGAAACAAAATATAGGCTATTTCTTTCTGGTATGATATTATATGAGACGCCCCATATCTAAAAACCGTTCCTTTCGGAACGGTTTTTCCTGTTTACCCGCTATTGGATGTCGAGGGGCATTTTATGCGTTGGGGCGGGAAATTCCGCCCCGATCCGTTCCCATTCCGCATCCGAGAGCCGGATCTCCGCCGCTTCCGCGTTTTCGCGCGTGTGCCGCGGCGTTCCCGCTTTGGGAATTGCCGCTACGCCTTTCTGCCGGAGTATAAAGGCAAGCAAAAGCTGGATCACTGTGATCCCGTGGGCGTCCGCCGCCTCACGGAGGACCTTGTTCCCGAGGAGCTGGCGCCGCAATGCGCCGCCCTGCGCAACCGGGCAGTAGGCCATCATTGCCGTTTCATGCTGCCGCAGCCACGGAAGCAGGCCGTATTCCACACCGCGCGAACCGAGATGGTAGAGCACCTGATCGACCGCGCATTTGTCGCCGCCCGGCACAGCCCACAGCCGCTCCATATCGTCCGTATCAAAATTGGAAACGCCCCAGCGCAATATTTTGCCCTCCGCCGCGAGCCGCTCCATACAGTCCACCGTTTCCGCCAGCGGCACGCTGCCCGGCCAGTGCAGCAAATAGAGGTCGAGATAATCCGTCCCCAGCCGCCGCAGGCTGTTTTCGCAGCTTTCAAATATATTTGCCCGCCCCGCATTCCACGGATAAACCTTGGAAACAAGGAACAATTCGTCCCGCTCAAACGGTGCGATGGCTTTGCCGAGCATACGTTCAGCAGCGCCCTCGCCATACATTTCCGCCGTATCAAGAAGCGTCATGCCAAGGGATATCCCGAGGCGGATGCTCCCGATCTCCTGTTCCTCCCTGCCCTTATGTCCGCCCATGCGCCACGTACCCTGCCCGAGAGCGGGCATTTCACCGCCGTCTTTGAGGCGCACCGTTCTTCCGTTCATTTGGTTTTCTTCCCTGCTCATTCCTTTTTGACCCACACCGACACCGAACCGCCGTTGACCGGAAAATCTCCGTTGCCGTCTTCCCCGACGGTCACTTCCTCCGTGCGGTTTCCCGTGCAGTCGTACCAGGTTTCCCCGGCATGCGCCCGCCCTGCATACATATGCTTTGTGCCGCCTCCGCCGTTGGTGACAACCGCGGCAAGCCCGTCCGGGTGCTCTTCGTCGCCCTCGCGCGTCCACCCGATGATATCCGGATGGTCAAAATAATCGTTCTGTTTTCCGTAGGCATGGTCCCGCCGCGCTGCAAGCAGGCAGTCGAGCGCCTGCTTTTTGGGAGCAATATTGCTCTGTCCGATGCCGTAATAATCTCCGTAAAAAACGCAGGGGTAGCCGTCCTGCCGCAGCAAGATGAGGGCGTAGGCAAGGGGCTTGAACCAATCCGGCACCCACGATTCGAGCGCCTGCCCCGGCTGTGTATCGTGATTGTCTACAAAGGTAACGGAACGCGTGGGATTATCCTGCGTGAGCGTTCCGTCAAAAATCGTACGCATATCGAACGCCCCACCCGAATTCGCCGCATCCACAAAGCGGTAATGCAGGGGCACGTCAAACAGCGACAGCGCGCCCTTCGTCGTATCAATATAGTTTTTGAGCGCCCCGATATCCGCGTTCCAGTATTCGCCTACGGAAAAAAGCTCTTCCTTGGCGTCGCGCCGCATGGAATCGAGCCAGTTCTGATAAAATGAAAATTTCATGTGCTTGACCGCGTCGAAGCGAAAGCCGTCGATATCCGTCGTTTCGATGAACCATTTGCCCCACCGGGTCAGCTCGGTAATTACATCGAAATGGTCAAGGTCGAGATCCGCGCCCATCAGGTAATCGAAGTTACCGTTTTCCGCATCCACTTCCTCGTCCCATTCCTTGCCTTCAAATTTAAAGACTGCCGTCTCCTTCGCTTTCTGGTCCCAGTCGATTCCCGTGAAATGGTACCAGTGCCACTCGAAGTCCGAATATACTTTGTTCCGGCCGGGAAAATAAAAATGCGTCCATGCCGCGATCTGCTGCGGCCCCCCCTCTTCTTCGTTGCGGTTGCCTGGATTGACCTCCGAGGCGTTTACGAGCTCCACCCCGTCCGCGCCCATCATGTGGTCGAGCACCACATCCGCATAGACCGCGATCCCCGCCCCGTGAAGGGCCCGGATTGCCGCGAGAAGCTCGTCCTTCGTGCCGTATTTGGTCGCCACCGTCCCCTTCTGCCCAAATTCGCCGAGATCGTAAATATCGTAGACGCCGTAGCCGACATCGTTTACACCTGCACTGCCCTTATAGGCCGGCGGAATCCACAGCGCGGTGATCCCGCTTTGCGCAAGGACCTGCGCTTCGTCCTTCATTTTATTCCACAGCATTCCCGGGGGCAAATACCACTCAAAATACTGCATCATCGTTCCGTTTTGCGCCATATTACCTCCACCTCTCGTTTCTGCCTGGTTTCCATATGTTATAAACAAAAGGTCCGCAAAATACACAATTTCTTCTTTCCTATTATATCATGGTTTCCCCGGAAAAAGAAAATGAGCCTGTTCGGCTCATTCCAGTACCTGGCTTGATTCCGGCGGCATGGGCCCGGCGCCTCCTGTCCCGTCCGCATTGCGCGTAACTACGCGCAGCCACTTGCCGCTCTTCATGCGTACGAGACAGACGAAGGCCTTGACGACCTCGTCAGAGCGCAGGAGGAAATAGACCAGCGGAATGGACAGCCCCCACGCAAATGCGCCGAGTGCGCCCAGCGGCACGGCGACGCCCCACATGGCGATGATATCGAGGAGCATGGCAAAAACCGTATCGCCGCCGCCTCGGAACACACCCACGATGCACGCCATGTTGACCGCATAGAAAAGGATTATCACCGCTGCCACGACCATCGTCATGTCGAGCGCCTCGCGCGTTTCGAGCGTAATCGTATAAAAGCCCATGAAGGTGTCTTTTAAAAGCAGGAATACGGCGGCGGTTGCCGCCGCAATGACGATATTGGCGACCACCAGCCAGTTTGCGCTTTTGCGCGCCAGCGCGAATTTCCGTTCCCCGATATATTTGCCTACGATGACCAACGTTGCGGAAGCCGCGCCGTAGATGAATACCGTGACGATCTGGAATGCGGTCGAAACGATGCTGACCGCCGCGACCGCCGAAACGCTCATGCGCCCGAGGATGGCGGTGGTCGCCGACGAACCGACCGCCCACATCATTTCGTTGACCAGTACAGGCATGGAAAATTTCATATAGTCGTGCAGAATCCATTTTTCGTTTTTTACGATATAGCCCCATTTCAGGGTAACGCGCGTCTCCTTTTTGAGCGCGTACAGGAGCACGATAACAAGTTCCGCCGCGCGGGCAATGATGGTTCCCACGCCCGCGCCCGCGACGCCGAGGGCCGGCGCGCCAAATTTGCCAAAGATAAACATATAATTGAAGAATACGTTCACAACAAACGAAATGCTGTAGGTGACGACCGCAATCTTTACGCGCTCCACGCTGCGTACACAGGTAAGGTAGCCGTTTGTGAACGCAAAGGGAATATAGGAAAAGGCAACGACACGCAGGTACTGCACGCCGTATTCGATGACAGGCTGTTCGTTGGTATAAAGGCCCATGACCCCGTGCGGAAAGAGAAGGGCCACCGCCGTGACGCCCACGCCCACGAGCACCGCGATCCGCAGGACGATACCGAATATCCGCGAGATCGTATCTTTATCTTTCTTGCCCCAATACTGCGAGATCAGGACGCACGCACCGGAGGAAAGGCCGAACATGCACATCATAAAAAGGAAGAAGGGCTGGCCTGCCACCGTGACCGCGGAAAGCTGTACTTCACCAAGCGAGCCGACCATGATAGAATCCATCAGGCCCACGGCATAGGTCAACAGATTTTGCAGCGCTACAGGCAGTGCGATCGTAAGAAACAGCTTCAGCATTTGCTTGTGGCCGATCGTCTTTTCCATACCGTGTTCCCCTTTCCGACGCCTATGGTCTTTCATTGCAGCGTAAGCATTATCTTAACACAATCGCGGTGCGGCAACAAGGGACGCTGCCAAAATTACAAAAAAAAGGAAAAGCACTCCTGCTTTCCCGTAAAATCTATTTTTGGGAAAAAATCAGTCCATACGGTATTTGGCCTTGAAAAGCTTCAGGCCCGCGCGTATAAGCGGATTTCTTGCCAGCTTCCACAGTGCGCGCTTTTTTTCGCCTTCCGCGCTCACCGCTTCGTAAAACTCCTGCACATACGCCGGGTTTTGCAGGATCGTCCGGTTGGCGATCTCCCCTTTTTGTACGGCGCGGTAAAATTCCAGCCACACGACACGGTTTTCCCGTATCCCCTCTCCGTGCAGGGAAAGGAAAGAGTTCTCCCCGTGCAGGCGGTACAGGTAGGACGTTTCCGCCGTGAAGACAGGCTCGTCGTACAGGCAGGCCCGCAGGAAAAAATCGTAGTCATGCACGTATTTATAGTTTTTGAAGCCGCCGATCCCGTCAAAGAGCCGGCGGGAAAAAAGCAGGTTGCCCGTGGAAATTCCCACATTTTCCGCCACCGCCGCGAGCGCCGCAAAACGCTTGCCGGAGAGCTTATCCTGTATCCGCTCAAACAAACGCGCCTGCTCTGTGTTAAGCGGCCCTCCGTCCGGGCCGATACACCGAACGCGCGAAAAGCCCCACATGGCTCCTTTGCGCCGCATTTCCTCCATCAGCGCGGAAAAACGGTTTACCTCGAAAAGGTCGTCCGCATTGAGGATAGCGAAGTATTCGCCGTTTGCCGCTGCGATCCCTTCATTGATGGTCGCGTGCGCGCCCAAGTTATGCCTGTTTTTGCGCACCGTAACCCGCCCGGAAAAACGCTCCCGCAGGAGTTCGTTCCCGGCAAGCTTATTTACCTTCTCAAAGCTTCGGTCCTGCGAGCAGTCGTCGATCACGATGAGCTCAAGATTGCGGTAGCTCTGCGCTGCCACGGTTTCGATGGCGTGGCCGATATAGGCTTCGTAATTATAGGATGGAATGACGACGGAAATCAGGGGTTCCATAGCTCACAGCTCTTTCAGGTACCGCGCGAGCGCGTCCTTATAATCGGGAAGACGGGAGAAGCCCGCCTCGTCCAGCGACTTCCTCGACAGCCGCGAATTTTTGGGACGCGACGCAGCCGCAGGGTTCTTTTTCGCATATTCCTCCGTGGAGACCGGGATCACTTTCGTATCTTTCCCCGCTTGCCGGAAAATCTCCACCGCGAAATCGTACCACGTGATATCTCCCTCGTTGGGCGCCTGGTAAACGCCGTACTTGTGGGACGCGATCACGTCACACAGGAGCCGGGCCACGTCGTAGGTGTAGGTGGGCGCGCCGTGCTGATCGCACACCACGGAGATTTCGTCATGCGACTGCGCGAGGCGCAGCATGGTCTTTACAAAATTATTGCCGTTTTTGCCAAACACCCAGCAAATCCGCACGATATAATACTGATCGAGGAGCTTTTGTACCTCGAGCTCACCCTCGTATTTGGTCTTGCCATACACGTTCTGCGGGTCTTTGGGATCATCCGCTTCCCACGGCGTTTCCCGGGAAAACCCGTCGAATACATAATCCGTGCTGACGTAGAGCAGTTCGGAGCCCACGTCCTTCGCGGCAAGCGCCACGTTTTTCGTGCCCGTGACGTTGACGGCATAGCAGGTCTCGCTGTCGGCTTCCGCGCGGTCCACCGCGGTATAGGCCGCGCAGTGCACGATGCACGTGGGCTTGTATTCGCCAATGTACGCGCGCACAGCCGCTTCGTCCGTCAGGTCGAAGTCTTCAATATCAACGCCCCGGTTCTCAATGCCGCGCGCATCAAGATGCCGCACCACATCGTACCCGAGCTGTCCTTTTACGCCTGTTATAAGTACTTTCATTGCCATTGATCCCTCTTCTCATCATGCCGCATCCGGTTTGGGACCGCGGCGGCCCGCCGCGCGCATTACCGGCCTGCGTACATCTTCTCGTAATACTGCTGATAATCCCCGCTGATGATATTCTTCCACCAGTCCTCATTGTCAAGATACCACTTTACCGTCTGTTTGATCCCCTCGTCAAAGGTGGTAGTCGGCTCCCAGCCGAGCTCGCTCATCATTTTGGCCGGGTCGATCGCATAGCGCATGTCGTGTCCTGCGCGGTCCCGGACAAAGGTGATGAGGCTCTCGGGCTTTCCAAGCTCCTTCAGGATCGTCTTCACCACCTGTAGGTTGGTGCGCTCGTTGTGCCCGCCGATGTTATATACCTCGCCCACGCGCCCGTCATGGATGATGCGGTCGATGGCCGCGCAGTGGTCGCGCACAAAGAGCCAGTCGCGCACGTTTTCCCCCGTACCGTATACCGGCAGGCTTTCGTCCGCCAGCGCCCGCGAGATAATCAGCGGAATCAGCTTCTCCGGAAAATGATACGGCCCGTAGTTGTTCGAGCACCGCGAAATAGTCGCGGGCAGGCCGTAGGTCCTGTGATACGCCTGCACCAACAGGTCTGCGGCAGCCTTGGAGGCTGAATAGGGCGAAGAAGTGTGCAGGGGCGTTTCCTCTGTAAAAAACAGGTCCGGGCGGTCGAGCGGCAGGTCGCCGTACACCTCGTCCGTGGATACCTGGTGATAACGCGCGACCCCGTATTTGCGGCACGCATCCATCAGCGTCTGCGTACCGATGATGTTCGAGCGCAGGAAGATGCCCGGGTCTTCGATGGAGCGGTCCACGTGCGATTCCGCCGCGAAATTGACTACGATATCGGGATGCTCTTCCCTGAACAGCCCGTAGACCGCTTCCCTGTCGGCGATATCCGCACGGACAAAGCGCACGTTCGGCCGGTCTAAAACATCCTTCAGCGTTTCGAGATTACCCGCGTAGGTCAGCAGGTCGAGGACCACAAGATCGTAGTCCGGATGGTTCTCCAGCATATGAAACACAAAGTTGCTGCCAATGAATCCGGCTCCGCCGGTGACGAGTATTTTCATAAGATCATAGACTCCTTAAAATTTATCTGTATTACATGCACGCCGCCATTCGCTTTTTATTCGCGCGCCGCGCAATTCGCATAGCGGCGGCAGGATATGCGTTGCAATCCGCTTGCTTCGTACTTACGTCCAAAACCGCGCTTTCATGCGGATCGCTCCCTCTTTTTCTCAAACGGACCGCTAACGCTCGGGGGCCTGTTATTCACCGCATAAGGGAGCCTGCGGCTTAACGCCGAAATGCACCGCTGCGCTTAAAAATCCGCGTCGCTGTCCGCAAGAAGCGGCGCCTTAAGGTCCTTTTCCGACAAAACCGGGTCCGCAATTCCCCATTCGACACCGATCTCCGGGTCGTCGAAACGGATGGAACGGTCGCATTCGGGCGCGTATACCGCGTCTACCTTATACTGTACCTCCACATCGTCCGTGAGCGTCACGAAGCCGTGCGCCATACCCTTGGGCATGAAGAACTGTTTTTTATTTTCCGCCGAAAGCTCGACGGCATACCATTTTTTATAGGTCGGCGAATCTTTGCGGATATCCACTGCCACGTCGAGTATCTTCCCGCGCGTACACCGCAGGAGCTTTGACTGCGCCATCGGGTTTTTCTGGAAATGCAGCCCCCTCAGCGTTCCCTTCTGCGCCGAATAGGACTGATTGTCCTGCACGAATTCGCAGGTAATGCCGAGCGCCTCAAACCTAGGCTTGCTGTACGTTTCCATAAACCAGCCGCGATGGTCGCCGTGGCAATCCGGCTCGATGACCACGAGCCCTTCGATCCCTGTTTCTACCGCTTTCATATATCGAGCACCTTTCCTTTCGCGACAGCGTGCAGATGCTGTCCATAAGATGATTTTCCATACCGGTTCGCACTTTCAACGAGCGTTTCTACGTCGATCCAGCCCTTGCGGTAGGCGATCTCCTCCGGGGCGGACATCACGATACCCTGCCGCTTTTGCAGCATACGCACGAACTCCGCAGCCTCGATCAGCGAATCGAACGTGCCCGTATCGAGCCATGCATAGCCGCGGCCCATCAGCTTTACGTCGAGGTCGCCTTTTTCAAGGTAGATGCGGTTGAGGTCCGTGATCTCAAGCTCGCCGCGCGCGCTTGGTTTCAAGCTCTTCGCATATTCGACCACGCGCTGGTCGTAAAAATATAGTCCTGTGATGGCATAATTCGATTTTGGCTGCTCCGGCTTTTCCTCCACCGAAAGCGCCCTGCCGTTTTGGTCGAATTCCACGATGCCGAAGCGCTCCGGGTCGTCTACATAATAGCCGAAGACAGTCGCGCGGTCCTTGTTCGCCACCGCTTCCGCCATCAGCTGCGACAGCCCGTTCCCGTAAAAGATATTGTCTCCCAGGATCATTGCGCACGAATCCCCGCCGATAAATTCTTCTCCCAGGAGAAAGGCCTGCGCGAGTCCGTCCGGCGAGGGCTGCTCTTTGTAGGAAAGCGATATCCCGAACTGCTGCCCGTCCCCAAGCAGATTCCTAAAACGCGGCAGGTCCACAGGCGTTGAAATAATCAGGATATCCTTGATGCCCGCCAGCATCAGCGTGGAAAGCGGATAGTAAATCATCGGTTTATCATAGACCGGCAAAAGCTGTTTGCTGGTCATGATAGTGAGCGGGTAGAGGCGTGTTCCGCTGCCGCCCGCAAGTATAATTCCCTTCATAATTACCGTACCTCTTTTCAGGTTATTTATTCTCCGGCCCGACCATGTCCTGCGGGGCGGAAGCTTCGCCCTGCCCCCTCCATTTCCAGAAGTATTTGAACATGGACGCGATATGGATCAGCAGGTACCGCGCGCTGTGCGCACTGGCCCGTGAATAATCGTGATAAACGTATGCATGCGGATAATAGACCACCCGCGTGTTCTTGCGCAGGGTGCGTGTGAGGTCCGCATCCTCAAAATACATAAAATACCGTTCGTCAAACCCGCCCACGAGTTTCAGGAGCGGCGTGCGTACGAAAAGGAAGCATCCGGACGCAAACTCCACATCCGTAACCTCCGACAGGTCTTCATCGAGCATTTTGTAATGCCTGCGGAGCGGCTCCCACCGCTTGCCCGGCGCGCGGTTTGCGATCAGGTAGCGAAGACGCGGGTTCCGCTTGGGAAGCTGCTGGGGCGCACCCGATATGTAGCGGATCGCGGGGGTGCACATACCAACGTCTTGATGGCTGCGCATATAATCGGTGAGTTCAGCGAGAATATCCCCCGTGAGGATGATATCAGGGTTCACGATGGCATGAAAATCGGAATCAATGAGCGGCAGCACAAGATTGTGCCCGGCGCCGAACCCGAGATTTTTGTCGCTGAAAATCACGCTGATGGCCGGAAATTCATCCGCAAGCCGGGTGGCGCTTCCGTCGGTGGAAGCGTTGTCGACAAGGTATATTTTCACACGGACTCCGTGCGTATATTGCAAAACAGACGCGATTGCCTTCTTCGCGCGTTCATAGTCGTTGTAATTGACGATGCTCAGCGTTACGTCATACTTCAATCAAATATCCTCCGGGAGCCGTTTTCTTCCGGCTCCATATGATTCATTATTATATCAAAAAAGCGCTTGGGTTTCCATTCCTTTTTCATGCACGTCTTCCCCGCAGCCGTCCCGCCCGCCAAAAGTATCCCGTTTGAGGAATGAAAACATAAAAAAGGCGGGCGCGCAGCCCGTCTTTTTCTCTTCCTTTATTTGGACCCCCAGCCGTCCTCCGCCCGGAATACAAGTTTTTCCAGCCCATGCAGCACCCCGTCGTGGTCGTTATCGGCCGTCACATGGCGCACCGCTTCACGGATTTCCCGCGGAGCATTCCCCATCGCCACGCCAAGCCCCGCCTGCAAAAGCAGGTCGAGGTCGTTTTCATGATCCCCGAACGCCACGGCGCGTTGGACCGGAATTCCCAGGTGCTTGCACAGGTAAAGGGCCGCCCGCGCCTTTCCTGCAAGCGGGTGCATAATCTCCAGACAGTTGTCCGCCGATTTGATGACCGAAAGCCCGGGAAACGCCCGTTTCAGGGAAAGATGCAGGCGTCCGATCTCGGCAGGCCTGCCGAGGCAGCTGACCTTATGGATCTTGTCTCCTTTTTCAAGGATGCGCGCTGGATCCCCTTCTATGGGCGCCTGCTCAATCCCTGAGCGTTCGTGCGCCACCCACGGATCGTCCTTGTCGTCCACGATCCACAGGTCGTAGTGGTAAACGCTCGCGCATACCCCGCATCCGGATTCCCGTATGGCCTGTCTGACGCGCAGCGCTTCCTTCTGCTCAAGGCCCCTGCTGTAAATGGGCTGGTAGCTGCTGCCAAGCAGCAGGGCGCCCCCGTAGCAAATCGACGGAGCGCGGAACCCAAGCTCCTCATGAAGGATCCGGATGCCCTGGGGTTTGCGGGCGGACGCAAGCACGAACGGAATCCCCATATCCGACAGTTCCCTGATCTTCTGTCTTGCGCCGGACGATACCCGAAGATCGGAATCGAGGAGCGTACCGTCCACATCGCTGAATACAATACTGTAATAATCCATTTCGCAATCCCATAACCGCGCCGTTCGCCCCACCTCGGCTTTCCCCGCCGCAGGGCGGATGGGTAAGAAGCGACGGCGTTATACTGTTTCGCAGGTCACGATCTTTCCCGTTTCCGCGGATTCCATGACCGCGAGGAGTGCAAGCACCACACGCGCCGAATCTTCCAGCGAAACGAAAAATTCCTCCCCGCTCTCGAGCTTTTTGAGGAAGCTGCGGATACTCTCGTAAGCAAAGCCCTTATGATGCCCGAAAACCTGATTGGAGACGATACAGTCTCCCGTATCCATACGGTCGTCGCCCGTCACCTGCAAAAGGTTGTTGCTCGACGCGTCGATATCCATCTTCCCGCGTGCGCACACGACATTGAATTTGATGTCATTGACGCACGGGTTCCCGTTCGGTGTGATCCAACCGTTTTCCATCTGGGCGATCACGCCGTTTTCATATCTGATCGACGTCTGGTATACGTCCACCGTGTCAACGCCGAGGCCGTCTAGCACGCCGCGTGAGGAAAGCGCGTACACCTCGCGCGGGCGGCTGTCCAGGAGCCAGCTCAGCGTATCCAGCGAATGGCTTCCGAGGAACCACAGAATCGAGGACTTAGACGCCCACGACAGCATGTCCGTAGCCACCGATTTCACATCGTTCAGCCGGAAATAAGCGTTGACGGGGTCCCCGTATTTTTTGCTGTCCAGGATCGCTTTGACATTGTTGAACGGCGGGCTCCAGCGGTTGTGCATATCCACCATGATGCGCACCTTGTTTTTTGCCGCCGCGTCGAGGATGCGGAATACATCGTCCCGCCGTGTGGCAAGCGGCTTTTCGATCAGCATATGTTTTCCCGCGTCCGCACAGTCGCACGCGACCTCCGTGTGCAGGAAATCCGGCGTTACGATCGAAACCGCGTCGCATCCGGATTTTGCGAGCATCTCCTTGTGGTCGGTATAAATTTGGTCGTCTCCGATGCCGAACATTGCGGCGAATTTTTCCGCGCGCGTACGGTCGAGGTCACAGATCGCAACGGGCGCGGCGCCTTCCATTTCATTGAATATCCTTCCGTGCTCCTGCGCCCACAGGCCCGCGCCTATAACAGCCATTTTAATCATGATGAATTTCCTCCTCGTTTTTTGTTTTATTTATAAATCACTTCCACGCCGCGGTCCGGCGTGATCTGCTGCGCGAGCGCACGGTCGAGAAAAATCGTGCAATCGCGGTGCAGTTTTAAAACGGTGCCCTGCACCTTTGGCGTAACATTCCCCTTCTCAAGGACCGCTTTCATCGCCCGCAGTTTTTCGCCGCCCGTCGCAAGGAACGCGATCTGTTTCGCGCGCATGATGCCCCCGATGCCCATTGTGATCGCCGCCCTCGGCACCTCTTCTATGCTGCTGAACAGCCGCGAGTTGCTCCTGCGTGTTTCTTCCGTCAAATCTACGGCGTGGTATTTGTCGTAGAATACGTCGTCTGGCTCATTAAAGCCAATATGTCCGTTCGTCCCGACGCTCAGCAGCTGTATTTCCATCTCATGGCTGTCAAGGTAGCCGTTGAGACGCGCAAGCTCCTCTTCCACCGGTTTCATTCCGTCCGGTATCCACACGTTGTGGAGTGACATACCCACGCGGTCGAATAAATTTGTTCGCATAAAATAAAGGTAGGAATTGGGATCGCTTCCCGCAAGGCCGATATATTCGTCAAGATTGATGGACCGCGCTTTTGAATAGTCCACGGTCCCCGCCCGGTGCGCTTCCACCATTTTTTCATAGACGGGAACAGGCGTGCTGCCCGTGGCAAGACCCATGAGCGCATCCGGTTTTTTCCGGAACACCTCGTTCATTATTTCGGCGCACAGGGCCGCGCTTTCTTCATAACTGTGCGTGATTACCAGTTTCATTTGTTTCCTCCTCCAAGCTGCCGGAGCAGCCCGTCTACATCCTGATAAAAATGTTTCACGTATTCCAGGGTAAATTCCCGGATATCCAGCGTATCATCCTCGACCAGCGGGGTAAGGTCCATACCAAGGTTACACGAATCGCTCTCGTCAATCTCGCGCGGTTCCTGGAAGGTCGCGTTCCCAAGCCGCCGCCCGAGCGCCGCGAGATCAAAGCGCTTTTTGGGCGTACACTGGGAATCGAACGCCTGGATTACCTTTTTGGCAAGTTCGGGATAACGGGACGTATCGAATACCAGCCGTTCCTTTGCGCTCAGCCAGTCAAGCGAGCGCCACACCTCCATTCCGTATACCCGTTTGGGCCGCGCCTCCTTCGGCAGCTTACGCAATGCCCCGAGCGCGCGCAAACAGGCGCCGAGATGCGTTTCGTGGCGATCCGCCGTATTGTGGATGAACATGGTATGCGGCCGTGCCGCCAGCAGGAGAGAGGCCAGCTCACCCTCGATGATATCTCGCTTATCCGCGCGCACGTCGGCGCTGGAATAGGCGAGCTGTACCATCGCGCCGTATTTTCCAATGTCCGCTGCCACACGCTGTTCCTGCGACCGCTTGATATGAATTTCATGGTTGGTATAATTCGCGTACCCGCCCGAACGCGGGGAGCCTCCCCCATCTGTCAATACGACGGCGGTATACCACTCGCTGTCCGACTCATAGCAGTTTGCGATTGCATGGTAAGCCATGATTTCGCAGTCGTCCTGATGGGCGGCGATGCTCATGACAGTCGTCCGCGCGAGCGCTTCTTCTGCGCCAAGCCCGTCGGGCACGTGAATATCCGCTTCCTGATTATAAAAGTCCATTTTTCTATCCTTC
Organism: Christensenella minuta; assembly: GCF_003628755.1. Lineage (NCBI taxonomy): Bacteria > Bacillati > Bacillota > Clostridia > Christensenellales > Christensenellaceae > Christensenella > Christensenella minuta. The sequence goes on along the minus strand of NZ_CP029256.1, from coordinate 2,800,080 downwards.
CTCTCTTTCCATCTCATCTTTATGCTCCGCGAACCATGCGTCAGCCTCCTGCCTATACGGCATGTTGGCGATCACACCGGGACGCATTACCTGTAACCCGGAAGCCACTGCCGCGTACTTTGCAGACTCTAGGATGTCGCGCGTTTCCATATAGCGCACCGCGAACGCGGCGTTGTAGGAATCGCCCGCGCCGGTCGTGCTCACCACATCCACTTTCAGGCTGTTTACCCGATGCGTCCGTCCGTTTTCAAGAGACACGGCCGATCCGTTTCCGCCGAGCGTTATAATAACGTTTTTCGCGCCCTTCCCGTGCAGCAGGCTAATCGCCCGCTCTACATTAAGCGGCGCATCCGGGTCTGCCCCGGTGAGGATGGCGGCCTCCGTTTCATTCGGCGTGATGCAGGTGATGTGCGGAAACGCCTCCGCGGGCAGCTCCCTTGCCGGGGCGGGATTGTAGATGACCTCGACCCCCGCTTCCCGCGCGATATCGACCGCTTCCATCAGCGCCTCCACTGTAATTTCGTTCTGCAGGAGCAGCAAGCCGCTTTGCGCGATCACATCCGCGTACCTCCTGATGTGTGCGCCCGTCACCTTGCGGATCGCGCCCGGATAGACATACACCTCGCTGCACTTATCTGCCGAGTTGATTACAAAGGCGCAGGCTGTCCTCTGGCCTTCAAAGGGAATGATATACCGTCCTTGCACACCTTCGGAAACGAGGTCTTTGCCGCACAGCGCGCCGAACTCGTCATCCCCGACGGCAGTGATGAAATTCACCTCCGCACCAAGACGGCTCGCTGCGATTGCCTGGTTGTAACCCTTGCCGCCAGGCTCGGTAACAAGGCCCAGGCCCTCCACCGTTTCGCCTACGGCCGGAAAGCGCTCCACATCCATCAGCAGGGACATCCCGTAATGCCCTATTACGGTGATTTTTTTTTCGTTCACGTCCGCCCTCCTTATTTGCTCTTGATTCCCTGCAGCAAAACCGCAGCAACGATCAGGCAGCCCTGAACGACGTCCTGCGCATATGCGCCGACGCCCTTGAGGTTCATGATATTGCCAATGAAGGCAAGGATCAGCGCACCGAGCAATGTTTTGAACACGCTGCCGCGGCCCCCGGTAAGGCTCGCCCCGCCGAGCACGCACGCCGCGATGGCGTCAAGCTCTGCGCCGTCGCCGACCGTAGCGCTGCCGGTGGACGTTCTTGCCGAATAGAATATCCCGGCGATCGCCGCGAGAACGCCGCAGATCATATAGGTGGAGAGCATATAGCGTTTAACGCGGATACCCGCGAGTTCGACCGCATTTTTATTGCTACCGACCGCAATGACGATGCGTCCGTAGGTCGTATAATTCTGGATGAGGCAGAAGACCACGATCACCAAAGCCGCGATAATGATAACTGGATAACCGTTCTCCGGCGCGACCAGTGTGGAAAGGATGGCGCCCTCTACCTTGATCGGCGAACCGTTGGTGATAATATACGCGACGCCCCGCACCGCCGTCATGACGGAGAGGGAGGCCACAAACGCCTGCATATTGCAGTACGCCACCAGCGCGCCCGTAATCATGCCGCATATGAGCCCGATACACACTGCCGCAAGGATGCCCCCCGCGAGGCCGAAGCCCGCGTCGCGCATCAAAAGGCACGCGACCGACGACGAGATCGCCATGATCGACCCCACCGAAAGGTCGATACCGCCCGTCATGATGACGAACAGCATGCCCACCGCTACGAGCAGCGGCGCGGATTGCTGCAGCCCGATGTTAATCAGGTTGATGGGCAGCAGGAACGTTTCCGATATACAGATACACGCGATGAGCATGGCAAAAAATATGATATATGTGTTATTCTTTACCAGAAATGATTTCAGATTGATTGATTTTTGCATACTATACCTCCATCGCCAAGCCGATCAGTTGATCTTCGCTCAGTTCTTCTTTTTCAAGTTCCCCGGAAACTTTCCCGTTACGCATGACATAGACCCTATCGCACATGCCGATGATCTCCGGCATCTCCGACGATATCATAACCACGGCGATCCCGTTTTCCGCAAAACTGTTGATTACTTTATAAATTTCCACCTTCGCGCCGATGTCGACGCCGCGCGTCGGCTCGTCGAACACAATGCACTTGCAGTCCGCCGCGATCCATTTCGCAAGCGCTATCTTCTGTTGGTTGCCGCCCGACAGGCTGTCCACATCGTTTTCGATGGATGCGTATTTTGTCTGGATGCTTTTCAGGATATCTTCCACGAACTTCTTCTCAGTCCTGCGCTTGATGATAAAGCCCGTCCTGTCCGTCACTTTATCGAGCGCGGCGATGGTCACATTCATGCGGATGCTCTGTTCCAGCAGCACGCCTTCATTTTTCCGGTCTTCGGAGAGCATCCCAAATTTATGTTTGACCGCGTCCTTTGGGTCTTTAAAATGCGTGTCTTTTCCGCAGTACAATATTTTTCCGGAATCCATCTTGTCCGCGCCGAAGATGGCGCGCATGGTTTCCGTCCGGCCTACGCCGACAAGCCCGCTGAATCCGACAACTTCCCCCGCCCGCACGGAAAAGCTCACGCCGTTCACGCGTGGCACGGCCCTGATGTTTTCTGCGGACAGCACAACGTCGCCGATCGCCGCATTGCGCGGCGGGAACAAGTCTTTGAGTTCCCGGCCCACCATCAGGTTGACAAGCTTGTGCTTGTCGATTTCGCCTGTGGGTACAGTCGTCACGTAATGACCGTCCTTTAGCACCGTGATGTTATCGCTCAGCTCAAAAATTTCTTCCAGCCGGTGTGAAATGTAAATAATGCTTACCCCGTCCGCGCGCAGCCTGTTCAGCACGTCAAACAATTTGCGAATCTCCTTGAAGGTAAGGACCGCCGTCGGTTCGTCGAGCACCAGGATACGCGCCTTGCGCGTGAGGCATTTGCATATTTCTATGACCTGCTGGTAGGCGATGCTTAGGTCGCCGCATTTTGCGTTTGGGTCGATATCGCCAAAGCCGAGGTCGTCAAGCTGCTTCCTTGTATCTGCACGCAGTTTTTTCCAGTTGATGTATCCGCGTCCCCCGGACAGTTTATCAATAAAGATGTTTTCCGCCACGGTGAGGTCCGGCGCCAGTACCAGCTCCTGATAAATAACTGCGATTCCAAGCTCTTTTGCGTCGCGGGGCGTGTGAATTTTTACCCGCTTGCCGTCGATATAGATTTCGCCGGAGTCTTTTTGGTATGCGCCTGACAAAATCTTCATCAGGGTAGATTTTCCCGCGCCGTTTTCGCCCAGCAGCGCGTGGATCTCCCCCTGTTTCACATTCAGGTTGACGTCTCGGAGGGCATGCACCCCCGCAAAGCTTTTTGAGATATCTTTCATTTGTAGTTTATAGTTGCCGTCCATGCATGAATCCTCCCTGTCCGGAAGCCCTTGCTTTTCCCAGGCACCGGACGCCATATATCGAACCGGCACCCGCCCTTGCGGGCGGGGCCAGCTGCAACAGCCGATCGTTCGGCCTTTTCCCGCTTACCGCAAATCAGAAGCAGTTTTCGTATTCTTCATCCACATTTTCCTTCGTGACCGCAACCGCGTCCGTGGTCACCGTATCCGGATAGCTCGTCGGGTCTTTCCCGTCCACGAGGACTTCCCTTGCCGTCTGCGCCGCAAGTTTCGCGATCTGTACCGGAGAATTCTCTCCGACGGCTACGACTTTGCCTTCCTTGATGTAATCGCAGGTCTTCTTTTCGCCGTCGGCCGCCGCCGCATAATAGATACCTTCCTTGAGGCCCGCGTCCTCGGCCGCCTGCATACCGCCGAAGAGCATCTGGTCGTTTTCGGCAAAGATCGTATTCAGCTTGCCGTAGGTCTTGACGATCAAATCATTTGCGTCCGCCATGATATCCTGGATATTCCAGTTGCCCCAACCCTGGCCGGCAATGACGAATTTGGCATCCGTATTTTCGGTATAGCCGTTGCCGATCAGCTCGTCGTTCATCTGGTAGGCGAGTTCCCACGCTTCGTCTTCGGTGATCCCGAGCCGCGCTTCGAGCACGCCGCACATGATGCCGACCCGCCGCTCTTCGCCCGCAATGTTGCCCTTGACGCCGGACAGCATAATAGAATAAATTTCCTGGTCTCCCATTTCTTCCGCGAACGCGAGGCCCACCTTCCTGCCGTTCTGCTTGTTGTCCGAATACACGACCGTGACTTTGTCCCCGCCGTTTACGTAGGAGTCGATACAGATCACCTGCGCACCCGCCGCGTTTGCCTGGTTAATCAGGGGAACGATATCGTCGGGGTTGGTGCTGTCGACAAAGATCATGTCGTAGTCCTGGGCAATAAATGTATCCATATTCGCGATCTCGTCCGCGGTGTTGCTGTTCGCGTTGAGCACGAGCACGTCTTCCGGGGATGCGACCAGGCCTTCGTCATAGCAGGCCTGCTGCAATTCGGATGCCATCGTCGTAAAGAAATCGCCGTTCAGGGTGATCGCCGAAAAGCCCACCTTAAACGTATCTTTCGTTCCCTGTTCCCCGGCCGCTTCCGTAGCTGCCGCAGCAGGGCTGCTTCCCGTACCTTCGGCGGGAGCTTCCGCGGACGGTTCCGCGCTGCCGCCGCCCGCAGCACATCCTGCGAACACGCAGCACGTCATAAGCAGGGCGAGAAAAAGAGCCAACATTTTTTTCATTATTCTTTCCTCCATCAGATATTTTTTATTTGTCCGCTTCCACGGACAAAATTACAATGAACAAAGGGAAGCTTTTCTGTTTTCTGTTTTATATGCTTGGTTTTTTAGTATGATTTTTTTTGATAAGCTACCGAATATCTCAAATATTTCATTTAGCTTTTTATTGTTTCATTTGGTTTGTTTATGTTTTGATTATAATTGTATGCATTTCGTTTGTCAACCAAATTTTCATAAAAAATTCAAAATTCTTTTTTCATTTTTTCTCCCCTGGTTTTACCAATTATACAGCCCTTATTGAAGCAATTTTATCCTCCTCTCTAAAAATGCCTTCCTGCCGGTATTCTCTGTCTGTTCTTTTTTAACGAAAGTATACGAAATGTTTTTCGAAACCAAAAAGCAACCGCTGCCCGGGGAAACCATCTCTTGCCGATCCAATTTTCCGGTCTTTTTCCTTTACAGGCGATTTGGCAAAACGCTTGATTAAAAGGACGAAGCAGTATATAATTCTATTTAAAGAACTATGCTTCAAATGGAGTTATTATGTTTGCCAGCGAGCGGAGAAAAAAAATCTGTCAAATGTTGATGGATTACAAAAGCGTTGATGTTTCGAGATTAAGTAAATTATTCAATATTTCGACCGTAACGATCCGAAAGGATTTGGAATTATTGGAATCCGAGGGCATCCTGACCCGCACGCACGGGGGAGCTATACTGAATGATTCTTTTCCGCAGCAGGAACATACGCCGGACGCCGTAGAGGATATGTGCAATCCGGAGGAATCATTGATCGCTACGATTGCTTCTCATTTTATCCAGGACGATGAATTTATTTTTCTCGGGACGGGTTCTATTTGTACGCAAATTTCCAGGATCCTGCCGGAGAAAAAGAACCTTACGATCGTGACCAACAATATTTCGGCGGCTATCCATCTCAAAAAGAATCCGGAATTAAACGTAATCATTGCCAGCGGGACTTTTGGCGTATATAACGGCTATTACGGTGTTATGGATGCTTTTTATACAGGGTTCCTGGATAATATGTATTTTGACAAGGTCTTCATTGCCGTGGACGGAATTTCGCTCAATACCGGATACTCCGTTGACAACAGCAACCTTTGTCTTACCTATCAGAATGTATGCGCGAAAACGGGGGAGGTTATCGTCTGCGCCGAGAGCTCCAAGTTCTCCAGGAACTCCTTTGCCCGCATTGGCGCGCCAGACCTGGCGACCAAGATCATTACGGCCGAAGCCATTCCCGAGGAATATTCCGATTATTTCTACAGTCACAACATCCCGGTATATCATTCATACCGTTTGGACGATATTCAGGCCGACTGATTGCGAGGAATAATATGATGCATAGCCATATTACGCTTGAGGTATCTCATTTAAGCAAAGCCTACGACAGCGTTCGTTTGCTGTCGGATGTTTCCTTTTGCGTTCATTCCGGCGAGATGCTGAGCATTGTGGGCCAAAACAGCTCCTTCAAGACAACGCTTGCCAAAATTTTGTGCGGCCTCGAGCCATATGACAGCGGCACGGTTCTGATCGGCGGCGAACCCGCGAACCTTGCGTCCCCGACGGGCGCCCACCGCCTTGGAGTCGTTGTCCTCGGTGAGATCGCAAGGCTGTGCGAAGACCTTACCATCGCGGAAAATATATTCCTGTTCGGGAAGCAAAGCGTTTCCCCGGAAAAAATAAACCGCAGCTGGAACAGCAAAAAGGCGGTTGCCGAATCGGCCCGGTCTTTCCTCACGAAATATGGGTTCGGCTGGCTTGACCCGTGCGATACGGTGGAGACGCTCGGCCTCGCGGAAAAGCAGATCCTCGCGTTCCTGTGCGCGCTGACGCAGAACGCGCGGGTGATGATTATTGACGACGCATTTTCCGCACTCAACACAGAGGAGCTGGACCAAATCTTCCGTGTGCTGGAGCAGATCAAGGCCGAGGGAATGTCTATCCTGTACCTTTCCTCGTGCGCGAAGGTCCCCGAGCTTGCAGATTCCCTGCTGCTGATACAGGAGGGAAAGATCGTATTTACCGCCTCTGGCGAGGCGTTGCACAGGACCGACCTTACGGCGGTCCTGTGCAACGATCCGCCGCCGCGCGCCTATCCCAAGCTTCCCGTGAAACCCGGTGAAGAGGTTTTCCGCTGCGAGCATATGTCTTACCGGGACCTTTTAACGGACATCTCTTTTGGCCTCCACGAAGGGGAAATCCTCGGTATCGTCGGAGGCGCGGGCGTTGGAAAGACCACGCTGGCGCGGCTGCTTTCGGGCCATCTTCCCAAAAGCGGCGGCACCCTTTACATCAATAAAAAGCCGGTCCGTATCTCTTCCGTCCACGACGCCTATCAAAACGGGCTGCGGCTGATTCTGGACGACAGGGAATTTGGTATTATCCAGCATCTCTCCCTGGCGGAGAATCTCATCTTTCCCTATTACAGTTCCCGCAAATCCGTCCTCTCGCTTATCTCCTCCCGCAAATATACCGAGACTTCCTATTGCCTCGCAAACAGGCTCGATATCGACTACTTTGACATCAAACAGCCGCCCGGGCTGCTGAGCGCTGGAAACCAGCAAAAGCTGGTGCTGTCGCGCGGCATCGTGGCCGGGGCGAACATCTTTATATTGGACGAACCGACGCGCGGGGTGGATAACATCGGACGGGTACAGATTTACAATATGTTCAACAATCTCCTGCGCGAAGGGAAAAGCATCGTGATCCTCACCTCCGACCTCGGCGAGGCGGACGGGATGTGCGACAGGGTCCTTCTCCTTAAGGACGGTACGCTATCCGAAATATCCGCAAAACCGGCAACAAAAAAGCGAAACGCCGTTTAAGCGGCGTTTCGCTGTGTTCCTATTCTGTTTTTCCGTACAACACGGATGCCGTCCGCCGGCGGCCGCCCGGTCAGGCGTCCTTATCCTGTCTCGGCTGTCCGTTCCACGCGGTGAGGCCGCCGTCCACGGGCAGGTTATGCCCGCAGATATGCGCCGCCTGCGGTGAAGCCAGAAACACGACTGCATCCGCCACCTGCTCGGGCAGCCCGATCTTATGGTCCGGAAGCGCTTCCTTAAACGCCCGCATCACACCGTCTCCGGTCCCCGACAGGAACATCGGCGTCGCCGTCGCCGACGGTGATACGCAGTTGATCCTGATGCCTTTTTCCATGTAGTCGAGCGCGGCGGCGCGCGTAAGGCTTATCACCGCGCCCTTGCTGGCGCAGTAGAGGGGCGCGTTATAGTCCCCTCGAATCCCGGAAACCGAGGCGACGTTCACAATGCTCCCGCCGTGTGCTTCCAGCATCAGCGGCAGCACTGCCTTCATCATCAGGCATGTCCCTTTTACGTTCACATCAAACTGCACATCGTAGTCTTCCGCCGCCGCTTCGTGCAGCAGGCCGCCGCGGAACACCCCGGCGCAGTTCACAAGCACATGGAAATCCGCTTTTCTCCGCCGTACCTGTACGATCAGCGCGTCGATGCTTCCGGCGTCCGCCACATCGGTTTCACAGCAGGTAAAACGGCCTTTCCACGCACCGAATCCCTCTTCTGCCGCCCGCAGCCTGTCCGGGTTCCGGTCGGCAAGAACGGCTTCATAGCCGAGTTCAAGAAACTTTTTCGCAACGGCTTTTCCGATCCCGCTGCTTGCGCCCGTTACGATCGCCAACTGTTTCATTTTCCTCTGATCTCCTCTTATTTCCATCCCGGAAAGCTCACACAATCTGGTCGAATTCTATCTCCTCGCCACCCGGTCCTTTGATCTTAAAATAGCGGCAACCCTTTTCCCATGCGCTGTCTAGCGCCTCTATGCCATCGGTCGTACATTCGTATCCGTTTTCCATGAACCAGCGGTAATCCTCTTCGATATCGTCGGAAACATAGGAAACGTGGTCTACCTTTTCCGCCTGCCCCGGAGCCATTCCCCCGGCTGGCTGGAAAATTTCATAGTTCAGGCCTCCATTGCGCAGGAATTTGATGGGCGTTCCGTCCGGCGCGGTACATTCCCCAACCACTTCAAAACCGAGAATTCCGGTATAAAAAGCGACCGTTTCTTCAAGATTCTTTGCCGCAAGGCCGATATGATCGTGTTTTCTTCCGTCCGTCATTTCCCCGCTCCCTTAAATGAGGCCGTGCTGCGCCGCTTTGTCCTTCAGGAACTCCAGCGACCTTGCTTCCAGCTGTTCAAATTCTTTCCCACGAACGCCGCGGGAAATATCTCTCCACACGCCGATGATCGCGCTCATATCCCCTTCGGGCAACATGAACACCTCGAGGTCCATATAGCCGTCGAAGCCGACCTGCTTCAGTGCGGAAAAAAATTCATCCCAGCAGAAATCGCCCATGCCGGGGAACCGCCTGTTCCTCTCCGCGACGTGCAGCGCCGCCAGCCGCGTGCCCGCCGTTTTGATTGCCCCGCCAATGCTGTCTTCCTCAATATTCATGTGGAAGGTATCGAAATGGACCTTGACGTTCGGGTTACCTACGCGGTCCACGAAATCGGCCGTTTCCTCGCTGCAGTTGAGCAAATAGGCTTCGAAACGGTTGAGCGTCTCGATCGCGCAGGTTACGCCGCATTCCTGTGCGGGCTGCGCCGCAAGCCGGTACGCTTCCGCCGTCCGTTCCACCAGTTCTTCCTTATGGGCCAGCGAAAGCGTCTCTGTCCTGCGTACCGGCCACTTGGTATAGTGGCAGCCTACGAGCAGGTCCGCGTCCATCTTTTGCATCAGTAGGAGGAGGTTGTGCATATACCGAATGCCGTTTTCGCGGACGGCTGCATCGTCGCTGAGCATATCGCATTCTTCCGGGAAACCCCCGCAAAAAGCCAGCTTGATCCCTTTTTTGTTCGCATAATCGGCGATCCTGAGACCGCGCTCTTCCCCACCGCCGGCCATGAGGTCGCCGAAGGGAATCTCCAGCGCGTCAAAGCCAAGACGGGCCGCACGGTCGATCGTTCCGAAGGGATCGTACGAGAATGAGTTGATTCCAATTAAATAATGGGTTCCGAATTTCATTTTCTTTCTCCTGATTTTCCGTGATTCCGCTCAGAGGGATTCGCAAAGTTCCACTACCACGCCGTCCGGATCGGAAACCAGGATGGCGCGTTTGCCGATCTGCGGCATCTCGGACAGTTCCTGTACAAAGGGCACTCCCTTTTCTCTGAGGAACGCGTCCCACGCGCGCACGTCGTCCACATCGAAAGCAATGTGGCGCAGGCCGCGCCGGTTTTCGGCGGTTTGCCCGTCTTCCGTGCCGCCGCGCAGGTCGAACAACTCCATATACATATTTTCCGAAATCTCCATATAGACGAGGGTGCACGGCCCCATATCGGCCCGCCGCACCTCCCGGAACCCGAGGATATCCCGGTAAAACTCCACCGCCCGTTCGATCTCCATCGTATTGACGGCAATGTGATGCGCATGGTTTATCTTCATTTGCCCTTTCCCCCTTTTCAAGACCCGGGCCCGTTTTATTCCGCTTCCTTGTATTCCCCGTATTTTGTTTCCTTGGTGTTGAAATCGAACTGGATATCCTGTCCGATTCCGCCGAGGCGCCGCCAACTTCCCATGTGGAAGAACCGCGCGCCCGCTTCGATCATTCGTTCCGCGATCTCACGCGAACGCACCTTCCCGGCAACCTCGATCTCCAGCTGATCGCCCCAATTGTTGCACAGCCATTCGATATGCTCTACCTGCATCCGCCCAAAATGGATACCCGCGCTCGTTTTTACGGAGGTGATTCCGAGATCGACATAAATCCGGCACAGCTCGTCCACGATCTCGAAGGGAAACTTGACCATCCACAGCATGGGGATTACCTTGACTTCCCCGCCTGCCGCTTCCACGATCTGCTTCATTTCTTCCCGCACCTTATCGAAATCCCTTGAAGCGGCCGCCGTCACATTGAAGCCTACGTCGACTTCGTCAAGATGCTTTTCCCTTGCATATTTGGTCAGGTATACCTTCATATTCGTAGACATCCCGCCGTAGGGATACCCAACGACCATCCCGGTCCTGGAATAGCCGTTACCGTATTCCACCTTGACCTCGTTGATGAGGTCGCACTGTCCGGGGGCAATGATCGCCGACCGGATGCTGTTCTTGTAGCCGTCCACCAACTCCTGCCTTACGATATCTTCCGATAGGTATGAAACGAACGGCGAAGTGATCGCCCGTTTTACAAAATCTCTGTCGTACATAGTTTCCTCCCGTTTATTCCCAGCTGCGCAGTATATCCGCCGCAAATTCCGAGCTGATATAATCCGCGCCCGCGTCCAGCAATTCCCTGCATTTGGAAACGCTGTCGATATTTCCCTGCGCAACGACTTTCACCTTTCCCTGTACGGCGGCCTTCACCTTCCGCACATCCTCAGGCTCCACGCCGATCAGCATATCGTTCTTGTTTTCGTCCGGCCGCGTGTATACGCCGATCGAAGTGCATACGCGGTCGATCTTCTCTTCCGCCGCGATCCCGCACACCTTGCGGATCATTTCGTCCGTCAGCCATTCGCATTCAAGGATCGCCTTCAGGACGTGGCTGCCCGCCGCCTGACGGCAGGCCCGGAACTCATCGCGCACGAGCTCCCAGTTGCCGGAGCGAACATTGATGTTGTGTACCACGAATTCGATCTGCGTCGCGCCCGCTTCGATGGCGTCTTTGATTTCAAACGCCTTCTGCTCCGGCAGGAATATTCCATGAGGATAGGAAACCACCGCGCAGACCTCAAGGCCGCGTCCGTTCAGGACTTCCTTTACCTTGGGAAGCATATTGGGGAATACCTGGATGCACTCGAATCCCAGGTCGAGCGCCTCGTATACCAGGTTGGATACGTGTGCATAATCATAATAGCTTTCCAGGATACGGCCTCCCATGATCCTGCCTAATTCTTTTGCTGTCATTTCCGCCTCTCCTTATTCAAACGATTTTACGATCTCGATCGCCGACTGCGTGTTGATGCCGAAGCGCTCTACTCCCATCTCCAGAAGCTCGTCGAATTCCTCACGCGTGCGGATGCCTCCCGCCGCCTTTACCTTCATCCCCGTTCCCGCCAGGTTCTTCTTTATCCTGCGGATCCGTTCGATATTCGCGTCTCCCGGCACCCAGCCTGTTCCCGTCTTCAGAAAATCCGCTCCGCTTGACACGACGATCTCGCACGCCTTGTCCGCTTCCTCTTCCGTCAGGCAATTCAGCTCGATCAGCACCTTCGTGAGAATCGGACGCCCCGCGTTTTTCGCAAGCCCTATGATCTCCCTCAGTTCTTTCAGCACATAACCGTATTCCTTGTTTTTGAATCGTCCTACGTTCATCACGATGTCCATTTCCTCGATGCCGTCCTCGATCAGTCCCTTCGCCTCGACGACCTTCGTCTCCGTTTTATGCGCTCCGGACGGAAATCCCACCGGCCCTCCCGCATACACCCCTTCTACGTCCTTCAGCATTTCCGAAAGCTGCTTCATCCAGTTCGGCAGTACGTGCACGTTGATGAATTTATATTCCTTTGCGTACCCTACGATCTCCTCGATGTCACTCATCGTGTGATGCGTCCTTACCGCGCTGATATCGATCAGGCGCGCCGCTTCTCTTGCATTCATGATAAATTCCTCCTGGCTTATTTCGTTTTAAATTTATTTCACAGGCATGGCCTGTCGTATACAAATTCGATTCCGTCCGGTCCGGCTTTTACCCACACTCATCCCGCGGGACGGTTTTGTCCCGCGGAATGTCCTTACTTGTGGTGGGCCCAGACGATAATTTTCTATTATTCTGGGAATAACTCGTTCACATTGTCTTTATCAATAATCATGGAATGGGAAGCAAGCACTGCTTCTTCCGGATCCTGGCCCGCTACTACCTTGTTGTACAGATACATAAACCCGTCAAACGATACGCCCGTTGGGTTCTGCCCAATGACCGTCATCTCTCCCGTACGCACATAGCCCAGGTTTTCAGCGGTTTCGTCGTGGCCTATGACGAATACTTCGCCCGTCTTACCGGCATCCGCAATTGCCTTCGGTGCACCGTAAGGGCCGCCTGCCACGCAGTAGATCGCTTTGACGTCCGGGTTTGCCGTCAGGATGTCCTTCGTGAGCGTGTAGGTCTGGTCTGCGCTGTCGTTCGCCTCAAAATCGCCCACGCTGACATAGCCTTTGGATTCGAGGTAATCTTTTACGGTGTTCCGCTTGATCTCAAGGTTTTCCATCGTGAAGGAAGCCGTGATGATCGCGAATTTCGCTCCCTGCTCTCCGCCGAGGGCTTCGTCCATTGCTTCCGCAACCGTCTGGCCCGCTTCCTTATTGTCCTGTCCGATGAATACGAACCGCTTGCTCGGTTTTTCGCTTTCTCCGTAAAGGGTCACGACCGGGATACCCGCATCGACCGCCGCATCGATATAGTTTTCCACGCCGGTTACGAAGGGCGTCGTTACGATCCCGTCATACTGCTGCGCAACCGCCGCTTCAAGACCGTTGTTGATGACCGTCGCGTCGATGTTCTCGCCGAGGTTGATGTTGTCGATCGTTACATTATGTCCGGCAAGGAATTCCGTCGCTTCCGCCACGCCATCCTGTACGAGATTCCAGAACGGGTTGTTCTGGAAGCCAAGGAAGGCAAAGCGCAACGGCTTTTCCGGTTCCTGCTCGACGATCTTCACATTCTCGACTTCGCCGACCTGCTTCCACTCGTAAGAGCCGGCATCTGCGGCGCCTGCGGACGCTTCCGCCCCCGTGGATTCTTCCGGTGCTGCGGACTCGGAAGCTTCCGCGGACTGGGAAGGCTCTTCGCTGGCAGCGGGCGCTTGCTGTGCACAGCCGGCGAATGCGACCGTTGCCAGCAGAACTGCTACCACAATCAGACTGATAATCTTTTTCATTTTTTCCTCCTGAAGTTTTTATTTTTTTAAGCGTTCGCTTAAATTGGATTTCTTTTGCCCTGTAGCGTGCATCATGATATTTTCCTCGGAATAATCCTGCGGTTCCACGATGCCGCTTATCTTGCCCATGCTCATGACGACGATCCTGTCGCTGAGCATCAGCAGCTCCGGAAGCTCGGACGAGATCAGCAGGATGGTGATGCCCTGGTCCGCCAGATCGCGGATGATCCCGTAGATTTCGGCTTTTGCCCCTACGTCGATCCCGTGTGTCGGTTCGTCGAGGATCAGAATCTCCGGCTCTGTCTGCAACCACCTTGAAAGTACCGCCTTCTGCTGGTTGCCGCCCGAGAGGTCGCCGATGCGCTTCCTGGTGTTTGTCGTTTTGATATTCAGCTTTTCCACATATCTTTGGGCCGCTTCCGTCTCCAGCTTCTTATCAATCAGCTTCCCTTTTTTCAGTTTTTTGTAGCTTGCGATGTTGATGTTGTCGCCCACGCTCAGGTCTGGGAACAGGCCTTTTACCTTGCGCTCCTCCGGCACCAGCGCCAGTTTGTATCTTGCCGCGTCGTAAGGGCTTTTGATTTGCACGACCCGGCCCTTAATAAGCACCTCGCCGCTGTCGATCTTGTCGAAGCCGAAGATGGATTCCATCAACTCGCTCCGCCCCGCGCCCACGAGTCCCCCGAACCCAAGTATCTCGCCTTTGCGCGCGGCAAAACTGATATCCTCGAACTTGTTCTTCCGGCTCAGGCCGCGCACCTCGAGGATTACCTCGCTGCTGATGCTTGCCGGGTCGCGCTTCTCCATACTACTCATCTGGTTTTCAAGATCGCGTCCCACCATCAGGCGGACTGCCTCGTCGATATCGATATCCGTTTTGTCGACTGTTTTAATCATAACGCCGTCGCGCAGGACGGTGATCTTGTCGGCTACCTCAAACACCTCTTCCATGCGGTGCGATACATAAACGATGGCGGTCCCTTCCCTGCGCAGCTTGCCGATGATATTCATCAGCGTATGTGTTTCCTTGGCCGTGAGGGCCGCGGTTGGTTCGTCCATCATCAGCAGCTTTGGTTTTAAGGACAGCGCCTTCACGATCTCGACAAGCTGCTTTTGCGCTACGCTCAGTTTTTCCACCGGGGTATCCGGTCCGATATCCGGCACCTCAAGCTCCCTGAGCAGGTCCACGGCATTTTCCCGCAGTTTACGCTTGTCGATAAACGCCCCGTTTTTGGGATAATGCCCGAGGTAGATATTGTCCATTACACTAAGGTAAGGAACCAGTGAATTTTCCTGGTGGATCATAGAGATGCCGATATGCTGGGCCTCGAGCGGCGAATGCAGCGATACCTTTTTCCCTTCCCAGATCAGGCTGCCTTCTTCCGCGCGGTAATAACCGAACAGGATGTTCATCAGGGTAGATTTCCCGGCGCCGTTCTCCCCGAGTATCGCGTGGACTTCTCCTTTGCGGAAATCGATGTTGATATCGTTTAGCACTTTTACGCCCGGGAACGATTTGGAAATATGTTCTACGCGGAGCAGTTCCGAATTTTCCATACGCGCCTCCTTACTGCTTGCTGCGGCGGAACATATCGAATGCGCAGGCCGCGATGATAACAAGGCCGATCGTAATCATCTGCCAATAGTTGGAAACCATCAGCAGCACGAAGCCGTTGCGGATAACGCCGAGGATGCCCGCGCCGATCAGTACGCCGACGATAGAGCCCTGGCCGCCCGAAAGGCTGCATCCGCCGATTACCGACGCGGCGATCACGTCGAGCTCCATGCCCGAACCGGCCGCGGTATCCGCAGAGTTCAGGTTGCCTGCCGTGATGATGCCGGCAAAAGCGGCAAGCACGCCAGTGATGGCATATACCGCAAATTTAACGCGGTCTACGCGGATGCCCGAAAGCTTCGCTGCCTTCTCGTTTCCGCCTACGGCGAATATGTTGCGGCCGAATTCCGTTTTTGTGAGGACGATATGCCCGATCACGATGATAATGAACATCAGGATAACGGGTACGGGAATCGGTCCTACCGTCCCGCCGAGGACGGCGACAGGGTTATCGAAATCGATCGGCAGCCCGCCGGAGATCAGATAAGAGATCCCTTTTACAATATTGAGCATTGCCAGCGTCGTGATGAACGGGTTGAGCTTCAGTTTGACCACACACAGGCCGGACGCAAAGCCAAGACCCGCTCCCAGTGCGAGCGCAAGGACGAGGCCGAGCCACGGGTTGACCCCCGCCACGATCAGCGCGGCGCAGCTCACGCCGCCCAGGGAGATAAAGCTGCCGACGGAAAGGTCGATGCCGCTTGTGATGATGACGAACGCTTCGCCCACGGCGATGATGCCCATAACGGAAATCTGGCGCAGTACGTTGATCGCATTTGTCGCGGTGAAGAATACCGGGTTAAACAGGCCGATGAAGACGCACAGCGCGGCCAGCACGATCAGTATCCCAAGTTCGTTAAATGTTTTTTTATTGGTTTTTTTGATGCTCTTTGGAGCGGCATCCGCTCCTGTTGTGAAATTCCACATACACGTTATCCCCCTTAAAATGTGAATTGACTGAGTTCTTTATATGCAGGCATCAGGCTTTCGTAAAAATGCTTAAATACCGGAAGAAGCCGCCTGTATTTTTCCATCTCCCCGCCGTCCGGCTGCGCGCTGTCACTAAGCTGGATGACGTCGCTTACCGCGTCGAAACTGCTGATGAGGCCCGCACCCACGCCCGCGATGAGCGCCGCGCCGAGCGCGCCGATGTATTGCAGGTTTTTCGGGCGGATCATTTTGACGCCGAACATATTGGACAGTATCTGCATCCACAGCCTGTTGTTCGCTCCGCCGCCAATGAGCCGCGCTTCGTCCGTCATTACGCCCATCATTTTATAAAAATCCACGCCCATCATCAGGTCGAACGCCGGGCCTTCCATTGCCGCCCGGAGGATATCCGCCTTGGTGTGGTGCATTTTCAGCCCGACAAGGCTCCCTGCGAGGCTGGCATCGGAATAGAACGTATTTCCGCTGAACATGGACGGCAGGAAGAAAACGCCGTTCGCACCGGCTCCCGCCTGCTCCGCCAGCTCCGTAGCCGCTTCGTGAACCTGTTTCCCATACTTTTCCCTGAGGTCTGCGCATAGGTTCTGGACCACCCATTCATAGGCTGCGCAGGCGGAATGGGAATGCACGCTGGTGAAATAGGTGCCGTCTCCAACATAGACCACATTAGACATAAAGCCGTCCGCGATCAGGGGCTTTTCATTGTTCACGCCTACCCACCCGGCTGTCCCCAGGCATGTTACAAAGGTATTTTTCTTACGTACCCCGCCGCCGAGGGCGCAGGCGTAATTGTCCCACGAGCCGAGGACGACCAGCGTATCGGTGGTAAGGCCCATATCTGCTGCAGCCCGCTTCGTAAGATTGCCGACGGGCGTCGTATTTTCCGCGGGGACCAGGAGCTTTTCTTCGTCCACGCCGGAAATACGCATCAATTCTTCGTCCCACCTGTGCGTGTTCATGTTGTAAAGCCCGCTCATCCCGGCGTCGCCGTAATCGGTGTTCCGGTAGATTCCCGTCATCCGGTAGGCAAGGTACTCCTTCGGGTTTAAGAACTTGACGGCCTTGTTGTAGACCTCCGGCAGATTGCGCTTCATCCACAGCAACTTGGAAGAGGGGTACAACGCGACGTCGAAGCTGTTGCCCGTCTTTTCGTAACGCTTGCGCGCCCCGATGTGCCCGAGGATATATTCCGCTTCCCGCGTGCTCCGTGCATCCATCCACGTCATGACCTGCTCAAGGAGAAGGTTTCCGTCTTTATCGACGGGAATCGCCGTCATGCCGTGCGAACTGAAGGAAATCGCCTTTACGTCTTTCGGCGCCACTCCGGATTTCGCCACAACCTCATGGGTGGCGTCTTTTACGGCCTGCCACCATTCCTCCGGGCGCTGCTCCGCCCAGTCCGGCTGGGGATAATATGTTTTAATCGGATAATAGGCCTCCGCAAGGAAATTGCCATCGATGTCGAAAATGCACGCTTTATCGCCGCTGGTTCCAAAATCGTGCGCCAAAACATACTGATTACTCATTCTTTTTCCCTTTCTCGTGACTATTATTTTCCATTCTGGTTAGATTATTCCACATTTTGGTAAAAAAAAGGAACACTAAAGAAACATTCGTATAAAAACCGGAAATTTCAGACACGTATGACTTTTACACCATGATCTGCAATTTTCTGGAGTTCTTCTTCATTTTCCGCAAAAAAATCCGTGATAAGAGTATGCACCCCATCAATGCCGCAAACTTTATAGGCGCTTACTTTGCCAATTTTTGTATGGTCGCACAGCAGGATCAGTTCCTTGCTGTTTTCCACGATCATCGACTTCAGCTCGCTGAGATTGAGCCGTGGGATCGAGTAACCGTTTTTGGCGTTAATCGCCTGGGAACCAACGAACGCCTTGGTAAAATTATAACGGCTGAGCATATCGATCGTCATCTTCGACGCCATGCTTTCGTCTTCCGCTTCCAGTTCGCCGCCGGGCACGATGATCTTAAACTGCTTATTGGCTACGAAGCATCGGGCGATGTTCATTGCGGAGCAAACGATCGTGACTCCGCTGAGGTCAAACCTCCGGCCCAGCATGGCTGCGAATTCAAAGGTCGTCGATCCGCCGCCGACATAAATAAAATCGTTGTCCTCGACCAGCTCGACAGCGGCCTCGGCAATTTTTTTCTTAACCTCGCTGTTTTTCGATGTACGTTCTATGAAGGAACCATAACCCGTATTAACCGACACTCCGCCGTGAAACGACTGGATCCGTTTTTCCTTTTCCAGCACCTTCAGATCCCTGCGGATCGTGGAGGGTGAAAACTTCAGCGCGTCGCTGATCTCCTGGATCGTCGTTACGTTCGCGTTTGCTATGAAGTCATAGATTTCTTGTTGTCTTTGGGTAATCAGGTTATAATCCATGCCAATCTTTCTCCCTTGACGCAATTGTATCAAAGTGAAAAAATTTTGTCAACAACCTTTTGAAAAAATTCTTCCACTTATGAAATATTTTTTTCATGCGCTATTTTTTCCCCTTCCGGCCGGAACCCGGGGACTTGCCGGGGCCTGCCGCCGCAAGGCTTGAAATAAAAACATTCTGTGTCTATTATACCATATTTTTTCATGAAAGCAGGAATAGAGCGCTCCGGTTTTAAAACTGCGGGATTGCGGCGCGCCCTGAAGCGGACGCACCGGTACCGCCGCGTACACGCGGACCTTAAAGCCGCAAAGCCGGGAAACACAAAAACCGCGGAAGCCCTTCGCAAAATCCGCGTTATATCCTGCCGTACTTATGATTGGATAGAAAACTATTGCGCTTTAGCCGGAAAGCGCTTCCTTCAGCTTCTCAAAGCTCTCGTCGCTGATCGCGTGCTCGATCCGGCATGCGTCCTGTTCCGCCACTTCCGGGTCCACGCCCGCCGCCGTAAGTCTGTCCGTAAAAAAACGGTGGCGTTCGTACACCTTTTGCGCGAGCTTGAGTCCTTCCTCCGTAAACTCCAGGTCGCTGCCTGTATCCGGGCAGAGGAACCCCTCTGCCCGGAGCGCGGCAACGGCCCGGCTGATGCTCGGCCGGGAATAATCCATATAGCGGGCAAGATCGATCGGCCGGACCGTTTTTTCTTTTTGTTTCAGGATCAGGATCGCTTCGAGGTAATCTTCCCCGGAGGCATGCAGCCGGGTAGGTTCGCCCTTCTTCATGAAATGCTCCATTCTGCACTTTCCTGCTGTAATTCCACCATGCGTGCGAATATTCCCCTGCCCTGTGCCAGCTCTGCCGGCGCGCCTGCTTCCGCGACCTTTCCGCCGGCGAGCACAACGACCTTGTCCGCGCCCATGACCGTCCTCATCCGGTGGGCGATAACGAGCACCGTTTTATCCTGCACCAGCCCCGAGAGCGCCGCCTGTACCGCGGTTTCATTTTCCACGTCGAGGCTGGCCGTCGCCTCGTCGAGCAGGATCACCGGCGCATCCTTGAGGAGGGCGCGCGCAATTGAGATGCGCTGGCGTTCGCCGCCCGAAAGGGTGGAGCCGTTTTCGCCGATCACTGTTCCGTAGCCTTCGGGCAGCTTGGTTACAAATTCATCGCATTGGGCGGCCCGTGCGGCGGCCAGCACCTCGTCATCCGAAGCGTCCCGGCGTCCGAGACGGATATTTTCCATCACTGTATCGCTGAACAACACGACGTCCTGGAATACGATCGCGTAATTTGTGAGGAGCGCTTCCGGCTCCACCGCGGACACATCCACGCCGCCGAGGGTGATCTTTCCGCCGTCCACATCCCAGAAGCGCGCGGCAAGCTTGGCAGCCGTGCTCTTTCCGCCTCCGGACGGGCCGACCAGCGCCGTTACTTCACCCTGCCGCGCCGTGAAGGAAACGTCTTCCAGCACGCCCTCGTTTTCATTGTAGGCAAATTTCACATGATCGAACGTAATGTCGTAGCCCTGCGGGAAATACTGGTCCGTGCCCGTCTGTACCGGCTGTTCTTCAATGGCCCGCATGCGCTCGATCCTGATCTGCGCACTATATACCGCCGCCATGTTCATAAACGCCGCTTTGATCGGATCATAAATGCGCGAGGCCGCGATCAGGCAGACGAGAAACACCGTCAGGCCGACCTGTCCCGCGGCCAGGAGACCAACCCCCACGAGCACAGTCGTGGCAAGGCCGATCTTAAGGAACGCCTGCGCAGAAGTGACGCACGTTCCTGTAACGAGCTCCGAACGGATGGTCGCGCGCTCTGCCGCCTCAAGCTTCTGCCCGAGCCCGGCGAGGTAAACCTGCTTTTGGTTGCAGGCCTTGATGTCCTTCACCGTTTCCAGAAGCTCCTGCAGGCCGTCCGTCGCCTCCCGCTTCACCAACAGGGTGCGCGTCCCGAATTTATCCTGTACCTTTTTCGACGCGGCTACCAGAAGCGCGGCTGCCGGAACGACCCACATCACCGCGAGTCCGAGCCGCCAGTCGAACGCCAGCATGCCGGCGGCAATGATGACCGTGGAAATGATTGTCCCGTAGAGCTGGGGGACAAAGTGTGAAAACGCCTGCTCGAGAGAGCTGCAGTCGGACATCAGCGTCGCCGTGAGGTCTGAAAGGTCCCGCCGCCCGAAAAACGAGAGAGGCAGCTCGCGCAGCTTTTCCGCGAGGCGGATGCGCCGGTTCGCACTTTCGCCGTACACCGCGATATACAACGCCTTATACTGAATCCAGTGAACGATATAGATGACTGCCACAAGTATTGCCGCAAGCGCCGTATAGCCCCATACGCCGTTTGCCGCATCCCCGCCGGCAGAGAGCGCCGTGATGATGTTCATCAGCACCACGATCAGCAGGCCGATGGGGACCATCAGGCTGAGGTTCGCCGCTACGGTCCATAGGGTCGCGCGGACAAGGCCTTTCGCGCCGTTCTCCGTAAGGGCGTAACGCCTTTGCAGTTTTTTAATCATGCGGATACCTCCTTTCCTACCTTCCATTCGGCGGCCGTCTGGTAATCCTTCCACATGGCCGCATAGATTCCGCCTGCCGCAAGCAGCTGTTCATGGGAACCGCATTCCGCTTTCTTCCCGTCCTTAAGCACAATGATCCGGTCGGCGCCGCGCACCGTAGACAGCCGGTGCGCAATCATCAGCACCGTTTTTCCCCGGGTCAGCGTTTCAAACGCCCTTTGGATGAGCGCTTCATTTTCGGGGTCCGCAAAGGCGGTCGCCTCGTCCAGCACGACAATGGGCGCATCCTTCAGGATCGCACGGGCGAGCGCAATCCGCTGCTGCTCGCCGCCGGAAAGGTATACCCCCTTCGTACCGATCACGGTATCGATGCCCTGCGGCATTTTTTCCAGGATATCGTCCGCCTGCGCGGCGCGGGCCGCGCGGAGCGCTTCTTCGCGCGTTGCGTCCGGGCGTGCGGCGCGGATATTTTCCAGAATGCTCGTTTTGAACAGATGGGTATCCTGGAACACAAAGGCCACCTTATCCATCAGCTCTTCCGTCGTGATCCGCCGCACATCGGCGCCGCCCACCAGCACCTCCCCCTCCTGTGCGTCCCAAAAACGCGGGATCAGGCTGGCGGCAGTGGTCTTTCCTCCGCCGGACGGGCCGACCAGCGCCACCGTTTTTCCTCCGGGCACACGGAAACTGACGTCCGAGAGCGCCGGGGCTTCCGCACCCGGATAGGTAAAAGTCACATGCCGGAGCTCAACGTCCGTGCCCTTGGGGAATTCGGGGTTCTCCGGTTCCGGGAGCGGCGCTTCCTCCATGATCTGGCCGAGCTTATACACCGCCTCTGCCGCCTCCATCGAGGCTTGCCCCGCATACATCAGGCGGTTAATCATCATCGCGCACAGCGGCGTAAACAGGATATAGAACACGAGGTCCACAAGTACGCCCCAACCGTCCGCGGAGACCCCGCACAGGATCATCCCCGCCGGGATCAGCAGAAGGAATGTGCTGTTCAGGACCGTTGTAAAAGCCGTCATGGGCGTACGGTTCACCATCGCGTATTCCGAAGCCAGCTTGCTGTAGCTCATGATCGAGGAATAAAAGCTTTTGAAGGAATACACCGTTTGCTGGAACACCTTGACCACCGGGATGCCCCGCACGTATTCCGTTGCTTCCGCGCTCAGGTCCTCAACGGCGCGTTGGTAGCGGCTAAAAAACTTTGCCTGCTTCCCGCCCATCATCTGGAAAAGCGTGGCGATGGAGATTGCAATGGGAATCAGGCATAAAAGGCCCATCCGCCAATCGAACACAAACAGCAGGGCAACCGCGGCAACCGGGGTCACCACCGCCCCGACAGAATCGGGCAGTTCGTGGGCCAGCAGGGTCTCCGTCATGCCAGCGTTGTCGTCGATCATTTTGCGCAGCCTGCCCGACTGGTTTGAGGTAAAGTAGCCGAGCGGCAGGTCCACCAGATGTTTTGCCGCGCGAAACCGCATATTCCGTGCCGTACGGAAGGCCGCAAGGTGCGTGCACATCAACGCCCCGAAATAGATCGCCGCGCTTGCAAGCGCGAACCACAGGGCTTCCCAGCCGAAATGTACCAGATTCTGCACCGACGAGAAATCCGGCATTGCTTCAAAGATGCCCCGGGCCACGAACCAGATCAGGATGTAGGGCGCCATCGACAGCAGCGCCGAAACGCCCGACAGCGTACATCCAAGCACCGTCAGCTTTTTATGGCCGCCCGCAAACCCGAGGAGCTTTGAAATATTTCCTTTCTTGTTCTCTTTCAATGTTTTTCTCCTTTTGTCCTTTCGTTAGCATAAGCTAACCATTGAACAGTATACTCTTTCCGCCGGACTATTAACAACTCCAAACGGTGCGGATTGCTCCAAAAGGACATCTTTTTTACAATTCCCGAACGGTGCGGCGCACAGGCAGGGAGCCTTCGGTTTTTGACTTGATCGCCATGCGTTGCATTCTGCTTTACAAAATATCCAACTGTTGATATACTTTAGTTAGCATAAGCTAATTTTGTCCGGTCCATATCGTCCGGCAAATATCCTTGAGCATGGAGGAAAATCAAATGGAAAAAGTTGAGCTGCACGTAGAGGGAATGGCCTGCGGCGAATGCGAGGCGCATGTGAACCACGCGGTTCGTCAGCTCCCCGGGATCAAAAAGGTAAAATCCAGCAGGCGGAAAAAGCAAACCGTGGTGGAATACGATCCCGCGCAGGTGACGGTTGGCCAGATCAGGGACGCCGTGAACGCGACCGGGTATGAAGTCAAATAACGCCGTTTTCCCAAACGAACCAAAACGCCGTCAGGCAGTTCTCCATACGCCCTCCGGCTCCGGCGGTTCCGGGCAACAAAAAGGCTCCCGCCACAGTCAATGCCACACTCGGTCATTGCAACGGCGGGAGCCGCGGGGTATTTACGACAACTTGGTGGCGTCTACGACAGAGCCGCACCGCGAACAGCGGAACACTTCGCCGCCTTTGCCTGTGTCACCGGTTTTTGTTTTCTTTTCGGCCGCAGACCGGAATTTACAGATGATATTACACCTCGGACATACGCCGTATGCTATTAATTCACCGCGATAAATTGATTGGTACATACCGTGCACCTCCTTCTTGACATAGTTTATCAACCATAACATGGAAGCAAAAAGAAAGCAAAGAAGAGGCCGCGGCGGAAAGAACCGCAAAGCGCAGGGAAGGCGAGGGAAACTTCCGCAAACCGAATCGCCGCCGAAAAGCGGATGAGTTCGGCAGGATACCCGCCGGGCGCCTCTTTTTCCCGTCCGTCCCGCGGGAACCGTCCGCGCGGAAGTTAAAAGCACGTTATGGGCCTGCGTCAGCGCAATGAAGCGCGAATTTTGATTTTGACGCGCGGCGGACTCTACAATGGATTCATACGGGACAGCCCCGCAGCATCAAATAACCGTAATTCTTATCTTCGCTCATATGCGGCGGCATGATTGAACAAAGAGAATAAAAAACGATGATTGATCCTATTGCGGCACAGGCCCAAACGCTTGAGGAAGCGTATGTCTTCGCCTACCCTCCGGTACTGCTCGCTCTGATCCGGGAAACGGTGACCAATGCGGAAATCCCCACCCATGAGAAAGCGCCCATCAACCAGCTTTTCCACGCGCGGGTCCTGGCGGCCCCGGAGATAGCCAGCCTCACCCGTCCCAATGTCGATACGGTCTATTCGCAGGCTTATCTTGGTCTGCGGGAGCAGCCCATGCTGTTTTGGAGAAGCTGTAACACAGAATCACAGGGCAGATATGACTATAAGCTCTTGGCAAGCCTTGCTTCTGTTTTATTGGCAGGGAGATAATACAGCCGCCCGGGCAAGTAAAACCCGGGCGGCTGTATTTCGTGCATAGCTTGATGGCGCTTTACATCAGGCCGGCGACCATTTCGCAGTAGGCGGAAGGATCTTCCACCGGCAGGCCGGCCATCAGCTCCGCCTGATGGTAAAGAATTTTCACATAGGTTTCCGCCCTTTCCGGGTCCGTTTTTTGCAGCTCCTTCAGTTTCCCGAACACCGGATGCTCCGCGTTGAATTCGAGCACCCGTTCGGCCTTCATTTCGTTTTCGGGCTGTATCTGTTTTAAATATTTTTCCATCTCGAAAGAAAGCGGCCCCTCCGCGGTCAGGCATACGGGCTGGCTGCGCAGCTTGCCGGAAATGCGCGCCTCCTTGATCCGCCCTTTCAATACGTCTGCCGCAAAGCCGAGCAGGTCTTTATTCTCCTCCGCCTGTTTTTCGATCTCCTTCTTTTCCTCGTCCGTTTTCAGGTCGGCGTCCGCGCTGGCGATGGACTGAATCGGTTTCCCGTCATACGCCATCAGCGCCTGCGCCACAAATTCATCCGCCTCGTCCGTGAAATAAAGGATCTCGTAGCCCTTTTCCCGGATATATTCCGTCTGCGGCAGCGAAGCGATCATCTGGATATTTTCACCCGTCGCATAATAGATGGCTTTTTGGTCTTCCTTCATACGCCCCGCATACTCCGCCAGCGAAGTAAGCTTTTCTCCCGCCGAAGAGTGGAACAGCAGCAGGTCCTTCAGCTTGTCCTTATGCGCCCCAAATTCCGCCATAACGCCATATTTAAGCTGAAGTCCAAACGCCTGCCAGAATTTCTCATAGGCTTCGCGGTCGCTTCCCATCATTTTTTCCAGTTCGCCCTGGATTTTCTTTTCAATGTTGGAAGCGATCGCCGTCAGGTGGCGGGTCTGCTGCAGCATCTCGCGGGAGATATTAAGCGAAATATCCGGCGAATCCACCACGCCGCGCACGAAGCGGAAATGCTCGGGCACCAGCTCTTCGCAGCGGTCCATAATCAGCACGCCGCTCGAATAGAGCTGCAGGCCTTTTTTGTATTCCTTGGTATAATAATCATAGCTGGCTTTCGCGGGAACGAACAGCAGCGCCTTATAGCTTATGAGTCCCTCCGCGTCCACGCGAATGGTTTTAAGCGGGTCCTCAAAGTCGAAGAACTTTTCCTTATAAAACCGGTTGAGGTCTTCCTCCGTCACTTCGTTTTTATTGCGCTGCCAAATGGGCACCATGCTGTTTAAGGTGTCTACCTCCCGGTAGGTCTCCCATTCCGGCTCTGCGTCCGCCTGCCCCGCATTTTTGTTGCGGGAATGCTCCATTTCCATCTGGACGGGATAGCGGATATAATCGGAATATTTTTTCACCAGCGCGGCGAGGCTGTTTTCATTCAGGAAGCGGCTGTAGTCTTCCCCGTCCGTATCTGGCTTGATCTCCATGACGATCTCGGTGCCCTGCGTTTCCTTTTCACAGGGAGCGATGGTGTATCCGTCCGCGCCGGAGGACTGCCATTTCCAGCCTCCTTCTTCGCCGTACTTCCTGCTGATGACGGTAATTTTATCGCTGACCATGAACGCGGAATAGAAGCCCACGCCGAACTGGCCGATGATATCGATATCTTCCTGCTCCTCGCCCTTTTCCATCTCGTCCCGGAACTGAAGCGAGCCGCTGCGGGCAATCACGCCGAGATTTGATTCCATATCTTCTTTATTCATCCCGATTCCGTTATCGGATATTTTAAGCATCCGTTTTTCCCGGTCCGGTTCGATACGGATATAAAAATCACTCCGCGAAAGCCCCGTGCCGCTGTCTGTCAGCGAAAGATACAGCAGCTTATCGATTGCGTCGCTTGCGTTGGAAATCAGCTCGCGCAGAAAAATTTCTTTGTGCGTATAGATGGAATTGATCATCAGGTCCAGCAAACGCTTCGATTCCGCCTTAAATTGCTTTTTTGCCATATTGATATCACCTCTAAAATCTTTATTATAAATAAAAATTATACCTACTTTTTGAGATAATGCAATGCCCTGACCCGTATTCCTGTTTATGCAGGTATCCTTCCCGTTCCTGCAAAAACATGGACGAGGACGCGGCGGCCTGCTATCATGACAGTAGCTAGTTTTATCACCGGATACTTATGGAAATAATGGGGGAGACCAAATGAAACGAAACAAGAAGCTGATTTTAGCGGCGATCCTTACGGTGGTTATGCTGCTTGCCCTCCTGCCGGCGGCGGCGCTGGCGGAGGATGAACCCGGAGCGGACAAGCCGGAAACGACGGACGCCGCGAATGCCGGGGAAAATGGCGCAGCCTCACAGTCGGCGGGGCAATATGACATTACCATCGCGGCAACCGATCCGATGCTCTATCCGCAGGAACAAACGCTTCCCGGCGTAACCTTTTGTGTTGTAAAAAGGGAAAACGGCGAGGCCGTGTTTGCGGGAGAGACAGGTACGGAAGGAAAAATCAACTTTTTCCTTCCCGTGCTCACAGCCAATTACGACGTTTATATTACAGGCGTACCGGAAGGTTATACTGCACAGGGGCCTGAAACGCCAGTTACCAGCTTCCAGACCATAGATTTTGTGACAGAAGGCTCCAAAACCATATTCCTTTCCATTGAAAGGCAGACCGCCGCGTATACGCAGAGTGTGCGCGACGCGCTGACCAAGGAACCGGTATATGGTGCGCGCATCGACCTCACTCGGGTTTCGGACCAGTGGGGCTCCCTTGCGTTTTTGGATTTGGCCGTTGGCAGCGAATATACGGTGGATTTGAAGACGGAGCCGTCCTGCACAAAAACAGGGCAAAACGGGGAAGGCGCGATAAAAATTTTCGGCCTGCCTTGGGGCAGCTATACGGCAGAGCTGCGCTCGGCGCAGGGATACTGCCTTACGGCTGGCCCGATAAATTTTTCCACCGGAAAGCTCGCTGACGGACAATTTGTAACCGAGGTCGAACGCGGTCTCGAATTGACGCCTACCCGTGTAAATATCCAGTTTATCAACCAGGACGGTCAGCCCGTTTCCGGAGCGGAGTTCACCCTCGAACAATGGAACGAAGCCATTGATGATGGAGTCAATTGGCGCAGCTGCGAAAGCGCCGAAGCATTGCTTTCCGATCTTTGGCATTCCCTTTCCCTCGATTCGCTGCAAAACAATTCTTATGTGCAGACCGCAAACACCTGGGCCACCGGCAGCGCCGCAAAAGAAATCTACCGGCTTCCCGAGGGCATTTACCGACTCATGCAGACGGGCGTTCCCGGTGGATATGAAGCCGTGGATACCATATATTTTGATATGACGGAAACCGGCGAGGTCTCCCGGATCGGAATTGTAAGGGATGGAAACCTTACCGACCCGCCGTCATCTGTCGCGGTGCTGGAAAAAAATGGGAAGGAAAACACCATTACTGTAAAGGGAATCGCGCTGCCTGTCCCGGCTCCATCTTCCGATTCTTCCGTCCGCGCTCCGAAAACCGGGGACGGCGATTCCCTTTTCCTTTATCTGGTGCTTGGCGCAGTGTCCGCGGCTTTGATCGTTTGCTTTCACAGGAAATACATGCTGGATTAGAAAAAAGGCCGCAGGAAAATGCTTTCCCGTATGGTTTCTCGATCGCCGGATCACGTTGCATTCCGAGGTCTTCCCGCCAGAAGCAGAATACTGCATCAATGATGATTGACCAATATGTTTCGCTTTAAATTATACTTGCCCCTTCTTCCGGCCGCGCGGCTCTTCTCCGCTTTCATTACAAAAATACCATCCCGCGAAAAGGGATGGTATTTTTGTACAATTCTTTGCTGTAGGGTTTCGGCCGCAAGCCGTTTTTCTTTTCCCGCTTATCCCGCCAGGTAGCCGCCGTCCACATAAACGGTCGTTCCGGTGATAAAGTCGCTGGCCGCGCTGGCAAGGAAAATACATGCACCGACAAAATCTTCCGGCTCTCCCAGCCTGCCGGCCGGGATGCGCGTAAGGAATTTCGTGCGCGCCGTATCGTCGTCAAACATCCATTGCGTAAGCTCCGAACGGAATACCGTAGGACCGATCGCATTTACGTTGATGCCATACTCGCCCCATTCGCACGCAAGGGATTTGGTCATCAGGTCGACCGCCGCCTTGGAAGGACTATACGCCGTATAATTCTTCATTCCCAGTTTGCCGCGCGTTGAAGAAACCAAAATCACCTTCCCGCCGCGGCCCTGTTCCACCATCACCTTGCCCGCATACTTGCAATAGAGCCATGTTCCCAGCACATTGGCGTCCATGATCTGCTCCCATTCTTCGCGTGGCTGGGAAAGGATGGGCTTGGGGTTGTTCATTCCCGCCGACGTAACAAGGATATCGATCCCTCCAAATTTACGGACGGTCTCTTCCACTACGCGGACAACATCTTCTTCCACTGCCGGATCGCCCACCGCGTAAGCGCATACGATTCCTTTCCCAGTCAATTCTTCGCATAATGTTTTCAGCTTTTCCTCCGAGCGTCCGGTTAGCATGACCTTTGCGCCCGCTATTCCATAGCCCTCGGCCACCGCTTTTCCGAGGTTGCCGGTAGCGCCTGTCACAAGCGCGGTCTTTCCTCCGATATCAAACATCGTTTCTACAAATTGCTTTTCCATTTTTTCCTCTCCCTTTTTCATATTTTTTCAATGATCGTCGAAACGCCCATACCGCCGCCGACGCATAACGTCGCCAGGCCATAACGGATATCCGTCCGTTCCATCTCATGCAGGAGCGATACCAAAATCCGGCAGCCCGAAGCGCCCACCGGGTGCCCGAGAGCGATCGCCCCGCCGTTCACGTTCACGCGCGCGGCGTCCCAGCCAAGCAGCATCCCCACCGCAAGCGCCTGTGCCGCAAAGGCCTCGTTCGCTTCGATCAGGCCGATATCGCGGATATCCAGGCCAGCTTTTTTCAGCGCTTTCTTCGTACTTTCCGCCGGTCCTATCCCCATGACCGCAGGGTCCACGCCGCAGGACGCGGAGGCAAGAATCCGGGCCATGGGGCGCGCGCCAAGCTCATCCGCTTTCTCCCTGCTCATCACAACGACCGCGGCCGCTCCGTCGTTGATGCCGGAGGCGTTGGCCGCCGTTACAGTCCCTTCCTTTTTAAATGCCGGACGCAGCTTTGCAAGTCCTTCCGCCGTTACACCGTCCCGCGGGAATTCGTCCGTATCGAAGAGAACCGTTTCCTTCCGCCGCTTAATTTCGACGGGGACGATCTCTTCCGCAAATTTTCCGGCCTTCCGCGCCGCTTCGCATTTTTGCTGGCTTAAGGCCGCAAAAGCATCCTGCGCCTCGCGCGATATCCCGTAGCGTTCCGCCACATTCTCTGCCGTAATTCCCATATGATATTGGTGAAACGCATCCGAGAGCGCATCTTTTATCATCGTATCTACAAGTTCCCCATTGTTCATCCGGTAGCCAAACCGGGCGGCCGTCAGCGCATAAGGCGCGGCGGACATGTTCTCCGTCCCGCCCGCGACCACCACATCCGCGTCTCCCGCGGCGATCAGGGCGGCCGCCATATTCACAGCCTTCAGGCCGGAACCGCAAACATTGTTCAATGTCATTGCCGGTACATGCTCCGGAAGTCCGGCGTGTAACGCGCACTGGCGTGCAACGTTCTGCCCCAGCCCGGCCTGCAGCACGCAGCCCATCAGGACTTCGTCTACCTGTGCGGACGGAACGCCCGCGCGTTTCAGCGCTTCCCGGATCACAACAGCGCCCATTTCACTTGCCGGCACATCCGCAAGCATGCCGCCGAACTTCCCAACCGCTGTGCGCACGGCCCCTGCCAGCACAATCTCTTTTTCCATTTCGAATACTCCTCCTGTCGTCATTTGGCAGTCATACCGCCAATATATTTCCCAAACATCCCCTAAGCGATGGGCCGCCCGAAATCAGCCTTCACGGCTCCGCCGGATCAAAAGCGCATCAGCGCCGCGCGCCAGCAGCCCGCTTGTCGCGGCCCATCCGGCCATTCGGCGCGCCCTTTTTCTACCAGCAATACCGGGTCCCCTTATAGTCCAAAAAAACGGCTTCTTCCGGGAGGGCGTCTGGCTGCCGCAGCAGCTTCATAATTCCTTCCGCGGCTTCGCTTGCCTCAATCTCGCTGTCCGCGCTTCCCATTTTTACGGTCTTCATCCTCCCCGGATGGACGCACAGGGTGCGCACTCCCCGCTTCCTCAGCGTATTATCCGCGATACGCGCTCCCATATTCATAGCCGCTTTAGACATATGATACGCATAGGCCGCCTCTGCCGTGCATCCGCCTATACTTGCGGCTTCCGAGGATATGTAAACCAGTACCGTTCCTTTCCCCAGCAGGTTCCATGCCGCCTGTACGACTCTCAGAGCTCCGGCCGCGTTGATATCAACCATCGTTTTCACAAAATCAAGCTCCGTTTTCTCCAGCGGCACCCAGTCTTTAAACCGGTGGATTCCCGCATTGTTGAACACCCTGTCGAGACGTCCTGCAACATTTTCGATTTTTTTGACCGTACGATTTACGGAAGCGCCGGACGAAATATCGCACCGGTACACCCGCAGCATCTTATTTTCCGCTTCCATGCACCGCAACTCATCTGAAATATCGGTTTCCAGCGCAAACACATAAAAGCCCTCCGCCAGATTTTGTTTTACCAGTTCTATTCCGAGGCCGCCGGCTGCGCCCGTAACCAATGCATATCTCATATTTCTTTCCCTTCCCTCCATACCCGGCTTCCCCTGCCGCCTTTTCCATACTTTTGGCAAAGCATGCCTGCGACGAAAGCCTACGCGTTTCTCACCGTGCCGATCCCATCCGGCAGGATCAGCCGCGCGCCCGTTGCTTCCTGTACGTCGCCAGCCGTATATCCTCCGGCGATTTCCCGCAGCAAAAGCCCGTCCGGCGTCACGTCGATCACCGCCATATCGGTTATGATCCGGTCCACCACGCCGACCGCCGTCAGCGGAAACGTACATTCTTTGAGTATTTTGTGGCTTCCTTTTGCCGTGTGCTCCATCGATACGATCACGCGTTTTGCGCCCACGACAAGGTCCATCGCGCCGCCCATTCCCGGTACTTTTTTCCCCGGTACCATCCAGTTTGCAAGGTTTCCCTTTTCATCCACCTGCAGCGCGCCCAGCACCGTCACGTCGACATGTCCTCCCCGGATGATTGCGAACGACGCTGCGCTGTCCACAAAAACTGCCCCGGGCTGGACCGTAATCGGGCTGCCTCCGGCGTTAACAATATCCTTATCTTCTTTTCCCTTCTCCGCCGCCGGACCGGTCCCGAGAATCCCGAGCTCCGCCTGCAATACAACTTTAACGTCCTCCGGCACATAATCGGCCACCAGTGTGGGCAGCCCGATCCCCAGATTAACGACATCCCCATCCTTCAGCTCCCGCGCAACGCGCTTCGCAATAAAAGTTTTTTTATCATCCATTGTTCATTCCCCCGCCTGTACGACCGCGTCGACGAAAATTCCCGGCACCGTGACAAGCTCCGGATCGATCTCTCCTACCGCTACGATCTCTTCCGCTTCCACAACCACATAATCGGCGGCCGGCGCCATGACCGCGCCAAAATTTTTGGTCGCCCCGCGCATAAAACAATTCCCGGACCTATCCGCCTTCGTCGCGCGGATCAGGGCCACATCGCCCCGAAGCGCCGTCTCGAGCAGGTATTCCCTGCCGCCGATCTCCTTCTTTTCTTTTCCTTCCTCTACAACTGTCCCAACGCCTACCGGCGTATAAAACCCGGCAAGCCCTGCCCCGGCCGCACGTATCTTCTCCGCCAGCGTTCCCTGCGGGAACAGCGTCACGCTTCCCGGGTCGTCTATCATCATCTTCCCCGTCAGCGGATTCGCCCCAATATAGGACGCCACTACGCTTGTCACGCGCCCCGTTTCCATCAGCCGGATCATGTTTGTTTCCGCCGTTCCCGTGTCGTTCGAAACGACAGTGAGCGCGCCGGCGTCGTGCGTATCGAGAACCGCTCGGATCAGCGTCTCCGGGCTTCCCGCCTGGAGGAATCCCCCGACCAGCAGGATATCCCCGCTTTTGATTTTTTTTACGGCCTTCTCCGCCGTTGTAATTTTTTCCATAACATTCCCTCTTATTTTCTTTTCAAAACAGCCCGGTCCTTGGCAGGCAGGCCAAGTATCCGGCGCGCTTCATCCGGCGTGGCCGGCTCGCAGTTATATTCCCGCAGGACGCGTACCGCACGCGCGACAAACTGCATGTTGCTCTCAGCAACGACGCCCTTTTTATATAGAACATTGTCTTCCATTCCCACCCGGATATTGCCGCCCAGCGCAATCGCGGCATACATGATCTCCATTGCGCCCGCGCCCACGCCGAAGGCGCTCCACGTGCTTCCCGGCGCGACTGCTTCCATCGTGTCCTTCATAAATACCAGGTTTTTCGTGGTTGCGGCGATCCCTCCCGCAACGCCCATGCAAAATTGGAAATGCAGCGGTTTTACGAGGAAATCTTTTTTCAGGTAATATCCCGCGTTATAGATCATTCCGGGATCGAACACTTCGATCTCCGGCTTGACTCCCGCTTCACGCATCATTCCTGCCAGCTTTTCCAGAAACTTCGGATTATTTTCAAAAACCGTCGTATGCTGCCAGTTCATCGTGCCGCAGTCAAAAGACGCCATTTCCGGTTTCAATTCGTAAAAAGGCCTCAAGCGGTCTTCCTCTTTCAGGTTTACACCGCCGCTTGTCGTAATATTCAGTATGATATCGCAATCTTTGCGGGCGCGAATAAGAGAGGCCGTCTTTTCAAATTTTTCAAATTCCATCGCAGCCCGGCCCTGGTCGTCCCGGCAGTGGATATGCGCGACCGCCGCTCCCTCTTTCCAGCAATTATAAATTTCTTCCGCGATCTCTTCCGGCTCCAGCGGCACGTTCGGCGTATTTTCTTTCGTCGGCCACGCACCCGTTGTCGCAACTGTAATGATACGTTTGTTTTTCAGTTCTTCCATTGTCCGCTCCTTTTCTGAAAAGGGACCATACCTTCCCAAGGTACGGTCCCGCGATTATTTAGAATACGCCATAGGGATAGGTTCTGTCCGGCACGTCGTTCAGCTCCTCTTCGTCGATCTCCGCTACACAGCGCGCCATCGAGCCGTCACCCATATGCCAGCGGATCGGAAAGCAATAGAAACGGAACCGTTTCCCGGAAACCTTGTCAAGATCACCCCCAAGATTTTCCACGCCTACAATCCCGTGGCCGAGCATTTGCTTATGGCATGGCTCCCACGTCCCCCAGCAGCCGATAGCCTCAAGGTCGCCGAATTTCTTATCGTAGGCTTCTTTCCCGTGAAGCCCTATATACAGCTCTTTGTCGAATTCGGCGTAGGCCTCTTCCCCGAACTGCTCGATATATTCTTCGGTGATCGGCTTCCCTGACGCCCCAATGAGGTTCATGCGCGTCATTCCGTTGTTTCCCATCGCCGTATGGAGCGGATGGTCAAGCGCCTGCATGTCCATAGCCACACATTTCACCTTATGCTCCACAAACCATTTGCCCGCTTCTACCCCGGTTCCGCAGGAATAATGGTAATATTCCTTTGAATCGTCAAACTGGCGGTGCATTCCCGTGTTCAGGCAGACGACCATGCCTTCTAGCTCTTCCGGCCTGATGCCCGCCCGCTTGCAGGCGTCCTCCAGGTGCTCCGGGCCGATAAGGCCCCAGCGCCCAATTTTAACCTCGAGGCATACCGCCTCGCCCGTATAAGCGTCTACCGGCATTTCATGCGTATAACGCGCCCGCCGCCCGTCGAATTCGCGTTCCATCACATGGCGCGGCGCGTCGCAGTGCGTACCCGTATGCATCGTACAGCAGATTGACTGCGTCAGGACCCCGCCTTTTGCCATCGTATGCTTGCTGTCGATCAGCGGTTTATCAAAATAAGGCCAGCGCGGTATTTCAGCGCCAAACGGATGTGTTAAATCCACAAAAACTTTCTTTCCCATTTTTTACTCCTTTTCTTTTCTGGTCTGTTCTATTAAATATTCGTTCAGCTCTTTCGTTTTTTGCTGCATTTCCTCGGGTGAAAGGTCATAAAAGCCATGGCCGCCCGCTTTGAATCCTGTTTTGCCCTCCGCTGCAAGCCGCTTGAGCAGCGGGGACGGCTCGTGCGAATCCTCCAGGTAGCGCAGTACATAGCTGTGGATATTAAGCGTGAGGTCAAGGCCGACCATATCCGCGTTTTCGAGCGGCGCCAGCTGTGGCAGCCGCAGGCCCGGTCCGTATTTCAGGGCCATATCCACTGTCTGCGCATCCGCGATCCCATGTTCGACAAGGGAAATCGCCTCCCGCCACAGGGCGTGCTGCAGGCGGTTTGCTATGAAGCCGGGAACGTCTTTTTCGCACACGACCGGCTTTTTTCCCGCCCGCTCCAGCTCTTTTGCGCACAGCTTTGCGACGTCCTGGCGGGTCTCTTCCGTTTTGACCAGCTCCACAAGGGGCATCAGGTGCGCCGGGTTCCAAAAATGCATGCCGATGAACCGCCCTTTGTGCTTCATTCCTTCCGATATTTCCGTCGGACTCATCACCGACGTATTGGTTGCGAGGATCGTTTCCTCCCCGCACAGCTCTTCCAGCCCGGCGAACACCTCGCGCTTGAGCCGCATATCCTCAAATACACATTCTACGATCAGACCCGCTCCTTCCACCGCCTTTTGGAGGTGGGAGCAGAAGCCAATATGTTCAAGGACTTTCTTCTTATATACCTCATCGGCTGCGCATTTGCCGATCATGATCTCTATATTGGCTTCTATCTTCCCGATAGGATCTATATCGATGTTGGTATCGTATAGCGTAACCCGTTTTCCCGCCGCCGCGAATACCTGCGCAACGGAACATCCCATCAGCCCCGCGCCGATCACGGCGACCGTTTCGATCTTATCCACCTTACTCCCCCCGTCAGTCCGGATAGTTGATGACGACCAGCATCCTGGCGGGCAGGTTGCTTTCGTTGGAAAGATAGCGCCCTTCATTGGGCGCAAACGCGATCGCCTCGTCCTTGTGGATCACATATTCTTTCCCCTGCTTGTCGCGCACGGTCATTTCTCCTTCCAGCACGTAATACACTTTTTCAAGCGGGTTGTCTTCATAGGCATACTCCGCGCCGCCGCCCGGCAGGAAGGTTGAAAGGCCCATCCAGAACTTCTGTGCGCCCGTCTCGTCTTTCCCGTGGATACGCATCGCCGTCATGCCGTAGTGGCCCGGCGCTTCATAGGTTTTTAATTCTTCCAGGCTTATTTTTTTCATCGGTTTTTCCTTTCTGATACTACTCTCTCAGGTTAAGGTACTTTTTCAATTTGGGGCCGCCTCCCCATTGGGGCTGCTCCGTTCCGCACAAGGATTCGCGCGGAACCCGTCTGATCCAGCTTCTTTGCGCTTCGCGCTATAAAAATATATCGTGCTTTTCAAATGGGATTGGCATCAGTCGATTTGCTTCACCCAGCGGTAACGGTTCACTTTGATTACCGCCACAAAGCATTTCAATATCTGGTCAGCCTTCAGGCAGATGAACACCAGCACCGGGGACCAGCTCCACAGGAACGCCGCCATGGCAGATATGGGCAGAACGATGCCCCACATGAAAATCAGGTCGTTAATCATCACAAACTTCGTATCTCCGCCGCCGCGCACAATCCCAGTCAGCGCGGGCATTTGGTAGGCCGTTCCTACCACCGTCACCGAAAGGATCGTCATGAATTCAAGCGCGAGACGCTTTGTTTCGGGGGTGATAGAATAGAGTCCGACGATCGCGTCCTTCAAAAGGAACAGAAGAAGCCCCGTGACCGCGCCGATCAGCAGAAAAATTACCTGCAGGGTCCGCGTATACGGCCTCACCATCTCTTTCTTTCCTTCGCCCAGCGTTTTAGCGATCACCACCGCCGCCGCGCTCGCAGACGCATAGGCCACCACCGTTACTACCTCAAACACCGCGGCCGCGATGCTGTTGGCCGCGATCGCCGCCGCGCCCATATGTCCGAGGATCGCCGCCTGGATTGCCATTGCCACTCCCCACATGGCGCCGGATACGATGACCGGCGTTCCTACCCTAATATACTGCCGGAATATCCCTTTGCTGATGCGCAGCAGGTCGCGCACCTTCAGTCTGATCTTCCGGTCGATGCGGAACGCGTAGATGCAGGTAATGCCCATTTCTACGATCCGCGCGGTAAGCGTCGCGATGGCCGCGCCGCGGGAGCCGAGCCCGGGCGCTCCGAGGTTTCCGAAGATCAGCATATAATTCAGAAAAATATTCACTCCGAGCGAAATGATCGACACGGCAAAGCCGATCTTCACGGTTTCCACGCTTCGCAGGGACGCGAGCAGGATGCTGTTTATCGTGAAGAACACGTAGGAGAAGCAGACGATTTGCATATACTGCGTTCCTTCGCCGATCACCGCCTGTTCAAAGGTGAACAGGGAAAGCACTTCCCCGGGCATGAAAAACACCGCCGCCCACATAGCCGCTGCGATCACAATGCCGAGCAGCATACCGATTGCCGTCGTTTTTTTGATCGATGAAATGTCCTTCGCTCCCCAAAAGCGCGACGTCATGACGATCATTCCCTCGCCGATGCCGCCCACCACCATCTGGAGCAAAAACTGAATCTGATTGACAAGCGCCGCCCCGGATAGCGCGGTCTCGCTGTACATCCCGAGCATCACGTTGTCCGCGAGCGCCACCACGAACGTAATGACATTTTGCAGGGCGATCACCGCAATCAGCGGAAAAAGCGTCCGGTAAAAACTTTTTTCCTTCACTAAGATGCTCACTTTTCCCTCTCCCGTTCCATTTTGGCAATACGAAACAGACCGGCATGCGGCATGCCCGTTTTGCTCCTTTTGTTTTTTCAGTCCATGATCCCCTAGTTCCGCCGGAAACCGCCTTGCCCCGTTCTTCCGTTACTCCGCGTCATGCTTTCTCTGCATCGTCTGTCCGACCTGCTCCATCAGCTCGACCGGCGTGCCGTCCGGGTCGATAATCCAGGCAATCCTGCATCCGTCCCCGCCCCAAATCGCATCCTCTATGCTGTTTACCCGTTTTGTGCAGTCCGGGCCGGTAAATACCTCGATCCCCTGCTCCACAAGGCTGCGGATCAGCGTACCGATATCTTCCGTTTCGAGGGCAAAATGCCAGGCCGTCTGGTTCCGGTCGTAATGTACGCCGCCTTCATTGTCAGGAATCCCCTCCGGCGTCTTCGCGTGAACGGGCTGTAATTCGAGATACTGCCCGTGCGCGATTTTCATATAGATCACCCACGGTTCAGCGCCCTCTCCGCCTTCCCTCAGCTCGAACATATATTCGAGGCCGACCTTTTGATAAAATTCGATTGATTCCCGCGCGCTGTTCACATGCAGCGAGACGTGGAATAATCCTTTAAAGTTGCTCATAGTTACCTCTTTTCCCTTATGCGTTCTCGTACATCTTTTTCGTCATTTTAATATAGCGTTCAAGCTGCTGCGGTTCATTTTCCCGGATGCTGAAATGATGTCCCTCATATTCCGCGACGATGTATCCGCTATACTTCTCCCGTTTCAGGACCGGCATAATCTCTTCATAGGGAATGCACGGATCGTATTCGTCGTCTCCCAGATAATAGAACTTCCCGTGGATCATTTGCGCATATTTCAGCAGGGGCGCAAGCTCCCCGACTGCCGAGGGGTTGGAGAATTTGTGGTAAAACTCATCCGTGAACTTTTCTTCCACATCCGTCAGCTCCAGCTTTTCCGTCTCTTCTATCGGTTTTTTCTCCCGGATCATGCCAAGAACCGCCTTCAGCTTATCGTCCCGGAACCCGGCCTCTGCCGCCTGGTTGATGTGCAGCTGGTGCGGATACTTCTGGAAGATGCTGAGGTCGGGGCACATACCGAGATAGCCGCCCGATCTTTCCATGATCTTATAATATTCCAGCCACACCGGCACATGGGGATGATGGGGATAGTGCATTTCGATATTCAGCTTTACATCCATCTTCTCACAGAACGGCAGCATCGCTTCAAAGTTCTGCGGCGTGATGGAGTGCTGTGTCTTCATCATTGGGAAACCCGCTTTTTTTGCATAAACGATGTCGTTGCGCGTATATTCCGCCAGCTCTTCCTGGTTCATATCCCTGTCGCTCCGCATCCCGATATCGAGATAGCCCTCCCAGCAAACGGGCTCCATCTCGTACTTTTCCATGATATCGCGCAGGCGATACAGCCATTCGTCGGAAATAAACGGATATTCTTCCGCGCTCTGCGCCGCAACCAGTGTGATCCCCGTATATCCCAGTTCCTTTGCCCGGCGGACGCATCCTTCTATGTCCAGCTCCCTTGTGTAAAAGGAATCCGAAAAGCTATAAAGCGATATGCCGAATTTCAGTTTCTCATTTTCCATCTTTGCCGCCTCCCTTACTCTACGTCCAGCGTCTTTTCGCAATCGCTGTCCACTACCAGATAATTCCCAAAATATCCCGTGTATGGGATCTTATGCTTCATCTCCACCTTGACCGTATGCTTGCCGTCCGAAATTCCGTTTCCATCAAGAATACGCATGGTAGCCTTGCTTCCCGTAAACCAGTATTCCGTGCTCAGCTCCGGAATCTGGCTCATCAAAAACCATTTCCCGTTCACGCCGAACCGCATATCCCGCGGCTCGATCCTGCGGCCGTCCACCGTGACATTCATCTCTTCCACGTTGCATACGTAGGCTCCGCGGTAGGTGGGATACCTTAGCTTAAACTCATACCCCAGCGGGATTCCATCCGCTTCATAGCGCCTTATTTTATCTTCACATACCATCCGTTCATTAAATGCTGTAAAATCCATAATTACACCTCGTTTGCATTGTTATCCTTGCTTTCTCTGTTTGCGGCGCGGCCCGTCACTCCTTGCGCGGCGTCATTGTATTGCCGTCATATGTTTTATATGGCATAGGAGGAACCGGCCAAAGCTGCGGCTTTGTTTGGTTCGTATAAGCCAGGGCCATGGCCGGTTTGCCGTCCGGCGCCAGCAGGTCCGGCGTTGCCGGAGTGCCATATTCCATCTCCACCCAGGATGTGTAATAATCGCTGCAAAAATCCGAGAAAATCGTAAAGTGCCAAAATTTCCACTCTCCGTTCTCTTCGATAAAATCGACCGCATACTTT
Source organism: Christensenella minuta (assembly GCF_003628755.1). Taxonomy (NCBI): domain Bacteria; kingdom Bacillati; phylum Bacillota; class Clostridia; order Christensenellales; family Christensenellaceae; genus Christensenella; species Christensenella minuta. The sequence continues at coordinate 2,760,556 of NZ_CP029256.1, read as the reverse complement.
ACCCATACCCAATAGGAAGTCAATTTCCCTGTTCCGGGTTCCCGGCGCGTTTCGCACCCAGGCGACATCCAGCAGGCTTTCGCAGTCTTAAGGTCGTCCGCCACCGCCATAACCTCTGTCGTCAGGGTATGTTCGCAGAAAGACCCCCGGACGTCCGTGCCGTCCATATTTTCGTGAAAATCCACAAAGAAGCGCTTGACGCTTTCCGGCCCGCGGAAAAATCCAAGATCGTAGTTTTCGATCCAGCAGTCGTCCCGCGAAAGTGCAAACAACCGGTAGGTCTCCGCATGCTTTTTCGCCGAGTGCAGGTATTCGTACCGCGCCATTTGGTTGCGGCATTCCTGCATAATCCATAGCTTTTTTATTTTCTGTTCCAGCTGTTCCATATTCTATATTTACCGTTCCACACACGGCGCCGTAATATAGGAACGATATTCCCCGCCCGTATGTATCGTTACATTTCCTTTGTTGACTGTCGGCAGCGGAGGTATCTCCGGCCATTCCTCCGGGTTCAGGTTGTATCCGCTTATAATCAGCACCAGCTCCTGGCCCTGCCGCACCTTCATGCCTATCGGCCACAGGGGGATATCCACCCGGTATACTTTCCCCGGCTCGATCTTTTCACACCTTACGTGCTTTAAAACCGGCTCTGCTTCCGTGGAACGCTCCTCGTCAAGACCGCGCCCCGAGACCCGCAGCCTGCCGTTCGGAATAAACATCTCCGCGCCCTTTTCCCCGCTGAACGGCGCACACTTTACGACCGGCGGAAGCAGCCTTCCCGTTTCATCCTGCTTTACCACGTAGACAAACAGGTCCGCATCGTCTGCTTCATCCGTACTGACATACAGATGGGCCGCAAAATATCCGGTGAACTCCATATCCTTTTGGACCGGCATGGAGAACAGCACCTTTCCGGCACGGTCGTCCGCGCGGTAGGTAGCGGCTCCCTCCTGCTCCGGCGTTTCTGCGTCAAGAGTCCTTTTGTTTGCGTCGAGAAACAGCCTCCGGTACTCCGTGTCCGGAAGGGGCCAATCTTCCTCAGGCCGGTTTACGTCATCGGCGCCTTCCCGATCCAGCACGGACAGCCTGACCTTTGGCGTTTGTTTCCAATCGTTTTGTATTCCCTTCAAATAATAGTCAAAGAATCTTTTCAGGTCTTCCTGATATTCATAGAGGTCCGGCCATTCGTGCGTATTGTGCACGCGCAGCCATTTTTCTTTCGACCCAATCCTCCGGTATACGTCGAACGTGCCGTGCGTATGCAGCGTGCTGACATAGCTGGCGACGATATAGGCCGGAACTGTTATTTTTTCCGCCGGAACCATCTTGCTTTTCCAATAGGGATGGGACGCCAGCGGATATTTTTCCAGCATATCGGATGCATTTTCCGCATAGCCGTGTCCCGTCATCAAGCTAACGCATAATTCCTGGAAGCCCGTATCCGGTATGCCGCCGCGGCATATAATCTCGTTGTATACATCTGCAAGGCCTTCCCACGGAGCGATCGCCGCGAGGTGCGGGGGATTCTGCGCCGCTGCCCACCACTGGCCAACCGCGCCCCACGAGTTGCCGTTCATACCGATTTTTCCGCTGCACCATTCCTGCCTTGCGGCCCACTCGATCAGGTCGCAGGCGTCCTCTCCCTCTTCCCTGCCCCACTGGACGGTATCTCCCTCGCTGTTCCATGCGCCGCGCGTATCCGGCTGTACTACGGCATAGCCGTGGGCGCACCAGAAGCCCGGATCCGGACATTCCTGCTTTTGCAGGTTGGAAACCGTTTCCCGCGCAATACCGCCGGGGAAATCGTGGATGTGGAAATGCTTTCCGTATGGCGTCCATGCGATGAGCGCCGGCACCTTCTCCCGCGTGGCCGGCCGGAGAATATCGGTATAGATCGTCACGCCGTCCCGCAGCTTCACGGGCACGTCCCGTTCAAAAACAATATCGCAGCCGAGCGGCTTCGCGTCCTTGCCGTTCACCGACCCCTGTTTCAGGGTTTTTACCTCCGGATGGAAGCCCGGGTAGGCAGAGCCCTCCAGCGGAAGCTGTTTTACGAAGGCAACGTCGAACCGCTCGCCTTCATACGTTCTTGATACCAGTTTTCTTTCCCTGCCTTCGAGCATTTTCAATGCCTCCTGTTTCATTCTCACGTTTGTTTATGCCATTTTTTTCTTCAGGGCCTTAGCGCTCAACTTCGCGCTCTGTGCGTCGAGAATGATCGCGCCGAGGATCAGCAGGCCCTTAGCGATAAGCTGCCAGTTGGAATCTACGTTCAGAAGATTCAGCCCGTTGTTGATAGAACCGACGATCAGGCAGCCGACCACCGTCCCGATGATGCTCCCATGCCCGCCGGAAAGCGGGGTTCCGCCGATGACGACCGCTGCGATCGAGTCAAGCTCCATGCCCTGGCCTGCGCCCGTCTGCGCCGAGGCCGACCGCCCGGTAATGACAAACGCCGTAATTGCCGCGCAGATTCCCATCATCATGAACACGCCGTACATCACCTTTGTCGTATTGACACCGCACACGCGCGCCGCCTCTTTATTCCCGCCGATTGCAAGGACGTTTCGGCCAAAGACCGTCTTCGTCACGATGATGGTGCCCACGACCGCAACGGCGATCATAATCCAGACCGGCACCGGTATTTCCAGGAAATAGCCCTGCCCGATCTCCTTGTACCATTCCGGTATCTGCGAGACAGGCGTGCTGTTCGCGGACAGGTAGCAGATTCCCTCAAAAATCGACATATTCGCAAGGGTGACGATGAACGACGGAAGCTTAAAAATATTGATGAAAAACGCGTTCAACGCTCCCGCTCCAAGACCGATTGCGATCCCCACGAGCAGCACCGCGATCATCGGTACGCCCGGAATCTTCGAGAGCAATGCCGTCAGCACGCCGATCATGCCGATCATCGTGCCGACCGACAGGTCGATGTTCCCGGAAGCAACGACCAGCGTAAAGCCTACGCCCAAAATGGAGGACGCGGCGATCTGGCGTACCAGGTTCATCAGGTTGCGGCTTGAAAGAAACGCGTCAGAGCAAATCGACAATACCACAAAGATCACAAGGAAAATAAATACGCACTTATAATTTGTAAAGAAATTGGCAAAGGGGTTGTTCCTATTTTTTGTCAGTAACGTTTTTTCCATAATTTCCACCTTACCGGCGCGGCGGCCTTTGCCGCCGCGCCTTTCATTTCCTGATTATCCGCCCGGACGCTTACAGGTAATCCTGCACGTTGGACGCGTCGATCAATACGGATGCGGTTTGGGTAACGTCGAAAACCGGATCCGTATATTCGCCGGAGGCCACGCCGATCGCGAGGTTCACGCCCTCGACCGCCATCACGTTGAAGTCAAACGCCACCGTTGCGGCCATGCTCCCGTCTGCAATCTCCTGCAGCGCGCTTGCACCGCCGTCAAGGCCGAGCGCGATCACGGGTGTGTCTGCGGATTTGAACGCCTGCAGCGCGCCCACGCACATCTCGTCGTTGCATGCAACGACCGTGTTCATTTCCGGGAATGCCTGCATCCAGTCTTCCGCGGTCGACTGTGCGAGCGACGCCTGGAAGTCGCAATTCTTCGTTGCCACGACCGTCACCTTGTCCGGGTTCGCGTTTTCAATAAAGCCGTTCATCCTGACCGTCATGTCTTCAACACCCGCGAGGCCCAAAATATAGCCTACCTGAAGGGTCGCATCCGGATTTTCTTCCAGGTAATTGTTGACCCATTCTGCCTGCAGCTCGCCTGCCTTATAATGGTCGATCGTTTTATATACGGTCGTGCATTGGTCATAGTTTACATTGTAGCCAAAGTCCACGACCGGAATGCCCGCTTCCACACACGCTTCATAGGCCGGGACCGAACCGTTTGCATCCACCGCCTGGATGCAGATGACGTCCGGTTCGCGTACGATCAGCGATTCCACGTCGGAAATCTGCTTATCCACGCCGCTTTCCGCGTTTGTAAAGAAATATTCGATCGTATACGGGTTATCGCCTTCATTATATTCTTTGATCGCGGCCTCCGTGCCGTCCCACCATGTCGTCATCCCTTCATCCAGGGACCTCCAGGAAAAGCCGATTTTGAGCGTCTTCTTCTCCCCCGTATTTTCGGAGCCCGCCGCAGCTTCTCCAGCGTCCGTTCCCGCCGCTTCGCTTCCGGACGGCTCTTCGGCCGCGGGTGCCCCCGCGCTGCAGGCAAAGAGCGAAAATGCCATAATGGCGATTACCGCGAGCGTTAAAATCCTCTTCAGTGTTTTCATTTGTTTCAATTCCTCCTCTTATTAGCTCATTTTATTCGCAACGCCGAAGGCGTGTGCAAGCAAAGTTTGTTGTTCGAGACCCTCGTTTTCCATGACGCATACGATCTCTCCCTCCCGGACGACGGCGATCCTGTCGCTCATGCCGAGTATCTCCGGCATTTCAGACGACACCATGATGATCGCCATTCCCTGTTTTGCCAGATCGTTCATAATCTTATATATTTCCGATTTCGCCCCCACGTCGATTCCCCGCGTGGGTTCATCCAGTATCAGGATATCCGGGTCCATGAGCAGCCATCTTCCGATGATGACCTTTTGCTGGTTCCCGCCGGAAAGCGAGCCGATGTTGTTTGCGAACGATACCATATTGACCGACATTTTTTGGGCCATCCGTTCGCATTGTTCTTTTTCCTTCGCATTGTAGACAAAACCCATTTTGCTCAGCTGCGGAAGGAAGGGCAGCGACATGTTCGTTTTGATATCCAGCGAATGGATCGCTCCTTGGCGCAGCCGGTCTTCCGTCACCATGCCGATGCCGTTTTTAATCGCATCCTGCGGGCTTTTGATCGCTGCCTTTTTCCCGCGGATCAGGACCTCGCCCGAATCGTATGGGTCGATGCCGAAAACCGCCCGCATAATTTCCGAGCGTCCCGCGCCCATCAGGCCGCAGAATCCGAGGATTTCTCCCTTCCGCACCGCAAAGCTCACGTTCCGGAACGTCCCCGTGCTCGACAGGTTTTTTACCTCGAGGGCGACATCTCCCTTTTCAAACCGGTCTTTCGTATAGATATTGTTGATCTCGCGGCCGGCAATCAGCTTTATCAGCTCGTCGTGGCCGATATCCGTGGTGTCGCGGCAGTCAATATACTGGCCGTCGCGCATAATGGTGACCCGGTCGCATATTTCAAAAATTTCTTCCAGCTTATGCGAAATGAAAATGATCGAAGTACCTTTTACCGCAAGGTCCCGCACAATTTTGTACAGAAGCTCTATTTCGGCGTCTGTGAGCGCCGAGGTCGGCTCGTCCATAACGATCACGTCCGCATTATAGGAAACGGCCCGCACCAGCTCTACCAGCTGCATATTTGCAACGCTCAGCGTCTCCACGACCGCCGCCGGGTCAATCTGGATGCCCAGCCTTGCGCACAGCTCGCGCGTTTCGCGCATAAGCCGTTTATGATCGATAATGCCCATTTTTGTAAAACGCCCGGTCCGTCCCATCCAGATGTTTTCAGCGGCAGACATCGTTTGTACAAGGCTGATCTCCTGGTGAATCATCGAAATTCCGGCATGGAGAGCGTCGTTCGGGCCCTTGAAATTCACTTTTTCCCCTTTGAACCAGATCTCCCCGCCGTCAATCTCGTACATCCCCAGCAGGGCCTTCATCAGCGTGGATTTTCCCGCGCCGTTCTCCCCGATCAGCGCGTGAATTTCTCCTTTGCGGAGGTCGAAATCCACTTCGTCAAGCGCCCTTACCCCGGGAAATATTTTTGTGATTTTCTTCATCTCCAAAATAGTTTCCATCATTGATCTCCTATTTCATATGAATTTAGAATACAGGAATTTTTAGCCGTTATTTATTTTTAGATACATTCGGATAATTTTCTGAAAAATTTATGTATTTTCATGTAAATTTTCTTATAGGCCCATTATAGCCAACAAAATTTTGCTTGTCAAGTACAAAATTGCAAGTTTTTTATTTTTTTCTGTAAATTTACATATTTTATTTGGTTTTTTTCAAAAACTATGCTATAATAAGAAAAAACGGTTTTAATTAGGAGTCTCCCATGGCAAAGGAAAACAACATTACAATTTCTGACATTGCGAATATGTCCGGTGTCTCCATTGCTACTATTTCCCGGATATTGAACAATAAGGGAAACGTTAAGGAAGAAACCCGGAAAAAGGTGATGGATGTAATCCAGGCGGTGGATACGAACGGAGCGCTGCTTGGCAAATTCAAAAAGCACGGCGGCAACCTTATCATTGCCGTTGTGACCAACGACGCCAACCCGCTCATCAGTCCGTTTATCAATGGGGTCAATACCTGCGCCAACAGCAAGGGATACCATGTCCTTCAATATAATTGCTTCAACAACGCCTATGACCGCATTGAATTTGAATATATGATAAAGGAGCTTCCCGTCGCAGGTTTTATTTTCCAGCAAATCGTAGGCGGCAACGAGCTCACGGATTTTATTGCGGCGCGGTTCCCCACGGTGGTAAGCTTTGAGCAGTATCAAACCGAAAACATCTCCAGCGTGGGAATCGACGATTATGCCGCTGTCAAATCGGCGGTGGAATACCTCATCACACTGGGACGCAAAAAGATCGCCCTGTTAAACGGCGATCTCTCCATGCCCTTCACAGTCCGCCGGGAGCAGGGATTTTTGGATGCGCTGAAACAGGCCGATATCCCGATCCGGCCGGAGTATATTACCTATATTTCCGTTTCCGATTTCAATTATAACCTGGCGCGGAATGCGGCCCGCCAGATTTTGTCGCTGCCCGATCCTCCGGACGCTTTTTTTGCCATCACAGATACCTTTGCCGCCGCGGTTCTGAAGGAAGCGAAGCATCTTGGAATTTCCGTTCCCCAGGAGCTTGCCATTATCGGGTTCGACAACACCGACGTATCCACTATGACCGATCCGGCGATCACAACGGTCAACCAGCCGTGTTATGAAATCGGCTACCAGTCCTGCAATATCCTGATCGATAAGATCAACGACCCATCCCTCGCTTCCCGGCAGGTTTGGGTGAATTCAGAATTCATCGTGCGCGATTCCACGCGATGACGCCATCCCGCTTTTGCGGCAGGCCCCGTGGGTCATTGGCGGTATTGTATTTCCTGTTTTGCGCCCGCCCGTTTGCTTCAGCGGTTTAGCAGCCGCATCGTCCTTTCAAGGCCTTCGCGCGGGGGAAGCAAGGGGGAATATTCGATCCCCACGCCGCCCTTATATCCCGCCTTCTCCAGGCTGGCGAGGATATACCGGTAATCCAGCTCTCCATAAAAAATTTCATGCCGCCCGGGATTTCCCGCACAATGCACATGCCCGATCAGCTCCATATTGTCGAGCATCGTCCTGGTAACGTCTCCGTGCATGATCTGCATATGATAGATATCGAACAGCAGCCTGAAATTCGGGGAACCCACCCGCCGCACGATGGCCGCCGCCTCCTCAAAATCCCATATACTGCATCGTTTGTGGTCTATCTTGTTGTTGATCGGCTCCAGCAGCAGCGTCACGCCTTTCCGCTCAAAAAACGGCAGCATCCTTTTGGCGCAGTTTTCAATACGCCCAAGCTGCTCTTCATGCGGCATCCCTTCCACGTCGTCATCGGTAAAAAATATGACCTTCCCGCACCCGAGGGCCGCAGCCTGTTCCACGCGCTTTTCCGCCGCGCATATAAATTCATCCTCGCGGGTCCCATCCAGCCAGGGGATGAAATCCGTCATCAATACCTCATACCGTATTCCGCATTCTTCCCGCAGTTTTTTCAGCACATCAAAAGATTTCCCCTGCAGGAACACCACTTCCACACGGCGGCAGCCAACCGCGTTTACTTCCCGGATGGCTTCGGCATAGTCGATCCCTTCGTAAATAAAATCGATATTAACAGATATATCCATTATTTCACCTATTCGTATATCGGTTTCAGGTATTTGTCAAGATAGAACTTTGCGTTTGCCGCCGTTGCGAGCGGGTCTGGCGTTCCGTCCGTTTCAATCGTGGCCCAGCCCTCAAACCGGTATTTTTTGAGCATCTTCCAAAGCGCGATGAAGTCAAGGGATCCCATTCCCATTTCCCAAAACCAGCGCGTCCCATCGTCCGCAAATTCCGCTCCGGCTTTGTAGCGCAGTTCATCGGGGGCATTGGCATACTTGGTATCTTTCAGATGCAGGTACTTTATACGGTCATGCCATCTTCCGTAAAGCTCCGTCATATCAAACCCCATAATGCTTACCTGCGCCGTGTCCAGACAGAAACAAACCGCTTCCGGATCGGTCTGGTCCATAAACGCTTCCAGCTCGTTATAGTTGACCGCCCCCCAAAACTCGCTGTGTATGGCGATATCAACGCCTTTTTCCCTGGCATACCGTCCGATCCGGTTGGCAAAGGCTGCCGCGTTCGATATTCCTTCCTGCGAAAGCGGCCCCACGCCGTAATAGCCTCCGCAAGGCATCATATTCATATTGTTCGCTCCCAGTCCGGCAGAAAAATCCACCATCTTCTTCAATTTCTCAAAGATTTCGCCGTGCTTTCTTTTATCCTGCGATCCAATGGCGATCTGAAAGGTTCCCGTCACCTTTTCGATCCCATATTCGTTTAGAAATTCCGTAAATTTTTGAGGCGTTCCGAAGAATTCGCGGATATACCGCGGCATATTCATCATGATTTCGATGCCGGTATAGCCGAGCGCCGAATGATATTTCAATATTTTGTCCCAGTCAAGATAATAGACTCCGTTATTGATATCCTTCGCGTACCATTCGTCCCATTCGTTCAATTTGGGATATTGTACCATCAGTCCCCACATATTGGTCTGGTATGAATATTTTATATTGCCCATCATCATCCTCCAAAACTATTTCCGGCACAATACGCGGTCAATGTACCATTTTGTCTTCAGCAATCCCTTATATACCTCCAGGGTTTTCCTGCTTTCGCACGAGACCACGCCATCATAGCCCAATTTTTGCAGTTCATCCCGCCAATGCGGCAAATCGACCGTTCCATCTCCAAGGTCACAAAAAATCCTCTGCCGCCCCTCCGTCGGGATTTCCGCGTTCAGCCTTTTGTAATTTTCGTGCCTGTCCGCAAAAGCGGTATCATTGAACCGCGGACAGGCGATCCTGTTTCCCATGCTGCGCAGTATCCTGCCGATCTCTGCCTCCGCAATGGTCAGGTGCGCCATATCCGGGGAATAGTAAAGCCGCCGGCAGGCTTCGCGCTGCAAGAACGGCACGATCTTTTCGCCGCGCAGCACCGACCAAAATTCGTTCCTGACGGCTATCTTAACCCCGCTCGTTTCCGCTTTCTCCCGCGCCGCTTCCAAATGTTTTTCCAGCCGTTCCAGGAAACCCGGTTCGTCATCCCCGGCCTGCGTATAATAATACCGTTCCAGCATCCCGATCTCCGGCGTGGGAGTCAGCGTGATCCAGGGAATACGGGCCTCTTCACAAAATTGGACCGCCTCTTCCATCAGGGCGTCCATCATCGGGAAATATTCCTTCGCATCTCCGTCTGCCGCGATGATTTCATTGAGTATTTCATTCGTGTCGATATGGACCGCCTCTATGCCGCGGAGGCCAAACTCCCCGATCATTGCCAGGAATTCCGGTATCGACCCATATTTCGCTTCGATCGCGAACCTGCTGACCGGAACTCCGCACCTGCCGATCTCAAAGGACAACGGATCCAGGCTATATGGATTATACTGCATTTCTATGGCGTCAAAGCCCGCTGCGCCGATACACTTGAAATATTCGATCCAAAACATCGTGGAATTCATGTAAAACGCATTGGGTTTGCTTGTCTTCATATTGACCATTTCAAGGTTTAGAATATATTTCATTTTTATCTCCCGTCTTATTCGGCCGCCTTGTTGAGCCGGTTTAATAATTTCCGCCTGTCAAACAGCTTTCCTAATTTCGCGCTGTTGGTCGAAATAATCATCACCACCAGCATAAATATTCCGGTGACAAAATCCTGCATCGGCGCGGGCAGCCCTACCGCGATCATCCCCGATGCCAATACCGTAACGGAATATGCCCCTATCAGGATCGTGACGGGAAATACGTTGACGATATTTTTCAGCTGCAGTCCAATCAAAACAGAAATAATGGGCGGAAACATCATGCTCAGGCTTCCCAAATCCATCTTTGCCGAAATAGAACCCGCATAACATATACTGAGAATCCCGGCAATCCCATAAAACATTCCGCCGATCAGGTAGGTTTTAAATTTGAGCTTATTATTGTTGAGACCTAAGTTGACCGCCACATAGTCGTTGCACCCAAGCGCACGGATACCGTGGCCGAATTTCGTCTTGTGGAAAATGATGTAAAAAAGAACGCCCGCGATTCCCGCGATCACAAAATTATACGGCGGAGTTCCCATTGAGGATATTTCGCTCTCCAGCGATACATAGCCGCTCCCTTTTGTCAGGGCCTGCGCAATAACCTCGAACAGCATCAGCATCCCGAGCGAAATCACCATCGTTGGGATTTTCAGAAAGCGGTATACGGCCCCCATGGCCGCCCCGCACAGCAGGCCCGTGCCCACCGCGCCGATCACCAGCCCCGGGAACCCAAGATACCTGCATAGGATTCCGCCTACAACGGCCGACAGAATCACCTGTGCTCCAACGCTCATCTCAAAAATCCCGACTACAAACGTAAACGATACGCCAAATGCCATTACAAGGGGCAGCATCGTCTGGCTGAGTACGATATAGGAACTTGCAAAGCTGAATCCCGTGCTTGCCAATGTGAAAATGGCCATCAGCAAGAGAGGAATGATGAGGATATAACCAATTCGGATCAATATATTTCTTCTCATATTCTGCACCTTGTTTTTATGCGCCGCCCCAAGGGGCGGCGCACATTGTCTTTTGCCTTAGCCGTTCTGCCGGCCGTCAGCCTGCCAGATCGGCGTGGCGCGTCCTCAGGTCATCAAGACTATAGTTCTGGATATAGGAAATCACATCCTCCGGCGCCAGCGCCGAATTTTGAGAAATCAACAGGTTCTCCCTGATCTCGTCCTGGGTCCAGATCGGAATTTCTCCCTCGACATAGGTCGCATAATCGCCGACATCTTCCACGCTGCCGAAGTACATATACGGGATGGAGATATGCGCGGGCGTACCCAGGGGATTGCCCTGGATTGCATTCACCAGCATTACGGCTGTTGCGCCCCTGTCTATCTCCAGATGGCCGCCGCCCACGGAAATCGCATATCCGTAATCGAACAGCTTCGTCATATCGGACCCGCCGTCGCAGCTTACGATACAGATGTCGTCGGCAGTCAGTCCGGTCCCTTTGATCGCTTCGGGAAGCGCGGTGATCGCGCTGTTTTCATAACACGACGCTACCGCGATGCAGTCAAGCTCCGGATAGGCCGCTACAAAATTCTGTACCGCCTCGGTCGCGTCGCTCGCCTGCTGGATATCGCGCACTTCCGCTACCACTTCCGCACCGTTTTCGGCGCAGGCCTTTTGAATCCCCGCCACGCGCGCATCGCTCGTATTATCCCCTACGGCAAGGGCAATCAGCGCAACCTGCTTGATATCCGGATTTTTCTCGAAGGCGTCGCTCATAACGTTATATCCGGCCATTTCTTCATCCTCATAGCAGTTTCCGGCATAATATTCGGATGCTTCCACGATCTTTGCAACGTCTTCATCCCCGATATTGCGGAAAGTAATGGCCAGGTATACGCCGTTTTCTTCGCACATGCTGATAATAGAGGGCAGGATCGAATCCGCCATCGGCGTCATAATGATGCCTTTCACACCTGCGCTAATCAGTTTTTCACATGCGTTTACCTGTGCCTCCGCGGAATCTTCATTGGAGGTATCGCAAATCAGTTCTCCGCCGGCAGACTCGACAACGCCGCGGATAATCTCCCTCATGCGGACGACCGGCGGCGCCTCGCCCGACTGATCCAGGAAGCCGACCGAGAAGGACGCCCCTCCGTCCGTTTCCTCCGCTGCATCCGATCCTGCCGCAGGCGTTTCCTGTCCTCCGCCGTCCGCCGGACGCGCCGCATCCGCGCATCCGGCAAACAGCGCGGCCGCAAATGCAATTACCAAAATCATTGCAAGCCATTTGTAACCTTTCATGTTTTTTCCTCCTTTTTTTATTTGAAAGCGTGGAAACAAGCGTTTCCATAAAATTATTTGATGATCGCGATTCCCCTCCTGTCGTAAGTGAGGTATACGATCCCAATCAGGATCGCCCCGCGGATCAACTGCTGGATCGTAGTGTCGACATTGCATATCGTCATACCGACTGCCAGGAATGCCATAGTAAAGCTTCCCAAGATGGCCGCGCGGAATTTTGAGGTCGACCCTCCGGTAATGGATACGCCGCCGAGCAAAACGGCGATCAGGATATTGAACATCGTATTCGTCGCCACGCTGGAAGTCGCCGTTCCCGTCCGCAGGATGCTGAAAAATGCCAGTAAGCCGCTGATCCCTCCCGTTATCATAAAGGTTATGATCTTTACCTTATCCACGTTAACTCCGGATTGACGCGCCGCCTCTTCACACGAACCAATGGCTTTGCAGTATTTCCCCAGTTTGGAATACTCAAAAAGGATATATCCCACGGCCGCTACACAGGCCAGCACTACGATTCTCAGCTCGGTGCTGTTCCAGGAAAGCATTTCCATCGGTCCGGCGATGGACCCCTGATTGTCGAGCAGAATGGTCACCAGTCCGGTCAGCACAAACGACATCCCTATGGTTGTGATGAACGAATCTATTTTGCATTTTGCATTAATCACGCCGTTTACCGCGCCAATACCGGTTCCCACGCCGATACCGACCGGGATCGCAAGCAACGGGTTCACCTGTGCGGCTTTTACCGCCAGCACGCAGGAAACCGCCAGATTGGCCATCATGGAAAGATCGAGGTTGCCCTGCGCCATCAAAAACACCATGGCGCTCGCGCCGATCATCAGGACAAAGACCTCGTTGACCAGCGTCGATATGTTCCGGGAGGTCAGCAGCTGCCCCCCGCTTGCTATCTCAAGGATCACGATGACGGAAATAAGCCCTATGAACGGCAATCCGTTTTTGATCGTTTTTGCTTTGGCTCCGCTATTTTTCATGTCCGCACCCTCTCAGATAATATAGTGAATCAATGTATTTTCGGTCGTATTTTTGCTCCTGCCGATTTCCGCCGTGAGAGAGCCGTCTTTCAGTATCAGGATCCTGTCGCTCATCCCGATGACTTCCGGAAGCTCCTCCGATATCATCAGGATCGCCTTTTTCTTTTTGCGCAGGCGTTCCAGCAGGTCATAGATATCCGACTGTACGCCGACGTCGATCCCCCGCGTCGGGCAGTCAAATATATAGATATCCGCATCGGTCCCCAACCATTTTGCAACCGCTACTTTCTGCTTGTTCCCACCCGACAGGTACATAACGTTCTGGGTGATGCGGTCCATCTTAACGCTCAGCAAATCGGCATATTTCAGCGCAAACGCCTTCTCTGCCCCCGGTGTAACGAGCAGCCCTTTTTTCAACTTGTCCAGCGAAGGCAGGCAAATATTTTCCAGAATCGTGGAGGAAAGCATCAGGGCCTCCTTGTCCCGGTTTTTTGAGATGTATGCGATTTTCTTTTTTAACGCAACGGAAGGATTCTTTAGCGGCGTTCCGTCTCCCGTGCATACGCTTCCCGCGACCGGCCGGCGCAGGCCGAACAAAACCTGTCCCAGCTCATGCATCCCGCAATCAGTCAGCCCGCCGATGCCGAGTATCTCTCCGTAATGCAGCTCCAGCGATACGTCTTTGAGCACCTCCGTATTGATGTGTTCCGCCCGTAACGCGACCTCGTCTGTCAGGCGGTTCTCGTAGTCCGTCCTGTAATAATTTTCCTCGATCTCCCGGCCGACCATGTATTGTTTCATGGTGTGCGAATCGTATTGCTCCTTTGGCAGCGTGCAGACAATTTCACCATCGCGCAGAATCGTTACACGGTCGCAGACCGCCATGATCTCCACAATGTCATGGGAGATAAATAATACCGCCTTGTTTTGGTCGCGCAGCCCGTTGATTGTCCGATAGAGAATTTCCCGGCCATATTTGCTGAGCGCGGTCGAGGTCTCGTCAACGATCATCAGTTCTGGCCTATCATACAACGCCCGGGCGATTTCAACCAGCTTTCGCTGCTCAAAATCGTAATGCTTCAGCTGTTCCTCAGCCTTTATTTTGCCAAGGCCGAGACCATCCAGGACCGTCCGCGCTTCACGGTTCATTTTTCCGGAATTTACAATCGGCCCCGACTGGAACCTCTCCTCTTTTCCGATAAAAATGTTTTCCGCGACCGAAATGTCTTCCAGTGTATTTTGTTCCTGTCCGACCATAGCGATTCCGGCCTTTTCGGCCTCGAAGATATTGGCCGGCCCGTACGGCCGCCCGCAGTATTCCATTGTTCCTTCATCGCATTTTTGCATCCCTGCGATAATGGAGGACAGAGTGGATTTGCCCGAGCCGTTTTCCCCAATCAATCCGTGAATCTCGTTCCTGTAGATTTCAATACCGACGTTTTTCAGGGCTTTCGTTGCCCCAAACGACTTATCCATACCATTGACCGTTAAAATAACATCCTTTTTCTCCATGGAACTCTCCCCGCCGTCTATTCAGGTGTTTTTGAAAAATTTTTGATCTGTTGATGATGGTTATGATATTATTATGTACGGGCGGCAAAACAAAAAAAATATCATAAACTTCATTTTTTGTTATGTTTCTTCACATGATTCTTGAAAAACTTTTTTTAAATCTCTTTTTTTACTATAATAAGTCACGCAGGATAAAACCCGGGGGTGCGATAAAATGGATTATATTCCCGTACTTGTCGTAGACGACGACAAAATATTGTTAGATGATATCACATCCATGTACGATTGGCAAGGCGGCGGCTTCCAGGTCGTCGCTACGGCAGTGAACGGCGTCCAGGCCTTAACCCTCTTTAGGCAATTCCATCCGCAGCTTGTCATTACCGATATTGTAATGCCCGGGATGAACGGAATCGACCTGCTGCGCGAAATTCGCGCGCTCGACCACTCCGTACACGTCATCCTGCTGACCTCCTACGATGAATTCTGTTACGCCAAACAGGGCTTGCAGTATGCTGCCAACGATTATCTCTTGAAAAGTGAGATTTCTCCGGAAACCCTTTCCCGGAAGATGGAATCTATTGCCGAGGAGCTGCGAAAAGAAATTGAGTTTACTTCTTTCCTGAAGCAAAATGTAATCGGTGAGCTGTTCCATTCCGGACGTCTTTCGATTCCCTCGTCCACGCAGAGGGATCAAACCCTTCGGGCTTTCGTGGAAAAAAGTTATTATCACATTATATTGGAGTTGCCTTCCTCCATAAGATCCGGCCTGCCCGAAATGGCAGTGGACGAGGTTATGAAGAATATACTGGATTTCCCTTATGCGGCGGAAATCCTCCCGGTGGCTGCGGTTCCGGTATCCGCCCGGCATATTTTACTCGTGCTGCAGTTTTCCGATGCCAAATCCCAGTTGGCGGCCAGAAATTATTTATACCGTTTTTGCCGGAAATTGCTTGACCGCCTGGAATCCATCCTTCATCACGGGGCCTGCCTGTTGTTTTCCGAGACGATGCAGCCGCTTACGGATTTTTACAGCGTATATGCTTCCCTCGGTATTCCCGAACGACATTTCCGTCAGCTTTCTGCCGGGAGCCTCATTGTTGAGGTTTCCTCCCTTGCTCCGGGGCGAAAAACGCCGGACCCCGACGCGGACCCTTCGGCGATGGTTTCTTTGCTGGAAGAGGGCAATCTCTTCGAGCTGCGGACATTATTCGACCGTGCAATCTTTTTTCTGGAAAAATGTGACGGCCTTGATCCTTTTCCGGAGCTGGCCGGCCGTTTGTTCCATTCAATCGACCAAATGGTGTACAGCCGGCGGTTTGAGCACCCGTCTTTTCCCACTGTATATTCTTATGCAGAATTTTTCGCCTGGTGCATATCCGCTGCGGAGGAAGCTCTCGCAGCGGATAAGGGCAGCGCCCCCGACACTTCTGCGCTCATCAAGCGCGCCATCGAATTTATTTATCAAAACTATTCCGACATTCGGCTCGGGACTTCTATGCTCGCCGGCTTTTCCTATCTTTCCGTGGGTTATCTCTGTACCCTGTTCAAACAGGAGACAGGTAAAAGCGTTAAAAAGTTCATTACCGATGTACGGATCGGAAAAGCCAAAAAATTATTGCAGGATCCAACGCGCCGCATCTCCGATATCGCGGCCCTCGTCGGTTATTCTTCCGGTCAATATTTCAGCCAGATATTCCAAAAGTGCACCGGCCTGGCCCCCAAAGAGTACCAGAGGCATATGAATCATGAATAAAATCCAGGTAAAATCCGTATTGGCAAAAAAAATCACATTCCGTTTCCTGTTTGTGGAACTGGCTCTTTTTCTTTTGGTTATTATCCTGCTTTTTACTTTGCTGCTCCCCGCGCTCATCCGTTCCACGACCAACAAATGCAATTATATTTCCACAACCATTGTCAACCTGTTCGACAACCAGCTGCACACGATGTCCAACATGGCCTATATCCTCGCCGGCTCCACTGACGTAGTTGCCGCACTGAATCAGGCGTCCCTCGCTTCCGGTATCCCCGAGAAGGAAACAGCACAGCTCAATATTTTGTTGAACGATTTTGCCAGTATCAATAATTCCTGCCGCCGCATCGTTATAGACGATATGGGCGGCGCTGTTTTCTCTTCCATCACAGGCAAATCCGAGGCCGATTCCGCCATCTTCAGCGCGTCCAGCTATTGGGATATTGCAAACGGCACAAAATCCACATGGATTTCCCCCATTTACACGTATGCCAAAGGCGGGGATTCCCTCTCTTATTCTTTTGCATATTGTAAAAAATTTGTAATCAGCGATGTCCCTTATATCATTAGCATTTACGCTGATATCACGGATATTTTTACATATATGAGCGATATCTCCGCTTCTTTTTTCGACGATATCGCCTTGTTCGATATTTACGGCAACAGCCTGTACAGTTCCCAAAATACGGACGTCTTTGCGAGCAATCCGGAATTCGGAGACATCTACGGCCGCATTCATGCGGCAGATTCTTCCTCTTACGATTACTTTACGCTTGCCTCCGGGAAAAACCATAATTGTTCCTTGATCGGCTATACGTCCCAAGCCACCCTATATGCAGACTTCTGGTCCTACTTTTTTGCCATCCTGCTTAGCTTCATCCTGATCTTCCTTGCAACCATTATCATTTTGTTGCCAATAATTTCACGCAGCCTCGCCCCTATCCAGCAATTGTATGCCGCAATGAAAGGTATTACGCAAGGCAAAAACAAGGCGCGCGTTCATATCGAAACACAGGATGAAATCGGCAAGTTGAGCACTATTTATAATTCTATGCTGGATACGATCGACCTGCATACGGCAGCGCTGCTGGAGAAGGAGCGTGAGGAAAACCGTCTCCGTTTCTCCCTTGTTGTCAGCCAGATCGACCCCCACTTTATTTTAAATACGATGAATATTATTACTTCCCTCGCACGCCAAAATAAAGTCGATGATATCATCGGGCTGAATACGGCCCTGATTAAGCTCCTTCAGGACCGGCTGCGCATCACACCCACGGAAGTATTTGATTCCATCGGGCACGAAATATCGGTAACGCGTGAATACATTAGTATCACACAATACCGCACACAAATGGATGTAGCGATTTCATTCCTGTGTCCGGAAGAGCTGCTTAAGTTTCAGGTTCCCAAGAACATTCTTCAGCCCTTGGTTGAAAACTCGCTGCTTCACGGCCTGTACGATGTGAAGACCGGACAAATCAGCGGAAGAATCGATATTGCTTTCAGCCTCGATGGCGATTACCTCCTGATTACCGTTACAGATGACGGAAAGGGAATTTCAGAGGAAGCCGCTTCAGCATTTTATGCCAAAGACGAACCTCCCGTCAGCGCATCCGAGCGCGGACAGCATATCGGGCTTCGCAATGTGCGTGACCGCCTGCACTACCTATATCCTGAAATCGATACCGTGCTTGCCATCCATAATGTCGCCCCTCACGGCGCACAGGTTGTGATACGGATCAAAGTCCAGGAATGAACGGATTTTTTATTTAGACGAAAAAGGATCGGAACCGCTCACTGTGCCGGAAAAAGGAACCATTGGCAAATTGCTGTTCACAACCTTATACGAGGTAACATTTGTACGATCAAGCGATCCACCAGCGAAGAGGGCATTGAGACGTCCCGCAAAAATGATAATTCAAGACGGCAGTTTAAAGTGCCTAAAATATAAAGTAAAAAGCCTTTAACCCGCATGGTTAAAGGCTTTTTACTGGTGTGCCAGAAGGGATTCGAACCCCCGACCTTTTGATTCGTAGAACGAAATCGCCGTTTTTGCATTTTTCACCAAATCGCCGAAACCCGCATTGTTATGCGGTTTTTCTCCATTTTGCCTCTGGTGTCCGCAAGCCGTTTCAGGTCGTTTTTAGTAGCAATAATGACCAAATAATGACCAAAAATTTGCTCTCTATCCTGCATGGTTAAGCGATTCCTTGAAAAAATAATGACAAAAAAAACTAATGCTCGGGGGTGCTGCCTTTGTCGGAGTGCGCCTCCTCTCTATGGTCTATTTTCAAAGTGTACTCATATTTCCCCATTGTCTCTATTACCTCGCAGCCGTTCCCAGTCTCATCAGCCATAACAGCGCAGAAGCAAGCTTCGCGATCTTCTGGCCTTGCAATGTGCATCACGTAACCATAACCGAGCACACGGCAAACCTCCGAAGTATCACTAATTGAAATTTCGCCCTCTTTTACCTGCATCCAACACACACGCGCCCCGTATAACGTGTCACACACGCCAAACGTGTATCGCTGACAGTCGCATTTCTCGCCGGGGTCTAAATGCGCCCCGCATACAGGGCACGTTCTGTAATAGCTCATTCCCCAGTCCTCCCCATTACCATATCCCATGCAGTGGGCCAGTTTTCATCTACGCCTAGTATCTCTTTAAGTCTCCTTCCGTCAATGGCTCCATCCTCGTTTATTTCTATAACTGGGATGCAGACATGCTTCTTACCGTCCTTTTCTTCAATCTCGTACAATTTTCAATTCCTCCTTGATATTTGCCGCCGGAGGTCGCATAATTGACATACAACCTCCTTTGCGGGGTATTATGGGCTGCTTGCGTTGCTGTGGTAGGTTGTGCAAACAGCCCTATTTTTATGCCACTGTGAAACGGCGGGCTTCCGTAGTCTTTGTGTACTGGGCGTACATGGAGGCGTGTTCCGCCTCAAAGGTCTTGCTGTCAAACCTTGTGGACTGATACCGCGTCCAGCGCACTTTAACGCCCTCTACGTTCAATTCTTCCTGTTCGCCCATATAAGATTTGATATCGTCCTCTATGGCGCTCATAGCGTCTTGCAACTCGTTCAACATCGCTTTGTAGTCTCGGTACTCGTTTAACTTTGTTCTTAACTCGCTTATACTCATGGCTTGTGGCCTCCTTTGTTTTATCATAGTTTCATTATACACTATATCGCAACGAATGTCAACACTATAACAATAAAATATATTTATTTTAGTTTTGATAGTTGCATTATAGTGTATTCATGTTATAATAATAACAGGAGGGTATAACGATGAACGAAAAGGATTTTTCAAATGTTCGAAATGAAATAAAATCATATATTGCGGCTTCCGGTTGGTCGCTTGTGGATATAGTTGCGGAAATGAATAAAAAGAGGGCGGAAAATGAAAAGACAACGCCGCAGAATATCTCAAACAAACTAACACGCGGCACGATTAAATATAGCGAAGTCAAAGAGATTGCAAAAATAATTGGCTTTCGTATTGAATGGAAACCGGAGGCCACAGAATGAATTACACATATTACCCCGATGAGCAAACAGTAAAAGAGGCAATCACAGATAAAGAACCTCTTTTAGTGCTAATTTCTTTCGACGGAACAGAAATCATTATGAGTTCGGTGGATGCCAGTGTGGAACATCACATTTTACTTGCCAACGTAGGGAAAGACAGCCGTGATATTGATAAATATTTCCGCATTGTCCTTGATGATTCCGGCGCGGACTGGACGTTTGTATGCCCGCCTGACTATAAGGGGATAGAGGGCAAGCAGCGGCGCATTGCGGCCTTTTATAAAGACGGTTTTAACGTCATATCCCACACGCTGGAGGCTTTAGGCTTCCTTGTAGGTATCAATATCCCGAAACGTTATCAACGGCATATCGAGGCTATGAAAGGATGAGGGAGGCCACAGAATGACAATAGAGCAAATATAATTGCTTAAATACTTCAAAATACTACAGACTACTAGAAAATACAGCAAACAGAAGAAAACGGAAGAAATGATCACCTATTGCTTTGGAAAATATGATTTAAAATCGTATTTGATCTCAAAAGGCGATTATTGACAACTTCCTTTGGTTTATAAAATGACAATTTGTGGTATAATATAGCTACTAGATCCCACCACGCCTATGTTAGTGCAAACTATTATGCGTACCAGGGTGGGACGTTTGTTTTCAGGGGGTATTACTATGCCTAACCTTTGCCCGGTAAAGCAATTTCATGATTATAATAGCCTTGTCCAGATTCTTATTGATCATGGCCTAATTGTAAACAATCGAAGCACCGTAGAAAATTTTTTAAAAAAGGTCAATTATTATAGATTTAGTGGCTATTTTCTTACATTCAAAAACGGTTCAAATTTTTACCCGGACGTAACTTTTGAAGCTATTGAGGATTTATACTATTTCGATCACGAATTAAAGGTCTTACTGTTAAAATATATTGCACGTGTAGAGATTGCCTTTAGAAATGCCATATCACACCATCATGCTGAAGCTTATGGTTCCACGGGCTATTTGAAATCAGATAACTTTGACAATATCCACTACTATGCGCAATTTATCTGTAATTTAGATAAAACAATCAAACGTTCGAACGATGTATTTGTAGCACATCATAAAAATAAATATGGGGCTGTTTTTCCCGTCTGGGTCGCGGTTCAAACAATCACCATCGGTGCATTAAGTAAGCTCTATGATAATATGCTTACTCCTGATAAAAAGCATATTGCGAAAACCTATTTCAATAGTAGCTGGGTCTATGTATCTAGCTGGTTCAAAAGCGTTGCAGATTTACGGAATATATGTGCGCACTGGGGTAGATTATACAACCGCCCTGTGTCAAGCCCAAAATTAGATGGCAAAAAATATCCTCCTGCTATAGTGAAACGGAACCGAGTATTTTGCCAAATAGTGGCAATGTATAACCTGTTATCCAAAGAATGCCAACAGTCATTCCGGGACGAATTTAAAAACATTATCGCCACGCATCCAAATATTTTGTTAAGCCATTTGGGATGCAATGGGGATTGGGAAGACTATTTAAGATAAATTTTTTTACTTAAAAGAGGTTTGTTCCTGTACGGATAAGCCTTTTTTCAACTATTTCCATTTTGGAAAGTGTTGCGTTTTATCCTTTTTTTGTTCACACTTTCGGAATAAATGTCCCATGTTCCACAAATATTTCAAACGTTGCAATATCGGCTTTGTGCTTGTGTAGTGCTTCGCCGTTATTTTCGGTCGCAAGTACCGTCAATAGTTTTTCGCAAATTCATAGAAGCAGTCAACGGTGAGTGGATCAGCCCGCCAGCGAGTAGCGCGTAAAATTTTGTGTAAAGTCCAAATGTCAGATAAAGTCCTTGCAGGCCCTGGCCGGATCGGCCAGGGCTAATTCTTAAAGCGGGATATCAATACGGTCTCCGAAATAGACCATCAAATTATCCAATATCATGCCCCAATCCCGAATGGGCATGCTCCATTTTTCTGTTATGTTCATGGTCGCAAGGTAAAGCACTTTCATTAGGGCGCCGTCCGAAACAAAAGCGCTCTTCGTTTTCGTGACCTTCCGCAGTTGGCGGTTAAAATTCTCGATTGCGTTCGTCGTGTATATCAACTTGCGGATTTCAGGCGGGTATTTGAACATCGTCGAAAGCTCCGGCCAGTTAGCCTGCCAGGATTTCACCGAAAGTGGATATTTGGCGCTCCAGCGGTTGGACAGGTCTTCCAACGCCAGCAGGGCAAGGTCTCCGTGGCGGCCTTGTAGATGGGCTTTAAGTCAGCCGTAAATGCCTTCCTGTCCTTGTAGGATACATACCGCGTCGACGACCGGATTTGGTGGATGATGCAGCGCTGCACCTCTGTTTGCGGATATGCCGTGTTGATCGCATCCACAAACCCGGAAAGCCCGTCCACACTCGCTATCAGTATATCTTTCAGCCCTCTGTTTTTCAAGCCGTTCAGTACATTCAGCCAGTATTTTGACGATTCTGTCGCACCAACCCAAATACCAAGGACATCCTTTTGCCCCTCCAAATCTGTTCCGATGGCAATGTATGCCGCTTTTTTCACCACGATCCCGTTATCACGCACACAGTAGTGAATCGCATCCAGCATCAGCATGGCATAGACGCTCTGTAATGGACGCTCCTGCCATTCGCGCACCAACGGCAAGACCTTGTCTGTTATCTTAGACACACGGCTGTCATCCACGTCTATGCCGTACATCTCCTGCATCGTTTTTTGAATATCCCGCGTGGAGATGCCCTGCGAATACATGAAGATAATTTTGTCCTCTATCGCCGAAATATCCGTTTGGTGTTTCTTCACAAGCTGCGGTTCAAACTCTCCGTTACGATCCCGTGGTACAGATATCTCCATTTCTCCAACCGCTCCCTGCACTGTTTTTGTGCTGTAGCCGTTGCGGCTATTATCCGTATTTTTGTTTTTGTAGTCGTACTTGCTGTATCCGAGCTCGTTTTCCAGTTCCCCGTCCAGAGCCGCCTGAATTGTCTCTGCCGTCAGCATCTTTACGAACGCATGGACATCATCCATCGTTTTTACGCCAAACTCGTCCATCAGTTCTCTTAGTTTTGTGTTGTTTTTCCTTGCCATTTTTTTAACCTCCATCATCATTTTATCTCATCTGACAATGGAGGTTTACACATTTTTTTCAGCACTACCCATATTCATAATTTTTCTTGTATTTCAGGCACTGTTCTTAAATGTAAGTGTGGTTTCATTCTATTCATTTTGGAACACATCTGCTTTTCTTTTGTGATTAGGTGAAGCACATATCGCTATCGCTTCAAAAATCAAACTTCCTACAACGGCTCCGCCGTCTACACAACCAATTCCCTGACTACCATAATATGCTGCACGTCCATGAACAGCTAGCATATTGGCTGTTTCTTCTGCTCCAGCAGCGGCCGCTTCCGCAGCCGCATGGTATGCCCTCTCTTCATTACTATTTGAATATCTTTTCAGTTCATCCACTGCAGGTATAAGCGCATCCAAAATTGTCTTTTCACCAGCTTTGGATCCCGCGCGCTTCATAATTGCTTGAACCCCCGTTTGCATTGCATCAGTTAGGGCAGAGAGACTTATCTCCTTTTTACCGCGTAGCTGTTTGGCCATCCCCGATAACCCAATTGCCAATATAGTCCCCAACGAAGAAGGCGCGGCTTCATTTAATGTGTTTGCAGCCTGCATCAAAATTCGTCCCAAGTCAATTTCGGAGCTTGCAGCCAAAAAAGTGTCCACCGCATAAAACCCATTGCTCATCGAAAGACCTAGATCACCATCTCCGCATTTCTGGTCTAATTTAGTCAATTTGTCTACATTTTTTGAAATACAAATACTGATTTCATGGAAAGCTTTTGTCAAGCTCTTTGTTGTGATCATAACAATTTATTTCCTCTACTTATTATAATTCGTATAAAACGGCGAACATGCCGGAGCATCTAACAACGACTTTAGTTCATCATCCAGTTGGAATAGCGTAAGCGAAAGTCCCGCCATCTCCATCGAGGTTGCAAACTCTCCTATATGTGGCATATGGATGCGAATTCCCATACTCTTGAGACGCATGTAAACGGCACGATAAAAGATAAACTGTTCTTCAAGCGGGGTCGAGCCTAATCCGTTTATCATAACAGAAACTGTATTTCCAGACGAAACTGGCATATCATCTAACAGCTTATCCAACAGGAGGTTTGCAAGTTCATCGGCCGTCATCATTGTACTTGTATTAATACCGGGTTCACCATGTATTCCCATGCCAATTTCAATTTGATTATCTTCCACTACAAAAGACGGACTTCCAATATTCGGAATAATGCAGGGAGCCGTTGCAACCCCTATAGTTCGTATATTTTGCAATGCACTTTGTGTAATCTCTACCACACGTTCGATATCATACATTCTTTCCGCAGCTGCGCCAGCAATTTTATAGGCATAGACCAAACCAGCAACTCCGCGCCGTTTTTCTTTTTGGTCAATCGGCGCAGAAGCAATATCATCTTTCACCAAGATTTGATGTGTTACGATCCCATCAAATTCTACAGAATCACATGCCAATGTAAAATTCATTCTATCACCGCCATAATTTCCATATAGGCACAATACTCCCCCACCAAAATCACACGCGCGTATCATTTGTTCTATTTTGGCGGCAGAAGGTGATGCAAATACATTGCCAACAACGCAGCCATCTACGAGCCCCTGCCCTACATATCCCAGAAACAATGGTAAGTGTCCGCTTCCGCCTGCTGTCACAATTCCTACCTTGCCCTTTTTCCGTGGATAGGTAGAGCGCAAAAGTCGCACATCTCCATCTATAAGAGCCACTTTTCCAGCATAGGCAAACGCAATTCCTTCCATAGTGTCTCTGACAAAATTGGCAGGGTCATTTATTATCTTTTTCACGTTCTACTCCTTATCTTGCCTCGGTTGGCCATTCCATGCGGAAAGCCCTCCATCTACACATAATACTTGTCCATTGATATGCGAAGCAGATTCTGAGGTGAGGAAATAGACCGCATTTGCAACATCTGTTGGTTTTCCCAGCCGATGATCCGGAAGTGCGCTTAGAAATGAATCCATCACATTTTTATTTGTGCCAGATAAAAACATTGGCGTTTCCGTTGCGGACGGGCAGACACAATTAATACGCACACCATTTTGCGCATAATCCAGCGCTATTGCTCGTGTAAATCCAATTACAGCAGCTTTGCTCGCACAATAGAGCGGCGCATTGTAATCACCTCGCAAACCGGAAACCGATGAAATATTAACGATCGCACCTTCGTTCTTTTTTATCATAGCGGGGATAAGCGCCCTTGTTGCATAGAATATTCCTCGCATATTCACATCAAACTGAAAATC
Source organism: Christensenella minuta (assembly GCF_003628755.1). Classification (NCBI taxonomy): domain Bacteria; kingdom Bacillati; phylum Bacillota; class Clostridia; order Christensenellales; family Christensenellaceae; genus Christensenella; species Christensenella minuta. The sequence goes on along the minus strand of NZ_CP029256.1, from coordinate 2,735,277 downwards.
ATAATCCCTATCGTGTGCTTGATGTACTTGATTTCCGCAAAATACACCCGCACAGTTCACAAGGACATCACATCCCCCTTTTTCATCCATCTTTGCTGCCAATTCAGAAAATTTTTCGGCATCCCGCACATCAAGTTCGACGGCAAAAAAATCTTCTTGTTCGTTGGACTGTGTACTTTCTAAAATTTGTTCCCGATGCATATCTATTGCAAATACACGATAGCCTTTATCTAAAAACAGCTCTACGACAGCATGCCCAATTCCGCTGCCTGCCCCAGTTACTACAGCGTTTTTTTTCATTATCTTTCTCCTCATAATATTTGATCGAACTCAATTGCTTCACCATTCGGCCCTGCAATTTTAAAATAGCGACAGCCTCTCTCCCACGCGGTTGGAATTTCCTCAATTCCATCCGTTAAAATCTTATAGCCTTTTTCTTGGCAATACTTATAGTCCCCTTCAATATCTTTGGAAATATAGGAAACATGGTCAATTCTCCCTATGCTTTCAGGCTGAACATTGGCAGGTTGAAACACTTCATATTTGAGCTCATTATTGCGAATAAATTTAATGGGAGTTCCATCTGGTGCAGTACACGAACCAAATTCTTCAAACCCCATTTCGTCTACATACCACGTTACAAAGCTTTCTATATCGTTAGTAGCAATACCAATATGATCATGCTTTCTATTTTTTAACATTTTATTTACCTCCTGGAATCGCGAAATTTGTGCGGCAGCCAGAGCCAGAAAAAATAAATTTCGGTTCCGGCTGCCACATTTAAATAGGAAGAAAGGCTATTCTTTATACATTTCATAAGGGAAATCACGCACCGCTGCTCCCTTATAATTTGGATTTGTTGGAATATAAGTACCTTCTGCTTTGGCCTGTTTTATACATTTCTTGGCGCTCTGTATGCCTTCTTTAAATTGAGGAAGCCATTTTTCTTCCGCGATTAGCATCTCATCTGTCATCTGACGAATCGCCCGTGGGTCTAGGGCTGCACCGGTCAATGGATCAAGCAGCATAGCCTGATAAAGCTTTTTAACATCGCCTGTGCACGATGCTTCAGTCGCCAATTTATTGACTGAAACCATACGATTGACCACCTCTGCCTGCGCAGTATCCATCTCCCCATAAATTGGTACATTTAGTCCATGAATATCTGCATATACAGGAACTTCGACAATCGCCTCATCCATTATGTTAGCAATACTTCCATTGTTGACTACATTGACGTGGCCGCGGTAAATACGGTTTAATTCTAGCCCTTCCATTAAAAAGGAGGCATGTTCGGTCGACCGCTTGTTGGGGTCAAAAATAAGTCCTGGCGATTGCATACGTTTATCATAATTTTCCGCCGCAAGTTTCTGCTCAAGCTCCGACATACCGAAATAACCATTTGTTTCACCGCCAAAAACATGATAGTAGCTAATCCAGTCAGGTAATGTTCGGGGGTCTGTACGATACCATGGAACAAGATCCGTGGTGTGGCCATTTTGCTCTGAATTATATGCGCCAAACCAATCCAACATATCACGACGAGCTTTTTCCAGTTCTCCATAAATCGGATGTTTGGCATATGCCTCCGGAAGCATAGGGATTAAATTCTTTCCATCTTTTGTTTTCACTTCAGTATAAAAACCCATATGGTTCACGCCAAGACAGGTAATATAAATATCCTCCACTGGCATATCCAATACTTTTGCAAACTGCCGATGCCCAATACCCACGCCATGGCACATACCGACAGAAGGCACATTGCCATAATGAGCAGCAGCCCAGGTTGTCATGGTCAATGGATTTGCAACATTAAAAAACATAGCATTAGGCGCCGCATACATTTTCATATCTTTGCAGATATCTAAAACAAGCGGAATCATCCGCGCGCCATACATCAGGCCGCCAGCGCACAGGGTATCTCCTACACATTGGTCCAATCCGTACGATAATGGTATTTTCAAATCGTATTCCCATGCCTTCAGTCCGCCCACCTTGGCCATATTGAACACATATTTGGCATCTTTAATGGCTTCGGGTCGGTCAGTTGTACCCTCAATTTTAATGGACAGTTTATTTTCGTCGATATCTCGTTGGCATAATGCTACCGACCGCTCTAACTTTGCTTTATCAATATCGTGAAACGCAATTTCTATTTGCTGAAATTCAGGAACTGATAAGATATCATACATTAGCTTTTCCGCATATTCCACACTGCCTGCGCCGATAAAGGCTACTTTAAATTTTTTATATTCCATCTGTATTCTCCTTCATACATAATTAAGTTTTTAAAGTATACTTGCAGAGATCATTAAATTTTGCTAGTTTTTGCTTCTCTGCTCCGCTGAATACAATCAAAGCCAACTGCTAATAGCAATACAACTCCTTTGATTACTAATTGCGGGTATTCCCCAACGTTGAGCAGTACAAACCCATTCGTCAGAGTTCCAATAATTAGAACACCGATAATAACGCTGGATATTTTGGCTCTGCCGCCCGATATGCTGACACCGCCAAGTACCACTGCCGTCAGAACATCAAACTCAAATTCTTTTCCCGTCAATGGTGAGCCTGTATTAAGCCTTGACAGCATAATAATGCCTGCAAATCCTACAAAAATGCCATTTAGCGTATAGGACAGTCTCTTCATCTTATTGACATTGATCCCAGATAATTCAGCCGCAGTTTCATTTCCCCCAATCGCAAAGAAATACCGCCCTATATAAGTTTTATTCAATATAAACCAGCCAAATATAAGGCATGCAATCATGATAACAACAGGAACCGGCATGACACCTCCAATTACGCCTTGACCCAGAACACGAAAGCTTTCTGGGAAGCCAAAAATCGATTGCCCATCTGAAATCATATAGGCGATACCACGCAGAATACTCATCATGGCAATCGTGGCAATCATCGCCGGCATTTTTGTAGCGGTAATTATAAAACCAGTCAAATAGCTTATTACAATTGTTGTCGTCATACCAACAATACAAGCTAACACCGGATCTATTCCCACATTTACCATTAAAAATGCACACAATACATTGAGCAAGGTAATTTGTGATCCAATAGATAGGTCTATGTTCCCTGTCAGCAGTACCAGGGTTTGCCCAACGCCTGCGATAGCGATCATTGATACTTGCCGTAATATATTGGTAAAGTTTGATACTGTAAAAAATGTATCCGCCAAACATGCGAAGAGAATAATTTCTATAATAAATACAATAAATACCGCATATTTTTTAACAATAGAACTGATTGATACTTTTAACATTTTTAATTCCCCCCTATCTTTGATGCATAATGTAATATAGTCTCTTTATCGAATTCGCCTCGCTTCAGTTCTGCAGTCATAACACCTTCACTTAGTACAATAATGCGATCTGCCATCCCCATAACTTCTTCCATTTCAGACGAAATCATTATGATAGTTTTACCCGCATCAATTAATTTATTCATAAGGTAATAGATTTCTTGTTTTGCTCCAACATCGACTCCTCTAGTTGGTTCATCCATAATGATAAGTTCGGGAGATGTGGCTAGCCATTTGGCTATAACTACTTTTTGCTGGTTTCCTCCGGACAGGCTGTTTACTTCATTGACCAGAGACGGTGTTTTAATACGCAGTTCATTTTTGTATTGTCTGGCAACCTCTATCTCTTTTTTCTTATCTATCACAAAAAAATGTGATAACTTTTTAATTTGTGCCAATGTGATGTTATGTGCAATCGACATATCAAGGACAGCTCCCTGCTGTTTACGGTCTTCCGGAACCAATGCGATACCCAAATCCGCCGCTTGAGCAGGCGTCCTTGGAAATATGGGGTTGCCTTTAAAAATAATTTCCCCTGCCGAAGGGCGAGCCATCCCAAACAATAATTGTGCTAACTCTGTACGCCCGGCGCCCATAATGCCTGCAAAAGCAAGTATTTCTCCTCTATGTACCTGAAATGAAATATCTTTAATTCCGTTTCCACTGAGATTTTTTGTTTCCAGCAAAACCTCACTTTTAATGGTGTTTTCTCTGACCGGGAAGGTCTCTTTCAGGGTTCGTCCTACCATGAGGCTAATGAGTTCTTCCCTATTTGTATCGCTTGTTTGCATTGTTTTGATCAATTTCCCGTCACGCAATACAGACACACGATCTGAAATGCGAAAAACTTCTTCTAACCGATGGGAAATATATACGATCGTTACGCCCTCGGATTTTAATTGACCGATTACATCCATTAGAATATTTACTTCAGATGTCGTCAAAGGCGCTGTTGGCTCATCCATAATTAAAATTTTAGCTTTTTTGGAAACAGCTTTCGTAATTTCTACCATCTGCTGATATCCAATACTCAGATTGTCGACCAACCGTTTAGAATCGATCTGGATATGGAAACGTTTCAAAATTTTTTCAGTTTCTTGTTCCATTGCTCGAAAATCCGGAACAATACCTCTTTTTTTGATCGGATTTCCTAAATAAACATTCTCAGCTACACTCAGTTCATTAACAAGGTTAAATTCCTGATAAATAACAGCTACGCCATTTTCCTGCGAAGTAATCGGATCAAGTTTTTCGAACTTTTGTCCAGATATATATATAGTTCCTTGCGTGGGTGAAATCGCACCGCTGCAAGTTTTTATCAAAGTGGATTTCCCAGCTCCATTTTCGCCCACCAACGCATGGACCTCGCCTTTTTTGAAATCAATCGTAACATCATCTAGAGCAATTGTTCCTGGGAACTTTTTCGTAATATGGCGAAATTCTAAAATTGCATGTTCTTCCACAGTATAACTCCTTTTTATGCGGGCCACCTACACTCAAGACTATAGACGGCCCGCTTTATGGTCCTAATTGTTAAAGGGCTATATTCTCTCTTTCGATAAATTCATCCACATTTGCGGCATCAATTTTTTCTAACTTTGACAGATAGTGTTCCTCATAGGGTTCATCATTGATAATCAACATTGCCATTTCGTAAAGCTTATCTGCCATATAGGTATCGCTACCTACACATACTGTGGCCAAAAGTGGATTCGCTTCAGATTTCACTGCTGAAAGCACGTCAGTTGTCGTATCTGTACCAAATACAGCAATTTTTCCATCATTTAGACCCAAACCAGTCAATGCCTCGGCCGTGCCTACTGCCGCACCGCCAGAACTGCACACAATTGCAACTATATCGGGGTTGGCTTGAATCATACTTTCTGTAACTTTGACGCCTTCTTCTACAGTCTGCGCAAATTGCTCTGCTACAATTTCCGCATCCGGTAATTTGTCTTTAATTCCGGCTTTAGCGCCTTCATATCGGTCAATGCCCCCTTCAGATGTTAGAGATAAATGGAGGATGCCAATTTCACCTTTCCCATTATAATTTTCATTCATCCATTCCGCACACTGCTCAGCACTTGCATACCCTATATCATAGTTTGGGCATACAAGGTCTGTTGTATTTCCTTCGACAGCCAACCCATAACCAATCACCGGCACGCCTGCCGCAACAGCATCCTGTACTGTGGTAGCCGCTGCCGACTGTTCAACTGCTTCCATAACGATTATGCAATCCACATCGCTTTGTACAAAATTTTCAATTTGTGTAGCTTGTTTTGAAGGATCGGCATTAGCACTGACCGCTGTCAGCTGTACCCCATTTTCCTGACATTTCTGTTCTAATAGTCCCGTAATTGAGGTATAAGCTGGGATGGCAAGATCTCTCGCTGTCAATCCAATGGTGATCTGCTTCCCTGTATCATTTGATTTGCTTGCGTCCCCATCTTCTGCTGCAACAGAGGGTGTTTTCTCTACTGCATCATTTGCTGGCGCACCGCACCCTGAGAAGAACAACACCATTACCATTAAGCATACTACTACTACCCAAATTCTTTTCATTACATTTCCTCCTTTTATTCCTTTCTTTTTAAAAAACTCAATACTTTCGAGTTTAGTAAGACTTGACTGATTTGATTTTTCGCAATGAATCTATATAGGTACAACATGTGTAGATACTATTTTTTAGTACTTAATTACAACAAAGGCAAATAGCTATGGTTTTTGAATTTTTTGGTTTAATATTTGAATTCTGTTACCAAGAGCATCTTATGTCATTTTTACTATAATCTTTTTGGCGGGTTTCTTTTGCTCCAGAACATCAAACGCCTTCATAATGTCTGCGTATGCAAATGTGTGGGAAATAAAATCATATGGATTCACAATTCCCATTGATATCCACTGCACTAACTGATCGTGTACGGCCGATTCTAAAATCTTGTCTGGTGCCCAAAAGAAATCCAACGACCAATTATCTGGCGCTAATGTCCAATCAAACTGCATCGATACCACTGGTGAAATTCCATATATTAGAATTTTCCCTCCCCGGCAAATAAGCTGCATAGACTGGGAAATCAATTCGTTTACCCCAACTGCATCAAGCGTATAATCTACACCTTGCGGACATAACTTGCGTATTTCGCTCACAATATCGCTTTTCATACTATTAAGAGCATAATCTGCACCTATATATTTTGCATCATCGACTTTTTCGTCCATAATATCGACCAAAATGACTGGCGCCATCCCGATAAGCTTTGCAAATTTTACAAATGATAAACCAACCGCTCCACCGCCAAATACTACTAAGCTTTGACCAGCTGTAAACCCAAAGTGCCGTGTGGCAGCTAGAACCTCACGCAAGGTTACCATCATAACCCCACATTCAGTGTCAAAATCATCTGGTACTTTTTTCTGCGGATAAAACAGTTCATTGAATCCAGGGGAATCCGGGCCTCTCCCTTCTTTGGCCATAGCAATGATATCGTGACAAATCCCGTACTCTGAAAAAGCGCCATGCGAAGGAATATATCCATCAATCTCACCTTCCAAATAAGGAAGCAATACTTTATCGCCTTCTTTAAAAGCTGTTACATCACTTCCGACCTCTACAACTTCACCTACTGCCTCATGTCCAAGCAAACATGGATATGTCTCAAATTCTTTAAATGTCCCATGAACGATCTTCATATCTGTGCCACAGATGCCACAGCCATGTATTTTAACAAGGGCACTGCTTCTATCGATTTGAGGAACAGGGATGTCAATGAGGTTTAGAGTATAATTTTTTTCTATGGCTAAACTTTTCATATCATAAATTCTCCTGATTTTTATGAAATTCAAATAATACTTTTTGTGGACCTCCGCTCATTCGAAATTCAAAAGCTTCTTTCCATTCCTCCGGCTGATAGATATGCTCTATGAACGGATCCAGTTCAAGGCGATTAAAGAGTTCAATGGCCCGCGGGTACATATAAGGTGACTGGAATACACCTATCACCTTCGCCTCTTTAGCAAAAAAAGAGGGCAGATCAAGCGGATAGACAGCACCGCTTCCGTAGCTCGCAAAAAGTTCAAGTGTACCGCCCCTGCCTAAAATGTCGTATCCTGCCTGAATCGCAGATCTTACTCCTGATGTCTCTACGACTACGTCGAATCCACGCCTTTCTGTGATTTGCATACACTGGGCAATCATATCTTCCTTGTTAGGATCAAGCGCATAATCAGCTCCATACTCCAGTGCCATAGTACGTTTATTTGCTACCGGTTCAATAACCGTAATCCGTACAGCACCTGCAGTATGCAATAGTTCAGTAAATAGCAATCCTACGCTCCCGCCACCAATTATCGCAACTTTTATACCTGGTTTTAGGTTCAGTAGGTCGATTCCACGTTGTACAACTGATATGGGTTCGACTAGCGCAGCTTTACGCATATCTGTATTATCCGGCAATAAAAAAACCTGTTGTTCATTGACAACGGCATAATCGGCAAAAAAACCGCCGCGTGACAGTACATTTTCGCAAAACTGCTCTTGAGCGTTGCGGCAATAATAGCATTTTCCACAATATTGATTGAAATAAAGCGCCACTTTATCGCCAACTTTTAGCCCTTTGGTATTTGCTTTTTTTCCTAAGGCTTCAACATAACCAGAGGCTTCGTGCCCTAATACATAGGTATCGCCTGGATTGATTCCCAGAAAATCATCTTCGTGTCCATGGATAATATTGATGTCAGATCCGCAGATCCCAGCATAGGCAATGCGAACCAGTACATCATCCTCAAATATCATCTGGGGTTTCTCCAATTCCTTAAGACCGTATCCGGGACAGGTATAGCAAATCGTTCTCATATTTATTTGCTCCTTCAGTTTTATTTTGGGGTTGAATAAAGTTCTTAATGATAAGATACGGGAATACAGCTTTGTATTCAATATCCTAAAATTTACATTTAGGGTACAATTTTTATGTCTATACACCAAAGCCCGCTATTGTTTGACAAAAAAAAACGTTTGTGCTAATATGTTATTAAATTTTAAAATTGCCACGCCATTTATTCTATTAATGATCCTATTAGTGATTAGCACATCTTTCAGGGGGAATTTCAAATGAAGCTATTGCTTGTTGATGATGAAATTTATATTTTAGATATGCTAAAAGCTTTAATTGATTGGGAGGCAACCGATTTGCAATTAGTCGGTACTGCGACAGAAGGTTCTGCAGCATTTGATTCTATCACAACCTTAAGGCCCGATATCGTTATTACCGATATTCGTCTTCCTGGATTTGATGGGATCGAACTTATCAAGCGTGTGCGGCTACAAAATAACGATGCTCATTTCATTATTATTAGTGGATTTCGACAATTTGAATATGCACAAAATGCCATTAAATATGGGGTGACAGACTATCTATTAAAACCAATCAAACGTACGGAACTTAATGAAGCGTTGCAAAAGCTTATCCGGTTAATTTCAGAAGAGCGGCAAAAAACTATACTTTTAAAGGAGCAAGACAAAATAATCTTATCCAGTAAAAACCATTTGCAAGCATCTCTTCTCCAGCATATTATAGAGAAAAAAGAGTTGCCCTCAAATTTGGATGTATTGAATTCCAAATACTTGACAGGCTTTAAAACTGGCTCCTTTCGGTTAATTTGTTGTAAAATCGATAGATTTTCCAATACGGAACCAATATCTGAAGATTCTTTTTTCGAAACAATCCGCACTAAAATCAAAGAGAACCTTACTGTGGTTGTTGTAGATTATTGCCATACGGTTATTTGCCTTCCGATTAAATCTTATGTTGTTTTTTTGCTTAACTACGATCACGATCAATATGCGGCAATACATTCTTCCATTGCTATGACTGGGAAAAATTTATTTGCCTATATTAAAAAATTTGAAGGTATTAGCCTGACAATCGCTATTGGTAAAGAGGTACTAAATTCTGCAGATCTCTCTTCTTCTTGGGATGACGTAACAGCCATTCTGCAGCAACGTATTTTGACAGGCTGCAATACCCTCCTTTCAACTTCCTGCAAGGAGGATAAATACCCGGATATTAAAAACGCTTTGTCTCCTTACGAAAGTCGTTTGCTTAAGAAATCAATTGAAAGTTTTGATTTAAACGCGCTACAAACTCAGATTATGGATATCTTTACCAACGCGGGGCTTTCTGAGATTAAAAGCGCCAAGTATTATTTCAAGATTTGTTATGAGTTGGCAGATTTGTTCTGGAATACATTAATTTCAATCCATATCGCAGAGGATCTAAATCGAAAACAGAAGGATCAGGAACTCTACGAATTATTAGACAACTGCGTATCTCTTCGACAGCTTGAAACAACCTTTACGAAATATCTGTTGAATGAATTTAAGCATTACTACGACCCAGCACATCCGCCGGAAAATATAGCGGTTTTGATTGCCAAAAAATATATTGCCCGGCATTACAATGAACATATTAGTTTAAAAGATATTGCGAACCAAGTCTTTTTAAATCCTGTCTACTTTAGTATTTGCTTCAAACGAGATACAGGCCTTAATTTTGTAGACTATATCAATGAATATCGGATTGAAAAGTCTAAAGAATTGTTGAAAAATCTACAAGAAAGTATTGCATCTATAGCAGAAATGGTTGGATTCCAGAATGCCCGGTATTTTTCTAAAGTATTTAAAAAGTATGTAGGTATTTCTCCCGCAGAATACCGCAGGAAACATGTCTCAATCTCTCTCTAGAAATGGAGATAGCGAATGAAAAAAATTGAATTTTTTAATACGCTTCCTTGGATTATTCGTATTCCCCAGCGCAACCTTGTTTTTACAGCAGGGGCAATTTTAATTGTATTGCCATCTATCATCTTTAGCCTAACACAAAGATACCTTCCACTCTATTTTGTTGCAATAAACGCATTACTACTCGGATTGTTTTTGTTTTTTATTATTTTTTTTGAATTGCGCGTCCTCCGCCCTTATGAACACTTTTTGATCAAATTGCTTTCAATACGTAGCAATACAACATCTCAACAAAACGGCTATGCAGACAGTCCGGAAGCAATGTTAGATTGGATCATGGATAATCAGCAACGCTTGGCCAATCGCGAACTAACTTTAGAATATTTGCGCACAGAGGCAGAGCTCGACGCCCTCCAAAGCCAGATTAATCCACACTTTTTATTTAACACATTGGAATCGATCCGTGGATTTGCGCAGAAAAAAAATGTTCCAGAGATTGCGGATATCACAGAAGCAATGTCACATTTATTTCGCAGCAGTATCCAGAATATGGATACGTTAGTTCCACTTTCCGATGAACTGGAAAATGTTCAAAATTATATATTGATACAGGATTTTCGATTCCCCGGAAAATTTCAACTGCATACCAAGTTTCATACAGAGATCCCGCATTTACTTTCTTACAAGGTTCCCAAGTTGACTTTACAGCCTTTAGTAGAAAATGCTATCTTTCATGGTTTAGAACTATTGCCCGAGGGCGGTTTGATCACATTGGATATTTATACAACTGAGAAACGGTTAATTATACGCATTACAGACAATGGTATGGGAATTTCCAGGGACCGGCTGAATGAAATAAATTGCCGCTTAGTGTCTATGGACAAACTTAAATTACCGTTTTTTGCATCTGAACAAAAGAAGAGAGGAATAGGAATCGGGCTCTATAATATTCACCAGCGTATTCGTCTTCAGATGGGTGAGCAGTATGGCCTGACAATTTCCAGCACTCTAAATATTGGTACAGAAGTTGAAGTCACCCTCCCCTTAATTTTAGAAAATGGGGTAAGACCATGATTCGAGAAGTATTGCGGTTAGAAGGAATTTTTGCTAATGCACACAATGTTCCTACGCTGTATAACGCTTGGCTAAACCTACAAAAAAATGAAATAGTAGGACTGTTTGGATTAAATAATTCCGGAAGAACTACCTTAATTCAAATTTTATGCGGCAATATTCTTCCAACCGCAGGACGTATTTACCGGAATGAAAAACCAGTAGTACTATTATCTCCCGTCCATGCTAAGCAAATGGGCATCGTTCGCATTAACAGTTTCAACTCTTTATTTTTAGATTTTGATTTAACAAATAATATTTTTCTAATGCCAGAAAATCCGAAAAGATTTTTAGTAAATGAACAGGTTCATGCCATGCAGTCACAAGCGATTTTAAATTTTTTGGGGCTACGTATTCCTTCCAAAACAAAAGTGCGCGATCTTAATTTGGTGGAACAATTTATTGTCCTGCTCGCACGAGCGATTGCTGAACATGCAGAAATAATTGTAATAGAAGATATCCTCTTTACTTTTACCGAGGATCAATTAACAACAATACATAATGTCTTAAAGATTATCTGCAAAGAGGGAATTTCTATTCTTTTATCTGAGTATCGGGCAAAGACACTCATGCACCTATGTGATCGAATTTTTGTTGTACGCGAAGGAACAATTGCTAGTATATGCAGTTCTGACCAATTTGATGAAAAAAAACTGACATCTATCATGATTGGCCAAAAAATTAAAGAACCGTTATATAGGTCTGGCAAAATATTACGAAATCAAGGCAGTCCACTTTTAGAATGGCAAAATGTTTGTTATGGTAAGATGCTAAAGTCTTTTAGTATGGCCATACACAAAAGCCAAATCGTGGGCCTGCTCTGCAACAATAAACACATGCTGGAGGGCATTTTAGCCGTTCTAAAAATTCCCCACCCGACACAGGGGCAAATTCTATTTAGACAGCGACCTTTATTACGCAGCGCTATCTATCGTGATATTTTCTTAATTCCTGAAAATGACATTATTTATGAGAATCTTTCAATGAATGAAAATATTACACTTCTTGCCCAGAAGGAATTTAGCCTTCCTTTCGGAATAATTCCACACTCTAAAATACAGATGTTGTATAATGAGCTTGTTCTGCCTCATTTTATGGAAGAATTATCAGAAATGCGTAAACATTCAATCAAAGCTTTTAGCCGCAAAATGCGCCTAGAATTATCCTTATGCCGTGCTTTGATGCTGGGGCCGTCTATATTGGTCCTAATAAATCCCACTAAGTTAATGGATAGTCTTTCCGTCACTCAAATCCTTCGCAAAATTGTTCATCTTAAAGAACGTGCAGGAATATCTATCCTGCTTATTTCTAACAATATTTATGACCAGTTACATATCTGCGATACAATTCTTTTTACCGGCGAAAAAAAAGTCCTTACCCAATTTGATATGAACCGACATTCCAGCGATGATGTACTAACCTATTACAGGGCTTATATGGGCCGCTAATTATCAAAATAATTTGATGTCGTATATCTTGTATTTGAACCACAACTGGTGAAGAAGTCCCTGACGGACATCCGTAAGGAATAAATCAGCTTCATTTATTTACGGGGCATCTATATTAAGAATAAGAAAAATCTTGAAAAAATGTACGGCATAGTGATGATAGCCGTATATCTAAATCTTCGCCTGAAAACCGAAAGCTGATTTATACGCCAAACGAGATAGAGGAGGAACTTAATCAGTAGCTGCTGAACCCAAGCAGTCGATTGTCTGTTTGGCTTGCATCCCGCTCCCTGAATTAGAAGGACTCGTACCAAAGCTTCTCATGGTTTCTGTCAATGCACTTCCCGGCGCACAGCAAGTTGTACCCGTATATCTTGAATCTCTCGCTTCTCAAGGGCACTACAAACAGGATATAACTGTGCAAAGCCGCGGGCCGTTCAATTTTCTATCGGCTCCCGTATACCCATTAGGTTCTTGAATTAAAATATGTTATCCTGCATGGGAAAACATACTTCTCAATATTTGTGCGTTATTCCCTTTACAACACTGCTAAGTATGTCTTCCTTTGCATTCCTTGCCAAAAATTATCTATGGCCCAGATAGCTATGAGAGTATTCGGATTTTCAAAGGATGTGCAATAGTTTCTTTTGCTCTTTTTCGTTTTTCTATTTCAGCCCAATAACTTCAATTGCTCCGTTGCCGAATCAGCAACGGAAGCCAAAAAAGAAATTGACCTCTTTTGGAAAATCTATCACGCTTGTTTTGATGAAAAGGAAAAGTAACTTTGTTGCTTTTTCCTTTTTTTCACGTTAAAAATATAGTTTGCAAGGGTACAATGCGGGCGGTTAGCCACTTCTCCGTTTCTGACGGCTAGAAAGTGGTGATGTCAATGGAATACTTGGTAATGTTAACAATTATATTGATTGTTATCTATCAGATTTTCAAAGGCAAAAAATAACAACCGCCCCGGCACGTGAACTGCACCCCAAAAGTTGGACAGTATGATAAACTGTTTAGCGAGAGGGGTGTATTTTATTGGGAAAAAAGAAGTATAGCCTGGAAGAAAAGGTATCGATAGTAGAAAAGGTGTTATCAGGAGAATGGGGCATTAAAGAGGCCGGGCGAAATACGGGCATCCATAAAGGAGATATTCAAAAATGGATAGCGGCGTATGAACAGCATGGAGTGGCAGGCCTGGATCGGCGGGGAAGCAGTTATACCGGAGAGTTCAAGCAAACCGTTATAGAGGATATGCGCATAAACAGACTGTCATTGCGGGAAACGGCAGCGAAATATAACATAGCTATACATAGCACAATTAGTCGCTGGGAGCGCATCTACTTAGAGGAAGGGGCGCAAGGATTGTATGCTGAACGCCGAGGTCGCAGAATCAAAGGCCGTCCACCAAAGCTGACTAAGCAAGCGGAAGAAGACTTGATTGCAGAGAACCAACGCCTGCGCGCGGAGGTAGACTATTTAAAAAAATTGAACGCCTTAGTTCAAGAAAAGGAACGGCAAGAGAGAAAACCCAGGTGATCCGGGAGCTAAGGCATGTACACAGGATCACCCTGTTACTTGAAATCGCAGGACTTGCCCGTAGCACATACTATTATCACACAAAGCAGTTAGAGAAGCCTGACAAATACGTGGCAGTAAAGGAGGAAATAGCTGTGATTTACGAAGAAAATCGCCAGAGGGTTGGTTATCGACGGATTACGCTGGAATTACAAAATCGAGGATACCATATTAACCATAAAACCGTACAACGACTGATGCGGCAACTTGGCCTTTACTGCCGTGTTCGGATGAAGAGATATGCTTCATATCGAGGCGAGGTTGGGGAAATTGCCCCCGATCTGTTACAGCGCGACTTTCATGCAGGCATACCCAATGAGAAGTGGGTGACGGATGTGACCGAATTTTCTCTGTTTGGACAGAAGCTGTATCTTTCTCCCATATTGGATTTATACAACAGAGAAATTGTCAGCTACAGTATCAGTCATCATCCACGTTTTTCACAAACAGTAGATATGCTGGAAAAGGCATTTAGGCGACTTCCTAACAGCGTGAATTTGATCTTGCACTCTGACCAGGGCTGGCAGTATCAGATGAAACAATATCAAAGAATGCTCCGGGAAAAGGGTATCCGGCAGAGTATGTCGCGCAAAGGAAATTGCCTTGACAATGCCGTGAGATAGCGCGTAAAATTTTGTGTAAAGTCCCAAAGTCAGATAAAGTCTTTGTTAGCCCTGGCCGATTGGCCAGGGCTGTTTCTTACAGCGAGATATCAATCCTGTCCCCAAAATAGACCATCAGATTATCCAGTATCATGCCCCAGTCCCGAATCGGCATGCTCCACTTTTCTGTTATGTTCATGGTCGCAAGGTAAAGCACTTTCATCAAGGCGCCGTCCGAAACAAAAGCGCTCTTCGTTTTCGTGACCTTCCGCAGTTGGCGGTTAAAATTCTCGATTGCGTTCGTCGTGTATATCAACTTGCGGATTTCAGGCGGGTATTTGAACATCGTCGAAAGCTCCGGCCAGTTAGCCTGCCAGGATTTCACCGAAAGTGGATATTTGGCGCTCCAGCGGTTGGACAGGTCTTCCAACGCCAGCAGGGCAAGGTCTTCCGTGGCGGCCTTGTAGATGAGCTTTAAGTCAGCCGTAAATGCCTTCCTGTCCTTGTAGGATACATACCGCGTCGACGACCGGATTTGGTGGATGATGCAGCGCTGCACCTCTGTTTGCGGATATGCCGTGTTGATCGCATCCACAAACCCGGAAAGCCCGTCCACACTCGCTATCAGTATATCTTTCAGCCCTCTGTTTTTCAAGCCGTTCAGTACATTCAGCCAGTATTTTGACGATTCTGTCGCACCAACCCAAATACCAAGGACATCCTTTCGCCCCTCCAAATCTGTTCCGATGGCAATGTATGCCGCTTTTTTCACCACGATCCCGTTATCACGCACACAGTAGTGAATCGCATCCAGCATCAGCATGGCATAGACGCTCTGTAATGGACGCTCCTGCCATTCGCGCACCAACGGCAAGACCTTGTCTGTTATCTTAGACACACGGCTGTCATCCACGTCTATGCCGTACATCTCCTGCATCGTTTTTTGAATATCCCGCGTGGAGATGCCCTGCGAATACATGAAGATAATTTTGTCCTCTATCGCCGAAATATCCGTTTGGTGTTTCTTCACAAGCTGCGGTTCAAACTCTCCGTTACGATCCCGTGGTACAGATATCTCCATTTCTCCAACCGCTCCCTGCACTGTTTTTGTGCTGTAGCCGTTGCGGCTATTATCCGTATTTTTGTTTTTGTAGTCGTACTTGCTGTATCCGAGCTCGTTTTCCAGTTCCCCGTCCAGAGCCGCCTGAATTGTCTCTGCCGTCAGCATCTTTACGAACGCATGGACATCATCCATCGTTTTTACGCCAAACTCGTCCATCAGTTCTCTTAGTTTTGTGTTGTTTTTCCTTGCCATTTTTTTAACCTCCATCATCATTTTATCTCATCTGACAATGGAGGTTTACACATTTTTTTCAGCACTACCACCCATACAGACAGCAAAAGAGGGCGTTGTAAGCCCTCATTTTTGTTATCTTATATGCTTCATTGCTATGCCTTATGGCCCCATAATAGATATACATTGATAGTCAGGTGCTTCTTCGATCATTTTAGAAAGTTCTGTGCAAAAGCGATGATAAAAGTCAATGACTACATCAATATTTTCCTCTATCATTTGCTTCTTACGCTCTTCTGTCGCCACATAGGCTTCTTCCCGGAGAATACTGTCCGGTTCCGTCATATCATAGATTGAAAACTGTGCTTTATATTCATCGAGCAAAGGATTAGTGCAATCAGTTTTTAGAAGATTTGCAACATTTTGTATCTCCTGAAGCATTATTTGTATAGTTGGATAGGTATAAAAATTATGCTCCAGATACCATTCAAACTCTATTTCGCAATCTTCTCGAATTCGATTCCAAATTAAATCTTTATCAAAATATTTTCGGAAAAAGACAGCGAGAAAAGATGCCACATTTTCTTCTTCTATAGAAATTTCGGCATCACGTTTTTCTTCTACATCGCAGATACCCAAAACATGAACCCCAGAGCGGCATCGAACCGGCATAATCCAAAAATAGGAACCGCTATCATGCCCATGTATAATCTCAATTTGAAAACTCATAATATCTCCTCTTTTCGGATTATTCTTAGCGCAAACTCTGGTATTATTGTATCATGCGCAATCACATTTTCACACCCCCTCGCGCGAGCCTTGCAGGGTAAAATCTAACTCCCGCAACCCGGTCTCCCGTGTTCTCCTGTAATTTCCGAATGGGGGGACTATTCATACCCCCACACCTTGAGTTTTTCCCGCAATTCTTCCAGATACGCCGCCGCTCGTTCAACGCTGCTTTCCTGTCTGTCCCGAAAAGAGGCGAACCCTGTACCCCTATAAGCCCACAAGCTCATGTATTCCTCTTTGTACTCCTGTACCTCTTTTGCGTGTCTTAGTCTGCGCAGAGCCGAACCGTAAAGCCTCTGTATTTTGTGGTATTCCACGCCCATGTCCCGCGCTATCTCTGATAGCTTCTGGCCTCGATAGAAATACCGCCGCATGATCTCGTATTCGTCCGTAGATAACCGTTCAAGAGCCGGGGCAATGTTGCGGCGGGCTTCCTCGCTGTATAGATTCTCAATGGCGTTATCCAAATCATTCTGCGCCGCTTCGTCTGGTATGCTGTCGCTGTTTATAATGCCGTCTGCGCCCTCTTTTTCCGCTTCAAGGCTTATTAGGCGTATTTGTGCGTTGTTACGTCCTTTTGTCGTCCGAACGCCCACAGCGGCGTTAAATTCGTTTTGCAGGTGATAGGCCATGTAGGTAATGAACTGATAGCCTTTTGCCGCGTCATACGCCCGCACCGCGCTTAGCATGGCAAAGTACCCGCATTGATATAAATCCTCTTTTTCAACTCCCGTACGTCTGCACAAGCTCTCATGTTGCACATAGTATTTATGCGCCCACAACCGGACGAACCTTTTCACGCCCTCCCATAAAAGAGGGATTGCGCTTTGCTCTCCGCCCTGTATACGCCGCGCAGCTTCCTCGTTTGACATTCCGCGCCTCCCGTGGCATAGTATATTTACCATGAAACAAGGACACGGAAAGGGCGGCAGCTGCCTTTGGGCAGGCTGCTCTTTTTGTTTGTGCTTTGTTACGATTTAGAACCCCGATTTTAGGGGGATAGGTATAAATAAGTCCAACCCTCAAAATACGCACCCCGCAAGCCCGCATTACAAAAGGCTTTTTTCTTTTCTAAATCGTAACATTTAACCCCCTTTTCTTCTCCATGCGGGCGCGGCTCTTAATTCTGTTGCCTTTCCGCTCACATTCCGGCGAACAGTATACCTGTCTATTGTTCACCGGAACAAACTCACCGTCGCATATCACACAAACTTTCTTTTGCGTGTCCTTGTGCAGTATCTCCGCTTCAAGTGCCGGATTGTTCGGCAACACGCAATCCCGGAAGTACGCGCAGATTTTATTATCCTGCGGATTCATCATTGCGCACTCGCGCTCACTGTTCGTTGTCCTTTTTAGGGTCTTGCAAATCTCGCAATCATTCCCGGTGCCACCTTGACCGCCGTTTGCGCTTGATACCGTTTACCCGGTCAAGCCCTCCGTCGCCTCCGCCCTCTACGTAGTGCGTATAGCAGCAAAAATACTTTGTATCGAGTTTGTACGCCCATTTGCCCGCAACCCAGAACCGCTTACCGCACACCGGGCATTTCTTGTACTTGCCATCATTCATCAAGAACGCCCCGCAGCAATTCCATAGCCTCCGGCGATCCACGGAACGCCGCAACGTCAAGCGTTACCGTCTTTCCCGGCTTCCGGTTCCCGTTCGCGTCCTCCCAATAAGGCATACTCACTTGCAGCTTGCCCGCTTCTTTGAAATACCGAAATACATTTGCTCCCGTGTCTGCCGTCTGCGGCGTTTCATTTTCCCAATACTTTACCATTTCTTTTTTCCTCCGTATGTTTATTTTGTCCCGAACCCTTTTTTATAAAGGGCTTCGGAAAAACCCCCTTAAAACCCCTCTTGTTTTATCGTGGGAAAAAACTCCCGTTTCGTTCCCCAAAATTGGGGCATCCTCTCTTTATCGTGTCAGAAAACCTATCTTTGTTTTTTTCTCGTGTTGGAAAACCTATCTTTTCCGCTTGTATTTTCGGCTTTTTTATAGTGGGGAAAAACCTCTTTTTTCTCGGTTGGAAAACTCAGGCGTTTTCTCTCGATACTTTTTCAAAACTTCTATTTTCGCCCTCCTTCCCCCCACAGTTGCGCACACCGCTTAAACCGCTTGGTTAAGCTGTTTTGACGATGGAAGGTGATCGTTTTCCAACTTTTTTATATTTAACTTTTTACTCTCTCATGTGAAAGTTAGTATTTCATCGTCATGTATCGTCGTCCGATAGGGAAAAAGAGGTTTGCTCGTGCTTCCCTCGTGCTTCGTCCGGCTTTCTACGCAGCATATATTTGTCCAGTACCTTTTGAAGTTGCTCCCCACGTTCCATGATGACGCGCGTTCCTATAGCGTTCCCGGTCACGGTAACGTATTTCTGCGTTGCGCCGGAGATGTACACCTCAAGCCCGGATTTTTGGTTGTTGATATAATACTTTGCTTTGTTATACTGAAATCCCGCCGATACGGTGAAATAAATATGTACGCCACTTCCGCTTGGGCTGTATTCGGTGTAACTGTCCATTGTGGAAATAATGTCTGCTGCCATTTCGGAGGGCTTACCGTCCTTGATACAATGGTCTATATCTATAGCGCACAGCCCATCAAAGATACCGATTCCCAGCCCGTCATAACTTTCCATAACTGTTGCCGCTGTCTGGAACGGAGCAAAGGTCGCTTTATTGTTCGGCTGCGCCTTGCCGCCTGTAATGGGATTGTATGGGATCTTGGTAGGTTTGCCGCCGCGTTCCTCTTTTTTCCACACGCAGAATAAGGCGGATTCTTTTAGTGCGGCGGACAGATTCTGTGTATTCGTCATTCGTTCCTACCTCTCGGAAACCATGCGGATTACGTTCCGGGGCGGCTCCGGCTGCGTTTCTCCGCCCAGATACGCAAGCAAAGCGTCAATGTTGATTAGATACTTGTTCCCGCGTGTGATGCTCGGTATCTCGTGAGAGACCACGAGCTGCCGGATCGCGTATTTCGTTATGGCGGTGTCTGGATCGGCCTTTTTGATCTCTGCCGCCGCCTGCTCGATTGTTCGCATACGCAGCATACTATTTCACCTCGCTTAATTCCTTGATAATGGCGCGGATTTCCGCTTTTTTCTCAGCGGATAATTCTTTGCGCAGTTTCCGGCTGAACTCATTATCCCGCATTCCTAATTTATCAGCTATTTGCCACAAATACACTCCCGCCGCTTTCGCTTCTGTTTTCAAGTCTAAATTCTTGGAATACATAGCTTTGACACCTCCGTTTGTTGTTTCTGTTATTATACACCTATGTGGATATAATTTCAATATAGTATTTATAAAACGAATATAGCGCATATAAAAACACTAAAATAAATTAAACAACATTAAACTTCGCCAAAACAAACAATAATACACAAATAATTTATTTTCGAACCGATTCAAACATATGAAAACACAAAAATATTTATTGACGCTGTTATTGTTGCTGTTGTATGATAATAGTGTACAAAAAGCACAGGAGGCTAAAATAATGGATAAGTCGCGCCCAAAAATCAAAAACCCAAAACTTGTAAAATTTGCAGAAAGGCTCCGAGAAGTGCGCGGCAATAAGTCACAGGCTGATTTTTCGGAGGAATTGGGGATTGCTATCACTTCTTTATCCGCGTATGAGAATAACGCTAAAAATCCATCTTTAGCCGTTGCGATAGATATTGCGCAAAAGTGCGGGGTATCGCTTGATTGGCTGTGTGGACTTGAAAATAAACAAGAGCATAAACCCGAAAATTTAAGCGATATTATTAAAAGTATTTTAGATATTTCCGTGATCGATGCTTCTTTTTATTATGATGAGAAGATCATTGATACTATCGTTCATAATGAATATGCCACGGAATATAGCGCGGGTATAGCCTTTCATTTTACAGATAACGGCGAAGCTCTGCATGATGCGCACTTCTATATTATAAAATTCATCGAAGACTTTGAGAAATTATATAGTCTGTACAAGGCTGGAACGATTGATAAACACCTATACGATCTTTGGCTGAATGATAAATTACAGGAGTACAAGAAGTATAATTTAATGGGCGTTGATGAGGAATTTGAACGTGAATTAGATGCAATATTTGATAAAGGTACCAAAGAGGCTTCCGAAAATGGCGACGATCACGAAAAGAAATAACACGTACCGCATACGGGTATCAAATGGCTACGACGTAACGGGGAAACAGATGTTTGCTTCCATGACGTATAGGCCCAAACCCGGTATGAATGAAAAAACGGCCTTAAAAGAGGCACAGAAGCAGGCCGCATTGTTTGAAGAACAGGTTTTGACAAGCCAATTTATAGACAGCAATATTAAATTTGCCTCTTTTACAGAGCGTTGGCTTACCGATTACGCGGAAAAACAGCTAAAGCCCCGAACGGTCAGCAGCTACCGCGCCTTGCTTCCACGTATCAACGCCGCAATCGGTCATATACGCCTCGACAGGCTACAGCCAAATCATTTATTGGCCTTTTATAATAACCTTGCTGAAAACGGCGTAAAAAGCAATATCGGCTATATTGCGACTGATAAAATGCTTGCCTATCTGAAAAAACATAGGCAATCTATTGCGCGGCTTTCAAAATCCGCACACATCGGAATCAACACGGCGCAGAACCTTATGCAGCAAAAGCATGTTTCCCGGAAAACCGCCGAAAAAGCGGCGGAAGCATACGGGCTTAGTGTGGAAGAGTACTTTAAACCCGCGACCGAAGAACGCAGGCTGAACAAAAACACGCTGAATCACTATCACAGGCTTATTTCCGTTATCCTTACAACGGCGGTACAATGGCAAGTGATTTTAAGCAATCCAGCCATGCGGGTAAAGCCGCCGCGCCTTGAACACACGGAAGCGAAATATTTAGACGATAAGCAGGCGCGGCATTTAATAGAGCTTCTTGACGGTGCGCCGCCGCAGTATAGAACAATGATAATCCTGCTGATTTATACAGGTCTGCGGCGCGGGGAGTTATGCGGCCTTGAATGGAAAGACATCGATTTTGATAATCAGACCATGAGCGTACAGAGGAACAGCTTATATTTGCCGGATAAGGGGATTTATACCGATACCACAAAAACGAGATCGTCCATGCGCGTTATCAAGCTGCCGACTGTGGCTTGCCAATTATTAAAGAGCCATAAGGCGTGGCAGAATGAAGAACGGTTGCAGCTTGGCGATCAATGGCACAATACGGACAGATTGTTTACGCAATGGGACGGGAACCCTATTCACCCAGATACCGTTTCCGGGTGGTTCGCAAAATTCATCAAGAAGACAGACTTGCCACCCGTTACGCTACATAGCCTCCGGCACACAAACGCAACTTTGCTGATCGCTAATAAGGCAGACATCAGAACAGTATCACAGCGGCTCGGACATGCGCAGACCTCCACAACGGTTAATATATACGCTCACGCCATACAATCAGCCGACGCAGCGGCGGCGGAAGTGCTCGACGATATCTTAAATCCTGCATCGAAAGAGGGGCAATCCTAAACGGAAACGCCTCTTTTTTCATCGTGTCGGAAAACCTATAAAAAAACGCCGTAATGACCAAATAATGACCAAAACAAGCTCCCGGAAAAATCAAGAAAAAGCAAAAAGCCTTTAACCCGCATGGTTAAAGGCTTTTTCTGGTGTGCCAGAAGGGATTCGAACCCCCGACCTTTTGATTCGTAGTCAAACACTCTATCCAGCTGAGCTACTGGCACAACTATAAAATTTGAAGCTATATTATTGTATAATAAAGCCCGGAAAAAGTCAACGCCCTGATTGCAGCATTTTAATTTATAATTTGTGCAATAAGGAATGCCGCATGCTTGTGCAATCAATCTTTCGCAAATAGGCGATCGCTTTTATGCCGATGGTTTTCACGTCTTGCTTATCCTTTTCGCACATAAATTCCTTAAATAGAAAAATCCCTCTTGACTTAGAGCGCACTCCAGGTGTTACCCTTAATAGGAACTATCAAACATTTGAGGAGAATCGTTATTATGTTACATGCAATCACGCTTCAAAAGGAAACAATCAAGGCCAAGTCCACCGCTATCCTGACGGCTATCGTATTTGCGGTGGCTCTGCCTCAGTTATTCCATGTACTGGGCGCCGTGTCTGGGATGGGCACGTCCCTCGGTCAGGCGTTCCTACCCATGCACCTGCCGATCCTGCTGGTGGGCTTGCTTGCGGGACCGGTCGTCGGTACGGTGGCAGGCGCGCTCAGCCCGCTGCTGAGTTTCGCCCTATCTGGCATGCCGGGCGCGGCAATGGTTCCTTTTATGATGATCGAACTTGCGGGTTATGGGCTTGCGGCCGGGTTTCTTGGCAAAACCAAAATGCCCGTGATTGTAAAATTACTCCTGGCACAAGTTGCCGGCCGGATTATTCGCGCGGCAGCTGTCTTCGCCGCGGTCTATGGCATGGGCAGCGAAGCGGTAACGGTAAGTTCCATCTGGATGAGCATTGCCACAGGACTCCCGGGCCTCGCACTCCAATGGTGCCTGATCCCCCTTGCTGTCTTCTGGCTGGAAAACCGGGAGAAGAGCCATGCGTGATATAGAACGGGCAAAGGCCCTCCTGCAAACAGAAGACTGTTCCTGCGTCCTTGTGAAAGGCGATATCATTTATACCAGCCGAAAAGCGGGCATCGCCCCCCTAGTGGAATTTCTTTCCTCGGGCGCAGGTCTCAATGGTTTTTCCGCCGCCGACAAGATCGTCGGCAAGGCCGCCGCGCTTTTATTTGCACTGGCCGGGGCGCGGGAAATATATGCTCCTGTGATGAGCGGGTCCGCCCTGCCAGTGCTGCGGCAAAACGGGATTGCCTTTTCCTGCGATACGCTTACGCCGTCTATCGAAAACCGTGCGGGAACCGGGCCCTGTCCCATGGAAAAAGCCGTTGCGGAAATCGATGACCCCGCGCAGGCATTCACAGCGATCAAGACCGCAATGGCGCGCCGGGCAAACGGACGGGGAGGTAATCTATGAAGTATCGTGCGCTCGGCGAAACGGGCATCAGTGTAAGTGAAATCGGCCTCGGGTGCGAAGGCTTTGCCGGTAGGGACGAAGCGTTTACCCGGCAAATGTTTGACCTTGCCCGGAAACACGGCGTGAACTGCATGGACCTCTACAGCCCTGACCCGGATCTGCGAAGCCGGGTCGGCAGCGTCCTGCGCGGACAAAGAAAGGATTTTGTGATGCAGGCGCACTTATGCACCGTTTGGCAGGACGGGCAATACAAAGCGACGCGCAGGCCGGACGAGGTCCGCGCCTCTTTCGACGATTTGCTCACCCGTCTCGGAACGGATTATATCGACGTCGGCATGATCCACTATGTCGATTCTGTAGATACCTGGCACAGCATCGCGGACGGAGAAGTCATGCGGTATGCCGAAGAGCTGAAAGCCGCCGGGAATATCCGGGAAATCGGCCTTTCCAGCCACAATCCTATTGCCGCGCTCGAAGCTGTGAAAAGCGGTCTGATCCGCGTGCTGATGTTCAGCGTCAACCCCTGTTATGACTTGCAGCCCGGCGGGGAAGATATCGAAGCCCTGTGGGCGGAAGAAAGCTATAAGAACCATCTTTTCAATATGGACCCCAACCGCGAGGCGCTGTACGAAACATGCCAGCGTATGGGCGTTGGCATCACCGTAATGAAAGCCTTTGGCGGCGGCGACCTTTTGACGGCTGATTCACCTGCCGGGGTGGCGTTGACGGTAAACCAGTGTATTCACTACGCACTCACACGCCCCGCCGTGGCGACGGTATTTGCGGGCGTCCATTCACGGGAGCAGCTCGACGCTGACCTTTCCTATGAAACAGCCCCGGCCAGCGAAAAGGATTATGCGGCGGCGTTTGCATCTTTTCCAAAAATCAGCTGGCAGGGGCATTGTATGTACTGCGGCCACTGTGCCCCCTGCCCGCAGGGGATCGATGTAGCTGCCGTCACGAAATTCTTGAATCTTGCAAGGGCGCAGGATACGGTTCCCGAAACAGTGCGCGAACATTACGCGGCCCTTTCCCACCCTGCTTCGGACTGCACCGCCTGCGGCGCATGCGAAACGCGGTGTCCGTTTGGGGTTCCTATCCGCGAAAATATGGAACGGGCGAGAGAAACGTTCGGCGGATAAATAAGCTCTTTATACCAACAGAAAAAGAGGCGGATCTTGATGAAAAAACTAGGTTTTGGGTTCATGCGGCTCCCGTTGCTTGACCCGAACAATGCGGAAGCAATCGATCTTGATACGGTATCGCGCATGGTAGATGTTTTCCTCGGACGCGGTTTTACTTATTTTGATACTGCGTACGTCTACCACGGTCTGAAAAGTGAATATGCCATTCGGGAGGCATTGGTAAAACGCCATCCCCGCGGCAGTTTTACATTGGCGACCAAGCTTCCCATGCGTCTCATGAGGCAAAAGGACGACCAAGTCCGTATTTTTGACGAAGAGCTTGAGAAATGCGGCGTGGATTATTTCGACTACTATCTGCTGCATAACCTCGGCACGGAAACTTATGAAATCGCGGAGAAAATGGACAGCTTCCGTTTTATCTCCCGAAAAAAACAGGAAGGAATGATCCGCAGCATCGGCTTTTCCTTCCACGACAGCGCACAGCTTTTGGACCGGATCCTGACCGAGCATCCGGAAGTTGATTTCGTTCAGCTGCAAATCAATTACCTCGATTGGGACAACGAAAGCATCCAGTCCCGCCTATGCTATGAGGCTGCGCAAAGGCATGGAAAAAAGGTAATCGTTATGGAACCGGTGAAGGGCGGCATGTTGGCGCAGGTGCCGCCGAAAGCAGAACAGCTTCTCTTAGAGCGCCGCCCAAATTGGTCCGTTCCCTCGTGGGGCATTCGTTTCGCCGCCAGCCTTGAAAACGTGATGATGGTGCTGAGCGGGATGTCTACCATGGCGCAGCTCCTTGACAATACGGATTATATGCGCGATTTCCAACCCCTTTCCCCGGAAGAGCGGGAGATGGTCCGGCAGGTGGCGGATATCATCAATGAATCTATCGCCATCCCCTGTACCGCCTGCCAGTATTGCGTGCCGGGATGCCCGGAAAATATCCCTATCCCGAAATATTTTGCGCTCTATAATACCGAAAAGCAGGCTAAGCCGTCCACTTTTTCCCTGCAGTCGGTCTATTACAATAACTATGCCAAAATTTTCGGCAGAGCGTCTGGCTGCATCGCCTGCGGGCAATGCGAGCACGCCTGCCCCCAGCATATCGATATCATAAACCAGCTCAAAAAAGTCGCCGCCGTATTTGAGGAATAAGCACGGGCAGGTCTGCGGTCCGGGAAGCCTTTCTGGTGTTCCCGGGCCTTTTTATATACTTCGGGGGAATTGTTCAGGAATTGTTTAGAAAATGTTGCGTGCATTTGCTTCCCGGTTTGTCTATAATGTCATTTGAATGTCTAAAGGAGGAAGACGCCAATGCCCGACCAAGCCATGCTGCATACCGCTTTTTTTTCGTGCGGTATCCTTGACGTACTCATGGCCTCCTTTTCCCTGATTGGCAACTCCGGGTTCCTATGGCTGCTGGCCACGTTATTGCTGCTGCTTGACAAAAGGACGCGCAGGCAAGGCCTGATGCTGTTTTTCGCAATCGCGCTTGCCTATGTGATCGGAAACGTGATCGTAAAGGACCTTGTAATGCGCCCGCGCCCCTTCCAGCAATACGGCGTTATGGAGCTTCTCATCCCGCCGCCCCCCGGTTCTTCCTTTCCGTCGGGCCACGCTTCGTCTTCCTTTGCCGCGCTGACAGTGCTCTACGCCACAAACAGGAAAGTGCGCATCCCCGCTTCGGCCTACGCGCTCCTGATCGCCTTTTCCCGGGTTTATGTATTTGTGCACTTCCCGTCCGACGTTCTCGCGGGGACGCTGCTCGGATGCGGCTGCGCCTATGCCGCGATGGCGCTCATCCGGCGGTTTGACACGCCGCGCCCGCTTTATTCGATGGACGTTACCTGAAATCCTGCATTCTCCACCACCGCGCGAAGCGTTTCATCGCTTACCTGTGCTCCGACGTCCACATCCGCGGCATTCTGTTCGAGATAGACCCTCGCGGATACGTTTTCCATTTGATTCAGAAGAGTTTCCACACGCTGCGCGCAATGCCCGCAGGTCATTCCTTCGATTTTTATGATTTTGTGCATACCGGTTTCCTCCTGTATTTTGTCTTGCCTCTTGTATATAACAATCCGGAAAAAAATTATGCAAATTTTTACAATTTTGTGTTGACTTTTTTGATGTGGAGAGTATAATCATAATCAGGAATGATAATTATTCTTAATTATGATCTTTGAAAAGGTGAGGCTATGATCTATTCAAAGCAAAGGGAACTGATACTCAAAGCCGTACTGGAAAACAGGGTGCATCCCACGGCAGATGCGGTTTTTTCCTTTTTGAAGCCCGATCACCCCGAGCTGAGCCTTGCGACGGTATACCGGAACCTGAACCAGCTTGCGAAAAACGGGCTGCTTATAAAAATTCCCGTTCCGGGCGGCGCAGATCATTTCGACGGCACGCTGGAACCGCATTACCACATGATCTGCGAGAAATGCGGGGCAATGGTGGACGTTCCGCGGGAATATGTTCCGCCGTTCGATCACGAATTCGAGGAAAAGACGGGCTGCCGGATCTCAGGCCACGCGATCTTGTTTTACGGCACATGCAAGCATTGCGCTTCATCTGCAAAGGCATCCTCCTAAATTGCCGTGCAGCTGAAATATATCTTATATCTGAAGAACGGGCGTTTCCGCAAATGATTGGGGGTCGGAAACGCCTGTTTTTTATCCCTAAAATGCGATTACATTGCCGGATTTGCGCCGAGCAATATTTATAATAACCCACATTTGAACCCACTTTAACCAAACGAACAAAAAAAGGGCGACCGCAAGGCCGCCCGATTCCGTTATATTTTCTTTGCATCTGTGGGATTATTGATAATCCCGAAACCGACCACAACAGGCAAGGCAACGTTCATGAAATCGTTCACCTGCTGCGAGATGTCAAGACCTCCGAAAGCCTTCACTACCCACACGGCCAGCGCCGCGATTGCCAGCCATAACGGCCAACTTCTTAACCTGTTCTGCATATTTTCCATTCCCTACTTCTCCTTTCCTTATTCCCACAGGATCGCCCATGTCTTTGGGCCGATGATCCCATCTACCGCGCCAATGTCACGGCCTTCGTTCTTGCGCGCTTGCTGGAAACGCTTTACGGCTGCTTCCGTCCTTTCTCCGAAGATGCCGTCGATCTTCCCCGGCTGTGCAAGATGCTTTTCAAGCCGCTCCTGCGCCTGTCTCACGTCTTCGCCGCGCATCCCATTGGAAAGGTTGCGCGTAAGCGTAGGAGCGTTCTGTGAAGGCGCTGCGGGCTGTGGCGTGGCCGTTGCGTAGTCTACATCACGCAACTTGCCCCAGTTCGTAAAATCCCGCGCGTTTAACACCGTTTCCACCACTCCATAGGCTTTACCGCGCGATTCAATGACTTTACCGCCGCCAATATAAATCCCTATATGCCCATTCTTCCAAACGCACACACCCGGCACTTCCGGGATCGTCCCGATTGCCCCACGCTCAAAGCATCTGTCATAAAGACCGTTTGCCGTCATATCGCCGTAGCTGGGCAGATAATCCCTGAATGCCTCGATGATAAGCCCGGAACAATCTACAACGTGCTTACCAAACCATTTAGCGCATTCCTTGATATAGTAGGACAGGGGCTTTTCGTTATATCTTTCAAAAAACCGCTTTCCCACATCCTCGGAATACAATTCGCCCTGCCCGCCGAGGACATACCCCCAGCCTAACCTTTTTTTGCAGCCCTCTATGAGCTGCGCCGCTGTAATTTTTGCCATTATAATAGCTCCTTTCAAAATAAAAACGGCTCTCGCCGCCTAGTGGTCTTTTTGTATATGATCGATTCTTTTGTGCGCTTGCTTCGCGCTTTCTTCTACCGCCGTAATTCTGTGTTCGTGGTCGTCCACCTTGCAATCGAGCTTTTCGACGTCGCTTTTTATGCCAAGTATCGTGTCGAGCTTTGCGTCTACACCGCCCCGCCACTTGCTGTCATTCGCTATTTTTTTGTCCCGTCCGGTCAGCCACCCCGCAAGGCCGACAAAGCACCCGACTACGGCAATCAGGATTGTGATTTCTATTTGCATCATGCCTTATCCCCCAATCCGTCAATTTCTTCCTGTGTGAGTATCCCTTTGGAAACGAGCAGCGCCGAAAGCGCGTCGAATTTTGCAGCTTTCGCTTTAATCCTATTTATCTCCATTTCATGTATCTGCCACCCGGCCACAGTGCGCGAAATCAATTCGTTGCTGTCAAATCCTTCCACTTGCTCATTGCCATCATCATCCGTGCCGTACGTTGCCATGCGCCGGTCTATCTCTGCAAGCTGTTCTGCAATAAATCCCGTGTGTACCTTATCTGGATCGTCGCATTCACACAATGATGTAAAGTTGACCACAAGGATTTTTAATAATGCTTTTCTGATCTCTTCCAGGTCTGCGGCGTTGATATTCGTCTTCCACCGCTGTGATGATGTAGAGCGGTAAAAATGATGGCCGCTTGCGCTGTCGGAAATATGAGTGTTCGCCGCCGCCGTCGTTGTACGGTTATATGTACCCTGCGATTTCAGCGCGCCCGTCGCGTTTATCGTTGGTGCGACAACCTCTCCCGCTGCCGATATATACAGCGGCGTCGCCACAACACTTGTCCCATTGGCATTATATACGTGAAAATATAGATTGTTGCCGCCGTCATAGTGAATCCTGAACAGCCTTGACCCGCCCGTAAACCACATAGAACCGTCCGCTACATCTATCCTGAAATTAGGCGCTATGATGCTTCCACTTGCGTCAAGACTTCCATCTAATATTTGTGCTCCGCTATTTTTCAACACATCCGCGGCAAGCGCATACAATACTGCGGCTTTTCCGCCCAGCTTCTCCGCGTCGTCTGCCACATCAACTGCTCCGTCGTTATTAGTGTCGTACATTGATTTGCCCATCAAATTATTATATTGCGGAATGTAGCCGCACAACGCCGCGTCCCCGCGTTCGTCTGTAACTATGATCCCGCTGCCCGAGACCAATACCCGACACAGTGAGGCCTCATAAATTGATGTGGTGCGCGTCAGTTCCGGTGCTGCAGGTGTTCCAGTGGTCGGCGTTCCCTTGATTGCGTCAAGGCATACTATACGGTTTGCAAGGTCCTTTCGTGCAACAATACGGTCTATTCGGCTATAGCCGGATTCCACGGAATCAATTAGAACACTTTTGCTCTCGTGTAAAATCCCGATTCGCCCATCCACGACTACCACGCCCGTGTTGACAATGACCGCACCCGCGCCAGCTTCGCACGCAAGGGTATCTCCTTTGCCTTGTATAATGCCAGTCCCCAAAATGCTATCCATAATCTCGCTATATTCGTCTGAATTATACTCGTAGCGGTCGTCAAGCTCCCCTTCCACATAATCAAAAAATCCGAAATTGTCAAAATTTACTGCCATGCTATTTACCTCGCGTTTATAGATTTGTTGTTTTTCAAGCGGTTCAAAACATCATTTATTTGAGATTTGTTATATCCAAGCGTAACGCTTATTGTCTGCTCGCCGCCCTCGCACACGGTCTCTATTTCTGTGATACGCGCATCAAGCGCGCCCATTGGCAACGCATCATCTTTTATTGTGGCAATGTCGCCAAGGTCAAACGCCGTTCCGTATTGCGTTGCAAACGATTTCGACATAGTAGCGGTCACGGTTATGTTGTCGCCAAACTCCGCTAGCTTTTCGTCTCCACGGCTTTTTAACTCATCTACCGTAGAAAGGTCGCGTGCATCAATGTAGGCTTCATAACGTCCGAGCCCGGACGTGTCATTGTTCACGCTTCGCGTTATAACCGTTCTTTGCGTTCCCTCGCCTTGTCCAGCGACATATCCAAGGTTTACCCATCGGGTATTTTTATCGACATACAAACTATCTAGACGGTTGTTATGCAGGGATAATATAAGCCTTTGATTTTCCTGCTGTCCTGCCGTCCTGTCTAATCCGATCATACATGAAAAATCAATATAGCCCTCTGCTATTTCGGCATACCACCCAACACCGCTGGCCGCTGAAATGTTCGTCAGGTCTTCGTGCAGATCGGCAAAACGCCCACTATAATAAATTTTTGTTGTAACATCCGACGCAAGAGGGATTACCCGCGTAAGCGGAATCGCTCTATTGGTATCGGAAGGGCTTACGATCTGCGTTGCAAACAACCCTTCCATCACCTTATTTACTGCCGTATTGCTGTATGAAAGTTCAGCGCTACCAGTAGGCGGCATTACGATTCTTTGCTTGGCTATACCTTTTAGCTCTATGCCTTTAATCGTTCGCTTGTTGGAAGTTCCTTTGTCTGTGATAACCTTTGTCACAATCCCAGCCACACGGGGCGCGATTTGAATAAAATCGAAATCCGCAATCCGGGCAGCGTTCACCGTATCAAGGCTTTGGACTATCTGCCATTCTCCTATACCACTGTACTTGCGGCAAAACATAAAAGAAACGGGATCATCTATTACCCCGCAAAATTTTAATTCAGTCGGCGTAAATTTATAGCATTTGATTTCCATTTGTTATCCATTCCCATATAGACGTTTATAATTTACATAAACTACCGGCGCGCCGGTATCAGCAGAAAAAGAAAGCCTATTGCTTCCAAGCGCAAGAGAGAAGAAGGAAGATTGTTCATCATCCACGGAGTTTGTAGCGTCCTCAATCGTTCCGTCGCCTCGCTCAATCGTGACGTTTTTTTTACCGTATGCGGTGTCAATTACAAGCGTATCGCCCGCCGCAATCGTCGCCACTACCTTCAGCGCCTCACCTGTTGTGTCGTTTTTAAGCGCCGGATTTGTGGCCGCGCCTCTAAATTCGCATCGGATAGGCGCGGGCGCGTCCCCACTGTTATTGATCGTCACGGAATCGCCGCGCTTGCCAAACCTCATGGGCATTCTGTGAGGGAATTTTAGCCCGCCTACAAAGTCAGCCATTCTGACGCGCGTTTCTATCAGGTCTTCAAAGAATGGATCGTGCGCCGTAAGCTCAAGTCCTATCACCCGTAGCCCAAGCCCAGTGTTAGAGGCAATGTCCGGCTGTTCCGTCACCGTAGCCCTTATCATGCGGCTGTGATGGTCGTTTTCATAGATTAAGACGCCTTCGCCAAGCATAGGATTAAAAACGCGCTGGAGTCCGTCCATAGTCTTGTAAAACTCCGCTGTGCTGGAATAGCTATAGTAAAACTGGATCGGGATTGGGCGCACTCCGTAAAGGCTTCGGCCATAGGTCGCGCCATGCTGCAAATACCCAGACGATTGAACGATCTGAATATCCGCAGCGCGCAACCCTCCAAGGCTATTGATTATAAACCTTGCGTTTTCGTCATATGACGCGGTAAAAATTTGATTCTTCGAGTTTATAAATTTTATCCGTTCCATTTATACACCTTCAAACAGCGCCTTACCAAGTCGGCGCGCCTGTTGCGCCTGTTCGTATGGCGTAAGCTCCCGCGCCGTGAAATAGTTGTTCTGCTCGTTCTTTATAACGCTCCCTGATGCGTCTTTACTACCTTCATGAGTATTTATATACCCGCTAATGTCCGGCGTTCTGTAAGCGTCTGCTAGCGCATCTCCTGCAAAGGCTACTGCCTCCATTTCAAGTTTATTGGCGTTCAAGCCATCTAGCGCCGCTTTGCTTAGTTCGTCCCCGGCCTTCATTACTGCGTCAGTGCTGGATAAAAGGCCCTCTTCCAGCCCTGCGCCGATATTCTCACCGAACCCCCGGAAAACACGCGACGGCGATTTGATTTGAAACAGATTCTTAAATCCGTCAATCATGGATTGACCTATGTTTCTGATATGGTCCATGAGGCTTGGGGCTTTCTTATTTGTGCCTTGTTTCAGCCCCTCCATAAGGTTTTGTCCTGCGCTATCCATTTTCCACGAAGGAGAAGCAACGCCTAAAGCGTCGTTCATAGCTTGTATGAGCTGATCCATGTCCATGCTGGCCGCATCTTTAAGCCCCGGAAATTCGTCTGCCATACCTTGCGCAAGCCCACGCAATGAGTCAAGACCGCTTTCCCGCAAATCTTCCGGCAAACTAGCGTAAGCGTTCAGAATGTCGCGCGCGTTTTGCCTACTGTCTTCTGAAAGCTGCCTGCCTTGTGCTTTATTGTTTGCTATCCAATTAAAAAATGCAGCGGTGGCGTCTGATATATTCCTGTCTACTGCAAAGTTGTAATCTGTCCAAGTGACCTCCTGCCCCGCCGCAAAGTTCGCAAAATCTGTAAGCATTTCGCGTTCTGCCGCTTGAAGTCGCACCTGTTTTTCAAACCAGCTAAGCGTCTCGTTGTTGTTGATCGCTGCCATTTTTTCGCCATGATATTGCCCGATTTCTTCTATCTTATTGAACTGATGAACCCTGTTGTTGTAATCGTTCATATTTAGGTTGAAACGTTCCTGTTGGCTTGCAAGTAGATCGGTTGTAAGCTTATCAGACATAGCTTTTTCAGTGTTTGCATACTCTTGGTTTTTTTGTAACGCCTGTTCGCGTAGGCGATTGTATTCCTCCTGCGAAATTTGGTTATTTTGCAAACGTTGATCGAGTGCGGCGATTTCATTAGAAATAATATCTTGTGTCGCTTTTGTGTAATCAGCCCTCACTTCTTGCAACGTGTTTAATATCCCTTGTTCTTCCTCCGCTGTTAAATTCATGTTGTCAAGCTGCCATTGCAAGGATGAAATGCGCGCTTCTGCTTTAGATTTTTCAAGCTCTGCAAGCCTGTTTTGGGCTTCCGCTATATTGTCAACGTACTCGTTTATTTTATCAATTTCGCTTTGCCTTAGCTCATCTCCCCTAGAGTATGCCTCTGCGTAAATATCGTTTATTTTCTGTGTATTTTCATCAATGATACTTGTTAGGTCGCTTGCGTTTTGCCCATACTCATTCACCATCCCGGAAAAGTCGCCTAAATTTGCACGTGCTCCGTTCATAGATTCGAACCATGCGTTTGTAGCCTCTGTGTTCTTGTCTATGGCTTCGCTCATCATCTCCATTTCGGTTGGAACTGCGCTTATAGCCGCTACTAAAGTAGCAATAGCCGCAACGACAAGCGTTATTGTTAAAACAATTGGATGAGCCATAAGAGCGGACAACGATTTCATAAGCGTACCCATGATTATAAGCAGCGGACCGATAGCGGCAACAACCAGACCAATCTTGATAATCATTTCTTGCTGGCTTTTGCTCATATTGGAAAGCTTCTCCACTAAATCCGAAATGAAGCTAATCACCTGCTTTACAATCGGTAAAACCACATCAGCTATTTTTAAAAATAATGCTGTTATCTGGTTTTTCAAAATTTTTATTTTTGATTCAGTCGTTTCATAGCGTTTCCCGGCTTCTGCCGTCAATGCCGTGTTTTCGTCCCACGCCTTAGTACCAAGGGAGATTGCCTCAGTAAATAGGTCGCCAGCACCAGCAGCGCGTAGCAAGGCATCACGCATACGCACCTCTGTTATTCCCATATCATCAAGCACTTTAATTGCACTCGTGCCGTGCTGTTCTGCGTTTTGCAAGCCCGTTATAAAAGAAATTAGCGCACCGGCTGCATCATCTCTAAAAGACTTCTGGAAATCTTCTGCTGTCATCCCTGCAACCTTAGCAAAGTTGTCAAGCGATTCCCCGCCCGTTTCTACAGCAAGCTGCATATCAACCATTACTTTTGACATTGCAGAGCCGCCCGCTTCTGCTTCAATGCCTACGGACGATAACGCCCCAGCTAACCCTAGTGTTTGCGCTTCTGTAAGTCCGATCTGTTTACCAGCACCGGCAAGACGCAACCCCATATCTGTAATTTCACTTTCTGTCGTGGCTAAGTTATTGCCAAGTGCTACGATCACAGAACCTAGTCTGTTAAACTCGGTTTGTGGCATTTGTGTAATATTAGCTAATCTTGCTAAAGAGGTTGCGGCGGTTTCTGAGGACATATTCGTTGAATCGCCCATCATAACCATTGTTTTCGTAAAATCTAATACGTTTTCTGTTTTTATGCCCAACTGCCCCGCCGCCTCTGCTACTCCCGAAATTTCGCTTGCAGATTGCGGCATTTCCTTAGACAGGTCAATAATGCCCTCTCTTAGCTCTGCTAACTGTTCGTCTGTTGCATCTACCGTTTTTTCAACCCCAGCGAACGCGCTTTCAAATTCAATCCCCGCTTTTGTACTAGCCGTACCGATGGCAATTGCAGTTCCGGTTATGGCGGTGCCGATCCCCATAAACGCATTGCCTACTTTACTTAAATTTTTTTGTGCCGTTGTTTGCACTGATTCAGTGGTTTTTTTCAACTTATCTAAATCAGACAATCCTTTAGTAAGGTCTGCAATCAACCCAATGCGCAATGCGCCTAAATCTACTGTATTCACTCTTTTACGCTCCTATAGGTTAGCCCTTTTTGCTTCAATGCTTCTGTGTCTGGCTCTGTCTTTGCCATCCGTTCACAGTCTGCAAGGTATTTGCGCCCCTCTGGGGTCTTTTGCAGGTCTTCAATATACATATTCTTGTCACACAGTAAAAAAACGTCTGTGGGAAGCTCTAGGGCTTCGTAAAACGTGCACCCGCAATATCGCATTACCCGCCGCACGGATGACATAATTTCTATATCGCCGCCGTTACTCTGTCCGGGCAAAGACGGCATTTTCAGTTTTTTTGGTTTTGTATGTTACTAGTAAAGCTCATGTACTCGCTAAGAAGTGCATTTGCAACCGCGATACTCATGTTATCTTCAAAATATTGTATGCTGTATTTTTTCCCCTCTGTGTTATGCTCTAGAATATCGACCAGCATTTTGTTGATCGCTGCAAACATTTTTTCGGGTTCTTCCGCGCACTGTTTAAGCGTTTTCTGCATTTCCATCATGCGAATGGTAATTTTCTGTGTTGGCTTTTTAACATGAATCGTTTCGCCTGTAGGCATAGTTACTTCTAAGGTCTCGTTTGCAAAAATGCTTAAATCTATTACATTTCCCATTTTTAATTACTCCTTATAAAAGAAAAGGGACGCTCGCATAGAACGCCCCATATTCATATTTTAACCGGCTGTCCTTGTGTCCTGCTCAATAACAACGAGCGTACCGTCTGTATCATGCGGCACGGCTTTTAATTCTGCATCGATCACAGTTTCCTTGTCCTTTGCAAAAGCAAGGGTGAAGCCGCTAGATGCGGTTGCAACTATCGTAATGCGCAGCTTAAGCCCGGTGTCATATGTATGAACAAACCGCGCTAAAACCTTGCTAATGCCCGTCTTACCGCGTCCGCCGATTTTCAGCGTGGATTTGTGCGTTGAAGAATCCTCCGTAAGTGCCCCGGCCGGACATAATTTTGCAAGCGTGTTAACGCCCCACGTCAGCACGCCCGATTTAAGCGTTACTTCTTCCTCCGTAATAAAGCGTTTTAAGACCGCTCCCATATCATCTACAACGCTGTAGTCTGTCGGCTTGTATTCCAGCGTTGCGCCGCCCTGGATATGGCCTATCTGATTGGAGGTCGTCTCGATTACAGAATCCTCCGGGATTGCCTCCCCGGTATAACTCATTACAAACAGATCGCCTGATCCTAAAATTACTTCTTCATTTGCCTGTGCCATTATACTTTGCTCCTTAAATAATAATATGTTGTGTGGTGGTAGGTTCCTGTTTTCAGATTTTCAAGAACGCCGCCGCCGTTTATTTCAACGCCTAAAATCGTATCATTAAACGGATCATCTCCAAGCGTAAGCAATACATTCTTCACAGCCTCGTGAATCTCGTACACCCGTGCAACGCTCTTGGATATAATCATGATTTCCAGCTTATCAACGCGGGAAATCTTGTCATCCGTCTGCGGCGAGAAATTGAAAACAATACCATCATCTGTTGAGTCGGTCGAAAATGCGGTCATACGATCTCTCACATAGCCGCTTACGGCGGGGTCTGCTTTTAGGGCGCTTACAACGTCTTCAATTATCATTTCTTCATCACGTCCTTAAAGCAATTTATGATCTTTGCCCGGTTTTGTTCTATTGCGTCGGATATAAACGGATTGGGTCGCTGCCCTTCGGTTGTGTGCCATTCGCCTTTTTCGTCTTGATACCGCCAAGGAACATTTTTTCGCCCATTTCCATCTATGGCAAATAACCCTGTACCTTGATGAATATATGGCGCGTAATCTATCCCACTGCCTACATATCCTTCAAGGTTTTCGCCGTTTTCTTCCACAACGTGAGTTATGCTTGCGCGCAAAGTGCCTTTATCTGCAGGGCAATTATTTTTTGCAGCATTTTCGACCACAAGGCAAGCTTGTTCAAGACCATCTTTGATAGCGTCCGGCAAGGCTTTTTTAACAAAGTTCTCAAAGTTCCTTAAAACTTCGCTTGCGTCTACTTCTGTCTTAGCCATCTGCTATCACCCTTTCAAGAAAAATCTGTGATAACCGCGCATCGTTGTTTGGGTACGTGATTCTATAAACGTCATCTCCGTCGTGTACCTCTTGCCCGTGTTTAAGCGTCCTGTCAAGCGTCAATCCAACGTGTGAGCTTCCTTGAGCGTTGATGTTTAAATATTGGACTTCCGCGCCCGTAAGCGTGCAGATTGCCATTTGCACGGTCTTTACTTCTCGCGGCCTGGAATCTTTTCCAAACACCGAATCGCTTATATCACGCTCCACGATCTTAACCGCTTTCATTCGCCTGCTAATCATAGCGTTTTAAGCCTCCTGTACTTCCCAAGCCTACGCAATAGATCATCCGGCAGACCGTTTATAAAGCTCTCTGATGCGCCGCTATAGCCTTGTGACGCTAAACCCTCGCTGCCTAATCGGTTGTACCGTATAACCGCCATTTCAACAATCAAGGAGCTTGCTTCATCGGGTATGGCCTCGACGTTGCAAAGCTCCTTAAATGCCTGTTCGGTATCTTCGATTATAGCGGCGGCTGTAGCGTTTTGGATTTCGGGGATGTACGCCTTTAATTTATCCGTCGCGCTCATGACTTGCCCCCTGTAGTAGATTAAGAGACCGTAACCGCTGCGCAGAACGCTGGAATTTTCCCGTCCGTCATTGCAGAGACTTTTACCTTATCGCCCGATGAAACTGCGTCAATAGTATACGTCCATGTAGTGCCATCTACAGCCGCATAGCCTACCGGAATATCATTCACGTACACGCGAACAACCGCCCCCGCCGCGTTCGTACCGGATATGGTCTTATTATTCCCGCCGCAATGCTAGATTGTGTGAGAACCGGGGTAGCCGACGCTTTGCCGATCATACAAAGGCATTTCGCGTTGGTGAGGGCAACGAGGTTCACCTTACGGGAAATAATCGTATTTTTTCTCGCTTCCTTGTCCCTCTCCTGCTCAATCTCGCTATCCTTTTTGGTGAAAAGCGTTACCGCTTCTTTGGTTGCTACGTAAGCAAGATCGGCAGGCACTTTTTTAGAGTACACAACGGGAAGTCCGCTAATGTCGCCAATCTGCCCGGTAAAGATGATCTCGCCTTGTTTCGCGCCTGTAAAAAGGCTGTTTTTCCTAAGTGCAGCCTTGGTATTCAGCCCGCACAAGATATAAAGCTGGCTTTCGTCCTCAAGGTCAAGGGCCGCGATTGCGTCAACAATATCGTCATACGCGATCTTGTTCGCTGATTCAATCGTCTGGAAAATTTCAGCCTTGCGCAGTTCATCAAAAAATTTCTGGTTCATGTCATTCCACATAGCATTAGCCATTCCCTGTACGCCGAGATTGACAATACCTGGATCTTTCATCACTTCTTCATCATGGTAATCCCATACCTGTTGAGCTACGCCTACTTCATACTCATAAGGCAGAAATTCAAGTTTGCCGCGCTGTGTGTTCTTCTCGCCCTGCGAGAGGCTTTCAACGTACCCCGTATAGGTATAGCGGTTAATTACTTTTTTCATGCCGGCTGCGCCGCTAAGCGACATATCAACCGTCATAAGTGTTCTGGTGTTAAGCCGCGTTTCTAAAATGTCTTCAACTATAGATTCAAGAACTTCGTTAGGATATACAATATTTGCCATTTACTCTGCTCCTTTTAGCTTTCTAAATAGTTCCGGGTTGCTCTCGTAAAGCTCTGCCCTCTGCTGAACATTCATCCCCTTTAGGGTCGTGGGCGTTCCCGTCCCGCTACCTTTTGCTGGCGCATCTCCCGCAATGCGCTTCTTGACCGTAGCCTCAACCGCCTGTTTAAACAGTTTGTCGAGCGTATCAATGCGCGCCTGCGCTTCTTTGATGTCGTCCCCAATCGTGATGATGTCGGCAAAAGCGGGATCAAGCCCACGCGCCGCCAAAACTTTGATTACCTCGCCTTTGTTAATGCTCGTGCTCATTTCTGAAATACGCTCATTAAGGCGCTTAATTTCAAGGTCTTTTTCAGCTTCCTTGCGCTGTTCCTCATCCAGCTTTGAAAGGGATAGCTTTTCCTCATACTCTCTCTTTTGCTTTTTCAGTGCCGCCGTAACCCTTCTGTCCGCTTCCGCTTGCAATAATTCTGCAATCTCGGCTTCGGTGTAAGTTTTACCTTCGCCACCGTCCGGCTTTCCACCGCCGGAACCGCCTCCATCTGGTTCGCCGCCCGGGTCTCCGGCCGCGCCCCCATCTGCGTCCATCATCGGTGTAAGCCTGTTAAGCAAATAACCCTGTAAAAATTTTTCCATTTCTTAACCTCCGTAAGTTGCGGCATTGCCGCCCCTTTAGTTCTGTTGTCGCACAGCCCTATAAAGCGTAATAAAAAAGAAGCTGTTAAGCTTCTATTAAGCATATTTTTTTAGTAGCTCTGCCGCTTCCGTTAAATCGTCGCCCACTTCCACTACAGGGGCATAACAGCAACGGCAATTCGGGTGAATTGGTAGCGTTGGCGCGCCATCTATCGGGTAAATCTGACCGGAATAACCCTCGCATTCATCACAAATACGATCATCCACTTCAGCGATGTATTCAACCATTATCACCCCGGCGGCCTTATAAGATTTCATTGCCGCATCGTTGTAGTAGTGATTTGCTTCCGTCCGCACAAGGCGATCAGCCGCGTAGTAGTTCATGTTAAGGTCGCCTTGCAATGCTTTCTTAATAGCTCCGGGTGATTTACCAGATATAAGCATATCGGTAATATCTTGTTTCACCCTCTCGCCCATTTTGATACCGTTTTCTATATAACGCTGGGAGAAAGAAGCATCATTCCATGCGGTATTCACAAGTTGCTTGATCTGCACGTTGTCCAGCATATCAAAGGACAGGTTGACGGGCGCGCCGCTTTGTTTCAAATCTTTAAGCGTTACGCCCATTGTCTTTTCAAACACCTTTATAAGCGTTCGTTCCGTCCCGCGTATCTGGTTTGTGGTAATCTCTCCCGTGATCTTGCCTAGCCGCTGTTCAAGCTGATACCATCTAGAAAAGTTCCACAACTGCGTCCTGCTTAACTCCTCGCCGTACTCCACCACTTGGATATACAAGCCGTCTATCTGCTTAGCAAGCTGTTTGTATGCCGCCTTGTATAGCTTCTGTTGTCTCACTATCTCGGATTCAGCTAACCCGTTCGCGTAAGCTTCACTTTCAAGCGTACGCTTTCGCCAATATTCCGCGCTGCCCATCACTTAAACACCGGCTGCCCTTCGTCGTCTTCCTGATACGCTATTTCGTATGTTGGCTTTTCGGAATCTATCTTGCTTATTTCGTCCTCCACATCTGTTACAAATGGCAATTGCCCTAATGCCGTTTCACGCGATACTACCCCGGTTATCTTGTTTACCATGTCGGCGGCTTCTGTCGCGTTCACGGGGATATTGCGGGTAAACGTCATATCTATCATGGTGTAATCGTAATTCTTAGCAAACAAATTTTGCACATTGCAAATCAATTCAATTCTTCGCTGTAGTGCCTTTTTAAAATATCTCTCTTTTACGCTCGTTACATTCTCAAATCCAATCAGTTTATACTTGATCGCAATGCCGGAAAGGTTATTTGCAAACGATTCATCCGTAAGTTTCGGGCACTTGCTAAATTTGTGAATATCATCATCTATACGGTTTTTAAGGTTCTCGATGTACGTATCATTAATCTGTTTTATTAGCCATTCAGCGTGAGAATCCGCATCCGACAAAGACAGTACGCGCTGCTCCTTCATTGCAAATACATCTTCCGCAGTCGTCCCGCCAAGACCACGCAGCACTAAATAGGCGTCAGTAAAATATTCGAGGTCGTTCGCGCTGTCGCTCTGCATCTTGTCATAGGCGTTTATAAGTGTCATTTCGCGCTCAAAATCGCCTATGCCCTCTTTGTTGTTTTTATATACCACAACGGGAACATCATTGAAGTAATGTAGTCTTTGTCCAGTAAGCTTTAGCGTAGCAGCATCTGCGGTATAGTATGATACCTGCTTTTGATCGTACACCTCAACCGTTTGCGTTTTTTCGTTTGAGAATAGGTCTTTTAGCACATCGTATGCCCGGATGAAGTACAGCATTTCACCCTCTAGGGCTGCATCATATACCGCAATGCAGGTTTCCGTGTAATCCAACGCCGTAAATCTAACGTTTGAATCACTATCCAGATATAAAAGCTCATAAGCGTCGCCCGTGATGCTGGCTTCTTTTGCGAGTTCTGCGTTTTCGCTCTGTTCGTCGTTATAGTCAAATAGCGCTTTTATCTCAATCAGCATATCATCCGGCGCGCCCTCTGCCGCCTTATACGTGACGGGTACACCCATGAAATAACCCGTGTAACTGTCTGTGATATACGCCGGATAATTATTCACAAGCCTGTTGTTCGGCTTGGTCGGGTCTGAAACAGTGCGATTTAAAATGTCCTGCTTCCCGTCATACTGCTGGTGCAAATACTGCCTACGCGCCGCCTCTGCCGCGCTATTCGTTATAAGCTGCCGGATTTCGTCAACAGTAAGTTCTTTGTCTTTGTTGATTCTATACTCTATCAAAGTCCTAGCCCTTCCTTTGAAAAACTCTGTAGTCTGCGCACCTTGCGCACTGGCTCTATTCCATACCGCAGCGCGGCGATTGCATCGTCAAGAAATGGAACGGGTTCATCTAGCCACACATCCCGCTTTTCGTCACGCTTCCACTTCCATTGTTGGAGCTCCTTCATAAGATTTACGCATGAAGGATGAATGTGTATTTTATGCGCTTTTAAATAGTCGATCTGCGCTTGTACGCTCCCTTGCTCTTTCTTAACTGCCACGGCTTTATACCCGGAAGAACGCCATGTTTTAATCCTGTCTGGCTCCGCGCTGTCGCAGTACATCATTACGTGTTTCGGCATGATGCAAGCCGCTATTATCTCTCCCGTGTCCTTCTCGTAATCGTATTGCTCCTTTAAGACGTATATTTCATCGTCCTTAAATCCAAGCAATAAAATAGCGTTAGCGTGGTTAAAACCAAAGTCTTGACCAAGTGAAACGCTGTCGTAGTCGTTTGGGTCTTGGCTCATATCTTCTGCCGTCCAGTTAGTAATGATAAGCCCGCCGACTTCGCCCCATTCTCCGAGGCCATACACCCGATACCCGTCCGGGTCTAGCTCCTTGCGCCGCATCATGCGCGCATGGTATGGCGCATCTATAAAACGATTGTCTAAGTATGTGCTATGGTGTGTAAAAACATTAGGATCAACCGTATCAAAATAATCATGTTTAATCCAGTGTGTTGCCGCCACCGGATTGAACGTAAACCGCATCTGATAAAAAAGACCATCCGGGAGTTTTCCTCTCAAACGGTCATCTAGTATGTCCACATC
Source organism: Christensenella minuta (assembly GCF_003628755.1). Lineage (NCBI taxonomy): Bacteria > Bacillati > Bacillota > Clostridia > Christensenellales > Christensenellaceae > Christensenella > Christensenella minuta. Next base: position 2,692,539 of record NZ_CP029256.1, on the reverse strand, counting down.
CGCCCTTGAAAATTCCGTCGCTTCCTCGAGCCATATATCTGTAAGGCTTCCTTTTTCAAACGTGATAGACTTGATCTTCTCGCGCTGTCTGTCGTCGTTCATGCCGCGAAAGATGATTTTCGCCCCGTTGACACACCGCAGTTCAAGCGGCGACATTATAGGCTTCCAGTAGTCCCACAGCCCCATGCGCGATATTGCCCCGGATAACTCCGCGAAAGTGCTATCACGGTTCGTTACCTCCGATTTACGCAATGCCAAGAGGTTTCGACCCCTATCCTGCATCAGACGCAATATATAATGCTGCGCAGTGTCAACGCTTTTCCCGCTTCCTGCGCTCCCTTTCAGAAGCACATAGCGGCATTTGCTTTTATCTACTGGTGCAAATATTTTATTCGCTTGAACCTTGATCGTTGCCATAGTCTACCTGTATCCTCAAATCCACGCCGCCCGAAAGATCAACCTTATCGGTATATAGACCATGAACCTTCCCCAGCAGTTCAGCGGCTTTATTCACGTCGCTGATCTTTGCTGGAATCCGCACGATCTCCGGGGTTTCTTTTTCTTCCGTCTTTCGTTTCCCCGCTTTGTCATACGAGCTTTTACGGGTCTTGCAGACGATTACAACACTTTCGGTTTCTTCCCTACGCAATATGCGCGTTAATGTTTCTTGCACTTCTCGCGCGTCTGCTATGCGGCTTGAGGATATTTCTGACTGCACTTTATCGACGTATTCACGTATAACAGGTTTTGTCAAGTTTTCTGCGCCAATTCTATTTGCTGTTTTCTCTGAATACCCCGCGCGCTTCGCCGCTTCCGTAGCGTTGCCTAGCTGAATGTAAAATTCCGCAAATGCTTTTTGCCTCGGCGTTAGCTTAGCCGCCACAACGTTAACCTCCCGTTTACCCATGCGAATCTATACAGGTCGCCAATGCGATAGCTATGTCTTGTATGTTTCATTTTAGGCTTACTCCTTCTGTCTGCCCGGCTTACCGCAATCGCGGCGGTCAAATCCAAATAATGCTCAGGATTGTATTTGTCCATATCTCCATCCCTTTTGGTAAACCAAAAAGACCCCATCAGGAGTCTTTCATGGCCTTTTTGTTTCAAGCCCGCTATTTATATGTCGCTGCGGGCAAGCGGCAATCATTTAATCCTATTCCGCTCTAAAACCTGCTCTTATCTGTGCAGGAAACCTACGGCTTGGTTTTTTCGGGTATCAGCCAGCTTGGGCGCACGGCTATTCCCGTTGGCACTCGACGGCTTCCCAAATGCCGCCTGATTATACCGGTATGCGCCTACCCGCTTTCACGTGACTTTATTGACCTCTCCGCATGGAATCTTATAAAAGGGGCCGCTGATCTCTAGCCAGTCCGCTCCAGCCCGCCCCCGCGCAATTCTCCGCAGGCATACGGTTCACTGCATTTTATTCGCGGATTTTCGTGCGTTTCCATGCCTACCCACGCACTGGCACTGGTGGAGATGACGAGAATTGAACTCGTGTCCGCGAATATCCGCTTCGGGCTTACATCGCGTCGAAACCATTCACATCCCCAAAACAAAAACGCCACCCATCAGGATGACGTTTAGCTACTTTTCACTAATAGCATTTTACCACGGATCAACCTTGATTTTCTTGACGATTTTCAAAATTTTGCAAAAATCCATAAACTTTTTTGCATTGCCAAGTTCCATCACCAGCCATTTCCAATCGCATGGGTATTTTCCACCACGGCAAGCCCTCTATATACCGCAGCCGCAAAAGCTCCCGCATCTCGCTGTCTTCTACGGATGAGATGAACGTTTCTACTTCCAGCATCATAGCCATTGCCTTTTCAAGCCGGTCTTTATAGATGCCCACAACCTTTTGAAGCGTTGTCTTATCTATGGCATGCCCTATCACCTTACTGCTGTGCTCCGTAAAAGGAAATTCAGGCGACGACATTTTTACTATATCGCAGGAAGACACTTTCTGTGTTTGCATATCGCTGATCCGTTGTTCCAGGTTGCGCACTTCTACCACAAGCGCCCTGTATTGCTCCAGCTTTTCGCGTATCGTCATATTATGCGCTCCACTCGTCATAAATATCGTTTAGCAGCTTAGCCATCAGCGCCGCCCTGATGAACCTCCGCCTTTCCTGTCCACACTGCCGCATGGCGTATTTGTATGGTTTGGCTCTCGTGATCCGATTAAGCCTCTTTTGTGCCTCCAGTATCATGCATGGCGTTATCAATACTCTACCTCCTGTTTGTCAAACGGTGTTTTGCCGTAATATTTGTGTATCGAGTCTTCTTCTGTAAACCGTGTAGTTTCGCCGTTCCAGTGCAGCCCCATTATGCCCGTTGCACCGTTGCGCTGCTTGGCGACAATCAACTTGGCTTCCGTGCTGTCACGTGATTGCTTATGGAGCAACAGCACCACATCTGCGTTTTGCTCGATGGCTCCGCTCCCGCGCAGTTCTGACAATTCCGGTACTCTCCCGCGCTGGCCGCCCTTGTTGCCTTTATCAGCCTCCCGCGATAATTGGCTAAGGAGGATAACGGGTACCTCCAATTCTCCGGCAATAACTTTTAGCTGCCGTGTGATCGCGTCAAGCGCCTGCACTTCGTTGTCCTTAAACTCTGTGCGTGTGATAAGCTGCAAATAGTCTATAATCACTAGATCAAGCCCGTATTCTCTGCGCACCTTTTGAGACAGCGCCATGATATCCGTTGTGCTTTGCTTGAAGTTGTCACTGATAAACATATTCCCATTCACGCCCTGTATCGCCGTTCCAAGCCGCGCTATTTCCTTGCCGCCTATGTCTCCGGTTCTAAGGTCTTGCATTGAGATTTTCGCGTCCCCCGCCATGAGCCGTAACGCCAACTGGGATGGAACCATTTCGAGCGAGAAGTACAGCACCTTGTGATCTTTCTTTACGTGATCCGCTATGTTCATAGCAAAAGAGGTTTTCCCCATGCTGGACCGTGCGCCTATTACGATCAATTCCCCCTTTTTCAGTCCTGCAAGCCGTTTGTCAAGCCTTGGAAACCCTGTCTGTATGCCAAGCAACTTCCCTTCCTTTTTGGCTTCTACCGCTTCCACGATCTCGGCGTACGCTTCCTGATATGCCGTTTTCAGCGGCTTTACATCCGACTTGCGCCGGTCAAGATCATAGATAGCGTTACACAGTCCGTTTGCTATGTCGTCAATATCATTTTCCGGATCAGACGTTTCCGAGATTGCCCTTGCGCAAATTTCTTTCAGCCGCCGCCGCTTTGATTTCTCCCGGATAATGTCGATGTGGCTTTTAATATTTTTCGTCGTTATGGTCTCGACTGTAAGCCCGCTTAAATACTCGATGGTTCCGGGCGTTGCCAAATGCAGGGCTTCAAGCCTGCTATTGACCGTTACAATATCCGGCGTGATTCCCTCTTTTGCAAGCTTCTCCATCGCTTCATAGACATGCATATGCACGATGCTTGAAAAATCATCCTTCTGCAAGCTTGACAGCACTTCAAAGGCACACTCCGGGCGCAGCAGCGCGGCCCCTATTACGCTCCGCTCCGCTTCAATATCCTGCGGGATTAGTTCCAATTCTTCCATTGCCTAAAACTCCTCGTAGTGTTCCCCTGAATCTTCCTGTGCCAATTTTGTAAAGCTACTTTGAAAATCCCATCCCTTCCACCCTGAAGAGATCGCCCTGTCCAGTGCTTCAACCAAAGCCTGTTCCCCATAGACATTAATTTTATTCTGGAATTGAGACAAAAGTTTTTTCCAGCCCGTTTCTTTGTATGCCTCTTTTCTTTCACTCTTGTACCTCCACCACTCTCTGATGGCCTCATCGATCTTTGGACTGAATCCCTTTTCCATGAGGAGGGGCTCGGGGTCAAAGCCCCCCCTCTCTTTATATTCTTATCATTCTTTTCATTCTTGTTAGTGGTTAGCTCTTGGTTAGCTGTTGGTTGGCTCTTGGTTAGTTCTTGGTTAGCCCGTTGGTTAGTCTTTCTTTTAGAACCCTGATATTTTTCCCAATTTATAATGGTTATGAGCGAATTTCTCTTGGTTGCTTCGCGGGTCAGAAATTCATATTTTTCAAATTTTTTTAACGCAGTTCTTACACTTTGCCTCTTAACCCCATTCCCGCATTTTTCCACAATAGAGGCCTCGCTCGTCACGAATTGGCCTGGCTTAGCCTTGAATTTTTCCCCGCCCCATTCCCATTCATTTTCAGCATGATTGGCCATCATAAGCAGCGTAACAAGAATCACTTTTTGTTCGGCGGTTGATTCCCGCCAAATAGCCTTATCAAGCATTTCTCTATGAAGTTTTATAAAACCGCCAGATGTCACAATTAATCCCTCTTTTTGTGCTCATTAAGCCATTTTTCTAAACGTGCAATTGTGGCGGGCACGTCCTCTATTACTTCGTAATACTCTGGATGTTCAATCCGGCGCTTTAAACAATTCCGTTGCCATTGATAATCCGTCATCATGGGGATATCTAAAAGCGGTATATTCGAAGCTACAACACCATCCGGCGACACTGCATCAAAGCGGCCGATTATTGGATATTCTTTCCCGCATATCTCGTATTTATTCATTTCGAGCCGCCTCCCTAGTCGAATGCACGCCCGCAGGCGGTGTTACGGGCAATCCAGCGCCGTTCATCGTCCCTGCCACAAACCCTCTTTTGTATGCATCTATTATCTCTGTATGCATCATTGCCAGAAGCACTCTTTCTGCTTTTGTCGTTTGCCTTCCTACGAATTTTTCATATTCATAGATCAGTTCTTCAAGCGTCATATCTTCATAATCTTTCACTTTGTACCGCCTTTCTCGTTTGTGATATTCTTGCGCTCTGCTTGTAAATGATTGGATATGCCATCTTTCAACACTTCCAACATTACTACTGTATTACTGACTATATCCTCTGCTGCGTAGATAGCCCCTTCGTAACATTTGGGATTATTTGGTGAATGATGTGCTGCATCGTGGACGGCCATCAATATGCTTGTTGCTTTTCAAGCGCTATTTTCTCCTGTTTAACAGAATCCATTATATTGAATAAATTAATCATCTTGCTTTTTCCTTTCCGCCTATGGTAAAATAGGCGTAGATAGAGTGTCTTTCTGAATTGATCGTTGTTGGCGCAGCGATCTTTTCTTTTGCCACTTAGATTTGATTTCATAGGGCATATGTCCGTAATATCCCGCGCGGAAACTCTTTTCCCCGATCTCGCCAAAGAATATTTCAGTTTCCTTGTCAGTAAGCATACGATCCTGTTCCTCTTTTTCGCGCATAACCTTCCTGAGCATTGAGTAGTATTGATCTACCGTTACCCTTGTACCATTTTTGAAGTACGGAAGGCCTTTTCTGCGTACATTTTTTCCAATCCAATACAACCACTGTATAAAATTCTTTTCTTCTCTTGTCATTGCTCGATCTCTCCTTCCCGATATTCGCATACAGCTTGAAGAAATCTTATATCCTTTTCACCCAGATATTGCGACGGCATGCCGTCTACCGACCAAAATATGTCTGATATGTAGTCGCATATTTCGTTGATGTAAGGGTCGGTTCCATGCTCCATGATGTCCTGGGCAAGTTTTCGATAATATCCTGCGTCCTCAAGTTCTCCAGCCTGCTCACAGTACTTTGCGTGCCCTTCAAATACAAAGACAATCTTCATTGCGACTTCCGGCAGTGCAAAATTCTTGAACCGCAATATTTCCGGTTTCTGAATGAACGGTACTACGTTTCCCATATCTGCCTCCTATATTTGCACAAAGCAAGACCTTTCCCCATCTTTAGGGAAGTACTTATGAAGCTCACTATGTGGAACCTTGAGCAGGTCAAGGACGGCATACGCTTCATCCATGCGCCATGAACTGCGCCCGTTAAATAGATCGCTGATATGAGATATTGAGCAAGTGTTGTTCAGAACATTGGCAATATGCTGCGCAATATCCTCTTGTGTAATGTCCTGATCGTACATTTTCAGTCTTAAAAGTTTGAATTTTTTCATTACCATTCCTCCATATCTCCGCCGATAGATTTTGCCATCATGTTAATTGCCTTTGTTAATCCTGTGAAAGCGCCCTGAAGTCCCCTCTGCATACCATTTATTGATGCAAAAGCATTGTCGTATGAACCATGCAGGGCATACATTTGCTTTGCGGTTCTTCTTGCCTTTAATCCCTTGATCCCGTAATTTCTTAATTCTGCTAGAAATTCTTTTTTAGTCATCTTTCTTTCTCCATTCTTTCATAAATTTTTTGTAGTGGTGGTTATTTTTGGTCTGCTTGCCCTTCAAGACGTTCCAGAGCTATGAGTATATTAGCCTTTGCTTTCTTGGTATCTCACTTTCCACCGAGAATCATCCCGAGATATTCAGGTGTATAACCCGCTTCTCGTGCAAGTTGCTTTTTCTGTATTTTTGCCATGTGCATACGCGCTACAACATCAGCCGTCCATGCTTGAATCATATCTTCCCCTCCTTTTTTAGAATAATAGTTGACTTCCATGAACTAATTCAATATAATAAATTGCAAGAATATAAACTTATACGCGATATTGGTTCATGTTCATTTACTTTTACACCATAATATTACATGTTTATGAACTTGTCAAGCGTATTAGGTAAATTTTTATGAACTTTTTTAAGGATGTGATCTGAGTGTTCTATGAGCGATTTGCTGAGCTTTGCAAAATTAAAGGAATTTCCCCTAGCAAGGCCGCATTTGAAATGGGTATAAGCAAGGCTAGTATTACGAATTGGAAGCAGAACGGTTATACCCCAAGGTCTGAAATATTGGAAAAAATCGCTGATTATTTTTCCGTATCAATAGATTATCTCTTGGGCCGAGAACCAAAAGAAACCGACGATGAAATGATACAACTATTACAGGATATCAAGGACAATCCAGATAAACGGATGCTTTTCTCCCTCTCACAAAAGGCAACTCCGGAAGATGTAAAAGTAATGGTAAAATTTTTAGAGGGAATTACCAAGTCTGACAATCACGAGTGATATAATATCCTTACTACAAAAAAGGAGATTGACGATATGGGGGATATTTACATCAGGGTGATCCCCTTTCCCACATACCAAGCAAAGGGCGTTGTGAAAGAGGATTGCGACGGGAATTATAATATTTATGTGAATTCTCTTTTAAGCAAAGAGCAGCAAATTGAAACTGCTCTGCACGAAATAAGACATATAAGTAAAAAGCATTTTTATCGCGACATTTCTATTGATTTTGCGGAGATGGAAGCGGTATAAAGAATACTTGTTAGTCCGCATTATTAAATAAAAAAAAGGATGGTGGAACAATGGCTACTGAAAAACAGCTTTTTTATGAAGCTAAGCGCGAACAAGAGCGAAAAGAATTTTTTGACCTAGCCGAAAAATGCAGACCTCTTATTATAAAAAAGAAGTATAAAAAACTGTATAAAATTATTTTTGAAAATCGGCAGGAGAAATGCAAGAAAAACAAAATACCGTTTCTTATGAGAAAAGAAATTAACAGCCATCAATGTGGCGCAATAGATATGCTGATGGCTGAAACGCATAGATTCACTGATGTGGACATTAAAATATATGCAATCGTGCGTTTTTTATCAGGTGCAACAACAGTAGATAGCGCTCAAATGCTATATCAAAAATATTTGTATACCGCACAATCCCTGATTTCATATAAAGGACTGTGTGACTTATATGAAATAATTGGAAATAATGATGATAAAACATGCGCTGCTTGCAAAAATCACATTGGAAAATCTTATTTAGTTAAAGACGCTAAAATAGGTATCAACACACCGCCGTTCTGTGATGAATGCCGGTGCTGTATTGCGTCAGTTGTAAACATCTAAATTTAAAAGCCCTCTTGACGTACGCTATCACGTACGCTATAATGATATTGAGGTGATAAACATGGAGGCGATCAATATTACAAAAGCACGGCAGAATTTATATAAGCTTGTGAAAGATACCAACGAATCCCACGCCCCAATCCAGATACTCGGCAAGGATGGAAACGCTGTTCTTCTCTCCGAGGACGATTGGAGGTCTATACAGGAGACTTTATACCTGTATTCTGTTCCTGGCCTTGTAGAGAGCATCAAGGAGAGCGAGAACGAGCCTGTAGAAGAAATGGTAAGCGCTGATGACCTCGATTGGGAGTAAACTATGTACGATGTGCAATTGACAAAACGAGCCTTCAAGGATTATGCAAAATTGAAACAGGCGGGTATACTGAAAAAGGCCGGAGAGCTAATTAATATTTTAAAGCAAAATCCCTTCCAGGCTCCCCCGCCTTACGAAAAGCTTGTAGGCGACTTGCAAGGCTATTACAGCCGTCGTATCAACGTACAGCATAGATTGGTCTACTCGGTGGATAAGGATGCTCAAATCGTCGTTATACGCAGCATGTGGACGCATTACGAATGATAAATAGAAAAGCCCCCTGCAGTGCGGTAACACCAAAAGGGGGCAAGCAGAATTTATTCCACCACTACGAGGAAGAGAACCCTGCCCTTTTATTTTACCATATGGGTGGGGTAAAATGGAAGGAGAAAATTATGGGAAAACGAGTAAATACAGCCGTTTGGTTCGAAAATCAAAAGCGCTGGCAAATCAAAGTTCAAAAGGGCGGTGTACGGCGTACATTCACATCTTCAACACCCGGACGAAAGGGCCTTCGCGAGGCAAACACCAAAGCGGATTTATGGCTTGATGACGGGGTTGACGGAAGTTCTAAAGTGTCTGTCATGAAGGAGCGCTATCTACAATATTTGAAAGACAGACATGTAAGCAAAGAGCACATTATCCAAAACGAAAAACACTTAAGACTCTATCTCATGCCCGTGATCGGTCGCAAACGTATAGGCGATGTCACAGAGGAGAATTTACAAGCTGTTCTAAACTATGCTCATACAATCGGCAACCACGGCAAAGGGCTTGCTTATAAAACACTTAAAACGACGCGCGGCGTTATACAGGCGTTTGTGAAATACTGTCGTATTGCCAAGACAACGAAATTGTTTCCCGAAAATCTGCTCATACCGAATGACGCGCACCAAAGCACAAGAAAAGCCCTCCAGCCCGACGACATAAAAAAGGTTTTTCGCAGTGACCAAACAACGTATCGGGGGAAAATACAGCATGACTGGTATATCCATGCGTATAGAATTGAAATAATTGTCGGATTTAGGCCGGGGGAACTGATAGGCTTGGATGTAAGCGACATTATTGGGAATCGCTGTACGCTCAAGCGTGCCGTAAACCGATTCGGTGAGACGACGCATGGCAAGAATAAAAATGCTATTCGTTCCTTTGAGATACCGGAAATTGGAATGCGGGAAATTAGAGCTCAGCGCAAAATGCTTCTTTCTGCCGGGATTCAAACAAACGTTCTTTTCCCAACGCCCGATGGAGAAAGACTAAATCAGCAACTTTACCGTCAATCCTGGAATCGGTATAAAGAGCACAACGGAATAGCCGATCGTACACCGTATGAGCTTCGGCACACTTTCTTTTCGGCAAATAAAGATATGCCCGAAGAGCTAATAAAACCGATTGGGGGTCATAGCAAATCATTTGACGGATTCTCGACATACAGCCATGAATTAGACGGAGATGCGCACCGTGCAGCCCAATGGATAGACAACACATTTGCACGCATTTTGGGTAGCGATCAATAACCCACATTGTAACCCACTTATACTATTAAATGGGGCTCAACCACTGCTTTTACGCTGATAGCGTATTGAGCAAACATTTACAGAATACGCACAGATATCGCTGATTCACGTGTGGATATCATAATGATGATAGCGCTTTAGGCTTCGGAAACGCCTGTTTTTTATCCCTAAAATGCGATTACATTGCCGGATTTGCGCCGAGCAATATTTATAATAACCCACATTTGAACCCACTTTAACCAAACGAACAAAAAAAGGGCGACCGCAAGGCCGCCCGATTCCGTTATATTTTCTTTGCATCTGTGGGATTATTGATAATCCCGAAACCGACCACAACAGGCAAGGCAACGTTCATGAAATCGTTCACCTGCTGCGAGATGTCAAGACCTCCGAAAGCCTTCACTACCCACACGGCCAGCGCCGCGATTGCCAGCCATAACGGCCAACTTCTTAACCTGTTCTGCATATTTTCCATTCCCTACTTCTCCTTTCCTTATTCCCACAGGATCGCCCATGTCTTTGGGCCGATGATCCCATCTACCGCGCCAATGTCACGGCCTTCGTTCTTGCGCGCTTGCTGGAAACGCTTTACGGCTGCTTCCGTCCTTTCTCCGAAGATGCCGTCGATCTTCCCCGGCTGTGCAAGATGCTTTTCAAGCCGCTCCTGCGCCTGTCTCACGTCTTCGCCGCGCATCCCATTGGAAAGGTTGCGCGTAAGCGTAGGAGCGTTCTGTGAAGGCGCTGCGGGCTGTGGCGTGGCCGTTGCGTAGTCTACATCACGCAACTTGCCCCAGTTCGTAAAATCCCGCGCGTTTAACACCGTTTCCACCACTCCATAGGCTTTACCGCGCGATTCAATGACTTTACCGCCGCCAATATAAATCCCTATATGCCCATTCTTCCAAACGCACACACCCGGCACTTCCGGGATCGTCCCGATTGCCCCACGCTCAAAGCATCTGTCATAAAGACCGTTTGCCGTCATATCGCCGTAGCTGGGCAGATAATCCCTGAATGCCTCGATGATAAGCCCGGAACAATCTACAACGTGCTTACCAAACCATTTAGCGCATTCCTTGATATAGTAGGACAGGGGCTTTTCGTTATATCTTTCAAAAAACCGCTTTCCCACATCCTCGGAATACAATTCGCCCTGCCCGCCGAGGACATACCCCCAGCCTAACCTTTTTTTGCAGCCCTCTATGAGCTGCGCCGCTGTAATTTTTGCCATTATAATAGCTCCTTTCAAAATAAAAACGGCTCTCGCCGCCTAGTGGTCTTTTTGTATATGATCGATTCTTTTGTGCGCTTGCTTCGCGCTTTCTTCTACCGCCGTAATTCTGTGTTCGTGGTCGTCCACCTTGCAATCGAGCTTTTCGACGTCGCTTTTTATGCCAAGTATCGTGTCGAGCTTTGCGTCTACACCGCCCCGCCACTTGCTGTCATTCGCTATTTTTTTGTCCCGTCCGGTCAGCCACCCCGCAAGGCCGACAAAGCACCCGACTACGGCAATCAGGATTGTGATTTCTATTTGCATCATGCCTTATCCCCCAATCCGTCAATTTCTTCCTGTGTGAGTATCCCTTTGGAAACGAGCAGCGCCGAAAGCGCGTCGAATTTTGCAGCTTTCGCTTTAATCCTATTTATCTCCATTTCATGTATCTGCCACCCGGCCACAGTGCGCGAAATCAATTCGTTGCTGTCAAATCCTTCCACTTGCTCATTGCCATCATCATCCGTGCCGTACGTTGCCATGCGCCGGTCTATCTCTGCAAGCTGTTCTGCAATAAATCCCGTGTGTACCTTATCTGGATCGTCGCATTCACACAATGATGTAAAGTTGACCACAAGGATTTTTAATAATGCTTTTCTGATCTCTTCCAGGTCTGCGGCGTTGATATTCGTCTTCCACCGCTGTGATGATGTAGAGCGGTAAAAATGATGGCCGCTTGCGCTGTCGGAAATATGAGTGTTCGCCGCCGCCGTCGTTGTACGGTTATATGTACCCTGCGATTTCAGCGCGCCCGTCGCGTTTATCGTTGGTGCGACAACCTCTCCCGCTGCCGATATATACAGCGGCGTCGCCACAACACTTGTCCCATTGGCATTATATACGTGAAAATATAGATTGTTGCCGCCGTCATAGTGAATCCTGAACAGCCTTGACCCGCCCGTAAACCACATAGAACCGTCCGCTACATCTATCCTGAAATTAGGCGCTATGATGCTTCCACTTGCGTCAAGACTTCCATCTAATATTTGTGCTCCGCTATTTTTCAACACATCCGCGGCAAGCGCATACAATACTGCGGCTTTTCCGCCCAGCTTCTCCGCGTCGTCTGCCACATCAACTGCTCCGTCGTTATTAGTGTCGTACATTGATTTGCCCATCAAATTATTATATTGCGGAATGTAGCCGCACAACGCCGCGTCCCCGCGTTCGTCTGTAACTATGATCCCGCTGCCCGAGACCAATACCCGACACAGTGAGGCCTCATAAATTGATGTGGTGCGCGTCAGTTCCGGTGCTGCAGGTGTTCCAGTGGTCGGCGTTCCCTTGATTGCGTCAAGGCATACTATACGGTTTGCAAGGTCCTTTCGTGCAACAATACGGTCTATTCGGCTATAGCCGGATTCCACGGAATCAATTAGAACACTTTTGCTCTCGTGTAAAATCCCGATTCGCCCATCCACGACTACCACGCCCGTGTTGACAATGACCGCACCCGCGCCAGCTTCGCACGCAAGGGTATCTCCTTTGCCTTGTATAATGCCAGTCCCCAAAATGCTATCCATAATCTCGCTATATTCGTCTGAATTATACTCGTAGCGGTCGTCAAGCTCCCCTTCCACATAATCAAAAAATCCGAAATTGTCAAAATTTACTGCCATGCTATTTACCTCGCGTTTATAGATTTGTTGTTTTTCAAGCGGTTCAAAACATCATTTATTTGAGATTTGTTATATCCAAGCGTAACGCTTATTGTCTGCTCGCCGCCCTCGCACACGGTCTCTATTTCTGTGATACGCGCATCAAGCGCGCCCATTGGCAACGCATCATCTTTTATTGTGGCAATGTCGCCAAGGTCAAACGCCGTTCCGTATTGCGTTGCAAACGATTTCGACATAGTAGCGGTCACGGTTATGTTGTCGCCAAACTCCGCTAGCTTTTCGTCTCCACGGCTTTTTAACTCATCTACCGTAGAAAGGTCGCGTGCATCAATGTAGGCTTCATAACGTCCGAGCCCGGACGTGTCATTGTTCACGCTTCGCGTTATAACCGTTCTTTGCGTTCCCTCGCCTTGTCCAGCGACATATCCAAGGTTTACCCATCGGGTATTTTTATCGACATACAAACTATCTAGACGGTTGTTATGCAGGGATAATATAAGCCTTTGATTTTCCTGCTGTCCTGCCGTCCTGTCTAATCCGATCATACATGAAAAATCAATATAGCCCTCTGCTATTTCGGCATACCACCCAACACCGCTGGCCGCTGAAATGTTCGTCAGGTCTTCGTGCAGATCGGCAAAACGCCCACTATAATAAATTTTTGTTGTAACATCCGACGCAAGAGGGATTACCCGCGTAAGCGGAATCGCTCTATTGGTATCGGAAGGGCTTACGATCTGCGTTGCAAACAACCCTTCCATCACCTTATTTACTGCCGTATTGCTGTATGAAAGTTCAGCGCTACCAGTAGGCGGCATTACGATTCTTTGCTTGGCTATACCTTTTAGCTCTATGCCTTTAATCGTTCGCTTGTTGGAAGTTCCTTTGTCTGTGATAACCTTTGTCACAATCCCAGCCACACGGGGCGCGATTTGAATAAAATCGAAATCCGCAATCCGGGCAGCGTTCACCGTATCAAGGCTTTGGACTATCTGCCATTCTCCTATACCACTGTACTTGCGGCAAAACATAAAAGAAACGGGATCATCTATTACCCCGCAAAATTTTAATTCAGTCGGCGTAAATTTATAGCATTTGATTTCCATTTGTTATCCATTCCCATATAGACGTTTATAATTTACATAAACTACCGGCGCGCCGGTATCAGCAGAAAAAGAAAGCCTATTGCTTCCAAGCGCAAGAGAGAAGAAGGAAGATTGTTCATCATCCACGGAGTTTGTAGCGTCCTCAATCGTTCCGTCGCCTCGCTCAATCGTGACGTTTTTTTTACCGTATGCGGTGTCAATTACAAGCGTATCGCCCGCCGCAATCGTCGCCACTACCTTCAGCGCCTCACCTGTTGTGTCGTTTTTAAGCGCCGGATTTGTGGCCGCGCCTCTAAATTCGCATCGGATAGGCGCGGGCGCGTCCCCACTGTTATTGATCGTCACGGAATCGCCGCGCTTGCCAAACCTCATGGGCATTCTGTGAGGGAATTTTAGCCCGCCTACAAAGTCAGCCATTCTGACGCGCGTTTCTATCAGGTCTTCAAAGAATGGATCGTGCGCCGTAAGCTCAAGTCCTATCACCCGTAGCCCAAGCCCAGTGTTAGAGGCAATGTCCGGCTGTTCCGTCACCGTAGCCCTTATCATGCGGCTGTGATGGTCGTTTTCATAGATTAAGACGCCTTCGCCAAGCATAGGATTAAAAACGCGCTGGAGTCCGTCCATAGTCTTGTAAAACTCCGCTGTGCTGGAATAGCTATAGTAAAACTGGATCGGGATTGGGCGCACTCCGTAAAGGCTTCGGCCATAGGTCGCGCCATGCTGCAAATACCCAGACGATTGAACGATCTGAATATCCGCAGCGCGCAACCCTCCAAGGCTATTGATTATAAACCTTGCGTTTTCGTCATATGACGCGGTAAAAATTTGATTCTTCGAGTTTATAAATTTTATCCGTTCCATTTATACACCTTCAAACAGCGCCTTACCAAGTCGGCGCGCCTGTTGCGCCTGTTCGTATGGCGTAAGCTCCCGCGCCGTGAAATAGTTGTTCTGCTCGTTCTTTATAACGCTCCCTGATGCGTCTTTACTACCTTCATGAGTATTTATATACCCGCTAATGTCCGGCGTTCTGTAAGCGTCTGCTAGCGCATCTCCTGCAAAGGCTACTGCCTCCATTTCAAGTTTATTGGCGTTCAAGCCATCTAGCGCCGCTTTGCTTAGTTCGTCCCCGGCCTTCATTACTGCGTCAGTGCTGGATAAAAGGCCCTCTTCCAGCCCTGCGCCGATATTCTCACCGAACCCCCGGAAAACACGCGACGGCGATTTGATTTGAAACAGATTCTTAAATCCGTCAATCATGGATTGACCTATGTTTCTGATATGGTCCATGAGGCTTGGGGCTTTCTTATTTGTGCCTTGTTTCAGCCCCTCCATAAGGTTTTGTCCTGCGCTATCCATTTTCCACGAAGGAGAAGCAACGCCTAAAGCGTCGTTCATAGCTTGTATGAGCTGATCCATGTCCATGCTGGCCGCATCTTTAAGCCCCGGAAATTCGTCTGCCATACCTTGCGCAAGCCCACGCAATGAGTCAAGACCGCTTTCCCGCAAATCTTCCGGCAAACTAGCGTAAGCGTTCAGAATGTCGCGCGCGTTTTGCCTACTGTCTTCTGAAAGCTGCCTGCCTTGTGCTTTATTGTTTGCTATCCAATTAAAAAATGCAGCGGTGGCGTCTGATATATTCCTGTCTACTGCAAAGTTGTAATCTGTCCAAGTGACCTCCTGCCCCGCCGCAAAGTTCGCAAAATCTGTAAGCATTTCGCGTTCTGCCGCTTGAAGTCGCACCTGTTTTTCAAACCAGCTAAGCGTCTCGTTGTTGTTGATCGCTGCCATTTTTTCGCCATGATATTGCCCGATTTCTTCTATCTTATTGAACTGATGAACCCTGTTGTTGTAATCGTTCATATTTAGGTTGAAACGTTCCTGTTGGCTTGCAAGTAGATCGGTTGTAAGCTTATCAGACATAGCTTTTTCAGTGTTTGCATACTCTTGGTTTTTTTGTAACGCCTGTTCGCGTAGGCGATTGTATTCCTCCTGCGAAATTTGGTTATTTTGCAAACGTTGATCGAGTGCGGCGATTTCATTAGAAATAATATCTTGTGTCGCTTTTGTGTAATCAGCCCTCACTTCTTGCAACGTGTTTAATATCCCTTGTTCTTCCTCCGCTGTTAAATTCATGTTGTCAAGCTGCCATTGCAAGGATGAAATGCGCGCTTCTGCTTTAGATTTTTCAAGCTCTGCAAGCCTGTTTTGGGCTTCCGCTATATTGTCAACGTACTCGTTTATTTTATCAATTTCGCTTTGCCTTAGCTCATCTCCCCTAGAGTATGCCTCTGCGTAAATATCGTTTATTTTCTGTGTATTTTCATCAATGATACTTGTTAGGTCGCTTGCGTTTTGCCCATACTCATTCACCATCCCGGAAAAGTCGCCTAAATTTGCACGTGCTCCGTTCATAGATTCGAACCATGCGTTTGTAGCCTCTGTGTTCTTGTCTATGGCTTCGCTCATCATCTCCATTTCGGTTGGAACTGCGCTTATAGCCGCTACTAAAGTAGCAATAGCCGCAACGACAAGCGTTATTGTTAAAACAATTGGATGAGCCATAAGAGCGGACAACGATTTCATAAGCGTACCCATGATTATAAGCAGCGGACCGATAGCGGCAACAACCAGACCAATCTTGATAATCATTTCTTGCTGGCTTTTGCTCATATTGGAAAGCTTCTCCACTAAATCCGAAATGAAGCTAATCACCTGCTTTACAATCGGTAAAACCACATCAGCTATTTTTAAAAATAATGCTGTTATCTGGTTTTTCAAAATTTTTATTTTTGATTCAGTCGTTTCATAGCGTTTCCCGGCTTCTGCCGTCAATGCCGTGTTTTCGTCCCACGCCTTAGTACCAAGGGAGATTGCCTCAGTAAATAGGTCGCCAGCACCAGCAGCGCGTAGCAAGGCATCACGCATACGC
Source organism: Christensenella minuta (assembly GCF_003628755.1). NCBI lineage: Bacteria > Bacillati > Bacillota > Clostridia > Christensenellales > Christensenellaceae > Christensenella > Christensenella minuta. The sequence goes on along the minus strand of NZ_CP029256.1, from coordinate 2,675,928 downwards.
ACCTCTGTTATTCCCATATCATCAAGCACTTTAATTGCACTCGTGCCGTGCTGTTCTGCGTTTTGCAAGCCCGTTATAAAAGAAATTAGCGCACCGGCTGCATCATCTCTAAAAGACTTCTGGAAATCTTCTGCTGTCATCCCTGCAACCTTAGCAAAGTTGTCAAGCGATTCCCCGCCCGTTTCTACAGCAAGCTGCATATCAACCATTACTTTTGACATTGCAGAGCCGCCCGCTTCTGCTTCAATGCCTACGGACGATAACGCCCCAGCTAACCCTAGTGTTTGCGCTTCTGTAAGTCCGATCTGTTTACCAGCACCGGCAAGACGCAACCCCATATCTGTAATTTCACTTTCTGTCGTGGCTAAGTTATTGCCAAGTGCTACGATCACAGAACCTAGTCTGTTAAACTCGGTTTGTGGCATTTGTGTAATATTAGCTAATCTTGCTAAAGAGGTTGCGGCGGTTTCTGAGGACATATTCGTTGAATCGCCCATCATAACCATTGTTTTCGTAAAATCTAATACGTTTTCTGTTTTTATGCCCAACTGCCCCGCCGCCTCTGCTACTCCCGAAATTTCGCTTGCAGATTGCGGCATTTCCTTAGACAGGTCAATAATGCCCTCTCTTAGCTCTGCTAACTGTTCGTCTGTTGCATCTACCGTTTTTTCAACCCCAGCGAACGCGCTTTCAAATTCAATCCCCGCTTTTGTACTAGCCGTACCGATGGCAATTGCAGTTCCGGTTATGGCGGTGCCGATCCCCATAAACGCATTGCCTACTTTACTTAAATTTTTTTGTGCCGTTGTTTGCACTGATTCAGTGGTTTTTTTCAACTTATCTAAATCAGACAATCCTTTAGTAAGGTCTGCAATCAACCCAATGCGCAATGCGCCTAAATCTACTGTATTCACTCTTTTACGCTCCTATAGGTTAGCCCTTTTTGCTTCAATGCTTCTGTGTCTGGCTCTGTCTTTGCCATCCGTTCACAGTCTGCAAGGTATTTGCGCCCCTCTGGGGTCTTTTGCAGGTCTTCAATATACATATTCTTGTCACACAGTAAAAAAACGTCTGTGGGAAGCTCTAGGGCTTCGTAAAACGTGCACCCGCAATATCGCATTACCCGCCGCACGGATGACATAATTTCTATATCGCCGCCGTTACTCTGTCCGGGCAAAGACGGCATTTTCAGTTTTTTTGGTTTTGTATGTTACTAGTAAAGCTCATGTACTCGCTAAGAAGTGCATTTGCAACCGCGATACTCATGTTATCTTCAAAATATTGTATGCTGTATTTTTTCCCCTCTGTGTTATGCTCTAGAATATCGACCAGCATTTTGTTGATCGCTGCAAACATTTTTTCGGGTTCTTCCGCGCACTGTTTAAGCGTTTTCTGCATTTCCATCATGCGAATGGTAATTTTCTGTGTTGGCTTTTTAACATGAATCGTTTCGCCTGTAGGCATAGTTACTTCTAAGGTCTCGTTTGCAAAAATGCTTAAATCTATTACATTTCCCATTTTTAATTACTCCTTATAAAAGAAAAGGGACGCTCGCATAGAACGCCCCATATTCATATTTTAACCGGCTGTCCTTGTGTCCTGCTCAATAACAACGAGCGTACCGTCTGTATCATGCGGCACGGCTTTTAATTCTGCATCGATCACAGTTTCCTTGTCCTTTGCAAAAGCAAGGGTGAAGCCGCTAGATGCGGTTGCAACTATCGTAATGCGCAGCTTAAGCCCGGTGTCATATGTATGAACAAACCGCGCTAAAACCTTGCTAATGCCCGTCTTACCGCGTCCGCCGATTTTCAGCGTGGATTTGTGCGTTGAAGAATCCTCCGTAAGTGCCCCGGCCGGACATAATTTTGCAAGCGTGTTAACGCCCCACGTCAGCACGCCCGATTTAAGCGTTACTTCTTCCTCCGTAATAAAGCGTTTTAAGACCGCTCCCATATCATCTACAACGCTGTAGTCTGTCGGCTTGTATTCCAGCGTTGCGCCGCCCTGGATATGGCCTATCTGATTGGAGGTCGTCTCGATTACAGAATCCTCCGGGATTGCCTCCCCGGTATAACTCATTACAAACAGATCGCCTGATCCTAAAATTACTTCTTCATTTGCCTGTGCCATTATACTTTGCTCCTTAAATAATAATATGTTGTGTGGTGGTAGGTTCCTGTTTTCAGATTTTCAAGAACGCCGCCGCCGTTTATTTCAACGCCTAAAATCGTATCATTAAACGGATCATCTCCAAGCGTAAGCAATACATTCTTCACAGCCTCGTGAATCTCGTACACCCGTGCAACGCTCTTGGATATAATCATGATTTCCAGCTTATCAACGCGGGAAATCTTGTCATCCGTCTGCGGCGAGAAATTGAAAACAATACCATCATCTGTTGAGTCGGTCGAAAATGCGGTCATACGATCTCTCACATAGCCGCTTACGGCGGGGTCTGCTTTTAGGGCGCTTACAACGTCTTCAATTATCATTTCTTCATCACGTCCTTAAAGCAATTTATGATCTTTGCCCGGTTTTGTTCTATTGCGTCGGATATAAACGGATTGGGTCGCTGCCCTTCGGTTGTGTGCCATTCGCCTTTTTCGTCTTGATACCGCCAAGGAACATTTTTTCGCCCATTTCCATCTATGGCAAATAACCCTGTACCTTGATGAATATATGGCGCGTAATCTATCCCACTGCCTACATATCCTTCAAGGTTTTCGCCGTTTTCTTCCACAACGTGAGTTATGCTTGCGCGCAAAGTGCCTTTATCTGCAGGGCAATTATTTTTTGCAGCATTTTCGACCACAAGGCAAGCTTGTTCAAGACCATCTTTGATAGCGTCCGGCAAGGCTTTTTTAACAAAGTTCTCAAAGTTCCTTAAAACTTCGCTTGCGTCTACTTCTGTCTTAGCCATCTGCTATCACCCTTTCAAGAAAAATCTGTGATAACCGCGCATCGTTGTTTGGGTACGTGATTCTATAAACGTCATCTCCGTCGTGTACCTCTTGCCCGTGTTTAAGCGTCCTGTCAAGCGTCAATCCAACGTGTGAGCTTCCTTGAGCGTTGATGTTTAAATATTGGACTTCCGCGCCCGTAAGCGTGCAGATTGCCATTTGCACGGTCTTTACTTCTCGCGGCCTGGAATCTTTTCCAAACACCGAATCGCTTATATCACGCTCCACGATCTTAACCGCTTTCATTCGCCTGCTAATCATAGCGTTTTAAGCCTCCTGTACTTCCCAAGCCTACGCAATAGATCATCCGGCAGACCGTTTATAAAGCTCTCTGATGCGCCGCTATAGCCTTGTGACGCTAAACCCTCGCTGCCTAATCGGTTGTACCGTATAACCGCCATTTCAACAATCAAGGAGCTTGCTTCATCGGGTATGGCCTCGACGTTGCAAAGCTCCTTAAATGCCTGTTCGGTATCTTCGATTATAGCGGCGGCTGTAGCGTTTTGGATTTCGGGGATGTACGCCTTTAATTTATCCGTCGCGCTCATGACTTGCCCCCTGTAGTAGATTAAGAGACCGTAACCGCTGCGCAGAACGCTGGAATTTTCCCGTCCGTCATTGCAGAGACTTTTACCTTATCGCCCGATGAAACTGCGTCAATAGTATACGTCCATGTAGTGCCATCTACAGCCGCATAGCCTACCGGAATATCATTCACGTACACGCGAACAACCGCCCCCGCCGCGTTCGTACCGGATATGGTCTTATTATTCCCCGCCGCAATGCTAGATTGTGTGAGAACCGGGGTAGCCGACGCTTTGCCGATCATACAAAGGCATTTCGCGTTGGTGAGGGCAACGAGGTTCACCTTACGGGAAATAATCGTATTTTTTCTCGCTTCCTTGTCCCTCTCCTGCTCAATCTCGCTATCCTTTTTGGTGAAAAGCGTTACCGCTTCTTTGGTTGCTACGTAAGCAAGATCGGCAGGCACTTTTTTAGAGTACACAACGGGAAGTCCGCTAATGTCGCCAATCTGCCCGGTAAAGATGATCTCGCCTTGTTTCGCGCCTGTAAAAAGGCTGTTTTTCCTAAGTGCAGCCTTGGTATTCAGCCCGCACAAGATATAAAGCTGGCTTTCGTCCTCAAGGTCAAGGGCCGCGATTGCGTCAACAATATCGTCATACGCGATCTTGTTCGCTGATTCAATCGTCTGGAAAATTTCAGCCTTGCGCAGTTCATCAAAAAATTTCTGGTTCATGTCATTCCACATAGCATTAGCCATTCCCTGTACGCCGAGATTGACAATACCTGGATCTTTCATCACTTCTTCATCATGGTAATCCCATACCTGTTGAGCTACGCCTACTTCATACTCATAAGGCAGAAATTCAAGTTTGCCGCGCTGTGTGTTCTTCTCGCCCTGCGAGAGGCTTTCAACGTACCCCGTATAGGTATAGCGGTTAATTACTTTTTTCATGCCGGCTGCGCCGCTAAGCGACATATCAACCGTCATAAGTGTTCTGGTGTTAAGCCGCGTTTCTAAAATGTCTTCAACTATAGATTCAAGAACTTCGTTAGGATATACAATATTTGCCATTTACTCTGCTCCTTTTAGCTTTCTAAATAGTTCCGGGTTGCTCTCGTAAAGCTCTGCCCTCTGCTGAACATTCATCCCCTTTAGGGTCGTGGGCGTTCCCGTCCCGCTACCTTTTGCTGGCGCATCTCCCGCAATGCGCTTCTTGACCGTAGCCTCAACCGCCTGTTTAAACAGTTTGTCGAGCGTATCAATGCGCGCCTGCGCTTCTTTGATGTCGTCCCCAATCGTGATGATGTCGGCAAAAGCGGGATCAAGCCCACGCGCCGCCAAAACTTTGATTACCTCGCCTTTGTTAATGCTCGTGCTCATTTCTGAAATACGCTCATTAAGGCGCTTAATTTCAAGGTCTTTTTCAGCTTCCTTGCGCTGTTCCTCATCCAGCTTTGAAAGGGATAGCTTTTCCTCATACTCTCTCTTTTGCTTTTTCAGTGCCGCCGTAACCCTTCTGTCCGCTTCCGCTTGCAATAATTCTGCAATCTCGGCTTCGGTGTAAGTTTTACCTTCGCCACCGTCCGGCTTTCCACCGCCGGAACCGCCTCCATCTGGTTCGCCGCCCGGGTCTCCGGCCGCGCCCCCATCTGCGTCCATCATCGGTGTAAGCCTGTTAAGCAAATAACCCTGTAAAAATTTTTCCATTTCTTAACCTCCGTAAGTTGCGGCATTGCCGCCCCTTTAGTTCTGTTGTCGCACAGCCCTATAAAGCGTAATAAAAAAGAAGCTGTTAAGCTTCTATTAAGCATATTTTTTTAGTAGCTCTGCCGCTTCCGTTAAATCGTCGCCCACTTCCACTACAGGGGCATAACAGCAACGGCAATTCGGGTGAATTGGTAGCGTTGGCGCGCCATCTATCGGGTAAATCTGACCGGAATAACCCTCGCATTCATCACAAATACGATCATCCACTTCAGCGATGTATTCAACCATTATCACCCCGGCGGCCTTATAAGATTTCATTGCCGCATCGTTGTAGTAGTGATTTGCTTCCGTCCGCACAAGGCGATCAGCCGCGTAGTAGTTCATGTTAAGGTCGCCTTGCAATGCTTTCTTAATAGCTCCGGGTGATTTACCAGATATAAGCATATCGGTAATATCTTGTTTCACCCTCTCGCCCATTTTGATACCGTTTTCTATATAACGCTGGGAGAAAGAAGCATCATTCCATGCGGTATTCACAAGTTGCTTGATCTGCACGTTGTCCAGCATATCAAAGGACAGGTTGACGGGCGCGCCGCTTTGTTTCAAATCTTTAAGCGTTACGCCCATTGTCTTTTCAAACACCTTTATAAGCGTTCGTTCCGTCCCGCGTATCTGGTTTGTGGTAATCTCTCCCGTGATCTTGCCTAGCCGCTGTTCAAGCTGATACCATCTAGAAAAGTTCCACAACTGCGTCCTGCTTAACTCCTCGCCGTACTCCACCACTTGGATATACAAGCCGTCTATCTGCTTAGCAAGCTGTTTGTATGCCGCCTTGTATAGCTTCTGTTGTCTCACTATCTCGGATTCAGCTAACCCGTTCGCGTAAGCTTCACTTTCAAGCGTACGCTTTCGCCAATATTCCGCGCTGCCCATCACTTAAACACCGGCTGCCCTTCGTCGTCTTCCTGATACGCTATTTCGTATGTTGGCTTTTCGGAATCTATCTTGCTTATTTCGTCCTCCACATCTGTTACAAATGGCAATTGCCCTAATGCCGTTTCACGCGATACTACCCCGGTTATCTTGTTTACCATGTCGGCGGCTTCTGTCGCGTTCACGGGATATTGCGGGTAAACGTCATATCTATCATGGTGTAATCGTAATTCTTAGCAAACAAATTTTGCACATTGCAAATCAATTCAATTCTTCGCTGTAGTGCCTTTTTAAAATATCTCTCTTTTACGCTCGTTACATTCTCAAATCCAATCAGTTTATACTTGATCGCAATGCCGGAAAGGTTATTTGCAAACGATTCATCCGTAAGTTTCGGGCACTTGCTAAATTTGTGAATATCATCATCTATACGGTTTTTAAGGTTCTCGATGTACGTATCATTAATCTGTTTTATTAGCCATTCAGCGTGAGAATCCGCATCCGACAAAGACAGTACGCGCTGCTCCTTCATTGCAAATACATCTTCCGCAGTCGTCCCGCCAAGACCACGCAGCACTAAATAGGCGTCAGTAAAATATTCGAGGTCGTTCGCGCTGTCGCTCTGCATCTTGTCATAGGCGTTTATAAGTGTCATTTCGCGCTCAAAATCGCCTATGCCCTCTTTGTTGTTTTTATATACCACAACGGGAACATCATTGAAGTAATGTAGTCTTTGTCCAGTAAGCTTTAGCGTAGCAGCATCTGCGGTATAGTATGATACCTGCTTTTGATCGTACACCTCAACCGTTTGCGTTTTTTCGTTTGAGAATAGGTCTTTTAGCACATCGTATGCCCGGATGAAGTACAGCATTTCACCCTCTAGGGCTGCATCATATACCGCAATGCAGGTTTCCGTGTAATCCAACGCCGTAAATCTAACGTTTGAATCACTATCCAGATATAAAAGCTCATAAGCGTCGCCCGTGATGCTGGCTTCTTTTGCGAGTTCTGCGTTTTCGCTCTGTTCGTCGTTATAGTCAAATAGCGCTTTTATCTCAATCAGCATATCATCCGGCGCGCCCTCTGCCGCCTTATACGTGACGGGTACACCCATGAAATAACCCGTGTAACTGTCTGTGATATACGCCGGATAATTATTCACAAGCCTGTTGTTCGGCTTGGTCGGGTCTGAAACAGTGCGATTTAAAATGTCCTGCTTCCCGTCATACTGCTGGTGCAAATACTGCCTACGCGCCGCCTCTGCCGCGCTATTCGTTATAAGCTGCCGGATTTCGTCAACAGTAAGTTCTTTGTCTTTGTTGATTCTATACTCTATCAAAGTCCTAGCCCTTCCTTTGAAAAACTCTGTAGTCTGCGCACCTTGCGCACTGGCTCTATTCCATACCGCAGCGCGGCGATTGCATCGTCAAGAAATGGAACGGGTTCATCTAGCCACACATCCCGCTTTTCGTCACGCTTCCACTTCCATTGTTGGAGCTCCTTCATAAGATTTACGCATGAAGGATGAATGTGTATTTTATGCGCTTTTAAATAGTCGATCTGCGCTTGTACGCTCCCTTGCTCTTTCTTAACTGCCACGGCTTTATACCCGGAAGAACGCCATGTTTTAATCCTGTCTGGCTCCGCGCTGTCGCAGTACATCATTACGTGTTTCGGCATGATGCAAGCCGCTATTATCTCTCCCGTGTCCTTCTCGTAATCGTATTGCTCCTTTAAGACGTATATTTCATCGTCCTTAAATCCAAGCAATAAAATAGCGTTAGCGTGGTTAAAACCAAAGTCTTGACCAAGTGAAACGCTGTCGTAGTCGTTTGGGTCTTGGCTCATATCTTCTGCCGTCCAGTTAGTAATGATAAGCCCGCCGACTTCGCCCCATTCTCCGAGGCCATACACCCGATACCCGTCCGGGTCTAGCTCCTTGCGCCGCATCATGCGCGCATGGTATGGCGCATCTATAAAACGATTGTCTAAGTATGTGCTATGGTGTGTAAAAACATTAGGATCAACCGTATCAAAATAATCATGTTTAATCCAGTGTGTTGCCGCCACCGGATTGAACGTAAACCGCATCTGATAAAAAAGACCATCCGGGAGTTTTCCTCTCAAACGGTCATCTAGTATGTCCACATCCGCCCTTGAAAATTCCGTCGCTTCCTCGAGCCATATATCTGTAAGGCTTCCTTTTTCAAACGTGATAGACTTGATCTTCTCGCGCTGTCTGTCGTCGTTCATGCCGCGAAAGATGATTTTCGCCCCGTTGACACACCGCAGTTCAAGCGGCGACATTATAGGCTTCCAGTAGTCCCACAGCCCCATGCGCGATATTGCCCCGGATAACTCCGCGAAAGTGCTATCACGGTTCGTTACCTCCGATTTACGCAATGCCAAGAGGTTTCGACCCCTATCCTGCATCAGACGCAATATATAATGCTGCGCAGTGTCAACGCTTTTCCCGCTTCCTGCGCTCCCTTTCAGAAGCACATAGCGGCATTTGCTTTTATCTACTGGTGCAAATATTTTATTCGCTTGAACCTTGATCGTTGCCATAGTCTACCTGTATCCTCAAATCCACGCCGCCCGAAAGATCAACCTTATCGGTATATAGACCATGAACCTTCCCCAGCAGTTCAGCGGCTTTATTCACGTCGCTGATCTTTGCTGGAATCCGCACGATCTCCGGGGTTTCTTTTTCTTCCGTCTTTCGTTTCCCCGCTTTGTCATACGAGCTTTTACGGGTCTTGCAGACGATTACAACACTTTCGGTTTCTTCCCTACGCAATATGCGCGTTAATGTTTCTTGCACTTCTCGCGCGTCTGCTATGCGGCTTGAGGATATTTCTGACTGCACTTTATCGACGTATTCACGTATAACAGGTTTTGTCAAGTTTTCTGCGCCAATTCTATTTGCTGTTTTCTCTGAATACCCCGCGCGCTTCGCCGCTTCCGTAGCGTTGCCTAGCTGAATGTAAAATTCCGCAAATGCTTTTTGCCTCGGCGTTAGCTTAGCCGCCACAACGTTAACCTCCCGTTTACCCATGCGAATCTATACAGGTCGCCAATGCGATAGCTATGTCTTGTATGTTTCATTTTAGGCTTACTCCTTCTGTCTGCCCGGCTTACCGCAATCGCGGCGGTCAAATCCAAATAATGCTCAGGATTGTATTTGTCCATATCTCCATCCCTTTTGGTAAACCAAAAAGACCCCATCAGGAGTCTTTCATGGCCTTTTTGTTTCAAGCCCGCTATTTATATGTCGCTGCGGGCAAGCGGCAATCATTTAATCCTATTCCGCTCTAAAACCTGCTCTTATCTGTGCAGGAAACCTACGGCTTGGTTTTTTCGGGTATCAGCCAGCTTGGGCGCACGGCTATTCCCGTTGGCACTCGACGGCTTCCCAAATGCCGCCTGATTATACCGGTATGCGCCTACCCGCTTTCACGTGACTTTATTGACCTCTCCGCATGGAATCTTATAAAAGGGCCGCTGATCTCTAGCCAGTCCGCTCCAGCCCGCCCCCGCGCAATTCTCCGCAGGCATACGGTTCACTGCATTTTATTCGCGGATTTTCGTGCGTTTCCATGCCTACCCACGCACTGGCACTGGTGGAGATGACGAGAATTGAACTCGTGTCCGCGAATATCCGCTTCGGGCTTACATCGCGTCGAAACCATTCACATCCCCAAAACAAAAACGCCACCCATCAGGATGACGTTTAGCTACTTTTCACTAATAGCATTTTACCACGGATCAACCTTGATTTTCTTGACGATTTTCAAAATTTTGCAAAAATCCATAAACTTTTTTGCATTGCCAAGTTCCATCACCAGCCATTTCCAATCGCATGGGTATTTTCCACCACGGCAAGCCCTCTATATACCGCAGCCGCAAAAGCTCCCGCATCTCGCTGTCTTCTACGGATGAGATGAACGTTTCTACTTCCAGCATCATAGCCATTGCCTTTTCAAGCCGGTCTTTATAGATGCCCACAACCTTTTGAAGCGTTGTCTTATCTATGGCATGCCCTATCACCTTACTGCTGTGCTCCGTAAAAGGAAATTCAGGCGACGACATTTTTACTATATCGCAGGAAGACACTTTCTGTGTTTGCATATCGCTGATCCGTTGTTCCAGGTTGCGCACTTCTACCACAAGCGCCCTGTATTGCTCCAGCTTTTCGCGTATCGTCATATTATGCGCTCCACTCGTCATAAATATCGTTTAGCAGCTTAGCCATCAGCGCCGCCCTGATGAACCTCCGCCTTTCCTGTCCACACTGCCGCATGGCGTATTTGTATGGTTTGGCTCTCGTGATCCGATTAAGCCTCTTTTGTGCCTCCAGTATCATGCATGGCGTTATCAATACTCTACCTCCTGTTTGTCAAACGGTGTTTTGCCGTAATATTTGTGTATCGAGTCTTCTTCTGTAAACCGTGTAGTTTCGCCGTTCCAGTGCAGCCCCATTATGCCCGTTGCACCGTTGCGCTGCTTGGCGACAATCAACTTGGCTTCCGTGCTGTCACGTGATTGCTTATGGAGCAACAGCACCACATCTGCGTTTTGCTCGATGGCTCCGCTCCCGCGCAGTTCTGACAATTCCGGTACTCTCCCGCGCTGGCCGCCCTTGTTGCCTTTATCAGCCTCCCGCGATAATTGGCTAAGGAGGATAACGGGTACCTCCAATTCTCCGGCAATAACTTTTAGCTGCCGTGTGATCGCGTCAAGCGCCTGCACTTCGTTGTCCTTAAACTCTGTGCGTGTGATAAGCTGCAAATAGTCTATAATCACTAGATCAAGCCCGTATTCTCTGCGCACCTTTTGAGACAGCGCCATGATATCCGTTGTGCTTTGCTTGAAGTTGTCACTGATAAACATATTCCCATTCACGCCCTGTATCGCCGTTCCAAGCCGCGCTATTTCCTTGCCGCCTATGTCTCCGGTTCTAAGGTCTTGCATTGAGATTTTCGCGTCCCCCGCCATGAGCCGTAACGCCAACTGGGATGGAACCATTTCGAGCGAGAAGTACAGCACCTTGTGATCTTTCTTTACGTGATCCGCTATGTTCATAGCAAAAGAGGTTTTCCCCATGCTGGACCGTGCGCCTATTACGATCAATTCCCCCTTTTTCAGTCCTGCAAGCCGTTTGTCAAGCCTTGGAAACCCTGTCTGTATGCCAAGCAACTTCCCTTCCTTTTTGGCTTCTACCGCTTCCACGATCTCGGCGTACGCTTCCTGATATGCCGTTTTCAGCGGCTTTACATCCGACTTGCGCCGGTCAAGATCATAGATAGCGTTACACAGTCCGTTTGCTATGTCGTCAATATCATTTTCCGGATCAGACGTTTCCGAGATTGCCCTTGCGCAAATTTCTTTCAGCCGCCGCCGCTTTGATTTCTCCCGGATAATGTCGATGTGGCTTTTAATATTTTTCGTCGTTATGGTCTCGACTGTAAGCCCGCTTAAATACTCGATGGTTCCGGGCGTTGCCAAATGCAGGGCTTCAAGCCTGCTATTGACCGTTACAATATCCGGCGTGATTCCCTCTTTTGCAAGCTTCTCCATCGCTTCATAGACATGCATATGCACGATGCTTGAAAAATCATCCTTCTGCAAGCTTGACAGCACTTCAAAGGCACACTCCGGGCGCAGCAGCGCGGCCCCTATTACGCTCCGCTCCGCTTCAATATCCTGCGGGATTAGTTCCAATTCTTCCATTGCCTAAAACTCCTCGTAGTGTTCCCCTGAATCTTCCTGTGCCAATTTTGTAAAGCTACTTTGAAAATCCCATCCCTTCCACCCTGAAGAGATCGCCCTGTCCAGTGCTTCAACCAAAGCCTGTTCCCCATAGACATTAATTTTATTCTGGAATTGAGACAAAAGTTTTTTCCAGCCCGTTTCTTTGTATGCCTCTTTTCTTTCACTCTTGTACCTCCACCACTCTCTGATGGCCTCATCGATCTTTGGACTGAATCCCTTTTCCATGAGGAGGGGCTCGGGGTCAAAGCCCCCCCTCTCTTTATATTCTTATCATTCTTTTCATTCTTGTTAGTGGTTAGCTCTTGGTTAGCTGTTGGTTGGCTCTTGGTTAGTTCTTGGTTAGCCCGTTGGTTAGTCTTTCTTTTAGAACCCTGATATTTTTCCCAATTTATAATGGTTATGAGCGAATTTCTCTTGGTTGCTTCGCGGGTCAGAAATTCATATTTTTCAAATTTTTTTAACGCAGTTCTTACACTTTGCCTCTTAACCCCATTCCCGCATTTTTCCACAATAGAGGCCTCGCTCGTCACGAATTGGCCTGGCTTAGCCTTGAATTTTTCCCCGCCCCATTCCCATTCATTTTCAGCATGATTGGCCATCATAAGCAGCGTAACAAGAATCACTTTTTGTTCGGCGGTTGATTCCCGCCAAATAGCCTTATCAAGCATTTCTCTATGAAGTTTTATAAAACCGCCAGATGTCACAATTAATCCCTCTTTTTGTGCTCATTAAGCCATTTTTCTAAACGTGCAATTGTGGCGGGCACGTCCTCTATTACTTCGTAATACTCTGGATGTTCAATCCGGCGCTTTAAACAATTCCGTTGCCATTGATAATCCGTCATCATGGGGATATCTAAAAGCGGTATATTCGAAGCTACAACACCATCCGGCGACACTGCATCAAAGCGGCCGATTATTGGATATTCTTTCCCGCATATCTCGTATTTATTCATTTCGAGCCGCCTCCCTAGTCGAATGCACGCCCGCAGGCGGTGTTACGGGCAATCCAGCGCCGTTCATCGTCCCTGCCACAAACCCTCTTTTGTATGCATCTATTATCTCTGTATGCATCATTGCCAGAAGCACTCTTTCTGCTTTTGTCGTTTGCCTTCCTACGAATTTTTCATATTCATAGATCAGTTCTTCAAGCGTCATATCTTCATAATCTTTCACTTTGTACCGCCTTTCTCGTTTGTGATATTCTTGCGCTCTGCTTGTAAATGATTGGATATGCCATCTTTCAACACTTCCAACATTACTACTGTATTACTGACTATATCCTCTGCTGCGTAGATAGCCCCTTCGTAACATTTGGGATTATTTGGTGAATGATGTGCTGCATCGTGGACGGCCATCAATATGCTTGTTGCTTTTCAAGCGCTATTTTCTCCTGTTTAACAGAATCCATTATATTGAATAAATTAATCATCTTGCTTTTTCCTTTCCGCCTATGGTAAAATAGGCGTAGATAGAGTGTCTTTCTGAATTGATCGTTGTTGGCGCAGCGATCTTTTCTTTTGCCACTTAGATTTGATTTCATAGGGCATATGTCCGTAATATCCCGCGCGGAAACTCTTTTCCCCGATCTCGCCAAAGAATATTTCAGTTTCCTTGTCAGTAAGCATACGATCCTGTTCCTCTTTTTCGCGCATAACCTTCCTGAGCATTGAGTAGTATTGATCTACCGTTACCCTTGTACCATTTTTGAAGTACGGAAGGCCTTTTCTGCGTACATTTTTTCCAATCCAATACAACCACTGTATAAAATTCTTTTCTTCTCTTGTCATTGCTCGATCTCTCCTTCCCGATATTCGCATACAGCTTGAAGAAATCTTATATCCTTTTCACCCAGATATTGCGACGGCATGCCGTCTACCGACCAAAATATGTCTGATATGTAGTCGCATATTTCGTTGATGTAAGGGTCGGTTCCATGCTCCATGATGTCCTGGGCAAGTTTTCGATAATATCCTGCGTCCTCAAGTTCTCCAGCCTGCTCACAGTACTTTGCGTGCCCTTCAAATACAAAGACAATCTTCATTGCGACTTCCGGCAGTGCAAAATTCTTGAACCGCAATATTTCCGGTTTCTGAATGAACGGTACTACGTTTCCCATATCTGCCTCCTATATTTGCACAAAGCAAGACCTTTCCCCATCTTTAGGGAAGTACTTATGAAGCTCACTATGTGGAACCTTGAGCAGGTCAAGGACGGCATACGCTTCATCCATGCGCCATGAACTGCGCCCGTTAAATAGATCGCTGATATGAGATATTGAGCAAGTGTTGTTCAGAACATTGGCAATATGCTGCGCAATATCCTCTTGTGTAATGTCCTGATCGTACATTTTCAGTCTTAAAAGTTTGAATTTTTTCATTACCATTCCTCCATATCTCCGCCGATAGATTTTGCCATCATGTTAATTGCCTTTGTTAATCCTGTGAAAGCGCCCTGAAGTCCCCTCTGCATACCATTTATTGATGCAAAAGCATTGTCGTATGAACCATGCAGGGCATACATTTGCTTTGCGGTTCTTCTTGCCTTTAATCCCTTGATCCCGTAATTTCTTAATTCTGCTAGAAATTCTTTTTTAGTCATCTTTCTTTCTCCATTCTTTCATAAATTTTTTGTAGTGGTGGTTATTTTTGGTCTGCTTGCCCTTCAAGACGTTCCAGAGCTATGAGTATATTAGCCTTTGCTTTCTTGGTATCTCACTTTCCACCGAGAATCATCCCGAGATATTCAGGTGTATAACCCGCTTCTCGTGCAAGTTGCTTTTTCTGTATTTTTGCCATGTGCATACGCGCTACAACATCAGCCGTCCATGCTTGAATCATATCTTCCCCTCCTTTTTTAGAATAATAGTTGACTTCCATGAACTAATTCAATATAATAAATTGCAAGAATATAAACTTATACGCGATATTGGTTCATGTTCATTTACTTTTACACCATAATATTACATGTTTATGAACTTGTCAAGCGTATTAGGTAAATTTTTATGAACTTTTTTAAGGATGTGATCTGAGTGTTCTATGAGCGATTTGCTGAGCTTTGCAAAATTAAAGGAATTTCCCCTAGCAAGGCCGCATTTGAAATGGGTATAAGCAAGGCTAGTATTACGAATTGGAAGCAGAACGGTTATACCCCAAGGTCTGAAATATTGGAAAAAATCGCTGATTATTTTTCCGTATCAATAGATTATCTCTTGGGCCGAGAACCAAAAGAAACCGACGATGAAATGATACAACTATTACAGGATATCAAGGACAATCCAGATAAACGGATGCTTTTCTCCCTCTCACAAAAGGCAACTCCGGAAGATGTAAAAGTAATGGTAAAATTTTTAGAGGGAATTACCAAGTCTGACAATCACGAGTGATATAATATCCTTACTACAAAAAAGGAGATTGACGATATGGGGGATATTTACATCAGGGTGATCCCCTTTCCCACATACCAAGCAAAGGGCGTTGTGAAAGAGGATTGCGACGGGAATTATAATATTTATGTGAATTCTCTTTTAAGCAAAGAGCAGCAAATTGAAACTGCTCTGCACGAAATAAGACATATAAGTAAAAAGCATTTTTATCGCGACATTTCTATTGATTTTGCGGAGATGGAAGCGGTATAAAGAATACTTGTTAGTCCGCATTATTAAATAAAAAAAAGGATGGTGGAACAATGGCTACTGAAAAACAGCTTTTTTATGAAGCTAAGCGCGAACAAGAGCGAAAAGAATTTTTTGACCTAGCCGAAAAATGCAGACCTCTTATTATAAAAAAGAAGTATAAAAAACTGTATAAAATTATTTTTGAAAATCGGCAGGAGAAATGCAAGAAAAACAAAATACCGTTTCTTATGAGAAAAGAAATTAACAGCCATCAATGTGGCGCAATAGATATGCTGATGGCTGAAACGCATAGATTCACTGATGTGGACATTAAAATATATGCAATCGTGCGTTTTTTATCAGGTGCAACAACAGTAGATAGCGCTCAAATGCTATATCAAAAATATTTGTATACCGCACAATCCCTGATTTCATATAAAGGACTGTGTGACTTATATGAAATAATTGGAAATAATGATGATAAAACATGCGCTGCTTGCAAAAATCACATTGGAAAATCTTATTTAGTTAAAGACGCTAAAATAGGTATCAACACACCGCCGTTCTGTGATGAATGCCGGTGCTGTATTGCGTCAGTTGTAAACATCTAAATTTAAAAGCCCTCTTGACGTACGCTATCACGTACGCTATAATGATATTGAGGTGATAAACATGGAGGCGATCAATATTACAAAAGCACGGCAGAATTTATATAAGCTTGTGAAAGATACCAACGAATCCCACGCCCCAATCCAGATACTCGGCAAGGATGGAAACGCTGTTCTTCTCTCCGAGGACGATTGGAGGTCTATACAGGAGACTTTATACCTGTATTCTGTTCCTGGCCTTGTAGAGAGCATCAAGGAGAGCGAGAACGAGCCTGTAGAAGAAATGGTAAGCGCTGATGACCTCGATTGGGAGTAAACTATGTACGATGTGCAATTGACAAAACGAGCCTTCAAGGATTATGCAAAATTGAAACAGGCGGGTATACTGAAAAAGGCCGGAGAGCTAATTAATATTTTAAAGCAAAATCCCTTCCAGGCTCCCCCGCCTTACGAAAAGCTTGTAGGCGACTTGCAAGGCTATTACAGCCGTCGTATCAACGTACAGCATAGATTGGTCTACTCGGTGGATAAGGATGCTCAAATCGTCGTTATACGCAGCATGTGGACGCATTACGAATGATAAATAGAAAAGCCCCCTGCAGTGCGGTAACACCAAAAGGGGGCAAGCAGAATTTATTCCACCACTACGAGGAAGAGAACCCTGCCCTTTTATTTTACCATATGGGTGGGGTAAAATGGAAGGAGAAAATTATGGGAAAACGAGTAAATACAGCCGTTTGGTTCGAAAATCAAAAGCGCTGGCAAATCAAAGTTCAAAAGGGCGGTGTACGGCGTACATTCACATCTTCAACACCCGGACGAAAGGGCCTTCGCGAGGCAAACACCAAAGCGGATTTATGGCTTGATGACGGGGTTGACGGAA
The DNA here is from genome assembly GCF_003628755.1 of Christensenella minuta. NCBI lineage: Bacteria > Bacillati > Bacillota > Clostridia > Christensenellales > Christensenellaceae > Christensenella > Christensenella minuta. The sequence continues at coordinate 2,658,918 of NZ_CP029256.1, read as the reverse complement.
GTTCTAAAGTGTCTGTCATGAAGGAGCGCTATCTACAATATTTGAAAGACAGACATGTAAGCAAAGAGCACATTATCCAAAACGAAAAACACTTAAGACTCTATCTCATGCCCGTGATCGGTCGCAAACGTATAGGCGATGTCACAGAGGAGAATTTACAAGCTGTTCTAAACTATGCTCATACAATCGGCAACCACGGCAAAGGGCTTGCTTATAAAACACTTAAAACGACGCGCGGCGTTATACAGGCGTTTGTGAAATACTGTCGTATTGCCAAGACAACGAAATTGTTTCCCGAAAATCTGCTCATACCGAATGACGCGCACCAAAGCACAAGAAAAGCCCTCCAGCCCGACGACATAAAAAAGGTTTTTCGCAGTGACCAAACAACGTATCGGGGGAAAATACAGCATGACTGGTATATCCATGCGTATAGAATTGAAATAATTGTCGGATTTAGGCCGGGGGAACTGATAGGCTTGGATGTAAGCGACATTATTGGGAATCGCTGTACGCTCAAGCGTGCCGTAAACCGATTCGGTGAGACGACGCATGGCAAGAATAAAAATGCTATTCGTTCCTTTGAGATACCGGAAATTGGAATGCGGGAAATTAGAGCTCAGCGCAAAATGCTTCTTTCTGCCGGGATTCAAACAAACGTTCTTTTCCCAACGCCCGATGGAGAAAGACTAAATCAGCAACTTTACCGTCAATCCTGGAATCGGTATAAAGAGCACAACGGAATAGCCGATCGTACACCGTATGAGCTTCGGCACACTTTCTTTTCGGCAAATAAAGATATGCCCGAAGAGCTAATAAAACCGATTGGGGGTCATAGCAAATCATTTGACGGATTCTCGACATACAGCCATGAATTAGACGGAGATGCGCACCGTGCAGCCCAATGGATAGACAACACATTTGCACGCATTTTGGGTAGCGATCAATAACCCACATTGTAACCCACTTATACTATTAAATGGGGCTCAACCACTGCTTTTACGCTGATAGCGTATTGAGCAAACATTTACAGAATACGCACAGATATCGCTGATTCACGTGTGGATATCATAATGATGATAGCGCTTTAGGCTTCGGAAACGCCTGTTTTTTTTTGCTTCCGTAAAAAAAACAGGACTGCTTTGCGCGCGGACTTTTCAATCGATCAGCATGCGGTATAGCACGTCCGCCACCTCCCGCAGGAAATCCACCGCTTCCTCGTGCCCGGCCGCCGGAAGCGGCTGCCGGAAGCTCCATGCCTTTTGCACCTCGTCGATTTGAATCTTTGCCATCTGATACAGCAGCCATGCCCTGTCATATAAACTTCTTTCCATCACGCAGCCCCCTTTTATTAAATTGGAGGACTTTGCCATGATTTTGTTTCAAGCCCCGGCGCAGCGGGTATCTATCGGGTACATACCCCTGATTATGGGCGGCCAGCTGGCTGCCCTTTTTTTGCCGCCTCACGGCTGGCGGGAGCTTCTTTGAATAAACGCATCCTGTTTTGAACCGCTTTCCGGATTTTCCCATATATAATAAACCGCTATGAGGGACAAACACAGGCCTTTGACCGACAGCGGGCTGGAGCGGACGGAGGCATTGGCGGCCAGTTTACCGGACTCGATATGAGCTGCCTACCGGCGCGCCCTTAAAGGCTGCTGCGGATGCGCAGCAGGCGTTTGCTTGCAGGAGCCGCCATCGAATCGATCCGTGAGGCGCTGCGTGCGCCCGAAAACAAAATGAACTGTACGTATATTTTACAAAAATTTTACGCGATTCCCTCTTTTCATTTTACAAAATTTGTGTAAAATAGTGACTGTAAGATTATTTAGTTTTTTCATTTCCTCTTTTTTATAAAATAAGGCCCATCCCCTTGAGGGATGGGCCTTATGCATTCGTTTACGTTATATGGTTCCAAGAAGCGCATAAACCTCCGCGCGCGTAGCGAGCTCTTCCGAAAAGGCGCTCGCGCTGCCTGCGGCCACGCCCATGCGGAACGCATATTCGAGGCTTTTTCCCGCTTCGCAGCCCGCAAGAAAACCTGCGACTAAGGAATCCCCGGCACCAGTGGAGCCGCGTACCGTTCCCTTGGGCGCAGCGCAGCGGTAGAGCCTGCCGTCCTGCCCCGCCATGAGAGCTCCCTCGCCCGCCATCGAGACGAGGACGTTTTGCGCGCCCTTCTGCCGCAGCTTCACGGCACAGTCTGCGATCTCTTCTTCCGTGTGCAGCTCCTTGCCGAACAGTTCCCCCAGCTCGTGGTGGTTGGGCTTTATCAGGAACGGCCTGTATTTGAGCACCGAGACAAGCGCGTCCCCCGTGGTATCTACCACGCAGCGCGCTCCGCTTGCGCGCGCAAGCACCTGTTCGTACGTATCCTGCGGGAGTCCGGCGGGCAGGCTGCCCGCAAGCACAATGGTATCTTCTGCCGTGAGGCCGTCAAGTTTCCTGAAAAACGGCTCCAGCGTGCCGATCTGCGGACCGGGCGCATTGAGATCGCTTTCCTCATCCGCAACCAGCTTGACGTTGATGCGCGACATGCCGTGCCCCAGCCGTACGAAATCCGTCCGGCAGCCGTGCTCTGCCAGTAGCCGTTCGATCTCCCGGCCTGTAAAGCCCGCGACGAACCCGAGCGCAACGCTCTTGACCCCGAGGTTGTGCAGCACCCACGACACGTTGATCCCCTTGCCGCCGCACAATATTTTCGCAGCGCGTACCCGGTTTACCCCGCCCACACTGAGCCCGTCCATATACATGATATAATCGAGCGCCGGATTGAATGTGACAGTATAGATCATACGTCCTCCTGCTGCTCCAGTACAGCCTGCACGATATAGCGGTTTTCATCCTGCCCGCGCACGCATGTCGAGAGAGTGATGATCCGGTCCTGCGCAGTAAGCTCCATATTGAAAGACGATGCGGACCGGTTTTTCATTTTCGCCAGGTAGCTTTCAAACGCTGCGCCGTCCGCAAAGCTTATGGTATACGCTTCGTCCATATCGCCTACGACGCCGGATCCAAAGATATCATATACCTGTACCGCGCCGCCGGGCAGGTAGAGGTACACGTATTTATTTTCCCGGAAAAAATCTTCATCCTCAAATTTATGCAAATCTGCAAACATGGACCCATCGTTCATACGGTGGCCGTAAACGATGGTGTTTTGATCCGTGAAATCCGGATGGTTCCTGTAGTCGAGAAAAATGGCCCCGGCGCGGTTTTGTTCCCTGTTGGCGCTATGGGAAATATAATAATCGTTATCCTCCGCGATGACAACCGGATAGTCGATCGCCGTATTCGGGATATAGATCCATCCGACAATCTCTTCGTTGACCGCGCGCAACGCATCGAAATCGATCTTGCGGGCGCGCGGGTCCGCCGCCTGGGAAGGCTCCGCCGTGCCTTCCGCCACCTGCTTGAGGTCTTTATAGGTCTGCTCGTTGGCCATATCCTCGCCCTTGATGCCGATGATATTCCACAGCGCAAAAACGAGCACCGCAGCCGCGGCCGCTATGATGATCCACGAGACTATTTTTGAGCCGCCCTTTTTCGGCGCCCTTTTCCCGCCGGGTTCCTCCCCGACCTTTCTTCCGCGATTTTCTTCCATACAATAATTACCCGTTTTGTTTTTCCATATCCTTCAGCAGCTTTTTATTATATGTGCTGAACTCGTCCTTATATTCCTCCATGCTGCGGAAATATTTTTCCCGTTCGCGCCGCGCTCTGTTGTCGTCCATTTTTCCGGTCTTCTCCCGCAGGTGCAGGTAGCTGCGCTGGAGGAAAAGGTTGAGATCGTTCTGGAAATTTGTTTCGACCTGATTTAGGTTCCGCGAGGGCATATTGCCCTTGAACACCCCATATTTCTCGTAATTGGTAAGCTCGCGCAGCCTTTGCTCAAGCCCATGATAATTCTCAAAAAATACCTTGGCTGTGACAGCCTCGTTCGCGATCCGCGAGCATTCGTTTGCTTCCCGGAGAAGGCGTTTGACCGTGCCTATTTGCTCCTCCGTAATCTTTTTCCGGAATAGTCCCATGATCTTTCCCCTTTCATACCGGCACGGAATAGCGCGGAAGCGTATCCCCCGTTTTATCATACGCAAGGCCCACCGTGTAGACTCCGCCCCGCTCCAAAAGCAGCCACGCAGTCATGACGTTGCCGCCGACCCGGTTCCACGAATAGCGGAAAGCCGCGACCCGTCCGTGAAGCAGGGCGTCGGTTATATCCGTCTCGTCGAATTCGCCCGCGGAGTACAGCCCGTCCAGCGTTCCGCTGCCGCTGACCGCCCATTCATGGGAAGCCGCGCGACCGTATTTCCCCAGCAATGTTTCGTACAGTTTTTTATATTCCTTCAGCACCTGCCCGGGAGTGACGGCGGCCGTATCCGCCGTGTAGCTGTATATCACCGCGTCGTTGACCCCGCCGATGTTGAAGCCGAGGGCAACGGTCCCGTCCCTGCCCATAAAGGGCGTATCCTTTATATAAAAGCCGCCCTCTGAAAGGGAGTAGCTTCCTTCCACGTCGCTGATCCGCGGCGCACGGCGCGAACCGAGAAGCCCTTCCGTATCGATCATTTCGTCAAAAAAAGCCAAGCTTTCCCGATCCGTTCCTTCCGCCGCTGTCTCTGGGAGCATCGTGTTCCCGGCGGGCAGGTCCGGCAGGGCGAGAGACCCGGACGCGGTTTCGCTTCCTCCAAGCACCGCAAGCGCCGCATCCCGTACCAATCCGCACGAAACACAGAGGAACAGCGATACGATCATCAAGATGGCAGTCACGGCTTTTTTCATAGTCCTCCCGTTACCCGAACAGCTTCAGGAAATCGAGCGTCGCAAAATAGTCCTCCGGCGTTTCCGCGCGGCGGATAAGCTCGAAGCTGCCGTCTTCTTTCAGCAATATCTCCGCGCTCCGGAGCTTTCCGTTATAGTTATAACCCATAGAGAAGCCGTGCGCGCCCGTATCGTGCAGCACCAGCAGGTCTCCTTTGTCGATTTTGGGCAGCATGCGGTCGACCGCAAATTTATCGTTGTTTTCACACAGTCCGCCCGTTACATCGTATTTATGGTCGCAGGGCGCGTCTTCCTTGCCCATGACCGTGATGTGGTGGTATGCCCCGTACATAGCGGGGCGCATGAGGTTGGCCGCACATGCGTCCACCCCGATGTAATCCTTATAGGTATGCTTTTCATGCACGGCGCGCGTTACAAGGCAGCCGTACGGCCCCAGCATAAAACGCCCAAGCTCCGTGAACACAGCGGCATCGCCCATGCCCGCAGGCACCAGCACTTTCCGGAACGCTTCCTCGACCCCCGCGCCCACCTTGAGGATGTCGACGGGCTTGCCGTCCGGCGTGTAGGGAATGCCCACACCGCCCGAAAGGTTGACAAAGCGGATATCCGCGCCCGTTTCATCCCGCAGTTTTACCGCAAGCCCGAACAAAATCCGCGCCAGTTCGGGATAGTATTCTTCAGTTTGGGTATTGCTCGCCAGGAACGCATGGATGCCGAAGCGCTTCGCGCCGAGCCGCCTGAGTTCCCGGTAGGCCTCCGCCATCTGGTCGTACGTCATGCCGTATTTGGCCTCGCCCGGGTTATCCATGATGCCGTTGGCGGTACGGAACGTCCCACCCGGGTTATAGCGGCAGCAGATGGTTTCCGGGATGCCCGCGACCTCGTTTAAAAACGCCACATGCGTGAGGTCGTCGAGGTTAATGATCGCGCCGAGCTTCTTTGCCAGCCTGAAATCCTCCGGAGGCGTATCGTTGGAGGAGAACATGATGTCTGCTCCATGAAAGCCGCATGCATCCGAAAGCATCAGCTCGGTATAGGAGGAGCAGTCCACCCCGCACCCTTCCTCTTTGAGAATTTTCATCAGGACCGGATTGGGCGTCGCCTTGACCGCAAAATATTCGCGGAAGCCTTTGTTCCACGAGAACGCCTTATTCATGCGCCGCGCGTTTTCCCGGATGCCCTTTTCATCGTAGAGGTGAAAGGGCGTAGGATATTTTGCCGCGATTTCCTCCAGTTTTTCTTTTGTGACAAACGGTCTCTTTTCCATGCTGAATCCCTCTTACTCCAAACTTTATTGCAACCCGCCCGGGTCTGGCTCGATATACACCGCTACCAATTCCGGCGGATTGTTGATCCTGATTTTCGGATAGCCGCTTGCCCCGAGACCGCGGCTGATAATCATTGTGGTCGCGCCGTCCGTGAATTCGCCCTGCACATATTTAGGCAGAAAGCCCTGTCCATTCATGGCGATCGTCCCGATCTTCGGGAAGCGTATCTGCCCGGCATGGGTATGCCCGGAAAGCACGAGGTCAATATTTTTGCGGAGGTAAAGCGGATAATATTCCGGACGGTGCGCAAGAAAAATATTAAAGCCCGTGCGCTCCCCCTCGAACACGCTTACCGATTCCAGTACGTCCACATGATCGAACGAGACATCGTCCATCCCCGAGAGGTTGACCTCGCTTTTCCCCACGGCGACATGAGCCATATCGCCCGTGTGCAGCACCCTGACGCCGTGCTCTTCCATGATTCGCTCGACACGCCCGTCAAAATTGCGTTCGTGGTTGCCCGTCACGAAATAGGTGGGGGCAATGCCGGCGAGGGCGCGCGCAAAGCGCCGCGTATAGACAGCGTCGATCTCTTTCTGGTTCCCGTGCGCCACCATATCGCCCGTAACGGCGATGAGGTCCGGCGTGAGGTCCGCCACTTTTTCAAACAGCTGGCCGTTATCCTGCCCGAATTCCTTCTCGTGGAGGTCCGACAGGTGGGCCACTACGATTCCGTTTTCCACTTTATCACTTAAAATCCCATAGGGGACCGTTACAACCGTATTGTTATTGAACATTGTTACTCCTTTGCCTTAGAGTTCAATTATAGTATAAAAACGGCGCGGATTCAACAGAATACCGCTGAATCGCGCCCTTTCAGACGTTAATATTTTGTGAATGAGCACCAAGTGGGCAGCGGACCTGTCCTTACGACGTTAAGGCCCTGTTTTTCAGCGTAACAAACCGTATCTTCCGCTTCTCCGCCCGGCAAGCGATCATACACGGCGATGAGGCGGGAGGAATCATGAAACGGCTGTGCGCGGGCAAGGCAGCGGCCCGCATAGTCCCGCCCGAGTAGAATCTGCCTGTCCGCGCGGGAGAGGATGCTTTCGCGGCGCGGTCTATACCGCCGGCATGGTTCCCCTCCTGCTGATGGGAGCCGTATCAGCCGCGGTCTCTATCCGCATGGCGGCGTGACGGACGCCTCAAAAAAAGCATTCCCGCCGGGCGGCGGGAATGCTGCGTACGCTGTTTGGGGATTTATACCGGTTCGTAATCGATTTGCGATTCTTCGTCCGTGGCCTCGATCTTGAAGATTACCGGACGCAGGCCGTCGTTGCAGCTGCAAATGGCGACGCCCGGTTTTCTGATCCAGTCTCCATAATAGAAAAGGCCGCCGCCCGCGCCGTGGGAAAGCGCGAACACATACTGGTAAACGGCCTTCCACGCCTCATCGCAAAAACCTTCGGGCTTTGCATAATCCGCATAAAACACCTGCCCCTCACGAAGCATGGGACAGGCCTTAAGGCCCTTCGCGCCATATTCACGCGCCAGTTCCTCGTCGAATGTTTTTTTCAGGACCGTAATTTTACATTTGTTCATTGTTTGTCACTTCCTTTCCGGCCGCGTTCCGCCGGCCGGAGCTTTTTTATTGCTCCGTTTCCCGGTAGGCGTTGAGGTATTCCATACAATATTCATCCTGCCCGAAAAGCATTTCAGCGGCTCTGAGATGAAGCTTCATCGAGGGATTCGTGATATCCATAATGGCCGCATCCACGCCCCGCGCCATTGCGCAGGCAAGGAACGTCTCGTTGATGACCCCGCGCCTGGGGAGGCCAAAGGACACATTGGAAAGCCCCACGAGCAAATGCACATCCGGGAATTCCCCGCGCAGGGCCTGCGCGGCCTCAAGCGCTTTTTGGGGCGCATCCCAGCCTGTCGCGGCTGCTTCCACCACGATATCGATATAGATATCCTGATCCGCGGAGCCGTTTTCGCGCAGGATGGCGATCAGCTTGCGCGCATTTTCCACACGTCTTTCCGCCGTCTTCGGGATACCGTCGCCGTCGATCGGCATCCCGACGATAGCCGTTTTGAATTCCCGCACGAGCGGAAGCACACCGGAAAGGCGGTCTTCTTCGAGCGTTACGGAATTAATGGCCGCATTTTCCAGTTCTACGTTTTCGAACAGGTAACGCAGCGCCCCAGGGCTTGTGGAATCCGCCATGAGAGCGCATCCTGGCGCTGCTTTGAGGGCAAGCCCCGCCGCCCATACCAGCATTTCCTTTTCGTCGCCGCACATCCCCGTATTAAGGTCGAGGTACCGCGCGCCCGCTTCCCCCTGCCGCCGTGCGAGGTCCGTGATAAAATCCTCGTTTTTTTCGTTCAATCCCTGAAGGGTGGAAGGGATCGAACTGTTGAGTTTTTCTCCGATTATAATCATGCTTTCAGCTCCTTTACAATACGGCACACGATATCCGCGCGCCGGAGCGGCGTAATGACGTAATAGCCATCCGCCGTATCTTCTACCATCTCGACGGAGGAAAGCGCCGTTTCCACCGCGATATCCGCCGCCTGTTCCCGGTCCGCATGCCTGAACCGTTCGCACAGGTCTGCCGGAATCTCTATGCCCGCAAGCTCGTTGTTGATGAAGCAGGCGTTTTTATAGCTTACGACGGGCATGACGCCCGCCCACAGCTCGGATGAAAGCTCCCGCTTCGCCCGCGCGAGGTTTTCCGCCGCGCGCTGCTCGTACACCGGCTGTGTGAGAAAGCAGGTGACGCCCGCCTTTTCTTTTTTATGCGCTTTTTTAAGTTCCGCATCAAAATTTGCCGCGTTTACATTGAGCGCGCCCATGATGCGGAAGGGCTTGCCCGCAAACACCGTGCGGTTGAGGTCGCGGATAAAATCCGCATAGAGCACGGAATTGAACTGGAACACGCTTTTGATCTCTCCGCGGCGGTTATTGGGAATGGGATCGCCCGTTACTACAAGCACATTGCGCACCCCTTGCAGGGAAAGGCCGAGAAGGAGCGCTTTGGAAGCGTTGAGGTTCCTGTCCCGGCAGGTGAGATGCGGAAGAGTCTCGATCCCGTATTGGCTTTTCAGCATAGCGGCGAGCATACTGCTGTCCGCACGGGCGCGCCCGACCGGACAGTCGGCCACTGTGATATAGTCTGCTCCCGCCGCTTTGATTTCCTGTGCCGCTTCCACAAAAAACGTACCGTCCGCATCGAGCGGGGAATCAAGTTCCACCGCCACTGGCTTGCCCCGGAAGGTCCGCGGGGCTTCTTCCCCGCAGGTGATATGGACTTTCGCTTTCGCACCTGCCGCGGCGGGGGTATGGTCCGCCTGTGCAAGGGCCTCTTTTGCCGCGCGTATATGCGCAGGGGTGGTCCCGCAGCACCCGCCGAGGATGCGCGCGCCCGCCTGCCGGCTTTTCCGCAGCTGGCCCGCGAAATAAGCCGGCGTGCTTTTGAATACGGTGCGGCCTCCCTCCATCGTAGGATAGCCCGCATTCGGCATGATAGAGACCGTCCGTCCGTAGAAATTCGTCGTTTTTGCGATGTGGGCCATGTGCATAGGCCCGCAGGTACAGTTAAAACCGTATGCGTCGATCGCGTATACGTCTTTCATCATATCGATCGCGCCCTGCGCGGAAATTCCGCTTTGGGTATATCCGTCCGGCGCGACCGTGCATTCGCAGATCACGTAGGCGTCCGGACAGCGTTCCTTTACATACCGGGCCGCACGGACCAGGACCGAGGGATCGGCAAAGGTCTCAAACAAAAAGCAATCCACGCCGTTCGCGAGGAAACGGTCTATGGCCTGCCGCCGCTCGCTGTCGCAGCGCTTCTGGTCGTCGTGGAGGATGGGGCCCATGCTGGCAAAGACCAGCGTATCTTCCTCCGCCGCTTCCCGCGCGCACGCGCAGCCCGCATCGATGATGCGCAGCACCGTTTCGAGGTCTTCGCCGAGCGAAAACGTGTTCGCGCTGAACGTATTCGTTTTGATGGCGCGCGCCCCTGCCGCGATATATTCCCGGTGGGCGGCAACGACACGCTCCGGATGCCTGATGTTGTTCAGTTCGCACCGGTTGACGCCGCCCTCGTATTTTTCTTCGAGGTAAGTGCCCATCGCTCCGTCGAACAGCAAATAATCATTATTTTGAAACAGGTCCATTGTTCACTCCTTCTTACATCTACGCCATTATATCATAATTTTACCGCAATAATTTGATAAAATTCATTCCTATTTCACAAATTTTAGGTTAAACTATACTATAGTTGTGAATACTTGGAATAAAATCACATCAAAACACCTGATTCGAGGAAAAAAGTAAAACCATGTCGAAACCGGACGTCAAATATTTGGAGCTTTTATCGCAGAAATATCCCACGGTGCAGGCGGCTTGCACGGAGATCATCAACCTCAACGCAATCCTCAACCTTCCAAAGGGCACGGAGCATTTCGTGAGCGATATCCACGGCGAGGACGAAGCCTTCTGCCACATTCTGAACAATGCGTCGGGCGTGATCCGCGAGAAGGTGGACCGCCTGTTTGAGAAGACGCTGTCTACCCGGGAGCGCACCGAGCTGTGTACGCTGATCTATTATCCCGACCGCAAGCTGGAGGAGCTGCGCAGGGAGATCGACGACGAATGGTACCAGATCACGCTGTACCGCATGATCGAGGTGTGCCGGCTGTGCGCCTCCAAGTATACGCGGTCCAAGGTGAGGAAGGCGCTGCCCAAGGATTTTGAGTACATTATCGATGAGCTTTTGCATACCTCGGCGGACGACAAAGACAAGCAGGGCTATTACGAGCATATTATTTCCACCATCACGGATATCGGCCGGGCGGACGCGTTTATCATTGCGCTCGCGTCCGTCATCAAGCGCCTTGTGGTGGACCATTTGCATGTGGTGGGCGATGTGTTTGACCGGGGACCGCACGCGGACGTGATCCTAGACAAGCTGATGGCGCACCACGCGGTAGATATCCAGTGGGGCAACCACGACATTCTGTGGATGGGCGCAGCCGCCGGAAGCGGAGCGTGCATTGCGTGCGTGCTCAACATCAGCACCAAATATTCCAACATTGATTTTGTAGAAACGGCTTACGGCATCAACCTGCGGCCGCTCGCCCTGTTCGCGCAGGAAACTTATACGGACGACACCGACCTTCTCGACCACATGCACAAGGCCATTGCCGTTATCCAGTTCAAGCTGGAAGGGCAGGTGGTCATGCGGCACCCGGAATACGGCATGGAGGACCGGCTGCTGCTGGATAAGATCGACTTTTCGGATATGACTGTGACGCTGGGCGGCACAAAATACAGGCTCAACGACCATGACTTCCCCACCGTGGACCCGGAGCATCCTTACGACCTTACGCCGGGGGAAGCGGACGTGGTGGCGCAGCTGATTTACTCGTTCACGCAGAGCGAGAAGCTCCAGCGGCATATAAAATTCCTCTTTTCGCAGGGCAGCCTTTACCTGACATTCAACGGGAACCTGCTGTTCCACGGGTGCATTCCCATGACGGAGGACGGCGCGTTTTACGAATTTGACACCGGGGAACGGAAGCTTTCCGGCAAGGCGCTGATGGATTATTCGGACGCGCTCGCCCGGCAGGGATATTATGCCAAGGAAGGGACGGCGGCGCGGCAGTATGGCAGGGATTTCCTGTGGTATTTATGGTGCGGCAGGCGTTCGCCGCTGTTTGGGCGTTCGAAGATCGCCACTTTCGAGCGCATGTTCATTGACGACAAGGCGGCATGGCAGGAGGAAAAAGACCCCTATTACAGGTTTATCGAGGATCCGGAAATGTGCGGGAAAATCCTTGCGGAATTCGGGCTTACGGGGCAATACTCGCACATTGTGAACGGGCATGTACCCGTACGCGCGCGCGAGGGCGAGCTTCCCGTGCGCGGCGGCGGCAAGGCCATCGTGATCGACGGCGGGTTCTGCCGGGCGTACCAGGAACAGACGGGCATCGCGGGATATACGATGTTTTATAACTCCTACGGTATCCGCCTCGTTTCCCATGAGCCGTTTCCCGGGCTTTCGGACGCGGTGAAGAGCAACAAGGACATCCTTTCCACTTACGTGGTGTTCGATACGGCGCAGGCGCGCATCACGGTGGGCGAAACGGACGTCGGGCGCGCGCTCCAGCGGGATATCGACGACCTTACCGCGCTTCTTACCGCATACCGCGAGGGTATCGTGAAGGAAAAATAGAAACCGCTTTGGGGCGGCCCCTCCCGCCCTGTTTTTGATTATGAAGCTTCCGTGAAGATACGCCGCAGCCGGTTGACATCTTTTTTGCGGCCTTGTATCATAACAAAAAACGAAGCACGGAAAAAAGGCGGGTTTATGGAAAAGAAAAAAAAGGCATTGAAGCTGCTGCGCGTCATACTGCTGGTCCTCGGGCTGCTGCTCACGGCGTATTCCTGCGTGCTGCTCAGCATCAACAACTTCAACCTCGGCAACATATTGCCCGGCCTTCTCGGGCTGCCGCTCCTTATTTACGGGATTTTTGCGCCTTGGCTGAACGCGTGGTTTTCGCACGGCATCGGCAAGGCAGTTAAGTGGGTCTTTATCATCGGCTATTTATTCCTCATCGGCGTTTTTACCGTATCCGGCATTATGATGGGGACGGCGGCAAATGCCGTCCCGCCCGAAAACGCGGACGCGGTGCTGGTGCTCGGCGCGGCTTTGAAGGGCAAAGAGCCTTCGGACACGCTCGCGCGAAGGCTCGATACGGCGATAGAATATGCGCAGCGCAACCCGGAGGCGGTTATTGTGGCGAGCGGCGGGCAGGGCCCGCAGGAGGATATCCCCGAAGCGCACGCCATGCGGGACTACCTCGTCAGTCACGGGATCGGCGAAAGCCGCATCCTAGTAGAGGACCAGTCGCGCAGCACGCACCAGAATTTCACCAATTCCAAAAAAATACTCGACGAACGGTTCGGAGAGGGAAATTATTCGACTGTGTTCGTGACCAACGATTACCACATCCTGCGCGGATACCTCAACGCGCAGTCCGTAGGGATGACGGACGTGCACGGCCTTGCGTGGCGGACGCTGGTCTACACCGCCCCGCCCTCTTATATGCGCGAATCGCTCGCGCTGCTCGCGACGTACGTATTTGGGGCGGATGTGACGTGACGGCGGCCTGTTTTTATAGTGGGCACTTTTTATCCCCCTCCCAAGCGCCCGGAGGCGGCGTGAGTGACGGACCCGTTTTTTTCCCTGTCCTTTTCTTTGAATCCTTTCCCGCAGAAAAGCGAAAAACGCCGGCCCCGCTATCTCAACAAAAAAGCAGCGCCGTTTTTTTGTGAAAATTCTTGTCCCGATTGACAACGACCGGGTTTTCCAGTACCATTAGAAACAGAAGAACGGTAGGAGTTTCGAGGAAATGGGGCCTCAAAACTCCTCTTTTACGGATTGGCATTAGCTGCGGCTAATGCCGGGAGGTCGACCCAAATGAATACACTAGATCAATTGAAGCCCGGCGAGTCTGGCGTGATACGCGCGGTGGGCGGGCGGGGTGCGCTTCGGCGCCGCCTGCTTGAAATGGGACTTACGCCCGGGACGTGCGTAATGGTCCAAAAAATGGCGCCGTCCGGCGATCCGATCGAAATTCATATCCGCGGATACCAGCTTACGCTCAGGAAGGACGACGCGGCCGAAATCGAAATACTGACCGGGGACGCGGCGCAGGAATGCACGCGGTGCCGCCGCCGCAGGGGAGGCCGCACCGCATGAGTATCCTGATTGCGCTTGCCGGAAACCAGAATTGCGGCAAAACTACATTATTCAACCAGCTCACGGGCTCAAGCCAGCATGTGGGCAATTTCCCCGGCGTTACAGTGGAGCACAAGGAGGGCCGGATCAAGGGCGAAAAGGACATGTCTGTCGTGGACCTGCCCGGCATCTATTCCCTGTCCCCCTACACGCCCGAAGAGATCGTTTCGCGCGATTTTATCATCAAGCAGAATCCCGACGCGATCCTCAACATCGTGGACGCGACGAACCTGCAGCGCAACCTGTACCTGACGCTGCAGCTGATCGAGCTTGGCCACCCGATGGTTATCGCCCTCAACATGATGGACGAGGTGCGCGCGAGCGGTATTGCCATTGACATCAAAAAATTAAGCGGGGAACTCGGCGTGCCCGTCGTGCCAATCTCTGCCGCCAAAAACCAGGGCGTGGAAGAACTGGTGGAGGAGCTGCGGCGCGTAATCAAGGCGCGGCAGCTGCCAAAGCGGACAGACTTCTGCGAGGGCGAGGTGCACAAGGCGCTGCACGCCGCCAAGCACCTGATCGAGGACCACGCCGCCGCCGCGGGATATCCCGCACGGTTTGCGGCATCCAAGCTGATTGAGGGCGACGCGCCCCTTGAAGAGGTGCTTGAGCTCGACGAATCGGATAAAGATATTTTGCAGCACATCATCGACCAGATGGAGGAAGGCACGGGCACGGACCGCGAGGCGGCCCTTGCCGATATGCGCTACCAGTTCATCGAGCAACTGTACGACGACTGCGTCAGCCAAAAAAGCGGCACGCGCGAGATGCAGCGTTCCATAAAAATCGATAAAATCCTTACCCATAAAATCTGGGCGATCCCGATTTTCGTTGGAATTATGGCGTTCATTTTTTACCTGACGTTCGGGCCTATCGGCGGCTTTTTATCGGGCGCATTCGAGGAGGGGATCGCTTTTGTGACGGACGCGGCGGACGCGGCGCTTACGGGGGCGGGCGTTTCCCTGTGGATGCACTCCTTTATCATCGACGGAGTGTTTACGGGCGTCGGTACGGTGCTTTCGTTCCTGCCCGTGATCGTGATCCTGTTTTTCTTTCTCTCGATCCTCGAGGATTCGGGATATATGGCGCGCGTCGCCTTTGTGATGGATAGTTCCCTGCGGAAAATCGGCCTTTCGGGGCGCTCTTTCGTGCCTATGCTGATCGGTTTCGGGTGCAGCGTTCCGGCGATTATGTCGGCACGGACGCTGGCGAGCGACCGGGACAGGAAGCTCACCATCCTGATTACGCCGTTCATGTCATGCGGGGCCAAGGTGCCCATTTACGCGCTGTTTACCGCGGCGTTTTTTACGCAGAACCAAGCGTTGGTGATGATCTCGCTTTACCTGCTTGGGATCGTGGTCGCTATTTTGACCGGCTTATTGTTTAAAAAGACGCTTTTCAAGGGCAATCCCGTGCCGTTTGTGCTCGAGCTGCCCGCCTACCGCCTGCCCTCCCCAAAAAGCGTGCTGCTGCACATGTGGGAGAAGGCCAAGGATTTTCTGGTGCGCGCGTTCACCATCATTTTCCTCGCGAGCATCGTCATTTGGTTTTTGCAGTCGTTTGACTTCCAATTCAATTTTGTCACGGACAATAGCCAGAGCATCCTCGCGGACATCGGACGGGCGATCGCCCCGGTGTTTGCGCCGCTCGGCTTCGGCAGCTGGCAGGCCGGGACAGCGCTTATTACCGGTTTAACCGCCAAGGAAACGGTTATAAGTACATTGTCGGTGCTGACCGGAGGCGAACAGGTGCTGACAACGCTTTTCACGCCGCTTTCCGCATACTCGTTCCTGTCGTTTGTCTTGTTGTACATGCCGTGTATCGCGGCGGTCGCAACGACAAAGCGCGAGCTGGGCGGAAAAAACGCGGTGCTTACGATCATTTACCAGACTCTTGCGGCCTGGGTGGTCGCGTTCATTATTTTCCAGGCCGGCTCGCTATTTCTAGGCGGATGATGGAATATGACCGATGTTATTTTAATGATCGCGGTTTTGGCTGCGGCTGCCGCTGCCATTACGTATATCGTGAAAAAGCGGAAAAAGGGCGAGTGCGTCGGCTGCAGCGAATGCAACCGCAGCCGGAGCGGCTGTGCAAATTGTCCGCATGCGGACAAAAAGAAATCCTGACCGGCCTGTGCGGAACGCAGGCAGTAATCGGGCCGAAAGGCATGTGCTGCGGCGATAAGCCTCCGGAGCAATCGAATTCAGGAGGTTTTTTATTATGGAAAAAGTAATCAATTACAATGAATGGACGCAGACGGCGTATACCCTGCACATGATCGCGCAGATGATGGGCAAGGTGAAGCTTGTGCGGATGCCCGCGCAGCCCGAATGGGGGCATGTGGTTCTGCACCTTACCCCGCAGGGACTGACGACCGGCCTTATCCCCCACGGCGAGCGCAGCTTTGCAATCGCGCTCAACCTCGATACTTCCACCGTATTCGCGCAGACTATTTCCGGCGATACGGCCGGTTTTTCGCTGCGCAACAACACGTCCGTAAGCGAATATTACAACGACTTCAAAAAAATGCTGGGGACGCTGATGTGCGATACGGTCATCAACGAGGTCCCGCAGGAGATGGGAACAAAGGTCCCGTTTTACGACGATACCGATAAAAGGGATTACGACGGCTGTGCCGCCCGGGATTTTTTCCAGATGTATGTGTACGCGCATAACGCGCTTCTCGATTTCACATCGCCCTTCCGCGGGAAAAAGCTGCTCCCCTCGTTTTTCTGGGGCACGTTCGACGTTTCGGCGATCCTTTTTTCCGGCAAACCGAGCCCTTACCCGGGCAGCGGCGTGATCGAGGCGAACGGATTTGACGAACAGTTTATGGAGTTCGGTTTTTGGGCCGGGGACGACACCCTCGCAGCCCCTTCGTTCTTTATCATGCCCTATCCCTTTATCAAGGACGATATGGCCGCGCAGGGCGTTGCGCCGGATAAGGCGATCTGGAGCCCGCAGAAAATGGAATATTTCTTCACGCTCGAGGACGCGCTTTCCTATCCCGACCCCACGGCTGCGGTCCGCGAATTTTTCCGCAACGCGTTTGACAAGGTGACCAGACACGAGAATTGGGAATGTATCGACTGGTTTACGCAGCCGCTTACCATCCCTTCGTGGAAATAAGGTGTTCCACAGAGGTTTTATGAAAAAGAAACGTCTTCTGAAAATCATTATTATTGTGACCGTGACCGTGATCGCCGCCGCGATGTTTATTTACCTGCTGACCGGAAACCACGCGGCGGCGGACGAAGCCCTGTGGGCGCTTTCAGGTACGGACGGCGTAACCGTAACGGATACCGGAAGCGAAATCACCTTTACGCCCGCTGAAAATCCGCAAAGCACCGGCTTTATCTTCTACCCGGGCGGCAAGGTGGATGCGGAGGCCTATGCGCAGCTTGCGCACGGGCTGGCGGACGGGGGCGTCCTCTCCGTGATCGTAAAGATGCCGTTTGACCTTGCGGTATTTAACAGCGGGGGCGCAGAAGGAGTGATCGGCGCGCATCCGGAGATCAAAACCTGGATTATCGGCGGACATTCGCTCGGCGGTGTGATGGCGGCGGATTACGCCGCGAAGGACGACCGTATTTCGGGCGTGGTGTTCCTCGCCGCGTATCCCAATTCCGACCTTTCCGCAAGCGGCCTGCGGGCGCTTTCCCTTACGGCTTCGGCCGACGGCGTATTGAACCGGGAAAAATATGAAGCGGCTCTTTCCTCTTTTCCCCGCGATACCGTTTTCTATGAAATCGAAGGCGGCAACCACGCGGGTTTTGGCAGCTATGGAGCGCAGGACGGAGACGGTGAGGCGGCGGTCTTTCCCGAAGAGCAGCAGGAAATCGCCGTACGGCAAATCATGGAGTGGATGCAAGGAAAATAAGCTCCGCCAAATGACACAGGGGATCTTGCGGAAGCGGTAGGTAGAAATGCCGCATTCACAGGATATGCAGAGGCGCCTAATATCAACAAAGCTATTTCTCTTGATACATTATTTGATATTGCAAGCGTATTAAAAATCCCACCTCATAAATCTTTGATGTTTGATGATGAATAAAATAATTGTAGGTTTACGGTGGTTTTTATTTGATTCAGCTCTTCCTTATTGTTTCAAAATCAAGTATCTTAAAGCTGTTTTTCCAATAATCGATGACGCCCTCCCGCTTCATGCGCGAGAGCTCGCGCGACATGGCGCTGCGGTCTACGCCGAGGTAATCGGCAAGTTCCGCGCGGTCGAGCGCAATCAGGAACGGGTTGCTTTTTTGCCTGCCGTATTCAGAAAGCAGGTAGGCCTCAAGCTTTTCTTTTGTCGTGCGGCGGCTCATGAATTCGATCTTACGGTTGAGCTCGATATTCTTGAGGGCAAGCATCCGCGTAAGGCGGCGGATCAGCCTGCTGTGGAACCCGCAGGCGCTGCTGCACACGGTGAGAAGTTTTTCCGCGCTTAAAAAAAGCACCGCGCTGTCCGCCCCCGCGCGCACGGCTACCGGGCTTCTGGGAATGCCCGCACAGGCGAACGCCTCTCCAAACACACCGCCCGGCGGGATCGCCGCAATGATGCTGCGCATACCAAACCAATCCTCGCGGATGACCTGCGCCTGTCCGCACAGCACGATGCCGAAGCTTTGGGCCTTTGCTCCCACATTCCAGATCATATCATTTTTGGGATATTGCCTGACCGTATATCCGAGGCATGAAAGCATGGACCGGAGTTCCGCTTCATCCGTTCCCTCAAACAATTCATTTTTTTGCAGGATTTCAAAATATTGTTCCATCATCTTTTCCTTTTTGTTGCATTTGCAACATCTCATTTCCACATATTGTACTATTCTTGTTTATACCAGGCAAGAGTTGTTTATCAAATGGTTAACTTTTACTGCAAAGCAACTCGGCAAAATTATGAATGGCATGGCGGTTTCGCTGCATGGCGAACTGCAATAAGGAGGATGCAGGAATGGAAATGTTTTGTTTTCAATGTGAACAGACCGCGAACGGGTCCGGCTGCACACGCGGCGGGGTCTGCGGCAAAAAGGTAGACACGGCGCTTTTGCAGGATAAGCTTACCTCAAGACTGGTGGAGCTTTCCTGCGCTGCGGAGGGGAAACCACACGACGCCGAAACGGACAATTTTATTGTGGACAGCCTGTTTACGACCATAACGAACGTAAACTTCGACGACACGGATATCGAGGCGCTATGCAGCCGCGGCGACGTGCTGATCCGCAAATACGGCGGGAGCTGCCTGTTTTCGGCGGAGGACGTATGGCACGCAGACGAGGATGTACGCAGTCTTGAATCGCTGCTGTTGTTCGGCATGCGCGGCATGGCGGCGTACGCGCATCACGCACGTGTCCTCGGCAAGGAGGACCCGGATGTAAACGCATTTTTTTACAAGGGACTTGCCTCCCTCGCGAAAGACCTCGCGATGGACGAACGGCTTGCCCTCGTGATGGAATGCGGACAGGTGAACCTCAAGTGCATGGCGCTTTTAAACGACGCGAACGTGGGCGCATACGGGAAGCCCGAACCTACGCCCGTTTCTACGGATATCGAGGCGGGACCGTTCATCATCGTCACGGGGCATGATCTGCGCGACTTAAAGCTGCTGCTCGAGCAGACGGAGGGCAAGGGCGTAAACATCTATACGCACGGTGAAATGCTGCCCGCGCACGCATACCCGGAGCTGAAAAGGTATGCGCACCTCAAGGGCAACTTCGGCACGGCGTGGCAGAATCAGAAAAAGGAATTCGCGGACGTGCCCGCACCCATCCTGTTTACTACAAACTGCCTGATGCCGCCGACGCCTTCTTATTCCGACCGCGTATTCACGACCTCTGTGGTAGGCTATCCCGGCATGGCGCATATCGATGGAAAAAAAGATTTCACGCCTGTAATCGAAAAAGCGCTTGCGCTCGGCGGCTATGCGGAAAAACGCGAGATGAGCGGCTTAAACGGCGGGCATGTGCTGACACCCGGTTTCGGCGTAGACACCGTGCTTTCCATTGCGGATCAGGTAATAGACGCGGTCAAAACTGGAAAAATCAAGCATTTCTTCCTCGTGGGCGGCTGCGACGGCGCGAAGCCCGGCCGGAATTATTACACCGATTTCGTCAAACAGACACCGGAAGATTCTGTGATCCTTACGCTGGCCTGCGGAAAATACCGGTTCAACGACCTCGATCTCGGCACGGTGGCGGGGCTGCCGCGCATTATGGATATGGGACAGTGCAACGACGCATATTCCGCTATCCAGGTGGCGATCGCCCTCGCGCAGGCATTTGGCTGCGGCGTGAACGACCTGCCGCTTTCCATGGTGCTTTCGTGGTATGAACAAAAGGCGGTATGCATTTTGCTGACCCTGCTTTCACTGGGTATCAAGAACATCTATCTCGGGCCTACGCTGCCCGCATTCGTATCGCCGAACGTATTGAATATCCTCGTGGAAAAATTCAACATCAGCCCGATCTCGACGCCGGGGGAAGACCTGAAAAAGATTCTCGGGTAAAAAACGACGTTCCGGTCCACCTGAGCCTTAAACCGGGAAAGCCCCGCGGGGTTTCCCGGTTTTTAAGCTTTGGCGGCAGCAAAAATTTTTATGGTATACTGGTTAAAAAGCAAAGGGCGGAAAAAACGATGCGTGAAATGAGACGAAAAGAACGTGCGATGACGGAAGAAGAAGCGCGCAGGGTGCTCGACGCCTGCGAATACGCGGTGCTTTCGATGGCGGACCCGGACGGGAAGCCCTACGCGGTGCCCATATCGCCCGCCACCGTGGGGAATACGGTCTATTTCCACTGCGCACCAGCAGGCTATAAGCTCGAATGTATGGAGCACGAGCCGGATGTCTGCCTCGTATGCGCGGGCGGCGTCGTGCCGATCCCCGAGCAGTTTTCTACGGCGTACCAAAGCGTTGTCGCTTTCGGGCGGGCGGAACCCGTGACGGACGACACGGAAAAAATCCATGCCCTGCGCCTTATTTGCGAGAAATATGCGCCGAGCAACATGGGAGGCTTTGACGAAGCTATCCGCAACTCACTCGCGCGCACCGGTATCGTGAAGATCAAGCTGCGGGAGATCAGCGGCAAGCAAAAGAAGCTGCGGGAAAAAAAGTAACGGGAAAGCCCTGCCGGAAGGCAGGGCTTCCGCTTTTCCAGGATTCACAGATTGTTCATACTTTTGTTGCTTAAGATTCATATTTTTCGTTTAATGTATAAATAACGCTTCGGCGATCAAATAAATCGGCTTGGAGGTACAAGCCAATGGG
Organism: Christensenella minuta; assembly: GCF_003628755.1. Lineage (NCBI taxonomy): Bacteria > Bacillati > Bacillota > Clostridia > Christensenellales > Christensenellaceae > Christensenella > Christensenella minuta. Next base: position 2,637,796 of record NZ_CP029256.1, on the reverse strand, counting down.
TAGTTTTTAGGAGTCCCTGATACATTGTATCGGGGACTTCGCCTTTATTCCGCCGCGGCGGCGCCCGGTCTTTACGGTTTACTAAAATCGCTTCACACCCGGTTCATGAAACCCGGTTATTCTAAAAAATCAACTAAGCCTTATACGAAATTGCCGTATGTACTGAGCCAGTTAAAAGACCGGCCGCCCTGCCGTCCGAAAGCGGCAGGGCAATTTTTAAGTTAACCGTTCCCTCACCGTAAAAAATCTTTGCACAAACTTAATACGCAAACCCTTTTCCTGTTTATAGTAAAGGAGTATGATGAGGGCAGATTTGGCTTTGAAATGGAGATGAGGCAAATGGAACTGCGTTCCCGTAAAATAAAAGGTTATGTGACCGATGCCGTGTTGTTTTTGATTGGAAGCCTGCTGTATGCCGCTTCCGTCAACATTTTCACCGCGCCGAACAACATTGCGCCCGGCGGGCTGACAGGCGTGGCGACGATGCTCAATTACGTATTCGGCCTGCCCATCGGTACGATGATCCTGGTGATGAACATTCCCCTTTTTATCCTCGGTTTTTTTGTATTCGGTTTCCAGTTTGTTATCAAGACCGTGATCGCAACGGCGCTTTCCTCCGTGGTAATCGATGCGACGGCGGGCATCATGCCGCAGTATACGGGGCAGCCGCTGATTACCGTGGCGTTCGGCGGCGTGCTTGCGGGCCTCGGGCTGGGGCTGATCCTGATGCGCGGCGGTACCTCGGGCGGCACGGAGCTTGCCGCCAATTTGCTCGCGAAGCGTTTTCCCCATATTTCCATCGGCAAGCTAATCATGGTGCTGGACGTGACCGTGGTGCTCGTCTCTGCCTGGGTTTACAGGGAGTTCGAGAGTCCGCTGTACGCCATCCTCGTCATCTTTATCACCTCCCGCGTGATCGACGCGGTGCTTTATGGCACAAGCCTTGGCACGGGCAAAATGATGTTTATCGTTTCGCCCAAAAACAAGGAGATCGCGCGCGCCATCCTCACCAGGATGGAGCGCGGTGTGACTGAGCTGAAAGCGCGCGGCGGTTACAGCGGCGCGGAAGGCGAGGTGCTGCTGTGCGCAGTACGGCGACAGGAGGTTTACAAAGTCTACGGACTGGTCCACGGGATCGATCCGGATGCGTTCATCATCGTGGGCGACGCGGGCGAGATTACCGGCGAGGGGTTCCGGGAAATCAGCATCCCCGCACAGCGAAAAAAGGCGCGAAAATAATTTTGTTGCAATTGCAACATATTTCCCCTCTGGATTTGATATGATAGAATCATGAAATCAAAGAGGTGGCAATACTTATGAAGCGAAAAATCATTACTATAAACAAAGAAAAATGCAATGGCTGCGGGCTGTGCGCGCAGGCGTGCCACGAAGGTGCGATCGGGATGGTAAACGGCAAGGCGAAGCTGCTGCGCGACGATTACTGCGACGGGCTGGGCGACTGCCTTCCCGTCTGCCCGACGGACGCGATCTCCTTTGAGGAACGCGAGGCGGCGGCATATGACGCGGAGGCCGTTAAAAAAAATATGGAAGCGGGAGCGAAGCCGCTCCCCTGCGGCTGTCCGGGAACGCAGTCTAAGGCAATAGAGCGCGCCCCTCATGCGCAGGGCGCGCCTGCGGCGGCACAGCCCTGCGAGATGGAATCGCAGCTTTCCCAATGGCCCGTTCAGCTTCAGCTCGTCCCGGTGAACGCTCCGTATTTCAAGGGGGCGCATCTTTTAATCGCGGCGGACTGCACGGCGTTTGCGTACGGCAATTTCCACAGCGATTTTATCCGCGGCAGGGTGACGCTGATCGGCTGCCCCAAGCTTGACGAAGCGGACTACGCTGAAAAGCTGACCGAAATCCTGAAGCAGAACGACATCAAAAGCGTATCGATCGTGCGCATGTCCGTCCCGTGCTGCGGCGGCATTGCACAGGCGGCGATGGAGGCGCTCAGGAACTGCGGGAAAATGATTCCGTGGAGCGTCACCATCGTTGATACGGACGGAAGCATCATCGAGCAGTAGGAAACGAAAAGAAGCTTCTTTCCCGCAGCGGAAGGAAGCTTTTTTTGATTCTCCGGCATGATTTTTTGCGGCGGCCGCATGCTGCGGCGCAATGTACAGGAAGCGTTTGCCGCGCAGTATTTCTGTTTCGCACAGGGATAAAATGTTTAATAATTCAATAAGCCGGAAACGATACGTTCGATACCCGGCAGGTATTTTAGGCGGGCATGGCGCTCACAGCGGCACGCTCCGAAAAGAGGAGGAATTATTATGTCTGATGAAACATTCAATGACAACGGCCAGAATTCAAACGAAGAGCCGCCAAAATCCAGGATGAGCCTGAACAATATAGCGCGGCAGGCCACGGGCGGGAATAAAACCGCGGGGGCCGTGATCGCGATCTGCATGGTTGTGATCGGTATCCTGATCTTTGCGGCCCCGTATGCAATGGGGATCGGCATCGGATACTTTGTAACCGCCGGATTCATCGTTTACGGCATTTTTGAGATCATTGCCTATGTGCGTACCCCTGCCGATTACAGGAACGGCTGGACGCTTGCAAACGGAATTATTTTTACGTTGATCGGCGTCCTGATCCTTGTGGAAGCGCTTGGCAGCCCAATCGGCAAGCTGAATATGCTGTCTACATTCTCCTTTATCATCGGGTTCTTCGCCTTGTTCGGCGGTATCACGCAGGTTTCCTCATACGGCGCGTTCAAGAGCGCGGGCGAACCGGGCGCGGGCTGGGTGCTTGCCAGCGGTATCATCAACCTGATCCTTGGCATCCTAATCATCTGCGCGCCCATTACAGGCTGGTTCACGATACAGTGGATCTTTGCGATCTACCTAATCATCGGCGGCGTCGCATTGTTTGCGGAAGCGCTGTCCGGCAAGCTGGCCTGCAGGAAATAATCGATCCGCATAAAACGCCTTTCCCCGTGGGGAAAGGCGTTTTTGTTGCAGCCCTGTTCCTGTCTTTACGGGGCCTGCGGCGGTTTTTCTCCGTTGCCGCGTTCTTTTTTCGCTTTCTTCATACGGTACATCGCCTCGTCTGCGCGCTCGATGACATCCGCAATGCCGGCATCCTCCCCCGGCCGGAACACCGCGCATCCAACCGACAGGCGGACCCGCAGCCCGTTCCGGTCGTAAAAATCCCCTGCCGCTTCTTCGACGCCCCTCACGACCTCCGCGAGCTCTTCCGCGCTGCTTCCGCGGACAAAGGCGGCAAATTCGTCGCCGCCGACCCGGTAGAGCACATCGGGCGGCTTAATGAACCGCTGTGCGAGGCTGCCGCCCGCGCGGATATATTCGTCCCCGGCCGGGTGGCCGAGGGAATCGTTGACCTGCTTGAGGTCGTCGAGGTCGATTATAACGATACCGATCCCCGTTTTATCCGGCAGCGCCTCCAGGTTATTGAGCGCGACATTGAACGCATTTCTGTTGCCAAGCCCCGTCAGCAGGTCCGTATTCGCCATGTCCCGGTAGGCCGGGTTGGAAATACGCTTGAACAGCAGCGCCGCAATGATTCCCGCGACCACGCAACAGACGGCAATGATGGCGGGCGTGGCCATCCCAAGCCAACGGAAGGTCCGGTATTGGTGCTCCGCATCGAATTCAATCCCGACCACACCAATGACTTCCCCATTGCCGGCATCCGAATGTATGGGAAAATAGGAAATGAAAATATTGCCCCACGAGGTGTCCTTAATCTCTTCGGGGAGCACGATCTCGTTTTGGTAGGCCCGTTCGATATCCGGTATGATCTCCGGCTCGATCAGGTCTCCCACACGGCGAAAATCCTCATTTTCCGAGGGCAGGCCGTCAACGAGGTAAATATATTCGCCCGTATCCGCCTGCTTGGCGGTATACAGGTAGCGCACGCCCGTCACGGACTTGATGTTCTCAAACATTTTTTTCAATTCGCGGTATTCTTCATCCCTCATATCGTCTGGAATATTCAGGCTTGAGAAACTCTCCACATTTAAATTTTGTTCCAGGTATTGATAAATCCCCCCGGCACGCTCCTGCAGGCTGTCGATCATGTCGCGGTAGGAAAGCGTATAGTTGACCGCAAAAATCAGCAAGCAGGACAGCACGACCATGACCGCGGTCAGGAGGAACGCCTGCATGGAAACCCGGCTCAGCCTTTTTTGTTTTTTCATGGCTCTCCTTCCCAGTCTTCCCCGGCGGGCCGGCCAAAGGCGAGTTTTTCAAATTCCGTCATGGGGACCGGCTTGGAGAAGACAAAGCCCTGCACCATATTGCAGCGGGCCTGCCGCAGGAATTCCACCTGCGGGATATTTTCCACGCCCTCTGCCACCGTTCCCATTTGGAGCCTCCGCGAAATATCAATTACCCCTTCGATTACCCGCTTTCCACGCTCGCCCATGTCTCCAAGGAAAAAGGCGCGGTCCAGCTTCAATACGTCGACGGGCACGTCTTTGAGCATATTGAGCGACGAATAGCCGCTTCCAAAATCGTCAAGGGAGCAGGTGAAGCCAATCTTGTGAATCTCATCGATGATATGAATGAGCGTCTCCATATTCTCAAATACCAGCGTTTCCGTCAGTTCGATCTCAAGCAGGTCTGCCGGAATATCATATTTTTCCCATACCTCGCGGAAACGCATCAGGAAAGCCGAATCCTTGAGGTGAACGCGGGAAAGGTTGACGGAAATGGGCACGGGCTTCTGCCCTTTGTCAAGCCAGTGGCGCAGCATCCCGCATACCGCTTCAAAGACGTAGAGGTCGAGTTCGACGATATAGCCGTTGCGCTCAAGCACGGGGATAAATTCATTTGGCGGGATCATGCCCTTTTCCGGATCGTCCCAGCGCACAAGGGCTTCCGCACCAGCGATGGTATCGTGCTCCAGCTCGTATTTAGGCTGCAGGTAAACGACAAATTCATGGTTTTCCAGCGCCCGTTCCATTTTGTCGGTGATCTCCTTTTCCCGTACCATGCGGATGCGCTCCACATCGGAATAAAAGACCCGCGAAACCAGTTTTCCGCTGTTCGTTTTGTTGCTTTTCCTCGCGACGCCCGCGCGGTCCTGGATCACGATCATGCTGAGCGCGGGATCGTCCACGATATAAACGCCCTGTACGACGGGAAGAATATATTTGCTTTTTTCTTTTAAATTGAATCCATTGATTTTTTCCGCGATGCGGTCAAGGCGCATACCCAGCTCTTCAGCCGGGGCGTTTTTCAGCAGCAGGCTGAACGTATCGCCCGAAATACGCGCGGACAGTTCCCCGTGCCGGATCTCATGTTCCAGCACCTGGGCAATATACCGAAGGGTACGGTCCCCTGCCTTGCTGCCAAAGGAATCGTTAATCAGCTTGAATTTTTGGATATCAAGCGAAACCATCGCATAGACGTTCGGATCCGCCGCGCGGATCAGTTTTTCCGCTTCCATTTCAAACTTCAGCCTGCTCATGCCGCCTGTCACCGGATCGACAAACGCGAGGGTTTCCAGCCGCTCGTTGCTTTTCCGGTAGTTACGGTAAAGCAGGAACAGCACCACAATGAAAAGCGCGATCATCACGCAGGAAATTGCGATTGCGAAATCGATGGTCACTTGAGTCTGCGCGCTAACGACAGAGAGCGGAACGATGGAAAACAGGTACCAATCGGGCACAGCGAGGGATATATAATTGGCTATCCGCGTAACGCCGTCGTTTCGGTTATCGAAGCGGAATGTTCCCCTTTCGTTCGCCGCCATCGCCTCGCGGACCTGCCCGATTGTTTTTCCTCCCTCAAGCGTTCCGTTGTTTTCGATCATCGTAAAATGGTTGTCGTACCCTTTGACGGCATTTTTGTTGTCCGACTGTACGACATAATTTCCATCATAATCGACGATCTGTGAAAATCCCTCTCCGCCGAAGCTCTCCACGTCCAGGAAGCTTTTCAGCGTTTCAACGGAACTGGTTCCCGCAAGAACGCCGGCAACGGAGTCGTCGTTCTCGTAGACCGGCACTGAATAAAAGACCGACGTTTTCCCGTCTGCCGCAACAAATACATCCGAAACATTTTCCTCTCCCCGCATCGCTTTCCGAATCCCTTCGTTCGACGTATCGATGCTTTCCCCATCGCTTGCATAACCGTTCCCTTCAGGATCGATAAATGTGATGCGTGAAAAATTGTTTTCTTCTCCTACGACCTGTAAATAGCTTTGCATTTCCTCCTCGCTGTCAAACAAATGGAGCGAACGCGCTGTGGTACGGAGCGTCTGGAACCCATTTTCTACGCGCTCGTTAATCATGGCGGCAATATGTTCGGATATCTCTCCCAGGTATTCGTCGGCTTCCTGATTCATAGCATTCTTCAGTGAAGCGATAAAGAAAACGTTCAGGCACACGACAGCCGCGGCGATCGCAAGCAGTCCCGCAATCAGATATTTCAGGTTTTTCAGGTTGATCGAACGATCAATAGTCATAGCAGAATACTTCCTTGGTATAAATTTTTTTATTTTTTCACAATATAATACATTCTTTATATTGTATTATATCTTTTTTATTGTACCGTTTCTGCCGCACAGATTCAACCGGAAAGCCCGATTATATCCTCTCTGCCAAATTTAGCGGGCAGTAAAAAGCCGTACCGATGACCGGTACGGCCCCCTGCGGCAGGCGCGTCACGCCTTGTCCGTAATTTCTGCCGCCGCCATAAAAATATGTTTTTCCGGGACGGGCTGTTTTTCAAACGAGAACGAGACCTCCTTGCCCTGGTGGAGGAGAGCAAGCATCAGGCAGCAAAGCGCGATACCCGTATCGACCTGGTTCAGCTTATCGAGCATCAGGGATTTCTTTCGGCTGACAATTACGCGCCCGGCGCTGCCGCTGAAAAACCACGGCTGCTTGTTTATTGCGGATGGGGCGAGGCGCACCGCTTCAAGCACATGGTAAAGGTCCGTTACGTCCGAAATCTCGTTGAGGCTCTTACGGTTGAACTGTTCCGCGCCTTCACGGTGCATGGGCTGCGCGGGCGTACCGAAGCACAGCGTGGCCGCCCATTCCATCCCAGCCGGGGGCGCAGCCTTGCCTTTATCCGGCTTCGTCATCCCGAGCCAGCACGCGCCGATGTTACTCGCGGAAAGGTAGAGATCGACCTGCTCCATCATAAAGCCGGCGTTCATCCGCCAGCCGTCCTTTTTCTCGGAATACAGGCACACGGCGTGCGGCGCGTTTATCTTGATGCCGCCGGACAGCATCAGCTTCACTTCCGTCCGGATATCCGGGACCAGCGGCTTCAGCCCGCGGATAAACGCATCGAGGTCCGCAATGGCCTGATCGGTGAGCGGGGCGCTGTCGTACTTTCGTACCGAGCGCCGATGGAAAATGGCATCGTATAACGTTTCGTTATCCATAATATTCCCCTTTAATATTCCCCTTTTATTTTATATGCAGCAGCGTCCGCTTCACATTTCCCTTGATGATATCGGAAAGCTTATGCCGCGCGTGCGCAATGATGACCGTTGTGCCGCTTCTAAGCGGGCCTTTGGCGAACTGGAGCTTCGCTTTGGCGCCGTTCGCCCCCTGCCGGGACGCGCCGCTGCAGTTTGCCATCATCTCGTCGATCTTTTGCTCTACTTCCTCGTAGGTATCACCCACGACTTCCTCGATCAGCGTGGAGGGGTCGCCGGCATCGGCATAAATACCGTCCACGCTTGTGAGCAGCACAAGAATGCGCGCATTCACGAGCCGGGCGATCACCGCGGCCGTTTCGTCGTTGTCCACACATTCCACGACATGATCGGTTTTGCGTTTCAGGTCGCGGAGCTCAAGATGCATATTCTCCGTATCGGAAACCGCGTCGTTATAATTCACGATCGGGATGGCGTTCTGGTTGGCTGCGGAAAAAAGCAGGTTGCGGATATGGTTCACTTTGCGCTCGTCATTGAAATGGCTATGCTCCACCAGAACTTGCCGCACCGAATATTTGGGGTTTATGAACTGACGGTACATTTCCATCAGGATTGGCTGTCCCTGAGCGGAATAGGCCGTTTTGATCGCGGCGAGGTTCCCCTTAAGCTCGCGTCCGCCGTTGCGTTTCATGTAATCGATGCGGCCGATCTCCGTCGCGCCCGACGAAACGAGGATATAGCCCGGTTTCAGGCTTGCGGCCAGCCGCGAAAAAATATTATAATCGATGTCGTTGTCTTCCTTGCGGATGAGAGCCATGGAGCCGATTTTTACAACCACATCAAAGTTAATCAGTTCCGTATCGTCCGGATTCACCGGGAAATTGGAGAAACTCCCCCGCAGCTTCTGTTCTGCCATGTTCATCTGTCCTTTTCAATAAAAATCAAATCAAACTAAATATACAACATTTCTGTGATAAGTACAATAGCGGCCTTGCACGGGGCGCGGTCTTTACAGTACAATAAAGAACGAATATCCACACGCCAAAGGAGGACAGGATGTACACCATTACAAACGTCGGCGGCACGCCCGGGGGAGAGGCTTTTTTGCTGGTAACGGAAGAGAAGGCCGCGCTGATCGATTCGGGGTTTGCCTGCAGCGCCGGGCGCATGGTCGCCAATATCAAAGATATTTTGCAGGACCGGCCTCTCGATTATGTGCTGCTCACCCATTCCCATTACGATCACGCCTCGGGCAGCGCGTATGTACAGGACGCATGGCCGGATGCGCGGGTCGCAGGCAGCGTATACGCAAAAAAAATCCTCGAAAAGCCGTCTGCGCGGGCGGTGATACGGGAGATGAACGACAACGCGGCGCTCCTCGCGGGCATCAGCGAATACGAGGACCGGACCGACCGGCTCCATATTGACATTGCCGTATCCGAGGGCGATGTGATCGGCCTTGGCACCATGAAGCTGCGGGTAATTCCCGCGCCCGGGCACACAAAATGCTGTACCGCCTTCTGGTGTGAGGAGGAAAAGCTGCTGCTTTCATGCGAGACGCTGGGCGTTCCAGCAGGCGGCGGCATGGTGATGCCCTGCTACATGGTGGGCTATGGGCTCGCGATGCAGTCGGTGGAAAGGCTCGCCGCGCTGGGCGCGGAAAAAATCCTTACGCCGCACCGCGGCCTGCTCGAGGGGGAAGCGTGCACGGCATTTATTGAAAACGCCGTCTATTGGAACAAGGAATTCATGCGCCGGGCGCGGGAAGGCAGGCGCGCCGGGAAAAACGAGGCGGAGCTTGCGCGGGAATTCAAGGAATTGTTCTACACGCCCTTCATGGCGGAGGTCCAGCCCGAAAAAGCGTTCGACCTGAACCTTGGTTATACGATCCCCATGCTGATCCGTGAAATAGACGGGGAATAGAAACAACGCCCCGAACCACAGAGGCCCATAAGGAAAGCAAACAGGAATAAGGCGGAACCGGCGTGACTTGCGCCGGTTCCGCCTTGGTTGAGGGCATCCCGCCCAACTTGTAGCGGGATGCGGATTTTGCTCACATAGGTGAATGCCCCGGGCGCGAAAGAGCGTTTAGCGCGGCGGCCACGGCGATCCCCGCCGCGATCACGGCAAGTGCCGCACAGAAAAAAATGCTGCTGCCGCCGGTATAGCTTCCGGCATACTCCGTAATATCCTGTCCAAACAACTGCTTCTGGTCGAGGGTCAGCGCGTTCGGAATAGAAGGGATGTCGCTGCGCGAGGAAATCACATACCAGCCGTTGACCGGATCTTTGTCATTTTGCGTAATGCTGTTTCCGTTCAGGGTATAATCGAACGCAAGCTCATAGCCAGTGCCCGGTTTCTCGATGACGAAGGCGTTTTCCGTTTCATCGCCCTTGGCGCGTATGACGACGCCCTGCGTCGTGTCCGTCGGGAGGTTTCTGATATTGCTGATGGCAATGCTGAAATTCTGCGTGACCGGGCTGCGGATCCCCATACCAAAGCTTATTTTGTACGCCTTGCTTGCCGGCTGCGCCACCGGCGCGGTCCACACGATTCTGGCAGCCTTAACGCCGGAATTGGTTTCAGGCCCCCCTTACACTGCTTTTGATGCTTGCGGCCGGCTTTTTCCTGCTGCGTGCGAAGACGTGCGAACCGGCCGGAAAGCTGCTGTTTTTCCTGTACCTTGCGGTCCAGGTACAGTTCATTTGTCACAACGTGACCTTCTATATCTATAATATCTGGTTCGCCGGCATGCTGCAGTGGGATTATACATGGGGAGACATCCTCGGGTACGGTCTTCTGATGCTGCTTTTAACGCCATTGTTCGCCTGGGCCAGCAGACGCATTTACCTGAGGCTGCGCACGATAAACTCCCGGCAGTATATGCGGCTTTGGCTGATCCCGCTGCTCTTTATACTGCTTCATATCCTGCAATCAAGCTTTTTTACGATTTCGAGATATGCCTATGTTGCGGTTGGCATAAGAATCATGATCGATGTGTGCGCGTTTATCACCTATTCCCAGATGGCTTCCGCCATCTCAAGCGCAGCCAAGGCCGCCCGGGAGGCCGAGCAGCGCGACGGACTCGTTCGCCAGCTCGATCTGCAGCGTGCGCGGGCGGAGGATCTTGAGAGCCACGCCGGGGAAATCCGCCGTATCCGGCACGACCGCAGGCAGCATGCGCAGGTAGTGCTCGGCCTTTTGAACCAGGGAAAAACGGACGAAGCGCGTTCCTATATGAAAGATTACGCGGACAGTATGGAGGCGGACACGCAGCCGCCCCTCTGCGGGAATTTTGTGGCCGACGCCTTATGCCGCCGCTATGAAACGCTGGCCCGGCAGGCGGGGATCGACGTAGAACTCGTGGCGGCGCTTCCGGAAGACTCCGGAGCCCGCGGCAGCGATTTGGCGGTGATTCTCGGCAACCTATGGGAAAACGCGGCCGCCGCCCTTCGGGCGGAAGAAAAGCGGCGATATATCCGCCTGCAAATTGAGGACGGCGACGGAAGAATCCTGATCCGCATGGAAAACAGCTACGGCGGCGAGATCGGTGTGGAAGAAGGGCGGTTCCTGTCTACAAAGCCTGGCAGGAACAATGCCGAGGGAATAGGCATCGCCAGCGTCAGGGCCGTAGCGGCCCGCTATGGCGGCATGGCTGATTTTACGTATACAGGCGATACATTCACAGCATCTGTGTTGCTTTACACAGGAGAAAGGATTCATAAGAGCCAGTAGGAGCGCCCCGCGCCCTGACGACGCTGGAAAACGACGGTGGCAGGAGGCTTGCAGACGCGAAAAAACTCTATGTGACGATGACTCATCACATAGAGTTTTCCATTTTCCGTTCACTCGGCGCAAATCAATACTTTTTCGTTGCTTTTATAGCTCGCTACCTAATAGACGGGGCAGTTTTTTATGTTGTCACTCCACCACGACGCCCGAGCGCACCAGCTTCACGCCGTTTTGCAGGCAATCTCCTACCGGACAGCGGCTTTCGATAAAGTCCGCGAATCTCTCCGCTTCCTCCTGGCTCGCATCCGTTTTCATGTGCATCTTGAACCTGATCTCCTGGAAGCCGTTCCGCACGGGCGCTTTGCCCTGGAAGCCGTCCGGATCAAGGTCTCCTTCCAGCTCCACGAAAAAATCGTCGAGCTTTATGCCCTGCGCGCGCGCGAACGCAGCCGCACAGATCGCCTGGCACGCGCCGAGCGCGCACAGCACGTCTTCCACCGGGTTGAGGCTTGCGTCCGTACCGCCGAGGTCTTTCGGTTCGTCCATCAGAACCTTGAATCCGCGCGACTGCGTTTCCACCTGCAAACCTTCCGGTAATTTTTTTGCCGTTGCTTTAAATGTTGTCAACATGGTAAATCCCCTTCTTTCTTTTAGCCATATAAGAGTTTTACAGCATTTGATGGCCATCAGGAATGCTGCATGCCTGCGCGGTAAGGAATCCTCAGGCCTTTAACCGGGCAACTCTTTACCGCATCCGCAATAACCGTTCCTTTACCTTATTAATAAGGTGCAGGAAATTTTTGAAACAGGATTCCTCAAAAAAGGCCGGAGAAGGTTCCCGGATTTTCCCATGTCCTGCGGCGAAACGGCAAAAAGAGGCCCGGGGCAGTTGCTCCCGGGCCTCTTTGCCGGACACTGTTTTACGTTATTTTCCGAGAACTTCCTTCGCTTTATCCACGACCGCCTGTGTCGTGAAGCCAAACTTCTCGAACAGCACGCCCGCCGGAGCGGATGCGCCGAAGTGGTCGATGGTCACATAGCCGCCGTCGAGACCGACATATTTCGCCCAGCCAAAGGACGTGCCCGCCTCCACGGCAACCCTTGCGCGGACCGCACCCGGAAGCACGCTCTCTTTATATGCGGCATCCTGTTCCTCGAACAGGTCCATGCAGGGCATGGAGACCACGCGCGCGGATACGCCGTCTTTCTTGAGCTCTTCCGCAGCGTTCATGCAAAGTTCCACCTCGCTGCCCGTGCCGATCAGGATCACATCCGGAGTCCCGCCGCCATCCTTTAAGATGTAAGCGCCGCGCAGAGCGCCCTCGCCCGTCTCTTTCATAAGCGGAAGGTTCTGGCGGGAAAGCGCGACTGCCGCGGGCGCGTTCTTCGTCATTGCAGCCTTATAGGCCGCGGCCGTTTCGTGCCCGTCCGCGGGACGCCACATATACACGCCCGGCGTTGCACGCAGCGCCGCGAGATGCTCGATCGGCTCGTGCGTCGCGCCGTCTTCGCCTACGCCGATGGAATCGTGCGACAGCACATAGGTGACCGGGAGCTTCATCAGCGCGGACATGCGGATCGCGCTCTTCATATAATCGCTGAATACGAGGAAGGTCGCGCAGTAGGGGCGGACGCCGCCGTGCAGCATCATGCCGTTGCACATCGCCGCCATCGCGAATTCGCGGATGCCGAAGTGTACGTTCGTGCCCGTGCGGTCCTGCGGCGAGAACCACGCGCGCTCCTTCATGGTGGATTTGTTCGCCGGGCCGAGGTCCGCGCTGCCGCCCATGAGGTTCGGAAGCTTCGCCGCAAGGCGGTTGATGATTACGTTCGAGCAATCCCTCGTCGCCATCGGTTTATCTTCAAAATCCCAATATGCGTCGTCGAATATATCTTCCGAAACGGGCAAGTGATAGGCCTTATACTGCGCCGCGAGTTCCGGATATTCCTTTTCGTATTTTGCAAACAGGTCTTTCCACTGCGCTTCCTCCGCGGAATAGACTTCCTGAAGCTCCGCGATGTGCTTTTTCACCTCTTCCGGAACCACGAAGGCTTCTTCGTACTCCCAGCCGAGGTTCTTCTTCATCGCGTCGATATTATCCTGGCCGAGCGGCGAACCGTGGCTCGATTCGCTGCCCTGCTTTGCCGGGCAGCCGTATGCGATGGCCGTCTTGACGATGATGAGGGACGGCCTTTCCTTCTCTTCCTTGGCTTCTTCGATCGCGGCGGCGATGGCTTTCATATCCTCGTTGCCGTCCTCTACCTCGAGCACCTGCCAGCCATAGGCTTTATAGCGCTTTTTCACATCTTCGTCGAAGGCGCAGTCGATGTTGCCCTCGATGGTGATATCGTTCTTATCGTACAGCACGATGAGTTTCCCGAGCTTCTGCGTGCCCGCAAAGGAGCTTGCCTCGCCGGAAACGCCTTCCTGCAGGCAGCCGTCGCCCGTTAAGGCATAGGTGTAGTGGTCCACCACATTATAGCCCGGCTTGTTGAATTCCGCCGCAAGGTGCGCTTCCGCCATCGCGAAGCCGACCGCCATCGCGATGCCCTGGCCGAGCGGGCCGGAGGTCGCTTCCACGCCGTCCGTCAGGCCATATTCCGGGTGGCCCGGCGTTACCGATTCCCACTGGCGGAAGTTTTTGATATCTTCCATCGAAACCTGATAGCCGAACATATGCAGCAGGGAATACAGCAGCATGGACGCGTGCCCCGCGCTGAGGATAAAACGGTCACGGTTTTCCCATTTGGGGTCTTTCGGGTTATGCTTTAAGTACTTGGACCACAGCGTATACGCCATGGGAGCGGAACCGAGCGGCAGGCCCGGATGGCCGCTGTTTGCTTTCTGGATCGCTTCGGCCGAAAGTACGCGGATGGTATTGACGGCAAGCTTATCGATTTTACTCATATTGATTGAATCCTCCTGTGAAATTTTTACAATGAAAGTCAAGCTTCAAAAACACTTTCATTATATCGGATTTATGGGGGTATTTCAACAGGAAAAGCCGATCTATTCTATCTTTGGATGTTATAAATTAACATATTTTGTAACTATTTGTTCAAAACAGCCCCGCATGAACATGCGGGGCTGTTGAGGTTCACTTTATTTTGATTTCTCTGTGCTTGACTTCAAATTCTGCGATATGCCTTTTGATGAGCTGGATGATTTCCATATTTGCGGAACGGCCTTCATAATCCGCGACACAGCGCAGTTCATCGAATAGATCTCAAGACAAGCGGAGCGTGTAGGCAGACAGGCCTCTTTATCATTCATGGGAAACAAATATCCACCTGAAAACAGGCGTGCGCCTTACGCCTTTTTCACGCCCAGCGTGACCTTTTCCCCGTTGATGTTCCATTCCTTTTCATAGCCCTCGGCGACACCGTACTGCACCCCCTGCGCAAGGACTTCGCTCAAAATCCGGTCTTCATTATTTTCCATGACCGCCGTGATCTTGTCGTTGCCTTTCGCGTAGAGCTCGATCTTGTCCGTCACCTCGAAGCCCGCTTCCTTGCGCATCGTCTGCACTTTGGAGATGATTTCACGTACGTTGCCCTCCTCGATCAGCTCGGGCGTCAGCGTCGTATCGATAATCACTGCGAAATCTCCGCTTGTTTCGGCGACAAAGCCCTCGCGCTGCGCGGGCTCGACCAATACGTCCTCTTCCTGAAGGGACACTTTGCTGCCGTCCACCTCAAACTCATAGGCCGCTCCGCCCCGGACCGTGCTGACCACGAGCATGCCGTCCGCCTGCGCGAGATGCGCGCGGATACCGCCCAGCAGCTTGCCGTATTTCGGCCCCAGCGTGCGCATCTGCGGCTTGACGTTGTAGGTGATGTATTCCGCCGCGGCCGCGCCGAGCTCGACCTCTTTTGCGTTCAGCTCCCCGCGGATGACGGAAAGGAACGTTTCATCAAGATGGTCGATGCCCGAAACGAATATTTTCGCGATGGGCTGACGGTTTTTGATGTTCGCCGTGTTGCGGCACGCGCGTCCGAGATTGACCACGTTCAGCACCGCATCCATGTCGCGCTCCAGCTTCGTATCGATGAGCGCTTCGTCCGCCTGCGGCCATTTCGTCAGGTGTACGGACAGCGGCGCGTTTTTGCCGTTCGTGCGCACAAGGTTTTGATAGATGCTCTCCGTCATGAACGGCGTGAAGGGCGCGAGCAGGCGTGTGAGCGTCTCAAGCACCGTATACAGCGTCATATAGGCGTCGATCTTATCCTGCTCCATCCCGCTGCCCCAGAAACGGTCGCGCGAGCGGCGCACATACCAGTTGGAAAGCTCATCCACAAACTGGCTTAAGCTGCGCGACGGCTCTATGATACGGTAATGGTCGAGGTCGTCCGTCACGGAGCGCACCAGCGAATGGAGGCGGGACAGCACCCACTTATCCATAATATTCGTGGGCTTCAATTCGTATTTCGTTGGGTCGAACCCGTCTATATCCGCATACAGGATATAGAATGCGTAGGTGTTCCACAGCGTGCCCATGAATTTGCGCTGCATCTCGCTCACCGCTTCGTCATAGAAGCGCGAGGGCAGCCACGGCGCGCTTGCCGAGTAGAAATACCACCGCACCGCGTCCGCGCCCTGCTTATCGAGCACGCTCCACGGGTCGACGACGTTGCCCTTATGCTTGCTCATCTTCTGGCCGTCCTTATCCTGCACATGGCCGAGCACGATACAGTTTTCAAAGGGCGCTTTATCGAAGATCAGCGTGCCGATGGCAAGCAGCGTATAGAACCAGCCGCGCGTCTGGTCTACCGCTTCGCTGATAAAGTTCGCCGGGAAATGGCTCTCGAATTCCTCTTTGTGCTCAAAGGGATAGTGCCACTGCGCGAAGGGCATGGAGCCGCTGTCGTACCAGCAGTCGATGACCTCGGGGACCCGGTGCATGCTGCCCCCGCACTCCGGGCATTTGAGCGTGATGGGGTCGAGGAAGGGCTTGTGCAGCTCGATATCCTCCGGAACGTCCGTCTCCGCCATTTCGCGCAGCTCGGACCGCGAGCCGACCACGTGCACATGGCCGCAGCCGCACGTCCACACCGGAAGCGGCGTCCCCCAATAGCGCTCGCGCGAGATGCCCCAGTCTATGACGTTTTCGAGGAAGTTGCCCATGCGTCCGTTTTTGATGTTTTCGGGCAGCCAATTTACGCTGGCGTTGTTTTTCAGAAGGTTATCCCGCAGCTCCGTCATTTTGATAAACCATGTGGAGCGCGCGTAATAAATGAGGGGCGTATCGCACCGCCAGCAGAACGGATAGCTGTGCTCGTACGGCACCTCGGCAAAGAGCAGGCCGCATTCCCTTAAATCTTCGATAATCAGCTTGTCCGCCTTTTTCACGAACACGCCCGGCCACTTGGTTTCCCCAGACATCGTGCCGTCCGGCTTCACGAGCTGGACGAACGGGAGGCCGTATTTGCGGCCGACGTTCGCATCGTCTTCCCCAAACGCGGGGGCGATGTGGACGATGCCGCTGCCGTCCGTTAGGGTGACGTAGGTATCGCATGTGATATACCACGCTTTTTGATCCGGATGGACAAAATCGAACAGCGGCTCATATTCCTTAAATTCAAGCTCCTTGCCCGTGAATTTGCGGACGATATGCGCGTCCTCGCCCAGAAGCTTTTCGCACAGCGCTTTCGCGAGGTAGTATTGGTCACCGTTTTTATCCTGCGCGAGCACGTATTCCTCATTTGGATTCACGCACAGCGCGACGTTTGAGGGCAGCGTCCACGGCGTCGTCGTCCACGCAAGGAAATACGCGTCCTCGCCCTTCACTTTGAAGCGCACGAAGATGGACGTTTCCTTGACGTCCTTATAGCCCTGCGCGACCTCGTGCGAGGAAAGCGCCGTCCCGCAGCGCGGGCAATAGGGCACGATCTTATGGCCCTTATAGAGCAGGCCCTTTTTGTGGATCTCCTTTAAGGACCACCACACGGACTCGATATAGTCGTTTTCATAGGTGACGTATGGGTCGTCCATATCCGCCCAATAGCCGACGCGGTCGGACATTTTTTCCCACTCGCCCTTATATTTCCACACGGATTCCTTGCATTTCTGGATGAACGGCTCCACGCCGTATTCCTCGATCTGCTCTTTTCCGTCGAGGCCGAGCAGCTTTTCCACCTCGAGCTCCACCGGAAGCCCGTGCGTATCCCAGCCTGCCTTCCGGAGCACGTTATAGCCCTGCATGGTCTTATAGCGCGGGATCAGGTCTTTGATGCAGCGCGTCAGGATATGGCCGATGTGCGGCTTTCCGTTCGCCGTCGGCGGGCCGTCGTAAAAGGTGAATTTCGGGCCGTCCTCGTTTTCCTTCATGCTCTGCTCGAATATCTTGTTTTCGTGCCAGAAATCAAGCACCTCGAGCTCGCGCTCCCCGAATTTCAAATCCGTCAAAACTTTTTTGTACATTGTTATCTCCCTTCGGCCGATTACAAATTTTTATTCTGCGGCTGCCCGCTTGCTTTGGGGACCGGCCGGCGCGAACCGCAGGATCGCTCCGCCCGGTATCAAAATAAAAAAGCCTTCCTCCCTATCAGGACGAAAGCTCGCGGTACCACCTGAATTTCCCGTGTGCGCAGCCGCGCTTTGGGACACTCGTTTCCGCTGTAACGCGCGGAGCGCGCGGCGCATATATGGACGCGTGATAATTTTAAAAAGCGTTGCCGCGGGTCTTCCACCCTCTCCCGCTCGCTTGATGGGCCACTTTAAAAAACGTTTGCCGGTCCTGCGCCGGATCATATTTCCGGTAGTTACCATTATATGGTACGAAACAGGCTTTGTAAAGGGGGAAACTCAGGGCTTTTGCAAACCGTGGTCCGCGTCCTCCGCTTCTTCTTTTTTCTTCGCAAGCTCGATGCGCAGTTCGTGCTTTCCCCAGTAAAACAGCTTTTCGCGGATCTCGTAGCCGATTCCCCGGGTTTCGTCGCGGTCTTCACGCACAAGGTAGCTGTTGTGGCTCAGCTGCCGTTCGGCGCACCCCGGGCACGGCGCGCTCCTGCCCCGCAGGAGCTGGTAGCATTTCCGGTTATGGAACTCGTCCTCTTCGATCCCCAACAGTTCCCTCAGCTCTCCGTTGCAGTACAGGAGGCCGTAATCTTCCTTGTTGATGATATAAATGAGCCCCTCCATCTCGTCGAGGATCGTGGAATCCACGTTGAGGTAGACATGTCCGTTTGCGCTTTCGCCGCTGTAGACGGCGTAGGTGTTCTTTCCCGCGCTCTTCGCCTGGTAGAGGGCTTTATCCGCCCGGCGGTAGAGCGTTTCAAAATCCTCCCCGGCTGCGAAAACGACGCCCGCCGAAGCGGATATCCGGATCCTTTCGTCCGTATGCCGTTCATTCAGGCTGTGCAGGAAGCCCTCCAGCCGGTTGCAGACATCGCTTTCGTAGGCGGCCGTAACCAGCAGGGCGAATTCGTCGCCGCCGAACCGTCCGGCTACGGCTTCCGCTCCAAACGCGCCGCGTATCGCATCCCCGATTTTTCTGAGTATCTCGTCGCCGCGGACATGCCCGAACGCGTCGTTCACCTGTTTGAAATTGTCGACGTCAAGCAGCGCCACCGCGGTGACGGGGCCTTCCGGCCCGCTTTGTTCCAAAACGGCGCGAACCTTGTTTTCAAAGGCGCTCCTGGTATAAAGCCCGGTGAGGGAATCCCTCTGCGAGTCTCGGAGCAGGCGCTTATATTGGCGCTCTTTTTCCTTTTCATGGTCTATATTTTCGGAAACGCCCAGCATGCGCACGGCTTTCCCGTCTTTTTGCTGGATCACGGTGCAGGTGAGGCGGAACCAGCGGTACCTGTCGTCCTTGCACAGAGCCTGCATTTCGCATACGCTTTGCCGCGCGCCTTCCTCGACCTCGCGCACCGCGCGGAGCACCGCTTCCCCGCTTTCTGGATGAATCCAGCCGCACTCGACCAGGCATTCGGGCGCGCCCGTAATCTCCTGCGCTCCTTTGACCCAGGCGTCTTCCGGATCGAAACGGACAATGGTCCGTGTAGGGATATCATATTCCCACACGTCGGCGCGGGTAAGCTGCATTGCGATCCGGAACCTGCTGTTCGCAAGGCGCAGGTTCTCTTCGGCCTGCTGCTGGCCCGAAAGGTCGATACACACGCTGAGGATGGCAAGCCTGCCGTCCTCGGCCTCCACAACGCGGCCCTTGTCGAGCGTCCAGAAAAAACTGCCGTCCTTTTTGAGCGTACGGTATTTTACGATATATTCCTGTCCCTCGTAATAGCCGGTCCCGAGTTCCCGCAGCACATGCGGAATATCGTCCGGGTGGATCGTGTTGCCTACAAAGCCGCCCGTATGCTCTATGAAATCTTCATGGGAACCGTAACCCATCAGCCGGAGCATCTCTCCATTGATGAAATAAAGCGGGAAATTCTCTTCGCAATAGCCCCCGATAAGCCCGCAGAGCGCCATTTCATTGAGGAGTGAAACCGCCGTCATCTGGTTTTCCGCCTTGAGGTCGGAAAGCTGTTTTTCGCCCTGGCGCAGCCGCTCTTCCAGGTCATGTTCGCGGGTGATATCCTCTAGTATACCAAAGGCCTTCACCGGCCTTCCGAACTGATCGAAAATCGTGGTCATGGAGGCACGCCGCCAGCCATAGGAACCATCTTTCAGGCGCAGCAGCGCTTCCTGTACGGAATTCGGTTTCCCCTCGATTACATCATAGAAAAAATCATGCAGCCGCTGCATGTGTTCGGGCGCGACCGCGCCCGCTTCCATCAGGCTTTCCGGGAGACCCTCGAGAAGCTTATCCATACCCTGGATGGCCGAACGCGTTTCATCATAGGCAACGCTTCGTTTTTCCACGTCAAACATGAACGGAATCCGCCCTGTGGAAAGCATCGCTGTGCGGTAAAGCTCTTCCGACTGCCGGAGCTGCGCCTCCGCTTCCTTGCGCTGCGTGATATCGTTGATGGAAGCGTAATAGATATCCCGCCCTTCATTTTCCAAGAGAAAAAACAGCCGCATGTGCATCCACATCAGGTCCCCGCACAGCCTGCGCCGCCGGAACTGGATCTCCACCCCCTGCGTGGGGTCCGCCTTGGCGCGCCGGAGCGCGTCCTGCACGATTTGCCGGTCTTCCGGCGGCACGCGTTCAAGGATATGCAGCCCTTTGACGCGCAGCATTTCCGGGTTGCATCCGGTGATCCTGTAATAGCCGTCGTTGACGCGGATAATGGCCAGGTTGCCGTCATGGTATTCATAGAGGGCCACGCCGCCGATGATATTATTCAGGAGTTTCTTTGACATCATCCCGGACTGGAAAAGGTCTTCAAAGGAAATTTCCCGTTTGTCCGGGGGTACGATCCCATTATAGTCGGTTTGGCCGTCCTGAAGCAGCAGCGCCTCAAACTCCCCGCTGGGCATGGGCCTGTAGAAATAATAGCCCTGCGCGTAGCGGCAGCCTGCATCGGCAAGGAAGGCGGCCTGCCCGGCCGTTTCCACGCCCTCCGCAATCACGCTCAGCTTCAGCCATTTGGCCATGCGAATTACGGATTCGATGATATTTTCGCTCCGCTGGTCCTGCCCGTCCGTCTTCTGCAAAAAGCGCAGGTCTATTTTGAGGATGTCGACGCTGATGTCCTTGAGCATATTAAGGGAGGAATAACCGCTGCCGAAATCGTCCATCAAAACCGTGAAACCCGCCGCGCGCAAGCCCCCCGCCACCTCGAGAATCCGCTCCAGGTTCTCCGCATACGCGGTCTCCGTTATTTCGATCTCAAGGAGGCGCGGATCGAGCGCGTACTTTTCAATCAAGCCCGTCAGAAGGCCGTAAAACCCAGGGTCATAGAGGCTTTCGCGGGAAGCATTCACAGAAATCGGGACGGCCGTATGTCCGCTGTCAATCCATCTGCGCAGGAGCCTGCACACCCCTTCCCACACATAGGCGTCCAGCTTCACGATGAAGCCGTTCTTCTCAAACGCGGGGATGAAGGAATCCGGCGGGAGCAGGCCTTTTTCGGGCCGTATCCAGCGCACGAGCGCCTCCGCTCCTACGATCTTTCCGCTGCGGATATCGCATTTTGGCTGCACATAGATTTGAAATTCCCGGTTTTGCAGGGCATGCTCGGCCGCGTTGAGAATATCCTGTTCCTCGATGATGGAATCAAGAAGCCCGGCGTGGTATTCCGCCGTATGGCGCATATAATTTCCCTTGACGGATCTTGCGGCCAGGATCGCGCGGTCGCACATCAGGCTGACGGGGACCGTACGGTCGCAGATCCGGTAGATGCCGACCGCCGGAACGATCTCCATATCGAGCGGATATTGCCTGAGCCAGCTTACGACATTTTCTTCAATCGCCCGGCCGGCCTCTCCCTCGAGCGGTGCGCACGCAATAAATACATCTCCCGTGATACGGCCCGCAAGCTCTGCTTTCGGGCCTTCCGCATGCCTGATCCTGTCGCCGAGGTAGGCGAGCAGGCGGTCTCCTTCCGCCGTCCCATACAGGTCGTTAATCAGCTTGAACCGTTCGATATCCACGCACACGAAAGCATATTCCCGCCCGGGCCTCTCCGCAAGGAATTCTTCCGCCTTGCGGTAAAAGGTTTCTTTATTGTACAGCCCGGTCAGGGGATCGAATTCCCTGTATTCCTTAATTTCGCGCTCCAGCGATTCGATTTTCCGGAGCAGCTCCTCTTGCGGTCTGCCTTCACGTGGTTTCAAGACGTTCCTCCATGCCGGTATCCATCCGTGCCGCAAGGGACCGGACGGAGAAATAATACCTGCTTATTCCGGCAATCTATTCTTTTATATTAAAATATTTCCCCCGCAAAATCAACCGGCTCCCGCCTTATTTCCCGGGCTTCTTTTCCTTGCCGATAAACCGGCGGTATTCGTGCACCTTTTGTTCGTAGCCCTGCATGGAAGGACGGTAGAACACCCTGTCCTTCATTTCATCGGGGAGATATTGCTGCTCCACATAATGGCGCGGGTAATCGTGCGCGTATTTATACGCCTCGCTTTTCTTTTCGTGCTTGGCTTTCTCAAAATTCGCGTCCTGAAGATAGGCGGGCACGTCCTGCCGCGACGCTTCCCGCGCGGCCTTTGCCGCAGCATCTACCGCGAGAAGCACGCTGTTGCTCTTAGGCGATTCGCACAAATAGATGATGGCCTGCGCGATATTGAGACGCGCCTCAGGCATGCCGTTAAACTCGAGCGCCTGCATTGCCGCGACGCACTGGTTGAGGACGCTTGGGTTCGCGAGCCCTACGTCTTCCGACGCATGGGCGATCATCCGCCGCACGGGTACGCGCGGGTCGACGCCCGCGTAGACCATGCGTGCAAACCAGAAAAGGGCCGCGTCGCTGTCGCTTCCCCGCAGGGATTTGCAGAACGCGGACAGCATATCGTAATATTCGTTGTCGTCCATGCGCACGGCGCGCTGCTGGATGGACTGTTCCGCGATCTCGAGGGTAATATGTACCCTGCCCTTTGCGTCCGGCTTTGTGGTGAGAACCGCGAGTTCGAGCGCGTTGAGCGCGCTCCGCACGTCCCCGTTCGAGACGGACGCCCAGTGCTCCGCCGCGTCCCCGTCCACCGTAAGGTCCATATTGCCAAAGCCGCGTTCTTTATCTTCCGCCGCGCGGAATACGGCCTTTTTAATGTCTTCCTTTCCAAGGGCGTAAAACTCGAACAGGCGGCAGCGCGAAACGATGGCGCTCGTCATCGCGGCCATCGGGTTTTCCGTCGTGGAGCCGATGAGCTTGATGACGCCGCTTTCCATGGCCGGGAGGACGCTGTCCGACTGCGATTTGGACCAGCGGTGGCACTCGTCGAGCAGCAGGAAGCTTTCCCGCCCGTACAGCTTGAGGCTGCCCTCCGCCTTGTCTATTACCTCGCGCACATCCTTCACGCCGCTCGTGACCGCGTTCAGTTTATAAAAATCGCTGCCCGTCGTATGCGCGACGATTGCCGCGAGCGTGCTTTTCCCGCACCCGGGCGGGCCCCAGAAGATACACGAACCAAGCTTATCCGCCTCGATGGCGCGGCGGAGAAGCGTATTTTTTCCCACGATATGTCCTTGCCCCAGGAACTCGTCGAGCGTGCGTGGACGCATTCTGTCCGCGAGCGGGGCGCTTTTTTCCAGATTTCCGGAAAACAGGTCCACTGCTTTCCCTCCTTTATCCCGTATCCTGCGCCGGGTTTCCCGGCGCGCTTCGGCCGGTTCTCCCGCGGGGAAAAATTTCATATTGTATATTATATACTATTCCAGCCGCAAATTCAGCGCGTTTACGAAAATTTTAACCGCGGGAAAACGGACGTCCCCCGGCCCGCTTTCCCGCGGGCGGCGACGCGCACCTTATCCGTCCCGGCAAAAAAGAGATCAAATACAACTTTTTATTGGGACGGCGACGCAAAGAAGCTTGGTATTAGTATTGAAAATGCCGCTTTCCCATATTATAATGATATTTGTATATGATATTTTGGACAGAACAGGTTTACGGCACTGTATCCTGTCCTTCAATTTTTAGGAGGTCTTGTAATGGAAGAAAGAGTGTACAACTTTTCGGCCGGCCCGGCGTGCCTGCCTATGGACGTGCTGAAACAGGCGCAGAAAGACTTTATTTCGTATGGCGGGAGCGGTATGAACGTCATGGAAATGAGCCACCGCAGCCCCGAATACCAGAACATCATCGACACGGCCGAGGCGGACCTGCGCGAGCTGCTGAACATCCCGGACAATTACGACGTTCTGTTCCTGCAGGGCGGCGCGTCCTTGCAGTTTGCCATGGTTCCCATGAACCTGATGACAAAGTATAAAAAAATCCACGCGGTCAACACGGGCCAGTGGTCTAAAAAAGCGATCGCCGAAGCCAAAAAATTCGGCGAAGTGAATGTTGTCGCGTCCTCCGAGGACAAAACGTTCTCTTACATCCCGGAGCTTTCGGCGGAACTGTTTACGCCGGACGCCGATTATGTACACATTACTTCCAATAATACGATTTACGGAACGAAGTATACGAAGCTTCCCCCGGTGGGGAACCTCCCGCTCGTCTCCGACATGTCCTCCTGCATCCTTTCCGAAAAGATCAACGTGGCGGATTACGGCCTGATCTATGCGGGCGCGCAGAAAAACATCGGCCCCGCCGGCGTAACCATTGTGATCGTGCGCAGGGACCTTGTGGAAAACGCGCCGGAGGATATCCCCACGATGCTGCGCTATAAGACGCATGCGGACAATGGTTCCATGTTCAACACGCCCCCCACCTACGCGATCTATATCGCGGGGCTGGTGTTTAAAAACCTGAAAAGGCTGGGCGGCATCGGCGAGATGGAAAAGATCAACCGGGAAAAAGCGGCGATGCTGTACGATTTCCTCGACAATTCATCCCTCTTCAGCGCGACCGTCGCGGGCGCGGACCGCTCGATGATGAACGTACCTTTCGTGACAGGCGACGCGGAGCTTGACAGGGAATTCGTCGCCGAGGCGAAAAAGGCGGGCCTTGTAAACCTGAAGGGACACCGCAGCGTGGGCGGCATGCGCGCGAGCATCTATAACGCGATGCCCGAAGACGGCGTGCGCTCACTTATTGCGTTCATGGCGGGGTTTGAAGCGAAGCACAGATAAAAAATCCGGGAGAGGCGCGGGCCTCTTTCCTGAAACGGACGCTTTACGGCATCCAGAGAAAAAGGAGCAATGTTATGCATACAATCAAAAAGCTGAATAAAATATCGCCCGTGATCTACGACTACCTTCCGAAGGAGAACTACAACGTATCGTCCCACCTCGAGGACGACAGCGAAGGCTTCATCGTGCGCAGCGCGGACTGCCACGGCATGGATTTTTCGGAAAATACCATTGCCATCGCGCGGGCGGGCGCGGGGACGAACAATATCCCGATCGATAAGTGCACGGAAAAGGGCATCGTGGTGTTCAACACGCCCGGCGCGAACGCAAACGGCGTGAAGGAGCTGGTGATCGGGGCGATGATCGCGGCGTCGCGCAACCTGCCTGAGGCGTACGACTGGGCGAAGACTTTAAAGGGCCAGGACGGCGTTGCCGCGCTGGTGGAAAAAGGCAAGGGCCAGTTCGTGGGCGGCGAGGTCAAGGGCAAGACCCTTGGCGTGATCGGCCTTGGAGCCATCGGCATCATGGTGGCCAACGCGGCTTCGGCGATCGGCATGAACGTCATCGGCTACGATCCATTCCTGTCGGTGGACAGGGCGTGGTCGATCTCCATGTATACGCACAAGGCGGAAAAGCTGGACGAGCTGCTTGAAAAAGCGGATTTTATTACCCTGCACATTCCGCAAAACGATAAAACCAAGGGCTTTTTGAGCACCCCCGAATTTTCCAAAATGAAGGACGGCGTGATTATCCTCAACTTCGCGCGCGGCGGCCTCGTGAAAACGACTTCCCTGTTCGACGCGATGGACAGCGGCAAGGTAAAGAAATACGTCACGGACTTCCCGGACGACGATATGCTCTGCCACCCAAACGTGCTCGCGATCCCGCATCTCGGCGCGTCTACGCCGGAGAGCGAGGAAAACTGCGCGGTGATGGCGGCAAAGCAAATGCGCGATTTCTTTGAGACGGGAACAATCGTCAATTCCGTCAATATGCCCGAATGTATCGTTCCGCCTTCGGACACGGTGCGCGTGACGATCATCCATAAAAACCTCACGAACATGGTGGGGCAGATTACCAATACGGTGGCGAAATACGGCCTTAACATTGCGGATATGGCCAACAAATCCCGCGGCGATATCGCATATACGGTGCTGAATCTTGACCACGAAATCTCACAGGAAGCGACAGGCGAGATCGCCGCGATCGAAGGCGTGATTAAGGTGCGCGTGATTTGACATGAGCGAAAAAAAATGGGGGATCACCCTCATCGTGACGAGCGCCGTTCTCATAACGGCCATTTCCCTCCTGTTCTTTTCACTGAAAGCGCCGGATATGGGCGTAACCGTACAGTGGGCCATCCGCATCTTCGCGATTGCGGCCTGCGCGGTGCAGTTCATCGTTTTCATCTTGTTTGCCAGGGCGTTCAAGAAGAACCGGAAGTATTAACCTGAAATAAAGGCGGTGCGGCTTAGGACCCGTCCGGCACCAAAAAGCCGGCGGATTCCGTGCCGCGCCGTCTTTTGATTTGCGGAGAGGAGTCCTGATGAAGCATAACGAAGCACTGGACGATTTATCGAAGGAGGAGCTGATTCGCCTGATCGGCCTCTATTCCAAAAACTGGCTGGCGCTCGACGGCGTGTGGTTCCAGTCCATCGAGCAAAAGCTGGGCATGGACGAGGCCATGCTGCACGATGCGCGCGCATGGGAGCGGTTTACCGTGATTGAAGCGCGCAGGATCAAGAAATTTTTAGGCCTGCCCGAGTATGCGGGACTCGGCGGCCTTAAAAAAGCGCTTTCCCTGCGGTTTTACGCGAACATCAACGAGGACGAAGCCATCCTGCGGGGGAATACGCTTTTGTACCGCACCCTTTCCTGCCGGGTGCAGAATGCGCGTGCGCGCAAAAATATGGAATTCCATCCGTGCAAACCCGTCGGGGAGATCGAATACGCCGGGTTTGCGCGCACGATCGATCCGCGCGTCACCTGCACATGCGTCAGCTGTTACCCGCAAATTACAGACGATACGTGCGCGTGTTCGTGGCTGTTCACGCTGCACGAGTAAAATTTCCCGCAGCGGCTTCCTGCTTCATTTTACCGCGGGGATTTCTGTCAGCCGTCCTGCGGGAGCAGGTCTTTCCTTTCGTTCCTCCGCGCCGTCCGCGAGACCGGTGGCCGCCTGTACCATATAGCAGAGTTCATATTTATTTGTATTGTCCGACACGCGGAACAGCGCGCGGCATCCGACGGGCATTCCAGCAGCGCGTCTCATCAGCGGCAGTTTTTTTGATTTCAGTCCTGTCCGGCGCGTCCGCGTCCGGCCAGACTGCAAGGGGAATAAAGCGCCCATAATTTTGCCGTAAAAAAGACTATGCCTTCCTTTTGCCAAGAATGCTTTTCATCCCCGCAAAAGGCTGCATAATCTTTGATAATTCACGAATCCACAATTTTATTTTCCGGCCGCAAGCGGGCCGTTCGGCTTTATTCTTCTTCCCCGCTGCTGCTGACGCCCGACAGCATCCGGGAATAGGCGCTTTCGTCTGCAAGGCCCCGCAGAATCGAAGTTTTTGGTTTGGTTCCCTCGTCCGTATCCGTTTCCACAACCACCATGTACAGCTTCCCGTCCTCCTGGTTAAGCGCGATGATCCAGTTAACTTCGCGCGAATTGTTCGCGCCGACCTGCGCGGTCCCCGTTTTTCCGAGGACGTCCCGGTCCCCGAGGCGCGCTTCATAGCCTGTCCCGTCCACCATGACGCGCTTTAAGGCGGGCTTTATAATGTCGATAGCCTTTTGGCTCATCGTCCCCTCTTTGAAAGCGGAGACGGATGTTTCTTCTACCGTTGTTTCCGTCTCATCCTCTCCTTCAATGGTGAAGGTGCGGTTTACGATATGCGGGTTTACCATCGTGCCGCCGTTTTCAATTGCGGTATACATGCATGCGAGCTGGAGCGGGGTTATCACAAGCTCGCCCGTACCGTAACCGGTACGCGCCAGCCAGTCCAGCCAGTCTACCTCGTCTTCGGACTGGCTCAGCATGCTGGAGGCTGTCACCGGCAGTTCAAACTGCGGCGCTTCGCCGATCCCGATCTTTTCCATGTAGGATTCGAACGGGTCTACCCCCGCCTGCAAGGCGTAATAGGCGAAAAAGATATTGTCGGACGACTTCATTGCCATTTCGTAATTATACGGCGATTCCGCGACGGTTTTGGAATAGATCGCTCCCGAATGCCAGCCTTCAATATCCGGCGTCCAGCTGTGGGAGCCGCTCTCTTCATTCCCCTCGGAATGCGGCGGTTTCTTGGTGATCGGCGGAACGGAATCCGCGTCGAGCAGACCGCCTTCGATGGCGGGCAGGGAGGAAAACGGCTTGAACGAGGAGCCCGGCATATACGCCGATTGGATTGCCCGGTTGATGAGCGGATGGTCTTCATCGCCGTTGTAATAATTCCAGGTGGCCTCGTCGAGCGGGAAATTAAACAGGTTGTTATCAAACGACGGATACGAAACCATAGCCTCCACAGCCCCCGTTGAGTAATCCATCACGATCACCGCGCCGCTCTGCCCGTCCACAAGGTTGGAAGCCATCAGCGTATACGCGCGCTCCTGCGTTTTGGAATCGATGGAAAGCTCGATATTCTGTCCGTCCGTCTTTTCGTCCTCGAACAGGACCTGTTTGAGGCTGCCCTTTTCGTCCTCAATATAAATGATCCGTCCGTCGCTGCCGCGCAGAACCTCTTCATACTGCATTTCGAGACCGGATTTCCCCACCGTGGAATATTCCGTAAGATCTTCATTTGCCGCCAGCTGTTCATCGGACGGCGAACCAAGGTAGCCGATGATATGCGCCGCATCGTCCTTCAGGGGATAATACCGCACGGGCGAAAAGCGGGAATCGTCGAACCCAAGGCCGTTTATGCCCGCGACCGCTTCCTTCTGTTCGTCCGTTATGGTCCCCTTGGGGTAGGAAAGCAGCACTTCGAGCGGGTAGCCCTTTTCTACCGCGTTATCGTACTTTTTTTGGATCGTTTCCGCATCCACGCTGAAATTCGCTGTAAGGAAGGCCTTGACCTCCTCGATATCCGGACCCTTTTCAAGGTCGATATACACGCTGTCCGCGTAATCGTTTTTCGCGAGCACCGCTCCATCGGCGGAAAAAATCTCCCCGCGCGCGCCCTCCTGCGTGGTGGAACGCACCCTATCGCCCTCTTCGAGCATAGGCAGGATGAGGCTCGGCGTATAGAGCACCGTATATCCCTGCGGCCCCGCGACGATATCGGCGGAATAATCATAGGTGAGCACGCCGAGCAGCCTGCTGGTGAGCGCGAGCGTATATTTGAGCTCGTATTCATTGTCCGAGACCGGCTCCACGCTGCGCGACACAAGCTTTACGTCCGAGACCTCGAGTGCGTCGTAAATATTGGTGAACCGCGCCACGAATTCATCGCGCGTCCCTACGTCCGCCGTGAGGACATACACATAATCGAACGCGCCAGAATAATCGCGCGCGACAAGCTTATTTACAAAGGCGCCGCCCACGCTGTCGGCAC
Source organism: Christensenella minuta (assembly GCF_003628755.1). Lineage (NCBI taxonomy): Bacteria > Bacillati > Bacillota > Clostridia > Christensenellales > Christensenellaceae > Christensenella > Christensenella minuta. Next base: position 2,608,557 of record NZ_CP029256.1, on the reverse strand, counting down.
TATCCGTAAGCGTAGAACAGCCTGTAAACGCCGCCCCTGTAAACACGAGCAAAAGGAGCGGAACCAGTATATAGATAAGAAGTTTCTTTTTCATTTTATTTCCCCGGCGTATCGTTTGGTATCGGAATAATTTGTATTATTATACTATTATTTCGTAATAATTGCAAAAACGTTACATTTTATTCACATGCGCGTTCCGCACGCGGTCTATTTTGCCGGAAAACGGCTTCATATAGCCATTTTTCTGCATTTACGCGCGTTTGACTTTTTCCTTTTTTTGGGGTATAATACCCATACGTTTTATGGAAGGAACAGATTCCATAAAAAAGACGGAGGAAATTTATGCCTTTTGGAAAACGAAAAAAGGATATCGACCTTTCGGTCCATCCTGAAACAAAATATAACCGGATCCTTTATACGGCGGACCGCCGCACTTCCACCGATGACGATCTGCCGCCCGTAACAAGGCGGCGGCGCGCGCGCGCGGCCGCCAAGAGCGGGAACCTGTTTTCTTTTTTCCGCGCGAAGCGCCCTAAAGATTCGGGCGCGGCGGCGCACGCTTCCGCAAAGCAGGAACCCATCCGGCAGAGCGCGGGCAGCGGCAGAGTCCTGCGTTCGGGCAGGACGGGCGGTAAAAAACAGGGGGGGCTTTTCCACGACAGGCTTCTTCGGACGACCTCCCTCGTGTGTATCGCGGTCGTGGCCGTTTCCCTGATTACAGTGCAGACCACGTTTGCAAAGCCCGGCACGCCGATCACGCTGATCGACAACGGCCGGGAGCTGCAGTGCGAAACTACCGCTCAGACGGTCGGCGAATTCCTCAGCGACAACGCTGTCGAGCTTGGCGAGGAAGATGTGGTATCCACGGATCTGAGCGCCCCGCTTTATGAGGGACAGACGATCACGATTTACCGCGCGGTCCCGATCACGGTGAAGAGCAACGGCACGGAGACCCAGGTGAGCATTGTCGCCGGGCATACCGTGCAGGACGCGCTCGATAAGGCCGGGATCGTTCCCGCGGAGGACGACGAGGTTTATCCTTCGCCGGACACCATCGTCCGCTCGGGTATGACCATCGACCACATCGTGGTCACGACGCAAGAAACAACGGAGGATCAGGCGATCCCCTTTGATAACACCACGAAGGAAGACCCGAACCTTGCCAAGGGCAAGCACGAGGTTGTCCAGGAGGGACAGGAAGGCGTTCTTCGCATCACCTATAAGCAGGTCTACAAGAACGGTGTACTGATCTCTCAGGATTCCATTTCTGAAGACGTGGTGCAGCAGCCCGTAGACCAGGTGATGGCAATCGGCACGTATGTCGAGCCTGAAAAACCCAAGGAGACCACGAAGAAAACGACGACCCCAAAAAGCTCGTCATCCTCATCCTCGTCATCCGGCAGCTCGTCGAAGGGCAGCAGTTCGTCGTCCTCGTCCGGCGGCGGCTCAAGCGACGCCGACCTCGATGGCAGCAAGGGCATGAAGATGCAGCTGACCGCATATTGCTCGTACTGTAACAGCGGCAGCAAGACCTCTTCCGGCACCTATCCGGCGGCGGGCAGGACGGTTGCGTGCAATTCGCTTCCCCTTGGAACGCGCATCTATATCGAAGGTTACGGCGAATATATCGTGGAGGACCGCGGCGGCATGGGCGGCAATGTAATCGATATTTACATGGGCGAACAGGAAAACGACGACGTGTGCAACAGCTTCGGGCGAAAAAAGAACGTCACGGTTTATGTGATCGGCTAACAGGATTTCACGGCGGCGGGCACCTGCCCGCCGCTTTTTTATCTTTTTCCTCCGGTACTGTCTGAGGGCCGGAGGCTCTCCCTTCCCGGCAGGGAAGGCACGGCATGAGGTAGCTCTTTATGAATATCACATCCCCGCGCGAGATCACGCGGCTGCTTGCGGAAAACGGACTTTCCCCGCTGAAAAAATTCGGCCAGAATTTTCTGTGCGACGAAAACGTCGTGCAGAAAATCGCGGACTGTATGCATCTTGCCCCCGGGGATTTTGTCCTCGAAATCGGCACCGGCCTCGGCGCGCTCACACGCGCGCTTGGCGCACGCGCGAAAAAGGTGGTCTCCGTGGAGATCGACCGCGGGCTGCTGGCCCTGCACAAAGAAACGCTCGCCGGGCTTACAAACGTTACGGTCCTCGAGGGCGATATCCTGAAATACGACCTTAAGGGCCTGTGTGCGGAGCATTTTGGCGGCGGGCCTTTCCACGTATGCGGCAACCTGCCTTACTACATCACGAGCAGGATCCTCATGCAGGTACTGGAGAGCGGCGCGCCCGTACGTTCTTTGACGGCAATGGTGCAAAAGGAAGTCGCGGGGCGCCTCTCCGCGCGGCCGGGAGACACCGATTACGGTGCGCTCACCGCGTCCTGCCTGTATTTCGCGCAGCCCGAGACGGTATTCACCGTATCGCGCAGCTGCTTTTACCCCGCCCCCGATGTGGATTCCGCAATTATCCGCATGGAGCTTTCTCACCCCACATGCGATGTCCCGCGGGACGGCTATACGGCGGTAGTGCGCGCGGCCTTTTCCATGCGCAGGAAGACCATCTGCAACAACCTCAAAGCACTTGCCGGCGAAGACGCAAAATTAATTTTGAAATCCTGCAAAATCGACCCCAATGCAAGGGCGCAAGAGCTTACTGCCAGTCAATTCTGCGAGATTGCAAAATCAATTTTTCAAAAATTGTAAATAATTTCACAACTTTTTTTATTTTCAGGAAGGATTAAAGGGGTATTTATAGAATACTTATAATATGGGGTACGTTCAAATTGTATCCCTTACCGTCTGCGGACGGTTTGGAAATCGCACAAAATTATTATTTAAAACATATTTTTAGGAGGTACACTGATGGAGACTTACGGTCTGGAAAAACTGGGAATCCTGAATCCCACGGAAGTTCACCGCAACCTTTCCCCCGCTTTGCTGGTAGAAGCGGCCTTGAGAAGGGGCGAGGGCGTATTGAGCGACAAGGGCGCCCTTACGGTAACGACAGGAAAATATACGGGACGTTCGCCCAAGGACAAATTCATTGTCGACACTCCCGGCGTTCATGACGATATCGCCTGGGGCAGCGTAAACGTACCGATCACCAAAGAAAAATTTGATGCGATCAAAAACAAGCTGGCCGCTTATCTGCAGAACCGCGAGATCTTTATTTTTGACGGATTTGCGGGCGCGGACCCGGCGTGCACAAAAAAATTCCGCATCGTAAACGAGCTGGCCAGCGAGAACCTGTTCATTCACCAGCTGCTGATCCGTCCGACGGAGGAACAGCTCGCTTCCTATGGAGACGCTGATTTTACGATCATTGCCGCGCCCGGATTTAAGTGCATTCCTGAGGAAGACGGCGTGAACAGCGAAGCCGCCATCATGATCGACTATGAGGCGAAGCTCGTTGTGATCGCAGGCTCCCAGTATGCGGGCGAGATCAAAAAGAGCGTATTTTCCGTCATGAACTTCCTGATGCCCAAGGAAAATGTGCTGCCGATGCACTGCTCGGCGAACATGGACCCCGAGACGGGCGACACGGCGGTATTCTTCGGCCTTTCCGGTACGGGTAAGACGACGCTGTCGGCCGACCCGAACCGCAAGCTGATCGGCGACGACGAGCACGGCTGGTCCGAACACGGCATCTTCAACTTTGAAGGAGGCTGCTATGCAAAAACCATCAACCTCGATCCTGAGGGGGAGCCGGAAATCTATAACGCGATCCGTTTCGGCGCACTGATGGAAAACGTGGTTCTCGACCCCGAAACGCGCACGCCCGATTTTAACGACGGCAGCCTCACGGAAAACACCCGTGTGGGCTATCCGGTAAACTTCATCTCCAACGCGGCGATCCCGGGCGTCGGCGACGTTCCGAAGGTCATCATCTTCCTGACGGCGGACGCGTTCGGCGTACTTCCGCCCATCAGCCGTCTTGATGAGAACGCGGCGATGTACCACTTTGTAACGGGCTTCACGTCCAAGCTGGCGGGCACGGAACGCGGCGTCACCGAGCCGCAGCCGACATTCTCCACCTGCTTCGGCGCTCCGTTTATGCCGATGGATCCTTCCGTTTACGCAGAAATGCTGGGTGAGAAGATCGCAAAATACAACACGAAGGTATATCTTGTAAATACCGGCTGGTCCGGCGGCCCTTACGGCGTGGGCAGCCGCATGAAGCTGAAATTCACGCGTGCGATGATTACCGCTGCGCTGAACGGCACGCTCGAAAATGCAGAATATAGGCATGACGAGGTGTTTAATGTGGACGTGCCGCAGAGCTGCCCGGAGGTTCCGGATAAGATTATGAATCCGCGCGACACATGGGAAGACAAAGCGGCTTACGACGAATCCGCGAAGAAGCTGGCAAAAATGTTTGAGGACAACTTCTCAAAGAAGTATCCGAACATGCCCAAGCACATTGTGGATGCAGGCCCGAAGGGCTGAACCGCAGCTCAGTGATACCAAATGCAGTGGGAAGGCTTCCCACTGCATTTTTATATCGGGCATAAACGTAAACAGGAGGATGGCATGAGACTTCCAGGATTTAAAGGCGCAATTTTCGATCTCGACGGAACGCTCCTCGATTCCATGTATGTCTGGACGGACGTCAACAGGGAATTCCTCAGGAAACGAAAGCTTTCCGCGCCCGTGGGATATGTGGAGGCCATTACGCCCATGTTTTCAAACGACGCGGCCAGCTACGCCATTTCCACCCTTGGCCTTGGGGACGAGCCGGAGGCGCTGATCGCCGAATGGAACGAGATGGCGCTTGCCATTTACGCAAATGAGGTAAAGCTGAAGGACGGCGCGGACGAATACCTGCGGCGGCTGAAGGAGGACGGCGTGAAGATGGGCGTGGCGACCGCGCTTACTTCTGACCTGTACGAACCGGTCCTCAGGCATAACGGCATTTACGAATTTTTTGATGCGTTCGTTTCGTCCCACGAACCGGGACGCAGCAAAGCGTTTCCGGACGTATACCTTTTGGCTGCGGAGCGCATTGGCGTAAGCCCTGCGGATTGTGTGGTATTCGAGGATATCCGCACCGGCGTTCTCGGCGCAAAAGCGGGGGGATTCACCACCTGCGGCGTATACGAGCCGTGGTCCTTCGGCGAACAGGACGGACTTGCGGAGGCGGCGGATTATTACATCCGCAGCTTTGTGGAGCTGCTTTCGTAAACGGATCAAAAAAGCCGTGCGGCGCACGGCTTTTTTACTTTTATAACTTATTTTCCGTAACGGATCCCCTTGTATAGGGACAATGCGCTGTCCAGCACGAACGCAAAAATCAGGATGCAGCCGAAGAACTGTGTGAAGCAGCCCCAGAACATATTAAGCTGCGGAGCCGCCTCCGCAAAATTCGCATTTACTGCCGCCGCCTGGCTGACCAGATCGGGATTCCAGATATGCGGATCAAAGAATACGATGCACGCGAGTCCAAGCGCCGCCATATTGAGGATGACGGTCACAATTCCAAGCCACAGCGTATGACGTCCCACGGCAACGCGCAGCGCCTCGCGGATAATTCCCAGCGCAAAGCAGACGTTGAACAGCGGCAGCATGGTTTTCAGCACCCCGAGGTTGAACAGCGGCACAAAGTGCAGCGAGCCGTCCGGCCCTGTGAGCCAGATGCTCATTAGGTACGGTACAAAATTGAACAGGATAACCACCGCCACCGTGAACACAATTCCAGCGATGGAATCTCCCTTTTTAAGCATCGCCTTTTCCGCCGGAACCGGCTTATCCGCAAGGTCTTCCGGCTTCCACGCGCCCGCCGTGGCTTCCCTGATATCAATCTTCACGGAGCAGCGCTCGATGACCGCAAAGATGATCGTTACCCACGCAAACCCCTGAACGAGCCCAAGGATCACATTGCCGGCTGCGCCTGCGATACCAGATGCAACCATCGTGACCACATCTCCTATGTATCCGGCTACAGGCGTTTCGTATCCCCATACCACACCCTGCACGATCGCCGCGACGACCATTCCCAACGTGACGGCAATCAGCACAATTTTCAGCACAAACCAATACTGCTCGAAATAGGCCGGACCAATGAGGTATTTTTTATCGTCCCTGTATTTCCCGGCGAGAACGGAGGGCGCCCCAAGCTCACGCAAGGCATCTGCCGCGTTTTCCTGCCGCGTTTTCCCGTTTTTCCCGCGTTCCTCCAGCATATCGTCGATCAGGCTCCGTAGCTCCCTGCCCGTATCGTCCCGCTGCTTCGCGGGCAGGCGGCGGACCACCTCATAGATATAACGTTCTATCATTTCCTGCGTCGTCATTTTTCTTTCCCTCCGTCCAGTATCCGCCCGATCGCTTCCGTCATTTCCTGCCACTGGATGCGCAGCCGCCCATATACTTCCCGCCCGGCGGGCGTAACCGCATAATATTTTCGCGGCTTGGCACCCTCCGTTTCCCATTCGCTCGTAAGAAGCCCCTGCTTTTCCAGCCGCCTCAGCAACGGATACAGCGTGCCCGCCTCGGTGGGCATCCCGGCCCCGCACAGGCGCTGAACCAGGGAATATCCATACTGCGGCTGCATAAGCTGTGAAAGAACGCACATAACGATCGTTCCCCGCCGCAGTTCCTGCGACAGCCCATTCAAGATTTCTTCCGGTGTTTCCATTGCGTATTCCTCCAATAGTGTGTGACATACACTATGGCCGTATTATACTGTATATCGCACACTATTGTCAAGCACATACTATAAAGGCTTCGGAAATATTTTCCGAAGCCTTCCCATTTTGTATAAGCGGCGCATATTCATAAAGCAAAAACGTATGAAAAATCTATTTTTTTCCAGGCGGCGGTTCTCCCCGGCCTTTCGCTTTATTCATGAAGCTTACGCATTATTCACCGCTGTTTATCCACGTTATCCACCGGTCTTTCCGCTTTTCGCCCGGAAAAGCCTATTTCAGGACAGACTTATCCACAAACTTATCCACGTTATCCACAATTATTCATTTTGTGAAACATTTCCGTGAAACATTGTCCATGCATAATTATTCATCATTCCCGCTGAGGATCTTATCGGCAATAAGGGCGATTAATTCCCCGTTGGTGGGTTTTTGCTTGTTTACGCTGGGCGGGAAACCGAGGACCTCCTGCAGGTGGCGCATCCTGTCCCGGTCATACATCACTTCCACCGTATGCCGGATCGCGAGTTCTACCTTTGTGGTCGTCACGCCGTACGTCTGCGCGATCTTCGGATACAGTTCCTTGGTAATGCTGTAGATAATCATGCGGTCCTGCGCGGTGAGCTTCACGGCCTCTTTGAGGTATTGATAACCCTTGAGGTGCGGGGGCACCCCCATGCGCAGGAACAGGTCCGTGATACGCTGGTCGAGGCTGGCCGCCCCTCTGACCGATTCGCCCTCCCCGGTTTCTTCCTCTTCGCGCAGGCGCAGCACATCCCATATCCGCCGATACAGCACATCCTTACGGTAAGGCTTAATCATATAATATTTCGCCCCCATATGGAATGATTTCTTAATTACATCTTCGCTGCTAATCGCAGATACGATGATCGTATCCGGTGCATTCTTCATTTTTTCCGCCGCCTGTTCCAGGAAACTGAAACCGTCCGACCCGGGCATGACCAGGTCGACGACCGCGATGTCGTAGGAGCACAGCGAGCAATACTCCATTGCCTCGCGCACCGAGCAGGCGCAGTCTACCTTATGGATATCTCTCTGCTGCGCGAGAAAATGCTCCATTTCGTGCGCCGTTTGCGTATCGTCGTCTATCAGCAATACATCGATTGCCTCTTTTAGCATTTCTCTTCACCCTTTCTCCGGCCTTGCATCGGGCCTATTTATAACATATATTCATGAAAGCTGAAAAATATTCCATATATTATAAATTTTTTCACAATTTTTTATTGCTTCTTTGGAATTCGGTGTACATTTGCGGGAAAGGGTGTATAATGGTACAGAGATTTGGTGCGAGGTATTCAAATTGCGCATTCTGAAACGGAAAAGACCGTTGAATCCCGCCGAAATACTGGTGTTTGGTTTTGGCGGAATGATAGTCATAGGCACCATCCTTTTGTGCCTGCCGGCAGCTTCTTCCACGGGAGAATCGGTAGGCTTTTTGTCTGCATTTTTTTCGGCTACATCCGCCGTATGCGTCACCGGGCTTTCGGTGCTTGAGATCGGCACGGCGTTTTCCCTGTTTGGGCAGATGGTCATGCTCATCCTGATCCAGCTCGGCGGGATTGGCTTTATGACGGCGACCTCTATGGTATATATGCTGATTGGGCGGCGCATTACGCTAAAGGACCGGATCGTCATCAAGGATTCCCTGGGCGAGACCCATTTGCAGGGCGTCGTGCGGATGACGCGCAGCGTGCTGATTGTGACGGCGGCAGCCGAGGCCGCGGGCATCCTGCTCCTCTCCCTTCGCTTCATCCCGGAATACGGGGCCGCGCGCGGCTTTTACTACAGTGTTTTCCATTCGATCTCATCCTTCTGTAATGCGGGATTCGACGTGTTCGGGCTTGGGAACAGCCTCGTCTCTTATGCATACGACCCGCTCGTTACCATCACAATTATGTCGCTCATTACCGTCGGCGGGCTGGGGTTTTTTGTGGTGGTGGAGCTTTACCGCAAAACACTTCTCGGGCACAAATACCACCTGAAGCTGCATACGAAAATCGTTTTGATTACCTCCGGTGTGCTGGTGCTGGCGGGATTTTTGTTTTTTCTGGCCTTCGAGTGGAATAATCCCCGCACGCTCGGCGCGGAAGGGCTTTCCACCGGCGACAAGGTGCTGGGTGCGATGTTCCAATCCGTAACGCCGCGTACTGCGGGCTATGCGACCATCCCCCAGGGGGACCTGATGCCCGCATCCAAGATTGCGACGACGGCGCTCATGTTCATCGGCGCGTCCCCATCGGGTACCGGCGGCGGTATCAAGACTACGACCGCAGTGATGCTGCTTTTCCTGGTGGCGACCATCGTGACCGGCAAGAAGGACACCGTTGTAATGAAGCGCCGCATGAGTAAGGACGTAATGATGCGCGCCATTACCATCGCCACCATTGCGTTTGTATTCGTCGGCTTTATTACGATGCTGCTTTGCATTGTCGAACAGTCGCATCTCGCGGCGTCCGACCTTTTGTTCGAGACGGTCTCGGCCTTCGCGACGGTCGGGCTTTCCACAGGAATTACGCACGCGCTTTCCCCCATGAGCCAGATACTGATTATCATTACGATGTTTGCGGGCAGAGTGGGCGTGTTTACCGTATCTATGGCAGTGGCCAAACGCATGAGCAAACAGGACGTAAGCAATATACGTTATCCCGAAGAGCGGGTAATGATCGGATAATGACAGGAGAATGAGCATGAAAAAACAATATGTGGTAATCGGGCTCGGGCGGTTTGGCACGAGCGTCGCAAAGACACTCGTAGACCAGGGCGCGGATGTGCTGGTGATCGACTCAAGCGAGGAAAAAGTGGATCAGGCGATTAATTTCGCGACGCATGCCGTGCAGGCGGACGCGACGGACGAGCAGGCGCTGAAATCCCTCGGCATCCGCAACTTCGACGTGGCCTGCGTTTGCCTCGGCGAGATCCAATCGAGCATCATGGCGGCGCTTATTTGCAAGGAGCAGGGAATCGACCTTGTGCTGGTGAAAGCGCAGAGCGAGGTGCACGCGAAGGTGCTGTACAAGATGGGCGTAGATAAGGTGGTATTCCCCGAGCGGGATATGGGCATCCGCGTGGCGCACAACCTGATCTCTTCCAATATCCTTGACTTCATTGAGCTTTCGGACGATTATGGGATCGCCGAAATCGAGGCGCTGCCCGTATGGGTGGGGAAAACGCTGATCGATCTTGATTTCCGCAAAAAATACGGCGTAAACATCATTGCCATTAAGGGCCCTGAAAACGCCATCAATGTGAGCCCGCTGCCCGGCGATGTAATCGCGGACGGCGACGTCCTGGTGGTGATCGGGGAAGAGGAAAGCATCAGCAGGCTCGAGCAGCGCGGCGAAAAGCAGCGTTGAATTCCCCCCGGAAGCGGCCTTTATTCCGGAATTCCGGACAGGTTTCGGGCAAAGCCGGAGCCGCAGCGCCAGGAGCGGCGCTGTCTTTCCGGGCCATACCAATAAAAGGAAATAACAAAAAGCGGCATTTGCCGCTTTTTGCTTTCAGGGAGTTATGTATATGGACGAATCGCCGCTTTATTTTGTCCTGCCGATGGTGGTATTGTCTTTTTTGCGGTCCTTCAGTCCCGGAACCGGATTTTCTTTCTTCTCGTCGCGGTAGTCCTCGCCGTCCTTGCTGCTTTTCTGGTGGTCCGCGATCACGACGTGGCTTTGCACGCCGCGTATATTCGAGCCGTTGACCTTCTCCTGGTAGGTGAAGAATTCATGGTCTTCGGGCAGGTCGTGGATGCTGACGAAATCTTCCTTGTCCGCGGTGAGCTCGACCTGGTTTGCAAGCACATCGCGCACATAGTCCTTGGTGTCGTGGAATTTCAGCAATTCGGGGAATTCGCCCGAATTCAATACCTGCTGCCATTCCTTGCCTTCATATTTTTCGAGCAGTTCCGCCGCTTTGTGAAGGTGGGAAATTTCCTGCATCAGGTGGCGCTCCCAGATTTTCTTGATATTTGCGTCCACTTCGTCCTCATAAAACGAATCGTACAGGTAACATTCCGTATATTCATGCAGCAGCAGGTTTTCAAGCCACGTGCAGTTCGGGTCCATCAGGCCGCCGTACTGCGTGACATGCTGCTCCTCCACCATACCGATTTCAAGATACAGCTTTCGTCCCGGATCGGTGGGGTAGGTATTGCCGATGTTCATATAGAAATTCATGGTTTGCTGCTCGCCCGCAGTGATAATCAGCGTATGGAGCTTGGTGCGGTCGTCCGCCGTCTTGAAATCCGCAAAACGCTTGACCGATTCAAACGGATAGCGGTGGTGCGCGACCGTCGGTCTGCCGGGTGTGATGTCCACATAGCCCTTCACCAGCTTATGCGCGGGGATATTCATATCCATATCGAGCAGGTTCGAGTAGCGGTACAGATGGTCAAAATCCTCGAGGAGCGCAAAATCCATGCACTGCTTCACATATTCGTCCGGCTCGTGCTGCGCCAGCCACGCCGTGAGGTCCACGGCAAGGTGTTCGTAACCGATGGTAGTCTCGAGCTGCGTTTCGTCGCCGGGCGAAAGCCAGTTAATGGTTTTCTGCTGCATCTGCTCCTGGCGGCGGCAGGCCGCGATCTCGCGGCGCAGTTCGTTGTCCGCACAGTTCCGGTGGAACTGCTGGCCGAACATAACCGCCTCGGTTTCAATCCCGTTCATCAGGATTACGCGGCATTTCGTGTAGGGGTCCGCATCATTTTTGGAATATGGTTTTTGGTAAAGCTCTTTCCAGCCAAGGAAGCCTTCGTCCATTGCCATTGGTTTTTCTTTAAAAGGGTTCATCATTTTTTGTGTTCCTCCTGTAAATTATGGTCTTTTCTTTTTAACCATTCGGTTTTACGGGAAACACAACGCAAAGAATTTTAATGTTTTCGGGACTTGCCTCCCGATACAAAAACACGCCCAAAAGCGCCTGCCTGCGCGGAATCGCCGGGTGACATTAAAATATTGGATAGGAAGGAGCAGCGCCGCGCATATGGCGCGCAGTTTGCGCGAATCCTGTGCTGAACCGCCTGCCGGGGGCTTCGTTATTTGCCGTGGCCGCCCCCGTCATAAATAATATGCTTGGGGAAAACAATATCTACGGTGGTGCCGTGGTCGACACGGTATTCGATTTTTCCTTTGAAATCCCCGGAGACGATCGATTCCACAATCGATATCCCAAGCCCTCCTTTTCGGTGCAGCTTCTGTTCGTCGGCGCCTTTTCCGTTGTCAATAACCGACATCCGGATTTCCTCATCCCCGTCCCGGCACACTACCCTGACGATTCCTTCCCCGCTGGAACCAAACGCATGTTTGACACAATTGTTAATCAGCTCGTTAATCACAAGCGCGGCGGAAGCCGCTTTGTTATAAGGCATGAAGGCGTCGTCCAGTTCCAGTACAAGGCTGATTCTCGGCGTTTTATATAATTTGACAATCTCTGTAATGATTTTCCGCAGGTTGACGATGCTGCTCTTCATTTTTTCATTGGACAACATATCGTGGACCGCGGCAATGCTCTTGATGCGGTAAATCGTTGTATCGATGGCGTCGCTCCATTCCGCCTCCTTGCTTTTGCGGAGGTTGTTCTTCTGCATGTAAAGCAGGCTGATAATAATCTGGAGATTATTTTTGATGCGGTGGTGGCTTTCCTGGAGCAGCGCGGACCTTCCCATCAGCCTTGAGTTTTCGATTGCCAGCACAATTTCGTTTTTCATGGTCGCAATATACATCAGGTCTTTTTCCGTATACATATAATACTTATCGTAGGAGACCTGTATCAGCCCGACAACTTTTGCCTTATGGATAATGGGCACGCCCATCAGCGACTTCGTATCGTTTTCCTCTTCAAAGTAATTTTTTCTTTCCTCATGCGTACAATTGGCAAAAAAGAACTTGTTTGTATCGCATTTTGCCAGCCGCTCGACAAAATCCGATTTCAGGCGGTATTTCTTTCCGGCGATATCGTCGTTGTTGATCGTATCGATAATATTATTCGCCATCTCGTCTATAATGTAAATGACGCAGTGCTTCGCCTGTATATGCTTTGCAAGGTTATCCGCGATAAATACGAGTACGTCCCGCAATTCATAGCTCGAGGTGAGAATCTCCGTTCCTTTGAAAATTGCATCGATCATTTCATGGATTTCCTCGTGCTGGTTTTCCTCCACCATGAAATTTTCCCATCCGGACATCAGGCACATGGTTTTTGTCGGGTCTTTTTTCACTTCCTCCGCAAGATAGGTGCCGGATATCCTTCCTTTCGAAAGGAAGGATATCCGGTCGGAAAGCTTGAATATATCCTCGAATTTGGACGTGACATATAAAAAGCTCTTTCCCTCTCCCTGCATTTTGGAAATGATTTGCTGGAATTTCAGGTAGTAGGCATAATCCATATAATCCAAGGTTTCGTGCAGGACAATCGTGCTTTTGGAACAAAGGTAAAGCCGCAGCAGCTCGATAATATTTTTTTGTTCGTGCGTAAGCATATCGACCTTGGTTTCCGCGTCGATATGGATATCAAAATGGTCCAGGAGCTTCTGGCACAGCTTTACGTATTTCTTTTTATTGAGCAGGAAAAAAGGACGGCTGATTAAATATAAATTATGGACGATGGAAAGGTTATCGTAGAGCGTATTTTCATGCCGGATATGGTCGATTTCCTTTGTCCACTTTCCAATATCTCCCGCGTCATACTCTTTTTCCCCGATAATAATATTTCCGCTGATGTTGCTGTTCCCGCCTTCAAGGATATCCACAAAATCCGACACATCCGTTGCCGTCGTGCCGATTACGGTATGGACTTCGCCTTCCCGCAGGTCAAAATCAATGTGGTCTATAATTTGTTTTTGGAACCGGACGGCCGACAGGTTCCTGATCCTGAAATTGTATTTTTCCATACTATTTTAAAATCTGCTCCGAGACAATGATGTCCTTTGCCACCCGCGCAAGCTTTTTATTGGTATTCCTGCTCTTTTTCTGCATCGTTTTCATTGCCTGTTCTTCCGTCAGCCCAAACCGGTCCATCAGGATTCCCTTTGCCTTTTCAACATATTTCCTGTCCTCGAGCGCCCCTTTCACATCCTTTAGGTTGCAAAGGACGTTTTTGAATTCCTCGAACCTGCGCTGCGTAATTTTAATGGTGGAATATAGCTCGTGGATATCGATCGGCTTAATCAGATAGCCGAAAACGCCGACTTCATTGGCACGGTCGATCAGTTCCGGGTCCGAATAGCCGGTAATCACAATGACCGGGACAAGCCGGGCTTCCACAATTTTTTCAATGGCGGAAATTCCATCCATTTCGGGCATATTGATATCCATGATGACCATATCGGGTTCAAGGCGCAGCACCTCCGCCACCGCCGTTTTTCCGTCGGTGGCGCAGCCGATTACATCATATCCCATATCCAGCAATTCGGACTTGATCCAATTCAAAATAATGCTTTCATCTTCTGCCAAATAAATTCTTAAAGCTCTCTCTTTATCCATAATTTCACCCTTGTACAACCTGAAAAAAATGGCCGGACGGCCGGATTGTGTTGTTTATTCAATTATAACATATTGTTTTCGGACTTCGAATTAAAATAAAGACGGCACGCCGGGGACGGGATAACAATGGTAAAAGCGCCTTTTCAAAAAAGGCGCTTTTACCCCGACCTAAGTAGAAAGGACCCCTATTCGTCCCAGACAAATACAACCTTCTGCGCGCCGTGGGAATCAAACACCCGGTAGGCTTCCTCCGCGTCTTCGATTCCATATTTGTGCGTGGCAAGCTTTTCGATTGGAACATTGTTTTCCAGGACAAAATCCACAATTTCTCCCCAATCGTTCTTATTGAACACCCAGCATCCCAGGATCGTCAGCCGTTTATGGATTACCTGCGCGCTCGGATCAAACGTGCAGCTTGAATTTTCGCCGATGATTCCCACCCGGCCAAGCGGGCGTACAACATTAAGGGCGGTATTTGCGCCGACCTCGTTTCCCGTGCATTCAATGGCGATATCCGCGCCGCGTCCGTGGGTGATTTCCAGCACCCGCTTTTCGACGTCTTCCTCTTTTGGATTTATGGCATAGTCCGCGCCGATTCCGCGCGCAAAATCAAGCCGGCCCGAATCCACGTCCACAATGATGACCTTGCCGCCAAACGCTTTGGCCATCATCACACCGCCGCAGCCCATGGGGCCCGCGCCCACGATGACGACGTATTTCCCGCCTTTGACGTCCAGGTTCCGGCACGCCGTATAAAGGCCGCCGCCCACATCCGTCAGCAGCGACGCGGCGACAAACGACATTTCGTCCGGTATTTTCAGGCAATTTGCGCCGGGCAGCACGATGTAGTCCGCGTGCGCGCCGTCGCGCTGGAAGCCGATGCAGCCAAACTGTTTGCACAGCATCTCATCCCCGCGGAGGCAATATTCGCATTCCCCGCACCCGACAAACATGAACAAGCCGACCCGGTCGCCCGGTTTTACGTTTGTGACCTTGTCCCCGACCTTTTCAACGATCCCGCACGGTTCATGCCCGGGGGTGAAATTCGTGTTTGCGCTGTCGTCGTCAAAGCATGTGGTACCGTGATACCTGTAAAGGTCGCTCCGGCAAAGCGCAGTCGCTTTCAGGCGTACGAGCGCATCGTTCGGCCCGACTTCCGGAACCGGAGTCTCGACAACCTCTATTTTTTCCTGTCCTACGATTTTAACCGCTTTCATTGCTTCCCCTCCGCTATTTTTCGGTCTTTACGTCATAATACCCGCTGTCGGGAATACTGTGCGCGCAAGTATAGACAAATACAAATTCCGCTTCCTCTTCAAACGGGTTATTAACCCAGTGGGTCACATTTGGGGGCGTATAGGTAGACGAGCCTTCCGTACAGATTTCCTCTACATCGTTGCCGTTTTCGTCCACATAGCCGCTGGTCACTTGTCCGCGGATGACGTAAATGATTTCCGCGGAGCGCGTGTGGCCGTGGCGGCCGTGCATGGAATGCGGCGGGAATACGCAATGCCCGAAAACGCAGTGATGCTCGTTTTCTTCCACCGTATCGCCCGTAATCATATACTGGATTTCAAAACCGGGCATGAGCGCCGTTACCTCCGGGTCCTCCGGAAATTCCCTGTAGTTCCACATCCGTTTTTTCTCTTTCATTGTCTTTTCCTCCTTTAATTGTTTTATTTGGTTAGGTATGCACGGGAGCGGGCCATATTGCCCGAATCCGGCATGCTTATCTCTTCTGGAGCTTATTTGTGACCGCAATCGCAAGGATAATGATGATCCCTTTGAGGATCATCTGCACGCTTGAATCAAACCCGCAAAGCAGCAGCGCGTTATTGAGCATCCCCATAAGGATCGCCCCCACAAGCGCCCCCACCATGGAGCCGGTCCCGCCCGATAGGCTTGCCCCTCCGAGGATTACGGCCGCAATGACCGACATTTCGTCCCCGTCGCCAAAGGTATAGCGGGCCGCCTGCATCCTGCCCGTGTATAATATGCCGGCAACCGCGGCGCACGCGCCGCTGATCATCATAATCAGTATTTTATAGCGGTCTACCTTGATTCCGGTAAATTTCGCGGCTGTTTCATTCCCGCCGATTGCAAGCGTCCTGACCCCGAACGAGGTGCGGTTCAGGACAATATAGCCTACGATCACAAACGCCGCCGTCCAGAAAATGAGCACCGGGACCGGGCCTACGTCCCCGCCGCCAAAGATGTAGTTAAACGCCGGGTTATTGGTCGGTACGGCCTGCGTATTCGTAACCCACATTGCTACGCCCTTGATAACGCCCATCATGCACATTGTCGCGAGAAACGCGGGTAGCTTGGCAAACGTAATCAGGAAGCCGTTGGCCCAGCCGACTCCCACGCCGACCGCAAGCCCGCCGACGATGCTCAGGGGGATATTTCCCGTATTTGTAAGGATCAGCGCCGTAATCAGCGAGGAAAGCGGCACGATGGAGCTGACGGAAAGGTCGATCATGCCCGCGCCGATCACGAACACGCCGCCCACCGCCATAATGCTGATTGTCGCCGTCTGCCGTATGATATTGAGGACGTTGCTTCCCGAAAGGAAGGTGGTCCCAAGGATCGCGCTGAAAATAATGAACATTACGGCAAAAATGATATAGACAATATATTTATTCCAATTAAACGACTTTTTGAGACTTGTACTGCTGGATTTCATTTTGAATTACCTCCTCGTTCTCGATCTCCTTGCCCGAAAGCTCCGCGCAAATTTTGCCCCGGTTCAGGATAAAAATCCTGTCGCATGCCGCAACCAGCTCCGATATTTCCGATGAAACAAATATTGCCGCGTTTCCCCCTGCTACGTATCCCCTGATAAAATCGATAAATTCGGTTTTCGCGCCAATATCAACCCCTATGGTCGGTTCGTCGAACATCACCAGTTTAGGCTGGGTGGAAAGCCATTTTGCGAATACAACCTTTTGCTGGTTTCCGCCGGACAGCTGGGAGATCATCTTGTGCACGCTGTCGGTTTTTATATTGTATTTTTGAACGTTTTCTTCAACAAGCGACCTGATTTTCGTACGGTCGAGCAATGCTTTTTTCCTGAGCCGGTCGAGAGACGGCAGGATCATGTTGGTTTCAAGCGAATGTCCGAGCACAAGCCCTTCCTCCCGCCTGTTTTCCGGAACGAGCGCCATCCCCGCGCCGATTGAAGCATCCACCCTGTTAAGGGGGACCTGCCTGCCATCGACCAGGATTTCACCGGACTCGGTATGCCGCAGGCCGAATATTCCTTCCAGTATTTCCGTCCTGCCGCTGTTCATAAGGCCCGCAAATCCTACGACCTCGCCTTCATAAACCTTGAAATCAATATTCCGCACCCATGAATTTACGGTAAGTCCTTTTATCTCGAGCACGCAGCGGTCATACCTGATATTTTCATAATTCACATTCGGTTTCAGGTCTTTTGCGTGTTCATCCAGCATATATTTAATGATCTCGGAAACGGTAAGCACTTCTGCCTGTTCCGTGATGATGCGCTGTCCATCCCGAAGGATTGTTACCTTATCCGCAATTTTCAGTATTTCATTCATCCTGTGCGATATATACACGATTGCCACGCCCTGCTCCTTCAGCTTCCTTACGATGCGGAACAGCGTTTCTACCTCTGTTTCCGAGAGCGAGGAGGTGGGTTCATCCATCACCAGGATTTTTGTTTCTTCCGAAAGCGCCTTTGCGATTTCTATGAGCTGCTGTTCCGCAACGCTTAAGGTTCCGACGATTGTTGCAGGGCTGATTTCAACGCCAAGGCTGTCGAGGATTTCCGCGGCTTTCCTGTTCATCTTCTTTAAGTCCAGCAGCCTTCCCCTGTTGCTGATTTCATGGTTCAGGAAAATATTCTGTGCGACGGTTATGGTGGGCACCAGGCTTAATTCCTGAAAAATCATCCTGACGCCATTTTTTGTGGCTTCGCTGTAATCCTTAAACCAAAGGGGCTTTCCATCGAGCTCCAGCGTTCCCGAATCATGCGTGTATACGCCTGTAATAATCTTCATCAACGTGCTTTTTCCTGCTCCGTTCCCGCCGACAAGCGCGTGTACCTCGCCTTCGTCTACCGAGAAATCCACATTATCGAGCACGGTAACTCCATTGAATGCTTTTGTAATATGGTTTGCTTTTAATAAGGGCGTTCCCATTCCAGTCTTCACCTCCATTTTTGACTTTAGCGCCCGCCTTTGCGGGCGCTAAAGCCATGCAGTTAAATTACATCAGTTGCTGCAGCCAATCCGGAAGGGTATCGATCTGATAGAAAAGCTGATACGCATCCTTCAGGGACGCCGAATTTTCGCTGCCCTCTTTTGTAACGCCGAGGGCGGGAACCGTTACGTATTCGGGCGCATCCTTCCCAAGCAGGCCATAGCATGCGAGAAGCGCTTCCGTGCAGCCCTGGTCGTAGGGCCGCTGTGTGGAGATCGTGTTAATGATGCCGTCCCCGGCCGTCATGGAAGCGGTGGTGGTGCCCAGGCCCACGCAGTTTACGACCAGGTCGTCCCTGCCGACGGCCGACGCGGACGAAGCGATATATTCCGCGGGGACATCCCAGCTTCCGAAGATACCGTCGATATCCGGATATTGCGCGAGCATTGCGTCCGCTACCTCGCCGGAGAGCGTCGCATCCGCAAAGCCCATCTCCGTAACGATTTCAATATTGGGATATTTCAGCTTCATCCGGTCTACAAACCCGGCGCAATCGCGTGTCGTTACAAAGAAATCCGCGTCGTAATAGATCACCCCGACGGTTCCCTCGTAATTAAGCTCCCTGGCCATCAGGTCGGCGCAGATCATCCCGCAGCCATACCGGTCGGCGGCCACGATGGAGACATAATCCTTCCCGGCCGTCATATTGCTCGGGCAGTTGTCCATAAACACCAGCTTCACCCCCGCGTCGGCGGCCTTCTGGTATGCGACGGCCGTAGACGTTTCATCGACGGGGATACTGATGATAATATCCGGATTGAGCTCGAGGACGTTTTCAATATCCGATACCTGCTGTTCCGCGGAGAAACCGGCGTCCGTTACGGCCACAACCTCTATGCCGAGGTCTGCAAACGTTTCCTCGATTCCCTTGCGCTGCATTACGTACCAGTCGTCCGTCGTATAGTGGAAGCAGATCGCCGCTTTATAGTTTCCGCTCCTGATTTGCTCCTTTTCCTCATCCGTCAGCGCTATTTCCGTCCAGGGGGTTGAGACCTCGCCTTTCGGCCCTTTCCCGACGACGACCGTCGACTCCGCCGTGCCAAACTGGTCGCCGTCTTCTCCGGCCGTCATAACCTGGCTTTCTACGGGACCGTCCCAGCCTTCAATTCCGGAAACGTCGCCTACGTCTGCCGAAGTGAGGATCGCCGGCGAGCTTTCGGTCCCGGCTTCCGCCGTATCCGTCGCGGCGGGCGTTTCTGTCTCCGCGCCCTGCCCGGCGGCGACACTTTCCGTTGCGGCGGGCGCACCGCCCCCGGCGCATGCGGTAAGCATAAAGGCGGCGAGCACAAAGCATACCAACATTGTCAAAAATCTTTTCCTTCTGTCCATAATATTTCTCTCCTTTTATTTTTTTGGGGAAGGCCTCCCCGAAACTGTTCTTTTTTAATTTACGAAAAAACGGATATCCTGTATTCCCGGCATATTAACATTCCGCCTATGGGCGTCTCTTCCGGCAGTTGTTGTTATAAAACGAATTTTGTAAAGCTTAGATTGTTGCAATAAAAAAAGTGCCCTTGTAAAAACAAAGGCACTCATAACCATGTTCGGTGATCCGAATCATCAACCATGAACGATCCGGACTCTATTCGATTAACTACAGTATAACATATCGTATTTTTTTGTCAAGAATTAACCCGGAAAATATTTATGCGGGCCGGTTCTTCCCGGCAAACTACCGCCATACATGGATTTTTTTCAGGACTCTCGTCAGCTTTTTCCCGCCGCGAATCTGTTCCAGCTCGCGCTCGTTTACCGCTTTCACAAGCACCAGCATGAAGAAATAAACCAGCAGCCCTACGACCGCGCATACGATCACGCCGACCGCATTGGAATACGGCGCGATCAGCGAATACACCAAATAGGCGACTGCCGCCATCACCGCCGTCGCGGCAATGGGCTTTAAGAGGTGTTCCCCCCATTTGATCCGCACGCCCGTATATTTTCGCACGTACAAATAGTTCATGACCGCGGCAATCACATAGCACATCACCGTTCCGATGACCGCGCCGTAGATGTTGATCTGCGGAATACTCATCAAGAACAGGCTCAGCCCAACCTTGACCACCGCGCCGACCGCAAGGGCGATGGGCGGCAGGTTTTGCTTGCCGATGCCCTGCAAAACGCCCGTCATGGTCTGCATGAAGGGCAGGAATACCGCGACCGAGCACATTGTCATCAAAAGCCCTGTCGCGAGCGCATGCTGTTCGGGCGTGGAGCTCGGATACAAAAACGAAAAAATCGGCGAGGCAAAAATGAAAAACGCGGCCGTCACGGGTACGCCTTCCAAAAACGCAAACTTGATGCCGTGCAGCACGTTCGCCCTGACGCGCTCATTGTCCTTTAGCTTGATCGCTTCGCTGATCGCGGGGACGACGCTCATTTGCAGCGCCTGCGAGACGATGGCCGCCAGGTTGATGATCGTGATAACGCCGCCCGAAAGCGTTCCATACATGCTGCGCACGGCGGTATCCGCATAGCCGATGGAGAACAGGCTGCGCGGGATGATGACGGAGTCCACGAAAGAGACGATGGGCATGACCAGCCCCGCCACCGTGATTGGCAGCGCAAGCACGAGGACCTTGCCCAGCAGCGGCTTTACTTCCGCCCATGAAAGGCGGTGTTTATAGGCCGCCATCATATCCGTCGTCATTTGCCTTTTTTGCCTGCCATACGCGCCCATCGTATACAAAAGCGCGGCGGCTTCGGAAATCGATATTCCCAAAAGCGCGCCCATCGCGCCCAGTTCCATGCGTCCCGTCCACTTCAGGAGGAAATACGCGAGCGCGAGCCCCGCGCCCACCTTGACGAACTGCTCGATGATCTGCGAAAGCGCGGTCGGCTTCATGTTCTGGAGACCTTGGAAATAGCCGCGGTACGCGCACATTACGGAAACAAAGAACAGCGCGGGCGCAAGCGCCATCAGCGAATATTGCCCGCCCGGAAGCGCCTGGAGCCGCGTGATCGGCCCCGCGAGGCAGAACATGGCCACGGACGTGATCACGCCGACGAGCACCAAAAAAGCGCGCGACGTTTTAAAAACGGCGTACGCCCCTTTATAATCCCCGGTGGTAACACGCTCGGAAACGAGCTTTGAAATCGCGATGGGAAGCCCCACCGTAGAAATGATGAGCAGGGCCGAATAGACCGGGAACGCCTGCTGGTAATAGCTCATCCCCTCGAGCGAGATGAAATCCGCAAGGACAATCCTGTAAAGCGCGCCGACGATTTTGACAATCACGCCGGCCGCGCCGAGGATCAATGTGCTTTTAATCAGGCTTTTCGTCGTATTGGACATACAAAACTCCAATCAAAATTCAATGTAATAGGCATGCCGGGCAAAAAGCAAACGCTCTTCCCCGGCATGCCTATTATTATACCACATCCTGTGAAAATGAAAAGACAGGGAATTTTTTATTTGCCGCTTGCGGCACGGCACGTCATTGCGGAGGGGATCCCTGTCCGGCGATCAGCGCTTCAAACTCCGCGATGGGCATGGGGCGGTAAAAATAAAAACCCTGGACGCAATCGCACCCTTCCTTCCGCAGGAAATCCACCTGCTCCTTGTATTCCACGCCCTCGGCGACCGTTTTGATCTGCAGGGCACGCGCGATCGATATAATTCCCTTGAGCACGGTGTAGGTCCGGCTCTTTTCCGATTTGGCCCGGAAGAAAACCGCATCCAGCTTCAGGACGTCAATCGACAGGTCCTTTAATATTCCAAGGGAGGAATAGCCCGTTCCAAAATCATCCAGCGAGCAAAGGAAGCCGTGCCTGCGCATATGCTCTACATTCTGTATCATATAATCCTGGTTTTCAAAGGCGACCGATTCCGTGAATTCAATTTCCATCAGGCCGTCCGGGATTTTATAGCGGTCCTTGATTTTTGCATAGGTGGACACAAAATCCGAGTTGTAAAACTGGATACGGGAGACGTTTACCGAGATGGGAAGCACTTTAAGGCCGGCCGCAATGCGGTCGTGCAGCCAGATACAAATTTTTTCAAACACATACTGGTCGAGTGCGCCGATCATCTGGTGCTGCTCGAAAATAGGGATAAACGCATTTGGCGGCAGGACTCCCCTGCCGGGCATATCCCAGCGCACAAGCGCCTCCGCACGCTCGACCCGGCCGCTTTTGAGGCCCACCTTTGGCTGCAGGTACACCAGGAATTCGTTTTTTTGGAGCGCATCCTGCATCCTGCTTTTGATGGTTACTTCCTTGATCATCTTCTCCCGGATGCTCTCGTTATAAAACGCATAATGCCTTCCGCCCGAGGAGTTTTTAACTGTTTTCTGCGCAAAATTCGCCCGGTCCAGCAGGGTCGCCATATCGCGCATGTCCCCGACGTCCTCCACGCAGCAGATTCCGTATACCAGGGTAATCATATATTTATTTTTGAGCGCGGTTGTCTGCTCGGTCAGGACGTGGGCGATCCGCTCCTGCCGGCGGATGAGGTCGTCCTTTTCCCCATAGCGGTACAAGGCGGCAAACTGGTCTGCCGCGTTTCTGCCAAACACTTCGTTTTCCCGGAGGCCGCCCATCGCCAACCCGGCATAGGACCGCAGGATATCGTCGCCGTACTCATAGCCAAAAACGTCGTTGACATATTTGAAATTTTCAAAATCAATATAAACAACGGCAAACTTTTCGCCCGGATTACGCTCCATGATCCCCGCCGCTTCCTGTTTGAATTTTTCCATGATATACGCGCCCGTGAGCTCGTCCCGGAACGCCAGGTTTTCCAGCGTCTCGTTCTTGCGCTTGAGCGCCAGCATCTTTTTGACGTACACCACGACCACAACCGTACAGGCGGCGATACAGGCGATCGTCAGCACTAAAATCAGCCCGGACAGGTCCGCAGTCTGCCGGCCGGAATAATCCTCGATCGCAAATACGGTATCGTTGGCAATCTGGAACAGCTCCTCGCTTTCGTCAATAAGCGCGGCGGTATTTCCTCCATTCCTTACATTCCCTATTTCGTCCTTGACGATGTTCCACTGGCCGGAAAGGGCCGAGAGGTATTTCCGGTAGGCCGTATCCTGCGGGATCACAAGGCCGTACCGTCCCTTCCCCGTCTCAAGCTCGGCCAATATCCCGTCGATATATTCGATCAGTTCGTCGCTGGGCATATGGTTCGTTTCCAGTTTGACTTCCCGCTGCGAAGCCCCGCGCACAATGCCGACATAATTAATCAAACGCCCGTAATTGCCGATGTCCGACACCAGCTTTACCGCAGACAGGCTGATTACGACAAGCATAATGCAAAGGACGAGAATCCAAAATTTTGCAAATTTTTTCATGCCGCCTACCCTTCCGTTATTTCTATCATTATACCATACTTTACCTGATCCGTATTTTTTATGGCCAAAAAGGAGCAGCCATAAAAAACTGCAAACGGGCCATGATCCAATAAAAAATCCACCGGTCCAGCCCGTCCGGTAGATTTCATATCGCAGGAGCAATTATTTTACGGCAAGCATATTGTTCATAAAGGAGTACGGCGGCATCTCCCGGCTCCTTATGCGCGGCCGCTCTTTTCTTCCTTTACTTCTCCGTCCGGCCAAACATACACGATGGCGTGGCATTTGGGGCATATATAGACCTGCGTTGCGTTAGAAGCTTGTTTTGATATTCTTGCATACATCACTGTGCCGCATTTCTTACATTCCATGATATTCCCTCCACAAAGAGATATTATATCACAGTTTGCAGCCATTTGTAGTCTTATTCCATTGATTTTTGCATTTTCTCTCCGGCAGGCAGGCCGGTCAAAAACCGCTTTCCCCAGCTGTTTTTAACCAGCCAAAGGCCCGGAAGCAATACCGGACGGTATGGAGCGGGCGCAGGCCCAAAGCGTCCCTGTCAACCGCAGCGGGGCCGCTTTGCCGCCGGCCTCCCCGTCCCGTATGCCGGGAGAACCGAGGCGGCTAAAAAAAGGGCTGTACCGGTTTTATCCGGACAGCCCCTGTTTTATTTTTCTCTGTCAGTTTCTCTGTTTACACACGCTCCGCACGAATTCCGCCTTCCGGTTCTTCATCTTCCTTATCCTTGCGGCTCTTTTTCGTGAAGACCGCCACCACGACCTGCACAACTGCGATTACCGCCATCAGCAGCGTCCATTTGTCCGTCCACACCATTGGATTCCAGATGTTTTCCGTCAGGATAAAGGCAATGATAGCAGCCACCGCCGGGATGATGCTCAGCAGCCTTACGATCCCTTTGCGCTTCAGCTTGCCTTGCTCTTCGCCCTCTTCACCGCGCGCCGTATGGAGCTGCGCTCCTTCGCCCTCTTCGGCCTCGTTCTTCTTCCTGCCGATGAAGTAGCCCGCAAGCAGCACGATCATGATGATCCCTGTCGCAATCGCGAGCAGCAGATTCAAGAGCGCCCATGACGCCTGCCCGATCCCGCCCGCGAGAGGCGTCTGGTTGTCGTCGATGGTAACTGGCTCCTGCTCCGCACTGCCGCCGTCTCCGTTGTTGCCGTCCTCACTGCCCGCAAGCGGCGTCTGGTTGTCCGGCACCGTGACCGTATCTTCCGCCGCAGGCGGCGTACCGCCTGTCGTTCCTGACGCTGCGGGCGTACCCGGCGCTGCGGGCGCTGCGGGCGCTGTGGGCGTTGTGGGCGTTTCCGGAGGCGTCGGGGCTGCCGGTGTGGGATCGGCCGGAGCCGCCGTAATGGTCAACACCGCATCCACCGTCTTTACGCTATAGTTCGGGTTACTGCCCGGCGCAACGCGGATGGCGTATGTCCCCGCCGCTTCGCCCGCGTCGCGGCCCAGCGTATACTGGAGCGTATCGCTGCCGACAAGGCCGCTCACTACTGCCGTCAGAGCCGGATCGGCGTCTCCCGCCGTTTTCGTCTTGTTCTCCGCCGTAACGGTGACGGGCTTCGGCGTTACCGTAAGGACGCCTTCCGCAAAGCTGATCTCGTAATTATCGGAAGTAAGGCCGCCGGGGGTGACCGCATAGCTGTCAACCGGGGACAGCGTATCCGCTGCGCAATCGAACGCGAGCGTGCCCAAAAGCACCGCTCCGCTCTCGCCGTTCACCAGCCCGCTATAGGAGACGGTAAACTGCGGATTTTCCTGTCCGTATACTTTCGCCATATCTTCCGCCGTGACCGTAAGGTCCGCCTTTTTGACGGCCACGGTTACCCGCGCTACCGCCGGGTTATAATTCGGAGCCTCTGCCCTGACATAGACGGGATAATCTCCCGCGTTCGTAAACTGCGGCATAGCGGGCGAATAGTTCTCGCCGTCGATGCTGTAGGTAATGGCTGCGTTTTCCACGGAAGGCGCTGCTTTTGTGATCCCGCCGTGGCTGATACCGTCATATGTTCCACTGTATGCTTCCGCATCCAGCGTGAGCGCCGTGCTGTACGTTATGGTCAGCGTGCCGTTTGCATAGCTTACATTATAATTCTTTGTTGCCGCCGCGCCCGAGGGCACGATATCGTACGGGCCGACCGGCGAGGCCGCGCCTGCCGCGCAGTCGAGCGTCACCGCAAGGCCGACGCCCTCTACCGTATCCGTACCCTTAAGGCCGGACTGGGTGAAGCTGAACGCCGGATTTTCCTTCCCGTATTCCCGGTAAGCGTCGTTTGCCGTGATTGTCAGGCCTGCTTTGCCGATGGCCAGCGTGCCCGTAACATACGTAATCTTATATTGATCGGTCACGTCCCTGCCGTTCGCGTCTTTGACGACCGCATTTTTCTGCGTGAACGCCACGGTGTAGGTTCCGGCATCCGTGCCGCTTCCCTGCGCCTCGACGCCTGTGACGGTAAGGCCTTCCGGCACGCCGGAATATCCGCTGACTGTCTGACGGGAGCCATTATAGGTTTTGCTGTCGTCACTGTTTGCCGTCAACGTAATTTCCGTTTTTTCTGCAAACTGCGCGGTATAGACCGCGGTTTTTGTTACAGCGGAAGGCAGTGACGGAGTCCATCCCGCAAAATAATATTCTTCGTCCGGAACAGGCGCCGGTTCTGTAACCGCCTGATTCCACGGAGTATTGTACTTGATATCCGTGAATACCGTCTGCATTCCCTGCGCGAGACTTCCGCCCTCTCCCGCTTCAAACGTCACCGTATAAGTCTGTATCTGCCACACCGCATACAATTTAACCGCACTGGTTCCCACCTGATAGGTCCCGCCGAGGCTGTAGGAGACTCCCTTGCCGTCCGCCCTTGTGTTCCACCCTGCGAGCGTGTATCCGGTCCGCGTAAAGGTCCCGCTGCCCAAAAGTGTCGCAGCCTTATTTTGTACAACCGACTGTCCGGTGGACCGACCCGAAGTATCGTTCGCATAATAGGTGATGCTGGTCAGCTCGACTGGTTTTTCATTTGTCAGAACCTTAAAGGCACGTACGCCGCCCTCGCCCTGATGCGCTGCCCAGAATGCAGAATAATGGAATTCACGGAAGCAGCCCTGCGCCTTTGCGCTTGCAATCGCATTTGAAAAATTGTAACCGCCCAGCGATTTGGGCGCTTTATCAATATCTACGTTGATTTCTGCCTGCTGGCCTGCCGTATACGAAATTCCCTGATACGTATGCCCTTCGTCTATCCTGACAAAAAACATGATGCCGCTGATTTCGCTTTTGGTGAAACCGATCCGCTCGCCGCTCCCTATCGTTTGCAGGCTTTCTCCATTTTTGCTGTAGTACACGGTTACGCCGGCATCCGCCTCGGTATCGTTACGGAAGTAAAAGAGTTCCGAGGGAGAGGGCGTGGCTGACCCGAATACCGCATAGAAGGTCACATTGCCGTTTCCCATAATGTAGGTTTCGCCGCCCGTATAGAACCGGCCCGACGCGACCAACCGCCGGTATTGCTCGGATGTATTGACTATTTTGTCATTCTTACTCGTACTCCAGCCAAGAAAAGTATGCTTGCCGCTTTGGTCGTGCGCAGCCTTGTCGCCGTCCAGCACAGTCACTTTAGCGCCCGGCGCATAGGTCCTGGAATCGCTGGGCGCGGTAAAGTATCCGTTTGAATCATAGGTTACCGTATAATTCCGGTTCAAGGGCCCTCCCCTTCCCAGCAGGCTCATCGCCGCCGGTACTTCTTCTTGGATAACATCCTGCGTTTTTGTCTGTTCCGCGGACGGTTCCGCGCTTGCCGAAGCGGATGGTTCCGCGCTTGCCGAAGCGGATGGTTCCGCGCTTGCCGAAGCGGATGGTTCCGCGCTTGCCGAAGCGGACGGTTCCGCGCTTGCCGAAGCGGACGGCTCCGCGCTTGCCGAAGCGGACGGCTCCGCGCTTGCCGAAGCGGACGGCTCTACGTTCAGTTCCGTATTTGCCGCCGAATCGGCAGCGCCTGTCCCCTGCTCGCCATCCATTGCAAATGCCGAGATATTAAGCGCCGAAACGAAAAATGCGACCACCAGTGCGATGACCAGCATCTTTTTCAGATTCACTTTATATTTTCTTACCTTCATTGCTAACTCCTTCCAGCTATCTTGCTTCCTATCAGAGGCCACTTTCTTCCGCCGCGCTGTCGATCAGCTTAATCAGCTCGAGCGCGCTCCTGAACTGCCTGGTTTCATTCTTTTCCGACCACACGACCTGTCCCTGCCAGGTTGCGTTCTGCCGGTACATCACCTGCACGATGAACGTCGCTTTTTTTCCTGCCGCACATGTCGTATTTGCTGTCTTTTCCTGTGTCATAGCCTGTTTCACTCCGTTTTTTCCCGCATCTTCCGATTTCTTTCCGAATACACGGCATTGCGTCGCGGCCGCGGGATATTTGACTGCATCGAACACCTTTTCCAGGTTGGTGCACAGCTGATTGACATCTGAAAAATGTGCCTCCTGCCGCAGGATGGGATGATACGCCCTTCCTTCCAGCCTGCTGCGGTCCCATCGGTCTATACAAATCCGAATTCTTTTCTGTGCTGCTTCCAACATAATATAATACCTTTCTTATATTGTTTATTTTAAGGGCCGCCGGTCTCAAAACCGGTCTCATTCTTCTGATTTTTTCTTTTTTTTTTGACAATTATCAGAAAAAAGGCAGGCCGCGTCCCTTCCCCGTACAAAAATAAATTTCCGCTTTTGCAAAATTTCGGTTCCATTTTATTGGAATAGTGGTATACTATAGGTGACAAATCAAATAAAATACACTTTTTTCGATTGGAATTTATTGTATTATGAAAAAAACAGCTTTAAACCGGAGAGACGAAATCGCAAAATCATTGATGCAGGACGGGCAGATCAGCACCCAGGCCCTCGCGCGGGAATACGGCGTATCCGTCGAGACGATCCGCAAGGACCTTTTATATCTGCAAAAAAGCGGTATCGCCAAAAAGGGCTATGGCGGCGCGGTCGTCTGTACGGAATGGAACGAGCAGAGTTTCGGGCAGAAATCCATCGAGCACCAAGCGGAGAAGGCCCGGATCGCGGGCAGGGCGCTTGACTTCGTTTGCGACGGCGACATCGTTATACTGGATTCCGGCAGCACGGTGGCCGCGCTTGCCCGGCTGCTGCTTAACAAAAAACGCCTTACCGTCTTTACCAATTCCCTGTATGCCGCGCAGACGCTTTCCCCTGCGGACAGCAGGGTGTATCTGCTCGGCGGGGCAGTGCAGCCTACGAGCAATGCTTCGACAGGACACTGGGCGCTGCAGGCGCTTGGAGAGATCAGGGCAAATACCGCCTTCCTCGGCACGAGCGGGTTTTACGGCCGCTCCGGCCCCTGTGTGGAAAATTTCGGGGAGAGCGAAGTGAAAAAGGCAATGATCGCCGCCGCGAACAAAACCGTTTTGCTTGCCGATTCGAGCAAGGAGCGGCAGGACGCGATGATCCGGTTTGCCGGTTGGGAAGATATTGACCTATGGATCACGGACGGAGGGATCGGCGGAAAAACGCTCGACGGGATCAGCGATAAGACCGAGGTGATCGTCATTTGAACAACGAAAATTTGCATGGAATGATTTTCGGTATCCAGCGGTTTTCCGTCGACGACGGACCCGGTATCCGCACAACCGTTTTCCTCAAGGGCTGCAACATGAGCTGTACATGGTGCCACAACCCGGAAAGCCTGCACGGGGGACGGGAGATTATGTTTCAGGAAGCGAAATGCAGCCTGTGCGGCGCATGCGCGGAGGCCTGCCCGCAGCACGCCCATCTCGTCCGGGACGGGATACATGTTTTTGACCGGAGCCTGTGCGTCGGCTGCGGACGCTGCGTCCCCGCCTGCATATCCGGCGCCCTCGTGCTTTCCGGGACCGAAACCACCCCTGCCGGGATCGTCGCCCAGACCCTGCGGGATATGCGCTATTACAAGGCCTCGGGCGGCGGGCTGACCATTTCCGGCGGAGAGCCGATGTGCCAGCTTCCGTTTACCCTTGCCACCGCAAAGCTGGCGGCGCGGGAAAAGATCGGCGTGGCCATAGAAACGAACGGAAGCGCTCCTTTTTCCGGCTACTTCGGATTGATCCCCTATACCGACCTATTCCTTGTGGACTACAAGCTGACGGACGAAGCGCTGCATCTGCGGCACACAGGAGTCTCCGGCAGGCCCGTAAGAGAAACGATACAGAAGCTTGACGAGGCCGGGGCAAAAATTGTGCTGCGCTGCCCCATCATCCCGCAGCTCAATGACAACGACACCCATTTCCGGGCGATCGCCGCCCTGACGGCGGGCCATAAGAACATACTGGGATTTGAACTCATGCCCTATCATAATATGGGCCTTAGTAAGGCACGGCGGCTCAATACCGTTATGCCCGAATTTTCAACGCCAAAGCGTGAGACCGTCGATTCCTGGAGAAACAGGATCCTTGCGTTCGGCGGAAAGGAATGGAGCGGAGCTTATGAATGAACGAATCGAAGCCATGAAAAAAAACATTGAGGCGCTGAACCACGCGGGCGTAAGGAAGACCTTCTTTTACGAGCTGGCTTTTTGTTCCCTCGCCGGGACCCGCGGCGAAAGCATCCAGATGCGGCGCGCCAAAGCGCAGGCATACATCCTTGACAATGCCCCGCTGGCCGTATTGCCTTACGAACTCATTGCGGGAAGTATGACCGGCCTGTGCCCCGTCGCCGGGGAGGACATTCCCTATCCGGAGCAGCGCGGCAAGGCCATCCGCATTGTAAGCGATTATCTGTCGGCAAAAAAGCAGGCGGGACAACAGCCGTGCGGAGACAGGGGCCGGGTCAAGACCTTCGAGGAAGAATTTACCACCAAGAAAAGCCGCTGGACGCTAATGGGCCGCGTTTACCACGATGGCAGCATCACCTTCGAGGACCTGCAAAAGCTGATTGCGGATATGCAGGAGGAATTCCGGGACGAAGACATCGAGAAATATGAGATCGGCCGCGAGCTGGAACGCGGGTTCAAGATCGATTATGGCGAAGACGTCCGGCGGGAGATCGATTCCCTGCCTTGGTTTGCCGCCAACCACCTCAGCCTGAATTACGGCCGTATCATCCGCCAGGGCCTCGGCCCGTTGCTGGACGCGATCGACGGGCGGCTGCGCCGGGAAGCGCTCAGCGGGGAGCAGCGGGAATATTACCTCTGCGCAAAAACCGTAGCGCAGGCCGCCAGCCGTTTCATAGGACGTTACGCTGCCAAGCTGCGGGAATGCAGCAGGCACGAGGACGCCTCCAGGAAGCGGGAGCTCGGGGAAATGGCGGACATATGCGAGGCGATCACGCTGCGTCCGGCACGTTCCTTCCGCGAGGCCGTCCAGTTTACCTGGCTGCTGCACATCATGGCCAGTTTTTGTTGGAGCTCCGCCCTGTCGTTCGGACGGTTCGACCAATATATGCGGGAATATTACGAACGCGATATTTCAAGCGGCGTTATCAGCAAAAACGAAGCAAAGGAACTGTTATGCTGCCTCTGGCTGAAGGTCAACGAGCCCAAAATGCGGACCGTGCAGAGCATGACGCTGGGCGGCATCACGCCGGACGGCGCGGACGCCGCAAACGGCCTGACGGCGCTCTGCCTCGAGGTGACGCGTGAAATGCGGCTGCCTTACCCCAACATCGGTCTGCGCTTTAGCAGCAAAAACCCGGATTGGCTTTACGACATGGCGATCGAATCCATCAAGGCGGGCAGCGGGCAGCCTATGCTTCTAAACGACGCCGTGTGGACCGCCAACCTGAAAAAACTCGGTTACGGCGACCAATATGCCAACGATTATTACAATATGGGATGTGTGGAGATCATGATTCCCGGCAAACAGCCGAACTGGGGCGTGACCGACCCCATCGCCTTCCCCATGCTGTTCGAGGACGTGTTCTCAGGATACCGCGCCGGGGAAACGGAGCTTAGCAGTTATGATTCCTTTTTCCGGGAGTACTGCAGCGTGCTGGAAAAGGCCGTATTGGCGGACAAGGCCGAGGCCGACAGCAAAATCGCGCAGATCCCCGGCCGCTGCTTTGACCCGCTGGCCTCGCTGATGATAGACGGCTGCCTCGAGAAGGGCTGCGATATGTTCCAGGGCGGCAGCGAGCTTGGGCCCCATTGGTCCTTTTACGCCTACGGGCTGGGCACCGCGGCGGACGCAATGGCTTCCGTCAAAAAGCATGTGTATGAGGACGGACGGTTTTCCATCGGCCAGATGGCGGAAATTTTACAAAGCAACTTCGCCGGAAACGAGGAAATACGGCTGTTCCTTGAAAACAGGACGCCCCATTACGGCAACGACCAGGATGATGTGGACGCCGTCGCCCGGGCCATCCTCTCTAAGATGTGCGGTACTGCCCTGCGGCTGAACGCGCCGCATGCAAGGGATAAATACGTCAGCACGCTGTTCGGTTACTTTTTCCATATCTACCACGGGGAGATCACCGGGGCGACCGCGAACGGCAGGCGGAGGGGCGAACCGCTCAGCGACAGCATGGGGCCGTCTCAGGGGAAGGACACAAGCGGGCCGACCAACCTGCTCAACTCCGTCCTCAAGCTTGACCACGGGGAGGTTACGGGCGGGTATGCCCTGAACCTGAAGATCAGCCCGGAAATTATCAAAAACGAAGCCGGGACCCGTGCGCTGAAGGCGCTTTTGCAGGCCTACATCATGGACGGCGGCCCGCAGCTGCAGGCTTACCTTGTCGACGCACAGGCGCTCAGGCAGGCGAAACTGGAGCCGGAGAAATATCAAAATCTGATCGTAAGGGTCGGCGGTTACTGCGAATATTTCGTGAACCTCGACGCGTCCCTGCAGGACGAGATCATTGCACGCACAGCCTATGGCTTTTGAAAAGGAGTAACGGATGAAGATAAAAGCAGTCCGGTTATACGGAAAAGAAGATTTGCGTTTTGAAGAATTTGAGCTCAGGGATATCCAGGACGATGAAATACTCGCGCAGGTCATGACGGACAGTTTATGTATGTCCAGCTACAAGGCGATGCTCCAAGGCAGCGGCCACCGGTGCATCCCGGACGATATTGGCAGGAATCCTATCATTATGGGGCACGAGCTGTGCGCGCGCATCCTGCGGGTGGGGTGCAAGGTAAAAAAGGATTACAAGCCCGGGGACATATTTGCGGTGCAGGCAAAAATGTTTTTCGGCGATGAGATCAAATCGCCCGGATATTGCTATACGACCTACGGCGGCAACGCGACCAACATCATCGTCCCTTCCGAGGTGATCGACGGCGGGTATCTCTTGCCGTTTGACGGGGACGCTTACTTCAAGGCATCCATGGCGGAGCCGATTTCCTGCCTGATTTCGGCGCTGCGTTCTTCTTTTCACCTTGCGCCCAACAACAAGGACCACATGATGGGCCTCCGTCCCGGAGGGAGCATGGCGATTCTTGCCGGATGCGGACCGATGGGCCTCGGTGCGGCGGAAGCCGCCATGGCTTTGGATAACCGACCTGCGCGGATCGTTTTAACGGACATCGACGAAAAGCGCGTCGCCCGGGCCCAGGCCCTGTTAAAGGGCAAAAACGGAGTGAAACTTGAAATACTGAATACGAACGGGATCGGGGACCTTCCGGGCTTTCTGGGCGCGGGCCGGAACCAATTCGACGATATCCTGGTCATGGCCCCGGTCCCCGGCGTGATCGAGCAGGCCGACTCCCTTTCGGGGATTGATACCTGCATCAATTTCTTCGCGGGCCCGACCCGGAAGGATTTTTACGCATCCATCAATTTTTACGACGTTCATTACAACTATAAGCATATCATCGGCACATCCGGCGGGGATATCGACGATATGCGGGAGGCTTTGCGGCTGATCGAGGCCGGAGAGATCGACGTATCCGTTTTGATCTCCCACATTGGCGGGCTCAATTGCGCCGCGGAGACTACGAAAAGCCTCCCCCGCATTCCCGGTGCAAAAAAGCTGATCTACTGCAACGCCGACCTGCCGCTCACGGCGATCGACGAGTTCGCCGAAAAAGGCAAGTCCGATCCGTTTTTTGCGGACCTGCGGGATATCTGCGCTCAAAGCAACATGCTGTGGTGCAGGGAGGCGGAGGAATATCTTTTAGAACATGCCAAACCGATCCTGGAGGACTGAACGATGTGCGATATTATATGCGCGGGTCATATCTGCCTCGATATCACCCCCGTTTTACCTTCTAAATTCGCCCGGGCCGACAAGGTGTTCCAGCCCGGGAAGCTGCTCGAAACGGATGAGCTGGTTCTTTCGACCGGGGGAAGCGTGGCAAACACCGGCATCGCCCTCACGAAGCTCGGCATCAGGACCGCGCTGATAGGCAGGATCGGGGACGACATCCCGGGGGACGTTGTCAAAAGGTTGTTGGAGGAACAGGTTGGGCAGGCGCAATATCTCTCCGCCGGCCGGGGCGAACTTACTTCCTACAGCGTTGTGCTCGCGCCGCCCGGATTTGACCGCATGTTCCTGCACAATCCGGCGGCAAACCACACTTTTGGGGCGGATGATATCGATTTCGATCTGGTGCGGCAGGCTAAAATCCTGCACATCGGCTACCCGACCTGTATGAAAAAGCTTGCGCAAAACAAGGGGGCCGAGCTGCGGAATATCCTGCGGAAAGGAAAGGAGCTTGGGGTCACGACCTCCATTGACACCTCTTACCCGGATGAGGATGCAAACGGCATCAATGCCGACTGGGAGGGGCTTTTTGGCAACGTCCTGCCCTTTACTGACATTTTTATGCCCAGCATCGAAGAGGCGCTGTTTATGTTCGACCATGATGAATTTTGCCGCCTGAAGGCAATGGATGGAGATATTTTGAAAAATCTCGATATCGACTACCTGCCCCGCCTCGGGAAAAAGCTCTTGGATATGGGCGCGAAGATCGTCGTTATCAAATGCGGGACCCGGGGATATTACGCCGCCACGCAGGGCGCCGAGGCCCTTGCCGGTATGGGACGGGGCATGCCCGCGGAACCCGGGCAATGGGCTGGCAGGGAGATTTTCACCAGCATTTACCGCATTGACCACGTGAGGTCCGCGACAGGGGCCGGGGATACCAGCATCGGAGGTTTCCTTGCGGCGCTCATACGCGGATATTCGCTGGCTGATTCCGTAGACATCGCCTGCGCGACCGGAGCTGCGTGCGTTACGGCCTATTCCGCGACCGGCGGGATCGGGCCGCTGGAGAAGATCATTTCAAGAAGCCGCAAAGAATGGAAAAAAACGCCCCTTGCATATACGGGGCAATATTTCCGCATGGATGCGGCCCGGGGGCTGCTTCAGCGGAACGGGGACCGCGAATGAAGTTTTTACCGGAGCACGAAAAAGCCCTCGCAAAGCGAGGGCCTTGAAACCGCGGAGCTTGCCGCGGCGCGGCGGAGCAGAGAGGATACATCGCGCTTCGCCGATGGCTCCCGCTCTGTTGAACCTCCCTCGGTTCGAATCCTTCCCATTTTATCAAAAAAGAGCCTGCACCTTCGGCGCAAGCTTCTTTTTGTGTCGTTCATACAAAATAGATGCAGGCAAAAAACGGGGCCCTGCGAGCCCAGCAGAGCAGATCGCGCGGGGAAAAGGAGCAGCAACGGGGTATACGCAAAATCCTCGCTAAAAGCAAGGCTTTTAAAGTGCAGCGTAGTTTGCTACGACGTGGCATGGGGGTTCCTAACCGAACTATGCAAAGAAACGTGATTAAGTAAAGGTTTTTGGTGGTTGATAGTAGCATTTTACTAAATCAACTATGTCGATGCACGTCGTCATGACATACATTGCACAGTGTAATAAGATTTTCTTTAGTATTATCCCCACCATTTTTATGATACTGCTTATGATGAAGTTCAAGCATTTTCCGTGGGTCTTCCCTTGAGATCATAGTTCTATCCCAACCACATTCCACGCATTTGAAATGATCACGTTCCAATACTGCCACTCGTACAGGATCTGGAATTTTTCTATCATGCTCATATGCCTGACGATCTTCCTCCAAAAGGTAAACCCCGACCGGCAAATCCGATCTCCCGGTATTTTTAGTAACTATTGGCCAACCCTCTTCCGTACGTAATTCTCTAATACGTCGAGCCCATTCTTTTGTATCACCAGCCAAATAATTCAATTCTTCACCCGTAACCTGAACACCAACATTTTTCCTCAAGTATTCAATAATTTTATCTTTAACTGCAATTTTCTTTTTGCGTATTTCATTAAGCACATTCCAGCGATGTGCTGCATCTCTATCTTGTTCAGTACGCATAAGTACATATTGATCCGGCCTGACTTTAGAAGGATCGACCCCCATCTCTTTAAATGAAGCTACATCATCTGAGTTTTGAGCCATCTGATTAAATGTCACCCCGGAATATATCCACCACCCAAATTGCACTCGCAATTCTCTGACCCTTCTAGCCCATTCATTGATCCCCGAAACGACCATTAACTCATCCCCATCAATTACCGTTCTCGGATATTGCTTGAGATAAGAAATAATACGATCACGAGCGGAGATAGCTTGACTCTTAGGAATGAGTGAGCTGCCTAAATCTCGCAAGGTATGAAATGCAGGTACCAATGCGACGACCTTAGATCGCAAATTGGATTTTTTTAATTCCTCTGAAAAATTTGTCAGTAGCTCTATTAGTGATTGACGGAGTTTTTCGGGAATATCGTTTGGTCGGGAACGACGGGCCATATCATCACTCTCTTTCTCATTATTTTTTCCAGCTAAAAAATTTTTTAAGCGTAGCACTAAAGCATTTTGATTTTGTTTTTTAAGTTCACATTCCCAAATTACTAATGCTCGCCATCCAAGCTCTCTAAGCCTGATTATATCCGATTTGTCACGTTCTATATTTTTATTGATTTTTTTGTTCCAAAACTCCATATTTGTTTGTGGCCTTTGTCCACGTGGACAAGCGTGTCCATGCCAGAAGCATCCATGAACGAATATAACCGCTTTATATTTTGGCAATACAATATCGGGTTTACCGGGAAGATCTTTGCGGTTCAAACGGAATCTGAAGCCGTTCCTGTGTAAGATACTTCTTAATTTGACTTCCGGCGCCGTATTTTTTGTTCTCACATGCGCCATTATTTGGCTTCTTTTTATGGGATCAAATACGTCAGTCATTCTTATTCGATTTAGTCCTCAAAAGTTTTTCTACACACTCGGCAACTTTTGCACCCAATAACGGCGGGACAGCATTACCAATTTGTTTGGCAATTTCTATTTTGCTTCCTACAAAGCGAAAGGAATCCGGAAAAGATTGTATTCTAGCAGCTTCACGATGCGTAATAGGACGATGTTCCACCGGATGTAAATAACGTCCTTTTTCCGGTTTGAAAAATTCGGTGCGTATAGTCACAGATGGTCGATCCCACCATAGTCGTCCAAATAAATCCGTCCCGCCGGATTTTTTGTTTTTCCAACATTTTGGGGTTATATCCGGGGCAATCCGTTGCAAATCGAATCGATTCATCCCTTCATCAGGGATTGACTTATAACGTTTCATACTAATTTTTGTAGGATTACGTCCAAAATGCAAATTAAGAGGTGGATCTATGTCCTTCCTAATCTCGGTTCCCCGTGGCTCCGGCAAATCTCCAATAGCATCCCTCACCGTTGTCCACGGTTGTGGATTTTTGACATATCCTTCCTGCAAATTAAGCCCTTTTGTAGAGTTCAAATCGGAAGGATTATAGTGCGTTTTTAATGGAGGGAAATTACTATTTGGGTCTGTAGACCGACAACCAATTATAAATGCCCTATATCTGATTTGTGGCACACCATAATCAGCCGCACACAATTTAGCTTTCGCTAATGGAAAAAATCCTAAACGTGTAGCATACTGCTCAATTTCTTCAAGTTCTTCTGAGTTGAGTAATTGTGGGACATTTTCCATTACGAACACTTCCGCTCCCGAACGTTCCACTACTTCCATAAATGGTCGCCAAAGGCTTCTTCTTTTGTCTCCGTCTCTTTTTTTATTTAACAGACTAAATCCTTGACATGGTGGCCCGCCAATAACAATATCGGCATTTGGAATTTCTATATGTGGATCTGCCAACAAGTCTACTATGTCGCCGACAACACAATTATTTCCATAATTTTCATTATAGGTATCTGCCGCATATTGATTCATATCATTTGCCCATACCGATTCAAAATGATGTCCAAAAATATTACTAAAACCTAACGAAAGGCCTCCGGCACCACAAAATAAATCAATGAGTTTATATTTTCTATTTGCCACATTCTTCACCTAGTCATATCAATTTACTATTTGATTATATCATGTAAAGCAAATCCTGTCAGTTGATTCATCCCGCTAATATTAGAAATATTGAAGAATGAAAAAAAGCTCTACAATCCGCATAAGAAAAACAGAACTCGGCTAAAAACCGGGTTCTGTTTTTGTGTCATTGATGCGAAATAGATGCAGCTAAAAACGGGGCTCCACGCGAGCTCAGCGAAGCGGGTCGCGTGGGGAAAAGGAGCAGCAACGGAGCATACGCAAAAGCCTCGCTAAAAGCGAGGCTTTGAAGCGCAGCGTAGTTTACTGCGATGTGGCGGAGCAGAGAGGATACATCGCGCTTCGCCGATGGCTCCCGCTCTGTTGAACCTCCCTCGGTTCGAATCCTTCCCATTTTATCAAAAAAGAGCCTGCACCTTCGGCGCAAGCTTCTTTTTGGCGGAGCAGAGAGGATTCGAACCTCCGGAACGCTATTAACGTTCACACGATTTCCAATCGTGCGCCTTAAGCCATCTCAGCCACTGCTCCACTTAAATTTGGTTTTCCGGAATATGAATTCCATTCGTTACAGCATTAATGATTTTACCACAAAAAATTCGTGAGGACAAGGCATTTTTTATTCTTTTCTCGCGGCAATATCCCTTTTTTCCGCGAGGACAAATATCCGGCGCGGCGCGCCTCTCCACACGGTGGCTTTCCCGCCGGAACACGAACGCCGTTTGCAGAACTTTCAACAAACTTTTCAATATTCCCAAGCACTTTATTCACATGTGGGATTTTTCCTTAATTATTTCACCACGATATTGACGATGCGGCCGGGGACCACAATAAACTTCACGATCTCCTTGCCTTCCCACAGCTCTGCAAACTCGCCGCGCACATACCGCTCGATCTCTTCCCTGCCCGCGTCCGCGGAAATGTCGAATTTCGCACGCACCTTGCCGTTTACCTGCACCGCCATATTTACGACCGGGCGCTTAAGCGCGCTTTCGTCGCACACTGGAAAATCCTGATTGAAGATCGAATATTCCCCGCCGAGGCGCGACCACATTTCCTCTGCAAAGTGCGGAGCAAACGGTGCGAGGAGCAGGCACAGCTTTTTCGCAGCTTCCTTTAAAAAGGCCGCGTCCGGCTGGCCGTCCATATATTTATACATTGCGTTCACAAGTTCCATAATACGCGCGACCGCAGTGTTGAACGAGAACTGCGGGATATCCCGCGCTACGTTTTTGACCGCATAATTGAGCTGGTAATTTACGTCGAAATCCAGCTGGCCGCTGCCGCCCTGCATGGGAGCCACCGCATCCACAAGGCGCTCAACACGTTCGAGGAAACGGCTCACCGCCTTGATCCCGTCGTCGTTCCACGGACCGCCCTCCACATAATTAAAGCCGAACGCGAGATACATACGCAGGGTATCTGAGCCGTACTTTTTGATAAGCTCGTCCGGTGAGATCACGTTGCCGCGGCTTTTGCTCATCTTCTCGCCGTCAGGCCCGAGGATCACGCCCTGGTGCACGAGGGACGAGAACGGTTCGTCAAAGCCTACATAGCCCATATCATGAAAGGCCTTGGTGAAAAAACGCGCGTACAGCAGGTGCATGCACGCATGCTCCGCGCCGCCGATATATTTATCCACGGGCAGCATACTGTCAATAAGCTCCCTGTTCCACGCTTCCTTTTTATCTTTATTGTCGGGATAACGCAGATAATACCACGAGGAGCACACAAAGGTGTCCATCGTATCCACGTCGCGCTTCGCCGGTCCTCCGCAAACGGGACAGGTGGTGTTTACGAATTCCCCGTTCTTTGCGAGCGGCGAAGTCCCGTCCGGCGTGAAGTCCACGTCATACGGAAGCTGTACGGGAAGCTGATCCTCCGGCACGGGGACCTCCCCGCACTTTTCGCAGTATACCATCGGGATGGGCGCGCCCCAATAGCGCTGGCGGGAAACCAGCCAGTCGCGCAGGCGGTAGTTTATCTTAAAGCCGCCGCGGTCCTCTTTTGCGAGGGCGCCCAAAACCGCCTGTTTTCCCTCTTCGGTGGTGAGGCCGTCGTATTTCCCGCTGTTTACGAGAATGCCGTGCTCGGTAAAGGGAAGCGCATCGTCCGAGCCGTCCTTGGATCTGATGACCCGCTCGATGGGCAGATTATATTTTTCCGCAAAGGCATAATCGCGCTCGTCATGTGCGGGAACCGCCATCACGCAGCCTGTGCCATAGCTGGCAAGCACGTAATCCGCCGTCCAGATCGGCACCTTGCGCCCGTTGATGGGATTGACCGCATATGCGCCCGTGAATACGCCCGTCTTTTCGCGCGTGGTTGACAGGCGGTCAATCTCGCTTGCCCGCGCCGCGTATTCCTGGTATTCCTTCACGGCCGGAAGCTGGACGGAGGTAGTGATCTGTTCCACCAGCGGATGTTCGGGCGAGATCACCACATAGGTGCAGCCGAACAACGTATCTGCGCGGGTTGTGAACACGGTGAAATCCCCGCCGCCCACGATATCGAATTTCACTTCGCCGCCCTGGGATTTGCCGATCCAGTTTTTCTGCATCAGCTTGGTCTTTTCCGGCCAGTCGATGCGGCCAAGACCCTCTAAAAGCTGCTCCGCATAGTCCGTGATCTTAAAGAACCACTGGGTCAGGTGTTTTTTAGTGACCTGCGTTCCGCAGCGTTCGCAGCAGCCTTCCACAACCTGCTCGTTCGCGAGTACGGTATTGCACGACGGGCACCAGTTGACCGGCGCCGCCTTGCGGTAGGCAAGGCCGTGCTTATAGAGCTGAAGGAAGCACCACTGCGTCCATTTATAATAGTCGGGCATACAGGTTTTGACTTCATAGTCCCAGTCCCACGTACCGCCGATGGCCTTCAGCTGCTCTTCCATGGTCTCAATGTTCTGCATGGTGGAATCCTGCGGATGGATGCCCGTCTTGATCGCGTAATTCTCCGCAGGAAGGCCGAACGCGTCAAACCCCATCGGATGGAACACATTATAGCCGTTCATACGCATAAAGCGCGCATAGGTATCCGAAAGGCTGTAATTATACCAATGCCCTACGTGCAGCTTTGCGCCCGAGGGATAGGAAAACATTTCCAATACGTAGTGCTTGGGTTTCTTACTGTCTTTATCGTATTTGTAAATACCCGTTTCCGCCCATTTTTCCTGCCATTTTTTTTCATTCTCTGTGAAGTTCAACTTACTTTCGCCTCCGGCAATCAATAAATTTCGATATACCTTATTATTATCGGATATTTGAGGCTCAAAGTCAATTATAGATATGGATGCTCCAGTGAGCTACCGGGCCGTGGCCTGACGCGGAGCGTCCTCCGCGTCAAGCAGATAGGGATATGGATTCACATATACGCCGTCCGGCGCAATGATGGCAATGTGCAGGTGATTTGCCGTGCTGTTGCCCGTATTTCCCGCGAGGCCCACCGGGTCCCCGCGTTTCACCGTATTCCCGGGCTGCACGAGCTGCGATACCTCCACCATATGATAATAATGGTACTGCGTACCGTCCGCACCTTCAAGCACCACATAGTTCCCGGTCCCTTCCCCGCCGCCCACGGCAAGGATTGCGCCGTCTACACAAGCAAGCTCGGGCGTGCCCTCGGGGCACAGGATGTCCGTTCCCGTATGCCGCCGCGCGCCGCCGTCCCGGTCGTCGTACCAACAGTCGCTGAAGCCGTACCGCTCGGCAAACGGGAAGGCGAGCCGCTCTGAAAGCCCTGCAAACGCTCCGCTGTCTTCCCGCAGCTCCCCCGTCTCGTCGTAAATGGTCAGCAGATAAGTGCTCGTGAAAAGCTCCGCAGGGATCGGATCTCCTTTGATATCTGACAGGGGAAACGCCTCCTGCGGAGTTTTCGGGAGCAACGCAAATTCAAAATCCGTGTGTCCTTCCCCATCCGCGGCCACGCTGACAGAGGGCGTGACAAGCGTTTGGAACCGGGCAATAAGTTCCCTGGGCGTTTCACAGGCAAGCGCCGCTGCCGCAAGCACCTGCCAGCCGGGAGCCTGCATTTCGCTGCCCACGCTCCACGTACAGTCTTCATAATAGGCCTTAAACTGCCGGGCGCAATGTGCGGACACCGCTTCAGCCCATGCCTCGTAAGCCGTTATGAGCCCGCCCGTTATATCCGGATTGTTAACGACGGTTTCATAGCCCCGTTCTCCGTCCTGCGGATAAAGCGCGGCCAGCGGAGGATATTCAAAAGAAAATCCTGCCACCAGTTCCCCTATGTCCGGCGGCGGGCCTGTGGGCGCGGGAGCGGGGCTCGCCGTTGCCTCAGCCGCCGACTGCACTGGGCCCGGGCTTCCCGAAGAAAGCGGCCCGCCCGAGCACGCGCTCAAAACCAAGACCGACGCAAGAAACAATACAGCTAATTTTTTCATAGGCAAACCCCGTCCTCCGCAATAACCGCCTTTATTTTCCGCCCCGCGAACGCAGGTAATTCTGTAAAAACACTTCGTCCTCGACCTCGAGGCCGTTTTCCCCGCACAGGGATTCCACATGATGCCGGAACTCATGCCGCAGGGTCTTACGCAGCTCCCTGCGGATCTTTTCCCGCGACGCGCCCGGGAAGACACGCAAAAACGAGCCGTAATAAATCGCGATATAACGGCCCATTTCACCGCCGGAGAAATAACAGCCGAGCGTATAAAGCCCGCCCTGCCCGCGCGGATGCCGCTCTGTCTGCGAAAGAAGCACGACGCCCCCGTTCAGCCCGTAGAAAAACGCCTCCGGCAGCTCCTCCGCAAGCTCGTCGAGCATCTGTTCCATTTCGTCGAGCGTCACCGGGCCTTTCCCGGCCTCCGGCGCGGCCGGTTCGTTCTTTTGATCTACAGGGTCCGGCATTTTCCCGGACGGAACCATATCGTTTTGATCCATAATTTTATTGTAACTCCACATCCAGCATGACCGGGTTATGGTCTGCATATTCAAAGTCGAGATCAAGGGTGTGTACCGAGTTTAAAGCCACATTAGGCGACAGGATGAAACCATCGATCACATAGAGCTGCGTTTGCTCCCGGTTCCCGGTATACGGGCCGGAAAGCAGCCGGCATGTGGGCGAAGAGGCATCCACCGCGAACTGCCAGCCCCCTGGCAGCATGTCCGCGCTGAGGACCCCGGGCATCCAGTTTTCCGCATCGACCACGGGATAGCCCCCGATATCCGGGAAGGTCTGGTTGAAATCCCCGCCCGCGATCACATAGTTCCCCTTTTCATATTCTTCGGTCAGGAAATCCATCAGCATATTCGTCTGCGCGGTCTTTCCTTCCCCGCCGTCGTAAGCTTCGAGATGGAGGTTTACAAGCACGAGTTCATGTCCCCCGTACGGCACACGGCACACCAGCAGGCAGCGTTTCAGGTTACAGGTGCTGACTGGCCACTTGAAGGGTACGGGCAGCGCCACGCGCGAAGCGCTTTCCACCCCGTAGTCCGTAAGCGTCAAAAGGCCGCCTTCCACCTTCCCGATCATGGGAATGGGGTATGGAACAAATGCGGCCTTGTAATTATATGCAAAGGCGGCGTTTTTCCCCGTAAGGTCCGCGAGGTATCCGGCCTCGTCAAGGTAATACGAGCGGTGCGAACCGACGTCCGCTTCCTGAATGAACACCACGTCCGCCGGGTGTCCGGCCAGCGTGCTTCCGATGCCGCTCAGGTTTTTTTCCACATCGGCCTTGCTGTCCGGGCGCACCATGCCGCCTCCGTCCATGAAGAAGTCCTGGTCTTTTCCAAGGCCCGCGTAACCAATATTGAAGGTGAGCACGCGCACATGCCCGTCTATGGGCGCACCGGACGTCCCCGTGACCGCAACCTCTTCCACCGGTTGGGGACGGTACTCCGCCACAGTCAGGAAAACAAGCAGGATTACGAACAGGACTGCAACCACCGCAAGGATAATGCCAATTACGCGCAGGACGCGCTTTGCTCTCGTCACCTTTTCGCACCTCTTTCCGTTGTGCCTTTGGATACCCCCAGTATACCATAAAATACGAAAGGAATCCTTTCCTTTTTCCACAGTCAATTTCACAATCAATCGCAATTAATCCAATTTTATTCCATATTATTTCCAATTGACTCCAACATGCTTTCCGCTTATAATAACAATATGGCAGTTCAATAATCAAAAGGGCGGTAATAGGCTATGAAACTTCAGGTGGCATTCGACTGTGGCTGCAATACACGGACGATCTGCGATTGCGTGGACCGCATCTCCGGATATATGGATTTTATCGAGGTGGGCACGCCTCTGATTATTGAGAAGGGACTTTCAACCGTACGCGAGCTCCGCCCGCGTTACCCCCATCTCAAGATCCTTGCCGACCTCAAGATCATGGACGGCGGCTTTTACGAGGCAAACGCCGCCTTTGAAGCGGGCGCGGACATCGTGACTGCGCTGGCCGCCGCAGAGGACGCGACCCTTAAGGGAG
Source organism: Christensenella minuta (assembly GCF_003628755.1). NCBI lineage: Bacteria > Bacillati > Bacillota > Clostridia > Christensenellales > Christensenellaceae > Christensenella > Christensenella minuta. The sequence continues at coordinate 2,564,148 of NZ_CP029256.1, read as the reverse complement.
CGGTCGAGGCCGCGGCAAAACACGGCGGCGAGATCATGGTGGATACGATCGCGCACCCCGACCTTCCCCGGCGCATCGGCGAATTGGACGCGATGGGCGCGGACTATATCTGCCTGCACACGGCCAAAGACACGCAGGGCAGCGGCAGGGATTTTGCCGCTTTTATGCGTGAGATGAGGGGCTTTGTGCGGCATGCGAAGCTTGCGCTCGCAGGCGGTATCAATCCCGAAAACATCGAGAGCTATACGTCCATGGCCCCGGACGTTATTATCATCGGCGAGGGTATCACCGGCGCTTCCGACCCGGCAAAGGCCGCGGGCATTGTGCGCGAAAAGATGGGCGCGCACTAAAAGGAGGGAATACTATAATGAAGAAAAACCTGCTCGCCGCGGAACGGCGCAAACAGCTGACGGAGATGGTGCGCAGCAGTGGGAGCGTACGTATCGGTGAAATCGCCGAATTTTTCGGCGTATCCTCCGAAACGATCCGCAAGGACCTGATCTACCTCAACGACCGCGGCGCGGTTAAAAAGAGCTTCGGCGGCGCGGTGGCAGTAAGCGAATACCGCGAGCGCCCGGTCTCCGGCCGGTCCATGGAAAACGCGGGCCAGAAGGCGGCGATCGCTTTGCGCGCGCTGGATTTCCTTTCGGACGGCGGCGTGGTGTTCATCGATTCGGGCAGCACGGCGCTTGAGGTTGCAAAGCTTCTGCACAGCGGCATGGACGTTGCCCTCGTGACCAATTCCCTTGCCGCTTTGAACGCGCTCACGGGCAAGGGACTCGACCTCCACTTTGTGGGCGGCGTGTTTTCCGATGTGACGATGGCGACCAGCGGCTTTTGGGCGACCAATGCGGTGAGCACCATTAAATTCGATGTGGCGCTGCTTGGGACAAGCGGCTTCCAGTCGCACAGCGGCCCCAGTGTCAAGACCTTTCCCGACGCGCAGATGAAGCAGGACGTGCTGAAAAACAGCAGGAAGAAGATCGTACTGGCGGACAGCAGCAAATTTGTGACCAATGCGGTAGTGCAATATGCCGAGTGGCGCGATATCGACGTGCTGATAACGGACGGCGGCGCGCCGCGGGAGGCGGCAGAGGCCGTGGGTGAGGCAGCGGAAGTGATCTTTGCCTGACGGTTTTTCCGCAAGGGAGCGCAGAACATTTTTCGGAGGCGGCAAAGGCCGCCTCTTTTGCCGCCGGGAATTTTTTCTGCCAAAAAGGCGGGGCTGTGCTATACTGGGAATAAATGAACCTTTGGGAGGGATCGATATGAAAAGCTTTGTTGCGGATATACCGGAAAAGATCGTGTTTGGCGCGGGCTGTGTGGATACGGTCGGGAAATATGCGAAACCGCTCGGCAGGCGGGCGGCGATTATTGCCGGGAAGGGCGTGCGGCCGGAAAAAACGGCACTGCTGGATAAAATACGGGCATTGCTCGGCGGGCAGGGCGTGGAGTCCTTCGTATATGCGGAAATCAACGAAAATCCCCTGATTCCAGTGGTGGACGCGGGCGTGGAATTTGCGCGCGAAAACAGCTGCGACCTGGTGATCGGCGTGGGCGGGGGCAGTTCCCTCGATTCGGCGAAGATCATCGCCATGGTGTGCGCTTCAGGCGGCAGCGTGCGCGATTACGTGCTGGATGGAAAATATGCCCGGAAAAAGGCGGACGAAATCAAAACGCTGCCCATGATCGCCATTACGACCACGGCGGGCACGGGCAGCGAAGCCACACCGTGGGCGGTGGTGACCGATCCGGAAACGGGCAAAAAGCCGGGCTTCGGCTGGTCGCCTGTGATGTACCCCACCGTTGCCATCGTGGACCCGGAGCTTACCCTCTCTATGCCGAAAAACGTTACCGCCAATACGGGTATCGACGTATTTTTCCATGCCTATGAGGCGTACGTTTCCACCATTGCGAACGATTTCACGGATATCTTTGCCGTGCGTTCGATGGAGCTCGTTGCGGAGAATTTGAAAAAGTGCCTCGACGACCCGCAGGATATCGAGGCGCGCAGCGCGATGTCCTTCGCGAATACGATCGCCGGGCCGGCCATCAGTATTTCGGGCACGCACATCATTCACGGTATGGGCCACAGCATCAGCGGGCATTATAATACTCCGCACGGCCTCGCCCTTTGTTCCATCGCGGCGGCGGTGACGGATTATACATGGAAGAGCAACCCCAAAAAATTCGCCAGGGCCGCCGTTATTATGGGAGCCGATCCTTTGCTGGACGAGGTGGCCCTTGCCAGCGGCTGCGCAAAAACCATGAAACGGTTCCTCGCGCAGTTCGGACAGGACGTTTCGCTTTCCTCCTTCGGCGTAACGGAGGAGATGCTCCCCGTGATGGCGGCGGATGCGTTTGAGGCAATGGGCGGCAATATGGGCGTATGCCCCGTGCCCGTCACACCGGAGGACGCCGTCGCCCTTTATCGGGCGTCGATGTAAGAGGCACGCGCGCGGCGGGAATTTCTCCCGCCGCATTTTTATGTGGTTCCGCCCGCAGCTATGGAAACGGCGCGTATGTATTGTAAAAGCGGGGCTTTCATATTATAATGAAGTCCATTCAATTTTTAGGAGAACGTAGCATTGGACATTTTATCCTTTATCCTGCTTGGCGTGAGTCTTTCGATGGACGCACTCGCCGTTTCCGTGTCCACGGGTATTTGCGTGCCCGACCTCAAAAAGCGCGAAGCGGTGAAGATCGGCCTTTATTTCGGTGGATTCCAGGCGCTGATGCCCACCCTCGGCTGGCTGCTCGGCACCTCGGTCATCGACTATATCAGCGCGTTTGACCACTGGATTGCGTTCGGGCTTTTGGCCGTCATCGGCATCAAGATGGTGGGGGACGCTGTGCGCGGCAAGGAAGAAAAAAATGCGTGCGGACGGCGGGACGATATGCTTACCCACAAAGCATTGTTTTTTATGGCGGTCGCCACAAGCATAGATGCGCTTGCCGTAGGCGTAAGCCTTGCCATGGTGAAGGCCAGCATTGCCGTGGGCGCGGCGGTCATCGGCGTTACCACCTTCCTTCTGAGCTTTGTGGGCGCGGTGGCGGGAAAACGCCTGGGCAGCGCATTTGAAAAAAAGGCCATGATTATTGGCGGGCTGGTCCTCGTGGCTATCGGGGCAAAAATTCTGGTCGAGCATTTGCTGGGAGCATAGCCCGCGGCCCTTCGGCAGGGCCGTTTTTGCTGCCGGGAGGCCGGATAATTATTAAAAATTAATTAAATCAGCTGAGACTTATTGACGGTCATATGACCATGTGTTATGATGTGACCATAACCGGGAGGCGGAAAGAGGGCGCGCCCGGGGAATTTTGTCGGAGGAAAACAAACATGCTCAAAATCAAACATTTCACCAAAAGCTACAAAGGCGGTACAAAGGCGGTCGACGACCTGTCGCTTACCGTGGAAGACGGGGACATCTACGGCTTCATCGGGCATAACGGCGCGGGCAAGACCACGACGATCAAGGCCGTGGTAGGCATTATGGATTTTGACAGCGGCGAAATCGAGATAGACGGCATGTCCATCAGAGAGAAGCCCATTGAATGCAAGCGGATCACCGCGTATATCCCGGATAATCCGGACCTATACGACAGCATGACGGGCATCCAGTACCTCAATTTCATCGGCGACATTTTCGTCATCCCGAAGGCGGAGCGCGAGGCTTCCATCAAGCAGTATGCGGACCTCTTCGAGATCACCGCGAACCTCGGCGACCTCATCTCTTCGTATTCGCACGGTATGAAGCAGAAGCTGGCCCTGATCTCCGCGCTGATCCATAAGCCGAAGCTGCTTGTTTTGGACGAGCCGTTCGTGGGTCTTGACCCGAAAGCGGCGCACATCGTCAAGCAGCTGATGCACGAGATGTGCGCGAACGGAAGCGCGATTTTCTTTTCCACACATGTACTGGAGGTTGCGGAAAAGCTGTGCAACAAAATTGCCATCATCAAAAACGGCAAGCTGCTGCGCGCAGGGAGCCTCGAGGACGTTAAGGGCGACGAGAGTCTGGAAGACGTATTTTTGGAGTTGATCGATGAATAACCTTGGTTTATTACTGAAAACATATATGCGCACCTCGTTTGGCTTCAACAAGGCCAGGTATACGCATGAAAAGCATTCGAAGTCGACGGGTATGACGGTGCTCCTCACGGTATGCTATATCATCATTATTTTTGCCGTATTCGGCATGAGCATGGGGATGATGGACAGCCTGAAATCCCTGCACGCCGAATATATTGTGCTGAATATCATGATGATGGCCGCATCCGTCATGGTTTTGTTCACCACGATCTATAAGGTGAACGGCACGCTGTTCGGCTTCCGCGATTATGATTTGCAGATGGCGCTTCCCATTAAAACGAGCACGCTGATTGCAAGCCGCGTTTTGATCCTGTACTTTTTGAACATCCTGTTTGTCCTCGGCGTAATGGCGCCTGCCGGGGTGGCCTACGCGATCGTCGCGCAGCCCGCGGCGGCGTTCTACCCCATTTTTATCGTGACGCTGTTTGCCATCCCCATGCTGCCGCTTATCATCGCGACGGTGATTGGTACGCTGATTGCCATGGCCGCTTCCCGCTTCAAGCGCAAAAACGGCATGAACGTGATCCTGACGGTGGCGGCGTTTATGGCGTTCATGGTCGTCTGGCTCGGGTTCTGGACCAATTCCGGCGACATCATGGTGAATTTTGCGGACGTGGGCGGAATGGTCAACAATGTCCTTACGGGCGTCTATCCTATGACCGCGCTTTACGGCAACGCGGTGGGCGGCTTCGACGTCCTTGCCCTCGTACTGTTCCTCGCGATCTCCTTTGGGGCGTTCGCGGTATTTACGGCGGTGGTCTCAAAGCTGTTCAAACGGCTCAACACCTCCATCACCACAACCCGCGCGGCGGCAAACTACAAGATGACGGAGCTTAAGGAGGCAACGCCGAAAAAGGCGCTTTACCGCCGGGAAATGAAACGGTATTTTTCCTCTTCCCAGTATGTGTTGAATACGGCGGTCGGTCCGCTGCTGCTTGTCGTTGCCGCCATTATCCTCCTCGTTTCGGGGGTAGACGGCTTTGGGGTCTATTCCGATATCCCGCAGTTTGGGCAGCTGCTTTCGGCGGCCGCGCCCATGGGGATCGCATTCTTTATCGCCATCGGCTGCACCACGGCGGCGTCCGTTTCCCTCGAAGGGAAAAACCTCTGGATCGTGCGTTCGCTTCCCGTGGATACGCGCCTTGTGCTGAAAGCAAAGCTCAACGTGGCGATGACGCTTTATATCCCTACGGTCCTTATCTGCGGGACGCTGTTCAATATCGCGCTTAAGCCCGATCCGCTGTTCATCGTACTGATGTATGCGGTCCCGCTTGCGTACAGCTACTTCACTGCCCTTTTCGGGCTGAAGGCGAACCTGAACAGCCCGAATTTTGATTGGACGAACGAGGTGACGGTGATTAAGCAAAGCAAGCCCACACTCGTCACTATGCTGGTGGGGATGCTCCTCACCATCGTTCCGGCGGTCCTCGCGCTGTTCTTCGGCCACGCGGTGATGCTTGCGGCGCTTGCGCTTGCTGTCGTTTTGGACGTCGTGCTGTACCGCAACCTTATGACCAAGGGAGCAGCACAGTTCGAGAGCTTTTAAGCAAGCCGGCCGGAAGGACATGCGGCTGTTTGAAGCGCAAAAAACCGGGGCTGCTCCCCGGTTTTTTGCGTTGACGGGGCAGCGTGCAGGCGGTACACTGGAATCAGGACAAACGCATCGGAGGAACCTTATGAGAAAAGCAGGCATCATTGGCGGGATGGGGCCCGCGTCCACGCTCGATTATTACAGCGGGATCATAGACGGATACCGCGCCGCGAAAAACGATGGCAGCTATCCTTCCCTTACGCTCGAAAGCGTGAACATGGCGGAAATGCTTGCGTTTGTGAAGCTGGAAAGCTGGAGTCCACTTGTTTCCATGCTGCTTGCCGCCGTGCGCAACTTAAAAAATGCGGGCGCGGAATTTGCAGCTATTGCGGCGAATACGCCGCACATCGTGTTCCGTGAGCTGGAGGAAAAGTCTCCCCTGCCCCTCGTGAGCATTGTGGAAGCCACCTGCCGCTTTGCCGCCGACGCGGGCTGCGCGCGGGTCATCATATTGGGTACAAAATTCACCATGACCAGCGGGCTTTACACGGAAATCTTCCCGCGGTACGGGATCGAGGCGCTGATCCCCGACTGGGAGGGCCGGGAATTTGTGCACAGCATGATCTTCCCGCGGCTGGCGGACGGTATCGTGGACCCGGAAGATAAGGAAGACATGATTGAATTTGCGGAGGAATTAATCCGCAATTCACACGCCGACGCGGTTGTGCTGGGATGTACGGAGCTTCCGCTGATGCTCCGCCCGGGCGATCTTTCGGTGCCTGCGCTCGATACGGCGCAGATCCACATTGCGGCCATCGTCCGCGAAATGCTGAAATAACGCCGGAGCAGGTATCTCGCTATTTCCTGTTTCACCCGGTTCTTATGATACAAAAAATTTACAAGAGTATGCGATCCTGTTTCCATCAAACCGGTATGAGGTGAATCATGTATTTTGGAGATATGGGAAGCAATATCCATACGATGTTTTGGACCGGACTTTTCGGCCTGCTGGCAGCCGCGCCCGTTTATGCCGTGATATGGCTTTTTACGCGCAGGCGTTTCCCTGCCGGCGCGGGCATACATGTGCTGCGGTACCTTTTTTTGACCTACCTTATTTGCGTGGGTATGATGACGCTTGTGCCAAGCGGCTTTGACGCGGCGGGCGGCGCGAACCTCGTTCCCTTTTCGAGTATTGCCGACGCCCTCCTCAGCACGTCGGAGGTGGCCCTACAGCTCCTTTTCCTCAATATCCTGATGTTCGTGCCTATGGGCGTATTCCTGCCGTGGGTATTTCCCAAATTAGACAGGCTGTATAAGGCTGTGCTCATTTTCCTCGGCGCTACGCTGCTGATCGAACTGTTGCAGGCGGTACTGCCGGGCGGACGGGCCTTCGATATCGACGATATCCTGCTGAACGCCTTCGGCGGCGCGATCGGCTATTCCCTTTTCGCACTCGTTTCCATGCTTGCGGGAAAAAAGGAAGCCCTCCTGCGTGAAAAGATCGCCTGCGCCGCGGTGCTTGCCCTCTTGCCCGCCGTCGCGCTCGGCTTTACGGCGGCGGAAAACGGGCGTGAATTCAAATATGGGTTTTCTTACACCCTCATGGTGCCGGAAGAGGCTCAATTCACGGGACAGGAAGAAGTTCCCAGGACGGCGATGACCTACGTGCGCGCCGTATCGCAGGAAGGCATAATGGCCGGGCTGGCCGAAAAGCTGTCTATCGCGGGACAGCCCCGGGAGGACGGCGGGCATCTGATCCTCGAGGCTGAGGGCGGAGAATCCCTGACTGTTTTTCCGGACGGGGGCTGGATGCTTCACCTGCGCGACCCGGACGGCTTCCCGCCCGACGAGCCGGACGAAGCGCTCGCCGCCGACGCCGCGAAATTCCTGCAGGAGCACGGGTTCTGGCAGGAGGCCTTCGGCCCTGCGGACATAAACGATACGTTCGGCGTGGATTTTGACGGTACGGAGCGCGTGAATGGAAAGCAGGCCGTCTTCCGCGCACCGGAAAACGATCCCGCGTTATGGGGCGGGATCGATATACTGTTCGATGACGACGGAATTTATGAGGTCTATTCCGGCCTGTACCAATACGCGCCCTACCGCGAAGCGGAGCTGATGCCGCCGGGAGAGGCGCTCGCGGAAATCATGAAAACACACCGCTGTTATGTGGCCGTTGAATTTGGTACGGTTACCTCCCACCCGCAAAAGGCTGTTTTGGACCGGGCCGAACTGGTTTACGACTGGGGCATGTCCGCCGCCGGACAAAACCTGCCCGTATGGAAGCTCTCGGGAACATTTTACGATCACGGCAGGCAGGCGCAGGGATATATTATGGCCCCTGCCATCCGGGGATAGGAAAAAGGAGACCGCTATGTTAAAGGAACTGGATTTACGTGCGAATATGCCAAAGGACGAATATGCGCCGCTGGCGGAGGCGTTAAAGCCCCGGCTGGCATGGCTCCAGCAGGAGGCCATCCGCGAGAATATCCCCGTAATCATCCTTTTTGAAGGGCTTTCCGCCGCAGGCAAGGGTGCGGTTACGAATTCCCTGATCCTCAACTTCGACGCACGGGGCTTTACCGTATACAATACGCGTCCCCCGGAGCCTTCCGAGCTGCGCCTTCCGTGGCTCGCGCGTTTTGTGGAGAAGATCCCTTCCCGGGGCCGTATGGCAATCTTTGACCGCGCATGGTACAGCGCCCTGTCTATGGGGCTGGATTCGGAAAAAGAACTGAAGAAGCGCCTCCGGGAGGTAAACATATTCGAGCGCCAGCTGGCGGACGACGGCTACCTGGTCCTTAAGTATTTCCTGTATATCGATAAAAAAGAACAGAAAAAACGCCTCGAGGCTTTGGCGCGGGAAAAGAGCACGGCATGGCGGGTGACCGAAAATGATTTTAAAAACCTGAAACGCCACGGCGAGATCACGGATTTCTACGACTCGCTGATCTGCGCGACGGATACGCCGCACGCTCCGTGGCGCACGGTTGCCGCTACGGACAAGCGGTATGTGCGGGCCGCGGTTTTTTCCTCCATTGTGGAAAACCTCGAAAAAGCGCTCGCCAAGAAGCGGAAGGAAATATCGGATGGGGCCTTTACGCCAAGAATCGACCCGCGCTTCAGGCTGCTTCCCCACAAAACCATCGGGGAGCTTGACCTGAAAAAAAGCGTGGGAGAAGAGGAATACCGCGAGCGCCTCAAGGAATACCAGGACAAGCTTTTTAAGCTGCAAAACAAACTGTATCTCAAAAAAATTCCCGTGGTTGTGGCCTATGAGGGCAACGACGCGGCGGGCAAAGGCGGCAACATAAAGCGCGTGGCCGAGGCCCTTGACGCACGCGGGTATGCGGTCACGCCCATTGCCGCTCCCTTGCCGGACGAACTGCACCGCCAATACCTATGGCGGTTTTGGCGTGCGCTGCCCCGCACCGGGCACTTTGCGATCTTTGACCGCACATGGTATGGGCGTGTGCTGGTGGAGCGCGTGGAGGGGCTGACGCCTGCGGCAAGGGTGAGCCAGGCATACAACGAGATCAACGAATTTGAATCCATGCTGGCAAGGTGGGGCGCGGTTATTTTCAAATTCTGGCTGGCCATCGACAAGGACGAACAGCTGCGGCGGTTCGAGGACAGGCAGAACACGCCCGAAAAACGGTGGAAAATCACGGAGGAGGATTGGCGCAACCGCGACAAATGGGAAGCGTATACGCAGGCGGCGGATGATATGTTCCGCTATACGAACACGGATTTCGCGCCGTGGGTGGCGGTAGAATCAAACTGCAAACGGTACGCGCGCCTGAAGACGCTTGAAACGATGATTGAGACTTTACAAAACCGGTTATAAATAGGCATCGCCGGAAGGCGTATGCGCAGGTACGGAACGGGCCGCGGTGCGGCCCGTTTTTAGTGAAGGGATGAAATATTTTTCCGCCGGACGGAACGAATTTCCACATGATGGAACGCGGCATCCTTTTATTTGAAACGTATTTACTGCTATTTTAGGAACATGGTATCATGGAGGCACTTTACCAGAAGCACCATTTCCACGTCACACTCTGGCCCGGGAGAAAACTATGGCAAAAAGAAAACTCCGTTTGTTCGACGCGATCCTTGCCGCGGTATGCGTGGTGCTTACGATCGACGCGGTTGCGCCCGCGGCGGCAATCGGGAATTCCCAGTATTTTTGGTGGATCCTGCTGCTTCTCGGTTTCTTTGTGCCTTACGGACTTGTGAACGCCGAACTCGGCACGACCTATGAAGACCAGGGCGGCCTGTGCGACTGGGTGAAGCGTGCCTTTGGCATCCGTACCGGATCGCGTGCCGCGTTTTATTACTGGATCAATTTTCCCATTTGGATCACTTCCACCCTCGTGATGTTCACGCAGGTGTTTACGGCGACGACGGGAATCGCCGTTCCGCCGCTTGCGGGGCTGGCCGTCCAGCTTGGCATCGTCTGGCTGGTAGTTTTGCTCTCCAATTACCACATCAGCGAAAGCAAGTGGCTGGTGAATATCGGCGCCCTTTTAAAGGCCGGGCTGATCCTTGTCCTCGGGGGACTCGGCGTTTATGCCGCCGTGACGCGCGGGGTCGCGAATCCTGCGGATTCCTTTGCGGATTTCCTGCCCAGTGCGGCGGGGCTTCCTTTCATCTCCATCATCATCTTCAATTTCATCGGCTTTGAAGTCGTGACTACTTACGCGGGCGACATGCAGGATCCCAAAAAGGAGCTGCCCCGCGCCATCATCTGGGGCGGTCTTTTGATTACCGCCTTTTACCTGTTTGCCACCTTCGGCATCGGCGCAGCCATTCCCACGGACGAGCTTTCCAAGGCGAGCGGGTTTATTGACAGCCTGCGCATCCTTGCCGGAGCTTCGGGCGGGCCGCTGATCCTCATATGCGGCTTCCTGTTCCTGTTTACGCTCATCACCAACATGCTCACGTGGTCGCTTGGGGTGAACTATGTGACCCAGCATGCCGCGCAGTACGGCACGCTGCCGCGCTTCCTCGCCTCTAAAAGCAAAAAGGAAGGCATGCCCCTTGGCGCGAATATCACCAATGGAACCGTGATTTCCGTGCTTCTGGCGGCTGCTGCCATACTGGAGGCAACGGGCGGCGGCACGGATGTGTTCTGGATGTTTTTTGCGCTCAATGTAGACCTTTTGCTCGCGTGCTACCTGTTCCTGTTTCCCTCCTTTTGGCAGCTGCGCAGGGTGGATCCGGACCGGGAGCGTCCTTACCGCGTGAAGGGTGGGAAGGCGCGGATTTTTCTCGTCGCCGCGGTCCCGTTTGCGCTGCTGTGTATGACCTTGTTTTTCACCTTTTTCGAAGAAGCGCCGGATGGAACGGACATGGTGAACATGCCCCTGGTGATTGGCGTCGCCTGTGCGGTGGCCGTAGGAGAAATCGTCGCGGCACACAGCGTAAAGAAGCACAGGGCCGCGCTTGCGGCGCAAAAGAGCGCCGGGAAAACGGAGTCCTGAGCCTGCGCCACAGGATTATAATAAAACGGCGGCTATGAAAGTCATAGCCGCCGTTTTGCGGTCTGTCCGCTTATTTTGCCTGATGCTGCTTTTTGTTCCGCACCACCAGCGTTACGGCCGCCGCTGCCGCCGCTGCCGCCGCTGCCGTCACCAGCAGGATGTACGGCGTCATATCCGCCGTATCTCCCGTCTTCGGCGTGCCGCCGTCCGCAGCCGTGCCGCCCGTTCCACTCATCCTTCCCTTTTCGGCCAGCGCATATTTGCTGAAGTGCTCCGTCTGGATATATGCCATTCCTTCATTTTCCGCCACGCCGTATTCCTCCGCCGTATGATCATCGCCTATATGGTGCACCGTCAGCGCCGTCTTATCGTATCCGTCAGGAACCGGGATACCGATTATCACCGGGCCTGCCGGCTGGATCGCTTCACCCTGCGCGTTCACCAGCGTGATGTCGTACAGCACGAATTTGCCCGCCTTATCCTTCAGCAGTTCCTTCGCGGCCGCGTAATCCTGTTCTGCTTCCGTGACCGGCTTTGCGACCAGGTACGTGCCTTCCGGCACCGCCCTGGTATCCGCGTGCAGCGTTATGCCTGTCGACGCGTCTTTGTAATAAACATCCCGCGCGCCCGGTTCGCCCGTTGCCGGAATCACCGTATCGGCAAGGCTGATCTCCTGCGTCAGCGCTTCGCCGCTGAAATATTTTCCGCAATCCGCGCAATACCAATATTCAATGTTTCCATTTTCCGTTGCCGTCGCCTCTTTCGCATCTATCTTAACGGCATGATGCGTGTGCGTGACCAGCGGATCTTGGGTAACTTCCGCATTGTTTACCTTTACTGTGCCGTTGCCGGAATTTATTACAGTCACGCCGTCTGCCGCGATCGATAAATCGATATCCCCCTGCAGTACTTCAATTTGAGAACCCGTTGGCGCCAAGCTGACCTTATCGGCGATTTTATCACTCGTTCCGACTACAAAGACGCCGTCTTTCCCAGCTTCCGTGTAACTAGCCGCAGCGCTTCCCCCATCTACATAATCCATTGGGGACACCGTATAAGTCCCGCCAAATATAGTTGCGGTTCCCGGCTGTTCCGAGGTGTATTCCTCCACGATTGCGGGCGCGTCAAAATCCCCGCCGTATACCTTGTTGTCAGAACCGCTGAATGTATAAAACACTGCCCCGCCGCTTTCCACCGTCACCGTACTGTCTTCCGGTATGGTGGCATAGCGCGTCTGAAAAGCCTGGGCGCCGGCAGTAATCGCTCCGCCCGTTACCGTGACAGGGGTAACCGCCGCATAGACGCCTACCGTTGCGGATTCTATGTTCCCTCCTGAAATCTCGATGGAGGCAGCGCTGCTATTTGCATAGATCGCCGCTTTGGAAGAATAAGTCGTGCTGGTCTTCACCGAGCCGCCCTCCATTGAGAAAGAACCGCCGTTTACATAAACCGCATTGGCGCCTTGCGCAACGTTTTCCACCGTACCGCCTGAAATAATTGTTGTACTATTGCCGTTCAGAAACAGAGCCGTTCCACCGGAAGTAACGTTTTCCAACGTGCCGCCTTTTAGTGTAAAGGCTCCTCCGTTAACCTGAACCAGTGTTTTCATGCTGTCGGAAACTCCTGCGTTCGTGATTTTTCCGCCGCCTGCACTGTCTTCAATGGTAAGCCCGCCCGTCACCTGTACAAAAAACGCCCGGCCGCCTGCCGCCGTTACCGTATGCCCGTTCAAGTCCAGCACCAGTGTGTCAGATGGCGTCCCCGGGCGCGAACCCGCCCATTTGCCGACCGTCACATCTCCGGACAGGGTAACACTGTTCATCAATTTATATTTTCCGCTGGAAGGCAGGGAATCGGTGGAAGTCCATTCCGTATATCCGCTTTCATCCACCTGCACCGGTACCACCGCCATCATGGGCGCGGGCGCAAATGCCTGTGCCAGCGCGCCGAGTTTTGCCGTATCCAGCGCCTGTGCGCCGTCTGCCAGCGCGTCGATCTCCGCATAGATCGCGTCCATCTCTGCCTTCAGCGCTTCAAGCGAAGCATCGTCCATGCCGACCGTTTCTTCCGGAGCCGGCAGTGCGTCGATCCTCGCCTGTAATTGTTCCGCCTCTGTTGATTCTTCATCGGCCGGGCCGTCTTCCGTGCCCGCGGGCGCAAGGACGCATTCTCCCTCATGTCCTGATTCCAGCGTGCAGCCCTTAAGGCACATGCCTCCTTCCGTACCCGCCGTTCCTGTTTCCTGTGCAAAAGCGACGCCGCCGCTTACAACTGTCAGCGCCACCGCAACACACAGTATCACGGAGATCATCCTTTTGCAGCTTCTGCGCGTTTTCATGTCATACTCCCTTCTCTCTGCCGTTTTCATTATTTTGCCATTGCCAATTTTTCCTGTATGAGTTTTTCGATATTGCTTTCCTTCCCGTAAACGTCCCGGATGGTAAAATGCCTGAGGTCTTCCGCCTCCTTTTCATGAATATGCTTCATGAACCGATTGAAAGGATCGTTCTCCAATCCTTCCCGTTCTTTCTCTTTCTCCGCGGAACGGCTGTATTCAAACAAATCGAGTATATCGTACAGGCTGACGTCTTCCGGCTTCGTTTTCAACCGGTAGCCGCCCTTGCAGCCCTGTTCCGAGACCAGGATTCCCGCATGCTTCATTTCGTTCATTACTTTCAGGCAATACTGATAGGAAATTCCCACATTTTCCACGATTTCTCCCGCAGTTGTCAGCGAATTTCCATTTTGCGTGATGTATCCAAGTATTTTCGCCGCATAGATTGTAGTGATTTTCATTTTCTCGCCCCTCGTTTTTTAATTCGCATTGTCTTTTAGTTCATGCTTTTAAAATATTTATTTTAAAATTTTAATATACGCATCGTCTTCTTTATTGTTGACTATTCTTTTTTTATGCACTATAATTCAATCGTATTTTATCGCACTGTCAGTAATAATACCATTTTTTCCCGGTACTATTTTCGACGCAGCGTCTTCAATTCATTTTCGGGCCCATCCATCATGCAATCAATTTCCAGAATTCCTTTAAGCCTGCGGGGGGCCGTCCGCCTTGTTGCGATAATACGCATTAAGATATCAAACGACAGCCATTCAAAATTATACTTTTCGAGAATAATATATCATCCGGACTTGTTATTGTCAATTATCCGTGGAAGAAACCGGCAGGATAATACAATTAAATTTTTGTCCTGGCGTTTAAATTGAAAGCAGGTGCCTAAAAACACATAAAATCCCACGCCGCAAGCGTGGGATTTATTTTTTTAATGCGTATTATCGCAACAAGGCGGATAGGATTTCCTATCTGTTTTTCTTTCGGTAACGGTTTCCCTATCATAGCACGTTTGTCTCTTCCCCGCAACCTTGCCCCTTTTTTTCATGCTGCAGCGCAATGACCGGATAGGTCCGTTCCCTTCCGGGGCGCGCAAATTGCCGGAACTAAAAAATGCCGGAATGATTCCCGGCATTTTTATTCCTATTATATATCAGGAAGGAATTATTTCGCTTCGGCCCTGGCCGCCGCTTCGTCGGCACACGCGTCGTCCGGCAGGATCGACGTACAGTGGGGGCAGCGCGTCGCGTCGTCCGCGATCTCCGTCCTGCAGTACGGGCACAGGCGGGGCGCCTTCTCCGGTTCTTCCGGTTCCGGCTTTTTCAGGTGGATGCTGTTGATCCCCTTGACGACCAGGAAGATCACGAGGGCGATCAGCAGGAAATTGATGACCGCGCCGATGAACGAGCCCAGCATAAGGGCGGAATCCCCGGTGAGCTTGATATTGAACATTGAAAAATCAAGCCCTCCCGTCAAAAGACCGATCAGCGGCATTACGATATCGTTCACCAGCGAATTGACGATTGCCGTGAACGCAGTACCGATGATTACGCCGACCGCAAGGTCAATCACGCTTCCGCGGGAGATGAACTCCTTAAATTCCTGTATGAGTCCTTTTTTCTTTTTTTCAGCCATGTTCTTTCTCCTTTTTTATCACTTATTCCGGAACGTGTTCCCTGCCGTCCCAGCAATACTTTTCCAAATCCACATAACCGTCCGCGTTTACGGACACGCCCTCCGCCGCAAGCAGGCTTTTCTGCATCCCAGCGCCGCCGAACGCGTCCGCCGGGGCGAGCCGCCCTTCCCGGTTCACCACGCGGTGGCACGGAATGCCGCCGGACGCGGGACACATATGCAGCGCGCAGCCCACGATACGCGACGCACGCGGATTGCCCGCGAGACGCGCGATCTGACCGTAGGTAGCAACCCTTCCGCGCGGTATCTTACTTACCATTGTATATACAGTCTCGAAAAAATTCAATCCCTTACGTCTCCTTTGTCCGTTTAGCTTCATTATACTGCAAAACAGCGGTTTAAAAAAGCGTGCAAATGGGTATCTTTATTAAAATGCACAGGGAGGAGAAGGCGATATTATGGCAAGGCATGTAAAGATGATGGTGCTTGACGGCTGTCCGCATTGCAGGCACGCGTTTGAATTAATGGATGAGCTGAAAAAAGAACATCCTGAATATAACCAGGTGGACGTTGAGGTAATCGAAGAAAACCGCGAGGCAGGGAAAACGCAGGGGTACGATTATTGGTATGTCCCTACGTTTTTCGTGGACGACGTGAAGGTTCACGAGGGAGTTCCCACTAAGGACAAGGTCGAGCGCGTATTCACCGAAGCTTTGAAATGATCCGAATGTCCCTAAGGACAAAGCAACCGGCATTCCTGCACAAATCCGGCGGCTGCACGGACTCCCGGTATGCGTGACGCCCTAAATGTGAAGCGCCTGGCAGCAAACAGGCACCGGCGCGGGGCGCAAGGCAGCGGGGCGTACGGAAACTACTCGCGTTCTGCAAAGGACCGGAGCGCGCCGCAATTCGCCGCAAGGCGATCCCTCTTGTTCAATATTTCGTGGCTTCAAGAGCTTTTCCCGGTCGGGGAAAGCCCTTTTTTAATGTTAGGGGGAAGCGCGGCGGTTATGATAAAAGCATCAGTTTCATGAAATATTTTTACGGAGTGAATGGCTATGAATCTAAAAATCAGTGTGTTTTTCCGCGCGATCCCTCTTATCATGGGCGCGGTCTGTCTGGGCTTCGGCCTTTATGTCCGGGGCATGGGCATCGGCGATGGCTACGTGATCGCGGGCAATGTGCTTATTTCCCTGACAGCGATCTGTATCGCGCTATTTTCCACCGCGGCGACGATCATCCGGCAGATCATCAAGCGGTTCAACCGCGCCGACCGTATTTTTTATCCGCTGCTCGGTTATGCGGCGGGCATCGGTACGGCGGCCTGCGGCATCGCGCTGTTTTCCTCCGGCGGCACGTCCGCGGATTATGTGTCCGGCAACGTCGTATTCGGGGTCGGCCTTGTCGCCTGCTGTGTGGCGACAGTCGCGGTTTCGTCGGGGAAATTCTCGATGATCCCGCAAAACTCGGCCAAGCTGGCTTATGGACAGGCGGTTTCCGGCGGATATTCCAAGGGCACCTATGGCGTTTATTTTGCCGTCCCCGTCATTTGCGCGGCGATTGCGCTCGTCCGTGGGGCGTTCCTCCTTGCGGGCGGCACCACACCCGATTTTGTGGCTGGGCATGTTATGATCGGGCTCGGCCTCGTGTGTGCGAGCCTGATTGCTCTCGTGGCGACAATCCTGCGGCAGACCGAGAACCAATTCGGCAGCCGGGAACGCTGGAGGTGGAGCGTTATGGTGGGCGTGCTCGGCACCGTGTGCATACTTTGGGGCATCCTTATTATGAACCCCTACAGCGCGGCGGCCGTCGCCCCGGGCTTTGTCCTCATCGGCCTCGGGCTCATCTGCTACAGCATCTCGAGCAAGGTTCTGCTGCTTGCGTCCGTATGGCGGCGGGACGCCCCGCTTTCAAAGCGCATTCCCATGATCCCCGTGATGACCGCGCTTTCCTGCCTGTTCCTTGCGGCGTTCCTGTTTGAAGCGTCGTATGCCAATACCAATTTTTTTGTTCCCGCCCATATTATGGTAGGGCTGGGCGCGGTATGCTTCACGCTGTTCGCCATCGTTTCCATCCTCGAATCGGGCACATCCAAGGCCCAATCGTGATTTTTATGTGACGCTGTGCTAAAATAAAAGCAGCAGGAGGTATGGGATATGCGTTATGTGATCGACCGTTTTGAAGGAGACCGCGCCGTCGTTGAGCTCGAGGACGGCAGTATGGTTTCCCTGCCGGGAGCCGCGCTGCCCGCCGGGGCGCGTGAAGGCGACGTGGTATGCGTATCCGTTGATCCCGCGGAAACAGCCCGGCGCAGGGCCCTGCTGAAGGGCAGGATGGAACGCCTGCTCAAAAGGAAAAAAACGGAAAAATGAAACGTCCGGCCCGCATTTTGCGGGCCTTTTTTTTGCGGCTGAATTTTTTATTTGCTTTTCCGGAAACGGGATGTATAATGATAGAGGTTCCTATAGGTTAGAATCGGCCTTTGGCCGTTCGATAAATTTTTTAGTTTGGAAGTGGACTTATGGACTACAAATATTTACTCGATCTGGCGCTTATCCTGCTGAGCACCAAACTGCTTGGTCTTGTAACCCGCAAGTTTAAAATGCCGCAGGTGGTGGGCGCACTTCTCGCGGGTATCATCCTCGGCCCCGCTTGTCTCGGGATCATCGACAACACGAACTTTATTAAAGCGCTTTCCGAGATCGGCGTGATCGTCCTGATGTTTTCCGCAGGCATGGAATCCGACATCCACCAGCTCAAAAAAGCGGGCAAGGCTTCGTTCATCATCGCGGCGCTCGGCGTGGTGGTGCCGCTTGTCGTCGGCTTTGCGGTCGCGGGCGTGTTCAACGATCCTTCCGTGATCCAGACTGACCTTGACGCCAACCGCTTTTTGCAGAATGTGTTTATTGGCGTCATCCTGACGGCGACATCCGTCAGTATCACGGTGGAGACGCTCAAGGAAATGGGCAAGCTGAACAGCCAGGTGGGCATTACGATTCTAGGTGCGGCTGTGATCGACGATATCCTCGGCATCATTGCCCTGACGATCATTACCAGCCTTGCGGACCCATCCGTCGCGGTGGGCATTGTCCTCCTTAAGATCGTCGGTTTCTTTGCGTTCGCCGTCGGCGTCGGTTTTGTGACCTATATTTTATTTAAAAAATGGTCCGACCGCCACATCGACGATCACCGCCGTTTTGTGGTGATGGCATTCGTAATCTGCCTGCTGATGTCTTTCTGTGCGGAGGAATGGTTCGGCGTCGCGGATATTACGGGCGCGTTTATCGCAGGCCTGATTCTTTCCAACACCAGCCACGCAAAATATATGGCGTCGCGGTTCGAGACGCTTTCTTACACGCTGCTCTCGCCCATCTTCTTCGCGAGCGTGGGCCTGTCCGTCGTGCTGACGGATATGAGCATGATGATCGTGGTGTTCGCGCTGGTGCTGCTCGGCGTGGCTATTATTACCAAGATCGTGGGCTGCGGGATCGGCGCAAGGCTTTCAGGATTCAACAACAGGGAATCCCTGCAGATAGGCTGCGGTATGGTGTCGCGCGGCGAGGTTGCCCTGATCGTGGCCAACAAGGGCGCGGCCGTGGGCCTGATGTCGCCTCTTTTGTTCGGCCCGGTGGTCATCGTAGTGGTCGTGACGACGATCCTTTCGCCGATCCTTTTAAAGCTTTCCTTCGGGAAAAAGAAGAAAAAGGACGGCGGGGAAAACGGCGAGCCAGCACTCTCCCCGCCAAAACCGGCAGGCGGGACGCAGGAGCAATGACGCGGCCTATTGCGCAGCATAGAGCAGCGATAACGGAGCAAAGCAAGCTTGCTCCGTTTTTGTTTGCGCAGGAGCTTCCGCCCGCATCCCTGCGCCCCAGCCGGATATTTCGCACAAGGAGCGCAGGCATGCCTTTCCCCGCCGCCTGTTTTTCCCGGCTGCGCGGGCGTGCCTCCATACCCGTCCGCGTCCCCCGGCAGGGGGCGTTTTCAGCGCAAATTTAACCGTTTCCGCGTCTTGCCCTGCTTTACATTGGCGGTCCGGTCGTTTATACTGAACATAAATAATACATTATTCAGAAGGTATTTAAATGGGGCGTCGGTTAAATTTCATCAAAATCCTGGCTGCGGCGGCGCTGACGTTTACGGCACTTGTTTTTTCCGCCTGCGGCGGTGTATCCGCGGAGCAAAGCGGCGGGCCTGTACCGGCTTCCCCGGCGGAGGCATCCGCGGGGACGGGTACGCGCAGCAGCGAGCCTTCCGTCCTGGTTCCCGAAGCGCCGGGCACGCAGGAATTTGCGGCGGAAGACGCCGTGATCGACCTGTCGAACGTATCCCAGGGCTATGCCTGCGCACTGTATACGGGCGACAGCGAAAAAGTGAAATTCCAGATATCCTGCGGCAGCGAGACCTATAATTACGACCTCCGCACCGGTAAGCAGGAGGTATTCCCTTTAAACTGCGGAAACGGTTCCTATCGGTTTTCAATCCTCAGGAACATAGAGGGCGACAAATATGCGGCGGTATGCGCCGGGACGGCGGACGTGGTGCTGGAAAACGAATTCCTTCCCTACCTTTACCCTAACCAGTATGTAAATTTCACGCCGCAGAGCGCGGCGGTTGCGCAGGGAGCGGCGCTTGCAGAAGGCGCGGCGGATGATCTTGACGTTATTGCACGGGTTTATGATTATGTGATTGACAACATTTCCTACGATTACGACAAGGCGGACGCAGTGGCGGGCGAGACCGGGTACCTACCGGACGCCGACGAGACCCTCGGCACCAAAAAGGGAATCTGTTTCGACTATGCTTCCCTGATGACGGCCATGCTCCGTTCGCAGCGCATCCCCACCCGGCTCGTGATCGGCTATGTGACCACGGGCGGCAAAGAAATCTACCACGCGTGGATCAGCGTATATATCGAGGGCACGGGATGGATCGACAACATCATTTATTTCGACGGGACGGACTGGGTACGCATGGACCCCACGCTCGCGGCATCGAGCGGGGAAAAGGAAAACTATACGGGCGGCGGCGACAGCTACAACGCCATGTACAATTACTGAGACTACGCTTCGGTTCGGGGTTATCCTGCCTTTGGCCCGAAGCTGCAGCGAACGCCCCATCCCCTTCTGCCGGGCGGCGCCTGGCGGAAGACGGGTACGGGCCCGGGAGGAACGGTTATGGCCGGAATCAAAAAACTGACAAACGGCGAGATCACGGTTTTTTGTGAACAGCTCGCTTATACGCTGAAAGCGGGAATCCCACTTGAGGAGGGACTCCTCGTGATTGGGGAAGACCTAAAAAATACGGAGGGGGCGCGCATCATTCTGGAGCTTGCGGATACGGTGGGCGCGGGCGGCACGCTCGCCGCCGCGCTGCGCGCATCCGGGAGGTTCCCGCATTATATGGCGCAGATGGTGGAGATCGGCGAGGCCTCGGGCAGGCTCGAACAGGTGCTTTCCTCCCTTGCCGCCTACTACGATCGGCAGGAAGCCCTCGCGCGCAACATCAAAAGTTCCGTCACCTATCCGCTGGTGATGATCGTTATGATGGCTGCCGTGATCCTCGTGATCGTGACCCAGGTACTGCCCGTTTTCCAGGAGGTTTTCCGCAGCCTCGGAAGCGAAATGTCGGGATTTGTGCAGGGCCTTCTGCAGTTCGGCAGCGCGGTAAGCCGGTATGCGGCGGTGATCGTGATTGTGACCGGGGCGCTCGTTGTCCTCTTTTTCCTGCTGCGCACATCGAAACGCGGCAGGAATTTCCTTGCTTCCTGCCGGACGCGTATGTTCAAAAAAACGTCTGCCGCCCTTGCTTCAGGCAAATTCGCCTCCGCGATGGCGTTGATGCTTGGAAGCGGGATGGACGTAGACGAGGCTCTTTCTATGACGGAGGAGCTGACGGAAGATGAACGAAGCCGCCGCAGGATTGCCCTGATGAAGCAAAAAATGGCCGGAGGCATGGGTTTTGCGGATGCGGCGCGGAATGCGGGTATGTTTTCCGGCCTGTATGGAAAAATGATCTCTGTGGGGTTTCGGACGGGAACGCTCGACAGCGTGATGGAGCGCATTGCCGCGCGGTATGAAGAAGAGGCGGCGCGGCGGATGAATGCGTTCGTTTCCGCACTCGAGCCGACGCTCGTCGCGGTGCTTTCCGTCATTGTCGGGATGATCCTGCTGGCGGTGATGCTGCCGCTCCTCGGCGTGATGTCCGCCATCGGATAAGGAGCCTATGATGCGCAATGTGTTTACAGACGGACGCGAAAAAAGCGCCGTTCCATGGAAAATCATCGTTCCCGCCTTATGCTTCCTCGCAGTGTTCGTCACCGTATTGCTGGGAACCGCGGGGATCGGGCGCCGGACGCGCGAGCAGGGCCGGGCGACCGCAGAGGAAGCGGTGCGCCGGGCAGCCGTACAGTGCTATGCCATCGAAGGGCGCTACCCGCGGGACGCGGCATATCTGGAAGAGCATTACGGGCTTATTTTGGATACGGAGCAATATTCCTGCCATTTGAAACCCGTCGGCGATAACCTGATGCCCGAAATCTTTGTATTTTTACTGGACGGATGAGCCGTACCCGGAAGGGAGGAAGCCGGATGGACCGAAAACAGCATACTATAGATATCGTATTTGCGTTGTCGCTTTTCTGCGTGTTCGCGGTGCTGTCCCTTTTTGTCGTGGTGATGGGCGCGAATGTATACCGGGGTATCTCGTCTGAGATGACGGCAGGCTACCATATGCGCAGTTCCCTCGTTTATATGACGGAAAAGGTCCGGCAGGCAGGCGGCGCAGATGGATTTTCCACCGCCGAGGTGGACGGCGGCGACGCGCTGGTACTGCCCTCTTCCGCAAACGGGAAGGACTATGAGACGTGGATCTTCGTCAGCGGGGACAAGCTGATGGAAGCGACCGTGGAAACGGGCACGGCGGTGGATGCGGCCTATGGCCAGCCGATCATGGAGCTTTCCGGGCTGCGCCTTTCCCGGGAGGGAGACCTCCTGCGGATCGGTGTGACGGACACGCTCGGCAACGAATTTGAAAGCGCGGTGTGCCAGAGGGCCGCGGCTCAGCGGGGATAAGGATGGAAAAATCAAAGGGCAGGCTGTTTCTGCTGGAAATCGTCATTATCATATTGTTTTTTTCCATCGCAGCCGCCGTATGCACGAGTATGTTCGCAAAGGCGAAAACGCTCAGCAGGGAGAGTGCGGAGCTTTCCGCAGCGGTCATGCTCGTGCAGGAAAGCGCGGAAACGTTCCGGGCAACCGGGGAAATTCCGGAGGGCGCTGTGTTTTACGGCGCAGATTTCAGGCCCGTGGAGGACGTGGAAGAGGCGGCGTATGTGCTGAAGGCCGGGGCCTCGGAAAAGGACGGACTGTTGTCCGTGCACCTTTCGCTCGAAAAAAACGGCACGGCGCTTTTCGCCGTGGATACGGCGCGCTATGGAGGGACCCATGAAGGATAAAAAAGCGCAGCGCGCGCAGGTTGGCATCGGCATCGGCGGGGTGTCTATCCTGGCAGTATTCGTGATTCTGTGCCTGACCGCTTTCGCCGCGCTGGCCCTTGCGTCGGCGCGGGCGGACCTTACGTTTTCAGAAAAGACCGCGCAGGCCGCGCGCGCCTATTATGCGGCGGATACGGCGGCGGAGCGGCGGCTTGCACAGCTGGCGGAAACCGCAGAAGAGCCCGGTTGGGCGGCCGCCCTCGGCGGGGACGGGTATACGGCGGAAACGCGGGACGGCGGAATCCTCGTGAGCTTTACGCAGCCCGTGGACGACACGCGCGAGCTGTGCGTGCAGGTGCTGTTCGGACTCGGTCCGGGCGGAACGCCCACCGGAAAATGGGAGCGCGTCCTCTGGCAGGTGCGGGCGCTGCCCTATCCGGAAACGAAGCGGGAAACGAACCTTTTATCTATGGATTAAAATGCCGGCCGGGGCCTTTTCCGGCAGAACGGCAGCGGAGGAATATAAAGACAATGAAAGCGGAACAGTTACTCAAAGCGGCGGCCGTGCAGCAGGCGTCGGATATATTCATTATCGCGGGCATGCCGCCCGCCCTGAAGGTAAGCGGCCGGATCGTGCGCCAGGGAGACGCGCTCCTGCGGCCGGAGGATACGGATCTTATGATCCGGGAACTGTATGCCCTCGGCAAACGCGATCCGAAGAACATGTTTGAGCACGGGGACGACGACTTCTCCTTTTCCCTTGCGGGCATATCGCGTTACCGCGTAAGCATATACCGCCAGCGCGGTTCGCTCGCGGCGGTCGTACGCGTAATCGCTTTCAGCCTGCCCGACCCACGCGAGCTTGGAATCCCGGAGAGCGTCCTTTCCCTCGGCAGTATGCCCAAGGGCCTCGTTCTTGTAACGGGACCGGCGGGAAGCGGAAAATCCACGACGCTTGCGTGCATCATCGACCGCATCAACAGGACGCGCAACAGCCACGTAATCACGCTCGAGGACCCGATCGAATATTTGCACCGGCACGGGGAAAGCATTATCAGCCAGCGGGAGATCGCGACCGATACGGAAAGCTATGCGGTCGCCCTGCGCGCTGCGCTCCGCCAGGCGCCGGACGTGATCCTGTTGGGTGAAATGCGCGACCACGAAACGATCAGCGTAGCCATGACAGCCGCGGAAACCGGGCATCTTGTGATCTCTACCCTGCACACGATGGGTGCGGGAAACACTGTCGACCGGATTATCGACGCATTTCCCCCCGGCCAGCAGGGGCAGATCAGGACGCAGCTGGCAATGGTGCTGCAGGCGACCATCTCCCAGCAGCTTGTGCCCTCTGTGTCCGGCAATGTCGTACCCGCGTTCGAGATCGTGCGGTGCAACACGGCCATCCGCAACATGATCCGCGAGGCAAAGACCCACCAGATCGAAACGGCGATCGCCTCGGCGGCGGCGGAAGGGATGGCCACCATGGACGCAAGCCTTATAAAGATGTGCACGGACGGCGTAATCAGCGCGGAAACAGCAATTGCCCACAGCCTGTCGCCCGACACCGTAAGACGGAAGCTGGAACAGTGACCGCCATATGTGGGAGGAGTGTTTTATTTGAAGGAATTAACCGTAACTATGTTCGGAGGATTTGAAGTAACTTATGGCGAAACAGCCGTCATCCCCAGGGACGCACGCAACAGCAAGGTTGTGCAGCTTTTCCAGTATTTGCTGTGCCGCCGCGGGAGCATGATCCCCCAAGGCGAACTGATCGAGGTGCTGCTGGGCGAAGCGGACTGCGCAAACCCGCTCGCCGTCCTGAAAAATATCGTATACCGGCTGCGCAAGCTGCTCGGGGAACGCGGCGTTCCCCGGGAATGTATCCTCCATGCCAAAAGCTCTTACAGCTTTTCAGGGGAAATGCCTTGCCGGATCGATATCGAGGAATACGAAGAGGCCGTGCGGCAGCTGAAGGACGGAGGGCAGGCGGCCGGGGACAGGCTGGCGCTGTGTTTCCGAGCAATGGACCTGTACCGGGAGGGATTCCTGCCCCATTCCTCGGGCGAGCCCTGGGTTATGGGCGCTTTTGTGAGATATGAAGGAATGTACTGCGACCTGTTCCGTACGGCCCAGCCCCTCGTGCGCGAGCAGGAAGCCTACGACGCGTTTCTCGCCCGTTTGAAAAAGGCGACCGGCCTTTATCCTTACGAGGAAGACCTCTCGCTGATGTATATCGACTGCCTTTATGAAACAAAGCGTGTGCAGGAAGCCCTCGAGGCCTACGATGCGGCAGCCAACCTGATGCTCGACGACCTTGGCCTCAAGCCTTCACAGCGAATGCGTGCGCTGCGAAGCAAGATCACAGGAGGCATGCAGGAGGTCGTTCCTTCCGTTTTGGAGGTACGCAGCAAGATTGCGGAAGCCGGCGCTTCGGGTGCGCTTTTCTGCAATCTGGAGGTGTTCACCAACATATACCGCTTCGTCGTCCGGCACATGGAACGCAGCGGCCAGTCCGTATTCCTGATGCTGTGCACGCTTTCGGAGCTTGACGGGACGCCGCTCACGAGCGGCGGGCAGACCAAAAAAACAGTGGAGCAGTTCCTTGCCGCGGCAAGCGCTTCTCTGCGCAAGAGCGACGTATATACGCGGTACAGCCCTTCGCAGTTCGTGCTGATGCTGATGGAAATCAAGCAGGAAAACTGCGGCATCGTAGCCGACCGCCTGCGTTATTTTTTCTACCGCAACTCCCGAATGAACCGCACAAGGCTTACCTGCAAAAGCATCTCCGCCGCGGATATGGATATAATGATGGAGGATTCCTCCGCAGGAAAATGGTAAAAACCGCGGCCCGGGTCCCGGGCCGTTTTCGCATCTCCGGCATAGGGGTTTTACAGGTCAAACGCTTCAAACCGCTTCACGGACCTGCGGTAGGCAGCCATGGTGAAAAGCGCCCACAGGGCCGCGCCGCACGCAAGGGCGGCAAGCTGGTGCGGCAGGTTTTGCGTTCCCTGCGCGTTCAGATAGGCTGCCGCAAAGGGCAGGGCATGCATGCATGCCTCGACCAGCAGCATACCCGCCGCAAACGCAATGCAGCCAAGCAAAAATGGTGTGCCGACCTTGTTCGGGTCCTTGTAATACTTTGTAAAAAACACGAGGTTGAAAAGACCGAGCAGCAGGAACGCAAACCCGAAAAAGGCCACGTTTACGTTCATGCCCGCAGCGTTCGGCCCGGGATACGCAGCATTATGCAGAAACGCGAAAGGCACCGCTGCCGCAAACTGCA
The DNA here is from genome assembly GCF_003628755.1 of Christensenella minuta. NCBI lineage: Bacteria > Bacillati > Bacillota > Clostridia > Christensenellales > Christensenellaceae > Christensenella > Christensenella minuta. The sequence continues at coordinate 2,538,347 of NZ_CP029256.1, read as the reverse complement.
GCAGCTCGATCAGCGCCACCAGTAAAAAACGCGCGCCGACAATTTCCCTTTTTTGAACCGGCAGCAGCATCGTGAAATAAATATCCTTATTTTCCCTGCCCGACATACAGATGAAAAACACCCCGAGGCAGGTATAAAAGAAAATAATGAAATACGGATAGCTTGGAATCATGAGCATGGACGACAAACACAAAAAGATGATTGCCGCCGGGTGCAGCGCAAGCTTCAGTTCTTTATAAACCAGGTCTTTCATATCCGCTTACTCCTTTTCCATATGGACCATGACCTCCTCGAGGCCCGCATCCGATAGCTCTGCGCCTTCGGCCGGCAGGTCCCCGGCACGCACAAGCGCCGTGCAGCCGCTGCGTTCACGCTTGATGCCGATCAGCCTATCGTCCCGCGGGACGTCTCCCGCGAAGCGCGCTACTTTATATCCGGCGAGAAAATCGTCCAACGCCATATCCGCGAGTATCTCCCCGTTTTTGATATAAAGGATATTGTCCGCGCATTTTTCGAGATCCGTGGTGATGTGCGTGGAGAACAGCAGCGTGATGCCTTCATCCCGCACAAGGCTGAGGAAAATGTCCAGCAGTTCATCCCGCGAGACCGGGTCTAGCCCGCTCGTGGGTTCGTCGAACAGCAACAGTTCTGCATGGTGGGAAAGCGCGAGCGCAAGGGAATATTTCACCTTCATGCCCTCGGAAAGCTGCTTCGGCGTTTTCCGTTCGTCAAGGCCGAAAAGCTTCATGTAGCGGCGGTAGGCGCCGCCGTCCCATTGTGGGTAAAAGCGCTTCGTCACGTCAGTGATAGCCTTGAGCTTCTTCATCGGGTAATAGTCGATTCCACCCGAAACAAAGCCGATCCTTTGCTTGACTGCAAGCTCGTGCCCTACAAATTCCTGTCCGAAGAAGCGGATTTCCCCGCCGTCCGGATGCACAAAATTAAGGAGCGATTTCAGTGTCGTCGTCTTTCCTGCGCCGTTGCGGCCAATGAAGCCCGTGACCGTCCCTTCCCGCAGCCCGAACGAGACGTTCCTGAGCTCGAACGATTCATATTTTTTGCATAAGTTTTTGACAGCCAATACATCCATTTTGGTTATCCTTCCGGTTCCTCCGGCTTTTCCTGCGCCCGGAACACTTCCTGCGCGAAATTAAGGTAAGCGTCGTTCTTCACGATGGCAATGCCCTGATTGATGTCGGCAAGAAGCAAGAGCGTCTCGCCTGGCTCGATATGAAACAGATCCCGCACTTCCTTAGGGATCACGACCTGCCCCTTCGACCCTACTTTGACGGTACCCATATACTTTCCTTTCATACGGTTCCTCCCTTTCTGAAAATTCATACTTTTCATACTTATTATACTTTTCATACTAATCATACTTCGCATCTCGCCGCCTGTCAACAAAAAACAGCCGGGCTGCCCCGGCTGTTTTTGCATTCCTGCGTCATTTCATGCAGTTTTTGATAAAGCGTTCGGGCATCTGCGTGCGCTCCGCCACCTGCTCCGGCGTCATCCCTTCGCCAAGGAAGCGTTTGCACACCACACGCATGCTTTCCCCCACCTCGATGATATGGAGGTCCGGATCGTATATCCGTACGACGCGCTGTCCCCAGCCATGCTCCTGCGGCGGATGCACGTATTCGATCCCTTCCAGTCCGCCGAGCCGTACGAGAAACGCGTCTATGTCGTCTTCCTCAAAATACAGTTCCGCGTCGTTCCCGCCAAACGCAATTTCACCCGCGGGCTTGTGGATGAAGCTTTCCCACGAATCCTTTGTTTGCAGGGAAAGTCCGCCGGTAAAGGTGATGTTGGCGCCAAAATCCGAGATGACGCGCAGACCGAACACCTCCTGGTAAAACGCGCGCGAACGCGCAAGGTCCGTAACAACAAGCATGGGACTGCAAAATTTCATTAAAAACCTCCGTAGATGGAATATTCGGCGGGAGCTCCCTCCCTTATGGATAAGAAGACCGGCCGTAGGATATAGTATATCACAAAGCCCCGCCTATGGATGTGCCTTGTTTGCCTCGGGAAGGATTTTTGCGGGCGGCGCAGCCTGCCTTACAAGCGCGTTTTTTTCCACGGCAAACTCCGTCATGTTTTCCCAATAGCGTTTAGGCATCTGCGTCATGCGGCAGCGCGGGTTTTCGCGGCCGGGAACGGCGATGGTCCCATAAAACATACGCCACAGCGCACGGAACCTGAGCTCTTCCTCATCCGGGTCGGGCAGCGTGAACCGCTCCGCCGAAAAAATTTGCGTCTTCCCTTGTTCGTACACCAGCACGTCGCCGTGTGTTTTATCATAGATCAGGAAATTTTCATCCGGATAGCGTCCGCAAAAATGCGGCGCCAGGAGGGGCAGCACGTAATTTTTCGGCGTGATCTGCGCGGCGAGGACCTTATCATGGATGGAAAAACGGATGAAACCCGTTAACAGGTGGGCCTCGCCCGTCAGGTGCTTGACCGCTTTCATGAGCGCATTTACCACGCCGTCCGCCAGCATACCCATCACCTTGGGGCCGTACGCATAGCCCATACGCAAAAAAAGCACGATATATTTCTCTTTCTCCGGCAGACAGGTCAGGAATGCCTTGCGCACAAAATCAAGCGCTTCCGCGCCCATTTTTTGGGGAATGGAAACCAGCACGCGCCGCGCGTGTATGAGGTCCGTTTCAATGGTCCGCGTCTCAAACACCGACGTTTGGAAATTGCCGGGGCCAGAAACCCCTTCCGGGACCTCTTTGCGGGCTATGCTTTCAAACACACAGCATAAAAGGCCGTCAAAGCTGCCGTCGTATCGATAGATCATCTCGTCCTCCTGCGCCTCTGCCGCTCCGTTCTTCCGGCGCGGCGTCCTCTCCCCCCGGGCGGCTCCTCCGTTTTGTCTTCAGCGCCCTACGCGCCACTTTTTACATAGCGGCGGCAGGCGGTTTCTAAGCGCGCTCTGCGTTACATTTGCCCGCTGAGGCATTTTTGCAGTTCGCCCGTCAGGACCGCCGGAGGTTCAAAAAATGAGACCTGCTTGCTGCCGTCTGCGGAATACCCGCTCTGCCGGTATAGTGAGAGCGTTTTTTGGGACATCATCGCGCACAGCACTTCCTCCTGTGAAAAGCGTGTGCCCGCCTCCATCTTTCCCCGGCAGGTGATGAAATATTTCGCCCTCTTCAGCACCACGCCGAGCTTCTTCAGCCCTTCAAAGGTAAGCGCGCACGTGCGCCGTGCGGAAAGGATGCGCCGCGCGCTCGTGACCCCGACGCCCGGCACGCGCAAAAGCTCTTCATACGAAGCGCGGTTCACCTCCACCGGAAAATATTCCATGTGGCACAGCGCCCAGTTGCATTTGGGGTCGATAAACGGGTTGAATGTCTGGTGCTGTTCGTCGAGAATCTCCCCGGCCGTAAAATGGTAATAGCGCAGCAGCCAGTCGGCCTGGTACAGCCGGTGCTCGCGCAGCAGCGGGGGCTTGGTGCCGACCGAGGGCAGGAGCGAATTTTCCACCACCGGGATATAGGCAGAAAAGAACACGCGCTTGAGCTGGTATTTTTTATACAGCCCTTCCGCGAGGTTTAAGATTTGGAAATCCGTCTCGGGCGACGCACCGATAATCATTTGCGTGCTCTGCCCCGCGGGGGCAAACCTCGGCGCGTGTTTATAAAGCGCGAGTTCCTGCGTATTCTGCCGCTTCCTGTCGCGGATAAAGCCCATCGGGTTTAAGACCGCTTCTTTGGTTTTATCCGGGCAGAGAAGCTTTAAGCTACTGCCCGAGGGCATTTCGATATTGACGCTCATCCTGTCGGCGAGCAGGCCGAGCTGCGTAAGAAGCCCGTCCGCCGCGCCCGGGATCGCCTTGGCGTGTATATATCCGGAAAAATGGTATTCCCGGCGCAGGATGCGCAGCGCCTCGATCATCAGCTCGCAGGTATAATCCGGGCTTTTCACCACGCCCGAGCTCAGAAAAAGCCCTTCAATATAATTGCGGCGGTAAAAATGCATGGTGAGGTCCGCCAGCTCGCGCGGGGAAAACATTGCGCGCCTCACATCGTTTGATTTGCGGTTCACGCAATATTTGCAGTCGAAAATACAATGATTGGTGAGCAGCACCTTTAAAAGGGAAATACACCGTCCATCCGCCGCGAAGCTGTGGCAGCAGCCGCCCGAAGCGGCGCTTCCCGTCTGCCCGCGCTTTGCGGTGCGGTCCACGCCGCTCGAGGTACAGGCAACGTCGTATTTGGCCGAATCGGTAAGTAATTCAAGCTTTGCAAACAGGTCCATTCCGCGCCTCCCGTCCTTTATTATATTCTATCGTAGCACGACAGGTATACAACCGGGGGCAAATCCGCACATTAAAATGCAGAAATTAATTTTTGCGGTATACTGTTTTCCAAATATTTTTTATTTTCCGGAATAATCTTTCCATATCGGGGTATGTATATACAAACACATAACGAAAGGTAAAGGAGAAATTATCATGGAATATAAAGTGATTGTAAGAGACCGCGAGACCGGCGAAGAAAAATACATCAAGGGCCTGAATAGGGCCGACTCGGAAAAAGAAGCGCTCACGCAGGCAAGGGACGCAGGAAAACAGGTGTATATCAGTTGGGCCGACGCAAATGGCCGCAGCGGCTACCTGAACCGCGACGGCATGACGGATAAGTGCCCGGGCGAGCCCTGGTAAAACAATACGCGTCATCTCCCCGCAGGGCGGCCATACGGCCGCCCTGTTTTTTCCTTACCCCCCGCACGCGGCCCGCAGCAGGCCCAGCAATCTTTTTTTCATGCGCTGCGTCTGCCGCTCGGAATAGCCGATTTGCTCCGAAATATCCGCGATGGAAGCCCTCTCGATATACCGCAACCGGACGTATTCCTTTTCGCTTTCGCTGAGTTCCGCTGCGTCGATCCGCTGCTGCAGCCCGTCAAATTCGGTATAGAGCCATCCCAAGGCCTCTGCCGCCTTCTCAAGCCGCGTATCGTAAATGTCTACCATTTTTTGCACGACGCAGTACACCGGATCGCCGCGGAGCTTCATCCTTTGGCTTCCCCCTTCCGGCCTGGGTGTCCGCAGGAGGCTGTCCATGCAGGCGTATTTTTCCGCCACGATTTCCCGTATGTTTTTCCTGCTTTCATCGATCTGGCGTTTCAAGCTGCCGTACCGGCACAGCATTCTTTCCATTTCGTCCATTTGTCCTCTCCCCCGTTCAGCGCCGCCGCGCGTTTTCAAAATAAGCGACCAGCCGCTCGCACTCCCTGATCTCGCGGTCGTAATAATCAAGCACATCTTCCTTGATGTCCAGACCGAGCCCGCACAGCTCCTCCACATCCCGGCGCTCGTCCTCAAGCATGCACAGGCGTTCCTCCGCTTCCTCCTGCCGGGCGCACAGCGTACGGGGATATTCCTCTCCTGCCGCTATATAATTCCTGATATAGGGCGCATCCGCGACCTTCATCCGCGATCACCCGCCTTCCGTATCCTGCGGACCGGCCTCTTTTTCCATTGTTCCCGCTTCGCAATTTTGACAAACGGCAGATCCGGTTCCATTTTCTTCTTTTTCATATTCCCTCCATATATTAGCAACCTTAATATTAGTTTACTTAATATTACCGCTGAATTTTGCATTTGTCAACACTAAATATTAATTTTTCTAATATTTGTTTCGTTGAAAAACCGCCCATGATTCAGTAAAATAGAAATATCAGCAAAGTTAATATAAGTATTCCTAATATTCGAGGTATTCCCCCCATGAATCGAATCAAAGAATTGCGTAAGGGCAAGGGTATGAAGCAAACCGACCTTGCCAGGCAGCTTGGCGTAACGCAGGGCGCGTTATCCGGCTGGGAAAATGAAAATTACGAGCCGGACATCAAAGCCCTGAAAAAGATGTCTGAAATTTTCGGCGTCTCCGTAGACTTTATCCTCTGCCTGACGGACGAGCCGGCTTCCGAAGGCGCCGCCGACGAAACGCTTGTGGCGCTTTCCGCGCCCAAGGGCTACGACCGCCTTACCGAAGACGAACGCCGTGAGATCGAGGAGATCATTGCGATCTATAACAAGCGCAGGGATTCTTAAAAAAAATTTTTCCGCAGCGGCGCGCATGACATGAAAAGGCATTCCCTCCTGTTATAATGAATTTGCAGCATTACGCGGCAGGCATGGCGTGTCTTCCGCAGCAAGGGGGTGGAATCTGACCATGTTAAGCGACATTCTGGAAGAAGAGCTGGGGAAAAACGATATTTCCCTTGAAACCTATACGTTCCGCAGCGACTTTAACGCGCTCACCGTGGGAAAGACTATTTTTCTCAGCAGCAGTCTCGATAATACGGCTCAAAGGAACGCTGTCACAGCGCACGAGCTTGGCCACCAGTCTACGTGCGCCATTAACCTATTGGAAGCGGACCCGCACATCCAGAACAAATATGAATACATGGCCGACCGCTGGGCGGCGCAGAAGGTCATGCCCATTGGGCGGCTTCTCGACGGGTTTAAGCGCGGCCTGCGCACGGCGCAGGAATTTTGCGAATTTCTCGAGATCGACGAACTTTTTTCCGCCGCAGCCTCACAGTCTATTCCAGGATGTACGGAATATCGCACGTTTACAAAGGGTACCTGTTCCGCTTTGACCCTTTCGATATTCACAATTTATAATATTTTATCTTCTTGTAGTTAGAAAGCAAAAATATTATAATATAAGTTAGGTATTGTATGGGACAGGCGTTTGCCTGTCCGCTATTATTATTGTAGCCGCGCCCCTCCCGCTACCGGAGCCGGCCTCCTACGGGAAACAGATTATGCAAACACAAATAAGGTCTTCGGCAAAATTGAAACTGTTCCTGTGCCTGCTGCTTACGGCCGCCCTCCTCCTTTTCATGGAGGCGCCCGCCGCAAACGCCATGGCCAAAGGCACCCGCACCGTGCGGGTTGCTTTTCCGATCCAAACGGGGCTTACCCAGCTTGACGAATATGGGAATTACTCCGGCTATACTTACGAATATCTGGAGGAGATCGCCCAGTATACGGGGTGGAATTACGAATTTGTTGAGGTTTCCGGCGATCCTAACGAGAGCCTCCTTACCCTGATGGACATGCTGGAAAAGGGAGAAATCGACCTGATGGGCGGAATGCTTTACAGCGAGGAACTTGGCCAGCAGTATGACTACGCGAGCTACAGCTACGGCTCTGTGGAGACGATCCTGCAGGTGCTTCACGATTCCCCGCAGGATATTACCATCAATTCGCAGGCGCCCCAGACCTTCCGCATTGCCGTTGCCGGCAAGGGCGGACAGCGTGAACAGGAGCTGGAAGATTATTGTAAAATGAATATGATTACTCCGGTGTACGTCCGCTGCGAAGGCAGCGAGGAACAGCTTGAAGCCCTGAAAAACGGTACGGCGGATATGATGCTCAACGTGAGCATGAATTATATTGAAGGAGTGCGGACCGTAGCGCGTTTTGCGCCCAAGCCCTTTTACCTCGTTACCACCAAGGGGAACGACAGCGGCCTGATGGAGGAACTTAATTCTGCCATTCTCAGCGTGGAGCAGGCCAATCCTTCTTTTTCCTCCGGGCTTTACGAAAAATATTTTTTCCCCGCAAGCGATACGCTGTACCTGTCCGACTCTGAAGCGGCGTATGCCAGTACGGCTGAGCGCCTCCGGGTGGGCGTCCTTGTTGGGCAGCCCCCTTACCAATATCAGGATGAAAACGGTGAGCTTAAGGGGATTTCCATCGGTCTTCTCGATTATATTTCGCAGCAGACAGGCCTTGAATTCGAGTTGATTCCCTTCGATTCGCGGGACGAGATGTATGCTCTGGCGCAAAAAGGCGGGCTTGATATCGTTGCCGGAATTCCTTATAATTACGATTTTGCCCGTGAGCACGGCGTATCGCTCGCCCAGCCTTATGTGTCTTCCCAATACCTGCTGATGATCGATAAGGAGCTAAGCGAGAACTCAATCAAGGGGAAACGGCTCGCCCTGCTTTCGACCAGCACCTATAAGGGAGAGTTCGCCGGGAACGTCGTTCCTTTCGATTCAACACTCGCCTGCATCCAGGCGATTACCAGAGGAGAGGCGGATTACACCTATGTGGATGCCTACACCGCGCAGTATTATACCAACCTGCCCCAATACCGCAAGTTCAAGCTGGTCCCCCAGACCTACGAACCGCGCAAAATTTGTTTCGGCGTGGTCAAGCCGGGCAATTGGGACCTTTTGTCCATACTCAATAAGATCAACTCTACCATTTCCGAAACGGATATGCAGTCCATCATCAACCAGAACATCACGCAGAAGCCGCCTGCCTCCCTTGGGGATTTCGTGTTTGAATATCCGGTAGAATCCGTGGCGGTCATCGCGGGTATTTCTATTGCGATCATTGCGATCCTGCTCATTTTCCTGCGCCAGCGGGCAAAGATGAATAGGAAGAACGCGCTGGAGCTGAAAAAGCATTTCCAGGTATACGCGCTTATGAACGAATATTTCTTTGAATATAACTACGATACGGATATCATGTTCGTTTCCATCCCGCCAAAAGAGGGTGAAAACCAACCGGCGCTGCTTGAATTTAATTCCAAGGACCTAAACGGCAAAGACGCAGAAAAATACCGGGCGTTCCTCGATATCATCCGTTGCCGCGAAGACGGCATCCACGAGGTCCGCCTGTTGTGTACCGATGGCTGCCGGCATTGGCTGCGTATCGCCCTTGAAACAGTATGCGACAACGACAGGCCCGTCTATGCCATCGGAAAGATCAACGTAATCGATAAAGAAAAGCGGGAAAAGGAAACGCTTCTTAAAAAATCACAGCATGACAGCCTGACGCATATCTATAACGCGGAGACCAGCTTTGAACTGGTCAGCGAAGCCCTTACAGGCCTCGGCAGCGGTGACATGGGCGCCTTGCTTTTGATTGATGTTGACCACTTCAAATCGATCAACGATACCTACGGGCACCTGCACGGCGACGAAATACTCAGGGAGGTGGCTTCCCTGCTGGAGGGCAGCTTCCGCAAGGAGGATATTGTCGGGCGGCCGGGCGGCGACGAGTTTATCGTCTATATGAAGAATATCCGCGACACCCGGACGCTGACGGAAAAATGCGCTTCCCTGTGCGCGCAGATGCACGGTATCTCTATAGAGCCGGGGAAGCACCTCACGGTCAGCATCGGCGCAGCGGCTTCCGCAGGGGGAATGACTTACAGCAAGCTTTATCAGCTCGCGGACCGTGCTCTTTACAAAGCAAAAGAGCTGGGCCGCGACACCTTCTACCTTTCAGATGGCTCCGCCGGCTAACAAAAAAACATAATAAAACGGCTGTGGGATATAAACCCGCAGCCGTTTTTCAATCCTTTTTCAGCACCGCGCAAGGGTGTTCGGCTGGATGCCTTTCAGCCCCTCCGCCATCCGCGCGACGTCCTGCGGCGTATAGACCCGCAGCTTTTCGATCCGCACCGGGCGGTAAAGCTGCAAAGCATAAAGGGGCAGCGGCGAAACAGCCTCCGCCATCTCCCGCAGCTCCGCTTCGCTGATCTCGGGAATCACCGTGGTCCGCAGTTCCCATTCGATCCCCGAATCCCACAGCAACCCGAGCGTTTCTAAAAAGCCGTCCGCTCCGGCCCCGCAGACCTCCGGATAGCGGGCAAGCGGCGCTTTGTAATCCATTGCCACATAATCCACAAGGCCGCCGTCAAGCAGCCTGCCCACCATTTGTGGATTGCTTCCGTTGGTATCGAGCTTTACGTCGTAGCCAAGCTCTTTCAGCGTTGCCGCAAACCCTGCAAGGTCTTTTTGCAGGGTGGGCTCTCCGCCCGAGATCACGACCCCGTCAAGCAGCCCCGCGCGTTTTTCAAGGAAACGCAGCACCTCGCCGTTGTCCTTGAAATCCGCGGCATCCAGCAGGCCGCGGTTATGGCAGAATCCGCAGTCGTAATTACAGCCCGCCGTAAACACCACCGCCGCAAGGCGGCGCGGAAAATCGATGGTCGCCGTTTTCAGCAGTCCCGCGATGTTCAAACGCCCTGCTCCCTGATCTGGTATTTGATCCGCTCGTCATATTCTTTCTTTTTGCCCTTATGGAAATTCTGCACCGGGCGCAGGTAACCGACTACGCGGCTCCATACCTCCGTATCCTTTCCGCATTCCGGGCAGGTAAACTGTTCGCCGTCGAGATAGCCGTGCTCCTGGCAGATGGAAAAGGTGGGCGTAAGCGAGATATACGGCAGCTTATAATTGGTGAACACCTTGCGGATCAGGTTTTTCGCCACCTCGACATCGGAAATGCGCTCGCCGAGATACAGGTGCAGCACCGTGCCGCCCGTATAAAGGCTTTGCAGCTCGTCCTGCAGGTCCATCGTCTCGAAAATGTCGTCCGTGAACCCGACCGGGAGCTGTGTAGAATTGGTGTAATAGGCGACGTCCTCGTCTCCCGCGCAGATAATATCCGGATACTTCTTTTTATCCAGCTCCGCGAGGCGGTAGCTTGTGCCCTCCGCAGGCGTTGCTTCGAGGTTGTAGAAATGCCCCGTTTCTTCCTGAATCTCCGTCATCAGGCCGCGCATATAGTTCATGATGGAGACCGCGAATTCCTGTCCTTTTTCGGTCGTAAGGTCGGTGCCGTCACCATAGAAATTCAAAAGCGCCTCGTTCATTCCGAGGATACCGATCGTATTAAAATGGTTATACCAATACTGGCCTGTGCGCATTTTCACGTTGCGCAGGTAGTGGGCCGAGAACGGATACAGGCCCCGTTCCGTCTGGTGCTCGATCATCTTGCGCTTGATTTCGAGGCTGTTTTTCGCCAGCATCACCATCTGCCACAGGCGCGCCTTGAACTCCCCTTCGGATTTTGAGAGGTACCCGATGCGCGGCAGGTTAATGGTAACGACGCCGATCGAACCTGTCATGGGATTCGAGCCGAAAAGACCGCCCCCGCGCTTGCGGAGCTGTTTGGTGTCAAGCCGCAGGCGGCAGCACATGGAAAGCGCATCCTCGGGCGAAAGGTCGGAGTTGATATAATTGGAGAAATACGGAATACCGTATTTGCATGTGATCTCCATGAATTTATTTACCACCGGGCTGTCCCAGTCAAAATCGCCCGTCACGTTGATGGTGGGAATGGGGAAGGTGAATACGCGCCCGTGCGCGTCCCCCTCGAGCATCACTTCGCAGAAGCACTCGTTGAAAAGATCCATTTCCTTCTGGAACTGCCCGTACGTCTCGCGGCGCACCTTGCCGCCCACGATCACGGCTTCGTCCTTTAAGGTGCGCGGAACGACGATATCGAAGGTGAGGTTTGAAAACGGACACTGGAAGCCCACGCGCGTTGGGACGTTGATATTAAAGATAAATTCCTGCAATGCCTGCTTGACCTCTTTTTTGGTCATGTTGTCATAGCGGATAAAGGGCGCGCAATAGGTATCGATCGACGACCAGGCCTGCGCGCCAGCGGTCTCGCCCTGCGTGGTGAACGTGGAATTTACCACCTGCCCCAAAAAGGAGCGCAGGTGATTGGCCGGGGAGGACTCCACCTTGCCGGGCACGCCGCCGAAGCCGTCCGAGAGAAGCTGCTTTAAATCCCAGCCCGCGCAGTACGGGCCGAAGAACCCAAGGTCGTGGATGTGGAACGCGCCGCCCGTGTGCGCCTCGCGCACCTCCTGCGGATATACCTCGTGCAGCCAGTATTGCTTGGTGAACGTTTCCCGCACATAGTTGTTCATACCGTTGATAGATTTCTGCGTGTTGGCGTTCTCTTTGATCTGCCAGTCCTTATCGTCGAGATAATCGGAGAACATATCGATCGTCGCGCCGATGAGGGCGTTACTCTCCCGTGCCGCGCGGCGTTTTTCACGATAGAGGATATAGGCCTTCGCGGTCTTCGCGTGTCCGCGTTCGATGAGAACCTTTTCTACAAGGTCCTGAACCTCCTCCACGTCCGCGATCTCCGTTTTCAGGCGCAGGTTCGCAAGGTCCACCACCTCGTTCGAGAGCTTTTGCGCCGTATCAAAATCGTCCCCGCCTACGGCGGTAACGGCATTAAAAATGGCCCATGTGATTTTTTCCTTCTGGAAATTTTCCGTGCTTCCGTTTCTCTTTCTGATCTGCGTAATCATAGCTGGTTCTCCTTCTCCGGAATAAAAGTTGGTTTGACAGGTGCCGCATCCATTGCCGCGCAAAAAAAGCGGGCGCGTATTTGTACGCGCCGAAGTGCAGGCCTTATGCTACCGATACCGATGGAAAAGACCGGGCCTTTTGATGCCATGCTCCGTGGCGCTGACGCTTCGGGCAGATATTCTGGCTCAAGCCTCAGGCGCGCCGCACGCCTTCCCGGAGCTTCCTCCAGTGGCATATCGTGCATTGCTCGGCTTTTACAGCGGCGGGACCGCGCGGGATTTCCACCCGACTTCCCTTGCCCGAAACACAAGATGCTGTGTTTAAATATTTTTAAGATACGTATATATTGTATTGCCCGGGCGATATAAAGTCAATACAAATCTATCCCCGATTTTTCTCTGCAATTACAAAAGCGCTCCACAGAGCGCTTTTCTTTCATAAAAATTTATGAATTCTTTCTCAGGGCAGGAACAGCCTCGCTTCTTTTTCCGTTTTTGCCAGTTCCTTTTCCAGCTTGCGCGTCACCATACCATAGACCGGTCCGCCCACTTTACGCGCATGGACGGGACAGGCGTGCACACACGCAAGACAGCGGATACACTTTTTCGCGTCCGTCTGCCGCGGCATTTCCGGCGCAACCGCTCCCGCCGGGCACACGCGTACGCACGCCCCGCAGGCCGTGCATTTTTTATCTCCTTTGGGGATAAACGGCGCAACCTGGAACGAACGGTACGGCCGGTTCCCCGGCAGGGAAAGCCCTTTCCCGTCCTTTTCCGCCATCGACGCTTTCGCGCTTCTCCCAAACTCTTCGGCGATCAGCAGGTCGTCCGCATCCGGCCGTCCCGCTGCGATCTTCGCGGAAAACGTATGCTGGGCGACGAAGGCCGCCGCCGCTACGCCGCGAAATCCCTGCTTTTCGCACCGGCCGGAAAGCTCCAAAAGCGCGTCGTCAAATTCGCGGTTGCCGTAAACCGCCGCAAAGACGGCGGGCGTACCGTCTCCGTGCAGGCCGCGCAGCAGATCGTCAGGCAGCTGTGGGACGCGTCCATAGTAAACGGGCACGCCGACCACCACAAGATCGTCCGCGGAAAACGTGTACTCCCGCGCCCTCGTTTCCCGGTCGGTCAGATTCAGCTCGCCGTAGCTGCCGATCCCCCGCGCGACCGCGCACACATACTGCTTCGTTCCCCCGGTGGGGCTGAAATAAATTGCCGTTAGGTTCCCCATTTTTTCCACTCCTTTATTTAGACAGCCGGTCAACGCGTTCCCTGCCGCTCCCTGCCGGCCGCTTCATGCGCCGTTCTTCCGCTCCCTGCCGGCCGCCGTTCGTTCCGCTCTGCCTGCCCCTCGTCGCGGCACCAGATATCCGTAAGGCTGAGGCCCGGATGGGCGCGCAGCTCGGGCTTTACATCCAGCATTGCCTCCACGCTGCTGCGGATGTAAAGCGGCAGGTCGAACGTGCCGTTATGTATGCACCACATAAACAGTGTGCTGACAAACGTCTGGTGGATCATCATGCACAGCGTTTGCGGGTCGGAGGAATTCCGGATTTCGCCTGCCGCCTGCCCCTTTTCGATAATCCCGGCCTGCATTTTCATATGTTCGCTCCGGCGGTGGCCGCCGCGGAACGTTCCCACATCGTGATTGATGTTTTTGATAAAAAGCTGCCGGGAAATTTCCGTCCCGGATTCGCTTATACGGTCCAAAAAAGGTTTATAAGAAAGCCAGAGCTGTTCCACATAGTTTTCCGCATTCAGCATCTGCACGAAGTATTTCGTGCCAATGTCGTAGGGCAGCTCGTAATAGTCTTTCAAAAGCTCGTCTTTTGATTTGAAATAGTAATAGAAGGTGTGCTTGTTTACGCCGCTTTGTTCGCAGATTTCATTGATCGTCACGTTCTCGAAGCCGCGTTCCTGGAACAGCTTCAGCCCGATTTCCTTAATTCTTGTTTTTGTGTCTTTGCCTGCCATTTTAATTACTTCTTTCGCAAGATTCTAAAACGAGATTATCACATTTATGCAACCTCGTCAATAAATTTAATAATCTTATTGACATTTTTATGCAACCGCAGTATCATAAACGAACGGAAGTATCGGGAAGAATCGCCGCGGAATATCCACGGCAGGAAACGGCTCTATAGAAAGAAAGGAAAAACGACATTTTATGAGGCGCATCATCAAGTATATGAAGCCCTATGCCGCACTGGTGCTGGCGGCGGTCCTGCTCCTGTTCGGGCAGGCATACTGCGATTTATCGCTGCCCAACTATATGTCCAGGATTGTAGACACGGGCATCCAGCAGGGTGGGATAGAAAATGCGGTCCCCGCCGCCGTGAGCGAGGGTACAATGAACACGCTCCTTGGATTTATGGACGAAGGCCAGCAGTCCCTGGTGCGGGAAAATTACACGCTCGTCACGAAAAACAGCGCCGATTACGACGCCTACCTGACAGAATATCCCGCGCTTGCGGAGGAAAATGTGTATGTGGAAAGCAAAATAAGCGAAGAAACGGACGCTTCCCTCAATACGGCTTTTTCCAAGGCGTTCGCCTCTGTCTCTGCGATCGACCAGATTGCGGGAGCGTCGCAGGAGGGCTCGGACACCCTTGCGCTCGATAAACAGCAGAATGCGGACGGGTCCGAAAAAACCGCGCAGATTCCCGAGGACCTTTTGAAATTCATGGCTTATTACGCGCAGCAGCCCGAGGGAACGGACTTTTTTGCCGCGCTCAATTCCTATCCGGATTCGCAGGCCGTATATAGTGCGCTGTCCGGCCTTTTAGAGGAAAAGCTTGGGAGCATGGACGAGAGCCTGCTGACGCAGACCGCCATTCCGGCCGTAAAACAGGAATACCAGAATCTGGGTCTTGACCTGGCGGCCATCCAGCAGGACTATATCTGGCAGAACGGCGGCTTCATGCTGCTCTTGGCCCTCGGCTCTGCGGCATGCACGGTTGTGGTGGGCCTGCTTGCGGCAAAGGCCGGCGCGGGCATGGCGCGCGACCTGCGGCAGAAAACCTTTACCAAGGTGGAAAATTTCTCCAATGTGGAATTCGACAAGTTCTCCACCGCGTCCCTCATCACGCGCAATACGAACGACGTGACCCAAATCCAAATGGTGGTTATCCTGATGATCCGCATGGTGATCTATGCGCCGATCATGGGCGTTGGCGGGGTCTTTATGGCACTCAGCAAGAGCGTATCCATGTCGTGGATCATCGCGCTTGCGGTCATTGTGCTGCTCGGCTTTATCGGCTCGATCTTTGCGATCGTGATGCCCAAATTCAAGAAGATGCAGTCTCTTGTGGACCGGCTAAACCTTGTCATGCGTGAAAGCCTTTCGGGTATTATGGTCATCCGCGCGTTCAATACGCAGGACTTTGAACTCAAACGTTTCGACAATGCCAACAGGGACCTGACCCATAACCAGCTTTTCGTGGGCAGGGCCATGGCCCTGCTGATGCCGGTCATGACGATCATCATGAACGGTATTTCCCTGCTGATTATCTGGGTGGGCGCAAACCAGATCGCCACGTCCTCCATGCAGGTAGGGGACATGATGGCCTTCATGCAGTATGCAATGCAGATCGTGATGGCCTTCCTGATGATGTCGATGATGTTCATCATGCTGCCCCGTGCATCCGTTTCCGCCCACCGTATCGCGGACGTACTGGAAACGGAGCCGGAGATCCACGATCCTCAGAACCCGAAGCATTTTGAGGACCCAAGAGGGCTGCTCAAATTCAACGACGTGTGCTTTGCTTATCCGGGCGCGGAGGACAACGTGCTCACTGACATCGATTTTACGGCAGTCCCCGGCCAGACGACGGCCTTTATCGGGCCGACCGGCTCGGGAAAATCCACAATTGCAAACCTGATCCCGCGTTTTTACGACGTATCGTGCGGCAGCGTTACTATCGACGGCGTGGATATACGTGACGTGACGCGCCACGAGCTGCGCGACCAGATCGGTTATGTGCCGCAGAAATCCATTCTGTTCTCCGGGACCATTGCTTCCAACCTGCGCCTTGGGGACGAAAATGCAAGCGATGAAATGCTCAGCACCGCCGCCGAGGAGGCGCAGGCCTCGGAGTTTATCAATAAAAATCCGAACGGCCTCGAGGCAAGCATTTCACAAGGCGGCGCCAACGTGTCCGGCGGCCAGAAGCAGCGGCTTTCGATCGCGCGGGCGCTCGTCAAGGACCCGAACATTTATGTGTTCGACGACAGCTTTTCCGCACTCGACTTCAAGACGGACGCGAAGCTGCGCGCAGCCATCCGCGAGCAGATCAAGGATAAGACCGTGCTGATTATCGCGCAGCGCGTGGGCACCATTATGGATGCGGACCAGATCATCGTGCTCGACGAAGGGAAGATCGTCGGCAAGGGCACGCACAGGGAATTGATGGAATCCTGCGAGACCTACCGCGAGATCGCCCTGTCACAGCTTTCGGAGGAGGAATTACAGTCATGAGTGAAAATACAACGAAACGGCCTCCGTCGGGGGCAAGGCGCGGGCCTGCCGGCGGCCCGGGCCACGGCGTTCCCATAGTCGGCGCAAAAGCAAAGGATTTCAAGGGCTCTATGGGCCGCCTGCTGAAATATATTGGCAAATACAAGGTTGCCGTGATCGTCGTTTTCATTTTCGCGGTCGCTTCCGCCGTGTTTTCCATCATTGGCCCAAAACTGATGGGCAACGCGACGACCGTCCTTTTCGAGGGAGTCATGGGCCAGATCAGCGGATCGGGCGAAGGCATCGATTTCGTGCGCATCGGCCAGATTCTCATTATGCTTGTTATACTTTACGGCATATCCGCCCTGTTCGGCTATATCCAGGGCTATATTATGACCGGAGTGGCCAATAAGGTGACTTACCGCCTGAGGAAGGACATCAGCAAAAAGGTCAATACCCTGCCGCTTTCCTATTTCGACCGCAACAGCCACGGCGACGTGCTGTCGCGCGTGACCAACGACGTGGATACCATCAGCCAGACGCTCAACCAGAGCCTCTCGCAGATCATTACATCGGTCACGATGGTGGTCGGCGTGATGGTGATGATGTTTACCATCAACTGGGTGATGACCCTCGTTGTGCTATGCATCGTGCCCATCGCTTTGGCGCTCATTTTCCAGGTAGTAAAACGCTCACAGAAATTTTTTAAGCAGCAGCAGGACTACCTTGGCTCGGTCAACGGGCATGTGGAGGAAATGTTCGGCGGGCACAACGTAATCTCCGCCTATAACGGGGAGGAGGAAAGCATCGAGGTCTTCAACGGTGAAAACGAGAA
The DNA here is from genome assembly GCF_003628755.1 of Christensenella minuta. NCBI lineage: Bacteria > Bacillati > Bacillota > Clostridia > Christensenellales > Christensenellaceae > Christensenella > Christensenella minuta. The sequence goes on along the minus strand of NZ_CP029256.1, from coordinate 2,520,955 downwards.
GCTTTATGCGGCGGCATGGAAGGCAAACTTTATGTCCGGCCTGATGCAGCCCATCATGGCGTTCATCGGCAACCTCGGTTATGTCGCAGTGTGCGTCCTCGGCGGCTGGTTCGCCGCGCAGGGTACCATCACTGTCGGTAACATCCAGGCCTTCGTGCAATATGTGCGCAACTTCACGCAGCCGTTGTCCCAGCTTGCGAACATCTCCAACATTCTTCAGCAGACGGCGGCCGCATCCGAACGCGTATTCGAGTTCTTAAACGAGCCTGAGGAGCCGCCGGATACAAGCGACCCCGTAAAACCCGGACATGTGGACGGCAACGTGGAATTCAAAGACGTGCACTTCGGCTACAACCCGGACAAAATCATCATCGAGGACTTCTCCGCGAAGGTGAAGCCCGGACAGAAGATCGCCATCGTCGGCCCCACGGGCGCGGGCAAAACCACCATGATTAAGCTGTTGATGCGTTTTTACGACCTCAATAGCGGCGAGATCCTGATTGATGGACATAAATCGACGGATTTCACCCGTGCGGACCTGCGCCGCCACTTCGGCATGGTGCTGCAGGATACGTGGCTGTATAACGATACCATCATGGAAAACATCCGTTACGGGCGTATGGACGCGACCGACGAGGAAGTGATCGCGGCGGCAAAGGCCGCGCACGCGCATCACTTTATCAAGGCGCTGCCCCATGGGTACGAGATGGTCCTCAACGAAGACGCATCGAATATCTCGCAGGGCCAGAAGCAGCTTCTGACCATTGCGCGCGCCATCCTCGCCGACCCGGACATGCTGATTCTCGACGAGGCCACAAGCTCGGTCGATACGCGCACTGAGGCGCTGATCCAGAAGGCAATGGATAATCTCGCGCAGGGCCGCACCAGTTTTGTGATCGCCCACCGTCTCTCGACTATCAAGGACGCGGACCTCATCCTCGTGATGAAGGACGGCGACATCATCGAGCAGGGCACGCACGACGCGCTGCTTAAAAAGGGCGGCTTTTACGCCGACCTGTACAACAGCCAGTTCGCGGCGCCCACAGTGGAAGCATCGTAAAGTGCAGCAATCTTATGCGGGAGGAGGGCAATTGCCCTTCTCCTGTTTTTTTGCCGCGAAACAAATGGTATAATAGGAAAAAAGGAGAACCGCATGGAAGAGCGCAGCCCCAAAATCACGATCGCGACCATACTTGTGACGGCCATTATTCTTGCCGTGGTGGCCTGCATGTTTGTTTATGGCGAGCAGCCGCTTTCCGTAGACGTAGAAAAAGATAAAATCGTGATCCACGGGATGTACGGCATTTCCGTTCCGTTTGCGGATGTGGCTTCCGTTTCCCTTGCGGAACGGAGAATTGGGGAGATCATTCCCCATGCGGCGCGCACCAACGGTTACGGCGGCTTCGGCGGCACGCTCAGGGGGTATTTCAGCTCTGAAGAAGCCGGCGGTTTTATGTTGTTCGGAAGCGCGGACGCCTCTCCCATGCTCCGCATCGTGCGAAAGGACGCCACAGATATCTACATCGGCTATCCGGATGGGGAGAAGACCCGCACTTTGTATGATACGCTGCGGGAACGCCTTTCCTAGCGCAATTATTTTTCATCAGGAGATTCACCATATGGCAATCGACAAGGTAAAAGAGTATTTCAGGACATTCGGCCGGGAGGATGACGTTCTCGAACTGCCGGCTTCCAGCGCGACGGTAGAGCTCGCCGCGCAGGCACTCGGCACCGAGCCCGCACGCATCGCCAAGACGCTCTCCTTCCGCGTGGATGAAGGATGTGTGCTGATTGTATGTGCGGGCGACGCGAAGATTGACAATCCCAAATACCGCGCGCAGTTTGCGTGCAAGGCACGGATGCTCTGCGCAGACGAGGTCGAGGGGATGACCGGCCACGGAATCGGCGGGGTATGCCCGTTCGCCAACCCGGAAGGCGTCCGTGCTTACCTCGATGTTTCCCTCAAGCGGTTCGGCACCGTTTTTCCGGCCTGCGGAAGCGGGAATTCGGCCATCGAGCTCACGCCGGACGAGCTGTTCCAATATGCACACGCCGCCGGCTGGGTGGACGTATGCAAGGGCTGGCAGGAATGGATCCTGCAAACGCCCCGTCTTTTTCTGCGCGAAATGACGCAGGACGATCTTCCCGCCCTGTGCCGCACTTTACAGGACGAAAAGGCCATGTACGCCTACGAGCACGCGTTCAGCGGGGCGGAAGCGCAGGCTTGGCTCGACTGCCAGCTCGACCGCTACCGCCGTGACGGTTTCGGCCTGTGGGCCGTTATTTTAAAGGAAACGGGACAAATGATAGGCCAATGCGGCATCACATGGCAGGACGCAGGCGGCGCGCAGGTGCCGGAGATCGGTTATCTGCTTGAGCGCGCCTATTGGCATCGCGGCTATGCCACGGAAGCGGCGGCCGCTTGCCGGGAATACGCATTCCATACCCTCGGCATAAGCCGGGTTTATTCCATCATCCGGGATACGAATATCCCGTCGCAGCGCGTCGCCAAAAGAAACGGCATGTCGCCCTGTGGCTCGTTTACCAAGCATTATTACGGCATCGATATGCCGCACCTGGTTTTTTGTGTTTCCAAAAAGGAGGAAAATCTGTAATGTTACTGGTTTGTTACCCCAAATGCAGCACTTGCAAAAAGGCGGAGGCATGGCTGGAAGAGCACGGTCTTTGTTATGAGTACCGCGATATCAAGACGCAGCGTCCTACCGAGACGGAGCTGCGCGAATGGCACACAAAAAGCGGCCTGCCCTTAAAACGCTTCTTCAATACCAGCGGCCTGCTTTACAAAAGCATGAACCTGAAAGAAAAGCTGCCGTCCATGACGGAAGACGAGCAGTTCGCGCTGCTCGCCACAGACGGCATGCTCGTGAAGCGGCCGGTCCTGATCGGTCCGCACGGCGTGCTCGTCGGTTTCCGCGAAGAAGAATGGGAAGCGCTGCTGTGACGGCTCCCTAAACTTGCTGGAAAGGATGTGCCCCGCCTATGCTCCGTTTCTTTGCTTTCGCGGCCATCTTTTCTTTTTTCTTGCCTCTTTCACTGATATCGATTGCCATGCCCCTCCTCCAGCCCTGGTTTTCCGCCTTGCGGCGTTTCAAGGGAAAACAAAAAGGGCACGGTTTCCCGTACTCTTTTTCCCTGCTTCCATGTTCGCATTTCATCAAAAATTCGCTGCCGTTTGCATGATAATTACCCAGCATCTTTGGCGGCAGCGAAGGAAGGAAAGCGCTTTATTCCACGAATGCCAGCATATTGTTCAGCCGGATCACATCCTCCGGCCGCAGCTTGATCGTGTAACGCGGGTCGCCCGTGCTGCCGTAAATATAGTCGTGTATCGTCATCCCCTTATCGAACAGGATCGGCAACCCATGACCGATCAGCGGCAGGAACCTCGCCTCGTAGCCCGTCGCCTGCTTGACGATCTTCGGGTCCGCCATACCCTTCACCTTATAACCGAGCACATAGTTGATAGATTCGGTATCCATGCTGTCCCGCCCGGCATTCACGACCATCGCCGCAAGGCCGCGCTCCGTATTGATTACATAAACGGCGGCAACCAGCTCCGCGTCGAAATATTTTGCCGCGTCCTTTGCCCGGGTGAGCGGCTCTTCATGCTCCTGCAACTCGAAAACGACTTTGTTCTCCGCAAGATATTCCTTCAGCTGCTTTAAGTTCATCATGATTGCATCGTTCCTTCAAATATTCTGTCTGTCCTTATTCCCGTACAAGGTCGGCCGTCTGTGCGTGCACCGCGGCGATCAGGTCCTTTGGGGCAAGCTCTATCTGCTGCCCGATCTTTCCCGCGCTCACCAGCATTTCCCGGAGCGCGCCGCACGAGCCGTCAACGACCGTGCCATACGCCTTTTTCATTCCGATCGGCGAGCAGCCGCCGCGGATATAGCCCGTCACCTGGTTCAAATCCTTGACGCGGACCATCTCCACATTTTTTTCTCCGACGGCGCGCGCAGCCTTCTTAAGGTCAAGCTCGCGCTCCACCGGGATCACGAATACGAAATACTGCCGGTCCGCGCCCTGCGTCACCAGCGTTTTATAAACCTTTTCCGGCGGGATCCCCAGCTTTTCCGCGGCAGTTACGCCGTCTACAGGCCCGTCCCCCGCCTCGTAGGAATGCGTTTTATACGGAATCCCCGCGCGGTCCAGCATGCGCATTGCGTTTGTCTTTACGTTGCCCATAAAAGCCTCCCCTATTATTATACCGGGCCGGCATTTTTTTGCAAATATAAACACCCTCCGCGCCGCACACAAAAACCGTTTGCCTGCAATCCCTGCATGCAAACGGTTTCTATCGCTTCCAAAAACTATTTGGACGTTTTGCGCTGCACCGCGTTGTTGGCTTTTGTTCCGGCCTGGTGCATCTTGGACGACGCCTTGCTGACGCCTTCCTTTGTTTTGTCCGCTATCTTTGTCATGACTTCGTCTACTTTTTTCCCAGCTTTTTCCATCGCTTCCATTATAAACACCTCTTGTTTTTGATTAATTCAAAAACCGGTAAGATTCAGCGATACGTTGATTCGTGACGTTCGATTATCCGTGATCCGCCGGTTTTCTTTGGTATAAAGATACACCCCTCCCCCGGACGGAAACATTAAAATCCGCGGGGCCATGCAAACGGCTGCAGTCATGCCGCGTCTACCAGCGCGCCGCTCCATTCTTCCTCCGACAGGTAGGTTTGCAGCAGCTCCGCCATGCGCCGCATCTCTCCTTCGTCAAACGGGCTTGCAAGCCCTGCCGCCTTTGCATTTTCGATAAAGTCCGTGCTCTCTTCCCGGCTGAGGAGCGCCCGATAAGCATCGAGGGCGGCCTGTTCGTCCGTCAGGGAAAGCTCCCACAGCTGGACCGCAATATCGGCCGACGTCGCATAGGCAAACGTGTAGTAGGGCAATTCATAGATATGCGGCACGGTAACCCAGTCATACCTGTACAAATCGTCGTAGAAAAAATCCGCAAGCCCAAAGCGCTCCGCCTGGCGCGCGGCGATCTCTTCCACGGCCCCGGGCGTAACTTCTTCCTTCCCAAGGGAATATACTTCCTGCTCTACCGCCGTATAATAGGCCTGCTGGACAAACGAATCCAACTTATCCGACAGCGCGTTATACTGCATCTCGTATCCGATTTCTTCCCCGAAATATTCGCCGTAGTGGTTTGCCACCAGAAGCTCCAGCGCCTGGGAATAAATTTCCGAAACGTCTGTCGCCTCCGCAGTCACACCCGTTTCAAGGTAGTTATTGAAATGCCCGAATTCATGGATCAGCGTTGTCATGCTGTATTCATCGCCCGTATAAGACATCAGTATGAAAGGCGAATGGTAGCTGTCGAGATAGGTCGTGTACGCCCCCGGGGTTTTCCCCGCACGCGGCTCCCAGTCGATGAGGCCATACTCCCGCATCAGCTGGAAATTGCCGCCGAGCTCGTCATCCATGCCATAAAGCGTCTGCTGCACAAAATCGGCCCACACCTCATATTCCGCTTCCCCTTCGATCGGGTAATCAAACGTCTCGGCATAGACCGGCGCAAGGTATTCCACGATCCCGCCGGTCATATCCGCCATCATTTCAGGCGTATAATCGATACGGTTCTGTGCAAACACCATTTCCGTATAGCTTCCAAACCCAAGTTTTTCAGCAAGCTGCATCCGCGTCCTGACAAGCTCTACATAGATTTCTTCCAGCCCGGGCGCGCACGCTTCGTGCCACGCGGCAAGCGCCGCATAGTATTCATCGGCATCTTCAATCCCGCTGATGTCCTCGTAGGAAAGCTCCTGCCCGTCCCACAGCACCGCAGCGGCCTGCCGCTGCTGCGCATATTCGGAAAGCAGGGCGGACTCCCGCCCGTAAAGCTCCTGCGTTCCGTCCGCGTACCAGTCCTCGTCCTGGACGATATCGTCGAAATATCCCGGCTGCCAGTTTTGTTCGATCTCTTCGCTGAACGGGGAATAATACAGCGCTACATAGTATTCCTCGTACGCCATATCCACCGCGGTGAAGCCCTGCGTGGTATAGGCTTCTTCTGCCAGCCACGTCTCGTCCGTAAGGTCCATCGTGCTCTTCAGCGAGGCGAGGCGCACCATCGTATTGTATTCCTCATAGAGGGCCTCTCCCTCTTCAAACAGGGCCTTTAACTCCTGGGCGTCTTCACACGCGTAAACTTCTTCCGCCAGCCCGCAGAGGCGCGCGGCAGCAGCGTCCGCATCGGGCCGCACATATTCCATTTCGGAAAAAGGCGTGGCGTCCGTGTCCTGCGGGGCGAGCGACGGAAACGGCTGCGGGGAAAAAGACGGGGCCGGCCGCGCGCCGCCGCTGCTTATTTCATCCACCGTCTCCGTAATAATGGTGCGCGCAAGGCTGCATCCGCTTATGAGCGCCGCCATAATAAGAATTGCCGTAACAAGCGCTGTAATCCGAACCTGTTTTTTCATCAAAAGCATCCTCCATTTTATCATTCTACCATAAAACAGCGCAAGCGGGAAACCGCCTTCCGTATCTCTTCACTAAAATAGAAAAATCCCCGGCCAGCCGGGGATTTTTTACACTTGGGGCGCAGCCCTCCATATTCAGCCTCCAGCGAAGGCGGCGCGGTCCTACCGGAACAATACGCGCCGTTCCCTTACCATTGCCGCGGCATTATTCCAGCCTTTGCGCACATAGTTTCTGAAATACAGAGAGGTTGGCACCATGGACCAATGGAGGTATTCCTTGCCAGCATGTGACACTGAATAAGCGAAGGCTGGAAGCTTGTCCGAAAGCTCCGCAAATATTTCTTTGCTTACGCGCTGGCCGATACGGGGAGTAAGAGGCGGATCAAGTTCATTCAGCTTCTGAATGAAATCGTAATTCACGGTAACGGCCATATCCCCCGGAACCATCTCCGTAAAATGATACGCCTCACGGCACCCCCCAAGTATCCGGCAATTTATATCGCGATAATTCTCATACCACGTTTTATAAAGCTCTTTTGCGATTTCGCATCCTGCGTTCGCGAGGATATCCTGATCTATGGCAACGCCATTTGCTTTAACGTACTTTTCCAGGTATTCATCGACGTGCCCGGCTAATATTGTGACGTACAGCCGCGGAACGGCGGTCTTCGCTTTTCTGCATCCGCGGGCATAGGCCTCCATCGCTTCCACGCCATATTGAACGGAAAATCCGCAGGTCGCGAGCGTTGCCCTGCCTTGTGCGGTCATGGTTTCAAGCGCCTGCACCGCTTCCGCCGTCGCCGGAAATTTAACGCGCATATTGGGTACGCCCTGATAAAAACGCCTGGCCTCTTCCACCATAAAATCATAATCCGTATCGCGGTTTGGATTTCCCTGTATCGCTGCCCAGCCAAGCTCGCCCTGCGATTGCTCATACAGCGGCATAAAATATTTCGCGCACCTGCTGACCGCATGCTGGGCCGCAAGCGCAACGATCAGCTGATCGTCATCGATGCCTTCCTTGATATATTTGTCAATTACGGCGACCGTATCGTCCCGTGTCTCCGGCATTGTCAGCATCCGCTGGAGATAATTCCCATTGGTAACCATACCAATCACATTTCCGATTTCCAGCGCCCCCTTCGCTTCGGAAGGCGTTGGATTGTTGACAAAGAAACGGGTTGGGCTTTCTTGTGCGAGACGTTTGGAATAAATCATAATATACCTCCTGTATAGGTTTATTCATAGGATTCGTTTGTTTCCGCTTCCGAACCGCCTGCCGATGCTATTTGCCGGCTTGCACAGGCTTTCGGTTGGTTTGAACCCATTTTACCTTTGGGACATTCCAATTACATTGTCCTGTCTTAAGGAATGCATTGACCGATTATAATGACTGCGTTGACATGCCGCCGCCAGAGAATTAAGATCGAAACAAAGGAAACGCCTTGCCGGGGATTCACACACACAGGGGGAAACAAGATGAAAAGAAACCAGTTGAACCTGCTTGCATTGGATCTCGGATCCAGCAACGGGAGAGGAATACTTGGACGCTTTGACGGAGAAAAGATAACGCTCGAAGAAATTCACAGGTTTGAGAACAGCTATATCGAGATGGGCGGAATGGTATATTGGGACATCCTGCACATTTTTTCCAATATCAAGCGCGCATTCCAAAAATTCAGCCTGATGAATACCGGCGGGCTCGCATGTTTTGGGATAGACGCATGGGGAAACGACTATGGCCTGATCGACAAAAACGGCAGGCTGCTTTCCGACGCGCGCAGCGCCCGGCATACGACTGCTGAAGATATGGAGCGCGTCCATCAGATCGTTCCGGGCCTCGAGCTTTTTTACCAAACCGGTAACTCCAGCTATACGATCAATACGCTCTATCAGCTTTACCGCAGGGTATGCGAAGGCGATCCCGGGATAGAAAATGCCAATGCCATGCTTATGATCCCGGATCTTTTGGCGTTCTTCTGCACCGGAGAGATGCACAGCGAATATACCATCTCTACGACGACGGCCATGTATAATCCGACTTTAAAGGACTGGAACCGCGAGACCATCCGCAGGCTCGGCATACCCGAGCGTATCCTTCAACCGATCGCAGCGCCGGGCACACTTTGCGGTGAGCTCCTGCCCTCGGTTGCGGCTGCCGCTTCTTTAAAGCGCGTTCCATGCGCCCTTGTCGGTTCGCATGATACAGCTTCGGCCGCCGCGGCGGTACCGGTATCGGACAACAAGGAAAACTATGCTTTTTGTTCTTCCGGAACATGGTCTTTATTTGGTATTGAGACCGATACTCCCATTTTCCAGGATGAAATGTATGAGAATGGTTTTTCCAACGAGGGAACGGTGCAGGGAGGCTTCCGCCCGCTTAAAAATATAACCGGGCTCTGGCTCCTCCAGGAATGCCGCAAGGAATGGAGACGCAATGGAAAAGACCTTTCGTACGGCGAAATCACGGCGGCGGCACAACGTTCCGCGCCGCTTCGTTCCCTGATCGACCCGGGCCACAGCGATTTTTTCGGCGTGACAAGTATGCCCGCGCAAATCGCCCAATATTGTAAAAGGACCGGCCAGCCGGTCCCCCGGACGGAGGGCGAGACCGCCCGCTGCATTTGCGAAAGCCTGGCCCTTAAATACCGTTGGACCATAGAGCGCCTCGAGGCCATTACCGGCAGGCCTATAGAACGCCTTTATATTGTCGGCGGAGGAACACAAAACAAATTACTCAACCAAATGACTGCCGACTGCACCGGGAAGCCGGTTACAGCGGGGCCGGTTGAAGGGGCATGCGTCGGCAACCTCCTTACCCAGGCGATGGCGCTGGGAGAGATCTCAAATATCGGCGAGCTGCGCGAAGTTGTCCGCAATTCTTTTATTCTTGAGGAATATGAGCCAAAACAAAGCGCCATGTGGAACGACGCGTTCGAGAGAATGGAAGCGATTTCCGGGAGCAGGGACCTGCCGGAGAAATAAGGTTTCCCCAGTCTATCATTATTCGCCTTTGTGGGCCGCCCTTTCCCTGTTTAAATTCAAAGCGCGGCCTGCCCAAAAGGGGCCGTACGGAATTTTGAGGGCATAACTTTATATTTTTCTTTGAATATCCTATAGAAATGACTGATATTGGAATAGCCGACGAGCGATGCGACTTCGCTGACCGGAAGGTCGGAGTGGTTGAGTAAAAGGCAGGCTTTTTCCAGCCTGTAGCCGCGAACCAGCTCGGTAAAATTCTTTCCGGTTTCTTTGCGCAGGAGTGCGCAAAGATAGTTCGGATGGTAATTGAATTTTTCCGCGGTCTCCTTCAGCGTTGCGCCGGCATAATTGCAGCGAAGGAAATTAAGGATCGGCGAGATCACGTTATTTCTCTGCATATGTACGCTGCATATCGTGCAATTCCTTGCGAGCAGCGAAATCAGCGTCACAAACAATCCGTCGAGAACACGCGTATAAAAACGATCCATCCGTGTATATTCAAGCAGGATGTTTTCTATGATCCGGCGTATATCAACGTTCTTCTTCCCCTTTACCACCATATATTGACCAATATTACCGCTGCCCAGGGGATTGATAAAAAAGTGCAGCATATCCGTATCCTCGGGTATATAGGATAAATAGGACTGCAGGCACAGCTCCTTTTTGATCGCAAAATAAACGACGCAGGTATCTCCTGCAACAGGGGACAGCTTTTGCCTGGATACGCAATGCCTGACATTCGGCTGCGCGAGAAAGGTGTCTCCCTCCTGAAGCAGCAATAGCCTTCCGTTTATGTTCTCATAAACATATCCTTTATAGATATACTGGAATACAAAGAAATCACGCTCGCGCGGAATCCCTGAAATATTGTCGCCGTCATAGGCCCAAATCACAACGTCATCCTTCTGATGCGGCGGAACAGGCGGCGGCATCTTCCGCGTGACTCCATATTCGTTTTTCACAAGGCCTTCTTTTGACACTTGCTGTAGAAAAACGGCATCTCTCTTCAATTGCGTCAAGGCATCGGCCAAGGCCTGCGTCATGGATGCTCCTCCTTTTCTTTTCTAGCCGCCCAAGCCCTCCGGCCCGGCTTTCAGCGCTCATACAAAAGGACGCCAAAGCCTGATTGAAATTGATTTTCCCCCGGCCCGGCGCCATATTTGTATGCGTCCCGCAGCAAGCAACCCGCTCGCTTTTTCCCGGGCCGGCCTTTTTTGCTTCAGTCTCCGGCTTCCGTCTTGATTTCGAGAAGGAAGCCGTCCGGGTCCTTAAAATAGAAGGCGCATACTCCTTCATGCGTCCCGCCTTCGATGCGAACCGCTTTGCCCGCGCAAAGCTCTACGCCCTTCCTGCTCAGTTCTTCGTAGGCTTTTTGTGCATCTTTCGCATGGAAACAAAGATGGGCCGTTCCGCGTATATATGGTTTCGTATCGATCACGATCTCTTCCGGATAAACATATTCCAGAAATTCCAGGGTAATTCCATAGCCCTTCATGAACATAATCTTAAATTTAACGCCCGGAACTCCCGTCAGGTCTTCATAGGAGGGATACGCCAGAACATCGTTTCCATCCTCTGTTAGTAATTGGCCTGCAAACTCGAACCCTAATATGCTTTCATAAAATTCCCGGGTCTTTTTCAAGTCGCGCACCGTAATCGCATAGTGGTCGATCTCAAAAATATTATCTTTCATCCTGTTTTTTCTCCTTTGTTTATATTTTCCGTATTATCCGTTTTGGGGATCATCCGGCACGTCCCTTTTCGGCTCAGCTTTCCGCACTTTTGGCCCTCTTCACCGGCTTGCGTATTGTATTGATATATACCGAGAAGATAATGATAAGTCCTTTTACGATCAGCTGCACAAAGGCATTGACTCCCACTAGGTTCAGGATATTGCTGATAACGCCCATCAATACTGCGCCGATCAACGTTCCGGTCAGTGTGCCCGAGCCGCCTGAAAGGCTTGTCCCGCCCACAATGCAGGCGGCGATCGCATCCAGTTCGGCGCCTTCGCCTATTGTCGGCTGGCCCGAATTCAGGCGCGATACCAATATGATTCCGCCGAAGGCGGAAAAAACACCCGTCAGCACATAAGCGAGAAAAATCGTTTTATCCGTGTTGATTCCCGAATATTTAGCGGCTGTAAGATTGCCGCCCACCGCATAGATATGGCGGCCGAATCTCGTCCTGTTCAGAAGCATCCACAGAAATACAAATGCAATAACGACATAGATAACGGCAATCGGCACTTGCCCAAGGAATCCCGCGCCTATATTTTCAAACAGGCTGTCCGCCGTTACGGAAACAGGTTTGCCGCCAGTGATCGTATACGAGATCCCGCGCATAATATTCATCGTTGCCAGAGTTGCAATAAACGGCGGCATATTCATCTTTGTTATAATCAGGCCGTTTGCCGCGCCAAATGCCAGGCCTACCCCGATCGAAACCAATATAGCCAGGAACGAGGGAACCGCATACCATGAAATCAATATGGTCGTCAGGCACCCCGCAAGGGACATAAACGATCCCACCGAAAGGTCGATTCCGCTTGTAAGCACGACAAAGGTCATGGCAAAGGCACACAGCGCCGTTGTGGAGATCGTCCTCAGGATTATCATCTGGTTATTGAATGTCAAAAACTTTGACGAGACAATCGAGGCGATAACAAATACGATAATAAACGCAAGAATTACGCCTCCGTTTGTTTTCAGCGCCCCCATGAAGCGCACTTTGAAATTATTGAATTCGCTTTTTCCCGTTGTAATCTGATTCATTCTTCATACCCCCAAAGCATATTTCAGTATGGTATTTTGTTCCAGTTCATCTTTATCAAGGCACGCTTTTATTTCTCCATTGCACATCACATAAATGCGGTCGCTCATATTGATGAGCTCGGGCATTTCGGATGAAACCATGATGATGCTGACTCCGCTTTGCACCAACTGATCGATCAGCGCATAAATTTCCGCCTTTGCCCCTACGTCCACGCCGCGCGTCGGCTCGTCGAGGATCAGGATATCGGGCGAGATCGCAAGCCATTTTGACAATACGACTTTCTGCTGGTTTCCCCCTGACAGGTTCAGCGTCTTTTGCTGTATAGAGGATGCCTTTATAGAAAGCATATCGACATATTTCCCGGCTATTTCGTCTTCCTTTTGCCGGTTCAGATTGAAGGCCGATAAGAATTTATCCAAAACGCCGATTGTGATATTGAACTCGACGTCCCGCTCGAGGAAGAGCCCTTCCAGCTTTCGGTCTTCGGAAACAAAGCCAATCCCCAGCTTCATCGCATCCCGGACATGTTTTATCCTGACGTCCCGATGATTGATTTTGATTTGGCCTGCGGCCGCTTTGTCTATCCCAAAAATGACCTTCATAAGCTCGGTCCGGCCCGAGCCGACGAGTCCGGCAAAGCCAATGATTTCTCCTTTGCGCAGTTCAAAGCTTGCGTTTCTAACCTTTTCGTCCAACCGTGTTATATTGCACACTTCCATCAGGGTGCCGCCGATCTCGTGTTCGGTGCGCGTATAGTATTCTTCCAGCTTTCTGCCGACCATCATGTTGATAAGCTGTTCGTTGGTCGTTTTCTTCGCCTCCAGGGTGTCTATCTTCGCCCCGTCGCGCAGCACTGTGATCCTGTCGCAAATACGGAAAATTTCCTCCATCCGGTGCGATATATATACGATTGAAATTCCTTCGGCCTTCAGCGTCCCTATCAGATGGAACAGCGCATCCACCTCCCGGTTGGAAAGCACCGCCGTCGGTTCGTCCATGATAATAATCTTCACATTCATGCTGAGCGCTTTTGCAATTTCCACCATTTGCTTCTGCGCCGTGGAGATCATGCCGACCAGGGAATAGGCGCTGATGTTGCCGCCTACTTTATCAATCAATTCCTGGGCCTTCGTATAGAGCGCCTTGCGGTCGGTGAGGCCAAATTTGCCAACCGGTTCCCTGCCCATAAAGATGTTGTCTGCCACGGAGAGCTGTTCGCTTAGGGCAAATTCCTGGTGAATCATACTGATTCCATGATCCATAGCGTCGTTTACTGTGTTGATTGCGATTTTTTCTCCAAACAGAGTGATCTTTCCGCTGTCTGCCGGGTACACTCCGCTCAGGCATTTCATCAGCGTGGACTTTCCGGCCCCGTTTTCGCCCAGCAATGCGTGCACCTCGCCTGCCCGCAATTCAAAATCTACATCTTGCAGCGCTTTTACACCGGGAAAGCTTTTTACGATGGATTCCATCCGCAAAATCGTTTCATTCATATTAGCCACCTTTTTCCGGCCGGAGGCCTGAACAGCCTCCGGCCGGGACAATTTTCCCGTCTCTTCTAAAGTTTTAGATTTTTACAGATACTCGTCCACATTGGAAGCGTCCACAAAGATCGTAGGAATATATACTTCCCACTCATGATCGATGGTCCCGCCGTTCAGCACGGTATACACATCTTCCGCCGAGGAAATTGCCATTTGATCCGGCTGCTGTTTGCTTGTTCCAGTCATTTCCCCATTTTTGATCGACGTCATTGCGTCCGGCGATCCATCCACGCCGTAGACCAGAACCCCATCCAGCATATTTGCCGCTTTCAGAGCCTGTACGGCTGCAAGGGCAGCAACGTCATGGTACGCGAATATCGCGTCGATATTATCGTATTTTTGCACCCAAATTTCTGCCAGTTCCAGTTTTGCTTCCACGGAATCCTCGCTGGGCTGAGACTGTTCCAGGATTTTAATATTGTCATGTCCTGCGATGGTATCGACAAAACCGTCTATACGCATCATTCCGCTGCTGTTCTGCTTCATTTCCATGATGCACACGTTCATTTCCTCGCCGCCCGCTCGTTCAATCAGGTCCTCCGCCACGGCGACGCCGGCCTCATAATTCTGCGAGATGGTCTGCGAGAGAACCAGTCCTTCATCTTCCGTTGTCTGCAGATACATATCGGCTGCCGCTACCGGAATCCCCATTGCCTTGACTTCCTTCAGAATGGCGATCGGCGCTTCATCGTCGCACGCCTCCAATACAATACCGTCTACCTGCTGTGACATCAGGTCCGAAATGCAGTTGATTAGCGTTTCCGGATCTCCTACCGCATCCAATACGATTGCTTCGTCGCCATATTTGTCTTCCACAATGCTCCTGAATCCTTCTTCAAACAATGTGCAGTGCGGATTGGTTCCATCCAAAACGACCGTGCCGATCGTTCTTTTTTCTCCCGTTTCCGCTGCTGCGGAGCTTTCCGCTTCCTTTTCCGCCGCCGTCTCTTCTGCCGACGCCGAAGGCCCTTCAGATTCCGCTGAAGGCTGCGCCGTCCCTGAGCACCCTGTTAAAAGCGTTGCAAAAACAATCAGCAGCGCGAGCGACAATACTACTAGCTTTTTCATTTTTTTCCTCCTCATATTTTTTTATTCCGCTTTATGGGCGGAGAATAGAGACCGATTTAATTTAATTTTGATTTATTGGTTTTTAATTTTGATTTGTTATTTATTCTTTGATTTTTTATAATAATAGCATAATAATTTCTATATTGCAACATAAAAATTATATTATTTTATTTTTTCTTTCATTAACTTTTGAAACGGCTTATTTTATTTTAATTATACATATATGTTTTACACTTCCAAGAGGATTCCTATGCTGGGATATCTTCCTTCCCTGTTTTTATTTTGTTTTTATTTGATTTTTTTAAATTTTTTTTTATAACTTGGCGAAATGCTTATTCTATTGTATAATTTATTACAAAGGACAGTGGAAATTTTGAATGCAATTTGGTGGTGATGGTAGTAAATGTTTGCAGGGCAACGCATTAATATTATAAAAAAGATATTACTGGAGCAAAAGCAAGTAGATATCAATACGTTGACCTCCCTTCTGAACGTCAGCGACGTAACCGTCCGCAAGGATCTGGACAGCTTGGAGACCGATGGATTTTTACGCAAGGTCCATGGCGGAGCAATCCTGCTGGAAGACGATCCCCTGGATATGCCTAAAAACGATATCCCGGAGCTTCAAGAAAAGGAAATGATCGCCGACCTTGCAATTACCCTGATTGACGATGGGGATAACTTTTATTTGGGGCCCGGCTCTACCTGTTTGATGCTGGCGAAAAAGCTGAACCAGAAAAAAAACCTTACCGTTATTACAAACAATGCTTCCGCCCTGCCCTATATCGACTGCTCCTCTGTGAATCTGCTCTTTATTGGCGGCGACGTTGTGAATTATAACAATATGATGTTCACCCATGGAGAGAAAGCATTGGCTTATCTGGAAGATATTTTTGTAAATAAAGCCTTTATCGGCACTGATTGTGTGGATCTCGAGGCGGGCCTTACGATCAATCATTCCTATTCTCTGGATGTTTACAAAAAGATTCTCGATAAATCCAGGCAGACGATCCTGCTGGCGTCAAAAAGCAAATTTGATAGGATTGCCCTTCAGCTTCTCTGTCCTATCAATGCAATCTCAGCCCTTGTTACGGAGGGAGATCTTCCGGAAAAATATAAGCGTTATTTATACCAAAATGACATTAAGCTGTTAACATCTTTTGATTTGTAAACATTTTTAGGAGAAAAAAAATGTCTTCCGCAAATTCAGAACTATATGAGCCGGTTTTCAAATTGTCCGGCATATCAAAATCATTTGACGGCAGGCCATTGCTCAAAAACATCAATTTGGATTTTTATCCGGGCCAGATTTGCAGTATCCTCGGAGAAAACGGCGCAGGGAAGTCGACATTAATCAAAATTATGGCTGGAATTCTCCAGCCGGACGAGGGCGATATTTTTATACAGGGCAATCGGGTCCGGCTAAAAAGTCCTCATCTTGCCAAGAGGACGGGAGTCCATTTCGTGCTTCAGGAGCCTCATCTCGTTCCTTTTCTCAATGTAGAGCAGAACGTTTTTCTGGGCAATGAGATGAACCGCGGTTTGCTGATCGATCAAAAAAGGCACCTTGACGCCTACCGTCAGGTGATGCAATTCATGGAATGGGACATTGATCCCGCCACCCCCGTTTCCGAACTTAGTCTTTCCCAAAAAATGAATGTTGAACTGGCAAAAGCCATTATTATGGGCGCAAAGGTCCTCTTGCTCGATGAGATTACCGCGCCCTTCAATGAACAGCAGACTGAAAAGATGTTCCGAATTATCAAGAAGCTGGCACAGCAGGGTGTTTGCGTTATCTTTGTTTCTCATAAGATGGATGAGATACGCAATATTTCTAGGCGTCTCGTTATTATACGCGACGGGAATATTACAGCCGATATTGAAAACACCGAGGAAGTCGTTTCCGATAAAATCGTGCAGCTTATGACTGGCGACAGTTTTCGTAACCGTTACCCCAAAACCCGCGCGCGCAAGGGCCGTGTTTTACTTCAGGTCAATCACGTCTCCAATGCCGCCGGCACAGTAAAGAATGTGGATTTGAAGCTTCATGAAGGGGAAATCGTGGGGCTTACAGGACTGCGCGAATCCGGCAAGGGAACACTTGCGCAGATGCTCGTAGGTATGGAAAAGATTTCATCCGGCACCCTTAAAATCAATAACAAAGCTGTCAAATTAAAGAATCCGCATGAGGCTATGAAAAACGGTATCGTTTTTTTCAGCGGCAATGATACGAATAATTTGTTTCTGCAAAAAGATTCTTATTTCAATGTTACGATATCCAACCTGTTCCGTTTGACCCATGCCGGCTATCTCTCCCCCCGCGAGGTACAAGAAGCTTCCGAATCCTATTTGCATAAATTGAAGGCCGAGGTAGATCCAAGTCAGAAGGTTCGTGTTCTAAGCACAGGCAATAAACAAAAGGTTGCTTTTTCCAAAATCCTTTTCACCAACCGTAAAATATTGATCTTGGAAAATCCGTCCGCCAACCTGGATATTCCTTCAAAAGTGGAATTATATAATATCATGAATACCCTTGCCCACAGGAAATGCGGTATCCTTTTGATTTCTTCCGATATCCATGAATTAATCGGTATGTGCGACCGTATTTACATCATGAATAAAGGACAGGTCAAAAATGAATTGGAATACGACGAAGCCGATATCCATAAAATTTTTTACTATTAGTATTTCTCTTCCTATATCCTTCGCCCGCATAAAAATATCTGCCTGGCTATAGGCGGCCTGCGCAAGCATCGCTGTGTATCCAAGGTGAAATAAAAACGGCGCGGCAAATGCCGCGCCGTTTTTCTGTTTCTTTTTGTTATGCTTTATCCTGCAGCTTTTCCCCGGGTTTTGCATCCGGTCCGGGAGCCGCTTCCGCCTCCGGCCCTTCCAGCTTCGGCGGTTCCTTTGGGCCTATTTTCTTGCCGAGGAACTCGGGCAGCTCCATCCCGGCCATCTCAAAAATCTCATTCATGGGCGGGATGCTCTTTAAGAGGCCGGACAAAAAATTTGCCGTGGACGATTTCCCGTCCTTGCCTTCGCCGCTGTCCCACACGGTGACCTTGTCTATCTTGAGGTCGCGGATCGCTTCCACCTGTACCTTCATCAGGTCTTCCATCTTGTCTGCGAGCATCAGCATCAGCGCATCCTTTGCGCTTCCGCCCGCCGCGTCCACGATGTCGGCAAAACCGGCCGCCTGCTTCTTGAGAATCTCCTGCATGCCGCGCGCTTCCGCCTCCATCTTCGCATAGATGGCGTCCGCTTCACCGGCGGCCTGCCTGCGCAGGCGCTCTGCCTCCGCCTCTGCCGCCAGCTCGATCTGACGTTTCTGAATTTCCGCCTTGACGATAACATCCGCTTCGAGCGTCGCTTTCTCACGCGCCGACCTTGCAAGTTCGGCTTCCTTTTCCGCCGCGTACGCTTCTTCGAGCGCCTTTGCGGACTGTACCTTTTCCGCCGCCGTCGCAAGGCGCATTGCCTCGGCTTCCTTTTCCCTTCTTGCCGCGTCCGACTGGGCGATCTCGATCTTCGCCGTATTTTCACCCGTGATCGCCTTGGAATTCGCTGTCGCGACTTCCACACGCTGGTCGCGCTGTGCGTTTGCCTCGCCGATGGAGCCGTCGCGCACCTTTTCGGCAACCGACTTTTTCGCGTCGTTGATAGCCTTCGCCGCCGCTTCCTTACCAAGCGCCGTGATATAGCCCGATTCGTCGCTGATATCCGTCACATTTACGTTGATGAGCCGCAGGCCGATTTTTTTCAGCTCGGATTCCACGTTGCGGGAAACCGCCTCGAGGAATTTATCCCGGTCTGTATTGATCTCTTCGATGTCCATCGTCGCGATCACAAGACGCAGCTGGCCGAAGATGATATCCTTGGCAAGCTCCTGTACCTCGTTCATCGCGAGACCCAGCAGGCGTTCCGCCGCGTTTTGCATCACGCCCTGCTCCGTCGAGATCCCCACCGTAAAGATCGAAGGCACGTCGATTCGGATATTCTGGCGCGAGAGCGCGTTTTTCAGGTCTACCTGAATGGAAAGCGGCGTCAGGTCCAGATACTGGTATGCCTGGATTACGGGCCATACGAACGCCGCGCCGCCATGGATACATTTTGACGTACGGTTCGTCCCATCCGTATTCTGCCCCACCTTACCATAGATGACCATGATCCTGTCTGACGGGCACTTTTTATACCTCGTCAGGAAGATCAGCAGGCACATGAACACCAATACAACAATTACTACGATCAGGATCAGTGATTCAATACTCATTTTGTCTATCCCTTCTTCCGCACCTGCGGAAAACTCAGAACCTATTTAATAACAGCTGCAGCGCCCCTCAGCAGGAACCGCATTCCCGCTCCGGCGGCGTTTTCCTACTTTTTTACCACAATCAGCGTATTGCCGTTGGAAATGCCCACGACCGTCACTTCCGCGCCGGTCGGGATGGTCTCGTCCCCGTCCGTGACCGCGTCCATTTCCACGAGCCTGCTTTGTACCATGAGGGACACCTTCCCCGCCGCGCTCCGCTTTTCGTGGATGGGCAGATACACCGTGCCCGATTTTCCAAGCGCGTTGCGGATGTCGAGCGTGCCGTCGGACTGAAGCTTCATCATTGCGCGCATCGCCGCCGCAATGAGCACCATGGCGATGATACCGAACACAATCGCGAGGATCACGCTTGCCACGGGCAGCATACCGGATTTGAGCATCAGCAGTCCCGACCAGCCGAACACCGCAAAGAACGCCACCAGCCCCTGCAGCGTGAACAGATGCAGCCCGCTTGCGCCAAAATGTGTGTGCGTATCGTGCGTCCCCGCCGGGCCGCCCATATCGGCCATGCCGCCGTGCGCGTCCGTTCCGGCGGAAATATCTACATCGGATATGCCGTCCGCCGTGACGCCGCCAATGTGAATATCCAGATCCTGCGGCATATCCATATGCCCGGATACGTCAAAATCCGCACCGCCCGGGACACCGGGATGAATCTCCCCCGCCGGATCAAAATGCACGTCGCCCGGGGCATCCGCACCTACGTCTGCGTCGCCGCCGTGCCCTGCGCCGATGAGGAGCAGGATGACTTCGATCACAAGGAGCACCGTAGATGCAATGCCAACCACGGCAAAGATTTGCTCGACCAGGGTCATGGCCTCCCACCAAGCCAACATATACTATACCTCCTTCCTGTGCGCAACCCGCGCCTCTTTCCTCGTTGTGTTCCCTGGGCGCAGCTTCGTGCGGCTGCTCCTTCTTCCCGCAGAACCCACTGCGTTTGAGTCCTGCGGGGGCCAGCCTTAGAAGCGCCCGCAGAAACCCGCTTCCAGAAGAAACGCATATTCCTCTTATTCCGCGCAAGAGCGCCTTTCCTATTTATTCCCGTCACAGCACGGCTTTCGCCGTCTTTTGCGGTTAACCGTGGGAATAGGAAAAACGCAGCTTCCGCCTTTCCTACTCCCGCGCAATCCGGCCCGCAAAGCCCGGTTCTCATTCCAGCGCGCCCAGAAGCTGGTTTGCTTCCGCCTTGATCTGTGCGGACAGATGCGTGAGCAGCATGACCTTCAGCACCTTCTTCAGCCTCTCGCCCGCCTCGAGCCCGTCCGGCACCTTTCCGCCGACCACCTCCGCTATGATGTCGTCGATGCCCGTCGCTTCACGGATCGCATCTCCCGGCACCCGGCGCAGGAGGTCGATAAAGCAGGTGTAGATCAGGGCAGGGGCGCCCTTTCCGCATATGGTTTCAACATATCGGATCATCCGCGTCACCTGGTCGATCTGGAAAATATCATTCATCATATTAATCATCACGATCGTACAAAACTGGCCGCAGTCGTATTTCTTGTTCACGGGCGGGGATACAAATTTCCGTTTGACCCAGTTTTGGACCGTGTGCGCCGAAAGCCCCGTCAGCTGCAGCACCTGTGAAAGCACCAGGCCGTTTGCCGCAAACAGGGAGCTCAGGAAATCCTGTATACCGTGATCTATATTCATCTCGACTGTTGTGCCCGGTAAAAACCGTACCATTGGCGATCAGCCCTCCCCTGCCGGAACCCGCGCTTCCCGCAGCCCGGTGCAGCTTTCGGCGGGCGCGTACCGTCCGGCCCACCGTTTCCATCATGTTGATACCCGGGGCCCGCTTGCCGTTTTGGGCAGGCCGCGCAGATGTCTTTTATCCTTTTATATCCACATTATATCACGCAGTCATATGACTGTCAAACGTTTTCGCGTGACTTACCATAAATAATTCCATACTCCACAAACACGCCGTGCCCGCGCGCATACGGTTTCATGGGCCGCAAAAAAGCCCTGGAGCGCCGCCTGCCGCAGCGCTCCAGGGCATCTTCCCTTTCTTAATCCGCTTTATGGTTCCCCTGCAGCCGTTCCCGCCATTTCAGGACCAGCCCTGCCAGCTCATCCTGCGGAAGCGGCCTGCTGAACAGGTATCCCTGGAATTCATTGCAACCCAGTTCAAGCAGCTTTTCACGCTGCTCAGGTACCTCCACATATTCCGCCAGCACTGAGAAATGAAGCGACTTCCCCAGATAGACGATAGACGAAATGATATCGCAGGAGCGCTTGTTTTGCAGCATATCCCGTACAATCGAACCATCGAGCTTTACTTGATCGAACTGGTTGTTTTGCAAATAAAGCAGCGACGTATGTCCCATTCCGAAATCATCGAGGGAGAGCCTATAGCCGGCCCGGCGCAACCGGTCCATCGTTTGCGCAAGCTCCGGCGTATCCGAAAGGACCGCCTGCTCGGTCACCTCGATCCACAAATTATGCGGATCGGCTGCGTTCCTCCGCGCGATCTCCTGCAGCTGTCCAAAAAAGTCCTTGTCCTTCAGCGTATCGGGCGTGATGTTAAAGGAAAGGCCGAAATCCCTGCCCAGCCTCTCGCAAAAGCCACGGAGTCCGGCGCAGGCCATATCCAGTATTTCCCATTCCAGCTCGCCCAGGAATCCCGCTTCCCGTGCCAGCTCTATCATCAGCGGCGGTGAAATAAATCCTCCAATCTCATGCCTCCAGCGCAGCAGCGCCTCCGCCCCGAAGCACTCTCCCGTACTTTTGACCTGCGGCTGATAGTAAAGCGTCAATTGATGCGTTTTGATCGCATGCCGAAGGTCTGTCACCAGCATTTTCGCAACCGAGCCAAGATGGCCGCTGCGGTTTAGAAACCACGGCGGCTTGTTCCCTTTTTCCGTTTCGCAAAGGAGTTCCGTCAATTCCAGAATATCCTTTTTCATATTGACGACCTGCTTTTTCTCGTACAGCCTGATAAACGGACGGTAAATCAGCACCCCTACCGCAATATTGACGATTTGCAGAAGGCTTCCCGCAACGGAGCCGGTCGCCACATAGCCGCTCAGGATTGCCGGCGTCGTCCACTCCACCGTTTGCGTTACGTAGGGCACGATTCCGAGGGAAACGGCCAGGTAAGAGATCACTGTAATTGCGATCGGCGTGACGACAAACGGGATAAAAAACACAGGATTGAGCACCACCGGAAGACCGAAGATTACAAATTCGTTGATGTTGAATATCGTCGGGGCAACGCCCATCTTGGCGATATCCCTGACGCTCCTTCTGCGTGAAAACAGGATGATTGCGATTACGAGGCACAAAATCGCCCCGCAGCCTCCCATAAATACAAATACGTCAAAAAAGGTTTTGCTCAAAATTTCCGTAGGCGGAAGGCCGGCGGCGATATTTGCGGTATTAATATCCACGTTTCCCGCAAAATACTGCTGCGAAACATTGTCCATGACATTGCCGCCGTGAATCCCGAAAAACCAGAATGTCCCGAGGAAAAACACGAACAGTATCCCGGAGAGCAGTCCCTTTCCAAGACCCATGAAGAGACGGATCATTGCGTCAGCAAGCAAATCGGGTAAATTCCCCGCCCCTAAGATATCTGTCAGTACATAATTTACGGACGCAAATATGAGCAACACAAGCGCGCCGGGCAATATCATGGAAAACGCCGTCCTGAAATCGTGATTCGTTCCGTCCGCATAAACCTGCGTGGCCAACCCGGGTACGGATGAAAGCTTTATAAAAAGCACACTGGAAAAAACAGCCGTCAAAATCGCGATAAAAAGGCCGTTGACCCCAAAATTCGACAGGGAAAAGCTTTCCGTGCCCGCGCCCGACATAATCATAAAGCAACACAGCGCCACTACAGGAACGCCGATCCGCATCGACATTTTATTGCTGCAAAGCTGCGCGTAGCTGTAGCTGATCGTAATCAGAAAGACGATTGCCAAAAAATCAAACGCAGCGCTGTGCACGAGGCTCAGTACCCGCCCCAGGACTCCTCCGCCAAAGGCAGCGAGAAACGCCTGGTAGGTATCGACCGGCAGGCTCAGCAAAATAAGCGCGATAGAGCCGATCATCAGAACCGGTATTGCAGTAATAAGCCCTTTGCGGATCGCGCGGGATACTTTGCTGTTTTCGATCGTATCCAGGAACCTTTGGAAAAGTTTTGCAGCTGCGTGAAACACCCCGTATACCAACCTATACTTGTATTGTATTGTTTCAGTATACCACAGAACCCGGCTTTCCGCGCCGCATTTCTCTTTTTTGGCGTCAATTTAACAAAAAAACCGCCCTGTCCATTTCCAAGGCGGCTTCCCGCTTTTTATATGATCCTGTTCTGAGGCGTTCCCGCCAGCCATTTTGCCACATTTTCCATCGCGATCACCGCGCGTTTCAGCAGCGCCTCCTGGGTTGCGAATCCCACATGCGGTGCAAGCAGCGTATGCGGCGCGTGCAAAAGAGGTTCGTCCTCCGCGAGCGGCGGCTCCGAATCGAAGACGTCGACTGCCGCCCCGCCGAGCTTTCCCCCGCGCAGGGCCCGCGCAAGCGCCGCCCCGTCCACAATCGGCCCGCGCGCCGTATTCACCAGCACCGCGCCGCGTTTCATCATTCCAAGCTCTTTTTCCCCGATCATGCCCCGCGTTCCGTCCGTAAGCGGCACATGCAGGGATATAATATCGCAGGCGGCGAGCAGCTCCGGAAGCTCCGTATAACGGACTTCCGGGAGTTCCTTTTTCGTGCGGCTGTATGCGAGCACCTCGCAGCCAAACGCCGCGGCGATCCGCGCCACCCGCCGGCCGATGGCCCCCGTGCCGACCACGCCGAAGGTTTTCCCTTCAAGTTCGTTTCCCACAAGCCCATTCCCTGCTTTGCCTGTACGCGCGGCTTTATCACAGTCGACGAGCTTCCGTTCCAACGCGATCAGCATGCCGAATACAAGGTCGGCGACCGCGGCGGTCGAATATCCCGCGCTGTTGCACACCATAACGCCGTTTCTGCGGCACGCATCGAGCGCAATGTGGTCGACGCCCGTAAACGCCACGCTGAGCAGCTTCAGTTTTTCACACCCGTCTATCACCTCCGCCGAAAGCGGCAGGTTCGCGGCCGCGATCACGTCCGCATCCTTGCCCCGCCGGATCAGTTCCCCCGCATCCGTCGTGCGCGTATCATAAAGCACGATTTCAGCTCCGTCCGGAAGCGCCCGTTCCGCCATTTTCCGCAGCGTTTCTTCCTCCACGCCCAGCGGCTCGACCGCAACAAATTTCATACCTGTTTCCTCCGCACTAAATCCTCTGCATCCATTCATACCATATTACCTCCGCTTCCCGTGTATGCGAAAAAGGAGCGGGCTAACCAACGCCGCTCCTCCCGTTTCCGGATAGAAAGCTTCATTTACAGCGGGAAATTATCCGGGTCGTTGGTGGGGCCGTCCGGATCGACCATCGCATCGATCACCGCCATATCGTCCGCCGCGATCTCAAAATCGAACACCCTGGCATTGTCTGCGATCCTCGATGGGGTCACCGACTTCGGAAGCGGCAGTACGCCGTTCTGGAGCACCCAGCGGATGCAGACCTGCGCTACGGACTTCCCGTATTTGTCCGCGATGCCTTTCAGCGTTTCATTGCCGAGCATTTTGCCCGTGCCAAGCGGACTGTAGGCCTCGATCAGCATTCCTTCCTTCTGCGAATACTCCACGAGTTCCTTTTGCATCAGCCCCGGATGATATTCGATCTGGTTTACCATAGGCATAATCTCCGCTGTCTTTTTCAGCTCTTCCACATGGTGCGGAAGAAAATTGCTTACGCCAACTGCGCGGACGCGCCCTTCCTTATAAAGCTCTTCAAAGGCCTGCCATGTCTCGGCGTTCTTTTTCTGCCAATTGTTTTTGAATTTCGCCGGGACCGGCCAGTGGATCAGGTACAGGTCGAGATACTCGAGCCCAAGGTCCTTCAGAGTCTTGTCGAACGCGCGCAGCGTCGTTTCGTATCCATGCTCGTCATTCCACAGTTTGCTGGTCACAAACAGCTCGCCGCGCGGAACGCCTGATTCCGCAATTGCCCTGCCGACGCTTTCTTCGTTCCCATAAATCGCCGCCGCGTCGATATGGCGGTATCCATCTTCCAGCGCGGCCTTGACCGCCTGCACCGCCGTCTCGCCGTCGGGCGTCTGCCATGTGCCGAAGCCTACGCATGGAATCTCCACGCCATTTGTCAATGTAAACGTCTCCATTAAACCTTTCACTTGAACCCCTCCTTTTGTGTGCCCGATACGGTCGCACGGGTCATTCATACCCTGCCTGTTTTAATCTTAAACGTTTTTCAGCGAGAAATCAATGGCAATCACAGCCCGCAGCGGGTATAATAGTAAAAGGAACTTTTCAAAAACTTCAGGAGCAACTTATGCAAAAACAGAAAACAACGCAGTTTTACACGATCATCCTTCTTGCGACCTTTGTTTGTTACGCGCTGTACGTCGTGCTGTTCGGCACGCTTTCCACCACTATGATGGATTTTTACAGCATCGGTACAAGCGCGCAGGGAATTTTTACCATGGTGGGAAGCATCGGCGGGATCGCCGCCGCGCTTTTCTGCGCACTGCTGGGCGAGCGCTTTTTCAAGCCGCGTATCGTCGCCTTCGGCGTCCTTATCCTCGGGATCGCAACGACGCTCGTCGGATTCGCCCCGCCTTACCTGATCGTATGCGTATGCGCGCTCCTTTCCGGCATTGGCTATACGGTAATCGACGTCATGGGTCAGGCGACCGTTACGGAATACTTCCCGGATAAGACCAAAACGCTGCTCCCCATGGTGCAGATCTTTTTTGGCGCGGGTACCATGATCGGGCCGATCATGATGGCCGCAATGCTTTCCCCCGGGGATTCGCATAGCTTTGTGAATCCCTTCCTGTTTGTCGGAATCCTCTCCCTTGCCGTTACGCTGGTATATACGCTTTCCCTGAAAAAGGCAACGCCCGAGCTTTCCAAGGTAGACCTGACCTCCATTGCGCAAAATGCGAAAGAAAATCCGGCCGAAATTTTCAAATCCCCAAAGTCGTGGGTGATCCTTTTGGGCTGCGGACTTTTTTCCTGCTTTACCACAGCCACGGCGGCGTGGTATCCGGCGTTCTTCTCCACCGTCCGCGGTTTTTCCGTAGAAATGGCGGCGCTCATGCTTACGCTTTATTATGTGGGAACGCTCGCCATGCGGCTTTTGGGACCTTTCATTTTCCGCAAGCTCCAGCCGCAGCGCGTGTACGTACTATTCAGTATTATCAGCATTGTTTGCATGTTCGGCGCCGTTAATATCGCATCCGCGCCCATTGCCATGGTGCTGACCGCCCTCGGCGGCGCATTCTGCGCGCTCAACGTGGTCAGCGTCGTGATGATCTCTACCGCGCTTTTCCCCACGCGCAAGGCGTCCGCAACCTCCCTTGCCGTGTTTGCGTTCAATATCGGTGGGATGGTGGCCCCTGCCCTGATCGGCGCTCTCGCCGAGACTTCCGGCCTCCAGCTGCCGCTGAACGTGTTTATTGCCGTGTTTGCGGTTAGCGTCGCGGTGATGGCGGCCCTGTGCGCCAAGTGTAAAAAGGAGCTTGCGGATGCGTAGGATGCGCTTACCCTGTCCCGGGGCGGCTTCTACATTTTCGCAAAAGCGATTCTAGTTGAAATTCATTCCTATCCCACGGCCGAAACTATCTCAATAGTTCCGGTCAAAACAGGCCAGATATAGCTGCAGCATGGACGGCTGTACTATTTTCATACCGCCCGCAGGTATATTTTTTTGTCCCGGCCGCACTTCCTTATTATTCTCAGAACGCATAATGACAACGATAAAAGATGGCTGCCTCAAACCGGAAATTTAAGACAGCCATCTTTTATTATTTATTATTTTTTTAGGTCCGTAATGTTTACGCCAATCCCATGTACGCCTTCCCATGCCTTTTTGAAATTCGCGGCGTATTCTTTCGTAACAGGAGACGTCATACCTTTTGTCAATGTTTCAGGATCTACAGTAAATGCGGTGGCCCCTGCCTTCATCGCCTTCCCGCATGCCTCAAGGTCCTTGCAGCCCGCGGCCAGTATCCTTCCTTCGCATCCACTGGCTTGAATATAGGCCGCCAACCGTTTGATTACAGCACAGGGATTCATTCCCTTGCTTTCCATCGGGCCATAAAATACCGCTACATATTTTGCGCCCGCCTTCAGGGCGGCCATTCCCTGCCCAAACGATCCGACGACTGTCGCGGTGATATTATATCCTTTTTTGCTCAGTATCTCCATCGCCCGGATTCCTTCCTCTATCGCCGGGATTTTAACAAACATACCGTCTCCGCCCGCCTGCCGTATCAATTCCGCTTCTTGCACCATAGTCTGACAATCGGAAGAGGTGACCTGTGCCATCAGCTTGCGTTCTCCGGCTGCCAGCCTCAACCGTCTGATGTAGTCAAAAAAATCCACCTTCCCCGCACGGGAAATCATCAGCGGGTTCGTTGTCACTCCGTCAATAATGGGGTACAGGTCAAAATACTTGCCTAAAATTTTGGGGTCTTCACAATTTAGCATCAATTCCACTGTTTCATTTTCTCCTTGCCTTGTATTTTGATTATACAGATTCGTTTCTATTTCCCCGATGCATTGGTACGCCTTCCGCAAAAACTCCGGCGGCGCCGCAGAAAAATTTTCTGTAAACGCCGTTTCCAAAAACGCCTTCGCCATTTCAACCGCCTTGAATCCGCCAATCAGAAAGCCGCCTATGGCAAGCACGTTACAATTGTTAATCGTCCTGCACAGCTTTGCTGTTTCCACGCTTTCGCACAGCCCGCAATAAACTCCCTGAAATTTATTTGCCACAATGCTGACGCCCATTCCCGTTCCGCAAAACAGGAAGCCTCTTTTGAATTCGCCCGACGAAACCCTCGCCCCCACGCGGGCGCCTACCTCATAATAATCCACTTCCGTCCCGTCCGGCATACTGCCTACGTCTGTTACTTCATATCCGGTATCCTGCAAATACTTTTTTACCTCTTCTTTTATCATGATTCCGCACGGATCCGCGCCTACAATAATTCTTTCCGCCATTTTCTTTTCTCCTTTTTGATCTCTTGATTTATTTAATTGTCAGAGCCTCTTGCAATTTTATTGTGACGGCCTCTTTCACAACTTTTGCAATATTTTCCGGCGTAAAGCCAAACCGCCTGCACAGGTAATCCTCCGGCCCAACTTCCCCAAATTCGTCCTTCACGCCAATGTGCCGTACATGCACCGGGTATTCCTGTGCAACCGCATCCGCTACCACGCTGCCAAGTCCGCCGTAAACCGAAGCATTTTCAGCCGTTACGATCGTCCCCGTTTTCTTGGCGCAATCTATCACCAATTCACGGTCAAGAGGCTTGATGGTAAACATATCCACCACACGGATCAAAATTCCTTCCTTCTCAAGAATTTCCGCTGCAGCCAGCGCAGCCGGCACCAGCAGCCCGCAGGCAATCACAGAGGCGTCGCCTCCTTCCCGCAGTATATTCCCCTTTCCGATCTCCATTTCGGAATCGCTGGAATACACTTTTTCCACTTCCTCCCGGGGCATCCGGTAGTAAAACACACCTTTCCGGTCTTTTGTCTGCCGCAATACGGACAGCAGGTTTGTCGTATCCGTAATATCAAAAATGTGTGCATGCGGCACGGTCTGCATCAGCGCGACATCTTCAAACGACATATGTGTTCCGCCGTTGAACGACTGTCTTACCCCTGGGTCGCTCCCGATAATATGGATACTTTTATCTGCATATGCAACCGACAGGAATATTTGGTCAAACGGGCGCCTGACGGCAAACGCTGCAAAGCTGTGTATAAACGGCTTCATCCCCATCAGGGACATCCCCGCGGCAACCCCGACCATATTGCATTCCTGAATCCCGCAGTTTAATACGCGGTCCGGATATTCTTTTCTTACATCCAGCATGCCCGTGCAGCTCATCAGGTCTGCATCCAGATACACAACTTCGCGGTCTTCTCCAAGCGCCTATCTCATAAATTTTACAAACGCTTCTTTGACGGATTTTTTCTCCAGGCCGCCGTTATAGTCTACTCGAAACATCATATTTCCCCTTTCGACATCTGTTTTTCCAAGTCTGCAATCACTTTATCTGCCAGCTCCGGCGTAAGCGCGAAATGATGATTATATTCCATCTGCTCAAACTCCGGTACGCCACTTCCTTTGATTCCATCCAGCACAACAACCGCCGGACGGTCTGCCTGCTTTTTTTGCAATTCCAGAACCGCCTGCTGTATGGCCCGTACGTCGCCGCCATCTACAACAGCGGCCATCCATCCAAACGCTTCAAATTTCTCTGCAATATCCCCGACCGACATAATATCTTCCAGATAGCCGTCTACCTGCCGTTTATTCCAATCTACAAATGCCACCAGGCGGTTTAACTTATAGTGGCTGGCATACTGAGCCGCTTCCCAAATTTGTCCTTCCGCACATTCCCCATCTCCCAGAACGGCATAAACACGGTTTTCCTGTTTCCTCATGCCAAATACCTGCGCAATTCCTGCGGCAATGGAAAGCCCCTGCCCCAGCGAACCGGTGGAAACGTCCACGCCCGGCGTGCGCAGGCGGTCGCAATGACTGGGAAGCCTTGTTCCCGGTTTCGATAATGTAGCAAGCCATTCCACCGGGAAAAATCCTTTCAGCGCGAGAGCTGCGAACAGCGCAGGTCCGGCATGTCCTTTCGATACGACCAGATAATCCCTTTCCTTCCACGCCGGATCTTTCGGATCGTATTTCATGATATTTCCGTACAGTACCGCCAATACGTCCGCGATAGACATGCTTCCACCTATATGCCCGAATCCCCGCTGTTTGATGCACCTGATGGTTTCAATTCGAATTTTCGTTGCAAACTCTTTTATTTCTTCAATTGTTTTCATTTCTCGTCCTTTCTTACCGCGCTTATTTCGTGCTCATGTTCGTCCTGATCGCATCAATCAGCACCGCGATAATTACAACCGCGCCGATGACTACTTGTTCCATATAGGTAGAGACCCTCATAATAACAATGGCATTTGAAATGACGGACATCATCAGGGAACCTATGACAGTTCCGATCACACCCCCACGGCCTCCCGACATAGACGTCCCGCCCAGGATGACCGCGGTAATAGACGGCATAACCCATGTGCTCCCGATTGTCGGCTGTGCTGTCCCCAATCTCGCCATAATCAGCATACCGGCAAAGGCGGACAAAATTCCAGACAATACGTATACGGTCCGACGGCTTCGGTTTACATTGATTCCAACCAGTTTTGCCGCCGTTTGATTCCCGCCGATCGCATACAGATAGCGTCCGAACGGCGTATGTTTCAACACGAAATATAGGACCGCTCCAATAATAATCATGAAAAGTACCGGAATCGGCAGGACTCCGCCAACCATTTCCTGTCCCAGGGACAGGAAGCTTGCCGGGATATTCGTAATCGACCGTCCTTCCGTTATCACATAAATAATTCCTTCAAAAATATAACTGGAGCCCAACGTGATAATAAAAGGCGTAATCCTAAACTTTGTGACAAAGAATCCGTTAAACAGTCCGCAGAGGGCCCCCAGCACAATACATAATACAAATGTTAATTGAGGCGGCAGCCCGAGCCACGCCATGAGAATAGCCGCCGTAATCGCCGACAGTCCTGCTGTCGCGCCAACAGAAAGATCGATGTCGCCTAAGATCAATATCATGGTTTGCCCAAACGCCACGATGGTTACAAACGACATTTGCCGCAGTAGCGTGGACATATTGTATTGTGAGAAGAACGCATTATTAACAAAATAGGATGCCAGCATCAGAACGACCGTCGCCAGCAGAATAATAAATTCTGTATGGCTGAAAAGTTTTTTTATTTTTGACGGCTGTCCCTGCATGGTAATATTGATGCTCTGTTTCATTCTATATTTCCCCCTGTTCAGCTTAAGGCAAGCCTTAAGATTTCTTCCTGGTTAACCTCGCGCGCATTCATGATCCCTTTTACTTGTCCTTCGTTCATGACCATGATCCGATCGCATATATTCAGCAATTCTTCAAGCTCGGAAGAAACGACGATCACCGTTTTGCCCTCTTTTGCAAGAGATTCAATTAATTTATGAATTTCATCTTTCGCACGCACATCTATTCCTCGCGTAGGCTCGTCCAGAATCAGGATATCCAAATCCTTTTCAATCCACCTCCCGAAAACGACCTTTTGTTGGTTCCCTCCGGAAAGATCCCTGATCTCTTTTTCCCCCGACGGCGTCTTAATCTCCAACCTGTCAATGTAGGACTGCGTAATCTTTTCCTGTTGACGGCGGTCTATTTTTCCATGCCGGAACAGCCGCTGTAAAATTGGCATTGTCAGGTTTTCTTTTATGCTTAAAATCGGGAAGATCGCCTGCGCGCGCCGTTCTTCCGGCAAGTATCCAATTCCCGCCTCAATCGCGCTTTTTGGCGATTTGACCGTAATGGGTTTTCCCTTCAGTATGATCGTGCCAGACTCTAGCGGCTCTACGCCGAACAGGGCCAGCATAACCTCCGTACGTCCGGCGCCGACCAGGCCTCCCACGCCGAAAATTTCGCCTTTTTTCACTTCGAAAGAAACGTCCCGGAATTTCTTTTTATGCGTCAGGCGTTCTGCCCGCAGCACCACTTCTTCTTCTTGGAATTCCCTTTCGAATTTACTGAAAATGACCTCCTGCCCTGCCATCTTCGCAATAATCTCTTTAATGCTGGTGTCCGCCATCAGCGTTGTGTCCACCACCTCTCCGTCGCGCATGACAGTTACACGGTCGGCCACTTCTTTCACTTCTTCCAAATGATGCGTAATAAAAATGATTCCCGCTCCGTTCCCCTTTAATTGCCGCATTACCCGGAACAAATCGTGTGTTTCTTGCGAAGTCAGACTGGCTGTCGGTTCATCCAGAATAATAATCTTGGCCCCAAAAGCGATCGCCCTCGCGATTTGCACCATCTGCAGCTGTGCAACGCTGCACGTTCCCGCTTTGCTCCTCACATTCACCGGCGACCCCAGTTGGTCCATAATACTCTCCGCCCTTTTAAACGTATCTTTCCAGTCGATTATTGCGCCTGCTTTCCTCTTTTGCGTTCCCATACAGATATTTTCCGCGACGGTGACCTCCGGAACGATATTCAGTTCCTGCGGCACAATCCCGATGCTGTTTTGTATCGCAAAGACGGGCGAAGGGATTTCCGTCTTTTTTCCATGGAGCCATATCTCCCCTTCTTCCGGCCGGTGCATTCCCATCAGCACATTCATCAGCGTGCTTTTCCCAGCGCCGTTTTCGCCAAGCAGCGCATGGATTTCATTTGCCTTCAAATCAAAATCGACATGTTTGAGGGCCTGTACTCCTGGAAAGCTTTTGTTGATATTCCTCATACGTAAAATTTCCTGAGGCACAATTCCATCTCCTTTCCCAAAGCGGCCCACGCCGAGGGGCGCCGCAATAAAGCAGCATCCCCTCCTGGACCTTATTCTGCCTTACCGCTGCGGATCAGTAGCCATAATCTGCCAAAGTATCCTGCATCAGCTTCATATTGTTTACCCAAACCTCCCTCTTGTCGGCATGGGTGATTTTGCCGTCCGCAATGTCAATCATCATACGAAGCGTATCGTATCCGGTTTCAATACCGTCCTGTGCAGCGATACAATAGATGGACCCGTCTTTAACCCCTTCGATATTTTCGTCATTAACGTCAAATCCTCCGATCCATATCTTACCGTGCCCGCTGTCCGCTACGGCCCTCGCGGCGCCCGCGGCACCGCTTCCGTCCGCGCTGATTACCGCATTCAGTCCGGGATTTGCATTCATCATCTGCTCTGTCACCTCTACGGCCTTTTGCAGATCATCGTCAGTGGCCTGCTCCGAAACGATGGTAATCCCCGGATATTCCGCCAGCGCACCTTTGATTCCTTCCAAGCGGCCCTGATGCGAAACCGCAGCCAAGGACCCCATCAGCAAACCAACTTCGCCTTCACCGTTCATCGCCTCAGCAATTTCTTTGCCTACCATGTAGCCCTGCCCATAAAAGTCCTTGAGCCCGACAAATCCAGAGCCCGCTCCTGAAGCCGTATCGTCTGCAAATAGCATGACGGGAATGCCCGCCGCTTCTATTTCATCCACAATCGGATCGATCACAACCGGATCCTGTACCGCAACTCCAAGCACATCCGGGCTTTTCGCCGCAGCCGCTTCCATTTTCTCCGTCTGCAAAACGGCGTCCGCCGCAGCTGGGGCATCCCAGTCCCATGTAACTGTAATCCCCTGCTCCGCATATTCTGCCGCAGCCCGCTCCATCCCTTCGATGAGAGGCTCGTAGAACGGATGCACCAATTTGGGAACGAATACGAAATAATACTCGTTTTTCTCCGGATTTGCCCCGATGTTTGGATCCCAGGCATACTCATTTTCCGCTGCGGCCGGTTCAGTTCCTGCCGATTCTGCCGCAGTTCCTGCCGATTCTGCCGCTGCCGGCACCGCAGGCGTTTCGGCTGCGCCCGCATTTTCTGTCGAAGCCGTTTCCGCGCACCCCGCAAACAAACACACCACTAGTATTGCGGCAATAAAAACGCCAATACTTTTTTTCATTTTTCTTCCTCCTTTGGAATTTTAGTGTTTTTCCGGATGAAGATTGACAAAAATATTGGTATCCACTACAATAATATTAAAGAAGGGTAACGTTAAGAAGCTGGTTAAAATTATTGTAGTTTTTTCCAAGAGAGTTGCAATGTTTATCCGGCTTTTATATTACAGCAAAGATATTGCAGTATCTTTGCTGTAATTTTTTATTCTGCTAATTTACCTGTTTTTTTGGGATTCTCATGTCCTTATGGCATTTTCAAAAATGCTGGCCTGCCTGAGGCAGTAGTCGATCGCCAGTGCCGCCGCACCCACAAAGGATGGGTCCGGCCCAAGGGTACTCAAATTGATGGTTACTTGTTCCGTAAAATTCGGGAAGGTATGCCCGTGGACATATTCCTCCAGCACCTTTAATAAGTATTCTCCAAATTCACTTATCATACCTCCAATGACGATTTCATTCGGACTGTACGCACAGAGGATATTAATCATACCGGCCGCCAAATTGCGTACCGTTTCGCGGAACATTGCTACCGCCAGGGGATCCCCGGCTTTTACCGCGCGTACGACGTCTTGGTAGGAAAAGCCTTCCCGCAGCATACTGTCCGGATATCCCGGCAGTTCTTCGCGGGTCCGCTCCATAAGATATTTGGAAGAAGCATAGTTTGTCAAACAACCGCGGTTTCCGCATACGCAAAGCGGCCCATCCAGATTGATACTGACATGCCCTATTTCCCCGGCCGTCCCCATTGCGCCCCGGAAGAGCACGCCATCATGGATAATTCCCGCTCCCAAGCCGTCTTCTACGGCTAAATAAACCATGGTTCCCGTCAATTGCTTATTCGGCGCAATCCACCATTCCGCAACCGCGCCTGCGTTTGCGTCGTGGTCGATGACAACCGGCAAATCGAACGCACTGGCCATTTCTTCCTTAAACTGTATCTTGCTCCAGCCAGGAAAATCCGTAATATCCACAATCCTGCCCTCATGGCTGAAATACGGTCCAGGAACCGCAATCCCAATTCCAATAATGTTTTTGTCCCTGTTTTTTTCGATTAGACGTGAGATTTCCAGTTTGATCTTCGCTACAACCACTTCCGGTCCGGTCGACTTTTCATGGTCGAATCGGCTTTGGTTGAGGTTGATCCCAAAAATGTCAAACAGCCCGATTCGGAAAAATCCCCGCGCCAGCCGTACTCCGATTACATAATAGTTTTGATGATTGATTTGGATGCCGATGCTGGATCTTCCTTTTTCTCCGCTGATAATTCCCGTTTCATTCACCAGTCCCCAATTCAAAAAATCATTAATAATATTTGTAATCGTTGCCTGCTTTAACCCCGACTGTTTCGCCAATTTAGCTCTGGAGCAGACATTATTTTTTTTGAGCAGCCGGAGAATCAGCGAGCGGTTCATTTCCTGAAGATTACTTTGATTTTTCCCCTTTTGGGTTCCTGTTTTTTTCACATTCATGGATTCATTCCGTTTCTGTTAATTAAGCATATTCGCTTTTATATGTAGTGGATAAATAGAATTTCAACGGGGGTTTATATTAATTCGTTTTATATTAATCGAATTAATATAATAATATCATATGTGCGCTATTTGTCAACAATTTTTTTAATCTTTTTTTAAATTTTTTAATAACGCTGCGGCTGACCCTCCGCGGAAAAAACTGCCCATGGGATCCTATCTGTAAAATGTCTCAATTTGTCAAAAAGGCCGCCTGCGGCGGCCTTTTTGACAATCTGTTTTACATGGGCGCGCATAAATGCGTTTTGTGTGCAGAATAGATACGATGTGTGCGACTGCCATAATCTAATATACGGCACCGCGGGCTGAAACAACGGACGGGGATCCGGCTGAATACGCGCAATAAATCTCGATAAGGCAGCTTTATGGAAGGCCAAAGCCTTTCTTTTACGATTTTTTAGATTGATTGTTGTTCCAAATAAGAAAACCCCGCGCCGCTTGATTAGAGCGCAGGGTTCTTTGACAGCCTAGGCCGCATAGAGATACTATGCGTTATTGATGAAGAGCCTTATTGTTTGATTGAATTTTCCTGGCCATATTTTCCAAACCGCTTATTTTTTGGCGGAAGCCACGATTCCCCATTCGACGATGCTGAGGATGCCGTAGATTGTCAGGCACACGCCGAGCAGGACGCCAAGCGCATTGGAACCTGCAATGATGCCTACGATCATGATGATGCCAAGCACCAGCTCCGCAAGGCCGCTAATGAGCGCCACCTTCCACGCGCCCGGGCTGAAATCCTTCACCTGCGACGCTTCCATCAGGCTCATCACGCCTGTGATAACCGCCCACACGCCGATGATAAACGGCAGGATCACATTGGCCACGCCGCCGCGGAAGATAATCAGAAGGATGCCGATAATAATTGCAATCACCGGAATGGCAAGGCCCGCATTCGCGTCTCCCCGGTTGCGTTTTGAAAGATTGATTAACAATTGGATCACGCCATAGGCCAGCACCACGATGCCAATGATGACTACAATTACTTCCATTGCGAACGTCGGCGCGCCGAGCAGGATAAGACCAATAATCAGAAGAACGATGCTCAGGATCAGCCGTATCATTTCCCTGGATTTCCAAGACTCAGAATTCATAATTTCCCCCTCCTGTTTCTTATATGGATTATTTATACAGCAAATGGATGAAAAACACCCATTCCAGTATGCTGCAACCATAGCCCCCGGTAAAACGGCGCCTTACGGCCGCCTGCGGGAACTGCTATAATGATACCCTGCAAATACCGCCCCAAAACATTTTCATTAATCACATCTTATCATATTCTTTCGGGATAAGCAAAAGGCTCAGGACCGCTGCGGCCGCGGTCAGCGTAAAGATTACCCAGTAGGCCGCGTCGATGGACGCCGCCTCGATCACATTTCCTACGATCACCGGCCCGAGGAAAATGCCGATCGCGAAAATGGATTGCAGGATTCCTGTTGCGGTGGAACGGTAGCGCGGCTCCACCGCCTTGATGACAAATCCGGCAAGCGCTCCGCATGTGATGCCGTAGCAGATGCCGGAAAGCGCCTGCATGACGTAGATCGCCGTAATATCCATATGGTAAAACATGGGCAGGCAAGAGAACGCGCCGATCGCAAACGAGACCGCGATACACTTGATTCCGCCGATCTTTTTATACAGCTTCGTCCCCACGAACAGCGACGATATGCTCGTCACAAGGAAATAGACCACCATCAGGAAGCCCAGCTGCGACGAATCCGCGCCGAGGTTCTGCGCCGCGACCGATGTGAAATAACTCGGCAGGGCAAAGCACAGCAGCTGGGAAAAAACGGCAAGGATGGAAAAAACGATCAGGTGCTTATTTTTCATCAGGGCCGCAAGCTCCCTTCCGCCCGGCGGAACGATCTTCTGTTCCTCCTTCGGCGTTTTGAACATCATGATGCAGCCGATGCCCACGAGCGCGACCAGAAACGCGAAATAAAAGGGTGCGTGCAGGCCGAACGCCTGCGCAAGAAGTCCGCCAGCGAGCGCGGCGACCACCTTGCCCATATTGGACGATGCATTGAGGAGCCCCTGCGCCTTTACCTGCTTGTCTTCTTCGTTGTACTTCGAATAGGACGCGCAGATCACGACCCACCACGCCGCGGCTGCGCCGCCCACCCCGCGGGCCATCATCACCCAGAAGGTGTCCTTGGCGACAATGAACATCAGGCCTGAGACTGCGAGGATCACAAAGCCGATCAGCAGTAAAAATTTATCCTTGCCGATTTTATCCGAAATGATCCCCAGCGGCACACGCAGCGCGATCTGCATCACGCCGTACGCGCCGCCGATCGCTCCTACGACCGCCGCCGTCGCCCCCAGCGACGTCGCGTATGCGGGCAGCGTCGGCACATACGAATACATGGACATCCACAAAAATGCCGCTACGAGATTGATGATAACGATATTTCTTTTCATAGCTGCGTTTCCACCTCAAAGCCGCTCCATGGAATCGCCACTTCTTTCCCGTTGTTGATGATGTCGTCCACATGCAGCATCAGCGGAAAATCCTCCGCGCGGGCCTCTCCCCGCGCGATCAGCCGCCGCACCGCGCGCGCCGTGCGCGTGGCGATCACAATGGATTCGAGGGTAATGCCATCGAGCTCTTCCATGGCTTCGGGAAAGCTCATCCCGCGCCCAAGCAGCGTGCCGATCAGACGGGTACGCCCGCCGAATACCGTTACATACAGGTCGCCCGCACCGTATACGATGTTGTCGTCTCCGCCGCCCACAAGTGCGAGCAGTTTGCGCATTTCGCGGACGCTTTGCCCGAACAGCGCCGCCTGCGAATTATAGTGCAGGGTGCCGCCCACGCCCTCGATCCGTTCCGAAAGGCCGACCGCCAGCGTTACCGCCAGCGCGTAAGCGTTTTTCATAGCTACCGCGCATTCCACGCCCACAACGTCCGTGGAGAGGCTGATATGGTAGTAGTCCGTCTCAAACATCGCCTTTATCTTACGCAGCGCTTCCATGTCCTCCCCGCAGAAGCATACCTCCGTAGGGTCGTGGTCCGCAAGCTCATAACTCGTGCACGGGCCGCCCACCGCGTTCAGGGAAAGCTTCCGGTCCAGCTTTTGCGCATAGAGATGCGGATAGGGAATGAGCTGCCCCTCCTCCGTATCCTGCATGCCCTTCGTCACCGCAAGGACGGGCAGCGTTTGCGGAATCACGGGGAGGATATTGGCAAGGAACCAGTCTACGCCGAAGC
Organism: Christensenella minuta; assembly: GCF_003628755.1. Lineage (NCBI taxonomy): Bacteria > Bacillati > Bacillota > Clostridia > Christensenellales > Christensenellaceae > Christensenella > Christensenella minuta. The sequence continues at coordinate 2,482,446 of NZ_CP029256.1, read as the reverse complement.
TCGATACTCCGCTCACCAATAAATCGGCGCCGGCGAGCGCCTCGCGGAGTTCCTCGACCTGGTAATATTTGTATCCCGTGGGGAGTTTGCGCCGGAGGGTCAGGTGTTCCCCCGTCTTGCGTGCGTGCCTGATGATCTCCCGGTCAAGCGGCGTTCCCACCAGCCGTACCTCGTTTCCGTTGTCGCTTGCCGGGAACCCGATAGCCGAACCCATCATTCCCGCCCCTACGATCGTAATAATACTCATTGCCTGCTCCCCCTTATCCTTCCTTTTCCCGCCGCAAAGCCCTAGTCCGCGTTTCACGGCCCGGAAATGTAAAATTGCCTTATTTATTTTACTCCCATTCCTCCGCAATGGAAAGCCCATTCATGAAAAAAGGCCGCGCATTGCGGTCTTTTTTCCGTGCAGTATAATTTCTGATAAATATTTAGAACACTCTTGCGGGCATATGCTGCGTCCCTGTTTTGTCTTCGAGGTATATCAATACGTCTTCTACCGTATCCAGCAGCCGCAAATCCCTGTCCGGTATCTCTACCCCGAATTCGTCTTCAAACGCCATCACGACTTCCATCAGTCCAAACGAATCCATTTCCAGGTCACTAATCAAATGCTTTTCCGGCGTGATCTCTTCAATCTCTTTTGGAGAGGCCATCGCCAGAAGCTGCTGTACCCTTTCCAGCTCTACCACTGTGGTTTCCTCCTTTCCGTCGTCGGAGCAAGCCCTGCCTGCCGGGTCCGGCCCATGGGCAGAATGCCGCGGGCTTCTCCTTTGCCCGCGCGGGCCCTGCTGTGCACTGCCGCGGACGGGCTGTATTTTATTCGCCTTTCTGTCCTATTATACCACTTTTTGCGCTTTGTGGCACGGCTTTCGTCCGCCTCTGCCCTACATCGCAAAACGCTTGATCGATTTTTTCGTGGTCTTTTCGAATTCCCTGTCGCGCACATGGAAGCGCCCGATGTGTTTAAAGGTGGGCAGCGTTTTATTGACGGCGGAAATATCCTTCCTGAGGTTTTCCTCGATCTCCCGCGCGCTATGGACTGCCGTATACTCCTCGGTCACGAAAATCTCCGCGCAAAGCTCCGTTTCCCTCATGCCGTCCGCAAGCGGCGCATACACGATTACTTCTTTAATATACGGAATGCGCATCAGGTATTCCTCTATTTCCTCCGGATAAACATTTTTCCCGCTGGAGAGCACGATCAGGTTCTTTTTCCGTCCCGTAATGTGAAGGAAACCGCCGCCGTCTATACGGCCGATATCGCCGGTGTTGAACCAGCCGTCTTTCATCACTTCCCTCGTGCCTTCTTCGTTTTTATAATACCCAAGCATCACGTTCGGACCCTTGACCCATATCTCGCCGTCTCCGTCCTCGTCCGCGTTTTCCACCTTCACGTCGCAGCAGGCAATCGGGATTCCCACAGCTCCGTCGCAATAATAGCGGTTTTTATTGACTGAGACGAGGGGTGCGCATTCCGTGATCCCGTAGCCGTTCAAAAGCAGGATACCAAGCTCCCGGAACTCGCGCATCAGCCGCGCGGAAAGCGGTGCGCCGCCGCAGATGATAAGCTTCAGGTTTCCGCCGAACGCATCGCGGATATTCTTAAAATATCGGCCGCGGTTGTCTTCACCCGCGCGCAGCTCCGCATTGCTCTTTTCGACGAGCGCGCGCAGCGCTTCCGCCTGGCCGTTCGCCTCCGCGTTCTGCCAGATCTTGCGGTGCATCATCTCCACGAACAGCGGTACGAGAAAGATCATGTCCGGTTTGAAAAGCTGGAGGTTTTCCATGAAGTGCCTCAGGCTGTCGTTTATGCAAATCGTCGTGCCGTTCTGGATCATCATGGTGATGCCGTGCGTGCTTTCAAAGGAATGGTGCACGGGCAGCACGGACATACAGACCTGCCCGAGGTCGAGCAGGGAAAGCCCGCCTTCCGAAGCGGAAAGGATATTCTTCTGCGTCAGCATCACACCCTTGCTTTTTCCCGTCGTGCCCGACGTATACAGCAGGGCGGACATCGCATTTTCGTCGATTTCCCGCTGCTCATACCCGCAGTCTTTCGCTTCGCGGATCAATCCGCGGAAGCTAAGCGTATTTCCGCCGTTTTTCTCCGCGCGCATATCGATATAATATTTAACAGCCGCAAGCCCGCCGCGGATGTTTTCCACCGTATCCGCATATTCGCCTGAAAAAACAAGCGCCCGCGCGCCGCTGTCTGCAAGGATATTGGCGATCTCGCCGTCCGGAAGTTCTTTGTCGATCGGGACGATCACGCCCACGCCGCACTGTACCGCGTAATAAGTAAGCAGCCATTCATAGCTTGTCGGCCCGATCACCGCAATGTGCGCATCCGCAAGGCCAAGCCCCAGAAGAGCGTTCCCAAGCGCGTCCATATCGCTCAGGAATTCGCCTGCGCCAATCCCGCGCACCGTTTTTTCCTTTGTGCGCACGCGCAGCATATCCCGCGCGCCATACGCCTTTTTTGCGGCGGCAAGCATCGTCCGCATATTTTTCTCATTCCTCAACGGATAATTCGGATAGTTTTCCATAGTTCATCTCATTCCTTCATTCATCTGCAAGCCATTATAGCATACCCGGGGGTAGATTTCCATCCATAGGGCAAACCGTATCCTCCGCATACCATTTGCACATAAAAAAACAGGATGTTTCCATCCTGTTTTTTCCCGCAAACTTTTATGAATTGGCCGCCTTTTTGGCTGCGGCCGTGCTCTTCTTTGCTGCTGTTTTGGCGGCGGAAGCGCTCTTCTTTGCTGCCGTCTTGGTGGCCGTCCCCGTCTTTTTAGCGGCTGTCTTTACGGCCGAGCCTGTTTTCCTGGCCGCTGTTTTTGTTTCCGATCCCGTTTTCCTGGCCGCTGTTTTCGCGGAGGATGCCGTTTTTTGGGCGGCTTTTTTGGTGTTTCCGCCCGCTTTTTTGGCGGCGGTTCCTGTTTCCGAAGCTTTTTCCTTCGCACGGTCCATCTTATCCGCGGCTTCGTCGTCCGCCTCGGATTTTACCCGCTCGATCTCTTGTTCTATCTTCTTCAGCTCCTCCTCGTTGCTTTTGATGCGGTCGCCGTGCTCCGCGAGGTCTTTTTTCAGCCGTCCCGAGGCATAGGTCGCTTTACCGATCGCGCGGTAGCTCTCGTCGATCTCGTCGGTCAGCTTCGCCTTTTGCGCGTTCAGCTTCGCGACGTCCATCATTTCCTTCGACCGTGTTGCAACGGTTCCCCCGAATGCCACGATGCTGTCCTTTGCCTTGCTTAAGACATCGCCGATCTTTTCCCCCGCGCTTTGCAGCGTGGATTTCGTGCTGTCCTTTTTCGTCTGTGCCATTTTTGTTACCTCCTGCCCGCCCTTGCGGTATCGTATCTTAATTTTCCCCCGCGTTCCGGAATGAACTTCGTCCGAACCGGGTTACATTAAAATACACAGCCTTATTTTTCATGAAACCGATTTTTGATATTTTAATCTTTGACGAGGCAAACCCTGCAGCGAAGCGGCTGTTATTTTTCCCCGCCGGGGTGCGGGATGCTATTGTATGGAGGCAGAATGACCGCGCCCGCACAAAAAAAGGGACCGCACTCCATCGTACGGCCCCTTGCTTTTCCTGGCTTACATTACACGTGAACCAACCGCCCGCAGCGCATGTTCGTATTTTGCCTTGCAGTCGCGAAGCTCGTATTCTTCCTTGATATCCCCGCGTGCAAGCTCGCCCATGTGCTCGCGCGCCGCCTTGTTCCTGAGCTCCATCATGCAGTCGCAGCAGCGGTCCACATTGCCGACTTTCACGAGGTATCCGGTCACGCCGTTCAGGATATATTCGCTCGCACCCACCGTGTCCGAAGCCACCACCGGCACTTCGCATGCCATCGATTCGATTCCCGGTACGCCGAACGCTTCCGCGCTTCCCATCTGCACCGTCGCATCCATCGTGCCAAGCATTGCCGGGATATCCGCATTTTTCACATAACCTGTGAACTCCACCTTGTCGGCGATCCCCAGGCTCTGCGCCTTTTGCTTAAGGCTGTTTTCGAGGGAGCCCGTGCCCACGATCTTGAGGGTGGCCGCGCCCGTCGTTTTTTCGAGATACTTTGCAAACGCGTCCATCACGAGGTCGACGCCGTTTCCATATTCAAGCGCTTTGAGGGAACCAAAGCACATTGCGTCCTCCGGCTTTTCCGCGCCGATTTTTTTGAATACCTCCGTATCCACGCCGAACGGAGCCACAAAATACTGCTGGTCCTTTTTGTAGACGGACTGTACGCGCGTAATTACGTTCGGGGCTGCCGCAAGTACGCCCGACGCATGCTTGACGCTCTTTTTCACAAGGCCCTTGCCGCCGCGGTCCACGCCCTCGTATACGTCGGGGCCGAGCACCGTCAGAAGTACGTTCGGTGCCTTTGCCTTCGCCGCAAGCACGCCGTAGGTTGTCGCTCCGAACGCGTTTACCACGCCGAACCCGCCGGATGCGAGCTCGCTTTTCACCTGCGCCGCGTTTTTCTTATAGCCGCCCTGCGCCGTGGTGAACGGAAGGTATTTGACCGTCACCTTTTCACTGAGTTCGCCCTGTTCGTCCTTTTGTTCGGGCAGGGAAAAGACCGTAACGTCGTGATCCTCCGCCAGCGTGTTCGCCCATTTGATTGTGTGCGGCGAATTTGCCGCCGCCAGAAATGCGATTTTCATTATGATACTATCCTTTCCTACTTTAAATTTGCAAGGCGTTCGATCGCCTTTTCCGTATTTTCCCTGGTATTAAACGCGGTCAGGCGGAAATAACCTTCGCCCGCGCTGCCGAAACCACTGCCCGGCGTCCCTACGACGTTTGCTTCCGAAAGAAGCTTATCGAAAAAATCCCAGCTTTTCATGTCGTTTGGCGTCTTCAGCCATACATAAGGGGAATTTACCCCGCCGTACGCCGTGATGCCGATTCTTTCAAGGCCTTCACGGATGATCCTGGCATTTTCAAGGTAGAACGCGATCGTCTCGTCCACCTGCTTTTTACCCTCCGCCGTATAGACTGCCGCAGCGCCGCGCTGGACGATATAGGATACGCCGTTGAACTTGGTCGTATGCCGCCGCAGCCACATTGCGTTCATGCTTACCTTTTCGCCTTTGCTGTTTTCGCCCATGAGCTCTTTGGGAACGATGGTATACGCGCAGCGCGTGCCCGTAAAGCCCGCCGTTTTGGAAAAGCTGCGGAATTCGATCGCACAGGTCTTTGCGCCGTCGATCTCGTAAATGCTGTGGGGTACGTTTTCGTCGGTAATAAAATGCTCGTACGCACCGTCGAAAAGAATCAGCGCGCCCGTTTCGTTGGCCCAGTCCACCCAAACCTTGAGCTCCTCTTTCGTCATTGCCGTGCCCGTCGGGTTGTTCGGCGAGCACAGGTACATCACGTCGACCTTTCCCTCGGGAAGCGCGGGAACAAATCCGTTTTCCGCCGTGGTGGGAATGTAGGTAATATCCGTGAACTTCGCGGTCCCCTCGTCGAATTCGCCCGAACGTCCAGCCATCACGTTGGTGTCCACATACACGGGATACACCGGGTCGGTCACGCCGATCCTGCAATCAGCGGCAAGCAGTTCCTGGATGTTTCCCGTATCGCACTTGCTGCCGTCCGACACAAATATCTCGCCTGTCCCGATCTCTACCCCGCGCGCCGCATAGTCGTTTTCGCGGATGGCTGCGCGCAGGAACTCGTAGCCCTGCTCCGGCCCGTAGCCCATGAACGTCTTCGCGTCCGCCATTTCTTGCGTGGCCGCGTCGATCGCCTGCAGCACCGCGGGCGCAAGCGGGCGCGTCACGTCGCCAATGCCAAGACGGATGATCTCTTTATCGGGGTTCGCCTTCGTATATTCGCTTACCCTGTGCGCGATCTCCGAGAACAGGTAGCTTCCCTGGAGCCGCCCGAAATTGTCGTTTACCTTAAACATAGTTTCATCTCCTGTAAAATTCCATGGACGCGGACGCCCGGTTATTCAGCCGATACAGTGCTATTGTAACCTATCTTCCGCATAAAACTCAATAGATTTCATGAAATTATCACGCGGAACCACGCCTGCGGCATTCCTTTGCGAAATTCCGGCGGGCTTTCTCAAAAATCCCTTGCGAAAAAAACGCGCATGTTGTATGTTTATTTTAACGAAGATAAAAAGGACGGGGCTTTTCATGAAATATGCAATTATCGGCACTTCGTGGATCACGCAGGCCTTTATCGACAGTGCGAACACGCTGAAGGATTTTACGCTTGGGGGGGTCTATTCCCGCAGCCTTTCGCATGCGGTGGAATTCGCTTCCAAAAACAACTGCGATTATGCTTACGACGACCTTACGACGCTTGCAAAGAGCGGCGTGGACGCGGTTTATATCGCAAGCCCGAATTCCCTGCACTACGAGCAGGCAAGACTGTTCCTCACGCACGGCAAACACGTGATCTGCGAAAAGCCCGCCGCCGTATGGCCGGACCAGCTCCGCGAGCTGCACGACCTTGCGCGGGAAAACGGCCTCGTTTTTATGGAAGCCATCATGATGCTCCACCAGCCCCACCTCGGGACGGTCAGGGAGTCTCTCAAAAAGCTTGGGAAAATTGGGCTGGCGCGGTTTGACTTTTCACAGTATTCTTCGCGCTACACGGCATACCTCGGGGGAGACCTGCCGAATATCTTCAACCCGGAATTTGCAGCGGGGTGCATAATGGACCTCGGCATTTATGTCGTTTATCCCGCCCTGTACCTGTTCGGCCGGCCGAAGGAGATCGTTACGCGGGCCAGCCTGCTTTCTTCGGGCGTGGACGCCGGTTTTACCAGCCTGTTCGTCTATGAAGACAAGCAGGTCGTGCTGACCGCCTCCAAGGCCGCGGAAAGCAGAATCGGCTCGGAGATTCTCGGGGACAGGGGCACGATGACCATCGGCACGCTGTTCCAGCTTTCGGACATCGGTATTACATACCTGGACGGGAAAAAAGAGCCTATCACCGGCGGCGTGCCGCGCCTTACGCTGATGGCCAACGAAGCCAGGGATTTTGTCCGCTATATCAAGCGCCCGCAGGAATCTGCGCACGAGCTCGGCGCCGCGCAGCAGCTTTCCCTTGACGTGCTCGAGACGCTCACCGAAATGCGCAGGCAGGCGGGAGTCGTTTTCCCGGAATAAAGGAAGCTCCCCCGGCGGCCATCTTATCTCCGGCCCCGGGATCCTGCCGAAAAAAGCAGCGAAGAGGAATTCGCCGGAATCCCTCTTTTTCTTTTTCCGGGACCTTTTTTCGCATGGCTGTGCGGTTTTTATGGCAACCGCGGTTGTAAAAAACGCATTTTTTTGTTATACTGTCATTAAAGTTATCCATAGCAAACTGTTTCAGCGAGCCGTTTGCTGTCTATTATGAATGAAAAAATGAACGGGAAGGTTTTTCTATTTGAACAGAAATTTAGCGGCAAAATTTAAAGAAGCTCTCGTATCGGTGCTGCCGATTACTGCCATTGTTTTGCTGCTTCATTTCACCGTCGCCCCCATGACCGGCGGCACGGTCGCCCTTTTCCTCGTGGGTTCGGTGCTCCTGATCGTGGGTATGGCCCTCTTCTCTCTCGGCGCGGACATCGCCATGATGCCCATGGGCGAACGGATCGGTTCACAGCTTACCAAGACGCGTAAGCTCGGCCTTCTGATTGCGGTCGCGCTTATTATGGGCATTGCCATCACCATCGCAGAGCCTGATCTCCAGGTGCTCGCGGACCAGGTGCCTTCCGTTCCGAACATGGTCCTTATCATTGCGGTCGCAGTGGGCGTGGGACTGTTTCTCGTTCTTGCGCTCCTGCGCATTATTTTCCAGAAAAAACTCGCCATTATCCTGATCCTTCTTTATGCAGCCGTTTTTGGCCTCGCGATCTTTACCTCCGAGGATTTCCTTGCCGTAGCGTTCGATTCGGGCGGCGTGACCACCGGTCCCATTACCGTACCGTTTATTCTTTCGCTCGGCGTGGGCGTTGCGGCGGTACGCGGCGGACGGAGCGCGCAGGAGGACAGTTTTGGCCTTGTGGCCATCTGTTCGGTCGGCCCGATTCTCGCGGTGATGATCATGGGCATGCTTTTCAATTCGTCGGGCGGCTTCGCAGCCGACCTCTCTATCCCTGAGGTAAACGATTTTTCCAGCCTTATGCATGCTTTCGGCGAAGGATTCCCCGAATATTTCCGCGACGTCGGCATTGCCATCGCGCCCATCATCGCATTTTTTATCGTTTTTCAGGTCATATTCCTCAAGCTACCGAAGACCCAGCTCTTAAAAATGGCCGTGGGAATGGCATACACTTATATTGGCCTCGTGCTGTTCCTTACGGGGGTGAACGTCGGCTTCATGCCGGTAGGCAATTACCTCGGCGCGCAGATCGGTTCCCTGGATTATAATTGGATGCTGATCCCGCTTGGCATGATTATGGGCTTTTTCGTGGTCATGGCCGAGCCTGCGGTGCACGTACTGAACAAGCAGGTGGAAGAAATTACCGTTGGGGCCATTTCCAAACAATCCATGCTTTTGAGCCTTTCCATCGGCGTTGCGGTCTCGGTGGGGCTTGCTATGGTGCGGGTTGTGACTGGCCTTTCCATCTGGTACTTCCTTGTGCCCGGTTATGCGATCGCTCTCGGCCTTTCGTTCTTCGTTCCGAAAATCTTTACGGCGATCGCCTTTGATTCGGGCGGCGTTGCGTCCGGCCCGATGACCGCCACTTTCCTGCTTCCCTTTGCAATGGGAGCGTGCAGCGCGGTAGGCGGAAACATGCTGACGGATGCGTTCGGTATTGTTGCCATGGTCGCCATGACCCCGCTTGTCACCATCCAGATCATGGGACTTTATTACAAAATTAAAACAAAGAATGATTCGGCCCGGCTCGCCGAGGGTATCAGGGAAGCAGCGGCTGCGGACGAGGAAGAAATCATCGACCTTTAATGAGGGGGAGAATTTTATGGCGGAACCTGTGCATAAGAAAATCAAAATGCTGATTACCATCGTCGACCGGGAAAGCGGCGAGGATGTGGTGCGCGCCCTGCGCGGGGAAGGACTGCATTATAACATGATGCTCATGGGCCGCGGTACCGCGTCTTCCGAGCTTCTCGATATTTTGGGGCTTGGCGAAACGGAAAAATATGTTATACTGAGCTTTATAGCGGAGGAAAGGGTCCGGCAGGTCATGAGTATGCTGGAAAGCGACCACGAGCTGCGCGAGGCGGGAAACGGCATTGCTTTTACCGTGCCCATCGGCAGCGTCGGCGGGCCGACGACCCTTGCATTTCTCTCACAATTGGCGGAAAGGCTGAAAGAAGAGGGTAGTATCCATGGAAACATCTCAAAGGGAATTTGAACTGGTCATCACGATTGTGAACCGTGGGTTTGCCGACGAGGTTATGGACGCGGCAAAGGCTGCGGGCGCGACCGGCGGCACCGTGCTGTACGCGCGGGGAACGGGCATTCATGAGGCGGAGCAGTTTTTCGGCATTACCATACAGCCGGAAAAAGAGGTTGTCCTCATTTTGACCAAGCATGAAACCCGCAACGCCATTATGAAGGCGATCTGCAAAGGCGCGGGCCTCACCACCGAGGGTCACGGGCTTTCCTTCTCTCTGCCGGTGGACGATGTGATGGGAATCGTGCACATGAACCGGGAGGATTGATTTCTCTGCCGCTGTTTCACGGCGGGGATTCGGAACAGCCGTTTGTTTGCCGTCCCGTCCCTTCCCGTACAAGAAGAAAAAAACGGAATGTTTTGCAATCAAATAAAAAACCGCTTCGGAAAAGCGGTTTTTTCATTTCCTACGGTCTTTACTGCTGTTCTTTCTGCGTTTCGACCTGCTCTTCGAGCGCCGCTGCCGCCGCGCGGAACGGTTCCTTTCCGAAGCTGCCGAAGCCTTCGCCGATCAGGCAATAGGTAAAGCCGCTGTCGCCCCACTGCGCGATCTGCGTGCCGTCGAGATAGCCAAGCCACACCTCGTGTTTCCCGATCTTATGCATCCCGCCGTCCTTTGCGCCTTCCACACCGCAGATGTCGTCGTTTACTTTTTGCACACGCAGCCGGAGCACTCTGCCGTCCGCATTTTCATAGATGATCTGTCCAAGTTCCCCGTCAAGCACCTGGTAGTTCCTCGCCGTATAGCCGCCAAGGGTGAGCGTGACCATAGAAAACCCAAGCTGCTCGGACATTTCGTCCTCCGAGGTAAACTCCATAACAGGCGCGATCGTGGGCGTCTCCTCCGCAGGCGCGCATGCAACCATGACTCCCGCAGCGATCATGACCCCAACGATCACAGTTAAAATCCGTTTCATACTCTTTCTCCCGATTCCCTGATGTCTTTTTCATTATAACAATAATCCAAAACCCAAGCTGTAAACTTTTTATGAAGATAATCTTAAGATTCGATTCCGGTCCTGACACCAAATTTCATTGACTGTGCGGTTCCTGATGCGATATAATGTGACAGGACTGACCAGTCAGTCATTTTTGAAACCAATCATTTTCCAATAGATTTTGAAAACGGCAACGGAGGAACGGCAATGTCAAAATTCAGTGTAAAAAAACCAATGACCATCTTTGTTGCGGTCGTTTTGGTATGCATCCTCGGCTTCATCTCGTTCACGAGCATGACCACGGATTTGCTTCCCAGGATGGACCTGCCTTATGTGATGGTCCTTACCACTTACCCCGGCGCAAGCCCGGAAAAAATCGAGCAGACGGTAACAAAGCCGCTTGAACAGGCCCTTTCCACCACGAGCGGGGTGAAAAGCGTCACCAGTTCGTCCAACGAAAACTCAAGCATGGTGCTGCTGGAATTCACCCAAGGCACCAATATGGACAGCGCCATGATCGAGATGAGCGGCAACATCGATATCGTCAAGGCGAACCTCGACGATGCAGCAGGCACGCCCACGCTAATCAAGATCAACCCGGACATGATGCCTGTTATGGTTGCCAGCGTGGATATTGACGGCAAGGACATCACGGAAACGTCGAAGATCGTCTCCGATACGATCCTGCCCGAATTCGAGCGCATCGACGGCGTGGCCTCCGTGACCGCGACCGGACTTGTCGAGGATTCGGTCGAAGTCACCCTAAGCCAGCAAAAAATCGACGAACTGAACCGCCGCGTGCTTGCATCGGTAGACGAAAAGCTTGCGGAGGCGCAGGAAAAGATCGACAATGCAAAATCCCAGATTGAAAGCGGAAAACAGCAATTGAAATCCATGAGCCAAACGCAGGCGCAGCAGCTTGTTGATATGGGCCTGCAGCTTTCCGCAGGCAGGGAACAGATCGAGGCGGCCCTCGCGAGCCTGCCGCAGGCGCAGCAGGACCTTGAAGCCCAGCTTGCGGACCTCAAAACGCAGCTTGCAGACCTCGAAGCACAGGAAAGCACCCTGACGGTGCAGCTTTCTGAAGCCAAAACCGCGGAGGCGGCGTTTGAACAGCAGATCGCCGCGCTGGTAGCGGCGGGCCAGCCCGTACCTAACGAGCTTACCGCGCAGCTTGCGGCCTTGAAGGAAAGCATTCCAAAGCTGGAGGCGGGACTACAACAGGCCGAAGCGGGCATCCCCCAGCTCGAGGATGGAATTTCCCAAATCGAGGCGGGCCTTTCCGGGCTTCCGGACCAGAAGGCGCAGCTTGAGGCAAAGCTGAGCGAGCTCACCGAGGGCGAACGCCAGCTGGAAACGGGCAAAATGACGCTTACGAGCGAGCTCGCCCAGGCCTCGGGGCAGCTTGCAGGCGGCGAAGCGCAGCTTTCCCAAAAGGAACAGGAATTTGAAGAACAAAAGGACGCCGCTTACAAGCAGGCGGGCCTTGATGGCAGGATCACGCAGGAAACAGTGAGCCAGATCCTTGCCGCGCAGAATTTTTCCATGCCCGCCGGCTACATCAGCGATGGCGGCCAACGCTATCTGGTCAAGGTGGGCGACCAGTTCCAGGATATCGGCCAGCTTAAGGACCTGGAGCTTTTCAATATCGAAGCGGGCGGCATCGGAGCGGTGACGCTCGCGGACGTCGCGGATGTGGAGATGACGGACAACCGCGGCGATATGTACGCCAAGATCAACGGCAACGACGGCATCCTGCTCACCTTCCAGAAGCAAAGCACCTCTTCCACCACCGACGTTTCGGACCGCATTAACCAGGTGATGGAGCAAATCCAGGCGGACGATCCTTCCGTGCACCTGACCGCCCTTTCCGACCAAGGCGTGTATATCGGCATCGTTCTCGACTCCGTCATCGACAACCTATTGCTCGGCGCGATCCTCGCAATCGTAATCCTGTTCCTGTTTTTAAAAGACCTGAGGCCCACGGTTATCGTAGCGATCAGCATCCCGTTCAGCCTGCTCGCAGCGCTGACTCTGATGTATTTCTGCGGCGTAACGCTGAACGTCATTTCCCTTGCAGGCCTTGCGCTCGGCGTGGGCATGCTGGTGGACAACAGCATCGTGGTCATCGAAAATATCTACCGCCTGCGCTCGCTCGGCATTCCGCCCGCAAAAGCGGCTGTGAAGGGTGCGCAGCAGGTCGCGGGCGCAATTTTCGCCTCCACCCTCACAACGGTGTGCGTCTTCCTGCCCATCGTCTTTACCGAAGGCCTTACGCGCCAGCTTTTCGCAGACATGGGCCTTACCATCGCATTCTCGCTGCTCGCGAGCCTTATCATTGCGCTGACGCTGGTTCCGGCGATGGGCTCCACCATGCTCAAAAAGACAAAGGAAAAAAAGCATCCCCTGTTCGACAAATTCACCGCGGGCTACCAAAAGCTGCTCTCGGGTGCGCTCAGGCGCAAATGGATCGTATTTGTGATCGTGATCGGCCTTTTTGCGTTCAGCGTGGCCAACATATTTACCATGGGCACGTCCCTCATCCCGAAAATGGACAGCTCGGAAATCATGATTACCATGGAAATGCCTGAGGACAGCACGACGCAGGAAACGCGCGATATGAGCGACGAGGTCCTTGCGCGCCTGACTGAAATCCCGGATGTGGAAACCATCGGCGCGATGGAAGGGGGCATTATGTCTGCCCTCGGCACATCTTCCTCCGGCGGTGGCAACAACACCACTATGATGATGTATGCCCTGCTGAAGGACGAACGCACGCGCACCAGCTCCGAGATTGCGGAGGATATGCGCAGCGCCGTCGCGGGCCTCCCCGCCATGGTGGATGTGAGCGATTCGACGATGGACCTGTCCGCGCTTTCCGGTTCCGGCCTCGAGGTGGCCATCAAGGGCGACGACCTCGATACGCTGAAAACGATCGCGCAGGATATTTCGGCCATGATGCAGGAAACGGAGGGCCTGACGGCGGTGGACGACGGTCTTTCGGATGCGACGATGGAAACGCGCATCACGGTCGATAAGAACAAAGCGATGGATTACGGCCTCACCACGGCGCAGGTTTACCAACAGGTGGCGGCGGAAATTTCCGCGGGGACGACGGCGACCACCGTCACCTTTGAAACGGAGGATTACCCGGTCATCGTCAGGAACAGCCCCGCGGACACCGTTTCGCTCGGCACCCTCGAAAGCTTTACGCTCACGGGCACTAAGGACGGCGAGGACACGGATGTGAAGCTTTCAGAGATCGCCGATATCTCGCAGGAGCAAAGCCTTTCCTCCATCAACCACGACGGACAGGTGCGCACGATGTCCGTTACGGCGGGCGTGGACGCAGATCACAACATCGGTCTTGTGAGCAGGGATTTTTCGGCAAAACTTGCGGATTACTCCGTGCCCGCGGGATATTCCGTGGAGATCGAAGGGGAAAACCAGACGATCACGGATACCTTCTCAAGCCTCATTTATATGTTTATGCTTGCGGTGGTGCTGATCTACCTCATTATGGTGGCGCAGTTCCAGTCCCTGAAATCTCCGTTCATCATTCTCTTTACCATTCCTCTGGCGTTTACGGGCGGTCTCCTCGCCCTGCTGATGACGGGCGCGGACCTCAGCATGATCGCGCTGCTCGGGTTCCTGATCCTTGCGGGTATCGTCGTCAACAACGGCATCGTATTCGTGGATTATGCGAACCAGCTGCGGCTTTCGGGTATGGAAAAACGCGAGGCGCTCATCAAAACAGGCAAGGCGCGTATCCGCCCGATCCTGATGACCGCGCTTACCACGGTGCTCGGCCTCGTGCCCCTCGCCTTTGGTATGGGGCAGGGCGCGGAAATGCTCCAGCCTATGGCGGTCGTGACCATCGGCGGGCTTATTTACGCGACCTTTATGACCCTGTTCTTCGTGCCCGTGCTGTATGATATCCTGAATAAAAAAGATCTGAAACCGGTCGTGATCGAGGAGGGACTTGATGATGACATCCCCGTCTTATAAGGAAAAAGAGCTTCTGATTATGCGCGCGCTGCTGCGGCTTTTGTCAGGCGGTATGAGCATCGCGGAGATCAAGACGTCGGATATCGCGCAGGAAGCGGGCATCGGTAAGGGTACGCTGTATAATTATTTCGACACCAAGGAGGACATTTTTGCCCGCACGATCATCTACAGCATCGACACGCAGCTGCACGCGGTGTTCGAGCAAATGAACAAAGCGCAGGACTTCAAAAGCAAATGCTACACCGTCCTGCGCATCGTGCATGAGATCGCGTCCAATGAACATTCGGATTTCCACCTGCTCCTCTTTAACCTCGGAGGCAAGGATATGAAGCAGCTGACGGGCGGGGATATGTCGTTTGTGCGGCGGTATCTCTCCGTCATCAGGGGAAAGGTAATGCTGCTTGCGCAGACGGGCGCGGCGGAGGGGCTTTTCCCGCCGCCCTGCGATGAGGAATATGCCTACAGCGCGTTTGCCGCCGCCCTTATGAGCTTCGTGCACGCGCGCTGCCGCATGGACCTTCCGACGGACAAAGCGCTCGGCCGCGCGATGGATAATGCTTATACGCTGTTATTGAAGGCGCTCAGCTAGAACATTACAAACGGAAGTGGACGCGGCCTTTAAAATACCAGCTGCACCAGCAGCATATAGCAAATAGTACCGCCCGCAATGGAAAGCAGCATCTGCCGCTTCCACAGGTGCAGGCCCACAACGAGCGCGATCGAGATCAGCTCCGGAATACCGTGGCTACCCGCAAAGACGGAGACATCCTTCAGGCAATAGACGATAAGCAGGCCAAATACCGCCGCCGGAAGGACCTTGCCAAGGTATTTGACAAATTTTGGCGTGGGCTTTCCCGCCGGGAACAGCAAAAACGGCAGAAAGCGCGTAAGCATCGTGCCCGCGACGACCATTGCAATCGTGACGGCTTGCTGCGTCAATGTCATGGTCATACGGAATCACCGCCTTTCGCAAGGGGCTTCCTCAGAAGCGTTAACACGCCGAGAATCGCCAGCATAGCGGGAACGATAAAATTCTCCGCTCCGAACGCAGCAAGGAACAGCAGCGACAGTCCCAGCCCAAGAACCGCGCTGGTGTGGTTTTTATCCTTCAGCCATTGCTCGAGGAAAATGACGGCGAACATGGCCGTCATCACAAATTCCAGGCCTTCGGTGTTGAAATGGATCAGCGAGCCGAAGATTCCGCCGAGGGTCGACCCGGTGAACCAGTACATATGGTTGAGGAATGTCACGAAAAACATGAACCATCCCTGGTCCACACCTGCGGGGATTTCGGCGGTATAATTGATGGAAAAGCTTTCGTCGCACATCCCGAAAATGAGGTACGGTTTTTTCCATCCCGTCCCCTTATATCGGTCCAGCATGGAGATGCCGTAAAATAAATGCCGCGCGTTAATCATCAGCGTCATGGCGAGCGCCTGCAGGGGGTTGAACGCGCCCAGCAGCAGGTTCACCGCCACAAATTCCACCGAGCCGGCAAAAATGGTCAGGCTCATCAGCATCGGATACCAGAAGCTGAAGCCGGAGTTTCCCAAACAAAAGGATATTAAGAAATAACCTGTGTTTGCCTGCTTGCAATCAAAAGAATACTGCTACTAAGCTAAGAGATACTGCATAGGTGTGTTGGTATCTCTTTTTTTATACTGCGAAACAGCACACTATTTCATTTCTGCTTGTTCGTTATCAACGTCTTAGCTCATAGCTTGTCAAGAACCTGTTGCAACGCAATGCGTCAGCACTCTTTACAAGCTGTGTGATAAGGCGTATCTTCTTAATGGCAGAAATTACCAAGCATTTTACTTTTACAGTAAGGTGCTTTTTTGTTTATGATATTTCTCTATATCCATAGGAAAGGAGGATTGATAAAAAATGGCACAGGTTTATGGATATGTACGGGTTTCCAGCATAGACCAAAATGAGGAACGACAGATTGTCGAACTATCAAAAAGAAATGTACTTTCAAAAAATATCTACATAGACAAGCAGTCTGGAAAAAGTTTTGAACGTCCGCAATATAAAAAGCTTGTAAGAAAGCTAAAACAAGGCGATTTGCTTTATATTTTAAGCATTGACCGACTAGGCAGGAACTATCTTGAAATACAGGAGCAATGGAGAATACTGACGAAAGAAAAAGGGATTGATATATGCGTTATAGATATGCCCTTGCTAGACACAAGGAATGGAAAAGATTTAATGGGAACATTCATTGCCGACCTCGTATTACAGATACTATCGTTTGTGGCACAGAATGAGCGTGAAAACATCAGAAAAAGACAGGCACAAGGCATTGCAGTAGCAAAGGCAAAAGGAATAAAATTCGGCAGACCAGAAATCGCGCTTCCAGAGAACTTTGGGGAGCTTGTCCATGAATGGGAAAAGAAAAGACTTCCTATATCGGAAGTCTTGGAAGTATGCAAAATGAGTGAAGCCACATTTTACAGGAAATTAAGGGAATATCGCTTATTAAAACAAAAATAATTTGTGCTGAACTCTTAAAAGGTACACTTTTTAACAGTCTGTTGTATCATCTCCATTATAAGCGATAATGCCTATTTTTTCAATACTCGTGGTATTTTTAGCCGTTTTTCTAACCATAATCTCTTGCTAAGGTTGATGGTCTTCCCTGACTCATGCTTTTTTCAAAAAGTACACTTTTTTTCAAAAAGTGTACTTTTTGAGAATGGTGGTATGAAAGGAGGAACAGATAAATTGACCCTTTTTAATCGCCTGCTGTAAATTTAAGAAAGGAGAAAGAAAAAAATGAATTTAAAGAGATTCACAAGTTTTGCGTTGGCGTTTATCTTGTGTTTCACATTAGCACCTGTTAATGCTTCTGCTCTTGCCAGCGAAAGCGGTACAGTAAAAAACGGTTATTATAACGATTCCGGTCAATGGGTGGAAGGCGAATTACAGCAGACATTGCCAGATGGAATACATTCTGTTAATAAAACCGCCATGCCTAAAGGTGACAATACTTATGATGTCACTTTGGAAGTTGTTACGAAACAAAAAATTGAGCAACTCTCGCCTAAATCAGCAATGGTTTTAGTTGCTGACACATCAGGCAGTATGAATGATGATTCGCGTTTAAAGATGTTTCAGAATTCTTCGGATAAATTGATTGATACTTATGCAGGTGACGGAGAAAATTCAGGTCGTTATTTAGCAATCGTTCAATTTAGTACAGGCGCAAATGTTGTGTTAAACTGGACAGATGTTTCCACGGCAGAAGGAAAGAAGTCTGCAAAAGATGCTATTAACAATCTGAGAGCAAATGAAGGAACCAATTTACAGGCTGGATTAAAGATGGCAACATCTTTGTACAAAAGCGATACTGTAAAGGATATTACAAAAGAAAATAAAGACACTGTCGTTATAACCGATGGAGCACCAACTTATTATCTTGAGAAATGTTCTGGCGGATTAATAACATGGTTTCATAAGCATGTTGTCATTGACGGTGTTACCTATGATGAAGAAGGCTCTGGAAGTAGCGGAAGTCAAACAATCAATGAACGGACGGCGCAAGAAGCCACTACATTGAAAAATGAATCGACGGTTTATACGGTGTGCTACGGTGCGCAAAATGATTATACCTATAAAAAGGGTCCGAAAGTTTCTGAGTTTTTGCAACAGAATATAGCCAGCAGTGATAAAACAGCTTTGATTGCTACTGATGCATCTGCAATAGAGAAAGTATTTGAGGTCATTGCAGAAAGTGTTGTTAGTGGAATTACTGGTGAAAATCTAACTGTAACGGATGGCTCTGCTCCATTTGTTAAAGTAAGTGGCTTGCCAGCAGATATTTCACAAGGCGAAAATGGCTTTACATGGAAATTACAGAATGCCACAACGGAAGAAAAAGACGGAGAAACTTATTATACTTATCAGCTAAAGTATACTGTCCAATTAGACGCAGATAATGCTGACTTTAAGGAAGAAAACTGGTATCCGCTTAATGGCAAGACCGAACTGAATATGCCAGATGGAAAAAAAGTTAAATTTCCAATTCCAGCAGCACAGGGAACAAAGACACGTTATACAGTCACATATACTGATGGAGTCGATGGTGAAGAAGTATTTAAAGACAAAGTGTTCGAAAATTGCATAACGGGTTCCAAAACACCAGATTACGGAGAAACACCAGTAAGAGATGGGTATACTTTTAAAGGATGGTCACCTGAAATTGAGGATACCGTAACAAAAACAGTGGTCTATAACGCAACTTGGGATTTGAACCTGATTGACTTAAACGTTGCACCAGTCATCAATGCAACGGATAAAGTGCTGACAGTCGGAGATACATTTGACCCGAAAGCCGATGTCACAGCAACCGATAAGGAAGATGGAGACATTACAGCAAGTATTGAAGTTGTGAAGAATGCAGTAGATACCAGCAAGGCTGGCACATATGAAGTAACCTACAAGGTAACAGACAGCCAAGGCGCATCTTATACGACTACCATTCAGGTTACCGTAAATCCAAAGATGGAAACACTGAATGAAGCACCAGTCATCAATGCAACGGATAAAGTGCTGACAGTCGGAGATACATTTGACCCGAAAGCCGATGTCACAGCAACCGATAAGGAAGATGGAGACATTACAGCAAGTATTGAAGTTGTGAAGAATGCAGTAGATACCAGCAAGGCTGGCACATATGAAGTGACCTACAAGGTAACAGACAGCCAAGGCGCATCTTATACGACTACCATTCAGGTTACCGTAAATCCAAAGATGGAAACACTGAATGAAGCACCAGTCATCAATGCAACGGATAAAGTACTGACTGTCGGAGATACGTTTGACCCGAAAGCCGATGTCACAGCAACCGATAAGGAAGATGGAGACATTACAGCAAGCATCGAAGTTGTGAAGAATGCAGTAGATACCAGCAAGGCTGGCACATATGAAGTAACCTACAAGGTAACAGACAGCCAAGGCGCATCTTATACGACTACCATTCAGGTTACCGTAAATCCAAAGATGGAAACACTGAATGAAGCACCAGTCATCAATGCAACGGATAAAGTACTGACTGTCGGAGATACGTTTGACCCGAAAGCCGATGTCACAGCAACCGATAAGGAAGATGGAGACATTACAGCAAGCATCGAAGTTGTGAAGAATGCAGTAGATACCAGCAAGGCTGGCACATATGAAGTGACCTACAAGGTAACAGACAGCCAAGGCGCATCTACTATGAAAACAATCTATGTAACAGTCAACCCTAAAATGGAAATATTGAATGAAGTTCCGGTTATTCATGCAGAGAATAAAACGCTTACCATTGGGGATAACTTTGACCCATTGAAAGATGTAACTGCTACGGATAAAGAAGATGGCAATATTACACTGACCATAAAAAATGTGATTAGAAATACCGTGGACACATCAAAAGCAGGTTCATACGAAGTGACTTATATGGTAACGGACAGCAAGGGGGCTTCTGTGACAAAAACAATTACCGTTACGGTAAATGCAAAGAAAGCTCCAAAACCAGAGAATAACAAGCCAAATAAGGAAAAGACTGATACAAAACATGAAAATCCAAAAACTGGCGATCAGACAAATGTTGGACTGTTTACAGCATTATCAATTATGAGTGCATTAGCTGTTGCAATCTTAGCGGTATGGAAGAAAAAGAGAGCGTTAGAAGATAAATAAGGATTTTCTTGAAAACCTTGAAAGATAAAGTGAGGAAATGCAGACACACTCGCATGGGAGAAGTGATCCAGTTCTGGTGGCGTGGCTTTAGCCAATAACGCCATGCCAGCTTGTCTGGCAAAGGGCTGGATTGCTTCGACCATGAGCGAGCCTGTGGCGAGCATATCAAGCCCCCGTTATCTAACAAGGGGGGCACAAAAAACAAGAGACAATATACACTAACAAGCGGAAAACGCTATATTTACAAGGCAAAACCGCATTTTACATGGTGTGATATAAATTATGTTATTATCACTTTGAAAAATCGAATATAACATTAAGAAAGACAGTTGATTTCAAATAAGAAATTGATTGTCTTTTTCTTTTGTAGAAATGCAGGCAATTATCAGTAAACGGTAGTTGCCTTTTTTGATTGGAGGAATTAAAGAATGAATGATAAAGATTTTATTGAAGAATTAAAACGTAAACGTGACGAATACGGAGTTACACAAACAAGACTTGCCGTTGCCTGTGGTATCAGTCGAGAGCATTATAACCGCATTGAAAAAGAAAAACTTCCATTGACGGAAGAACTAAAAGAAACATTAGAAAAACAGATTGAGCGTTTTAATCCGCAAGAACCGTTGTTTTTGCTGATTGATTACTTCCGTGTCCGTTTTCCTACTACGGACGCATTAAAGATTATCCGTGATGTATTACAACTGAAAGCAGACTATATGCTTTATGAAGATTATGGAAAATACGGCTATGAAAGCAAATATGTGCTTGGCGACATCAACATCATGTGTTCCATGCAGGAGCATTTAGGGGTTCTGTTGGAACTGAAAGGCAGAGGTTGTCGGCAAATGGAAAGTTATCTGCTGGCACAGGAACGCTCATGATATGACTTCATGCTGGATTGTATGACGGCTGGCAGTGTGATGAAACGGCTTGACTTGGCTATCAATGACCGAGTAGGGATATTAGATATTCCAAAATTAAAGGAAAAATACAAGGCAGGCGAATGTATTTCCTACTTCCGTATGCAGAAAGATTACAGCGGTACGGAGAAATGCGGTAATGATACACCGAAGAATACAGGCGAAACCTTATATTTAGGCTCAACAAGTAGCGAATTATATATGTGTGCTTATCAGAAGAATTATGAGCAGTATGTCAAGAATGGCACAGAGATTGATGATACGGAGATTAAGAACCGTTTTGAAATACGTATGAAGAATGAACGAGCCTATTATGCGGTTGTAGATTTACTGACCTATCGGGACGCTAAACGTACCGCTTTTTCTATTATCAATCATTATGTACGCTTTGTTGATAGAGAGGACGATAAGCCAAAAAGTCAATGGAAAACAAATGATGATTGGGCGTGGTTTGTAGGAGAAAACAGAGAGCCGATACGATTAACCACAAAGCCAGAGCCATACACCTTACAAAAGGCATTGCATTGGCTACAAAGACAGGTCGCACCAACGATAAAAATGGTACAGGCATTAGACAGAGAAAATCATACAACAATATTGAAAGATATGATTGAGCAGGCAGAACTCAAAGACAAGCATAAACATTTATTACAATTAGAGAAATCAACCATAGAAGAACGTATAGATACCGCTGTTCCACAAGAGAATGACGGTATTTTTTAATGTAATCGGAAAATTTCAGATTTAGTCAGCAAAGAGCCACTTTCATTCCCTATGTGAAGTGAAAAAAGAAAAATAAATCTATTTTATTAAATGTGCAACAAAACGGCTACTTGCGTACAGATATGGTGCGAGAAAAGGAAATCTAACTATTTTTGAAATGAGGTCATGAAATCTTTATTTGGTGTACAGATACGGAGTGTAAGAAGAAATTGAAATTATTTTGAAAATCTGCAACAAAACAAGGTTTCCATCCCTTATATGGAGTGAAGTTGAGGAAATCTAAACTTTTCTAGGGAACAAGTCATTAAATCGGGGATTGCTGTCCTTATATGATTTGATAGAAGAAAAAAATTGTGAAAAATGTCGGAAATTCATAATTAGTGGTCAGTGTTCTATGAAAAGAGGAAAATGCTTTCTTCTCAACTTAACAATTCATGGTTTCCGTTCCCTATATGGAGCAAAGAAAATATTTCATTCCATAGTTGGCAGTAACGGTATTGCAAGGGTAGTTAGGGTGTGAAAAGAAGAACAATCTTTTTTCATCATCAACTTAGCAAAACGACAACTTCTATCCCTATATGGTGCAGGAAAAGATTTTTGAACTTTTTTCTATTCTAACTTAGCCAATGGACGTTTGCCGTACAGATAGTAGTGAAAAAGGAATGATTTTCTTCTTTCGGGTTCTTTGACAACTGAATAAAGCAGTTCAATACGTTTGACAGACAGCGAGCCGTTGAAACAAATACGCCATGACCTTTCCCCTGCAAAAGCGAGCGAAAACTATTTGTACTCTTGTAAAAGACTTGTCTTCTTTTATCGCCATGACCTGTGCTGTCAATAATGATACCCCCGTACAGCCACAGCTTGAGCGTTCAGAGCGTCGTCGCACGCAATGGGTACGGCTACATAAGAACTATGCAGAGGTGGAACTCCTGTGGGCTATGACAAAAGCCGTTGAATTGCTTAAAAAATTTTACGGAAAGGGGGTATGTGTTATTGCTGATACTGTAAAAACAATTCAAAAGAAAAATAACAAATGTGGCATTGGCAACAGAGGAAAGACAAAGATTGTTGTAAAAGAGCATTTTTCCGAAAAGGGAAAGACAATGGAAGAACTTTTAACTGATGTCATGCTGGAAAAAGCAAAGCAGACAATCGCATAAAATAGGTGCAGTTGTAAGAAATAGATTGAATGACAAAAAGAACCCGTGTTATACTTTACTTGCAAGCAGGTATTGTAAACACGGGTTAGTTATAAAGGAGGATAACTGACAATGAAACAACAGATTTACAATACTGCACTTTATCTTAGGTTGAGCCGAGATGATGAATTACAGGGCGAAAGTTCCAGCATTACCACACAGAGAAGTATGTTGCGTCTATATGCAAAAGAACATCATTTGAATGTCATTGATGAATATATTGATGACGGCTGGTCGGGAACAAATTTTGAAAGACCGAGCTTTCAAAGAATGATTGAGGATATAGAGGCAGGAAAAATCAACTGTGTTGTAACGAAAGACCTTTCCCGTCTTGGCAGAAATTACATTATGACAGGACAATATACAGAATTGTATTTTCCTAGTCATAATGTCCGTTACATAGCGATTGACGACGGTGTAGACAGCGAAAAAGGCGAAAGTGAGATTGCACCATTTAAGAACATTATCAATGAATGGGTGGCTAGAGATACAAGCCGTAAAGTAAAATCTGCCTTTAAGACAAAATTTGCAGAAGGTGCTCATTATGGTGCTTATGCTCCGTTAGGATATAAGAAACACCCTGACATCAAAGGCAAACTGTTGATTGATGAGGAAACAAAATGGATTGTTGAAAAAATCTTTTCCCTAGCCTTTCAAGGTTATGGAAGTGCCAAAATCACAAAGATACTGCGAGAAGAAAAAATTCCTACACCAGCATGGCTGAATTTTACAAGGTATGATACTTTTGCGCACATCTTTGAGGGCAAACCCGAAAGCAAGCGTTACGAGTGGACGATTGCTCATATCAAGGCGATATTGAAAAATGAGGTTTATATAGGAAACAGCGTTCACAATATGAAGTCTACGGTATCGTTCAAGAGTAAAAAGAAAGTGCGTAAGCCCGAAAGTGAGTGGTTTCGAGTAGAAAACACGCATGAGCCGATTATTGACAAGGAAGTGTTCTATCGTGTGCAGGAGCAGATAAAATCAAGACGCAGACAGACAAAGGAAAAGGCAACGCCGATATTTGCAGGGCTTGTCAAGTGTGCGGATTGTGGCTGGTCTATGCGGTTTGCGACAAATAAGGCAAATAAAACGCCTTACAGTTATTATGCTTGCAGTTACTATGGACAGTTTGGCAAAGGTAATTGTTCCATGCACTATATCCGTTATGATGTATTGTATCAAGCCGTATTGGAACGCTTGCAGTATTGGGCTAAGGCAGTACAGCAGGACGAAGAAAAGGTATTGAACAAGATACAGAAAGTCGGCAATGCAGAGCGAATACGGGAAAAGAAGAAAAAAGCAAGTGCCTTGAAGAAAGCTGAGAACCGACAAAATGAGATTGACCGTCTGTTTGTGAAAATGTATGAAGATAGAGCCGGTGAGAAGATAACGGAGCGAAATTTTGTGATGTTGTCTAGCAAGTATCAAAAAGAACAAATAGAACTGGAACAGCAGATAACGAACCTAAGATAAGAGAAGAACTAAGTAAAATGGAACAGGATATGATAGGTGCTGAAAAGTGGATTGAGTTAATCAAAGAGTATTCTGTACCAAAGGAACTGACAGCACCGTTATTAAATGCAATGATAGAAAAAATCCTCATTCACGAAGCAGCAACGAATGAGGGTAATGAAAGAATACAGGAAATTGAGATATACTACCGATTTATTGGAAAAGTAGACTGATAATGAGGGTTCATATCTTTAACTAAGGGAAAGCGGATACGTTCATATAGATACCGTAGGTAAGCCCCAGGAACCAGAAGCCCGCAAAGATTGGGAGGGTCTTGGGAAACGCCGTAAGGAAGGCCTTTTTTACCGTCCCTGCGAAACGGATATTCAATTTTTTGCCGGGAACCGACTTCATAAAACAGCATCCTTCCGTTTTCCGGATACTATTTTACCGTTGTTTGCTCCGCAATTCAATGCGTTTTCCAAAGAATCATCCCCCCGGGCGTGATAATCCCTGCCGCAGGCGGCGCCGGGAACAGGGCCGGCGGCCGCGGCCAGGCCCGCCCGGGAAAAAGCCTGCATCCTTCTTCCGCTTCCAAAGGGCGCGGGAAAACCGTATTTCCTGAAAAAATCCCAAAAACATTTGTTAGAACCGGCCCTTTTGTGTCCACGAATGATAGAGGAACGGAGGTAAACAAAATGTTTGAAAAAATATTCGACCATATCAACGAAGTGAATAAAGACCTGATCCTTGGCGCGCTCGAGGAGTGCGAGACGCCGGAAGACATTAACCGCGTTGCGCAGGCGTATAATGTGGAAATCTCCGATGCGGAAATGGATTATCTTTTGAACCGCAAGCGCAGCGAATCGTGCTCGGACTGACGCGCTTGCCGCCCATACGCGTGCCGAAGGCATACAAGGCGGGCGCACCGTGCTTTCATAGCGAAATAAAAAAAGACTGTTTCCTTTTATTGTCAGGAAAGCAGTCTTTTTCATTTTTCCTCAGGCCATTTCTTTTTTAATCAGCTGTGCGAGCTCCCCGGACGCCGGGATTCCCATGTATTTCTCGATCACAGCGTCAATGCCGTCCGTCTTCAGCGCGGCCTGAAGCTCGGCGGCGGCTTTATCGCCTTCCGGCGCGAACCGGAGCGCCGCCGCGATTCCGGTCACGATAGCGGCCGGGTCGATCCCCTGCTCCATGCAGTAGAGCGCCGCGCCCACGAGGCGGTCGTCACGGCGCAGCTTGCGCACCGGGTCCGCGCCTACGCGCGTCGTCGTATCACGGAGCGCCTTGTTTCCGAAACGGGAAAGGAGGTCGCGTACATGGTCCTTAAGTTCGCTTTCCGGCACGCCGTATTCCTTGCTAAGCGCCGTCGCGCTGCCGTCCATAGCGGCCTGCGCGGTGCTTTTGATCCTATCGTCCGCCACCGCCTCATAGATATATTCATATCCCCTCAGCCAGCCAAGGTATGCGCAGATCGCATGGCCCATATTGTGCACGAACAGCTTGCGGCGGATATAGAACGAAAAAGGAGCGTATGGAACGAGTCCTTTGATGTCCGGGATACCGCCGCGGAACGCCTCTTTGTCGACGGGAAGCTGGCAGTATGGCTCCACCGCAATGAGGAGCGGATCGCCCGCGCGTTCTTCCGGGGAAAGCGGGGGCACCATGCGGCCGATGGACGCTTCCACCAGGCCAAGATTTTCGTCCGCCCACTTTTTCTCGTCCTCGTTGAGATATTGGTAAATATATCCCCGCATGATCTTGTCTGCGTCGAGTTGGTTTTCCGCAAGGATGATGTCAAGCGGCCTGCCGCTTTCCCGCATCCGCAGGCGCATGCCCTTGGCAATGTTTTCCGCGATATGCGGAAGCACATTCACACCCACCGCACTCGCCATGATATCGCATGCCGCGATGGTTTGGATCGCTTCCTTCGTATTCGCGTCTACGGCGCGCACATGTTTTACCGTATCGAGCCGCTGTCCTTCGTTCGAGACGATACGCACCCGGTATTCGTGGTCCTTATTGAACGCCTCGATCACCTCCGGCACGATATCGAGGAAGCAGACCTCGTATCCGCTTTCCGAAAGTGTTTTTCCGATGAAGCCCCTGCCAATGTTCCCCGCACCGTACATTACCGCTTGTTTCATTGTCTTTTTCCTCCGCTGTTTCTGCGATTCCATTCAGGTTCGCCCTGCCGCAAGTCCATTATAACAGCAAAAGCATTGGCCGCTTGCGGCCAATGCTTTTGTTTGGTTTTTTAAGTTCAGCCGTTCAGCAGCAGCTCGATCACGTACATTTCGAGCTTCTCGAAATTCTGAGTCTTTACGCATTCTTCCTGGAACTTGTAATCGAATTTCTTGACCTTTTCGAGCAGCAGCTCGAAGGTGCGCTTGCTGTTGATGATGTGGCGGTAGCAGTCTTCCGCAGGCTGCGTGCGCATTGCCTTTACGTCGAGGCCTACGCATTCGCCATTGTCGCCGAAGTTGTTTTCATACAGAACCTTGACCTGATTGAAGTCCGCACGCAGATTCTCGGCGCCGAAGGTCTTATCCTGGTCGTAGCGGATCCCGTTCTGGTCATTGAGGTGAACGCCCCACAGCTTGCCCCATGCGATGGCAAACGCCATATCGGCCGCCGGGTCGAGCCCTGCGAGGATGGAGTGGGCGCTCTCGATGCACAGGCCCACGCGGGACGGATCGACCGTCTGCGCGCCTACCGCAAGGGCATGCCCTGCCGTTCCGCAATAGCTTCTGTCGATCGGTTCGTTAGGCTTGGGCTCGATCAGGATCTGTACGTCCGGATCGTATTTCAGGATCGTATCAAACGCATCGCGCATCTGGATAATCTTTTCTACCGGGTTCTTGCCTTCCGCGCACAGCGTGCCTTCGCGTGCCAGCCACAGCTGCACTTTTTTGGTGCCGAGCGCTTTTGCGATATCGACGGAGCGCAGCGCGCGCCAGATCGCGAAATCGTAGTCTTCTTTCCTGCTTGCCGTAAAGCCGCCGTCATTCGTATGCGCGTCGAACCAAAGGCGCGGCGCAACGAATTCTGCAAAAAGACCGTATTTGTCGAGCATCGCCTTTACGTCTTTTGCGTAATCGATGATCGCCTGCTCGGTCATGTTGTTCATATCCGGAACTGCGTCGTCATCATGGAACTGCACGCCGTCCATGCCGATCTCTGCAAATGTTTTGATCTTTTCCTCAAGCGGTATCGACGGGCGGATCCCCGGTCCAAACGTTTCGTTTCCTTCGTGAACGTTCCACGGTCCTACTGTAAATCTGAATTTAGCCATGTTACAATCCCTCCTATTCATTTGTCTATGGATTTTCAATGTTGGCCTCTTGCTTGTGTTTATTATAGGGAATCCCTTCCCTCCCGTCCGGGACATCTTTGCTATTTTTTTGGGACAGCTTTGCGCATCACAATGCCCCTCCACTGCCGCCGAAAAAGTCCAGCGCACGGCTTACTTCCATAACTGTATGCTGTTCGTTATGCTCGTCGATGCGGTGTGTGCCCGTACGGTATTTTTTGCGGTATTCGCCCGGACTGCAGCCAAATTCCCGCAGGAAAGTCTTGTTGAGGTATTTATAATCGGAGAATCCGCACTCCATACAGATATCGATATGGCTGAGGTCCGTATGCAACAGGAGGTACTCCGCCCGTTCCACGCGCATGCGGTTCAGGTAGCTTTGGAAAGAGATTCCAAGATGCGTTTTGATAAAATGCGAAAGGTAATACATATCGAGGTTCTCACGTTCCGCGATCTCCTTGAGAGTAATGGGATACATATAATTTTCGCGCATATATTCGATGATGCGGCGCAATCTTGTCATATTGCGGTTTTCCGCCGCCGCCGTTTTTTCGTCGAGCACCGTATAGTCATCATACCGCAGCATGCAAAACAGCATATGATTCAGAAGCGACATCATCTCGATCGCGTATCCGTCTTCCTTTTTGCAGTAGCAGGCGACGATCCTGTCCATGCATTCGCGGAACATGCCCCAATATTCGGGCGACGTACTTTTCAGGATATGCGTTTTATTGAACCGTACGCGTGAGATACGCGGATAGTATTCCTTGCACAGGGTCGGGTCGAACTGGAGCACCATCAGCAGGTTGCTTTCCTGCGTACAGCGCAGGCTGTGCACGGCGTTGCGGTTGCTGAGGAAAATATCGTTCTTTTTCAGCAGGTGGCGCTGCTGGCCGTCGTCGATATTTACGCTGCCCTGGAGCACCAAAAAAATCTCCATGTCGCTGTGAAAGTGCAGCTCCCGCCAATTGATGGTGACGACAAAGGTTTTCAGGCTGGTTCCCGCAATATGTTTTATAAACTCATATTCCATAAGATTCCCCGCTGTGACAAATTCATCTTGAAAAAATGGCAAATCTGTCATACTTTTTGTTCGCTTACCAAATTAAAATAGGTTATAATTATTATAACACTATTGTACCGGCATGCGAATTTTTTTTATTCGGTTCCGCCGGTCTCTCTGAAGGAGCAAAAAATGAAAAATGGTATTTGTGTCGCCGGAAACGCGATCATCGATATTTTATACCCGATCGAGCGTTATCCCGGCAAAGGAGAACTCACCACGATCACCGAGGGAATCATGCAGGCCACAGGCGGCGCGATGTGCAATGTCATCATGGACCTTGCGCGGCTTGACCCGGCGCTTCCCCTGACGGCGATCGGCCGGATCGGCAACGATCCCGAGGGCAAGGTTATCATGGAGGAGCTGGCCAAGTTTCCGAACATCTCCACGGACCAGATGGTGTATGAGGGAAAGACCTCCTTCACCGCCGTGATGTGCGAAAATGACACCAAGCAGCGCACCTTCTTCCAGTACCGCGGCGCAAACGCGCAGCTGTGCGAGGAGGATTTCGACTGGAGCCGTATCGACTGCAAAATCCTGCATATCGGATACATCCTCCTGCTGGATACGCTGGACGAGGAGGATGGGGAATACGGTACCAAAATGGCGAAGCTGCTGCATAACGCGAAGGCCAGCGGGATCAAGACGTCCATCGACGTGGTGAGCGAAACGGGCGGCCGCTTTGCGCGGCTTGTGCCCCCCGCCCTTAGGTATACGGACTATTGCATCATCAACGAGATCGAAGCGCAAAATGCGACGGGAATTCCGTTGCGCACGGAAGACGACGCACTCGTGAGGGAAAACCTCGAAAAGGCGCTGCGCCGCTTGTTCGAGATGGGCGTTTCCACATGGGCCGTGATCCACAGCCCGGAGGGCGGCTTCGGTATGGACGCGGACGGGAATTACATCGAGCTTCCGAGCCTCGTGCTTCCCAAGGGCTACATCAAAGGCACCGTGGGCGCGGGCGACGCGTTCTGTTCGGGCGTGCTGTACGGCGCGTACGAGGGCCGTTCGCTTGAGGATGCGATCCGGCTGGGAATCGCGTCTGCCGCATGTTCCCTTTCACGCGAGGGTTCCACCGAAGGAATGCGCACCGCAAAGGAAGCTATCGAGCTATATGGCAGCATGTCGGGTAAATAATTGCCGCCGTTTCGTTTTTGGGCCGCGTAAGGCCAGCCTGCCGTAAAAAAGGCTGCCCCGGGATCGCTTTCCCCGGGCAGCCTTTTTCGCATGCTTTTTTACCAAGGTCCCCTTCGCGTACAGCGGCCGGATCAGCAGTCTCCGCCAGCTTTGAGACGGGCGTGAAGGGTACGGTATTCCTCGAATTTTTCTTTGTAAAACTCCCTGTGTTCACGGTTTGGCTCCAGCGTATCCGCTCTGTGGGACATACTCCCTGCCGCCTCCTCCACCGAGCCGTATACGCCGAGGGCAACCGCGCACAGCGCAGCGCAGCCGAGCGCTCCCGCCTCGCTGCACAAAAGCGTGGAAACGGGGAGCTGCATCACGTCCGCCTTGACTTGCAGCCACGGCCTGCTTTTGCTGCCGCCGCCTACGCAGATAAGGCTCTCCGCTGGAACGCCCTGCGCGCATAAAAGCTCGAGGTTCAGGTATTGGTCGAGAACAAGCCCTTCCAGCACCCCGCGGTACAGATCGAAGCGCGTTGTTTCAAGACCCGCGCCGGTAACGGCAAAGCGCGCGTGCGTATCGAGATACGGCGTGCCGCTGCCCGCGAGATACGGCTGTACTGTCAGCCGGGTCGGCTTCTCTGGGAAATTTTCTTCAAACAACGCAAAGGGCGGCCCGCCCGCTGCCGTTTCCGCGGCGGCAAACGTCCTGAAAAACCATTCGATCAACACGCCGCACGATGGGTTATAGGCAAGTGTGCAGTATTTCCCGGCCTCCCACACGGGTTCGCTGGAAAGGCCGTTCCGCACGATATCCGCAGGCTCGAAGATGCCGGTAAAAATTGGGGTCAGGCATTCGGAGGTGCCCATCGAACAGGCGACGCTTCCCTTGCCAAGGCCGGTGCCGATCGCCGAAGCGGGTTGGTCGTGGATGCCTGCCACGATCTTCATGGTTTCGGGTACGCCCAGTTCCGCGGCCACAGCCGGGGACACCGTGCCGATGACCGTGCCCGCGGGCACGGGACGCGAAAAAAGGCCTTCCTCGATGCCGAAGCGTTCCATCATTTTCCCGCTCCATGTACAGCTGCGCACGTTAAACAGCATGGACCGCGAGGCAACGGAATAATCCACCGCCGCACTGCCGCTGAGCATATAGCCCACATAATCCTCGATAAACAATATCCGTTTGGCCCTGCCATAAAGCTCCGCCCGCCGCCGCTTTAAATAAAGCAGCTTGGAAATGCTGTAGGTGGGCGAAAAGGGCAGGCCGCACACGCGGGCGATCTCCTCGTGCGGGATACCGCGCGAGGCGGAGATAAATTCTTCCTCGCCGCGGGGATCGGTAAAGATCATAATATCGTGCAGGGGTTCGTCCTTTTCGTCGAGCATAACGAACGCCTCGCCAAACGAGGCCGCTGCCAGCGCGTCGATCCTTCCGGCCTTCACGCAGGCCTCGCGAAGCACTTCCTTCGTCTTTTTCCACATTTCGCGCGGATCGAGGCCGCGCAGCCCATCCGGATCGTATTCCGTTTCATATGCGCGGTACGCGTCCGCGGCGCGCAGCCCTTTTTCATCGAATACGACTGCTTTTACGCCGCTCGTTCCCACGTCAAGCCCGCAGAAATTCATAGTTTGCCCCCTTGTTTCATGGACGGCACAAAAAATAGCCGTGCATCCGGCCCTCCCTTGCGCGCCCAATTTTTTATGTATGACAGAGATTGCCGCATCCGCATGATGCGTCTTTGAAAATTCCGGCCCGGAACAAAAAATCGCAAAAGGGCAGGCCGCCGCCCTTTTGCGATCCCCTTTTATTCGCCGAACAGGAGAGTCCGCGTGCCGGCAATGCGCAGCGTCTCGCTTATAAGCTGGCGTACCGCGCCGTAGACCGCCTTGCGGCCCGCTTCGATATCGTCTCCGCTTTCCCGCATCGCCGCTTCGTACGCCTGGCGTACTTCCGTACCCACGTTGATCTTCGTGATGCCCGCCTTGATGCCCGCGCGGATGTATTCCGGGTCGATCCCCGATCCGCCGTGCAGCACCAGCGGGATGCCCGTCGCCTTGTACAGCGCCGCGATGTGGTCTACATCAAGCCGTGCCGTAGGCTTCTTCTGGTCGCGCGTTGCGTCCGCGATCGCTCCGTGGATATTGCCTACCGCAACGGAAAGCCAGTCGCATCCGCTCTTTTCCACGAACAGCTTCGCCTCTTCAAGGTCCGTAAAGCCCGCCTTGGTCGCAAATATCTCTTCATAGGGCATCATTTGTCCGCTTTCATGCCCCATCACGGCACCGAGTTCCGCTTCGCAGGGAATGCCCGCCGCGTGTGCCTTATCCGCCGCCTTTTTGGTCGCCGCAGCGTTTTCCTCAAAGGACAGGCGGGAAGCGTCCACCATCACCGAACCAAAGCCCGCCTTGATCGCGCGGTCGATAATCGGCAGGTAGTCGACGGCCTTGTAGTCCTCGTCCACCACCGGGACATGGTCAAGATGCAGCATCGTGTGCTTCGTATCCGCGTATTTCCTGTATTCCCCGGCAACCGCTTCAAGGCTCTGTGAACAGAATTTTTCCCATTCCACGCGCGCCACCTCGATCATGGCGACCGAATTTTCGTCTACGATCGCCTGTACGATCGGTTTCAGCATCGGAAGATGCGGGACGTTAAATGCCGGGATTACCGTTTCATGCTGCCGTGCCAGCAGCATCGTTTCTTTCGTATTGATTGCCATTCATATACTCCTATAGTATTGTGCGTATAAAATACCATCCTCCTGCAAAAAAGAAAAGGCTGGTATGAGAACGGCGCACCGGGCGCCGCATCTTTACCCAAAGGTCCATGCGGACCCGGATAAAAAGACCGATATGAGTAACAGGAAGCAGGGAAGCATGATGCCGTTTCCTTTGGACGCCTTTCCTTTCCCTGCCGCCTATTTTCTCCTGACTGTATTAATCGAACAGGATCACGCCCTTGACCTTCGGCTCCTTTGCTTCCTTCATGAACACAATGCCTTTTTCCGCGTCTTCAAGCGAAAAACGGTTGGTAATGATGGGGGAAAGGTTCACCTGCCCGGAGGCGATGACCGCAAACACATTATCCCACACCAGCGGCGCGAGCCATGCGAATTTCAGCGTACGCTCGGACTGGATCGCTTCCAGCACCGGCACCTGGAGCAGGTCGTCCGGGCCCGGAAGGCCAAAATACACGATGGTCGAGCACGCGCCCGTGACCTTGAGCGCATCCTGCAGCGCATCCATGTTGCTCGTCGCGACGATCGCGCGCGGCGCTTTTTCGCCGTTATTGATCTCCGCAACGCGTGCAGCGACATCCGCCGCATAATATTTGGAATCCGTATCCGTATTATTGATGACGTGTGTCGCCCCGCATTCGAGGGCTTTTCCGAGGCCGTAGTCTTTCCTCGCGACCACGATCACCTTGCCCGCGCCCGCGGCCTTGGCAAGCTGTACCTGCATCAGGCCGATGCCGCCCGTGCCATAAACAACGACCGTCTGGCCGAGCTGTACGTCAAGGCGCTGGACCGCATGCGTCGCGCAGGCAAGCGGTTCCGCAAGCGCCGCGTCTTCAAAGCTCACCTCGTCCGGGATCTTGTATACGTGGGTATATTTCACCTTGACATATTCCGCAAAACAGCCGTTTACGGAAACGCCGATGGTCTCCACATGGCTGCATGTATTGAACTCGCCGCGCATGCACGCCGGGCAAGCGTTGCACTGCTGGACCGGGTTTAAGGCCACACGGTCGCCCTCGTTGAAGAGCCCGAGCTTCTTCGGGATGCTTCCCACTTCCGCGACCACGCCGGACGCTTCGTGCCCGAGGTACATCGGGCCTTTCCCATCGGGCGTATCGAGCGGGCTGTGTCCATAATAGTAAGAGATATCCGAGCCGCAGATGCCTACGGCTTTTACCTTAACCAGAACCTCGTTGTCAGCAATCTGGGGAATATCATGCTCCTCCAGCTTCATGACCATCGGTTCATAAAAATTCTGAACTTTCATTTTTCCCTTCATAAGCTTTCCTTTCCGTCTGATAACACATCTAAAAAATGACAGGTATCGCTCGCCATGGCGTCTTTTCCCTTTTGGGAAAAACCGCTGAACGGTCACCGTTTGTTCATCGCCCACGGCCTAAGCCAGCGGGGTAATTCATACCTGCGGCATCCCGCAGTCGGGCCCGAAATGCTTGAGGATTACGAGCGGTTCCACAGGCGAGGTGTTTTTCACCAGCACGCCTTCGCGCGCGCGCGCGTTCGATACAAAGAATTCGTCCGCCGTCAGCTGGCCGTAGCGAATGAGCGTGGGGGTTTCGATGACGAATTTCCCAAACTGCCCGCGGCCCTGCACTGCGAGGCAGCCGTAAGCCGCCGCATCCCTGATGAGAACTTCCGCGCCCGGATCGACCGTCAGCTCCTTCGCCGCGACAAAATCGTTGCCGTAGCAAATCCAATCCTGTTTGAAGCCTTCGCCGGCCTCATCCGTGACCGGCGGGCGGAAGAATTTCTCACGATAGTTCGCGATCGTATTGAGCTCCCAGTCCGCCGCGTCCATAATCGCGTCGAGGTCGCGTTCGCTGCCCGCAGGAACATAGCCGCACAGACTCTCGTAACCAAACACTTCGCCTTCCACGATATTTTCCCACATTGCCATCACGTCGCTGTTCCACTGCGGCTCGTAGGTACACAGGGAACCGGGCGCATGCACCACGCCCGCAGGCGTGAACCAGCCTGTACCGAGCTCCATACGGAACGCGCGGGACAGCTCAAGGATGCGTCCGTCCGCCGTCTCAAATTTCGACAGGCGTTCCTTTACCTGTTCTTTCGTGACCGACGGATCAAAACCAAAATAGGTCACCGGGCGGATGCCGAGGTGGTTGTTATATTGCTTGGGAAAGAAATAGTGCTCGTGCTTAGGCATAACGCCAACCTTTGCGCACGCCTCCTCACGGTGGTGGACATGGTGGAACAGCGGCTCGTTGTAATCATAAAATTTGGAATACATCGGCCATGTTCCATAATCCTGCACCAGCTTTTCGCCGATCAGCTCGGCGCCCAGCGTCTCCACGAACTCCTTGAACAGAACAAGATGGTCCGCGTTTCCGTCCACGTTGACAAAGCTCATGCCCTCGAATTCTTCCGCGCCCTCGGTCTCTACCTTCGTAATGGAGGAGAACCAGCGTTCCACGATTGCGCCGCGCCTAAGGCCCATCGCATAATAATCGTCCGGGTGCAGGCGGATCCGCTTTCCCGGACGGTTGAACGGCCGGGGCACCCAGGCAGGAGCGAGGGAAAGAATTCCTTCTCCGCGCTCCAGAATATTTCTGATTTCATTTGCTTCCATGTCGTCACCCTTCAGCCGCAGTATTTTTTGTTGAACCCGTCCACGAACGCCTTGCAGTCTGCTGTCACGTTCCACGCATCCGGCCATTCGCACAGGTCGATCGCCCACCAGTCGCCTTTATAGTCCGCTTTTTCGAGCAGGGCCGGGATCGCTTCGTCAAAGTCTACCTTGCCGAGGCCGAACGGCGCATGCGTGCTTGTGTTCGCCACGTTAAGCGTGCCGTCCGAATCGATCACATGTACAAGGCCGATCTTGCCCTTCAGCATTTCGATAAATTCCACAAGGCCGCCTTCAAGCTTATTCGGCTCGATGTGGCGCGCGCCCATAACCGCGGACATATACCCGTGACAGGTATCGAACAGGATGCTGAAGTTCGGCTCGTTCACCGCTTCATATGTCTCGACAATATAATTCGGCTCGTTAATCATGAAACCGGGCTCGAATTCCCAAACGACCTCGAGGCCGTATTTCTGCGCGATCTTTGCGATGCGTTTGAAGTTATCCACAATTTTTGCGCGCGCCTGTTCGTACGTCATCCCCTCAGGCAGGACCGGCTCCGTGCCGGAGTCCACGCGGATCGTCTTAAAGCCCATCTGTGACGCGAATTCCGCGTTCTTTTCAAACAGGGCGATCCATTCCTCGGGCTGCTTCAGGGAATCGAGGCTCCACAGGTCGCAGGCGAAATCCGCCACTTCAAGGTTGTATTTTTGAAGAAGCTGCTTCAGCTCTTCCCTTTTTTCAGGCGTGTCATACAGCTCGGGATTCGCGTGCGGCTTGAACCCGCCCATGCTGATCCCGTCGAATCCAAGTTCGTTCAGTTTCTCGCACAGTTGCGGGAGCAGAACCGGATCGTCTGCAAACGCCCCAAATACATATGCCCAGCTTCCAATCGATACTTTTTTCATATTGTCCACCTCTCTTTTCAGATTTATTTGAAACTATGATCCAAGGCCCCGTAAATGCCAAAGCCTTGCTGTTTTCCCTTGTTTATCCGTGCCGGCCCCTTCTTAATCGATTAAGTGACTCCTGTAAAAACTCGTCCCCACGCCGCCTTCCGCGCCCGTATGCAATACCGAAAAAACATGTTGTATGTGAAAATAAAATGTTACCACATGGAAAGGTTCCAGTCGCCGGGCTGGTCCGCAACGGTGGACTGGCGCACGATCAGTTTTGCTTCCAAAATGATCGAACGCGGGGCCGTCTTGCCTTCCCCGTCCATCAGCCGTTTCAGTTCCTCGAACGCCGTATAGCCGAGCTCATATTTTGGCAAGTCGATCGTCGTGATCTGCGGACTCACGAGCGTACTTGCAAAAATGTTGTCGCAGCCCGCAATCGCCACCTGCCCGGGAACCGCGATCCCCGCTTCTTTCAGCGCCTTGAGGGCGCCGATGGCCATTTGGTCGTTCAGCGTCTGGATGGCATCGAAGCACAGCCCTTTTCCGAGGGCCGCCTTCGTCGCTTCATAGGCCGAGAGTGCCGAAAAGTCCGCTTCGAGTACGAATTCGCTGCGGAACGGGATTCCATTTTCCGCCAGCGCGTCAAGGTATCCCTGATAACGCTCCTGGCCGTGCGTAAGCTCTTTCCCGACCTTGATATAGAGGAGGTTCCTCTTACCCTGGCCGATCAGGTGGGCGGCCGCCGCTTTGCTCAGCCGCTGGTAGTCCGCCAGTACCGAAGATATCTTGGAAGAGTCCATGACCTGTTCCATAGAGACCACCGGGAAACGCTCCCCGCTGTTTTCCTCCGCCAATTCCCCGGCCCACCGGGCCAGATATTCCGCCTTGCAGCAGGAATCGATAATGATCCCGTCCACATAGCTTGCCTTCAGATATTCTATGCTCTCCTGCTCCGTCGCAAAATCAAAATTGCTCGACAGGAAGTTCACCCGGTAACCAGCCTTTTTTGCCGCCGTCTCGATCCCCTTGAGCACATTCGGGAAAAATATTTTCGTAATATCGGGAAGTACGACGCCAATCGTATGCGTGTGCTTTACCTTCAGCCCCCGCGCAAGTAAATTGACCTTGTAGCCAAGCTCATTAATCGATTTTTCTACTTTTTTTTTACTGTGGGGCTGACAAAATTTTTCCCCGTGATTACATTGGATACCGTTGCAACAGAGACTCCTGCATGTTCCGCAACATCTTTCATTCTTACCATTGTTTGGGTTCCTCTATCGTACGAACGCTTATATCGACCGTTTTCCGGTGCGTACTGACTGAAAATTGTTTGAGTCGAAGCCTTCTTAATCGTTTAATTAGACTATACCATATCAATTTCGGCTTTGTCAATCATTTTAGCTCTCTTTTTGCGGGGAGACCGCTTTTTTCGGCCCCCCCGCAAAAAGGCGGACAGGAAATATCCGCGCGGTTTGCTTCTCTTGCTCCCGCGCATCCCTCCGAAGGGGCGCGCGGGAACGATCCAATTTTATTTAAATACTTTTTTCAGGAACGGAATGCCGTTTTCTGCAATCGCTTCCGGTGATTCCGCGAACGGACGCCATACGGACGCCGCCTTCGCAATCTCCTTGCAGTCCGGCGTGAAGGATTCGATCAGGCAGTAATCGTCATAGCCCGCATCCTTGATCGCCGCGGCGATCGCCTCCCAGTTGAAGTTGTCTTCGCCCGGTGTCCCACGGTTGTTCGCACACGTGTGGAAGTCAAAAATCTTACCCTTCGCGGCGCGGATCGCAGCAGGGATATTGGATTCCTCCACGTTCATGTGGAAGGTGTCGAGCAGGAAGCCCACATTATCGTAGCCGATGCGGCCAATGAGGTCGAGGCCCTGTTCCACCGTGTTGATGAAATCCGTCTCAAAACGGTTGAGCGGCTCGATACCAAGCCTTATCCCTTTATCCTGTGCATACTGCGCGCACTCTTTGAGGTTTTCCGTCGCCCAGTCCCAAGCCTGTTTCTTTTCGTCTTCCGTAATCTGGCGCGCCTTGCCTACCGCTGAATACATCGGGCCGGCAACGACTTTCGCGCCGATCTTGACGGCAAAGTCCACCATGTCTTTGACATACTGGATGCCGCCCTTACGGTATTCCGGATTGTCCGAAGACATATCCCGCGTATCGCCGAACGCACCTGTGATAGTGGGCGTTTCAATGCCCGTTTCCGCTTTAGCGGCGTTGATCGCATCTACATCGATCGTGGACCAGTCTTCGGGCACGATCTCATAGATGTCGCAGCCGTATTTTTTTGCCAGTTTGAATTGCCCGAGCGCGTCGCTGAACGGCGACTGCCAAGCGAGTGATACCATACCGAATTTCATATTGTTGTCCTCCTGCTTTTCAGCGCGGCGGCAGGGCGACGGAAAGGGGGCCGCGCCCGCTTCCCGGCGGCCTCATTTGGTCTTGGCCGCTGCACGCCAACCGCATATCGTTTTTTGTTATTTTTCCATCGTGACCCAGGCGCAACCAGCTTCGGAGCTGTCTACGCACTTGTTGGAGAATTCCACGCCTTCGATGCCCATATCGATGGTCGGATAGCCATAGCTTGCTTCGTCCACTTCCTTGCCGTCGAGCTTATCGCGCAGCGCAGCACAGAAATCCTTATAGATGTTCGCGAACGCTTCGGTGAGGCCCTCCGGGTGCCCGCAGGGGACGCGCACATATTTCGCCGCTTCCTCTTCGAGGTATCCGCAGCCGCGGCTGTAGATCTTTGGCGGTTCGTGGCGCATGGAAACGCGCAGGTAATTGTTTTCCTCCTGTACGAATTCGAGCGTTCCCTTTTCGCCGAAAATACGGATTTTGAGGGCGTTGTCAAAGCCGATCGCGACCTGCGACGTCCAATACATGCCCGTCGCGCCGCCCTTATATTTCACCATGACCTCGACGTTATTGTCGAGCACGCCGCCTTTGCCGAATACGTCAAGGTTGCAGCACAGCTTGTCGATCTTGAGACCCGTTACATAATTGACCCAGTTTTCGATATGCGTTCCAAGGTCCGCCACGCACGCGCCGCGTCCGGAAAGCTTCGGGTCCGCACGCCACGGCTTGTTGTCTTCCGTGATCGTTTCGAGCGAATCCAGAAGCCAGTCCTGCGGATACTCCGCCATGACCATGCGAATATCGCCGATCTGGCCCTTCTGCACCATTGCCCGCGCCTGGCGCGCCATCACATGGCCCGTGTAGGTATAGGTCACGCAGAAAAGGCAGCCATGCTCTTTTGCGGTCCTTTTAAGGTCTTCGCCCTCTTCTACCGTGAAGCACAGCGGCTTTTCGCACACAACGCTGATTCCCTGCTCGAGGAACAGCTTCGCTGCCGGATAGTGGAACCTGTTGGGCGTTACAATATCCACCCAGTCGATCTTGTCTTCGCGCTTTCCTTCCGCCTCCGCCATTTCTTCAAACGTCGTATAGTTGCGGTCCGGATCGATGCAGAGTTCGCGTCCTGCCTGTTGGCGCTCCTCTTCAATATAAGAAAAGCAGCCCGCCTTAAGCTCCGCCTCGTCGTTCAGGCGGACCGCCGCGCGGTGTACGCCGCCGATAAAAGCGCCGGGGCCGCCGCCGATCATACCATATCTCAATTTACGTTCCATGATTCAATCCTCCTTAAAACACCAGCGCGCCGGGGGAACGGCCGGGCCGTCCCCATGCGCCCTGCAAATGAAATTTCAGATCTCTCAGTCGTTTGCGATCGCCTTGTCGAACGCCACGTCGGACGGCTTGAAGTCGACCCCGCGCACAAATTCGCAGGCTTCTGTCGCGCCATAGATACGCTCCATGCCGCTGTCTTCCCACTCGACCGAAAGCGGTCCGTCGTAACCGTACTGGTTCAGCTCGCGGATAATCTCTTCAAAATTTACATCGCCGTGGCCGAGGGAACGGAAGTTCCAGCCGCGTGCCGTATCGCCGAAGGTAATGAAGGAGCCGAGGATGCCCGCACGTCCGTCGAGCGTGACCGCCGCATCTTTCATGTGTACGTGGTACACCCTGTCGATGAAGTCACGCAGGAAGATCGTCGGGTTGACGCCCTGCCACAGCAGGTGGGACGGATCGAAGTTGAAGCCCAGCGTTTCCCTGTAATCGAATTCTTCGAGCAGGCGCTCCGCCGTGTAATAGTCGAATGCGATCTCCGTCGGATGGACTTCGAGCGCAAAAAGGATGCCGTATTTATCGAATTCATCAAAAATAGGCGTCCACAGGTCCACGATTTCCTGGTAGCCCGCATCGATCATTTCTTCCGTTGTCTGCGGGAAGGAATACCAATATGCCCAGATCGGCGAGCCCATAAAGCCCGTTACAACGTCTACGCCCATGTTCTTGGCCGCTTTCGGGACATACATCATCGTCTCGACCGCCCATTTGCGGATCTCTTCCGGCTTGCCTGCAAGCTCCGAGGGCGCAAAGTTGTCGAGGCGCGGATCCCACTTGTCACCCACGCACTGCCCCACAATATGGGCCGCGAGCGCCCACGTCTTGAGGCCGTATTTCTCCATCGTGCCTTTGAGCTCATTGCAATAGTCCATGTCCTCCGCCGCACGCTTGGGATCGATGTGCGAACAGCACATGATTTCGAGCCCGTCATATCCCATTTCCTTTGCCGTCTTGCACAGGGTTTCAAAATCCATGTCGCCCCACTGTGCCGTCATTAATGTAACTGGTCTTGCCATCACTATTACTCCCTTCGTTTTTAGTCTTTTTATCGTCAGCTTGAAAAATTCAAGTTGGAACCTGTTTTTGAATTGCTTTGCCTGCTTCTATTATAGCAAGATTATTCCGTTTCCGCCCGCTTTTTTGCCCGGATACGGAAACTTTTTCCGCCGGACGGCGGCTGGCTCGAACGGACGCTCCGCTCCTGGTTTCCTGCCCTTTGCTATTCAATTCTGCCCCCGGGGAAATAAACCTATTCTTTCTTACTTTATAGTGTAGCACCGGGAAACGAAATAGCTATGACATTTTTGTCTTTTCTTCAAGATGAATTTGTCTAGGCCGCACGATCCCGGGCAGCCTGCCCCGGCCTTTTGACCTTGCTGTGGGAATGGCCTGCCGGGAATAGTCCCAAAGGTCCCGGCAATCTCCCGAAAACCTGTTCGCGCAGACCTTCGCATCCTTACGCCGTTCCTTTGATTTTGTGTAATACCGTTTATTTTTAATCGTTTAACCAAAGAATAACATACCGCATTTTTATTGTCAATCCGCAGTTCCGCTTTTCCCGTCTTTTTTGCCGTCGGACAGGTTTCGCCCTTCCGCCCGCCGGCCGTTTGCCCTGCCGGTGCTTACAAAAGAAGGGTCCTTAGAGCGGATGCTCTAAGGACCCGGTTTTATCCCTTTTGTAAGTGAATCAATTCGTTATGTTTTCTAACTAATAGATTCTTTTTCCTTAGTTAAACGTAATGAGCGCTTCCGCATCTTCAAACTTCGGATCATTGATGTCCGTAACGATGTCGGGTCTCAGTTCCATGTAAGCAGTTGCATCATAAGGAACAAGCGTCAGCTCCGTAACATTAGAGGAGTTGTAGGGGGTCAGGTACGGGGAAACATACTTTCTGTACTCATCGCCATTGAAGTATGCTTTCAGCATCTGATAAAGCAGGTCGCCTTCGAGCGCGGGCGTCTGGTTAACGTCCATCGTTACTCTGCCTTCTTCAGCCCACTTCCAGGATTTCTCTTTACCATTGGAAGAACCGAGCCAGTAGTCGGCCGGGTTGAGGCCAGCTTCTTCGAGAGCCTGGATCGCGCCGTCCATCATTTCGTCGTTCTGTACATACATTCCGTCGAAACCGTCAGCGCCAAGCGCCGTGATTACGTCGGCAACAACCTTCTTCGCCGGATCAGCCATCCAGTCGCCGGAAGACCACTGAACGATCTGCAGGTCTGCGCCGCCTTCGGTCTTGTTTACAGCAACATCGTTTGCCGTGCCGCCGATATCCTTGCCGGCTTCTTCATAAGCCTGCAGGAAACCGAGGGACTGAGCGGAAGCCGTGCCCTGACCGAGCTTGCCTTCTACCATGACCAGTTTCTTAACGCCTTCGCCGTTGTTGTAGGTAAGGGCATCTTCGCCCGCCATAACGCCCGTCTCAACGAAGTCATAGCCTACGAAACCAGCGAGCTCGCCGCCAGCCGGAACGCTCGGGGCATGCGTGAGGGCAAAGTACGGGATACCCGCTTCATTCGCCTTCGTGATGCACTCTGCCGTAATTTCCGGGGAGTTCTGGACCACTACGATCGCGTCAACGCCTGCCGTGATGAAGTCTTCGACTGCAGCCAGCTGTTCCTGAGCGGTGCCCTGGCCAACTTTGTCGATTACTTCCCAATCCGCAGTTTCCGGATCTGCCTTCAGGCATTCCAGGAATACTTCGTAACCAGCTTTGTAATAGTCATCAGCCGCATCTTTGTAGTAGCCGATCGTCTTTGCTTCGCCGGAAGCAGCAGGTTCGGACGCTTCCGTGGACGCTTCCGCGGATGCTTCCGTGGATGCGGATGCTTCCGTGGATGCTTCCGCAGACGGAGTCTCTGTTGCCGGTGCACAAGCTGCGAACAGTGCAACCGACATTGCTACGCATACGACAATAGCAATAATTTTTTTCATACTTTTTTCCTCCTATAATTTTAGTTCCATGTGTGCTCACTTACACAAATTACAGGGATAATGTAATTCATACACACACTTTTATATCAACAGGATGTCCTGCCAATATCAGACCGTTATTCTTTGCCTTCGCCAGCCTGTTCCGCCAGCGCTTCCTGTTTTTGCTGACGAACCTCGCCGCGCGCCGCGATTTTTGAAGAGATCGCGCCTGCAGCGACCGCCGCGATAATGATCGCGCCCTTGGCGACGAACTGCCATTCGGACTGGAGCTTTAAGACCGTC
This sequence comes from Christensenella minuta, assembly GCF_003628755.1. Lineage (NCBI taxonomy): Bacteria > Bacillati > Bacillota > Clostridia > Christensenellales > Christensenellaceae > Christensenella > Christensenella minuta. The sequence continues at coordinate 2,439,466 of NZ_CP029256.1, read as the reverse complement.
ATGCCGTTGGTGATCGCCCCGAGAAGGATGACGCCGAGGAACGTGCCCATCGCGTTGCCCTTGCCGCCGGACATTGCCACGCCGCCGATAACGACCGCCGCGATGACGTCGATCTCCATACGTTCACCCATTGTGATGATCGCAGTGCCGACGCGCGAGAGCAGCAGGACAGAGGCAAGGCCCACCAGCAGGCCGTTAATGACATAAGATGATAGCTTGATATTCTTTACATTGATACCCGCGAGGTAGGCGGCACTCGGGTTTGCGCCGACCGCGTAGATCCTGCGGCCGTATTTTGTATATTTCAGCACCCACCATACAATAACTGCTATGACGATAAAGATCACGACATAGATGGGCAGCGTCATGCTGAGGCCGTCCGGCGCCTTTGCGCCCTCGATCAGGTTGGTCTTGAACCCTTCGAGCTGGCCGCTCATAACGACCTCACGGGACTGGCACATCAAAAGCGCAATTCCGCGGAAGGCGATGCTGCCGCCGAGGGTGATGATGAACGGTTCCACTTCCAGCCGGGCGATGATCGCGCCAAGCATCGCTTCGAGGCCCACGCAGATCAGGATGCCGAGGATAACGGCCGGGACGATCGGAATACCCCAGTCTACAACGCCCTTCGCGATAAAGATACCGCCGAGGGACGCCAGATACCCGACCGAAAGGTCGATGCCGCCCGAGATCATGACGATCGTCATGCCCATAGCCATGATGCCGATTACTGCGTTCTGCATCAAAATATTGAGCCAGTTGTTTGCTGTGAAAAATTTAAATTGTCCGCCGGCCAGTTCGATCACGAACATGACCGCCACAAAGCCGATCAGGATGGTGAGTACCATCGCCAGGTCACTGCTCCTGAAAACGGACGGCTTTTTTTCGGAAATAGAAGATGGCTGCTTCATATTTTTTTACCCCCTATTGAATACTCAAGAATATTTTCTTCGGAAACTTCATCCCGGTTAAGCTCGCCTACCAACTCCCCGGCTTTCATGACCATAACGCGGTCGCTCATGGAAACGACCTCCGGCATATCCGAGGAAACCATGATAATCGCTTTGCCCTGCTTTAAGAGGTCCATCATGATCTGATAGATTTCCTGCTTCGCGCCGACGTCGATGCCGCGGGTCGGTTCGTCGAAAATGAAGATTTCCCCATCCGTGTTGAACCATTTCGCAAGAACTACCTTCTGCTGGTTGCCGCCGGAAAGGTTGCCCGCGAGGACGGATGCGTCTTTCGCTTTGGTGCCCAGCTTTTTAACGAATTCATCCCCTACCTTCATTTCCTGCTTCGGATTGATATAGGACCCCTTCGTATTGACCATGTTGGCAATCAGCGTATTGCGCGCAATGGTGTGGATCAGAAACAGGCCGGTATGCTGGCGGTCTTCCGTAATATAGCACATTTTATGCTTGATCGCGTCGCTGGGGTTCTTGAAGTTGACCTCCTTGCCAAGCACCTTCACTTTGCCGGTCAGTTTTTCCGCGCCGCCGAAGAGCAGCGTCATCAGTTCGCTCCGCCCGGAGCCGACCATCCCGGCAAACCCGACGATTTCGCCGCGGTTCAACTTGAACGACACGTTCTTTACGCCGTTGCCCGTGAGGTTGCTGACCTCGAGGACCGTCTCTCCCTTGGGATAGAATTCACGGCTGTAGAATGCGGAAGCATCGCGGCCGACCATATCACGGATCAGGTGCGGTTCGTCCGTTTCGCCAACGCCGATCGTCTTGATATACTGGCCGTCGCGAAGCACCGTGATTTTGTCCGCGATCTTGAATACTTCGTCCAGGTGATGAGAAATATAAATGATGCCCATGCCGCGCGCTTTTATTTTGTGCACGATTTCAAGCAAGTTGTCGATCTCGGACGCCGAGAAGGACGCTGTCGGTTCGTCGAGAATAATGACCTTGCGGTCAAACACCAGGGCTTTGGCGATTTCTACGATCTTCTGTTCGCCGGAGGAAAGTTTTCCTACGATCTGTTCCGGCTTCAGGTTGCTGTGCAGATATTCGAGGACGTCGCGCGTTTTCTGCTCCATCTCCTGCTTCTGCATGATCCCGCCTTTTGTGATCTCCATACCGGAAAAAATGTTTTCCGTTATGCTCAGGGTCTCGAACACGTTATGCTCCTGGTAAATCGTCTGAATACCAAGATTCATCGCTGAAAAAGGATCGAGCTTCACCTGTTTCCCCTCAAAATAAATGGCTCCGTCCGTATCCGGCTGGTACGCGCCGGAAATAATTTTGATCAGCGTCGATTTCCCCGCGCCGTTCTCGCCGCAGATACAATGCACTTCGCCGGCGTTCAGGCTGAACTGGATGCCGTTTAAGGCTTTCACGCCGGGAAATGTTTTAGAAATGTTTGACAGCTTCAAAATTTCTTGTGCCATTTTCTCACCTCCATACAAAATTTTCGTTTAAAACTAACTTGGCTTGGTCATATAGATATACATTATTAACCACTCATTCTGGGTGGCTTTTTTTATTTTCAGCCACTCTTTTGTGCTTAATATCGCCCTTTCCGGGTTGGTTGGCAATGTATATATTTTTTTATTTTAGTGCTTTTCCGCACTTATTCAATTCCTGTCCTTCCGGCGCCGTTTGCACCGGTTCCACATTCCGTTTACATTTTTACATGAAAAAACTGCAGCGCGGCAAGGAGCATATATAATCGCCGATTGCGGCAAGCCTCTTTGCAGTAGATTGCCTCCCTGTTTCTCTCCCTGTTTAAGACTGGGCAATCCTGCATGTTATGTTTCTATTCCAGTCTACAAGGTCGGCTGAAACGCCACGGTATAAGTCCGGTGTTTAAAATTCCAGCATTCAATTCCAAATTCCGTATAAAAGTTAGTTGTATTATAGTCTACCATTAAAAGTCTAACTGGCTATGACAATTTTGTCTTTTCTCAAAGATTGATTTGTCACAAATGGATTTTGCGGTCCCCGCTCCATACCTTTTTCCATATGGTTTCCCGGAACTCCGCTTTTCTCCATACCCGGCCCATACCTCCTGATTTCTTTGACATGCCCAAGCTTCATATGCCATGAAAATCGCTCTGCCGTTTTTTCTCGTGTGCACGAGCACACGTTGGTCACATTTCTTAACATATCACTCAGCACGATTTCTGTCAACATTTTGTGTTCCGGCGCGTCCTGTTCGCCGCACGCTATCCTGTATCACAAAACCGTCTGGACTTTTCATCTGAGCTTATGGAAATAGAAATCTGAATATGTGAGTTGTAAACCCTCTTAATCGTTTAAGTAAAGAATATCACACTGCATTTTCCTTGTCAATCTTAAATTTCTATTTTTGACATAAAAATTTTTCACTCCTTTTTTTATGCCGCCGGTCCCTTGCCTTTGGGGAATACTGGTGCTAGAATAAAGTTAATTTTTGTTAGAGTAGGGGTGAGATTTATGAAAAAAGTTAATGTTGCTGTAATCGGAATGAATTTTGGCAAGGAATTTGTCAAGCTTTACCAGAAACACCCGAATGTCGGAAAGGTTGCAATTTGCCAGCGCAGCCCGGAAGCGCTGCGCAAAACGGGCGAGGAACTGGGGATCGAGGAATCCATGCGGTTCACGAATTTCGACGATGTGTGCGCTTCCAAGGAGATCGACGCGATCCACATCATCACACCCATTCTGGATCACTACAAGCAGTCGCTCGCTTCCCTCGAGGCGGGCAAGCATACCGCGTGCACAGTACCCATGGCGACCACGGTTGACGAGCTTAAAAGCCTGTGCGACGCACAGGAGAAGAGCGGCAAGGTTTATATGATGATGGAAACCGCCGTTTATACGCGCGAATACCTGTATGTAAAGCACTTGGTGGAAAGCGGACAGATGGGACGCATCCAGCTTGTGCGCGGCAGCCATATGCAGGATATGGGGCTCACCGGCTGGCCGGAATACTGGCTTGGCTTCCCGCCTTTCTGGTATGGCACGCACGCCATTTCCCCGCTGCTTATGATTAATAAGACGGAAGCCCTGTCTGTTATCGGCCACGGCTCGGGGCATATTTCCGAAGACCTCGCAGAGCGCTACGGTTCGCCGTTTGCCTGTGAAACGCTGACATTCCGGCTTAAGGACACGGACGTTGTTGCGGAAGCGACACGCTCCCTTTATGAAACCGTCCGCCAGTACCGCGAGAGCTTTGACGTATACGGCACAAAGATGTCTTATGAATGGGACCAGATTGCCGAGGAAGGCTCCGTTCTCTTCGAGGGCGGCGAATCCGCGCGCAGGTTCCACGCGCCCGATACGGACGACCTGCTGATCGATGAACTGAAACCCTTTACGAAACGGGAAGTGATCCTTAATAAGGACAACGTTTCCTTTATCCAGGGTTCCGGCCACGGCGGTTCGCACCCGCACCTCGTGCAGGAGTTCATCGCCTCCATCGTTGAGGAACGCGAGCCTCTGCTGAACGCAAAAATGTCCGCCAATATTACGGCTGCGGGCATCTGCGGCCACGAATCGTGCCTCCGGGGCGGTGAAAAGATCATGATCCCAAAATTCTGATTTCGACAAAACGCAAAAACCGCGGCGGAAGCAATCCGCCGCGGTTTGTTTTTATTTCGTTTCCTGCCGGTATGAAGCATGAATCCGGAGCCAGGTGGTTTCCGGATACGGCGCCTGTGGCGCTTGCCGCGCCTTCTTCCTCCGTCATAGAAAATCTGTCAGCCCGCCCAGCGCCTTTACGGTATAGGTAGGCTTCAATTCTTCATAGATTCGCCGTTTGTCCTTTGCCCAGCCAATGGGCACATCCGCAAAACAGGAGTCACTGCCGATGATGTTCGCGATCTCGATATCGCGCTCCGCATCGCCCACGTAAAGCGCGCGGCCTGCATCCACCCCATACTTTTTGAGCAGGTTCCGGCACCGCTCTTCCTTGTCGAGCGAGTGCCGGTCCGCGCCCGCGACCTCCACAAAGCAGTGCCTGAGGCCGTGCAGCTGCAGAACCTTCTCCGTCAGCTCGGTGAAGGAATTGGTTACTACGCTCATCTGGTAGCCCTTTTCATGCAGGGCGAAAAAGGTCTCTTTGGCCTGTTCCCCGAAGGGAATTTCCATAATCAGGTCGTCCGCGCCTGTCTGGTAAAATTCCGCCAGGTGGTCGAAGGCCCTGTCCTCTTCCTCGCCGGTGATCCCGATTCTGTGGAAAATATCGAGGATCGTTACCCCAAGCGCGTCCTTTACCGCTTCCATATCCACTTCCCTGCCGCATTGTTTGAAATAGCGCTGGAACGCGCGGCCGTGAAAGTTCCTTGAGTCGACGAACGTTCCATCCATGTCGAACATAATATGATCGTATTTACGCATTGTTTCTCCCATCCAAAACGAAAATGGCCCTGCCCCCGGCCGACCATTTTTCCATGATACCTTTTATTTGCCCTTCCGGCAAGTTTGCCCCGCCCCGGCGCGGGACATCCTCCGGAACCGTTTCGACCCTCCGGATTTTTTCCGCGCGTCCCCGTCTTTCCCTGCGTCCCTTACCGCCGCTGGGAAAGCAAACGCATCCGCGTCCCGCGCCAGGGCTTTCACTTTGCGCTTTTTCCGTTCGTGCGCTAAAAACAAGCTTGCTTATTCAAACGATTTTACGATCTCGATCGCCGACTGCGTGTTGATGCCGAAGCGCTCTACTCCCATCTCCAGAAGCTCGTCGAATTCCTCACGCGTGCGGATGCCTCCCGCCGCCTTTACCTTCATCCCCGTTCCCGCCAGGTTCTTCTTTATCCTGCGGATCCGTTCGATATTCGCGTCTCCCGGCACCCAGCCTGTTCCCGTCTTCAGAAAATCCGCTCCGCTTGACACGACGATCTCGCACGCCTTGTCCGCTTCCTCTTCCGTCAGGCAATTCAGCTCGATCAGCACCTTCGTGAGAATCGGACGCCCCGCGTTTTTCGCAAGCCCTATGATCTCCCTCAGTTCTTTCAGCACATAACCGTATTCCTTGTTTTTGAATCGTCCTACGTTCATCACGATGTCCATTTCCTCGATGCCGTCCTCGATCAGTCCCTTCGCCTCGACGACCTTCGTCTCCGTTTTATGCGCTCCGGACGGAAATCCCACCGGCCCTCCCGCATACACCCCTTCTACGTCCTTCAGCATTTCCGAAAGCTGCTTCATCCAGTTCGGCAGTACGTGCACGTTGATGAATTTATATTCCTTTGCGTACCCTACGATCTCCTCGATGTCACTCATCGTGTGATGCGTCCTTACCGCGCTGATATCGATCAGGCGCGCCGCTTCTCTTGCATTCATATTCCAGTTTCTCCTTTAGGTTTAATCATATTTTGAAAGGATGTTGTTCCTTTTCACGCAAAAATAAAATCTACGCCCGCGCGGCCGATCGCTTCCTGCTCACCCGCGCCCCGGCCCCGCTTGTCCGTCACGACCGTATCGATCCGCGAAACCGGGCAGATGTTATACGACCCGACCTTGCCGAGCTTTGTATAATCGCACAGCAGGATCACCCGGTCCGTATGGGCGATCACCGCTTTTTTAAGCTCCGCGAGTTCTATGGTAGGCAGCGTATAGCCGCGCCCTACCGTGAGGCCCTGCACCCCCAGGAACGCTTTGGTAAAATTAAAAGCGGAAAGGCCGTCGAGCGTCATCTGCGAGGTCATGCTCTCGTCGAAGGTCTTCACGATCCCTCCCGGTACGATCACCTGGAAGCCCGCGTTTCCCATAAAGCAATTCGCGATATTCATGGCGGCGGTCACTACCGCCACGTTTTCAAGATTCGTTCGGCAGGAGAGCGCGGACGCGAACGCGTAAGTGGAAGACCCTCCCCCGATGTAGATGATATCGCCGGATTCCACCAGACGTGCCGCCCGCCGCCCGACCGTCTCTTTTTCCCGGGCATGGCGCACCTTCCGTTCCGTAAAGGGTTCGTCGCCGATATGCGCGGAAACGCCGCCGTGGAAGGAGACCACTTTCTGCTCCTCCTCCAGCTTCTTGAGGTCGCGCCGCACCGTGGACTGGGACATATGGAGCGCTTCGCTGATATCCTGGATCGTGGTCAGGTTGCGGCCTTTAATATATTCATAAATTTCATTCTGCCGTAGCTGTATCAGTTCACCGTTCATGGCTTTCCACTCTTTCTTTTACGGACTTTTCCGTCATTTTTATGATACCTTTTTAAAAATAAAATGTCAATATGGAAATATATTTTCACTTTGTCGCTAAAAAAAGGCCGCCCGCGGCAAACCGCCTGCCCGGCCCGAAATATTCAGCCTGCCGCCGCGATTTCCAGCAGTTCTTCCGGGCGGTCTATGATATAATCGGCGCCCGCCGCCTCAAGCACGCCGCGGTCCCGGAACCCCCATGTCACGCCCGCGCATTTCACCCCCGCATTTTTTGCGGTCTCGACATCTACCTCGGAATCCCCTACATAAAGCGTGGTTTCGCGCTTTCCGCGAAGCTCTTTCATTGCCGCAAGCACACCGTCCGGCGAGGGTTTCCTGCGTACTGTTTCACTTTCTCCTACCGCGCTTTCCACGAGGCCGTCAAAATATTCCCTGCTCAACAGCTTTACCGCCTGATCGAATTTGTTCGATACGATGGCCGTGCGCACGCCCATTTTTGCCAGGGCCTTCAATACGGATATCACGCCGTCATACGGGCAGGTCTTATCCCGCAGGTGCAGGGCGTAACGCGCCTTGAATTCGGCAAGGCACCTTTCCATATCCGCTTCGCCCGTTCCTTCCGGCAGCGAAGATTTGAGGAGGACCCTGACCCCGTTTCCGAGGAAGCCGCGTACTTCCCGCGCGGTGCGCTCAGGGAACCCGTTTTTTCCAAGCACATAGTTCAGGCTGTCTTTAAGGTCCATGAGCGTATTAAGCAGCGTGCCGTCCAAATCAAAGATTACCGTATCGTATACCATTATGCCTCTTTCCTTTCCTTAAGGCGCGAAGGCCGAAAGGCTTTACTAAGCCTAATTCGTGAATAATTTGTAAAATCCACTCCTTATTGTAACACAAAATTTCTGTATCTGTTATAATTGCATTACAAAGAGTACCGTTGGCCGAAAACCCTTGTGGTTTTAGCGCTTACGACAGTATAGGAGCCCTTATGAAAAAATTTGTTGTGCTGACGGCCGTTTTGCTCGTTACGGCCCTTGGCATTACGGCTTGCGCTGTTCCAAGCATGGGAAAGCTGGAAATTGTGGGGACCTCCGAGCCCGCCGAAGCGGCGGCAGGGGGGACGGAAGGGGAAGCGGAAAGCGCAGACCAGTCCGAAGCGGCGGCAGCCCCGGCAGAGGAGCCTTCCGCAGAAGCGACTTCCACGCTTGACCAGCAGCAGATGCAGGAGTTGGTGGAAGAGGGAATCGTTCCCAAGGAAGCCGTTAAGGAAGAGGACGGCGCTTCCGTCTATGACGAGCAGGAAATTAATAACGCATTGCAGAAGTATGCAGACCGCATCAGCTGTAAAACCACGATGATCAGCGGAAACAACATGATCGTCCAGGTGCAGAACGGAAACGATGTTACGATCCCTGTGGTTACGGTGCATGTGAATTATCCGGAGGGCGAAAAGCCATACGACTTTTACCAGTTTTCACCTGGCAGCCAGATCATCGTCCCCGTCGAAAAGGGAAGCGGAGACCTGCCCCCCGCCGTTACGGCGAGCATATCCGTCACCATGAACGCCAACCAGTATACGGATATCTCAAAGGACCTGGCGGTCGCGGAAAACAGCACGGATACGGAATATACGCTGACGATTACGAATTCGTCGACGCTTGTATGCCAGAGGATCAGTGCGACCGCGCTGTTTTCTGACGATTCGGGCATTATCTGCGCACAGATGACCTCGTCGGAAACCACGATCGGCCCGGGCCGGACGGCAACGCTTACGTTTTCCCTCCCCGAAAGCATGACGGCCGAAGGAAAAACATTCACCACCGCGTCTTACCAAATTAACGAAGCGATCGGCTAAGGCCGGGCGCAAAAGGATTCCGGACCGTTTGACTGCGCAAAAGAAAAAACGGGCGGCCTTCAAAGCAGGCCGTCCGTTTTTTCTTTCCTTTATCTGATATCTACGCAAAGACCTCCCCGGCCTATCCTGCGAAGTTTTTTCCGGGAACTCCTCTACCCCCTTCGTACAAAACTCCGTCTATCAATACAGTATTATCTTCCGCATTATGCTGTCAGACCGGCAGACCTCATGCTTCCTGCTGCGCCCTTGCTTTTTCCATTGTCATTTTCCTTCTCCTCCCGTCTTTTCCCCAACCTCTTCGCGACATCTTTTGCCGCGCATGTTCCTTCGCGTGCACGGGGGCGCTAGAGGGATCATTTTCATTCCTGTTCCCACCTGCCGGGAAAGCGCCGTCATTTCAAATGTGTGCCTTCCACCTCGTTGAGCAGCGAATAGAAATCATGCGTGAAATTTTCTTCCGCGGTAAAGGTGGCGTCGTGGTAGGTAAGCGCGCGCAGAACATCCGGCGCCGCCGTTACCGAGCCGATCCCATGCTTGCACAGGTTCAGGATTTGCTGGGAATTTTTAAAGCTCGCGGCAAGCACGTCCGCCTCCATATTGTGGATGCGGAACATATCATGGATATCTTTCGCCACCTGTACGCCGTCCGCGCCCATATTATCGAGCCGGTTGACGTACGGCGCGGTATAGCGCGCACCGGCCTTGGCCGCCATAAACGCCTGCATCGCCGTATAGACCGCAGTCGCCGTAACGTTGATTCCTTCTTTTTTCAGGATATGGATCGCCCGCAGGCCGTCCGTCGTCACTGGCACTTTGATGAAAAGGTCTTCCCGTATCTCATTCAGCATGAAATGCGCTTCCTCCACCATTTTATCCGTGCCCTCCGAAACCACCTGCGCGTGCAGCATCGAATCATCCGGCAGGAACGCGCGGATATCTTTTAAAACCTTAAACGGATTTTTGTGCTCCTTCATCAGGATGGAAGGATTCGTCGTAACCCCGTCATACGGATAATCCCGGTAGAGCGACTCGATCTCCTTCAAATTCGCATTGTCGATCAATACCAGCATGCTATAGCTCCCCTCTTTTCTTAAATACTTTCAACCGGTACGTCCACTTCCACATCCGCGGCGTAGTCCACGCCCTTCATGCGGAATCCGAACATCTGGTAGAAATCCTCCCAATAGCCCTCTACATCCGCAAGCTGCCCGAGATTCTCGTCTGTAATCTCGTTCCATGCGCGAAGCACAGCCGCCTGCACATCCGGCTTCATCTCCCAGTCGTCAAGGCGCAGCATGCCGCGCTCGTCCGTCTTAAGCGCGGGCAGCTTCTCCGCATACAGGCGGTGCATCTGCTCAATACAGCCCTCGTGCGTCCCTTTTTCCTTCATCACATGGTACAGGATGGAAATATACAACGGCACGATCGGGATCGCCGCGGACGACTGCGTGACCAGCGCCTTATTGACGGAAATATAGGCCGTAACGCCCGGAACCTCCTGCGTGATCTCCTGCGAGGTGCGGAACAAATGCTCCTTTGCCCGGCCGATCGAACCGTCCATATATATCGGATGCGTGAGCTCCGGCCCGAGGTAGGAATAAGCGAGCGTTACCGCATCCGGCGCGAGCAGCCCTTTTTCAGACAACAGGGAGATCCATTCCTTCCAGTCTTCCCCTCCCATGACCTTCACCGTGTCCGCGATCTCCTGCTCTGTCGCGGGCGGAACCGTCACTTCTGTGATCCTGCGCGTCGCAAGGTCGATGGTTTTATTCGTGTAATCGCTGTCCGTGGTCTTGAGCGTGGAAGAAACCGTCGTCCCGTCCGCAAGGGTGCGGCGCGGGGACGCGAGGCTATACACCACCATATCCACCTGCCCCAGGTCTTTTTCGATCAGTTCCGCCGCCTGTTCCTTGACCCCGCGCGAAAAAGCGTCGCCGTTGATGGTCTTTGCATACAGCCCGTCCGCATGCGCAAATTCCTCGAACGCAGCGGTATTATACCACCCCGCGGAAGCCGTGCGCTTGCCGCTTGCCGGGCGCTCGAACATCACGCCGATGGTCGCCGCGCCGGATGAAAACGCAAGATCGATGCGCGACGAGAGCCCATAGCCGGTGGAACTGCCGATAACGAGCACCCGCCCCGGGCCGTTCGTCTTCGGCTGGCTTTTTACATATTCTATTTGCTGCCGCACGTTTGCCCTGCATCCCGTGGGATGCGCCGTGGTGCAGATAAATCCTCTTACTTTCGGTTCAACGATCATAAAAAACGTTCTCCTTTATTACGATTTTCCGCCGCCCGTGCAGGCCGGAAGCCTGCGCCGAAAGCGGCATGCCCTGTCCGGGCGGGCAAAATGCCCGTCCTTCCCCGTAATATTTTACCACAGCGTGTTTTTTTTTTCAGCAAATAATCTCCCGCGGTTGAATATACGCCCTAAATTGTGTTATCTTTCCTATAAAGAAAGGGGGCATAGCGCATGGGAACAAAGGAATACCTGCAAATGATGCGGGAAATAAAGGACTGCACGTTTGCGACGCTGGACGGGGAGGGCAGGCCTGCGACGCGCATCATTGACGTGATGCGCGTGGAGGAGGACGGTCTGTATTTCCTCACGGCGCGCGGCAAGGACTTTTACAGCCAGCTCATGGAGCAACAGTTTGTTTCTGTGACGGGGCTGACAAAAAACTGGGAAATGCTGACCCTGCGCGGCAGGGTAAAACGGGTTTCGCAGGAGCTGCTCACGCGCATCTTCGAGACGAATCCGTCTATGAACGGGGTTTATCCGGGGGACAGCAGGAACATCCTCGAAGTGTTTTGCCTGTATGAAGGGCAGGGCGAATATTTCAACCTCTCGGAGACGCCCGTTTACCGGGAAACATTTTTCCTTGGCCATCCCGCCGAACACAAAAAGGGCTATGAGATCACGGATGCGTGTATCTCATGCGGCATCTGCGCCGGGCTGTGCCCGCAGCAGTGCATTGATGCGGGCGAGCCTTATGCGATCCGGCAGGAAAACTGCCTGCACTGCGGATTGTGTGTGGAAAACTGCCCCGCAGAAGCGATCAGGAGGCGTTGATATGGGCTACAGGATCATTTTGGGAGATATTACGGAGCAGCATGTGGACGCGATCGTCAACGCGGCGAACACCTCTCTTCTCGGCGGGGGCGGCGTAGACGGGGCGATCCACCGGGCAGCCGGACCGGAGCTGCTCGCAGAATGCCGCACGCTCCACGGGTGCGGGACCGGAAAAGCAAAAATAACCAAGGGCTACCGCCTGCCCGCAAATTATGTAATCCACACGCCCGGCCCTATCTGGCGGGGCGGAACCGCAGGCGAAGACGCGCTGCTTGCGGGGAGCTATTTAAGCAGCCTGCGTCTTGCGGCGGAATACGGCGCAAAAACGGTCGCTTTTCCATCCATCAGCACTGGCGTCTACCATTTTCCTTTGGAACGCGCGGCGCGGACCGCCACGGAAACGATCCTCGCTTTTTTGCGGGAGCATCCGGACATGGAGATTACGATGGCGTGCTTTGACGAGCGCACGAAGGCGGCCTATGAAAGGGCGCTCGCGGAATATGGAGCCGCCCGCTGAAATAAAGCATGAATAAAAAGGATACCGCTGCAAACGGTATCCTTTTTTACTTTAAGGCAGATTTTTTCAGCGGCCCTCATTCATCCGCGAAACGGTAGCCCACGCCCACCTCCGTCATGATATAGCGCGGCTTGGCGGTGTTTTTCTCGATCTTGCGGCGGATGTTCGCCATGAATACGCGCAGCGACTGGGAATCCTCCGTATATTCGTAGCCCCACACCTGTTTGTTGATAAAGCTGTGCGTCAGCACCTTGCCCCTGTTTTCCACCAACAGGGTAAGCAGTTTATATTCGATGGGCGTAAGATGCACGTCCCTGCCGTCCACCGTGACCCTGCGCTTTTCAAAGTCGATCACCAGCCCGTCCAGTTCAAAGGTTTCCTTTACCGCCGGACGCGGCGCGCGCTTCCGAAGCGCCACCCGCACCCGGGCAAGAAGCTCGCCGATGCTGAAAGGCTTGGTGATATAGTCGTCCGCGCCCGCGTCGAGCGCTTCCACCTTTTCACGTTCCTGCCCGCGCGCCGATACCACGATAACGGGCACGTCCGACGCCTGGCGCACCTGCCTTAAAACTTCCAGCCCATCGATATCCGGCAGCCCGAGGTCGAGCAGGATCACATCCGGATTGTTGGCAAGCGCAAGGGAAATGCCGTCAAGTCCGGTCTTCGCCGCTTCAAAGCGGTAGCCGTTCGTTTTAAGCGATATGCTCAGGAAATTGAGTATCGTCTGGTCGTCTTCAATAATCAAAATACGCGTATCTTCCATTTTTCCTCACTCCAAGGGCAGGGCGAATTTAAACGTCGCTCCGCCGCGGTCGTTATTCATGGCAACGATCACGCCGCCGTGCGCTTCCACGATGGATTTGCAGATGCCAAGGCCGATGCCCATCCCGCGCTTCGCGTCCCCGCTCAACGCGGGGGCCGTCACAAAGTTGTCGAATACCTTATCTAAAATGGAAGGGTCTATCCCCTTTCCATCGTCGGAGACCTCAAACACCATATATCCGCTTTCCGGATAGGCGCGCAGGTCGATGTGCGCGTGCTCGGGCGTATATTTTACGGCGTTGTCGAGCAGGTTCACGAGCACCTGGATGACGAGCCTTCCGTCCATCGGCACTTCCATCACCGTATCCGGCATATTGATGGAGATATCCCGCTCCCCTTTCAGCCTCTCGATGCGGCGGTAGGCCTCGCTGACGACGTCGTCTACCACCTCCGGCTGTTTTTTGAGGACAAGCTCTCCCTCCGAAATGCGCGTCATGTTGAGCAGGTTTTCTACCATATTGTTGAGCCACTGCGCGTCGCTGCGGATATCCCCAACCAGGCTCAATATCTGCTCCTCCGAAAGATTCTTCACGCTGTCCGCGATAAAGCTCGCCGAGCCTGCGATGCCGGTGAGCGGCGTCCGCAGGTCATGTGAGATGGCGCGCAGCAGGTTGTTCCGCAGGCGCTCCTTTTCGATCCGCAGCTTGCTCTCCTCCTGCTGACGGTACAGCGTTTCCCGCTGCATCGCGCCGGAAATTTGCGAGACGACCGTCTGGATCATCAGCATCTCCCCCGGAGCGGGAGCCGTATCCCCGCAGTGTATCCCGGCGACGCCGTATACCTCGTTTCCGCTCCGGATCGGAAGGTACATCCATTGCGACCCGGAAAAGTAATCGGTCCCGCAGCCGCACGGTTTCACGTTCTCGAAGCACCACCGCGCCGCCTCGTTTTCCTCCAGCTCCGCCGCAGCGTGCTTTCCCATTGAAAGGTCCCGCGCGGTATAGATGATACATTGGCGGTTTTCCAGCCTGGAAAGCCCGTTCATGCCATAGCGCACGATGTCGTCCATCCCGGACACGCCAAGAAAGCTCGTGCTGATATCATACAGGGAACGCATTTGTTTTTCCCGGTACTGCGCCTCGGCCACATGCCTGTGGAGCTTGCTTGTAAGAAGGCTCACGATAAACGAGCCCGCAAGCAGGATCACCAGCGTCACGATATAATTCGGGTCGTTTACCCGGAATGTAAACGTCGGCGCCGTAAAGAAAAAATTATAGGCAAAAATACTGGCGACCGAAGCGGCGATCCCGTATAACAGCCGCTCCGTTGCCATCGTAATGAGAAGCACCCCCACGAGATAGACCATGGAGATGTTCTCCGTCCGCAGCCCCGCGAGGTTAAACAGGTAGGCCACGGCCGTACACAGCGCCAGAACCGCAGCTGTTTTCAGAATGTTCGTTGCTACCGTCTGTTTTTTCGATTGTTTCATTTCCCGTTCCTATCCGTTTTCCGGTCTTTTTTCTTATCATAAACGATTTTCCGGAAACCGCAACCCTATTCCTGGTTTTTCATCCAGTCTTCCTTGAGTTTTTCGCGCTGGAGCTCAAGGTTATATTTGAGCTGTTCGTCCGACAGCCGCTGGCGCTCGAGAGCCATCGCGATCTGCGAGGCGATCATGCGCAGCAGCATCCGCTGATCCTGCGAAAGCAGGCCTTTCCTGCACGATACGCCCATCACGCCGAGCACGGCGCCCTGCGACATGATCGGCATATAGAACGCGCCCGCGCCCATCAGGGTGTCTGTTCCCGCGCCCGCGCGCTTTTTATTAAGCAGCACCCATTTGGCCACCGCTTTTTCATCGTCCCCTAAAAGAAAGGAAGCGTCCTGGTCAAATTCCGCCTGCCAGAACACGCCCGGCTCGTTCATATCCGGCAGGTAAAAGATGACGGAGCGTTCGAGTATCCGCGAGATATATTCGTTCATGCCGGAGATAATGTTCATGAGGCCGCGCGTCGCCAGCAGTTTTTTGCTGATCTCATAGAGTATCTGCGTCCGCTGCTCGAGAAGGCCGAAATCCTTGCGGCTGCCCTGTTTGGCCGGTCTTTTATATTTCGTCCCGGCGTTATCCGAATCCGGGATGATATGCAGCTCCGCGCTTTTCAGCAAACCGATGAGCTGGTCCTCAAAGTCTTCTTTGAAAAAATCTTTCAGGTGCTTTTTATTCCGCGTCTTCCCAATGATAACGTTGGTCACGCCTGTCAGGTTCGCGTGCGCTGCGACCACCTCGGCAAGGTTTTCCCCATACATCGTCACAACCTCGGCACCGAGCTGCTCGGCAAGGTTCATATTATCGCGCAGCAGTTTGCCCTGCTCGGGTGTGAGCTTGGTGCGCGTCTCCACATACAGCGCTTCCCACTTGGCGTGGTAGGCCTCGGCCATACGCGCGCCTACGCGCAGGTTTTTAGCGGAAGAAGGCGAGGGAGAAAGAAGCACGAGCAGTCTTTCGCTCACGCTCTTCTCCATCGCCTTCCCATCCCGCCCATAGATACGGTCCGCCGTGCGGCGCATCGATATTTCACGCAGGGTAGAGAGGTTCTGCCGCGTGAAAAAGTTGTTCATCGCCGTCACAACCCGCTCGGGCCGATAGATTTTGCCTTCCTCGAAGCGTTTTAAGAGCTCCTCCGGCTCGATATCCACGAGAGCTACGCTGTCCGCTTTGTCGAAGATATAATCGGGGATCGTTTCACGCACCTCGATGTGCGTGATATCCTTGATGATATCGTTGAGGCTTTCGAGATGCTGTACATTTACCGTCGTATAGACGTCGATTCCAGCGTTCAGCAGCTCCTCCACGTCCTGGTAACGCTTTTTGTTGCGCACGCCCGGCGCGTTCGTATGCGCGAGTTCATCCACCAGGATAAGCTGCGGATGGCGTTTCAGCGCGCCGTCGAGGTCGAATTCATTGAGGACGATATTTTTATAGCTCACCTGCCTGGTGGGAAGGACAGGCAGTCCTTCCACCAGCTTCATCGTTTCCGCACGCGTGTGTGGCTCGATATAACCGACGACTACGTCGATCCCGCTGTCAAGGCAGTCGTGCGCCGCCCGCAGCATTGCGTAGGTTTTTCCAACGCCTGCGGAATATCCGAAGAATATCTTTAATTTTCCCATCCGGTCCGGCGCCTCCTCCGTACCGATCTGCCGCAGCAGTTCATCCGGGTTCGGCCTTTCACTCTCGTCATACATAATCTTTCCCTCTTTCACAGGTCAGCTGATAATCTTTTTTCCGTCCAGTTCAAGGTTCACCATCAGCACGTTCACGCGGTCTTCGCCCATGAAGCCGAAATCTTTTCCGTCCGTGTGCTTTGCGATGACCGCGCGCACCTCATCCTCGCCCATTCCGCGTTCGCGCGCGATGCGGGGCACCTGGTATTCCGCCGCCGCAGGCGAGATGTGCGGGTCAAGGCCGCTGCCCGACGCCGTTACGAGCTCCATCGGGATATCCGCCGTGTTTTGCGGGTCGAGCTCGTGCCACCAGTCGATGCGCTCCTGTACGAGCGCCGCTTGTTCTTCAGAAACAGCCGAAAGGTTGGACGCCGCCGCGCTGCCCGTGTCCGGCCTGCCGATCAGGTACTGCGGCCCGGTAAACTCCTGCCCGACCAGTTCGGAGCCGTAGCATACCACGCTCCCGTCGTCCTCCTCTACATAGATGAGGCTCCCGTTTGCCTGGCGGGGCATGGTGAGCTGCGCGATTCCCGTCATGGCGAGCGGGTAAATAAGCCCGCAGAACACCGTCATGAACACCGCGCATATAAGGCCCGCGATCCATATCCTCGGTTTTGTATTCGTACTTTTTTTCTCTTCCATTTCAGACTCCTTCTTCCTTTATCGTCTGTTTGCCGCGTTCCGGCCCCCGCGGGCGCGGGAAGGTCCCGCGCCCGGAAATCCGTCCGTTTTTTACAGAATCCCGCAGGCCGTGAGCAGCATATCCAGCAGCTTGATCGCAATAAACGGGGCGACCACGCCGCCAAGGCCGTAAACCAGCATGTTGTGCGCAAGGATTGTCTTTGCCGGCTTCTCCCGGTATTTTACACCCTTGAGTGCCAGCGGGATCAGCGCCACGATAATCGCCGCATTATAGATGATCGCGGAAAGGATCGCCGTCGTCGCGCTTGTAAGGCCCATGAAGTTCATTGCCTCGAGCTGCGGAAAGATACCGGCGAACAGCACCGGGATGATCGCGAAATATTTTGCGATGTCGTTGGCGATGGAGAACGTCGTGAGCGAGCCGCGCGTCATCAGCAGCTGTTTGCCGATACGTACGACGTCGATCAGCTTTGTGGGGCTGGAGTCGAGATCGACCATGTTGCCCGCTTCTTTCGCGGCCTGCGTGCCCGAGTTCATCGCCACTGCAACGTCTGCCTGCGCGAGCGCGGGCGCGTCGTTCGTACCGTCGCCCGTCATGGCGACGAGGTGCCCTTCCGCCTGGTATTTGCGGATCAGCTCCAGCTTTGCTTCCGGGGTCGCTTCCGCCATAAAGTCGTCCACACCCGCTTCCGCCGCAATCGCCGCGGCTGTCGTCGGGTTGTCGCCCGTAATCATGATGGTTTTGATGCCCATCTTGCGCAGGTCGTCGAATTTTTCCTTGACCCCGTTCTTGACGATATCCTTCAGGTAGATGACGCCCATCACCTGGCTGTTTTTGGCAACGACAAGCGGCGTGCCGCCCTTTTCCGCGACCTGCCGCACCAAATCCGCACAATCCTGCGGATAGGCACCGCCTTTACTTTCCACATACGCCTTGACCGCTTCGGCGGCGCCCTTGCGGATCTCGTCTCCGCCGAGGTTGATACCGCTCATGCGTGTTTTTGCCGAAAATTCGATGAATTCCGCATTCGCCGCGGAAAGGTCTCGTCCGCGGATATTGAAGCGTTCTTTTGCCAGTACGACGATGCTGCGGCCTTCCGCCGTCTCGTCCGCGATGGAGGAAAGCTGCGCCGCATCGGCAAGCTCCACCTCGGTCACGCCCTTCACCGGCAAAAATTCGCTTGCCTGGCGGTTGCCGAGCGTAATGGTGCCCGTCTTGTCGAGCAGCAGGACGTCAACGTCGCCCGCCGCCTCGATCGCGCGTCCGCTCATCGCGAGCACGTTCGCCTGATTCAGCCTGCTCATACCAGCGATACCAATCGCGGAGAGCAGCGCGCCGATGGTGGTCGGCGCAAGGCAGACCAGCAATGCAACTACGTTTGTAAGGCTGATCGCGTGTCCCGCCCCCTCGAGGCTGCTGACAAAGCTCGAGAAGGGAAGCAGCGTCGCGCATACGATCAGGAAAATGATCGTGAGCGTTACGAGAAGTATTTGGAGGGCGATCTCATTCGGCGTCTTTTTGCGCGCCGCGCCCTCGACCATGGCGATCATCTTATCGAGGAAGCTTTCGCCCGCCCTGGCCGTCACCTTGACGACCAGCCAGTCGGACACCACCGTAGTGCCGCCCGTAACGGCGCTCCTGTCGCCGCCCGATTCGCGGATCACCGGGGCGGATTCGCCCGTGATCGCGCTTTCGTCCACGGAGGCCACGCCCTCGATAACCTCGCCGTCCATCGGGATCTGCTCGTTCGCCTTAACGAGCACGATGTCGCCCGGTTTTAAGTCCTTAGACAGCACCTCCGTATATTCGGAATTCACGTCCGCCGTTTTCAGCTTCCTTGCCACAACGTCGCGCCGCGCCTTTTTGAGGCTGTCCGCCTGCGCGCGCCCGCGCCCTTCGGCGACCGCTTCCGCGACGTTTGCAAAGAGCACCGTCGCCCACAGGATAACGGCGATTGTCAGCACATACCACGGCGCCTCCTCCCGCATCCCCGCGAATCCGAGGAAATACAGGACCGTTACAAAGATCGCGCCGATGTATACCACGAACATGACCGGATTTTTGATCTGCGTCCGCGGCGCAAGTTTCTTGAACGACTGGGCGAACGCGTCGCGCCCAATCGAATGATTTGTCTTTTTCTCTTTCATCGTCTCAACTCCCTTATCCTAACGTCGGCAGCGTCTTAAAGAACTCTGCGATCGGCCCGAGTGCCAGCGCCGGCAGGAACGTGAGCGCACCCACGATGAACACGATAAGAAGCAAAAGGATGATGAACATCGCGTTCGAGGTGGAAAGCGTACCGCTCGAGGCCGGGATCAGCTTCTTCTTCGCAAGGTTTCCGCCAAGGAAGATCACCGCTACCATCGGAATAAACCGGACGAGCAGCATCACCGTACCGATTCCCATGTTGCTGTAGACCGTGTTTGCGTTAAAGCCCGCAAACGCGCTGCCGTTGTTGCCCGCGCCGGACGTATACGCGTAAAGCAGTTCAGAGTACGCGTGCGCGCCCGTGTTGGTAAAGTCGTCCGTAACCGTCGGCACAAAGGTCGAGAGCGCTGTGCCCAAAAGCAGGCAGAGCGGAGGCGTCAGGATGACGAGGCACACCATCTTCATATCGAACGCCTGTATCTTCTTGCCAAGGTATTCCGGCGTACGTCCTACCATCAGGCCCGCGATAAACACGGTGAGGATGGCGAATGCCAGCATGCCGTAAAGGCCGCAGCCCACGCCGCCGAATACGACTTCACCGAGCATCATCAGGAACATCTGGATGCCGCCGGCCAGCGGCGTATAGCTGTCATGCATCGAGTTGACCGATCCATTGGAAGCCGACGTCGTTGCCGTCGCCCACAATGCCGACGTATCGACGCCAAGGCGCGCTTCCTTGCCTTCCATACTGCCGGACTGCGCAACGCCGTCAAACTGAGGCGCAGCCAGGTTTTCACTCATGGTCATTCCGATGAGGGCCAGCAGAAAGATCACCAGCATAACGATGAAGATCGCGCGGCCCTGTTTTGAATCTTTAACCGCCCGCCCGAACGAGAAGCACAGCGCCGCCGGAATGAGAAGCAACGACAGGCATTCCACGAAGTTTGAGAACGGCGTCGGGTTTTCGAGCGGCATCGCCGAGTTCACACCGAAGAAACCGCCGCCGTTGGTGCCAAGCTGCTTGATGGCTACCTGGCTTGCGGCCGGCCCCATCGGAATGATCTGCTCCGCGCCCGATTCGAGCGTAGTCGCATGCACGTAAGCGCTGAGGTTCTGGATCACACCCTGCGAAACGAGGATCAGCGTTACGATGATGGAAAGCGGGATCATCACGTAATAGGTGGCGCGTACGAGGTCTACCCAGAAATTTCCGATCGTCCCCGCTTCCCTGCGCTGGAAGCCGCGGATGAGCGCGAACAGCACCGCTGTTCCGACTGCCGGCGACACCACGTTCTGTACTGTGAGTCCTGCCATCTGCGTGAGATACGACAGCGTCGATTCCCCGGAATACGCCTGCCAGTTCGTGTTGGATACGAAGCTTGCCGCCGTATTATACGCGAGGTGTGCGCTTGTGCCCGGAAGTCCTTCCGGGTTAAAGGGCAGGTAGCCCTGGAGCATATTCAACGCAAACAGGACCGCAAACCCAAAGAGCGAGAACGTCAGCGCCGAGAGCGCGTACCGCCCGGCGATCTGCTCTTCCTCCGGATTGATGCGCATAACTTTGTAGGTGAAGCGTTCAAGGGCCGCAATGGGCTTCCAGGTAAGCTTCCCCGTCATTACCTTGTAAATGTAAATCCCGAGCGGTATTCCGATGCCGATCAGGGCAATCACATATACGATGTCTTGAATCACCCCGCTGCTCATAGCTTCTCACCTTTGAATAAAACATAGAAAAGATAGCCGAGCATCGCGAGCATCGCTATGCCCGCAACAACCATAACCGTTCCCATAGTTTTATCTCCTTTTCTCTAAATTTTGTCACAGGATGATTATAATTTGTTTCCCATAAATGCGGTGTTAAGATGAAAGGAACGGTGTTAAGACGGTGTTAAGATTGCTGCGTGCGCAAACCGGGCGCAGCAAAAAACCGCCTCTCGGCGGTTTTTTGACAAGTTTTTCCCTTATTATGTTATGTGTTAAACAGGAGGGCGCGGAATTCGGTTTTATCACCACGGTGGATTCCACGCTTCATCCTCTATGCCCGCCTGTCCATATATGCGGTGCGGCCTTCCCGTTTCCTGCCTATTCAAGATTGGCGTGGTTTTGGAACATTTCTGCCGGACTTACCCCGGCAAGCTCCATCATGCGGACGATCGTGGCGTCGAGGAACAGCAGCAGGCTCTGCTCGAACAGCGAGCCCATAGGCTGGATGGATGTGACGCCCGTTTCCTGTTCGGATTTGGCGGTGGGGGCGTTGATCCATACCGTACAGTCTGCCAGTCTGCCGATCGCCGCCTGCGGATAGATCGTTACCGCCGCGACCTTTGCGCCCAGCTTTTTCGCCTTCCTCGTGTGGGAGACAAGGCTTTCCGTCTCGCCCGAGCCGCTCGCGACCACCAGCAGGTCTCCCGCGGCGATTGCCGGCGTAGTCACGTCGCCAAGCACATACGCCGTCTTGCCCATATGCATGCAGCGCATGGCAAACGCCCGTACCATAAGGCCGCTGCGCCCGCAGCCCGCGAGGAATACGCGCGGCGCCCCATATACCGCCTGCGCAAACTCCGCCGCCTGTTCCCCGCCAATTTTACCAAGCGTTCCCTTCAGTTCGCCGAGCATTGCCTCCAGCCTGAAATCCATTTCCTTACCATCCTTCGCCACTGTTTTCCACTCCGTTCAGCGTGGAACGGAACCAGTTTCAGCATAGCACCCGCCTATCTTGTTGTCAATTGCATATTGTTGGAATTTTATTGGATTTATTGTTTTTTATTTGTTTTTACTGTCATTGACATTTAACCGTCCATACGTTATGGTAAAGAAAATGCCTGCCGGGCGGCCGGATTTTCCGGACAGGAGGCATTTCCCGGATCAATTGTCAATAATAATCAGATAAAGGAGCAAGGATATGAAATACGGTTTATTGTACCATTATTGGTCGGACGGCTGGTCCTGCGATTACCCGAAGACCGCGGAAAAGATCAAAAAGGCCGGGTTCGATGTGATGGAGATCGGCGGAGACCATCTGAGCAGGATGAACGCGGCGGAGATGGACGCGCTCAGGCGGGCGGCCGTGGACCTTGGCCTCGAGCTGTCCGTCAATATCGGTCCGGCACGCGACCAGGACCTTGCTTCCGAAGACAAAGCCACGCGGGAGCATGGGATCGCTTACCTCACGGACGTGCTGAAGCGGATGGACGGCATCGGCTGCAGGATGATGATCGGCGCGCTGTATACCTTCTGGCCGGCGGATTTCAGCGTCGAAAACGACAAGGAACGTGCGTGGGACCGTTCCATCGATTCCCTTCGGGAACTCGCCCGGGCCGCGGAGGATCTTGGCTCCACCTGTTCCCTCGAGATCCTGAACCGCTATGAGGGTTATATCCTCAACACCTGCGAAGAGGGGCTTCGGTACCTCGAGCGTATCGGCAGCCCAAGCATGAAGCTTTTGCTTGACACCTTCCATATGAGCATCGAGGAGGACAGCCTTCCCGGAGCAATCCGCCTTGCAGGCAGCCGGCTCGGGCATATGCACCTCGGGGAAGGCAACCGCAAGCTGCCCGGCCTCGGTTCCCTGCCGTGGGCGGAGATCGGCCAGGCCCTGCGCGACGCGCATTTCGACGGTTTTGCGGTCATCGAGCCTTTCATGCGCTACGGCGGGCAGATCGCAAAGGATATACACTTGTGGCACGATTTCTTCCCCGGCGCTACGGAAGCGGAGATGGACCGGATGCTGGCCGATTCACTCGCCTTCCTGAAACAGCATTTCGAGGCGTAGGCCAAAGCGGGCGGGATCAAATTCCCGCCCGCTTTTTGTATCATGGCCGGTTCAGCCCCTGGCCGCATTCGATCCCATTTTCCCTGTTTAGCAATTGCCGGCTTATTCTCCTGTGCCGCAGGCATGGCATCTTGCAAGGTGCGGGCGCTTTGTCCGTTCCTGCTCCTTTCCCATGCGGCCTGTTGCGCCGGCCCGTTTGGAGGCCTCCCGATTCCTCAGGAATCTTCCCGCCGGGACATTGCCCGGTCCATATTTTAATCATAAATTCCGGATTTATGGTTAAAAATAGACTGTTCCAAAAAACATCGGGAGGGACATAGCTTGAATTATTTTAAATTGAAAACAACGACGGAAAACGTATCTGTGATAGCGCTCGGCTGCTGGGCATTCGGCGGCGGCGATTACTGGGCCAACAGCGAAAACGACGGGGAATCCCTTGCCACCATTGATCGTGCGCTTGATCTTGGCATCAATTTTTTCGATACTGCGGATTCTTACGGCGGCGGCCATTCGGATGAAGTGCTCGGCCGCGCCATGAAAGGCCGCCGGGACAAATTCGTCATTGCGTCTAAGGCATACCTCGATATGCTGCGTGAAAAAGACCTGACCGAAACGGTGGAACGCGGCCTCCGCCGTATGGGGACGGACTATATTGACCTTTTTTACCCTCATTTTGCCAGCAGAGAGATTCCATTCGAAGAAACCTTCGGCACGCTGTTAAAGCTTAAACGGCAGGGAAAAATCCGCGCGATCGGTATGAGCAATTTTGGCGTTCGGTCTATCCGCAGAGTCGCGGCTCTTGGACTCATGGACGAAATCGCCATTCATCAGCTTCCTTACAGCCTTTTATGGCGCGCGATCGAATACGGCATCCAGCAGGAGACCGTGGACAGCGGCGTGGGAATCATCTGTTACAGCACGCTCGCACAGGGGCTTCTCTCCGGAAGGTTCGATCAGGCGGAGGACGTCCCTTCCAATTTCAAGGTGCTGCGTTTTTTCAACAGCGAGCGTGTGGAAGCGGCCCACGGCGAAAAAGGCTGCGAAAAAGAAACTTTCGAGGCCATTCGCAGCTTAAAGGAAATCTGCGCCGAGGCTGGCGTTCCAATGCCTGCGGCAGCGCTTGCATGGCTTTATCACCAGCCGGGCGTACAATGCGTTCTTACCGGGCCGCGCTGTCCCCAGCGCCTGGTTGAAAATCTTGAAGCGCTCGAAACAAGGCTTTCCCCCAGGCTGGCGGAGCAGATGACGGCCGCGACCGACAAGCTCAAGGCCTGTCTTGGAAAAAACCCGGATATGTGGATGTCCGAAGAAGAGAGCCGTTTTTTCTAAGCCAGATGCTGCCCTTAAAACCGGAAAGAAATTCTTTCCGGTTTTTTTATCCTATTGTTGACATTCCAAATTTCAAAGTTTATACTACAATAGTCCGACTTCATACATTCTGTTTTCGGACTATCTAGCAGGAGGATTATGATGCAAAAAGAACCGCTGAAAGATGGAACCATCGAGGCCTACCGGGCAGGTTATAAGGACCTTGACCGGATTTGGTCCGTTTTGTCCAAAACGTGCGGCCTGTCCGACGCCGAATACTGGTCGCTGCTGATGATCCGCGAGGGGGCCTTGACGCAGCATGAGATCAGCGAGCGGCTCTTTATGAGCAAACAGACAGTGAATTCCGCGTTCCGGCAGCTTGTGAAGAAGGGACTGGTGCGCCTTAAGGCGCAGGAGGATAACCTGCGCGTGAAGCAAATCGTCCTTACGGAGGAGGGCGAACGCTTTTCGCGGCAGTATATCGACGATATGCTCCGGCTTGAGGAACGGGTCTGGATGGAGCTCCCGGCGGAGGAGCGCGTGCTCCTGACGCGGCTTACCCGCAAATACAACGGCCTGCTGAATGCGGAACTGCAAAAGCACCTGAAGTAACGTTTGCTTCCCTGCAAGTGAAACGATAGGTTTATCGGAAAAAACAGGTGCGCCCGGTTATTCAGAGTAACCAGACGCACTTTTTATATCATCTGAAAGGAGTGCGCAAATGAGAATCAAGCTTTCGGATCATTTTACCTACAAACGGCTGCTCCGTTTTGTTATTTCACCTGTCCTGATGATGATCTTTACCTCCCTGTACAGCATCGTGGACGGTTTTTTCGTATCCAACTACGTAGGGAAAACGCCATTTGCCGCCGTAAACCTAATCATGCCTGTAATGATGGGGATCGGGACGGTTGGTTTTATGATCGGCACCGGAGGCAGCGCGATCGTGTCTAAGACCCTCGGCGAGGGAAAGCGCGAGCTGGCACAGCGCTATTTTTCTATGCTGGTTTATACCGCAATTATACTCGGCGGGCTGCTGTCTGCAGCCGGGTTCATCTTTATCCGCCCGATCTCGGAGGCTCTGGGGGCGACGGGCGAGCTGCTCGATCATTGTATCGTTTATGGCAGGATCCTGTTCCTCTCCATGACGGCGTTTATCCTGCAAAGCGTATTCCACAGCTTTTTTATCGCTGCGGAAAAGCCCGGGCTCAGTCTTCGGGTATCGCTCGCCGCCGGGCTTACAAATATCGTGCTCGACTACGTGTTCATCGCCGTCTTTCGCTGGGGGATCGCAGGCGCGGCCATTGCCACGGCGATCGGCGAAGTAATCGGCGGAGTGGTTCCCATCCTGTATTTTTCACGAAAAAACAACAGCCTGCTCCGCCTGACCCGGACCCGTTTTGACGGCAGGGTACTGCTGAAAACATGCGCGAACGGGGCTTCAGAGATGGTGACGAACCTTTCGATGTCCATCGTCAACATCCTTTATAACTTCCAGCTGATGAAGCTCGCGGGGGAGGACGGCGTCGCGGCCTATGGTGTCATCATGTATGTCAACTTCATCTTTATGGCGATCTTCCTCGGCTACTCTATCGGCAGCGCGCCCATCGTCAGCTACCATTACGGCGCACAGAACCATGCGGAGCTGAAAAACCTGTTCAAAAAAAGCCTGCTTCTCGTGTGCGGAGCCGGCATCATTCTCACGGTGCTGGCGGAGGTCTTCTCCGGCCCGCTGGTGGGTATCTTCGTCAGTTACGATGCCGGGTTGTTTGAGATGACCCGCCACGGATTCCGGCTGTATGCCCTCGCCTTTCTGATGATGGGCATCAACGTGTGGGGCTCCGCCTTCTTTACCGCCCTCAATAACGGTGCGGTATCCGCGGCGATCTCTTTCCTGCGCACGCTCGTATTCCAGATTGCCGCCGTGCTGGTCCTGCCGCTTTTGCTTGGGGTAAGCGGCATCTGGCTGGCGGTCGTCGTTGCCGAAGCGCTCGCTTTGGCGGTTACCATTTTTTTCCTTGCGACAAAAAAGAAGCGCTATCATTACGCTTGAAAAAAGGCTTCCAGTGGAAGCCTTTTTCGATCCCATACCGCCGTATCTCCCGTTATGCATTTACTCCTTTCCCTGCCCTGCGCTGGTATTCCCCGCCCCACCGCGCCGCGGATGGGCTTTAGGCTGCGGCCGCGGATGGTCAGGGAATATTCCACACGCGGCGGAACCTCCGCATAGACCTTGCGGCTTACGATCCCCTCTCCCCTAAAATGCGCAGATACTGCGTAAGTACCTTCTGCGAGATACCCGCAAGCGGTTTTTTCAGTTCATACTGCCCTTCCCAATAGTTTCCAAAAGGAATCTACGTTACTTTAAAGTGTCTACTTTACATTTGATACTAATGCTTTTATTATAAAATTGCAGGCAGGAAAGCGCAAGCCTTCCCGCCAAAAAAACAAATGGAGGACTAACACCATGTATGATTTTGCGGCAGTATTAAAGGAAAACCCCAACGGCGTACTGGCGACGCAGGAAGCGGGCAAAGCGAAGACGCGCGTCTTCCAGTATTTATTTTCCGACGGGGGCAAGGTGTATTTTTGCACGAGCAACGAAAAACCGGTCTACAAGCAGATCAAGGCAAACCCTTACGTTTCCTTCTGCACCTATACGCCCAATTTTTCACCCGTCGTTTCCGTCAATGGAAAAGCGGTTTTTGTGGACGACCTTGCGTTGAAAACACGCGCGCTGGACGAAAACCCCGGCATCAAGGGCATCTATAAAGCCCCGGATAACCCCGTGTTCGAGCTTTTTTATATCAATGTCGAGGAGGTAGAGACCTTCAGCTTCGCGGAAGGCCCCAAAACATACCCTGTTTGACGCTTGCAGAAGGAGATTGCGGACCATCCCATTTGTATCGAGGGTGATATTGGGAAAGTGGTGCCGGCGTTTGCCGCCGGCGGGACATTCGCATCAAAAGACCCTGCCCGGTAGGCAGGGCACCAGGAGGAATAGACAAGAAAAAGAAAGACCAATCGTAGAATATCAAAGGATTACGCCGTCTGACTTCGTTTTTCGAACGGAGTCAGACGGTATTTTAGTTGGAAACGCTCGTAATTGTAAAAATGTATGTAGTCGTCAATCATTTGCACAGCCTGTTCGAATGACTGGATTTTTTGGCGACCAATACATTCCGTTTTAAGTATAGAGAAAAAATTTTCAGCAGGGGCGTTGTCGTATGGATTTCCCCGTCTTGACATTGAGGGCGTTATGCCATACTCTTTAGTTAGGTTAAAGTATGCTTGCGATGTATATTGAAACCCTTGATCGCTGTGGAGGGTCAGCTCCCCGGCGATCTTTTCTTGTGCCATTGCTGCATGGATGGTATTCAGCACCACAGACACTGTCTGTTGCCGATCGGTCTTGTAAGCGACAATGCTGTTGTCAAATAAATCACGGATGATAGAAAGATAGACAAAGCCTTGTCCAGTAGGGATATAGGAAATGTCGGTCACCCATTTCTGGTTTGGGCTGTCTGCCCTAAAATCACGATTGAGCAAATTACTATAGCGGTGAAGCGTGTGCCCACATCCTTGCCAACGTCTGCGGCGAACTTCGCTGCTAAGCCCGTATTTTCGCATCACCCGAAGAATCGTTTTGGGATTTCTGTGGATCGCTTTGTATCGTTCGAGCCACAGCTGTATGTAGCGGTAACCGTGAATTTTTCCTCGTTTCTGTGGCATTCAGCGATCATTTGGGCGAGCATGGCATCCCTGTCCGGGGAATGTTTGTATTTCAGGTATCTGTAGTATCCGCTGCGCGATACTTCGTAAAAGGCACACATTTGCGTGACCGGATATTTGCACGCACATTGCTCAATCATACGGTACTTTACTCTTGGTCTCACCTTCCTCCAACGGCTGACAGAAAATTTCGCAACAATTCATTCTCCATCTGCAATCTTCGGATCAATTGTTCCGGGTCTTTAGGATTCTTTCGTGGTCTCCCCCTTTGCAGCAGTACGGACTGACGCTGATTCACCTTTTCACTTAATCCGCACCAGCAATGAACTGGCCATCGGCTAACGCCATATTTTCGGCTCAATCCATGCGTGCTTTTCCCTTCTTCATATTCTTTTCGCACTTGTGCCTTCATTTCTTCGCTGTAGTGATGCATTCCTTTTTTTCCTGACATTCAAAAAACCTCCTATCATAGTTTCTATCCTACAATTGGAGGTCTTTTCTTTCAATGTCCTTTTTTCCTGGTGCTCTGCAGTAGGCGGGGCCTTTTTGATCTGTTTTTTACCGGAAATACTTTACGCCGCTCTCGAAAATCTTCTGATCGTAATCCCCGGGAATATTTTTGGCGATATTGAGCCCCGCGCGTTCGGAGTGGCCCATCTTGCCAAGCACCCTGCCGTCCGGACTCATGATGCCCTCGACGGCTGCCATCGACCCGTTGGGGTTGAATTCCACATCCATCGTCGGATTGCCGTCAAAGTCCACATACTGCGTGGCGACCTGACCGCTTTTAAACAACTGTTTCAGCTCTTTTTCCGTTGCCACAAAACGGCCCTCGCCGTGCGATACGGCGACCGACTGTATCTCGCCGGGCTCGGAAAGCAGAAGCCACGGGGAATTCGCGCTGGTGATGCGCGTACGCACGATGCACGAAACGTGCCGTCCGATATTGTTGTACGTAAGCGTAGGAGAATCGTCCCGCATTTCCCGGATCTCGCCGTAGGGCACGAGCCCGAGCTTGATGAGCGCCTGAAAACCATTGCAGATGCCAAGCATCAGACCGCCGCGGTTTTTCAGAAGGTCGTGCGTCGCATCCTTCACGCGGCCCGAGCGGAAGGTCGTCGCGATGAACTTCCCGCTGCCGTCCGGCTCGTCGCCGCCCGAGAAGCCGCCGGGCAGCATAATCATCTGCGCGTTTGCGATTTCGCTGGCAAGCAGCTTGATGCTTTCTTCGATCGCCAGCGGCGAAAGATTGCGCATGACAACCACACTGGCGACCGCGCCCGCCTTCTCGAACGCCTTTGCCGTATCGTATTCGCAGTTGGTGCCCGGGAACACAGGAATCACGACGCGCGGGATTGCGGTCTTATATTTGCTGACAAAGATGTCTTTTTTCTGGTAGATGGGCGTATCCACCCGTCCGCCGTCCGCAGTTTTGGTAGGGAATACCGGTTCGAGCGTGCTGGTGTAGGCTTCGAGTGCACGCGCGAGCGGGACGCTTTCTCCCATTGCCTCGATGAACGGCTCTTCGCGGATCTCGCCCACGAGGGTAAAATCCGGATCGGCAATGTCCGCCGCCTCCACGAGCACCGCACCGTACATCTTGCGCGTAAGCTCCGAAATATCCTGCGGGAACAGCTTCACGCCAAGGCCGTTGCCGAACGCGCATTTCGCCGCGCCCGCCAGCATGCCCCCGCGTTCTACCGCATACGCGGAGACCACGGCTTTATCCTGTATCATCTTGTGCAGTTTATCGTATTTCTGTTTGACATCCTCAAAATCCGGCATGCCGTCCTGGTCGCGCACGATATCGAGCAGATAAAGCTTGTTGCCGGCCTGCTTGAATTCGGGGGTGATGACGTTTGCCGCCAGCACAGGCGCCACGCAGAACGCGCACAGCGTGGGCGGTACGTCGATATCCTTGAACGTGCCGCTCATGGAATCCTTTCCGCCGATCGCCGCGACGCCAAGCTCTTTTTGCGCATAATAGGCGCCGAGGAGCGCCGCGAGAGGCTTGCCCCAGCGCGCGGGATCGTTCGTCATCCGCTCGAAATATTCCTGCAGGGTCAGCCAGGAATCACCTACCGCACCGCCGCCTGCCGTAAGCTTCGCTTCGGAAAGCAGGATGGCGTATACCGCGCCGAGGAAGGGGCTCTTTTCCATCAGGTACGGGTCCATACCGTAGCTCATCAGGGTCGCGGATTTGCTGTCCGTATCCTGCACGGGTATCTTTGCACACATCGCCTGTACGGGCGTCATCTGGTACCTGCCTCCGAGCGGCATGGTCACGCTGCCCGCGCCGATGCTGCCGTCGAACATTTCCACAAGGCCCTTCTGCGAACAGATATTGAGGTCGGAAAGCAGGAACAGCAGCGTTTTTTCCACCGTATCCTCCGTCTTTTCCGCAAACAGGTTTTCCGTATCCGCGTCCGCCACTTTCGCTTTTGCGTGCTGTGTCGCACCGTTGGAGTTCAGGAATTCGCGGGTGATATCCACAATGGTCTTGCCGTTCCACATGAGGCGCATACGGCCTTCATCCGTCACGCGCGCAACGAGCGTCGCTTCAAGGTTTTCGTCCTCGGCCAGCTTAAGCACCTTATCCAGGTCCTGCGGACGGATCACCACCGCCATACGCTCCTGCGATTCAGAGATCGCAAGCTCCGTCCCGTCGAGGCCCTCGTATTTTTTGGGAACCGCATCGAGATTGATATCGAGCCCGTCCGCCAGTTCTCCGATGGCGACGCACACGCCGCCCGCGCCGAAATCGTTACAGCGCTTTACAAGCTTGGAAAACTTTTTATTGCGGAACAGCCTTTGCAGCTTGCGCTCGGTGAGCGGGTTGCCCTTCTGCACCTCCGCGCCGCATTTCTCAATGGATTTTTCGTCGTGCGCCTTGGAAGAGCCCGTCGCTCCGCCGCAGCCGTCGCGCCCGGTGCGCCCGCCGATCAGGATCACAAGGTCGCCCTCCGAAGGCTCCTTGCGCTTCACCTGCTCTGCCGGGGCCGCTGCAATGACCGCCCCGATCTCGAGGCGCTTGGCCTTATAACCCTCGTGGTACACTTCCTCCACAAGGCCCGTCGCAAGACCGATCTGGTTGCCGTAAGAGGAATAACCGTGCGCCGCCTCGCGTGTGATCTTGCGCTGCGGCAGCTTATATTCCATCGTGTCCGCAAGGCTTTCACGCGGGTCCGCGCTGCCCGTTACGCGCATCGCCTGGTAAACGTACGACCGTCCCGAAAGCGGATCGCGGATCGCCCCGCCAAGGCACGTTGCCGCGCCGCCGAACGGTTCGATCTCCGTGGGGTGGTTATGCGTTTCATTTTTAAACATGATGAGGTAATCGCGCTCCCCGTCGTATGTCTGTATTTTGTGGCGGATGGAGCAAGCGTTGATCTCTTCGGATTCATCCATATGCGAGAGTTTGCCCGCGCGCTTTGCTTCCTTTACATAAATAGTCGCGAGGTCCATCAGGCACACGTCTTTTTTGCTGCCCAATTTCCTGCGCGTGTCGAGATAGTCCTCGTACACACGTTGCGCCGCCTTGGAAAGCGGGCCGCTGCCGAATTCCACTTCGTCAAGCTTCGTCAGGAATGTCGTATGGCGGCAATGGTCCGACCAATAGGTGTCGAGCACCTTTAATTCCGTTACCGTGGGGTCGCGCTTTTCACTTTTGAAATAATCCTGCGCGCACAGCATGTCTTCCGCCGTCATGGCGTAGCCGTTCTCCGTGACATAACCGGCGATTTGCGCTTTCGTCATTTTGATGAAACCCTTGACCGTCTCTACCCCGGTTGGGATATCGAGCTCCATTTTAAGCGTATCATAAGGTTCCATGGAGGCTTCGCGCGAATCGACCGGGTTGATAACGTATTTTTTGATAGTCCCTGCCTGTGCCTTGGTCACGCCCTTTAAAAGGTATACCTTTGCCGTGCGCACATCCGGGCGTTCCCCGTGCGCCTGGAGCTGCACGCACTGTGCCGCGCTGTCCGCCCGCTGGTCGTACTGCCCGGGCAGGTATTCCGCCGCGAACACCGTATAGCCCTTGGTGTCCGGCAGCTCATCCATATAGACCGTATCGACGGCAGGCTCCGAAAATACGCCCCGCACGGCGGCGGCAAACGATTCATCGTCCATGCCCTCCACGTCGTAACGGTTCAATATCCGTACTTCCTTCACCGGCACGCCGAGGTTCTGCGTGAAGTCCGCCAGCTTTTCCTGCGCCTCCACGTCAAAGCCTTTTTTCTTTTCCACAAATAGTCTTCTTACGCTCATACCCTGTAACGCTCCCTCCGTCGCCGCACAGTTCGCTTTGCTCCGGTTTCGCCTGCGCGAATCCTTCGCCGCCCCCTTGCGCCTGCTTTCCATATCTTTGCTTTCCAGCCGCGCTTTGCGCGCACCCGGATACGTCTCGTTCCCTATGAAGCTTGCCGCGCTCCTGCCGCACGGGGCCCTGGACGGCCCTCCGGCGCAGCCGCCGCTCCATGATCCCAATTCTCCCGCACAGCCGCTTTTACACGCATGGCAGGCTCCTTTCATTTTATCATTTCCATTTTTTATTATATCATAACTTATTCCCGCGACGAAACCCAAAGCGAAAAATCATACATAAGTGAACAGCAGAATATAAATGGGGATCGTCAGGAAGGACAGCAGCGTCGTGACCGCGACGCCACGGGCGGCAAGCTCCGTATCTGCGCCCGATATTTCGGCAAAGATCGTTGTCGTAACCATCGCCGGAAGGCTCATCTGTATGGTGAGCACCTCGGAGGGGAAGGCCGGGAGGCCCATACACGCCGTTATCCCGAGCATTGCGAGCGGCGACACGAGGTACCGCCCTACAAGCGCCCACGATATTCCCTTATCGAATTTCCTGATACGGGAAATCCCCGTGCGCTGAAGGATCATGCCCACGAACATCAGCGCGAGCGGAGAAGTCACATCCCCGATGTACGAAAGCGCGGAAGAAAGGAACACGGGCAGCCGGACATTCAGCATCACGAGGAGAAATCCTACGAGGACCGCGATCATGGGCGGCTTGAAAATCTTCTTTAGAATATCCTTCGCGCTGAAGCACGCGCCCTTCCCCCCGCACGAAAGCTCCATGCCGTCCCGCGCGATCTCCACAAAGCCGAGACTGTTCATGAAGGTGGTGTTCGCCACGTAATAAAAAAGCGCAAACACGAGAGCCTCTTCTCCAAAGATCGCCGTTGCCACGGGAAGCCCCACAAATACCGAATTGGAAAACGAAAACAGCGCCGTGAAAACGCCGCGCTGTGTTTTTTTGATTTTTGCGATTTTAACGACCAGCTTCGCTGCCAGCCATGTGACGCCGATGGCCGCAAAGGAGGCGAGGATATAGATCCACGAATCCGCAAGGGTCTTTGCCGTAAAGCCCGTAAGAAACGCCATTACAGCCGTACACGGCAGGGTCACGCCTACGATCAGGTTGCTGATAAAGTCCGTGACGGTTTTTCCCGCCCAGCCTGCGCGCGCGATGAAATATCCGGCGGCAATGATAATGACCACCATAAGCACTGCCTGTACCGCCTCGAAAATCATTGTTCCCTACTCCGCAGGAATCGGCGCTTATGCCGATCCATGAAAGAATTTTAAGAGCCTGGTGGAGACTTCTTCTGATTATACTAAAGCGCTATAAATCGCCTGCACCGCTTTTTCAAAATCGTCGTTCTCCACACCTACGATGATGTTGATCTCGCTCGACCCCTGGTCGATCATACGCACGTTTACATGGCTTTGCGCAAGCGCCGCAAACAGCTTCGCCGAAACGCCCACCTGCCGGATCATACCGCGGCCCACCGTCGCTATGATCGCCATGTTGGAGGAAACTTCCACACTGTCCGGCTGGCAGACCGCATGGATCTCGTCGATCAGTTCCTCGATACAGTGGCGAATACGGATATCCGCAACCACGATGGAAATGGTGTCGATGGAAGAAGGCATATGCTCGAACGACAGCCCGAATTTCTCGAGGCAGGTAAGCACCTTGCGGCCAAAGCCGATCTCCGTATTCATTCCGTCTTTTTCAATTGTAATAACGGTAAAATTCTTTTTGCCCGCAATGCCCGTGATGCCGTCCCGCGCGCCGTCCCGTCCCTCGATAGCCGGGATAATCATAGTGCCGCTGTTTTCCGGGTCGTTGGTGTTCTTTACATTGATGGGAATCGCCGCTTCAAGCACGGGGAAGATGCTGTCCTCATGCAGCACGGTCGCGCCCATATACGCAAGCTCGCGCAGCTCACGGTAGGTAACTACATCGATCTTTCTGGGATTTTCCACGATGCGCGGGTCGGCCATCATGAAGCCGGAAACGTCCGTCCAGTTTTCATAAAGGTCCGCGTTTGCCGCGCGCGATACGATGGAGCCCGTGATATCGCTGCCCCCGCGCGAGAAGGTCTTGATCCTGCCGTTCGGCAGGCTGCCGTAAAAGCCCGGGATTACCGCGCGTTCGTGCAGCTTTAACGCCCCCGGCAGCACGGACAGCGTTTTTTTCGCGTCATAGCTTCCGGTCTCGTCGAAAAAGATCACGTCGGCAGCGTCGATAAAATCGTAGCCCAGCAGGTCCGCGATCAGCAGCCCGTTGAGGTACTCGCCGCGGGAGGCCGCGTAATCCTCGTTCGCGCCCGTTTTGATATCCCGGTACATCTTTTCAAGGTATTCTTCGATCTTGATGGAAAGGCCGAGCTCGTCGCGGATATCCGTATAGCGGCGCACGATCTGGCCGTAAATCCCGTCCGTCTCCTCAAAATGTGCCGCCGCATCGTGCAGGGAATACAACAGGTCCGTGACCTTGACGTCGTCCTTGAAACGTTTCCCCGGCGCGGAGGGCACGACAAATTTCCTTGCCTCGTCCGCCTCCACGATCTGCTTCATTTTCAGGATTTGCTCTGCGGATGCAAGTGAGCTTCCACCAAACTTTGTAACCTTGACTGCCATGTTCATTCCCCCACCGATTTATTCTTCTTCCGGCGCTGCCGGTTCTTCTTCTTTTGCATAAGGAGCGATCAGCCGCCCTTCGAGGTAATACCGCTTTTCTTCCGCTTCCCCGAGCGAAAACGTCTTTTTGGGCAACACGCCGCATTTCACGATCAGATCGAAAAACTCGGACTTTTCCATCGCCTCAAAATAAAAGCCGATATTGTCGTATTGCCGCGAAAGCTCCATGAACGCTTCGTCGCCGTGGATATAATCAAGCTTTGCGGACGGATTCTCGCGGATATAGTCCTCGAATACCTCCTGTACCTCGCCGATTGCCAGCGGGTGCTCCGGGTTTTCGATGATGATGCGCCCCGCTCCGTCATGGTACAGAAACGGAATCTGGTAGGTTCCGTCGTGCTCGATCTCACTGCGCCAGCGGCCAAATACCAGCTTGGCCTTTTTGCCCTTTTCGCGCAGGCGTTCCACCAGATATTGCACGCAGCCCGCCGCGTTGACGCCGAACATCACGCGGTGTATGGGCATGAATTCCACCGCGCGGTCGCGCAGGTTGATAATCTCGCACAGCGCATAGCGGAGCGGATGGTCTTTTTGTTCTTCTATGGAAAGCGTTTCCTTCGCTTCCTCCCAGATGGCCTTGGCTGTGGCCAGCGAATGGTTTCCGTCGCCCACGCAGAACAGCATATTGTCCCTCCGGGGCAGCTCCATAAGCGCCGCCGTCAAATCTTCGAGCAGTCTTGGGTTATCCACAAACCATCCCTCGATGCGTCCGCCGTCCATCATCAGGTCAAAATCATAGAGCTTCGGCAGGGTGTTCCTCTGCGTATGCAGCGGGCCGATGACGCTGTCCTTTTCGTCGTCCATCAGCAGCATTACATGCGGCAGTTCTACCGCCGCGCCGCGCCGTATCTCCGCGCGCGGGGGGATCCGCGAGAGCACCGTCTGCTCGGTCGCCCTAAGAAGCGGCCTATGCCCGATCCTGTAATCGTATTGCTCGAGGTCCATCGCCAGCAAGACGCCCTTGCGCACCTTCCCGCCGATATGCCGTTCGGTCAGGACTACGCCTTGGGGAAGCTCCTGCAGCACGCCGTCCTCAAGGTAGGCGTGCATGGTTTCCTTCATGTCCGCAATATGGCTCCCGACATCCTCATCCTCAAGATAAATCTCGGGAAGCGTAATATGCAGGGTGGACGGCGCGTTTCCCACAAGCCGCTCCACCGCCTTCCAGTAATCCGGCTGGGACGTGAACTGGTCGCATGCGATACAGGCCCATTTTGCAAGGTTGATATTTTCCGCCGGCAAAAGCACGCGCGGTATTTTGAAGCCCTGCTCTTTTCTTTCTTCCATCGTCTCCTCCAATTTCTGTCTCCCCACCGGAAATAGATTCGGCATAAAGATGCCGATACAATAGTATAATATTTTAGGACTGTTTTTTCAAGCGGAACGCATGAAAAAAGCGCCCGAACGAGCCATTTCAGACGCTTTTTTACAGATTGTTTATTTCTTCCGGATCAATTGATGAGCGGTTTCCCGTCCGCATCCGCCGGGATGCTTCCCACAAGGATCATAATGCCTTCCACAAAGCCCCAGATCGCGGATATCCACGTTGTGATGCCGAACGTCACGATGCCAAGGATACCGAGGACCAGCTGGGCGACCGCCTTGGACTGGAATCCAAGGTAGAAATTATGAATGCCCAGCCATCCGAGGAAAATGCCGAGGATGCCCGCTGCGATCTTGGATTTGCCCGCCTGCGGCGCACAGGCCTGCGCCTGCCCCGGCTGTCCGCTTTTGGGGATCACTCCCGCACCGCACGTAACGCAGACCACGGCCTCCGGGTCTGTTTTGCCTCCGCAGTTCCAGCAATAATCGTGTCCTTTTCCGACGGGAACACCGCAGCCCATGCACACCGTCTCGCCGGGCTGGAGCTGTTTTCCGCAATTCCTGCAATATTTGAACTCTGCCATCTGAAAAACCTCCTTAACATGCGGCTCTTCCCGCATGCTCTTCCTTTCATGGTTCCAGTATATGGGCGGGAAACCGGCAAGTCAACGGACTTAAGGTTATCTTCATAAACTCTTAACTAATTCGTCTGCTTATCGTGTGTTTTTCACACTGTTAAGGCATTGCACGGCACCTGAAAGCCACTTGGGAACGCATCAAAAAAGCACACGGCGCTTCGTGTGCTTTTTTGATCTCTCTGAAACGTTATGGTTTGATATAGGCAAACCCTTCTTGTTGTTTTTTAATCAGTTCCACCGCTCCCGATGGGATGACTTCCACAAACGGGATCAGCGTGCTTTCGCGGATTCCCGCGTTTGCCAGCGCGTTCCTGCACGCCGCGAATTTAACGGTATCCAGCGCGAGGTCGCGAATCGTGTCGTAGCGTCCGTCTTTCCTTGCCTGTTCTTCACGCAAGTCTTTTACAGCCTCGCTGTTCGCCACGATTTCAATGGTAAAATCCATGCCTGTCTGTTCGCCGTATCTCATAATGTTCTCGGCATTTGTAAGGGCAAGGTCCCATTTCTTCGTTTCATCTACGTGTATCACTGCTTTCATCGTGCTCCTCCTTCCTTCAAACGTTCCTCCAAATATTCTTTCAGCACCACAGCGTTGCTGTGGACGGAATCTTTTGCCGCATAGACAAGCGTTACGCCGCCTTTTGCAAGCTCCTTTTCCAGCCGCGCAAGGAACGGCTCCACCGCCGGGTTCCGGTCGAGCTCCGCCCGGTACCTCTTTTGAAATGCAGGAAACTTCTCCGGCTCGTGTCCGAACCATTTACGCAGCCCGGACGTGGGCGCGACCTCCTTTTCCCACAGGTCGATCGCCGCTTTTTCTTTCGTTTCGCCGCGCGGCCACAGCCGGTCCACAAGGATACGGAACCCGTCTCCTTTGTCCGCGCCGAGCTGCACACGTTTGAGTTTCAGCATGTTTCTCACCTCGCTCCTATTGATAAGCATCTTAGCGGGTTTTCTAACCGAATCTACCGAAATTTAATTGATTGTGTAGGGCGCTGCAGCCCGCACCGCACACTCTATTTTTTTATTCCGAGATTGAAAAGAACCTCGCGGTAGCGCTTTGTTGCAAGGGCGCTCGGCTTTCCCTTCGCGCAGAAGGAAAGCTTTGCAAGTTTGGGGACGGCACGCTCCACCACCACCCGCCCGTCCGCGAGTTTTCCTTCCAGCGCGGAGAGCGCCGCCAGAAACCGTTCGTCTTTCTTTGCGCGGTCGTAAAACGAGAGAATATATACATATACAAAAAGATTATAATTGCGGAACGGATATTCCACCTGCATGAACAGCGTGCCCATCCCGTAATGGCACGGACCGACGGGCTTTCGCACCGTCCAGTGCCACAGCAGGAATTCCACCGCACGGTCGAGCGCGGGTTCCCGGTTCAGGTGTTCGCTGAAGCGGAACGCAGAAAGCGCGGTGAGCGTGGGAAATGGATTGGAATACTCTGTTTCCGGGCCGCGCCCAAAGCTGTATTTATTGCATTTCCAGCCGCCGTCCTCCCGCTGTGTTTCAAGGAGGTGCCGGAACGTCTGCCGCAGCCGCGGGTCTGCGGCATAACCCATGCGGCACAGCGCCTCCGCCATGTGGATGGTCTGGCAGGGATAAATCCCGCCCGAGGGAGCTGTTTTGAAGCGTCCGTCCTCCCGCCACACGCTGAAAAACAGCTCCGCCATTTCCCGCATCAACGGGTCCGCAGGATCCATTCCAAGCTCCGTCAGGAACATGGCGCTTTCGAGCGCCGACCACGGCGCACCCTTGAAAAGACGCTTGTCCGGCGTGGTCCAGAGGTCTGCCCCGTTATCATGCCGGTGCGACAGGATGACCTCCGCATCCGGTAAATATTGTTTTTCTATTGCCATTTCTCCCCCTGTTCCGCATCCAGGTCAAACAGGCTCACCTGCCGGCAGCGGTCGGATTTCGCCGCCCGCTGCGCCACCCTGTCTTCCGGCAGCAGCGTACCGCACAGCATGGGCGCGGCTGGGTCGTAGCCTGCCCGGTTTCTTTCCACGGCTCCGTCCGACGCATTGGCATAACAATACCGGCAGCCGTTGCCGCACGTATCGTATGCGCCGATATCCACGCTTTTAACGCAATAACAGTCGTCCCGCTGCCCGGTATCCCTTTTCAGCCTCAGCCGCCAGCCCGTGATCCTCGAGACCAGGGCATCGTCAATACATTTTGCCCGCGGTATGCCTGCCGCGGCAAGATCAAGGTTTCCGCACGCCGACACCTCGATGCCGTTTTTCCGGCCAATCTCCGCAAGCTGCTGTGCAAGGTCCGCCTTCTTTCCTTCCGTAAGCGCGGAAACCCCGTGCGCCTCCATACGCTTCCTGATCTTGGGATAAAAGTCGATGAAGCTTAGTTTACACTGCTCCGTATAGCCCCGGAGGGCCTCCGCCGTTTTGGTAAAAAATTCAAGGTGCGCCTCCGCCGGATAGGTCCCGCTTAAGAGCACGGGGCTGTAGCGCCATACCGCCTGCTGCGCGCTCGTCCGGTCCGCGAGACGGCGGAACGTTTCCACGAGCCTGTCTTTTGGCGGCAGGGCACATTCCATCTCGGTCCCGTAGGGATTGATAGTAAATTGTACATAATAGGGATAATCCTTTATATAATCTAGTTTCCCGAGCATAGGCCCCGGATTTTTGGTCCAAAAAACAATGCAGTCCACCACTTCCGGCGAAAGAAGTACGCGGCTCACCTGGTGGAAATTCATCGGGTTGCGCACCAAAGCAAAACCGTCCCCAAGGCGGTTCAACAACCAGTCAAAATAAAAACGCGGGATATCCGTACGCCTGCTCGCGCTGATAATCATGGGCCTGCTCCTTTTACTTCATTATACACCAGATATCTCCGGTTAATATGTAGTTTCCCTAATTTAATTGTTTTCTTTTTTGTTCTTTTTGTGTTTGTTTTGTTTGTTTGTTTTGTTTTAAACAAACTAATATTATTTGTTGACTTTTCCAGCTCCATGGATTATACTGGTTTTAAATTCATTTATGGAGGTAATCCAATGAACCTGTCAAGTATCGAAATCAAAGACCAAATCCGAAAAATTACTTCTGATTTTCGCGATCATTCCGTTTCAGAAATCAAAAATTCTATCGTTGGTTCTTTTACCTCCGGCCAGCTGTCGGGCGCTCTTGCATATTTGGTAAAATCCGGAGATTTGCTCAATACGGGGCGGGGGGTTTATAAAACAGCAAGGTCAGAAAATGCGCTTCCTGCCCCAAACGATGATAAAATTTCCATCATTGAAGAAACCAAGCGGAAAACGCAATCCGAGATCGAACGATTTTGCCGTGTTATAACAAAACTCGCCCACAATCTTCAATTCTTCGATATGGAAAAAGAAGATGTTTTATCATTTATGGAATTAAAAGAGCTATGCAGGACTTTAAAAATAATCAGCAGTAAGCTGAAATAAGTTTTTATGATGAAAAAGCAGACCACCCATAAGAGTGATCTGCCCTTTGTAACCAGCGCGGCAACGCTGGCTAACGGATGATCCGTATTGCCGGGATATCCATATTTAATATATCATACGGGCCATCCGCCTTCAAGGGGAAAAGGGAAGGAGGATTGCTTATGGCTAAACAATACAAGACTGTTTTCAGCCCATACGTCACTAAAAACGGCAAAAGGATATGGGCAAAGAATTATGGTCTCAAGGCATTTTGTTTTAAGGTTCCCAAAAATAGAGAACTGTAGAAATTTGCAGACAAAAAAGGAAGCTGTTTCCGGCAGCGGCTTCCTTTTTTACATGGAGTGACGGGAGGAGCCCCCTATTTTTCCGTTCCCTTTCACACGGGGCATCCCGCATACACGGAAGGCCGCTTTGTTTCCATAACGCATCCTCAGGCAAACGGGTTCACGAAGTAGTGTCCCGCGGTGAGAGATTCGACCAGCACGATGGTGCCGATGACGGCCGTATAGATCGCAAAGCCGTAAAGCTTATATTTACTGATGAGCTTGAGCATGAATTTGATGGCGATAAAGCCGCATACCGCCGCAACGATGGTCCCTACGATGACGGCCGGGACGGAAACGTCGCCCATACCAGTCTCCGCAAGGTCTTTCGCGCCGAACACCACGCCGCCGAGGATCGCCGGGATAGACATCAGAAACGCGAACTTTGCGGCCCGTTCGCGGCCCACGCCTGAGAAGAGGCCGCCCGCGATGGTCGACCCGGAGCGCGAAAGGCCGGGCAGGATTGCCGCCGCCTGCATCAGGCCCATTGCCATCGCCTGCGGAAGCTCCACCCCGCGCTTGCGCTCGATGCGCTGCGCGACAAGCTCGCACGCGACAAGCACGCCGGTCGTCGCGTAAAACCCGAAGGCAAGGTATTTCCCGTCGAGCACGTTCGCAAACGTCTCGGGGGCTGCCTTCTCCGCGATCAGCGTGACCACGACCGCCGGAACCGTCGCGAGGATCAGCATTCCCAGCTTGTTTTTGATGGGATGCGTAATGATCGCCACAATTTCCGGCCAAAGCACGATGAACACCGCCACGAGCGTGCCCACATGCAGCATCACATCATAAAAAATCGGCACCTCGCCCACGCCGAGCAGGGCCTGCAATAAGTTAAGGTGTCCCGAACTTGAAACGGGCAGGAATTCCGTGAAGCCCTGGACCGCCCCCAAGATGATCGTATCCAAAAAACTCATAGTTCTGCTCCTTACATAGTAGCCTTTTCAGACGATAATGAGTTCCTCCAGCCTTTTTATTATAACAGGCCTTTCTGGTTTTCACAACCGCGCTTGCGAAAGATTACATTACAGATTATAATAAGATGGGTCCAGATTTAACATGTTTGTAGCGAGGAGTTTTTCATGAAATTAGGTGTCGTCGGATTGCCGAATGTCGGCAAAAGCACATTGTTTAACGCTCTCACGCAGGCGGGAGCGCAGAGCGCAAATTATCCGTTCTGTACGATAGAGCCGAACTTCGGCATCGTATCCGTGCCGGACGCGCGTATGGATTATCTGGCGGAGATTTACCATCCGCAGAAATTCACGCCCGCGACGATCGAGTTTGTGGATATCGCCGGGCTTGTAAAAGGCGCGAGCAAGGGCGAGGGCCTCGGCAATAAATTTTTATCGCACATCCGCGAGGTGGACGCGATCATCGAGGTCGTACGCTGCTTTGAGGACGACAACGTCGCCCATGTGGACGGCAGCATCGACCCGCTGCGCGACGTGACGACCATCAACTACGAGCTGATCTTTGCGGATATGGAGACCGTGCAAAAACGGCTCGACAAAGCCGTGAAAATGCAAAAGACGGGCGACAAGAAATGGAAGCTCGAGGCCGCGGTGTGCGGGGCGGTCCTCGCGGAGCTTGAAAAGGGCAACTTTGCGCGCAACATTGAATTTGACGAGGAACAGGCGGAGATCAT
This sequence comes from Christensenella minuta, assembly GCF_003628755.1. NCBI lineage: Bacteria > Bacillati > Bacillota > Clostridia > Christensenellales > Christensenellaceae > Christensenella > Christensenella minuta. The sequence goes on along the minus strand of NZ_CP029256.1, from coordinate 2,396,977 downwards.
GCGTTCCATGTTCCTGCTTACGGATAAGCCTATCATTTATGTGGGCAATATCGCGGAAGACCAGGCGGGCAAGGACGGCCTGCCCATTTTGCAGCCGCTGCTCCAATATGCGGACGAGCATAAGAGCGAGGTCGTGACTATTTCCGCGAAAATAGAAGAAGACCTCTCCGAAATGGACGAGGAGGAAAGGGCCTTGTTCATCGAGGAGCTTGGCATCGGGGAATCCGGCCTTATGAGGCTGGTCAAAAAATCCTATTCGCTCCTTGGCCTCATCAGTTACCTGACCGCAGGGGAAAAGGAAGTGCGCGCGTGGACCATTACGCGGGGAACCAAGGCGCCGCAGGCCGCAGGTAAAATCCACAGCGACTTTGAGCGCGGGTTTATCAAGGCCGAGGTCATCGCCTTCGATACGCTGAAAAACGAATGCAATGGAGATATGCAGGCCGCCAAGGAAAAGGGCCTTGTACGCCAGGAAGGCAAGGAATACGTCATACAGGACGGCGATGTGGTGCTGTTCCGGTTCAACGTATGACACGCCATCGGGCACCGCTTTCCGCTGCTGTTTCGGGCCTATCTCCCGGAACAGCTTTTTTGTTCCTTGCCGCAGCCCGAAGGTTCTGCTATGATAATGGTGCGAAACAACTTCGCGTTCCCCGTATCTTATCAGTCTTTTCCCGTTTCATGCGCCGTTTCCAGATTCCTTCACGCTCCGCAAAGGAGGCCGATATGACCGTTTGTATGGAGGATCTTTCCGGTAACCGGAATCCCCGCCCTGCTTGCAGCCGCCGATTTCCTCACGCTCCTTTTTCCCCTCCGCAAACGTCCGTCCGGCGTTTGACAGTTCCCTGCCCCGCCCGCACGCACGTATACTATTGAATGACAATTATGGGAGGAAAGCCATGAACGAATTACCGGAAAAACCCTTTGTGCCCGAACGGGAGATCATTCTAAACAGGCCTCTGCGTGTGCGGGGACAGGATGCGGTGCTTGCGGGGCTCGCCTCGTACGGCGGAAAAAACTGCCTGTGGCTCTTTTACCACCGTCCCATCCCACAAAGGCTTTTAGACGGTGGGTCTGAAGCGTCTACTCACCGGGAGGAACGGGAATTTGCCCTGCTGGACGCAGAGCTGAACTGCTTTTGGCCACAGTCCCTCTGTGTACAGGGAAGAACCCTTTCTTTCACCTCGGGCGGCGCGGCTCCCTTGCTGGGCCACGATCCGGAGGTGCTCCTGCCCTTCCGGTATTTCCTTGGAAAAGGCGTTGCGCTTGGCCCGCTTGCGGATGTTCCTGAGCAGGATATTTCCGTCATGCACTGTGAATTCGAGGACGGCGGACTCTTCTCCGCATTCGACCCGGCGTTTCCGCTCGACCTCTCCCTGACCGTCGGGCCGGAAAGCAAAGAGCTGCCTATCCACCAGACGCATATCATGACGATAGGCGGAAACCCAAAGGAAGAGCGGTTTGCCTTCAAAAAGCCGGACGGAACGGAATGCGGGTATTACTTAAACGATCTTTTCCTGTATACGCCGCCGCGGCCGGACCCGCGGCACGAGCGGGAGGCCGCCGAACAAATGCGCGCACAGGGTCTTTCGGAACGGCATATCATGGAAATACAAAAAAGCCAGCGGGACGTCTGCCCCGCAGGACACAAAATCCTCGTCCTCGAATATGAATCGGAAGGGGACGTCCAGCTTTCTTTCTACACTGCGGCATACCTCAGCGCCGCACCCGAACGGACAAACGGCGCGGCATCCGCCGTTATTTTGGTTTCAAATGATGAAAAGGTCCCGCACGGGCACAGGAAGCAATACTGCGCGCTTGGTCCTGTGCCCGAAACATTGGCGGGCCGCATCGGACTGGAGCTGTTTTCCCGGTATGAGCTCCTGCCGGAGGAAACCGCTGCCATCAAGTAAAAAACAGACGGCGGATAGGCCTCCTGCTTTTGCCGCAGATGACTCCGCCGTTTTTTGAGTGTAAGTTTCTATTTTCCCGCGCGCAGCTTGTCTCCCACCGATCCGCCGGGGTGCGTCAGGTAAAATTGTTCCTTGGTAAACCCGTTGTGCCGCATTACGGTAAACGCGATTGCGTCCCATACGGCGATCGCCGCCACAATGCTGCCCGAAGCGATCAGCTTCCACGGGCATGGCTCGCGTTCTACCGCAATTTTCAGCAGGATATCGCAGTTTTTACCCAATATGGAAGTTTCATCTTCCGTTACACCAATAATTACCGCGCCTTTTTCCTTGCACACGGGAATATAGTTCACAATCTCGCCCGTATTTCCGCCCTTGGTAAACAGCACCGCCACGTCGCCCTTTTGGATTGCGCCCAAGCCGCCGTGGATGGAGTTCGCGGGCGACAGGAAAAAGGCCGGTACCTCCACCACACTCAGGGTATGCGCGATTTTCTGTGCCGCCATCCCCGACGTACCACAGCCCGCCGTAATTACCTTCTTACTGTTCGGCTTTACCGTGCACAAAAGGTCGACGATCCGGTCAAGAACATCCCTGTCCACCGTTGTTAAAAGAGAGTCCAGCGTATCGCGCTCGATGCGCAGCACCTCTTCGTATGATTGGTCGTATTTCGCCATAAAATCCTCCTTTCAGGTCAGTGCATTTCTTTTTTAATTGCTTTCAGGCGCTTCATTACATCGTTTCCGCCCCTGCCAAAGTAATCGTGCAGCGTTTCATATTCCATATACAGCCGGTCATATATATCCGTGCAGGCGGGGTTCGGCGTATATACCGTGTCCTTAAGCTTCCCCATTGCGTCCGCCGCATCAAACACATTCTGGTAGCCGCCCTTTTCCGCGCCCGCCGCGACTGCCCCGTAAATCGCCGCGCCCAGCGCAGGCCCCTGCGGGCTGCCCGAAATCCGTATTTTCTTTTTGATAACGTCGGCGTAAAGCTGCATCATGAAGGCAGATTTTTCCGCAATACCCCCCGCGGCGTAATATTCGTCTACACGCACTCCGTTCTTTTCAAAATTTTCAATAATCTTCCGCGCGCCGAAGGCCGTCGCCTCCACAAGCGCTCGATACATCTCTTCCGGCTTCGTCCGGAGCGTCATGCCCAGCATCATCCCGGTAAGATCCACATCCACAAGTACGCTGCGGTTACCGTTCCACCAATCGAGCGCCAGCAGCCCGCTTTCCCCTGGCTTCAGCCCGGCGGCAAGCTCCTGCATGTAGGTGTGGATGTTTTCCCCCCGCCGTTGCGCCTCTTCAAAATATTCTGCCGGGACGCAGTTCTCCACAAACCACGCAAAGTGGTCGCCCACGCACGACTGCCCGCCTTCATAGCCGTAAAACCCTGGCAGCATGCCGTCCTCCACATACCCGCAGATTCCCGGCACCGCGCACTCCTCTTCGCCGAGCAGCATCATGCATGTCGACGTACCCATGATCGCCAGTACTTTTCCCGGGCCGCCGATTCGCACCGCAGGCATACAGACGTGGGCGTCCGTGTTGGCGACCGCAACCGCCGTACCTTCCGCAAGCCCCGTTTTTTCCGCCATTTCCCTCGTGAGGTATCCGGCGCACGTATCGTGCGGATAAACCCTCCGCGCCAGTTTCTCGTCTACCACATGTTCGAGCCGCGGATCAAGCGACGCAAAAAAATCATCCGTCGGGTAGCCGTCCTTTTTATGCCAGACGGCCTTATATCCGGCGATGCACGCGCTGCGTTTTTCCGTGCCGGTCAGCTGCCAGACGATCCAATCCGCCGCTTCGATAAAGCGGTCCATTTTTTCGTAGATATGGGGGGCTTCATCCAAAACCTGCCAGATTTTGGGGAACGTCCATTCCGAGGAAATTTTTCCGCCGTAACGCGCGATCCACTTTTCCTTGCGCACATGCGCGGCTTCGTTCAGCCGGTTCGCATATTCCTGCGCCGCATGGTGCTTCCACAGCTTGGCATAGGCATGCGGCTCGTCTTCATATTCCGGCAGGAAACAAAGCGGCGTTCCATCCGCAAGGGTGGGAAGCATCGTGCAGGCGGTGCAGTCGATCCCGATCCCTATGACATCCTCTTTTTCCACCCCGCTCTCTGCGAGCACCCCGGGAATCGTACCGTAAAGCACCTCAAGGTAGTCGCGCGGATGCTGGAGCGCCCAGTCCACGCCCAGCTTTTTCCCGGAGGGAAGCGTTTCGTCCATGACGGCATGCGGATAATCGAGCACGCTCTGCGCGACCTCTTCTCCTGTCGCCACGTTGACCAGCACGGCCCTTCCCGAAAGCGAGCCAAAATCGATTCCAATTGTGTAGTTTGACATCGTTTATCTCCTTTATGCCGTACAGCGGGAAATGCAGGGGAACCCTTCCCCTGCATCTTCCGCCGCACAATAAAATCATAGTTCAGGGAGGAAACCTGTTTTCCGGTTATTTCCCGGTTGTAATCCATATATTGCCGTTTTCCTGGCTGTCTACGCAGGCGTTGAAAAACCTTACGCCGTCCGCACCCATATCGATCGTCGGATACCCATAGCTGTCCTCGTCGATTGTTTTACCATCCAGCTTGTCATAAACCGCGTCGGTGAAGGATTTGTAAATATTGGCGAACGCCTCGGTCAGTCCTTCCGGGTGCCCCTTTGGCGTGCGGACATATTTCAGTGATTCCGGCTGGCAGTAAGAGCTCCCGCGCGATATGACCTGCATCGGCTGGTTGCGCAGGCGCAAGATCAGGTAATTGTTGTTCTCCTGCCAGAACTCGATCGAGCCTTTTTCACCGAGCAGCATCACCTTGAATGCGTTGTCGTACCCAATCGCCACCTGCGAGCCCCAGAAAAAACCGGAAGCGCCGTTGTCGTATTTCACGATCACCTGGAAATTGTTATCCAGCATGGTGCCCTTGCCGACCGCTTCAAGATTTGCGAGCACTTTTTTCACCCGCAGGCCCGTTACAAAGTGAACCCAGTTTTCCATGTGGGAGCCTATATCGCCGATGGCGGCTCCGCGCCCTGACAGCGCGGGAACCGACCTCCAGGTTTTCGTCTCCTCCGTTTCCTTCTCGAGTGCGTCTACCAGCCAATCCTGCGGATATTCCACAACCACGGTGCGCAGCTCGCCAATCACGCCCTTGCGGTACAGCGCCCGCGCTTCGCGCGACACAAGATGCCCGGTGAAGGTGTGGGTCAGGCAAAACAAAACGTTGTTTTCCTGTGCGGTCTTTTTCAGGTCTTCCGCTTCCTGCGGCGTAAGGCACAGGGGCTTGTCGCACGCGACATTGATGCCCTTTTCCATGAATGCCTTTGCCGCCGGATAATGATACGCGTTCGGCGTGCAAATCACCGCGAAATCGATGCCGTCCGCCCTTTTCGCTTCCTGTTCCGCCATATCCTCATGGGAATGATAAATGCGGTCCGCCGCGACGCCGAATTCCGCGCCTTCTTTTTGGGAGGTTGCAAAGCTGTGTGAAAACGCTCCGCACACAAGCTCCGCATCCCCGTTGAGGCAAAGGGCGTTTCTATGGATTACGCCGACACTCGTGGGCGCGCCCCCGCCCACCATGCCGTATCTTAGCTTCCGTTTCTTTTTCGTCATTTTCGTTATTACTCCTTTTTCCTTTGATCGAACCCGCGCCTTGGCGCGGCCCGTTTATCTGTCCAGCAGCCGCCGCCCGACCGCGCCGCCCGGATGGATCACCGCAAATGTTTCTCTGGTAAACCCATTACGGTCCATCACACAGATTGCGATCGCATCCATTACAGCGATTACGGTGAGCGTGCTTGACGTGGCCAGCATATTAAACCGGTCGGGCTCGCTTGCCACATGGATTTTCAGCAGGAGGTCGCTTTCCCTCGCGAGTTCAGAGTTTTCATTTTCCGTAACCGCGACGATCTTCGCGCCCCGCTTCTTGAGCCCGGGAACCAACTGGGTGATCTCCGGCGTTTCCCCGCCCTTGGAAAGCAGGATCGCCACATCGCCCGCGCACACGGTTCCCATCCCGCCGTGCACCGCGTCGGCGGGACTTATAAAAACGGCCGGACAATCGACGCAGTTCAGCGTATGCGCGATTTTTTTTGCCGCCGCGCCCGACGTTCCGCAGCCCGCTGTTACAACGCGCCCTTCCAGTGAGCACAGCATTTCTACCAGTTGTTCCACCGCACCCATATCCAGCTTTTCAAAAATGTTCCCGACGGATTCACTTTCCTGCCGGAGCGTGCCGCGCACGGATTCCTTTATTGTTGCCGTCATTTCGTCTCTCCTGATTGCCCGTAATAGGCGTCCGCGCCAAATTTACGGTTATAGTGTTTTTTCAGCAGTTCGTCGTCCACGAGCGGTTCCTGCCCCGGGACCCGCCCATCGGTCAAAAATGCCATTTTTGCCACATTTTCCAGCACAACCGCGTTATGCAGAGCATCCAGCGCGGAATTGCCCCACACAAACGGACCATGGCAGCGCACCAGCACCGCGCGCATGACGTCCGGGTCAAGCCCGCAGAAGGTTTCCACGATTACTTTTCCCGTATTCTTTTCGTAGTCCCGGCCGATCTCTTCCTTTGTTATTTTGCGGGTGCACGGGATATCTCCCTTGAAATAATCCGCGTGCGTCGTTCCATAGCAGGGGATGGCCCGGCCCATTTGCGCCCATACCGTCGCGTAGGTGGAATGCGTATGCACGATTCCCCGCACATTTTTGAAATTCCGGTAAATCTCGAGGTGCGTGTCAAGGTCTGTCGAGGGATTGCATTCTCCTTCTACCACATTGCCGCCGAGATCGAGCACCGTCAGGTGTTGGGATTCCATAATGTTGTATTCCACGCCGCTGCCCTTGATAACCACAAGCCCTTTTTCCGGATCAAATCCCGAAACGTTCCCCCACGTGAGGATTGCAAGGTGTTCGGAGCTTAACAATTTATTCGCTTTCAGTACTTCTTCTTTCAGTTGCTCTAACATAGATTTATCCTGTCCTTTGCTGTATTTCCGTTTATACCACGATGTTGTTTGCCTTCACCTTCTGTGAAAACTGTGCGAACGCAACGGCTGCGACAAGCACGATTCCCTTGATGACCTGCTGTACGTAATCGTTGATGTTGTTCATAACCATACCTGTTGAAAGCGTTCCCATGATGACAACGCCCACGACGACCAGCCAGATATTGCCCTTGCCGCCCGCAATGCTGACGCCGCCCAGGACTACCGCCGTGATCGCATCCATCTCATAGCCGTCGCCCGCGCTTGGCTGGCCGCTGTTGGTCCGCGCCAGGAGCACGAGCCCTGCGAGCCCGGAGAGCAGTCCGCTGACCGTATAAACAAGGTATTTTGTTTTGGTTACACCCACGCCCGAAAGGCGGCTTGCTTCCTCGTTTCCACCCACGCCGTAGATATAGCGTCCCGTCCGTGTTTTCATGAGAATAAACGCGCCCACCAGGAACACGCCCACCATAAGCAGCACGGGATAGGGAATCGGGCCGAGCGACCCCTGTGCAAACTGCTTGAATCCCTCGTCAAAACCATAAACCGGAACGCCGTTGGAAACGAGGTAGGCCACGCCGCGCAGGGAGGTCATAACGCCCAGCGTACCGATGAGCGGCGGGATATTGAATACATTCACACAGACGCCGTTTACGAAGCCGAAGCCTGCGGCGATCATTAAGCAGATGACGACCGCCCCAAAGATCGGGACTCCCGAAACCATCAGCACCGCGCCGAGCACGCTGACCACGCCCGCGACCGAACCGACCGAAAGGTCGATGCCCCCTGTCAGCATGACAAACGTCATACCGACCGAGATAATGCCTGTTACCGCCACCTGCCGCAGGATCGTGAACAGGGTGCTTGCGCTCAGGAATTTATCGGACGTGATGGAAAACACAACCATCAGGGCGGCAAGGACGATCACGATGCCATAATCCAGCAAATAGTTAACCATCGTCTTTCTTTTATCATTTATCATTGTTGTTCCCCTCCAAAACCAGTTTGCTGGAAGCATACTCCAGTATCTTTTCCTGCGAAAATTCTTCCCGTTCCAATTCCGCCACATGATACCCGTTGCTCATGACGGCGATGCGGTCCGACATGCCGATCAACTCCGGCATTTCCGAACTAATCATGATGATCGCCTTGCCGTTGTCGGCCAGCGCGCGCATCAGGGTATAGATTTCCTGTTTCGCCCCTACGTCGATCCCCCGCGTCGGCTCGTCAAAGATCAGGATATCGCAGTTCACCGCCATCATTTTCGCAAGCACAACCTTTTGCTGGTTGCCCCCCGAAAGGTTTTTGACCAGCTGCGTATCGGCCGGCGTTTTAATTTTCAGCTCACGGATATATTGATCCGAATAATCCGTCTCGCGCTTTTTGCTGAGATACGGCTTTTTATTTGCTACCTTGTCAAGCACGCCGATGGAAATATTCTGTTTCACCGACATTTCCATAATCAGCCCCTGATTTTTCCTGTCCTCCGGGATAAGGCCGATGCCGGCCCTGAGGGCGGCTGCAGGCGACTTGGGTTTATATTCTTTTCCATTTAATATAATTTTCCCCCCGGTAATCTTATCAGCGCCGAAAATTGCCCGGGCAAGCTCGGTGCGTCCCGCGCCGATAAGACCCCCAAAGCCAAGGATTTCGCCCTTCCGCAGGGAAAAGCTTACGCCATGGAGCCTCGGTCCCTCCAGGTCCTCCACCCTCAGGGCCTCCCCGCCGGGCCGCTGAGCCGCCCGCGGATAATTTTCCCCGAGCTCCCGGCCCACCATATACGCGATCAGCTGTTTTTTGTCCAGCTCTTCCGTTTTTTTCGTTACGACATACCTTCCGTCGCAAAACACCGTAATGCTGTCGCACAGTTCAAAAATTTCTTCCAGACGGTGCGAAATATAAATAATCGTCGCACCCTCCGCTTTCAGCTTTTCAATGATCCTGAAAAATATCTTTGTTTCCTTGAGCGTAAGCGGCGCGGTCGGTTCATCCATGATAAACAGCTTTGCGCTTTGCGACACCGCCTTCAAGATTTCCACGATCTGCTGTTGCGCGATCCCGAGCGTTTCCACCTTGGCCCTGGGGTTCAGATCCACACCGATCTCCTCGCACAGCTCGCGCGTGCGGCTGTTCATGGCCTCGCTGTCCCGGACCATCCCCTTCATCAATTCATGTCCGTAAAACAGGTTCTCAGCGATGGAAAGATAGGGGATCAATGTGAATTCCTGGTAAATCGCGCGGATTCCCGCCTCCATTGCCTGGTGCGGCGTCATTTTATCGTAGGCCTTTCCGTCAAATTCAAATCCACCCTTTGTCGGATGGATCGCCCCGGTCAGTACCTTAATCAGCGTGGATTTTCCCGCTCCGTTTTCCCCGCAGATCGCATGGATTTCCCCTTCCCGCACGGAAAACGAAATGTCGTCCAACGCCTTTACGCCGGAATAATATTTCGACAGGTGATCGATCTTTAGTAAGTCCATTCTTTTTCTCCCTTCCGGCCGGTTCAAATCCGGCGTCCCGTCCCGCTTGAAAGGTGCGGGACGGGGTTATACGCCGGATTTTTTACCCTTCCGCCAAAATCTGCGCTTGGGTAATCGGCTCCATTTCGAGAGGCACCTGCTCCTGCTCCGCCGGAAGCCCGCTCTTGAGGTATTCGAGCGCCATCAGGACCGCATTATAGCCGCTCTCGTAGGGATGCAGGTCCGCCGTTCCGCGGTAGATGCTGTTCTCCTGCTTCATATATCCAACCGCCTCGTCGGTCTTGTCGCCCGAGAAGATTGCGCGGTCGTCGCCGGAGATGCCTGCATTTTCAAATGCTTGGAACGCGCCTACGCCGCCGGAATCGTTGCAGGCCACAACCACATTGAGGTCGGGATGCTGGAGCAGCAGGTTTTCTGTAACGCTGAGTCCGAGTTCGGGCGTGTTCGCGTGCTGCCGCGCGACGATTTCAACATCCGGGCAGCCCTTTTCGATTGCCGCCACGATCGCGTCGCCGCGGGCGATGGAGGACTGGATGTTGTCTTCCGCTAAAACCGCAACCTTGCCCTTGCCGCCAAGGTTTTCATTGATCCAGTCGACTGCGTTCTGCCCGATGACCGCGCCGTATGCGGCGTCGTCCAGCACGATGCCCGCCGTCGCCGCGTCCGCCGTTTGGGCGATCGTTACGCTGGCGATCCCTTCGTCCGTCGCTTTGTTCAGCACCGTATCAAGCGCCGTTCCGTCGATCGGGTTGAACACCAGCGCGTTATATCCGCTTTCAATCACGTTTTCCACATCCGCGACCTGCTGGTCTACGTCGCTGCCCGCATTGAGGGATACGAATTCGATCCCGTTGTCTTTGCACGCCGCTTCAAAGCCGTCTTTTACCATTGCGACCCACGGGTTGGCAAGCTCCGACCCGGAAAAGGCCATTTTATACTGCGGGGCGCCGCCCCCGTCTCCCGTTTCCGCCGGGGTTTCCTCCGCTGAAGCCTCCGGCGAAGCGCTTCCGCTCTCCACAGGTGCCGCAGGCTGTGCGCATGCCGTGAACATTAAAATGCCAACCACGAAAACCGCCAACATACAAACAAACTTCTTTTTCATGTTTACCTCCATTTTTTTCCTTTTCAGATTTTTTATATAGACCCGATTCGTACGCAATCGGGGGTATATCAGGCAATAGGAAAGACACCCTGTTTTCCGCCAAGGCTTTGCCGTTTTAAAATGATGTTTGGGATTCAGTTTCGTTCAGGTTTTATTTGTTTGCAATAATCGCGGAGATCGTCTTTTTGATCCGGGGCTTATATTTCTCCGCATCCTTTGTAATCATGCCCATATAGAGGGTTTCTATGATCGCGTGCTCCGCGGCCCTCCTCGCAATTTCATCGTGCCCGGCCGTCATGTCGGTCGTGGCCGTGAAGAGCCTGATATCCGCATATTTCGCCAGCTTTGATTTTTCAAAATGTACGATACAAATTGTTTTCGCGCCGTTTTCCCGGGCGATCCTTGTGGCGTCCACAACGACGCGCGTGTCGCCGGAGAAGGAAATACCGACTACCACGTCGTCTTCCCCGAGCAGGCTGGCCGTCGCCAGCATCAGGGCCGTATCGCTGTAGGCAGTGCAGTTGATGCCGATCCGGGCAAATTTCATCTGGGCCGCCTGGCACACAAGGTGCGCGTCCCCCACGCCGAAGAAATGGATCGCCTTGGCCTTGCGCATCGCCTCCAGCGCGTTATCGTAATCATCGTTATATAATGTAAGCGTATCTTTGAGGGTCCGCTCGTAATACCAGATAATTTTCTGGAAAATCGTCCGCAGGCCGTCCTCCTTTGAAATCCGGTATGCGCCGTGGTCATAAGTGTATGAGGTAACGTCAGCAAGCTGCTGCTTGAGGTCCGCAAAGCCCTCCACACCAAGCCGCCGGCAGAAGCGCAGGATGGAAGCGTCGCTGCATCCCGCCTTTTCGGCATATTCCGCAATCGTATAATTCGTGACGTTCTCCCCTTCGTCCAGCAGGATGTCCGCAACGGCTTTTTCCGATTTGGACAGGGAGGGGTAGAGGAATCTAACCTTTACAAAAATATCATTATCAATCGATGTCATACAGACGTCCACCTTTTTATTGTTTTCTTATTTATATTCGTGAATGGATGGATAATGTCCTTCTTAACTTCACCTTCATGATAACAACTTCAAGTTTAAGTGTCAATATATTTTTTATAATTTGAAGTTTTATTTAAAAAATTATTTTTGTTTATATTTGCTCGTTTTTATAATAATCCCCTTTTTAATTGGATTTATTTGCCTTTTTTGAATTTTCTTTCCGCCGAATTTTTAATTTTTCTCTGCGTTTTTACTTCATTTTTTAATTATTTTTTTGAAGTTTAACTTCGGATTTATTAATTAAATTTGACGTAATCCCGGCCTATGTACGGGCGGCCGCCCCATTTCCTGGAAGGGAAACTCCCGGGGGGCCTCATTGACAAGGCCGCCCGTTCCATATTATAATTTTTTTGTTCATCGGAGGGCTTGTGATCGCAATTGCAAAGCCGGATAAGATGTCGGGTGCGCCCGGTATGCTGTCCGGCTTTTTTGTTGTTTTAAGGAGGTTTAGCAATGCCTGAGACCCGCAATTTCACACAGGGGAAAATTTTTTCACCGCTGATCCGTTTTGCGCTTCCCGTACTGCTGGCGCTGTTTTTGCAGGCCATGTATGGTGCGGTCGATTTGCTTGTCGTCGGCCAATTCGGCACTGCGGCGGGCGTATCCGCCGTTTCCACGGGAAGCCAGATTATGCAGACGCTGACGATTGTGATTGTCGGCCTTTCCATGGGGATCACCATACTTGTCGGGCAGAGGATCGGCGAAAAACGGTTCCGCGACGCAGGCCGTGCCATCGGCAGCGGCATCGCCCTGTTTGCGGCAATCGCCGCGGGACTTACCGTCGTTATGATCCTCGCCGCAGACTCCCTTGCCGTTTTAATGCGCGCCCCGTCCGAGGCTGCGCAGGGCACCGTCTCTTATGTGCAGATTTGTTCGGCGGGGAGCATTTTCATCGTAGCCTTCAATGTCATCGGCAGCATTTTCCGCGGGATCGGCGATTCCAAAATGCCCCTCATTACCGTGGCCATCGCGTGCGTGGTGAATATCGGCGGCGACCTTTTGTTGGTGGGAGCGCTTCGCATGGACGTCACGGGCGCGGCGATCGCGACGGTGGCGGCGCAGGCCGTGAGCGTGCTTCTTTCCCTGCTCATCATCCGCAAACGCGCGCTGCCTTTTTCCTTTTCCAAAAAGGACATTCGCTTCGACCGCAGGCTGATCGGCAAGATCGTAAAGCTGGGCTCGCCCATTGCTCTACAGGACCTTCTTGTGAGTATTTCCTTCCTCGTGATCCTCGCGATCGTGAACGCCCTCGGCCTCACCGCTTCGGCGGGCATCGGCGTGGCGGAAAAGCTGTGCGCCTTTATCATGCTGGTACCCTCGGCCTATATGCAGTCCATGTCCGCATTCGTGGCGCAGAACATCGGCGCGAACGAGCCCGGAAGGGCAAGGAAAGCGCTTTTGTACGGAATCCTTTCCTCCCTTGCCGCAGGCGTGCTGATCGCATACGTTTCCTTTTTTCACGGAAGCGCGTTGGCTGCCGTTTTTGCCCGGGACGCGGCGGTAATCTCCGCGGCGGCGGATTACCTGCGCGCCTATGCCATAGACTGCCTGCTGACCTCGTTCCTCTTTTGCTTCATGGGGTATTTCAACGGCTGCGGCAAGACGTTTTTCGTGATGGTGCAGGGGATTGCCAGCGCGTTTGCCGTGCGTATCCCCATTTCCTACTTTGTAAGCCGTATCCCGGGCGTATCCCTCTTTATGATCGGCCTTGCGACCCCTGCCTCTTCAGTGGTGCAAATTATCCTCTGCGCGGGTTATTTCTTTTGGCTGGCGAAAAGGGCCGGGCGGCCCGGGCCGTCCGTGCAACGCGGCGCTGTCCCGAAATAACGGACGCTGTCTTTTCCTAAAAAGAACATTTCTCTTGTTATACAGCCTCTTATTGTGTTACTATTGGAAAAAAGGATGGTGAGCGTTATGCCGTTTTGCCCCAATTGCAGGACGGAATATGACGAAGGCTATACCGTATGCGCCGACTGCGGCGCGCGTTTGGTGGAAAAACTTTCCCAGATGACGGAAAAGGCTGCCCCGTCCGCCTATGGCGGCGAAGCGAACCGCGTGTTCCTCGTTTCCGCCTGCAGCCGCGAATCAAGCGCCATGCTCATCAATATGCTGAACAATAGCGCCATTCCCGCGTTTGCCCGCGAACCGCAGGACGCTTCCTCCGGGCAGGCGGAGGGCCGCGATATTTTTGTGGACCGTATGGATTACGGTTCCGCTATGGAGATCGCCGCTTCCATCCTGGACGGCAATTGCGCCGAAGATGAGGAAGGCGGCGCGCAGGAGGAACAGGCTTCGCCCGATCCGGCCCGGCATATACGTATCCTGCTTGCAGCCGTCATTGTTAGGGCGCTTATTGCCTGCGCCGTTGTCTTTTCCAATTAACCAATCTGAAAGGATGATCCCTTATGGAAAAACGCGTTCTGCTCGCCTCGACTGCGAGCGCAGTTGAAACCGCAATGATTACAGACGTTCTCGACCAGAACGGTATTCCCGTCATTACACAGCCAAGGTCAAGGTATTTTGGCGAAGCTATGAACGCCTATACAGGCTCGTCCCTTTACGGAGACGATATCTTTGTTTCCGAGGCCGATTTTACCGCCGCGCAGGATGCGGTGGAAGGCATGATCTCCGGCGAAAATTGAAATTGTTCCGGGCTGCATATTTTGTATTTCCGGAAAGTTAGCTATTGCTAACACTTTATTTTTATGCTATGCTTTCCCCGGGAGGACAAAATGAAGGACCATTCTTTGAGTGCAATGATCGGGGAAGACCGCCTGTTCGGCGGCAAGGCCGATATCCTCGAGCAGACCGGGGAAAAAACAGTGTTCCACCTGGACTGCCGGGACGGTGATGGTACAATGGTCATTTACCGGGTTTTTCCGGGTATCGAGCTGATCTTCAACGATTTCCATGCATTCCACTGCGCCGAAGCACAAACGGGCGGCAGGGATGATATTTTGGAGATCAACCACTGCCGCAGCGGGCGTTTCGAGTGCAGGCTCAGCGGCAATTTTTACGGATACCTCGGGGAGGGAGACCTTTCCGCGAATATTTGGAGCGTACAGCGCATTTCTTCCGGGTTTCCCCTCGGCTACTACCAGGGCGCGGAGGTCTTTATCCGCATCGAAACAGCGCAGGCGGCGCTCTCCGGCATATGGGGCGGCATCGGCATTGACCTTCGGGCGCTGAAAGAGCGGATCATCGGCAGCCGGCCGTGTTTTATGATGCGCGCTGCCCCACGGATCGGAGATATTTTCGACCGGCTGTATGATGTGGAAAAGAACATCCGGAGCGGGTATTTCAAGGTGAAGATCCTGGAACTGCTGCTTTTCCTCAGCATAGCGCCGTTGGAAACGAATGGGGAGGACCGTCCGTATTTTCCCAGAGCGCAGGTGGAAAGCGTCAAGCGCATCCGCGCGGAACTGATGGAAAAGCTCGACCAGCATATTACGCTCGCCGACCTCGCGGAAAAATACGGACTCAGCACCACCGCGCTCAAGACCTGCTTCAAGGCGATCTACGGAAAGCCCGTTTACGCCTGGCACCGGGAATACCGCCTGTACGCCGCCGCGCAGGCGCTGCGCAAGACCGACCGCAGCATTGCAGATATCGCGGACAGCGTAGGCTATGAAAACGCGAGTAAGTTTTCCGAAGCCTTCCGCAGGCAAATGGGCTGCCGTCCCCTGGAATACAGGAGGTTCCCCCTTCCCTTTGCGGGTTTTTCCGGCGCGGCGGAATAGCGCCCGTTTTATGCAAAGGCATTCACAGGCACTGGAAAGGGCAGCTTTTTGTTTACCGTCCCGCTTTTTTTACGGGGAATTGGATTTCCGTCATCCATTCGGCCACAGTCTCCCTGTTCCAAATGCCGTCGATATAGCTTTCGCGCGGTTCCCCGCACAGCTCGTATCCATTTTGCGCAGCCCACTCCGCAGCGAACGCATGAGCCGGGGCAAAGGTATCGTATCCGCCGTAGTGCCTGACGCACACCGCTTCCGGCACCCCGGGGATGGTCTTGAAGGTCACAATGTCCGAATCTTCCTTCGCCTCCACTACCGCCTCGCACATTTCCATATCGATATCCGTTTCCCGGTATTCGCCGTCACGGCAAATATTGAAGCAGTATGCGGGGACCGCGCATTCGCAGCCGAGGCGCATCATTTCAGGCCCCATGACGTTCGGCATAAGGTCGAACAGTGCGCCGTGGTCCGGGATCACCCGCCGCATGGATGCGGCGACGCATCCGGGCAGCGGTTTTACGACCGGTTTATAGTTCTGCATAGTTTCTCCTGTTCCGTACAGCAGGAAGTGTCCAAGCCTGTCCGCCTTGCGGTTTTCCTCCTTGATCCGTTCTTTGATTTCCCCTTGCTTGTCCTTAATGCGGCGCATAAGCTCCGCGCCGTCCGGCGCAAGATCGATGATCTCAAGAATCTCGGGCAGAGAAAACCCCATCCGCTTAAATTCCAGGATTCGCCGCAGGCGCACCGCCTGCCCGTGTCCGTAATAGCGGTAGCCTGTTTCACCGTCTACATAGCCGGGCGCAAGCAGGCCGAGTTCGTCGTAATGACGCAGGGTTTTGGGCGTAACCTGATAGATTTTTGAAAACATTCCGATGCTGTACATTGATAAATTCCCTTTCAAACGCGCGTATTTCCGGGTAATCTTACCGTAAACCCTTCCGCACGGGGAGAGTCAAGTTCTTTTTCGTTAAAAAATCCGGCGCACCGCTGCGCCGGATTCCTCGTTTCCTCTTAGCCCTGCGTGGGCGGAAGCGCGTTTTTATTTCTATACGCCCGCCATTCTTTCTGAAACGCGAACGTCCCGAGCGCGCCGCACACAAGCGCATAGCCGAACACCACGATCAAAATCCATTCCATCACGCCAAGCTTTATAAAGTAGGCGCTTACCCCGTTTGAAAATACGAACAGGGCCAGCAGGACCAGCGCGCACACGCGGCTCTGCTTGAAGTACATGCCAAGCGTAAGGCCGCCCACCAGCGCCACGTCGATCAGCGCCAGCGCGCCGTAAAGCGCCATCGAAATCAGCGCGTTCAAGCACAAGAACGCCCCTCCGAGCACGCCCCATATGATATATGATTTTGTTTTCTGCGGGGTTTGCTCCCGCCAAAAGGTTTTCTGATCCATAGGTCTATTCTATCATACTTCCCCGCAGGAGTCATATAAAAAAGATATCAATATTTCCGGCCGGCGCCGTTCTTGCGGGAAGGAAAAGGCGCGGCGGATTGCGCAATCCTGCAGAACGTGTTATGCTTTGCAAAAGGAGGTACGAGACAGTGGGCGAACTTTCACAATGTATCAACATCGGCAGCGTGCTGGAACGCCAGCTCGGGGAGGCGGGCATCCATACGCCGGAAGAGCTGGAGGAGGCCGGCAGCCGCGAAGCGTGGCTGCGTATCCGGTCGGCCGATCCTTCCGCGTGTTATAACCGCCTGTGCGCGCTTGAGGGCGCGGTTCGCGGCGTGCGCTGGCACGACCTGCCGTCCGGGGTAAAGGCGGAGCTGAAAGATTTTTACCAGCAAGCAAAATAAGTGAAGCAAAACAGGACGTCCAAAAGGACGTCCTGTTTTTGATTCCCCCGTGCTCTGGCCGATCCGTTACACATGCTTTACATTGGTATAGCTTGCAAGCCCGGAACTCGTCGTTTCAATATCTTCCACGGAAAACCCGTGGATATCCGCGTGCCCCGTGCACCGCGCAAACACCCGCAATTCCTCTGCCGAAGCGTCGAGGAAATTTGCTACGCGCTGCGCTCCCTTATCCACCGAAAGCCGCGCGCGCAGCTCCGGGTCCTGCGTGGCGATGCCCATCGGGCAGGTGCCCTTGTGGCACACGCGGTACCGCTGGCAGCCAAGCGCGATCAGCGCCGCCGATGCGACGGCAACTGCGTCCGCGCCCATAGCCAGCGCCTTTACAAAATCCCGGCTGGTACGCAGCCCCCCTGTGATTACGAGATCGATATCGAGCCCGTTTTCCCGCAGGTATTTTTTCGCGCGGTACAGCGCATACACGGTGGGGACGCTGCTCGCGTCCTTCAAAAACTTAGGCGAAGACCCCGTCGCCCCGCCGCGCCCATCCACCGTCACAAAGTCGGGCTGCGCGGGCGTGATGAACGCGAGGTCTTTTTCAATGTGCTCCGCTGCGATCTTCACGCCGATGGGCCGTCCGCCGCTGCGTTCCCGCAGCTGCGACACCAGCCGCTTCAAATCTTCCGGCGTATTGATCTCTTCAAAGCGGGACGGGCTTACGACATCCTGTCCCACCGGTTTCCCGCGCAGGGCGGCAATTTCAGGCGTTACCTTGTCGCCGGGCAGATGGCCCCCCATTCCCGGTTTGGTCCCCTGCCCGATTTTAATCTCAACCGCGTCCGCGCCGCGCAGGTTCTCATCCGTCACACAATAACGGTTGGGCACATATTCAAAGATATACCTGTATGCCGCCGCCTTTTCCTCCGGAAGGACGCCGCCCTCGCCGCTGCATATGGCAGTCTTTGCCATTGCGCTTCCCTTTGCGAGAGCAATCTTCGTTTCCCGCGAAAGCGCACCGAAGCTCATGTGGGAAACATAGACGGGGCTTTCGAGCACCATCGGCTGTTTCGCGTGTTTGCCGATCACAGTACGCAGACTTACCGGCGCGCCGTCATCAAGCGGCGGCGTCGCAAGCTGCGCCCCAAGAAGCACGATATCGTCAAAGCCGGGCACCGGCATTTGCGTTTCCATCGGCTCGGTGACCGATTTCCCCGTTTCCGCGAGCGTGTGGATCTCATCCAGCAGTCCTCCGTCGTGGTGCACGAATTCCTCCGGCCACGCCAGCGGGTTCAGTGGGTTTTTCTTTGGCGGTTTGGCTGCGGACGCATGGTCCGGGCCGCCCGCAGGCTCTCCGTCCTGCCCTTTATACATTGCTTTCGGCCCCATACAAACGGGGCATTCCCAGCCGTCGGGGAGCTCGGAAAACAAAACGCCTTCCGCATCCTCGTCATAGATATTGCCGCAAAGCGCGCACACATATTTTGCCACGATTCTCAATCCTCCCCTTTCCCGGACGATTAGTAATTTTCCGCTTTGATCTGGAAATATGCCTGCGGATGCGCGCATACCGGGCACATCTGCGGCGCCTTCGGACCAATCACAATATGTCCGCAGTTTGCGCACTGCCAGATACTGTCTCCGTCGCGCGAGAACACCAGCCCGTTTTCAAGGTTCTCCGCCAGCTTGCGGTAGCGTTCCTCATGCTCCTTCTCGATCTTCCCGACCATCTCGAACAGGAACGCGATACGGTCAAAGCCCTCTTCCTTTGCTTCTTTCGCAAAGGCCGCATACATATCCGTCCATTCATAATTTTCCCCGGCAGCCGCATCTTTCAGGTTGGCCGCCGTATCCGGGATATCCCCCTCGTGCAGGAGCTTGAACCAAATTTTCGCGTGCTCTTTTTCGTTCCCCGCCGTCTCTTCAAAAATAGCGGCGATCTGATTATACCCTTCCTTGCGCGCCTTGGACGCATAATAGGTATATTTGTTTCTTGCCTGAGATTCCCCCGCAAATGCCGCCTGCAGGTTGGCTTCCGTTTTCGTTCCTTTTAAATTTTCCATCTTATTGACCCCTTTTCTTTATTTTGCAGTCAGGGCACAGCCCGACAAATACAATCTCGTGATCGTCCACATCAAACCCGTGCTTGTCCGCGATCCGCCCTTCCAGCCCGGAAAGGTACGGCATATCCACATCGAAAACCCTGCCGCATTCCTTGCAGCGGATATGGTAATGCCTGTGCGTCATGGAATCGAAACGGTCCGCACCGCCGGGCAGGCGCACATGAGCGATGAGCCCGTCCTCCGACATCTTTTTCAGGTTCCGATAGACCGTTGCCCGGCTGATGGACGGGTGATCCTGAACGACCGCCTCATACACCTCTTCCGCCGTAGGATGATGCAGCTTCCTCGCCTGCTCCAATATGATATTTTTTTGCAGTGTGTTGCGCGTCTTCATTTCTGCTCCGTTATTGATATTAATTCTTATCTAATAAGATATATCAATAATTTGATTTTGTCAAGCCCTGAAACCATATTATATCAATGAAAAAGAGCGCGAACCTTGTCTGCTGCGCTTCTGCTTGTACTTCCTGCCGGATAATTCTATACTTATTTAATCTTTATATAGGGGTTATTTCATATGGTTATCGATGGAAATGAAAAAGAAACGCAGGCAATGCTTGCTTTTAACGCCGGGGACAGGCTTTAGCCCGTAAACTCGAGCAGAAGTTTCTCGGTCAGCTGAAAAAATGAAAGCGTCCGGCGGGGACCATTGCTCCTGCAAAGAGCCGTGCAGGCACCACGGCGACTGTGTATCCTGCGTTGCTATGCACCGTGCCCACCGGGACCATCTGCCGAACTGTTTTCATGATATGGTCAATGAAAGGCTGCTTTCCCTCTCTTCCCTGACCGAGCATTCGATCGCCGGTAAGCTGAAATAAGCGGCTTTATCCGGTTTTCCTGAAGGAGAGGCTTGCGCGCCTCTTCTTTTTTTGCGGCGGCCGTTCCATGCGGATGCTTTTCTGTTTTCTGCACGGAACGGCGCGTTTTATTTCCCGTCCTCCATGTGCATGGCGTCGCAAAACGGCTTATTGCCAGAGCCTCCGCACCGGCAAAGGGTCACGCGGTTCCTGACCTCGTATACCGTGCCGTCCTCTGCCTCGATCTCGATGCCGCCGCGCACCCACAGCGGGCCGTGTTTTCCTTCCGGCTCGTCCTCGACCACTGCAATCTCCCTGGGCAGCTTGGGCTCGATTTTTTTCCCGTCCTTCACGACTGTGAGCCGCCCGGACGGACAATCGCACGCCTGGCGGATGGCAAGCGCCTCGTTTTCCGCGCCGTTAATGAGCCTCCATGTGCTTCCTGCCGCGTCACAAAAGCGCGCCACCGCACACAGGCCTTCGTCGTCCATCAGCTCCATTCCGTCGCCGCAGTAAACGACCGCCGTATCGTCGTAGCTCATGTTGTCCGCCGTTTCCGTGCCGTCGAAGCCGTGCGTGTGGCTGCCGTCGCAAAAGGGCTTGTTTTTAGATTTCCCGCACCGGCACAGGTGATAGGTCTCTTCCGTTTTGAACGTTTTTCCATCCACCCAGCGCGTGGATTCGCCCGCTTCGTTTGCGCCGATCTTCATTTCCCGCAGCGGTACGTTCCCCGTGACCTCGTACGGCCCGTCCTTCAATACTTTGATACGCATATGCCTGACTCCTTGGACGTTATTTTTATATTTTATTACCTATACCCTTGCAAAAAGCAGGCTAAACATTCGTATCCCGCGCGAAAAGCGCGGAACAAAAAAGCAGGAGCCTGCTTTGGTTTCCCGCCCGCGGCTCCTGCCTCGTCCCGTTTATTTCGCGGCAACCGCCTGCCGCGCCGCTTCCGCGATATCTTCCGCGCGCATCCCGAATTTTTCCATCAGGAACGCCATTTGTCCGCCAGCGGCTCGAGCGCGTTGCTTTCCGTGATCTTCCCGTCAAGCTGCATTTTGTTGTAATCCGTAAAAGCGATCAGCCGTTCCAGTTTTTTATGCCCCGCATGCATCGCCGCTTTCCACACGAGGCCCTCGTCCGTTTCTCCGTCGCCGATCACCGCATAGGTGTATGCCCCGTTGTCCCTGAGCCGGGAACCGAGCGCTACGCCCGCCGCAGGCGCAGGTCCTCTCCGTCGAGCATGAGCACCGCGCACTCGCGCGATTCAAGCCGCGACGAGATGCGCTCGCCGTACCTTGCTTGCAGGTCCTCGACATTGGTGGCCACCGCCGTGTGCCTGCCCGCTTCTATCCTGCGGTTTAAAAGGTCGAACAGATATTCTGTGGTCACGTTCTGCGTCATTGGCTCGGTGCCGAGATCGTCGATCAGCAGCAGCTGCGCGTCCTGCAGGAAGGAAAGCGGCATCTCTTCGCCCATGCGGTGCCGGAAGAACGCGCCGAACAGCTCGCCCGCGCGGATGAGGCACACGTCCACGCCCTTTTCCCGCGCCGCCGCCGCGATGCACCGCAGCAAATAGGATTTCCCCAGCCCCGCCTTGCCGCGCAAAAGAAGGTTCAGGCGCGGGGTTTGGGGAAACGAGTCCACATATTTTTTGCAGATGCCGTAGGCAAGCTCCGCGAGCGATCGCTGCGTCCTGCCCATGGCAAGCTCCTTTTTCCCGTCGAACACGGACATGTCCGCGCGCCCGAAGCATTCGGCAACCGTGTCCACATCCACCGCGCCATAAATGGTTTGATAGACCTCGCGCAAAAAGCAGGTGCAGTATTTTCTGCCCACAAGGCCCGTATCCCGGCACGCCGCGCACGCATACGGAACCATCAGCCCCTTTTTGCGGGCGATCTCCTCCTGCCTGCGCTCGAGCTCCATGATCTCCGCATCGAACCCGGTAGCATCCTCCGCCAAAAAAGCGCGCTTCAGCTTTTCCGCAAGCAGCGCGCGCTTTTTTTCCTCAAGCCCCATGATCTGTGCGTCGCTTTTCATCCGGCGCTCGTTTTCCTGGTCGATCTTCGCGTGCCGGAAAGAAAAGTCCTCCAGCAGGTCGATCACAGTCTTATTCGCCATACAGCCGCTCCATATCCGCATATGCGTCCTGTTCGCGCTTCTTCTTTTCCTCGTCGGAATATTCGCGCTCCATCGTACCCGGCGCTTTGGCAAACAGGTTGCTCAAATTCTGTTTCTGTGCCTTTTCAAGCGTATCCACGCCTTCCTCCGCCCAGCGGTTTAAAACCTTCATCATGTATTCAAACGGCCGGTCTTTTAAGGAACTGTATTCTGCCGCATACAAAAGCACATCGTGCGAAAGCCCTTTTTCCTGCGTCAGCCGCAAATAGGTCCGCCGGTCTGCCTCGCCCACGGCGCGCTCCACGCCCGCGCTTTCGTAGACCTGCGTGATCTTGCGGTCGATGGTGTTTTGCTTGCGCAGGTATTTTTTGATCTCGTCCTCTGTCCCGAGGTTCTGCTGCTTCCAGTCCTTCAGGAAGCCGTCCACGGACTCGAAGCGGCGGCTGCCGATTTTCACGGACTGCGCGCACGCAAGCAGGATGATCTGCTGCGGGAAGCCCGCCGACCGCCATTCGTCGTAAAACTGCTCGTGCTTGGGGGCGACCACGATGCGCGAATATTTGAGCGCGGTCAATATTTCCTTGATATTGGCCCGGCGCTCCTTCTGCGCGGTGTAGAATTCATTTATCTTGCGGGAGGATGTGATGCCCCTGTCGTAAAGGGAGCGCAGGATCGCGTCGAGATATTTAAAGGGCTGGTCCTTGGAAAACTCCTTGCCCTTCATCACGAATTCGATCGCCTCGTGCGTGAAGCCCCATTTCTCTGTCCATTTATTGTAAAGGTCCATCTCGGTCTTGCCCGGGTATTT
The DNA here is from genome assembly GCF_003628755.1 of Christensenella minuta. Lineage (NCBI taxonomy): Bacteria > Bacillati > Bacillota > Clostridia > Christensenellales > Christensenellaceae > Christensenella > Christensenella minuta. The sequence goes on along the minus strand of NZ_CP029256.1, from coordinate 2,374,029 downwards.
TCCGTGCAGGCCCATCAGCCGCATCAGCCGGTTTGCCCCGCCCGATACCGCTTTATAGCCTTCGATCTTCTGCTGCGCTTTTTCCAGGGTGTTGACGCCTTCCTCGCTCCAGCCCTCGGCCACCTTGTCGAGGTATGCCACGCTGATGCGGTTTCCGCGTTCCGCCACACAGTATTCCACCAATGCGAGCACCACTTCCTGCGGCAGGCCAAACACGTCGGTATAGTCGTAAATTTTGTTCAACTCCGCAGGTGAAAGGTCCCGGGCGAGGACCGTGCGCAGCATGTTGTTGAAATTCTGCATCTCATAAAGGGGCGCGCGCCGTTTTTTCGGCTCGTCCTCTTTTGTGGTGCTGTCCGGCATCACAAACGCATATTTGGCGCCGCTTTTTGTCATCTGGCCCTTGAGGCACCAATAGTTGAGCGCCGCCTCGATCTGTGAAGCCGTCATGTGCAGCTCCGCCTCGAGCTCCACGTCCGAAAGCTGCGTACCCGCGTTCGCGAGACACAGTCCGTACAGGTAGACCTTTACGTAATCCGCCGGCGCGTCGCACATATATTTTTTTAAAAATATGGTCGGAACGGGCGTCGTTGCCTGCTCGTCCAGCGTGAACTTAATCATTGACTACGCTTCCTTGCCCTGTTTTTTTGGCTTACAGAATTCCACGATCGCCTCGTTTACCTTATCCGGCTTTTCCTCGTTTACAAAGAAGCCGCAGTTCCGCACGGTGAGCGAGCTTGCCGCCGCCAGCGGAAACTGGAGGAATTCGCTCTTCTGGCCGCCGGTGATCTTGTCTTCCGCCCCGAGGATCACAAGCAGCGGGTTTTTTACGCTATGGATATTTTGCTTGATATCGTCGTCGATGAAATTGCCCACGCACATTTTCGCGATCACCTTGTAGTCGCGGTCCAAAAGGCCCATGGCGTATTCCTTGGCAACCTCGTCCGTAACGAGGGTCCTGTCGAAATAGCAGTCCTCGAGCACCCCGCGCACCCCGTTCTCCGAAAGCATCATCTTGCCCGCCGTCAGGCCAAGGATGGAGGGCAGGCCCTTTGTTTTGGCGACGCCGCCGCCGTTTGACGTGAGCATGGGCGAAATAAACACCAGCCGGCCCGCACGGTTCACATTGTGCATCACGAAATCCAGCACATAGGCCGCCGCTTCGCCAAAGGCGCAGAAGTGCGCCGCCGGAAGCTCCTGCACGTTCATAAAGGATTCGAGGGCAAGCGCAAATTCCTCGATGCTGTAGCTCATCTGCGGTTTCCCGGAAAATCCATGCCCCGGAAGGTCAATCGCATAAACATGGAAGGATTTTGCAAGCTCTTCAAAATTGTTGCGCCAGGCGTAGAGGGACTGGCCGATGCCATGCACCAGGATCAGAGGCTCGCCTTCGCCTCCTTCAAAATAATGCAGGGGCAGGCGGATGTCTTCTACTTCCTCTTTCCCGTGGTCGTCAATATAGGTATCGAACTCCACGTCGGCATATTCGCCAACGTGCTCCCTGTTGAGAAATTTTTTGATGCTGATCGGTTCAAACACTGCTGCTTCCTCCCAATATTAATGCAGGCATTCCTGTCGGTTATTCGTTTCCATGAGTATTTATTATTTTAGCATATCTGATTAGATTTTTGTAGCTATTTTGCGACGGTTTTTTCAAAGCGTACGCATGCAGGGCAGAAAGAATCTCGCCCACACGTTTTCCGGGCGGGATATGGAGTTCGCGCATCACGTCGCCGCCGTTCACGGCAAGCTGCCGCCGCGAGATGGGCGCGTCCGCTTCCTTAAGCTCCCGCAGCGTTTCCCGCCACTTCCCGGCGGAGGGCGCCGGATTCCCTTTTCCCGAACCGCAGAAGTCCGCTTCGCGCACATCCGCGAGACGTAAAAACTGCCGTTCCCCGAGCCGTGCGATCATACGCACCACAGCCTTGCGCCCGGCGCGGTTATCGAGGTCGAACATGTGGGCGCCCACCAGCGCGCATACTTCGTCCGCCGTCCCTTTATCGAAACGCAGGTCTTTAAGGGCCGACCGCGCAAGCGCGGCGCCCCTTTGATCGTGCCCGTACATTTTTCCCGTTTCGCGCAGCGCCGCCGGCTTGCCGATGTCGTGCAGCAGCGCCGCAAGCCGGGTCACAAGGTCTGCGGGCGCGCACGCGCATGCTTGCAGCGAATGCTCCAGCACGTCGTATGCGTGGTACTGCGCGTTTTGCTCCATGCCGTCTCCCTCCGCGAGCGCGGGGACGATACAGGAAAGCGCTCCCAGCTCCTTCAGCATGTGCAGACCGCGGAGTACGCCGTCTTTGCCGCCGTACTTCGCATCCGCCATGAGGATCTTCACGAATTCGTCGCGGACCCGTTCCCGCGAGATATCCGCAAGGCCGTTTATATGCGCCTTTGCGCACTCCCATGTGTCCCGCCCTACCGTGAAGCCAAGCTCCGCCGCAAAGCGCACCATGCGCAGGATGCGCAGCGCATCCTGCGTGAGCGTCTCCGGCGTCACCTGCTCGATAAGCTTTCCCGCCAGCGCCGCAATCCCGCGTCCAGTCGGGTCCGCGACCGTGCCGTCCGCCCCCATGTAAAGCGCGTTCACCGTAAAATCGCGGCGCAGCGCGTCTTCCCGGATGTCCTCCGTAAAGCGCACGTTCCGCGGCTTGTGTCCGCCCCCGCGTCCGTAGTTGTCACAGCGGAACGCCGTATATTCATACACATAAAGCGCATCCCCGAAGCGCTGCTTCACGACCGCCGTCCCAAGGCCATAGGTCCGTTCCTCAAGGGCGATCTCGGGAGCGGGCAGCGCGCAAAGCGCCTGCGGCGGGGCGGGCGAGGCAAGGTCAAGGTCCGTACCCGCAAGCCCGAGCAGGCTGTTGCGGGGATAGCCGCCTACCAGATAGCAGGGAGGCAGGCCCGCTTCGCTCCAGATTGTAAAAAAACGTTCGATGTGTGCTTCCATTTCCTTCCGCCTGACTCTTTTCCTTGTGGGCTGGACATTAAGGGTTCTGTTTCGCTTCGCAAGGCAGCCGCCGGACGGCCGCAACCTCCCTCTCGCCTCCGGCCCGGTCAAGTTCAGTCAAATTGGACTTTCCATGCACCGCAGGAAAGCAGGGGCCTCTTTGTAAGCCGCCCGCTTAAAACGTTTCCCCCTCGAACACATACGCCGCCGCGCCCGTCATGAAGGCGTGTCCGTCCGGCGCAAGCTCGATGTGCAGCACGCCCGCCTGTACGTGCATATCGATCTCGTTTGCGGCAAGGCCCTTTTTGTGCAGGAGCGCCGCGCACCCCGCCGCGCCTGTGCCGCAGGCGAGCGTCCTGCCCGCGCCGCGTTCCCATGTGCGCATCTGAGCGGTGTGCCGGTCGATGAGCCGTACAAAGTTCACATTGGTCCCGCGCGGGAACAGCGGGTCTTTTTCGATGCGCGGGCCGGCGGTGCCGATCTCCGCAGTTTCAAGTTCGTCCGTCAGGACCAGCGTGTGCGGCACGCCGCAGAGCACGCTCGCCGCGCGCTGCCCGCACACCTCAAAGTCGAGCGGATCGTCCGCCAGCACGGGAACGTCCGCCGCCGCGAAGGAGGGCACGCCCATATCCACCCGCACCGCCGCCACCTCGCCGTTTTCTACGACAAGCCGCGGCCGCACTACGCCCGCAAGCGTTTCGATCGCCATGTCCGGCGTTTTTACGATTCCTTTATCATATACATAGCGGGCGAAGCAGCGCACGCCGTTGCCGCACATCTCCGCTTCCGACCCGTCGGCATTGATGATGCGCATCTTTACGTCCGCAATTTCGCTCGGCTCCACCAGGAGCAGTCCGTCCGCGCCTACCGAAAGACGCCGCCTGCACAGGCCGCGCGCCAATCCGGCGGGGTCCGCAGCCCGCTCTTCAATTACAATAAAATCATTTCCCAGTCCGTGCATTTTCGTGATATGCATGCTTTACACCTCACTGCTCTTAACCTGATTCCCCGCTCTTTTCAAATAAGAAGCCCTTCACAAGGGCAGGGGGCAATCGCCCCACGCGGAGTTTTGGCCCTTCGGCCAAAACGAAGAGGAGGGACGCGCGGCGGCCGATTGTGAATTCTTCTTTAACTTCTCATATTATATCACATTCCCGCCGCGTTTTATGGTACAATAGATTAAAATCGGAAGATTCCGTTTTACGGGGTAGACACATGTACATGAGACCTTCGCGCCGGAAGAAGCGGCGCAGACTCGCAAACCTCATCATTTTAATTGCAATCATCGCGGCTGCGGCAGTGGGCGTGTTTTTCCTGCTGTCCAACTTTACGGATATCGAGCTGTTCAGCCCGCTGCTGAAAGAGACCGAGACCGTCCTGCCGCAAAGCGTACAGGCAAACGAGAACGGCATTCTCTACGAGGAAGATGGCACGCTTTATTTAAAGGACCAGAAGGGCGGCGCCCTGTGGGACCTGAAGCTTGAGCCTGCAGATGCGAAATATACCCAATCCCCCTCCCTTATCTGCACCTGGTCGCAGGCCAATTTGCAGGCGCTCTCTTACACCAAGGAACAGCTGTTCACTGCGGCGGTCGCCTCGGATATCATAGACGTGCGCTGCGGAAAAGAAACGGTCGCCGTTTTAACGGGTGCGGCGGACGAATCGTCGGGCCAGACGTTCTACTATCTTACGCTGTTTAACGGCAAGGGAGAGCAGGCCGGGCAGATCGAGTTCAAAACGCGCCAGGTGATCGATTTTGGCTTTACCGGGGACAGCGATATGCTGTGGTCGCTTTCGCTCGACACCTCGAACGTGGTCCCCGTTTCGTATATCTCTACCTATAAATCCGACGGCTCGCCCACCAGCAGCATTGAAAACAATACGCAGGTGATCGAGCACGTGTACGTTACATCAGACACAATTTTTGCTTCCGGGACGAATAACCTCTTTTCCTACAACTATTTCGGGGAAAAGCAGGGAGAGGCCCTGATCTACGGCTGGAAGCCCGAGGCGTGGAGCACCGGGGGCGCCGCGCTGGAGCTTGCCTATGTGCCGCGCGGCCAGGAGGTTTCGCTTCCGGCGGCAAAGCTGTTCTCTGGCGACCTCGCGGAAAGGATCCTTTATTTGCCGCAGAAAGCATTTGCGGTTGCCGTCACGCAGAACCAGTTTTATGTCTACACGCCAAACGCGGTCATGACGTATCAGCTTTCGGGCGAACTTGTGAAAACGACAAAATTGGATTATACTTTAACAGCTGCAAAACAGCTTTCCGATACCCTGGCCGTCTGTTGGGACAAGGAAGGCAAAAGCTATTTGATGCAGCTTAATTAAACCGGAGGACGCATGGATATCATCAACCTCAACTGGATCATATTATTTTTGATCGCAATCTATATTTTGCAGGGGCTCCACAAGGGTTTCCTGATCTCGGTCGCAAACACGGTGGGAATGGCCGTTTCGTGGCTCGTGGGCTTCCTCTTTTCGCCCCTTATGTCGCAGGCCATTGCAAAGGGCTCTTTTTACCAGTTCCTGTATTACTTTACCAACGGGGTCGATCAATTGCAGGCCTCGGGCAACCTTGCGGTGACCAGCCTCTCGCAGACACAGATCGGCGATATCGTAACGAATGCGGGGCTTCCGTTCCCGTTCGACCAGCTGGTGGCGGATAACATGACGAACCATGTGTTCGAGGCGCAGGGCTTCCACACCGTATCGGAATATTTCGGCCATACCATCACCAGCGTCGTTGTGAATATCTTTTCGTTCCTGGTCATTTACCTTGTCGCGCGCATCGTAATCTCGCTGCTCGTCAACGCGGTTAACTATGCGTCGCCCCTTCCCGTCCTGCGCAGGTGCGATTCCCTTGCAGGCGGCGCGGTTGGCGCGGTGCGCGGGTTCTTTGGCATGTTTGCGCTGTTCATGGTGATCCCCGTGATCCTGATCTCCATGCCCGCGGATTTTATGACTCCCATCCTGAACGATTCTTCCATGGCTGCCTTTTTCTACCACTCGAACTTTTTACTGCGCGGAATTTCGGGGATGGTTTAGGCAAAGCTTGCCTTTTCCGGACCCTGCGCCCGCCGCAGGGTCTTTTTTATGCGCCCCACATGCGAAGCCGCTTGACAGGCGTATCTTTTTTTACTAAAATAGTTCATTAATGAACCGTTTTTTTTGAAACTATTTGGAGGAACCCTGCATGACCGGGTATGATGAAAAACATCTGCGGCCGCTGCTTTATTTAAGCCGCAAGCTGAAAAAGCTGTACGGGAAGAAATGCGCGGAGGCGGGAAGCGCTTTTGGCCTTGCACAGTGTGAAATGGACGTGCTCCTTTTCCTCGCCAACAACAGGGGGTTCGATACGGCGATGGACGTGGTGAAGTACCGCTCCGTTTCCAAGGCGCTTGTTTCCAAGGCTGTGGAATCGCTTGCGGCGCGGGGCTACCTCAGGACGCACACCGATCCGGGGGACAGGCGGTATACGCATCTTGTGCTCACGGACGAAGCCGCGCCCGCGGTGCGCGCATTGCAGGGGGCGCAGGCGGCGTTTGTGGAAATCCTGAAAAACGAGACCACGCCGGAGGAACGTGCCGTGATGGCGGCCGTCCTGGGCCGGCTGTGTCAAAAATTTGAAAACGATTGAGGGGACAGTACATGGAAAACCGGATCGAGACCGACCTTGGGCAGGGCAGCGTCGGCAAGCTCCTGCTCAGGCTTGCGGTGCCCACGGTAACCGCGCAGGTCGTAAACGTACTCTATAATATGGTGGACCGTATGTATATCGGCCACATCGAAGGGATCGGCGCGCAGGCGCTCACAGGGGTGGGCGTGTGCATGCCGCTGATTATGATTATCTCCGCCTTTGCGGCGCTGGCGGGCATGGGCGGTTCTCCCCGCGCATCCATCATGATGGGCCGGGGCGACCATCCGGCGGCGGAAAAGATTCTCGGCAACTGCACAACCCTGATGCTGGTCCTCGCGGGAGCGCTTACGGCGGTGTTCCTTGCCTTCGGGCGGGATATGCTGCTCGCATTCGGGGCGAGCGGCGATACCATTGGCTATGCGATGCAATACATGCCCATTTACGCCTGCGGTACGGTGTTCGTGCAGATCGCCCTCGGGCTTAATTCCTTTATCACGGCGCAGGGCTTTGCCAAAACGAGCATGATTACGGTCCTGATCGGCGCGGTCATCAACATCATTCTCGACCCCGTCTTTATCTTCGGCTTTCATATGGGAGTCCGCGGCGCGGCCGTCGCAACGGTAATCTCACAGGCGGTGTCCTGCTTCTGGGTGCTGTCCTTCCTCTCGGGAAAACGCGCGGTCATTCGCCTGCGTCCGAACAACATGAAGCTCAGTGCTTCCGTAATCCTGCCGTGCATCCTGCTCGGCTTGTCGCCCTTCATTATGCAGGCGACGGAAAGCATTATCGCCGTGTGTTTCAACGCGTCACTGCAAACGTACGGCGGGGATACCGCCGTCGGCGCCATGACCATCCTTACAACGGTGATGCAGTTTTCCATGCTGCCCCTGATGGGGCTTTCGCAGGGCGCGCAGCCCATCATCAGCTTTAACTTCGGCGCACGCAGCGCGGCGCGGGTAAAAAAGGCCTTCCAGCTTCTTTTGATCGTCAGCGTCGCTTATTCCGCGGCGTTGTGGGCGGCCGCCATGCTTGCGCCGCAGGCGCTCGTTTCCATCTTTACGCACGATCCGGTGCTTTCGCAGGCCGCCGTTTACGCCATGCGTATCTATATGGGCGTATCGGTAGTATTTGGCGTGCAGATTGCCTGCCAGCAAACGTTTATTGCCATCGGCAACGCGAAAACTTCGCTGTTCCTCGCGGTCCTGCGCAAGATTATCCTGCTGATCCCGCTCATTTACATCATGCCCATGCTTTTGCCCGACCCGGTGACGGCCGTCTTTTCGGCGGAGCCCGTGGCGGACGCGATCGCCGTGGCGACAACCGCCGTCCTATTTGCCGTCCAGTTCCGCCGGGCAATGAAGCGGCTGGCGGAGCCGGAGGGCACCCTTCCGCAGGAGCCTAAGGGCGCGCCTGCGCAGTAGGTACGCGGGCGGTCCGCCCAGTTCCGCCGATTAAAATTCCAGCCGCCCTTTGCGTCCCGTGCCGGGATACAGTATAATGAGATTTAAGATTACCAAGGACAAGGGAGGGATCTGCGTGGAAGATTTGCTGCACGGCCTGAACGAGGCGCAGCGTGAGGCCGTGACGACAACGGAGGGCTTTGTGCGCGTGATCGCGGGGGCCGGTTCCGGCAAGACCCGCGCCCTTTCCCGGCGGTTTGCTTACCTTGTGAACGAGATCGGCATCCTGCCCGGCAATATCCTTTGCGTTACCTTCACCAACAAATCCGCCGGCGAAATGCGCCAGCGCATCCATAATTTGACCGGCGATAACGACACCGGATACATCAACACCTTCCACGGCTTCTGTGTTTCCGTTTTGCAGGAAGACAGCCATGCCGTGCAGTATCCCAAAAGCTTTTTGGTACTGGACAATTCCGATATCGATGCGATGCTGAAAATCATTTACGAGGAGCGGGGCCTGACGCTTCGCAACATGACCTTCGGCAAGGCGCGGGATATGATCGAGCTCCGCAAGACCTTCACGGAAAAGGATTATTACCTGGACATGATTCCTATGTCCCTTGCGGCCCTGAAACAAAAATACGACGACGCCGTCTCGGCTTCCGACATTATATTCTACGGCTACCTGTATCAGGAAAGGAAGTGCTTTGGCCTCGATTACAACGACCTGATTAATTTTTCGCTCTATATTTTCCGGCAGAACGAGGATATCCGCCTCAAATGGCAAAAAAGGCTGGAATACATTATGATCGATGAATTCCAGGATATCGACGCGTTGCAGTACCAGCTGATGGAGGTGCTGTGCGGCCACCACAAAAACCTGTTTATCGTCGGCGATCCAGACCAGACGATCTATACCTGGCGCGGAGCCGACGTGCGGTACCTTCTGGATTTTGACAAAGCGTTTCCACAGGCCAAGACCATCCTGATGATGCAAAACTACCGCTCAACGCCGCAAATCCTGTCCGTTGCCAATTCCCTCATCGGCCGCAACCGGAGCCGCATCAAAAAGGACCTGCTGCCGACGCTGCCGGCGGGCGCGCCTGTCGTTTGCCACCATGCCGATACCGCGCAGGCCGAGGCCGCATGGATCGCGGAGCAGATCGGCGCGCTTACGGCCAGGGGCGCGGCCTGCCGGGAGATCACGATTCTCTACCGCGCACACTATATTACACGCACCTTGGAAGAGGTGTTTATAAAAGAAAAAATTCCTTATGTCATTTACAGCGGCATCCAGTTTTTCGGACGAATGGAGATCAAGGACGCGCTTTCTTATTTGCGTATGGCCGCCTATCAGGACGATCTTTCCTTCCTGCGGATCGCCAATACGCCGCGGCGCAACCTGGGACAGCGGCGGATAGAATTTTTACAGGAATATGCGGCGCAGAACCAGTGCTCCCTTTATACGGCGCTCCGCCGGACTATCGACCACGACGTCTTCAAGGGAACGAAGGCGGCGCAGTTCATTTCCCTGGTTGAATCATTTTCCTCCGGGCAGGAAGGACGGCCCATTTCGGAAGTGTTGTCGGCCATCCTCAATGAGAGCGGTTACGAGAAAATGCTCCGCACCGAGGGCAGCCAGGAACGTCTCGACAATTTAGCGGAACTGAAGCAATCCGTCTATGAATACGAAACCTCCTGCGGTGAGGAATGCACAATGGAGCATTACCTTGCCCACGTGGCGCTGTTTTCAAACGGCGACGCGGCGGACATTCGCGACAAGGTTAAGCTGATGACCGTTCATGCGGCCAAAGGACTGGAATTTCCTTATGTCTTCCTCTGCGGCATGAACGAAGGCATTTTCCCCTCGAGGAAAACAAATTCCTTAGAGGGAATGGAGGAAGAACGGCGGCTGGCCTTTGTGGCCATGACGCGGGCGGAAAAAGCACTGTACCTCTCAGGAGCCGGCGGCAGAAATTTTGACGGCTCGCCCCGCTATCCTTCCCGTTTCCTGCTGGATATCGACCCGGCGCTGCTTTCCTTTACGAAGCCGCCGCGCGAAGGACTCATCGCCGAGGCGCGCGACTATATCGCCCTCAGCAGCCGCTGGCTTAAGGAAGATGCGCAAAGGCAGCCCCTTGCCGTCGGGCAGCGGGTAAAGCACAGCATCTTCGGCTGCGGCGTGGTCGTGGATGTGGACGCTGCAAAGGCAGCCCACATCGTCCAGTTCGACAAAATAGGGACCCCCCGCGCGATCTCCTTCCGGGCAAAGCTTGACAAGTGCTGAACGTAAAAAACCGCTGTCCGCAGCGGGAAAACAGTGGTTCTGGTTATATTCAGCGCAGGCTCCGGATCTGTTTGGTTCGCAGGGGCTTCCGTTCCATCTTCCCGCGTTCAAACATACGGCAGGAAAGAAAAAACGAAAAAGGCAGCGCGCACGCCGCCGCAAACGGCAGAATGACAAGCAGCGTACCGGTCCCATCCTTCGGCATCTCTAAAAAGTATTTTGCCAGCGCCATAAACAGGAACACTCCCAGCGCGGTGACAAAAATCCTGCTCTTTTCAATGCCAAACCGATAAACAAACGGCAGCTGTGCCGCAATTGCGATAAGCGTCGTACAAATGATCCCAAGTGCTGTTTTTGCATCTTCACTGGCGGGTTCGATAAACCCCGCGAAAGAGAATAGGGCCGTACAGGCCAACCCAAGCGCCGCCCCCGCGCTCATCAGGATAAACCCAAACAGGTATTTTGACAGAACAATCTGTCTTTTGGTACGGGGCAGGGTCAGCGCATAGCTTTCCCAATGTGCGTTGCAGTCATAGGTAAACGACACAAGGCTCATCATTCCTCCGAACATTGCGCAAAGCCCAATCGAAAAACCCGCCGCGACCGGCATTCCCGAAAGATTCATCATAATCACGAAAGCAAGCAGGATGGCAAGGCAAAAAAACAGATATTCTCTGGTAAACAGAAATTCTTTTACGATCAGGCCTTTCATTGGCTTTTCCTCCGAAGGGAGCTTTACTCTTCTTTCTTCTGGTAGATGCGCACTGAAACAAAGTAGGAAACGGCAAGAGCCGCTATGCCGCACAGGGGCAGGAGCCGCGCAAGGAGGGGAAGGGCCCCCCGCATTGCCGCTTCGTCCACGGCTCCGTTTCCGGACAGCGCGATAAACGTCATGAACGGCACAAGGAAGATCACGATTACGATGATGCGGCTCTTCTCCACGCCGAATTTGAAAACCAGCGGGATAATGATGCTGACGGACAGCAGGGCGCACGCCGTAAGGAAGCCCGCCGCAAGCAGGAGTCCCGTATCGAGCTTAGCCTGTCCCGCAGCCGCGAGCACGGCGGAGAGCGCGAGGCCAAGCCCCATGCCTACGCCCACCATAATGAGGGAGAACAGGTATTTGGAGCGGACGATCTGTTCCCGCGTGAAAGGGAGGGTGAGGACAAATTTATTCCACTTGCTGCTCACGTCGTAATTGAACGAAATAAAGCACATCATGATGCCGATGAACGTACAGATCCCGACGGCGAAGCCTGCCGAGAAAGTGCCGTCCTGCGCCGCCGCAACCGGGATGATACAAATGGCGATAATAAATGCATACATTTTGAAAAAGCTCCTGATCCCCAGGAATTCCTTTCGCAAAAGTCCCCTCATTTCGTTTCCCCCTTAATCATGAGCAGCATGACGTCCTCGAGGCCGGCGCTGTCCAGCGCGATATCCGGATATTTGCGCGCCGCCGCGTTTTTGTCCGCAGTCAGCGCTTCATAACCAAAAGCAGATTTGCGGTAACGAACGATATCCGCCGCATCGATCCTGTCAAAGGCCTCCGCCCCGCACTTCAGAACGCCGTATTCATACAGCATCTTATCCTTGTTCTCGGAAAGGACGACCCGCCCCTCGTGGAGAAAGGTAATATAGTCCGCCACTTTCTCAAGGTCGCTCGTGATGTGGGAGGAAATGAGGATGGAGTGTTCCTCGTCCTGGATGAAATCGAGAAAGACGTCCAGTATCTCGCTGCGCACGATGGGATCAAGCCCGCTTGTCGCTTCATCAAGGACCAGCAGCCTTGGCCGGTGGCTGAGCGCCGCCGCGATCGACAGCTTCATCTTCATCCCGCGGGAAAACTGCTTGAGTTTTTTGTTTTCCGGCAGGCCGAAATTTTTCGTGAGCGAGTGGAACAGCGCATCGTCCCACGTTTTGAATATATTGCGCATGATGGCCGCCACGTCTTTGCATTTCAGCGATTCGTAAAAGCAATCTTCCTCCATGACCACGCCAATCTGCTCCTTGATCTTACGCTCGTTTTCCACATGTCCGAGGCCGAAAACTTCAATAGTTCCCTTATCCGCACGGATCATGTTCAAAAGCAGCTTGATGGCAGTCGTCTTGCCCGCGCCGTTTTCACCGATCAGGCCCATGATACTGCCCCGCGGCACGGAAAAGCTCACGTCCCTGAGGGCGAAATCCCGGTATTCCTTGCTTACGTTATTAAAAATGATGCTGTCCATGTCCTATCCTTTCACGCGGAGGCCCGCCGGGGCTATTCTTCATACAGTACGTGCAAAATCTCTTCCAGCTCGTCGAGAGAGATGCCGCTGCTCTTTGCCACGGAGACGGCGTTTTTCAGGTGCTCCTCGGCAATTTTGAGTTGTTCTTCCCTTAAGAACTCCACATTTTTCTGCGCCACAAAGCTCCCCCGTCCGGTGAAGCTTTCGATGAATCCGTCGCGCTCGAGGTCGTCGTACGCGCGCTTCGTCGTGATGACGCTGATCCTCAGTTCCTTTGCCAGCAGCCGCATAGACGGAAGGGCGTCCCCTTCCTGAAGCTCCCCGCTGATTATCATATTCTTGATCTGCGAGGTGATCTGTTCATAGATCGGCTTTCCGCTGGAATTGCTGATGATGATATCCACTCATCAACCCTCCTGGTTAAAATTGTATATATACAACATATACAATATAACACCCATACTCCTTCTTGTCAACAGGGAAAAAGCAGGACCCAAAAAACGCGGACGAAGCGTTTTCCGTCTGCTTTTTGCGCGGTGCGCGCCTATCCGGCGGCTATGAAAACAAAGCGGCACGAAAAAAGGGAGCCGAGGCTCCCTTTCTCCGGTTATATAGATCATTTGAGTTGTTGTTACTCTATCAATAACCACCGCCCGTCTGCTTAAACATTCTTTTCGGGCTTATGCATACAGCACTTGCACTGAAACCGCCGCGCGCCGGTCGTCTTCGCGTGTGTGGCGGACCGTTTCTTTTACCGGTAGGTCGCGGAGGAGGGCAGGATGTTTTCATCCGTAAGGCCCACGCCCTCGCTGAACAGGAACAGCTTCACGTCGTTTTTGCTGAGCTGGCATTTTGGCCCAAGGCGCACGCTCGTCAGCGCATCCAGACCGATGGTCCTGAGGTTCAGCTCCACATAGGATTTGATGGTCTTGCCCACCACTACGGTTTTGAGCTTGCTGAACAGATCGTTCTGGGCGACATGCCCCTGCCGCTGCACAAACTTCGCATAAGCGTCCGTTGTGGGGATGGGGAAATTGACGGCCAGCCGCCATTCGTGTTCTTCGCTGAACGCCGGGTTTTTACAGAACGCGCTTTCTCCGTTCACCGCGCGCAGCAGTTTGACGATCTCTCCCGACGGCTTTTGCTCCTGGTCGACGAGGGTGTGCAGATGCCGGAAGATTTTGCGGATGTGCGGCCGTATGAGCGCCTTTTGCGCTGCCGGGGTATACCGGATGCGCGCGAATTCAAAGGTATGTCCCGGCTCTTTCGATTCGCGGTTTTTGCCCAGCATACCGCTGATGCGGTCCGCGCGGAAGCCGATGCACACGCCCGAGCCGTCGTCCGCATAACCACGCCACTGGCTCAGGCTGTCGCCCCGTTCGGAAAAACAGATCGCGTAGGTAATATAATCGTCATACCAGTGCTGGCCCATCGTTTTCAGCTCATAGCGCATGAGCTCTTCCACCGCCTCGTGGTCCCTGTATTCCTTTCCCTCATATTCAAACCAGATGGAAAACGGGGCCTTGTCATATTCCTCCATCGTCGTTTCGAGGATAAACTGCTGGAGCCACCGCCGCTCCATATAATCGTTGCTTTTGCCGATATCCGAAAGGCGCAGCGTCTTATTGGAGATGATGCTGTAAAAGCTCTCCACACTGCAATAATGGTATACGGTTTCAATTTGATTTGCATTCATGGCTGGATTTCTTTCCAAGACCGGAAAATGGTTTTTTATTCCGTCTTCTTCAGGAATTCGTACAGCTCCTCGAGCTGCTGCGCGGTATAATATTCGATAGAAATCCGGCCCTTTGCCAGCGAGCCCTTGATCTGCACCTTTGTCGCAAGGGCACGGGAAAGCTCGTCCTGCGCGTCGCGCAGTTCCACCGGCACGGCTTTTTTCGTTTTCTGTGCCTTTTTCGCGGGTGCGGCGGGATTGAGCCATTCCTTCACCATCGCTTCCGCCTCACGCACGGAAAGGTCGCCCTCTACGATATATTTTGCGCCTTCGCCGATCTTTTTGTTATCCTCGAGCGGCAGCAGGCAGCGCGCGTGCCCGGCGGACAGTTTCCCGCCTGTCACCAGTTTTTTGACTGGCTCCGGCAGGGACAGCAGGCGCAAAAGGTTCGCGATCGCGCTGCGGCTTTTGCCAACGCGCTTTGAAACCTCGTCCTGCGTTAAACTATAATCCGTCATCAGTTGCTGGAGGGCGGCGGCCTGTTCCAGCGGATTGAGGTCCTCGCGCTGGATGTTTTCGATCAGCGAGAGCTCGAGGACCTCACGTTTTTCAAGCTGCTTGACGATTACGGGCACCTTGGAAAGCCCCGCCATCTTAGCCGCGCGGAAACGCCGTTCCCCCGCGATGATGGTGTAACGTCCTTCGTTTTTATAGACGATGATCGGCTGCATGATGCCGTGCACCTTGATAGACTGTGCCAGCTCCTTCAGCTTCGCCTCGTCAAACTTTTTCCTCGGCTGGTTGGTGTCATTGTCCAGCAGGAAAATATCGATTTCACTCGCGCCTTCTTTTTCCGTTGCCCCGGCTTGCGCGTCCGCCATCAGCGCCCCAAGGCCTTTTCCGAGTCCTCTTTTCATTTCCGTGCCTTTCCTACTTCATATCGTTGGTCAAAAATTCCACCGCAAGCTCGGTGTACGCCTCCGTACCGAGACATTTATCGTCGTACAAAAGGATGGGCAGGCCGTAGCTCGGCGCTTCCCCGAGGCGTACGTTGCGTGGGATCACCGTTTCATATACCTTGTTTTTAAAGAATTTACGCACTTCCTCCACCACCTGCAGCGAAAGGTTGGTACGCCCGTCAAACATCGTCAGCACCACGCCCTCCACCTCGAGCGAGGGATTGAGGCTTTGGCGCACAAGCTTTACCGTACTCATCAGCTGCGTGAGTCCTTCAAGCGCGTAATATTCGCACTGGATGGGTACGAGGATTTTATCCGCCGCTGTCAGCGCGTTGAGGGTAATCAGCCCAAGGGAAGGCGGACAGTCCATAAAAATATAATCGTATAGGCCCTTCACATCCTCGAGGGCCCGTTTTAAGATTGTTTCGCGCGCCATCAGGGAGACAAGCTCCACCTCCGCGCCGACAAGGTCGATATTCGCGGGCATCAGGTCCAGCGTTTGCATCATCGTCGGCCGGATCGCCTCCACCGCTGAGACGCCGCCCACCAGCACATCGTACGACGATTTTTTCAGCCCCACGCGCTCCACGCCGAGGCCGCTCGTGCTGTTGCCCTGCGGGTCGATGTCGATGAGAAGCACCCGTTTCCCGCGGTTTGCAATACACGCGCTTAAATTGATGGCCGTCGTCGTCTTTCCGACGCCGCCCTTTTGATTTGCAATCGCAATCGTTTTGCCCAAAATTGTTCACTCCCTGTTTGAAGACACGGCGGTTTTTCCAGGCCTCTTGCCTGCTATGGCGAAGCGCCGCCCCGGCAGGATGCCGGAGCGGTTTTCCGCCGTTTACCAACGTTTCTATTCTTGCAGCGAACGGGCGCTCCTAAAATGGATGCGCGCTGCCGTCCGCCCGGCAAACCCCGCTTCCGGCCTGTTTGCCCGTCTCCCGTATATTATATCGGAAAAAGGCGTGGTTGAAAAGTTTTGTTTACGCCTGCTTGTATATCAAAAAACGCGGTGGTACAACATCTTGTACCACCGCGCGGCTTCTTTTCACTTTTCTGTCTAAATCTTGGCCTCAGGTCTTTTTGATAAATTTATTTCCGCACTGGGGGCAGGTAATGCTGATTTTGCCTTTTCCCCTGGGAACGCGCAATTTCTTCCCGCAACCCGGGCACTTATAGCAGCGGTGGGTCTTGCTGTCCTTCGCGCGGTTTTTAAGATTCCACCACCATGTGCGCACCGCGCCCCATTTACGCAGCCACGCATAATTTTCCTCTTGCCGCTTCCCAATCTGTCTGGAAAACATACGGTAGATCGCAAAAACCAGCGGGACCCAGCTCAGCAGGCTGATATACGGGACAGGAATAAACAAAAATATCACGCATAAAATAATCGACAGGATGACCAGGAACATTCCAAACTGGTCGCCGCCGTACCGCCCCATCATAAATTTTCTAAAGCCGTTCATTCAATAAGCCTTCTTTTTTCTGCATTTTAATTGATTCTACCACAGGAATATGAACTGATTATAACAAAGCTCCCTTTTTGGAGAAAAAACGC
Source organism: Christensenella minuta (assembly GCF_003628755.1). Taxonomy (NCBI): domain Bacteria; kingdom Bacillati; phylum Bacillota; class Clostridia; order Christensenellales; family Christensenellaceae; genus Christensenella; species Christensenella minuta. The sequence goes on along the minus strand of NZ_CP029256.1, from coordinate 2,357,329 downwards.
GCCTGGCTTCACTTCACAGCCAGCCGGTAGCTCTCGTCGATCCTGCAAAAGATTTCTTCCGCGGAAACGGAGCCGTTGAGCCGGATCGTGAGCCAGTGCTTTTTATTCATATGGTAGCCGGGAAAATACCGTTCGCCGTCCACGAGAGCCGCAAGCACCCCCGGGTCTGCCCGCAGGTCGATGATCTCCGCCGTTCCATCGGAAGCAATCCCCAGCTTTCGTTCGGGAACGGCGAGCAGAACGCCATACCACTTCCGGGTGTCTTCCCTGCGCCACACCGCGTTTCCCGGGAAGCGCTTCCACAAGAATTCCAGTTCGCTGCCGTAGACTGCCCGTACATAAGAGATCGCTTCCTGGGCGCGGGCGCTTTTGAATACGTCCGGTTCAAAGCAGGCTTCGGCGATCTCCGTAAGAACCGCTTCGTGGTCCGCCCTTACCATGCCGACAAAGGCTCCTACCGCCCCAGCCGTGCGGTGCAGCACGTATTCTTCGCCGGTCGCCGGGTCGATCACCCGCGCATGGGCGTTCCCGCCGGAGACGGTAACGGTCATTTGAAGCTGCCCCTGCGCGATACGGGTCTCGTAGGTATACGCGCCGTCCTTTTCGGCAAAGCCGAATTCAACCAGCTTCGCAATATTGGGTTTTTTCATGGAAAATGGCGCTTCCTGCATGTTTTTTCCCTCCGCCGGAGCCCGCCAGAAAGGGCTTCCCGGAACCTGTCCGGGAGGTGCGGCATACTTACAGCGGGGCTTTTGCGATCTGTGCATACCTGCGCGGATATTTCGGAGAAACCCTTGCCGTTTTCCGGAACACCAGCACATGGTGCGCATAGCCCTCGCACGGCAGCTTCAATACCTCGTCAAGCTCAAGGTTCAGCGCGCCGAGCGCATTTTCCGCCTCCGCAAGTTCCTGCCCGTATTCTCCCTTGTAGGCCAGGAACAGACCGCCCTGGCGCACGAGCGGCGCGCACAGCTCCGCGAGAACCCGCAGCTGCGCAACGGCGCGGGAAACGCATACGTCAAAGCTTTCCCGCCGCTGTCCGCGGGCAAGCTCTTCCGCGCGGGCGCACAGCACCTCTATCCCGATCCCCGCGGCCTTGCTGCCCCGCTCGATAAACGCGCATTTTTTTCCGGCGGATTCCACCGCCGTCGCGCGGATATCCTCCCGCATGATTTTCAGCGGTACGATAGGAAACCCCGCGCCGCTGCCGATATCCGCCACCGCCGCTCCTTCCGGGATTCGTCCGAGCGGCGCGGCGCTGTCGAAAAAGTGCCGCAGGGCCGCGTCTTTCGGTTCCGTGACCGCGGTCAGGTTGTGTATCTTATTCACTTCCACAAGCTCGCGGTAATACGTTTCCATTTCCGCGAGCTGGCGCTGCGTGAGCGCCAACCCGTTTTGTTCAAACAGGCTTTTCAGCTCCTGCGTAAATTCCGGCATGTATGTTATTCTCCCTTATACGGCTTCCACGCCGGCGGCGTAAACGCCGCCCCCTCGAACACCGCCTTCATTCCGTCGCCCGTCGGGCAGCAGGCAAATACGCCGATGCGCACCGCCGCGTTTTTACAGCGCAGGTGGAATATCCGCATCTGCTCGTATTCCTTCCCGCCGCGCGAGGCCTCGAACAAAAAACTGTCTTTCAGCCTGCTTACGCGGTAATACATCACCCGGTTTTCTCCGGGGATATCCGCCCACGCCCAGTCGGAATAGCCGCCGGAGGTCACAACGCTTCCAAGCTTCTGCGTTGTCTCGTCTTCATATTCCATGCAGACCTTCGCCCAGTTCTTTTCGTCCAGGTAGACGAGTATCCCGCACTGGTCGTAAAGGCTGCTGCCTTCGCGCGTGGCCTTTACCGTGAACGAGCACTCCTCGTCTGCCTCGGCGACAAGGCCGTGTCCGGTGTTTTTTGTGAAATTGTAATAGGTATTTTGCCAGAGGTCCGTCCCAGGTTCCGCGTGGATCACGATCCTTTTATCCGTTACCGTTGCCTGATGGGGCATGTTAAGCCACTTTGCTGTTCTTCCTGCCAGATGCATTTTACTTGTCCCTCCTGTTTTCTCTTTGCCTATTTTACTGCCGTCCCGCGGGAGCGGTCCTTTTCTTTCTCACGCGGCCTTTCCCTGCGGCCGCTTTCGGCAGGCCCGCCTGCCTTTCCGGTATCCTTTCTTTTGCCGGGCGTCATGCGTCCGGAGCGCCGGTCCTTTTCCTTCCGGAGCGCCGGTCCTCCGTCTTTTTCATCACATAAACATGGTAGGGCAGCGTTTCCCCGTGGTAGAGGCGGTCATACGTCGTCACGTATTCCATGCCGATCCTTTCGGCAACCGCGCGCGAAGCGGCATTGCTCGTACGCATCTGCGAGAACACCCGGTCTGTCCCTATGGCGCGGAACGCGTGCTCGATACACCCCCCCGCTCCCTCCGCCGCATATCCTTTGCCCCAGAATCTTTTATTGACGATATAGCCGAGTTCCCAACCGTCCTCGCCCGCAATATCCCCGGTGTAAAGGAGCCCGATCGCGCCGATGTTTCCGCTTGTCTCTTTGTCCTCCGCGTACAGCCAGCCGTATCCGTACCGGTCGTAGCGGGTGGAATTCCTCTCCATCCAGCCGGTCACTTCTTCCTCGGAAAAACCATGCTCCCAGGCGTACATGACCTCCGGGTCCATAAGGAATACGCTTACCGCCTCGCGGTCGTCCGGCGTAAAGCGGCGAAAAGTCATCCGTTCTGTCTCAAATAAAATGGGTTCCATCGTTTATCCCGCCTTTCTGCGTCCTTCTTTGCCAAGCCTCAGCTTCAGTTCCTTTTCCCTTCGGCAACCGGAAAAGGCAGGCGTGCTGTTTCGCACGCAATATCCATCAGCACCAGTATATCCGGGCTTAAAGATAAAATCAAATTAAAAAGGACCGGGGCCGCCGACAGAAAGCAGCCGCGCAAAGCGTCCGTCTATATATATTCCAGGCTCTCCCCGGACAGGGCGCGCGCTGTCTCCGCCCGCATCCCGCGGGCAGGTTTTGCTCCCCATGGGGGCGGTCTTCAGGAGCTCTCCCGGGGATCGTATGCGCTGCCAGTAAGATCACGGATACGAGCCCTAACTAAATCATGAGGCCTTCCTGTCCCCTCCAATGTTTCACGTGAAACACCGTTCCGCATCCTTTATACTTATTCTGAGGTAAACGCTGGCGCTTTTATGTGCGGCAGCACCAAAATGTCTGCCGGGGCCACTCCCGATATCCGCGGCGCGGGGCCCCGGCCGTGCGGCCCAGACTATTTCCTGCGCTGCGCCGCCAGGTACACCAGCAGCACCGAAATGTCTGCCGGGGTCACCCCCGATATCCGCGACGCTTGACCCACATTTCGGGGTCTGATATCGTTTAGCTTCGCGCGCGCCTCGAGGCGCAGGCCGCTGATCTGCCGATAGTCTATATCCGCCGGGATTTGCTTTTTTTCCAGCCCGGCGGCGGCCTCCACCTGTTTTTGCTGTTTCTCGATGTAGCCCGCATATTTGATGTTCGTCTCAATCTGGAGCGTGATATCGCCATCCGCCTCCAATATCCCGCCGTCCACCTCCGCGAGATCGCGGTAAGCGATCCCCGGCCGCGCAAGTATTTCCGCCAGTTTCATGCCGCGTTCCGGCGGTTCCATGCCGTGCGCTGCAAAAAACGTATTCGCGTCGGCTTTTTTTACCGTCACCGCCCCCAGCCGCTTTGTTTCACGTGAAACATTTTCCATCTTATACATATAGCGGTCGTACCGTTCGTCGGAAACAAGCCCCACGTCCCGCCCGATCTGCGTCAGGCGCGTATCGGCGTTGTCCTGCCGCAGCAGCAGGCGGTATTCCGCCCGTGAGGTCATCATTCGGTAGGGTTCTTTCGTTCCCTTGGTCACAAGGTCGTCGATCAGTACGCCCGCATAGGCCCGGTCGCGTCCCAGAATGATGGGCGGCTCACCGTCCAGGAACCGGCAGGCGTTGACCCCCGCGATAAGCCCCTGCGCGCCCGCTTCCTCATAACCAGAGGTTCCGTTGATCTGCCCGGCGGTGAATAGCCCTGTTACTTCCTTTGTCTCAAGGGAAGGCCGGAGGCGGGTTGGGTCGATACAATCATATTCGATTGCATAGGCCGGACGCACAAAATGCACGTTTTCAAGGCCCGGAACCGTGCGGTAAAGGGCGACCTGCACCTCCACCGGAAGGCTTGACGACATCCCCTGCACATAAATCTCGTTCGTATGCAGGCCCTCCGGTTCCAGAAACAGCTGGTGGCGCTCCTTATCGGGAAATTTCACCACCTTATCCTCGATGGACGGGCAATAGCGCGGCCCGATCCCTTCGATCATTCCGCTGTAAAGCGGGCTGCGGTGAATATTCTCCCGGATGATCCCGTGTGTTTTTTCATTCGTATAGGTGAGGAAGCAGGGAACCTGCTCCCGCTCGATCCTTCCGCTCAGGAAGGAGAAGGGGACGATCGTTTCATCACCGTACTGCGGCTCCGTTTTGGAAAAATCAATGCTGCGCGCATCCACGCGCGCGGGCGTTCCCGTTTTGAACCGTTGCAGGGAAAAGCCGAGACCGCTCAGGCTTGCGCTCAAATGGTCGGCAGGGAAGAGGCCGCTCGGCCCCGCGCTTTTCGTATATTCGCCTACGATCACCTTTCCCTTGAGATAGACCCCCGTCGCAAGGATCACCGCCCGGGCAAAATAGCGCGCGCCCATCGCGCCGCGCACGCCGGCCACACCCTTATCGTCTGTCAAAATATCCGTGATCTCATCCTGCACGAGGAGCAGGTTATCCGTGTTTTCCAGAGTTTCCTTCATATAGCGCTGGTACAGCTTTTTATCCTGCTGTGCACGCAGGGAATGAACCGCCGGGCCTTTTTTCGTGTTCAGCATCTTGATCTGGATAAACGTAGCGTCCGCCGCAAGGCCCATTTGTCCGCCCAGCGCGTCGATCTCGCGTACAAGGTGTCCCTTCGCCGTGCCGCCGATGGCCGGATTGCATGCCATTAAGGCGATTCCGTCCATGTTGATCGTCGCGAGCATCGTCTTTTTACCCATACGCGCACAGGCAAGCGCCGCCTCTGCGCCCGCATGGCCTGCGCCCACAACGATGATGTCATGTCTTCCGCCCGAATAATCCGTCATACTTCTTTTCTTCTCCTATCGAGGCTTTGCCTTCTTTTCCAACCAGTCCCGGCAGGCTTCCCGTCCGCCTGGTTCCTCGATCCCGCCGCTCTCATCTTTCCAGCAGAAAGCCGGGCGTCGAAGGCTTCACAAAACGGGCCCCATGGAACCCGGATATCGTGGGTTTTATAAGGAAAAAAGTTTCCGCCGCAAACCGATGTCCTGTCTTTTGCGGTAAAACAAGCACAGGGGCGCGGAATGACGGGAGGTCATTTTCCCAAACAGAACTTTGTAAAAATCCTGTCGATGATTTCCTCGCTTACCGTTTTTCCCGTAATCTCTCCAAGGCTTGCCCATGCCGCATTGAGGTCAATGGTCACGCAGTCCATATCGATTCCCTGTTCCATCGCTTCCATTGCTTCGCCGATTTCCCCGGCCGCGCGGCGGAGCGCAAATACGTGACGCTCGTTCGTAATCAAAAGCTCACCCGCTGTTTTATCCTGCTCCGCGTACTTAAGCAGCTTTTGTTTCAATTCATCGATCCCTGCTCCGGTTTTTGCTGAAATACGCAGCGGCAATACGCCAAATTCCTTTTTTACGTCCTTTTCTGAGAGCCTCTCACGTGCATCTAATTTGTTCAAAACGACCAGAAGGTCGGCTTTGCTTTTTTTAAGCGTTCTCATGGCCAAATGATCTTCTTCCGTAATTTTGCCGCTTCCGTCGAGCATAAAAATTGCCAACTTGCTCTCGTTTATCGCGTTTTCCGATCTTTTTACGCCCTGCGCCTCAATTTCGTCGCTTGTACTCCTGATTCCAGCCGTATCCGTTAAATAGATCATGATTCCGCCAATATCTACGCCCTGCTCGATGGTGTCCCTCGTTGTGCCCGGAACATCCGCCACGATCGCCCGGTCCATACCCGCAAGCGCATTTAGAAGGGAGGATTTCCCCACATTCGGTTTTCCCGCGATCGCGACCCGCAGGCCTTCCTTTGCGATCCGTCCGGCACGGTAGGTGTCCGCCAGCCCGAGAAGCCCCTTCTGCAGTTCTTTCAACACGGGAAGCAGTTCTTCCGAAACCTCTTCCTCCAGATTCTCTTCCGGATATTCCACTACGGCTTCCACCCGCGCAAGCGCGTCCGTGAGCCGGTCCTGATAGGAGAGCACCCGCTCTTTCAATTTGCCTGCAAGCTGCCCAAGCGACGCTTTTGCTCCCGCCTGCGAGGATGCAGAAATAAAATCGCACACCGCCTCGGCCTGCGAAAGGTCCATCTTTCCGTTCAGGAACGCCCGCCGCGTGAACTCTCCCGGCTCCGCCGGACGCGCGCCGCACTCCAGCACATAGCCGAGCACCCGCCGCACACCCACCGCGCTTCCGTGGCAGTGTAGCTCCGCCGTTTGCTCTCCTGTATAAGATTTGGGCGCATAAAACAGCACCGCCATCACCGTATCGAGCAGCTCTCCGTTCCTCCTGACGCTCCCATAAACCATTTGTCCATGCGTAAACGAAGCACGGGGAAACACTTTTTTCAAAACAGCCTCCGCGTCCGGCCCGCTGATGCGGATCACCGCCACGCCCCCCGTTCCCGGCGGCGTAGCGATCGCGGCGATCGTGTCATTCGTCATTTCTTCTCTCCTGTCGGTCCTGGCGCCGCTTTCTGCGGCAGGGAAGCCGTCCGCGCCCGTAAATATCCGGCCCCCCGGCCACGCGGCGGAGTTCAAAAAAACCCGACGGGTTTCCCACCGGGTGTTTTTGTTTTTTCTCCACGCCTATGATTCGCGCCGCTTTCTCCTGATGACCACGCGGCGGTACGGCTCTTCTCCTTCGGAAACCGTTTCCACGCGCGGATGGTTTTGCAGCGTTGCATGCAGGATCCTGCGCTCGTACGGATTCATCGGCTCAAGCGTAATCGGCTTGCCGGTCTTCGCAACCGTATTTGCCAGCCGCTTTGCCAGCTTTTCCAATGTCCGTTCACGCTTTTCGCGGTAATTCTCCGCGTCCAGCATGATCTTCTTATAATCCTCGCGGCCTTTGTTTACCGCCAGTCCCGTAAGATATTGCAGGGCGTCCAGCGTATCGCCGCGCCGGCCGATCAGCACTGCCGTATCCTTACCCGTAATTTCGATTTTAAGCGCCTTTTCGTCTTCTTCAACGGCCGCGCATTCCGCTTCAACTCCCATACGCTCGAACAGCCCGCTCAAAAATGCTTCGGGCGCGCCTTTTTCCGCCTGCACGGGCTGCTTTTTGGCCAGGTGTACGACGGCGTTTTTTCCAAGCCCGAAAATTCCTTTTCCGCCTTCATGCACAATCTCAATCTCTACTTCGTCAAGCGAAAGCCCCATTTGCTCAAGGCCTTTAAAGATCGCCTCGTCAACGGTCTTCCCCTTTGCTTCCACAAAATCCACTTTTATTTCCTCCTGCTTTAAGAAACAGAAACTTCCTGTTTTTTCGCCTTTGCCTTTTTCACCAGATCAACAACCTTCATCTGGCTGAATGCGTACAGGCTCGATACAAACCAGTAAAGCGCAAATGCCGTATTGGATGTGGCGCAGATAAACACCGAAAAAATCGGCATCATCCACATCATCATCTTGTTGGTGCAGCCCTGCGCTTCCTGCTGCTCCTTCGTTTGGGCCGTCGCTGAAGTCATCGCGTTCTGCGCGGCCGCGGGGTTAAACTTCTGCTGCAGGAACAAGGCCACGCCGGCAAGCGCCGGGAGGATCAGGTATCCGTTCATATTCGTCACGGAATTCGTCACGGTGTTCCAATAGCCGTTTGCTTTGAGTATCTCCGTCGTAAGCGCATTATACGTATCGGCCGGCACCTGCATCACGCCCGTCGAAAAGTCGAGCAGGCCCTGGCTGTGCAGCAGCGCAAGCGTCTGCGGCTGGATAAACGTCTGGTTCGATTGCACATAGGAAAGGAAACTTTCCGCCGACGGCAGGATGCTCGCGTTTCCGCCAATGAACGAATCCGGCTGCCAGAGGTTGTGTACCCAGAAGAACGGGGTAAGCTGTACGCTTTGCGCGCCGTTCTGCGCCGCATCGAGCATCAAAGCGATCGTCTGTTCGCTGGCGATGACCCGCATCGCGCCGAAGAACGCGAACAGGATCGGCAACTGGATCAGCATGGGCAGGCATCCGAGCATCGGATGGATGTGCATTTTACGGTACAACTCCTGCTGTTTTTTTTGCATCTGCCCCGGATTATTCGCATAACGTTTTTGCAGGGACTGGATTTCCGGCCCCAGCGCCGCCATCTTTACCTGGTTTCCGCGCTGCTTTAAGTCAAGCGGCAGCAGGCACAGGCGGATCAGAATCGTAAGGACAACGATGCCCAGCGCATAATCCGCAAAAATATTGTGCATTCCCTTCATGCAGATTACAAAGAAATCCGATAAAAAGTTATTGTATAGAAAATCCAAAATTTACATCCTCCCGTAGTCGGAACACGGCTCTTTTGCGCATCCCCGTTCTGTGCCGGAAATACCGCTGCCGCTTCCTCCTCTTCCCCGCAAAACGCGCGCCTCTTTGGTTTTGAAGGGTTCCCGGTTCAATCCCTGCGGGCCGCCGGGCTTCCTGCTTGCTTTTTTAAATAAGGCCGCTTATCCCTGCCGCCGCACCCTGCACATAAAACGCCCGTGCCCCCCTCTTCTTTAAAAGGCCGGAGAAGGCGCCTTCCATGCTTACGGCACCGGGTCGTATCCGCCCTTGAAAAACGGATTGCAGCGCAAAATACGCTTAACCGCCAAAAACGTACCCTTCAGCGCTCCGTATTTCGTCACTGCTTCGACGGCATACTGCGAACAGGTTGGCGTGAACCTGCAGCAGGGCCTCGTATACGGCGAGACCGCTTTCTGATAGAAGCGGATCATCGCCAATATCACTTTTTTCATTTTGTTTCCTCCCACAGATTGCCTCTGGAAGGCCCGGCCGCCCGGGTCATCTTGAAAGTATTCCCGCACGCTCGAGCAGCCTGCGCATCTGCGTGCAGATGTCGCTGAATTCCGCGCTCGTGATGCTTGCCCTTGCTACGAAAACAAGGCTGTGGTTTCCGCTTAACTCCGGCAGGATCGTACGGTATGCTTCTTTCATACGCCGCCGGACACGGTTTCTTACCACGCTGTTTCCGACCTTTTTACTGACGGAAAAGCCTACGCGAATGCCGCCATACCTGCTTTTCGCGGCAACGAGCGTCATATCGCGGGACCCCGCGGGTTTTCCCCGCCTGTAAACAAAGTTAAACTCTTTGTTCTTTTTTAACGTGCGCACGTCCAACTTTGCTTACGCGGACAGCACTTTCCTGCCTTTTGCCCGCCTTCTCCTAAGAACGTTCCTGCCGGCTTTCGTTTTCATTCTCTTCATAAAGCCGTGAACGCGGCTGCGCTTCTGTTTTTTTGGTTGATACGTCATTTTCATAGCTACATCTCTCCATTTTCTACATATAATATAGTGCGGCCGCTCCATCGTTTTTTACCTGGAGCCTCCACATTTTTTCCGATAAAAAGACGATTATTATTATATAATTTTTACTGTCAAGTGTCAAGGTAAATACCGCCCGCAGACAGCTTTCAGAGCGGATTTCCTTTCCTTTTCGTCCATAGATATTGGGGTGTCTCTCCCGCTCCTTCCCTTTTTTCCACAATTTGGCAACTATATCTAGTATTTTTATTTTTTTGAAGCTCTCCCAAAAACAAAAAACCTTTTTTTCATCTACCATTTTAGCGCCTCCTGTGGTATAATAAACCTCGCGGAAAGCCTTATTTTATGCACATTTTCGCGCTTATTGTGGATAACTTTGTGGATAATTTCGGACTTGTTTTTCAAAAAGGTTTCTAGGCAGGCATCCTGCTTGTGTAAAAAGTTATCCACAATCGATCAAATACGGAGCCGGGGTTAAGCAGTACATGAGCGTCTTTAATGTTTTATGGGAAAAAACGCTGAATTATCTGGAAGAGGACCTTCCTATGTTTCAGTTTAATGTATGGATCAAGGAACTCAAGCCTGTGCACGAGGAAGACGGGACTTATTATTTTGAGGTCTCCAGCCCTATGCACAAAAGCTTGATGGAAGAAAAATATGCGGAAAAAATCCGCCTTACGATGCAGCTTGCCTATGAGGAGCTTTACGGCGTCCCGGGCGCGGACATCCGTCCGGAGTTTATCACTCCCCAGGATTCCTCGAAGCTGAATATTAACGAAAAAAAGGCGGAGCCGCAGCCGGCCCGCGAACAAAAAACAAACCTGAACCCAAACTACACGTTCGACACCTTTGTGGTGGGAGAAGCTAATAAATTTGCCAACGCCGCGGCGCTCGCTGTCGCGCAGGCGCCCGGCCGCGCCTACAACCCGCTGTTTTTGTACGGCGGCGTGGGCCTCGGGAAGACGCACCTGATGCACGCGGTGGGCAACCATATTTTGCAGGACAATCCCGGGGCGGAGATTGTCTATGTGACGAGCGAAACCTTTATGAACGAGCTGATCCGCATGATCCAGCTGACGAACAACCGTGCGAATATCGACCTGCGCGAACAGTTCCGCAGGAAATACCGCAATATCGACGTCCTGCTGATCGACGATATTCAGTTTATCGCAGGCAAGGACGTGGCGCAGGACGAGTTTTTCCATACGTTCAACGCGCTGCGCGATATGAACAAGCAGATCGTCATTTCCTCGGACCGCCCTCCAAAGGAGATGGAAAAGCTGGAAGAGCGGATGCGCTGCCGGTTTGAATGGGGCCTCATTGCCGACATCAAGATGCCGGACTACGAAACGAGGGTCGCCATCCTGCTGAAAAAGGTACAGGCGCTTCGGTCGGTAAATCCGTCCGCCCTGCCCATCCGGGACGACGCCTTACATTATATAGCACAACAGAAAAATTCAAATATCCGTACGCTCGAAGGCGCGCTGCAAAAGGTCATTATGTATGCGGAGCTGCACAAGGAGTCCCTCCCCTCCGGGGAGATCGACGCTTCCGTCGCGCAGAAGGCTTTGGAAGATTTCTTTGCTTCCCCCTCTGTACGGGCCATCACGCCAAAGGGCGTAGTCGACGTGGTATGCGAATATTTCGATATCCGTGAAGAAGATATCCGCGGCCAGAAGCGGAACCGGGAATATGTATTTCCCCGGCAGATATCCATGTTTGTGTTGCGCGACCTGACTGACAGCTCTTATTCCAAAATAGCGGAATTCTTTGACCGGGACCATTCCACCATCATGCATGCGGAGGAAAAGATCAAGAAGCAGATGAAGGACGATCCCGAGCTGAAAAAAGTGGTGGAGGATATCGAGGCAAAAATCAAGGGATAACCTGTGGATAAAAAAACAGGCAGAAACGGGCGTTTTTTATCCGTGCACAAAAAGGCCACAGCCCGTCAACCGTTTTTCCTTTTTTACGCAACGGTTATCCGCCCGGACAAAAATAAAAAAATGGCTTTGCTCCTATAAAAAAAGGGGTTTTCCACAGAATCCACAGCCCCTAATACAGCCATTACTGCCTATCTATTAGAATAAAAACATGGAGGAATACGACATGCAATTTACTTGTGCGAAAGAAGATTTACTCACAGCCATCGGAACCGTAAACCGTGCGGCTTCTAAAATGCAGAAAACCATACTGGAATGCATCCTGTTTTCCTGCGCAGAGGACGTCATTACCCTGCGCGCGACGGATATCGCGCTTTCCATCAAAACAGAGATGAACGCCCAGATCGAAAAGACGGGAGACGCGGCGATTCCCGCGAAGCTTCTTTATGAGATCATCGGCCGGTTCCCGGAAAGCGACGTAACCTTCAGGAGCGTAGGGGAAAATTCCGTGGAGATCAGCTGCCTCAATTCCAAGGTAGTGCTCCAGCAGATGAACGCGGACGAGTTTCCCGTTTTTCCGGAGCTCGAGAACAAGGAACAGATCAAGCTTCCGCAGTGCGCGCTTCGCACCATGATTAACCAGACTTTGTTCGCGGCGGCGGTCAACGAGGATAAGCCGATTCTTACGGGCCTGCTGTTCGATATTGAAAAAGACAGCCTTACGATCGTGGCCCTCGACGGCTACCGTATGGCCGTAAGGAAACAGCCCGCTATTTCGGATATCAGTAAAAAGTGCGTGATTCCCGCCCGTACCCTGCGGGAGGTTTCCCGGATCATATCGGAGACGGAGGAAAACGTCAAAATTTCCATCAGTGGCAATATGGCGCTTTTTGAAGCGGGAAATACGGAAATCTATACCAGGCTGCTCGAAGGGGAATATATTAATTACAGGAACCTCCTGCCCGCGGACTGCGCGACCAGCGTGAAGGTGGAAACGAATATGCTGAAGGACAGCCTCGAGCGCGCGTCCATCCTTGCGCGCGAGGGAAACAATAACGTGGTCAAGTTTGAAATCAGCGAAAAAAACCTCGAGATCACATCTAATTCCGAAATGGGCAACATCGACGAACAGATTCCCGTATTGACGGAGGGAAAGGACCTTAAAATCGCGTTTAATGCGAAATATGTGCTGGATGTGCTGAAAAATGTGGAGGAATCCGAAGTACTGATGCAGTACAACACAGGGGTCAGTCCGTGTGTGGTCAAACAGGAAAATTCGGATGCGTACGAATACCTGATCCTGCCCGTGCAGCTGAGGGAGGAATAAAAAGGGAGTTCAGCCGCATCTTTTTTGGCCTGTCCGTTTTTTGTAGGGGATGGGAGAAAAAAGGCTAGGAACGGCTTTCATCAGCGGCCTGCCGGATAATGGAACCACGAAGCAGGACACCGGTAATACGGCCCCCGGCAATATGCCGGAGGCCCGGGACAGGAAGGCTTTGTGTTTTATGAAGGCGGGAGGACAGGGTTTGATGTGTTCCGTATTAAGGCAAAAGAATGAGCTAAAAGCGCCTTTGACGGCGCTTTTTTTGAAAGGATCCCTATGTATCTGACAAGGCTGAAGCTGATCCATTTCAGGAATTACGAACAATTGAATCATTCTTTTTATCCTGGGGTGAATGTGCTTTACGGCAGGAATGCGCAGGGGAAGACGAATATACTTGAGGCCATCCATATCTGCGGGAATGGAAAATCTTTTCGCGTGAACGCGGACAGCAAGACAGTGATGGAGGGCAAGGAGGGAGCGTACCTCTTTGCGGAATATGTGGAAAGCATGGACCGCTCCGTCGAGGTACTGATCGGCCGGGACAGAAAAAAAAGCCTGAAAATAGACGGGATTCCCGCCAAAAACCTGAAAGAGCTGCTGGGGAACCTTTTTGTGGTGGTCTTTTCCCCGGAGGATATGAAAATGGCCAAAGAGGCGCCTTCCCTGCGGCGCGGTTTTTTGGACGGGGAAATTTCAAAGATCAGGCCTTCTTATGTGGACGCGCTGAAAAACTATACGAAGATCATCGCCCAGAAAAACGCGGCGCTGCGGCGGCGGGAAAACAGGGATACGGGCGCTGTGATCGACGCGTACAACGCACAGCTTGCGGGCTATATCCGCATAATCCTTAAAAACAGGAAATCTTATGTGAATAAGCTGGGGGAATATGTGCGGGAAACGCACCGCGCTATTTCCGGCGGTACGGAAGAAATATCCATCGTCTATAAGGAGACGGTCCCGGAAACGGGGATCGCGGAAACGCTGAAAAAACTGCGCGAAAGGGAACTTTTCGAGGGCAGTTGCACCGCCGGCCCGCACAGGGATGACCTCGAGATACTGCTCAACGGAAAAGATATCCGCGTGTTTGCTTCGCAGGGGCAGCTGCGCACACTGATGCTCGCGGTCAAAACGGCGTGTCTTAAGATACTCGAGGAAAGCACGGGCCATACGCCGGTCCTGCTGCTGGACGATGTGTTTTCCGAGCTTGACCAGACGCGCAAAAAAAATCTTTTAAGGACCCTGAAAGGGATACAGACCTTCATTACCACCGCGGACGACGCGGACGCTAAGCTCCTTGCGCGCGCCCATCTTTTTTATGTTGAAAACGGAACCGTGCGGGAGAGGCAGCCGGGCTGAACAACGCGAATCGGGGAACCGGCCAGAGACAGGCTGAATTTTTGCGGCAAAAAAGATATTTTTCTATTACTTTCGCTTTTTAATATGCTCACGCGCCCTGAAACCGTTTTTAACAGCTCTTCCCATTCCCCCCATTAACCCGCCTGCAGAATCGCGGAAAAAACGAAAAATACCTTTAAAAACGAGCCGTTTTGTGGTATAATAAAGAGAGATTTTGAAGAGGTGTTTTATGATTTTACATCTGGGCGGCGATTACTTCGTAAAAACAAAAGAAATCCTGGTGATACTGGATTATGAAGAGGCCGCGCGCAACAAAGATACGAGCCTCTTTTTAAAGGGCCTTGAAACGACGGCGCTTTCCGGGGAGCCCCGGGCCGTGGTTGTCACGGAAGAATATGGAACGAAAAAAGCGTATCTGTCGCCGATTTCGCCGCGCACACTGCTGCGGCGGAGCAACGGGGATGGGGACGCTTTTCTGCGGCAAGACCCGCAGGGATAAGTTTGGACAGAAAAAAGAGGGATGAATTTGAGCAACCAAAACGAACATTACGACGAAAGCCAGATACAGATTCTCGAAGGGCTGGAGCCGGTCCGTAAACGGCCGGGTATGTACATCGGGTCTACAGACCTGCGCGGGCTGCACCATCTGGTGTATGAAATTGTGGATAACTCCATCGATGAAGCGATGGCCGGCTTCTGCACGGATATTTACGTGGGAATCGAGGAAGACGGCAGCGTTTATGTGCGCGACAACGGCCGCGGCATCCCGGTAGGACTGCATCCGCAGGCGGGTGTTTCCACGCTTGAAGTGGCGCTCACTATGCTGCACGCGGGCGGTAAGTTCGGCGGCGACGGCTACAAGGTTTCGGGCGGCCTGCACGGCGTGGGCGTTTCCGTCGTTAACGCGCTTTCCCAAAAGCTGGTGGCAACGGTGCGCCGCGAAGGCAAGGTGCACAGGCAGGAATTTTCGCGCGGGGACCGCGTGACGGACCTCGAGGTCGTGGATACCTGCCCGGAAGAGGAAACGGGCACGGAAATCCGCTTCTGGCCGGATCCTGAAATTTTTGAGGATGTAAACTTTGTTTATGATACGCTGCGTGTCCGCCTGCGGGAGATGGCCTTCCTCAACAAAGGCATTTCCATCACGCTCGAGGACCTGCGCGGGGAAAAACCCGTAAAGCATGTGTATTGCTACGAAGGCGGCATCAAGTCCTTCGTGCAGTACCTCAATAAAAATAAAAACCCGCTCTTCCCCGAGCCGGTATATTTCTGTGCGGAAAAGGGCACGTCAATGGTAGAGGTGGCCATGCAGTATAACGAGGGATATGCGGAAAATATTTTCTCGTTTGCGAATAATATCTCCACGCACGAAGGAGGCACGCATCTTTCCGGCTTTAAAAACGCGCTGACCCGCGTGGTGAACGATTACGCGAAGCGCATGAAGCTGGTAAAGGAAAATGAGCCTTCCCTTTCGGGCGAGGATATCCGCGAGGGGCTGACGGCCATTATCAGCGTCAAGCTCACGGAACCGCAGTTTGAAGGGCAGACCAAGACCAAGCTTGGGAACAGCGAGATGCGGGCCCTTACGGACAGCACCGTCGCGGAGGGACTGAATACCTTCCTTGAGGAAAATCCGGCGACCGCAAAGATCATTGTGGATAAATGCCTGACGGCAAAGCGGGCGCGCGAGGCGGCGAAAAAGGCGAGGGAGCTGACCCGCCGGAAAACGGCGCTTGAATCCGCGTCGCTGCCCGGCAAGCTGGCGGACTGCTCGGAAAAAGACGCGAGCAAATGCGAGATATTCATCGTTGAGGGAGACAGCGCCGGCGGCAGCGCGAAGCAGGGACGCGACAGGCGTTTCCAGGCGATCCTGCCGCTGCGCGGGAAAATACTGAATGTGGAAAAGGCGCGCCACGACCGCGCGCTGGCAAATGCGGAGATCAAAGCCATGATTACGGCGTTCGGCGCGGGCATGAGCGAGGATTTCGACGTAGAGAAGCTGCGGTACCACAAAATTATCTGCATGACGGACGCCGACGTGGATGGAAGCCATATCAGGATTTTGCTGCTGACGTTCTTCTACCGCTATATGAGGCCGCTGATCGAGAACGGATATGTGTATATCGCGCAGCCGCCGCTTTATAAGGTGAGCAAAAAGGGGACGGAAGATAAATACCTGTATACGGACGAAGCGCTTCAGGAATACCTGAAGGAAGTGGGCGACGGCGCGGCGATCCAGCGCTATAAGGGTCTTGGGGAAATGAATCCCGAACAGCTTTGGGAGACGACGATGGATCCGGAAACGCGTACGCTTTTGCAGGTGGATATGGATAACGCCATCGAGGTGGAGGAAACCTTCTCCGTGCTGATGGGCGACAGTGTGGAACCGCGTAAGGAGTTCATCGAAGAGAATGCGAAACTAGTCGCGAACCTCGACATATAGCCTAAGCGTGCCTAGGGCGCTTCCCTCCGCCGCCTGGCGGCGGTTCACCCCGCGAAGCTTTGCGGGGTTCCGGATTTGGAAATAGAGGGGGGAGAACCGGCCCCGGACCGCAGCAAGCGGGCCGGGAAACGGCCTATGAGGTGCGGAGCGGACAGGAACTGAAACAGATTTCTTTTTTAGCTTTTTTCTTTTTTAAAAGAAAAAAGAATCAGGATAAAAGATAGAGGTAAAAATAGTGGAAACACCCATAAACAGCATCGTACCAGTTGACCTCAACAAGGAAATGCAGAAATCGTTTATCGCATATGCGATGGCGGTCATCATTAACCGTGCGCTGCCGGATGTGCGCGACGGCCTCAAGCCTGTGCACAGGCGTATTTTATATTCGATGAGCGAGCTCAATATGTATCCGGACAAGCCGTACCGCAAAAGCGCGCGCCTGGTGGGTGACGTTCTCGGTAAATACCACCCGCACGGCGACTCAGCCGTATACGACGCGATGGTCCGCCTTGCGCAGGACTTCTCCATCCGTTATCCGCTGGTGGACGGTCACGGAAACTTTGGCTCGGTGGACGGCGACGGCGCGGCCGCTATGCGTTACACGGAGTCGAGGATGTCGAAATTAACGCTCGAGCTTTTGCGCGATATCGATAAGGACACGGTGGATTTCTACCCGAACTTTGATGAAACGCTGGAGCAGCCTGCCGTGCTTCCCGCGCGCTTCCCCAACCTCTTGGTGAACGGCACGGGCGGGATCGCCGTGGGTATGGCGACGAACATCCCCCCGCACAATATGGGCGAGGCGATCGACGCGACCATCGCGCTGATGGACAATCCGGATATTTCGATTGAAGAGCTGATCGATATCATTCCCGGGCCGGACTTCCCGACGGGCGGCATTATTATGGGCGTTTCGGGAATCCGCGAGGCATATAAAACGGGACGCGGGCGTATCCGCGTACGCGCGAAAACAGAGATCGAAAAGCACGGGGAAGACCGCGAGCGTATTATCGTCACGGAGATACCGTACCAGGTCAATAAAGCAACACTGGTGGAAAAAATTGCGGAGCTCGTGCGCGACAAGCGCATCGACGGCATTTCCGACCTGCGCGACGAGTCGGACAAATCCGGCATGCGCATTGTGATCGAATTAAAGCGCAATGCCAATGCCAACGTGGTGTTGAACCACCTTTACAAACATACGCAAATGCAGGACACGTTCGGCGTTATTATGCTGGCCCTTGTGGACGGTGAGCCGCGCGTACTGAATTTAAAGCAGGTCCTCGAGTATTATGTGGAGCACCAGAAGGACGTGATTGTGCGCCGCACGAAATTCGAGCTGGAAAAGGCGAAGAAGCGCGCCCATATTCTGGAAGGCTTGATTATCGCGCTCGACAACATCGACGAAATCGTAAACCTGATCCGGAGCTCGGCAGACGCGGCTTCCGCGCGCGCGGCCCTTATAGGGCGCTTCGGCCTCACGGAAATACAGGCGCAGGCCATCCTCGATATGCGCCTGCAGAGACTGACCGGCCTTGAACGCGATAAGATCGAAGCGGAGTACAAGGAAGTGCAGGAACGCATCGCTTATTATAATTCCGTGCTTTCCACGCCACAGATGGTCATCGATATTATCAAGGCGGACCTGATGGAGATCCGCGGGAAGTTCTCGGACGCCCGCCGCACGGAAATTACCTTCGACGAGGACGATATCGATATCGACGAGCTCATTGCCCGCGAGGATATGGTGGTGACGCTCACGCATTACGGGTATGTCAAGCGCATCAGCCTCGAAACCTACCGCGCGCAGAAACGCGGAGGCAAGGGCGTGACGGCGATGTCAACGCGCGAGGAAGACTTTGCGGAGCAGGTATTCATTACGTGCACGCACAACCAGCTGCTCTTCTTCACCAACAAGGGCAAGGTTTATATGAAAAAATGCTATCAGATACCGGAGGCGGGCAGGACGGCAAAGGGTACGGCCATCGTGAACATGTTAAGCCTTGACCCGGACGAAAAGGTATCGGCGGTATTCCCGATCGAATCATCGGAGGCGGGAAAGAATTCCAACCTTGTGATCGTAACGCGCGGCGGGATCATAAAGAAGACGCCGTTCAGCGAATATTCCAACATCCGGCAGAACGGCCTTCGGGCCGTGAACCTGCGGGAGGACGACGAGCTGATTTCGGTTATGGAGACGGATGGCGAAAAGGATATTATTGTCGGAACGCGGGACGGTATGTCCATCATCTTCCGCGAAGGGGACGTGCGGCCGATGGGCCGTGTCTCGACGGGGGTGCGCGCCATCAAGCTGCGCCCCGGCGATGAAGTGGTATCCGCGTGCATCTGCGAAAGAGACCGGCAGGTGCTTGTAATTACGGAGAAGGGCTATGGCAAGCGCACAAACGCGGCGGAATACCGCCTGCAGACGCGCGGCGGCATTGGCCTTAAATCCATGAATATCACGGAAAAGACGGGCAAGATGTGCGGGCTGCTTATCGTAGACGGTACGGAGGACATCATGCTCATCAACGACGCGGGCGTGGTGATCCGCATGAGCGTGGACGAGATATCGCTCATCGGGCGCTCGACGCAGGGTGTGCGCGTGATGCGTGTGGACGAGGATACGAAAGTCGTATGCGTGGCGAAGATCGTGGAATCCGAGGAGGACGAAAGCGCGGAGCCGGAAGGCTGCGGCTGCGCCCCGCAGGGGGAATAAGCGGCCGAATCGAATTCATCATAGACTACCTTCCTGAGGATAATACAAGGGTCTATATCCGGTGCAAAAAATGCGGAACGGCCTATACCTTGGAAAACAAGTAAACAGCAGCTTACGCAAAGACCCGGAAGCAATGCTACGGGTCTTTTTCATGCCCGGCGGCGTGCAAACGCAGACGGAAAGGTGGATATGCCTAAAGCGTGGAAAAGAGTAAAACCGCTTTCAAAGCCGGCCGGCCGTATGATATAATAAAACGGCGGAAAGAGGCCGGCTATGTGCGGAGTGGGCTTTCAGGCGGAAAGGAAACAGATATGACGGAAAAAGAAAAAATGCTCCGGGGCGAGCTGTACCGGACGTCCGATCCGGAGCTGGTGGCGGAGCACAGGAGGGCGCTTCGCCTGTGCCGGGAATATAACGACATCGACCCGATGGACGACGCGGAAATGGACCGTGTGATCCGCGAGCTGGTAAACGTGGAGGGAAAGCAGGTCACGGTAAAGCAGCCCATTCGCTTCGACTATGGCTGCCATACCTACTTCGGGGAAAACGTGTTCATCAATTACGGTGTGAATATACTCGACGTGTGCGATGTGCGCCTCGGGGATAATGTGCTGCTGGGGCCGAATGTGCAGATCATTGCCGCGACGCATCCGACCGATCCGAAGATAAGGCTTATGGGGCTTGAATGCGGCAAGCCCGTGACCATCGGGGCGAACGTGTGGCTGGGCGCGGGCGTGACCGTCTGCCCGGGCGTGACCATCGGCGAAAATACGACGATCGGCGCGGGCAGCGTCGTCACAAAGGATATCCCAGCGAACTGCGTCGCCGTGGGGAACCCGTGCCGGGTGTTGAAAAAAGTATAAAAGAGGCCCAAAAAGCCATACGTCCCCAAGGACGTATGGCTTTTTAATTGGTCCGCGCCGCACGAAAAGAACCGCGCGGTCTTCAGCTGCGGCGAATATCCGGACGAAACGCCGCTAGAAGGCTTGCCCTTGCTCCGCGCAAAGCGCCGCCTCCTGCTCGCGCGCGTGCTGGCTGGTAAGGTGCTTCAGCTCGAGAAGCGCGAGGACGAGGGCGATCAGGAAGGAAATTGCGTCCGCGACCGGCCCCGCCCACAAAACGCCGTCGAGGCCGATAAAGATGGGCAGGATCAGGGTCGCGGGGACGAGCACGAGGATTTGGCGCGACAGGGTGACGACCGCTGCCTTTACCGGTTTGCCGATAGACTGGAAGAAGATGCCTGTCACGGTCTGGAAGCCGGCGAGGATGCACAGCATCAGGAAGATGCGGAAGCTCTTCTGCGCGAATTCGTTATACAGGGCGTCCTCGGAACCGAACAGGTTGATGATGCCCTGCGGGAAAAACTGGAACATTACGAAGCCCACGGCGGCGACTGCAGTCGCACAAAGGACGGCAAGCAGGTACGCCTTTTTCACCCGCAGGAAATTGCGCGCCCCGTAGTTAAAGCCGACGATTGGCTGCGCGCCGATACCGAAGCCGATCATAAAGGCAAGCAATATCTGGTAGACCTTCATCACGATGCCGAATGCGGCGAGCGGGATATCGGGACCGTAAACGGACGCCGCGCCGTATTGCACGATCATGTTGTTGGAAACGAGGATGGAGACCGTGATGGCGATCTGCGTGATGAAGCTGGAGACGCCGTACCCCATCACCGTTTTTGCCGTGCGAAAAGACAGCTTCATATCTCTTCGGGAAACCTGTAGGACCTTTGGCTTACGCAGGTAAAGCGCGCTGATTAGGAAGGTAAGAACCTGGCCGAGGATCGTCGCGAGCGCCGCGCCCTCCACGCCCCAGCCGCAGGCAAAAATAAAAACCGGATCAAGGATGGTATTCACGACCGCTCCGGCGATCATCGAGATCATGGCCACCTTGGGGCTTCCCTCGGCGCGTATGCACGAATTGAGGCCCGTGCCGATTACCACGAAGGGAAATCCGAGGATGATAATTCTTCCGTAATCAAGCGCATAGGGCAGCGAATTTTCCGTCGCGCCGAACAGGTGCGCAAGCGGCTCGAGGAAAAAGATACCGAGCAGCAGGAACGCCGCGCCGAAGATGACAAGCAGCGTTACCGCGTTGCCAACGCCCCTTTGCGCCTGGTCCTTGCGGCCCTCGCCGAGCTTGAGGGAGAGGTAGGCCGCCGCGCCGTCGCCGACGAGCAGCGAAAAGGCGATTACAATCACGGTCAGCGGGAAGATCACGTTGGTTGCGGCATTGCCGAGATATCCCACGCCCTGCCCGATAAAGATCTGGTCCACGATGTTATAGAGCGCGTTCACCAAAAGCGAAATAACGCTGGGGACGGCGTATTTCATCACCAGCCTGCCGATTGGCGCAGTACCCAAAAGCTTTGTTTCCGATGCTGTTTCCATAATTCTCCAAACTCCTTTTATGGTTGCCCGGGCAACCTTCAATACAGAATAAGAGGCAACCCATTAGTTGCCTGTGCAACTATTATAATGCGAAAAAAAAACCAAGTCAAGTATTTTTCGGACATTTGACAGCGCGGCCCGGGGCGCTTAAAATGGAAAGCACCGGCACGCGGTCTGCGCGCGGCCGGACCGTGTGCAGCGGACGTTTGCCTTAAAGGGGGAAGGGATATGCGCGAACTCGCGAAAAAGCTCTCGATCCTGTCGCGCAGGTCGGGGATCGACCTGGACAGGAAGCTGAAGGACCTCGGGCTTACCCGTGGACAGCTTGTATACCTGATGTGTATCTGCGACCACGAGGGGATGTCTCAGGAACAGCTCTCAGAGGAGCTGTGGATCAACAAGGGCGCGGTGGCGCGCGCGGTCCGCAGGTTCGAAAAGGACGGCTATATTACTCGCGTCCTTTCCAAAAAGGACAGGCGGCAATACGGTCTTTATCCCACAGAAAAGACAAAGCAGGCTTACCAAACGATCCGCGCGGTTGAGGCGGACTGGGAGGCCCGCATGACGCGGAACCTTTCCGCCGGAGAGAAAAAGATGCTGGATATGCTGCTTGAGAAGCTGCTTGAGGATATGGAGTGACGGGCCGGTTTTTGGAGCGGCGGCGCCGTCCGGCGCGGACGCTACAGCTTCCGCTGCATCTTTTTGCGGTATTTACCGGGGCTCATGCCCGTGAAACGCTTGAAAATAATATTGAAATAATTGGCGTTCGGATAGCCGACGAGGTTTGAAATCTCGAACACGGTATAGCTCGTCTGCACGAGCAGTTCGGCAGCGATCTTGATGCGCGTCTTGATTAGATATTGGATCGGTGAAATATCGTATTTTTCCTTGAACAGGTGCGCGATATGGAACGGGCTGACAAAAAAAACGTCCGAAAGGCTGGAAAGCGTGATGTTTTTCTCATAGTTGTTTTCGATATATTCCTTGATCCCTGAAAGGAGCGACGCAGGTTCGGCGCTTACGTCGTTGTCCATCAGCTTGCGCTGCAGGAGGATAAGCAGGTATTCCGTGAGCTTTCCGGCTGCGATCCTGTAATCCGGGCGCTTTTCCGACAATTCGCCGTGCACCTGCGTAATGATCCCCGTCATGGGCACGGTTGAATTGCTGCACGGGAGGAGCGTCTCGCGCAGGGCGTAGGGCAGGCGGCCCTCCTCCTGGCCGGCGTATTGGAAGGATGACAAATAAAGCGTAATCAGCGTACACGGATTTTCGCCAAGGGAAGACAGCCGGTACGAAAGCCCGGGGATTAAAACGATATCGCCGCTCCCAAGGGAATAGGAAATACCGTCAAACCATGCGTTGACATTCCCTTGCTGCACTAAAACAATCTCCGTTTCCGTGAGGTCCTTGCGTTCTATATCGAAATTGTTTTTCAGGGTGACCTGGTTTGAGAGTATCTGAGGCGGCCTTACCAAAACCGGATGGCTTAAATTCATTATTTGCACCTCTTGTTTGCTACACCATCCCTAATTTAGCATGTGAAAACAATGAAAAACAACAACTGGGAGGAAATGCGCAATAATCGTGCATTGATTCCACAAGTTTGTTCATATCTGGAAATACGGTATCCCGCTAGACTTGACCGTGGGAGAATATGATTATAGTATAGACCAAACAGGCGCGGCAATGTATTAAAAACGCGGCGTGTAAAGGGGAGATCAAAAATGCTGCTCACCATGAACAACATCAACAAATCGTTCGTCGGCAACCCGGTTCTGAAAAATGTGGCGTTCGAGCTTGCCGACGCGGAAATCCACGCGCTCGTGGGCCTCAACGGCGCGGGAAAATCCACGCTCATCAACATCCTTTCGGGCGTGTTCCCCGCCGACAGCGGCACCATTACCTTCGGCGGACGGCAGGTGCAGTTTAAAAGCCCGCGCGAAGCCCTTGCGGAGGGGATTTTCACGGTGTACCAGGCCACCAACCTGCTCCCCGACCTCACGGTCGCGGAAAATATCTTCCTCAACGATATGCAGAAACGGGGCGGGCTCATTCACTATAAAAAAATGTATGCCGATGCGCGCGCCCAGTTTGAAAAAATGGGATATGCGCTCGACGCAGCAAGGAAGGTGCGGGACCTCAGCACCAGCGAACGGTATATGGTCTCCACCGCCCGGGCCTACCTTTCAGACGCCCGGGTGTTTATCATGGACGAGCCGATGATAAACCTCGCGGCCGCGGAAAAGGAGATATTCGTGCGCTTTATGAAGGAGATGCGCGCGCAGGGAAGGTCCATAATCTATATCACGCACAACATCGGCGAGGTGCTTTCGCTGTGCGACCGGGTGACGGCGCTGCGCGACGGCAAAAACGTGGCGGTATGCAGCACGAAGGGCCTGTCCGCGGGGCGGCTCAGCTACCTTATTTCAGGCAACGAATCCCTGCGGCTGTATCCGCCGAAGGCGGCACGGCAGGATAAAATACTGCTCGAGACCAGCCATCTCAGCATGGGTTCCGTACTGCACGATATCAGCCTGCGGCTGTACGCGGGCGAGATCCTTGGCATCACGGGGCTAACCGGTTCCGGGCGCACGGCGCTCATCAAGACCATTTTCGGTGAATTCGAGATGGATTCCGGCCGCCTCAAGCTGCGCGGGGAGGAGCTTGAGCTAAAAAATGCGACGGACGCGGTGAACCACGGCTTCGGGTATGTAAACGAAAACCGTATGGACGCGGGACTGTTCCTTGACATGGGGGTCGCGGCCAACCTTACCATTTCCGCACTCGAGGATATCCGCAGGGGAATCTTTCTCGACCTCCGGCAGGAGATGGAGGAGGTTGTGGACCAGTCCATCGAGCTGAATCTCAAAATGGACAGCCTCCACCAGGAAATACGCTTCCTGAGCGGGGGCAACCAGCAGAAGGTGATGGTAGGGCGGTCGCTTATTTCCAACGCGAGCATCCTGCTCCTCGACGAGCCGACCAAAGGAATCGACATCGTCTCGCGCAGCGAGATTTATATTGTGATGAACGAGCTTGCCGCGGACGGCAAGGGCATCATCCTCGTTTCCTCGGATATGGACGAGATCGCCGGCCTGTGCGACAGGGCTCTCGTGATGAGGAACGGACGGCTGGTCGCAGAGCTTCCCGAGGAAGAGCTGCCGCGGCTTACGGAATATATGTAGCCGCGCGATGTTTCCGGAAGCGCTTTCCGTGTTATCAATAGGGTAAGAAAGAAAAAACGGAGAACGAAGCCATGACGGAAACAAAAAAGAACGGGCGGCTGTGCATTTACCAGAGCGCGTTTGATTCGAGGGAAACGGTAGCCCGCGTAGAACGGGAACTGGAAAAACGGAACATCCCCATATTTGCGAGATTCGACCATGAAAGGAACGCCGAGGAAGCGGGATTGCTCCTGCGGCCCACCGAGGTGCTGGTATTCGGTTCGCCCGAGGCGGGCACGAGGCTGATGCAGAAAAACCAAAGCGTTTCCATCGAGCTTCCCCTGCGCATCTCTGTGTGGGAGGATGAAAAGGGCAAAGTGTGGCTCGCGTTTCCGCGTATGTCATACATTGCCGAGGCCTACGGCCTCGCGCTCGATCCGGTCATTGAAAAAATGCAGGAGCTTCTGGAAGACCTGGCAAAAAGCGCCGCCTGATTTTCATGTTTTTGGCATACCCGCGCGGGTATTAAAAGGGAACGGGGAGGAAAGACGGGAGATGAGCAAAGATGCCGCTGCCAAAACCAAAGAAAAACGAGGAAAAGCAGCCCTTTATTTCGCGCTGTATCGCCAAGGTGACAAAAGAGGACGCGGATAAATTTCCGGACCGTAAACAGCGCGCCGCTATCTGCTATTCGCAGTGGGATGGGAATGAAAAGGACGGCAAAAAAAGCACGAAAAAAGGATCGCGCAAGTGATCCTTTTTTTATGTGAAAAAGAGCTGCCGCGCCAACGCCGAAACAGCGGAGAAGCCGCCGCGCCAGGTTCCGGCCGGTTCTGAAGACCCGCAGCCTTACAAAATAAAAACGACTCGCCTCTGTTATAGCTTGCTATCAAAAAACAGCGCTCATTTTACTGTGGCTTATAAGAAGAAGACAACGGCGAAAGACAGGCTGGCAAGCGAAACAAAAATCAGTTATAAAACCTACACATTTTTGCGGGCGGGCGCAAGAAAGAGATATTGCCCCGGCGGTGCAAAAGGAGCCTCCAGCCAGGAGAAAAAGCCTTTTACACCGCCTTTTTTTGTGCTTTTTTCGCGGCCCCGGCCACCGCAAGAATTGGAAGACAGGGGAACAAGCTTGTTTCTTGTGGCGCAAAGGAAAGGCCGTTAAGATAAAGCCAGCCGGTGAATCCAGATGCGGTTTTGGAAGGCCGGCTTCCATCGAATACGCAGCAATCAAACAGAACAGGGGGGAAGAATATGGGAAACAGCGGCAATGCTTTCATCGAGATGACGGGCATCACCAAGCGTTTTCCCGGCGTGGTCGCGCTTTCGGACGTTTCGCTCAGCGTAAACAGGGGCGAAGCCGTAGCGCTTGTCGGGGAAAACGGCGCGGGAAAATCCACGCTGATGAAGATGCTTTCAGGGCTCTATCATCCCGACGAAGGGGAGATCAGGGTAAACGGGCAGCCCGCCCGCATCACCGACCCGAAGCGCGCGCAGGAACTCGGTATCAGCACGATTTTCCAGGAGCCTTCGCTCGCGCCGCATCTTTCCGCGGTGCAGAACGTGTACCTTGGACGGGAGGTGCAGAAGGGGCTAATAGGCAGGGCGGTGAAGCGCCTCGACGAAAAGGCCATGCTCGAAGAAACACAGAAATTGTATGCAAAATTTTTCCCGACCGTGGAGGACGTGCTCGTCCCGGTCGGGCAGCTGGGGGCGCTTAAGAACCGCGTGATTGAGATCGTGAAGGCGCTGTCGATAAAATGTTCGCTCGTCATCATGGACGAGCCTACCGCGGCCCTTGCGGAGCACGAACGGCAGGTATTGTTCGATTTTGTGCATATGCTCAAATCGCAGGGTATCGCGGTAATCTACATCACGCACCACCTGCGTGAGCTTTTTGGGCTAGTCGACCGCATTGTGGTCATGCGCGACGGCAAAAATGTGGCGGAGGTCGGACCGGAGGATACGGATGAGGGCGGCCTCGTGGCGCGCATGGTGGGCCGTACCATCACCAATTACATCGTAAAAGAAGACGTTCCCGTGGGCGGCGAGATCCTGCGCGTGAACGGCCTTTCGCGCCGCGGCGTGCTCGAGGATGTGAGCCTGCATGTGAACCGGGGAGAGATCGTAGGGCTTGCGGGCCTTGCGGGCGCGGGCCGTACCGAGACCGTACGCGCCATTGTGGGAGCGGATAAGACGTCTTCGGGCACGGTGTTTGTGGACGGCAGGAAATGCCGCATCAGGACCCCGAAGGACGCGATCCGCTGCGGCATCGGCATGCTTCCCGAAAACAGGAAGCTGCAGGGCGTGCTCATCGAACAGGACGTAAAAGACAATATTACGCTTGCGAACCTCAAGGAAGTGCTGGCGGGAAATTTTGTCATCCGGAAAAACAAAGAGGTCAAAACGGCGAAGGAGTATGTGCAGCGGCTGGGCGTAAAAACGCCGACCATCTATCAGAAGGTAAAGTCCCTTTCGGGCGGAAACCAGCAGAAGGTGATCCTGGCGAAATGGCTGTTTACAAAACCGCAGGTGCTGATCTTCGACGAACCGACGCAGGGCATCGATGTGGGAGCCAAGCACGAAATATACAGGCTGATCGCGGATTTCGTAAAAGAGGGCGGGGGAATCCTGCTCGTGTCCTCCGAGCTCCCCGAGCTTTTGGGCCTTGCGGACCGCATCTATGTCATGCACCAGGGCAGGATTGTGAACGAATTTACCCGCGCGCAGGCGACGGAAGAAAACATCACATTGTATGCGTCGGGAGGGCATGAATCATGAAAAAGCAGGCAGTCGCACAGACCAAAAAATTTGACGAGCTTGGCATCCTGGTCGTCATGATCGCGCTGTTCGTGTTCCTCGCCGTTGCCTCGCCCTTTTTCCTGAAGGTGGAGAACATCCAGAACCTGCTTTTGCAGTCGGTGTTCGTGATGCTCGTGGGCTTCGGCATGACGTTCGTGCTTACCATCGGCGGCATCGACCTTTCGGTGGGTTCGATCCTCGGATATTCGGGCGCGGTAACGGGAATGATTATCGCGGCGGGAGGCAACATTTTTCTCGGGATACTGGCGGGGCTCGGGACGGGCGCAGCGTTCGGCATTTTGAACGGACTGTTAATCACGCAGCTTAAGATCGCCCCGTTCCTTGTGACCTTCGCCATGTCGAGCGTGGTGCGCGGCATCCTCTTGCTGTCCACCACCAACGGCGCGGTCAGCGGATTTGCGGTGCCGGAGTTCACCTACCTTGCGCAGGGCTATATCGCGGGGCTGCCCATTCCGGTCTTCATCACCATCATCGTTTTCGTGATCCTGCTGTTCCTCTTTAGATTCACGAGCTTCGGACGTAATGTGACGGCCATCGGCTCAAACCGCGAAGTCGCGTTTTTGTCCGGCGTATCGTGCGACAAGGTTACGGTGGGCGTATACATGCTTTCCGGCCTGCTCGCGGCGCTGTCCGGAATTCTCCTTGCGGCGCGGCTTACGGCCGTGCAGTCCGAAATGGGCGGCGGCTATGAAATGGACGCGATCGCGGCGGCGGTCATCGGCGGCACCAGTATGGCGGGCGGCAAGGGCAGCATTGTCGGCGCGATCATCGGCGCGGTGATCCTCGGCATGATTTCAAATGGACTCGACCTTTTATCGGTAAACCAGTTCTACCGCCAGATCATCGTCGGCGCGATCATCATCATCGCCGTGGCGCTTGAACGGTTTACGTCGCGCAAAGCGCAGCGGGTCTAGGAAGGAGGGCATATGAAAAACAATGAAACGGCTGCGCCTCTTGCAGTAAAAGCAAAAAAGAAAATAGACCGGCAGCTTCTCGGCCTGCTGATCTTCGTCATCGTCATGATGGTTGTGATGTCCTTCCTTTCGGACAGCTTCCTTTCGGTGTCGAACCTCACCAACGTATTCCGCCAGTCGGTATTCATCATGCTCCTGGGCTTCGGCATGACGTTCGTGCTCACCACCGGCGGCATCGACCTTTCGGTAGGCGTGATGCTCGCTCTTTCGGGCGGCATGGCAGGCTGGTTGCTTTCCATGAACGTCAATATCGTTCCGGCGATCATTGCGGGCGTCCTTGTGGGCATCCTTGTGGGCGCGGGTAACGGCCTGATGATAACCAAGCTGCGCATCACGCCCTTCATCGCCACGCTCGCCACCATGAGTATCGGGCGCGGGGTCATGTATGTGTGGACGAACTCAATCCCCTTCCGCAACTATATGGTGGGCGGCTTCCGCTTCATCGGGCAGGGGGACGTCTTCGGACTGCAGTTCCCCATCGTGATTGCCATCGTGGCTTTCGTGATCCTGCAATTCGTGTACCGGTGTACGGCGTTCGGACGGCATGTGACGGCGTATGGCAGCAACGAGGAATCGGCAAGGGTGTCGGGCATCGATACGGATAAGCTTTTAATCAAGGTTTACGCGCTGTCCGGCCTGATGGCGGCAATCGCGGGGATTACGCTCGCGTCCCGCCTGGAAACGGTGCATCCTGAAATGGGCAAGGGCTATGAGCTCGACGCGATCGCGGCGGCGATTATCGGCGGCACCAGCCTTTCGGGCGGCAGGGGAACGCTTGTCGGCACGGTGCTGGGGGCGTTCATCATCTATCTTATCAGCAACGCGCTGAACCTGCTGAACGTGGACCCGGACTGGGAAACGATTGTAAAGGGCATCATCATATTGATCGTGGTGGCGGTGGAGTTCCTGAGCCACCGCAATAAAAAAGGATAGGCTTTTGCATACGGCGTATGCACATAAAATAACAGGAGGAATGGAAGAACATGAAAAAAAGGCATTTTAAAGTGGTAGGGCTTGCCCTTGCGGTACTCATGGCGCTGAGCGCAGCGCTTGTGGGCTGCGGGAATGTAGACAGCCCGGCGCAGACGTCGGCTGCGGCTGCGGACGGCGGCGTGGCCGGCGCGGGTACACCGGCCGTTTCCGCTGCG
Source organism: Christensenella minuta (assembly GCF_003628755.1). NCBI lineage: Bacteria > Bacillati > Bacillota > Clostridia > Christensenellales > Christensenellaceae > Christensenella > Christensenella minuta. The sequence goes on along the minus strand of NZ_CP029256.1, from coordinate 2,327,564 downwards.
GACGGCACATGGCAGTGGGGCGACCCGGAATGGGAAGCGGCGGTACGCGCCAAGGTGGAAGGCAAGACCTTCAAGATCGGCTTCACTCCGCCGGCGGCATCCGAGTTTTACGATATCATCATGCACGGGGCCTATACCATGATGAACGAGCTGCACGACCGCTTCGGCGTGAACTTTGAATTCGAGTTCGTGGCGCCGAGCGAGCACGACGCGGTGGAATCGCAGGTCTCGACCATCGAAAACTGGGCGACCAAGGAATTCGACGCGGTGCTGGTATGCACGGCGGGCGACTTCGATTCGATGAACGCCGTGTACGAAAAAGCGACGGCGGCGGGCACGGCAGTGTACCTGTTCAACATGCCCGCGGAGCTGTGGGATGTTGACACCATCAAGGCGACTTCCGTCATCAGCTACGACAATGCGCGCCAATCGGGCTACCTCGTGGGCCAGTACGCGGCTGAAAAGCTCGGCGGCGAAGGCAAGATACTCTTTATCTCCGGCAACGACGGCCACTGGACGACCTCGCGCCGCGAGGGCTTCATGGAAGCGGTATCCGAATATCCGGGCCTTACGATCGTCGGTGAGCAGCGCGGCGAGTATGTGCGCGATTCAGGTATGGCGGCGGCGGAAAACCTCCTGCAGGCAAACCCGGACGTGGACTTCATCTACGGCGAGAACGAAGAGATGGCGCAGGGCGCCGTACAGGCGGTGCAGGCGATGGGTCTCAAAATGTGGGACGGCAGCGAAGGCATCATCGTAGTCGGCGCGGACGGCCTGAAATCCGGCTTTGAACAGATCAGGAGCGGCGGACTCACCGCGACGGTGGACGTGGGAAGCGTGGACCAGGGCCGCGAGGCGGTCAAGGCGATCTTCATGCACGAGCTTCTCGGCTACAGCATCGACAAGGTCATCAACGTGCCCACCATCCTTGTGGACAGCGAAAACATCGATATCCCCGAGGCATATGTGGACTGGGCGCTTGCAGCGGAGGAAAGCTACAACTAACCGGCAGGCGGAAGGGCGCGTCCGGGTGCGGCCTTTGTGCACCCGGGCACGGCCCCGCCCGAAAGGAAAGGAGAAAACCGCTTCTGTCAAACAATTTGCATTGAGCAAACAATCATAAAAAAAAATCTAACAGGAGGCAAACAAATGATTGCAAAGAAAACGAGAGACATGTTACCCGCGAAGTTCGAGCAGCTCATCAATGAGAGCATTTGGGATGGGTTTGGCGAAACGATCACGGGCGCGGAATATAAAGCGCGCACCGAGAAGGTGAAAGGTAAGATCGAAGAGGAGGGCTGGGACGCGATGCTTGTGTTCGGTGACTGCTACCGCATGAGCAACATCCGCTGGCTGGTCAACTACCGCACTATCGACGGGGTATACCCGCAGCCGGAGATCGTATTCCTGGCCCCCGGGGCAGACCCGGTGTTTTTCCTGCCTGACAGCCAGATCCGTTCGGCGCACGAGGAATCCGCAATGAAGTACATGGGCGACGATATCCGCGAGATACGCGGCGAGCTGAGCCGTTTCCTTGCGGACTATAACGCCAAAAAGCCGCTCAAAAAAGTTGCGCTGTGCGGCTATACGTACTGCGACCTTGAGATATGGGATGAAATCAAAAAGGGCATCCCGGACGCGGACATAAAACAGAGCCAGATGATCGAATACTACAAATCCATCAAAACGGAAAAGGAACTGCGCACCATGCGCAGGGCGGGACGCGTGGCGGATATTGGCGCGCAGATGCTTTACGACGTGATGGAGGACGGCATCACCGAAAAAGAGGCGCAAAGCCTGGTCTATGCGGCCATGTTCGCGTCCGGCGCGCACAGCATCGCTTTCGATATTATGGTACAGACGGCAGACAACCTGCTTTCCCTCTTCAAGCGCCCTACGGACACAAAGATCACGCGCGGCAATATCGTGATGATGGACCACGGCTGCCGGATCAACGATTACTGCTCCGATTCCGCAAGGACGTATGTGTTTGGCGATGTGCAGAAGGAAAAGGTAGAGCTGCTTGAAAAGCTGAACCGCGTGTTTGAAACGGGACTCGAGCAAATCTGCGCGGGCATGACGGGACGCGAAGCGGATGCGGTCATCCGCGCGGCGGCCGACAAGGAGGGCATCACGCAATTCATCGTATCCCCGAGCGAAGGCCGCCTGGGGCCGCACGGAACGGGCATGGACCCCGAGGAAGCCATGCCGATTATCGGGCCGGATTCGGACGACGTGCTCGTGGAGGGACAGACGTTCGCGTATGAGCTGTCCGCCATCGACGAAAACCTGACAGGCGTGCGCACGGAAGACCCGATCGTCGTGCACAAGGACGGTATGGAACCGCTGACGAATTTCCCGCGGTTCAGCTATAAGCCGTAAGATTACTTTTTTCCTTAAAAACAGCCGCTCCCTGAAGCGGCTGTTTTTTTGCCCAGGAGAAAGACCGCAAGAATGTTAGTTTTTTTACCGGATTTTATTTGCTACAATAGCAAAAAAGGAGCGTAAAAGGGGTAGCCATATCATGAACAGGCGCAGCGCAGCAACCAGCGGGGGAGCGGAAATACAAAAAAATGTAACGGGCTTTTTGAAGGACAATGCCGCGATGATCGCGCTCCTCATTATCGTGCTGCTGTTGATCGCCCTCTTCGCACCGCAGTTTTTCAGCGTACAGAATATTACGAACGTTGCCCGGCAGGCTTCCACCACAGGCATCATTGCCATCGGCATGACGTTCGTCATCATCACCGGCGGCATCGATCTTTCGGTGGGCGGCGTGCTTGCGGCTACCGGTATCGTTTTTTCCATCCTTACAAAATTCGGTTACGAGCTGTGGGCTGCCGTGCTGTGCGCCCTGCTTCTCGGTGCGATCGTGGGAATCGTCAACGGGTTCGGCGCCATCTTTTTCGGCATCCAGCCGTTTATCATGACGCTCGCGACTTCTTCGGTCACCGGGGGGCTCGCGCTGCTTTTGTGCGACGGGATTCCCGTGGAGTTTACCACAGTGACGAGCCCGGTGATCGACTTTTTTGGGAACGGCAACGTGGGGCCGGTGCCCGGCCCGTTCGTGCTCTTTGCAGCGCTGGCCGTGCTTTCGGCCGTGGTGCTGCGCTACGTGCCTTTCGGGCGGTATGTATACAGCGTGGGAAGCAGCTTTGAAGGCGCACGCCTTGCGGGCGTGCGCACTACGCGGATTATTATGGTCACTTATATCGTATGCAGCGTGTGCGCGGCGCTGGCAGGAATTGTGACGGCATGCTGGCTGTATGTGGGGCATCCGGTGGCGGGCAGCACGGCGGCGCTCGACAGCATCGCCGCCATTGTAATCGGCGGCACCAGCCTTTCGGGCGGCAAGGGAAGCGTGATCGGCACGGTGGTGGGCGTATTGCTGATGACGGCGGTCGCAAACCTGCTGAACCTGACAGGCGTGCCTACGTATATCCAGCAGATCGTTAAGGGAGTTATCATCATCCTTGCGATCCTGCTTTCCACCAAAGGGCTCAAAGGGCGCATCAAGGAAGCGTGGAGGGGATTATGAGGCGAACTGTGACTGCGCTCCTCGCCGCTGCGGCGCTGCTTTTGGCATCCTGCGGACATATGACCCGGTCGCCGGTAGGAAACCCTGCGGACGAAGGAGAGACCGTGCTTTACACTGTGAACGGCGAATCCGTTGATTTCGGTATCTATTGCAGCGAAACCGCCGCAGGGACGCTGGTGCCCGAAAAGCCGCTCGGCGAATATACCGGAACGATGGGCGTGATCGTTTCGTCCATGCGCTTCCCTTATGGCGGGGGCACGAAGGTCATGGCCGAGGAAACACTGGAAAAGTATTTCCCCAACATGGATTATGTGATCGGCAACGGCGACGGGGACCCGGTTACGCAAAGCGCGCTGATTGACGACTACATTGCCCGGGGCATCGACGTGCTGGTGATCGACCCGGTGGAAAAAGAAGCGATGGTGCCCGCCTTCGAGCGGCTGAAAGAGGCGGGAATTCCCGTGGTATGCGTGGATCGCTATGTGCCCGCGGACTTTGAATCCGTGGTCAAGGCAGACGATGTAAAGATCGGCCAAAAGGCGGGCGAAGCGATGGTGGAGCTTCTCGGGGGCAAGGGAAAGGTGGTGGAGATACAGGGCGCTCCGGCGGCTTCCAACACCAATGACAGGCACATCGGCTTCGCGCAGGGCATCGCGGGATCGCAAATCGAGGTAATCGCCGCGCCGTACGCGGATTTTTTGCAGACGCGCGGCCTCGGGGAGATGGAAGACCTGCTGCAGCGCTTTCCGGATGACGGCGATATCGACGCGATCTTCAGCCAGTCGGACGTCATGACGATGGGTATTATCCAAGCCCTAAAAGCGGCGGGGAGGGATATCCCCATCGTGAGCATCGACGCGCAGGAATCGGCGCTTGGCGCGGTGCAGGCGGGGGATATCGACGCGGTGGTGGCCTATCCCATCCCCATGCCCGCAGGGATATTCGCGGGTGTGAAGGTGATGGAGGGGGAGGAAATCCCCGGCTATATCGAGCTCGAGTGCCCGGTAATCACAACGGAAAATGTGGGGGAGTATATCGGTCATTCGGGCTACTGAGGCGGACGAACCGATGGGAGCTTTGCTTCGCGGCACGCCGCTGGCCTGCCGTTCTTTAAATGCGGAAGATTATGCTGGTCTAAAACTATAATTTGAATCTTTGAAATCACCGGAAGGGGAGCATAGCGCCGGAGAGTGTCCGCGGCCAAATGCACGGATGTAAACGGCCAGCCGAAGCTTATCAAACACAGCAATGCCGATACAGGCCGCCTCCTAAATAAAGGATGCCAACATCAAGGGCCGCCCTGAATAGGGACGGCCTTTGTCGTGTTGTATTAAAATTGCGTTATTAAGCCATTTTGGAATGTTCCTATTGTGTTCATTAAAATGCCGTGCTAAAAAATTTAAGGTATAGACTGAAGTACCGAATATGCTGAGTTATTAGCCTGTAAACTGCAAAAAGCATATGAACCTGGGTTGTTAAAAAAGGATAGCAAATTACATGAAATGGAACTGCACGGTTGTTCGACGGTATTACCGAAGAGGCGGCTATGAGGCTTAAATTGTAGCACGGGAAGACTTTTGCAGGGATGATTTTCCTGAAAACAAGGAGGAATACAGGCAAGAATTTTATCCGTGCTCCACATTTTGAAAAGGCAGTGAAAGCACTGAATTTTGCCAATATTATAAAAAACAGGAATATGAGCCGCATACATAAATAAAGGAGCAAGCGTTTGGCCAGCGGCGATCTCTCTTGAGCCGTTAAACAAGCCGGCCAGATATGCGCGGTCGTGTCCCTGATAGACAGCGACCTGCCCCAAGCGCCCTGAAATGCCTTAACCGTGCAATTTGCGCTTGACAACGCACCTTTGGTTTTGCTATACTATTAAAGCGTATTTGGATGGAGAGATGGTCGAGTTGGTTTAAGGCACCGGTCTTGAAAACCGGCGATGGTTTACCCCATCCGTGGGTTCAAATCCCACTCTCTCCGCCATTTTTTATCGGTGGAAGGTGGGAAGCGGCCCGGCATACAAGTGAATGATGCGGCACAGTTCAGTTGGAGAAGTACCCAAGTACGGCTGAAGGGGCTCCCCTGCTAAGGGAGTAGGCTGGGGTAACCGGCGCGAGGGTTCAAATCCCTCCTTCTCCGCCAAAAAGAACCGCTTAACAAAGCGGTTCTTTTGCGTTTTGTGATATTTTTACCCTTTAATTTACCCTTTAGAGAATTTTAAAGGTTTTACTACGAATATATTACAAGCCAAACATTTTTATGATATGATAATGAAAAGGGGGACTTACAACATGAATCGCATAACTTACTTTACAGAAGATAATGAAAGAATAGGACTTTACACTCGGAATGCTACTCAGGGTGCCGAGTGTGAATTGGTTTTGTCTTTCGTTGATTATTATTGTAATAAATTTTTGCGTGATAATAAGGTGAACAATCTTGCAATTTTTATGGAACCACGAGTTGTATCAGGATTTCCTGATGTAGTTTTTGCATCTTATCACCCATCAATTCTAGATCGTTGGACAAAGGAAAGGACAGAGTTAGGCGTAGACGATTTGAAAGTATTAGCTCATTTATTGCATATTGGAAAAGTAATAGGGCAGGATTTAATTGATTCATTAAGGCTCCCCGAAAAACATACTTTGCGTTCTTTGGAAAAGTTGATGGATGCAAAATTAGTTGAGTATAAAAATAAAAGTTGGTATGCCTTAAAAAAAAGCGAAGCATTTAGCATTCGCAAATTAGTCTCAATTGAAGCGAAGCTAAATGATATTGGTAAGGTTACAGAACAATCATTACTAAATACTTGGTTCGTTTCGCAGTCTTATGCGCTCATAAATTCTTCTAGACCACAAAATTCTACTGTGAAAAGTTTTTCGAAGCATGGAATAGGATTATACTGTACCCATAAAGGATTTAGAAAAATAGTTGAAGCTGAAAAGTTACCACTGCCATCTAGTTATCAATCTATTTTGTTTAATGAATGGATAGGCAATAGTAGTTTTCATTAGGGAGATAAAATTGGAAAATTTTCAGAATTTCAAAAAAAAGTATCTTGATTTTACACCTCTAGCGCGTGGTGGGCAAAAACAAGTATATAAGGCTGAAAGTTCAAAATATGGTAACGTCGTGGTAAAGTTGTATTTTAATGTAGGCGATCCTCGGTCAGAGCGTGAAATCGATATAGGACTTAATAAAAATTTTAATAATGTGCCTAAAATATTTGAAACTGGGTATCTAGAAATAGAAGGTGAAAAAACGCTTTATATTGTTGAGCAGAGGGTTAATGGCGAACTGCTTCGCGCTAAAATTCAACGAAATGATTATCTTAATTTAAAAGAAGCTGTGATATTTTTGGAGCAAGGTTTAACATTTATTGAACAGTTGGAAAAAGAAAATATTGTTCATAGAGATATTAAACCAGAAAATATAATTGTTGATAATAATGGGATTGTTTATTTCTTAGACTTTGGAATAGCGCGCGTATTGGGCCAACCTTCTCTAACACAGACAGAAGCAATGTTTGGTCCTCACACGCCGGGATATGCTGCCCCAGAACAATTTAACAATTTGAAGAGCAATATAGACTCACGTACCGATTTGTTTTCGATTGGAGTTGTAACCTACGAATGTATAACGGAACGGGTCATAATCCCTTTCGCGAAGGAGCTGGAAATGCGATGGAAGTGCTTCAGAGAACAGAGACTATAACTCCTATTGTTTTTTCTATGATGGGTGATATGCAGAAACAATTTATGGCTTTATTAAGTTCGCTAATGGCAAAATATCCATCACGGCGACCAAATAGCGCAAATCAGGCATTAGGTTGGCTGAATGCAGCAAAAAGCACTTTTGAATATTAAGGGGAGGTAGTAAAATGGATTTTTATATTCAAATGGGACACGGCATGCAAGCTCTTTGTAAAGAATTATCCTCATATTGGGATAACGATACTACTGTGATCATTAGCCCTAGAAATATGGTTCCCGGTAGTTTATCCAAATTTAGCAAAGAAATGGTAAAGTGCAACGGAAAAGTGCTATTTGATCCACAACTTTATTTCCCCAGAAAACACCATAAAACTTTAGTAAAATATGATTATTGGCCTACCGATGACTTTACAAGCGTTGATAATGGCGATTGTTTAAAAACAATTGAACGACTGTATGACATTAATCAGCTTATCGGTGCAGAAGAATATATCTTACCGTCTTCAACCACACATCGAATAGATACAATTTGGGATAAATGTCAACGGCAGCGTGTAGACAATGCCAAAAGGGTTGATCCTAAAATGCCACTAATTCAAACAATAGCGCTTTCTGGCGATGTAATGATGGATGACGAACAAATTGAGATGATCATACAGTATGTAGGTACTTGGGGCATTGATGGGGTTTACCTTGTCTGTGAACATCCAGAGCGTTTCTATTTGATTAACCAACCATTATGGATGAAGAATATGTTGGCATTGGTGGCTGGAGTAAAAAGGTTAGGTAAAAAAGTAATTGTCGGCTACGCTAGCCATCAAATGTTATGTCTTGCGTTGGCGAAGTGTGATGCTATTGCTTCAGGAAATTTTTTGAACGTTAGATGGTTTCAACCTGAATTATTCGAAACGTTAGAGAATGATGAAATTAGTCGTCGTGCAGTTTGGTACTATTGTCCACAATCTTTATCAGAGTATAAAATTCCCTTTTTAGATATTGCAAAACGTATGGGGATTTTGTCAAATATGGAACCTTCTTATGATATGATGAGTCCATACTGCGAGATGTTATTTAGTGAAGGGCTCCCATCGTCATCAAATTATGGTGAAAAAGAAGCGCACAGACATTATCTAAATAGTTTAAGAATGCAATGTTTAATGTCATCCAGAACCTCTTATGAAGAAACGAAAGACGCTCATATAATCTTGTTAGAAACTGCCGAACGTATCATTTCAGGGCTACGCAGCAAAGGTATTCGAGGCCAAGATAGAGATTTCAGTGATATCATTGATGTGAATAGAGCAGCCATTGCAGCGCATGATATGGAGTTTGGATATGTCCTGAAGAACGAATGGAATAAAATGTAAATACTATTTCTATTTGAATTGGATACCGGCAACGGGTTATTCTGTTCTTATTTCACGAATAAACTTCTCCATCCGATCCGCACTTTCCTTCTTCATACGCTCTGTAACATGCCCGTATTGATCGAGTGTGAAAGCGGCGGTGTGGTGTCCAAGATTTTCCTGCACCGTTTTCACATCGTCCCCCGCTTGCAGGGAAGCGACTGCGTAGGTATGCCGCAGGTCATGAAACCGCGCATCTGGAATATTAAGATCACGCACAATCTTCTTATAGTGCTTATAAACCGTAAAGTGGGCAAGATGTCCGCCGATTTCGTTCGTGAACACAAGTTGATTCCCTTCCCACGGCTGCCAAGCTGCTCCGGCTTTTAAGCGCCATTCACTTTGCCGAAGTCTCTGCGCTTTTAGTGCTTGCATAACAGTAGATGCAGGAGAGATCGTTCGCGCCTTATTGTTTTTCAACGGAAGGAACTGATAAACTCCCTGTATTTTTTGTAGCTGCCTGTACACATAAATCGTTCTTTTGTCAAAGTCGATGCAATCCCACGTCAGCCCAAGAATTTCTGACTGCCGTAAACCTGTAAACAGATCGACAAGATAGATCGTTTCATATGGATGTCCTTGTATTGCTTGCAAAAATGCGCTCATTTCATCATTTTCAAGCGGTTTGATTTCTTTTTTCTCGACACGGGGCAGCTTGCAGGCGTCAGAAGCGTTAAACTTCACATATCCAATTTCCATAGCTTGTGAAAGCGCTTTATGAACGACACCATGCAAATTTTTGATTGTTTTCGCCGATAGACCTACTGTATCATTTGTTCCCCTATGAACCTTGTTGTAAAAGGCTTGTATTGTTGGTGTATTTAGCGCTTGAAGCTTAACCGCTCCCAGTGACGGCTTGATGTGCTTTTCTATTTGCGTAACATAAGATTTCAGCGTCAACGGCTTTAGATTGCCCGTGTACTCTTTCAACCAAATATCAAGCCACTGCCCAAACATCATTTTGACAGACTCTATATAAATACCGTTATCTATTTCCGTCGTGACCTGACGTAGCTTTTTGCGAACCTCTGTTTGCGTTTTCCCATAAACAGACTTCTGAATCTGTTTACCAGTGCCAGGATCGCGTCCAACGGTGTAACGCGCTTCCCAAGTACCATCAGCACGCTTGCGCATCGATCCGCCGCCCTGTGCGCCTCTCTTTGCCTTACGGTTATCTTTGTTTTCCTTCCTATCCATGTGATCACTCCCCATATTTGAGCCAGTCGAGAAACGCTTCCACTGGCATCACGCCGCTTTCCACATCTTTTTTCAGCTTCTTTGCTTCTTTCTTCCACCGCTCAAATTCCGCTTCGGATAAAGCACCCTTTTTCATCTTTGCAAAGTTGTTCTTGTAGGTCAGCCTGTATGCTTTCTTTTCAGGTGCGTTGTCTAAATTCTGTGTGTATTGCGCCATTGCGCCCTTCTTCCGACAGGTGTTACCTTGCGCGTCCACAGTGCGGTTACAATAAACCGTTTTGCCCTGCGCGACAAAATACCTTCCGCAATGTTTGCATTTTCGGATCACAGCGTCATTTTCGATCATATCCCGTATATATCCCATGATCATACTTTGCATGGTATCATCCGCATGGATATAATATTCTAATCGATGCAGGTCGTTATCCACTGTTATCATCATCTTTTGCCGTATTTCCGCATCGTGCAGGAAAGAATAATCCGACGGAGCCATGATGTCAGGTGGCAGGCTTACAGATATTCCATCTATTGTGCTGCCTGATGCGGCTTGCGGTGCATAAAAATAATCATTGACGCTTTCGTCATGCACGCCAAGCAGATGATAGATCATATCCATCCGTATTTCTGCCGTTGCTTTTTGGTTATATATCTGTTCCGCAAATACATTTGCATTCAGCAGGATATTGAGTTGTTCAATATATGCGGCAATCACATGGGCGCTCAGGAATATTCCTTTGAAACCCTCTAAAATATATTGCTGACGTTCCTGTTGCTCCCATTGCTCCTGTTCAAGCACAGCTTCTATCGCCCTTAATCCCTTTGCCTTGTATACACTGAAAAGTTCAGGCACTTCCGCAAGCCGTTTCTTTGTTTGCTTTGCCAGTGTTCTCAGTTCGTTTTTCGCTTCCTCGACGTGAGAAAGATTCATTTTTCCCAATAACATAGCGGCAGGCAGGGATATTTGCTCAAACAGTTTCGGATCAGTTTCCGCAAAATCCAATAACATACTACCGTATTCAAAGCTTTTGCGGACATCGTTCTGTAATTCCCTGTATTCAGGGTTTGTATCTTCCACATACTGATAAATCCGTTTTTCGTTTTCCTGTGAATATTCCAGTGAAAACAGCATAGCTGTCAAAATCTGCATAAGGTCCTCCGCTTAGACAATTTAATATCATCATTATAATTGATTCCAAAAATATTGTCAATGCTTTCCGCAAAATAAAAAGACAATATTATTATACATTAATATATTGACGGCGCATCCATTCCTATGTTATGATGTTGCGATAGACAATATTTATTATAAATAAATATTGTCTGAATGAATGGAGGTGAATCGATACGGTTTTTAGACCATCGCACATTGACAACAGAATAAGGAGGAGCGCATGAAGCAGAATCAAACATCGTATGACCAGTTGCCGGTCACATTGACCGCCGATATGGTAGCGCAAGTGTTGGGCATTTCCAGAGCAGGTGCATATACGCTTATGCACGCAAACGGTTTCCCAACCTTGTATATTGGCAAACGGATGATCGTAGGAAAAGAGCAGTTTATCAAGTGGATCGATACAAACAGTGGCAAGGCCGGATAAGCGCCTCACTTCCCCGAACGATACAGCAGACAGGAATACCGCCCTCTCGGCGGTACTCCTGCTCCGTATCGTACAGAGGAAGGCAAGCTCCCCAAGTGGCACGCCACTTGGACGCTTGCAAAGGGGGAATCCCCCTTTGAACCCCCGTCAGAACACATTCGAGGGAGGTGGAACATGGCTAACCGCAGCAGAAAAAATTGTGTCAGTTTCAGGGTGTCGGACAAGGAGCTTGTCTTGATCCAATCAAAGGTCGAACGTTCAGGATTGACGCTTCGGGAATATGCCCTGCGTAGTATGCTCGGCAAAGACATCCACGTAAAGGAAGGAGGCAGAGAGGTCGTGAAGGAATTGAAAGCCATTGGAAACAACGTGAACCAAATCGCGTATCAGGTAAACGCCGGATTGATTGTAGACTGTACGCCGCAACTTGAAAATATGTATTCCGCGATAAAGGAGTTGATGACAGTTTGGCAATCCTGAAAGCCGTTAATTCAAAAGCCAGTATCGGCAAGATCATAAACTACATTATGAAGCATGAAAAGACTGAAAAGAAATTGATTGGTGGGTATAACTGCAACCCGCTTGATGCAATCGACGAGATGAAAGCGACCAAACGCGCATGGCGGAAAACAGGGGGCAGGCAGTATAAGCACTTTATACAAAGCTTCTCTAAAAATGAAACTATTACGCCGGAGGAAGCCAGCCGGATCGCCTACGAACTGATCACCCGCAGCCCGTTATTTCAAGGGTATGAGGTGTGCTATGCAACGCACAAGGACAGGGATCACATTCATACGCACATCGTGGTCAACTCGGTCAGCTTCGAGCATGGTTACAAATTCCGTTACTCAAAAGCCAAATTGCAGGAATTAAAGGATTTCTCAGATAGCATTCTTAGGGAGTACGGCAAAACGATCTGCCAAAAGAACAAGGAAATCACGGCCTTTGGTATGGGAACGTATAAGGCGATAGAAAAAGCGGCAAAGGGAACCTATCAAAGTTGGATGCTCAATATTGTGAGAGCGATTACGAAGAGTAAAGCCCAAGCGACAAGCCGCAAGGATTTCGTTCAGAAAATGCGCGATCAAGGGATTGAGGCAAGGTGGACGGACAGCAGGAAATATATCGTCTTTGTAGATCAGGACGGGCATAAGGTACGCGATTGCCGCCTGTCCAAAGTCTTCAAGGTGGATATTAGCAAGGAGGGATTAGAGAATGAAATGCGAAGATGTGTTGAAACAAATCGAGGAGAATGGAAACTTGAAAGTGACCATTACGAATCCGGACGCGCTACTGGATACGAGGCTCAACGTGGACGTTTTGACAAAGGAGAACAAGGTGCTGAAAGATCAGTTGATCAAATCCGAAGAAAGATCGCTGAAATTTCAGGAATCAGCCGTAGCGGAGTTCAGCCGGATCAATCAATCGCTCGAAGAAATGCAAAGCCAGATCAAAGGAATGAAACAAAGCAACGAGGTTCTGGAGCAAAAGATCGACGAAACCGTCGACACGTTAGCCGAGACGACGACCGATGTTTGTGATCAGCATTTAAGCGGTTTTGATGAATCCATGAAGCAGATTAGGGGAATCACAAAATCCTATATACAGGTAGTGACGCAAGACATCAAAAGGTCTCTCAATACGCTGAAAGCTTGCAAGGTGCTGTTTCTAACACTTTGGATCATACCTACGATTGCAGGGCTATGGGATATTCTTTCTAAAATATTCTAATCATTCAAAGGCTGAAAAACGAGGTCATAAACAAATGACCTCGTTTTTCAATGTATATCAATGCATTTGAGCCTTAGGTTAAGGCCATGTCAATTATAAGCAAGTATGATATAATAATTATAAAAATAAAGAATATACAACAAAGATGTCAAAGCGATTGGAGTATATGAGGTGAAGAAGCAGAACATTATTATAATGCTGTGTCTCTTTTGCATATTAGTTGTTATAATTCCTTTTATTATAAATGAATCTTATAAAGCAGGGGAAGGTTATACAACATTGTGGGGAGCAAAAGAAATGCTTTCATATTTTGGTGCTGTTATTGGAGCAATAGGAACAATTTTTATTGGAATAATCGCAATTACGCAAAGCGATCGCGCCAATAAAATAAGTGATAAATTATTAAAAATGGAAGAAATTCGCTTAACCCCTTATTTGCACTTAGACACAACCTCATGCGAAGTTATCTGTTTCAAAGACCACGAGGTTAGTATTTTACTTGGGTTTAGAAATGAGACAGATAGCGTAATTAATATTATCTCGGTTACACCATTGTATATGGAGTCATTTTTTTCCACAGAGAACATCGAGATTGGATTTGCAAAGCAATGGACCGAACATTTTTCAATATTGCCACGTCAAACAAGAGAGTTTAACTTTTTTCGCGAATCAGAAAAAGAAAAAGCACCTGTTATTGACTTGTCGGAAAGAAAATATACTCAAGGTCTCTTATCGTTGACATGTAAATTGACAGTTAAGATTAAGAATGTAAACTCAGCAGATATATATTCACAAAAGTTTGAGTTCGCTTTGCAAATGTGTATCCCGAATAACGAGCAAAAATTTGATCAGAAATATCCCATTGTCTTTACTAGTGTTGAAAATAGCATAGTCAATAATAATGATGAAACAAAGTGATCTGTCACCCTATCAAATTAAAAATAGACTTTGATTACTTTTTCGACATACTGAAACGAGCGTTTATTAATGACTTCGCTTCACTTTGTTATGAATTTGGATTTGTCTTTCATAACAAGTTTTTCCAAACGCATATATTTTTGTATGGCATTGCTCAGGATCATATTGGCTTTCAATACTTTTTCATCTTCACATATATTGAGGCTTGGATCAGCTTTTATTTTTTGGATGATCCGCGATAGCTTAGTCCGCTTTTTTTCCATATCGTTATATGCGGCATTCATACGCGCTTCCAGTATTTTTCTGTGCTTATCGTCGGTCATTTCCTCACTTTATTTCTCTAGCACATTATTTTACAGCCTGATATATTCGGTTTTATAGTCAAGAAATTCCGCAAGTGTGATCATGCCGACTGTTGCATCGTTTGGCTGCCCGTCGCAAATGATCAGCAAATTATCACAGTAATCAACAAGTGAACAGGAACAGATAGACATAATATCGTGATATGCTTTATCGGCGCAAAAGCAACATGGTTCATCTATTAAGTTCAAGTATTTTTCCCGTTGTTGGCGTTCACTTTCGCTTAATGTATCTATCCATTTGAAAAATGGGAGCAATATTCTGATCGTGATTTGATATTCTTTTTGCAGTTCAAGCGCCACATCCATAAAAATCATATCTGCTTGATTTGTAAAGATAACAAAAAAATCGTTGCAGTGCTGTTCAATTTTTTTTAACAGTTGCATTTTGATTTGTTGCTTGAAAGTTCCAGTTTTCTCTTGCGGGATTGTGCTATTACCCCATACCCCGCAAACTGTGTTTTTTTCATTCATGACACATTGATCCTTAATTCTTACTAAACAAATAATAGTATTGGTATATTAGATTAAAATTAGCTTTGCAAAGGCATTTTAACCCATTATTGCCATAATATAATGTAAACTTAATATCAAGCACAAAATAATTATAACACACAATTATGTGTGCAAACACAATTTATTCAATCAGTTAGCTGTGTTATTGTTGCTTGTTATAAAATTATACTTGAATTATGGATAGAAGTAATGAATTAAAGCATTTTATTGCTAACAGGGTGCGCGAATTACTAAAAACGAACAATATCAAGAATCAAACTGCTTTGAGTCAGATATTAGGTTTTGGCGCGAATTTTATTAGCAATTTGGTTAATGAGAGGTCATTGCCGAGTGTGGATAAATTAGATGCGTTATGCAGACATTTTGATTTAACGCTTTCTGATTTCTTTAAAGACGATTTCAGTGGAAACAAGTCGGCTGAAATGCTTTTACATTTATTACTGGAAAAATATCAGGCTGAAGATATTACAATGATTTATGATGTTCTTAATACCGTTGATCGAAATAAGATCAAAACCTTGTTTGCTACTTATTCAGATTACCACAACAAAAAGGGCTGAAAAGCCTTTTTTTAAAGGCCTTTTTCAATCGGTTTACTACCCTTTATTTTACCCTTTAGAGAATGCGAACAGGAAATTCATGTGTTACAGGATAAAACAAAGAATGGCTTAAAGACACAAGTTTTTGACAAGATAATATGAAATAAAACAAGCTGAAATGACTATGAGCGAGTTCAAATCCCTCCTTCTCCGCCAAACGGAGCAAAGCGAACTTTGCTCCGTTTTTTGTTTCGTAAAAAACTTCGCCCGCTTGCTTCCCTGCACCCAACAGACGGGGGATCGCGGTGCGGCGGGATTTCCCGCGAGGAATGCCGTCTGTGACAGCCGGAACGGCTGTCTCCTCAGTCAAATTCTTTCCGGAGCCCACCGAAGCAAGCAGTACGGGGCGGTTCCGTTGGGCACGGTATTTTGCCGGAGCGGGAGCCAAACAAGCCTTCGTTTTTTATTCCTCCATACTGCAGAGAATTTAGTTTTTGCTTTTATCCGATCAGGCCGACCAGTATACTGGTGACAAAAACGGACGTGATTGTGACCGTGGAAAAACCGGCAATAACCATCTTGGGCATAATTCCCGCTTCAATTGCCTTTCTTTCCGCCTCGTTTTCGCCTACGCTTTTCGCGGCTTCCTGGCTCAAGATCATTGTGCCCGGGAATCCGTAAAGCGCGGTGAGGCCAATAGATACGGACATCGGTACGCTGTAGCCCATGATTTTGCCGGAGATGATAGCGAACACAATGCTTCCCGCTACGCCGATTGCGAAAGACAGCAGCAACGGAACAATCAATGCTGCAAGGTCGCTCATCGAAAGGCTTGCAAGCGGCCCGAAGATGATGAGCATAACGGCCAGCATCATCAGGCCGAACGCGTCGATCCCACTCAGAACGTTGGCCTTGAACACACCCGTGCTGCGCAGCACAATTCCCAGCATCAGCGCGATAATGAAGGTGTTGACCATACCCCCCGTTAGGTTGCTCACCAACGTTGCAATAAGGACAACCGCGCCTACCGCAAACAACGTTCCCGACGTACCCTGGAATATTTTGGGCAGCTTCCCTTTTTCAGTCGCCTTTTTTTCTTCCGCGCTTTCGCCGGGCAGCCGCCCGGCACGGTACTCTGTCTTGAGCCGCTGCGCTTCCTTGCGAAGCAGCACGGAACTGATAGGGAATCCGATGATGCCTTGGAAACCGGCGATGAGCACCGGCAGTACGGCCACGCTCATCAGCCCTGCCGCGACCGCCGCCTCCTGCGCCAGCACGACGGAAATCGTTCCGCCGCTTATCGCGCTGATTGCCGCGATCACATAGTTTCGGTCTTCAAACAGGGACCCGAAGATGAACAAAAAAGCGACGATTCCGCCGACGGAAATTACCCCGATCAGGAATGTTTTCCATTGCTTTTTCAGTTCCTTAAAGCTGATCGTCGTCCCCAGATGTACGATGACAAAACCGACGATGACGGTCCCCAGCGTCAGCAGGGACGACGATTCCAGCATATCCTGCGGAAAAAGGTTTGTCTTGAACCCGGCCAGGAATATGATGGACGCAACGAGCAGCGACGATATCAGAGACTTGGTCTTTTTTGCCACAAATTCACTAAATGCCCAGACGAGCATGATGATTGTAAATGCCAATACGGGATTCATATGTTTCCTTTCCTTTCTTCGTTATCGAGAGGACTCCGTTCCCCGCCTATGCCGTGTGCTTCCGCAACGTTATAGGCTACCACCAGCGCGGATTTGTCACGCTCATCCACGAGTTTCAGCAGCGAAGGATAATCCTTGTCGTCCAGCAATACGACGAGCGCCCTGTCTCCCTCTTCTGTGCCCAGCGTCTTGATGTTGTGGCCGCCTTCCCCGAAAATGTCCCGTCGGATGTCCTCCGTTGCGCTCCTGCTGGTAATCACCACCGCTTTCTTTCGGTTCATGCCCGTTTCAATGTAGGTCATGACAACGGAGGTGATAATCAGCGACAGCACCGCAAACAGGAAGGATTCCATTCCGAATACGAATATGTTGAATACCACAACGACCATATCTGTGACCAACAGTCCAACGGCCGTATTAACCCCGGCATATTTTTTCATAATCAGCGGCGGAATCGTCGTGCCGCCGCTGGATGACTCGCGCCGGTACAGGATTGCCACAGCGATAGCGAATAATATGCTTCCGAATATAACGGACAGCATGCGGTCCTGCACGAGCATCATCTCGGGCATGAGCGCCAGCCCTACAGGCAAAAGCAAGCTGCCGATCAACGACTTGATAAATACCGGCCGGCCCAGAAAAAAGAAGGCCAATACCAGCATGCCGATATTAAGTACCATGACGACAACCGCCCGGTCTATTCCCACAGCCCATTCCAGCAACACCCCAATCCCGCTTACGCCGCCTGCAGCGATGTTGTGGGGGGCAAGGAACATATTGATGGAAGCCGCCATGATTGCAATGGCGATCATGACGACCGGTAATTGTTTCAGTATATTTTTCATTCAGCACCTTCTTTCTTTGCCGCTGTTATCCGTCCAAAGGATTTGTGGCGAGGTAATATGCCACATCAGCAGCCTTCTCCAGTTCCGCAATGGGAATGTATTCATCGATTGTGTGAATGTTTTCATAGCCGACCGCGAGGTTTGCAGTCTCTATGCCGCTGGCATTGAAAACATTTGCGTCGCTCGCCCCGCCGCTTGCCTGGCAATCCGGCGTTCGGCCCACTGCCTGGAATGCCCGGGCCGCCAGCGTTACAACTGCGGTGGATTGTTCAAGGGAATATCCCTGCGAACGCTTACGGTATTGGCATTCCACTGTGCCGCCCATCTCGCGGGCGGCCTCGTCCATCACATCAAGCATATTGTGCAGCACTTCGCGGCTGTATTCATCACAGACGGAGCGCACTTCCGCAGTTATTTTGGCCTCGTCCGCGACGATGTTGGTCGCCGTGCCTCCGCTGATCGTTCCGATGTTTGCGGTGGTAATGTCGTCAAGCCGCCCCAGCTCCATTTTTGTGATGGCCCGGGCCGCCATTTCGATAGCGGATACGCCCTTTTCCGGCTCGACGCCCGCGTGCGCCGCCCTGCCCTTGAATACGGCGTCGATCGTATACATCGTTGGGCTGGAAAGGATGATCCCACCTACCGGCCCGGCGCTGTCGAGCACATAGCAATGCTTGGATTCAAACCCGTTCATGTCCATCGCGTTAGCGCCCAGCAGGCCGATCTCTTCCCCTACGGTAAATACAAACTCGATCCTGTCATGTGCGGCGCCGCTTTCCCGCAGGGTTTCCGCCAGCTCCAGCAGGACTGCGACGCCCGCCTTATCGTCGGCTGCCAATATAGTATCTCCGGCGGACCGGACGATACCGTCGGCCGCCACCGGTTCGATTCCGGATCCCGGCTTCACCGTATCGCTGTGGCAGCAAAACATCAGCGGCTGCATATCGGCCGTAGCCTCCAGCGCGCAGATCAGGTTTCCGGCGCTAAGGCCTGTCTTCTTGCCCGTGTGGTCTTCATAAGCCAACATCCCCAATTGTTCGCATTTCTTCTTGAGGAATCCCTGAAACTCTTTTTCCTTTCCCGATTCCGACCCCACTTTCACCAGTTCCATAAATGTATCCAACAATCTCTTTTTGTTCATTATCAACCTCTCCCTGTCAAGTATTTTTAGTGTTTTTGTCTTTTTTATATTCCTATTATGGGCACATACCGGCCCTTCCGCCAGTTCACCAATGTCATGGGGAGATGCAAAAAATGACTGTTTCAAATAAAAAAAGATGGGTAGCCTTTAGGCGCGCCGGCAAAAAGTTTCGGCGGCCGCCATAGAATATGAGGAAGTTTAACGGATGGAGCATGGCATTATATATAGAAGGAAGGAATTCAAACAGCAAAATGACAGAAAAGAGGGGAGCCGGCATGCGTTCTGTATTATCCAAGCGAGACCTGCGGCAATTGGAATTTTTGGAACTGCTGATGAATTGCGGACCTGTCGCCTTGAGCCGGATCAGCGAAGAGACAAACTATCCGATCCGTACGCTCTCCGCCGATATCAAGCAAATGAACGCTTACCTGTGGCCTATACAGGTGGTAACCGGCGCGGAAGGCGTTACCCTTGAAATTCCCCCGGGCAGCTCGATCCGCGAGGCATATTCCCTTCTGCTCAGGCAAAGCAGGGAATACCAGCTGATATCTTACTTGTTTTTTAACGAGGGAAAAACACAGGAAGAAATTGCCGAAGACCTTTTTATCGGTGTTTCCACACTCCGCAGGATGATCGGCGCCATGAACCATGCCCTGCAAAGCCGCGATATGCATATCCATAGCGCGCCGTTCCGTGTGGAAGGCGATGAAAGCCGCATTTCGCAGCTTTATATCGGTTTGTTTTCCGAATTGTCCTATGACGGCGGCAGTCTCATAACAGCGCGGGAACGGGAGACGCTGGTTGAATTATGCGCCGGAATGACAGAGGAAATCGGCATGAAGCTGAATTACCCTGACCTTATCAGAATAACCATCTGGGTCTATGTGCGCCTTGGCCGTATTAAGCACGGCCATCATACGAATTATGCCAAAGAAGAGGCGGCTTATTTCCAAAGCAAACTTATAGAAAACGCCGCGCTGTGCGAAAAATTCTATTCCGTGTTTGGTGTTCCCCTTACGAATGAATTGCTTTTTGAGCTGTTCCGCCTGTTTTTAAGAAAGGGCTTTGCTAAAAATTATGGCCATATGCAGGCAATCGCAGCCGCATCTTCCGTTCACAGGCTGCTGCTTGCGGGGATTGATGAGCTGATTGGCCGGGTAGCGAAATCCCTGGAAATTTCCAGCAAGGATACTGCGCCCCTCCGGCTGGATCTTTTTAACATCACGCAGTTTGCAGACCAGCCGACGCATATCCTTTACTGCAAGGAAAAGGTATTCACCGAAGGATTTATGCGCAGCCACGGAGCAATTGCCCCCATTATACGGAAAAATATCGAAACGGTTTTGGGGCAGGCGAGCTCCAGCGCAATGTATGAAATATTTTACCTGTTGGTCACACACTGGCCAAGCCTCATAGAAAAGTTGAAAAAAGAGGCCCCGGGCATCACCATCGGACTGCTTTTCGATTCGGATATCGAACATGCTCAGATGATCGCAGATATTATCCGGCAATACTCCAAGGTCAGCTTGCAAATCATGATCCCGGAGCTTGAAGATATGAATCCGGTTTCTATGCTATGCAAAGGAATAGACCTGCTGGTCACGGATATTCCAGAACTGGATACCCCCTGCCGTGAAACGGTTTGTATCCAGGAATATCCTACCTCCCGCGACTGGCGGAACGTTTTGCTGGCCGAAGAACGGATTTACCGTCAAAAGATCATGAAAGCCCAAGGCCCGGCCTGACCCGGGCGGGGGCTTCCCCGTTTGAATACGGCAGGAAATGTATAGCTTGCATTTTAACACCTCCGCATTTGCGGCAGAGCAGCCGCAGGCTTATTGCCCGGAAGTATTTTTAATATATCGGTTTCTGCGCGGATCGCAGGAACCCCCGATAAATTAATTGCAATAAAACCCATCTGCCTTTTAGGGAACAAAAAAGGCCCTAATGTACAAACCAGGCAGAACCCGATAAAACGAATATTGAGAAAAAGGGCCTCCTGATGTAGGATAACTGCAATAGAAGGTTTTTAGTATGTCAGGGAAAAAAGGGATGAAACACTATCCGGTAAGTGTAAAAGCAAAAATCAGGGAGGAATGGGGATTATAGCGCAAATACGGAATCTGTAGGATTCTGCCTAAAAAGCGCCGTAGAGCCTTTTTAGGCAACAGGGGTTTCGGGTGGCTCCGGCTATTGCTTTTCCAGCAATGCTTCTATATCTTCAGACAACATCTCACCTGTATAGGCGGGGGAGTAACGCTCCGCAACATTCCCCGCACGGTCAATTAAAAATTTGCCAAAGTTTCATTTAATGTCATTGCCTTTTCTTTTTCGGCTAAATAATTTTATAGCTTTCTCAAATTTTTATGAAACGATACCGGGCGGCCCTGTGTTTGCCGCTCTCTTGCATAGTTTATAAACCAATATAAGCAATAAAAAACGGCAGTACAGGAGGCGTCCTATGTTTGAAACCCCCATTACCAAAACAGAAAAAAAATACGGGGATGATAAAATCAAGTCGAGGGCGGCACTGATAAGGATTGCTGGCGTGACCGGCATATTGGCTAACGTTTTGTTCGCGGCAATTAAATTTGTGATCGGTACTGCCGCAAACTCAATAGCGATCACGTCCGACGCCGTCAACAACCTGACCGACGCTTCCTCCTCCATTATCACGCTTGCCGGATTGAAATTATCCCAAAAGCCTGCGGATCGAAAACACCCGCTCGGTTATGGACGTATCGAATATATCTCCGGCCTGATCGTTGCGGCAATCGTTCTGATAACAGGCGTCGAGTTTTTCCAGACCTCCGTTGGAAGGATAGCAGACCCTGAGCCGGTCGATTTTTCCGTGTTGCAGCTTGTTTTGCTGGGTGTTTTTGTCGTGGGTAAACTTATATTGGGAAGACTCGATAAGGAATTTGGGCTGCGGTCAAAATCCGGCGCGCTGGTGGCCTCCGGCACCGATGCCAGGATGGACGCGCTGGTTTCCACGCTTACAATTATCACGGCCGTTATCACTATGGCCACCGGTATCGTAATCGATGGGTATGCGGGCGTTGCAATGTCGCTTTTCATTATGTTTAACGGAATCAGCCTGATAAAAGATACGGTAAACAGCATCATTGGAAGCCGGGCCGACAAAAAGGTTGTCGATGAGGTGAAGGCGGATATTCTCGGTATCGAGCCGATCAGGGGCGCATATGATATGATTATCCACAATTACGGTCCCGCAACGCAGCTTGGTACGTTGAATTTGGAAATGCCGGATTACACCACCGTCGAGCAGGCCTACATGGCAATGGAACAAGCCCAGCGGAAAGTGTACCAAAAGCACCACATCTATTTTACATTCGGGTTATACTCGGTCAACACGTACGATGATGACGTTATTTCGGCGCGCGATCAGGTAACGGCAATCGTAAAAGGCACAGAAGGCGCAATAAGTATCCACGCATTCAATTATGATAAAAACAATAAGCTGATCCGCTTTGACATTATTGTGGATTTCGGCGTACATGATTTTATGGAATTTCGGAATAAACTGATTAGAAAGCTTTCAGAATCCTATCCCGGTTTTACTTTTGATATCAATGTTGATTTGGATTATGCCTGATCTCTGCACAAGCCGTTCCTGCGGCAAAGGCTTCGCGTAAAGGCGCAGCCGTTTTTATTTGCCGCGGATATAATGCAATGCGGCAGCCCGCATTTTTTTTGGCTGCGTCCATTCCGGCTCCGCCTTACGGCGCTTTTTCGGCTGCCGCCGGGAAACACGCTTGCAGGCCCGATGCCGCTGTGCGCCGCAATCCGCCGGAAAAATGGTTGAAAGGGCACAATAATTATCCTATAATGAATACTAAACAAGTCAGCTTTCCACTCCGGTTTCTGGAGGTGTGTTCCCCATGAGTGTCCTAAAACGTGCATTTCTCTATATAACGCGAAAATATTCCAGGAATTTGATTCTTCTTTTGATCCTGACCGCCATGTCGCTTTTGATGCTGGCCGGGCTTTCCATCCGTGCGCGGGCGCAGGAGGCGGCCGGGGATGTCCGCAAGAGCATGACGACAGGGTTTGCGGTCGAAGGACTTCCCGTGGCAGGCGAAAAGGTATTTGCTTTGTATACGAACGACAAGGGAGAGCTGGTCCGCAGGCCGAAAGTAAAACTTCTTACCAAAGACGGCGTGGACCGGGTCCTTGCGCTGGACGGCGTAAAGGGCTGCTTTGGCGGTGAAGGCACGGAAACGCTGTACACCGGGCTCAACGTGGTCCCGGGCGGCTATTCGCAGGGCTGGGAACAGCGGCTTGCGCAGGAGGGGGAAGCGGAACCCCAGGCGGACGGCATAGAAAACGGCCTCCTGTCGGACGAATCGAACGCAAAATCCAATAATTTCCTGGGCGTGGACGACAGCGAGTGGCATCCATTCTTCATGAACGGCGCGCTCGAGCTTGTATCCGGGCGGCACATCCGCAGCGGAGACCGGCGGGAAGCGGTCATATCGGACGAGCTGGCGGAACGGAACGGACTTTCCCTCGGCGATACGGTCACCGGACGGCAGTTTGATTTTGTGACGGGAGAACGGTACAGCAGCCCGTATGAGGTGGAGATCGTCGGATTGTTCCACGTGAATTTTGAGCAGGATATGTCGCGGTGGACTGCGGAACCCGACATCCTGGCGAACTGTATTTTTACGGACCCGGGAGTGCGGCGGTGGGGGATGGCCGAATATAAAAAGCACTATGGAGGCCAACCCGTCGTGGACGAAGAGCCGCTCTATAACGGCGCGGTGTTCTATGTGGAAGACCCTGCCCAGCTGGAATCCGTTATGGAGCAAGTCCAGGCAATGGATATCGTCGACTGGGACTATTTTACAGTCGAACGCAAAGACGACGACTATCAGACCTCTGCCGGCCCGATTCAGACGATGGCGGACCTTTCGGGCGGGCTGGTTTTCATCGTGGGTTTCGGCTGCCTTGCGATTCTGTCGATCCTGAGCGCCATGTGGATTCGCGGACGCAGGCACGAGATTGGGATTCTGCTGTCTGTGGGCGTTACCGCAAAAATGATCCGGCTGCAATTGCTGCTGGAATGCGCGCTGGTCGCGCTGGCCGCCTTCCTGATCGCGGGGCTTGCGGCAGGCCCGCTCACCGCCGCGCTTGGCAACGCGGCCGCAAGGGCCGTCGGGCCTTCCGGAGGTGCGCAGCCGTTCAGCGTTTCCATCGAACCGGGTACAAGCAAAATACAGGTTTTCAAAACAGCGGGGGAGCCTATCGCGTTGAGCTACGGCATTGCGCCCGGAGAATTTTTGGCGGTCTTCCTGATCCTGCTGGGCATTGTTGGCGTTGCAGTCCTGCTTTCCTCGCGCTTGGTCACGCGGCTGAAGCCGCGAGAAATACTGGGAAGAAGGTGATACGATGCCGACGGTGAAACGGGCACTTTTGTATATCAGGCGGAAGCCGGGCAAAACGATCCTGCTGTTGCTTCTGTTTTTTGTGATCTCGCTGCTGATTCTGACCGGCATGGTGATCTATAACGCCGCGGAAGGAGCGGCCGCGCGGGTCAGGGAATCCATCGGCGGATATTTCAAGATAACAAGCCGGTACACGACGGACGGCGTCCCGCAGTTTGTGGACGGCGCCCTCGTTGATGCGGTCCTTGGACGGGAAGGGATCAAGGGCCATAACTCGATGGATACGCTGTACCTGGCCACATCCTCCCGGCTGAAGCCGGCCCGCTTTACTGCGGAAAACGACAGCAAGGCGAGCCTTGCGCGCTTCCTGGGCAATACGGACAGCAGCCTCCACGAATATTTTATCCTGGATATTCTTTCGCTGGAGGAAGGAAGGCACATTGCCCCGGGAGACCACCGCAAAGCGGTGGTCTCCCGGGAGTTCGCGGAAATGAACGGGCTTGAGCTTGGCGATACGGTTTTGGCTTCCATTACGGAAGACGCCGCCCCGGGAAGCGGCGCGCTGGGAACGGAATACGGATTCGAGATCGCGGGCATTTTCGGGGAAACAAACGCAAAGCAAGCGGGGGTGATGACAGCGGAATGCGACCTCCCTGCGAATTTTATTTTTATCGATGAGGAATCCGGGCGCGAGATCGCCGCCGCGATGAGCGGCGGCGACGGAGACCGGTATCATGCGGGAGCCTCGTTTTTTGTAAACGATCCGAAGGAACTGGACGCGATTGCGGCGGACGTACTGCAATTGCCGGGGATCGACTGGGATTCATACGAGCTGACGAAAAGCAACGCGGCCTATCAAAAGGCTATGGCACCGCTTACCCGGCTGGGCGGCATGACGTTTATGATGGTCGCTGTTATTGCCATCACCGGTATGGTCCTGATATCCCTGCTGCTTGTCATGTGGACGCGGGACCGCGTGCACGAGGCCGGAGTGCTGATGTCCGTAGGGATACGAAAAAGCGGGATTTTCTTCCAGCACCTGGCCGAATGCACGCTTATCTTCCTGATCGCGTTTGCGGCCGCCTGGGGCGTGTCCGTACCCGTTTCGGAGCGTGTGGGCGGGATGCTTTACCGCAGTACGCTCACAGAGGTGCGGGAGGAACCCGCCGAAAGGGAACATGAGCCGTGGGACATGGAGCCGGCCGGCCTGGACGAGGCCGGGAAAGCCGCCGAATTTACCGTGCGGCCTTCGGCTGAAGCGGTTGCCGCCGCGTGCGCGGTCGGTATTTCCCTTGTCGTGGTTTCCGAGGGGCTTGGCTTTCTGGTGATCCTCCGGAAAAGACCGAAGGACCTGCTGACGATTATGGAGTGAGGGGAAACGAATGAGCATGATCGAAACCAAAGGAGTGACGTACTATTATTCCAAGAGCCATCCCGTGCTGGACGGGATCGATCTCCGCCTTGACCGGGGCATGATGTATGTGATCTTCGGACCGTCGGGGTGCGGAAAAACGACGCTTTTATCCCTCCTGGGCGGGCTGGACGTACCTAAAGCCGGCCATATCCTGTTTGACGGCCGCGACGTGCAGGAGATCGGCCTGGAACGTTTGCGGCGGGAGAAAGTGGCCTTTGTGTTCCAGAATTATAACCTGATCGACTATATGACACCCGTGGAAAACGTTCTCCTGACGGCAAAAGAAGCGCCCATGCCGGTGCTCGGGAAGCTTGGCCTGCAAGAGGAGGAAGCCAAACGGAACGTGCTGAAGCTGTCGGGCGGCGAGCAGCAGCGCGTGGCGATCGCCCGCGCCCTCGCGTCCCAAAACCCGGTGATCCTTGCCGACGAGCCGACGGGCAATTTGGATGAAGAAACCGCAGGGGAGATCACGGCGGTTTTGAAGGACGCGGCAAAAAGCTATAATAGGTGCGTCGTTATCGTCTCCCACTCAAGGGAAGTCGCAAACGAGGCGGACGTGGTGTTCGAGCTGAAGGGCGGAAAGATCAGGGAGCAGAGCAACGCCTGATATCCCGCGAACGGTGAACGCTCCTTTCCGGAAACCGCAGGCACGCGGCCCGGCCCTTCGGCCTTTATTTTTCTGCTGTCGTCCACGATCAGAATTTTGTTCATAAGCCGCTTTTCTCCCCTGCTTTGATTTTTACAGTATCCCATCATCAATGGAAACGAAGTATAAATAAAACCGCAAAGGCAGAAAATTACCGCGGGAGCGGAAAGGGATAAAAAAAGAGGGAAAACGGATAAAATCTTTACCGTTTCGCGGCGCGAGGGACGCTATAATACTGTACAAGCATCCATGAAGTAATATAAAATGTTGTGAGACGACAAACGGGGCGGCTTGGGACTGCGCCGGGCCGCATAAGGAAACGTAAAGGTGGAATGGAATGAAAGACACGGTTTTGCTGGCAGGGGAACTGGAAAGCGGGGCGCACGACGGAACGCTCCGGAGGCTGTATCCGGAGACCGAAACGGCGCGGCTGCGGTACCGCCGGGCGGTGGAGCGGTATGAAGCGCTTTTCGGCCGGGCAGAGGCCGGGGTATACAGCGCGCCGGGAAGAAGCGAGGTGAGCGGCAACCACACCGACCACCAGCAGGGCATGGTACTGGCGGCGGCCGTCAACACGGACGCGGTTGCCGTCGTGGGATATCATGGGGAAAACAAGATCAGGGTTGTATCGGAAGGATATGAAATGATCGAGGTAGACGTGGGCGGCCTGGAGAAAAAGGACAGCGAGGCGGACACCTCCGCCGCCATCATCCGGGGAACGGCGTTTGGCCTGAGAGAAAAGGGATACCGGGTCGGAGGCTTTAACGCCTATATCACCAGCGACGTGCTGATCGGCGCGGGGCTTTCCTCTTCGGCGGCGTTTGAGGTGCTGCTGGGGACGGTAATCTCCGGGTTGTTCAACGGCATGGGGATTGCCCCGCTTGAGATCGCGAAGGCGGGCCAGTATGCGGAAAATGTCTTTTTCGGAAAGCCGTGCGGCCTGATGGACCAGACGGCGTGCGCCGCAGGCGGCCTTGTATTCATTGATTTTGAACATCCGGAAGCCCCGGCGGTGAGGAAGCTTCCGGTAGATTTCAGGGATTTCGGGTACAGCCTTTGCATCGTCGATACGAAAGGCTCGCACGGCAGCCTGACGGCGGATTACGCGGCGCTCCGGTCGGAAATGGAGAGCGTGGCGGCGTTTTTTGGGAAGAAGGTGCTGAGGCAGGTGGATGAAGCGGCGTTTTATCGAAATATCCCGGCGCTGCGCGCGCGCCTCGGCGACCGTCCGGTCCTGCGCGCGATCCATTTTTTCAACGAGGAAAAGCGGGTAGAACGGCAGGCCGCGGCGCTTACACAGGGGGATTTTAAGACGTTCCTGCGGATGGTGGGGGAATCGGGCGGCTCGTCGTTTCAATACCTGCAAAATGTATATACGGTGCGCGAGCCGCAAAGACAGGAGGTATCCCTTGGCCTGGCGGTGAGCGAGAGCGTGCTCGGCGGACATGGCGCGGCCCGGGTTCATGGCGGCGGTTTTGCGGGCACCATACAGGCATTTGTAGAAAACGGATATGTGGAACGTTACCGCCGCGCGCTCGACGGCGTGTTTGGCGGCGGGGCGTGCCAGGTGCTCGAGGTCAGAAATGAAGGAGGAATCCGGGTTTTATAGCGATGGCGTATATCCGGACGGAAGGACAGCGGAATGGAACAAAAAGAAGGTATGGCTTACAGGCGGGTCGAGGCCCTTGTGCAATACGGGATGCATAACGGACTCATCGGCCGGGAAGATATTGTATATACACGAAACAGGCTGTACACCCTGCTTGAGCTGGACGGCCCGGAGGAGCCCTGCGTGCCGGAAGAGGAATTTCTCACGCAAACGCTGGGCGGGCTATGCGGTTTTGCGTATGAAAAAGGACTGATTGGCGAGAATACGGGCGCGTGCCGCGACCGCTTCGATACGGAGCTGATGGGCGCGCTTACGCCGCGGCCGTCTGAAGTGACCGGGCGTTTTTGGGAGGAATACCATAAATCCCCCGAGCGGGCCACGAACTATTTCTACCGTTTCAGCGAGGCCACGAATTATATCCGCCGCGACCGCATCGCAAAGGATATCAAGTGGAAGACGCCGACGAAATACGGGGAGCTTGACATTACGATCAACCTTTCCAAGCCGGAAAAGGATCCCAAGGCCATCGCGGCGGCCAAAAACAAGGCGCAGGCGGGCTACCCGAAATGCCTGCTGTGCCCGGAAAACGAAGGCTACGCGGGGCGCGCCGGCTATCCCGCGCGGCAGAACCACAGGATCATTCCCATTGCTCTTGACGGGGAGGAGTGGTTTTTCCAGTATTCCCCTTATTCCTATTACCGGGAACACTGCATCATACTGAAAAAGGAACATGTACCGATGAAGCTTACGGAACGCACCTTCTACAGGCTGATCGATTTTGTAAGGCAATTCCCGCATTACTTCATCGGGTCGAACGCGGACCTGCCGATCGTGGGCGGGTCGATCCTGACGCACGATCATTTCCAGGGCGGCCGCTACGAGCTGCCGATCGAGCGCGCGGAGGATCTTGACGAAGTTGAGATCGAAGGATTCGGAGATGTGCGCGCATGCAGGATCAAGTGGCCGATGTACACCCTGCGCCTGCGCTGCCGGGATGGGGAGCGGCTTGCAGAAGCAGGCTTCTATGTGCTTTCGGTATGGCGGGATTATACGGACGCATCCGCCTTCATCTATGCCCGTACGGAAAACGCCCCGCATAATACGGTAACGCCGGTCGCAAGGTTTCGGGACGGAATGTTCGAGCTGGACCTGATCCTGCGCAACAATATCACGACGAAAGAGCATCCGCTGGGCGTTTTCCACCCGCATGCGGACAAGCAGCACATCAAAAAGGAAAACATCGGGCTCATCGAGGCGATGGGCCTCGCGGTCCTGCCGCCCCGCCTGAAGGAAAGCATGGAGCTGATCCGCGGGGCGCTGCTGCGCAGGGAACCTGTTTCAAAGAACGGGCCGCTCGCGGCGCACCGGGAATGGATCGGCGGTTTTGCGGAAAAATATCCGGAGATCAGCGCGGAAACCGTCGGAGAGATCCTGCAAACTGAGATCGGCCTTGTGTTTGAAGCGGTTTTGGAGGATGCGGGCGTGTTCAAGGATACGCCGGAGGGCGCGGCCGCCGCGAAGCGGTTTTCAGACCGGCTGGGGGGATAGCATTCTTTATGCGCCCGATTCCGGTGTTTTTTTACAATGGTGCAAAGCGCCCCCTATACTTGAAGACCGATCTAAGGAGAGTACAATTGTTGTATCTAGAGAAAGGAGCGTTGTAAAATGGGGAAAAAGATATTGGTACTGACTGGCAGCCCGCGTGGGAGCGGAAACAGCGATATGCTGGCCGACGCGTTTATAAAGGGAGCAGAGGAAAGCGGGCATTCGGCTGTAAAGTTCGAGGCGGGAAAGAAGAAAATAGGAGGCTGCACGGCGTGCGACCAATGCTGGACGAACGGACATGCCTGTGTTGACCAGGATGATTTCTACGAGCTGGAGCCGCTGCTGGAGAGCTGTGGTGTAATGGTGCTTGCAGCGCCTGTTTATTGGATGGGGTTTCCAGCACAGATGAAGGCGGCCATCGATAAGCTTTACGCTTACGGCGGCAGCGGCGGGCTGCGCCCGCTTGCCATCAAGGAAAGCGCGCTGCTGCTGTGTGGGGGAGATCCGGCCGCGGCGGAATACGATTACGTGGCGCAGGGGTATAAAATGATCCTTTCCTTTTTGGGCTGGCGGGACCGCGGCGTCCTATGGCAGGGCGGCACGGGAGCGCCGGGCGATATCAGTCCCGATGCGCTGCAAAAAGCAGAAGGGATGGGAAGGGGTTTATAAGAAGCCCCAAAGGGCTTTTCTTTGCCGGGGCAGGAACGAAAAAGGTCCTTTGCCGCGCCGCCGGAAGCGTGATCTGAAACCGTTTCCGGTTTTTGCAAGAGGATAAGGATTGAAACAAAAATGATACAAGTGTTTTATAGGATGAACCCGGGGAAAAATTTCCCGGGTTTTTGTTTGCCGGACGGGGCTGCCAAATGAAAAGGGCGGTGAACATTCTGATGGCTTGCCTGTGCGCGGAAGGTTTTGCGGAGACGGTCCGCAGCGAAACAAAAATGATACAAATCCTTTTTATGATAGTTGCAGGAAATAAAACGTCACGATAAACGACAGACCGAAAGGAACCCGTTCCAATGAAAAAAATTTTGAATATGATCCTGATTTGTATTTTGTGCGCGGTATTCTTGCTTGCAGGCTGCCAGCCGACGCCGGAAAAACAGGCGGTGGTGAACCGCGCGGAGGGAATTCCGCAGGAGGCCTTGAAGGAGACGGGAGCGCCTGCCGGGGACGATGCGGAGGAACGGTACGAGCCTGTGGCCTACACCGTATCCCAGCACTGGAAAGAGGAAATTTCCAAAAGCGATTACTTCACCGTGCAGGCGGATGTGGACGTGATGGTGCCCCAGGTGGAGGCATTTCCCGTGCAAAAGCTGGAAAAGGACGACCTTACGCAGGAGCGTGTGGACGGACTGGTCGCTTATTTCACACAGCCGGGCTCGAAGTTCTACCAGATGCCGCTGCCGATGACCAAGGCGTATTACGAAGACGAGCTTGTCCGGCTGAAGGAAGACCTTGCCCGGGTGGAAGCGGGCGGAGACGGGGAGACCCCGGAATCCATCCGCGGCTATATCGCGGAAACAGAGGAAAAATGGGCGAGCGCACCGGAAGAAGTAACGCCCGTGGAAACGGATACGAACTTTACCTACCAGTACGATTATGAAACGGGCGAAGCGAATACGTCTATGGGCGAGGATTTTATTTACGTATCGGTCGAGGATGGAAGCGGCCTCAATAAGCGGATCAGCGCCACGCGCCCGGGTAAAAACGGCTATGGCTCCTATTTTTCATACGGCGACTGCTCGTTTGAAAACGAATCCAGGCTGGTCAACCAGGAACAGTGGTATGCGGAAGACCAGGGAAAGCTGCAATATATTGAGGACGAGCCGTATAAGTCGGAGGAAGCGGCGCGTCTCGCGGAAGAGGCCGGGCGGATCAACAGTCAAAAAGAGCTGTATGCGCAGAATAATATCGATTTAGACGCGATGCAGGATAAGGCGGCCGGGCTGCTCCGGGAGCTTGGCATCACGGGCGTACAGGTCACGGTCTGTGAAAAAGCGCTGCTGGGGCCGCTCCCGGAGGAATCCAGCAATGAAGCTGCGGTGAACGACCAGCCGGGGGCCTACATCGAATTTACCCGGCAGTGCGGGGGTGTGCCCTGCTTCAACCAGACGAGCGGAAGCTGGTCCGACGATATGTCGATGGAGGGAATGTATTCCGCGCCCTTTTACCCGGAACAGGGAAGTATCGTTTTCGACGCGGACGGCAACGTGAGGATGTTTTCATGGAGCGACGCTTCAAGGGTAACGGAAGAGGTGGCCGGAGACAGCGACATCCTTTCCTTTGACGAGGCAAAGCAAAAGGCCGCCGATCATTTGTACTGGAACAATACCACGCAGTATACGGACGGCTATACGGAGGAAGATGCGAAGACAAAACTGCGCTTCGAGGTGGAACAGGCCGATCTTGTGATGGCGTATATCAACGTCAAGGGCGAAGCGGAGCTGGTGATGGCTGTGCCCGCGTGGCGTTTCAAGACGCAGGGCTACGGCACCTACCTCGGGGAAGACGGCATCATGAGCGGCGTAGAAAGCCTGTATAACAAAGAAGAGGTATTCATCAACGCGCTCGACGGTTCGCCGATACTGATGCCGGGGATGGAGCGGATGATGCCGGGGACCGGGGATGAAGGCGCCTAAGGAAACGAACGGACCGGACTGGACGCAAAAATGATACAACTCCCCTTTATGCTGAATTCTGAGGCCGCTGTTTTTACCGGCCGAAAGGAACCGTTGAAATGAAAAAGCGTTTGAATACCATATGCGTTTGCGCCTTGTGCGCGGCGTTTCTGCTCGCGGGCTGCCAGGCGACGCCGGAAAAGCGGGCCGTGGTACAGAAAAATAATGGATCGTTTGAAAAAACGGCCGGCGAAACGGCGGGCCTGCCATATGAAGCGCCCGCGCGTTATGAAAATGAGCTCGCGGGAGCGGCCGGCGTATCGATCCGCTTTGCGGCGGACGTGGAAATGCCCGGGCTGTCCGCATATCCGGTGTATTCCGTGCGCCCCGCCCTTTTTACACAGGAACAGGTAGACCGCGTGCTGGACGTATTGCTTGAGGGAGAAACACTGTACGAGGACAACACGCAGCAGCGCAGCAGGGATGAAATCCAGCACGACATCGACTATTACACAAAGGAGCTCGAGGCCTGCGGGGATAACCCCGAATTCGCGGCTGCGGCGGAAACCTATAAGCAATGGCTGAAGGATTTTATGATCGAATACGAAAATGCGCCCGAACAGCTCGATTTAAAGGAAGCAGAACGTACGCTGAAATTCAACGAAAACGATCCGAATATTGTGATGTTTTACGGTGAGCAGCAACCCATGGAAAATGAAGGGGAATACCAGACCGTGCTGACGGAGGATGGGAAAAAGCGCGCAGAAGCGGCGGGAAATGCCTGCGTAACGGGCGTATTCTGGAAGGAAATCGGCGGTATGCCGACCAAGATGCGGTTTGTCGCAAGCAACCATATGACCGGCATGGGGAACGGGCTGGAATCCAATCTGTACTGCGAGCCGTACGCAAGCGGGATTCCGCAGGTGCCGGCCAGCCTTACACAGGAAGACGCGGAAAAAATTGCGCAGGACGCCCTTGAGCAAATGGGAATCGACGCGGTGCTGATCTCCGCACAGCGGGACGTGATCCTTGACTGGGAGGAAACCGAAGACGGGGCGTTCGGCTTTACCGACCGCGGCGCGGCGTGTTATACCGTTACTTTTAAGCACAATGTTCCGGGCACCCTGCAAAGAGGCGTTTCCCCCGCCAACCAGTATGCGGAGGAGTATGATTTTGCCGCGCGCATTCCCAATGAAACGATCACCGTGCGCGTGAACGGCGACGGTATTGTCGGATTTTCATGGAACAATCCGATGGAAGTCGTAGCGGTGGAGAATGAAAATACGCCGCTCCTGCCTTTTGAAGAGGTCTCGCAGCGTATGGAAGAACAAATCAAGAATACGACGGCAAGCCTTTCCATGGGCGATCCGGAGTCCGACGGGCAGCGCATACTGGTTAATCGGATTACGCTTTCCTACCTTATGACCCGAAAGCCGGACAATCCGGACGAATATTATTT
Source organism: Christensenella minuta (assembly GCF_003628755.1). NCBI lineage: Bacteria > Bacillati > Bacillota > Clostridia > Christensenellales > Christensenellaceae > Christensenella > Christensenella minuta. Next base: position 2,293,691 of record NZ_CP029256.1, on the reverse strand, counting down.
TGTTCCCGTATGGGACGCATGCGGCAACATATTTTACCATTATCCGGATGATTATCCCGACAATACGAGCAACCATTATGTTGTGGACGAGAACCGGGAACGGGCGGAATACAACATGGATGAAATCTGGGGACAGCAGCCTGTTTCGCTTGTCACGCTGAACGCGGCCGACGGCAGCGTGATTAACCGGGCATATTCCTGATCTTGCGGCAAGGAGGCGGGATGCAAATGAAAACCAAAAGGTGTTTGACAACAACAGTTGCTTTTATACTGTGCGGCTTGCTGCTTATCGGCTGCCAGGCGACGCCGGAAAAGCAGGCCGTAGTACAGAAAAAAGAAGATATTCCCAGCGAGGCCATAAAGCAAGCGGACGGTCCGGCGGAAACTGCAGAGCATTATGAGCCGATGCCGTACAAGGCATCGGAGCACTGGAAAGAGAACATTACTAAAAGCGAAGATTTCATTATCAATGCGGATGTTGACGTGATGATGCCGGAAGCGGAGGTTTATCCGGTGCAGAAGCTTTCGCAAATGGATATGACCCAGGAGCGCGTCGATGAATTGATCGCATATTTTGTGGGCAGTGACGCGGAGTTTTACCAGATGCCCCTCCCTATGACAAAGGAGGACTGGGAGGAACGGATTTTAGAGCTTAAGCAAAGCCTTGCACAGGCAGAGGCGGGCGGCGACGGAGAAGAACCGGAATTGCTTCACGGCTATATCAAGGAAGCGGAGGAAGGCTGGGCGAACGCGCCTGAAGAAAATGAAATGAAAGCTGCGGATACCAAATTCACTTATCGGCTCGATTACGAAACGGGCAGGCCGACGACAGAGGAGGGTAAGAATTATATTGATCTTGCGGTGAAAAGCAACGATGGGATCAACCGGACGATTACAGCGTCGCGCGCGAACGCCGCAGACGGCACGGCCTATTTTATTTACAGGGAATGTTCGGATTTTAATACGGAATCCACAACGCAAATGCAGGAAAAAGCCAATGCGCAGGAGCGTGAATGGGCCCAGCACTATGAAGAACCTTCACGCTCGGAAGAATTAGAGCGGCTCGACGAGCAGGCCGCGCGTATCGCTTCGCTCAAAGAAAAATACGCAAAAAATGAGATCGACATGGACGCCATGCAGCAAAAGGCGGTGGAGATTCTAAAGGAACTGGGGATTGTGGGGGTGCAGGTCAAGAACTGCGAAAAAGCCGTATATGAACCGAACACACAGAAATTGACGAGTGCATGGGGATACGAATATACCGAGCCAACACAGCCTGGCTGCTGTATCGAATTCCAGCGGGAATGCGGCGGCATTCCCTGCGTTGCGCAGGGCGGCGGGCACTGGGGGCCGGGAATGTCACTGGAGGGGAGATATTCCGCTCCATTTTATCCGGAAAGCGGGTACCTGCTGCTCGATGCGGACGGAAACGTGCGCGACTTCTCCTGGACGAATGCGGCGCAGGCCGATGAAACAAGCGCGCAGGACAGCGCCATCATACCGTTTGACGAGGCCAAAGAGCGCCTTGTCGGTCATCTTTACTGGTACAGTGTGCCGCAGGATCCGGATGCGGCGGGGCAGGATGCTCCCAAAAACAAATTTCGTTTTGAGGTTGAAGAGGCAAAGCTTGTGATGTCTTATATCAACGTCAAAGACGAGCCGGACAAGGTGCTGGCGGTGCCCGCCTGGTATGTCAGGGCGCAGGGATACGTAAGTACGATGGATCGGGAAACGGCGGAGTATGGGGACGAATATGAATCCAACAGCGAGGAGGTCATGGTCAACGCGCTGGACGGATCGCCGATCATGATGCCGGGCGTACAGCGGTTTATGGAAGAGGATGAGAAAATGGGGCTCGCAGGGTAAGGAGAACAGCGAAGTGCAGGCATTGAAGACAGACTTAAAACGCGCCTTTGGCTCATGGGGGTTCATCGCAGCGGTCATCGGGTTTGCAGTGGCGGCATTTTTCGGCGTGGCGGGCCAAATTCTGCCCATATTGCAGGGACAAATGGAGGACGGCCTTGCGGCGGGATATTCTATCCAGCTTTCCATCGACTCGCTGAAAACGGATGTGGTGCTGCTGGTGCTGCCCATACTCGCCGCGCTGCCCTTCACGACCGCCTTTGTAGACGACCACAAAAGCCGTTATTTGCGCGAGTATCTTCCGCGCGCAGGCAAACGGCCCTACCTTGTTTCGCGCGTGGCGGCGACCGCGCTTTCGGGCGGGCTGGCGCTCTTCTTGGGCGTGTTTCTCGCCTGTTTTGCGTTTGCCCTGCTGTTTACGCCGATGGAACTTATGCCCCAGGAGGCGGAAAAGCTTGCGGGAGAGATGGCTATGACGGCGGAAATGGGCGGACAGGCTGATACAGCGGCGCAGCTTACCTTTACGGACCTGATGGGCCGGGCGTTCTTGTTTTTTCTTTCGGGAGCGCTATGGTCGCTGGTCGGCGGGATGTTCGCCGCCCTGACCCAAAGCCGTTATATGGCGTATGCGTCGCCGTTCATCTTCTATTATGTGCTCGTGATCCTCTCGCAGCGGTATTTCCGGAACGCCTATGTTTTGAGCCCGCAGGAATGGTTGAACCCGTCCGGGCTGTGGAACGCGGGCATCTGGGGAGCGGCCCTGCTGGTGGGGGAACTGGCGATCCTTGTCGGGCTTTCCTATGGCTTTTTGATGCAAAGGAGAATGCGTGATGCGTGACGGTATAAAAAGAACAGGCGGGAATAAAAGAAAGCGTGAAAAACCGGGGATTCCGGGAGGCGTGAACGGGCGAAGCCAAACGGGACCGGAAAGAAGGCGTGGCTGCGCGAAGGCCCGTTTCCCGGCCCCGGGGGAGGAAAGAGGATGACGGCAGGGGTTGCGGCGCGCCAATCATGGTCTGTGGCGGTTTACAATTTCAGGCAGTGGAAAGGCAATCCGCGCATTGCGGTGACCTTTGCACTGGCCTTTATCCTGTGTTTTTTGCTCTCGAACAAGGCGGTGCAGTTCGCACAGGAGCAGGGCACGGTCATGCAGCTTGTAGAGGCGTTCGTGTGGACGTTCGGAGACGCCAACAATATCCTCATTTCCTCCCTGCTGCTCGTGCTTTTGTTTGCGGATATGCCCTTTATCTGCGAGGGCACGCCCTTTTACCTGATGCGCACTACGCGCGGGGCGTGGCTTTGGGGCCAGATCATCTATATCTGTATGGCAACGGCGCTCTACATGGCGTTTATTCTGCTTGCGACCTCCACGCTGTGCGCCCACAACTCGTTTATCGGGGACCAGTGGAGCGAAACGGCGGCAATGCTCGGTTATTCGGGGGCGGGGGAAGCGGTTGCCCTGCCCGCGTTCGTAAAGACGCTCGAAATGAGCACGCCCTATGCCTGTATGGCAACCATCTTTTTGCTGATGCTGCTGTACACGCTGCTGATGGCGTCTATTATGCTCGCGGTCAATATCCGCAGGGGGCAGTTCTGGGGCGTGGTGAGCGTATTTTTATTCAGCCTGTATGGGCTGCTGCTAAACCCGCAGATATTCGGTCAAATGTTCAGCCTGCCGCAGGAGCTGATGTATCAGGCCAATGTGGCGGTGGGATGGATGTCGCCCTTAAACCAGGCGACGTACCATATGCACAATTTTGGCTACGACCTGCTCCCGCGGCTATGGCAGACCTGCCTGATCTTTGGGGCGGCGACCGCCGCGTTGTTCTGGGCAGCGCTCCGGGGGATGAAAAAATATAATTTTAACTTTACGGGGAACAGCGTATGAAGGATATTTCAATCAGCGTCCAGCATGTGTACAAGGATTTTAACGGCGAAGAGGTGCTGCGGGATGTGCACCACGATTTTGAGGCCGGTAAAATCCACGGGATCGTAGGCAACAACGGCTCTGGGAAAACGGTGCTTTTCAAGTGTATCTGTGGGTTTCTGTTTCCATCAAAGGGGAAAATCATGGTGGACTACGAGCAGGTAGGAAGGGATATGGATTTTCCCGAAGACATGGGCATCATCATTGAGACCCCCGGTTTTTTGCCGGCACTTACAGGCTTTAAAAATCTTCAGCTTCTGGCGTCCCTTAAACGAAGGGTTGGAAATAAGGAAATCCGCGAGACCATTCGGCGGGCCGGGCTTGACCCGGACCTTAAAAAGCACGTCGCCAAATACTCCCTCGGGATGCGGCAGCGGCTTGGCATTGCGCAGGCCATCATGGAAGACCCCTCGCTGCTGGTTTTGGACGAACCGTTCAACGGCCTCGACAAACAGGGCGTGCGCGAAATGCGCGAGCTTATCAAAGGGCTGCGCGCGAAGGGAAAGACGATCCTGCTTGCGAGCCACAACGCGGGCGACATTGAAGAGCTGTGCGATACGGTGTGCGAAATGGACGCCGGGATTTTAACAGAAGTGAGGTAAGGACGGTTACGGGCGGCACGGAACCCGAAGGAAGCGGAGGCGAAGGAAAAGAGTATGCTGGAAGCAACGAATAAAACAGGGAACAGGCTTGCGGGCCGCAAAACCGCGGGCCAAAAGGCGGGAAGCTCCGGCGCGCCCGCAGGAGGAATTCCGCCGGAGACGGAAAAGGCGGCCCCTGCGGCAGGGCGCAGCGACGACGCGGAGCCAATTATCAGTATCAGGAACCTGGTCAAGATATATAAGACGAAAAAGGTGCGCTTCCGGGCGCTTGGCGGCGTGGACCTCGACATCCGGCGGGGCGAATTTGTGGCCGTGGCCGGGACCTCGGGGAGCGGGAAATCCACGCTTTTAAACCTCGCCGCGGGCCTTGAAAAGCCGACCGCGGGCAAGGTGTTTATCCGCGAAAAACCGATCCATAAGATGAAAGAGGACGACCTTGTGGAGTTCCGTCTTAATCATGTGGGGTTCATTTTCCAAAGTTTCAACCTGATGGATACGCTCACCACCCTTGAAAACGCGGCGTTTCCCCTGATGCTGCGCGGCATCCCGCCGCTTAAACGGGAAAAGGAAGCAAAGGCGGTGCTTTCCGCGCTTGGGCTTGCGGGGCACCTTGCGCACGACCCGGACGAGCTTTCGGGTGGACAGCAGCAGCGTGTGTCGATTGCGCGGGCAATCATCACCAAACCGGAAATTTTGTTCGCGGACGAGCCGACGGGCAACCTCGACAGTGAAACAGCCGAACAGATTATGGAGATTCTGCAGAACATTGTGAAGGAAAACGGGACGACGCTCCTGATGGTTACCCACGACATGGAGAAAGCGCGGTATGCGGACCGGATCGTGTATATCGCGGACGGGGAGGTCGTAAAGATCGAGGAGAACTGCGGGCAAAAAGCGGCCTGTGCACGGGACCGGCAACAACGGCGCGCATGAGGCCGAAAAAAACGGTGAAACAAAAGAGGCTTCCGCGGGGACCCTGCGGCAATGGTCCGCGCGGGAAAAAGCCCGCCTTAAAGGCGCGGCGCAACACAGAGGAGGACAGCAATGAGAAAAGGACTGGTTATACTGCTTGCGGTAATCATGACGGTTCTACCGGCAGGGACGGCGCTGGCTGCGGAGGATACGCCTGCAGCCGGGACGCAGGACGCGGGGACCGTGCTTGCCATTGACAACGAAAACCTATACCCGGGGATGGATCAACCGTACAGCAGCGGATATATGCCCGCCGTGGCAGGCGGGAGCGCCTCTATCGTCCTTCCGCTCGTACCGGCACAGGAATTGCAGGGCGGCAGCATCAACATAACGGTGGACCTCGGAGACGCTTCATCTTCCCCCTTTGTGTTCCAGAATTACGATAAGACAGTCGGGCTGAAAGAGCATATGGTCAATAATGGGGCGGGCAGGGCGAAGGCCTGCCTTGTGGAGCTAAACCTGCCGCTCGCGGAGGGTAGGCTTAGCGGACGCTATCCGGTGACGGTAAGCGTCCAGGGACAGGTACAGGGCGGCGCACAGTTTACGCAGGCGTTTACCCTGTACGTTACGGTTACGGACGGCATTGACCCGAACGCGCCGGCAGCGCAGGACCCTGGGGACGCCGACGCGCCCGCGGGCGGTACGGGCGGCGGAGGCGGCGCGGGCGGAGGGGAAGCGAAGCCCAAGCCCAAGGTTATGCTCGGCGGATATTCCGTAAACCCATCCCCCGTACTCGCCGGACAGGAGTTCGGTCTTTCCGTCACCCTGCAAAATACGAGCGACAGCCAGCCGATCAAAAACATGAAGGTTACGGTCAGCGGGGAGACAGCGGATATCATCCCCATGGGGGAGACCAATTCCTTTTACTTCAAAAAGGTGGCCAAACAGGAAAGCGCCGCGATCGATACCAGGCTGATGGTGCAGCAGACGGCGGAGCCCAAGCCACAGAAAATATTGCTGCATGTCGAATACGAAGGGGACGGAGGAACGGAGGTCACATCGGACGAATCCATTGTGATTCAGGTCAAACAGCCGGTCCGCATCGAATACGACGAGCCGGAGATTCCGCAGGAGGTGAACGCGGGGGATACGATGTCCGTCTCCATGAACGTGATGAACATGGGCAAGGGGACGGTGTACAATGTGCGCGCGGAGGTCGAGGCGCCGGGGCTGGTGCCGGAGGGCAGCCTGTTCCTTGGAAACCTGGAGAGCGGGGCCGCAAAAAAAGGAGACCTGTACGTATTTGTGAGCACGCTCGATTCCAGCGGCGCGGACGCGAAGTACGGCTACACGAATGGAAAAATGACGCTGTCTTATGAGGATGAATTCGGGGAGGTATCCACACAAGAGTTTGATTTCTCGACCAATATCAATCCGCCTGTCATAAACGCCCCTCAGGAGGAAGAAGAGGAAGAAAAGCCGGAGACGCAAAGCCAATGGTGGATTTCGGTTCTGATCCTCGGGGCGGTCATCGGCGGTATCCTCGGTATTCGGTACGCCCTCAAACGCAGAAAGCAGAAAGCGGAAGACAATGAGGACGTCTGATTTATTCAAACTGGCCCTGGTCCATTTAAGCAGGCGCAAATCCCGCACCTTCCTTACTGTCCTCGGGGTGATCGTGGGAACGGCGTGCATCGTGCTGATGCTGTCTATCGGCTATTCCAATTATAAGCAGTTCGAGGGACTGCTGACAAACAACACGGCGCTCACGCGGATCGAGATCAACGATTATTCCTCGTCGGCGGTGTCGGGGCGCGGCGGGATTACGGACAGCACCGTGCAGTCCATCGCGGCGATGGAGCATGTGGAAGCGGCGTCCCCCGTGGTGCAGGTTCCCGCTGTGATCCGCACGGGCGCTTATGAGGCGAATATAAGCGTAACGGGGATCGAGCCTGCCGTGTTGGACCTCGAGCTTGAGGAGGGCGGGATGTTCGGGCAGGGCGGAACCATGCCGGTGCTGGTGGTGGGCGGAGACGCGGTACAGCAATTTGTCGATCCGAAAAACCCGCCCAATTACGCGGACTGGGAAGAGTTCAGCAAATATTCCCCGCAGATCGATTGGCTTGGAACGGAGCTGGAGCTGCAGTTCGGGTACGGCATGGACGACCCTGAGGCGCCCCGGGGCAGCCTTTACCGCGCGTCGGTCTCCGGGCTGACGAAAAAGGCGCAGAGCAGCGAAAGCAACAGCATCTACATGGACCTTGCCGTCGCCAAACGAATGCTGATGGACAACAGGGAGCTTGCGGACGATATGGGCGTGCCGCTGAATTCCTACCAGCAGGTGATCGTGCGCGTGGACGACATGGACAACGTGCAAAGCGTCATGGATGAGATCAAGAAGCTCGGGTACCAGACATACAGCGAAACGGAATACATCTCGCAGATGCAGGAGGAGCAGGGGAGGCAGCAGGGACAGCTGTTTGCCATCGGCCTGATCTCGCTGTTCGTATCCGCCATCGGCATTGCAAACACCATGTATGCAAGCATACTCGAAAGGCGGCGGGACATCGGCATCATGAAGGTCGTGGGGATGAAGATCCGGAAGATCCGGCAGCTTTTTTTGACGGAATCCGCAATGATCGGCCTCCTTGGCGGGCTGGTCGGACTGGGGATCAGCTATATCGTGGTGCTTGCGATCAACACGGGCACCGAGCAGACAAGCTTCCTCGGGATGGTTTTTTCCGAAGGGATGAAGGTGGAAATTCCCATGTGGGTGGCGCTCGGAGCGCTCGGCATCGCGCTGCTGGTGGGGATCGCCTCAGGCGTTTACCCGGCGCGCAAGGCAACGAAAATGAGCCCGCTTGAAGCCATGCGCAGCGGGAACTGAGGAACGCAGTATTTTTGCCGAAAGTGAAAAGGACACGCGCCTGCCGGCGGAACCCTATTCCGCTGCGGGCGTTTTTCTTGCCGCGCCCTTTTTCCGCGCGGCAAGAACTCCCGCGTAGAGCGCCGCAAGGGTCAGACAGCCCCAGAACCTGACGATCCGCACCACATGGACCAGCGTTTCCGGGTGGGCCGTCTGTTCCGTCAGCGTGAAAAACGCCGCGGAGGGCAGCCGGTAAAAACTGAAAAGGGCGAGGAGGAAGGCGGCGGTGATAAACTGGCAGGTTATGCTTCCGATATCCTGTATGGTAAATTTACTGACGAGCCGCCTGTCCGTGGGAATGGACTGCGTATGGTAATACTCCCGGTTGAGCAGGGAACTTGTGCCGCTGAAGAAAAAGCTGACGAGAAAAACGCCGGCCGGGAAATAAAAGGGCGTCATCAGCAAAACAAGGCCCGCGCATGCGCCGGCGGCCTGCACCGTAAATGGGGACGCCTTTCCCGCAAGCCGCCATAGCTTTGAAGCAAACGCCATCGAACAGCCCATGCCGAGGACGAACGGGACGTATACGTAAGCGGCCGCTTCCCCGATTCCATAAACGGCGCCGACATAAAAGGAGCCGAAGATAAAGAGGAAATTCCCGCACATGCCGTTGGCGAAGGAAAGGAGGTTGAGCCATAGGGGCAGCCGGGCCCGTTTCCTGCGCAGCCAAACAAGGAGCATGGCGGCAAGGAAGGCGACGGCAAACCAAATGGTCACAACGTCCAGTTCCTGCGCGTCAAGGGTCAGGCGCGCGATACGCAGCACGATCAGCAAAACAAAAAACACGAGGAAAACGGCCGCGTACCGCGGGGATACGGTCACGTTTTTTAAATGGATAAAACGGAAGGCGTGCGCCCGGCCGCGGGAGGTGGAATAGAAGGCGAGCAGGAAGAGGACAAGGTAAAGCAGCATCACGCCGCCCGTCCGTATGGGAGAGGGCAGGGCCGTCAGGGCAAGCAGAAACACGGCGGCGAATGCGAGGGGCGCAAAATTTTTCTTTGGCTTGCCCGCTGTACCGGACTTTTGGTTTTGTTCCTGCCGCTGGAAATGCAGGGTGGTGAAGGCGGGCTGGATGAATGCCGTACTAAGCCCAAGAAGGATCGCAGAGGCCGTGAAAAACGGGAAACAGAAAACGCCCAGCACCCCGCAGAGCGCACCGGCGGCCCCAAGGGCCAGCGAAAGCATCATTACAAAATAACTGTCCGCGCCCGCACGGATGCTGCGCAGTAAAAATATACCCGTCATGCGGAGCGTATAAAAGATTACAAGGGGCAGGATCGCCGTGAGGCTGGTCCCGTCCGCCAGCTGGAGGAACAGCAGATAGGGAATGGCGATCAGAGAGCTGTTTAGCAGAAAGGCGGACGGTCCCGCGATGGTTTCAAAGAATGTTTTTGCTTTTTTGATAAGACTTCCCTCCCCGACGAAAAAGGCAGGCGCCAAAGGGCGGCGGTTTGCCGGATTTTTTGTTTCGTATACCATGGCTTTAAACAGAAATTCCTCCCTTTAAACGGGTTGCGGCGCGCCGGACGGGATGAAATGACAAAGCGTTCCGCATCCGGTATAATAAAGGGAAATCTTACAAGGAGCGCGTTGAGATGAATCAAACGATGAAGGCGGTTGTTTTTGAGGGAAAGGGAAGGTTCGCGCTTAAGGAGCGGCCCGTTCCGGCGCTGCACGCGCCCACGGATGCGATCGTCCGGGTGACGCTGGCTTCCATCTGCTCGAGCGACCTGCATATAAAGCACGGCAGCGTCCCCCGTGCGAAGTCCGGAGTTGTCGTGGGGCATGAGATGGTTGGCGTGGTGGAGCAAATTGGGAACGGCGTGCGCAAGGTCCGCGCGGGGGACCGGGTGACGGTCAACGTGGAGACCTTCTGCGGCGAATGCTATTTTTGCCGCCGCGGGTTTGTCAATAACTGTACGCACGAATATGGCGGCTGGGCCCTTGGCTGCCGGATCGACGGCGGGCAGGCAGAGTATGTCCGCGTGCCTTTTGCCGATCATGGGCTCGATGTGATCCCCGCAGGGGTAACGGACGAACAGGCGCTTTTCACCGGGGATATCCTTGCCACCGGCTACTGGGGCGCTGGGATCGGCGGGATCGAAGAGGGAGATACGGTGCTGGTGATCGGCGCGGGGCCGACGGGCCTGTGCACGATGGCCTGCGCACGGCTGTGCCGCCCGGCCCGCATCATTGCCGCGGATATTTCCGAGGAACGGCTCTCGCTCGCGCGGCGCATGGGGATTGCGGACCTTACGGTGAACCCCGCACGGGAAGACCCCGGCGCTGCGGCGCGCAGCCTTACACAGGGACGGGGCGCGGACGTGGTGTTTGAAGCGGCGGGCGGAGCGGATACCTTCGAGGCCGCGTGGAAAGCGGCGCGCCCGAACGGGACGGTATGCGTGATCGCCATGTATGAGAAGCCGCAGGTCCTTCCCCTGCCCGATATGTACGGCAAAAACCTGACCTTTAAAACGGGCGGTGTGGATGCCAATTCCTGCGGGAAAATCCTAGAGCTGGTCCGGCGGGAAAAACTTAATACCACGCCGCTGATTACCCACCGTTTTTCGCTGGACCGCGCGCTGGAGGCTTACGCGCTTTTTGAAAGCGGGGCGGACGGCGTAGTGAAGATTGCGCTGAAGCCGTAGGAAGAAAGATGCCCTAAAAGCATGAAAAGTAATAGAATATAGGTATTAGACATTATAAGGAATACCCCTTATCCTGTGGATAAGGGGTGTTTTTGGTGGAAAAAATGGATATGAACAATTTGTAAACAACAAAAAGGGGACCTTGACTTAGAGTTCACTCCAAGGAGTAGAGTTTAAATAAAGACAGGGAGGAAAGCGATATGAATTATCACATGTATTTACCGACAAGGACGCTGTTTGGCGCAGGAGAGCTGAATAACCTCAACATTCAGGAAATGCCGGGCAGGAAAGCTATGATCGTTATTTCAAACGGGAACTCTGCGCGCGCAAACGGCGCGCTTGGACGCACGGAAGAACAGCTGCACCTCGCAGGGGTGGAGACTGCGGTGTTCGACAGGGTGCAGGCCAACCCGTTCAAGGACACCGTGATGGAAGGAGCGGCGTTCGCACGGGAAAACGGCTGCGATTTTGTGGTGGCGCTTGGGGGCGGCAGCGTGATGGACGCGGCAAAGATCATGGCCATGATGGCCCCAAACCCCGGCGACCTGTGGGATTACGTGGCGGGCGCGACGGGAAAAAACAAACCGCTTGAAAACAGGCCGCTGCCCGTCGTTTGCATTACCACTACGGCTGGGACCGGCTCGGAGGTGGACGCGTGGGGCGTGGTCACCAACCCGGACACCCACGAAAAGATCGGCTGCGGCGGGATGGATAGCCTGTTCCCCGTGCTTGCAATCGTCGATCCGGAGCTGATGACCACCGTTCCGCCGGAATTTACCGCATATCAGGGGTTTGACGCGCTGTTCCACAGCACGGAATGCTATATCTCCAAGGCGGCGAACCCCATGAGCGACATAGTGGCGCTGGCCGCCATCGAAGCGGTTGCCAAAAACCTGCCGTCCGCCGTAAGGAATGGGGAAGACCTAGAGGCGCGCGGACAGGTGGCTTTCGGCAACACACTCTCCGGGTATGTGATGAGCCTTTCGTGCTGTACGAGCGAGCATTCCATGGAACAAGCCATGAGCGCGTTCCACCAGGAACTTCCGCACGGCGCGGGCCTCATCATGCTTTCCCGCGCGTATTACGGATATTTTATTGAAAAGCACATTTGCGGGGACCGGTTCATCCGTATGGCAAGGGCGATGGGCATGGAAACGGCGCGCAGGCCGGAGGATTTCCTTGCGGCGCTTGCGAAACTGCAGGAGGACTGCGGGGTCGCGGAACTTAAGATGTCCGATTATGGGATCACGCGGGAGGAGCTCGGAACGCTTGCCGAAAACGCCCGCGCCACCATGGGCGGCCTGTTTGCCGTTGATCCGTGTGAGCTTTCGCATGAGGACTGTACGGCAATCTACCAAAAGGCGTACCGGTAAGAAAACGGAGGTTAAAACATGGACGATCTTTCAAACAGTGTGATTTTTCCCCGGGGCGGGAAGCTGCCCGGGGAATTCAGCAAGAATTTTACGGGGCAGGCCTATCTTGAGATGCTTTCCGGGGGCGGCGATGGATTCAATTGTCCGATCGGCAACGTGACCTTTGAACCGGGCTGCCGCAACAACTGGCACAGGCATCCGGGCGGTCAGATATTGCTCGTGACCGGCGGGCGGGGCTGGTACCGGGAAGAAGGCAGGCCCGCCCGGCCGCTCGGCCCCGGAGACGTGGTGAAGATACCGCCGGACGTAAAGCATTGGCACGGCGCGGCGAAGGACAGCTGGTTCGTACACCTTTCCATCGAAACCAACAGCAGCATGGGCCCGGCGCAATGGCTGGAGCCGGTGACGGACGAAGAATACGAAAAACTGGAACGGGAGGAAAGGTAGATGCCGCACATCGCAATTACGATGCTTCCGGGGCGGGATAAAGCGGTAAAAGCAAAGCTGGCCCTGACCGTACGGGAGGCCGTTTCAAAAGAACTCGGCATTGGGGCGGAATACGTCTCCGTATCGGTGGAGGACGTCGAAAAGGAACGCTGGGAAGAGTCGATGCGGAAAATTCCCGCGGGAACGGTGTTTGTGGAGCCGGGTGCGCCCAAAGGCCCGGACGGCACAAAAGGAGGAGAACAGATATGAAGAATATATTGATCGCATATTATTCCCATTCGGGAAATACGGAGGAGCTTGCAGAGCTGATCCGCACGGAGACGGGAGGGGCACTGTTTGAGATTAAACCGGCAGTTCCATATCCTTCCGCCTACCAGGCGGTGGTCGGCCAGGCAAAAGAGGAAATACGCGCCGGCTTCCGTCCGGAAATCGGGGAACCCGCGGATGTGGGGCCTTACGACGTTGTGTTTGTCGGCTCGCCGAACTGGTGGAGCACGGTCGCGCCCCCGGTGGCGTCGTTCCTCGAACGCTGCGACCTTACGGGCAAGACCGTCGTGCCGTTTTGCACGCATGGCGGCGGCGGAATGGCCGGGCTGGCACGCGACACAAAGGCCCTCTGCCCGGACAGCGAGGTTATGGATGGCTTTGCCGCCTATGGAAACAGCGTCCCGCGCGCGCGGGGCGAGGTGGACGCATGGCTGCGGGGGATCAGCCTCAAGGAGCGAAGGTGAAACGGTGGACCGTATAGAAAAAAGCAGGCGAAAGAAAGCGGAGTAGACGGCCATGCTGTTCACGAAGAAAAGAAAACTGCAAAACCCGCATATCCTTGTCGCATACTTCTCACGTTCGGGAAATACGCGCAGGATTGCAAAGGCCATCTGCCGGCAGACCGGGGGAACGCTGTTTGAAATACAGCCGCGGACGCCTTATCCGCCGTCATATGAGGAGACGGTGGCAAAGGCACGCGAGGAGATACAAAGGGGATATCTGCCCGCGCTCAAAGAACGGGCGGGCGGCATGAAGCCATATAAAACGGTGTTTATCGGTTCGCCGAACTGGTGGGGGACGCTTGCGCCCCCGGCTGCCGCGTTCCTTGCGGAGCACGGCCTGGCGGGCAGGATAGTCGTGCCGTTCTGCACATACGGCGGCAGCGGAATCGAGGAGCTTTGCGGGACGGTCGCCCGCCTGTGCCCGCAGGCCCGCGTATTGAGCGCTTTTGAGGCGTATGGACCAAAGGCGAAAACGGGGGCCGTGAAACGGCAGACCGGCAAATGGCTCCGCAGGATCGGCATGATACGCTGAACCGTTCGGAGGAGGCCAATGGATTTTACAGCAATAAAAAAAAGCAAGGCGTATGGGGTCCTGCGCAATCTGTGGATGAAGCGCGGGAAAAAGGAAGACGAACGGCTGGGGGTCGATTTCTCCCTTTGGGAAGAACCTGAACAGGCGGGCTTCGATCCTGCCCGCGGGAACCGCTACCAGCCCTCTACCGACGGCCTGCGCGAAGTGCTGAAACGTCTGCCGGTGGAAAAAGAGGACGCGATCATAGACATCGGCTGCGGGAAAGGAAAAGCAATGCACCTGATGAGCGCCTTCCCATTCCGGCAGATCGACGGAATCGACCTGTCGGCGGAGCTGTGCCGGACGGCGCATGAAAACTTCGCGGCGCTCGGCCTTGAGCGCTGCAGGGTTCTGCAGGACGATGCCGCGGTATTCGAGCACTACGACGCCTACAACTATTTTTACGTGTTTAATTCCTTTCCCGCGGCTGTGTTCCGCAAGATGCTTAATTACATCCTGTGCAGCATCGCAAGGAAGCCGCGGAAGGTATACTTCATTTACCTGAACCCCGTATGCCGCGAGCTATTGACGGAGACCGGCGTTTTCCGCCTGCTGTTCCGCAGGGGACACCCCGTGAGGTGGTTTCGCTACGAATGCTATACCAATGAAGCGTAAGTGAAAGAATTGAAACGGATTGTTTATTTACTGCAAATAAAATCCGAACCCAGTGCCGGCCGGCTGCGGTTCGGATTTTTTGCCGCAGGGGAGCCTGAGGACGGATCCCCCGGGCAGGTTACAAGGCGCCTGCCACACCTCGGCGGACCCCCGCATAGACAGGGAACCCAAAACCGGGACGGATCATTTTATCCGTCCCGGCCCTGCGGTTTGCGGTTTAGGCGCTTTCGCAGCTTACGAGCGTATAGCCCGCGTCCGCAACAGCGTCCCGGAATACCTGCTCGGGAACGTCCGTGGAAAGGGTAACGGCGGCCTGCTTCTTTTCAAGGTCAACGGCCGCGTCCGTAACGCCATCGAGCGCCAAGAGCGTTTTCTGCACATTCATCTGGCAGTGCGCGCACATCATTCCGTCAATCGTCAGTATTTTTTTCATTTCATTTTGTCCTTTCTTGCGTTCCGGCACGTTTGTGCCGGTATTTTGTATCTCCTCCGCAGCCGGGTCCGGCGCGGCAATCCTGGCCGTGTTGTTCTTGTCCTTGAACAGCCGCAGCCGCAGCGCGTTCAGCACGACGCACACGGAGCTCAGGCTCATGGCGGCGGAGCCGATCATCGGGCTCAGGCGGATACCGAACGCCGGGAACAACGCGCCCGCCGCGAGCGGGATGCCGAGGACATTGTAGAAGAAGGCCCAAAACAGGTTCTGGTGGATGTTGCGTACCACCGCCTTGCTGAGGTCGATGGCCGCCGCCACATCGAACAGGGAATCCTTCATCAGCACCACGTCTGCCGACTCGATGGCAATATCCGTGCCCGCGCCGATAGCGATGCCGATATCCGCACGGGTAAGCGCGGGCGCGTCGTTCACACCGTCGCCGACCATAGCGACCTTGTGGCCTTTTTCCTGCAACGCGCGCACGCTCGCTTCCTTATCTGCGGGCAATACGTCCGCGATGGCTTCCTCCACGCCGATCTCTTTGCGGATGGCTTCCGCGGTTATGCGGTTGTCGCCCGTCAGCATCACGACGTGCAGGCCCATCTTGCGGAACCGTTCGATGGCCGCGCGGCTGTCTTCGCGGATGGTGTCCGCCACGGCGATCACCCCGAGAAGGGCGCCGTCCGCCGCGAACAGCAGAGGCGTTTTGCCCTCGCCCGCGAGGCGGTGTGCGGCTTCTTTTGCCTGTGCGTTTTCGGCGAGGCCGGATTCCTCCATAAAGGCGAGGTTGCCCGCCACATAACGCCGTCCGTCCACCAGCGCGCGGATGCCGCGCCCCGCCTGTGCCTCGAATTCTTCAGCGCGGGGGATGGAAAGCCCCGTTTCCCGCGCTTTTTCCACCACTGCCTGCGCAAGCGGATGTTCGCTCCCGGCTTCCGCCGCCGCGGCCTGCGTAAGGAATTCTTGCTCCGTGAGGGACGTGTCAAGCATCACGATATCCGTAACCGACGGGTGGCCGGAGGTGATGGTTCCGGTTTTGTCGAGCACGATTGTATCTATAGAATGCAGGTTCTCGAGGCTTTCCGCCGATTTAATCAGGATTCCCTGCTCGGCGGCTTTCCCGGTACCCACCATGATGGCGACCGGCGTTGCCAGCCCCAGCGCGCACGGACACGAAATGACCAGCACGGAAATGGCGTTGGAAAAGGCAAATTCAAAGTTCTGCCCCGCGATTAGCCATACGATAACCGTCACAATGGCAATACCGATGACGACGGGCACGAAGATGCCGCTCACACGGTCCGCAAGGCGCGCGATCGGCGCCTTGGAATTCCCCGCTTCATCCACCAGCCGGATGATCTGCGCGAGCGTCGTATCCTCGCCCACTTTGGACGCTTGGAACCGGAACGTCCCGTTTTTATTGATCGTTGCCGAAATGACGGTGTCGCCGGGGTTCTTTTCCACAGGGATGCTTTCCCCGGTGATGGCGGCCTGGTCCACATAGCCATAGCCTTCGGTGACGACGCCGTCCACAGGGATGCTTTCGCCCGGGCGGATGACGACGATATCGTCGGTCTGGACCTGCTCCGCTGGGATCACAAGTTCTTCGCCGCCGCGGATGACGGACGCCGTTTTCGGCGCAAGGTCGACGAGCTTGCCGAGCGCGTCCGAGGTTTTGGATTTGGAACGCGCCTCAAGATATTTTCCCACGGTGACCAGCGTCAGGATCATGGCCGCCGATTCAAAATACAGCGCGTGCGCATATTCGTGCACCAGCGCCATATTCCCGTGGCCGAGACCGTAGGCCATGCGGTACATGGCAAAAATTCCGTAAACAAGCGACGCGCCCGAGCCGACCGCTACCAGCGAGTCCATATTGGGGGCGCGGGCAATGAGCGCCTTGAGTCCGTTTTGAAAGAAATGCCCGTTGATGACGATGATCGGTATGGTGATTAGAAGCTGCGTCAGCGCCGAGATCAGCGAATTTTCCATTCCCACCAGAAAATCGGGCGCGGGAAGCCCCATCATCGGCCCCATCGCCACATACATCAGTGGGATCAGCAGAATGATGGAGGAAATGAGCCGCCGCTTCATGCTCTCGCGGCCCTCGTCGGCGAGCTTTTGCCGGGCCTCCCATTCGCTGCGGAAGCCGCCCGCCGCGTTTTCCGCAGCGCCGCCGGGCAGGGAAGCGCCATAGCCCACGCCCTCCACGGCTTCTATGATGTTTTCCGGGGTCAGTTTGGCTTCGTCATAGGTGACCGTCATGCGGTTCGCTAGCAGGCTGACGTCCACATCGCTCACGCCGTCAAGCTTTTGTACGGTGCGGGTGATGTTGGCCTGGCACGCCGCGCAGGTCATCCCGGTGATGTTGAATTTTTCTGTCTTCAAGGAAACCCCTCCTTACTTCAGCTTTTTGACCAGTTCCACCGCTTCGTCCACAATGCCGGTGTTGCCCCTGCGGATTTCTTCCACCACGCACGTTTCCATGTGGTCCTGCAAAATCAGGTACCCGAAGGACTGGAGCGCGCTTTCCACCGCGGCGATCTGCGTTAAGATATCACCGCAGTAACGATTGTCGTCCAGCATCTTGCCGATTCCGGAGAGCTGGCCGGCCATCCGGCTGAGGCGGTTTTTCAAAAGGCGAAGCTCCTGCCCGCTGCGCGGTGTGGATTTATGGTGGCATGCGCACCGTGCGCCAGCGGCTTGTTTGTTTTCCATCGTTTCCCTCCGTCCTGCAATGGTTTGGCATTCTATAAATACCCCATATGGTATTTTATAACAACAATTATGTCCCATGGGTATAATATACCCCCATGGGGTATTTGTCAAACCAAAATGATATGTCCGGGGAAATTTTTACGGTTCCTCCGTGGTTGACAAATAAAACAAAGAATGATATTTTAAGAACGGTGTTATTGATAACGATGTTTTTGATGCATCGGGAAAGGCGCGGGCATGGCGAAACGGGAAGAAGGGATTACAGAAAACCTTCTTTTATGCGCAAAAAAGGAATTCCTGGAAAAGGGTTACAAAGAAGCATCCCTGCGGGAAATCGCGGAGAAGGCGGGCACGAGCACAGGGGCGATCTATGTCCGCTACCCGGATAAAAGCGCTCTTTTCAGCGCGTTGGTAAAGCCCGTGGCAGAGGGCCTTATGAGCCGCTTTTGCGCCGCGCAGGACGAGCATTTCGACCTGATTTTTGAAGGCAAAGCCGAAACAAGCCAGGAGCTTTCCACGGCTTACCTCTACCGCTTCATCGATTATATTTACGAAAATTTCGATGCATTCAAGCTGCTGGTATGCCGTTCCGACGGAACCAAATACCAGGATTTCCTGCACGGGCTGGTGCGCCTCGAGGTGGAGCGGAGCGGGGAGTATTACAGGCAGCTCCGGGAGGTGGGAAAGATCGGGGAAACGCCTGGCAGAGAAGTCCGCCATATGCTGACGAGCGCGTATTTTACTGCGGTGTTCGAGGTAGTGGCGCACGATATGCCCAAGGAGAAGGCCCTTGCTTATGTGGGGCAGATCGCGCGTTTTTTTAATGCCGGGTGGGACAGCCTGGCGCAGTGGAAATGATTTTTTTTCGGGCAGAAGTTAGCTTTTGCTAACTGTATGGAAAAAACATATAAACCAAACATTTGAGGAGGATAAAACAAGATGAAAACCAATGCTAAATGGTCCGCGAAGGACGTGATCACGACTGTGCTTTTGAGCGTGCTGCTGATTGTGATCCAACTGCTGATTAACATGATCTGCATGGCCAGCCACTTTGTCAGCATGGTGCTTTCCGTGGGGATTACCTGCCTTGTGTGCGCGCCTGTTTATTTCCTGATGGTGCGCCGCGTGCGCAAGCGGTTCGTTTCCCTGCTTTATATGACGCTGCTTGGCATCGTTTTCCTAATCATGGGCGACTGGTTCCTGCTGCCCTATTTCATTGTGGTGGGGCTCGTCTGCGAAGCAATCCTGTGGAAAACGGGCGCGTATGACGACCCGTGGCGGATCACCGCCGCGTGGACGGTTTACAGCGGGCTTTACCAGGGCGTGAACCTGCTGCCCATCCTTGCGTTTTGGGAAACCTTCTCTTCCAATGCGCTCGCCTCCGGCATGACGCAGGAGTATATCGATTCCTACCTGTCCTATTATACGCAGCCGGGCTGGCTGGCGTTCATCCTCATATTCACTGTGGCCTGCGGCTTTGCGGGCAGCCTGATCGGCAGCCGTATGATGAAGAAGCATTTTGGCAAGGCGGGCGTCCTGTAAATGGAAAAAAAGGATGCGGGTTTTTCCGTTGCCGCCAAGCTGTGCGTGTTTGCCGCGACCCTGCCGGGCGTGTTCCTGCCGGGCGGCACGGACCGGGCATGGGTCATTGCGCTGATGCTGTTTTTAATCCTTGCGGCACAGAGGGCATGGAAGCAATGCGCGGGGTTTGCCGCTCTTTACGGAATACTGTCCCTGCTGCTGTACCTGATTCGCTTCCACGGGATACGCATGATGGTATTTTCGGAGTTCCATGTGTTCCTGTTCTGGTGGATGACGCCCGTCTTCATGGCGGCATGGGACCTCGTATCCACGCCGCCCGGCGCGCTGAGCGCGTTTTTCGCGCGCGTCCACGCGCCCACGGGGGCGATCCTGGGGATGCTGGTCATCTTCCGTTTTTTTCCCACTATACGCGCCGAGCTGCGTGGGCTGCGGGAGTCCATGCACAACCGGGGACTCACCGGACCGGGGCAGGTGTTCCGCCATCCGGGGAACACCTTTGAATATATTCTTGTTCCCATGCTCCTGCGCTGCCTGCAGATTTCCGACCAGCTGGCGGTGTCCGCCGCAGCGCGCGGGATCGATACGCCGGGGCCGCGGTACAGCTATTACGAACGGAAGCTCCGCGCGCGGGACGTCCTCGCGGCGGCGCTGTATGCAGGCGGGATCCTGATGCTCCTGCTGATCGGAGGAACCAAATGATCGAGTTTGAAAACGTATCGTTTGCCTATGCAGGGGAAGAGCCGTGCATCCGAGGCGTGAACCTTAAGGCGGCGGAGGGAGAGTGCGTGGTGTTCATAGGGCGGTCGGGCAACGGGAAAACTACGCTGACGCGCCTTTCAAGCGGCCTTGCGCCCTATTATTACGAGGGGACGCTGGACGGGAAAGTCCGGCTGGGCGGGACGGACCTTGCGGCCATGCCGCAATGGGAGCGTTCAAAGCGGGTTGGCTGCGTGTTCCAGGACCCTAAATCCCAGTTTTTTTCGGGGGAGCTTGCCGGGGAAGTGGCGTTCGGCTGCGAAAACCTCGGCTTTTCCGTGCCCGAAATCCGGATGCGCACAGACGGGGTGATCCGCGCGATGGGGCTTGGCGGCCTGCGGAAGACGCCCCTTGACCGGCTTTCCAGCGGAGAAAAGCAAAAGGTGGCGATTGCCGCGGCGCGCGCGGCGGGGCCGCGGGTATTTACGCTTGACGAGCCTACCGCCAATCTTGATGAAGAGAGTGCAGGCCGGCTTTCGGAGACGCTTGCGGAGCTGAAAAAACAGGGGCATACGCTGATTGTCGCCGAACACAGGCTGTCGTGGCTGATGGGAATTGCGGACCGTTTCCTGTATGTGGACGGCGGCAGGATCGTGCGGGAATTTTCCCCGCGGGAGCTGGCCGCGCTTTCCGCCGGCGAAACCGCGCGGATGGGCCTGCGCCGTCCGTGTAAAACAAAACAGCCTCCCCTGCCCCGGGCGGATTATCGTTCCGGTGCGGCGGTGGAGGTGCGGCAGGTCTGCTGTTTGCTGAAGGGAAAGACCATATTCCGGGATGTGGATTTCAGCGCCTCCCCGGGCGAGGTCGTGGCGGTCACCGGGCGCAACGGGAAGGGCAAGACGACACTGGCTAAAATATTGTGCGGACTGCGCCGTGAAAGCAGCGGGAGCGTGCTTTTCAGCGGAAAAAAGATACCGCCGCACCGACGCAGGGCGCGCGTTTTCTACAGCGCCAACGACACCAATACCCAGTTTTTTACGCCCAGCGTGGAGGAAGAGGTGCTTTTGCTCCTGCCCCGCCGGGAAGAGAACCTGGAGCGGGCGAGGGAGACGCTTCGGCAGCTCGGGCTGTTTGAATACCGTACCCGGCATCCCGCTACCCTTTCCGGCGGGCAGAAACAGCGGCTTTCGCTGGCTTGCGCGGTCCTGAGCGGACGGGAGGTCCTGATTTTCGACGAACCGACCAGCGGCCTTGACGGAGGCAACATGAAGATCATTTCAGATGTGCTGGGGCGGCAGGCCGGATGCGGGAAAACGGTGCTGGTAATTACGCACGATCCCGAATTAATGGAGGCGTGCTGCACGCGCCGGTTTTCCCTTGGTGCGGAATAAAAACGCCGAAAGAAGCGGCGGCGGATTCTTGAAATTGCGTGGGGAAAACGATATAGTATAAAAAAAGGGCTGGAACGCAAAAGACAGGAACCGGCGGGCCGCCTTCCATACGGGACGGCCCCGTTTTTAGGATGAAAGAAAAGGCAAAGAGCTTTTATGGAAAAACCGGTGTTCCGAATCGCGGTGTGCGACGATGAAAAAGTGCATAGGGAACAGCTTGAGCACATCCTGCGCAGCCAGTGGGAAGACCCGGGCAGGCAGTGCGCCGTTTTCGGATACTCCACGGGGGAGCAGCTAATAGAGGCGGCGGCACAGACGGTGTTCGACCTGGTCTTCCTCGATATCCTAATGGAAGGCACGGACGGGATGCAGGCGGCGCGGAAGCTGCGCGCGGACGGGGTCCGTACAAGGATCGTTTTTGTGACCTCGAGCCCCGACTTTGTGTTCGAGGGCTACGAGGTGGAGGCGCTGCGCTACCTGATGAAGCCTTTCCGGGAGGAACAGATTCGCGAGGTGCTGCGTGTGTGCCGGGAAAACGCGGCGCAGCCGGAAGAGCTTTTGGTCCGCGCGGGCGCAGTGATCCATAAAATCCAGTTTCGTGATATCTGTTATGTGGAGGCGCAGGGGAAATCTTCCGTGATCGTGCTTGGGGACCGCAGGATTCCTTCTGTGCGCGGGATTACAGAGATGGAAAACGAACTTCCGGACAACCTGTTTTTCCGCTGTCAGAAAAGCTTCATTGTGAACCTCCGCCAAATCGCGAGCATCTGCCGGTATGAAACCACGCTGAAAAACGGCGCGGTCGTGCCGGTGGGGCGCGCCAAATGGACGGAGATGAAGGACAGGCTGATCGGCTATCTTGCACGCTGAAACGAGGCCTGTCACCGTTGTTTTTAAAGACGGCCGGAAGGAAAGTCCTCAGCGGGAACCGCCACACTAAGCTTAAAACTCACGTCTGTGGATTCGATGTTCATCACACCCCGGTATTTTTCAACGATCTGTTCCATGATTGGCAGCCCATAGCCATGCGTGCCGTCCGCAGGCCTTGCGGACCCCGCGGCGTGCGCGGGATGACCGGCCCCGTTTTCACAGGAATAATATAAGAAACCGTTTTTGAGGCGGATATTGACCGCGAGAAAGCGGTTTTCCGCTTTTTGCGCGGCGTGGACCGCATTTTCAAGACTGTTCAGCAAAAGGGAACACAAGTCCATATCGGCGACAGGCAGGCGTTCGGGAATGGGTCCGCACGTGATCTTCGTGCGGATCCCTTTTTGTTCCGCTTCCGCGAATTTACTGCCCAGAATAGTATCAATGAGGTAATTGCCCGTATTCGAGATATGCGCCTTTTCCCCGAAGGATGCGTTGAGCCCGCGAAGATAATCGCGCGCGCTTTGCTCTTTTCCCTCCTGCAAAAAGGCGTCCACCACCGCGAGGTGTTTTTTCAGGTCGTGGCGCAGGATCATCGTTTGCTCGGTATACCGGTTCAGCTGGTCGTAGCTTTCCTTTGCCATGCTGTTTTTCAGCTCCAGCATGCGCAGGGTTACATTCCGCTGTACGATGGAGCGGATGAATTCCACAAGGGTTACGAGGAAGCAGGAGAAAATAAGGAAATAGCGCAGGAACACCAACGGATAATAGAACAGCCCGGTACGGAAAGACGCCGCCATGTTCTGGTTGAATTCCCGGTGGAAATCTGTCCCGCCGATCAGGGAAACAAGGTAAACGCCGCCGAAAGCGGCCGCGGCAACGATCAGGAGTTTTACAAACAGGCGGAAAAACGAAGTGCCGCGGCAAGCTTCCACAATGGAAAGACCGATAGCCGCCAGGATCGAAATAAAGCTTACGAGCTGCGGAAAAGTCATGAGGAATACGGAAAAATCGCCGTAGGGAAGGAGCGGTGAAACGGCGCAAAGCACGATAGCGGCGGCCTGCGCGATGACGAACGGCAGGAAAAACCGCCGGCAGCGCCGCATCCTGTCCGCGAGGAACAGGGACAGGAACACAAAGCACCCAAAATACAGGTATTGCTCCGCCATTGCCGTAGACGAGCCGTAGTAATAATAGGAAAGTTTGGAGCGCAGGAGCGTGTCCGCCATCCACAGAAGCGCGAACAGCGCGAGGAAAAGGACGCCCGGGTCCACCTTTTTATGATAGAGCTGGTAGAGGAAAAGCGCGGCGAGCGAGAACCCGAGCACGGCGAGAAGCATCGCGGGATAGGCCGCTTGCGTGGCCTGCGCCACGTAGATGCTTTGCAGGGCCGTGTTGCCGTACAAGGCGACGGGGCCGAAAAAGACGGAACCGTCCCAGTCCTGTTTTTCCGAAAACGGCTGGCTTTGCGCAATGGTAAGGGTCTTGCCGGAATAGCCGGGAGGCAGCGTCAGCTGCAGCGGCATAATGCGGCTGACGATCTTTCCGGAAAAATTAAGGGCCCCGATCTGGTTCCCTGCGGCAGGGTCGTCGGTATACAAAAGTTCGCCGTCAAGAAAAATACTGAAAGCGACGCTCGATCCTTCCACTTGCAGGATGGGTTCGTCAAAGGCCTCCTTCATCACGCGGGATGCATAAAAAGCCTGCCCCGGATAGGAAAGGCCGGAACAGTAACCGCCCCCCTCGTAGGCGAGGGGAGTTTTTTTGCCGTTTTCCTCGGCGTATACCTCCCAACCGTTCGTGTTCCCGTCCTGCACGGAAAGGTCGGCAATGCCGGAGGAAAGCGGCGCCGTATAGGCCGACAGGATAAACAAAGAGAAAACCACGCCGCCGGCGACCGCCGCGGCGCAGATGAAGAATACCAGATGCTCCGCAATAAATTTCCCCAAGCTCTTTTTCATATGAAATATCCCGATATAAACTGGTTTTATTACAAGCGTAGCAGACGGGCTGCCGGGTGTCAATCCGCTGCGGGAAAAGGAATTTACCAGTTGTGCCCTGCGGCGTACCGCTTGTTCCGGGGGCGGGACATTTAGGGCGCGTCCATCGTATAATAAGTTAACTAATTTTGTAAAATGCCTGCGGCGCACTGCCGCGGCAAAACAGCGCGGCGGAATAAAATCCCCGTGGAAGCAGGGGCGGGCGCCGCCTGCAAGGACAGCAATTCAGGAGGAAAAAACGAATGAAACGAAACCTATTGGCAATGATTTTGACAGCGCTTCTTGTGCTTGCGCTGTTTCCTATGGCGGCGGGAGCGGAAAACCCGCCCGAAGGACCTGAAAACGCCGTAAAGACAATTAACTTCACGATGGAGGGCGCGGGAGGGCTGACCGTTTTGTACGGCGAACAATCGACCGTTGTAACGGGAACGCAGGCGCTGGGCGGCGTTCCGGCGGATGCGGAAGTCACCATCAAATGGAACGATCTTCCCGCGGACACATACCTGCAAAACCTTTCTGTCGGCGGGGAAGAGGTCACGGAAGAGGAAGCAGCATCCTATACGTTCAATATGGGTTCCTTTGAGGGAGACCAGGCCGCGGTAAAGGCTGTGTTCGGAAAATACGAAATGGCGAAAGTCGATGTGGCGTTCGACGAAAGCAAAGGATACCTACACATGCTGGAGAACGGAAGATGGGGCGGCGTGGTGGCAGACGAAGGAAGCATTGAAGAGCCTGCCGGAACCTATACGTTCCGTGCGGATCCGGCGGACGGCTGCGGCCTTGCGGGCGTCAGGGTGAACGGGCAGCCCGTCGCTGTACGGGAAGAAGAGGATGGTTATTTCTTTGAGGCGGAGCTGACGGACGGAGGGAGCATAGAGGTCATATTCGCGGAACTGGCACGGGTCAGCGTGCGCATTGAGGGCGAGGGCACGATCCAGATGTATGAGAACGGAAAATGGGAAGGCGTTATGCCGGGTGAAAACACCATCGAGGTGCTTGCCGGAGGGACCTATACGTTCCGCGCATATCCGGCGGGGCAAGGCATGCCCATCGTGCTCGCCGTTGTGAACGACAAGCCGGTGATGGCGGAAAAACAGGAAGACGGCGGCTATGAATTCACGGTGGAAAACATTCAGGACGGCGACAGCATCGGCGCTGCATTCGTGACCATCGACATCGGCGTGCTGAAAACAGATGAGAAGACCGATATTTCCTATCTGCTGCCGGGAACGTCCATCATCGCAGGCAGCAACATCACGCCCGATTCGTGGCTGGAAATCGCTCCGCTTTCGGGCGGCGCTTCCTACGGGGCGGCAAAGGCCGCCGCTTCGAATTATGGAACGGTGTTCACGGCCTACGGCATCACGCTGATGAACGGCACGGGAGCCTATCAGCCGAATGTGCCCGTTATGCTGAAATTCCCGCTCCCTGAGGGATACAGCAAAAACGCCGCGGATATTCATTTGCTCCACATTGCTTCGGACGGTTCTGTGGAGGAACTGGAGTTTGGTATCGGGCAGGACGACGCGGGAGCTTACTATCTGGAAACGCAAGTAAATGGTTTCAGCACGTTCGTGATTGTGGATTCTTCACAGCAGACAGGCGGCGCTTCCGGAGGAACGACGGATGCGGATAAAGCGCCGAAAACGGGAGATGCGGAAAATGTGACGCTGCTTATCATCCTTGCGGCGGTATCGGCGGGCATGATTGGCTGCGCGTCCCGCAGGCTGAAAAGCAGGAAAGCAAGGTAGCTAACGGAACAGGGAAAGCAATAAGGAAGAACAAACAAGACGACGGTATGGGCGGTACGCTCATACCGCCGTATGTTTTTTCAGCATTTCCGCAGAGCGCACGGAGAAAAGGGGGCGTTTTTTCCGGCGGAAAGGAAGCTCTCGGAAACAACCGGGTGCTTGCACATTCAACGCACTATATGACCGATTCATACGATTTAATGGACGAGTATTTTTAAAATCGTTATAATACAGATAGAAAAATAGATACGGACGGCGCTTATGGAAATCAGAAAAGAAACCGTATGTGAAGATACCCTAAATATCATCAGACAATACTATCGTCCTAATACGGAGCCGCTGTTTTCCGTCCTGTCGGACGACTGCGTTTGGCTGAGTGTCGGAAACCTCCTCGTTTCGGGCGCGGAGGCGATCAGGATGCAATTCCAAAACGGCTTTCTCATGCCGTCCTTTGAACTGGAGGAGCCAAGCTTCCGGCAAATTGGAACGGGAAAGCATCTTGTATCTGGTGAACGAGCACAGGCAGGTACAGGCTTCGATCAAAGAGCAGGAAGCAGTGCTGCCGCCCCAGTTTTACCGGCTGCACAGGAGTTATTTCGTCAACTGCGGTTACGTGGCAAAGATAGAGCGGTATAGGTTGACGCTGATTACAGGGGACGAGCTTCCGGTACCCAAAATGCGGGATACTCAAATACGCAGTGAGATCGCGGGAATCATAGAGTCAAAAGGGAAAAGGGAATGACGGGCGACGGGCCGTCCGGCTTCAGCGAATAGAAGAGGAAGAACGGACCGATATCGATCAATATATAAGGAGGATATTACGTGAATATTACCAAAAGGATTTTAGTCGTTTTGCTTGCGGCGGCACTGCTGCTTGCGGCGGCGTGCAGCGCGCCGAAACAGCGGGAGAAAAGCGCGTCCCCGTCCGTTTCGGCGGAAGCGGACGCAACGGCGGCGCCGGAGGAAAGCGCGCCGGGCGCGGCATGGGTGAATTCGGATATTTCCGGAAATGTAACGGCGGAACTGGAGACAGATCCCAAAGAGGATTTCAACGCGGCGGTCAACCAGGAATGGATGGCGGGAACGGAACTTGGTACGCAGGTGCAGGCCAGCACCTTTACCGAGCGCGGTGATGAGGTGATGGCGGAGGTCATGACGCTGATTACGGACGAATCGCAGACGAGCCATGAGGCGGAGCTCGTGCGGGAATTCTATAATGACTATATCGATATGGAAAGCCGCAACACCCTCGGCATGGAGCCTGTCCTGCCGCTGCTGGAGGAAATACGGGCCATAGAGGATATGGACGGCCTTACGGCCTACATCGCAGACTGGGGGAATCTCGCGGGCGCGCCTGTGAAAGCGGATATCGCGGCGGACTGGAAGGACAGCACGAAAAACGCCATTTACATCGGACCGCCGAGCTTCTCGCTCTCGGACGCGGACGAATATAAAAGCATGACGGACGTAGGCCAGCGGACAAAAGACGCGGAGGAAGTGATGCTTAAAAAGCTGCTTACCCGCGCAGGATATTCAGAAGAGGAAGCGTCTGCCCTTTGGGAAGCGTTCTTCAGCCTCGAGAGCCAGATCGGGCAGGCGTCTGTGGGAAACGCAGAAGGATCGTCTCCGGAAATACGGGAGAAAGCGTATAACCCAAAAACCGCGGCGGAGCTGGCGGAGCTTTCCCCTGTTTTCCCGGTCACGGAGATATTAAAGCCTTACACGGACGGCGGGATCGACCGTTTTATTTTGACGGAACCGGAATGGCTCGCGAAGATGAACGAGCTGTATACGGAAGAGAATCTGGAGGCATTTAAGGCGTGGCTGATTTACCAGACGCTGACAGCTACGGCGGGAATGCTGGATCAGGAATGCCTCGATATCATGACGGAGTACAGCGGCGCGGCAACGGGAAGCGCGCAGATGGAGCTGCCAGTGGAACAGCTCGCCTATCAGATGTGTTCCGCGATGTTCGATATGGCGATTGGAAAACTTTATGTGGAAAACTATGTGACGGAGGAAACGAAGCAGGACGTGACGGAGCTTGTGGAACAGGCCGTTGCGGTGTTCCGCCAGAGGCTGGAGGCAAACGAATGGCTGAGCAGTGAAACAAAAGCGAAGGCGCTCCAAAAGCTGGATACTCTCAAGATTCGCGTAGCCTATCCGGACGACTGGTCGCTGTACGATTATTCAGATTACGCGCTGCCCAGGGACGGCGGGATCATAGACGACGTTCTCGCGGTGCGGGAAAAGGACATGTCGGAGAAGGTGGACAAAGCAAAGGTGGAGATCGATAAGGACCTGTGGATGACCGCGCCGCAGACGGTGAACGCTTATTACATGCCTACGGATAACTCCATCAACATTCCGGCGGGTATCCTCGGCGGAGATTTCTATGACTCGAACGGTACGATTGAGCAGCAGATGGGTTCAATAGGCGTCATCATCGGGCATGAGATCACGCACGGGTTCGACTCGAATACGGGCAGCCTTTACGACAAGGACGGAAACCTTTCCAACTGGTGGACGGACGAAGACCGCGCGGCGTTCAAGGAGCACACAGACAAGGTGGGCGCGTATTATGCGAGCATCGAGGTTCTGCCCGGAAAATACATCAACGGAGACTATACCATCGGCGAGACAGTGGCCGACCTCGGCGGAATGTCCTGTATGCTCGAGCTTGCAAAGAAAATAGACGGTTTCGATTACCAAACGTTTTTTGAAAGCTGGGCGAAGGTGTGGAAAGTGCAGGAGTCGGAAGCGACTGCGGAATATATGCTGCAGACCGACCCGCACGCGCCGGGTTATCTTCGCGCAAATGTAAACGTGCAGCAGTTTGAGGAATTCTATAAGGCGTTCGATGTGCAGGAGGGCGACGGGATGTATCTTGCGCCGGAGGACAGGCTTTCCGTGTGGTAAGGAAGCGGAATTCCGGCTTGAATTTTAGATAGACGGCGGCGGACTGCAAGGTATATACTATAATTAAAAAAGCGGCGCCGGACAGAGCGGCCGGGAGTATGAAGGGAAGGATGGCCGCGAAGACCGCTTTCGCGGCGGTGCCGACCGCAGTGCTTGCGGTAAATGGGCAGCTATGGCGGCCTATACCGTGCGGCGGCATGCAGGCCGTTTTTAGACAGGGCTATGCGGCAGGGGAAAAATGTTATAAAATAGGGATAGCCGTTTTTATGATTATGCTTGACGCATGGATTGCGGAATGGATTAGTTTAGCGCTCCTTCCGGTTCCGGCGGTACTCCATCCAGATATGGCGGACGCCGCCGCCAGGCAGGGATAAGCGCCCAATAAACAGTAAAGGAATATGAATATGAAAAAACTGGTCAGAAACGCCATTTTATTTCTCGCGGGATTGTTTATCCTGCTCATGCCGCTTACCGCCATTGCGCAGGCGGCGCCGGATTATGTAATCAAAAGCGAAGAGATCACGATCCGGGTGAACAGGGACAATACGTATGATATTTCCAAGAAGGTGACGGCGGATTTCTCGCAGAGCGTAGGCGAGACCCACGGGATTACGGAAACGGTTCCGGTGGATATGAAGCTGCAGCGCATGGCGGACGGGAAATATGAAGAAACGGGCGCGCATGCGGTGCTGACGAATCTCGAGGCCAACGTGCCCAGCGAGGCCTCCCGGGACGGGAACAACATGGTAATCCGCCTCGGCGACCCGGACGAGACCGTGACGGGCACGGTGGACTATGTATACAGCTACCGTTACGATATGGGGCCGGACACGCTTGCGGGCGCAGATGAATTTTATTACAACCTGGTGAGTCCGGACAATACGGTCCCCATTGAAAAGCTCGCCTTTACGATTGAAATGCCGGAGGGATTCGATGCGGAAAAGCTCGGCTTTACCACCGGAGCGGAGGGAAGCGGCACCTATGACGAAAGCGCCCTTACCTATACGGTAGAGGGAAATATCATTCGCGGGGAAATGGCAAAAACAGTCGAAAGCGGCTATGGCGTAGGCGTGCGTATCGAGCTTCCGGAGGGATATTATGCGGGCGCGCGGCTGCCGGTCTCCTATTTTGTTCCGGCTTTCTGCATAGGCGGAGCGGCCCTGGTACTCGTGCTTATCCTGCTCGCGGCTTCGGGCAAGCGCCGTGCCGAGGTGGAAACGGTGGAATTCGGCCCGCCGGAGGGCATGAACAGCGCGGACGTCGGCTATATTATCGACGGCGAAACGGACAACAGGGACGTCGTTTCCCTGCTCATTTTCTGGGCGGACAAGGGCTTTCTCGAAATTCACCAGCCCGATGAAAAAAATATGACATTCAAGAAGCTCCAGGACCTTCCGCAAGACGCGAACGACTACGAAAAGATATTGTTCGGAAAGATGTTCGTGCTTTCGGACAGCATCGACATTAAGGATATGCGGTATGAGTTTGCCGATACAATAAACAGCGCAAAAAAGAGGATCAAGGCAAAATACAATACCGCGCAAAACCGTGTTTACACGAAAAAGTCGGTTGCGTTCCGATATGTTTCGACTTTGCTTGCGGCGGTTCCCATTGCGGCGGTCGCGGCGGTCGCGGCCTATCTCGACAGCATGGAGCTGTTTGCCGCAATCATTATGGGGGGCGTGTTTATGGGGCTGATCGGCTGGCTGGGCGCGCTTTTGATCAGCGATTCGGTCAGCAAACGGAAGTCGGACAAGAAATCCGCGCGCGCCGGAAAGATGGCCGGCGGAATTCTGATCCTCGCTGGGCTCGCGGCGGCTTCCTGCCTGTTGTTTTCCACCTATTTGGGCTGGTGGATCGCAGTGCCCGCGGCGGCGGCGCTCGTTATGGCCCTCCTGTCCGGCCTGATGCCCCGGCGGACGGAGCAGGGCGCGCAGTGGGCCGGACGCATCCTTGGGCTCAAGAGATTTATCGAAACGGCGGAAGCGGACAGGATCAAAATGATGGTAAAAAACGATCCGGCCAGTTTTTATCACATCCTGCCTTACGCGTATGTGCTGGGCGTGACGGACGCATGGGCGAAGCGCTTTGAGAGCATCGCGCTGGAGCCGCCGCGCTGGTATTACGGGTATTACGGCGGCACATGGTCTACGCTGTATTTCACGCGGTCGCTCTATCGGGGCATGAACAATGCGCTCGCCAGCATGACGGCGACGAAGAGTTCGGGCGGCGGCAGCGGCTATGGCGGCGGGGGCTTCTCCGGCGGCGGCGCGGGAGGCAGCAGCTTCGGCAGGTGGTAACGGGCGTACCGTTCCTGAGAAGGACCGGTATCTGTTTGCCACGGCGCACACGCAGGATGGACCGCAAACGTCATAGTTTGCCGTACAGCCCGTTTTTTGCAGGCCTGTGCCGTTGCATGGAAAGGTAAAAAAGATAGGCTAAGGCGCATGGCCGGGCTGCGGGAGAAGACAAAAAAACAGCCCGGAACGCTCCGGACCGCATGCCTGCTTGCGATAATTGTCGTTAAGGAAACACTGTGATGCATACCGCATTTTATTTCTATGGGTACTATAGCATCCCGCAGTTGTTTTTGTCAACCAGCCGGCCATAAAAATCGTTGTTTACGCGAAAAAAAGCATACGTCTACGGTAAAAAAAGAGGAAAAAGGTCTCCGCTTCAGGCGGAAGCCTTTTTTTTTGCTTTTTTACCATACATAACGACAATTATCGCAACAGGTGCGGCGTAAAGAAGCAAAGGCGGAAACGGCGGTATAGAGGGCATGAATTCATTTGGCGCAGAGATGGCGCGCAGTCTGTTCCCCAAGGGAGAAAAACATGCGTTTTCATTAAATATAAACAAATTTTCCATTATGTCAACAATGGAGGGAAAACAGGCATCCGGGAGTGTGCGGTCCGGGGAAACAAGGGGAGAGAAACGACGACGGAACGTGGCGGGAAACCGATCCGGGGCGCGCAGCCCGCGCGGCCGGCCCGGTACGGAAAAAGCACGGTAATTCGATTTTGCAAGGCGCGTGCCGCGCCTTGCAAAATCACATATATGTCACACCTTCCGTGTGGGGACTCGAAATTCGGCTTAAAATGAGAAACCCTTTCCCATAAGATAAAAACATAAGTTTTCGAGAGTAAAGACAAGGGCTGGAAAATTTGTTTTGGATAAAAATGAAATTGAATTTTCCAAAGCTGCATAAAAGGGAAACGGATATCCGGCAATACAAGGAATTATGAGGCGGGACACATTCGCGGGAATGTGTTTTAAAAACTCCAGAATGAATATAAGCAGTGGGTTATATTCGTTCCTGCCGGCGAGAAACAAGGGCTCTCACACGAAGAGGAAAAAAAGATGCAACTGACAAGAACAACCGATTATGCAATCCGCATCATTATGTATCTTTCCAAAACCAGACGGGTTACGTCTGCCGGAGAGATTGCCGGGCAGATTGGAATCGCCAAAAAATCTTTGCTGGCGACGGCCAACAAACTGCGCAGCGCAAGGCTGATTGCCGGACACATGGGAGTATCCGGCGGTTACAGCCTGATGCGGCGGCCGGAGGATATCAGCCTTCTTGACATCATGGAGGTGACGGAGGGGTCGATCAAGATCAACCATTGCCTCGAGCATGGAAAAATCAATTCATGCTTTCTTTCGGAATATTGTCCGGTACATGAATTTTATTGCGATTTGCAGAAAAAGCTGGAGGAGAGCTTTGCCAGCGTGACAATCCGGCAGCTGCTGGACAGGGCGGCAAAGAAGCCCGAATAAACTTTTCAAGGAGAGAGCCAGTGAACATAGCGCTTTGTGACGATTGCAGGGAAAACATCCTCCTGTATACAGACCTCTTGAGTTCCATCTGCGGGAAACACCGGATCGAACTCAAGATAGATCCATATTTGAGCGGGAAAGAGCTGCTGTTTGAACTGGAAGACCCACAAAGGCAGCCGGACCTTATATACCTTGATATCGATATGCCGGGCATGGACGGGATCGAAACGGCAAACAGGCTGCGTGCGGGCGGGATTGAGAGCGAGATTATCTTTCTCACTTCCAGCAGGACGGCCAGCGTCATTTTACGGGCGTTCGACGTGGATGCGTTCCATTATGTAGTCAAGGACGATACGCCCCGGGAACGGTTTGAACAGATTTTCCTCCGGGCGCATGAAAAATGCGGAAAGAAAAAACGGGAAACGCTGATCTTCTCCTGCGCGGGGGAGAGCCGCAAGGTGTTTGTGAGGGACATCCATTATTTCGAGGCGCAGGGCCACTGCATCAACGTATATTACAGGGACTTAAGCTTCGGATTTTATTCCACCTTTGGCAAGATCGAGAATATGCTCGCAAGCCAGGGCTTTATCCGGACGCACCGCTCATATATTGTGGCGGTGGAAAAGATCGCGCAGTTCAACGCGGGACTTAAGCAGATCGTACTGCTGAACGGTGCGCTGGTGCCGGTCGGAAGGGCCTATATGAAAGCTGTCAGGGCGGTGTGCACGCTGTGACATAAGGGGAAAAATGCCGTTCGTGTGTGCAAACAGGTCGTCTGTGGCAGATTCGTGCAAAAAAGGAACGCTTTGTTGTAAAACTATACTACACAAAAATAGCGGCGTGCTTGCAGAAGGGAGCGGTTCCGATCAAAAAGCAAAGGCATTATAAATTCATCGCGGTATGCATCGCATTCCTGTTATGCCTGGGCTTTCCGTTTTCCGCCTTGGCAATGCAGAAGGATGGCTATCACCATGTTGACTGGCCGGATTTTTGTTTCCAGGTATGGGACGTTGCGATGACCGGGCAGGAAGCATATGAGCTGGAACGGGAAGGACTGCTGGACCAAGCGGTAATTGAACGGTCGGGGGCCGTCATCCGGCATATGGAAGGCCTCGCTCCTTATGAAGGGACTTTTGAACGGGCGGAACTCGGCGCTTTGGCGGACGGGCAGGAGCCGGGGGATTATCCGGTGACGCTCTATCTGCACGCGGACGACGGACAGCAGAATTATGTGGAAATCACGGTTCACATCACCGAACCGGGCCCGCAGCCGACGCCGGAGCCGGAGCCAACACCGACGCCCGAGCCAACACCGACGCCCGAGCCAACACCGACGCCCGAGCCAACACCGACGCCGGAGCCGGAGCCAACACCGGAGAGAACGCCGGAGCCAACGCCAGCGGCGGTACCGCAGCCAATCCAGGCCCCGCCACCGCGGACGGCACGGGAACCAATACCGGAACGGACACAGGAGCCGACAGGGACGCAGGATCCGGCACATGATGCGCAACCGCCGTTCGTTCCCGGCGCGAAGCCGGAGGAAGCGCCGGCGGCGGAGCAGGAACCGGAACCCGCCGTACAGGAAGAAAACGGGGAACCGGACGAATGGACGCCGCTTGCGATCATGTTGTTTGGCGGAGCCGGGGCGAGCGGAGCACTGTTCGGCATCAGTATTGCAAAGGATATCGGAGCGATCCGTTGGTATAACAGCAAAAAGAAATAAGGGGAAACAGGGATGAATCAACTGGAAATGATCGGACTGCTGCTGCTTGCGGGCATTACGGCGGCAGGCGTGGTTATAAAATACATCACCCGCAGGAAACTCGGGGACATGGACGGGATCAGCGGCGTTTTCACCAGCAGGCAGGACGAGAACGTCGTGGGGAAATTCTGATGGCTGGCAGGCCCCGGCCGCCGCAGGTGCCGCAGGAACCGGGAGATTATCCGGAAATCGCACAGTATTTCAGGATGCTCGTCTTGCCGACAGCGCTGCTCGGATATAACAAAAAACGTGTGATCGACGCCCTGCAATGCCTTGACGGACTATATAAAAGCAGGATTGCCGAACTAAAGGAAGAATTTGCGCGGAAGATCGCATGGGAAATAAGCGGCAGGGAGGAGAAGACACGCCCCGCCGCCACAATAAACCAATCAGGAAAGGGACTCGGTATGAAAGAACGGATGGAATTTCAACAATTAAAAAAAATAGGGAAAAACGACCTGCTTCGCCTCTTGCAGGAATGCGACGACGAAAACCGCAAGCTGAAAGCGGAGAATGAGGCGGGGGAAAAAAAGATACAGGAGCTGAAAAATCTGATTGGGGAGTTGGAAGAAGAAAAAAGAAAGCTGCGGACCAGCTATACCGAGCCGGGATCACTCGCGGAATCCATGCTTCAGGTAAACGGCGTAATGGAAGCGGCGCAGAAAACCGCCGACCAATATATCGCGCGTATCCGGGAGTTGGAGGCGGACAGGCAGCGTGAAGCGGACAAAATCGTCGAAGCGGCGCGCGGCAGAGCCGAACAGATCCTTACCCAGGCAAAGACGGGCGCACAGCGGATGAAGGCGGCGAGTACAAATGTGTTGAAGACCCTGCAGGACGAGATCGACCGGATGCTCGTCGGTGCGCGGGGGGCCTTTGAACAAAAGGGAGAAATGGAAGAGCTGCCGGGAGCGCCTGTGCAGCCGCAGACGGAAGAGCTTGGGAGGGTGCCGCACCTGAACGAAATACTCGGCTCCGGAGGAAACGCGGCGGAAACTCCGCCGCCCGCGTCCGCGGTGGCCGTATCCGAGAGGCTGGACATTCAGGAAACGGTCCCGTCCGCGGCGGCAGACACCGGCCAGCCCGCCAGCCCGGCCCTGGGAACGGGCACGCAGGAATATGCGCAATACGAGGCGTTTTTGGAAGAGGTCGATAAATTCACGGCAAATTTAAACGACGAGATCAAAAGCGCGATGGACGATATCACAAATAAAACACAGCAGCCCGGGAATTGACCGCAGGGGCATGAAAGGAGATTTCCATGCCGGAGATAATGCACGAAATAAAGAGACTCCAAAAGCTGAACCGGGGAGACTTGATGATCCTGCTTGGACAACTGGAAGAGGAATTGGAAAAAACGGAACAGGAGAACGAACGCCTGAAAGACAAGATAAGCGGCCTTGAGGCGGAAAACAGCGCCCTTCAGCAGGAGAAAAACAGTTTGCTGCGCAAGAACGGCGAACTTGTCGACACACTTCAGGCGGTCAACAAACGGCTGGTCGAGCGGGAGAGCCAGCCTGCGAACTGGCAGGCGGTGGAAAGCTTTGCCCGGGAGCTGAGCGAAGCATCGCGGCAGGCGAAGGAACAGGTCTCGGTACTGAAACAGCTGGAACAAAAACGCCGGGAGGAAGCCTTGTCGGCACGGGAAACGGCGCAGCGTGAAGCCGCGCGGATCGTGGAGGCGGCGCAGCAGGAAGCGTCCCTTATGATGCAGCGTGTAAAGGTGAAGAACCTCGAGATGCTCTCCAGCATACAGGCGGCCGTCAGCAGGGCCCACCAGGAATACGGCGCCGAGGGGAGATGCGAAAAGCCTCCGGCGGTGCCGGCGGAAGAGCCACAGCAGGCGGAAGCCGATGGAAAGAGGCCTGAAACGGAGGGCGGCGGCCAGCCGGGTCTCAGTACGGATCAGCTGAAGCAGCTGCTGAAGGTCATCAAGAGGCTGAACAGGCAGCCGGAGGAAGAAGCGCTGTGATCCGGTACGAATTTACGAAGGGATAATTGATATTTGGTTCAGGAAAGACGCGAAAGGCGGCCAAGCCTTGAAGCAATACATGCGGAAATAAAACGGATCGAGCAGCGCCGGGAGCGGCGAAAAGAGGTGGGGGAAATCATAGGCCGCATCCTTTTTGTCGCTATGGCGGTGGTGCTGGTCAACATTTACGTCCTGCGTATCGCGACCGTATCCGGTGCGTCGATGAAGCCCACGCTTCACGGCGGCGACGTAGTGCTGTGTTCCCCCCTCGGATATGAACCGGATTACGGCGATATCGTCGTGACGGAACTGGATATCGGGGAGGGCGATCTTGTAAAGCGGATAGTCGCGCTCGCGGGGGACACGGTGGACATCGATCCCGCGACAGGCGCGGTGAGCGTCAACGGCAAGGCGGTCGACGAGCCTTATATCACGGAAGCAATACGCGAGGAAGCAGAAATAGATTTTCCCGCTGTGGTGCCTCCGGGACGGGTGTTTCTTTTAGGGGACAACCGCAACCATTCGGTAGACAGCCGCAGGGAGGTTGTGGGCATGGTGCCGGAATCGACGATCCTTGGGAAAGTGGTGTTTCGGATTTGGCCCCTGGAAGGCTTCGGGCCGATGTGAGCGGCCGGGAGGAAAGAACAGCAGGCATTGCCTGACGGATGATAGAAATACACGGCGGGCACGGCCTGCCATAAGTAAGAAAGTGCGATAGATTCAGGTTCGAGAGGACAAAGGAGAGAAACGATGAACGGGAACTGGCAATCGAAGAAGGAAGAATACATCCAGGAAAGCAAGAAGGTCTCCACAAAAAAACGGGTGCGGAATCTGATCCTGCTGATCCTGGCGGTTATCATTGCGGCCAGCAGCGTGATTACGGTGTTTGCACAGACGGACACCGGCCCTATCCCTACGCCCGTGGCGGAGGAAAGCGCGAACGAGGCTTCCGCGCAGGACGGCGGAGAGGCCGAGCAGGTGCCTGACGCAGAGGAAGAGCCAGCCGCGGAGGAACCGCAGTCTTCCGCGCAGGCAGACGCCGAAGCGTCCGGGGAAACGGACGGGACGGAGCCTGCTGTGGGCAGCCTGTGGATTTACAATACCATCACAGGCGAAACCGTTCCCGAAGGAGAGACGGCGGAGTATACGCTCAAGGTAAGCGGCGAAGCGTACGCAGGCCGGCAATACCGCCTGTTTGACGTGACGAAGGACCCGGCCGAGGAGCTGGAAGGGGAATATTATACCAGCCCGGAAGGAAAGCTCGTCATGGAGACGGGCCGCGCGGCGCTGTTTGAAAACATTGCCGACGGAACCGGATACGTCCTTGAAGGAAGCGCGAAAGAGGGCTTCTCCTTTGTCGTCCCGGAAAATAACGGAACGCTGGAGAATACGGCGGTTCTGGCGCTGAATACGGAGGGCGGCGTTTCCGCAACGGGTACCGTGACGCAGGAGGGCGGGACGGCGCAGCTTGAGCTGCGGCAGAACACGGCGGAGCCGGAAACGGAAGCTCAGCAGGAAAAATCCCCTGCGGCGGAAGCGCCGGAAATGAATGAGCTTGCGGAAGCGCCGGAGGAGGAACCTGCCGAAGGCGGAGAAACGGAAAATTATAAATTTGAACTTAAGTGGATCGCGTACGACAGCCTGCCGGGTACCAAGTCGGATAACGATCTTTCGCTTGAAGGCTGGAATAATACGACGAAAAAGACGATCAAGGCACAGGTGACGTTTTCCAATAATACGGATTACGCCGTCGGCGAGGTTGTGATCCGCATCCCGCAGACCCTGCTTACTTACCGCGCGGGCACGCCGATGAACGGCGCGAACTGCAACTTTACGGATATCGGCGTGCCGCTGGCGCCAGGCATGATCGCCGCGTCGGATTTCAACTATACGGTCGACCCGGAGACGGGCGACGTGCTCCTCACCAACTGCAAGGCGATCAAGGCGGGAGGCAACAACCTGATCCAGATCGCGTGGTCGGTGGATGCGATGGGCGTTGTGGACGAGACGGACTTCGGCTTTGCGGCAAAGCTTACGACCAAGGGCGAAGAGCGGCCGGACAGCAATGCCATCACGGGCAGCATCGATACGTCAGCGGAGGTAACGTCCGCCGCCAAGGTAGTCGCAAACGGCGGCAAGGTCGCGAACTGGAGCACGGTGCAGAGCTATGCGCCGAACCTCACGGGGCAGGATAAGCCGGACGATTTCGACGATTATTGGTATGTGGTATACCAGATGCGCTATAACGTCAACTTCACGCAGCCCTATAACGTTAAGCTGACGGAGCTCCCGGGTACGGGCGGCGAGCTGGTAGGCGGCTATACGGGAAGGCTGGGCTCGGGGACTTCGGCAAGCGCCCAAGCGGGCTGGTGGGACCTGACCGATGATACATTAACATTTGATTACAACCGCCTGCTGAGCACATATAGCTCAAGCTATCGCGATTACCTCACGAATTCGGCTTACAGCACCGCGTATTTCTATGCCGTCGTCCGCTTTCCCAAGGACCAATACCAGACGGGTTCGAGCGTGGAAAACAACTTTAAGGTGGAGCTGACCGGCGTGGACGACGGAATCACCAGTACGCAGGAAAAATCCGTGACGGTGCCGATCGTGGAATGGACGCCGCCGCGGCCTACGGGCAGCCTGTATTACACGTATAAAAGCACCAACGGCAACAACGATATCGTCCCGGTGCTGAAAACGTCTATGGACAACGGCCAGGACTTTGACATGTCGTACAGCAACGTTTCGACGGTCAACAACGGATACAGCAAAACAAATTTTTATACGTACGCGTACGGACGGAAATATTTAAATGAAAACAGCATCCCCACCCCGGAAAACAGCAAGATGAACGTTGTGGCCGAGGACGGGAGGATGTTTGCCAACAATGTGGCCCTCGGGCCTGAGGATTACTATATTTCCAGTTGGGCGGTCAGTATAGCAGATCTCCTTTGGATTATCGATGAAAGCCAGGAGATGTCGGATTACTCCAACTTCTATTCCCCGACGGGAAACCCGGTCAAGCTTTACGTGCAGACGGGGGCGGCTCCGGGCACATGGCAGGAGGCGGGGGAAATTCCCTATGAAAATTTCGTGCAAAAAGCCGCGGACCTGAACGGGCATGAACGGTATACCTCAAAGGGTACGATCGACGCGATGGCCTATGTGCCGGATTCCCTCAAAGCGGAAGGTATCTACAAGGTAAAAGCGGAGCACGCGTCGGATTCCTCCCACGGGTGGTCGTCGCAGGTGTATATGTATATCCATACGACGATCAGGAGCGATTCGCCCGTCTTCCAGTCGCTGGTGGAGGATTCCGTCGCGACGGGCAACCGTATCACCTTCCAGAACTATTCCGATAACTATATCGAGCTGAACGGTTCGCAGGTATATTCGCGTGAATACAACGCGAATAAATACTTTGTGCCGATGTATACGGTGAACGGGCACACCAAGTCGGTGAGCCTGACGAATGATAAAACAAACAGCCAGGTCAAGGCGAACATCACGCTGACCGGGTCGCAGACGATGCGGTATAACTATTACGCAAACTCGTCTTCGTATTACAACACGGTGACCTTTCAGCAGCTGAAGGACGCGGGCGGCGCAACCTTGGAACAGCTTGGCTGGACGCAGAAGGACTGGGTGTTTTACGACCTGCTGCCGGAGGGGTATGTGTTCGACCCGAACGTGGCCATTACGGCGACGAGCGGCTACAACAACACCAGCACCCGGACCTATTTCCTCTCGAACGACGACGTGACCGTCACGTCGTACGATGTAATCGAGGACTACAAGGGCACCGGGCGCACAATGGTCAAAGTGTATGTGCATACGGAATTCAACCCGAACCCGACCTATAATGGCGAGGCTTATTACAACGACGGCCTGTTCTTCAATCTTTCCGTAAAGCTGGGGGCTTATTACCGCTACACGGATTACAAGACGGCGAACGGCAAGGAAAACGATTCGGCGTGGCAGCCGCAGGAGGGCGCCTTCCTTGGCGTAGGCAATCAATACAGCAGCAGCGAATATGTACGGCCGGACAGCGGCGCGAACGCTCCCTCCGGCGTGGGCAAGGACGACAGCGGAACTTCGTATTTTGCCGATTTGAATGAAAACGGCGATACGGAGGAAATGAATACCCAGTACGCGTACGCCAGCTCGACGATCGACATCACGGTGGCGACGGCGACGGGCATTACCAAAACGGTGAAAGAGGCCGCGGACAAGTTCGCGGTGTATGATGAAAGCGCGCGCGTGGCGACGGGTGAAGCGTATACCTACCGCCTGCAGGTACAGAATACAGACGGAGGCACGATGAAAAGCGTTGTGATCTTTGACCGCCTGGAGCGCGCGGCGCTCGACCGCGCAGGCGTGGACGACATCGTGTTCGACGGCACCTACTGGCAGGGCACGCTGGATTCTGTAGATACCACCATGCCGAGGCGCAAGGGGATCGACCCGGTGGTCTATTATTCCACCAAGGCGGACGCGGCGTACGACCTTTCCGACGCTGCCTCCGGATGGACGACGGCAAAACCCGATGATATGAGCGCGGTAAAGGCGGTGGCCGTAGACCTTTCCAAGAAGGTGGACGGCTCAGAATATGTATTCGCGCCTCTTGAAGGCACGTATATCGCGCTCAATATGAAGGCGCCGGATACGCTTACGGAACCGACCATCCACGCATACAACAACCCGGCGTGGATCAACGAATTCACCGCGTCGACGGGGGAAACCAAAACAGAGACTACGCTCGGCAACGCCGTGACCGTGGAGCTGTTCGAGGCGGCGGAGCTGCGTGTTTCCAAGCAGGCGAAGGGCCTTGATCTTGACGGCGTGAATTTTACTTTCACGCTGCTGCAGAACGGCGCGCCATATGGCCCCGTGGAATATACGCTGTATGATATCAGCGATCCGGCAAGCCCCACGGCGGTCTCAGGCACATGGGCAACGGATTCGGACGGCATCTTTACGCTCAAACATAACCAGATGGCCGTATTCAGCCGCATGGACAACAAGGCGGCATACAGCGTGACGGAAGCAACGATGACGGGCAATACCATCGTTTCGCCGGAGGGCGGCGCCGCGGCGGGAACGCTCGACAAGGATAATCCGCAGAACGCGGAATTTGTCAACGACTATATCGGGAACCTTGCCAAGCTGCGGCTCACCAAGAACGTGACCAAGCTTTCGGGCGGGGCGGACGCACCCACGGACGACACGTTTGAATTTACCGTTAAGCTGGGCAAAACGGCGAATACGATGGCTCCGTACGCAAACCAGGAATACAGGCTGTACCGGTCAAACGGAACAGAGATCACGGAGGGCGGCCCGTTTGCGACGGACGAAAACGGAAAGCTTACCCTGAAAGCGGCCCAGTATGCGGAATTCCCGCAGGTGGTGAAGGGCTGGCGGTACGAGATCACGGAAACGCCCAAGGCGGATTATACGATCACAAGCCCAAGCTCGGGCACGTACAGCGGCACGATCACGACCAGCACGGCCCTAATGCCGACCACAAACGTTTCGTTCACCAACCGCTACGAGGCATACCGTCCGCTGAATGTGGAAAAGACGGTGACTGCCGCGCAGGGATACACCGCGCCGGAAGACGATGAATTTACGTTCACGGTGAAGGTGAGGAACGCTTTGTATACGAATCAGGTATACAAGCTTTACGATATTACCGACCCGGAAAACCCGGCCGAGCAGATCGGCGTATACCAGACGGACGCAAACGGGCGGCTGAAGCTGAAGGCGGGCCAGCGCGCGGTATTTTCGGGCATCCTTGCGGGGTATGCATATGAAGTGACGGAAGAAGCGAAGGCGGATTACGTGACTTCGGGCGCGGCCGCAAAAGGAACGGTCCCGACGGATGAAAACGGCGCGACAGCTGCGTTTTTAAACCATTATGAGCCGCGCAATACGCTGACCGTGGAAAAGAAGGTGGAATCGGTCTTTGGCCTTACGGCCCCGGACGATACGTTTGAATTTGCAGTCACGCAGAACGGGCAGCCGCTTGCGAACACTGCATACACCCTTTACGGTGCGGACGGGAACGCGGTCAGCGGAAGCTATCAGACGGACGCGGAGGGCAAGCTGACCCTCAAGGCGGGCCAGAAAGCGGTGCTGATGGCGCTGCGCGGAGCTTCCTATGAGATCGCAGAGACGCCCAAGGCGGACTATACCACTACGCAGACAGGCGGGAAGGGCACGGTCGCAAGCGACGACAGCTCGAAGGGCACGTTTACGAATAAATACGACCCGAAGCGGGATATCAGCCTTACTAAGCTGGTGGGCTCGGCGGGCAGCCTGACCGCGCCGGTGGACGACGAATTTACGTTCACTGTCAAGGTGGACGGAAAGACGTATCTCTATAAGACCTACAAGCTGTATTATGCGGAAAATGCGGAGCTTGGGGACGCGACCGACTGGATCGAGGTCCCGGGTACCTATACGACGAACGAACGCGGCGAGCTGAAGCTGAAGGCAAACCAGAAGGCCGTGTTTGCGGACCTTCCGGTGAACACCACTTATGAATTCGTGGAGAGCGCAAAGGACGGCTATACGTCCCAGTACCTGCCCTCCGGCGATTCCGCCGCCGGGACCGTGGGCATGGACGACGTAAGCATCTATGCCGACAACACCTATGCGCCCAAACAGGGCCTCACGGTCAAAAAGGTCGTTACGGGCACAGGCGCTCCGGCG
Source organism: Christensenella minuta (assembly GCF_003628755.1). Classification (NCBI taxonomy): domain Bacteria; kingdom Bacillati; phylum Bacillota; class Clostridia; order Christensenellales; family Christensenellaceae; genus Christensenella; species Christensenella minuta. Next base: position 2,250,486 of record NZ_CP029256.1, on the reverse strand, counting down.
GAAGACGCGTTCACCTTTACGGTCAAGGTGGACGGCGCCCCATATGCGGGCAAGGAATACAAGCTGTACAACGCGGATGGCACGGAGATGACGGACGGCGCACCGTTTATGACGGACGGTGCAGGCAAGCTGAGCCTTAAGGGCGGCCAGTATGCGGTATTCGGCGGCATCCTCTTAAATTCGGCCTATGAAGTAACCGAGGACGCAAAAGAGGACTATGTGCAGGACCAGACAAGCGCGGGCGGGAACATTTCCTCCGCGGGCAGCGTGGCGCAGTTCGCGAACAATTACGAACCGCTGCGCAGCCTTACGGTGCAAAAGACGGTAACGGCGGAAGAAGGCCTTACAGCCCCGGACGATGCGTTTGAGTTCACGCTTAAGGTTTCGGAAGAAGCCTGCGCGAACAAGGCATACAAGCTGTACGGCGCGGACGGAAACGAAATTTCCGGCGCCTACCAGACGTCCGCGGACGGCAAATTCACGCTCAAGGCGGGGCAGAAGGCGGTCTTTGAGGGCATTGTCGCGGGACTTAAATATGAGGTGACGGAAGCCGCGGCTGCGGATTACCAGACGTCCGCGGCAGACGTCTCGGGACGCATCGCTGCGGACAACAGTTCCGCGGCGGTATTCACGAACCATTATGCGCCGAGGCGCAGCCTCGAGGTCGGCAAGAGCGTAACGGCAAGTACGGGCTTTACGGCTCCGTCCGGCGACAAGTTCACCTTCACCGTGAAGGTGGACGGAGCGGTATACAAATATAAAGAATACAGGCTGTACGACGTGAGCGACCCGGCAAGCCCGGTCCTCATCCCGGGCAGCTATATGACGGACAAGGGCGGCCAGCTTCAGCTTGAAGCGGACCAGAAAGCAGTCTTTGACGGCATTGCCGTAAGCAGCACGTATGAAGTGACGGAGGATGCGAAGGACAATTATACGTCGGAACAGACTACCGTAGACGGAGATATCTCCGAAAACGGCGGCCAGGCTTCGTTTGTCAATAACTACGAACCGAAGCAGGGGCTTACCGTCAAGAAGACGGTGACGGGCAGCGGCGCGCCGGAAGGCGATGCGTTCGAGTTCACCGTCAAGGTGGGCGGCAGCGCCTATGCAAACAAGGCATACAAGCTGTATGAAGGCGGCATAGAGCAGATCGGCGTATACCAGACGGACGGCGAAGGAAAGCTTGCGCTTAAAGCAAACCAGGAAGCGGTGTTTACCGGCATCACGGTGGGCACGCCTTACGAAGTGACGGAAACGCCCAAGGCGGACTACGCGCAGACGAATCCGGAGGGCGGCGCAGCCGCATCGGGCAATATATCGGCGAGCGGCTCTACGGCTTCGTTTACCAACAGTTACGGGCCCAAGCGCAGCCTGACGGTGAAAAAGGTCGTGACGGGCGAAAATGCCCCGGCGGACGCGGCGTTCGAGTTCACGGTCACTGTAGGCGGCAGCGCGTACGCGAATAAGGAATACAAGCTCTATGGCGCGGACGGCGTTGAGGTCGCGGGTTCCTACGCGACGGACGGCGAAGGCAGGCTCCGGCTTACGGCGGGGCAGTACGCGGTCTTTGAAGGGATCGCCGCGGGGACGCCTTACGAAGTGGAAGAGACGCCGAACGGCGATTATACAGCGACGCAGACAGGCGGCAGGGGCACCGTCGCCGCGGACAACAGCTCGGCGGCGGTATTTACAAACCACTATGCACCGTCAAGGGAGATCGTGGTTTCAAAGACGGTGACGGGCAACGGAGCACCGTCGGGCGATGAATTCACCTTCACAGTGAAGGTGAACGGAGCAGAGTATGCCAACAAGGAATACAAGCTCTATAACCTTACGACAGGCGTGCAGATACCGGGAACGTACGCAACGGACGACGGCGGACAGATGAAGCTTACGGGCAACCGGAAGGCTGTATTCAGCAACATCCCGGTGGGCAGTACGTATGAAATCATGGAAGCATCCGCGGAGGATTATGTGACGACGCCGTCAGCTGGCTATGACGGCACGGTGACGGAGGGCGGCGCGTTGGCGGCGTTCACCAACAGCTACGAGCCGAAGCGCAGCCTCGAAATCGATAAGACGGTGACGGGCGAAGGCGCGCCGGAAGGCGATACGTTCGAGTTTACCGTCAAGGTGGGCGGCACGGCGTACGCAAACCAGGCCTACAGGCTGTACGACAAGCAGGCCGGCACGGAGATCACGGCGGGCGGACCCTTTGCGACGGACAGTGAAGGCAAGCTTACCCTCGCCGGCGGCCAAAAGGCCGTATTCGGGAACATTGCGCTTGGCAGCACGTTTGAAGTGACGGAAAGCGCAAAAACAAACTATGCACAGGAAAGCCCAGCGGGCGGGACGGTTTCCGGCAGTATCGGCACGGACGGCGCAAACGCATCGTTTGTGAACGGTTACCTTAAGGCAAACATCGAAGCCTATAAAACGAGCGATAAGATGTTCGACGAGACGGACCGCAGCGAGGTGCTGGGCAAATACGTACAACCCGGCGACGAGATTACGTATACGGTCCACGTATCGAACACGGGCGCAGCGGACGCGCAGAACGTGACGGTACGCGACTATATCCCGGACGGGACGACGTACAGGGACGGCAGCGCTTCTAACGGCGGTGAGCTGAAAGCGGGCGCGTCCGGCAAGGAGTATGTGAATTGGAACATTCCGGCCATCGCGGTCGGAGAAACGGTGGAGGTGACGTTCACGGTCACTGTGGACGAGATCCCGGAAGGCGGCACGCCCGTCACGGTTCGGAACGCGGCACTGCACGATAACGGAAACCGCGAGCCGAAGGACCCTGAGGACCCCGACCCCGGCACTCCCACCAATGAGGTAAAGAACCCGGTGATGGTGATGGTGAAGGAAGTAAGCCCCGCAGGCGATGTCCGCGAAGGCGATATCCTCACCTACACGATCCGCCTTTACGCTTCCGAAAGCGTCAAGGGGGTTGAAATATCGGATGAGCTTCCGGACGGCCTCAGCCTCGTGAAGAACAGCATCCGCTACACGCTCGCAGGCGGACGGCCCGTATCGACAGGTTGCGAATACCTCGACGGCGTGGTTTACTGGCCGACGGTAGACGTTCCGGCAGGAGAATCGACCTTTGTCTTCCGGGCAATGGCCGATAAACTCGCGGAAGGAACGGACAGCCTCGAGATTAAAAACACGGCGGTCGTTAGTACGCCGGGTACGGAGCCAAGGCAGACGACGGAAACCTCGAGCATGGTGAATACGCGCCGTGCGGAGCTTCATAAGACGGCGGCGCTGATCGAGGACGGAAGCGCGCTTGCGGAAAACAACGGTACGCAAACCGCACCGGTGGAAACGAAGCTTTTGCAGGTGGTGGAATACCGCCTCAGCGTGACCAATACCGGGTCAAAAGCGCTTCAAAGCGGCGATATCGTGGTGACGGACAACTTCCCGGCAGGCACGGCATATGTTGACGGCTCGCAGGCGGACGCTGTATTCAGCGGCGCCAGCGGGACCAGTACGGCAACCTCCGTGAAGGAAGTGACGGGGACAGGCGTGAAATGGACGCTTTCCGGCATGTCGGCAGGCGAGACCGCAACGCTCGTGTTCCGTGTGACCGCGCCGGAAACGACGGACGATCCGGCTACGCAAGCATATGAGCTATCCCGCGTGTTCGATAATATCGCGCACATGACGGATAAGGCGATGAGCGAAAAGACCTATACCGAAACCGTGACCATAGTGGATGAGAACGGCAATGAAACGCGCCGCACCACGGCGGACAAGGTATATGAAGAAAAAGAATACGAGAAATCTTCGGAAAAAACATGGCATGAGGTGAAAGAGCCGCTGGTGACGGCTGTGAAGAGCAGCATCGTGGCAAGCCCCGCGCCGGGAGAACTGATCCCGGTGGTCAAAGCGGGCGATACGATCGAATATCAGATCACGCTTGGGAACAGCGGACTCGCGGCCGCAAAGAACGTGCAGGTGCGCGACTACGTACCGGCGGGCACGACGCTTGTGGATGGAAGCATCACGGCGGGCGGCACGGCGGATGCGGGCAAAACGCAGATCGACTGGGTGATTCCGGAGATCGCCGTGGACGGCGAAGCCACAGTATCGTTCAAGGTGACGGTCGGAGGCCTTGCAGAAAGCGAGACCTCGGGCATCGTGACAAACGGCGCACTCTTCCGCGTGCCGGGGCCAGGTGAAGAAAATCCCGAAGACCCGGATCGGCCGGACGAATCGTATGATAAGACCAACGAGGTAAACCACCAGCTCACGTCGCTGGTGAAGGTATCCGACCCGATGGGCGGGAACGATGCGTCGAGCGCCGCAGAGGTAAAGCAGGGGCAGCTCGTGAAATACACGGTGCAGTTCAATGCGGAGCAGCCGGTAACGGAACTTGAAGTAACGGATCCCGTGCCCGAGGGCATGATTCTTGTGCCGGGCAGCATCTATTACGTAACGCCGGACGGCACTAAGGTGCCGGTTCCGGACAGCGCCTATAATGCGGATACCCGCGTAATCACATGGCCAAAAACAGATGTTCCGGCAGGACAGACGGCGTTCGTGTTCAGCGCGGCGGCAGATAAGCTCCTTCCGGGGAAAAGCTACATGCTGTATGAAAATACGGCGCATGCCTCGATGAATGACGGCAACGGCAACCGCATCGACGAAGACACCAACACGATTACGCACGAGGTGCTGAAAGGCAATGCGGATATCACCAAGACGGCGGCGCTTATTGTCAGCGGTACGGCAGGCGCCGAAGAACGCGGCACCGCCGAGGCTCCGGTAGACACCAAGCTTTCGCAGGCCGTGGAATACCACCTGCGCGTGAGCTATACGGGCGCAAAGGGCGCTAAGAGCGGGCCCCTCATCGTGACAGACCCGATTCCGGACGGCACAGCCTATGTGGACGGCAGCGCGACAGGCGCTCTTACAACGGCGGCGGCAGACTCCACGGCGACCGTGGGCGCGGGTACGCTGACGGCGGACGGCATGCAGTGGATCATAAACGGCATGTCCCCCGGTGAGGAAGTATTGCTTACCTTCCGTGTAACGGCGCCTACTACGGCAGGTGAAAGAGGCGTATATATCTTTGAAAACACAGCGAACCTGGTGGACGAAGATAAAAAAGACGCCGTGAATGAAGACGGCAGCGCGGTATACGGCAAGGACGAATACGATAAGGATTCGGAAACAACCTATCATAAAGTGACGGAGCCGAAGATCGTCGTCACGAAGACCAGCGACAAGATGGTCGGCGGCGACCCGGACGTTCAGGGAAGGCTGGTGGCGCCGGGCGAAGAGATTACCTATACGCTCAGGGCAGTGAATTCGGGCACAGCTGACGCGCAGAACGTGACGCTGAGGGATTATATCCCCGAAGGTACGACGTACAAGGACGGCAGCGCGAGCCACAGCGGTTCCCTCAAAACGGTGAACGGCAAACAGTGCTTGAACTGGAACCTCGAAGAGGTGCTGATGGGTGAAGAAAACGCGGTCTCTGTTACCTTTACGGTAACGGTAGACGAGTTCAGTCCGGAGGACGTCCCGGCCAGAATTGTGAACGCGGCGCTGCATGACAACGGCAACGAAACCCCGAAAGACCCGGGCGACCCGGAAGATCCGGATAAGCCGACCAACGAGGTTAACAACCCGACGGCGTACTACGAAAAGACGAGTACCCCTGCGGGCGGCACGGTGGATGAAAACGGCAGCCTCGTAAACCCGGGGCAGGTTTCAGAAGGCGATATCATCACGTACAACATTACGGCGACGGCGCCTGCGGGCGGCGTGAAAAACGCAGTCATCACAGACACTCTGCCGGACGGCGTGAGCCTGGTCGCCGGATCGGTCAGCTACCAGCTGGCGGGTGCGGAACGGGTGACTGTGGACGAGGATACCGCTTATGCGGGCGGCGTCGTTACCTGGCCGCAGGTTGACCTCCCTTGGGGAACGTCAAACTTCCAGGTGCAGGTGAAGGTAGACCGCCTCGCCGAAGGCGAAACAAAGAAGGAACTGAAAAACCATGCGGTCATGAAGCAGGACAACCCGGGCGAAGAGGAAGACGTGGAGTATCCTCCGACGAAGGAGGTAACGCACGAGGTGCGCAGCCGCTGGGCGGAAATCACCAAAACGGCGGCAGTTATCGAATCTGAATCCGGTACTGCAAAGGATGAAGACCGCGGCACGCAGGCCGCTCCGGTCTATACGGAGCGGCGGCAGACGGTGGAATACCGCCTGACGGTGACAAATACCGGCGCGGATGGAATGAAGAGCGGGGACATCGTGGTTATAGACCCGGTCCCGAAGGATTGCTCGCTCGTAGAAGGCTCTATCACCGGCGAGATCAAGAACGCAGCCAGCGGATCGACGGCGGCGGTGAAGTCGGCGGAGATGACGGCAGGCGGCGTACGGTGGATATTAAACGGCCTTTCGGACGGCGAACAGGCTTACCTCACATTCCGTGTGAACGCACCTGAAACGAGCGACGACCCGGCAACGGAAGAGTACGAACTGCAAAAGACGTATACGAACCAGGCGGCCATGACCGACCAGGCAATGAAGGAAACGACGCATACGGAAACGGTAACGGTTGTCGATAAGGATGGCAACAGGACGCAGTATACGGCAGGAGACAACGTCTTTGCGGCAGAAGAGTACGAAGTACCCACGGAGATCACCTATCATGAGGTAAAAGAACCGAAGGTGACGATGACCAAGTCCTCCGATCCGGCAAGCCCGGCAGCAAACGGGTTGATCCCGGTGGTGAGGGAAGGCGGCGAAATCACCTACAGGCTGACGCTTGTAAACACAGGCCAGGCAGCCGCAACAGACGTGCGCGTCGCAGATTTTATTCCGGAAGGAACGACGTATGTGGCAGGCTCCGCGGAAGCGACGGGCGGCACGTACACGGCCGGCGAGAACCGGATCGACTGGAAGATCGCCGAGATACTGGCAGGCAGCGAGAACACGATCGAACTGAGCTTCAAGGTCACGGTAAATGAAGTGAAGGACAGCGATCCGGGCGTAATCACGAACGTTGGCTACTCCTATGTGCCCGATCCAACCGATCCGAACCCGCCGGTAGACCCGGCTGAAGAGACGCCGCCGGTAGACGCGTACGACCCGTCGAACGAGGTGCAGCACCAGACGCATACGTTCGTAAAAACTTCGGACCCGATGGGCGGAAGCGGAGAGTCTTATGCGGCGGAGGTAAGGCAGGGACAGGCGATCACCTACACGATGCAGATGAGCGCGGCGGATAAGGTAAATGACGTGACGGTGAAGGATACCGTACCGCAGGGCCTTGCCTTCGTACCGGGCAGCATTCAGATCATCAGCCCGGATGGAACGGTCACGGCGGTTGCGGACAGCGCTTATAACAGCACGACGCGTGAAATCACGTGGACGGCGCAAAGCGTACCGCAGGGCGTTACGGGCTTCCGGTTTAGGGCAGTCGTCGAAAAGCTCGCGGACGGCGAGACGGCGAAGCTGTTCTTAAATCAGGCGGCCGTCACATACGACCCGGGCACCGGGACACCGGTAACGGAAGAATCGAATGTGGTAACGCATAAGACCGGGACAGGCGCTTCCGCCATCACCAAGACGGCGGCGGTAATCGAATCGGGCACCGCGCAGGCTGAAGACCGCGGCACGCAAAACGCGCCGGTAAAAACGGAGCGCGGGCAGACCATAGAATACCGCCTGCGGGTGACGCGCATAGGCGCGGCGAGCGGAGACCTCGCCGTTACAGACGCGATCCCGGAGGGCACGGCCTTTGTGGAAGGTTCGGCAGCGGGCAGCATCCAAAACGCAGTCACGGGCTCGAAGGCCAAAGTGACCTCTATGGCTGTAAAACAGGTGGCTACGCCTGAGGGCCAGTTGAGAAACGGGGTCGAATGGATTGTAAGCGGGCTTTCCGAAGGAGAAACGGCGTACCTCACGTTCCGTGTGACGGCGCCTAAAACGACGGACGACCCGGCCACCTCGGTATACGAGCTTTCCAAGGTGTTTGAAAATACCGGTATGCTCGAAGACAAGAATAACGCGGGCCTCTTCTACGAGGAAGATACGGACGGCCATAAGAAGGGAGATCCGGTCTACGCAGGCGAAGAGACCACGAAGGTAACGGAGACCACGTACCATGTGGTCAAAGAACCGGTGCTTGAAGCAGTGAAGTCGTCCGACCCGGAAAGCGGAACGGAAGTGAAGGCCGGAGATACGATCACCTATAAGGTGAGCGTATCGAACAAGGGCGAAGGCGCGGCAAAGAACGTAGTCATCCGCGACGCGGTACCGGACGGCACGGCGCTTGCAGCAGGCTCTGCTCAGTGCAGCGTTTCCGGTATAACAGCCGCAAGCACGCAGGTAGGCGGCAAGGACGGACTTCTGTGGGTGATCCCCGAGATCGGTCCGGGACAAACCGTAACCGTAAGCTTTGGGGTCACGGTAAACGAACTGAAGCAGGCCGGAACCGTCAGCATCGACAACGTTGCGCAGGTGAAGGAACCCACACCGGGCGAAGACCCAAATAGTCCGACGGACGATGGGTTCAAGGATACCAACAAGGTAACGCACAGCCAGTCGCAGACCTATGCGGGAGCATTCCCGAAAACGGGCGACGAAGGCGGCCTGCCGGTGGGTATGATGACGCTGTTCATCGTGGCGGGCGCGGTACTTGCGGCGCTCATCGCAATCGTGGTGATCCGCAGACGCAGGCAGCAGGCGGTCAGGGCCTATGAGGCCTACCGGGAAATGCGCAGGCGTTAGCCTAAAAAGAGAGGCGCGGGAAGGGATGTACGCATCCCTTCCCGGAAGCCTTATAATCAAAGAAACGTTCGCTTGCGTACAGATGGAGAAGAGGATTATGGATAACAGCGGAAAAGTAAGCAAGGGATTTAAGCGGATCATTACAATTGTAGCCGCGATTGCCGTTATGGTTGGAATGACGGTTCCAACCGTTGCGATGGAAGGCAACGAAGCGGCCGCGGAGGAAATAACGACGATAGAACAGGCTTCTGTTTCCGATACGGACGGAGAGGAATCAGGCGGACCCGAAACGCAGGAGGATCCGGTGCAAGAAGCGCCGGAACCAAATGCCGGGGGAAGCGGTGAAGAAGAGGCGGAGAGATCCGAAGGACCAGAGCCCTCCGGAACGCCGGAACCCGGAGAGGGCGATCCGGAGGATGAAACGGGAACCCTTGGCATAAAAGAACAAACGGACGAATCCACGTTTGAGCTGTATAGCCCGGACCTGTCGCCGGGAACGCCGCTGGCGGTGCCGGGGGTGGAAAGCATTTCGCCCTTTGCGCTGGGCGACTGGAGCCCCGCGCTTATGTATCCGGACGTTGTTGCGGTCTGGTTCGACACAGGTGGGAACGAGACCTCCGCACCGGCGGGAGCATCCATTACGGTTACGCTGATGGATAAGGGACCGCAAAATTCCTATACGGACTGGACGCCTTCGCAAACGCAGTACAATACGTCGAAAAATACGGAAACACTCAACGCGGAAAACAGCTTTAACGGATGGTTCGACAACATCCTCATCGCAAGATCGAAAAAGCTTATTGTGAGCGGCGTACCGGAAGGATATACGGTTACCTTCGGCGATCCGTTGAAAAACGATACGGTGGGCGAATATCCGTATAACCAGGGGGACCCGCTGACCGAGGCGGGTACCTACTATGTGAACCTGACAAAAACCGGTTCCGCAGCAGTGACACTGAGTGGCATCACGGTGAAGACGCCGCCATTAAAAACTGTTTATACCGAGGGCGAAAGCTTTGAAACAGCGGGGATGGTCGTGGAAGCGACCTATTCCAACGGTTCGAGCAAAGTGGTCACAGGGTATACCTGCAGTCCGGCGGGGGCGCTCACGGCGGGCGTGAGCCAGATCACCGTCACCTATGAGGAAGGCGGAGTGCGGAAGACGGCGGCGTTCGATATTACGGTGAACGCGCCCGCGCCCGTCCTTGCCAGCATCGAGATCACGGCACAGCCAACAAAGACGGAATACACGGTGGGGGAAGCCTTTGACCCGGCCGGGCTGGGTGTGACGGCGAAGTACTCAGAGGGCGGGGCGGACAAGGTCCTTGCCCCCGGAGAGTATACGCTTTCGGCCCCGGACATGGGGACGGCGGGGACGAAACCCGTCACCGTCACCTATGAGGAAGGCGGAGTGCGGAAGACGGCGGCGTTCGATATTACGGTGAACGCGCCCGCGCCCGTCCTTGCCAGCATCGAGATCACGGCACAGCCAACAAAGACGGAATACACGGTGGGGGAAGCCTTTGACCGGACGGGAATGAAGGTGACGGCGAAGTATTCAGACGGCAGCACAAGGGAGCTTGCCGACCATGAATATACCCATACGCCGGATGGTGCGCTCACGGTCAGCGAGAATCAGATTATTGTCACGCACGATGGGCATACGGCAGTGCTGCCCATCACGGTAAACGTGAAAACGGCGCCTGCGCCGGAGCCGACCCCCGCGCCCGCACCCGGGCCGGATTCCGGACCGGATGGCGGCAGTACAACGGGCACGGCGACGGATACGCCCGAAACAAATACGAATGGCTCAGGCAGTGACGGTTCCATGCCGCAAACAGGAGCACAGGATACTGTGGCGGCAATGACGGTTCTGTTCTTTGCGGCGGCGCTGGCAATGTTCCTGCTTCTGGCGCAAATGGCGAAGAAAAACGAGATTGGCATACAAGACGGCGCGGCGGTTCTCCTTAAGGGCGGTATATTCCGCAAAATAAGGAATACGCTTCTTGGCAAGGCGCTTGCGGTCATGCTGGCGGTGCGGATGCGCCGCATAGTGAAAAAACAGGAGTAGAATGGCAAGACACGAAAGAAAATCAAAAAAAGGCGCATGGCTCTGGATTGGGATCATAGCGTGCATCTGCGTAATGCTCTATGCCGGGGCTGCGATTTACACACAGACAAAGGAATACGCGCAGGGCGACCAACTATACGGCAGCCTGCAGGACGCTGTGGTGAAGCAGGATGCGGAAACCGGGCAGATATCCGCGGAAGACGCTGCGGCCGGTAGGATCGACGTTGCAGAGCTGCGCCGGATTTCCGGCGGTGCGGTGGCGTGGATCTATTCCGAAGACACGGTGATCGACTATCCTGTGATGCAGGGCACGGACAACAGTTACTACCTCACCCACCTGTACGACGGGACGGACAATAAAGTTGGGGCGATCTTCCTTGATTACCGGAACTCTGCGGATTTTTCGGATAAAAACTCGGTTTTGTACGGGCACCACATGAAGAGCGGCAAAATGTTCGCCAGTCTGGAAGGATATAAAGACCAGGACTATTATAACGGGCATCCCCACCTTTTCCTGTACACGCAGGGAAGGACTTACCGCATCGACTTGTTTGCGGGATATGTAGTGGACGGCACGGCGAACGACATTGAGTTTAACCCGGACGACGAAGCCCTCCAGAGCTTCGCGGCGGAAGCAAAAAGCAAATCGACTTTTTCCTCTGACGTAACCGTCGGCGCGGGGGACAGGATCGTGACAATGGTCACCTGTACATACGATTTTAAAAATGCCCGCTATGCGGTGGTGGGGAAGCTGTCGGAAATTTGACGGCCGGCAGCATGGATAAAAAAGATTAAGAAAGGTCAAGGTAAATTTTGTGAAAGCAATGAAGAAAAAGTTTAGGGGGATACTGGCAGTCGTGGTGGCAGGAATTATGATGCTGGCTATGGCGGTGACGGTGGCGGCGCAGGAACCGTCGGCGGAAGAAAGCCAGCCGGCAGCTGCAGCTGAACCGGCGGTGCAGGAACCGTCGGCGGAAGAGCCATCCGTGGAACCAAATCCGGAACCCACGCTGCCCACTTCCGCCCCGGAGGCGTCCGAAACGCCGGAACCCACCCCATCCGCGGCTGAATCGAACGCCCCGGAGCCCTCTTTGCCTGCAGAAAACGTTCCGGCAGAGACGGCACAGCCGGAACCGGAGGAACCCCCGGCAGAGCGGCAGCCGGATGCACCCGCGCCGCAGGACGAAACGCAGGCGCTTGCTCCTGCGGAAGGCAGCCGGGATGAAACACCGGGCTATGACGTTCCCGCCGTTTTTCTCTCGGATATTTCCGCAAAGGGGAATGACGATACGCTGGCACTTACGGAAAAGCAGCTGGAGAAGATCGAAAAAAACCTGCCGGCCGGCCTCGGCCCTTACCGCCGGGAGATCGTCCTCAAAGCATACTCTCTCGTGGGCAGGGTAAATTATTTCTGGGGCGGCAAAAGCACGGCGAGCGGCTGGGATGTACGCTGGGGTAACGACGCGGTCGTGGGCAGCGCGGGCAGCAGCCAGACGGGGACCATCCGGTCCTACGGCCTGGATTGCAGCGGATACGTGCTCTGGTGCATGCTCAATGCGGAGGAATCCTTTACCGCGCAGCAAAATCCGGCATGGCCGTTTGACAAGGCCGGCCTGACCAATCAAATTGGCTACGGTACGGCGGGCCAGTGGGCGCATTCCTATGAGATCCCATGGGAAGAAGCACAGCCGGGAGATATCGTATTTTATAAAAACCCGCAGGATGCGGGGATCAATCATGTCGGCATTCTCGTCGGCACAGACGAGGAAGGGGCGACGCTTGTGGCCCACTGCTCTTCCTCCAAAAACAATGTCGTTATTAGTTCCCTTGAAGGCTCGGGCTTTTGTTATGTCCGCCGCCTGGCGTATCTGGACGGGCGGGAAACCGCTCACAATCAGCAGGAAGAAGCGAAAATCAAGGTTTCAACCGCGCCAAACGGGTTACCGTTAATGTTGACGGAAGAACAGGCCTATGAAGGAGCGATCCTCAATGGGTGGACAGTCAACTGACGGATTAAATCAAGCAAGGAGAACGTATATGGGAAGGTTTGGCAACAGGTTTTTAAACGCAATCGGATTTGAGGAAGCACCAGCCGCCGCATACGGCGAAGGCGGTTATGAGGAGACGGTTCAGGCAGGGCCGCGGGAGCGCGTACGTTCCGGGAAAAAGGAAAAGGGCAAAATTATCCGTATGTACGACGGGGAAACGAAGATTCTCATCTACGAGCCAAAGGAATATGAAGACGCCCGGGAGATCGCGATGGACCTCGAATACGGCAGGCAGGCCGTCGTCAATGTAGATGGACTGGAAAACGGAACGGCACAGCGCATCGCCGATTTTGTAGGCGGGGCGGCCTATGCCCTGAAAGGACAGATCAACTGGGTGACGCCTACCCTTTTCATTGCCGTGCCCGCGGAGGTAGAAGTTGAAACGGACGGCGGGAATTTTGATGCAAAAACGAAATTGAATTGGTAATAGATCAGGGAGGAAAGGAACAGGAGTATGAAGAAAAGGAAAATGTTGGTCATGATGGTCCTTGTGGCGGCCATGCTTGCAGTGGCTACGGGCTGTATGCCGCAGACGGCGGAAACTGTCGAAGTAGGAGGACAGAAAGTCGTCACGCTGTATTCCGTCGCAGGGGAGCGGCCGATTACGGGAACGTCCAAGAGCACGGGGACTGACGGCGAAAAAACCATAGTGACCTACGGCAACGGCGAAGTGACCGTAGAGGACATCAACAATTATCTTGCGAAGCTGGTAAACGAAGACGGGTTCATAGTAACGCAGGAGGTGCAGAACGACGGAACCGGGCAGTCTTACCAGATTGGGAAACAGACGGACGATGGGAAAGCGCTCCTGATCGATTTCTATTTCGTGGACGGACAGGAAACGGTCATCACCTACCAAGTCGTTGGATAAGGCGCGCCAGCAAAGCAAAACAAGACGAAAGCTCTTGCCCAAGGGGGCAGGAGCTTTTTATATGCGCAAAGGACTGCCCTGCCGGAGCGGCGGACATGGCATGGGAAATCCCTTTATATCAACATCATGCGGGGGAAAAGACCGCCGGGTCCTGTGAAAAACACGGCTTCCGGCGCACGGAAGCAGCGTGGCCACGCAGATATGCAGCTTCGCGGATGGGGAATAATTAGCCGCCGTATAGAACCAGGAGACAAAAAACGGACGCAGGGGCGCCTGTTGCAGCAGGGCCGTTTAGTTTCCTCCCGCAGGGCCGTCTTTGCGCCAGTCCTTTCTTGCCCACGCGTCCGCCAGTGCAAGCTTTTCCTTGCGGGACAGGCGCTTGATTGCGTATTCGCGCTTCATGGCGGCCTGCTTTGTCGCAGCCGGTTCGACATAAGCGAGCCGCACGGGACGGCGGGGTTTGGTATATTTCGCGCCCGCGCCGGACTGGTGGGCAGCAAAGCGCCTGGCAATGTCGTTGGTCCAGCCGGTATATAGCGTGCCGTCCGCACATAAAAGCATATAAACGCAAATTCCCTTCATCCCGCCACCGCCGCGCACGCAAGCACGATAAGCTCCGTCACACAGAGCAGGAACCCGGCAAGGTCGCCGGTCAGCCCGCCGAATTTGCCGTAACAGATGTGTCGGAAGATCAGGAACCACAGGAAGGCGGCCGAGGCTGCGGCGGTCCCTGCGAGAGGAGCAGCCAGGATCATTGCGGCCGAGGCTGCGGCGGTCCACACGACGCTCACCGCCCGCACGGCCTTCCTGTCTGCGCCGTCCGCAAAGGCATGCGCAAGGCCGGTGCTGCGTGCGAGGCGCAAGGAGACGATGGCAAATGAAGCGTATCCGCGCGCGAGCACATAGCCGAGGCACAGCACCAGTGGCGCAGAAGGATTTGCGGAAAATTGTACGGCAAAGCCAAAAGTAAGCAGGAGGCAGGCCGCACAGAAGATTATGCCGAACGCGCCCACATGCGGATCTTTGAGGATATCCAGCCGGCGCTGCGGGCTTTGGTGCGAACCCAGCGCATCTCCCGTATCGATCAGGCCGTCGAGGTGGATGCCGCCCGACAGGATGACGGGCAGCAGCGTCAGTACGGCGGCAAACAGCACGGGACCAAAACCCGCAGCGCCGCACAACCATATCCACAGCCACGCAGCCATGCCGCAAAGCACGCCAACCAGCGGGAAAAAGCACATGGCGTATTTCATGGTGGACGGGCTCCAGCCAAGCTGGGGCATAGGCAATATGGAATACATTGAAAATGCAGTCGCAAGACCGCCGAGCGCTGATTTCATGGCAGGAAGCCTTTCTTTTGCGGGAATTCTCACTCCATCATACCATTGGCGGCGCAAAAAAAAAAGGGCGTGCGGCTCACACGCCCGGCAGGTTCTTTGGATGGAGGCCGAGCGGACCGAACACGAACACGTCGACCAGCTCTGAGACGTCGTCTCCCTGGTAAACCGCTGTCCGGCTGGTGAGAACGGCGATCAGTCCGTTCAGCAGGATGGAAATCAGCTGTATGAGGGAAAACTGTTCTTCCGCAGGCACGCCGCAGCGGCCAAGGAAATCCCGGATCATCTCCGACTGGGCTGCGTAACGGCTGCCGGGCAGCGCCCGGATGACCGGGTCTCCGGCCTGCTTTGTCAGCGGCGACATGTGAAGCAGGGCATGGAACTGCGGGTGCCTGACCATGTAACGGAGATAGGATTTGCACATCGCGACATAAGGTTCGGGCGCATCGTGCATAGAACGGGCGAGATAGGCTTGAACCCGCACGGCGATACGGCCGCAGCATACAGAGATCAGGTCCTGTTTGTTTTCAAAATATTTATAGGCCGTGGCGTGCGTCACGCCGCAGTCTGCGGCTATTTTGCGCAGGGAAAGGTTCTCCACGCCGACTTTTTCGATCCCGCGGATCGTCGCGTCGATCAGGCGGTCTTTGAGGCTTTTTGTTCGCTTTGCAGCCATCGGGACGCTCCTTTCATAGAATTCTGCCAAGCAGCAGGCGGAGCATGGAAAGCGTCGCCTCGTCACGGCCTTCCTTCGGCAGGAATCCGCTGTGCAGGGCGTATTGCAGGCCGTTAATAAAGCAGAGCAGCAGAATCTGCCCCTCCGTCACCGAAGACTCTTGTTTTTTCCCGGGAGGGCCGGGCGGAGTCTTTTTGATATGTTCCATTACCTTTCCCACCTTAAGTATCCCCTTCAGGAGCGGGGCGGGAAGGGTACTGAGCTTATTCAATGCCTTCAGGTTCGGCATTCCCGCATATTTCACCAGGTAAGAGAGTTCTTTTCCGTCGGATTCGATCAGGTAGTAGGGATCCCTGTTCTGGTTCAGCAATATTTGAAAGTGGTGCGGATATTTTTCAAAAAGTACCAGGTATGCCTGGGCAAACCGGTTCATTTTGACGGCAAAATCAGCGGAATCCCTTGATAGGGCGTCCATACAGTATTCGGAAATCATTTTTTCAATCCGGTCGCCGACCGCGCTCAGGAATTCGTCTTTATTCCGGAAATGATTATAAATCGCGTGCGGGGTTACATGGCACAGTTCGGCCATTTTACGCATAGTAAACTCGTCCATGGTGTGCTCATTTAAGAAATCGAGCCCGGCCCGGATCAGTTCGTCACGTAATGATCCTTTTTTCGTGTCACGGCTTTTCAAAACAAGCCTCCCGTCCATTCAGATAATCCTTGGTCAGTTAATTTTATATTATACAATATTCGCCTGCAAGTTACAATCCAAATCATCAACGAAAATGGCTACAGAGCTTGCGTTTTCTACATGGGAGACAACCGGGACGGACGGATGGGCGCAGGGAGGGAACGACGGGGAACGATAAAAAAGTTACCATTGTATATTGAAAATGGAAGAGCGATCCGATATAATACATTTTTAGAAAAGTATAAGAATGCGCTATAAGGGATTCTCCCGCGGAAACGGAAGAGGCATGCGGCGCGATCAGGGCAAAACCGTAGAAATACGGCGACGCAAAGTCAGGGGCCTAAACTGCTTGCAGCACGGCAGCCGATTGCCTTTTGAGCCTGCTCAAAAGAAACGGTCCAAATTTGTTCCATCGGCAGAAAAGGGAACGGAAAGAGGAAAATGATGCGATCGGGAGAAAAGAGGCCGCGGCTGCTGAAGAAAGGTGTTTGCCTGTTCCTTATGTGCGCTGTTTTTGCGGGGGCGTGCGCCGCGTACGCGCAGGAGCCGGCCGGGAGCGGTCCCTCGCAGGAGCCGGTTGCGGCCGAAACACGGACGGAGGAACCGGAAGCCCCGGCAGGACCGGAACTTGCGGGATTTAAGACCAGCGGCTTTGCCGCATCCCCGGATGCGCCGAAGGACGAAACCGACGACATTGACCAGCTTGGCCTCAGCATCCCGGAGTTTTGGTATGTGAATGCTGCGGGAGAAGCGGCCGCTGTTTTGAAAAAGGACGGGATATTCGATCTTTCGGGCGTAAAAGCGGAAGATATCAGGGGGCTGCGGCTGCGCCTTGATTTCAGTATCCTCAAAAACGCGGATGAGCGGTCCGTCGCGCCGGGAGATACGTTCCGCTTTGAATTCCCGGCGGCCTTCACGGTAGGCGATACCGCCGGACCCAAGGAGATGACAGGCGGCGGGCAGGTTGTCGCCACCTATGAGATTCGTGACGGCGTGCTGACGGCGACCTTCGGGGAAATCGTCGGGAACCCCGGCGCAATGGACATCACGGGCGGCTGCCTGCTCGATTTTATGCTGGAAAACGGCGTGCTGAGCCAGGGAAGCACTACAAGCGTGGGCATCCCCCTGCAAAAGACGCCGTCGGGGGATACGGGAGTGGAAGTGCTTTTCCCCAAGGTATCCGTACCGGACGGCGTAGAGAAAACAGGCGAATACGACCCGCAGACCGGGCGGGTCGCGTGGACGGTAAAGGTCGGAACTAAAACGCCCGGGGCGTCCCTCGCGGGCTATAAGGTGACGGATACGGCGGGTGAGGGACAGTCCTTCGTTTCTGCGGAGATCGAGAAAAACGGCGCTTATGAACTCCTCGCGGATTTTGCGGCGGAGGGGTTTTCGTATACCTTCGGGGCGGACGACAAAGCGCCGCAAACGCTTCGCGTGGTGACACAGGTGACAAAAGACGTCTTTACGGCGGCCGGTCAGGCTGCCCTTCCCCGCGTGGCCAACACTGCGGAGCTGTCAAACGGCGCGGCTGCGCCGCCGCAGGACGCTGAGTGGACGGCGGTGGGTGAAGTGACGGTGCCTATGGGCAGGATCGATAAAACGGGCGAACAGGTGAGTGCCAACAAGATGGGCTGGACGATCACAGTGAACGATAATCCCACCCCGAATACCATCCTCGGGGCAGTCATACGGGATACGCTTTCCGCCGACCTTAAACTGGACGAGGCGTCGCCCACGTTAAAGATAGGCAGCGGGAAAGCAATAAAGCTTCCCGTAAATCCCACGCCGCTGCCGGGCACGCCCTATGCTACGCTTGACAGCGACAATCACTTTGTGGTTTATCTGGGCGATATCAACGGAAAATATACCCTTCACTTTGAGACGCTGGTAGAAAACGGGGTGGGTACCGGCGCATCTCCCACGCTTGAAAACAGCGCGTCGCTGGAAGGGCGGCTGCCCTTTGGGGACGGAGACGAACCCTATGTGGTGCAGGGAAGGGTCGGCCCGGTCTCCTCCGCATTCAATACGGTCCATGTGGCAAAGACCGCGGGTGCGTTCGATTATGCCGCCGGTGAGCTTCGCTGGAGCATCAAACCCTCCGCGCGGATGGAGCGTTACGACCAGGCCGTTGTTGCGGACAGAATCCCGGACGACCAGGAATTTGTGGAAGGAAGCGCCGTAATCCGCAATGCCGCGCGGCCCGAAGGCGCGCAGGAGCTTACGCCCGAAGAAGTCAAAGGCATATTGGGCGTGAACGGAAAAGAAATTACCTTCACCTTTGGGGCCGCGGAAGATACGGCCGAAGACTATATCGACAATATTACAATCGAATACCGCACGCGCGCCCTGAATTATTTTTCCGAAAATGGGATCGCGCATAAATACAGCAACAGCGCAAGCCTTTCCGTTACGGCGGGGGAAACCTCCTACGGCGCAACGGATACGGCAGACAAATGGATCGCCAACCACATTCTTGCGAAAACCGCGGCTTATGAGTTTGACGACGGAGAAAACAGGGGATACATGCACTATGCAGTGACCGTAAACGGCGACGGGACGAACCTCGGCGGCGTGACCGTGAGCGACGACCTGGCCGGATATAATGAGGCCACGCGCATTAACGACCTGGCCGGAAACGATATCACGGATGAATTCCCCATGCCGGACTGGGAGTTCGCAGCCGAAAAATTCCGCGTGGAGAACGTTACGGACGGAATCGACAGCATGCAGGGCTACGGAATCGGCGAAGGGAAAACAACCTTTGAAAACGGCCTGCTGCATGTGCCGCTCGGCGAGCTGCAAAAAAAATACCGTATCCATATTTATATGGAGCTGAAAAACAAGGATGCGTTCCTGGCCCGCAACGTGAAAATTATTACCGGGAATACCGCGACGGCGGCGGCGGACGAGTTTACCTGCCCGCAAAAGACATTTTCTGTATCGGCCGCGCAGCCCGCGGCGCAGGATGCGTTTGCAAACAAGCTGATCGATAAAAAAAGCCTCGGGTACGACGGGGACGGCATTCCCGCGAACATATTGTGGGAAGTCCGCTTCAACCCCAACGGGGCCGCGCTCGGCTATTGCGCGGTAGAGGATACGGTGCTGGCAGGGATGGAATTTGATTACGATTCGGTCGAACTTTACGTAAGCGCACATACCGGGGGTACGGTGACGGGAACAGGCGCGAAGGTCCCGAAGACAGGCTACCGAGTGGACGTCGCGGCGCATGCGGACGGCTCGTCCACCATGAAGGTGACCCCGCCGCAGGACGGCAGGGCGTATACGCTCCGCTACCGGACGAACATCACCGGGACGCTCACGGATATGAATGTGAAAAACGACGCGGCGCTTCTTTCCGGAGGTTCGCCCCTCGCGGAAGACTATGCTCTGCAAATGGCCGGCGAGAACGCGTGGGCGAATCTGACATGGAAGGCCGCGCACCAGATTTATAAATATGACGCCGACGCAGGGGAAGCCGTACCCGTGCCGGGTGCGGTTTACGGCCTGTTCCCCCGGGGAGGAGCAGGCGGCGTACCGCTTAAGACCGGGATCACGGATTCGGAAGGCAAGATCATGTTCTGGGGTCTCGAACAGAATACGGCCTATGATATCCGTGAAATTACGGCGCCGGACGGCTACGTATGCGATCCGGAGGTCTATACGTTCACCACCTCGGCGGACACCTACGATCCGTCCCGCGTGGCTTCCCAGCCCGTACCCGAACGCCGCACGGCGGCCACGGTGCAGATACGCAAGGCGAGCAAAGAGGATCCTTCCGCAGGTATCGGCGGGACGGTATTCGCGCTTTACCGCACGATGGACGGCGCTGTGCCGGACGGCGTTCCCGTTGAGTTTTCCGGTTCTGCCGGCGTCTATACCTATGTGGGATGCGGCGTGGATGGAACCGGCCTTTACACGGGAGAAGACGGCAGATTGATCCTTGACGGATTGCCGTGGGACGAATATTTTCTGTGCGAAACACACGCGGCGGCGGGGTATCTCGCGGATATCGGAAGGCGGTATGCAATCACGGTGAACCCCGCTGGAAGCGCCTCCTTCGACAGTGCTTCGGGAATATCGGCCGTTGGCACGGTGCTGAACGATCCCACAAAGGTGGAAGTCCTCAAAACAGATGAAACAGGGCAGCTCCTTCCGGGCGCGCGGCTTTCGCTCGAGGATGCGCGGGGCAACGTTGTGGAAACATGGGTGAGCGGGACGGAGGCAAAAACTTTTACCGGCAGGCTGGAGGCGGGCGCTTCCTACACGGTACGTGAGCTTTCGCCGCCCGCAGGCTATGAGGCGGCGCAGCCGATTTCTTTTTCCGTAAAGACGGATGGTGCGCTCCAGTCGGTTCTGGTTATCAACAACAGGCAGCCCGGCCAAAACGGAGGAACGGCGGAAGACCCCGGGCAAGCGCCGCCGCGGGGCGGGGAAGGGATCCGGGAGGCCGGAAAAAATACCCGCGCCCCACAAACGGGGGACGCGGAGGCCACTCCGCTGCCGCTGCTCGCGGCCCTGTCTGCAAGCGCGGCAGGATGGGCGCTGCACTCCCTGCGGAAAGGAAAAAGATTTTCATGAAAGCTACCAGTGTATATTGACTTTTGCTTTTCATGAACCTAAAATAATACTCATAAAGCAGTAACCAATGTATACAAACGGGAGCTTTTGCAAAGCGCGAAGGCAGGGTTTCCGTTGTCTATTGAAAGGGGAAGAACAGATGAACAAAAAAGAACTGGTGGGTAAAGTGGCGGAAAAAACGGGAATTATGAAAAGGGATGTCGAAACCGTGACGGACGCGATCCTTGAAGAGATCAGGGAAACGCTTGCCGCAGACGGAAAAGTGCAGCTGATGGGGTTTGGCGCATTCGAGGTAAGGAGCCGCGCGGCGCGCAACGGCAAGAATCCGAGGACTGGGGAAACAATCCGTATGCCGGAGGTAAAGCTTCCCGCATTCAAGGCGGGGAAGCTGCTTAAGGATGCGGTCAGGTAAAAAAGCTTCCTAATTACATTCATTCATATAATCAATTAATCGGAGGTATTATTTATGAAGAAGTATGTTGCGGAATTTATCGGTACGTTTGTGCTGGTATTATTCGGCTGCGGTACGGCGGCGCTTTCGGGCGGCATCGGCGGCGTGACCGGGATCGTGGGCATCGCGCTTGCGTTCGGTCTTTCCATCGTTGCGATGGCATATTGCATCGGGAACGTTTCGGGCTGCCACATCAACCCGGCGGTATCCTTTGCGATGCTGATTTCCAAGCGCATGAGCGGCAAGGATTTCGTGGGCTATGTAATCGGGCAGGTGCTTGGCGCAATCGCTGCAAGCGCAGTGCTGATGGCCATCGTAAACAACGCTGACCTCGGCGGTATCGCGGCGACGGGCCTTGGACAGAACGGCTTCGGGGAAGCGTCGTCGGTCGGTCTTTCCATGGGCGGCGCGTTCCTCGTGGAAGTGATCCTGACGTTTGTGTTCGTGCTGACGGCCATGGGGGTGACTGCCTCGGAAAAGATGGGTTCAGTCGCGGGCGTTGTGATCGGCCTTACGCTGGCATTTGTGCACATCATGGGCATCCCGCTGACGGGTACGTCCGTAAACCCGGCGCGGAGCCTTGCCCCGGCGATCTTTATGGGCGGGCAGGCGCTGGAGCAGGTCTGGCTGTTCATCGCGGCCCCGCTTGTCGGCGCGGCGCTTGCGGCGCTCGTGTGGGTGTTCCTCATAAAAAGCAAGAAGGAACAGCTTGCATAAAGAAGAAACAAAAAGCAGGTACCATGCGAAAAACGCAGGGTGCCTGCTTTTTTTCTGCCTTCCTTTCCGCAGCGGGCGGCGGTCAGATATCATATACGGCGCTTCCGAGCCACCCGGCCACCTCGGGATCGGTGTGGTCGAGAAAACAGCTTTTTCCCGTGTCGAGCGCGGCGATCTTCTTCATATCTTCCCCTGTCAGCGAAAAATCGAAGATATTGAAGTTTTCCGCGATGCGTTCTTTATGCACCGACTTTGGAATACACACCACGCCGCGCTGGGTAAGCCAGCGCAGCGCCACCTGCGCCGCGGATTTTCCGTATTTTTTACCGAGCTCCACCAGCACCGCGTTTTGGAAAAAGCCGTTCCTGCCCTCGGCAAACGGACCCCAGGACTCGATCTGCACGCCCTTTTCCCTCATCAGCGCTTGGTATTCCGTACGCTGAAAAAAAGGATGGGTCTCAATCTGGTTCACGGCGGGCACAACCTCATTGTGCATGATGAGGTCCGTAAGGCGGTCGGGATAGAAATTGCTCACGCCGATCGCGCGGATCCGTCCTTCCCTGTAAAGCTCCTCCATTGCCCGCCAGGAACCGTAATAGTCGCCGAACGGCTGGTGGATGAGGTACAGGTCGAGAAAGTCAAGGCCGAGGCGCTCGAGGGACCTTGAAAACGCCTTTTTGGTGCTTTCATAGCCGGCGTCCTGAATCCAGAGCTTCGTGGTGATAAAAAGTTCTTCGCGGGGGATGCCGCTTTTTTTCACTGCCCGGCCTACGGCCTCCTCGTTCATGTAGGCTGCGGCCGTATCGATGGAACGGTAGCCCGTTTCAAGCGCGGCCAGCACCGCCTCTTCGCATTCCTTTGGCTCTGCCTGATAGACCCCAAATCCGAGGAGGGGCATCGTGATACCATTATTGAGCGTTACGGTCTGCATCGTATGAAACCTCCTTTTGTTCAAGCATATCCGCTTTGTGCGGAACGCTTTTTTATGATATACTCAGGGTAACACCTTAGAGTTACTCGAAGTCAAGGGCTTTTTTAAAAGGAGGAGACATTTTTGTATACGGTAAAAGAGATCGCCGCACTGGCCGGGCTGTCCGAGCACACTGTGCGGTATTATACGGACCGGGGGCTGATTCCCTGTGTAAAACGCGACAAAAATAATAACCGGTCGTTCGACGAAGAGGCGCTCAATTGGTTTACGGGCGTAAAGTGCCTGAAAGCGTGCGGGATGCCCATCGATTCCATTAAGGAATATGTGGACCTGTGCCTTGAAGGGGACGCGACCATCGAGCGGCGGCAGAAGATTATCCTCGAGCAAAAGGCCGCTGCAGAGATACAGCTCCGAGAGGCAGAGCAGCGGCTCCGCTACCTCGAGAAGAAGGCGGAGCATTATGCGGCGGTTGCGAGCCGCAGCATCCCGGACGACACAAATCCGGGAAAATGGGCAAAAAAAACGCGGAAGGCCTGCTGAGGCTGCGCGCATAGTTTATTCTGTGAACGAAAAGAAGCTGTCCGCATGGCCTTGCGGGACAGTTTCTTTTATCACCGGGGGATATTCCGGGGGAATCCCCTCCTGCGCCGTTTCCACAGCCCAAGGAGGAGCACGGCGAAGGAGATTGAGCCAAGTATTACAAAGGACAGGATGAGCGGACCGAAATCGTAGGAACCGCCTTGCCAGAACCCGGCGAAGTCATTGCCGATATAGGTCATCGGGAGCGCGCTGGCAGCGGACTGCACGCCCGCAGGCAGGCGTTCCACCGGTACGCCCATCAGGCCGCAAACGATCATGAAGCCGAAATACAGTGTCATAGTGACGGCGTAGGCCGGGCCGAATTTGCCAAACAGCGTGGCAATGCCGTGCGCCAGCATAAACAGGATCAACGCGAGCAGGTAGATGGAAGAGACCAGCAAAAGGACGCTTTCCGCGGCGGGCGGCTCGATGCGCAGGAGCAGGAGATCGGCAGCCGTATAAATGGCAAGCGCGGCCGTCATGAAAATGAGGTTTGCGAGCATCTTGGCTCCGAGCAGAATGCCCTCAGGGCAGCCGAACAGCCGCAGCCGCAGGGGAACCTCCTTTTCAAGCTCCTGCGAATAGTTTGCGGCATAACCGATCAAAAGCGTTGCCATAGGCACGATCAGGCTCATGGAAATAAAGACGCCCGTTTCAAAAGAGGGGACGGCCTCCACGGGCATTTCGCCCGCAAACGCCTTTGAGATGAGCAGCGACATCAGGATGGGAAACGCCACCCCGAAGAAGACGGAAAACCAGTTTCCCGCCGCATTGCGCAGCTCATAGCCCACAAACCGCAGGGTCAATCTCTTCATAACGGTCCACCTCCTGAAAGTACGTTGCTACAGAGAATCTCGATATCCGTGCCGCTTCGCCGGTAGTCGATATTTTCCCTGATGAAGAGCGACGTGAGCCGTGACTCCTCCGCTTCGTCCGTACAGGGGAAAGCGAGCAGGTGTCCGGGCGCGGCGATCGTTTTCAGGCGTGCGGCCAGCGCGCGGTTTTTCCCGTTTGCGGGAATGGTGACGACGGCCCGCCCGCAGTAGCGGCGGAACAGCTCCTCCGTTCTGCCGAACGCCGCCACATGCCCGCGGTTTAAAATCAGCAGCTTGTCTGCAAGGCGTTCCAGCTCGTCGTAATAATGTGAAACGACCACAAGGGCGTTTTCCTTTCCGGCGTACCATGCGCGCATTTTTTCCATCAGCTTCTGCCGCGTCTCAAAATCGAGGCCAGAGGTCACTTCATCAAAAAAAGTCAGGGGCGCGTCCTGATACAGCACTAAAATAATGGTCAGGCGCTGCTTCTGCCCGCCGGACAGCGCCGTATATTTTTTGCTCATGCAGCCCTGGAATTCAAAAAAATCAACCAGGCCGCGTAATTTTTTATCTGTTTTTACATCGGTATTGAGGATGGCCGACATAATATGTTTCACAGGCACCGTGCCGACATAACTATTTTGCTGCATATGCACGGAAATGTCTTCCGGACGCAGCCTCGTGCGGATGCGGCCATGGTATGGCACGAGGCCGAGCACCGCTTTTAAAAGCGTAGTTTTTCCCGCGCCGTTCGAGCCGATGACGCCGATCCGGTCGCCCGCGCCGATCACAAGCGGGCGCTCTACAAGGAGGGCGGTCTGTTTTCCGTACCGCACCTGCAACCTGTCGATGGCCAGCATAGGTATCACTCTCCTTTCCCCCCAGTATAGGGCGCAAAAAAAGCGCCGTCTATCTATTTTCGGCGAGGCGCTTTTTTTACCGGGTAAGCGGTGGAAAAGAGAGGATAGGATGCATACGCATACAATTTACCTGCGGGCGCCGCCTTTGCTTCTTCCGGCGATCTCAAGGAATCCGGCGAGGGGCGGTGAAAGGTATTTATCTTTATGGTAAACGGTGTAATTTATATTTTTGAGCTGCATCCCGCGGATATGGACGCGCTTAAGCTCGCCTGCCGCAAGCTCTCTTTCGATGAGCACTTCGGGAAGGATACTGACGCCAAGGCCGCTTTTGGCCGCGGCAACGAGCGCCTGTGAATCCACGCTCGTCCACGCGGGTTTCGCAACGAGGCCGTGCAGCATCATCGCGCTGTCGAACAGCTCGCGCACAGAGCTGCCCTTTTCCCGCAGCAGCAAAGTTTCGCGCATGAGGGCAGTGGGAGAAACGGAACGCGGCCCCGGATAGGAGGGCGCGCATACGGCGGCAATGGTGAAAGAGGAAAACGGCCGCGCGACGAGGCGGCTGTCCGTCACCGCGCCTTCAATCAGCGCGGCATCGATCTCATTGGCGAGCAGCCTCTCCGTATTATGGCGGGCGGTATCCACGCCGACGGAGACGGGCGTGGCGAAGGATGCGGAAAAAGCATGCAGGATATCCGGCAAAAATACGTTGGCAATGGTGATGCTCGAGCCGATGCGCAGCGGAGACGCGAAATCGAGCTCTCCCGGGCTGCGCTCAAGGTCGCCCATAAGCTCCACGATGCGCGCGGCCTTTTCATAAAACGCCCGGCCCGCACCCGTGAGATGGATGCCGCGGGAAATACGGTCAAACAACACGCATCCGGTTTCCCGTTCAAGCCCGGCGATCACATGTGATACCGCGGGCTGGGTCATATACAGCCGCTTCGCGGCCCGGGTAAAACTCATTTCCTCGCACACGGCGCAGAAAATAGAAAGCTGCCGCAGGTTCATAGCTCCTCCAAATATATTACTATATAGTAATGAAATAAATAAAATAATAGCATTTTATTTATGGAGATGCAATCCATATAATAGAGGTATGGAACAAAAGAAAGTATCTCTTTTATGGCTGTTTGGAATCAATTTATTTATCAGCGCCTTCACCTTCGGGGGCGGCTATGTCGTCGTCCCTATGATCCGTAAATATTATGTACAGAAAAAAGGCCTGTTCGACGAAAAGGAATTGATGGATCTCGCAGCGTGCGCACAATCCTCCCCCGGGGCCATCGCGGTCAACCTCGCGGCGGTCACGGGTTACCGCGTGGCGGGCAAAAAGGGCGTCCTGATCGGCTGTGTCGGCGCGGTCATCCCTCCGCTTATCATCCTGACGGCGATCTCGTTTTTTTATGCCGCGTTCAGTGAAAACCAGATCGTCCGCGCGGTCCTCAGGGGCATGGAAGCGGGGGTGTGTGCGCTGGTTGTGGATGTGGTGCTTGACATGGGGCGCGCGGTCTTCCGGGAGAAGAACCGCCTGCTGAACATTCTGCTGCCCGCATCGTTTGTACTCGTGTTTTTCCTGCAGGTCAACGTAGTGTTCGTGATCGTGGGAAGCGCGGCGGTATCCCTTGCCGCGGGCCTTGTCTCAAGAAGGAGGAAACGCGATGGAGCTGCTGTTTAACCTCTTTGGGAACTTCCTCCAGGTGGGGCTGTTCAGCTTCGGCGGGGGTT
This sequence comes from Christensenella minuta, assembly GCF_003628755.1. Taxonomy (NCBI): domain Bacteria; kingdom Bacillati; phylum Bacillota; class Clostridia; order Christensenellales; family Christensenellaceae; genus Christensenella; species Christensenella minuta. The sequence goes on along the minus strand of NZ_CP029256.1, from coordinate 2,223,370 downwards.
ATGCTACGATTCCGCTGATTCAGGAATATATCGTGGAAACGCAACATTGGCTGACATATGGAGAGCTGACGGATATCCTGACCATTTCGCAGATGACGCCCGGCCCCATTGCGGTCAATACGTCTACCTTTGTGGGCACGCGCATCGCGGGCCTGCCCGGAGCGGTGGTGGCTACGGTTGGCTGCGTGATTTCGGGCGTTCTGATGGCAACGATCCTTTATTACCTGTTCCGCAGATACAGCGGCATTCAAGGCGTGACGGATGTGCTTGCCGGACTGCGCGCTACGTCGGTCGGGCTGATCGCCGCTTCCGCGTGCACCATCTTGATGATCGCGCTCACGGGAGCCTCCGGGTTTGGGGAAGGTACGCAGGTGAGCCTCGCCACGGCGGGAATCTTTGCGGGCATGCTGGTTTTGCTGCGCAAATGGAAATGGAGCCCGATGCTCGTCATGCTCGTTTCGGGCGGCGCAGGGCTGCTTTTGTTCGGGGCGTTCGGCCTGTGAGGGAAGCGGTGCTGGGCGCTTTAGCCGCGTCGCTTTCCATGCCCGTGAGGATCAGTGCGCCGCGCTGGTCGAGGATATGCGTTTCCAGCTCGTCCGCGGCCGTAAGACGGGCTTTTTTCCACCGGATATGCTCGCAGACGGTCGTGATATACCGCTTGATATCGTCATACTTGTTCACACAAAGCACCGCCTTTCAGTACGCTTGCCACCGCGGAGGAAAAGGTATCCCACTCTTTTCGCTTTTCCACGAGCAGCCTGCGTCCGTCATTTGTGAGTTTGTAATATTTACGTGTCCGCCCCCACGCTTCGTGGTCATAGGACTGAACCATACCCTTTTTCTCAAGGCCGTGCAGCAGGGGATAGAGAGTCCCCGCCTTGAGGGAGAATATATTTTGGGAACGCTTCCCAAGCTGTTCGATCATTTCATATCCGTACATATCTTTATTTTCCAATAGCTTCAAAACAAGCATCGTAGTGCTTCCGGTCAGCAGGCTTCTGTCAACGGGCATTGCTCCATCCTCCTTATATATCGGTTATCGATATATAAATAATAGATCGGCGGCCGATATATGTCAAGAAAAATATAAAAACAAACAGCAGAAAGTAAAGAGTTAGGCAGCAAGGGAGAAAGAACGGTAAGGAGCACGCCTAAAAAGACAAATAATAAAGGATCGGCAATAAGTACCGAGCGCGGCACTGCCGCGCGGGTAAAAAGGGGACTCCGGCCAAAAGTGAGTTTTCAAAGCAGAGCAAGAAAGCGAACAAATAGGCTGCGGTGTGACTTGGCCGCCTTTCGGCAGTTTTCGTTTACAGGTTTTCCAAAATACGGATGTCGTTTTTAACGATGAACTGCTGCTCCGCAGGAGGCATACCGTTCATCAGTGAATTGAATGCGAGCTTTACCGCTTCATATCCCTGCGCAAACGGCTGCTGGCAGATCGTCGCCTGGATCAGCCCCGCACGCATCAGTTCCTCGGTCTGCGGGATATGGTCGAACGAAACGATGTGCAGCCTGCGTTCCGGCAGGAAGGACTGTACAGCGCGGCACACGCCGTATACGCCTGCCGCGGCAAGGAAGATCGTATCGATCTCGGGATACTCCGTGAGCATCCTGCGCGTGCTTTCAAAACCGATCATATCGTCGTCTTCCGTCTCCATGATAGACAGGAAGCGGAACTTGGGATATTTTTTATACATGACGTCTAAAAAGCCGTTGATACGCTGTTTATGCCCAAGGATGTGCACCGAGCCCGTGAGGATGCCCACGTTGGCCACACCGCCGGTAAGAAGCCCAAGCATGCCGCAGGCGATGCGTCCGCCTTCGAAATAGTCGCTGCCTATATAGCACAGGCGGCGGCAGTCCTCGATATCCGTGTTGAGCGTATACATCTGCACGCCGCGGTCGGAAAGCGCGTTGATTTTTTCCGCGACCGCCGGGTCGTTGATAGGATTCAAAATCAGGGCGTTCGTGTCCTCGCCCATTTCATCCATGGCCGCAAGCTGGGCTGCTACGTCATAACCCTTCTGGGTGCGCAGGACCACCTTAACGCCATAGTCGTGAAGCTCGCGTTCCGCTTCGTGTACGCCGCGGATGACCTCGCCGAAAAAAGGATTGCCCTCGCTCGCCAAAAGAACGCCGATGATATATGATTTTTTACGGGCGGCAAGCGCCTTGCCCGCGCGGTTGGGCGTATAGCCAACCTGCTCGGCAATACTGCGCACCAGCCGTTCTTTTTCCGGGGAAACGTGCCCGCGGCCGTTGAGAACGCGGTCCACCGTGCCGCGGGAAACGCCGCTCAGTTCGGAAATTTGCTTAATTGTAGCCATGATTGCTCCGAATCCAGATACTATTTTTATGTGCACGAGCACATAATATATGATTTTATGATAATGCTTTGCGCGTTTCCTGTCAACAGCCTTTGAAAATAAAGAAAAAAGCATTGACGGGAGCAAAATGCAATGGTATTCTAAAAGTAATAAACGTGTGCTCGTGCACAAGCAAAACAGCTACGCAACTCAAAAATGAATTTCAAGGGGGGAATCACGATGGAAATTCAAGCGGTCACCTCGCCGGCTTTCCGTAAATACGGAAGGATCGTCAAGGGGATTGATTTCGATGAACTTTTGAAGGCGATGGAAAGCACGCCGACGCCGGACGGGGTGGTTTACGAGCCAAGCATTCCGCAGCTCGAGGCGACCCGTGTATTCAGCAGGCTGCGCGATTCGGTATACGGCGGACTGCCGGTCCAGGTCGGCTATTGCAACGGGGACAACCATACGTTGAACGCGCTGGAATACCACCGTTCAAGCGAGATCAACATCGCATGCACGGATATGGTCCTGTTGATCGGTATGCAGCAGGATATCGACCCGGACACCTATGAGTATGATACGTCTAAGATGGAAGCGTTCCTTGTGCCTGCGGGGACGGCGGTGGAAATATACGCGACCACGCTGCATTATGCGCCGATCAGCTCCGGCGGAAAATTCCGCGTAGCGATTGTGCTGCCGAAGGAAACAAACGAACCGCTGCCGTTCACACCCGGCAGGGAAGGTGAGGAGGCGCTGCTCTTCGCACGGAATAAATGGCTAATTGCCCATCCGGAAAGCGGTCTTGAAAAGGACGGTGCATTCATCGGTCTTACGGGTGAAAATATTACATTATAAATTATGCGAGCAAAAAACTATTTGGAGGTCAAAGTAATGGGTAACAATATTCCTGAAGTAAAGCTTGGCGTGATCGCGGTAAGCCGCGATTGCTTTGTCATCTCGCTGTCCGAACGCCGCCGCGCGGCAGTAAAGGACGCTTGCGGAAAGAAGGGAATCGATCTTTTTGAAGCGAAAACCACGGTGGAAAACGAGACCGATATGCAAAAGGCGGTCGAAGAAGTAACGGCGGCCGGCTGCAACGCGCTCCTCGTATTCCTCGGCAACTTCGGCCCGGAAACGCCGGAGACGCTGATCGCGAAATATTTCGACGGCCCGGTGATGTATGCCGCGGCAGCCGAAGAGACAGGCAAAGACCTGATTAATGGACGCGGCGACGCATACTGCGGCATGCTCAACTGCTCATATAACCTCGGCCTGCGGAACCTCAAGGCGTATATCCCGGAATATCCGGTGGGTACCGCGGAGGAGATCGCGGACATGATCGCGGACTTCGTTCCCGTAGCGCGCGTGCTGATCGGTCTTGCGAACCTCAAAATCATCACCTTCGGTCCGCGCCCGCAGGATTTCTTTGCCTGCAACGCGCCGATCAAACCGCTGTATGACCTTGGCGTGGAGATACAGGAAAATTCCGAGCTGGACCTGCTGGTGGCATACCGCGCGCACAAGGACGATCCGCGCATCGCGGATGTCGTAGCGGATATGGCAAACGAGCTTGGCATGGAAGGAAACCAATATCCCGACCTGCTGCCCCGTATGGCGCAGTTTGAGCTTACGCTGCTCGACTGGGCGGAGCAGAACAGGGGCGCGCGCAAATATGTCGCGTTTGCGGACAAATGCTGGCCGGCATTCCCGTCGGAATTCGGCTTTGAACCCTGCTATGTGAACAGCCGCCTTGCTTCAAGGGGAATCCCGGTGGCGTGCGAAGTGGATATCTACGGCGCGCTTTCGGAATACATCGGCGCGTGTATCACGGGCGACGCGGTTACGCTGCTCGACATCAACAACTCTGTTCCGCGCGATATCTATGAAGAGGATATTAAGGGCAAATACGATTATACGCTGAAAGATACGTTCATGGGCTTCCATTGCGGGAATACGCCGTTCTGCAAGCTCGCAAAGGGCGCGGCGGTGAAATACCAGCTGATCCAGAACCGCCTGCTTGAAAACGGCGGCGAGCCGGATTTCACGCGCGGCACGCTCGAGGGCGATATCGCGGCGGGACAGATTACCTTCTTCCGCCTGCACGGTGCGGCAGACGGTACGCTCCACAGCTATATCGCGCAGGGCGAGGTCCTTCCGGTTGCGACGCGTTCGTTCGGCGGCATCGGTATCTTCGCCATTCCGGAAATGGGCCGCTTCTACCGCCATGTGCTGATCGAAAAGAACTATCCGCACCACGGCGCGGTCGCGTTCGGCCATGTCGGCAAAGCGCTTTTCAGTATTTTCAATTACCTTGGCGTGGACGACATTGCGTTCAACCAGCCGAAAGGGATGCTGTATCCGACGGAAAATCCGTTTGCCGAATAAAAGCAAAGAAGAAGCCCTGCCTGCGGCAGGGCTTTTTTATTTGCCGGAAAGAATGTCCCGGGGTTTTTGGCGAAGGATAGGCGCGGCGGCAATACAGACGGTTCCCGACGAAACCGAAAGCAACAGGATACCGACCGCCGCGAGTCCCCCGCCTTCCACAGGATATAGAAGCGTGACGGGTTCGCTCGAGACCCGTTCCAGCACGACATTTTGAAACCGGTCGAACGTTTTTTCAAAAGGCCCGGCAGCTTCATCCACCACGGAACCGGCCAGCAGGTCGCCAAGCGGCTGAGAAAGCGGCGCGGCCACAAGGGCGGCGGAACAAAAAGCGGCTGCGACAACGAGCAGGCATTCCAGGAGCAGCTGGCAGAGGATGTTTCCCTTTCGTACGCCCTGCGCGCGCAGAATGCCGATTTCCCGCCGCCTGCCCCGTATCCACATGAAGAACAGCAGCATGAGCACAATAAGGCAGCCTGCCGCCAGCAGCACGGTGAGAAAGGTCGTAATACCGGTCATCATATCGAGCGGCTTTGCCAGCGCGCGGTAGGCGGAGTCATCCTTTTCGATGGTATAGTAATTCCAGTCGATCAGGTCGAGGGAGCGTACCTTTTGGATGGCGTCGTCCAGCAGGGCGGGGTCCTCGACAAAAAGCGTCAGGTCGTTATATTTCCTCTGTCCGGGAGTATAGGTCTTTCCGACCGCCGCGCTGTAGTATTCCCGCCATTTTTCATCCGTCTGCATATCGGTGAAAATGAAGTTGTCCGTGAGCTCGTTTTCCATTGTAAATCGGGAAGGCTCATCCGCAAAATTCACACGGAAGATCCCCACCACCGTGAGCGGGATGGGCCTGCCCACGCAAGTTTCCGGGTCGCCGCTTAGAATAACGGTATCTTGCCGCTGCTCGACGGTAAAGGAGTCCCCAAGGGAAAGGCCGTTCCGCCCGGCGAGCGTCTCGGAAACGAGGGCGCAAAAGGCGTCGTTCCGCCCGATGTGCCGCCCCTCCGCGAGCGTAAGGGAGCCGTTGCGGAAGAAAGGATGCAGGCCGCTGTTTTCGCAGAAATAAATATTCGTATAATTGCGCCATGTGTAGATCCCGGGGATCTCTTCCTCCGGATAAGGAGTTTCACGGTAAAGCTGCGCCTGCTTCCAGTAGCTTTCTTCTGAGATATATTCCGGGTAGTGGTTGCCCTCGCCGAGTATTTCGTCGTACCAAAAGGCGCACAATCCCGGGACAAGTTCAAGGCTGGTATAGAGCGCGAGCGCACCCTCGCCGGAGCAATATTCCTCGATTCCGGTTACGGCCAGAAGCTCGTCAAGCGCTTCGGGCGTTATGTTCGGGCCGATGAATTTTTTGTAGGGCATGCCGTCTTCGTGCACAGCATCCTCCCACAGCATCTCCTCGGGAAGATCGAAATCAATATACAGGCGAAAGCCGGAGCCGTATGTTTTCCGTACCTCCTCCGCCGCAAAAACGGCGCTGCCGCGGATGGAACTGCAGATAAGCATGGATAACGCCATAGCAAACAAGATGCAGAACAAAATAATCGTCCGCACCTTTTTTCTGCCGATATATTTTACGGCCCTTTGAAATGGGTTCATTGCAACACCCCCTGTCCTTAAAAGCCCTGAGGCTTTAACAGCTGCCGTTACGATGAGAACCGATTGGTGAATGGAAACAGTAATTTGCTTTATCCATAGTATAGCACCGCCTGCGGACGCGTGTATAGAAAAATACGGGACAAATTTAAAAAAACGCTGTTTTCCGCCGCCCTTTTACCGGGGGGGAAGAGCTGCATGCGGAACGCAAAAGAGCCGGGGACTGTCTGGGACGACGGCCGACGGATAGGGAAAACAGGGGGAAAAGCGCGCAAAATCCGACGGGAAAGCCGTTTTCTCCGTTTTTTTGGATTCGACTAAATATAGTGTATGATTGTCTGGATAAACACGATATATGGTAGACATATTGGTTTATCTATGATATTATATTTTCTGGCATGAACAAAACGAAGGAGAAAATCGGTATGCAGGTAATCAAAAGAGACGGCAGCTGCGTGGATTACGACAGGAGCAAGATTGCGACCGCGATCCGCAAGGCAAATGCCGAAGTGGAAGACAGCGAAAAAATATCGGAAGAAAAGATCGGCACAATCATTGATTGCATCGAAAAGAAGAACCGTAAGCGGATGCTGGTGGAGGATATCCAGGACATCATCGAACAAAAGCTGATGGACGAGAAGAAGTTCGTCCTTGCCAAAACCTATATTATTTACCGGTATTCGCGCGCGCTGGTGCGCAAGGCCAACACGACGGACGATTCCATCCTCAGCCTGATTAAAAACAGCAATAAGGACGTGATGGAAGAAAATTCCAACAAAAACGCGGTTGTCGCGGCGACGCAGCGCGACCTGATCGCCGGAGAGGTGTCAAAGGACCTGACCCGCAGGGTGCTGCTGCCCGAAAAAATCTCCAAGGCGCACGACGAGGGCGTATTGCACTTCCATGATGCGGATTATTTCCTGCAGCCTATTTTTAACTGCTGCCTAATCAATATTGGGGACATGCTGGATAACGGTACGGTGATGAACGGCAAATTGATCGAAAGCCCCAAGAGCTTTCAGGTGGCGTGCACGGTGATGACGCAGATTATCGCTTCCGTAGCCAGCAGCCAGTATGGCGGACAGTCTGTGGACGTACGGCACCTTGGAAAATATTTGCGCCGCAGCAAAAAAAAGTTTGAAGCACGCTTCCGCGAGATCATGGGGCCGGACGCACCGGAAGAAATGATCGCGAAACTGACGGACGAGCGCCTGCGTTCGGAGCTGAGGGGCGGGGTACAGACCATCCAGTACCAGATCAACACCCTGATGACCACCAACGGGCAGTCGCCGTTTGTCACGCTGTTTTTGAACCTTGATAAAGACGACGAATATCTCGAAGAAAACGCGATGATCGTTGCGGAAATCCTGCGCCAGCGCCTCGAGGGAATCAAAAATGTGAAGGGCGTTTACGTGACCCCCGCATTCCCCAAACTCGTTTATGTTTTGGACGAACACAACTGCCTCAAGGGCGGGAAGTACGACTATATCACGGAGCTGGCGGTGAAGTGCTCCGCAAAGCGCCTCTATCCGGACTATATTTCCGCGAAGAAGATGCGCGAGCACTATGAAGGCAACGTATTCAGCCCGATGGGCTGCCGCAGTTTCCTTACGCCGTGGAAGGATGCGGACGGAAGGTATAAATTCGAGGGGCGCTTCAACCAGGGCGTAGTGAGCCTCAACCTGCCGCAGATCGGCATTCTTGCCAAGGGCGACGAGAAAAAATTCTGGAAGCTGATGGACGAACGTTTGGACCTGTGCCGCGAAGCGTTGATGTGCCGCCACCGCGCACTGCTTGGGACTACCTCGGACGTGAGCCCCGTGCACTGGCAATACGGCGCGATCGCGCGGCTTGCCCCGGGCGAAAAAATAGACCCGTTCCTGAAGGACGGCTATTCCACGATTTCCCTCGGCTATATCGGGCTTTATGAGGTCACTAAGCTGATGAAGGGCGAAAGCCACACCACCCCGCGCGGACAGGAATTCGCCATGCAGGTGATGAACCGCATGCGCACGGCCTGCGACCGCTGGAAGGCGGAAACGGGGATCGGCTTCGGGCTGTATGGAAGTCCGGCGGAATCCCTTTGCTACCGTTTCGCGCGTATCGACAAGGAGCGCTTCGGCACCATCGAGGACGTGACGGACAAGGGCTATTATACCAATTCCTATCATGTGGACGTGCGCGAGCGGATCGACGCGTTCAGCAAATTTGATTTCGAGAGCAGGTTCCAGACAATCTCTTCCGGCGGCGCGATCTCCTATGTGGAGATTCCCAATATGCGCCACAACCTGGAAGCGCTCGAGGAGGTCGTCAAATATATTTACGACAATATCCAGTATGCGGAGTTCAATACGAAATCCGATTACTGCCACGTCTGCGGGTTCGACGGGGAGATCGTTATCAACGACGACAATGAATGGGAATGCCCGAACTGCGGGAATAAGGATCACGCCAAGATGAACGTTACGCGGCGCACCTGCGGCTATCTTGGCGAGAATTTCTGGAATGTGGGCAAGACAAAAGAGATCAAAGCCCGCGTGCTGCACCTGTAAGCCATGTATTACGCGGACATCAAACAATATGACGTGGCAAACGGCCCCGGGATACGGGTGTCCCTCTTTGTGAGCGGATGCCAGCACCGCTGTAAGGATTGCTTTAATCCGGAAACATGGGATTTTCACTACGGAACGGAATTTACCGAGAAAACGGAGGAAGCCGTCCTTTCCTATCTTGCGCCGTCCTACGTGAAAGGGCTGACGCTGCTTGGCGGCGATCCGCTGGAGCCGGAGAACAGGAAAGCGCTGCTGCCGCTGATGCGGCGGATGCAGACGGAATATCCTGAAAAGGACGTATGGTGTTTCACTGGATACGGCTTTGAGCGGGACGTGCTGGGTGTGTGGGCGGACGATCCGGACATGAAAGAATTTCTTTCCTACCTTGATGTGCTTGTAGACGGGGAGTTCGTGGCGGCGCTGAAAAACGCAAATCTCCGGTTCAAAGGATCGGAAAACCAGCGTACCATTCTAGTATCAAAATCCCTCAAAGCGGGAAAGACAGTATTGTGGGACGAGAATCAGGAATAAGGAGAAAAAATACAAATGCCAAAGCAGAAAATTAATATCAAGAAGCTGGATGAAAAAGCGGTTATCCCAACGTATGGCTCGGAATACTCCGCGGGTGCGGACCTTTATGCATGCCTTGAGGAAGAGACCGTGATCGCGCCGGGCGAGACGAAGATGATCCATACGGGGATCGCGATGGAAATTCCGGTGGGCTATGCGGGGCTTATTTACGCACGCAGCGGCCTTGCCGCAAAGCGCGGGCTTGCGCCCGCCAACAAGGTAGGCGTGGTGGACAGCGACTACCGGGGGGAATTCATGGTGGCGCTGCACAACCATTCGGATGAGCCGCAGGCGGTGGCACCGGGCGAGCGGATCGCCCAGATGGTGGTGACGCCCGTTCTTGCGGTATCTTTTCATGAGGTGGAGGAGCTGGAAGAAACAAAACGCGGCGGCGGGGGCTTTGGCTCCACAGGGCGGAAATAGGAAAAGTATCCGGGATGGCAAGCGGAAAGAATACAGTAAAGGCCGGAGCCAAAAGGCTCCGGCCTTTACTGTATTCCTACAAAAGGCAGGCGTTCAGAGCCTGCCTTTTCCTTGCCCGGAAGTTGTTCTAGCTCAGCGGCTCGAACGCGTCCGCGCCGTGTTTGCACAGCGGGCAGATAAAGTCTGCCGGAAGCGTATCGCCTTCGTAAACATAGCCGCACATTTTGCATACGAAGCCGGTTTTGATGCCGCCGCCCACCGGCGGCTTGGGCTTGATGTGCTCAAAATAATATTCGTACGTTACCGACGGGGCGTCGGAAAGGACGCACGCTTCCGTTACGTCGGCCACGAACAGCGTGTGCGTGCCGCAGTCCTGCGCGGCGGTCACCTTGCCGGAAATCAGCGCGTTTGAGTATTTGGAAAGGTAGTAAAGCCCGTTCGCGCAGCGGTCCATATGCTTGAACTCCTGGAATTTATCCACATCCTTACCGCTCTTGAAACCAAAATGCTGGAACAGCTTGAACGGCGCGTCCTCCGTCAGCACGGACACGGTGAATTTCCCGGTCTTGAGGATCATGTCGTGCGTGCAGTTGGCCTTATTTACGCCGATCGCAATGCGGTTTGGCGCGTCGGTGATCTGCATGACCGTATTTGTGATGCAGCCGTTGTCACGTCCGTTTTCGTCCTGTGCACTCACTACAAACAGTCCGTAGCTCAGCTTGAACAGCGCGTTGATATCGACGGCAGCATCCTTCGGGTTCTCGGCCGCCCCGAAGCGCGGTATGGAAGCGGCGACCGCATCCGCGAGCTTTTCCATGTCGGCGCCCTGTCCGGGCTTGAGCGACGAAGAAATATTGACGGTTTCATCTAAAACTGTCATGTTCTTGAGCGGCGCGATGATTTCACGCATCAGCTTGCCGCTGGTGGGCGCCCACGATCCATTCTGGATAAAGGCGACAGTCCTGTTTTGCAGGTTGTGCGAAGCAAGATCGCGCAGCAGCTCGTCCATAGTGACGAAGATGCCCGCATTATAGGTGGTGGAAGCAAATACGAGGTGGCTCCATCGGAAGGAAGCAGCGACGATCTCTGAGGCGGGAACGACGGAAACATCGAACATCACCGTTTTGATCCCGCGGTCGCGCAGGAGGCACGCAAGGATGTTCGCCGCGTTTTCCGTATTGCCGTAAACGGACGCATAGGCGATCATCACACCGGTATCCTCCGGCTCGTAAGCGCTCCACTTTGCATATTTATCAATATAGTCCCCGAGGTTGCTCCGCCATACGAAGCCGTGGAGTGGGCAGATCATTTCGATATCGAGCGCAGCCGCCTTTTTCAGGAGCGCCTGCACCTGTACACCGTATTTACCAACGATGTTCGTGTAATAACGGCGCGCTTCGTCCATGAAATCACGGGCAAAATCCACCTCGTCTGCGAAAAGCGCACCGTTTAGCGCACCGAACGTGCCGAATGCATCGGCCGAGAAAAGGATTTTGTCTGTGGAGTCGTAGGTGACCATGACCTCCGGCCAGTGGACCATCGGCGCCATGACGAACGTCAGGGTGTGGCGGCCCGTTTCAAGCGTATCGCCTTCCTTAATGGTACGGACCTTGCTCTCAAGGTCCGCGCTGAAGAACTGGCCGATCATTTTTTTAATTTTGTCGTTGCAAATGATCGTCGCCTCCGGGTGGCGCAGCAGCAGCTCGTCGATCGTTGCCGAGTGGTCTGGCTCCATATGCTGGACCACCAGGTAATCGAGCTTCCGGCCGCCCAGGGCATGCTCCAAATTTTCAAAAAACGTCTTTGCGACAGCCTTGTCTACCGTGTCGAAAAGAACCGTCTTTTCGTCCGCCAGCAGGTAGGAGTTATAGGATACGCCGTCCGGTACGGAATAGACGCCCTCGAACATCGCCAGCCTGCGGTCATCCGCGCCGACCCATGTCAAATCATCCGTTACTTTTCTTGTGCAATACATATCGATCCTCCGTTCATTCAAGTTTTTTAATCTATGAAGAGGGCATAAAGCGCGTTCCGCTCTGCATACTGTCTGCAATTCACACCGCCTTATGGACCCTGTCCTTTTTCGCTCCGCAACCTGAAAGCTGGGACTGCGCCGGGCGTTTGCCGCCGCTTGTCTGTTTTATCACAGGCGCATCTTTATCTTACAGCAAACGCGGCTTTGGTGCAATAAATGAATGAAAAATCTCTTATTTTCCTTTTTTTGAGACCGGGGGAGGGACCGCGTTTCTTAATCGGGAAATGCTATTGCTTTTGGCGCGTTTTCAGCTACAATTATATTATATATAGAAAGCGAGGATGTGCCATGCCGGATAAGCTGGATTACAAAAAAGAATATAAGGACCTGTACCTGCCGAAGGCAAAACCAATGCTGGTTGAGGTGCCGTCCATCAGTTTCATTATGGTCGATGGGAAGGGCGCGCCCGAAGGCGAAGAATACCAGAACGCGGTGGAGGCGCTGTATGCGCTTACCTTTACGATCAAGATGAGCAAGATGGGCGGTATGCAGCCGGAAGGATATTTTGAATATGTGGTTCCGCCGCTGGAGGGACTTTGGTACGGAGACAAGGAGCGGTTTGAAACGAACCGGCGTGAGGAATGGCTGTGGACCTCCATGATCCGCCAGCCTGAATTTGTAACGCCGGACGTATTCGCCTGGGCGGCCGGGGAGTGCCGCAGGAAAAAGCCGGATGTGGATGTTTCCCGGGCACGCCTTGAAACCTTCCGGGAAGGGCTGTGTGTGCAGATGATGCACATCGGTCCTTATGCAAAGGAAGCGGAAACGATCGGAACCCTGCACCGGTATATTGAGGAAAATGGACTGAAGGACATGACGGGTATGGAGCGCAAGCATCATGAAATCTATCTTGGAGACCCGCGGCGTACAGCGCCGGAACGCCTTAAGACAGTGCTGCGCCTGCCCGTGGAAAGGAAGGAAGCATGAAAAAGAAATTTGCGTTTTTACTGATGGGGGCGCATTATGACCCGCAGCAGCACAGTGCGCGGTTTGAAACGGAAAAGCAGGTCACATATATTTATACTGTAAAAGACCCGCAGGAAGCCTATGCAAAGGTGGCGGAGCTAAAGGAAGCGGGCGTGGGCGCGATCGAGTTGTGCGGCGCGTTTGGCGAAGGAATGGCCCGGAGGATCATTGATATGACGGAGGGGAAGATTGCCGTTGGTTTTGTAGTACATTTGCCTGAACAGGATGAAATATTCGCGCGCTTTTTTCAGAAGTAGCGGGCGGGAAGAAGGAGGAACATCAGATGACGAAAGACCTGATCGAATCGATTGCGGAAGAACTGGCCGTTTTACCGTTTATTCAGGGAGTCGTGCTCGGCGGTTCGCGCGCGACAGGAGTGTCCGGCCCCGATTCGGATATCGACATCGGCGTCTATTACGATGAAAGCGGCCCCGACCTGCAGGCGCTCAACCGGATCGCCCAAAAGCTGGACGACAAGCACCGGGCGGGCCTCATTTACCCGGAAGGAGCGTGGGGGAGCTGGGTGAACTGCGGGGGATGGCTTGTGGTCGGGGGAACCCCTACAGACCTTATTCTGCGGGACGTAAAACGGGTACGGAAATGTATCGGGGAATGTGAGCAGGGAAAGATATCGCCGCATTACCAGGCGGGACATCCGCATGCCTACCTGAATGTGATGTACCGGGGAGAACTGGCCGCCTGCAAGGTCCTGTACAGCCGTGACAACGATTTTATGGAACTGAAAAAATGGGCGGGGACCTACCCGGACAGGCTTCGGGCCGCCCTGATGGATTCCTTCTTATTCGAGGCCCGGTTTTCGTGCGCGCTGGCGAAGGAGCAGGCGCAGGGAGGAGGAGACCTGTATTATGTGGCGGGGCATCTCTTCCGGGCGGTTTCGGCGCTCAACCAGGTGCTTTTTGCATATAACCGGGAATATTGCCTGAACGAGAAAAAAGCCGTTATGCGGGCAGGGGCGCTTCCGGTCAGTCCGGAACGGTATGAAAAGAGGATCAACAGTATCTTTTCCCTGCCTTCCGGGTCTGCAAAAGAAAATTGTATCGAGATGGAAGGGCTGATCGAAGAAGCCGCGGAGCTGTGCGGAAAATAACCGCGCAGTCATTACCGGAACCGGTCCCGGGGCGCTGCCCCGGGATTTTTGTTTGCCTGCGCATGGATTGGTGTAAATTTTAAAGGCGGGGGAAAAGGAGGAAGACCGGTGTCAAAAACAAGGCTCGAAGCGTTCACTGACGCGGTGATCGCCATTATAATGACTATATTGGTACTTGATTTTGTGGTGCCCGCCGAGCCGACGTTCGCGGCCCTGTGGAAAATGCGGTTCAAATTCCTGATCTATATCCTGAGTTTTATATCCCTTGCCATCTATTGGAACAACCATCATCATCTCCTGCAAATTTCAAAAAAGATAAACGGCCGCGTGCTCTGGCATAATATGGCGTTCATCCTTTGCCTGTCCTTTTTTCCGTTCACCACGGCGTGGGTGGACGAGCACCTGTTCGATATGGCGCCTGAAATCACATATGGCGTCGTTATTCTGCTCGCGGATATCAGCTATGCGGCGCTCGCCCGCGCGCTCGTAAAGGTAAATGGGGAGGATTCCGGGGTTGCGCGGGCCTTGTGCGGCTTCCGCAAATCCAAGATTACCTTCCTGATCGTGGGCGCGGGGCTTGCCGCCGGGATATTTTTCCCGGTTGCTGTGGTCGTTTCCATCGCGCTTTCCCTCGTGCTGTGGTTTATGCCTGACAAGCGGATCGAGCGCACGCTCTTCGGCGAAGACGTTTCCTGTGGCACGCCGGGGAAAAAGGCGCGGTAAGTTCTTTTTTATGATATAATAAAACCACTTTCAAGGGGGACGCCGGTCTTGCTGCAAGCATGCGGGAAGCGGCACAAAGCCGCAGGATACGGCGGGCTTTCGGACGGAGGGAGAATAAGCGATGGCAATGTGGAACCCGTGGCGCGGCTGCCATAGGTACAGCGAGGGCTGCCGGTTTTGCTATATCCATAAGGGCGATGGAAAACGCGGCGTAGACACGGAGCGCATCGTGCGCACGAAACAGTTTGGGGCGCCCTCCGAACGGGATAAAGACGGGAATTATAAAATGAAGCCGGGACAAACGGTATATCTTTGTTTTTCTACGGATTTTCTGATCGAGGAGGCGGATCCGTGGCGCGGGGAATGCTGGGCTATGATGCGCAGCCGTCCGGACCTGAACTTCCTTTTCCTGACCAAGCGGATCGAGAGGTTCGCGCAATGTGTTCCTGACGACTGGGGAGAGGGATACGGCAACGTTACGGTCGGCTGTACGGTGGAAAACCAAAAGAGGGCGGACGAGCGCCTCTCCCTGTTTTCGGAGCTGCCGATCCGGCATAAAAACATCATTTGCCAGCCCCTGATCGAGAGGGTCCGCATTGAACCCTATTTGTCCGGAGTGGAGCTTGTGGTCGTGGGAGGCGAATCCGACAGGCAGGCGCGGGCGCTTGATTATGACTGGGTGCTGGACCTGCGCGGACAATGTATCCGGCAGGACGTGCGCTTTGAATTCCGGCAGTGCGGAACTCATTTTGTGAAGGATGGAAAAAAATATACCCTTGCTGTCCGCGACCTGTGCAGACAGGCGCGAAAGGCGGGCATCGACTGCTGAACCAAAAAACAGAAGCGTGGGACTCCACGCTTCTGTTTTTTCTGAATTTACGCCCGGGCACGCCTCTGCCCGGCCCGCGGAAGGCAGCCGGACCAGTAAAGGTAATACGACATTGAGGCAGTAAGGGCGATGGCCGCGAGGACAATGGCGGCCATCCCGCAGACCATGCCCGCAGCGCCTGCGCGATTGTACCAGGACTATAATAACGCCCGTTACGCGGTAATATTCTTCCTCTGCGGAAGCGGGGGAAGAGTCCGCGCCCTTGGTTTATTTCACCAGCGATTTCATGTAGCCCGCATATCCCGCAAAGGCGATCCCCGGCTCTTCAAGGGAAAGGTCCCACCGCTTGAGCCATTCGAGGGAATAGAAGCCGTCGTAGCCGATTGCATTCAGACGCTCTATACATTCGCGTACCGGCAGATCCCCATAACCGACCATTGTATATTTAAGTTTATTATTGTCATATACCGAATCTTTGATATGCACATGGCGGATCAGGTCGCCGATCGTGTCGACCGTATATTCCGGGGTCTCGTCAAAATAACGGTAGGGGTGGTGGATATCCCACAGCACGCCGATATTTTCTTCATCGGCGCAGTTCACCAGCTTTACCATATTACGGGAATCGGCAAAGAATCCGTTCGTTTCCACAAGTACGTTCACACCGAGGGGCTTTGCATACTGCGCAACCTCTTTTACGCGGGCGGCGATCTCCGCGATGTTGAGCTCTCCGCTTTGCTCGGGACCGAAATCGCCGAGAACGCGGATGTTTTTAATACCCATATCATGCGCGGTATCCGCATATGCCTTGGCGAGATAGAGCACGTCGTCGAGGTGGTTCGAGTCGTTCATGTAGCATGCGGAGGTCAGGCATGCTATAGTAAGCCCTTTGTCCGCGAGGAGCGCCATAGTCTTCGGCGCGTTTTCGGGCGAGAACTGCGGAATACGCGTTCCGTCGATCACATTTCCCACGCCGCGGATTTCAATTCCGTCGTAACCCATGTCGCATGCTGTCGAAATAATATCTGAAAAACTCCATTCGGGGCAACCCAATGTGGAAAAACAAAGTTTCATAACAAAAACCTCCGCTTGTTGATATTGCTATTTTAACATAACCAATATTTGTTTGCAATTTACACTTCGTATCCGTAGAGATAAAAATGCAGCGGTTTTCCATCCTGCTCGACGCCGAGGAGTCCTTCTACCTCCGCGAGACGCTCGTATCCGAGATGGTCGTAAAAACCAAAGTTGCAAAAACTGTCCGTAAGAAGGAATGCGTGCCGCGCTTCCCGTTCTTTCAGGAAAGTATTGAAGCGGGAAAGAAGACCCTTTCCGATCCCGAGGCCGCGCGCCTCCGGCGCAGTGGCAAAAAGAACGAGCTCCGCGTCGAAGCGGTCTTCATAGGGCGCGAGGAGCTGACGCTCATATTTTGCGGTGCGCATCTGCGCCCTGTAAAACTTCCGGCCTTCCCCGGAGCGTGAAAACTCCCGCAGGAACCGCCGCGCTTCCTTTTCAAAGCCCTTGTGTTCCGCGGGAAAGGGAAGGGAAACGCAATGCCCGAGCAACACGCCGAGGATCCTGCCGCCCCGTTCCGCAACCTCGGCATAATTCTGGCGCGCAAGGTAGGCATACCAGAACGCCAGACCCGCCCGGCGGACGATCTCCGCATCCTTTAAGTATTTATCAAATTGCCAAATTCCGCAGAGCATCTCGCTGACCTGCGGGTAATCCTGTTCCGTAACGTTTCTATAATTGATGGGTTCCATGATAATAAGCGGAAATTCGTATGAATTTCCCGCGGGCCTCCTGTTCCCGCGTGACCGGCGCTGTGCCTCTTCCGGAAATCCATGCCCCGCGCCTGCTTTCCCGGAAGAAGGACCCGGGCAATGACCGGATAGATTTTTCAGACGAAGCCCCGATAAAGCTTTCTTCTTATCACAGACCCGTCACAACATTTGTTCAAATTCATCCAAAGCCCTTGCGAACTCCTGCATGCAGACATTTACGGGTTCGCCGCCCGCAAGATCCACATGTGCGAGCTTTAAAAGCTCGAGCGGATAGTCGCTGCCGCCCGAGGACAGGAAGCGGATGTAATCTCTGACCGCGTTTTTCCTGCCGCTGAGGATATCCGCCGCGATTTTTACCGCACACGAGAAGCCCGTTGCATATTTATATACATAGAAGGCATTGTAGAAGTGCGGGATGCGCGACCATTCAAAGGAAATCGTATCGTCCCGCGCGATCTGCGGCCCATAATACAGCGCGTTGAGGTCGCCATACATCCGGCACAGGCTTTCATGGGTCAGCGCTTCGCCCGCCTCCACAGCCGCGTGCGTCATCTTTTCAAACTCGGCAAACATAGTCTGCCGCACCACAGTTGTGCGGAACTGGTCGAGGTAATGGTTGAGGATATACCTGCGCGCATCCGCGTCCTGCTCTGTCTTAAGCAGGTAATGCGTGAGCAGGACCTCATTCACCGTGCTTGCGACTTCCGCCACGAAAATTTCGTAACCCGCCTTTGCCTCAGGCTGGTTTTTGTTGGAATGGTAGGTGTGCATCGCGTGACCAAGCTCGTGCGCGATGGTGAACACGCTGTCGAGGTCGCCGCGGTGGTTTAAAAGCACGTACGGATGCACGCCGAAGACGCCCCACGAATATGCGCCGCTCGTTTTACCCGGCGTTTCGTATACGTCGATCCAGCCGGTATCCTGCGCTTCCTGCAGGAGATTGCCGTATTCTTCACCCAGAACGGAAAGACCCTTTTTCACAAGCTCCATAGACTGCTCGTAAGAATATTCCCCGTGCGTCTCTTTGGCAAGGGGGGCATAGATGTCGTACATGGCAAGGTCCGTAAGCCCGAGCGCCTTTTTGCGTACGTCCACATAATGGTACATGGTGGGCAGATTTTTGTGAATTGTTTCGATCAGGTTGTCGTACAGCGCGACGGGCACATTGTCTGAAAAAAGCGATTTTTCAAGCGCGCTGCCGAACTTTTTGGCGCGCGCATAAAATACATCTTTTTTGACGCTTGCCGAATAGGCAGCGCTGATCGTGTTAATCATGTCTTTATAAGACCTGTAATAGGTCTCGTAGGTTTTCCTGCGCACCCTGCGGTCAGGGCTTTGCATCATCACGATATATTTGCCGTGGGAGAGCTGGACGCGCGTACCGTCCGCATCCTTCACCGTACCGAATTTCATATCCGCATTGTCGATCATGGTGAAAATATCTTTGGGCGCGCCCGCGATGTCCGCAGTCATGGAAAGAAGCCGCTCTTCCTTTTTAGAGAGCACATGCTTTTTGCTGCGCACGAGCTCTTTGAGCATGAAATCATACGGTGCAAGCAGTTTGTTTCCATGCGTATGGTTGCTGCATTTCGAGCAGCGGCCGCCCTTCTTGCAGGTTTTGGGGTCGCGGCCTTTTTTGCAGTGAGGGGCCGCCGCCTCGATATAGCCCTCCAGCACGCCCGGCTTTAAAGCGAGGAGAGCGGGGCTTACGAAGGAAAGCGCGCTGCCGAGGCGCACGTTTATATCCATCGCGCGCGCGGTCCGTGCCTGGTACGTGGTGTTTGAATTGTCTTCATCACGGCGCATACGCGCGTACACAAAAAGGTTGCCTGCGATATGCTCCATTTGCTCCATGGCATGGAGCGCCCCGGCAAGGCTCTTTTCGTCCCTTGTCAGCGTTTTCTGGATGCGGGGGATGTCTTCCATCAGCTTTTCAAGCTTCTCGTAGTCCTGTTCCCACGCCTCGTCCGTGGCATAGATATCCTCCAAGGTCCATTTATATTTGCGGCCGATTTGCTCTCTTGTTTTTTCTTCCATATTGATTCGCTCCTTTTGCCTGCCAGGCAGGCGGATAAAAAACCTCTGATCCTATTATAACGTTTATAAAAATAATTATAACATAAAAAAGAGACGCTTTGTTTCGCAACTTCATTACGGAGAGGCAATCAGTGCAGTGAAAGGCAGAGTACAGCGTGTTTGCTTTGTCTTCTGTGGACGTCCATCTATTGGAGAATTTTAATGCTGTAAGCTCATCCGGGATAACAATAAAAACACCGTTCGAAACAGAACGGTGTTTTTATATGCGTAAAATACATGTGCTATGCATATCTTCGCCCCATTTAGATTTACATAGCAAAGACAGGCTGATAATTATGTGTACGCGCAGCATCCGCGTGCTAATGACGTCTTAGGTTTAATTCCTCTGCGCGTGTAAGGGAGCCGGAATACGTCCGCCCCGCGCGATAAATTCTTTTGGGGAATTGTGGTTGTAGGGCATGATGGGCGCGCGCCCTAGAAGCCCGCCGAAATCCACATAGTCGCCCACCTGCTTGCCGGGCACGGGAATGAGGCGTACCGCCGTCGTTTTGGTATTAACCATGCCGATCGCCGCCTCGTCCGCCATGATGGCTGAAAGCACCTCCGCCGGGGTATCGCCGGGGAGCGCGATCATGTCGAGGCCGACCGAGCATACGCACGTCATCGCTTCGAGCTTTTCCAGCGTGAGCGCGCCCGTTTCCGCCGCGTGAATCATACCCGCGTCTTCGCTGACCGGGATAAACGCGCCGGAAAGCCCGCCTACATGCGAGGTGGCCATGATGCCGCCTTTTTTTACCGCGTCGTTGAGGAGAGCGAGCGCGGCGGTCGTACCGTGCGCGCCGCATGTCTCAAGGCCCATTTCCTCAAGGATATAGGCCACGCTGTCGCCGATGGCCGGGGTAGGGGCAAGCGAAAGGTCTACGATGCCAAAGGGCACGCCAAGTTTCCTGCTGGCTTCCCGCGCCACGAGCTGGCCCATGCGCGTGATATGGAATGCCGTCGTCTTGATGGTCTCCGCCACCTCGTCGAACGGCCGGCCTTTTTTACTTTCGAGCGCGACCTTGACTACGCCGGGACCGGAAACCCCTACGTTGATGACGCAATCTCCCTCGCCCGTACCGTGGAACGCGCCCGCCATGAACGGATTATCCTCCACCGCGTTGGCGAACACCACGAGTTTTGCGGCGCCCATGCCGCCCTCCGCGGCGGTGAGCGCGGCGCTTTCCTTGATGATCTCGCCCATGCGCTTAACCGCGTCCATATTGATTCCCGCGCGCGTGGTCGCCACGTTGACGGAAGAGCATACGATTCCCGTTTCGCTGAGTGCCTGCGGGATGGAATCGATGAACTGTGCTTCCGCGGCGGTTGCGGCTTTCTGCACGAACGCGGAATAACCGCCGATGAAATCCACCCCCATTTCATGCGCGGCCTTATCCATCGCGCGGGCAAACTTCACATAATCCCCGCAGCCCTGTGAAATGAGGGAAACGGGCGTTACGGAAATGCGCTTGTTGACGATTGGGATACCGAATTCATTTTCAATTGCCTCGCCCGTCCTGACGAGGTCTTTTGCTTTACGCGTGATCTTATCATACACTCGTCCGGCACATACGTCCGCATCGTCCGAAACACAGTCGAAAAGCGAGATGCCCATTGTGATCGTACGGATGTCAAGGTTCTGCCGCGCAATCATGTCGATAGTTTTTAAGATATCTTTCTGGTCTATCATAACCTGTTTCCTTATCCTTATATTCCCAGTTTCATACCCGGTGCATGCTTTTGAAAATCTCTTCGCGCATCAGGCGGACCTCGATGCCGATCTTCGCTCCCGCCGCGCCGAGCTGTTCCTTTAATTGCTCAAACGATACCTTCATGGCGGCAAGGTCGACAAGCATGGTCATTGCAAACACTTCGTCCCGCAGGACGGTTTGCGTGATGTCGAGGATGTTCGCGTTCGCCTCATAGAGCGCATGCGAAATGTGGGCGATGATGCCGGGCTTGTCCTGCCCGAGTACGCTTACGATTGCTCTCATAGATATACTCCTTATATTCTGCCTGCCGTCCGGCACGCGGCCGGGGCGGCTGATTTACGACGATTGAACTGTTCCGGCAGCGGTCAGCGGCGGCTCCTTTGTTCATATTCATACTTTGCATTCCGGTAGGTATGGTAAGTGAACGCGTACCAGAACGGAAATACGAATGTAACGACGACGATTGCAAGCAGGGCGAACAAAATCACAAAGACCATCAATGGATTTTGCAGCGCAAGCATCGGGTCCACAAGGTACAGTTCATAAAGCTCCTTAAACGGCAGCTGGGACAGCCAGTTGATGACGACCCCGGCAAGCGCCACGATCACCGCGGCGGTGAGCACGCGCGTAAAGTTGCTCCAAAAATTTCCCAAAAACGCATAACGGTAGGAACTGAGGACCGCCCGGAATCCGCCTTGGCCCTCTACGGCAACCGTATACGGGATAAATACGATCCCAAAAAAGAGCAGCAGGGCCGCGAGCGCAAGGACCACGATGACCGCGATCTGCCATGCGGGCAATACCGCTGCCGGAACCCCGCCGGGCAGCGCGATGGCCACGATGGCCGCGACGATCCCGGCCACGGGCAGGATCAGCAGCGCGATGGCGGCAAAGTATGACCGCAGCATACTGCCGTACCGGCGCTTCGCGTGCGCGCTTGCATCCCGGAAGGACACGTTTTTCCCCGAATAATCGCTGTCGATGACATATACCACGTTTGAAACCATCAGCGGCGACGCAAAAACAGCGACTCCGGCAACGATCGCAAGCACCGTAACGACGCTCGAAAGGCTGCTTCCACCCGTCTGCGAAAGCGTAAGCAGCAGCGACCGCGCCACCGAAACGGTTCCCGGCATAGTGAAAAACATCAGCGGGACGAGCAGCACAAGCTGGAAGAGCAGCAAGGGCAAAAATAGCCTGCCGAAATTCCGTTTATAAACGATTCCGGATGTCCGGAACATGGTCTTGAAGCTCATGGGGATCTTTTCCATTAACAATTACCTCTGTTTGCCGGGACTGCGCCGAAGCAAAGTCCGCCTTGCTTCTCCTCTTCCCGACAGGCCTGCTTCCGCATTCGCTTCGCCCGGTATGTTCTTCAATCTTCCGCCGGCGGCGGAATTTGCCTTGCGGGACTGCGCGGGGCTCCTGATTGCCGGTCCGATATCCTTCCCCCTGCATACCCCCCATTTTGCACACAGGCTTACGATCCTTCCCTTACGGCGCTTCCGGCGTAAACCATTTGCTGCTGGTTTCCGTATAATGATATTTTTCGACGGCTTCCACGGCCTGCCGGGGCGTATCCACAACCGTAAATACGCTGAACGCTTCCTCTTTGGCGAATTTCTGCGCTACCATTTTTTCAAACATGGCAAGCAGTTCGTCGAAAAAACCGTTCGTATTCAAAATTACGATGGATTTTTTATGCTGTTTCAGCTGCTTGAGCGTAATAACTTCGCACAGCTCTTCAAAGGTGCCGAAACCGCCCGCCACTGCGATGAACGCGTCGGATATATCTTCCATCCTCTGTTTGCGCTCACGCATGGTTTCCGTTACGATATAGTCGTTGCATTTTTCGTAGGGAATCCCCGGGATGTCCATGAATTCCGGGATCACCCCGATCACATGGCCGTTCCGGCTATGCGCGCCGCGCGCGGCGGCGCCCATCATGCCCATTGTTCCCGCGCCGAACACCATCGCCCATCCTTTTTCGGCAAGAAGCTGTCCGAGCCGGTAGGCGGCATCGAAATAGCTTTGGCCGATTGCGGCGGAGGAGGAACCGAATATACATATTTTTTTCATAATACTGCCTTTCAACAAATAGACGTGAAAACCCTTTGGTTTTCCGGCAAAGCCGCTGCCGCTGAATTCTTTCCCGGGTGCGGCAAAGGCCCGGAAAGAAGATATCTTAGATTCTCTGGAAAACGTTTCGCCTATAGCGGTTTAAGAGAAACCACAGCGGCATCCCGATACCGTAGCACGCGATTGCCTGGCCGATCCCAACCGTCGCGACATTGAGCCAATAGGGAAGCCCGAGCATCACGTTAAGCGTCCAAGATACCAAAAAAGCGTTGGCGATGACGCTCGGGAGGGGAAGCAGCCACTTGCTTTTGCCGCGGATTTTCCATGTGACAAACGCGGCCAGCAGGCTCGCAAGGCTTCCGACAACGATATCCATGAGTCCAAGCGTCCCCGAGCCGAAAATGTTGGCGATCAGGCAGCCGATAAAGAGGCCGGGCACTGCCGCAGGCGTGAAAAACGGCAAAATACACATCGCCTCCGAAATACGCACCTGGAACTGCAGGAATCCAAATGGCGCGAACAGAAGCGTGAGCACTGCGTAGATTGCCGCAATCGCGGCCGTTTCACAAATGAAACGCGTCTTTGACGGATTTTCCATAATACCTTTACATCCCTCAACCAAAAATAATTTACAGTACAGTATAGCATACCCGGGCTCCGATTGACAACAACGCGCCGCCCGGTATAATGAGGATAGAAGCATTGCGAGAAGAAAGCGGGGAACCACCATGTTTGATTACCACATCCATTCCAACGTATCCCATGATGCGTACGACAGCCCTGTGCGCGTGGCTATGGCGGCAAAGGAAAAAGGGTTTGCGGAGATCTGTTTTACAGAGCACCAGGAGATCGACTATCCGTACCCGGAGGAGGGAATGGTGACGCTTGACGACGCGCTCTACGACCGTGAGCTCAGGAAGGCGCGGGAACGCGTACCCGGGATCGGGATCAAAAAAGGGGTCGAGGTATCGCTGATGCCGGGGTCCCTCCAAAAGATCGCCGGGTATATCGGCAGCAGGGAGTTCGATTTTGTGATCGCATCCCAGCATACCATTAAGGAAAAAGACCCATATTTCGGCGACAGCTTCGAGGGAAAGACGCTGCGGCAGGCGCAGCGCGAATATCTGGAGGAGATGCTTTTTGATCTCGAGCATTATGAGGATTTCGATGTTGCCGGACATATCGGATATCTGGATAAATACCTGCCCAATATTGACAGCCTGAAGGAGAAAACGCCGTTTGAATACCGGGATTTTCCGGACCTGCTGGACGCGATCCTGAAATCCGTGATCTTGCGCGGGAAGGGAATTGAGGTCAACACCAGCAACTATTCCGTATACGAGTGGCCGACGCCCATAAAAAGTGTGCTGAAGCGTTTCTACGAGCTGGGAGGCGAGGTCGTTACGGTAGGCAGCGACGCGCACGTGGCGGACAAGGTCGGCTGGCGGTTCGCGGACGCGGCGGAATATATGAAGGAATGCGGCGCACGGTATGTATGCAGATTTTCCGGACGCGTACCGGAGTTCGTGCCGCTCGAAAAGTTTTGAAACATGCGGAAGGGAAACGCGGCGGTCCGCGGTGGCCGGGCGTTTTTTTACCGGCCGCATATTTTTCCGGTTAAAAAATTTCGCGAAAAAATTAAAAATAGAATAAATCCTGTTGACATGTTCATGAAAAAATGATAAAGTTATCAACGGTTAGCAGAAGCTAACCAAAAGGGCAAAGGGGCACTTAAATGGGCGCTCCTTATTATTTTCCAAAAAGTTAGCTTAAGCTAACATATGAGAATGGAAGGGAAGACTGGAATGATTAAGATTGCCTTGTATGGAAAAGGCGGGATCGGGAAATCGACGACCGCATCCAACCTGTCGGCGGCTTTTGCACAAAAAGGCTGGCGGGTGATGCAGATCGGCTGCGATCCCAAGGCGGACTCCACGCAAAATGTGGCGGGAGGAGAGCGGCCGCGTACGGTGCTTGACGCGCTTCGCGAGAAAGGCGGGGCGGTGACGCTTGACGATATTGTCAAGGAGGGCTACGGAGGCATCCTGTGCGTGGAAGCGGGCGGCCCTACGCCGGGGATCGGCTGTGCCGGCCGCGGGATCATCACCGCGTTTGAAAAATTGGAGGAGCTGAAAGCGTATGAAATATTCAAACCGGACATTGTTCTATACGACGTTCTCGGCGATGTGGTTTGCGGGGGCTTTGCGATGCCCATCCGCGGTGGTTATGCGGACCAGGTTTTTGTCGTGACCTCGGGCGAGAAGATGGCGCTTTACGCAGCGGCGAATATTGCCCTTGCCATTGAAAATTTCAAGAAACGGGGCTATGCCTCTTTTGGCGGCGTGATCCTCAATGCGCGCAATGTAGAGCGGGAAAACGAGCTTGTGGAAGAATTCGCGCGGGATGCGGGAACGCAGGTCGTGAAGGCGATCCCCCGCAGCAGTTTCGTGCAGCGTGCTGAGGAACAGAAGAAAACGGTGGTGGAGGCATATCCCAAAAGCGATATGGCGCGCGAATACCTCGATCTTGCGGACCGCGTGCTTTCCATCTGCGCAAAGGAGGAACGGAAGGATGCGTGAGCGGGACACGAAAAGCATTTTGGCGCGCGCAGACAGGGAATCCGGATGCGAGTTCGTTACCACCCTTCAGTATTCGTCCCCCGCACGCGGCGGCTGGAGCATTGTGCGCATGGCAATGCAGGTTCCTGAAAGTTATCAGCTCTTTGTCGGCCCGTCGGCATGTATGCGGCACATCATGCTTTCTTCCATGGAGCTTAAAATCGACGACCGTATCTCGTGGCTTCCGATCCGCGAGGCGGATATCGTTTCGGGCAGCTATGAACAGCTGATCCTTGAAAATGCGGACGAGCTGCTCGGGAAAATGGATCCGCAGCCGCGCGTGCTCATGATCTTTGTGACGTGCATCGACAACCTGCTCGGAACGGACCACGAGGTGTTCCTCGGACCGCTCAACGAAAAGTACCCGGACACGAGGACGATCGTATGTTTTATGAACCCGATTACGGGGGACGGCCCCGCGCCGCCCGCCGTTACGATACAGGATACCATTTACTCCCTTACCGGGGATGCGGAGCAAAAGGACCGCGCGGTAAACTTTATTGGCAGCAACCTCGCCATCGAGCGGGACAACGAGCTGATCGGCTGGCTTGGACAAAACGGGATCGAATCCCGGCATATCAGCCAGTACAAGACATTTGACGAATTCAGGGAAATGGGGAAAAGCACACTTAACATCGTCACTTCCCCGCTCGCGCTTTATGCGGCGAAACAGATGAAGCTCCGGAAGGGGATCGATTACGGATATTTCCCGGTCAGTTATTCCTTTGACGAGATTGAACGGGATGCGGCTGGGGTATGCGAAAAGCTTGGCATACCGGCGCCGGATTTTTCAAAAGAAAAACAAAAAGCGGAAGGCAAGATACTGGAAACGCTGAAAAGCCTTGCCGGGCGGCCTGTTTCCATCGACTATGCGGCGACCTACCGTCCCTTTGGGCTTGCGCGCCTTCTTTTGGAGTACGGCTTCCGAGTCGACACCATTTTTTCCTCCGAATGCCTGCCCGTCGAACGGGAGGATATGAATTGGATTCTGAAAAACCACCGCGGGGTGAAGGTCCTCCAGCCTGAGCATTTTTCGATGCCCGGGCAGTTCGCGGGCAGCAAACAGCATTTGTGTATCGGCTTTGAAGCGGCTTATTTCACGGGCTCGCCCCATGTGGTGCCCCTTGCCGCGGACGGCGGACATTACGGTTATGCGGGCATTATTTCCATGATGGAAAAGATGCGCCGGGAATGCGGGCATGAATATGACCTGGAGCAGCTTGTGAAAGACAGCGGATTGGTGGTGTGACATGAAACAATTATCTTTGAACCTACCCCCCTTTGCGCCGGATTATTCGGGCGTGTGCTCGGCGCTCTTTGAGCTGGGCGGAATGATTGTGATACACGATGCGTGCGGATGCACGGGAAATTACACGGGCTTTGACGAGCCGCGCTGGTATGGATCGTCGAGCGGGGTATATTGCTCGGCCCTGCGCCAAATCGACGCTATTTTAGGCGACGATGAAAAGCTGGTCGGGCGCATCATGGAAGCGGCTGAGGAGATGCTGCCGAAATTTATCTGCGTGACCGGAAGTCCCGTGCCTATGGTAATCGGCACCGATTTTCAGGGGATCGCGGACGAGATCGAACAACGCACCGGCCTGCCCGCGTTCGGATTTGCAACGACCGGCCTGCGCCTTTACGACAGCGGCGCTTCAGACGCCTTTCTCGCGCTCGTAAGGCGTTTTGGAAAAGAGGAAGCAGCAGAGGAAAAGCGGGTCAACCTGCTTGGCCTGACCCCGCTTGATTTCTATACGAACGGAAACGCGGAAGCGATCCGCATATTTCTGGAACGGGCGGGCTATACGGTAGGCGCATCCATTGCGATGGGCGCGTCGCTGGACGAGATTATGGCATGCGGACGCGCGCGGGCAAATGTGGTTGTTTCGCAGAGCGGATTGGCTGCAGCGAACGACATGTATGAGCGGCTGGGAATCCCTTACGTCGTCGGCCTTCCGGTAGGGCAAAAGCCGTCGGAAGAGCTGCTTGAGCTGCTTGGGCAGACCTGCCGGGATGGGAAAAACCGTATGGCGGCTCCGGAGAAGCCGGGAAAACAGGCGCTGATCCTGGGAGAGAAGGTGATCTCCGATTCTATTCACCGCTGCCTTGTGCGGGACTATGGATTTGAAGGAGCGACCGCAGCGGGGCTATTTACCCCGAATGCCGAGCTTATGCAGCCGGGCGACCTGCAGGCGGCGGGCGAGGCGGAAATTGCGGCGGAGGTGAATGCCGGTTACGATATCGTGATCGGCGACCCCATGCTGAAGGCGCTGCTTGAACCGGGCAGCCGCACGAGGTTCGTGGATTTTCCGAGCCCGGCGGTGTCGAGCAAGCTGCACTGGAATGAATGCATCCCGTTTATTGGGGATCATATAAAAGAACTTGTAAAACGCATCCAAGGATAATCCTATCCTTACAATATTTTAAAGAAAAGAGGTAAAGAAATGAAGAAAAGTATAGCGATACTGCTTGCTGTCCTGATGTGTTTGTCCCTCATGCTTACGGCATGCGCCCCGCAGGAGCCTGAGCCTGCGGCCTCGCAGGAGCCTGCGGAGAGCGCGTCTGCACAGCCCTCTGAAAGCGCGGAAGCGGCGGCTTCGGAAGAAGCGGAGGGAACAAGAACCATTACCGACCACGCCGGTCATGAAGTTGTGCTGCCTGAGAAGGTGGAGCGCGTGGCCATCGGCGGGCTTACGCCCCTTACGTCCGTATACTGCATGTTCATGGGGTCTTCGGACGGGCTTGTCGGCATCCATCCGGATTCCAAGAACGCGGCGGTAAATTCCATTCTCGGGGAAGCGTATCCGGGCCTGAAAGACCTGCCGGACGGCTGGGCCAGCGGCGACGACATCAACATGGAAGAACTCATCAAGCTCGATCCGGACGTGGTATTCTATAATGCGGACGTAACGGCGAATTATGACGCGCTCGAGGCCGCCGGTATTCCGGCAGTCGGCTTCTCGACCACGCTCTTTGACGATTACAATACGATCGACACTTTCAACGCGTGGATCGAACTGATGAAGGAAGTTATGGGACCGTCCGACAGGGCCGACGGCATTATCGCATACGGCGAGGAAGTGCAGAAAACTGTCGCGGACAAGCTGGCGGAAATTCCGGAAGAGGAATATCCGAATACGTTGATCCTCTCCAACTATAATGAATCCGCGATCACTGCGGGCGGCACCAGCTTCGCGAACTACTGGATCACCTCTACCGGCGGTAAAAACCTCGGTTATGACGTGGGAGCATTCGTGGGCGAAGTGAACATGGAGCAAATCTACGAATGGAACCCGGACGTGCTGTTCCTCAATAGCTTCTCGGCCTACACGCCGGAGGACCTTTACAACAACACGGCTGCGGACGGACACGACTGGAGCGGCATCAAGGCAGTGCAGGATAAGCGCGTATACAAAATCCCGCTGGGGATGTATTACTGGTTCCCGCCATCCTCCGACTCCCCGCTGATGCTCCAGTGGATGGCGAAACAAATGTATCCCGAGCTGTTTGAAGACCTTGATATCGAACAGGAGATCAAGGATTATTACAGCGGGTTCTACGGCCTTGAGCTTACGGACGACCAGGTGGATCTGATCCTGAACCCGACACCGGAATCGGTGGCGGCATTCTAATCTATGGCAAGCCTGAAACAGAATCATGTTTTCAGAAATATCATATTGATACTCCTGCCCGTTGTGACGGCAATCGCCTGTATGGGGATTGGGCGTATGTCTATGGGGCCGGGCGAGATCGTGGCGAACCTGTTTGATATCGCGGCACATGGTCCGGACAGCGTAGATCCACAGATATACAGCGTGCTGATTAACGTGCGGCTGCCGCGGATCATCCTTGCGGTGCTGTGCGGGGCGGGACTGGCAGTATCCGGCGCGGCGTTCCAGAGCATTTTCTCGAATGCGCTGGCAACGCCGGATACCCTGGGCGTGGCGGCAGGCTCCAGCTTTGGAGCCGCCCTCGCGCTTTTGCTGGGCCTGGGGCTGATTACGGTACAGGTCTCTGCGCTGGCAGTCGGCTTTGCCGCCGTACTGATGACATATCTCATCAGCCGCCAGAAAAGCGGGGCGAGCACAGTGATGGTCATCCTTTCGGGTATGGTCATCGCTTCCCTGTTTGAAGCGGGGATATCGATCATTAAATTCATCGCAGATACGGAATCGCAGCTTCCGGCCATTACCTATTGGCTGATGGGCAGTCTGGCGAACACCAACTTTAACAGCCTTGCGCTGGGCGCGCCGTTTATTGCTGTGGGGATCGCGATCATTTTCGTCCTGCGGTGGAAACTCAATGTATTGATGCTCAGCGAGGATGAAGCGAAGACGATGGGCGTAAATATCCGCGTGATGCGGGTCATCGTGGCACTTGCGGCGACGATGATAACAGCATCCTGCGTTTCCATGTGCGGACAGGTTGGCTGGGTAGGGCTTTTGATTCCCCATATTTGCCGTATGCTCTTTGGCAGCAACAACCAGAATATCGTTCCGGCGAGCATCAGCCTCGGAGCGGTGTTCCTGTTGGTTATGGATACCGTGGCGCGCAGCGCGACCGCGGCGGAAATACCGATCTCCATCCTGACATCGGTGATCGGCGCGCCGTTCTTTATTATCCTGCTCAAAAAGACGGGAGGGTCTAATTTATGATCTTTGAAGTTGCGAACGGATGCTTCGGCTATGGCAGCGGCAATGAAATACTGCGCAACCTGAATTTCCGGGTGCCGGAGGGAAAGATACTTTCCGTACTCGGGCCGAACGGCGTGGGAAAGACCACGCTGCTCCGGTGTATGATGGGACTGCTTCACTGGAGAAAAGGAGAAAGCCGTATCGACGGGAAAAACATCCACCATATCCCGGTGCGGGAGCTGTGGAAAAGGATCGCTTATGTGCCGCAGGCAAAGGGCAACGCGCTGATGTATACTGCCGAGGAAATGGTGGTGCTTGGGCGGTGCGCGCACCTCGGTATGATGCAGCAGCCGAAAAAAAAGGATCTCGAGCTGGCGCGGGAAGCGATTGAGATGGTGGGAGTCTCGCGCCTGTGCGGAAAGCTGTGTTCCCAGATGAGCGGCGGTGAGCTGCAGATGATCCTCATTGCGCGCGCACTTACCACACAGCCCTCCATGCTTGTGCTCGACGAGCCGGAATCGAACCTCGATTTCAAAAACCAGCTGATTATACTGGATATTATCCAGCGTCTGGCGGCGGAACAGGGAATCTCCTGCGTGTTCAATACGCACTATCCCGATCATGCGCTCAAAATCTCGAATCAGGCGCTGTTGCTGGATAAGTCTGGGAGATATATATTCGGGGAAAGCGCAGACGTCATCAACTGCGAGAACATGGAACGGTCGTTTGAGGTGGAGGTCTATATTGACCACCTGGACGTGGGCGGGGCAAGCATTGCCTCCGTGGTGCCGCTTTCCATTCTATAGGAGCCGCTTCGGCAGAGGATACAGCCAGCCATAATCGATTTTCCGGGCTGGGCTAAAGAAGGCTGCAGTTCTGGAATATTCGTATTCCAAACATCCGGACAGGGGGAGGACATCCCCTTTTTTGTTTGCCTTTAAAAGGACGCCGCGGAAGGGCGCCGCCAACAATCAATATGCAGGCGTATTCCGGCGTATGCGCGGGAGCTGGTATGGATGCGGATACGTTGACCCATACGGACCTGTCGCTGTTCCCGTGGATTGTGCGCAAGCGCAGCGTTTCGCGGAGGCGGCCAAAGTTTATGAATAATTCATAAATACGTGTTATTATCATGTTATTATAATAAAAAAAGAAACGAAGGGGAGAAAAGATGTTTTTTCCATTGTGGTTTGACTGGACATGGCTTATTCTGATTCCGGCATTTATTATTACGATCTGGGCGCAGGCACGTGTCAGCAACGCATATAAGAAGTATTCGCAGATTCCGGCGAAAAGCGGCGTGACGGGCCGTGAGTTCGCACAATCCATGCTGCGGCAAAACGGCGTCGACGGTGTGGCTGTGAGGCCTGTCGCGGGGGATATGACCGATCACTTCGATCCGCGCAATAACACGGTGAACCTTTCGGAAGGCGTTTATGCGAAGCATTCGATCGCTGCCGTTTCCATCGCCGCGCACGAATGCGGGCATGTGCTGCAGAAAGATAAGAAATATGGACCGATGCGGATACGGAACGCAATCGTTCCAGTGGTAAATTTTGCGACAAAGCTTGCGTTTCCGCTGATCCTGATCGGGATTTTATTTTCCGCCCGGGTCCCCGGGCTGGAAGTGCTGGTGGATATCGGCGCATGGGTGTATTTTGCGGTCGTGATTTTCCAGCTCGTCACCCTGCCCGTGGAGTTCAACGCCAGCAAGCGGGCGATGGCCAACATCTCTGCTTCCGGGGTGCTGACCGTACAGGAGCAGACGGAAGCAAAACGCATGCTTTCCGCCGCGGCTATGACGTATGTGGCGGCGATGCTAGCGTCCTTCCTGTCCTTTCTGCGGCTGTTTCTGCTTTCGCGGAGAAGATAAATCCGGAATTTATTCGGATCATAGTTTGCAGAACGCGGGGATCGCGCTTCGTTTCCTTTATGCAATATATTTTAGAAATAATGCGGTCAGCACCGCCCAGAGTACGCAGAAAAGCGGTACGAGGATCATAAAAGAGGGATGCCGCGTTTTATGCCGGCATCCGAGCATACTAAGCAGCATACCGTAGGCCCCGCCGACGGCGGACAACAAAAACAATGTTTTTTCCGGGATACGGCGTTTAGAACGCTGTGCGGCGCGTTTATCATAACAACAGACGGTAAAGGCAACCAGATTGATTGCCAGAAAGTAAACGACAAAATAATCCATGTGCAGATTATAGCACGTAAAGGAAGGTTTGGAAAATGAATGTATCGAAGCCGCTGCCGCTGGCGGGTGCGCACAATGTACGCGACCTCGGCGGATATCCTACGGAAGACGGAAAGACAACAAAGTATAAGGCGTTTTTGCGCGGAGACAGCCTGCATGGGCTGACAAAAGAGGATGAGGAATATCTGGACGGCTACGGAGTGAGGCTTGTAATCGACGTGCGCGGGAACAATGAGGCATTCCTGCATCCCGATCATATCGATAAAAAACGGATCAAGCGGCTCCACGTTCCGCTCCTCGACCATATTCAGTCGGAAGCGATGCTTGGAAAACTGCCGGACGACATGGGCGGGATGTATATCGGCCTTGTGGAAAACAGCAAAGACGGCCTCAAAGAAATTTTTGCCAATATGGCAGGGGAAGAGGGCGTGACCCTTTACCACTGCACGGCGGGAAAAGACCGCACGGGCATCATCACCATGCTGGTTTTGAAGCTTGCGGGGGTGGCGGACGACGCGGTCCTTGCGGACTATGCGGTTTCCGAAACCTATATGAAGGATATGTTTGAAAAACAGCGCAGGATGGTCGAAAAGGCGGGCGTAAACGTGCCGGATTACGTGTTCCGCTCGAAGCCCGAATATATGCAAAAGCTGATGGAGCATATTGCCGGGAAATATGGTGCGGCAGAGGGCTATCTCGAGGCGATTGGGCTTTCCGGCGGCGAGATCGGGCGGCTGAAAGGGAAGATAGTGTGAAGGAAGGCCCGCCATTGACGGGCCTTCCTTCTGTTCCAACTGTTAATAGTCAGCAACCCATGCGCGGCCCTACCAGTGACCATCATTATAATCGAAAGGACCGTCGTTTCCGCGCAGCCATCCACGCTCATTGACTAACGCCATCAATTCGTCCATTAGTTGTCCCGCTTCACTGTCTCAGTAAGTGGTTCTAAAATATCATATGCTTTTACATAATTATAGTCATCAATCCATTTTCTAGCAGATTCAACAGCTATATTAACTGCAAGAGAATGGGAATCTTTGTAATCATCCAAGAGGACAAAACACACACAAAAAATTTTTTTCATAATATGCTCCATCCACAAAAGAATTTAATTTGACAGATCTGTTATACAACAAAAAGGGAACCTTTTGAGTCATATTTCAAAAAAGATTCTATTTTGACGAAACGGCCGCAAAGGGAAATCGTATCCGCCGGAAGACGAGCGCACACAGCACGCCCACGAAAAAACCGCACATTGTCCCCGTAAGGACGAGCACCGGCAAATAATAGGAGACCTGGGGGGTGGCGGTCAGAAGGGCCGCACAGGCAAGCTGCATCAGGTTATGGGAAATGCCGCCGAGAACGCTTGCCTTGATGACGGACAGGCGCTTTAACGCAAAATACATAATCAGGATGGAAACGAGCCCGCCTGCGAGCGAGAAAAACAGCATGGCCATGTTGCCGGAGAGCATTGCAGCCAGCAGGCTGCGCACAAGGCAGATGAGCAGGGCCCATGGAAGGCCGAGACAGCAAAGCGCAAACAGGGATACCACGTTCGCGAGGCCGAGCTTGAGGCCGGGAAGGGGCAAAAGGGAAGAGACTGCGCCGTCGAGCAGGGACAGCGCGAGCGCAATGCCGCATAACACTGCCGCGAGCACGAAGCGCGAGGTTTTATGATCCTGTAATGCCATCGACATCCGCCTCCCCTCCCGTGATCGTCGCGGTCACGCCATTGGGCGCACACACAATAGCCTCGCCAGCGCGGGAGATGTTTCCCGTTTTTTCGCATTGGCGGTTCGGGCAGTCCGTCTCCGCAACGCGCACGGAGCCTCCCTCGATTTCGAAAACATTATGATAAAGCCCGTCCACCTCACAGGTCGTATCTTCCGTAAGCGGCAGGATGGCTACGGTTTCTCCGCCCCGGCGGATGACCACCGTTTTGCCCTCCGCACGCGGCAGGGTAAAAAACCATACCAAAAGAACGGCTGCGGCAATGACCACAGTGAAGATGATATCGCTTTTGGTAACCAGTTTTTTTTGCATAGCTTTTTATCCGCCTGGCGGAAATACATCCTGAACGGGGCCGGACACACCCGGAAAAGAGTCAGTCGAGG
The DNA here is from genome assembly GCF_003628755.1 of Christensenella minuta. Taxonomy (NCBI): domain Bacteria; kingdom Bacillati; phylum Bacillota; class Clostridia; order Christensenellales; family Christensenellaceae; genus Christensenella; species Christensenella minuta. Next base: position 2,188,648 of record NZ_CP029256.1, on the reverse strand, counting down.
CTGTATTCCCTGTTTTTGACCGTAAGCCCGTACTTTTCCGCGAAGCCGTCCGTAGTGACGATCCGCTTATCCCCGGTGAGGAAAAGCGCGTCTATCCCGCGTTCCTCCGCAAAAGCAACGCCTTTTTCCGCACCCATCACAAGCAGGGCCGTGGAATAGATATCCGAAAGGATACCGCTTTCACAGAGGGCCGTCGCCGCCACGAGGCCGTTATCTACGGGGTATCCTGTTTTGGGGTCGAGCACATGGTCGTAATAGGCACCATCCTCTGTGAAGCCGCGCTCATACGTGCCGGAGGTCGAAACGAATTTCCCGTCGAGCAGGATCGTCGCCATATAATCGTTCTCACTGCCCTCCGGGTCGCGGATGCCGATTTTGTAACTGTTCCCATCCGGCTTTTTCCCGAGGGCGTAAATGCTTCCGCCGAAGGAGATGATGGCGGACTCAACGCCGCCTGCCTTCAGGTTTTCGGCGGCCTTATCAAGCGCATAGCCCTTGACCGCGGCGCCAAGGTCGATCATCGCGCCGCCCGTGTTCACGGTATTCCCATCGAGCGTTACCGTGCGGTAATCCGCAGCTGCGAGCGCGGAAGCAAGCTCCGCTTCTTCCGGTACATGCGCATTTTCGGTGCCGAAGCCCCACGCGGCAATGACGCTGCCGAGCGCGGGCGAAAACGCCCCGCCGGTATCCGCAGCCGCTTCGAGCGAGACAGCCAGCACTTCCGCCGTTTCGCCTGAAACCTCCACATCCTGCCCAGGTGCGGCGTTCAGCCTGCAGACATCGCTTGTTTTGATGGTGCGCGACATTTCGTCCTCAAGCCTGCGGGCGATTTCATTGTTTTGGCGGAGGACGTCGCCGTTATCCGTATAGGCCGTTTGGATGATGAAGGTATCCATCGCGAAAATCTCACTGGTTTTCTGTGCGGGGGCACAGGAGGTAAACGCGAAAAGACAACAGGCCGCAAGCAATACGGAAAAAATGCGCCTCATTTTGCAGAAAGCACCAAAAATACAACCGCCGCCGCGAGGAACGGCAATAAAAACAGGAAACGTTTCAGTCCAATCTTCATAAATGCCCCCTTAATATTCGTAAATCTTTGCTCATTATATCATAACGCGCGCATTGATAAAACCGCGCCTTTATGATATATTTAAAGTTATTGTGAAATGTACCGGAGGAATGGAAATGGATTTGAAAACCGCACTTGCGGAAACAATTGCAGCAGCGGCGGGACTTCCCGCAGGCGAGGTTCTGGAAATGATAGAAACGCCGCCCGACCCGAAGATGGGCGACGCGGCGCTGCCGTGTTTCAAGCTTGCAAAGGAGCTGCGAAAAGCGCCGCCGGTGATCGCGCAGGAGCTGGCGGAAAAAATCGAGGCGCCGGATTTTGTGGCGCGCGCGGAAGTGACGGGCGGATACCTTAATTTCTTTTACGACAGGAAATTCTATGCGGAAAGCGTGCTCCAAATGCTTGGGAAAGCCAGGGAAGACTGGGGACGGTCGGAGATTGGCGCGGGCAGGACGGTGGTGATCGATTATTCTTCCGTCAATATCGCAAAGCCGTTTCATATCGGCCATCTTTCGAGCACGGCCATTGGCAGCGCGCTGTATAAGATATATCAGCACCTTGGCTATAACGTGGTGGGCGTGAACCACCTCGGCGATTGGGGAACACAGTTCGGCAAACTGATCGCAGCCTATAAGATGTGGGGAAACGACGACGAGATCAACCGGGATTCCGTATCTGCTATGCTGAAGCTGTATGTGCGCTTCCATGAGGAAGCGGAGCAGGATGAGAGCCTGAACGAACAGGGACGGGCGTGGTTCAAAAAGATCGAGGATGGGGACGAAGAAGCGCTGCGTATCTTTGGATGGTTCAAGGAACTCACGCTGCGCGAGGCAAAGCGCGTATACGAGCTTTTGGACGTACAGTTCGACAGCTTTGCGGGCGAAAGCTTTTATAATGACAAAATCCCGGCGGTTTTGGATGAGCTGCGGGAGAAGAACCTGCTCGAGCAGAGCGAAGGGGCCTTCGTGGTGCGTCTCGACGAGGAGGGGCTGCCCCCGGCGATCATTTTGAAATCGGACGGCACGACGCTGTATGCGACGCGCGACCTTGCGGCGGCGGAATACCGTAAGAAAACGTATGACTTTTATAAGAACCTGTATGTGGTAGCATACCAGCAGAACCTGCATTTCAAGCAGTTGTTTGCTGTGCTGAAGAAGATGGGCCACGCGTGGGCGGACGGCTGCGAACATGTGGCGTTCGGGATGGTGTCGCTCGAGGACGGGACGATGTCTACCCGCAAGGGCAAGATCGTACTGCTCGAGGACGTACTGAAAAAGGCGGTGGAAAAAACGCTGGCGGTGATCGAGGAGAAGAATCCCGGACTTGCCGACAAGAAAAAGGCCGCGTCTGATATCGGCATCGGCGCGGTGATCTTTTCGACGTTATCGCAAAGCCGTATCAAGGACATCACGTTCTCCTTTGACCGGGTGTTGAATTACGACGGGGAAACGGGCCCGTATGTGCAGTATACACACACGCGGTGCGCCTCCGTGCTTGCGCGGCACGAGGATACGGGCGCGCAGGCGGACCTTACGGTTTTGGAAAACGACGACGCGTTTGCGGTCCTGAAGCTGCTTGCCTCCTTCCCGCAGACGCTTGTGGCGGCAAGCGAGAAGAACGAGCCGTTTTATGTGACGCGCTACCTCCTGGACCTTGCCCAGGCGTTCAACAAGTATTATTATGAATACAGGATCATTGACGATAACGCGGCGCAGACGAAGGCGCGCGTGGCGCTTACGCAGGCGGTGAAGGATACGCTGAAGACAGGCCTCAGGCTGTTGGGAATCAAGGCGCCGAACAAGATGTGACGACGGGCGCCGACCTTTTTTGCGGAAGGAGGAACAACCGCCTGAAAGGGGCGCGGCATCAAGCAGGCCTTTGAGGGCGTATGCTATACCGAGAAAGCGGACCGGCCCTGTGCATATCGAGAAAAAATACAAAAAAGAATATCAATTTATTACCAAAAGGGGTAGTTTACTATGCTGGATTTAAGAGTATTGCGCGATAATTTCAAGACAGTTGCGGACGCGCTCAAAAAGCGGGGCAAACAGATCGAGCTTGACGCGGTCATGAAGCTGGACGAAGAGCGCCGCGCGATGATGACAAAGGTGGAGGAGCTGAAAGCAAAACGCAACAGGATCTCTAAAGAAATCCCCATGATGAAGAAAAAGGGGGAGGATGTTACGGGCATCATGATGGAGATGAAGGTGCTCGCTTCACAGATCAAGGATTACGACGCGGAGCTGCAGATCATGTCGGCGCATTTGAACCAACTGATGATGACGATCCCGAACCGCCCGGACGCGAGCGTTCCGGCGGGCACGGACGACAGCGACAACAAGGAGGTTCGTAAATTCCTCGAGCCGACCAAATTTGATTTCAAGCCGAAGGCGCACTGGGATATTGGGCACGACCTCGGAATCCTTGACCCGGAGATTGGAGCGAAGGTCGCGGGGAGCCGTTTTGTGTTCTATAAAGGGCTGGGCGCGCGCCTTGAGCGCGTGGTTATGAATTTTATGCTGAACACGCATACCGAGCAGAATGGATATACCGAGGTGATCCCGCCTTTCGTGGCAAACCAGAAATCCATGGAGGGTACGGGGCAGCTTCCGAAATTTGCGGAGGATATGTACCACATCGAGGACACGGACCTGTACCTTATCCCGACGGCAGAGGTCCCGGTTACGAATATGTACCGCGAATCCATTATCGACGGGGAGGAGCTTCCCATTTACCGCTGCGCTTATACGCCGTGCTTCCGCGCGGAGGCGGGCAGCGCGGGACGCGACACCAAGGGGCTTATCCGCCTGCACCAATTCAACAAGGTGGAGCTGGTGAAGTTTACCCGCCCGGAGGAATCCTATCTCGAGCTTGAAAAGCTGGTGGCAAACGCGGAGAGCATCCTCCAGATATTGCAGATTCCGTACCGTGTGGTGCTGCTGTGCGGCGGCGACCTCGGGTTCTCGTCCGCGAAAACATATGATATTGAGGTATGGATGCCGAGCTATGGGCGCTATGTGGAAATTTCGTCCTGCTCGAACTTTGAGGATTTCCAGGCACGGCGCGCGAACATCCGCTTCCGCGACAGCGATGGTTCGCTGAAATATGTGCATACCCTCAATGGCAGCGGGCTTGCCGTGGGACGCACGGTCGCTGCGATCATGGAAAACTACCAGCAGGCGGACGGCAGCATCAAGGTGCCGGACGCACTGCGGCCGTATATGGGGCGCGAAGTGATCCGCGGGATAAAATAACGATCGGCAGAGCCGCCGGGAATCTATTCGTTCCGGCGGCTTTTTAATTGGCCTGAGACCGCATGCGGGAAAAGATGTCGCGAAGAGGTCGGGGAAACGGCGGGGAATTTATGGTAAAATGCTAGTATGGAAGAAGTGAAGGAAGCTCCTTGGGGGCTTTTTTTTATGCGGGAAAACGGGAGGAGAAGGAAAATGAAGATGAAAAAAATTTTAGCGGCAGTGATGGCAGGGGTGTTGTGCATGGCGCTCATTGGGCGCGGGGAAATCCCGGGGATTGGGCGCCAAAAGAAAACGGAAGATCAAAAAAAGGAGGAACGAGAGTGGAAGAAAATATGGGACGAAAGCTAAAATTCAGAAGTGTAAAGGCATTGCAGGAGAAGGTGGACGCATATTTCGAGGAATGCGAGAAAACGGGAGAACCGCTGACTGTGACGGGACTCGCGCTGGCGCTCGACACGTCGCGCGAGACGCTGCTTAATTACCAGAAGCGGGACGGATATGGAGACGTAGTGCGCCGCGCGAAGATGAAGATCGAAAACGCATATGAAAAGCGCCTGATTGCCCGGGGAAACGGCGGGGATGTATTTGCCCTGAAAAATTTCGGCTGGAAGGATAAATCCGAGCGGGCGGTCGAAGTGACGGGCGACCTTTCGCTTGAGGCGAAACTGAAAGAGATGATGGGAGAAAAGTTTTGATTAACACGAAAGCGTTTATCGAGCAGAACCTGAAAATACGCGATAAGAAGGCGAGGCTTATCGATTTCAAGCTGAATGCGGCGCAGATGAAGCTATATGGCGCGATCGCGCGGCAATACCGGAAAGGAAGACCGATCCGCGCGATCATCCTTAAGGCGCGGCAGATGGGGTTTTCTACCCTGACGGAAGGAATGATCTTCAAGGACACGGTGACGCAGGCGAACATTTCGAGCGGCATCGTGACCCACGAGATTGCGGCGACGAACAACCTGTTCCGCATGAGCAAACGGTATTACGAGCATCTTGAGCCAGCGCTCAAGCCGCAGCTTTTGGCGAGCAACGCGAAGGAACTGGTTTTCGATTTTGCGGACGGGAACAGCTCGATCAAGTGTATGACGGCGGGGAACGGAAGCATTGGGCGTTCGGATACGTTCCAGAACCTGCATATTTCAGAATACGCATTCTGGCCGAAAGATAAAGCGGAAATCCTTACCGGGCTTTTGCAGGCGGTGCCGAACGAGGCGAACACGATGGTGGTGATCGAATCCACGGCAAACGGATATGACGATTTTAAGGATATCTGGGATGCGGCGGTGGCGGGAAAGAACGATTTTGTGCCCGTATTTTGTGCATGGTGGGAACACGGGGAATATGCGATGCCTGCGGAAGGGCTTCATCCTACAAAAGAGGAGGAGCGGCTGAAGAGGACGTATGGACTTTCGGACGAACAGCTTGCGTGGCGGCGGTGGTGCCTGAAAAACAACTGCCGGGGGAACGAAGACATCTTCCGGCAGGAGTATCCGTCCTGTCCGGAGGAAGCGTTCCTGATGAGCGGGCGGCCCGTATTCGACAACAGGCGTGTGACGGAACGGATCGCAGAGCTTATGAAACGGCAGGAGGAGAAACCGCCTTTGCAAGGGAGCTTCCATATTCGCTGGCATGACGCGGACAGCCGGGACAGGATTGAGGGGTTCCGCCTGGGGAGGGGAACGGACATCCGGTTCTATACGGCGCCGAAGGCGGGCGTGCCGTATGTGATCGGCGCGGATACGAAGGGAGAAGGAAAGGATTTTTATGCGGCAACGGTGCTTGACAATACGAGCGGCGAGCGGGTGGCGACCCTGCACATGCAGGTGAACGAATCGAGGCCGTTTACCTACCAGCTTTACTGCCTTGGGAAATATTACAACGGCGCGTTGATCGGCGTGGAAATGAATTTTAATACCGCGCCCATCGAGGAGCTGCAACGACTGGGGTATCCGAAGCAGTATGTACGAAGGAAATATGACGATTACAAAAAAACCATCGAAGAAAAATATGGATGGAAAACGGACGGGAATACGCGCCCGCTGATTATTGACCGGGAGATAGACAGCATCAACAACCATACGGAATTATTCCACGACATCCCGACGCTGCGGGAAGCGCTGACATTCGTATATGACGAACGAGGCCGGCCGGACGCAATTCCGGGAAAGCATGACGACCTGCTGTTTTCGGACATGGTAGCGGGGGAGATTCGGGGACAGCAGGAAACTGCGTGGGAGACGAACGGAAAGGGAGAATATGTATGGTGGACGGAGGATATGTTTGAGGATTATTACCGTGCCGACGAAGAGGAACAAAAAAGGATGGTGAAGCTATGGGGGAGGCCGAAGCAGTGGGAATGACGGAGCAGGAAAAGGAGGATGGCCGTGCAAGTTTCCGGGGGGTGAACGGGGAAACCGGAGGACGCGGCGGAAAAGCGAAAACCTCCGCGGGAGGAGAACGGATCAGGCGCGTGGGGGGCATGGACGGCATTTAGCCAAAGAGAGGCCGCGGGGAATAGTTGTCGGGCAGACGTCATGCAAATGGCCGGGATTTTGTGATAAAATAATATTATGAAAAAATTATAGCAGGAAAACGGAAAAGAGCCACGTAAACGGGCTCTTTTTTTGTTATGCGAAAAACAAAAAAGGATGGAAGCAGATGAAAAGAAACAGTGGTGCAAGATTGATGGAATTCAGACAGAAATATGAAACGGCATATGCGGCGTATGGCAAGCAGCGGGAGGCGTTTTTCCGCCGCAGGGCGCAATATGAGGGCGATCATACGATTTGCGGCGGCAAGGATGCGGACGTGGTATGGAATTTTACGATGGAGCTGATCGAGAGCCAGATCGACAGCTATATTCCGCAGCCGAAGGTGACGCCGAAACGGCCGACGGAAAAAAATAAACGCCTGGCGGCAGTGATCGAGGATATGCTGAAAAACGAGATCGACAGAATGCCGTTTGAATACCTGAACGACGAGGACGAGCGCACGGTGAAAACGCTTGGCGGGAGCGCGTACCTTGTGGAGTGGGACAACGCCCTGCGGACGCATGACGCGGTGGGCGGCCTGAATGTGCGGCTGCTTGACCCGACGGAATTTGTGCCGCAGGAGGGGGTATATTTTCTGCCGTATATGGATTATTTGTTCCTGATGTTTGAAGACACAAAGGAGCGGCTTTCAGAGCGCTACGGCGTGGACGTTTCCAATGAGGGCGTGGACCCGCAGGTAGGGGAACAGACGCTTTCAAACGACACATGCACGCAGGTGGTCTGCTATTACCGGAATAAGAACGGCGGCCTCGGGTGTTTTTCGTGGGCGGGGAACACCGTATTGATCGACGACGAGGATTATGAAGCACGCAAGGACAAGGTGTGCGCGGAATGCGGGCGGACAAAGCCGCCCTGCGAGGACATATGCGTATGCGGGAGCACAAAATGGGAACAGCGCAGCCGGAAATATGAAGAATTGAAGGAGGACATCGTGCGTTCGGACGGGACGGTGATCCCGGCGGTATCGCCTGTGATGGAAGACGGCGCGTATGTGATGGAGGAGTATGAGGAGCAGGCAAAAGACCCGGAAACGGGCTTGCCTGTTTACGAACGCCAATTCGATGAGATGGGCCTGCCGATAGGGGATGAGCCGGTTATGCAGGTAAAACAAAGAGTACGTCAAGCGGCTACAAAAATCCCATATTATTACCCGCGGCGCTTTCCGGTTGCGGTCCGCAAGAACGTTTCGGCGCGCGGGCAGGTGCTGGGGGATTCGGACTGCGACGCGGTCCGGGATTTCCAAACGGCGGCAAACAAGCTGCTGACGAAGGTGAACAAAAAGCTGCTGGGGGCGGGGTCTTACCTTACGAAGCCGAAGAATATGGATATCACGCTTTCGGATGAGGATGTGAAGCCGATCAACATCACAAGCCCGGACCAGCTGAGTATGCTGAAATCCATCACGATGAATTTTGACGTGGGACAGGACCTTAACTCCGTGCAGCAATATTACCAGATGGCAAAAAGCACGCTTGGGATCACGGACACGTTCCAGGGCAAACCCGACCCGACGGCGGCATCCGGCCGCGCGAAGGAAGCGCAGATCGCGCAGGCGGCGGGGCGGCAGAACAGCAAGCAGGTGATGAAGAATACGGCCTATGCTGAGCTTTACGAGATCATGTTCAAATTCATGCTGGCCTATGCGGACGAGCCGCGGGCCTATGCGTCGAGAAACGAGCAGGGGGAACCCGAGGAGAGCGTGTTTAACCGCTATGATTTTCTTGAACAGGATGAAGCTGGAAACTGGTATTACGAGGATGGATTCCTGTTTTCGGTGGATGAAAACGGCACGGCCCAGCGCAACCGCCAATTTATTTTGGAGGACCTGCGGACGGACTTCGGGCTTGGGGCATACGGCAACCCGCAGGACCCGCGTTCTATGCTGCGGTATTGGAGGGTGAAGGAGGGCCTTAATTACCCGAACGCCAAGCAGATGGTGAAGGAATGGCAGCAGGAGATCGAGCGGCAGGAGGGAGCGCTGCCTGAATCTATGATCCAGGGAACGGCGCCCCGGCAAGGGCTTTCCATGAGCGCGAGCGATGGAGGAGCGATGCGGGAATGGGAACAGCCTATTGCCCTGCCGAATGAAGACCCGGCGCCGAACGGCGGCATGACGCCTGAAGAAGAGGCGCAGGCTGCCGCTATTTTGCATGGGGCCGAAGCACAGCCGGAACAAGCCGGAGCTATGGGCCTGCCGGAAGAAGCGGCCGGACCGGGCGTTCAAGAACCGGGGACAGAAGGGAGTATGACGGAAGAAGAAATGAGAGAGGTCCTTGAACAACTCGGAGCATTTGAACCGGAGGCGGCAATGCAGATGATTGAGAATATGCCGATCAGTGAAGAGGAAAAGGAAATATTGCGGAAAATCATACAGGCAGGTGTGGAGCACTGAAGGAGGGCAGGGAATGGCAAATTATAATGGAAAGAAAAAAGTGCGCGTAACAGCGGGAAGCATCAAAAATTCCGGAAGTACATGGCGGGATACGGAAGATAAAGGGAAACATACGGAGAAAGTGCGCGTGACGGCGGGGAACATCAGGAACGCGGGGAGCACGCAGAGGCAGCCGGGCAGTAAGCCGGAAAAGAAACAAGAGGCGGGCGGCGCATGGGTGACGGCGGGGAATATCAGGAACGCGGGGAGCGTATGGCGGCCGTATACAAGCAGGCGCACACCGGCGGCGCAAAACAGCGCGCCATGGGAAAAGGTGACGCAGTATGCGCCCGGGCCTGCGGAAAGTATTGCGCCGTTTTTACAGCTGGACCCCGAGGAAAAGCTGGCGGCGGGCTGGGCAGGCGGGCGCAAGGGGGGAGTTTCGGCGTGGGAACAACCGTTTGCGGCGGGTGCAGTCCCGGACCAGACGAAAATACTTTCGGAGATGACGGCAAAAGCCGCGGAGGGAGAGAAAGCAAAAGACTGGGCGGATTACACGAACCAGCTGGGGACGGGAAACGATACGCAGGCCAAAAGCACGAAAAGCGTAGACGCGGCAACTCAGCCGGGGCTTTATGAGAAATGGTATATTGTCGACCAAAGCTATAAGGCGTTCAACGACCAGATTGACGCGCAGCTTGCCGAGCAGGAAAAAAGCCTGAAGCCGGGATACGTTATCAACAGGCCTACACAGGAAGAACGGGATAAATGGTTCCGGGAAATGATGAAGGAAAACGGGATGGGGAGTTATCTAGTGACGGGCATGCCGGACCAATCGGACGAAGGTTACCGGGATTATGTGAAGAAGATAGCGGAACTCGAAGCGGATTACGCCCGGCTGGATGAATATGACAAGGTTGCCGCGCAGGAGCAGGTGCAACGGGAGAATAAACAGCCGGAGTGGTGGGAATATTTCGTCCTGCCGGCGCACACCGCCTATAAATACTGGAAAAACGGACAGCCGGAAGACGCATATACGCGGGCGCAGAGCTATATCAGACAAGACCAGACGGTAAACGACCTCGAGGGCAGGATTGAAGCGCTCGATATGCAGATCAAAGCGGCCCCGGAGGGAAACAAACAGAAGCTGGAGGAAGAAAAGGACGAGCTGACCAGGCAGCTGGATGCGCGGAGAGTACAGCTGACCCAATATGCGCAGGAGAGGATCGCCGGAGAATATGAGCAGATCGCGCAGGACGCGGATTTTGCGGAGCTTGCCGTGGCGGGCGCGGCAAAGGGCGGGAAGCTGAAGGCTGTCAAAAAAAACCCGGTGGGGAGCGCGTTTCTTTCGGCAGACGCCCCGCTTTACGGAGCGATGACGCAGGAGGAGCAGGACGTCTATCACGCGCATCTTGCGCGCGGGGGAGAGCAGGAGGCGAACGCATATTTTGAGTCGATCCGGGAGCGGCTGAGCGGCCGCACCGCGCAGTTTGGCGAAAAAATAACGAACATGATGGGAACGGATGAGGTCTTTGAGCAAACAGGCCTGCCGGAGTTCATGCGGGCGGCGCAGCAAGGCACAGTGCAGACCATAAAAGGGGGCGCTTCCTTCCTGGCAGGGGGAACGGAGGCTGTGCAGGGGCTTGGACAAACCGCGCGGATGGCATTCTTGGGGGAAGAAGCGCCGCTTCCGCAGAGCTATCTCCAGAAAACGCAGCAACTATTCCGCGAGGATATGGACGGCGTGGAGGCCGTGGTGAACGATATTCTTTATGGAATAGGCGAAATGCTGCCGGCCGTTGCGGTAGGCATCGCAACGGGAGGCGCGGGCGTTCCGGCTGCGGTGGGCAGCGCGGTCTCGTCGCTTGTGACGGCGGGCACCTCCTTTGGTTCGACCTATTCACAAGCCCGGCGGGAGGGAAAGGAGGCGGGGGAAGCGGCCTCTTACGCCCTGCTGACGGCGGCAAGCGAAGCGGCGCTGCAATATGGGTTTTCGGGCGTGAAAGCATTAGGCGGGAGCGCGCTTTCGCGCACGCTCGGGAAAAAACTCGATGGGGTGCTGGGGAAGCTGGCCTCGGGAAATCTGGGACAGCGGTTTGCGGGAATGGTACTGAAAAACATCGGGCAGAACGGCGGGGAGTTTGTGGAGGAATACCTGCAAAGCGTGATGACGCCTTTTCTGCGCAACGCGGCCTTTGGGGAAAACAATGAAGTAAGCTTTTTAAGCGAGGACGCGCTGTATGACGGTATGGTGGGGTATTTGACCTCTATGGTGATGAACGTGCCGTATGTGGCGGGGCGCCGGGGCGCCGGAGACGGAGAGGCGGCGCTTGCGATATCTGACGCACAGCGGATCCTGCAAAGCGGGGAGGAGACGCTTACGCCACAGGAACGGGCACTGCAAAGCGGACTTTTGGAGGCGGTGGAGACGGGACGAATCGGGCCGGAGGTGCGGGAGGCGCTGCCGTTGTCTGCAAATGAGCGCATCGCGGCGGCGCAGGTGCGGATATGGGCGGAGAATGGGAGGCTGAATGAGACGATAGGGCTGGAGCAGGACATTGGAACGCTCGCACCGCAGGAGCAGGCATTGTGCCGGGAAGTGCAGGAGGCAGTGGAAAGCGGAAGGGTGACGGCGGAGCTGAAGGAAAAGCTGGGGCTTCCGGGGAACGACCGCGTGGCAGTGGGGCTATTGCGGACATGGGCGCAGGACGGAACGATCGCGCGGCTGATAGGAGACGTACAGGCCGGGCAGGTGAGAGGAGAACTGGAAAGGAGGGGAGAGTGGAGCAACGGAGAGGCGCATACAGATAGATTGAAGCCGATTGACATCGAAAGGAAAGCTTCGAACGACACTGTTTACAGGGAAATCGTGCTGTCGGAGACCTACCAGCCCTATAAACAGTTTGGAGATGAAGCGGAGTATGAGGCCGCTATAAGAGAATATAATATGGAAGGAGCGCCGGAAAGCCTTGCCGAATACAGCGAATTGCGTTATACTGACCCAAAAGAAGCGTATCTGCTGGACAAATATATACGGGCAGTTGACAAGGGAGATATATCGGTTCTGGTAGGATATGAGCAATACCAAGCTGTAGGGGAGCAAATAGACGAATGGCTCGTAGGGCAGCGGACGCAGGACGGAACAGAGATCAAAGGGTTTGTATCGCACTTTGTGGACAGGATCATAGGGCAGCAGGCGGCAAATGATATTCCAATGCCCGGAATGCGCCGGGGCGTTGCGATAGAAGACGCGCTGGAGGCGTTAAGGAATCCTGTTTCTGTTGGCCAAATTCAAATGAGCAGTAATGGATTAAAATCTGTAACATATGAAGGAAGGAATTGTATCGCAAGAGTTAATCCGGACACAGGAATGCTAATACAATGCAATCCCAATTAAATTGATAAGGAGAATAAAAATGATTCAATTCAGCGAACAAGATAAAAAGTTCATTATGGAGAACTTTGAAAATGCAAAAGATATTTTGGCCGAACAAGATATAAAAAAGGTTTTAAGAGTTATTGATGACCTGATCATGGATAAAGGCTTCGATGTGAACTATGATTTGAATGATTTCGGACGGGAAGCGCAGCGGGTTTATGACAGCATCTATTATAACAATTAAATAGGGATACAAGAAAGGGAGCATAGGGATATGCTCCCTTTTTTGTGTGGAAAAAACGCGGCGGAGGAGCAGACATTGTGCCGGGAAGTGCAGGAGGCAGTGGAAAGCGGCCGGGTGACGGCGGAGCTGCGGGAGAAGCTGGGGCTTCCGGGGAACGAGCGCGTGGCAGTGGGGCTATTGCGGACATGGGCGCAGGACGGAACGATCGCGCGGCTGATAGGAGACGTACAGGCCGGACAGGTGAGAGGAGAGATGGAAAGGAGGGGAGAGTGGAGCAACGGAGAGAAAAAAGTGAAGTTTGCCTCCGCTGATTCGAATGATATAATAATAGAACAAGAAATCAGAAGCAGAATATGATGAATTAGATATTGATTATGATTCTTATATTGAAGTAGTAGATGAAAGTGAGATTAAAACAATTGAGATATTAGACGAACAATAGAAAAATTGAAATATTAAGAACAATAGGAAAAGGGAGTATAGGAATATACTTTCTTTCCAAGAATGAAAAGCGGCACAGGACCGGGGTGTAATAGTTAAAATGGCGAGATTTGTCGGGTAGATGTCATGTAAATGGTCGTATTTTTGTGGTATAATGCTATTGTGGAAGAAGTGAAAAGAGTTCGGGAAAACCGGGCTCTTTTTTGTTGCCCCAAATTGCAAAGAAGGAGGTGAGAAGGATGGACAAATGCCCAAAATGTGGAAATGATCTAAGGCTTGAAAGCGGTGGCGTTGTTGTGGAAGGTGGCGACGCTTTTTTATTACAGCGGCAATACTGCGCAAACCCACAGTGTGAAAATTATGCGGGAAAGAAGATATCGGAGGCAAGCAACGTGGTGGATGAAATCCGGCACAAACTTACCTGACAGGCAATCACGAACCATAATTGTTGGCACTACACGAAATAGCAAAATATTTGAAATCCAATGAATGGTTCGCTGATGATATTCTCTGGAAAAATAAAATATTCGGAGGAAAGCTATACGCGGGTCCCAGCGGAAACGGGGCGGACAGGACGGGATAAAACCGTTCTAAAACAAAATACGCTGTGCCCGAGCGGAAAAAGGGCAGAAAAAGCAAAGGCAGCGGGGAGATTTTCGCGGCCTTTGCTTTTTTACGCTGCCAAGCGGAAAAAGGAGGAACAAAATGGACCGCGAAGAGATGACTGAAATGGAATGGACGGACGACGGGGAAGAAGCACGCGAAGCAAACGCAGACAAGGAGTTTGACGAGGCGATTTCGCAAGCATTGGACGCTACGCACGAGGAGATGGAAGCGAAGCAAGCCGAAGCGGACGAGGCCGCACAGGAGCGCGCAGAGCAACGCAGGGAAAAGAAAAACGCGCGCCGGGCAAAGGAAAAACCGCTGAGAAATTACGAGGCGGACAGGATCGCCGCGAGTGCGCGCAGGCAGATGGAACGGCTCCAGCAGGAGAACGAGCGCCTTCAGCGGGAGAACGATGACTTTGCACAGCGGTTGGGCTATCGGGATTTCGGGCAGATGCAAAGAGAGACCGGGCGTATGCGGGGCGAGGAAGTGCCACGCCTGAAAGAGCAGGAAATTGCGTACCAAGAGGGCAAACGAAGGTTTGAAGAAGAGCTGAGGGAGCTGAACGAACATTTCCCGGAGGCCGACACATGGTCGGCAGACGATTTTTTTGCATTAGAAAACGCGCAGGAAATGGTGAAGATGGTGCAGGCGGGCGTTCCCTTATACCGCGCCTATGCGGCATATGCCGCCGATTCCATAGCGCAAAGGCGAGCGGAGGCGGCGAAACGCGCCGCACTGGACGCACAGAGCAAGGAGCATCTCCGCAGGTTTGGGGGAACGGGAAGCGCGGCCGGCGGAACGATGCCCCAAGAGGTTCTGGAGCAATACCGCCTAATCAACCCGGATGCGACGGATGCTGAAATACTTGCGCACTGGCGCAGGCAGGACTGAAACCACATGGAAAGAAAGACACAAGCCGGATAAACCGGCACAGAAAAGGAAGGAGAAACAAGATGAAAAAAGACACGTATGCCGGAAGGATCAACAATAACGGCACACAGAAGGCAGAGGCGCTTTTCACGACGAAGAAAAAGGCAAAGTCCGTCGTGAAGAGAGGAAACGACCTGAGAAACGGGACAAAGGGAGGCAGATAATATGAAATTACACAAGTATGACCTTACGAGCGCAACGCCGCTTGAACTGATCCCGAATGCGGCGAGTGAATTTGAGATCGGGCAGGCATTGAAACTCGCAAACGGCGCTGCGGCGGCGTGCGGCGCGACAGACAAGCCGGTATTCCTTTGCATGGCAAAGAGCGCGGCGGACGATCTGAACGATTTGCCTGTGGTTCGCGTGAACCCTCAGATGGAGCTTGCGGCGGAACTTGCGGCGGCGGGGACGGCGCTGAAGATCGGTGATGCGGTGACGCTGGCGGCAGACGGCATCCGCGTGACGGCGACGACGACAAGCGGCGTATTTACGGTGACCGGGTTTGAAGAGGGAGTTGCAGCCGGAGAAACCGTATATGGCCGGGTACTGTAAAAAAGAGTGAAGGGAGATTTATTTTATGGCAGGGATTATATTTTCTGAAAGTTCGGGCATAAACGACAGCGTATTTGGCAAAAGCCAGTGCCCAATCAGGCTGTTTGTAGAAAAACAGGTAGAAGCATTCGAGGAAAAATCGGCGCTGGAACACGTCTTTATGATCGCAGATTCCAAAAACTTTTCCGAGAAGCTGACGGGGATGACTTCGATGAACGGGTTCCAGCCCACAGGCGAAGGCGGGGCGTATCCGCAGGACGAAATGCAGGAGGGATACGAAAAAATCCTTGAGCATGTGACGTGGAAGGACGCGTTTACGGTGACGCAGGAGATGGTGGAGGACAGCAAGACCATTGATCTCAGAAGCAAACCGTATGCGTTTGTGAGCGGATATCACCGCACGCGTGAGCAGTTTGGCGCGGCGCTGCTGGCGGGCGGCATCAACGGAACGAGCATCAAGTTCCGCGGGATGAAGTTTTCCACGGCATGCGCGGACGGTAAAAAACTGTTCGCCCACAACCACACCGCTAAGGTGAAGGGGGATGCACAGTCTAATATTTTCCAGGATGAATTTTCAGCGGACGCACTGGCGGCGATGGAATGCAGGATGCAGGATTTCCGGGATGACAACGGACAGGTGCTTGCAATCGCACCGGATACGATCATTATCCCGAACGACTGGAAGCTGAAAAAGGACCTGTTTGCGGCCTTGGGCGCGGATAAGGACCCGAACACGTCGAACAATGGGTTTAACTATACTTTCGGCAGGTTCCATATTGTGACATGGCAGTACCTGAACCAGTTCATAAACGGGAAGGACAAGCCGTGGATCATGCTGGACAGCAACTATAACAAGGAATGCGGCGGAGCGGTATGGCTTGACCGCATCAAACTGGCGGTGAAATCCTATGTGGACGAAAACACGGACAACAACATTTGGAAAGGCCGTTCGAGGTTTATCGCAGGCTTTAACGACTGGCGTGCGTTTGCAGTGGGCGGTATTGCTTCCGACACAAACGCGGCAAAGCTGATCGAAACGGCTGCGGCATAACAGGACGGACAGGGAGGAAACGGGTGGAGCGGTTTCGCCCGTTTTCCGTTCCTGCCAAAGGAAGGAATGAAGGAAATGACTTGGAAAGAAATCAGGGACGAATGCCTGAAACTGATGTATTCCTATTCAAAAAAAGGAAGTGTGATTCCTCAGACGGACGGCAACCTGAAGGATTACACCCTTGCGATGCCAGGAGCGGCAAATATCGCATTATACGATATTGCGCGGGTACTGCCGGATATCCGGAAATATACCGCTGTGCAGGCGGAAAGCGGGACGGCGTATGAATACGACCTGCGGGAGCTGACACGGCGGGACGGGCAAATTGCGTTTATGCGGTTTGCGGACGAATATGTGGACAGCGGCGTTCCGTGCACGATCTTGCCGGATGGACACACGCTATGGGTGGACGGCGCGTTTGAAGGGAAATTCAACATATATTACCATGCCGCACCTGAGGAATTTACAAGCAGTACGCCGGATGATTATGAGCCGGGGCTGCCGCCGGGAGCGGCGAACTTGATTCCGGTGTGTATGGCGTCTTCGCTGTTCAAGGACGACGACGCTTCCATTTCATCGATGTTATGGAACGAATATGCGCAAAGGCTGGAAGCACTGTGGAGCGATGCGGCACGGGCAGGAAAAGCGGAATATGTATGCACGACGGGCTGGATATAAACGGCAGGACAGGGCACTGCCGCTGCCCGGCAGGGAAAAAGCAGCGAGAGAGCAGGAGGATGAGAATGAGGACGGTAAACGTACCGCAGAAAAGAGGACCGGGCCGGGTCGTGATCGACAAATTCAAAGGGGCGGATTTTTCGACTTACAGCGGAAATGTTGACCTTCGGAGGTCGCCCGACGTGTTGAACATGATATCAGACCGGAACGGACAGGCCGTGAAACGGTTCGGATATGAAAAGGTCGCGGAGTATGGAAACAGGATCAACGGGATATTTGAGCTGATTACACCGGAAAAGCGGTATCGGTTTATTCATGCGGGGACAAAATTTATTTTATGCGGAGAAACGCAGAAAGAAGACGTTGTACTTTCGGAAGGGATGAACGACGAGCGGTCGGCCGTGTTCCAGATGAGCGTCCCGGTGAAGAAAAACGGGAAAACGGAGATGGCTTCCAAGCTTTGGATATTGGACGGGAAAAATTATTACTGGTGCGATGGAAAAACGCTGGAAAAAACAGAGAATGGCGCGGACACCTATATTCCCACTACGGCGATTTCGCGGAACCCGGGCACGAAAGACCAGGGTGGGGAAGGATATGAGCCGACGAACAGGATGAACAAGTGGCGGAAGAATTCGTTTCTGGTAACGGAGGCAAAAGCGGCTGAAAAGGTGTTTGTATTGGATTTCTCACCTTTGGATACGGACAGCGCGGTGAAGGTGGAAGTCCTGAACGCGAACGGCAGCTGGGTGGAAAAAAAGGAAGGGACGGATTTCACGGTTGACAGGCCGACGGGGACTATTACATTTAAGACGGCACCGGGAAAATCGCCCGAGGAAGGCGCGGACAATGTGCGGATCACGGCGGCGAAAACTGTGGCGGGTTATGCGGACAGTATCGGTACGTGCACGGTACAGACGCTATTTGGATTGTCGAGCTATGACCAGGCGTTCCTGACGGGGAACCCGCAGTATATTAACTATCACTATTATTCACAGCCATCCGACCCGACGTATTTCCCAGACTCTAATTATTCGGTGATTGGGCAGGAAAACACAGCGATCATGGGATACCGGAAGTTGGGAGAGCATCTTGTGATCCTCAAGGAAAATAATTATCAGGATGCGACGGCGTTCCTGATGAACGGTGAACTGAAGGAAATAAACGGCGAACAAAAAGTTGTGTATTATGTGCGGCAGGGAATCGCGGGCGTGGGCGCTGTTTCCAAACATTGCTTCTGTGACCTGCGCGACGACCACTTATTTCTGTCTTCGGACGGCGTATTCGCCATTACGTCAAATGCGGTGACGGCGGAAAAATATGCACAAACGAGAAGCGCACTGATTGACAGGAGGCTGAAAGGACACGATTTAAAAAACGCCGTGGGGACCGTGCGGGGAGGATATTTGTATATCGCAACAGACGGCGTGTGTTTCGTGGCGGATGCGGCACAGAAGCATTATGACGGAAAGGGCACGGAACAATACCAATATGAATGGTATTACTGGGACAATATGCCGGTGCGCGTATGGAACACGGGAACCGACGGGGAGGAACTTTTATTCGGAACGCCGGACGGTAAAGTGATGCGGATGTTCCGGGAAAAGATATCGGCGAGTTATATGGACGACGGCAAACCGATCCGAGCCTATTGGACGACACCAACGATCGACTTTTCGTATGGGGACCTTTATAAAACGCTGCGTTATCTTTTTACGCGGCTGCAGCCGTATGCACGGTCGTCTTTTCAGGTGTATATCCGGATCGACGGAACGTGGCAGACCTTAGACGAGCGAAACGTGGATATTATATCTTTCATGGATATGGATTTCCAGAGATTTTCGTTCAACACAAATGTGGACGACCTGACGGCGACGACGACAGTAAAGGCAAAAAAGATCATTACGACACAGTTCCGCTTTGAAAATGGCGCGGCAAAAGAGGGATTCGGATTGCAGGGTATTACTGCACACTATAATACGAAAAGCAGGATCAAATAAACGGAGGGACAAAAAATGGCATCGAGAGATGAATATTACAAACAATACCTGAACGATCTGGCCACACAATATCAAGGACAGATCGATACGGAAACCCAAAATTACAATGCGAATAAGACAGACCTGACAAACGCTTATAATCAGAATGCAAAGACGCTGGCGGGGACACGGGAACAGGCGATGCGCGACGCGTATATCAGCCAGCAAAAGGCGATGCGGGATGTGCCAACGGCATTGGCCGCGCAAGGGATTCGCGGAGGCATGACGGAAAGTACTTACGGGAATCTACTTAAAACTTACCAGAATGCGCGCGGAGCGGCGACATCGAGCTATAACCAGCAGTTTGGCCAGTTGGGGCAGACCTACCAGAGCAACCTGACCAGCCTGGGTAATTCGTACCGCACAAATATCAACAATATTAATACCGCAAAAGAAGCGGACGCATGGGCGCGCGCGGGAGACAGCTGGAACGCTTATTTGCAACAGGAGGCGGAACGAAGGGCACAGGAGCAATGGGAGCTGGAGAGACAGCAGGCGAGAAGTTCGAGTGGAGGCAGCAGCGGAAGGACGAAAAAAAACACGGAGACCTATATAGTATCCCAAGGGAATGCGGGAAATGGATTATATAATGGCGGGTTAGGCCGTGTACATGATAGCAAAAGTACAACAAAGGAGATAAGATCGATTATGTCTCTTGGCAATGGAAAACAGAAGATTATCTATAGAGATGGTACTGTGTCTTACAGATAAAGGAAAAGATATCTATTGATATCTTATAGGGAAAGGAGGCAATATATGTCGCTTAATGATTACAAAATCAGGGAATCGGACTATACGGGAAAAGACGTGGCGAGCCTGCCGGACGAACCGAGCGAGGCGGGGATGAGCGCCGCGGAACTGAAGGCGGCGTTTGACAAGCTGGGCAAGGAAGTGATCGTCCCAAAACACAATGCGTTTGTGGACGCATCCGTTGGTACGGGCGGCGCGGGGAACACGGGCGCGGAGGAGATCGAGAGCGGATCGGGGCAGACGGTACAAAGCAACCTGGAATACCTGCTCGGGAAGCTGAACATTCATCTGGCGGCCCCGGCGCACATTGCGTATTCGGCGGAGATACCGATGCCGCAGCAGCCCGCGGGCGGGATCTGGGTGCAGGAAATAACGGAAAATCCGCAGAGCGGGACGGCGGTCATCAAAAACGCGACCGTATCGCGGATGGAGATTCCAAACAGGGAAAACCTGTGGATGGATACCTAAGGAGAGGGATATGGCAAAAGAAAAGTTTGTGATGAAGAACTGGAACGGGACTTCATGGGACACACTATACCCCCGGACGGACGGGGAATCCGTTTATATGGACGGATACGTCAAACCGGCACAGGGAGGCGCGGTCGTGGCGGCGGATTCGCTGAACGCGGCGGTGGGCAAACTGGAAAAGGGACTGGACGCGAAGCAAAACGCGATCGGCTATACGCCGGAAAATACGGCGAACAAGGGAAAGGCGAACGGATATGCGGGGCTGGATGCGTCGGGGAAGCTCCCGTCGAGCCTGCTGCCGCAGTCGAGCGGCGGCGGACTCAATTACAAGGGAACGCTGGACGCTTCCGCGGGATATCCGTCCGCACCGGAAACGGGAGATTTCTATATCGTTGCGGCGGCGGGGACGATCTCGGGGACGGAATACAATACGGGCGACTGGGCGGTATATAACGGCACGGCGGCGGGCTGGGCCAAGATCGACAATACGGACGAGGTGGCGAGTGTAAACGGAATGACGGGAGCCGTGGAGCTTGCCGGAGCGAACCTTGCAATGACGGGGTATACAAAACCGGCTGCGGCCGGCGCAGTTACGGCGGCGGACACTGTGAATGCGGCGGTGGGCAAGCTGGAAAAGGGCCTCGAGGGGAAACAGGCCGCGGGGAACTACGTCGTTTCCAATGGAGCAATGACGGCTGGGACGAAGACGAAGATCACATATGATGGGAAAGGGCTGGTGACCGGAGGCGGGGATGCAACGGCGGCGGACGTCAAAATGACCGGATATGTAAAAGCAACGGCGGAAGCGGATATTACGGGCGCGGACACGGTGATGGAGGCGCTCGGCAAGGTGGAGAGGAAGACGGACGGCAAGGTGAGCGGCAATGCGGCAATTACCGCGGGAACCGGTACCAGGATTACTTTTGACGCAAAGGGGCTTGTGACAAAGGGAGAGAATGCGGCGGGGACGGACATTAAGGTAGGGAGCTATGCCAAAGGAACAGGGGCTGTGACGGCGGCGGATACAGTTTCGGAGGCGATCGGCAAGGTAGAGGCGAAGACGGACGCGAAAGCGCGGATCACGGTTGCGGCGGCGGAACCGGCCGGAGCGGCGACCGGAGATTTTTGGTATCAGACGGTATAGGAGGAAACTATGGCAAAGAATGTCAGGATCAATGTAAAAACAGAAGGAGGCTATGATGTCCTGCATCCGGAAACGGAAGCAGGGCAGGTTGTGATGGCAGGATATGCAAAACCGGCGGCGGGCGGCGCTGTCACAGCGGCGGATACGGCGGGGGAGGCGATCGGGAAACTGGAGAAGGGCGTTGAGGATAGTATTCCGAAGGCAGACATTGTCCAGGTTCGCGGACGGAGCGAAACGAAGGTCATGAGCCAGAAGGCGGTAACAGACGCAATCGACGCGGGAGGCGGCGGAGGCGGCGGAGGTGCGGACGACGCAGAACCGGTCGGCGTTATTAAGCCGTTTGCCGGGGAAACGCTGCCGGACGGGTATTTGTGGTGCGACGGCGCGAGCTATCCGGCGAACGGGGATTACCTGAAGCTGTATGAGGTGGTCGGTACGGCCTACAATGAAGCGGGCGACGCGGCGGGAACGTTCCGCGTACCTGACCTGCGGGGGCGCGTTACGGTCGGAAAAAACACGGGGACGTTTGATGCGCTCGGCAAGACGGGCGGAGAAGAGACGCATATATTGAAAACAAGCGAACTTCCCGCGCACGTGCATACCTATCCGGTCAATTCTCCCGGATCAGGCGCACAGTATGGGCCAAGCGATACCGTATCGCAAACAAATAACGTAAAATCCAGTACTAATGCAGCTGGCGGCGGTGAAGCCCACAACAACCTCCAGCCCTACCTGGTGTGTAATTACATCATCAAGTACGGTAAGACCTACGGGGAGACCGGCGTGACGGCTCCGCCGTGCATATGGGAGTTTTCAGCGGCAGACTGGACGCAGCAGGATGGAAAATACATTCTATCCATCCCGGAGAGCGAACACAGGCGCGGGGAATACTGTGTGCTGACGGCGCTGTACGACACAGGCGAAGCGGGCGTAATGAAGTCTCTGCTGTCTGAAAATACAAAGGATGCGGAAGGGAACATTACGGTCTATTCGGATACGGCATTCGCAGGCAAGGCATATATAGACCGGGTGTATATGGTTCCGGCAGGGCGCGTGCTGACGGTAAACGGACAAAGCCCGGACGTGGACGGGGATGTGACGGCTGCAGAAGTGGAGAATGCGCAGAAGCTGGGCGGGGAGCTGCCGGGCTATTACGCAAAACAGTCCGATATGACAAGTGTTCTGGCCCAACCGGAAATCAAGAAAGCTGCGCCGCTTAACGGCGTAACGTTAGGAACAAATTATATATGGGAAGACGAAAAAACAGTATTTATCCGTATCTCGGCGTCAAAAGATAATGATGGGATAGCCAACCAAATGAAGGTGGCAAGTATCGCCGGCCTCGGAATAGAGATTCCACAGGTTGAAGTATGGGGGATCAGGAATGTTGGACTAAAGGCTGACGGCACATTTATTATGACGGACTCCGTGCTGATGCCGACGGGAGAAATACGGACCTCCCACAATGTAAACCAGCCTGTAAAATCTATTGGTATTTTCATCATTTACCCGAAAGGGGCTAACTAAGGAGGCTAAAATGTTCATAACACCAAAAACAGGCTGTGAGGAGAAGGAGGGGGAGGATGAATCCACATGAAATTTTAACGGTCGTCATTTCGGCAATCGGCGTGACCGCTGCCGTCGTGACTGGATTTATAGGGTACCAGAACGGCCTGAAAAAGCGCAGCACAGAGGGCGGAGAAGAGAGGGGCGTGCTGATGACGGATATTGGGTACATCAAGGCAGGAATCGACGACCTGAAAAAGCAGATGGTAGACCTGATGCAGGCGCAAAATGAATTGAACCTGCGGGTCACGATGCTGGAGAAAGAGCAAAAGACGATGTGGAAACGCATCGACGAATCACAAAAATGTATTGAAAATCTAAAGGAGGAGAGAAAATGAGCAAAATCTATATCAACCCGGGGCACGGCGGAGCGGACAGCGGGGCCGTAGGCATCGGAGGACGGCAGGAAAAGGACGACGCGCTGCGTTATGCGTCCGTGGTGGCGGACAAGCTGAAAGCGGCGGGACACACTGTAGAACTGGAGCGGAACGCGGACTACCTTATCAATGTGAAAGACATTGCAAAAAACGCGAACCTGTGGGGTGCGGACCTGTTCATTGCTTTTCACCGCAACGCGGGAGGCGGCGATGGCGCGGAATGCCTAATTGTAACGGGCGCAAGTGCAACGTCGCGGGAAATGGCGCAGGCGATCCAAGGCGCGCTTGTGGGTGTTGGGTTCCGTGACCGGGGCGTTAAGGTGCAGGACAGGAACACCTATGTGCTCTCCCATACGACCATGCCTGCAACGACCATCGAGTGCGGATTCGTGGATAACGCCGGGGACAACGCGTTGTTTGACAGCAAGTTTAATGAGATCGTTCAGGGGATCGCGGCCGCGATTCTTTCCATTGCCGGAGGCGTTGTGCCGAACACGGTAACGCCGCCCAGCCCGTCCGCGAATGTGCCGGAGCTGAACAGGGTGCTGAAATACGGCTGTAAGGGCGGCGATGTACGCATGATGCAGGAACGCCTAAATGCGCACAAGGCAAATGTAGGAAAAGCAGATGGTGAGTTTGGAGATAAGACAAGGCGGGGGCTTCATGCGTTCCAACAGGCGCGTATTCATGAGGGGCGCGACGTAGGGTGCCGCTACAACGGCAACAAGCCGGACGGTAAGTGCGGCGAACTGACGTGGACGATTCTGCATGAGCCTGCGCCGGGGGAATAAGTTATCTATAAAAAACAGGGATTTTTTAATAAGAATCCCTGCAAGGCTCTTTTATGCAAACGAATTTTAATAAGGAGGACTGAACAATGGATTTTCAGGAATACATCAAACCGGAGCTTCTCATACTGATTCCGGTACTGGTAGCGATTGGCTGTGGCTTCAAGAAAGCGGAGTGGCTGCAGGACAAGTTCATTCCGGTCTGCCTCGGAGTGGTCGGCATAGTGCTGTCGCTCTTGTGGGTGCTCGTTGGCAGCATACCGTTTGAGACGGCAAGCGCGATATTCGACGCTATGTTTACGGCAATCGTACAAGGCATACTTGTTGCGGCTGCGGCTGTGTATGCGAATCAGCTCTTGAAGCAGGAAAAGAAAACGGAGTAATGGAGAAAGGGCCGTCTGCGCAGGAGCGCGGACGGCTCTTTTTATTTTGTCGGGTGGATGTCATGTAAATGGCCATGTTTTTCTGCTATAATGCTAAGAGGTCATTTTCTGCGCTGCCAAGGAATTGATTATTGAACGCCTGAGGCGATCTGAAAAGTAGGACGCAAATATCCAAAAATATCCGTACTAAATCTGATGTTACAAGGTACAAAGTGTCGTACAAGCCTAATCTTACACACGGTTAAGCGGTTTTACATAGTGACTTTTAATCAAGTAAGTGGACAAGATATATATCTGGATGCTGCAACCGCAAATACTACAGCATTAAATAATTCTACGACAGCAACAAACCAAGCTGCAGGCGAAGGCCAACCCCACAACAACCTCCAGCCCTACCTTGTCTGTCACTATATCATCAAATATTGAACGGGGATACGGCAACCTGCTGTTCTAAGGGCGTTACCCTCTTGATGCCGCAGATCACCTCTTTTCCCAATTTATACTTTTCATGAAAAAGATGTTGACAAATAAAATGAGAGAGATTATGATTAACCCATAAGGGAATGTATACGAATACAATTGGTGTAGAAGATTGAATCAAAGAGATATCGCTAAGCTGGCGGGTGTATCTTCTGCCACAGTTTCAAGAGTCATCAACAAGGACAAAAAAGTCTCTCCGAAAACAGCGAAAAAAGTATTACAGGTAATCAAAGAGAATGGTTACGTACAAAACGCCATGGCGCGCAATTTGCGTATGGCGAATACCAAAACCATCGGCTATTTGGTTCCCGACATCAAAAATCCTTTTTTCATTGCAATGCTTTCCGGATTCCAGGAGATGTGCTTCAAGCAAGGCTATGACATTATCTTTGAAAACGCGGCGGACGATCCTGAAAAAGAAAAGAAAGCGCTTGAAACGCTGCTGCGTTACCGTGTAGCAGGCTTATTGGCGGTATTTGTCGATTCGGATAATGAGTATATCGACGTATTCGGCAACATGGGCATTCCCGTCGTTATGATCGACAGGAAGTCCAGCGGGGTACAGAAAAACGACTATCTGATGATTGATAATATGGGCGGGGTAGGCCAGATTGTGGATTACCTCGTGTCCCTCGGGCATACGGATATTGCAATGATCTATGGTCCGCAGGACCTGACGCCCGGTGTCGAACGCCTGAACGGGTTCCGGAAGGCAATGAAAAAAAACGGAATCCCAGTCAAAGAAGAATATCTGATTCCGGGACTGTTCACGGAAGAGGGCGGATATCATGCAGTACAGGAACTTTTACAACTGAAGGACCGGCCAACGGCTATGATCGGCGGAAACAACCTGACTACGATGGGCGCATATAAAGCGTTGGTCGATTACAAGGTCAGCATTCCGGAGGAAGTGTCGCTTGCAGGTTTTGACGATTTTCCATTTGCGGCACATTTGCAGCCGCCGGTTACGGTCATCAAAAGGCCAAATACAAACATGGGACGGATTGCCGCCGAACTCTTGTTGGAACGGATCAGCAAGGGTGAGGAAGGCAAAGACATCCAACCAAGGAGCATCGTGATGCCGACACAGCTCTGCATCAGGGAATCCTGCACCCAAATCAGCAGCTTGAAAAATAAATAGTTTTTTATTTACACAAAAATGTATTCGTATACATTTTAATGTATACGAATACATTCTCGAATCAATGACGAATCAATAAAATATTAAGTTTGCGGGAGCAGAACGTTCCCGCAAAAGAAGGCCATATCCCCCAATCATATGGCCAAAATATATCTATCAAAAATGGAGGAAAAAAAGATGAAAAAGATGTTAGCAATCCTGGTAGTTGCAGTCATGCTCCTGAGCGTAGCGCTCGTTGGCTGCGGACAAGAAGGCGACACGGCTTCGCAGGCTCCGGCGGAATCGTCTGCCGCAACGGACGCCTCCACGGCCCCGGCTGAACCCGCAGGGGATGACGGCGGGGTCAAAGACGTAGCGGTCCTGATTAAAGCGACGGACTCCGATTTTTGGCAGTATGTTCTGATTGGTGCAACGAACTATGCGGCTGAGAATCCGGACAAGGTCAAGGTGACGACGGACGGACCTCCGAATGAATCGGATATCGATCAGCAGGTCTCCATTCTGGAGCAGATCATCTCCAGAGAGCCTGATGCGATCGTGATCGCTTCCACAAGCTCGGACGCTACGGTTCCGGCAATCGAGGATGCGGTTTCCAAGGGTATCCCGGTCATCACGGTTGACAACAAGGTTAACACGGATAAGGTTGCGACCCTTCTCGCGACGGATAACCTAAAGGGAGGCGCACAGGCGGCCGATACACTGGTTGAAAAACTCAAGGCTGAAGGCAAGGAACTGAAGGGCAAAGTTGGCGTCATCAGCAATATGGCGGGCGTGCAGGTCCTGACCGACAGAGACCAGGGCTTTATCGACAGGATAAAAGAAATCGCCCCCGACATCGAACTGATAGAAACGGTATACGTTGACGGCGATATGACTAAGGCGATGGACGCGGCCGCCGACCAGATTTCGGCAAACGACGATCTCCTCGGCTTCTTTGCCGACAATAACACTGTTGGTTCTGGCACAGCGCGCGCCATCACGGAAGCGGGTAAGGAAAATGACCTCGTATTGGTTGCGTTCGACTCCGACCCGGAGGAGATCAAAGGCCTTGGAACTGGCGCTGTTGACGCCCTGATCCTGCAGGATCCCTATGGAATGGGCTATAAGGGCGTTGAAGACGCTCTGAAAGCGATCGCCGGTGAGACGCTCGAATCCTATGTAGACACCGGTGTTACGGTTGTAACGAAGGACAACATGGACGAAGAGGAGATCAAAGGACTGCTCGATCCAACTATCAAAAAAATAGGCTAAGCAGAACTCTCTGATAACTCGGCATTTCCGGGAGAGGGATCGCTCCTTCCCTCCGGCAGAATGCCGCAAAATGAATGAAAGGGATGGATTAGTCTATGGAAAACGTACTGGTAAAAATGGAAAAAATCTCGAAAATTTTTCCGGGTGTGAAGGCTCTTGAAGACGTCGATTTTGATGTAAGGGCAGGCGAGGTCCATGCGCTGATGGGGGAAAACGGCGCAGGAAAATCCACGCTGATTAAAGCGCTTATGGGCGTCCATGAGCCTTCGTCGGGCAAGATTTTCGTAGACGGACAGGAAGTACAGATCAGGAATCCACAGCAGGCGAAGAGACTTGGCCTCGGGGCCGTTTATCAGGACATCACACTTGCGCCGCACCTTTCCGTAGCTGAAAATTTCTTCCTGGGCGAGCTGCCCAGGAAAGCGGGTATCGTGGACTGGAAGAAAATCAACTCCGAGACGTCCAAAACGCTTACGGAGCTTGATATCAAGGTGGACCCTAAAAAACGGATCAAAGACCTCCCCATCGCCCAGCAGGAAATGGTGACGATTGCAAAAATCGTGCATGAAAAAGCAAAGGTGATCGTATTCGACGAACCGACGGCGCTCCTTGCGAATGAGGAAGTCGAAATCCTGTTCGAGCTTATTGGCAAGCTTCGCGATAACGGCTGCGGCATCATCTATATTTCCCACCGGATCGAAGAAATTTTTGAGCTCGGCGACCGCGTAACGGTTTTAAAGGACGGTGCGTTGGTGGAAACGGTTAACGTCGCGGATACCAATAAGGACGACCTCGTACGCATGATGGTTGGCCGGGATGTGGGAGACATGTATTCCATTGAGCACTTTGAGCCCGGCGAAACGGTGCTTGAGGTAAGCGGACTTACCCGCAAAGGCGTGTACGAAGGTATCAGTTTCGAGGTGCGCCGGGGGGAGATTCTCGGCATGTTCGGGCTGGTCGGTTCAGGACGCACAGAAATCATGCGCGGCGTGTTTGGCGCGGACCCGTACGATTCGGGCGGGGTAAAGGTACTCGGAAAAAAAGCTCATAACAAGTCGCCGAAGCAGGGGATCGACAGCGGCGTCGCCCTGCTGCCGGAGGATAGAAAAACGCAGGGACTTTCAATGGGGCTTTCCATTGAAGTAAATACAAACCTGGCTTCCTATTCAAAAATATCGAAAGCCGGAGTAATCAATGTTAACAGAGAGAGGGAACGGGCCGAGTATTATAAGGAACAAATCCGTATCAAAACGCCGTCGATCAAGCAAAAGGTGCAGAACCTTTCGGGCGGCAACCAGCAAAAAGTAGTGATTGCAAAATGGCTGTGCGCGGACAGCGAAATATTTATCTTTGACGAATGCACGGTAGGCGTCGACGTTGGCGCGAAAGTGGAAATCTACCGTTTGTTTGAGCGGCTTCTTAAGCAGGGAAAAGCAATTGTGCTCATCTCGTCCTATCTCCCGGAGGTCATGAGCCTTGCGGACCGGCTGATGGTCATATCGGAAGGAAAGCAGATGGCGACCATCGACCGCAGCGAGTTTATGGTTGGCGGCAGGCTGGACGAAGAGCGCATCCTGCGTCTTGCATCCGGCATGGTATAAGAAAAAGGAGTAGGGATTATGAATAAAGAAACAGCAATCAATCCTATGGAAAAGAAAAAGCGTGCATTGCCGGGAGAAATGATGATCCTCATCATCCTTATTGCAATGTTTATCGTCCTGTCGATCGCATCGAATAAATTCATGACATGGGACAACATGTCCAACCTGATGAAGCAGACTTCCATCAACGGGGTTGTCGCAATCGGTATGACATTTGTTATCATTTCAAGCGGCATCGACCTTTCGGTCGGCGCGATCGTCGGCTTCTCCGGAATCCTGGCCTCTATGCTGATGGTAGGCGGCTGGGGCATCGCTCCGGCGGTCCTCGTATCGGTGGCGGCGAGCTGCGGCGTGGGCGTTGCCAACGGCGTACTTGTGCATGACGGCAAGGTGCCTCCGTTCATTGCGACCCTTGGCACAATGACCATTGTACGCGGCGTAATTATGCTGATTACCGATGCGCGCATGATCTCCGGCATGCCGGACGACTTCATTAATTTTGCCACCTCGACGATCCTGGGGATACCGGCTTTGGCCATCATTTGGATCGTTGCCATCATCATCGCGCTGCTGATCCTGAAATTTACGGTGTTTGGGCGGAATGTGTATTCCATCGGCAGCAACGAAGAGGCGACGCGCCTTTCGGGCGTCAACATCCGCCTCAATATTTATGGCATCTACCTCGTAAGCGCGCTCTGTTCGGCGGTTGCGGGCATCATGCTCGCCTCACGCGTCGGCAACGGCCTGCCGAAGGGCGGCGACGGCTATGAGCTCGATGCGATCGCGGCTTCCGTTGTCGGCGGTGCGAGCCTGTCCGGCGGCGAAGGCAGCATCGTCGGTACGGTGATCGGCGCCCTAATCATGCAGACGCTGCGGAACGGCGGCAACCTCCTCGGGGTCAACTCGTTTATTCTCGAGATTTGTATCGGGTCGCTGATTATCATTGCTGTATTGATTGATAAGGCAAAGAAAAAGTAGTATAAATAAAGAAAAAAGAGTAATATATGTAATATATAAAGAAGTAATATACGGTAAGATATTGCAAAAAACATGAGAAAAGAGGATGAGGGTATCGATATGCCAAAGTATTTGATCGCACACGATTTAGGGACATCCGGCAACAAAGCAACACTGTTCACAGTGGATGGTGAACATGTGAAAAGTAAGGTCGCCAGCTATGACACAAATTTTTTTAATGCAAATTGGGCGGAGCAAAATCCGGATGACTGGTGGAAAGCGGTCTGTCTGTCCACGAAGGAGCTGATGCAGGGAATCGATGCGGGAAGCGTCTCCGCGATCTCGTTTTCCGGGCAAATGATGGGCTGTCTCTGCCTCGACCGAAACGGCGTGCCGCTCCGGGACCATATTATATGGGCGGACATGCGCGCCGTAGCTGAGGAAGAGTTCATACGGACGCATATTGATACCCGGGAATTCTATCATATCACAGGCCACAGGCCAAGCGCGTCCTATACGCTTGCAAAGCTGCTGTGGATCAAAAATAACGAACCGGATGTCTATAAAAATATCTACAAGGTACTGAATGCAAAGGATTATATCGCCTATAAAATGACGGGACGTTTTCTCACCGATTATTCGGATGCAACGGGAACGAACGCATACGACCTGAACGCCTTCCGCTGGTCGGACAAGATATTAGATGCCGTCGGCGTGGACGGGGAGCTTTTCCCGGAGGCGGTGCCTTCTACGCATGTGGTAGGCGAACTTGAGAAAGCGGCTGCGGAGGAATGCGGGCTGATCCCCGGGATCCCGGTCGTGATCGGCGCGGGCGACGGAACATCGGCCACTGTGGGCGCGGGATCGGTTTCCGAGGGGATTACCTATAACTGCCTCGGTTCTTCTTCGTGGATCGCGACGACGACCCGAAAGCCTGCGTTCGATGAGGAGATGCGTATCTTCAACTGGGCGCATGCGGTGCCGGGGCTGATTGCCCCCTGCGGAACGATGCAGGCGGCGGGCAATTCCTACGCGTGGATGAAAAAACAGATGTGCGGCGAAGAGGCGCTGCGCGCAAAGCAGGAGGGCGTAAGCGTCTATGACCTGATTAACGGCAAGATCGCGGATTCACCCGCAGGCGCAAACGGGCTGTATTACCTGCCCTACCTGATCGGCGAACGGTCGCCGCGGTGGAACCCGAATGCGAAGGGCGCCTTTATCGGCCTTACGATGGAGCATACGCATGCGGATATGCTCAGGAGCGTGGTGGAAGGCATCGGAATGAACCTCAGGCTGATCCTCGATATTATGCGTGCGCATATTGATGTAAAGAGCATCATTGTGCTTGGCGGGCTGGCAAAGTCGGATGTATGCCTGCAGATTTTCGCGGATATTTTTGGCATCGGGGTAGAGCCCCTCAACCATTTGGAAGAGGCGACGTCCATCGGTGCGGCAGTATGCGCGGGCGTGGGTGTGGGCGAATTGAAGAGCTTTGACGAAGTGGATAAATTTGTCTACCCGGTCGGCGTGTTCGATCCGGCCGCTGAAAACAGCGCGCTGTATGAGAAGATGCTTCAGGTTTTTGACCATTCTTATTACGCACTTTGCGGAGTATATGAGGAGATCGCCGCGATGGCAAACCAATGAGGCCATAAAGGGTGAGGATTATGAAGAAAAAAATCGTGATGTTCGGGAGCTATGTCGCCGACCTGACGGGAACCGCGGAACATCTTCCCCGCGCGGGGGAGACCGTATTCGGTGAGCTATTCAAGATTGGGCCGGGCGGCAAGGGCAGCAACCAGGCTGTGGCCGCGCACCGCGCGGGGGCGGATATCATCCTCGCGACCAAACTTGGAAAGGATGTATTCGGGGACCTCGCGCGTGATTTTTATACTCAGGAGGATATTGCGGCGGATTACGTTTTGACCGACGATGAAAAAGGCACCGGAATCGCCCTTATCTGTGTGGACCAGGTATCGAAGCAAAACCAGATTCTGGTGGTGCCCGGGGCGTGCACAAATTTTACGGATGCGGATATTGAAACGCTGCGGCCGGCGATTGAGGCGGCGGATATCCTTCTCGTACAGTTTGAGGTGAATATGGATGCCCTCGAGCGCGTAATGGATATTGCCCGGACGGCAGGCGTTATGGTTGTGCTCAATCCCGCGCCGGCGCGGAAGGTCTCGCGCGAGTTTATTTGCAAGGCCGATATCGTCACACCCAACGAAGTAGAGGCGGCGGCCCTTACGGGCGTATCTGTCGGGGATGCGGCGGACGCGGAAAAAGCGGCGGCTGTGTTCCATGAATGGGGTATTCCGCAGGTCGTTATTACCATGGGCAGGCGGGGTGTGTTCGCAAGCACGCCGGACGAATCCCGCATGGTCCGCGCGCGCGCCGTGGAGGCGGTCGACACCACCGGCGCGGGAGACGCGTTCAACGGCGGCTTTGTAACGGCGCTTTCTGAAGGGAAGGACCTGTTTGAGGCGGTCGAATTCGGCAATGCGCTGGCGTCGCTCGCGGTACAGAAATTCGGCACGGCGCCGTCCATGCCGATGCGCAGTGAAATCGAAAAAATATTGTGAAAGAAGGAATGAATCATGGATAAACCATTGGCGTCATACATTGACCATACGATCTTGAAACCGGATGCAGCGGAAAGCAAAGTCAGGGAGCTGTGCGAAGAGGCGAAGAAATATCACTTTGCGAGCGTATGCGTGAACCTCACCAACGTGCCGCTCTGCGCGGAGCTGCTCGCGGACTCTGGCGTGATGGTGTGCTGCGTGGTAGGTTTCCCGCTTGGGGCGGTCACGCCGGAGGTAAAAGCATACGAGACGAAGCGCGCAGTAGAGCTGGGAGCGCAGGAAGTGGATATGGTTATCAACATCGGACAGGCCAAGGACCACAAATGGGATGCGGTGAAGGCCGATATCGCCGCGGTAGTGGAAGCGGCGAAAGACAGGGCGCATGTCAAGGTCATCATCGAGGCGTGCCTGCTGACGGATGAGGAGAAGGTGGAAGCATGCAGGATGGCAAAAGAGGCGGGAGCCGATTTTGTGAAGACGTCTACGGGATTTTCCACGGGCGGCGCCACGCCGGAAGACGTTGCGCTGATGCGCAGGACGGTCGGCCCGGATATGGGCGTGAAGGCCGCGGGCGGGATTCGCGACTACGAATCGGCCATGAAGGTCATAAGCGCGGGAGCAAACCGTATTGGCACGAGTAACGGGATTGCGATTGTAGAAGGAGAAAAATGATGATTAAAAGGGATGCGCAGATTGACCGGGAACCCGAGTATAACCCGTGCGGCGGGGAAGGGACGTTTACCCTCACAAATCTTGTGAAGGACCACGAGCTTTCCACGATCGTCAAAATGGTGGCCGTGGATGCACCGGTGGCATCCTACGCAAAATACCACCAGCATCAGGGCGATAACGAGCTTTATTATATCCTGAGCGGAAAAGCGGAGTACACGGATAACGATGGCTCCACCGTGATTCTCGAACCGGGGGACGTATCCGTCACCTACGACGGAGAGTGGCACGGCATCAAGCAGTATGGGGATGATCCTTTGAAGTTCCTGGCGCTGATTATCAGGTAAACTTGAAATAAGGAAGGGTTTTGTTTCCTCCTACAAATAACAAAACGTGCTGTGAAAGCGGCGGGGATGCTGGGTCCCCGCCGCTTTCTTTAAAACGGTCCCCGTAACCTTCGCTTCGGCCGAACCTCCGTTATTGCGCGCCGCCTCGAAAAGGGTATATAATAAAGAAATGTGACTGGCGGGGAAAGGAAGTATTTGGCTGCATGCTCGAGGTATTGTTAAAAGCGCTGGGGCTCATCTGTATCATTATATTGGGCTATGTGCTGAAAAAAGCAGGCTTTTTCAAGCCGAAGGATTATGTGCTCATTTCAAAGATCGCCCTCAATATTACACTGCCGGGCGCGGTGATTACCAGTTTTGCCGCGTTTGATTTCGAGGCCTCCCTCCTGTGGCTCGTTTTCATCGGGCTCGGAGGGAACCTCATTATGTCTATGATCGGCTATCTGACGGCGCGGAAACGGGGACGGGAGATGCAGGCCTTTTCCATGATTAACTTTGCAGGCTATAACATCGGGTGTTTCACCCTTCCTTTTGTGCAGAGCTTCCTTGGGTCGTACGGAGTGGTCGCCACCTGCATGTTCGACGCGGGCAATTCGATCATGTGTACGGGCGGAACGTATGCCCTCGCCAAAACGGTTTCGGGTGAAACGCAAAAACGAGGGCTCGGCGGCTTCCTCAAAACGCTGTTTTCCTCCGTCCCGTTTGACGTATATATTCTTATGCTCGTACTGGCATTCCTGAACATAGGGATACCGGAGTTCGTCGTGACGGTATCTTCTACGGTAGGCGCGGCGAATGCGTTTGTCGCGATGCTGATGATCGGGATGATGTTTGAACCGGCTCTTGAGAAACAATATCTGAAAGATACGGCGAAAACGCTCGCTTGGCGGTATGGGATGGCGTCGGTATTTGCCGTCCTGCTCTTTTTTTGCGCACCCTTTCCGCTCGAAGTGCGGCAAGTCCTGGTGATCCTTGTATTTGGGCCGATCGCAGCGCTGGCGCCCGTATTCACGGAACGCAGCAAGGGAAATGTGGCGCTTGCCAGCATGATTAATTCCCTTTCGATCATAATCAGCACCGTGGTTATCACAATACTTTTGATGGGCATGCAGGCCGCGGGATAGCAAAGCATATTGCGGAGGCTTGAGCGGCGGGAAAGCATTTTTTGTGGTAAGACGCAAAAGGCCGGGTCCAAAAGGATTCGGTTTTTTAGCAAAGGAGTCCAGTTTTCCTATGGCCATCCGTTTCTATCGCCGTACCAATGATAACCGAAACCGAAGAGGCCGCCCCTTTCCCGGCGCCTGTCCGGCGGGGAACCGGGGTCGTCCCGCCCTGCCTGTGCAGCTCCCCGCCGCTGGCGTAAAACATACGCTTTTTTGCGAAAAAGAACGAATTAAGGATTCCGCCCCTTGTTTGTCAGAAAATCTTAAGAATATACCTTTGATAATGCACTGTAAATGTGTTATAAATAAAGGGAATACAAGAAGGGAGCATATCAAATATGATTTGTGAAAAATGTCATCAGGAGTACGACGGCAATATGACCGCCTGCCCCTATTGCGGAAACGCTTCCCAGCAGCCGCAGCCGGAACAACCGCAATATCAGCAGCAGCCGCAGCAGCCGCAGCCGGAACAACCGCAATATCAGCAACAGCCGCAGCAGTCCTACCAGCAACAGTCCTACCAGCAGCAGTCTTATCAGCAGCAGCCGCCCCAGTATCAGCCGCAGTATGCGCAGCAGCCGCAGGGCGGAGCGAAAGGGATGTCCATTGCGGCAATGGTCTGCGGGATCATCGGCCTCGTTCTCTGCTGGATTCCGTTTGTCGGCCTCATCATTAATGCAATGGCAATTATCTTCTATATCCTGTCAAGGAAAGAAACGCCGAACGGCATGGCAACGGCAGGCCTCGTCTGCGGAATTATCGGCCTTGTGGTCGCCCTTATTATGACGATATTGGTCGGTGTGGTCTGGAGTGCCGTAACAAGCCCGTGGTATTGGTATTGATATAACGATCATTTTCTGCGGAAGTGGAAAACAGTATGCAAACAAAAAAGCCTCCCGCTGTGCACAGCGGGAGGCTTTTTGCGGCTGAGTGGGGGCAGGACCTTTACGCAGCGGTTTAGGGAACGGTGGGATTTACGGATCCTGCTGCCAGAAAGCCTCGGAGGTGTTGAGGTACTTGACCTCGTCCTTATTGTCGATCAGCTTGGTCGCTACCTGCCCCGTGCCCGTAGCCGTCGCGCTGTCATCCAGTACGGGACTGCCGTCCGCGCCGGACCGGAACACATAGCGGGTGGCCGCGATTCTGTCACCCGAAGAATGATTGCCCAGCGAATCGAACACGTAAACGTAATACTCGTTTTTTCCATTTACGGTTTGGCGGTATACACGGAAATCGTATTGGTCGGCCTGGTCCTGCGGAATATTCAGCAGCTCCGCCAGATCCCGGCGGATGGCGGTGCCAAAATTCGTGCCGGTGGAATCCAATTCTTTGGAAGACGGACGGTCTTTGAAATAATCGGCAAAGGCTTTGTCCATCAGGTCCTGCACATGGTCATTTACAATCTCGACGGTGCTTTTCGCGGTATTGCCGTTCTGGTGGATACTGCATGAAACCGTCCATGTATCTCCGTCTTTTTTCAGGGAGACCGTTCCTCCGGCGGGGCAGATTTTGCCGGGCGGCAGGCTGTTTTGGGAAAGGAACTGTGCGGCCTCCGTCTCATCAAGTCCATGAAGGGCCGTTTCCGAAAGCAAGAGGCGCTTTGCGGTCGCGCGGTTGGCAAGGCATGTGCTTTCCTGCGCCGTGGAGATATAACCGATCAGTCCGGGAATTAGAATAGCTGCCAATATCGCAAGGATGGCAATGACAATAATAAGCTCGACCAGTGTAAATCCCCGTGTTCTTTTCCGCCTGCGCATGACGATCTCCCTTCTCTCTGAAACCTGACTGAAAATATCTTGTTTTAAATGTAGCATTTTTTTGAGGTTTTCTCAATCCATAATCGTGGCGCGGCAGCGCAAAATATGAAAATGTGAAATAATTGCAAATTTTTTTCACACAAGAAAGTCTGCGTGTAGTATAATAAAATAGAATATATGTATGATTACGGGAGGTGCGTCTGTGAGTGAAAAGATTTCACCGGCGGTAATTCGCCGTCTGCCAAAATATTACCGGTATCTGGAAGAGCTTGAAGGCAAGGGGATCGACAAAATTTCCTCGTCCCAGATGAGCTTGGAAATGGGCCTCAACGCATCGCAGATCCGCCGCGACCTCAACTGCTTCGGCGGTTTCGGCCAGCAGGGGTACGGATACAGCGTCGGAAAGCTTAAAAAAGAGATATCCCATATTTTGGGCCTTGACCAGCGGTACAATGTCATCATCATCGGCGCAGGGCGGATCGGCCAGGCGCTGATGGGCTACAAAAATTTTATGCTCGAGGGATTCAATGTGGTGGATATCTTTGATAACGACCCGCTTAAGGTGGGAACGGAGATCGAAGGACGCGAGGTGCAGAATATTGCGATGCTGGATTCTTACCTGAAGGACAAGAGCATCGATATCGCCATTATTTGTACGCCCAAGGAATATGCGCAGCAGTCCGCGGACCTTCTGGTAAGCTTTGGTATCAAAGCGGTCTGGAATTTCGCGCCGGCGGACGTAGCGGTGCGCCGCGGGGTGGCGGTCGAAAACGTACACCTTTCGGACAGCCTTTATGTGCTTTCCTATAAACTGAAAGAGAAGATTAAGGGAACGGGGATATGAAAACGATTGAACTCCAAACGTATAAAAAAGAGGCTTTTGTGAACATCACGCGCAGCGTGCGCGAGGAAGTCCTGCGGAGCGGGCTGCGCGAAGGGATCGTGCTAGTGCATTCGCCGCATACGACGGCCGGGGTGACGATTACGGAAAACGCCGATCCGGATGTATGTGCGGACATGATCCATGCCCTGGACGCAATGGTGCCCCAGATTTCTTATCGCCATGCGGAGGGGAATTCACCCGCGCACCTGAAGACCATCATCGTAGGAAATAACGTCAGCGTGCCGGTAAAGGACGGAGAGCTTTGCCTTGGAATCTGGCAGGGAATTTATTTCTGCGAGTTTGACGGGCCGAGAAACCGCCAATATACCATCACGACGAGTTCCAAATAGAATTGATAGAAACCATGAAAGGGTAATTTATGTCCAGGGAATTAGGAAACAACGAAGAAGAAAACAGGAGGCATACGGCGCGCAAGATCGGGGAAGAACCCGCGCAGGATGCACCTGAAACGGGAAACGCTGCCGCCGTCGGGGAAGGCGCGCAGCCCGAAAGCATGATAGAGCCGGAAGATGCGCCGGCGGCAGACGTATCGGCGTCAGGCGCAGGGCCGGAGGCGGCGGACGAGGAGACGGCGGAAGCCGCGGCGCAGCCGGAGCTGAACTGTGAAACGTGCAGCGAGCCCGGGGACCAGCGGACGTTTGGGAAAAATAAACTGGAAGAACCGCTTCGGGTAGAACGGGAACGGAAACCGTGGAGCACCAAAAAGAAGGTGATCCTGATCGTGATAATCGCCGCCGTGGCTGCCGCGGCCGTGCTCACTTATTTTTTTCTGGGGCAGAGCCGCGGGCTTGCGGGCGACGACCTCCGGCAAATCATGGACAACGGCACGTTTTATGAAGGCGTCTCCATAGAAGGGGTAGACCTTTCGGGAAAAACAATAGACGAAGCGCGCCCGGAAATCGAGACCAAGGTAGACGAAGCCCTGAAAGATGTTTCGATTGATTACAAGGTCAACGAAGACACTTATACGCTTACCAGCGCTGAGCTTGGCGCGAAAGCGGATGTGGACGAAGCGCTCAGGACGGCGATGCTTTACGGCCGTGAAGGAACCTTTGCGCAGCGCAGTCAGGCTATCGAGACTGCCAGGATGCAGGGCGTGGAGATCGAGATGCCATTTTCGTACGACCAGGCTACGATCCTCGCATCCATTCAGGCAAACGACGAAAAGATCAACATTCCGGCTCAGAATGCTTCCGTGGTCATCAACAAACAGGTTGACGAAGACAAGCTGTTTACGGATGCCGGGATCGACTATAAAGAATCCGTAACAGGACTTGAGGTTAACGGCCAGGAGCTTGCGGATGCGGTGTATGCCCAGCTTGAACAGAATAATTTCGAGCCTGTGACGGCAAACACGCAGGTGACGCAGCCCGAACTTACGATCGACCAGATCAAGGACGAATATGCGGTCATCGGCGATTTTTCCACAAAGTACGCGTCCTCCGCTTTCGGACGGCGGTATAATATCTGGAAGATGGCGGATATCATCAACGGCGTGGAAATACTGCCGGGAGAGACATGGTCCATCAACGAGGAAGCCGGCCCGCGTACCTATTCGCGTGGCTGGAAGGGAGCGCCCGGAATCTCGGACGGCGAGTATAAGGAAGAAGCGGGCGGCGGCATTTGCCAGGTATCGTCCACTTTATACGGTGCAGTACTGCGCGGCGAGGTGGAAGTGGTCGACCGTTCGCATCACTCGTGGCCGCTCGATTATGTG
Source organism: Christensenella minuta (assembly GCF_003628755.1). Lineage (NCBI taxonomy): Bacteria > Bacillati > Bacillota > Clostridia > Christensenellales > Christensenellaceae > Christensenella > Christensenella minuta. Next base: position 2,149,429 of record NZ_CP029256.1, on the reverse strand, counting down.
CCCGGGGGCCTCGACGCGACGATCTCCACAGGCGCGCCGGATTTTGTAATCAAGAACAACTATGACGTGCCCATCTATATCATTGCGAAATGCGACGGCGAAGGAGCGAAGACCATACAGGTACAGATCTACGGGCCGAAGTTTGCGGACGGCCTTACGCGCGAGTTCACCTCCGAGCTGATCGGCACCTTCGGGGGCGGCAAGGTCAATTATATCGACGACCCAAGCCTGCCTGCCGGTACGGAACAGACGATTATCAAGGAGCACATTGGTAAGAAATACCAGACTTATAAGCACTACTACGATGCGGACGGCAACGAAGTGAAGGTCGAGAAATTCAGCGTCGAAACGTACGATAACAAACCAGCTAAGGTAAGGCGCGGTACGGGCACGGTAACGCCGGAAACCCCGGTAACGCCGGATCCGACGCCAACGCCAACGACGCCGGAAACCCCGGTAACGCCGGACCCGACGCCAACGACGCCCGAGCCCCCGGCAGTGCCGGAAACCCCGGCAACCGATCCCGCCGCGGGCGCATAAAAGCATATTGCGGAAAGCCGCCTTCTGACGAGGCGGCTTTTCTTTTCGGCCCGGCGGCGGACGGCAATATTTTATCGGGCAAATTCGTCCTGTGCGGCGGTACATTTATAGCGGCGCATTTTATGCGCCATAATTTGTTAAAATGATGTAAATAATCGGAAGACCGGTTTACAATATCCGGGTGATGCGTTATATTAATAATATCGTAAAATCAGAGCTTTAAAGAGCAGTTTGGAGAATTGGCGGATGAGGAACTACAAGCCTGTGCGGGGGCGCAGGGTCGTGAATAAAAAGAGGGTCGCAATCTTCGGTGTAGCGGTTGCCGCAGCGGTTATTGCGATTGTTTTTTGTGTCTATATGTTTTCGGATGTGAAGCTGACGGCCGAAGACGAACAGGAGCTTTTCCGCACGGGAACGTTTGTGGAGGGCGTTTCCGTTGAGGGAATCCAACTTGGAGGCCTGACGTACGCGCAAGGCGAAGCAAAAGTAAAGCCCGTTGCGGAAGAGCTGATGAACGATAATAAGATCGAATTTACCGTAAGGGACGAGCAATATTCCTATCCCCTGGCGGACGTGGGCGTTTCCGTGGGATATGAAGACCAGCTTAAGGCGGCTATGCTGTATGGCCGGGAAGGCAAACGCTGGGACCTGATGTTCGGCGAGCCGGAAGCGAAGGATTTTCCGCTGGACTATACCTTTGACGAAACGAAGCTCGTTTCCCGTATCGATACGGACAGTGCCGCCTGGGGCGAGGAAGCGGTGGATGCTTCCTATGCGGTAGATAAAACCTTTGACGAGGACGACCTTACGACAGGCGGAAGCCTTGTCAAGCAAGAACCGAAGGATGGCTGGACGGTCAATGTGGACGAAATCAAGGAGACTGCGAAAAACCAAATCGAAGCAAGGAACTTTGCTCCCTTCGAGGCGCAGGTCGAAGTGATAAAGGGAAGCGCGGAGGCGCCGCAGGGGGAATTGGTGCTTATGGGCTCTGCGACCACAACCGTAAGCGGCAGCGCCGCAAGGAAATATAATGTATGGAAAATGAGCGACATCCTGAACGGCGCGGTCTTTAAGCCGGGCGAGGTGTTCTCGATCAACGATACGGCGGGCGACCGGACGCTGGAATCCGGATGGAAGGCGGCTCCGGGAATCGAAAACGGTACCTATACGGACCAGCCGGGCGGCGGTATCTGCCAGGTTTCGTCCACTATGTATAACGCCGCGCTCAAGGCAGAGATGGATATTGTGGCGCGCGTGCCGCATACCATCATGGCGAAATATGTACCCAAGGGGATGGACGCGACGATCTCCACGGGCGGCCCTGACTTCAAGGTTAAAAATCCGTACGAGTCGAATATGGTAATGATTATCAAATGCAATATCCCGGACTCCAAGCTCACGGTAGAGATTTACGGCCCGGTAGACAGGGACTATTATCTGGAATTCGACCAGAAGCTCACGGGCGAGGAGGCCATGCCCGCGATTCAGTACAAGACGAATTCGGCGCTGGAAAAATACCAGGTGGAACGCACGAAGGTAGGCCAGACATACGAGCAGTATACGATTTATGCGCGGCAGGTAGATAAGGAGACGGATAAACCGATTGGCGACTGGTACGAACTGACCACCTCCACCTACCATGCCATTGCCCCGGTGGTGGAACTTGGCAGCGGTATTCCGCTTCCTGCGGAGGGAACGTCCCTCGAAGAGGTACAGGCACAGGCGGCGGAGCTTAAGGCAGCGGAGGAAGCGGCAAACAATCCGCCGCCGTCGGAAGATCCGAACGCACAGCCAAGCCAGCCTGCGGAGCCGTCTGCGCAGCCGACGGAAACGACCGATCCGGCGGCAGACCCAAGCGCTGTCCCGCAGGCGGGATAAAGCCGCGCGCGGAGCGGGTAAACTGCTTGACAAAAGGCTGTGAAAACCTTAAAATAGTGTAATATAGCGTATTAGGTCAATTGAAATCTAATTTGAGGTAAAAACTTCATTCAACAAAAAGATTTTCGGGAGGAGAAAAAAGCAATGGCAAAGGGTAAGTTTGAAAGAACGAAGCCGCATGTAAACATCGGAACGATCGGGCACGTAGACCACGGGAAAACGACGCTGACAGCGGCGATCACGATGGTGCTGGCAAAGAACGGCCAGGCGGAAGCGACGAAATATGATGAAATCGATAAGGCGCCGGAAGAAAAAGAGCGTGGGATCACGATCAATACGGCCCATGTGGAATATGAAACGGCAACGAGGCACTATGCGCACGTAGACTGCCCGGGACACGCGGACTATGTAAAGAACATGATAACGGGAGCGGCGCAGATGGACGGAGCGATCCTGGTGGTATCGGCGGCGGACGGCCCGATGCCGCAGACGCGGGAGCACATCCTGCTTGCGAGGCAGGTAGGGGTACCGTACATCATCGTCTACATGAACAAGACGGACCAGGTAGACGATCCGGAGCTTTTGGAGCTGGTAGAGATGGAGATCAGGGAGCTGCTTTCGGAGTACGACTTTCCGGGAGACGACACCCCGATCATAAAGGGAAGCGCGCTGAAGGCGCTGGAAGCAGCGCAGGCGTCGGACGACATAGCGGACAATCCGGACTGCCAGAGCATCTTCGAGCTGATGGAAGCGGTAGACACGTATATCCCGGAACCGGAAAGAGACATCGACAAGCCGTTCCTGATGCCGGTAGAGGACGTATTCTCGATCACGGGGCGCGGGACGGTAGCAACGGGGCGCGTGGAGAGAGGGACGGTAAAGGTACAGGACACGGTAGAGATCGTCGGACTGACGGACGAGAAGCGGAGCGTAGTGGTAACGGGCGTAGAAATGTTCCGGAAGCTGCTTGACGAAGCGATCACGGGAGACAACATCGGAGTACTTCTGAGGGGAGTGCAGAGGGACGAGATCGAAAGAGGGCAGGTATTGTCGAAGCCGGGATCGATCCATCCGCATACGCACTTCAACAGCAGCGTGTACGTGCTGAAGAAGGAAGAAGGAGGCCGCCACACGCCGTTCTTCAACGGATACCGTCCGCAGTTCTATTTCAGGACGACGGACGTAACGGGAGTGATCGAGCTTCCGGGTGGAACGGAAATGGTAATGCCTGGGGACAATATCGAGATGGAGATCAAGCTGATTACGCCGATTGCGATTGAAGAAGGACTTCGGTTCGCAATCCGCGAGGGAGGCCGAACGGTAGGCTCTGGGGTTGTATCCGGTGTGATCGAATAAGCGGCACCGCAGATAAAAGGAATGGCAGGCGCCATATTATCCCTTGCGGTGATAAATCAAGCCCATGTATTATCAGAAGCAGGTTAAAGGAGCGGGAGCGAAAAACCGCTCCTTTTGCTGTCACACATCTGTCAATGAACGGGTGTGCTGTAAAGCGGTAAGGGATTGTTGAGCGAACCGGTATTTGATATAGTTACTGACAGGCTGCAAAGTGGGCGGCGGCGAACGCGGAGGCTTTGCAAAATATTTATCACCTAGAGGAGAGAACATGAAGAAAATTGTACTTGTAATGGTAGCGGTGGTGCTATGCGTAGCATTTGCCGCAGGTTGTACGGCACAGACGGCCACTCCTTCAGAGTCCGCTCAGGCAACGGAATCTGCGGAAGCGACGGAATCCGCTTCTGTTGAAGCGTCGGCGGAAGCTCCGACGGCGAACGCAGATTATGCCTCCTGGACGAGCGAAGAATGGGCGGCTGCGTCCGACGGCGACCAGACGGCAGCGGCGGAAGCCCTGCTTCTGGATATCGGAGATTATATGATGGACGGGTATTCCGACCTGGTGGAACAGGCGAAGACGAACGACTCCGTAAAGGAACAGATAGACAGCCAGATAGAGAGCCTGAAGTCCCAGATCAAGACTTTTCTTGACAGCACCCCGGGCGCGACGATCGGCGATCTGGCGGAAGCCAGCAAGCAGGTTGTGAACAGCGGTGCAGAATAAGAAATATAAACTAAAACAGGCCTGTGCGGAAGCGCAAGCCTGTTTTTTGATTTGCTGTTATCCGAGCGCTACGTCGAGGATCATCATGAGGATGAAACCGACCATCACGCCCGCCGTGCCCGAATGGGAATGCTCCCCAAGGTGTGCCTCGGGGATAAGCTCTTCCACCACCACATAGATCATCGCGCCCGCGGCAAAAGCGAGCAGCCACGGCATGATGCCGGAAATAAGGCCGATCAGGGCTACTGCGGCCACTGCGGCAATCGGTTCTACCGCGCCCGACATAGTCCCCCATAAAAAGGCTTTTCCGCGTGTGAGGCCCTCCTGCCGCAGCGGAAGGGCAATGGCCGCGCCCTCAGGCACGTTTTGCAGCGCCATGCCGATGGCGAGCGCAATTGCGGAGGCGAGCGTCACGGTATCTCCGCCGCCCTGCGCCGCGACGGCAAACGCAAGGCCTACGGCAAGTCCCTCCGGGATGTTGTGCAGCGTGACCGCGAACACCAGCATCGTGCGTTTCCCGAGGTGCGCATGGAGTCCCTCCGGTTTGCTGCTGCCCGGATGCTGGTGGGGAAGGAGGTGGTCGAGCGCAAACAGAAACAGGCCTCCGAGCGCGAAACCGCCTGCCGCCGGGATCCACCCGGTCGTCCCCTGCTCCTCCGCCATTTCGATGGCAGGGATCAGCAAAGACCATACGGAAGCGGCGATCATGATGCCGGCGGCAAAACCAAGCATCACGCGCTGTACCTTCGGATTGATTTCGCCGCGGAAAAAGAAGACCGACGCGGAACCCGCCGTGGTCGCCGCAAACATCAGACCCGAGCCCGCAAGGGCAAGCAGGAATGGATTCATAGCTGTCCTCCTTGAAAATAAACGATACCTATTATTCATAAGCCGCACGGCAAGGCGGCAAACCGTTTTCATTAAAAAATCCGCGGCCGTTTTCGCTTTAGCGCCGTAAAGGAGCCGCCTGTTTTGCTGCCTGTTTCTATATTATATAGTTTCTGTTCGGCCTCTGGGTGGGGTTTTTCGCCGCGTAAAAACGCATTCGTGCGGAAAAAGAAGCCGGAGACGGTTTCCCTTTTCTTGATCTGCATAGAAATTTGCATAGTATATTTCCCGTTCTAAAGGCTGAACAGGCGCGTTCAACCGTAGGAACGAAACCTAATTTTTCAGTTCGCGGGAATATTTATTTCTCCGGCGGCAGGTCGAGCGCTGCGCGCGCTAAGTTTCTTGATTTTATAGTAGCGTTTTTATAAGAATCAATAATCTCTTTATAAGGAAGCAAAGCTTTTGCTTCGCGCTCTTTGACAGAAGGATCATTTTCGCCAATCAAAAGAAAATCGCAAGATACACCTAAATACTTCGCTAAGGTAACTACCGTATCGCTCTTGACCTTGGAAGTTGGGCGCGCTTTCCAATTCGTAAATGTGCCCTCGGAAATACCGGTATCTTTATGAATCTGATATGGAGTAATTTTAAAATCCTCCAATATTTTTAATATTCTGTCAGATATTTCCATAGGAAGCTCTTCTCTAAATTATAATTTAGTATTGACACATACATTTAAATGTAGTATACTTAATGAAAAGCAAGCCGTATGAAAAAGTGGCGTTGCTTCCACAGGTAAGCGGACTGGAGTGAGAAGCCGTTTCGCTTACTTGTATTTTGATTTTAGCATAACACATCCGGTTTTACAAGGCGGTGAAAAGGATGCTTGAACCAAACCTGTGCAGGAAATGCAAACGAAAAGGCGACCGGATATACTGTCTTTCCTGCCGTATTGTCCGGAATTCCATTGTAAGGCTGCGCAAAACGCTTTCGGGCGAAGTGCTCGATGAATGCAACAATTTGGTTTGGGAACTGGAAAACCTTTTGGAGATGGAGTACAAATACGGGTATGAAGCGGGCCGTACCGCGGGCGAAGTAGAAACCGCGCCCGGGGAGGTTGCCGCACCCAAATCCTGCAAGATGGAAACGCATTGTTTCCGGTAAAGGAAAAGGCCGTTAAAAACCGTGCCGCAAAGCCTGCGGCACGGTTTTTTGTATAGTGCCTCATTATTCCCCGTAACGCATCGTGTGGAAGGAATATACCTTGGAAATTTCCGCCGGGATATCAAATCCGTTCAAAAGCTCCACAAAACGTTCGCATACGCCCGTGTCGGGGGAACGCTGCGCCACATTCAGCACCAGCTCTCCCCTATAAGAGACGAGCGCGAGGGTGAACGGATTGACCGCCGTGGGCAGGCAGGGATAAAGTTCCTTCACGTGCTGCTCGAGGGAGAAAGGAAGGTCTACCCGTCCCATATTGGTAATGACGTAAGTCGTTTGCTTCGAGGTTTGTTCGATAGATGCGCGTACCAGGCTGCATTTTTCTTCGATGGGAAGGTCTGCGTCCAAAAGCTGGAGCGTTTCCACCGCCGTCCTTTTCGCGTCCCGCGCAAGCTCATGCGCTTGGGTCTGGAAATCGAGCAGTCCTTTTTCAATGTCCAGGATGTCCCCGAAGGATAGGTTTGCCATTTTCTGGTCGTAGGGGATACCCGCGCCCGCAATGAAGCAGCGTGTCGTTTTGCTTGGGAAATACGGGCGCAGGTTCACGGGGACAGAGGCGATCACCGGGCGCTCCTCTTCTGCCGTACAGTGTTTTTCGCGCACCGCGCTCGAGAAGAGCGGGCAAATAAACGTCACCGGGCTCGCCTGGTAGTCCTTCACGATGCCGTGAAGCTTCGAGAAGGGCAGGCGAATCTGCACGACGGTATCCTCGGGATCGCCCTGGGTGGTTACGCCGGGCACGCGGAACGCAGGAACGCGCGGATATCCATTGCCGTCCGCCAGGTCGATCTTCATCACCGCGTCTTCGGCCTCCTCCGCTTCAAATTCCGTATCCGAGGTGCGGATGCCGTCTGCCTCTACCGAAAGTCCCAGGATTCGGAAATAATGGTACAACAGGGATTTCAGGAACGCAAGAAAGCCGATGCCGTCCGCGAGGGAGTGGAACCAGTCTGCGTGGATGGTGTCGTCCTTATAGGTGATGCAAAAGAGGTAACCGTTGGTATCGTCCGTACCCATCGCGCGCACCGTGGTTCCGTCCCCCGGGAAAACGGGAACGGGCAGGTCGATGGGAATATAAAAATAATTCGATTTGTCCCAGGCAAGTCCCACCGCCATTTGCGGGAAGCGCCCGAGGGTTTCCCCGGCGGCTTTTTCAAGCGCCGCACCGTCCACCCGGCGGTCAAGACGCACGGTGAAACGGGGCACGCAGCCGCACGACAGGTGCGAACCGTACAGGTATACCTTCCCGTTCGCATCCAGCGTTAGGGCGGGATTGTCATTTGTTTTCAGCATGGGTTCTATCCTTTCTGTGTTCTGAAAGTCTCGTAATCATTGTATCATCGGGACGTGTCCGAAACAACAAAAACCACCGGGGGAAAAGATTAAAATATGAAAGGGTGCGCCGCCGCAGCTGTTCCGACTCCCGCGTAAATCGCCGTCCGGCCGTGCAGATTACACAGGGCTTAAAATACTCACCCGTGCGCCTTTGAAAGGAAATAAAAAAGGAGCGCGAATGCGCTCCCGGTGGGGCGGTCCTTAGTGGCAGTCTCCCGCATGCTCGTGTTTGCAGCATACCGTGTCGTCGGACACAAGGGAACCGTCGAGGCAGGCCTGTGCGGCATCCGCTGCCGCGCCCTCTGCGCCCGTTACGATGCGGATGCCCTTTGCATCGAATTTTTCCCGCGCGCCCGCGCCCATGCCACCGGAAATGATGACGTCCACGCCGCGTTCCGCCAAAAACTCGATCAGGTTATGGTCGTGACCGGGGCTCTGGATGCGCTCGCTGTGCGTGATTTTTCCGTTTTCGGCCGTAAAGATATTAAAGTCGGAGCAATGCCCGAAATGCCCGGAAACGTTTGAACCTTCGCTTGCAACTGCAATTTTCATGATGATCCTCCTTTGTGCGGCTGCTTGTAAAAAGCAGAAAATTATTTATGAACATATGTTCTTTATCCATTATTTAGCATACCACATTTTTAGCATATGTCAATAATCTGCAAAAATAAAATGCAACCATAATGTGGAAAGGGAAATTTTTCGGGGCCCGCGTTCACTACATCTTGTGCATGTATTTTCTAAAAACCACTATTTTTTAATTTTTTAAAAAAAGCATAAAAAAGTTCGGGAAAGGCCTTGAAATTGCGGATTTGGTCATGTATAATTTAGTACGTTGCGCTATAGGCGTATTTTTGGGATGAGGCGAGAGGTTACCGTAAGCCAGCGGATAGTTCCCGCCGACAAAGGTCCGGGCAGTGACCCGGGCGGCTCCAAAAAGGACAGGACGAAAACGTTCTGTCCCAAAAAAGCAAAGCGACACACCCGGCTATGTGTGTCAGCGAAGGCGGCTCCAGCCGCGACACTTGAAGGAGGAGAAACAAATGGCAAGCCAAAGAATTAGAATCAAACTGAAAGCTTACGACCACAATCTGATCGACCAGAGCGCTCAGAGAATCGTAGACACGGCGAAACGTACAGGCGCGAAGATTTCCGGCCCTGTTCCGCTTCCCACAAGCAAAGAGATCATAACGATCCTGCGGGCGACGCACAAATACAAAGATTCGAGAGAACAGTTTGAAATCAAAACACACAAACGCTTGATCGACATCCTCGAAGCAAACGCAAAGACGACGGACGCGCTGATGCGTCTCGACCTTCCCGCGGGCGTGGACATCGAAATTAAACTGTAAACAAGCGATAAGACGGAGGAGAAAACATGAAAGCTATACTGGGTGAAAAGATCGGTATGACTCAGATCTTCGCAGAAGACGGCAGAGTCGTTCCCGTAACAGTAGTAAAAGCCGGACCTTGCGTTATCGTTCAGAAGAAAACGGTAGAGACCGACGGATATAACGCGGTGCAGGTAGGGTTTGGAGAAGTCAAGGAAAAGAACGTGATTAAGCCGAAAAAGGGACATTTTGCGAAGGTGAAGGCGGTTCCTACGCGTTACCTGCGCGAATTCCGCACAGACGAAGCGGAAGAACTCGAGGCGGGCAGCGAAATCAAAGTGGACGTATTTGAAACGGGCGAGAAAGTCGACGTTTCGGGCATCTCCAAGGGAAAAGGCTTCCTCGGCGTAATTGCGCGATGGGGCCAGCACAGGGGCCCCATGAGCCACGGCTCGCGGTACCACAGGCGCCCCGGTTCCATGGGCGCGTGCGCATCCCCGGCGAAAGTCATGAAGGGCAAACGCCTCCCGGGACGCGGCGGTTTCGATAAAGTGACCGTGCAGAATCTCGAAGTTGTCAAGGTTGACACCGATAAAAACCTGCTCCTCATCAAGGGTGCGGTTCCCGGTGCCAAGGGCGGCCTTGTGACCATCAGAAAAAGCGTTAAGTCGCTGTAAGACCGCTTGAAAAGGAGGAAGTAATTATGCCAAACGTATCAGTATATAAGACCGACGGCAAAGAAGCAGGCAAAATCGAGCTGAAAGACGAAGTCTTCGGCGTAGAGATAAACAAATCGGCAATGCACGACGCGGTTGTCGCGCACCTGGCGGCAAGGCGCCAGGGCACGCAGTCCGCACTTACCCGCAGCGAAGTGCGCGGCGGCGGCATCAAGCCTTTTCGCCAGAAGGGCACAGGCCGGGCGCGCCAGGGTACGATCCGCGCACCCCAGATGACGCACGGCGGAGTCGTATTCGCGCCCAAGCCGAGGGATTATTCCATGAAGCTCAATAAAAAGGTGCGCGCGCTTGCGATGTGCTCCGCGCTTTCCCAGAAGGTACAGGATGAAAGCCTCATCGTGATGGAAGACCTCAAAATGACGGCCCCCAAAACGAAAGAGATGGCGGCGATCCTGAAGAACCTGAAAGCGGAAAAAGCGCTGATCGTCACAAACGGGAAGGACGAGGACGTTGTCCGCGCCGCCGCGAACATCCAGGGGGTCAAAACGATGCCGGCTGCAACGCTCTCCGTATATGACATCCTGAAATACGACAAGTTCATCGTAACGAAGGACGCCGTAAAAGCAATCGAGGAGGTTTACGCATAATGAAAGACACGCATGATATCATCATAAAGCCTATTCTTTCAGAAAAAAGCTACGACCTGATCCCCAAGAAAACCTACACGTTTCTAGTGGAAAAAAGCGCCAATAAGACGCAGATCAAGGCTGCGGTGGAAGAAATCTTTGAGGTAAAGGTGAAACAGGTCACCACATCCCGTAAGGAAGGCAAGCTGAAAAGACAGGGACGCACGGAGGGCAGACGCCCCGAAACGAAAAAAGCTTATGTGACGCTCACGGAAGAATCCAAAGCAATCGAATTCTTCGAGAGCATGGCGCAGTAAGCGCGTAAGGGAGGTTCTTTAAGTTATGGCAATCAAAAAATATAACCCAACTTCTCCGGGCAGAAGGTTCATGTCGGTTTCGGCCTTTGAAGAAATCACGACGAAAAAGCCCGAAAAATCGCTGCTCGTCTCGCTGAAGAAATCCGGCGGACGCAATGTGCACGGTCGTATCACGGTCCGTCACATCGGCGGCGGCGAAAAAAGAAAATATAGGATCATCGATTTTAAACGCGACAAAGACGGCGTGCCGGCTAAGGTAGCGACGATCGAATACGATCCCAACCGCAGTGCGAATATCGCACTGCTGCACTATAAAGACGGCGAAAAGAGATACATCATCGCCCCCGTGGGCCTTAAGGTGGGCGACGAAGTGGTCTCCGGGCCGGAAGCAGACATCAAAGCGGGCAATGCGCTTCCGCTGGCTTCCATCCCGGTCGGCACTATGATCCACAATGTGGAAGTAAAGCCGGGCAAGGGCGCTCAGCTCGTACGGAGCGCGGGCAACGCGGCACAGCTGATGGCAAAGGAAGGACGGTACGCGCAGGTGCGCCTCCCCTCCGGCGAAGTGAGGATGATCCTCATCGGCGCGAAAGCGACGATCGGTCAGGTCGGCAACGTTGACCAGGAAAACATCAATATCGGCAAAGCGGGCCGCAAGCGCCACATGGGCGTTCGCCCCACGGTGCGCGGTTCCGTCATGAACCCGAACGATCATCCGCACGGCGGCGGCGAGGGCAAATCCCCCGTTGGACGCCCGGGTCCTGTTACTCCCTGGGGCAAACCTGCTCTTGGGTATAAGACGCGCAAGAAAAAGAACCCGACGGATAAATTTATCGTAAAACGCAGGAACGCTAAATAATCGAAGGAGTGAGTTTGCAGATATGAGTAGGTCAGTAAAAAAAGGACCGTTTATAAATGAAAAGCTTCTGGCACGCGTTCAGGAAATGAACGAAAAGAACGAAAAAAAAGTGCTGAAGACTTGGTCGCGTCCGTCGACGATCTTCCCGGATATGGTTGGTCACACGATCGGCGTGCACGACGGCAGGAAATTCGTTCCGGTCTATATCACGGAAGATATGGTCGGGCACAAGCTGGGCGAATTCGCCCCGACGAGAACGTTCCGCGGCCACGCGGGCGAGAAATCGTCTAAATAACCTGGAAGGAGGGCAAGACTTATGGCTACAAGAGAAAGAGAAAAAGCTGCAAAACGTCAGGAAGAGAAAGATAGAAGACCGAAAGCCATCGCGAAATACGTTCGCATTTCCTCCCGCAAGGTAAAGGCTGTCATCGACCTCATCAGAGGTCTTAACGTACAGGACGCCAAGGCGGTTCTGATGAATACGCCGAACGGCGCGACGGAACCTGTTTCCAAGGTTTTAGGTTCTGCGATTGCAAATGCGGAAAACAATATGAACCTTTCGGCCGACACGCTGTTTGTTGCCGAGGCGTTCGCGGACCAGGGGCCTACGCTTAAGCGGTTCAGGCCGCGCGCGCAGGGCAGGGCGTCCCGCATCCGCAAACGTACGAGCCACATTACAATTATCTTGGATCAGGTTAAGTAAGGAGGAATACGATGGGTCAGAAAGTACATCCGCATGGTTTTCGGGTTGGGGTCATCAAAGACTGGGACGCCAGGTGGACAGCCAAAAAATCCAAATTTGCCGATTACATCGTTGAAGACGATAAGATCAGAAAATTTTTAAAGAAAAAGCTGTATGCCGCAGGCATCTCGAAGATTGAGATCGAGCGTGCGGCGCAGAAGATTTCCGTTAATATCTTTACCGGTAAGCCCGGTATCGTGATTGGCAAGGGCGGCACGGGCGTAGAGCTTCTGAAGAAAGACCTCGCGAAGCTTACAGGCGTTGCGGTTGCCGTAAACATCATCGAAGTTAAGCGCGTGGACGTAGACGCACAGCTCGTTGCGGAAAACGTCGCGCAGCAGCTTGAAAAGCGTATTTCGTTCCGCCGTGCGATGAAGCAGTCCATCGGCAGGACGATGAAAGCCGGCGCAAAGGGAATTAAGATTATGTGCTCCGGACGTCTCGGCGGCGCGGAAATCGCCCGGGTAGAGCAGTATCACGAAGGCTCCATCCCGCTGCAAACGATTCGTGCGGACATCGACTACGGTTTTGCGGAAGCAAATACGACGTATGGTAAAATCGGGGTTAAAGTATGGATCTACAAAGGCGAGATCCTTGGGAATCCTTTAGCGGAAAGAGCAAAACCTTCAGCAGTGGAAGGAGGCAGAAAAAATGTTAATGCCAAAAAGGGTTAAGCGCAGAAGACAGTTCAGGGGCCGTATGAAGGGCAAGGCTCTTCGCGGAAACACGATCAATTACGGCGATTACGGCCTTGTAGCCACGGAGCCCGGCTGGATTAAGTCAAACCAGATCGAGGCGGCCCGTGTCGCCATGACAAGATACATCAAGAGGGGCGGACAGGTTTGGATCAAAATTTTCCCTCATAAGCCGGTAACAGAGAAACCGGCCGAGACCCGTATGGGTTCCGGTAAAGGTTCTCCGGAATACTGGGTAGCGGTCGTAAAGCCGGGCAGGGTAATGTTCGAGCTTGCGGGCGTATCCGAGGAGACCGCTCGGGCGGCCCTCACGCGTGCAGCGCATAAATTGCCGATCAAATGCAAATTTGCGATCAGGGAGCAAAATAACGAAGCAGGTGGTGAGCAGGATGAAGGCTAAAGAAATACGTGAACTTTCAAAAGATGAATTGGTCGCCAAGCTGGGCGACTTAAAAACCGAGTTTTTCAACCTGCGTTTTCAGCTCGCAACGGGCCAGCTCAATAATCCTTCCAGCATCAAGAACGTGAAAAAGGATATTGCACGGGTGAAGACGGTTTTAAGGGAAATGGAACTAGGCCAGAAGGTTGCCGAGTAAGATAAGGAGGACGTCTTCGGATGAGTGAAGTTACGAGAGGTTACCGTAAAGAGAGAGTCGGAACGGTAGTAAGCGATAAAATGGACAAGACGATCGTTGTTGCGATTAGAAGCAGAAAGACGCATCCCTTGTACGGAAAGACGATCAACTATACCAACAAGCTGAAAGCGCATGACGAGAACAACGAAGCAGGCGTGGGCGATACGGTGCGGTTGATGGAAACGCGGCCCCTCTCCAAGGATAAGAGATGGAGATTGGTCGAGATCGTCGAAAAGGCGAAATAAGGACGATGAGATGATGCGCAGGCAGGCTCCGCAGGGAAATGGCCCGCGCGTAAAGGAGGAGTCAGGATGATACAGCCAGAAACACGCCTCAAGGTTGCAGACAATTCAGGCGCTAAAATAATCCAGTGCATTCGCGTGATGGGCGGAAGCGTCAAAAAGACGGCAAACATCGGCGACGTGATTATTGCGTCTGTAAAAACAGCGACGCCCGGCGGCGTGGTCAAGAAAAAAGACGTGGTGAAAGCCGTTGTCGTACGCTCCGTTTCCGGAGTGCGGCGGCCGGACGGCTCGCACATAAAATTTGATGAAAATGCAGCAGTGATTATCGACAACAATAAACAGCCAAAAGGCACCCGTATTTTCGGGCCTGTTGCAAGGGAGCTCCGCGACCGCGATTACATGAAGATCGTGTCGCTCGCCCCTGAAGTTCTTTAAGGAGGAGGCACGGATATGAATACGATCAATATCAAAAAGGGCGATACCGCAGTAGTGATCTCCGGAAAAGAAAAAGGGAAACAGGCGAAGGTGCTCCGCGTCGAGCCGGCGAAGAACAAAGTAGTTCTCGAAGGCACGAATATGCTCACAAAGCATAAAAAACCGAAAAACCAGACGACCCCGGGCGGGATCATCAAGCAGGAAGGTTCGCTCGATGCATCCAATGTGATGGTGGTTTGCCCCAAGTGCAGCAAAGCAACGCGGGTCGGTCACAAAATCGAAGACGGCAAAAAAGCCCGCATCTGCAAAAAATGCGGCGCTACGCTGTGAGTGAAGGGAGGTAATTATCTGATATGCCGAGATTAAAAGACACATACAAGGCGGAAATCATTCCCGCTATGATGCAGAAGTTCGAATACAAGAACGTTAATCAGGTGCCCAGGCTCGAAAAGGTTGTAATCAATATGGGCCTTGGCGAAGCAAAGGATAACCCGAAAGCCCTTGACTCCGCAGTGGAGGACCTCACGGTTATCGCAGGCCAAAAGCCGGTCGTTACGACAGCGAAAAAATCCGTCGCAAACTTTAAAGTGCGTGAAGGAATGAAAATCGGCGCGAAAGTAACGCTTAGGGGCGACAGAATGTATGAGTTCATCGATAAGCTCATCAGCATTGCGATCCCGCGTGTGCGCGACTTCCGCGGCCTTTCCCCGAAGTCGTTCGACGGCAGGGGCAATTTTGCAATGGGTTTCAAGGAACAGCTCGTGTTTCCTGAAATCGAATACGATAAGGTAGACGCGATCCGCGGTATGGATATCATCGTGGTCACGACAGCGGAAACCGACGAAGAAGCAAGAGAGCTCTTAACCCAGATGGGTATGCCGTTCGCGCACTAAGGAGGAGAACAATGGCAAAAAAAAGCATGATTATAAAGCAGCAGAGAGGCTCCAAATTTTCTACCCGCAATTATACGCGTTGCCGTATCTGCGGAAGGCCGCACTCTGTCCTTAGAAAATACGGAATCTGCCGCGTTTGCTTCCGGGAACTCGCGTATCGCGGGCAAATACCGGGTGTCAGAAAAGCAAGCTGGTAATATAGAAAGTTTAAGCTCTTGTGACCACCGCCGCCGGCGGAACGGACAAGGGCGGGCGCCGGGAGGTGAAGACACCTTAAGCCGCGGCGTCTTACCAAGAGGATAAAACAAGGAGGAAACAATATGCCGGTTACAGATTCTGTCGCAGATATGCTTACACGCATCCGCAATGGGCTTACCGCAAAGCATGAAGTCGTGGAAGTACCTGCGTCCAATATGAAAAAGGCAATTGGCCAGATATTGCTCCAGGAGGGCTATATCAAAGGATGCGAGTTCATAGATGACGGCGTGCAGGGCACGCTTAAAATCAAACTGAAATACGGTCCCAATGGCGAAAAAGTCATCTCGGGCCTGAAGAAAATTTCAAAGCCCGGCCTTCGGGTGTATGCAAGGCACGATAAGCTGCCCCGCGTCCTGAACGGCCTCGGAATCGCGATCATCTCCACATCCAAGGGCATCGTGACCGACGCGCAGGCGCGCCGCGACGGTGTGGGTGGAGAAGTGCTCGCCTATATCTGGTAGTTGGAGGTTAAACATTATGTCGAGAATAGGAAAACTGCCCATCGATTTACCCTCCGGCGTGACAGTAACGCAGGATGGCGGCATCGTAACGGTAAAGGGCAAAAATGGCGAACTGCAATCGAAGTTCAGTGATAAGATCACGATCACGCAGGAGGGTGAGCAGCTCGTTCTGACGCGTGACAGCGATCAAAAGGAATCGAGGGCGCTGCACGGTCTTACGCGTGCGCTTCTCGCGAATATGGTAAAAGGCGTTTCCGAAGGTTTCCAGAAGAATCTGGAGATCGTCGGCGTTGGCTATAGGGTACAGCTGCAGGGCCAGAAGCTTGTATTCGGTCTCGGGTATTCCCACCCGGTCGAAGTCGAGCCCCCGGCGGGCATCACGTTCGAGGTTCCAAACCCGAACAGCGTGATCGTCAAGGGAATCGACAAACAGGCGGTCGGCCAGTGCGCAGCGAACATTCGCTCCCTTCGTCCGCCGGAACCCTATAAGGGCAAGGGCATCAAGTACGAGGGCGAATATATCCGCCGCAAAGTCGGTAAGACTGGCATGTAATGGAGGACGTGGATTATGATTAACAGAAAAGACAGAAATGAAATCAGAAAAAAGCGTCATCAGAGAATCCGCAACAAGATTTCCGGTACGGCGAGCCGTCCGCGGATGAATGTTTACCGGAGCTTAAGCAACATTTATGTTCAGTTTATTGATGACGTTGCGGGAAACACGCTTTGCTCCGCTTCCTCGATGGATGCCGAGATCAAAGCGAAATGCCAGGAGGCAACAAAAACCGAAGCCGCAAAGATGGTGGGAGAACTTGCTGCGCAGCGCGCAGTGAAGGCTGGTATCAGCGAAGCCGTCTTTGACCGCGGGGGTTATCTCTATACGGGCAGAGTAGCACAGGTTGCGGAAGGCGCCAGAGCTGCCGGCCTCAAGCTTTGATAAGGAGGTACGGAAACATTGCAGAGAGATAGAGCAAATGATGCAGGCGGAGTCGAATACAAAGAAAAACTGGTTTCGATCAACCGTGTTGCGAAAACCGTAAAGGGCGGCCGTAATATGCGTTTCTCGGCGCTGGTAGTGGTTGGCGACGAAAACGGCCACGTTGGCGTCGGCATGGGCAAAGCCGCTGAAATTCCGGAAGCGATTCGCAAGGCTGTTCAGGCTGCGAAGCATGATATTGTCACGGTAGCAAGAAAAGGGACGTCCATCCCGCACGAGGTCATCGGAAAATTCGGACGCGGCAGGGTGCTGCTGCTTCCCGCTTCCGAAGGTACCGGCGTGATCGCGGGCGGCCCGGCGCGTGCGGTCCTTGAACTTGCGGGCATTAAGGATATCAGGACAAAATCACAGGGGTCCAACAACCCGATCAACTGCGTAAAGGCTACGCTTGAAGGCCTCCGTGAGCTGCGGAGTGCCGAACAGGTGGCACGCCTTCGCGGGATCAGTGTAGATCAATTACAATAAAGGGAGGCTTGAGGCTCATGGAACTTAAAATCAAACTTGTCAAAAGCCCCATTGGTTATGCGCAGGATCAGAAAGACACCGTAAAGGCGCTCGGGCTGCGTAAAATCGGCCAGGTAGTACAGCGGCCGGACAATCCGCCGATTCGCGGGATGGTTTTCAAGGTAAAACATCTGGTATCGGTTGAAGAGACGAAATAACGAAGGAGAGAGCTTATGAAACTTCATGAACTTGGTCCTGCGGAGGGTGCAAAAAAGGCGCCCAAGCGCGTGGGCAGAGGATGCGGCTCCGGTGTAGGCAAAACTTCCGCAAGAGGCCAGAAGGGCCAGAAATCCCGCAGCGGCGGCGGTGTCCGTCCCGGGTTCGAAGGCGGCCAGATGCCGCTTGCAAGGCGTTTGCCAAAGAGGGGCTTCACCAATATATTTGCGAAGGAATATGCGACAGTCAACGTTTCTGATCTTGAAAAACTTGAGGACGGCGCAAGCGTAGATGTTCAGACGCTGATCGATGCCGGCATGATTAAAAAGGCATATGACGGCCTGAAAGTCCTCGGAAACGGCGAACTGAAGAAGAAGGTCACTGTAAAAGCTGCGAAGTTCACGAAAACGGCTGAGCAGAAAATTACAGCCGCTGGCGGCAGCATTGAGGTGGTATAATGTTTAAAACCATTGCGAACGCATGGAAAATGCCGGATATCAGGAAAAAGATCCTGTTCACGCTGCTGATGCTTCTCGTATACCGCATCGGCGCGTATATCCCGGTTCCAGGCGTGAATGTAGAGTTCATTGCAAATCAGGTTGCAGACTATGACGTGCTTGGATTCCTGAATCTGTTCTCGGGTGGTGCGCTCGGCAATATGACGATCTTTGCGCTTGGTATCGTTCCGTATATCAATGCGTCCATCATTATGAACCTCCTCACCGTTGCGATCCCGAAGCTGGAGCGCATGGCGAAGGAAGGGGACGATGGAAGGAAAAAGATTGCCTCTATCACAAGATACCTCGGCGTTATCCTTGGCCTTGTGCAGGCGATCGGAATCCTGCTTGGGTTCGGCTCGCAGGCAGTGCAGAATCCGGACAACCCGTTCGACTATATCACGATTATCATATGCCTTACCGCGGGCACGGCGCTCATCATGTGGATCGGCGAGCGCATTACGGAGAAGGGTATCGGCAACGGAATTTCCCTGCTGATTTTCATTTCCATCATCTCGCGCGTACCGGCGATGATCCAGGATATCATCACCAAGGTAGAGCTGGGCACGATTACATTCTGGTCGGTTTTGATCGTAGCGGCGCTTGCGTTTGTCATCATTCTCGGCATTACGTTCGTCGACCTCGGCGAACGCAGAATCCCGGTGCAGTATGCAAAACGGGTGGTGGGACGCAAAATGTACGGCGGCCAGTCCACGCACATCCCGATGAAAGTCAACCAGAGCGGCGTTATGCCCCTGATCTTTGCGGTTACGATCCTCATGCTTCCGGGCATGATCGGCCAGTTCTGGCCGGAGAGCGGCTTTTACCAGTGGTACCTGCAATACGCTGGCCCGGACACGTGGATTTACGCTGTTGTATATGCGCTGCTGATCCTGTTCTTCTCCTACTTCTACTCGCAGATCGCATTCAATCCGGTGGACGTATCGAAGAATTTGCAGCAGAACGGCGGGTTTATCCCGGGTATCCGTCCGGGCAAGCCAACGTCCGACTACCTCGCCAAGATTCTCTCGAGGATCACGCTTTTCGGAGCGATTTTCCTTGCGGTCGTGGCTGCGGTTCCGACGTTTGTTACCGGCCTTACCGGGGTCGCCAGCGTATTCGGCGCAACGAGCCTGCTCATTATGGTCAACGTGGCGCTCGAAACGACGAAGCAGCTCGAGGCACAGATGATGATGAGGCATTACAAAGGATTCCTCAACTAGCATAAATGGCGCGCACAGTGCCGGGCATGGTCCGGTTCTGTGCACGTTTGGATAGAAACGCTCCTGAAAGAGCAGAGAGGGAATTACCATGAATGTAATTTTCTTAGGCCCTCCCGGATCGGGCAAAGGCACGATGGCGGTAAGGGTTGGCAAAGAAATGAACCTGGCGCACATCTCGACCGGCGATATGCTGCGGGCCGAAATGAAGGCGGGCAGCGAGCTCGGGAAGCTTGCGAAGTCTTACATCGACAAGGGCGCGCTTGTCCCGGATCAGGTCATTATCGATATGATGGGCGAGCGCATGAAGGCGGACGATGCGAAGGGCGGCGTACTGCTTGACGGTTTCCCGCGTACGGTTGCGCAGGCGGAAGCGCTCGACGCAATCGCGGCGATCGATGCCGTGGTCAATCTTGAAGTGGATGTACAGGTGATCGTCGACCGTGTACTTGCGCGCCGTGTATGCGAAGACTGCGGCGAAGTGCACAGCACAAAGACCCATAGCAGTGATAAATGCGGCAAATGCGGCGGAAACCTTATCACCCGCGCGGATGATAACGAACAGACGGTGCGCGAACGCTTCCGTGTTTACGAAGACCAAACGGCTCCGCTGATCGAATTCTATTCCAGGCGCGGCCTTGTATCTAATGTAGACGGGACAATGCCGATCGAAGAAGAAGCTGCCTATATCGTGGAAGTGCTGAAAAAGGTATGATTAATATCAAAACGCCGCACGAAATTGAGCTGATGCGCGAATCGGGGCGGCTGCTCTTCAATTGTATGCAGGAGGTTCTCGGCCATGTGAAGCCGGGCGTAACGACCATGCAGCTCGACCGGATCGTCGAACAATATCTGGGAGATGCGGGGGCGACCCCTTCTTTCAAAGGGTATAACGGCTTTCCCGGCAGTATTTGCACGTCGGTCAACGACGGCGTCGTTCACGGGATTCCTTCCGACCGGAAGGTTCTGCGCGATGGGGATATCCTCAGTATCGATATGGGCGCGATCCTTAATGGATGGCAGTCCGACATGGCACGCACGGTGGCCGTAGGCGACATTACCTCCACGGAGCAGCTCCTGATCGACGTAACGCGGGAAAGCTTTTTCGCGGGAATGCGCGAGGCGCGCGCAGGCAACCGCCTTAAGGATATCAGCCGTGCGATTGAAGAGGTCATTCTCAGGAACGATATGGGAATCGTACGGGAGCTTGTGGGCCATGGCATTGGCCGGGAGATGCACGAAGCTCCGGAAATTCCGAATTTTTCCTTCCGCGGGCCGAATCCAAGGCTCGACGTGGGCATGGTGCTTGCGATCGAACCGATGGTAACGCTTGGCGGCGACGCAGTATGCTGGATGGACGACGGCTGGCTGGTAAAAACGGCGGACGGAAGTCTTGCGGCCCATTATGAAAACACCGTGGCAATCACGGAGAACGGGCCGGAGATATTGACAGCACCGTAATGGGGGAGCGATAAATTGGACAATTACCCCGTGGAGACAGGCCGGGTCGTGATAAGTAAATCCGGCAGGGACAAAGGAAGGCCGTTCCTGGTCGTAGAGCTTCTCGAAGAGCCCTATGTGCTGATCGCGGACGGAGCCCTTCGGCGGCTGAAGCAGCCGAAGAAAAAGAAACTGAAACACCTGGAGCTTACGGGCACAGTGCTCGAAGGAATCAGGGACAAGCTGGAACAGGGAACAAAGGTGTTCGATGCGGAGCTTCGGAGCGCGCTTAAGAACACGATGCAGGCAAAGGAGGAGTAAATTTGTCTAAGAGCGACGTAATCGAAGTGGAAGGGACCGTTACGGATACGTATCCCAACGCTTCATTTGAAGTAGAGCTTGAAAATGGACACAAGGTACTGGCACATATCTCCGGCAAGCTACGTATGCACTATATCCGTATACTGCCCGGCGACAAGGTGACGGTAGAACTCTCACCCTACGACCTCACCAGAGGCAGGATCACGTGGCGCGGCAAAGCGTAACGTGCGGCGCGATGATAGATACGAATGAAAAGAGGAGGCTTTTAAGATGAAAGTAAGACCATCGGTAAAACCCATTTGCGAAAAGTGCAAGATCATCAAGAGAAAAGGGAAAGTAATGGTAATCTGCCCCAATGTAAAGCACAAACAGAAACAGGGCTGAGGAAAATAACGTTTATACGCGCGGCTGGTTTGCGCACGGTCCACGAGAGGGACGCGCAAATATTACGTATAAGCTTTATATAACCCGGATGATATGATATAATATTTAAATTGTCATCCTTTTGGAAACAAAAGATATCGGCGGCGACCCCGCTTAAAATTCACGGAGGTGGAAAGAGAAGTATGGCACGTATTGCTGGCGTAGACTTGCCTAGAGACAAACGCGTTGAGATCGGGCTTACCTACATTTACGGTATTGGCCTTAAGACGTCTCAGCAGATTTTGTCCGCGACAAATGTGAACCCTGACATCAGAGTGAAAGACCTCGACGAGAACGACCTTTCCAAGATCAGGGACTATATCGACAAAAACCTTCAGGTGGAAGGCGATAAGAGAAGAGAAGTATCTCTCAACATCAAACGCCTGATGGAGATCGGTTGCTATCGCGGCATCCGTCATAGAAAAGGACTGCCTGTCCGCGGCCAGAGCACGAAGCAGAACGCACGCACGCGCAAGGGACCGAAACGGACAGTTGCGGGTAAAAAGAAATAAGGAGGAATAAATAATGGCTGCACCTAAGAAAAAAGTGTCCAGAAGACGCAGAGAAAAGAAGAACATTGAAAAAGGCCAGGCGCATATTCGTTCTTCCTTTAACAATACGATCGTAACCATGACCGACATGCAGGGAAATGCCCTTTCCCAGTCGAGCTCCGGAGCCATGGGCTTCCGCGGCTCGCGGAAGAGCACGCCCTTCGCTGCGCAGGTTGCTTCTGAAACGGCTGCAAGAGCGGCAATGGAACACGGCCTCAAATTCGTGGAAGTGTTCGTAAAAGGACCGGGCTCCGGTAGGGAGGCCGCGATTCGCGCGCTGCAAACGGCTGGTCTTGAAGTAACGCTCATCAAGGATGTGACGCCCATCCCGCACAACGGGTGCCGTCCGCCGAAACGCAGAAGGGTATAAGGAGGTACGTAAATTATGGCAAGATATACAGGACCGGTTTGCCGCTTGTGCCGCCGGGAAGGCGCAAAGCTCTTTTTGAAGGGCGACCGTTGCTATTCTCAGAAATGCGCTTTCACGCTGCGCCCGAACGCTCCCGGACAGCACGGAGCGGGACGCCACGGGAAGATGTCCGAATACGGCACGCAGCTTCGTGAAAAGCAGAAGGTTAAACGTGCATATGGCATTCTGGAAAGCCAGTTTAGAAAATATTTTGATATCGCAGAAAAAATGAAGGGTAAAGCGGGCGAAAACCTGCTCCAGCTTTTGGAACGGCGTCTTGACAACGTGTGCTTTCGTCTTGGCATCGGCGACAGCCGTGCACAGGCGCGCCAGCTCGTGATGCACGGTCACGTTCTGGTCAACGGCCGCAAAGTAGACATTCCTTCCTATCTGGTGAACGCGGGAGACACGATCACGGTCGCGCAGCGCTCCGCTTCGCAGGAATACTTCAAAACGCTCAAAGAAGAGGGCGGAAAAGGCGTTCCGAAATGGCTGGAATTCGACGTTGCCGAGCTTACGGGCAAGGTTGTCGCGATTCCGGAGAGGGACGACATCGACCTTACGATCGAGGAACATCTCATCGTCGAGTTGTATTCCAAATAATGGGAACTCCTTCAGTTGCGTGCGCGCGCTCCGCGTGCGCGTAATCATTACCATAAGGGAGGTTAAATATGCTTGAAATCGAAAGACCGAATATAGAATGTGTCAGCATGAGTGAAGACAAAAAGTATGCCAAATTTGTCATGGAGCCCCTTGAACGCGGCTTTGGCACGACGCTTGGGAATTCACTTCGGCGGATACTGATGTCTTCCCTGCCCGGCGTGGCAGTAACAAGCGTAAAGATCGACGGCGTTTTGCACGAGTTTTCAACGATCGAAGGCGTCCATGAGGACGTCACCAATATCGTGCTGAATTTAAAGGGCCTGTGCGCGAAGATGCATACGGATGAACCTAAAAAGCTGATCGTCAACGCAAAAGGACCCAAGGATGTAACGGCGGCTGACATCGAAACTGATTCGGAAGTTGAGATTGTAAATCCCGACCTGCACATCGCGACGCTCGACAAAACGGCAAATCTCTATATGGAGATTATGCTGGAGAAAGGCCGCGGCTATGTACTGGCGGACAAGAATAAGGATCCGAACATGCCGATCGGCGTGATTCCTATGGATTCGCTGTTCACGCCTGTGACAAAAGTCAACTTTGCGGTGGAGAACACGCGTGTCGGCCAGATCACGGACTTTGACAAGCTGACGCTTGAAGTGTGGACAAACGGCAGTGTGAACGCCGACGAGGCGACTTCCCTTGCCGCAAAGATCATGAGCGAATATCTTGCGCAGTTCATCAACCTGACGGACCACGTAAGCGACGTAGAAATCATGGTCGAAAAAGAAGAAGACAAAAAAGAAAAGATACTGGAAATCACGATCGAGGAACTGGACCTCTCGGTGCGCTCGTACAACTGCCTGAAACGCGCGGGGATCAATACAGTGGAAGAACTCATTATGCGCGACGAAGAAGAAATGATGAAGGTGCGCAATTTGGGTAAAAAGTCACTCGAGGAAGTGCAGCAGAAGCTGGAAGCTTTGGGGCTTTCGCTGCGCAAGGACGACTGATTGCAGTAACGAAAAGTACGAAGGAGAAACGCTATGAGAAAATTAGGCAGGCCTTCCGACCAGAGAAAAGCGATGCTTCGTGGCCTTGTGACGTCGCTGATCTGGAACGGCAAAATAGAAACGACAATGATGCGTGCAAAAGAAACGCAGAGGATTGCGGAAAAGCTGATTACCAAGGCGATCAAGCAGTATGACAATACGGTTGAGGTCGAAAAAACGGTCGACGGCACCAAGACAAAAGTCACGAACGATTCGCCCGCGAAGCTGGCCGCGCGCCGCATGATTATTTCCTATTTGTACAACATTCCGGAAACAAAGTTGGAAAAGGAAAGCAAATACGATTATAAGAAGCGCACGGGCGACGTCAACATGCCCGTTGTAGAGAAACTGTTCCGCGAGATCGCGCCGAAGTATGCACAGCGTGCGAAGGACAAAGGACAGGGCGGCGGATATTCCCGCATCATTAAGAAAGGACCGCGGCGCGGCGACGCAGCCGAGGTCGTGATTCTTGAGCTGGTATAAGGCCGAGTGGAAACATTATATTGAAATTGGGGAGGAAACTTAATAAGCTATTAAGTTTCCTTCTTTCGCTAACAGGGAGTGCGCGGCCAGAACGGCTATTTTAAAAGGGATGATAAGCGGAAGAGTTTTTTCGCTGAACTATCGCAATTTAGTTTATGCCTTCGGCTCGATTTAATCGATATTTTATGTATGTGCCGCACGCGTCTATGCGCGTTCCCGCGGTTTGCTCGCTGCATCGTCAAACTATCCGCTCCCGTATACGCTTGCATCAAGGTATTTCGCTGCTTTCTTTTTTGGTTCTTTTTTCTTGATAAAAAAGAATTCGCTATCATGGACAATTACGTAATTGACGCACAAAAAATAAAATACGCATATCCGACCATCGAAGGTTCGGAGCCTAAGCTCGCGCTCAAGGGCGTCACGCTCACAGTAGGGCAGGGACAGTTCGTTGCCGTGCTGGGTCATAACGGAAGTGGGAAATCCACATTTGCGAAGCACATCAATGTGCTCCTGCGCGCGCAGGAAGGGTCACTCACGGTGGTCGGGCTCGACACGGCGGACGAAGCCAACGTGTGGGGCATCCGCAGCCGTGCAGGCATGGTGTTCCAGAATCCGGATAACCAGCTTGTGTCAACGGTGGTCGAGGAAGACGTGGCATTTGGTCCGGAAAACCTCGGCGTGCCGCACGACGAGCTCCGGGGACGGGTTACGGAGGCGCTTCAGGCAGTAGGCATGCAGGGTTTTGAAAAACGCGCCCCGCATATGCTGTCCGGCGGCCAGAAGCAGCGCATCGCAATTGCGGGCGTGCTTGCTATGCATCCGGATATCATCGTGTTTGACGAACCTACGGCCATGCTGGACCCGCAAGGCCGCGCGGAGGTTATGGACACGATCCGTTACCTCAATAAAGAGGAAGGCAAAACAATCGTGCTCATTACGCATTATATGGAGGAAGCGTCGGAGGCCGACCGTGTATTTATCATGGCGGACGGCGCTGTGACGGACGAGGGCACGCCGCGCGAGGTTTTCTCCCATAAAGATAAACTGGAAGAGGCAGGCCTGCTGCCCCCGCTCGCAACGCAGGTCTATTATGATTTAAAAGAAAAGGGGCTGGACCTCGGCAAGTGTCCTGTGACCCTTAAAGAACTGGTGGACGAGTTATGCCGCTGAGTGTAAAAAAACTGAACTATTTTTATATGACGGGAACGCCTTTTGAGGTACAGGCCTTAAAGGACGTCAGCCTTGACGTTTCGGACGGAGAGTTCGTAGGCATCATAGGGCACACAGGCTGCGGGAAGTCGACCCTGATCCAATTGATGGCAGGGCTCCTGAAGCCGGCTTCGGGCACGGTCCTTGTGAACGGCAGGGACATTAACGCCTCCGGTTACGACCGCAAGCTGCTGCGCCGCACCCTGGGCGTGGTGTTCCAGTATCCGGAATACCAGCTCTTTGAAGAAACGGTGGGAAAGGATGTGGCCTTTGGCCCGTTGAAAGCGGGCATGACGGAGGCCGAAGCGGAAAAGAACGTGGATACCGCGCTCGAGCTTGTAGGATTTGAGCCCGCAAAGATTAAACCGCTTTCGCCGTTCGACCTGTCCGGCGGGCAAAAGCGCAAGGTGGCGATCGCGGGCGTGCTTGCCATGGACCCGCAGATCCTGATTCTCGACGAGCCCATTGCAGGACTTGATCCGCTGGGGCGCGAACAATTTATGCAGCTCGTAAAAAAGCTCAACGACTGCGGGGTTACGATCATCATGATCTCGCACAATATGGACGGCCTTGCGGATTATGCTTCCCGGATCATTGCCATGGATCACGGTGAGCTCTATGCGGACGGAACGCCGAAGGAAGTGTTCGCGGACCTCGATAAGCTCAAAAAAGTAGGGCTTGGGGCAAGCGAAGCGCGTGAAGCGGCGGCTATGCTCAAAGAACGCGGATGGGATATCCCGAGTGACATCATCAAGAAGGACGAGCTCGTTGCAGCGATCCTGAAACTGAGTGAGGACGGCAAATGCTGAAAAATATCACACTGGGCCAGTACTTTCCCGGCGATACGGTCGTCCATAGGCTGGACCCGCGCATTAAAATACTCGTGGCGCTTCTTTTTCTGGTCGCCGTATTCGTGGTCCGCACGATGTGGGGGTTTTTTGCTCTCGCTGTGCTGTTTATCCTGATTATTGCACTGGCGAAGATCGGACCGGTTACTATTTTGCGCAGTATCCGGCCGCTCCTTTTCATCATCATATTTACCTTTGTGCTGAATATCCTGTTTTACAGCGGGCAGACCATTTATTGGCAGTGGGGTTTCCTGACTATCTCGAAAGAAGGGATCGAGAAAGCGGTGTTTATTGCGATCAGGCTCGTACTGCTGATTGTGGCGACCAGCCTGCTGACCCTTACCACATCTCCCATGCAATTAACGGACGGCATGGAGAGCCTCCTCTCGCCGCTGAAAAAGATTAAATTTCCCGTGCACGAGATGGCGATGATGATGAGCATTGCCATGCGCTTTATTCCTACGCTGGTAGAGGAAACAGACCGCATCATGAAAGCGCAGACTGCGCGAGGCGCGGAGCTTGACAGCGGGAACCTGCTGAAAAAGGCGAAAAATATGATACCGCTGCTGGTTCCGCTGTTTGTGGGCGCGTTCAAACGCGCAGACGAACTCGCCCTCGCGATGGAAAGCCGCTGCTACCACGGCGACGAAGGCAGGACCCGTATGAAGGTGCTGCACCTTAAACGGATGGATATTTGGGCGTTGATCCTTATGCTTGCGGCAAGCATCTTGTTTATGGTGTTCCTGTGAGCGGGGAGGAAACGGGATGAAGAGGATCGCGCTCATTGTGGAATATGACGGAACAAATTACTGCGGCTGGCAGATACAGAAAAACGGCGTCAGCGTACAGCAAAAACTGGAGGAAGCGCTCGAAAAAGCACTGGGCGCGAAAACGCCGGCCGTGGGCGCAGGACGCACGGACGCGCGCGTACATGCCCTCGGGCAGGTTGCGCACTTTGACGCGGAGACCGATATCCCGCCGGATAAATTCTTTTACGTACTGAATACGCTGCTCCCAGACGACATCCGCATCAAGAAGTCCTTTGCGGCGCCGGAAGGCTTTCACGCACGCTTCTCCGCCAAAGGCAAGCATTATCAATACAGGATACGGAATACGCGGGAAAAAGGCGCGGTAGACCGCTTGTACACCATGTTTGTTCCTGTGCCGCTCGACGTTGCAAGGATGCGGGAAGCGGCGGCGTATATCGAGGGGGAGCATGACTTTGCGGCGTTCTGCGCGGCGGGGTCGGACCTCAAAGGGACGACGGTGCGTACCGTTTATTCCGTGGACGTCGCGAAAGACGGGGATTATATCACGATCGATGTAAAAGGCAGCGGTTTTTTGTATAACATGGTCCGCATCATTGCGGGCACGCTGGTTGCGGTCGGCAAGGGAAAACTGACCCCGGAGGAAGTGGGGGCCGCCATCGCGGCGAAGGACCGCAAGCTCGCCGGGGCGACTGCGCAGGCGCAGGGGCTGTTCCTTATAGAAGTATATTATGAATTTTTTCACAATTCATATTGAAAATTGACGCCGGAGTATTGTATGATGGTAACAATGCGGATCATAACGGGAGAAATCCCGCATTAATAATTTAAATTGGCGAGGTAAAATTTTATGGGCGTCACAATCAGGAAGTATACCGGAGAGGATATTCCGGTCATGATGGATATTTGGAATGCGGTTGTCGACGAGGGCGAAGCATTCCCGCAGGCGGATATGCTCAGCGAATCGGGCGCGAAATCGTTTTTCGGTTCGCAGTCTTACTGCGGCGTGGCGGAAGATGACGGAAAACTTGTCGGCCTCTATATTTTGCATCCGAACAACGTCGGGCGCTGTGCGCATATTGCCAATGCCTCCTTTGCGGTGAACTCGGGTTGCCGCGGCAAAGGGATCGGCGAACAGTTGGTGCGCGACTGCATGGTACAGGCACGGGAGCTTGGGTTCCGCATCCTCCAATTCAATGCCGTCGTTGAAGACAATCTTGCGGCGATTCATCTTTATGAGAAAATCGGGTTCCGCCAGATTGGCCGTGTGTGCGAAGGTTTCCAGGCCAAAAACGGCGAGTATAAAGATATCCTGCTGTATTACAGTGAACTGTGACCTGAAGTTTCAAAGCCGGGCCGGCCCGCTGCCATTGAGGCAGCGGGTTTTCTGTTGGGCGGCATAAATAATAATAAGGATAAAATGAAACATTGACTTTAATAATATTAAATGATATATTTAATATTATTAAAGGAGGGATTGCAATGGCGGTTGAAATCATCCCGGAATGGATGGCGGCGCTCGAGGATGAAGACGTGTCCTTCATCAAAAACTTTGTGCTCGCGTCCGGGTCCCTCAAGGAAATGGCAAAGCGGTACGGCGTTACCTATCCGACGGTGCGCCTGCGGCTCGACAAGCTGATCCAGAAAATTGCCATCAGCGACAATTACGCCGAAGAGCCGTATGTGGCGCTGATTAAGCGTATGGCAGTAAACGACAAGCTGGATTTCGATACGGCCAAGGTGCTGATTTCGGAATACAAGAAAAGCAGGAAAGGCAGGCAATTATGATGGCAATGACGGGCTCTTCATTGATTTTTCTGGCAGTGCTCATAACGGTGATCGCGGCGATGAGCCTTGCCGAGTGGTATATGATTCGCAGGCTCGGCGTTTGGGGGATCGTAATCCCAATTGTCTCCTGCTTTCTGACCTTCCTGAATTTTCTATTCCTCATCGGCGCGGCGATCCAGTTCGTCATCTTTATTGTGATGTTTAAAAAACAGAAAAAGCAAAGCGAAATCGATAAAATGAACATACAGGACCTGTAAATAAAGCTGCCTGAAAAATTCCGGACAGTTCGTGCAAGCCGGTTAATTTCTTCTATTTTGCCCCGGGAACGGATATTTTCATGAAAAAGCTTGACAACCGTGCGGATTTTCAGTAAACTATTTTATGCGCCTGTATGCACAATTAGCCCTGTGCACGCGCGAAAGCGGTGGATTTCAGCACCGGGAATTGGGACCTCCCGGGAAAGGAAGATACTGTGCCCGGAACATAAAATTGAAGATACCATGGGAGGAAAGCCTAATGAAAACATATATGGCGAAACCCGGCGAAGTGGAGCAGAAGTGGTATGTTGTCGATGCTGAGGGACAGGTATTCGGCAGACTGGCAAGCAAAGTTGCCAATATCCTTCACGGAAAGAACAAGCCGGAATATACTCCGCATGTCGATACGGGAGACTACGTCATCGTAATCAATGCGGACAAACTCGTTTTTACGGGTAAAAAACTGGATCAGAAATTATATTACAGACACTCGGGATACCCGGGCGGCCTGAAGACGACGAAGTACAGGGACCTGATGGAAAACAAACCGGAATTTGCCCTGTATGAAGCAGTCAGAAGAATGCTTCCTAAAAACAAGCTCGGCCGGAAAATGCTCAAGAAGCTGCGCGTATACAGAGGCGCAGAGCACGACCACGCGGCCCAGAAGCCCGAAGCAATAGAGCTTTAAGAGGGAGGGGAAGGTTTAAATGGCAAAGAAAGAACAGTTCCTGGGAACAGGCAGAAGAAAAAAATCCATTGCCAGGGTCCGTATCATGTCGGGCACAGGCAATATCACGGTAAATAAGAGGGATGTTGAAGAGTTCTTCGGTTATGAAACGCTGAAGATGCTTGTGCGTTCCCCCTTCGCCGTAACGGATACGGCAGGCAAATACGACGTATTTGTTTCCGTTAAGGGCGGCGGCTATACCGGCCAGGCAGGCGCGATCCGCCACGGAATCGCCCGCGCGCTCATCAAGGCGGAGCCTGAGCTTCGTCCGGCATTGAAATCCGCAGGGTTCCTGACGCGCGACCCAAGGATGAAGGAAAGAAAGAAATACGGCCTCAAAGCAGCAAGAAGAGCGCCGCAGTTCTCCAAGCGTTAAAAGAAAAACACTTACAAAACCCGCAAATCCGTATGGAATGCGGGTTTTTTGTTGGAAAATGGCACACAGCCCGCCCTTATAGGTTCCGGGCGAAACCGCGGCTAAGGAGTTCACGGGCAAAATGTACGGCTGCCTGTTTCATGGATGCGCTGGCCGTCACGGCAGCGGCGGGTACGGGAACCTGGGAAAATGATTTTGCAAAACACCGCGACAATATGGATATACCACGCTAGGGGAAACGGAGAACAAACTTTGAAAATGAGCTGTGCGCAGAAAACGGGGCAGGACGTCCGGGGATGGAGCGGAATCGGGCAACGACTGTCCTTTGCGCTCCGGCCGCACCTCCGATTTGGAATTTTATCTTTTTTGATGTACAATAATATCCAATGACGGAGGTGCTTGCATGGAAGAATTCAAGTTTACGACGAAAACAGATTTCGAGGTGTTCCGGGACTATTGGATGTTTACACTTTTTGAAAAACGTAGTGCGAACGGCGGACGGAGCGGTTTTGTAAAATATATGACGATCCTCCTTGTGATCGTGGCGGCGTTGGCCGTACTGTGCATATGCAACGCGCTTTTGCTGAATTATTCGCTGGGGCTGATTCCGCTCATTTTGCTGGTTGGAATTGGCGCGGCGCTCGTCTCTGCGCTTGTTACCGCGACGAGGTCCCAGCCGAAACGCCAGTATAAACTGGTGCAGGAAGCTGTGGAAAG
Organism: Christensenella minuta; assembly: GCF_003628755.1. Lineage (NCBI taxonomy): Bacteria > Bacillati > Bacillota > Clostridia > Christensenellales > Christensenellaceae > Christensenella > Christensenella minuta. Next base: position 2,118,031 of record NZ_CP029256.1, on the reverse strand, counting down.
TCCTCAGAGCTACACCTTCACGGACGCGCAGATGGAAGTGCGCGAGGATATTCCGGAAGAAAACCGGGAATCCCTTGCGGAGTTCCCATATGAAAAGATCGTGGGCGGGTATGAAACGCACAAAGCGTTTTATCTTTTTATCAGCGAGGCGGAAGCGTTTCTGATCCCCAAAAGCCAGCTTACGGATGTGGACATGGGGAAATTTGCGGCTTTCCTTGCCGCAAAGCTGGACGGGCGCTTTTTCAAAAGCAAAAGAAGCTGAGGTTTTGTGTTTAAATGGTATCTATGGTATTATTGGTAAGATATCACAAATAAAAAGGGGACATTCCTATGACGTATGATGTTATCATTGCGGGAGCGGGTCCCGCGGGCCTTACGGCGGCGATTTACGCGTGCCGCGGCGGGCTCAGGACGCTTGTGCTGGAACGGGCGTTTGCGGGCGGACAGATGGCGATCAGCCATATTATCGACAATTATCCGGGATTTGAGAACGAAGTGACGGGCGCTGCTCTTGCGCACAGCATGAAGCTGCAGGCGCAAAACCTCGGCGCGGAGATCGTTACGGAGGAAATTACAAAATTTGAACTCCGGGAACCGGTAAAAAAGATCACCACGACAAAAACTGCCTATCAGGCAAAGGCCGTGATTCTGGCGATGGGCGCTTCGCCCAAACAGCTTGGCGTGAAGGGGGAAGACGCTCTCCTCGGGGCGGGAGTTTCCTACTGTGCGACATGCGACGGAGCCTTTTTCCGCGGGCGGGATGTCGCCGTGGTCGGCGGCGGCAATACGGCCGTGGAAGATGCGCTCTACCTTGCGAAATTCTGCAGCAGGGTTTATGTTATACACAGGCGGGATCAGTTCCGCGCCATGAAGGGCATGGTGGATGCGGCGGCAGCAGTGCCGAACATCGAGTTTGTTCTTTCCCATACGCCCGAATCGGTCAACGGGGAAAACACGGTGGAAAGCGTAACGGTAAGGGACGTGAAGACAGGAAAGACAAAGGACCTGCCGGTTGCGGGCGTGTTCATCGCGGTCGGGCAGACGCCCAAAACGGACCTTGTGAAGGATCAGGTCGAGACTGACGAAGCGGGCTTCATCAAGGCGGATGAGTCCTGCAAGACGAACCTTCCGGGGGTTTCGTGCGCAGGCGATATCCGCACGAAGCGGCTGCGGCAGATCGTCACGGCGGTTGCGGACGGCGCAGTCGCGGCGGACAACAGCCTTGGGCTGGGCTGCGTACTGCAGGCGGCAAAGGCGCAGGAACAATAAATATTCAATCAGGATCAAAGGGGTATATAATTTATGGCACGACTATTCGGTACGGACGGAGTGCGCGGCATTGCGAATGAAAAACTCACATCCAGGCTGGCGTACGACTTGGGGCGCGCGGGTGCGTATTGCCTGACTAACGAGCTTCACAGCGCAAGGATATTGATCGGAAAAGATACGCGGGGTTCGGGCGATATGCTGGAATCCGCGCTTGTGGCGGGTATTTGTTCGGCGGGTGCGGAGGCGGTGGTGGCGTGTACGCTGCCTACGTCGGCAATCGCATATCTGACCCGGCATTCCGGCTACGACGCGGGGGTCGTCATCTCAGCGTCGCACAATACGGTGGAGTATAACGGAATCAAATTTTTCAATTCCAGCGGCTACAAACTGGCGGATGAAATCGAGGACCGTATCGAAGATATCATCATGAACGGCTCGGAGACCATCCCGCAGCCTACGGGCAAGAAAATCGGGCGGCGGGTACGCCTGAAAAAAGCGGCACAGGACTATATGGACTTTGTGGTGGAAACGACGGATGTGCGCCTCGATGGAATGAAGGTGGTTCTCGACTGCGCCAACGGCGCGGCAAGCGAAGTCGCTCCGTGGATCTTTAAGCTGCTCGGCGCGGAGGTCATCCCCTACTACAACATGCCGGACGGTACGAATATCAATGAGAACTGCGGGTCCACCCATCCGGACCAGTTGTGCAGGCTGGTGTCCGAGCTTGGCGCGGACGTGGGGCTCGCCTTTGACGGCGATGCAGACCGCCTGATCGCGGTGGACGAACACGGCAGTATTGTAGACGGCGACAAGGTGATGGCGATCTGTGCAATCGACATGAAAGAGCGCGGCGTCCTCAATAAGGATACGGTAGTTGCGACGGTTATGAGCAATATGGGCATGGAGGCGACCCTGCGGGAAAACGGGATCAGTCTTGTGCGTACGGGTGTGGGCGACCGTTATGTGCTCGAAGAAATGCTGGCGAACGGTTATAATTTCGGCGGTGAACAATCGGGGCATATTATTTTCCTCGATCACAACACTACGGGAGACGGGATCCTTTCGGGCGTGCAGCTGATGTCGGTAATGAAACGGCAGGATAAACCGCTCGCGCGGCTGGCGAGGCCGGTCAGCACCTATCCGCAGGTGCTTGTAAACGCCTATGTCAGCGACGAGAAAAAGCACGATTACGATAAAGACGAGGAGATCCTTGCAGCGATCAAAAAGCTGGAGCAGGATTTTCACGGCGAGGGCCGGGTGCTGATCCGTACTTCGGGCACAGAGCCCATGGTTCGCGTCATGATTGAAGGCAAGGATAAAGAGGCGATTACGAAGCAGGCCGTGGCAGTGGCCAAGCTGATTGAAAAGCGCCTGAAATAAAAGCGACGGAAGGAGCGCCGGGAGGCGTTCCTTTTTTATGCCGCGGCATTTGCCGCACAGGCACGGATTTTTATTTATTTTTTATTTCAAATAAGATATAATACAATATGTATTGACTTCAATCGGTAAAAACAGGAGAGGTATTATGTGCGGAATAGTTGGATATATAGGGGATAGGAACGTTATCCCGGTTTTGATCGGCGGTTTGCAGAAACTCGAGTACCGCGGCTACGACAGCGCGGGGATCGCGTATCTTGACGATGGGAGAATGACCCTCTATAAGGAAAAGGGCAAGCTTGCCGGGCTTGAGAAAATGGTGGCGGGCAAATGTGCGGAGCACACCGTCGGCATCGGGCATACGCGCTGGGCGACGCACGGTGAGCCCAACCAAAAGAACGCCCATCCCCATATCAATGAGGCGGGAGACCTCGCCATCGTGCACAACGGCATCATTGAAAATTACCTGCAACTGCGGGAATGGCTTACGAGAAAGGGCGTTTCTTTTGTTTCGGAAACGGATACGGAGATCATTGCCCACCTGATTGCTTATTACCTGAAGGACGACCTCAAGGAGGCCGTTTCCCAGGCGATCTCCAAGCTCAAGGGGAGCTATGCCCTGGGCGTCATATGCGAACGATTCCCGGACGAGATCGTCGCGGTCCGTAAAGACAGCCCCCTCGTTGTGGGCGTGGGCAAGAACGAGAACCTGATCGCGTCGGATATTCCCGCGATTCTTGAATATACGCGCGACGTATACTTCCTGAACAACGGCGAGATCGCCGTTGTGAAGAAGGACGAGGTCATGCTGTACGACGAGGTGCTGAACCCGGTCAACCGCGACGTGTTCACCGTGGAATGGGATGTCTCGCAGGCGGAAAAAGCGGGCTATCCGCATTTCATGCTCAAGGAGATCGAGGAACAGCCGCGCGCACTCGCGGATACGCTCAATCCGCGCGTGAAAGACGGAGAGATCAATTTTGACGAGATCGGGATCGACGACGCTATGCTCGCGGGGATCAGGAAAATTACGATCATTGCGTGCGGCACCGCATACCACGCGTCTTATGTGGGAAAATATATCATCGAGCGGTTTGCGCGCGTCCCGGTAGAGGTGGAGATCGCTTCGGAATTCCGGTATAAGAACCCGATCATAGATCAGGACAATTTTGTGATTGTGGTCAGCCAGTCGGGCGAAACGGCGGACACCATCGCCGCGCTCAGGGAGGCGAAAAGCCGCGGGGCGTTCGTGCTTGCGATTGCGAACGTCGTTGGCTCTACCATTGCGCGTGAGGCGGATAAGGTGCTGTATACGCGCGCGGGGCTTGAAATTGCGGTCGCGTCCACCAAGGCATATACAACGCAGCTGATGGCGCTTTACATGTTTGCGTTAAAGCTTGCATATGCAAAGGGCGGGATCACGAAGGAAGAATACCACACGTATGTCGCGGAACTTCAGAAAGTTCCGGAAAATGCGGAGAAGGTGATCCAAAACAAGGAGTTGCTGCAAAAATTTGCCTACGAGCATTTCACAGAGCACAGCGTGTTCTATATCGGCCGCGGGCTCGATTATGCGATGGCTATGGAAGGCTCGTTGAAACTCAAAGAGATCAGTTATATCCATTCCGAGGCATATGCGGGCGGAGAGCTTAAGCACGGCACCATCGCGTTGGTGGAAGAAGGAACGCTGGTTGTCGCGGTTCTCACGCAGGGCGACTTGATCGAAAAATGCCTGAGTAACGTAAAAGAGGTTACGTCGCGCGGTGCGGTCGTTATGGTGGTCACCCAGGAGAAATATCAGGACCTGGTCAAGGACGTGGCGGATAAGATCGTTACCGTGCCCGACGCCATCGATTTCGAGGCGACGATCACATCTATTATCCCGATGCAGATTTTCGCCTACTATATGTCCGTGCAGAAGGGCTGCGACGTGGATAAACCGAGGAATCTCGCGAAAAGCGTGACTGTGGAATAAATACGGCCTTTTGGAGAACCGGACCGCCGGGGGCAGACGCCTTCGGCGGTTTTTACAAATTATTCACGCCGGCCCCGCCGGTTCTGTGGTATAATCAGACGTAAGAAAACAGATGAAGAAGGCAGACGGATGTTATGACAGAAACCGAGTCGAGAGTGGCCAAAAAACGTCAGGAGAAATCAAAAAACATATGGGGTTGGGTGCTTGCGATCGGGATCGCTGTTGCCGTGGCGTTTTTGGTGCGGGCATTCCTGTTTGAGATCATATTGGTGGACGGACCCTCCATGCAGCCCACCCTGCACACGGACGAACGGCTCGCGGTCGAAAAGGTCAGCCGCTATGCGGGGCTTCCCGAGCGCGGCGATATTATCATCGTGCACTATTCGGACGGGACGAACAATAATTACGTGAAGCGCGCCATCGGCCTGCCCGGGGAAACGGTGGAAATCCGGGACAGCACGGTTTATATCAACGGGGAAGCGCTGAGCGAGGAATACACCGGCGAGCAGCCCTATGCGGATATGGAGGCAGTCACCGTGCCCGGGGATACGGTGTTTGTCATGGGCGATAACCGCGCGAATTCTATGGACAGCCGGATGGTAGGGCCGATCCGTCATGACCAGATCGTGGGGCATGCCATGGCGGTGATTTTCCCATTCGATGAGATCCGCGGCCTTGACGGCGCATAAATTTTACCGGGAACGATGGAAGACCGGTCGATCCGGTCTTTTTAATTGCGATTTGGCCGCGGGAAGTATATCGGCGGGCACGAATATAAGCAGCATTACCAAAGGCGGCTTGTGCGGAGGGTCTCAAGGAGGCGCTGGGAAAACACCTTGGTTACCGGGCGGGCCTGTTGGCGCGATGAACAAAATAAGCGATACAAAAAGGCAGGCGGCCGTATAAGCGGAGCCTGCCTTTTTTCGTGCAGCCAAAAAACGGCCCGGGAAGAACAGCCGTTATTTCCCTGTGCTTGCATATTCATGCGCACGGTATGGATTCTGTACCTTAAAAAAGCCGCCGTCCACGCCAATAATCTCTCCCGTCACGTAGCCTGCCTCGGGAGAGGCGAGAAACGCGACCAGCGCCGCAGCTTCTTCACCTGTGCCGAAGCGTTTGAGGGCAATCTGCTTTACCTGCTCGTCACCGCGCTCGCGGATCATCCCATCCGTCATATCCGTATGGATGATTCCAGGTGCATAGGCGTTCACCGTGATGCCGTAAGGCGCAAGCTCAGCAGACATGATCTTGGTAAACATGTTGACCGCCGCTTTGCTGCATCCGTAGCCCACAAGGCCGACGTCCGCGATCGTCGCGGAGATCGAAGATGCGTTCACGATTCTGCCATATTGGTGCTTTTTCATATAGGGAGCGGCAGCCTGCGTCATCAGGAACTGGCTCTTGAAATTAATGCTCAAATAGCGGTCGAGGTCGTCCTCCGTCATATCCTCAAGGAAGGCAAAATCAAAAATACCCGCGTTATTGACAAGGATATCGATGCGTCCGAAGCGCTCGCCGACCGTCCCTACGATCCTTTCCACATCCGCTTTTTTGCTTACGTCCCCCTGGATTACGTCCGACTTCGGCGAAAGCTTTTTCAGCTCGCCCTTCACCTGCGCCGCGCTCTTTCCGTCGGAACGGTAAACCGCGATTACGATATCGCCTCTTTCCGCAAGCGCAAGGCTCATGCTCTTACCCATACCGCGCGTTCCGCCTGTTATGATTGCAACCCTTTGTTCACTCATTTTTTTCACCTCGTCGAATTGATTTACTCTAAGAGAGATTCTGACTATCCGCGATTAAAACAATGTTTTCACATAAAAATGATAATTTAGAACATAACTCTTAAAATTTATTTCATTTTAGCAAGGGGGGATAGGGCTTGTCAATTACTTTTTTGAACGTTCCAAAAAAATTTGGGAAATTTCTAAAAAGCTATTGCTTTTAAAAAAACCGTGTGATAGAATACAACCAACAAAACGAATGGAACGTTCCAAACGAATGGCCGTTCGATGATGAAGTATTTAAATTTTTTATTTTATAGATAGAAACCAGAAAGCAACAAATTACATACCGGCGCCAAAAGTTGAGGAGGCCGCCGCGGTCCGGAAGATCGTGTCCGGTATGACGCCTGAACGATTAAGTACAGATTTCTGTCCATAACAATTTGGGTACCGGGGCAATGAAGAATCGCAGGAAATCCTGCGTTTTTTTATTGCTTTTTTTTATTTTCCGCGCAATTCAGCATGGTAAATAATGTGTAGTTTTTTTACCGTACGTAAGGGCAGAAAACAAAAAATTTGGAGGAATCAAATTCATGAACGTAATCGACAGGTTTTCGATGAAGGGAAAAGCCGGTGTTGTGACCGGCGCCGCGCAAGGCCTCGGGCAGGCGATGGCGGAAGCGCTCGCGTCGGCGGGGGCGGATATCGTGATCGGCGAGATCAATATGGATCTGGCGGCCGAGACCGCAAAGAAGATCGCGAAGACCTACGGCGTACGGGCCGAGGCGGTGAAGTGCGACGTCGCTTCGCCGGAAGACAACCAAAAACTGGTGGAATATACGGTAAATACATTCGGCAAAATCGATGTGATGATTAACAATGCGGGCATCGTAAAGCATATTCCCGCTGAAGACGTAACGCCGGAGGAATGGCTCACGGTGGTTAACATCAACCTCAACGGCGTGTTTTTCGGCGCACAGGCGGCGGGACGCGCAATGATTAAGCAGGGATACGGCAATATTATCAATACGGCGTCCATGTCCGGACTGATCGTCAATACGCCGCAGCCGCAAACCTCCTACAACGCATCCAAGGCGGGCGTGATCCATCTGACAAAAAGCCTTGCGTGCGAATGGGCGCCCCGCAATATACGCGTGAACGCGATTTGCCCCGGTTATATGCAAACGGAAATGACGAAAAAGTTTTTTGCAGACGGAGGCGAGTGGGTCGACCGGTGGATGGCAATGTCGCCGATGAAGCGGCCGGGTACGCCCGACGAGCTGCAGGGCGTAGTGCTCTACCTCGCCAGCGACGCGTCCACCTTTACCACGGGGGCGGCTATCCCGGTGGACGGCGCCTATACCTGCTGGTAAGCACAGGCATTTTTTGTTCATACTGCGGCGCTCTGCCGTACGATGATATATTAGGGCGGTCTGCCCTGGCATTATAGGGAGGAAAATTATGAGGAATCAAACCGGAACGGAACTTGCCGCGAGAAAAAGCGGTACATTCAAAAAGCTAATGGCAAAGCCGGAAATGACGGCTCTCGTCGCGCTGATCGCACTGTTTGTAATCATGTGCATCCTGCGGCCAGCCACATTTCCGACGACAACGAATATTTTTGTTATCATCAGGCAGTTCTCGCTGAACGCAATCCTCGCGGTCGGTATGGGCCTTATCATCATTACGACGGGCATCGACCTTTCGGTCGGGTCGGTCATCGCGGCGTCGGCTGCATTCGGCACATATTTTGCCCGTGCGACCGATTACGCGCTTCCCGGCATCGTGGTATTGCTGCTGATCCTCGGCATGGGTACCGCGTTCGGCCTGGCAAACGGCCTGCTCGTTTCCAAAGTCGGCCTTCCGCCGTTCATCGCCACGCTGGGCATGATGAGCGTCGGGCAGGGCGTCGCGCTGCTCATCACCAACGGTTCGCCGATTCGGTATGAACCCACATGGATTTCCGTATTTGGCGGCGGTTATATCGGGCCGGTTCCGGTTACCGTCATCGTGATGGCCGTGATCGTCGTGATCGGCTTCATATTCGCGAACAATACCATGACCGGCAGGAACATCTACGCGGTCGGTAACAGCGCTCCGGCGGCAAAACTGTCCGGTATTAACGTAGATAAGATTTTGACGCTCGTATATGTGATCGAAGGCTTCCTGGCCGGCGTATGCGCGCTGCTCCTCGTCGGGCAAATGAACAGCGCGGACCCGTCCTTTGGCAAAGGCTACGAGCTGGACGTTATCGCTGCAGCGGTTATCGGCGGCATTTCGATGACGGGCGGCGAAGGAAATATACTCGGCGTAGTCGTCGGCGCGGCACTGATGGGCATATTGAAAAATATGTTCACGCAGCTTGCGGTTTCCGGCTACTGGCAGACGGTTATCCTGGGCCTGATTATCATCGGCGCGGTTGCGCTCGACAGCGTACGCAAAAAACGCGCGGCCCGCTAACCGGCGGCCCATTCACGTATTCACACCGGCCCAGCCGGTTGGATAATAAAAAAATCTGGGAGGAAAGATTATGTTAAAGAAAACCTTAGTAACCCTCGTTGCAGTGATTCTCTGTGTAGCGATGTTGGTTGGCTGCTCTGCGCCTGCCACGGAACCGAGCACGGAAGCTTCGGCCGGGGCATCCACGGAAGCGTCGGGCGAAGCATCCACGGAAGCGTCTTCTGATGCTGAACCTGCCGGCGATTTCACGCCCGCGGCGGATCTCGAGATACCTGCCGGCAAAACGCCGCTGTCCCTGCCTGTAGACCAGGCTGCGGAAGAACCGATCAAGATCGCGACGATCATGGTTCAGAACAACCCCTTCGGCGCGGCTGTTCTCGTAGGTCAGAACTGGGCCAAGGAAGCGCTTGCCGACAGGAACTGCACGGTTGACTGCCAGTCCGTAGAGGATTTCGACCCGCAGAAATGGGCGAGCATCATCGAGAACGACATCGCCGCCGGTTACGACGCGATTTGCTTCTTCGGTATTTCCGAAGCCCTGCAGCCGGTCACGGACAAAGGCGTTGAAGCCGGGATCCTGATGTACACATTCAATACGGAACCGGGCAATAACTCGAAACGCCAGGCTTATTACGGCCAGAGCGGCACGTACGGCGGCGAAGAATGCGGCAAGAAGCTCGAAGAACTGATGGGCGGCGAAGGCAAATATGCCATCATCACCGGCGACTTCACGGTCCTCGGCCATGAAGAACGGCGCCTGGGCGCAAGAAGCATCCTCGACGCGAACGACAAGCTCGAGCTGGTAGCGGAAGTCGAAAACAACGACAAGGCAGAGGAAGCTTACACGCAGACCCAGAACATCCTGACGGCGAACCCGGACCTCAAAGGCCTGTATGTAACGGCGGGCGGCCCGTCCGGCGCTGCGAAAGCCCTCGAAGATATGGGCCTGCAGGATCAGGTAATGCTGGTATGCCACGACGTTCTTGAAGAGACCGCTCCTTATATCGCAAGCGGAACGATCAAGGGCTGCATGGACCAGGATCCGTTCAACCAGGGCGCGCAGCCGGTTATCGACGCGTTCAATCAGCTCGTTGCCGGTGAAGGACCGAAAGAAGAAGTAAACTGGTACGAAGGCGTGATGGCTACGCCCGATACCGTAAAGGAACTGTTCCCGGAACTGTTCTAAGCAGAAAAGTGTTTGAGGATGGGACTGCGCGGCGCGCAGTCCCCATCCTTCAAAAAACGGAGGTTATTAAACTATGAGCAAAGAGCTGATTTGCAAATTAAACGGCATATCTAAGATCTTCCCAGGTGTTAGAGCTCTTGACAATGTAAGCTTTGATATTTACAGCGGAGAAGTGCACGCGGTCGTTGGTGAAAACGGCGCGGGCAAGTCCACGCTGATGAATATACTGTCCGGCGTTTATCCGGCGGACGAAGGAACTGTGGAATTTGAAGGAAAGCCGGTCCTCTTCCGGGAGCCGAAGGAAGCGCAGCTCGCGGGGATCGCGATGATTCATCAGGAATTGTCGCTCGCGCCGCATATGACGGCCGCGGAAAACGTATATGTTGGACGGATGCCCAAAAAGGGACTGTTCATCGACAAAGTAAAGATGTACCGGGATACGCAGGCGTTTCTCGACGAGCTGGGGATCGATTACATCAGCCCGAACGCGATCGTCAAAAACCTGAGCGTATCCGAACAGCAGCTTCTCGAGATCGTAAAGGCAATGTCCTTTCGTTCCAAAATGCTGATTATGGACGAACCGACGGCGTCGCTTACGGAAGGCGAGATTAAATTCCTGCTCAAGATTGTGGATGATCTGCGCCGCAGCGGCGTTGCGATTTTGTATATTTCCCATAAACTGGAAGAGATCATGGAGATTGCAGACAAGATTACGGTCCTGCGCGACGGCAAACACATCGAAACACGCGAGCGCAAAGACATGGACGAGCAGACGATGATTAACCTCATGGTTGGCCGTGAGTTCGACCAGTCCGCACACCGCGAATTTATGAGCGGGTATGAGACGCGTAAGCCGATCCTCGAGGTAGAGCATCTTTCCGACGTGCGCGGGCGTGTAAATGACGTATCCTTTAAGCTGTATGAAGGCGAAGTGCTGGGCCTCACCGGTCTTGTAGGTGCGGGACGTTCCGAGCTGCTGGAGACGATCTTCGGCGCGCACCTGAGAAAAGCGGGCACGATTAAGCTGGGCGGCAAAGAAGTGAGGATCAAGGATACGGAAGACGCGATCAACTATGGCATCGCGCTGATCCCGGAGGGCCGGAAGATACAGGGCCTGTTCCTCAAGATGTCCGTGGAAGACAATATGACGATGGTGTACTTGAAACGGCTTAAGAGCACCCTCGGACTGCTGAATAAAAATAAAGTGAAAGGGATCGCGGACGAATACGTCAAGAAGCTGAATGTAAAAACGCCATCCCTCCAGCAATGCGTCAACAACCTCTCGGGCGGCAACCAGCAGAAAACGATCGTTGCGCGCTGGCTGATGAACGGGCCGAAAATCCTGTTCATGGACGAACCTACACACGGGATCGACATCGGGGCAAAATCGGAAATCTACCGTATCATCGATGATCTTGCGAAGCAGGGCGTGTCGATCATCCTGCTTTCATCGGAAATGCCGGAAGTGCTCTCGCTGTGCGACAGGATCATGGTTATGCACCATGGAGAACTCAGGGGAGTCCTCGGACATGACGAAGCGGACCAGGTAAAGATTATGTCTTATACGCTGGATTCAGCGGCGAACGACACAAAAGAGGGTCAGACCGCTTAACTAAGACAGGATTTCACAAGAAAGCAAGGCGGCTTTATGACCTGATTTTCCACCGCCTTGTTTTTTTACGCCGCATGGGGATGCCTGCCCGCAGGCAGGTCTGCACTGCGGGAAGACAATTTCAGTGCCTGCCCGCAGGCAGGACGGGACGATAAGGAGAATGAAAGATGGCACACAGGGAATTCAATGAAAATTTTGATCTTGCGGGGAAACGGGCGGTCATTACCGGCGCCGCAAGCGGTATCGGCTTTGAGATCGCAAAAATGTATGCGCGCAAGGGCGCGGACATCATCGTGTTCGACCGCGCAGAGTCGGACGAACTGAAGCGGTATGTGGAAGGACTCGGCCGCGAATACCTCGGATATACGGGCGATATCACAAAAGGAAGCGACCGGCAAGGCGTTACGGACGCGGCGGTCGCGCGTTTCGGAAAGATTGATATTCTTGTCAACTGCGCGGGCGTTGGGCTCATCGACAAGGCGGTAGACATGACCGAGGAAATGTGGGACCTCACAATGAATGTGAACCTTAAGGGAATGTTCATGCTCAATCAGGCCGTGGGGCGCACTATGATTGAAAACGGCGGCGGTAAAATTATCAATATGGCGTCCCAGGCTGGTATCGTCGCGCTCGATAAGCATATCGCCTACGGCGTCGCGAAGGCGGGCGTGATCTATATGACAAAACTCTTGTGCTTTGAATGGGCGCAGTATAATATCAATGTGAACGCGATCTCTCCGACGGTTATCCTCACCCCCATGGGCGAAGCCGCGTGGGAAGGCGAAGTGGGCGAGGCGTTCAAAAAAACCATTCCGGCCCGGCGTTTCGGATATCCTGAAGAGGTCGCCGCCTGCGCGGTGTTCCTTGCGAGCGACGCGGCAAGCCTTATCAACGGGGAAAACCTCGTGATTGACGGCGGCTATACGATCCAATAGCAGAAAGGGAAGAACTATGAACAGTCAACTGACATTTGAAACCCTGCCCGGCATTGTGGACATCAGCGCCCTTTCCGTTCCCACAACGGAAACGGACGTGAAGGAACTTGCGGATGCGGCAAACAAGTACGGTTTTATTGCGGCGTTTGTCATGCCATGCAATATCGAACACCTGAAAGAACGGCTCGGACCGGAGAGCAAGGTTGTTATCGGCGCACCCATCGGTTTCCCGACGGGTACGGACCTCACGCAGGATAAGGTGTTCCAGGTGAGGGAGATGAAAAAACTTGGATGTACTGAGTTTGATATGGTGCTCTGCGTATCAAAGCTGAAATCCGGCAGGCTCGACTATGTCAAAGACGATATCGCCGCCGTGGTTGATGCCGCGGACGGTTATCCGGTCAAGGTAATCCTTGAAGTGACCTATCTCACGGACGACGAGATCAGGAGGGGAAGCGAAATCGTGGCGCAGTCCGGTGCGCAGTACGTTAAAACGGGCACCGGATATTCGGCAAAGCCGACCGAAGTGCGCCATGTTGAATTGATGAAACAGACGGTGGGCGACCACGTTAAGATCAAGGTTGCCGGCGGCGTGCGCGATTTTGCCATGCTGAAGGCATTCTATGATGCGGGCGCGCAGCGATTCGGGATCGGTATGAAATCGGCGATCAACATTTTGGAATCTATCAGAAATCAGTAATTCTCATTTTTTTCCTCAGCGCGGATGGGAGGGGCGTTGCTGCCGCCCCTCCGGACCGCACACAATGAAACTATTTCATTTTCTGTCAATTTAAAATATAATATATAGGAGAAAAGCTGCCATGGAAAAGAAAAAAATCACAGTACAGGAAATCGCGGACGCGCTCGACCATTCCCTTTTGCGTCCGGATATCACGGTAAAGGAACTGAAGGAAGGCTGCGGTCTTGCCAAACAGTACAAATGTGTTTCGGTATGCGTGCGCCCCTCCGACCTGCCGATTGTGATCCGTGAGCTTGAGGGCACGGACGTGCTCCCAACTACGGTCATTGGTTTCCCGCACGGCACCTGCACGACGGAAACAAAGGTTTTCGAAACGAAGGATGCGATCCTGAAAGGCGCTGTGGAAGTCGATATGGTTATGAACATCGGAAGGTTCCTCTCGGGCGAGTACGATTATGTGCTGGATGAGATCAAGCAGGTCGCAAAGGCCGCGCACGACGGCGGCGCGAAGCTCAAAGTCATCTTTGAAAATTATTACCTTACGGATGAACAGATTATCAAAGCGAGCGAGCTGGCGAAGGCAGGCGGCGCGGATTTTTCCAAGACGTCTACCGGCTACGCGGGCGGCGGCGCAACGATCCACGACCTTAAGATCATGGTAGAGCACGCGGACGGCATGAAGGTAAAAGCCGCGGGCGGAGTGAAAACGCTGGATGCGGCGCTGGCTGTCCTTGCGACGGGCACGGTGCGTATCGGGACGCGCTCCTCGAAGAATATTCTCGAGGAAGCGGTAAAACGCGATGAAAAGGGCGAACTGTTCCTAAGCGACGAAGGAGAGCTTGGAACAGGATATTGACCCAAATAAATATAGGTTGGTGAAAAATTTTATGGCAACGATGAAAGACGTTGCGAGATTGGCCGGGGTTTCCCACGGTACGGTCTCTAACATAATAAACGGGGCAAAGGGAGTCAGCCTTGACAAGGTGAAGCGCGTTGAAAAAGCAATGAAGGAGCTTGCTTACGAGCCAAACGCAATTGCGCGCAGCCTGCGGCTGAGCAAATCCATGCAGATCGATGTGATCCTGCCCAATATCGTTGCCGCCGCTATGGCCCAGATGTATACGAACCTTTCGGCGCTGTTTGCGGAAAAGGGCTATGTGACCAACCTGCATATTACCAATGAGGACGCCGAGCTTGAGACCCGCCTGCTTAATATGTCCCTGATGCATAATGTGGATGGGGTGATGCTGGCGACCTGCCAGCCCCAAAATACTGAGCTGTTTCGCAGGCTGCGGCAAAGCGGGCTTAAAATTGTCTTCCTACAGCGTGAGCCTGACGACGAAAAGCGCCACTATGTCGGCCTTGACGCGCGGCGGCAGGCGAGAAGCACGGTTTCGCAGCTGCTCAAGGCAGGATACGGGAATATCGGCATTCTCCTGAGTCCGATCCAGTATACGCTTGAGGAGCAGACGTTCAACGGCTATGTAGAAGCGCACCGCGACCACAACCTGACGGTGCAGCAGCATCTGTGCGCAGTATCGAGCTACGACAGGGAAGGACTTTTGAAGGAGGCGCTGCGCCTTGTTGCGTCGGCAAAGCCGCCGCAGGTGATCCTGGTGATCTGCTCCCAGGCGATGGATGCTGTGCTCAAGGCGTGCGAGGTGCTCCACATCCCGAAACATGCGCGGCCGCTCGTGGTGGCCAATATGCCGACCTCATGGACGCTTACCTCGCGTGAAGGCGTGATCTATGTGCCGCATCCCTATATCGAGCTGGTGGAGGCGGCGTTCCAAATGATGCTGGATTACATCGAAAGGGGCGCGAAATTTTCGGCGCGCACCGTTTTCCTGAAGGTTAAGCCGGAGCATCTGAAGGAGCTTGACCCAAAGCCGGAAATCAAGGTGACGGAGCCGCGCAGGAAGCTGCGGGTGCTGCTTACGATCGACCGGGCGCGTTATGCGATGGAAACGATGAAATCCGATTTCGAGCAGAAAACCGGGATGGAGCTTGAGATCGACGCCAAAGCCTATCCGAAGATGTACTGGGCGATCCGGGACGAATGGTATAAGGACAACTACGATGTGTTTGACGTAGATATCCCGTGGCTCGCGGAATTTGCCCAGAAAAAGGTCGTGGAAAACCTGGACAGGTATATCGCGCGGGATCCGGATTATTATGACGATATGCTGCCCAATATTTTTGAAAAATATTCGCTCAGGCAGGGTTCCGTTTACGCGATCCCCTTCACGTTCTGCACCCAACTGCTTTTCTACCGTAAGGATTGCTTCGCGGATATCCGCATGCAGCGCATGTTTTACGAACAGCATAAAAAAGAGCTTCGGCCGCCCCATACGTGGGAGGAATTTAATTTGGTCGCGCAGTTCTTCACACGTAAATATAATCCGGATTCCCCGACGGAATTCGGGACGACGCTTGGAAGCCGCATGTCGTCGGGCGGTGTATGCGAATACTTGCCTCGGCTATGGTCGTTCGGCGGCAAGGTGCACGACGGCACCCGTTTTACGCTCGACAGTGAAGAGGCTGTCCGCGCGCTGGAAAATTACAGGGAAAGCTTCCGCTATGCCTCGGACGGATCGTGCGACAACTGGTGGGGAGAGCAGGCGGTGGAATTCCGCAGCGGCAAGACGGCGATGATTACGCTGTTTACGGATAATATGTCCACCGTAACGGAATGGAGCAAATCCCGGGTTAACGGAAAAATCGGCTTCAGCTTTATGCCGGGCAAAGTCAGCGTGGACGGCGGCTGGGCGCTTGCCGTGAACGCCGGCAGCAGACAGAAGGATGCGGCGTTCGAGTTCATCAAGTGGGCGACGGACCGGGAAATCTCGGTTTTGAACACCATTCTTGGGGGCTTCGTCCCGCGCCGTACGGCGGTGGAGAACCTTGAGGTGGCAAACGTTTATCCGTGGCTGCACAGGACGGTGGAAGCGAGCGAATTCGGACGTACAAGAGAGCTTCCCCTAAAAACAGACGGGACCTGTCTTTCGGAACAGAGGTTCGAGGATATCCTTGGGAAGGCGGTATACGATACCGTCACAGGCCGGTCAGACGCATGTGCGGCGCTTGCGGCCGCGACCGAAAAACTAAATATACTGCTTGCGGCAGACGAATTGCAGAAAGTGGAATAAGAATCGAAGGAGCCTTAGGAAAATGGAACAGAAAATAATTGCGTGGGACCTTGGAACCGGCGGAAACAAGGCCTCCCTTTACGATAGCGATGGCAACTGCATCGCGGCCGCCTTTATGTCTTATAATACGACCTATCCGGCGCACGGCTGGCACGAACAAAAGCCGGAGGACTGGTGGGAGGCGATCGTAAAGAGTACGCGCCTTCTGCTGGAAAAAGCAAAAGTGGATAAAAACGATATTACCTGCTGCGGTATTTCGGGCCACAGCCTCGGAGCGGTACCGGTCGGCAGGGATGGTACGCTCCTGCGGGAGTTTACGCCCATTTGGTCCGACGGACGCGCGACAAAGCAGGTTGCGGACGTATTTGAAAATTACAGCGAAGAAAAATGGTATATGACGACGGGCAATGGCTTTACCCCTGCGTTTTATTCCGCATTCAAGATCCTGTGGTACCAGGACAACGAGCCGGAGGTCTACCGCAACATCGGCAAGGTGATCGGCACCAAGGACTACATTAATTATAAGCTGACGGGCCGTTTATGCACCGATCCGTCGTATGCTTCGGGCAGCGGCGTATGGGACCTTGAAAACTGGCGGTATTCATCCGGGCTTATCGCCGCGATGGGGCTGCCGGAAGAGATATTTCCCGAGGTTGTCGCTTCCACGGATGTGATCGGCCAAATCTCGCAGGAAGCGGCGGACGAGCTCGGCCTCACGACGAAGGTAAATGTCGTTGCGGGCGGCGTGGACAATTCCTGTATGGCGCTTGGCGCAAAAGCGTTTAAGGAGGGCAGGGTATATAATTCCCTCGGTTCCTCTTCGTGGATTGCGGTCTCCTCTCAAAAGCCGCTGCTCGAGGCGAATTCCCGTCCTTATGTTTTCACCCATGTAGTCCCCGGCTATTTTGCTTCCGCGCTGTGCCTTACGGCGGGCGGCACATGTTTCCGCTGGATGCGCGACCAGATGTGCCGGGAGTTTGTCGAAGAAGCAGAAAGAACGGGGAGCGACGCTTACGACCTGATGACGCAGGAGGCGGCAAAATCCCCGGTTGGTGCGGGCAAATTGCTCTTCAACCCCAGCCTTGGCGGAGGGATGCCGATGGATAAGAGCTACAATCTGCGCGGCGCGTTTATGGGACTTGACCTCATTCATACGCGCGCGGATGTGATCCGCGCCTCGATGGAAGGTATCTCTATGGGGCTTCGCGCGTGTCTCGATAAACTTCGTGAGCTGACGGATATCGCGGACGAGATGCTGCTCGTAGGCGGCGGGAGCAAAAGCCCACTCTGGCGGCAGATCTATGCGGACGTTTACAAGATGCATGTTTTGAAGTCCAACATTGACGAACAGGCGGCTGCGCTCGGCGCGGCTGCGTGCGCGGCAGTCGGGACGGGCATCTGGTCCGATTTCGACAAGATCGATTCCCTGCATAAGATCGAAGAAGATGTTGCGCCAATCCCCGAAAATATGGCATACTATGATAAAATGATGAAGGTATATCACAAGGCCTCGGACAGCCTGTCCGACCTTGGCGATATGCTTATGGAAATCTGAGGCGCGGCGGCGGAACGGAATGGATTCTGTTCCGCCGTTTTAAACAGGAGGCAAGTAATGGAATTATTCGGGAAAAAAGTGACAAAAGAGGAATTGGGTAAATACGTAGGGGATATGTCGCAGATCGCGGATGCGCGCGAGGGAATGCTGACCGCGGGCAAAGCGGATGGCGTGCGCGTCATTGATGTGAAAACGGGCGGCGGATTTTCGTTTTCGATCCTTCCTTCGCGGGGGATGGATATTGCATGGGCGGAATATAAGGGAACGCCCATCGCGTATATCGGAAAACCGGGGGTCGTAAATCCGGCCTATTTTGAAAAAGACGGGCTGGGCTTCCTGCGCGGTTTTTTCGCGGGGCTTATGACAACCTGCGGTCTTACCTATATGGGCGCGCCGTGCACAGACGCGGGTGATACGCTTGGTCTGCACGGAAGGATCAGCAATACGCCCGCCTGCGACGTAGGCGTCAGCAGGGAATGGGAGGACGGCGATTATGTGATCCGCATCCGCGGGAAAGTTGCAGAAAGTGCTGTGTTTGGCGAAAACATGGTGCTGACACGTGAATTCATGGTGAAAATGGGCGAAGCGTGCGTGCATGTGCGCGACCGTGTGGAAAATTGCGGCCATACGCAAGCGCCGCTGATGCTGCTTTACCACTGTAACTTTGGCTATCCGCTCGTCAGCGAGGATACTGTGCTGATCGAGCCGGAGGGCACAAAGGTGCGCGCGCGGGACGCGGAGGGTGAAAAAGATATTGACCGTTACATGAAGTTTGAAGCGCCTGCGCATGGCTATAACGAGCAGGTGTTCTATCATGATATCCCCAAGGTAAAGGGCGACGAGAGCTATGCCTGCCTGTATAATAAAAAGCTCGGTCTGGGCGGATACGTAAAATTCAACCGTGCGCAGTTCACAAATTTCGGCGAATGGAAAATGATGGGAGAGGGTGACTATGTGGTAGGCCTCGAGCCGTCGAACAGCCTGCCGGAGGGCCGCGCCGCCGCGCGTGAACGCGGACAGCTGGTCATGCTTGCACCGGGCGAAACGAAGGAGTTCGAGTTTACCATCGGGGTCGTTGAAGGCGAGGATGGGATCGGGAAAATCCTCTGAGGAAGGCCGGAAGCGGGCGGTACGCCGCCATCCTTCACGGCAGATGCGTTTGTAAAGAGATTAAGTTTCTTCCTTATAATATACTTAGTTGCAAAGAGGCCTGCATCACAGAAATGATGCAGGCCTCTTTGCTTCTTTTTGTCACCTGATGTCAATTTTTTTGGATTTTTTCTTTTCTTCGCCATTCTTCGGAAGAACGACTTTCAAAACGCCGTCTTTGTATTCCGCAGTGATGTCGTCTTCTTTGACGTCGCTCACCGAGAACGAACGGGAAACACGGCCCATACGGCGCTCATTCACCACATAATTGTCTTTTTCGGTCTTGGACTCCTCATTCATGTCTGCACTGATCGTAAGGATTCCATCGTCATAGGAAACGTCGATCATCTCCCGGTGAAGGCCCGGAAGATCGGCGTCAACCTCATAGCGGTCGTCCTTATCCTTGACGTCCACCCTGAAATTGGTGAATCCATCCGATCCGTTGAAGAAATTGCGCATGAAACTTCCGTCCCAAAAACCGAGATCGTCAAATCCCTTTGAAAGACCATGCCGGTGACCAAATGGAATTAATCCTGCCATTTTTATCCATCTCCTTTTCTTGCTTCTTATTTAAATAATACCAACATAGCAGGATTTTAAACGTCTGAATTTGTAAAAAAAGTGTGAATTCAGGCCTCGGCCAAAAGCCGTTCTTCCACCTTGCACAGGAAATCATAAAAGGGCGCGAGCAGCGTGAAACCATCCGAAAGCGTCTTGTATAAATCCGGCGAAAACAGAAGGCTCGCATCCGTGCTGTTTCGCATCCAGTCAAGGTTTTTGCGGTCAAGCCAGCTGCGCATGTCCTTCGGTGCGTCCGGACATTTGCTTCGTTTATAAAATTCGCCCTCCAGCGTAAAAATGTCCTGCTTTTTCATGGCACGGAACGCCTTTTGGAACGCCTTGTCGCCTTCGAGGGCCATCCTGCGGATCATTTCCATGGTACGCGGTGGAGCGCCGTAATATCCGCAGCCATAACGGAAGCCCTGCGGGGAAAATTCGAGCACAAACCCCGGCAGGCAGCCAAATTCACTTTTGCTGCGCGCAAACACAATCCACATTACCTCGCGGTACAGGGATTTATCACGGGAAAAACGCGTGTCACGATAGATACGCGAGATGGCTTTTCCCACCTTGGGTTCAGTAATAATCAGCGGATCGATCTTTTGTATGGTAGGGGCAAGCAGGTTCACAAGCTCTGCCATGGGCGCAAGCACATATTCCTGGTATTCCGGCTTATGCGCGCGGAACCATTCCCTGCTGTTGTTGAATTTATTTTGCGCTAAGAAATTAAGCGTTTGCTTTGAAATAGGCATGATATTTTCCCTCCTGTATTTATTTTAACACAAGGAGGGAAAAAACAGCAAAAGCCTGCCGCGCCTGCGGCAGGCTTTTGCATAAAATCGTCGTGCCTTAATCGTCGTTGATGGAGATGACGCTCACCGGGCAGCCGCTTTCCGCCTCAAAAGCGCTTTCCTCATTGTCCGGCGTAATTTCGCCGTAAACCTCCGCGACGTTACAATCCGTCATACGGAACACTTCCGGACATACGCTTTCGCAAAGGCCGCAGCCAATGCAGCCATCTTCGATTACCGCTTTTTTCATACCTTAGACCTCCTTATTGTCGCATTGTTTCCTTTTCCGGGTTTCCCTACAGGGCGCCCCGCCGTGCCGGGAGAAAACATTGCATGATAACGCCGCGGTATTTTCCAACCGGCGCCTGTTATGGGATAAACCCAATATTCCCCTTATAAACCGGCTATGCGCGCCGATGACTGTTTATTCGCCTTCCGGCTTGGACGGAAAAACGACGGCCAAAAACATTTTGAATTTTTCCACAGCATAAACGGCGTGGGGATGACGAGCGGGCATCAGGATCGCCTCGCCGGCGCGCAGGGGGTGCTTTTCCCCGTCGATCGTGATTTCTCCAATACCGTCAAGCGCGATCACGAGCGCGTCTCCGTGGGATTCGTGCGTGCTGATTTCTTCTCCCTTGGCAAACGCAAACAATGTAAGGCTTACCGCGTCGTTTTGTGCAAGCGTTTTGCTCGCCACCTGGCCGGGCGCGTAATCTACAAGGCCGGCAAAGGGCAGAACGGTCGCGGTTTCAATATTTTTCATCAATTGATCCATAAGTTTTGCCTCCTTCTGTTTCTCTTATTTTAATAAGCCTTTCCCGGCCGGCCAAACCACATATTTTGGCGGGAAACGGTTTAACTGCGGGAAATGGGTTTAACAATAAATCACAATCAAAGGAGGTAATTGTTATGAGCAAAAGAGATATCAATCCCGGTGAATTCGTGGAAGAAGATGAAGTCGTGATGACGGATACGAAGCCCGCGGATGTGGAAGAATTCAAAGACGACGGCGTCTCTGCGGCCTTTCTGCGCTTTGACGATATAGACGAAGACGAACCGGAGCCGAAGAATCGATAAAAATACTGCCGGAATTTTAGGCCCCGCCTGGTATACTCAGGCGGGGCTTTTTGCGGTTTCCCTTTTCCCATAAAAAAGCGTTTCTGAATCCCTGCAAGCGCAAAAATGAATTTTTTATGCTCTCTCTTCATTTACAAATTTTAATCGGATGAAAAGGAATGTTCCTCTACAATGAATATTAGTGAAAAAACATCAGAAAATATGAATAGGGGAACAGTATGGAACAAAGAGAATATGGATATGCACGAGTATCGACAAAAGAGCAGCATGAGGACAGGCAAATTTCCGCCCTGCTGAAAGAAGGAATCCAAAAGGAGAACATTTTTATCGACAAACAGAGCGGGAAGGATTTCGAGCGGCCTAAATATAAGAAACTTTTAAGGCGGCTGAAAAAGGGCGACGTGGTATTCATCAGCTCTATTGACAGGCTTGGAAGGAATTATGCCGAAATCATGGACCAGTGGCGGATCATGACACGCGAAAAGCAGGCGGACGTTGTGGTTCTTGATATGCCGCTGCTGGATACGCGGCAAAAGGGAGACGACCTGACGGGGATATTCATTGCCGATCTGGTATTACAGATATTGTCCTATGTCGCGCAGAAGGAACGGGAAAACATCCGGGCGCGGCAGGCGGAGGGAATTGCCGCCGCCAAGGCGCGGGGAGTAAAATTCGGCAGGCAAAAAATGGAGGTTCCCTCAAATTTCCGGGAAGTGGCAGCTCTTTGGAGGAATGGGGGAATCCCGCTCAGGGAAGCGCTTGAAAAATTAGAGATAGGCCGGACCTATTTTTTTAAGAAGATAAAAGAATTTCAAATATAACAGCCCGAAAAAATAATTCGCAAAATTATACTCAAAAGTATACTCAAAAGTACTAACGATATCACAGTTGACCAGCTTACCGCTTTCCTTACAGAAAGCGATTTCCTCTATCTTTTATTATAATGAAAGTTCACCAAAAAACAAGTGCGTATTACTATACTTTGACGTACTGTATAATTTAAATGCAGCTATCTCATCCATGGCTTTACATCTGCTTACAAAGTTGACAGCTTGAATACAATCCGTGTATGGGAGCGTACAACGCAGGCAGCGTGGCGTGATCCCTGCATAGACTTATAGGCGGTGTAGGTTAGGGTGATGAAATTTCCCTATTGCTATTGCGTATCCTGCTATTCCGGGGAGGAAGAGAAAGTAGCGGATAAAATCAGGCGTATTTGCGGCTGTTATTCGCTTGTCCCAAGGTATGAGCGGGAGGAGAAGAAAAAAGGAACCTGGGAAAAACGCCGGCATGTGCTCCTGCCGGGGTATATTTTTTTATATTCGGAAACACCTCTGAATTTCGGTTTGTTTTATGGGATCAGCCAGCTGACCGGCTGTCTGAAATACGACGATGGTTTTGAGCTGCGCGGGGACGACCTGAAGTTTGCGGAATGGGTTTTGCGTTATCATGGGGTGATCCGCCTGTCTCAGGCTGTTATGGAGGGAGACCATATCAAGATCATAGACGGGCCGCTTGCGGATTACGAGGGCATGATAAAAAAGGTAAATAAACACAGGCGCAGCGCCATGGTGGAAATTAAGGTCGGGAGCCATGTCAAGGATGTCTGGATGTCGTTTCAGTGGTTTGACGCACCAGAGCAGATATAAAAGAAAGAAAGCTGAGGGAGCTGAACAATTGTTCGGCTTTTTATTTGGCTGAAATATTTAAAAATAATTAATTGCATCTAAGGGGGTGAGGGGCCATGCAGGAAAAAAAGACGTATAAAATTCACAGGACACGCAATTCGATCATTGTGTTCCTGGTATTGTGCGATATCGTGTCCGTTTTTCTTTCGCTTTATTTTGCCGTATGTATTCGTTTTGAAAGCCTGAGCCCCGCTTTTGGTACAAATTTGCTGTGGCTTGCCTGGCCTCTCCTATCGGTGCTGTTCTGCGTGCTGTTTTACCTGTTCCGGCTGTATCACAGCATGTGGAGGTACAGCGGCATCTCGGAGGGCCTGCGTATTATCGCCAGCGTTGTGATCGGGAGCGCGATCTGTTTTGGATGTGACCTGGCTTTTGACCTGCATATCCCGCTCTCCATACAGATGCTTTTTTCCTTGCTGCTGATGGTCTTTCTCTGCGTTTCGCGCTTTGGTTACCGGGCGGTCCGGCACCTTTCGATCCGGAAGAACAGTAAATCGCCCGCGCGGGCCAGTCTGCTTGTTGTGGGTGCGGGTTCCGGCGCGGCAATGATTATTGCGCAAATGCGCGGCTATGGGAGGTACCGGGATATTGTCGCCGTAGACGATGACGCCAATAAGCAGAAAATGCGGATCCAGGGCGTCGAGGTCGTTGGCTTTGTCCGGGATATTCCCAGGATCGTGACCCAGAGGAGCGTATCGGATATCATCGTGGCGATCCCCTCGCTGAAGGGAGAAAAGCTCTCGGAGATCCTCGACTTGTGCCGGAAGACCGGCTGCCGGGTCAGGATCCTTCCGCTGATTCAGGAAATGGACACGGAAAAGAAAAAAGGAGCGCCGCCCCTGCGGGAGATCCGGGTGAACGATATCCTGTTCCGCGAAGAAGTCCAGCTTGATATGGACAGCATCGGCGTATATCTCAATGGAAAAGATGTTCTCGTAACAGGCGGCGGCGGATCGATCGGTTCCGAAATATGCAGACAGGCGGCCCGCTTCAACATCAAGAGCCTGACCATCTTCGATATTTATGAAAATACGGCTTATGAACTGCATTGCGAGCTGAAACGGCAGTATGGAGATGCGCTGGATGTCAAAATACGGATCGGCTCGGTGCGGGAGATTGAACGGCTGAAGCAGGTTTTTTGCGAGGTGCATCCTCAGATCGTGTTCCACGCCGCGGCACATAAGCATGTGCCGTTGATGGAGGACTGCCCGCTGGAGGCCATCAAAAACAATGTACAGGGCACGCTGAACACCCTGCAGGCGGCAAATGAGGCTGGAGTGGAGCGGTTTGTAAACCTTTCGACGGATAAGGCGGTGAACCCGACCAGCATTATGGGCGCGACCAAGCGCCTCACGGAGATGGCGGTGCAGTCCTTCGCGAAAAAGACCGGGATGAAATGTATGAGCGTGCGGTTTGGCAATGTGCTCGGCTCGCACGGCAGCGTCATTCCGCTGATGGAAAACCAGATCAGGAACGGAGGCCCGGTCACCGTTACCCATCCGGATATCGTGCGTTATTTCATGACGATTCCGGAAGCAGCGCAGCTGGTGCTGCAGGCGGGCGCCCTTGCCAACAGCGGTTCGGTTTATGTGCTGGATATGGGCAAGCCGGTCAAGATCATGGAGCTTGCAAAAACACTGATCCACTTTTACGGATACGAGCCGGATGTGGATATTCCCATCGAGATCATCGGGCTGCGCCCGGGTGAAAAGCTTTATGAGGAGCTTGCTATGGCTGAGGAAAAAGAGCGGCTCGATACGACGGCGCATAACCGGATATTTAAGCTGGGTCCGGGCGAAACATCCTTTGACCTTGAATTGTTTGAGCAGATGCTGACCCTTGCAAATAATAATGATATGGATGCTATCGGCCGGCTCAAGCAGATTGTAACGACCTACCAGCCGTGGTGTGACAGGGATCGGTGAGAAGGCCATAGCTAGTTTTTTAATTGCACAGATGATAGTTATCTTTATGATGTCGGCAATAGATGCGGCGCACTCTTCTGCGTTAAGCGGAGATATTACGGAGCAATCGGTAAATTGAGGGAAAAAATTTATTTGTCATCCCCGCATATGTGCGGAAAAGAGATGGATTATATTCAAGAAGCGTTCGATACGAACTGGATTGCTCCGCTTGGGAAAAATGTCGATTACTTTGAGCGGGAAATTGCCGCATACGCAGGCGTGAAAGCGGCGGCCGCCCTTTCCAGCGGCACGGCGGCGATCCATCTTGCCTTGAAAGCTTGTGGCGTAAAACAGGGCGATATCGTATTTTGTTCCGATCTCACCTTTGCCGCAAGCTGCAATCCGATTATATATGAACAAGCGGTCCCAGTGTTCATCGACAGTGAGAGGAAAAGCCTTAATATGTCGCCGGCCGCACTTGAAAAAGCGTTCAAGAAGCAGGTTCCCAAAGCAGTAATCGCCGTTAATTTGTACGGGCAAAGTGCGGATATGGCTGCAATCAAAAGAATATGCGATAAGCGAAATATTCCGATCATTGAAGATGCGGCGGAAAGCCTGGGCGCAACCTATAAAGATAAGATGAGCGGATCAATCGGGAAGTTTGGCGTTTTTTCTTTTAACGGCAATAAGATCATCACGACTTCCGGCGGCGGAATGCTTGTATCAGATGATGAAGAAGCGATCGCAAAGGCGCGCTTTTGGGCGACTCAGGCACGGGACCAGGCGCGGCATTACCAGCACAGTGAGCTTGGGTATAATTACCGGATGAGCAATATCGTCGCAGGGATCGGGCGCGGCCAGCTTACGATACTTTCCGAACGGATTAAGCAAAAAAAAGCTATTTATGAATATTATAAAAACGCCTTTGAAGAGATCGGAGAAATAGAAATGTGCCCGATTGCTTCATGGGGTAAGCCGAATTACTGGCTGAGCATTATTTTGCTGGAACCGGATTCAAAGATAAAACCGCTGGATATTATGCTCGCGCTGGAAAAAGAGAATATTGAGAGCCGTCCGGTGTGGAAGCCGATGCATTTGCAGCCGTTTTATGAACACTATGAATTTTTCAGTGACAATAGTGACGCCATTGCGGTATCGGAAGATGTGTTCGGCCGGGGCGTCTGTCTGCCCAGCGATACGAAAATGACGGAAAAGGATATGGCCCGGGTCTGCGGGATCATAAAAGGATTGTTCTGAATGTACCGGAAATACATCAAAAGGCTGCTGGATATCATATTTTCAGCCCTATCGCTGGGAATTTTATCTCCGGTGTTTTTGGTAACGGCAATTCTGGTACGGGCAAAATTAGGCAGTCCGGTTATTTTCCGGCAGCGGCGTCCGGGAAAAGATGAAAAGATATTCACGATGTATAAATTTCGTACAATGACGGACCGGAAGGATGAAAACGGGGAACTGTTGCCCGACGGCGAACGGCTGACAGGCTTTGGGAAAAAATTGAGAAGCACCAGCATTGACGAATTGCCGGAATTGCTCAATATCTTGAAAGGCGAGATGAGCTTTGTGGGGCCGAGGCCGTTGCTTAAAGAATATCTGCCATATTATACAAAGGAAGAACATCACAGGCACGATATGCGGCCGGGGCTTACTGGATTGGCACAGATAAACGGAAGGAATGACCTTGAATGGAAGGCTAGGTTTCATATAGATATTCAGTATATCAAACATGTAAACTTCAGGTTGGATTCGGAGGTTTTATTTCGTACGATTGCCTATACTGTGAGAAAAAAGGACATAAAGTCTGGAAATGAAATGGTAATGAAGGATCTCGATGTGGAAAGGCAGGACAAAATTGATTGTTGACGGGCTTTGTCTTGAAGAAATTCAGAAAAATGAAGAGACTGTTTTCCGGCTTTTGTATGAAACTTACAGGAGCAATTTTAAAGTATCGGAAGAATTCTGCATTGCCATATGCAAAGAAAAGGTTCAATCCTTATATGAGCATTTGAAAAAAGAGCAAGCGGAAGTATTAGGCATAAAACAAAAAGGAAAATTAGTCGCTTTCCTTTGGATGTTTGAGCATGAATTCATGGGTGAAAAACGGATGCATATTAATCAAATTGTGGTAGATAAAAACAACCGAAGAACAGGATTGGGCAAACGGTTAATCCATGAAGCTGAATGCAGGGCAAAACACAGGAATATAACCAAGATAGACCTGATCGCTTCCCGGGGAAACGAGGCGGCGATTCATATGTATGAAACTATGGATTATGAGGCTGAAAGAATATATTTTGCGAAAGATTTGAAATGAGGAGAAACAGAAATTGGAAGATTTAATCATTGTTGGAGCCGGCGGCATGGGAAGGGTGGTGCTGCAGATAATAAAAGATATCAACCAGTCAAGGGCAAGGTGGAATGTACTTGGCTTCATTGACGACAATCCACATTCTTTGGATGGAATGGGATTCGCGGAACAAGTGATGGGCACAATAGAAGATTGGCAAGTTGAGGATACGCAGAATTTTGTAATAGCAGTCGGAAATCCGAATGTGAGAAATGTGTGTATTCAAAAGCTATTAGATAAAGGGGCTAATTTTGTTAATATTATTCATCCGACGGCTATCATATGGGATCACACCCAAATCGGCAAAGGATGTGTCATATTTCCTTTTGTTAGGGTGGAACCCAATGCGGTTGTAGGTGATTTTGCTCTTCTGCTTTCCACCGTTGCCCATGACGTGGTAGTAGGGGATTATGCCGTTATCTCACCGAATTGCACCTTGGTTGGCGGCTGTAGGATAGAAAAAAATGCTTATATTGGCAGCAACGTTGTATTGGTTAATAATATTGTAGTGGAAGAAAACGCTTACGTCGGGGCGGGGAGCGTCGTTATAAAGAATGTTAAAGCAGGAACAAAAGTTTTCGGAAACCCGGCAAGAATTTCTGCATTTTAAGCGAGGTTATTTCATGATAAAAAATGTTGGTGAATATTTAGAGGAAACTGCAAAAAGAAGCCCCCAAAAAATTGCAATCCTGGAACAAAATTCAAGGATTACATTCAGCGCGCTGGAAAAATTTGCTAAAGCGGTTGCCACAACTATTATAAAAACAGGACTATCAGGCCAGTCAGTTATTACTTTCTTACCAAAATCAATTAACTGTGTCGCTGCATTTGCCGGCATTGTTTATAGCGGCAATTTTTATACGCCGATTGACGTATCGATGCCTGAAGCGCGTATTAACAAGATAATTAACGTTCTAAACCCAGCCTGTGTTATCACAAACGGCAAATTTAGCGCCATTATTAAAAGAACGGATTTCCATGGCAAAATTATTATGATAGAGGATATCGACAAGACAGAAATCGATGAAATCGCTATACGCGCAATACGGCAAAATACTATTGATACTGATCCGGTATATATTTTGTTTACATCAGGCTCCACAGGGGAACCGAAAGGAGTCATTATTAACCACCGGAACATTATTGATTATATTGATTGGGCCGTTGATGCATGCCATATCGACGAACATACGATTATGGGCAATCAGTCACCGTTCCATTTTGATATCTCTACGCAAGATATCTATTCATGCTTTAAAACTTCGGCCACGCTGGCGATCATTCCGGAGTCTTATTTTATGTTTCCTGTTAAAGCGCTGGAATTTATACGGGAACATAATATCAATTATTTATATTGGGTCCCATCTGCATTTATTAACGTATCGATGAAAGATGCGCTGGATAAAGTGGATATATCGTGTGTAAAGCGAATTATTTTCGGCGGCGAAGTAATGCCGGTTAAGCATCTGAAAAAATGGCAGGAGAGTATCCCTGGCCTGCTGGCGATGAATGTGTATGGACCCACGGAAGCGACAGTAAATATTACCTACTATCCGATTGACCGGGAGTTCGGGGAGAACGAACTGTTGCCGCTGGGATATCCGTGCGGCAACACGGGTTTATTGATACTGGATGATCGGAATAAAAGGATTACAGAGCCGTTAAAGAAAGGCGAGCTTTGTGTGAGGGGAAGCTGCTTGTCGCCTGGCTATTGGAACAATAAGGAAAAAACACGAAAAGCATTTGTTCAGAACCCCCTTAACAAATTTTACCAAGAAACCATCTATAGAACGGGGGACCTCGTACATTATAACGAACGTTACGAGTTAGTGTTTGACGGACGGAAGGATTTTCAAATAAAACATATGGGTTACCGAATCGAGTTGGGAGAAATTGAAACGGCAGCAATGTCGTTTCCTGATATTCCAATTTGTTGCTGCCTTTATGACGATAAGGAGAAACAAATTGTACTTTTTGTGACGGGTCAGATTGACAGTAGGAAATTGATTAAAGATATGAAGCAAGTTATTCCTCGATACATGCTCCCCAACCGCATAGTCTCAATCGAAACAATGCCGCTGAATCAAAGCGGCAAAATTGACCGCGTTAAATTAAAAGAGATGCTTTAAGCAGGAGGCAAATATGGAAAAAAAAATCTATATGATCTTAGAAGAGTTGAGGCCTGAATGCAATTTTTGCGGCAGCGAAAATTATATTGAGGACGGCTTGCTGGAGTCATATGATCTCATCATGCTCATTGCGGAATTAGAAAATAAATATCACATTGCGATAGAAGCGGAAGACGTCATTCCGGAAAATTTTTCAAGTGCAGCCGGAATCGCCGCCCTTGTACAGAAATGCGGCGGAATAATATAAGAGAGCAGTTGGAATTATAAAATGCGGGGATCCATGAAAGTATTATATGTTCTTAAAACAAATACGGGCGCAGGCTGGGCTTTCAATCAGGCGAAATGGCTGCATACCCATGGCGTTGAAATTGTAGCGGTTCTGCCGAACGACACGGATGGTTTTGCGGAAAATTATAAGAAAGAAGGTATGAAAGTCATTGGAGTGGATTTTTCGCTTCCGGTAACCAGGCCGTGGTTTTTTCAAAAACGAAAAAAATTAATTGCTCAAATCATCTCACAGGAACAGCCGGACATTATTCATTCACATTTTGTGACGACTACAATGATGCTGAGATTGGCGTTAAAAAAATCAGTGATACCAAGGCTGTTCCAGGTGCCGGGGCCGCTTCATTTAGAAAATGCCCTTTACAGAAAAGCTGAAATCAAGCTTGCAAATCAATACGATTATTGGGCTGGGAGCTGCCAAAAGACAGAAAGAATATATCTAGAAAGCGGAATTGAAAAAAGCAAGGTTTTCCTTGCTTACTATGGGGGGCTGTTTGCCGGAGAGGAGAACGCTTACCGTGAACCGACTGGAAAGCTTAGGGGAGAATACGGCATTCCGGAGGAAATTCCCATCGTAGCGACGGTTTCATATTTTTATAAACCTAAATGGTATATGCTGCAAAAAAGAGGTCTGAAAGGCCATGAAGATTTCATTGATGCAATCAAAATATTAAAAGAGCAGGGAGTGAAATGCCAGGGCGTTATTATCGGCGGCCCTGCGGATAAATCAAAGAAATACGAAAAACGGCTTAGGAACTATGCCGGGAAAAAATGTGGGGACTCAATTGTTTTTACAGGATTCAAAACCAATATGAAAGATATTTACCGGGAGCTGGATGTCGCCGTGCATCCATCACTGAGCGAAAACCTGGGAGGCGCAGGCGAATCTCTAGCCGCGGGCGTGCCCACAATTACTACTGATATTGGCGGTTTCCCGGATATTATACAAGATGGAAAAACAGGATTTCTTGTTCCAGTGAAAAGGCCTGATAAAATTGCCGAAGCGGTTGCCAGGGTGTTGGGGGATAAGAAGGAAGCGCAAAAAATAGCACGGTGCGGCCAGCGCCTGAGCAAAGAAAAATTTGATATTCAGGCGACTGCGAAAAGGGTGCTGGAAATCTACCACGAAATTCTGCACGGAGGGAACGATTCTTGAAAGTACTATTTGTGCACGAAGGATACCTGTTCAGGAAAAATGGAAATGTTTGCAGCTATGCATATAGTAAAAAAACCGTCCAACGCTACAAAGCGATAGCAGAAGAAGTAGTTTTCTTAAGCAGGGAAGACAACTCACTGGGGAATGATGGACAGTATAATGTTTTAGATGAACCAGGATTCAAGTTTGTAGGTGTAAAAAATTTCAAATCGCTTAAAGGCCTCAGGAACCTTTCGGAAGTTAAGAAGACGGTACGGCGTACGGTGGAAGATGCTGATTTTATTGTGGCCAGGGTGAGTGATCTTGGATTTTACGCAACTCAATATGCAAAACAACTTAATAAGCCTGTTTTGGTAGAAGTGGTTGGTTGCTCGCGGGATGCCTTGTGGCACCATAGCCTTCAGGGAAAGCTTTTGGCGGTCCCTTCTTTTTTAAAAGAGAAAAAAATGGTGAAAAACGCTCATTATGTTTTATATGTGACGCAGTTTTTTTTGCAAAAACGATATCCGTCAGGCGCAAAGACATTAGCCTGCTCAAATGTTGAACTCGGCGAGACTGATAACAGTATTGTGGATAAGCGGATTAAGAAAATTGATGGTATGGAAAACAAAACGATAACCCTGGGAACGCTTGCAGCGGTCGATCTGAAGTATAAAGGCTTTGAAACCGCGATAAAGGCAATAAAGCAATTGGTAAACGAAGGTTATGCCATCCAATACAGGATAGCTGGTCCGGGAAACTCGGAATGGCTCCAAAAAATTATAAACAGGTATCAGCTGCAAGGGAGCGTGATGATTCAGGGCCCAATTCAACATGACCATGTATTTGAATGGCTGGATACTATAGATATTTATATCCAGCCTAGTATAACGGAGGGGTTGCCGAGGGCATTGATAGAAGCCATGAGCCGTGCGTGCCCGTGTATTGGCTCTAATGCGGGTGGAATCGGAGAACTATTAACGGAATCATATATGTTCCCTAAAAAGGATGATAAAGCTTTAACGAAGCTTTTGCGTTCTATCCGTAAAGAGGACTTGATAGAGTGCAGCCGCGCAAATTACGAGCGTGCAAAGGATTACAGGCAAGAGGTGCTGGAAAACAGAAGGAATCAATTTTATCGGGAATTTTCCGAAACGCTGGAAAAGGGGACATCCAATGAATAGTTTGTACCATAGTATCAAAAATCAAGAATCAAAGATGGCGGTTATTGGGTTAGGATATGTAGGATTGCCCCTTGCTGTCGAATTCGCTAAAAAAACAAAAACGATTGGGTTTGATATAAATGAAGACAAAATAAGAACTTATTTAGACGGAATTGATCCTACCAATGAGGTAGGGGATCATGAAATCCAACACACTTCGTTGCATTTTACGAGCGATGAGCGGGAATTGGCAGAGGCCGCCTTTTTTATTGTTGCGGTGCCTACTCCGATTTATTCGGATAATATACCGAATCTGGAGCCGCTTAAAAAAGCAAATGAAATTTTAGGGAGAAATATAAAAAAAGGTTCCGTTATTGTTTATGAATCGACGGTTTATCCTGGAGTAACGGAAGAAATCTGTGTTCCGGTTCTGGAAAAAACATCTGGTATGAAATGCGGAGTTGATTTTAAGATAGGGTATTCGCCCGAACGGATTAATCCAGGGGATAAGGCGCATCGACTGAGCAGTATAACAAAAATAGTCGCCGGAATGGACGAAGAAACGGCAGAATTAATCGCCAATATTTATGAACTGGTCGTGGATCAGGGAATATACCGCGCTGAGAGCATAAAAGTAGCAGAAGCGGCGAAGGTGATTGAAAATACACAAAGAGATATCAATATTGCGTTTATGAATGAATTAGCAATTCTATTTAACCGAATGGGGATCGATACCAATGCAGTATTAAAAGCGGCTGCAACGAAATGGAATTTTTTGGATTTTAAACCGGGGCTTGTAGGGGGTCATTGTATCGGGGTGGACCCATACTATCTGACTTACAAAGCGCAGCAAGTAGGGTATATGCCGAATGTCATTCTTGCAGGACGTAAGATAAACGACAGAATGGGATTTTTTGTAGTTGAAACTTTGATTAAAATGATGATCCATGCAAATATAAAGATCAAAGGGGCGAAAGTAGCTGTATTAGGGATTGCCTTTAAAGAGAATTGTCCCGATGTAAGAAATACGCAAGTCATCAAAATAATCGAGGCATTAAAGGATTATGGAGTGGAAATTATAGTGGCTGATCCTGTGGCGGATGAGGAAGAAACAAAAAGGAGCTATGGAATTTCACTGAGTGAATTGAGCCGCATAGAAGGAGCCGATGCTGTGATTTTGGCTGTTTCCCATGATAGCCTTGTAAAAATAGAGCCGAAACAATTTGATAGGATGTACACGGGAAATACTACCGGCAACAAAATAATATTCGATGTGAAAAGCGCTTTACAACAAGAGAAATTTTTGGATGCAGGCTATATTTATAGGAGACTTTAACAAATGGATTTTAGCGATTTGACATTCAAACCGGGATCTGTTTTTTTGGTGACGGGCGGAGCCGGGTTTATCGGCTCGAATCTTTGCGAGGCAATCCTTAGGATGGGTTGCCGCGTTAAATGCATGGACGATTTTTCAACGGGGAGAACTGAAAATATAGAACCATTTAAAAAACATGAAGCCTTTATTCTCCTGGAAGGAGACATCCGGGATTATGAGACATGTTTCTCAGCCTGCAAAGGGGTAGATTACGTGCTGCATCAAGCTGCCTGGGGAAGTGTTCCGCGCAGCATAAAAATGCCGCTGCTGTATGAGCAGATTAATATAAGCGGGAGCCTGAATATGTTAGAAGCGTCAAGGCAAAACAATGTGAAAAAATTTGTTTACGCATCAAGTTCTTCTGTTTATGGCGATACAAATATTTTTCCCCAAAAAGAAGGGAATGAAGGAAAGGTTCTTTCGCCGTATGCGCTCACCAAAAGAGTAGTAGAGGAGTATGCAAGGCTTTATACAAAATTATATGGATTAGATACCTATGGTCTGCGATATTTTAATGTGTTTGGGAGAAGGCAAAATCCAGAGGGCGACTATGCTGCGGTCATTCCAAAATTTATCAATCTGTTGATGAACGGGAAGAAAGCCACCATTTATGGGGATGGGATGCAATCGAGAGACTTTACCTATATTGATAATGTAATTGAGGCGAACCTGCGCGCATGTATGGCAGGCACAAATGCTGCGGGAGAATGCTTTAATATTGCGTGCGGGGATACAATCTCCCTGCTTCAGGTTTACCGGACTATATGCGATTTATTGGATATTGAAAGGGAGCCGTTGTTTGCTGAGAAGAGAGCGGGAGATATCATTCTGTCTAATGCTGATATTTCCAGAGCGCGGAAAAAACTGGGCTATCACCCGAAATATGATTTTTATACCGGATTGAAATGCGCAGTTGAATATTACAGGCAGGCCGCGCGTTGCAGCCAAACTCAGGAAAAGAATTTTAAGGCATGAAAACGAAAGCAAACAGTTTTATATTAGTTGACGATGAAAACACATTTTTTGCAAAAGAGTATGCAAAGCGGGGTGTGCAGGTAAAAAGGATATACAAAAAAATCCCAACTGTGCTCAAGTTTTTGAGAAGAGTACATATGTATAGCAAGCTCCCAGGATATAGCATTTGGTTTGGGGAATGGAAAAAAGAGCTTCCAAGCTATGATTCAGCGATTATTTTTGCATCGGTTATTAAGTTGCCGGCAGCAAGATTTATCAGAAAACATTATCCCGGTATAAGAGTTATTTTTTGGTATTGGAATCCGGCAAAAGCATGCGTAAATCCCGATTTGATTACAGACGAAAAAATAGAAAAATGGTCTTTCGACCCTAAGGATTGCATAAAGTATAACATGCGGTATAATACACAATTCTATTTCAATAATATTTCTGTGCAGGAAGACGGATGCAAGACAGAGGATATTGATATTCTTTTTATAGGAGCAGATAAAAACCGCTTGAAAAAGCTTTTAGAAATAAAGGTCAATATGGAAACCTTGGGATTGAAAACATATTTTCATATAACGGCAGACAACCGTTGGGGAACGCATACGAACAAACAATATCGAGAACGTATCTCATATGAAACAATTTTGCAGTATATATCCAGAAGCAAAGCAATCCTGGATATAACGGCGGAAGGGCAGGAAGGATTAACTTTAAGACCGCTGGAAGCCCTGTTTTACAAAAAGAAACTGATTACAAATAACAGGAGTATCATAGATTGTGATTTTTATCATCCCAACAATATTTTTCTTTTAAATGCTGATAATGCAGCGCAAATTTGTGATTTTCTGAAGCTGCCAATGCACGAAGCAGACGATGGCTTATTAGAGAAATATGATTTTAAAGCATGGAAAGACAGGTTTTTCAAGGAGATTGATATTTGATATATATTTTATTAATTCTGCTTGTAATGCAGTTTATTTTAGCATATCTTATTACGAACGGCGACTTGCTTTCTCCTTGGGTAGATACATGCATTGTTTTCATTGTCAGTGCGACATTTGTTATGTTTAACAAAACGAAATGGGAGGTGGAAATCAGTGCTCTTACGGTCATAGTTATTTTTACCGGGATTGCAGCCCTCGGCGTGGGGGAACTTGTTGCAAGGAGACTTATCGAACCTAAAAAAGTTGTTGCACTGAAAGGCATAGATGATACAAAGTGCGGCAAGGAAAAAAGTGAAATCATAGTACCGGCCTTTGCGACAGTTGCTATAACGAGCTTTATGTTGTTTGTACTACTATATTGTATCTACCAAGTCAATACAATAGGAACTGCTTATGGAGGGGTGGGTACGCAGGGAGATATTTTGAACAGTTATCGATTGCAGTCCCTGAGTGATGAGTATTCAACGAGCTCCCTGCTAAAAATAGGGACGCTTTTGTGCGAGGTTTTTGCAAGTATATATACATTTATTCTACTGTATAATGCTATATTTTTACGGTGGAAAAAAAGCTGTATTGTCTTATTTCTGCCTGTTTTATTGTTTTTGATCCTAACGATTTATTCGGGAAATCGATCTCCCTTTATACATTATATTGTTTTTATCATTGTTGTTATGGCAATTTTGTATGGGATGAAAAACAATTGGACAAAGCGTCCCAACCGCAAAATTTTAATCGCAGGGATAAGCGGAATAGCAATATTCTTTTTGATATTTTCCCTGATGGGATTTTTTATGAACCGTGTTGACAGTTTGGAAGACTCAATGCAAAATATTGCGGGCTATACGGGAGGAGCGATTCCGGCACTGGACCGTTTCTTAACTTCCTTCACTTATGATATTGGGCAGATGGGAAAGGAAACAATGCAAGGCCTGAACAGAATTGCGCAATCGATAGGATATTCGGATGTAGATGCGATTCCGAGACATTTGGAATTTATCAATGCAGGGAATATGCGCATTAATATTTATACAAGTTTCAGACGCTATTTACATGACTTTAATTATGCAGGTCTATATACGTTACAGTTCCTGATTGGTTTTATTTATACTTCTTGCTATATGGCAATTAAAAACGGAAAATTTCGCAATACAAATTTGGCGGTCATCTTATACGCCAGCCTAAGTTATCCAATTTTTATGCAAAGTATAGACGAACAATTTTTGACAAGCCTCCTGACCAGCACAATGCTGATAAAAGTAATAAGCACCGCTGTAATATTCAATATTTTGATCTACATGTCAAATACTGCGAAGCGTTCCGGAAGAAAAGGGATCAGTACTGCAAAAAAGAGGACATTATATGAGTAGATTATCTGATGCCTTAAAAAATATATCGTATACGTTTTCAGCCAATATTATTATTTTACTGATTTCCGGCGTATTAACGCTGGTCGTCCCCAAGCTTTTGGGACCAGAAGAATATGGATATTGGCAATTATACGTTTTTTACATGTCGTATGTTGGTCTTTTTCATTTGGGTTGGTGCGACGGTGTTTATTTGCGCTATGGAGGGCGAAACTATAAGCAGCTGGACAAACCGAAATTTGTAACGCAATTTTGGCTGCTTTTCCTTATGGAGTGCATCTTAGGAACAATTGTTATTTTTGCAACTTCGATGCTGCAGGACGGTAATAAGGAGTTCGTACTTATTATGACAGTCATATACGGGCTGGTTATAAATCCAAGATACTTCCTGCTGTTCACGCTTCAAGGAACCAATCTTATCAAAGAATATGCCAAAATCATTATACTGGACCGTGTCGTTTACTGTGCCGCTACGGCTGTTGTTCTTTTATGCGGAGGCAGGGATTTTAAACTCTTAATATATGCTGATATTTTTGCGAGAATAGTATCTATGATTTACGCAGTTATAATATGTAAAGAAATTGTTTTTGGCAAACCGACCCCCTTAAAACCGGCCCTGGCAGAAGCAAAAAAGAATATATCAGCAGGAAGCAAGTTAATGTTTGCCAATATAGCGGGGAATCTTATTGTTGGAGTTGTCCGACTGGGAATTGAGAAGCAATGGAGCATCGAGGTTTTTGGAAAGATATCGTTGACGTTAAGCATTTCAAGCATGCTGCTGACCTTTATAAGCGCAATCGCCATGGTTCTTTTTCCAATGCTCAGACGTGCGAGCCAGGATGCGATAAATGATATATATGCTTCCCTGAGAACGTGTTTAATGCTTATTCTCTTAGGGGTTATGGTTTTGTATTATCCGGTTAAAGAAGGCTTGTCCTTATGGCTTCCCCAATATGCGGAAAGTTTGAAATATATGGCGCTTCTTTTTCCTGTTTGTATTTTCGAAAGCAAGGTATCGATGCTGACCAATACATATCTGAAGACTGTGAGAAAAGAAAAATGGATTCTGTATGTAAATTTAGTTTCTTTTTTGCTCAGTATCGCTTTTACAATTATTACAGTATTTGTTATGCGGAATTTAACCGTTGCAATTGTTGCTATCGTTATATTATTAGCGTTCAAAAGCATATTGGCGGAATATATGCTATCCAAAGTCATAAACATAAATATTTTAAAAGATACTCTCTATGAATTAGTTCTGGTTGTTGGGTTTATGATTTTCAGTTGGGCGATTCATTCATGGATTAGCACGGTGTTATATGCATTACTTTACATACTCTATCTGTTTCTGAAGAAAGAAGATATAAAACAGGCCGTAGTTACGATAAAGCGGTTTGCATGAGAAAGGAACCATGAAATACACAGACATCCACTCCCACATTATCCCTTATATTGACGACGGGGCGGACGACATCGAAACCAGTATTGAAATGGCAGAGATTGCCGTTTCCGAAGGAATTGAGAGCATCGTTTGCACGCCGCACGCGATTTCGGGGTATGACGAATTGATATCAGAGGCAAATGAACAAAGGGAGGAACTGCAGCGGCGGCTCGATTTCCGCGGCATTCCCCTCCGGCTTTACCAGGGCTTTGAAGTATATGTAGGCGAAGCCTTTTTGGATTACGAGTATCCGGAGCGCCTCGCGATGAACGGCGGAACGCATATTCTGATCGAAACGGATTTCGAGCGGATCCCGGCTTGCATGGAAGAGGTGCTTTATTTACTGCGGATTACGGGCCTGACTCCAATTCTGGCCCATCCGGAACGGTATCTTTACCTCAAAAAAGATATTGCGGCCTGCGAGGTGTGGAAAAGCGGCGGTATGCTGTTTCAAATCAATGCCGGGAGCCTGACCGGGCAATACGGCGGCACTGCGCAAAAAACAGCACGGAAGCTGCTCAAAAAAGGATATGCGGATTTTATCGGGACGGATGCGCACTCGGCAGGCAGGCGCGCTCCGCTTATAAAAGGCGGTCTTGCGGAATGCGGAAAGCGCTTCGGGCAATCCATGGTGAGCCGGCTGTTGGAGAATAACAAAAGTTTAACGGAATAGGAAAACAGAAGGAGAACAGGCAAATGGAATTTACAATTCGCGACGTTGGGAAGATGCTCAAAAAGAGCTGGATCATTGTGGTGGCGCTGGCAATACTGGGAGCGATGGCGGGATATTTCGTATCCGAATACGTAATCGACAAAAAATACGAGGCGACCGCTATGATGATCGTGAGCTCCACAAATACAAGCGCCGAATCGGGCGCGCAAATGACGATCAACGATTATAACCTGAACACAAAGCTGGTCAATTCATACAGTGTACTGTGCAAGTCGGAAAAAGTGCTCACGCAGGTGGAGGAGAAGCTTAATATCGACCCCGGCAAAAAGGATCTTTCCGAGATGATCGCCGTCAGCGCAAAATCCGATACGGACATTATCAACATTTCCGTGACGGATACCTCTCCGCAGTTTGCGCAGGAAGTTGCCAACACTTTGGTCGACGTGTTCCAGCAGGAAGTGATGAATATCATGAAGATGGACAACGTACAGGTGATCGACTACGCGACCGTTCCTACTGTGCCTTCCAGCCCGAACGTCATGCTGAATACGGCGGTTGCGGGCATTCTCGGCCTGATTCTCGGCCTTATCATCGCGGTGCTGCGGTATATCCTCGACGATACGGTCAAGGATGTGGACAGCATTACGGAGATTATGGACGTACCGGTGATCGGCAGCATCCCGAAATTTAACTGACCGCGCGAATATAAGGAGAAAAATTATGGATATCGATTATAAAAAACAAGCGCTCGAAGCGTTCAACACAATACAGACCAATATTGGCTTTCTGGGGATCGATCATGACATCAGGACGATCATGGTCACAAGCTCCATTAAGGGAGAGGGAAAATCCACGGTTACCAGCAACATTGCCAACTCTTATGCGTTTTCCCAAAAGAGGGTGCTTCTGGTGGATTGCGATATGCGGAACCCGACGGTGCACCGGGTACTGGAGCTGCCCAACCGCAAGGGCCTCGCTGACCTTATCATGGCTGGACGGGAAGGGCAGGACGCGGGGGACTACATTACCCACTATGGCCCGTATTTTGACGTATTGACCGCCGGCCACCGGCCGCCCAATCCAACCGAGCTGCTGGGGTCTAAACGAATGGAAGCGCTGATCGGCCTTTTTTCAGGGCAATACGATTATGTTATCCTCGATACGCCTCCTGTGCTCCTGGTGCCGGACGCCATCGCCCTGCATCCCTATGTGGACGGGATACTTCTGGTCGTACGGCATGGATACACAACAAAGGAAGTGCTGGAGGACTGCAAAAAGGCATGGGAGGTCGCGGGCACCAAGCCGTCGGCCTGCATCCTGAACGCGATCCCGGATATGCAGAAGCGTTATTCTTATTATGGATATTATGACTACGAAGAGACCCAGCCCGCGAAGGGCAGGGGAAAGAACCGCAGGCAGCCTGTCATCAAACGGGAAGAACGGCAGGAAAAGGATATGTATACCTCCATTGCAAAGGAGGCGAAAGAACCGCACAGCCGGAAGGACATCCACGGTGCGGAGCCTGCGGAGCCCGAGTTCATACGGAAGGCGAATACTTCCGGACAGGGCTTTCAACGGCAGGCCGACAGGACGAAAAGAAAACTACATTAACGGGGAGAACCATGACAGGACAGGGAAACAGAGAGCCGGAGCTGCTCGTATTACAAGAAAAGGAAAAAGGATTCCGGGGAGGCCAACCTTCCCGGAAATGGATCGCGGTCATCATCGGAGCGGTTGCCGTAGCGGCGGCTTTTTTTATTATACTGAAACTATTTCCGGGGATGCAGCCGGCGAATCCGGACACCTTCGCGGAAGGCGTCGTTGTGCTTGACTGCGACCTATCCGGCCTAAGCTATGCGGAAGGGGAAGCATCGGTGAAAAGTGCGGCGGAGCGTAAAACAGATGAACAAACCGTAGCCTACGAGATCGCAGGGAAACAATATACGGTCACCGGCAGGGAAGCGGGGATGGTCATCGATTACAGCCAGGCGCTGGCGGATGCGTTTGCGTACGGAAAAAACGGAAACGCCGGACCGGAGCGCATATTTGATTGCACCGTCTCGGCTGACCCGGTATTGATTCGGGAAGAAGTCGCGAAAAATGTTCCGGATACCGAAACGAACGGCGCCGAAGGCGCTCTTGAAAAAACCGCGGATGAAGAAAAGAAACTGACGGGATATGAACTCAATGAGCAATTCGCGGAGACGCCCGTCGTCGATGTGGATAAGCTGGCGGAGGGAATCGCCGCGGAAATAGCGGTTTCCGGCCGCGGACCGGTGATCGCGGAGGAAAAGGCCGGCGGCCCGGGTGCAAACGCCATAGAGGTGCGGGGCAGCTACGGGACCGCAATAGAGCACCCGGAGCTTGACAGCGCTTACAATATCTGGAAAGCAAGCGACCTGCTGAACACCACGAAGATCGGACCGGGCGAAACCTGGTCCATGAAGGAAGCGTTCGGAACGCTCGGGGAAGAGGACGGCTGGAAACTGGCCAACGAGTTGATCGGCCAAAAGATCGAAAAGGTTCCGGGCGGCGGACTCAATCACCTGGCGTCCACGGTTTATGCGGCGGCGCTTACAGCCGGGCTGGAGATCGAAGAACATACCTCAAGGCCGTGGCCTGCGGATTATATCGACGCGGGCCTGGATGCGGATATTTTTTCCGAAGGAGCGGATCTTGCATTGCGGAATGCCTCGGACCACCCGGTTTACCTCGTCATCGAATGTGACGCGGAGGGTAAGAGCCTGACGGTTTCATTTCTTGGCCAGCCGTTTGAAGACGGACTGGAACGGCAGGTCGAAAGCGAAACGGTGACGGAAAATGGAGACCTTGGCGGCGTGACCGCCGAGGTGTCGCTGAAGAAGGGCGGCGTTACGGAAACGTTGTTTGAAGTGGACTACCAGGCGGACGGGACATCAAGATAGAGGAATTCATATGGAAAAAGAAACGAAACGGCATTCGGTAAAAAGAAGAACGCTGGTCGTAATCCTGGTGACCGCTATGATTATACTGGCGGCGGCGGTTATCGGTCTCTTGGTCCTTTCGGACTGGGAACGGCGGGATGAGGCGCTTAACGAACAGATGCAGCAAATCGCGCAAAGAACGATGGAGCCATCGCCCACCGGACAGCCTGAAATAACAGAAACGGCTTCGCAGGCGCCGAATGTCCCCATTGATTTTGCGGCCCTACGGACCCAAAACCAAGATATTTACGCATGGATTACAGTGCCGGGTACGGATGTTGACTATCCTATCGTGCAGAATCCGCTGGACGATTCCTTTTACCTGACCCATAACCTGGCAGGCCAGGAGTCGGTGGAAGGAGCGATCTATACGGAACGGTTCAACAGCAAGGATTTTACAGACCCTAACACCGTTATCTACGGACACAATATGAAAAACGGTTCGATGTTTGCAGGGCTGCACCAATATGAAGACAAGGCGTTTTTCGATGAAAACCGGGAAATAGTCGTTTATACGCCGGAAAAAAAGCTGACCTACCGGATTTTTGCGGCTTATGCGTCCGGAAACGAGCACATCATGCAAGCATATGATTTTACCGACCAGTCCGTATTTACGCGGTATCTTGACGGGATTTTCAACATAAGGGATATGAAGGCCAATATCGACAGCGGCATGACGGTCACAGACCGGGATAAAATACTGACGCTTTCCACCTGCGTTAAAGGACAGGACGAAAAACGATATTTGGTACAGGCGGTGCTAGAGACTGATGAGTAAACAAGATGTTTTGGTGCGGAAAAGCACGCACAACGATAAGCGGTACAACAAACGGTATAACAAAAACAAGGATTATCACCATAGACACAGGAAAAGCAAAAAAAAGCGGGTCATCCTGATCTGCGTGCTGTGTATTGCGGGAATCCTGCTGGCGCTTCTCGGCTATGCCGCTTCCATCCTGCTGAATTCGGATAAATATGATCCGCGGACGATGTTCCGGCCTAAAGAAACGGATGCGGCGGCAAGTACGCCGCCGGATGCGGCGGATGCAAATGAGGGTGGGCCGGATATCGGCGACGATGCGGTGCTCTATAACGGGGAAGTCTACCAGTATAACCAGGATATGGTGAACGTGGTCTTTATGGGTATCGATTATGAAAAGCATGAAGGAGCTGAAGGCGAAACGCTGGGCGGCGGACAGGCGGACACTCTCCTTTTGATCGCGATCAATACAAACAATAACAAGATGACGTTATTCAATATCCCGCGCGATACGATGACGGAAATCAAACTATACGACCTGAACCGCAATTATACGGGAGATGCGGTTGCGCAGATCGCCCTTTCACATGCCTATGGAGACGGCGCAGAGCTTAGCAACCGGCTTACGGTGGACGCCGTGAGCAACCTGTTCTACGGGTTGCCTGTCTACCGGTATATTACGCTCGATGTTGCGGGGATTCCCGTGGCGACGGACGCCGTTGGCGGGGTTACCGTGACGGTGCCGGAAACGGTGGAAATTGCCGGGGAAACGGTGGAAAAGGGAAAGCAGGTCACGCTCGGCGGGAAGCAGGCGGAATCCTATGTAAAGCAGAGGGACAAGTCTGAACTGACGTCCAATTTATCGCGTATGGAACGGCAGATAAGTTATCTGAAAGGATTCTTTAATGCGGTAAAACAGAATACGAAAAACAACGTGCTTTTCCCGGTCACCCTGTATCAGGAAATCGGAAATTACGCATCGACAGATATGAGCCTGAGCGAAATTGCTTATGTCGCGCGGGCGGCGCTGGACTCGGGGCTTGCCGACGAGAATATTATGACGGTTCCAGGGAAAATGCAGCAGGGGGAAGTGTACGCGGAATATATGGCAGATGATGAAGCGCTGTATCAGATGATCCTCGACACTTTCTATCTCAAACAGCCTTCCGCCGCAGCGCCGGCTGTGGCGGAATAATAATGTTGCTTGATTGCATCCGTTTTTCGGACGTTAATTAAAATACCAGGGAAAGGAGGTAAATGATCCAATGGTAAAGAGAAAAATATTGGTTGTGGCAGTGATCGTCATTCTATGTCTGGCAATCGGGAGCGTTGCTTTCGCAGCGCCCAGCCCGACAGGCGGAAGCGTTGCCGCGAAAGACGCGGACGGCAATCCCGTACAGGTTACGGTTGCGGCAGTCAGCAATGCGGATGAACTGAAAGCGCAGATCGATACCGCTAAAGCACCGGGCACGGTTGCCTGGCTGCAGGATGTGACGGTTGAAGATTATGCCGGAGGGCCCATTACCCTGACACTCGCAGTCAACGGCGTGAAAACGGGAGACGAGGTAACCGTGATCCATTATGTAAATGGCGCATGGGAATACGTGAAGCCGGATTCCGTCAGTGACGGCCAGGTTGTCGTTACGTTGTCCTCTC
Organism: Christensenella minuta; assembly: GCF_003628755.1. Lineage (NCBI taxonomy): Bacteria > Bacillati > Bacillota > Clostridia > Christensenellales > Christensenellaceae > Christensenella > Christensenella minuta. The sequence goes on along the minus strand of NZ_CP029256.1, from coordinate 2,073,700 downwards.
TGTCGCCGGTCGGCGTTGTTGTAAAACAGGCCGACAGCGCAGGTGCGGCAACGACGGATTCGACGTCCCCGAAAACGGGCGGCGCGGACCTGGCAATGATCCTCACGCTGATCGCGGTCGCTGCTGCAGGAACGGTCTTCGCAGCTGGCAGACAGCTGAAGAAGTCCGAAAGATAATGTTCCCGGGGAATATTATCTGAAGCATGAAAATGCGAAAAAAAGACCTATCCTTTGGATAGGTCTTTTTTTATCCCTTTTTCGGGCCGGATGCGGCAGTCCATGCCGCCTTATTCCCTATGCGTTTTATTTATGACTGCTTCTCAATTCCGCCCGCCTGCCAAACGGAAAGCCGCCTTATACTATATCTAAAACCGCACAAACGGTATCATCCAACCGGCGCTGGCATTGGGTGTATTTTTTTGCGCTCCGTCCTGTGGATGGCAAAAATTGAAACCTTTGTGACAATTCTATGAGTTGAAGGAAGATATGCGCACGAGTATCATAAAAATACAATCTGCAAAACACTTTAAAAGATTCATAAACCAAAGAAATCTAAAAGACAAAAGAAACATAAATCCCGAAGGCGTGGACAATCGGTTTTATTTACACACAATTAATAAAAAAGGAGGAAAGAAATGGACAAAAAGTATGTCGTTGATTTAAGTCAACAGATGAGGCCGGAAGAAGAGGTGAATTTCCCTTTTTCTATCGATTTAAAAGATGCGACGGAATCGATGCCCGAATTAGAGCATGATGCGGATGCATGGTATAAGATCGGCTATGTAAGTATGTGTACCCATAACGGTACGCATGTAGAAGTTCCGTACCATCATTTGCAAGAGGGAATGGATCTTGCGGAATTTCCGCTCCATCAAATGATCGGGAGCATGGTACTAATGGATTTTTCCCATAAGAAAATAGGAGAAGAAATTACTCTGGAAGAGGTCAGGAAATATGATGGCAAAATCCAGGAAGGAGATATCGTATTTATCAAGACGGGAATGGACAGCTTATTTCGCACTGGGAACTGGGTGAAATATCCTTATGTGGCCCTTGATGCGGTGCACTATCTGATTGATAAAAAAATCGGATGTCTTGGTACGGATGCAGCCGGCATTGAAGATAACGATATCCCGAATCAACCGGCTCACGTGGCGCTTTTCCGGGCAGAGATACCGTTGGTGGAGTCACTTACTAACCTTGACGCGGTGAAGGACGGGGAGTACATGGTATTTATTTTGCCACTGCCTATCGTACATGGCGATGCAAGCCCGGTCCGGGTAACGGCGGTTGCAAAAAGCGGCCTTTGCGTGTGAAAAACAGAGCCAAAGGGGGAAAGCCCCCAACAAATAGATAGGAGGAAGTTATGAAAAAAAGAATTTTAGTGGTACTGCTGATTGCAACGATGATTGCTGGTTTGGTTGCCTGTGGTCCTTCGGATGCGGGGACAGGCGATACGCCTGCTTCCCAAGGGGCGGAAGCCTCCGCCCAGCCGGCGGAAAGCGGCGGAGACGGCGAGGCTGCCGCCCCGGCGGATGGAGATGGAATTAAGATAGGAGTTTCCTTTGCAACCCTGCAGGAAGAACGCTGGCAGACGGACCTTGGGATCATGGAAGCAAAAGCGAAAGAGCTGGGCGTAGAGATTGTTTCCCAGTCTGCAAACGGAGACGAGAACCTCCAGATTTCACAGGCGGAAAATATGATTACGCAGGGAATTGACGTATTAGTCGTTATAGCGCAGAATGGCGCTGCCGCCGCACCGATCGTCGAATCCGCCCATAATGCGGGGATCCCGGTCATTGCTTACGACCGCCTGATTACGGATTGCGACCTTGATTTCTATATCACATTTGACTGCACCAAAGTTGGCGAAATCCAGGCTCAATATGCGATTGAACATGCACCCAAAGGCAACTATTTCCTGATTGGCGGGTCGCCGACGGATAACAATGCACACCTGATCCGCAATGGGCAGATGAACATTCTGCAGCCGTATATAGACAGCGGGGACATCAAGGTTGTCGTAGACCAATGGGCTACAGGCTGGAATCCGGAAGAAGCGCTGAAGTATGTGGAGGACGGACTCAGTGCAAATAATAATGACGTAGCGTGCGTGCTTACCTCCAATGACGGATGTGCGGGCGCGGCAATCCAGGCCCTTTCCGAGCAAGGCCTTGCCGGGGACGTAGTTGTGACCGGACTTGACGCGGACCTTGCGGCGTGCCAGAGGATCGTAGAGGGTACGCAGAGCATGACGGTATACCGCCGCTTTGCAATCGTTGACAATATGACGGTCGAGGCTGCGGTCGCAATGGCTAAGGGAGAAGACCTCTCTACGCTGTTTGATACCACTACGGTTGAAAACGGACAGAAAGATGTGCTATCCGTACTGATGACAAGCGAGGAAGATATGTTCCCGCTTACAAAGGACAACATGAATGTTGCCATCGAAGACGGCTGGCTGCCAAAAGAAGAAATTTATAAGAATATTCCGGAAGGCGAATGGCCGGAATAAAAGCATAAGGCCAAAATCATGCCTGCGTGATTCCGGTTGCGCAGGCATGATTTCATAAACGGCATTCGGGCGCCCCGCATACCGGGCCGCCCCGATTATGAAGGGGAGAGTGGCTATGTCAGACAACATACTTGAAATGAGGGATATTACAAAAAGCTTTTCCGGCATCAAAGCCCTGGCGGATGTGAATTTTACGATCAAAAGAGGAGAGATTCATGCACTGTGCGGGGAAAATGGGGCTGGAAAATCTACCCTGATGAAAGTGCTGAGCGGCGTTTGGCCGTGCGGAAGCTATGAAGGGAAAATCATACTTAATGGAAAGGAATGCGAGTTTCACAACGTTCGGGAATCGGAACAGGCAGGAATCGCCATTATTTACCAGGAGCTTGCCCTCGTAAGCGAAATGGACGCGGGCGAAAATGTATTCCTCAATGCATGGCATATGAAAAACGGACTGATTGATTTTCCGTCCATCTATTACCATACCAAGCAGATTTGCCGGGAATTGAAAATGAATATTGACCCGACGAGGAAGGTACGGGAATTTGGCGTCGGCGTACAGCAGCTTATTGAAATTGCGAAAGCATTGGCAAAAAAAGCGGACATTCTTGTTTTGGATGAACCAACGGCTTCGCTGACCGAAAGCGAAGTAGAGGTTCTGATGGAATTTTTAAAAGAGTTGAAGGGCAAGGGCGTTACTTGTATCTACATTTCCCACAAGCTCGACGAAGTGCTGAATGTATCAGATAATGTTACCGTTCTGCGTGATGGAAAAACAGTCGGAACCTATCCAACGGCAGAGCTCGACGAATCTTTCCTGATTAGGCAGATGGTCGGGCGGGAGCTTTCCGACCGTTTTCCTTATAAGCCGCGTGCGCTTGGAGAGACTATCTTTGAGGTGGAACAATACAGCGTGGCAAAAGAAGGAGAAAAAAATAAAAAGATGCTTGACGGTATCAGCTTCAGCATCCGTGCGGGCGAGATCGTCGGGATCGCCGGGCTTATGGGGTCAGGCCGTACGGAGCTTGCGCTTTCGCTCTTTGGTTTTTTGAATGGGAAGAAGAGTGGAACAGTCAGGCTCCGGGGAAAGGAAACACATATTGCATCCCCTTCCGACGCAATCGGCCAGGGCTTGGGAATGGTGTCGGAGGACCGAAAACGCCTGGGGCTGTTTCTTGACCAAAGCGTGGTAAAAAATATTGTGGCGGCAAGCCTGCCAAAAATCAGCAGGCGCGGCGTGATCGATGAAAACGAACAGATATATCTTGCAAAAAAATACGAAGAAGAATTAAAGATCAAAACGCCATCGCTCCAGGCAGACGTAAAAAGCCTATCGGGCGGAAACCAACAGAAAGTGGTGCTGGCGAAATGGCTCATGACGGAACCGGACGTATTGTTCCTCGATGAACCGACCCGTGGAATTGATGTGGGTGCGAAATATGAAATTTATAATATCATGATGGATCTTGCGAAAAAAGGAGTTGCGATCATTATGATTTCCTCGGAACTTCCTGAGGTGCTGGGTATGAGCGACCGCATTATCGTGATGCACGAAGGAAAAATCACGGGCGAACTGTCACACGATGAGGCAAATCAGGAAAAAATTATGCACCTAGCAACAGGAGGGAAAAAGCAATGATGGAGCTGGCAAAACAGAAAAAATCAATTTTTGGAAATTTCAAGGGCAACATCCGCTCTTATACAATGATTATCGCGTTGATTGCTATTTGGGCGATCTTTGGCTGCATGACGGAAGGCGTCTTCTTTCTGCCGAGGAACCTTTCGATGCTGGCGCGGCAGACAAGTATCACGGCGATCCTGAGTATCGGTATGGTATTTGTCATCATCAGCGGAAATATTGACTTGTCGGTCGGTTCGGTAATGGGATTTTGCGGCGGCGTCGCCGCTTGCCTGCAGGTATGGGGGGAAGTTGATACCGTATGGGCGGTAATTATTACAATTGCGGTAGGCGCGGCTATCGGCATGTGGCATGGTTTTTGGATCGCATACCGTCAGGTTCCGGCGTTTATCGTAACCTTGGGTGGCTATATGATCTTCCGGGGCATGCTCCTCGGTCTCACGAAAAGCGTGTCGATTGCACCGCTTCAGGATAGTTTTATCGCCATTGGACAGGGCTACCTACCATCGGTTGCCGGCTGGGGGCTGGCGATTATTCTTGGAGCAATGGCCGTCTATACGACATTCAAGGGACGCGCGTCTAAAATTAAATATGGGATTGAGGCGCCGACAATGAAGGTGACGGTCTTGAAGGCGGCTGCAATTGTCGCCTTTGTAGCGGTATTTACAATTGTTATGAATCAATATCAAGGCGTACCGATCCCGGTCGTTATCGTACTGGTGCTCGCTATATTAATGACCTTTGTTGCCGGGAAAACGCGCTATGGCCGATCGATCTATGCGATTGGCTGCAACGCGGAGGCCGCACAGCTTTCCGGCATCAAAGATAAAAAGATTATATTCGTAATGTACGTCGTCATGGGGATGTTGGCGGCTCTTGCGGGCATCGTTCTCACGGCGCGCCTGAATGCAGCGACGGCGAACGCCGGAATGATGGCCGAAATGGATGCGATTGCAGCCTGTGTTATCGGCGGCGCGAGCCTGATGGGGGGCGTTGGTTCCATCCCGGGGGCGGTTATCGGCGCGCTTGTCATGGCAAGCCTCGACAACGGAATGAGCCTGATGAATACGGAGAATTTCTGGCAATATATTGTAAAGGGACTGATCCTTATCGTAGCGGTTTGGATCGATATCGCAAGTAAAAAGAAGGAGCAGTAATGGAAGCTTACCTCCTCGGTCTTGATATCGGCACCTCGGGAACGAAGGCTGTCCTGCTGCGGACAGATGGGAAGGAATGCCTTGAAACCGCGGAATATCCCTATCCTCTGGCAGGGGAAAAGCCGGGCTGGGCGCAGCAGCAGCCCGCCCTGTGGTGGGATGCGGCCTGTATGTGCCTGCGGGAAGCGGCTGCAATGGCGGGGGATAAAAAAATCGCCGCCATCGGCATAACCGGGCAAATGCACAGCGTCGTCCTGCTGGATGAGACGGGCGGCGTGTTGTGCGATTCGCTCCTGTGGTGCGACCAGCGCAGCGAAAAGGAGGCCGCCGGAATGACGGCCCTTGTGGGAGACATGCGTATTTCCGAAATTACGGGGAGCCTTCCGAACACAGGATTTTCGGCGGCTAAGCTGCTCTGGATCAGGAACAATTGGGCGGATATATTTGAAAAAACCGCCACGGTACTGCTGGCTAAGGACTATATCCGTTATCGGCTGACTGGCAGGCTGGGGACGGAACAGACAGATGCAACGGGTACGCAGCTTTTTGATATTGCGGAAAGCCGCTGGTCGGATGAATTATGTGAATGCTTAATGATTAAAAAGAATTTATTGCCTCCGGTCATGGAATCCGTGCAAATTGCGGGAACCCTGACAAAAGAGGCGGCGCGGGCATGCGGCCTGGCCCCGGGCATTCCGGTTGCCGCAGGCGCGGGGGATACGGCGGCGGCAGCAGTTGGGAATGGAATCGTTTCCCGGGGGAAGGTGTGCGTTACGCTTGGTTCATCGGGCGTGGTATTGGCATTCCTGGACCGGCCGGCACCAGACCAAAAGCACCGCATCCACACAAAATGCCATGCAATGACAGGCGCATGGGAAGCGCTCGGGGTCACGCAGAGTGCGGCACTTTCGATGAAATGGCTTGTAGAGACCATATTCGAGGATAAGACGCCGAACCGTTTTCAGGAATACTCATCGCTCGCGGAGACGGTGCCGGCGTTGTCGGAAGGCCTTGTTTTCCTCCCTTATTTAATGGGCGAGCGGAGCCCGCATATGGACCCGTATGCGCGGGGCGCTTTCATTGGATTCGCAACAAAACATACCCGCGCACACATGGTCCGCAGTGTGATGGAGGGAGTTTGCTACAGCCTGAAGGAGTGTCTTGATGCAGTAGAGGAATTGAGCGGGAAAGCATCTGAAATCCGTCTTGCAGGCGGCGGAGCGCGAAGCATGCTTTGGGCGCGGATTGCCGCGGATGTTTTTGGCAGAGACCTTATTCTGAGCTACAGCAGCAACGCCTCCGCGTTAGGCGCGGCGCTGATTGCGGGTGTAAGCGCGGGGGTGTACCGGGACATTCCGCAAGCAGCCGGAATACCGGTCTTTCCTTTGCGGGAGATGAAATACAGCCGGGAGAGGGCGGAGCTATACCGTAAGGGATATGGATTGTACCGCAGCTTCTATCCGGTGTTGAAAGAAAAATTCCGGGAGCTTGGAGCAATATGAAAAAAGGAATGGTTTTCGATATCCAGCGGTTCAGCGTCCACGATGGACCGGGAATTCGCGTGAATATTTTCTTGAAGGGCTGTGCTCTGCGCTGCAGGTGGTGCCATAATCCGGAAGGATTGCGTCCGGAAAGCCAGCTTTTGTTTCATGAAGAAGCCTGTATCGGCTGCGGGCGGTGCGCTGCGGTATGTCCGCACGGCGTATATGTGCAGAAGGACGGTCTGCGGCGGATATTTTTTGAACGCTGCCGGGCTTGCGGAAGGTGTGCGGAAGAATGCCCTGCGCAGGCGCTGAAGCTGGTTGGCGCGCTGATGTCGGCCGGGGAAGTATGCGCGGAAGCGGAAAAAGAGAGTGCTTTTTTCGGCAAGGAAGGCGGCGTTACCTTCTCGGGCGGAGAACCGTTGCTGCAGCCGGATTTTTTAAGGGAGGCCCTGTATCTGCTGAAGCAAAAAGGATATCATACCGCGGTGGAAACGTCCGGCGCGGCTCCCTGGGACAATTTCCGGAAAGTGACCGGTTTTGTGGATTTGTTTTTATATGATTATAAACTGTTTGACAGCAAACAGCATAAAAAATATACGGGACGGGACAACGGGATGATCCGGGAAAACCTGAGGCGCCTCAAACAGGCGGGAGCCGAAATACGCATCCGGATACCGGTCATCAGGGATGTGAATGATGGAGAGCTCGAATTGATTGCGCAGGAGCTTGAAACGCTTGGCATAGGATGTGTGGAGCTGTTTCCTTATCACAGGATTGGAGTAAGCAAATACCGCCGGATCGGCTGTCCGCCGCCGGAGCTTTTCGAGGCGCCCAGCCCGGAGATGATGGAAGGATATCGTCAGCTGTTTCGCCAAAAGGGAATACGGACACTTTGAGAGAATGGAGTAGGAAAATGAGCACAAGGACACAGAGGTTACGGGAACGTACGCTTGAAAGCGTGCATAAGCAGGCGCGCATCGTGATGCCGGACTGGGATGTCTCGGACCTTCCCCTGAGCCTGCCCGAACGAAAGGCCAGTGCAATCGCAATAATTTTGGAACGTATGCCGCTCTATATCGGGGAAGAAGAATTGATCGTGGGCACACGGACGGTTTATGGATATCCGGGAGAGGACAGCGATGATAAATCATTTTTTGACTATAATGCGCTGCCGCATTATGTAAACGAAAAAGACCGGGAATATTTTGAGCTGGACCAGGAAGCCGTTTCGCAGGCGCATTATGCGCCGGATTTTGGGATTTTGCTTAAGAAAGGAATCGGCGGAATCATCCGGGAAGCGCAGGAGCGGCTGGAGAATGAACAGAAGGACGAAGCCATTAAATTTTATAAATCGGTTGTGATCGCGTACAGGGGGTTTTCGCGTATGGTTAAGCGGTATGCGGATTTTGCGCGGGCACAGGCCGAAAAGTGCGAAGACGCCACACGGAAGGCGGAGCTTGAAAATATCGCAGAAATATGTCAAAATATCAGTATTCGGCCAGCTGGGAATTTTGCGGAGGCCTGCCAGCTCTTTTGGTTTGGCTATCTGGCTTCCCTGATAGAAAATTTCCAGTTTATCAATTTTGGAAGAATCGACCAAATATTATATGAATATTACGATGCACGCCACCATGTGGAAGAACAGCAATTGCTGGAATGCCTGCTCTTGAAAATGTATGACCAGGCAGATTTAGTATTGCTGGATAAAAACCTGATGGGCAAATACTCCGCGCAGCATAACATTACGATCGGAGGGCTCAGGCGCGATGGAGCGGATGGCTGCAATGAGGTGACGCGCATGATTCTTTCTGCACTCAAAAAAACGCGGCTGCCAGAGCCCCTTGTTTCGGTCCGCACCCATAAAAACGCGCCCGATTGGTTGTTCCGTGGGGCTGCCGAGCTTACGGTGGGCGGATTGAACTGTATGGCGTATTATAATGACGACCGGTACGTTGCCAGCATGGTAAAAGCCGGCGTCCCGGCTGAGGATGCACGGGATTATGGATTTGGATTATGCCAGGATGTTCTGATTCCGGGCCGTGGGGACCATTATTGCAGCGGAGGCGTGAACCTGACGATTGTGCTCCTGGATGTTATCGAGAAGCATACGGATGCCAGATCGTTCGAGGAACTCAGGGAATTGTTCAAACAGGCGGTCGCCGCTGAAATTGAAAAAAATATCGGACGATATAATGCATGGGAAGAAGCGGTGCGCGCGTTCCAAAATGGAGATGACGCCCTGTTTTTTGAAGGAATGCGTGAAGGGCGGTTTGATCCGGATACGCCTGCGCAGGGGATGGACGTTGCACAGGCCGCACGCAATGAAGCGGCGGACAGGAAGGAAGAAAAATATATCCAGTCGCTCATGTCGCCGCTGCCGATTACATCAGCACTCTATCATGGGTGCATGGAGAAAGGGACGGATATTACCCGCTGCGGATGTGAGCGCGCCGATAAAGGCTTTATGGTATTAAGTCCTGTGATTGCGGTCAATTCCCTTGCCGCTGTTAAAAAGGTTGTATTCGAGGAGCGCCGTGCGACACTTGCGGAGGTGGCGGCCGCATGCGCTGCGGATTACGAAGGCAAGGAAGAGTTGCGGCAATGGCTGTGGAATGCGCCGAAATGGTGTAATGACGATGATTATGTAGATGACGAGGCCAGGAAAATTTTGGAATTTGCCTGCCGCGAAATACTGAAATACCGGACGCCGGGCGGCGGAAGGCATCTTGCGGGCATTCATCAACCGCATCCGGTTTTTGCCGGACGGCTGATTCCCGCTACGCCGGAAGGCCGGAAAGCGGGTACGCCAATTCCGGTCACGCTCTCTCCGGAAAACGGGACGCTGAAGTATGGACCCACCGCGGCGCTCAAGTCCGCAGCAAAGATCGACAGTGAACTTTACCAATGGAACAATTGCGTAATGCTGCAATACGTAGGCTCAACGCTGGAAGGCGAGAGCGGGGCCGAGACCTTTACCGATCTGCTGAAGTCCTATTTCAGGATCGGGGGCGTACAGCACCAACCGAACGTAGTCAATGTGTCCGATCTTCGCGCGGCACAGAAAACACCGGAAAAATACAAGGATCTTATCATCCGGATGTGGGGAGTGAGCGCACATTTTGTCAATCTTCCCCTCGACGTACAGGAAGAGTTTATATCAAGATATGAAGGACTGTAAACAATGAAGAAGCTGCTCGGGAAACAAGGCGGATATATGCTGGCGATTGCCGTAATCATATTTATATTCATCCTTTTCCTGGGAATGCTTCCTTTGGAACTGGAGGCAGGCGCGGCGGAAACCGTTGAAGGCTACCGTTTCCACATACTGGTTGACGCCGGCGCTCCCTCCGAATATTTTTCCAGCGAGTTTGTTGCCGGGGCGCGGGAAGCAGCGAAGGAAAAAATGTGCTCCTTGAGGTTGCCGGACTGAATTCAGCGCTAGCCAGCGGAGATGAAAAGCTGATCGAAAAAGGGATTTTTGAACGGGTAGACGGCATTATCCATATGGGGCGCAGCATGGACGCGCAGGAACTGGCTCTGATAGACGGCAGCGGCTGCGCGGTCCTTTGTGTCAACAATGAATGCACTACCGAAGAGATGTCGTATGTTGGCCCGGATAATAACGCTGAAGGGAAAGCGGTCATTCAGAACCTCGATACGGAGGGATATGAGGCTTATAATGTTGTTATTATGGTGAACATAGTCGAAAAGGAACTTGGCGACCTGCGCTATCAGGGTATGATGGAGGCGCTCGGGAAGAGGCCGGAGGTCAATGTGCTGGAAACGATTTATGTTTCTTCCAATGTACTTGATGCGATGGACCAGACGCAAAAAAGTATTCTTGCATACCCGGATATCGATTGCTTTATTGGAACGGATGAAACGATCCTTACCGGTATTGCGCGCGGGGTCGTAGACCTGAACCGTGTGCCGGATATTGCCATTGCGGGTGTGGGAGTGGGCGCAGATGTGGAGCACTATCTTAAGAAAGGGATCATTCGTTTTACCATTGATCCCATGCCCTATGAAATGGGATACGAGGCGGTTTTACAGCTGTATAAGCAGCGAAATGAAATGGCTCCGCGGCAGAGATGCTACACGGATTATACGATTGAAACGGCTTCGGAGATGGAATCATGAAACGCGAATACCACAGCATCGGAACCAAGATCATCGCGTTTTCCCTGACCCTGATTATTGGGCTGCTGGTGTTTATGTCCGTTGCATATGCGAAGATGGGCCAGCTTTCGGACGAATACAGGATTCTCATGCACGATATTGTAGCGATCAGCAACGTAAATAGTACAGTGGATGAGATGCTGGACGATTTCGAGGAATACCTGACTCTGAAAACGACCGATTCCCTGAACCGGTTCAACTCCAAATATGATGAACTCTACCAATTGATCAATTCCATGTCCATCGTTTTTTATACGGAAGAGGAACAGGTTATTTATAAGAATATCAACTCCCAATTACTTTCATTTAATGCGGAAATGGACAGCGCGATTCGGGCCAGCCGGGGGCGGAATCCATATGAAACGCGCGTCCATTACGAGGTTGGGAAAAATATTGTCGGGCAGATGAAGGAAAGCATCAGCGCGCTGATTCTCGTGCATGCCGCGCTGAGCGAGGAAATTTATAATGAGCTTGTTGCGGGTGCGGAACGATTGCAGTCCATGATGATTACGTTTTTGACCGCGCTTGCGGGCGCCTCCGCGCTGATTGCGTTCCGTTTTTCAAAATCGCTTGTCCATCCGCTGGAACAGCTGACGGATCATGTGTCCCGGGTGTTTATGAAAGAGGATAACCTGACGCCTGTAAAGGTGGAGGCAAATGACGAGATTGGGATTCTCGCGGGCGGCTTTAACTCCATGCTTACACGCATTGAAGTTTATATCCAGGAGCTTAAGTATAAATCCAAGATTGAAGGGGAGCTGCAAAATAAGGAAATGGAGAACCTGAAAATCAAGAACCTGCTCGATCAGACAAATATGCTGGCCCTCCAGTCGCAGATCAATCCCCATTTTCTCTATAACACTCTTAGCTGCATCGCTCAAACGGCGATGCTCGAGGATGCAAACGATACTTATACGCTGCTTATCACAGTTTCCGACATGATGCGTTACAACCTGATTAGCCTTGACAGGCAGTCGACAATAGGACAGGAAATCGAAAACGTGAAGCGGTATTTCTATATCCAAAAAGCGAGATACCGCGAACGCCTGAATTATCAAATCAATATCGAAACCCCGGAACTCCGCAAGTTTGAGATTCCGCGGCTTACGGTTCAGCCGTTTGTCGAGAATTCCATTATACACGGCCTGGAAAACAGCGAAAATGAAGGGATTGTCCTGATTCGTGTTTTTGAAGCGGATGGACGGGTGTGTATTGAGATCACCGACAATGGCGTGGGCATGGATGCGCAAACGCGCAGTGAGCTTTTGGGAGAGACGGGGAAAAAAGGCCATACAACGGGAATCGGGGTGCGCAACGTAGTGGAACGCCTTCGGCTCTATTACCGGAATTATGATATCATACGGATCGAAAGCGCACCGGGCGTCGGGACCAAGATTACATTTTTGTTACCGAAAACCGGGAAGAATGATAACTGACGGGAGAGAAGAGCATGTTCAAAATTTTGATTGCGGACGATGAACCGATTGCCAGGGAAGCGGTTGCAACCATCATCAAAAAGCATTTCTTGGAAAAAATAGAAATCGCGCAGGCGCAGTCCGGACGCGAGGCGGTAGAAAAAGCCGGGACACTGCAGCCGGATATCGTTTGCATGGACATCCGTATGCCCGGCCTGAACGGAATCGAAACCATCCGGGAACTGAAGCGCCGCTATCCGGAAATGATTTTTATCGTAATCACGGCATTCGATGATTTCGATACGGTTGTGGAGGCCCTGAAGCTGGGAGTACAGGATTATTTTTTGAAGCCGATCAAGATTGACGATCTGGTCCGCTCGCTCCAAAAGGCCATCGGACAGATTATGCAGCGTCAGGACGAACGCGAGGAAGCTCTGAACCTGAAGGATACGGTATCAAAATTGATGCCGGAACTTGAGAAGGAACTGATCTATACGCTGTTTATCGGCAATATTGCGCGTATATATGATTACGGATATCTGGGCCTGCTTGGAATCAAAACAGAATGCGGCGGGTGCTTTGGATTACGGATCGATGCCGCAGATGAAGCGGAAGCGCAGCGGGCTGCACAGCGGATCAAGCAGTATATTAAAAACCGTTACCGCGGGCTTTCCAGTTCGCTGCAGGATGGAAAGATGATCGTATTCCTGTTTGAGGAAATTACGGTGAAAGACCGGGAGTTCTGGCTGCATGAATGTGCGAAAAATCTTGCGCAGGCAACGCATTGCGAGCATGTCTTTCTCAGCGTGGCGCCGTATTCCACATCGCTTCACGAGCTGCGGGAATCCTATCTGACGGTAGCGGCGGTACTGGAAAACTCAAATGGGAACGAGGGTACGGTCTTTTGTAAAACGTGGGATTCTTTTTCTGTGGAAAAGAGAACGGAGTACCCTTTTAAACTGGAGGAAATGGTTTTTCAGGAGATTCGGCGGGGATGCGTGACGGCAGCCCACGAAAAAACGGTCCAGCTGTTTGAAGTGTTCGCGCAAATTTCACAGGGGTCGCAGAAAAAACTGGTAGGAGAAATCCAGAAATTTGTCGCGGCGCTGATTCGTTTTCGGATGTCTGTTGAGTCGGAGGAAGGAACAGAGGATTCGTTTGACCTGTTCACAGATCCGGTTGAGCTGATGAACAGATGCCTGCAGGAAGTGGAAACGCTTTGCCATACAGCGGTGCAGCCCGATAAGGAAACCGCAAACGAGAGCATCAGGAAAGCGATCGGCTATATCCGGGAGAATTACAGAAATAATATTTCGCTGTGCGACGTTGCGGACCATGTGGGACTGAGCTCCTTTTATTTCACCAAGATATTCAAAAACGAACTTGGGATGACCTTTGTCCGGTATCTTACGTCGCTCCGCATCGAGAACGCAAAAAAGATCATGGAGAAGGATCCGGCTGTCCAGATCAAAGAGCTTTGCTACGAGGTAGGCTATAATGATCCGAAATATTTTTGCCGGGCGTTCCAAAGTATTGAAAAGCAGTCGCCTACAGCGTTCAGACGCGCCCTGAAGGCCAAAGGGCGGCAGGAGGAGAAGGAATGCAAATGAGGAAGATATCACAAATTTTGAAACAAGAACTGGAAGAAGCGGCGCGCGCCTGCGGACAAGTCGATGAGAAAAAAGCGGCGGCGGCGGCAGACCGCATGCTTGAAACGAAAGCCCGCGGGGGCAAAGTTATCCTCTGCGGATGCGGAACCTCGGGGGCTGCCGCAAAAAAAATCGCGCACACCCTGAATTGTGTAGAAATACCGGCCGTGTTTCTTTCACCGGCAGACGCGGTGCACGGCGGTCTTGGAATCGCGCGGCATGGAGATACCGCTATACTGATCTCAAAAGGAGGGAACACGGAAGAACTTGTACGGCTGATGCCAGTTCTGAAAGAGAAGGAAACGTTTCTCATAGGCGTTTCAGAGGATGAAGCTTCCCGGATTGCCTGCGGCGCGGATTTGTTTTTAAAAACGGAAATTAAAGAGGAACCGTGTCCTCTCGGGATGCTGGCAACGGCCAGCACCATTACGGTGATTGCCCTTTTTGATGCGATTGCTATTCATATTATGGAAAAAAGCGGATACACGCGGGAACAATTTCATCTTATTCACCCGGGAGGAGCAGTCGGCGAAAAGCTCGCGGGAGGAAGGTAGGGCGGCTTTTTCATAAATCGTGTAAAAATCGTGTGCGGGAAAAACAAAACCCGCTGTATAAGCGGGCTGTTTAGGCGTGTGGTGGAGCAGACTCTTTCAAATCCGAACCATCCTTGATGTCTTTTAATTTGAGCGTTTTTCGTTTTCCTTTGTAGTTGTAGGTGATGACCCCGCGCACCTGGTAGACGCCATCCGTTACCTCAAACAGGCCGTAGATGTGGTTTAACTGCGCGTTGCGCCACAGGCTGGGGTTCGCCGTGTCCGGCGCGTCTCCCTCGAGGAATGCGTACGCCGTCTGACTCCACACGATTTTGCCGTTTTCATCCTTGATTTCCAGTGCGTCCGGCGCGGCAAGAGGCCCTTTCTGCGCACACTCCTTTTCCCGTTCGTCGGAAAGATCGAGCAGGGCGTAAACCTCTTCGTTTGCGGCAACCGTCTGTTCGGTCGGCTGTTTGGCGGACACGTCCGTTACCTTCACGTTTTCCCGTTCCGCCTGCGACGACTGCGCAGGCGGAACGGACGTTTCATTCGCGATTTCTCCCTGCTGAGGCTACGCCCCGCAGGCCGTCATGCCGAACAAAAGCAATGCGGTAATCAACACAAAACACGTTTTTTCATATGGCTTTTTCCACGCTTTTTCTTTTCTTCACTTTCAGTATTGCAAGCACATCCGCACTTGTCAAGACGGCAGGCTGGTTTCACAGGCTCGCGCGGCGCTCTTTCTCGTCCGGTAAAGAGTCTTACTGTCTTTTTAGCAGCTTTCTTCCAAGGCAAACAAGGCATACCGCGGCGGCCACCGCGATCACCAGCCAAATCCAGATCGGCAGGCTCTCATCGCCCGTCTTTACGCCGCCACCGCTGGATACTCCGTCCGTGGGGTTGGCCGTAGGCTCTCCGCCGGGTGTGGGCGAAGGCTCGGGCGCTTTTTCCGAAAGCATAAACGATACCTGCGCCTCCGCCGTGTCACCAGTATCTTTCCAAGCGCCGTTTTCATACCGCTCCACCGCAAAGGTTACGGTAAGCGTATGCGCGCCCAGCGCCATATCCTTTGTTTCAAACGAGGCCGCATACGGCGGTTCGCTCCACGTGCCGGACGGGTTGACCGACCAGCCCTTTGGAACGTGCCGTTCGTCGTTCTCCATGGGGAACGTGTTGTCAAGCCCCGCGCCCTCCGCCGTGAAATCGATCCTGCTGCCGTGGAGGTACTCTTTGCCGTCTTCGACGCCGAGAATCTTGTCGTCGCCCGGAGCGGGCCTCACCGACCTGCGGGTGCGCCATTTGGCGTACAGCGTGATATCCGACTGCACCTCCGAGGCAAAGTCGTAGGGGGTGAGGCCCGCCTCGTCCTCGTACCAGCCGAGGAAAATCTGGCTTTGGATGACCGGGTCGGCGGGTTTTGCCGCGGCGGCTCCCTCCCGCACCTGCTGCGCGGGCACCGACGGGCCGCCGTTCGGCTCGAAGGAGACTGTGTAATACACCTCACGAAGCCCCGCGTACAGCGTCAGCGCGCCCGTGAGGTTTGTGGGCACCGTGTCGCCTTTGAAATTCCACGGCTGGGTGAGCGCCTTGTCCTTGTACCACTTGCCGTCGAACGCATAGCCGTAATGGCCCGGAGCAAGGCCGGGGTCGGCGATCTTGTCCCCCTTTACGCCGTGGTTCAGGTGAATTTCCTCCCCGTCCGCCGGGTCGAGCCAGTGGATCTCCACCTGCCCGGCGGCGGGCGTCCACGCGGCGTACAGCGTGGAGAACAGCCTGACGTTTGCCTCCCCTGTTTTATATTCGTCGCCACTCGCGTGTATTTTATCAGGGTCGCTTACGTCCGCCACCCGCTCGCCGTTCACGACGGTAACCGCCTCGCTCCATCTGTAAAAGTCAAACCCCTGGCGGTTGGCCCCGCCCAGGGTGACAGTACCAGGGTTTATTGTAAGATGCGGGTTATCACCATCGTACTCGCCGCCCAGCGCGTCGAAAAAGACGTATGCGTCGTCAAACCCGGGCTTGGCGTACACGGAGACAGGCCCGGTGGCATGCGGGCCGATCTGCGTGACCGCGGTTGTAAATGTCCTGTCCGTATACCAGCCGCCGGGCGTCAAGGGACGGCCCGAGTAATCCGCCGGGCTCAGCGTCACCGTATCCTTCACGGTGTATGTGTCGGGGTTTGCGCCCTTGCCCGCCGCCAGCGGGGTGTAGTAGATGATGGGGTACTCTATGGCCTCCCACTTTGCGCACAGGGTGACGTCCGCAGCCACCCAGCCGCCCTTTTTGTCCATCAGCGGCAGGGAATAAACGGGTTTGGTTTTGTCTGCGTCGGCGGCAGGAACACTGCTGTCAAAATACCATCCGGTGAAGCGGTAGCCGTCTTTCTCCGGCTCGCGCAGGGTAACGCCATCGAGCACCGTGTATTTGGCCGGGTTGTTCGCGTGGCCCGTCCCTCCGTCCAGATCATACGTAATATCATATTCTATCGGCGTCCACTTTGCGTAAAGCACATACGGCTTGTTTTCGCCGCCCAGAGCGCTCGCGATATGTGCGGGGTCGAGGGCTGTCACCTCTGTTGTTAGCCCGGCGTCCTCGAACCAACCGGCAAACGCCGCGCCCACCCGCGATGGCGCGGCAAGCTCGTGCGGCATGGCGTTCCTGCCGATGGCGTGCGGGTTGACCGTGCTGTTTTCGCCGCCGTCCAGCTTATATTGGACAACATATACCTCGTCCCCGATCTTCCCGACATGGACGGACAGGGAATCGGATACCGCGATATTTGACGCGCTCCCGGCGCTGCTTCCCAGAACGTTGTTTTCCCCGGGAGCCGCCTTCGGCGTTTCCGTTGGCTGCTCTGTCGGCACCGCTGTCGGCTGTTCTGTCGGCGCCGCCGTCGGCGTTTCCGTGGGTATTGCCGACGGCTCGCCCGTCGCGGCCGCCGTTGGTTCGGGCGCTCCATCTGTCGCGGACAGCGCCTGCATTTCCGCAGCCGCAGCAAGGGTATCCGCGGCAGCTGTCGGCGCGGCTGTCGCTTCCGGCTGTTCTGTCGGCGCGATTGTCGGCTCCGGCGTTGGGGAGGACGTCTCCGCGGGCGTGGGCGTTGCCGGAGGCTCGCCCGTGGGTGCGGCATCCTGTTCCGCGTTTGTGCCGTTGTTTATCGCCGCGCCGCGGGTCGTGGGGGCGGTATAGACCGCGATCAAATCATACTTCCCCGTTTGGGCCGGCGTCCACTCATGCGATACCTCGCCGTTTACGGGTACGAGATTGTCCGCAATCTTCGTCTCCGCGCCGCCGTCCATGCGGCAGTACAGGGAGACGGTTCCGTCGCTGATACTTGGCACGCCCGTTTTGGTCACCTCTGTTTTCAGCGCCACTTTGCCGCCCGCGGACAGGAAATACGCGCCGCCGTTTTCCCGCGGGAGCGCGCCGCCGTCCGCTGCCTGCGCCGTAAGCGATACGGAAAAGCGCGGGTCTGAACCGATATGCAGGGTCGCCGTACGCGACATCACCGTTTGCACCGCCGTGCTGTGGGGCGAACCGCCCTGTTCGGAGGTCACGACGCAGCGGTATTTATCGCCGTCCATCGCCTGCGCCGCATTGTTTACGTCGTATGAAGCATTGTTTGCGCCGGGAATGTCCTGCCACGCGCCGAGATAGCCGCCGTCCGCTTCGTAACGCTGCCACTGGTAGGAGATGGCAGTGCCCGCCTCCGAATCTATGGCCTCCACCGCAAACGCAGCGGTTCCGCCCGCATCGACGTCGGTGTCTTCCGGCTTTGTGGCTGTCAGCGTCAGCGTGCCCACCTTTGCCGTGGTGGCGGTCAGCGGCCTTGACAGCCCGCCGTCTTTCCCGCCGGGGAGCAGGGGCTTGAACGCGAAATCGTAGGTTGTGTCCGGCGTGAGGCCGGTGACTCGCATAAAGTTTTGCTTCAGCGCCTCCACCGTGCCGAACGACCTGTAATCATGTGCATCCGCGCCCGCGTTCTTATAGAACACCTCATACGCCTGGGCGAGGCGGTATTCCGTGCCCTTTGGCATCTCCCACGCCAGCGTCATGAATGCCTTGCCGTCCTCCTGCACGCCCGTTTCGTACACATACGGGCTTTCCGGCGGTGTGGGCGGGATTTCGGGCTTTTCCTTCACGATAAAGCCGGTGGTAAGCAGCGCGCCAGAACCGACGCACGGCCACACGCCCATGGTTGTAGTGAAAGTGTACTGGCCGTAGCCCGTGGGCAGGAGGCCGGTGGAAGCGCCCGTGCCGAGATTGACGTTGAAGCCGGCATGAAAGGCCACGTTTTCTTCCAATCCCTGCGTTCCGCCTGATTCATACTCGATCTTTTCGCTGCCGCCGAGCTGGACCTCTTCCTCTATTTTGCCCTTGACCTCGGAGTCGAACGCCAGATTTGCCGTCAGGCCCCCGCTGAGGCCCCCGGAGCCGGTAAAATCAATCTGGTTATTTGTGCCGCTCACCATGACGTATTTTTCACGCGACCGCATACTCAGCCGGCTGTCGTAGTGCGGGATAGCCGAAAACTCGGTCTTGTAGGTGGTGGGGTCGCCCACGGTAAAGTCGTAGGCGCTCATATCGATCTCGCCCGTGCCAAGGGCGTGCTTCGTATACGCCTCGTTGTACTGGTCCATGGGGATCAGCGAAAACGCGGGCGAATAGGGCACGTGCAGGTTGTAGCTGTACCAGCCGGCGGGCACGGTGTCGCCGACGCCATATACCGTTCCGTCCTCGTTTTTCAGCGTGTCGCTGCCTGTCAGCTCCTTGTATTTTTGCGCGGTCTCTTCCGTCACCGTAAAGGCGGGAAGCCACACTTCATACTGGTAGGTCACCATGGGCGTTGCGTATACCAGCACATGGTTTTTATCGCCCGGTGCGCGAAAGGTCTGTGTGTTGTCCACCGACAGCGCGTCCTGCATATGCGCGGCGGACTCGACCGAAGCGTCTAAATCCACGGTGAGGCCCCCAAGGGCTTTATTCCCAAGCGCGCCCGCGCCCGCCATGGCGGTGATCGAGCCGGTTGCTCCCAACGATACGCCCATGTCCGCGCCGGGCGAGCCTTCCCGCTCGTTCCCAACGGAGAAAGTGACGCCGCCCACGCCGTTCTCGTAGGGCAGCTCCTCCCAGTAAGGAACCGCAGGCAGCGCCGCGAGCGCGCCCGGCGCGCTCCAGCCGTAGCTTTTCGACTTGTATTTGTAGGACACGCGGCTCGCCGTATCGTTCACCTTTGCCAGTGAAAGGAAGGTGCCGCTTCCGTCCGCGTCGCGCCCTTTCAGATATTGGCAGTTGGCGTCGTACTGCCGGGGCGCGTTGTTTTCCATCCAGATCCAGGTGATGCTTGCGTCTGCCACCGCGTTTGATTGGCTGTAATTGTCGTTCCACACGAGCGCGATCTGCTCGCTTTCAGGGCGGTCCGCGGCGAACCGGCCGGAAACGGCGTGGCTGACCGTGACCGCGCTGGGCGTCATGTTCATTTCCATGTGGGATGTGAGCGTTCCGCCCGCAAGCCGCATTTGCTCACTGTCGTCCTTTTTTACATTCGCCCCCTCGTTAAAGCTCAATACCGCGCCCTCAAGGAACAGATAGTCGTGATTCGCGGCCTCGCTTAAGGCCGCCGCCGTAAGGGCCACAGGCTCGCTCATGGCGTAGCCGCTGTCCGCGGCCATCACCTTTTTGACGTCCCGCGCGGGCGTGAATTCCAACGGCTTAGTGTAGGCCATGCGGTAGGTTTTCGCTTCCTCGTCGTACGTCAGCATGTTGACGCAGTACTTCCCGAACGGATGATCCTTCGACGTTTCATTGCGCGTGTCCCTCCAGGTATCCGCGTAGCCCGCGACCACGATCTCGCTCGTGCCGCTGCCGTTCACGTCCGCCTCTACGGCGGCGGGAAAGCGCAGATAATAATCGCCGTAAGCGAGATGATCCAAAAACACCTGCTTCATGCCGTTTCCGTCATTTTCATAGACGGCGAAGGCGGGAAGCTGGCTGTGCGCTTTATATGTTTTATCTTCGGTGCGCGGCAGGCACGCGCTGATAACGAGGCTGTCCTTGCCCGTTACCCCGCGCGAAAGGCCCGCTGTGGTGAGGTTTACGATGGGCAGGTTCCCGTTTTTGAAGCCGAAACGGTACTGAAACGGGTCGTTCGGCGCGGCAAGCTCATTCAATTCGATCTTCGCTCCCGGCGTTAAGCCCCCGTCTTCCCCGACGTCGTACAGCCGGATGTAAGGCTCGTAAAAATCCGGCACGTACACCGCCAGCTCGTCCGCGCCGTCGCCGTCGTAGTCACCCGCCGCTGCGGCGGTGAGCCCCTGCGCGGCGCGCACGTCGATCGAGCCGATGCTCTTGTCGTTTTCCTTTAGCTTGATATAATCGGTTTTTACGGGAACATATCCGTTTCCGGTGTTGACAAGGGTGCGCACGCACAGCCAGCTCGCCGTTTTGGCGTTCTGTACGTTCCGCTCCTTGCCTGTTAAAAGGATGGACTCGCAGATCACCTCGCGCTTGCCGCCCGAACCGTCGCTGTTTGTGCCCATGTCGAGGGAGACGGAATTGAGCGTGCGGTATTCGCCGTCCTCTACCGGCCCGCCGGAAAGGCTTTGGTAATCCATGGGCCGACTGACGGGGTTGGCGTCGAGGTACCCGGAAGAACCGTTTCCGCTGATGGCCGCGCCCTGCGCGCTGCGGCGGGGCATGGCGCCGTACACCGCGTAGCTGCCCTGCTGCGATTTGTTCTTGTTCATATAGCCCACGTAAAGCTGGGACATGGCCGTGCCCTCGAAGCCATTAAGGGGATTTTCATTCGACGTGAAGGCATCCTGATCGGGCAGGGACTGAAAGCCAAAGTCGCGGTACGCATCGTCCGAAAGCGCGTTCTCGGGCTGCGCCGTTCCTCCTTGCGTCACTTGCGGCGCGCCCACGGCTTGCGGCTCAAGTTTCTGCTCACCGCTTTTTGCCATGGCGGGCAGCAAAGATAGTGTCACCGCGATTACGCCTGCCAGCGCAACGATCCTTTTCCCAAAACGTGTTTTCATCCTTTTTTCCTCCTATGTTATCGCCAGTTTCCCCGGTCATGCGCGGGGCTTGCTTTTATCCTGCTGTAATTTCTTGCAGACGGATATTTCCGGAACCGCCTGCAAGAAATTGCGAAACAGATATACCGGAAGAGGTAAATATTCCGGTATACAGCCTGTTTTTCCTTTTTTGTATGCCTTGATGGATGGAATTATTTTTTACCGCCCCGGACGCGCCTTGATCTGGTCACGAGCACGGCCACCATAATAACCACCACCGCGATGATAACGACGATCAGTATCCAGAAATACGGATGGAAAGCGGCCGCCGCTTCGCCCGTGATTTCGATGACGGTATTGGATATTTCATTGGTAAACGCGCCCGTTTCATCAAGCAACTGCGCGGTGATCGCGACATCCGTTCCAGGGGCTATCCCTGTTATAATTGCTTCTTCCGGCGCACCCTCTTTGGGCGCGACCGTTGCCAGCGTTTCGTCGCCGCTCGTCCACGCGATGCTTTTGCCGCCGTCGCTGATTGCGCCGTCCTTCACCTGTATGGTGGCCTTGCTGACGTTATAGGAAAAGGAACCGTCCGTATCCTGAATTTGCGCGGTGATCATGACCTCGCCCGACGCCTTGCCCGTGATAATCGCGGAATCCGCCGCGTTTGGGTCCTGCTTGATCGCCGCCGTTTTTTCGTCGCTCACCGACCAGAGTATCTTCATTCCGTCCGGCAGCATGCCGTCCTCTGTACGGATAGTGACGTGATGGTCGCGCCCGTGGTATCCCCCACGGCGACGCTTCCGCTGTCAAGCGTCAGCGGCCCCAGGATATCGTCGATCTCTTCCGCCAAAGCCGCCGCAGGCGTAAGCGAAAGCGCGAGAAGCACTGCGAGCAACACCAAAAAATATTTACCCCAACCCTTTTTCATTTTCTGTTCTCCTTTATTTTTCTGCTTGAATAGACATAATTGATGCAGTACCTGACAAGGTCAGCCATTTTCCTTCAGTATCGACAGAAGCGCTTTTCCATCTTCACGGATATGCGCAGCCTGCCTTTGCGTAAGATAACCGGCCTTCGCCGCCATTTCGATCAGGTAGTCCGCCTCTCTCACGCTGTCCGCAGCGGCTTTCCGATCGGGAGTCCGTGTCGAAAGCCCTGCCGAGACCGCACAGTCAAGCAGCTTATCGCTCAGGGGGAAATCCTTTTCCTCCGCTTTCAAATACCGAACAAGCTCCGCAACACGCACGGAATAATCGTACGCGCGTTCCGCAATATCCATAAAAACACCGCCTTCCGGTTTGTTATGGCTTCAAGATAGCACAGCGCCGCGAATGATAAAATCATACGGTATGAGGTTTTTAAATATTCTTTTTCAATCCTGTGTTATAATGGAAACATCATACGGTGGATTGGAGAAAATGACGGATGTCCGAAGAAACATCGGCTTTTTTAAGCGATAAATTTATGCCTGCGAGGCTGCCTGAGGTATGCGCGCCGCGCAAGGCCCTGCTCGCGCGCGTGGGCGATGCGGCGCAGGACGGATTTGTGTTCGTATCCGCGCAGGGAGGCAGCGGCAAAACGGTGACCACGCTGCTCTGGCTCAGGGAAAGCGGACGCACGCCCATATGGATTGGACTTGACAGCTACGATAATTCGCTTGCTGTTTTCTATAAGCAGCTCGCGACCGGCTTCTATTCCTTACAGCCGGATAATGAAAATATGCGCGGGGTATTGACCGACCCCGCCTTTTCAGCGACGCCCGTTGAGCATATGGTAAGGCTTTTGAGCGAGATGAGGCCCCCGGAAGGACTCTATGCGGTCGTGCTGGATGATTTCCACATGATCACCAGCGGCGAGATCCTAAAATCGCTGCCCCTTGTGCTGCGAAGGGTACCGCGCAGCTTTACCGTTTTTCTCCTTTCCCGCGGCGATATCCCGGAGGAATTGGCGCCGCTTGTAAAAAATGAAGAAAAGGATATCATACGCCGGGAACGCCTGCGCTTCTCGGAAGCGGAGATCAGGCAGTACTTCAATTCGTTGGGCCTTTTTTTAACGCCGGACGAGACCAGGTTCGCCTATATGGCAACGGACGGCTGGGCAATCGGTGTGAACGCCGTCGCGATGTCCGGGCCGGTCACGCAGGGGGGCGGGCATGATTTCGCACATTATTTTGAGGCTCAGGGCTGGAACACGTGGGACAGTGAGCTTCAGGACTTCTGTATGCGTACCTCCGTGGCGGACGAATTCGATACGGAGCTTGCCGCCGCGCTTTCCGGCCGGCCCGATGCGCCTAAGATCATGGACGAGCTGAGCAAATCAAACTCGTTTTTGAGCCGCCTGCACACAGACACCTACCGCTACCACCACCTGTTCCAGGAGTTTTTGCAGGGGCGGTTGGATCAATCGGGCATCGATACGAACGGGTTGTATAAGACTGTGGCAGGATATTACAGGGAGCACGGCGACTATTCCCGCGCGCTGCGCTATTGGCTTTTGAGCGGCGACTGACTATAAGGGTACAGATAACTTTTTGTTCCTGTTCCTGTTCCGCGGTCACAAGGACGGCGTTGCCACCTATGCGGATTTCCTGCGCACATTTTGCGGAGAAACGCTTCCCGAGCGGGCGTTCCGCGAAGCGCCGGTGCTGCATGTGCTGTACGCATGGTATTATTACCTCACCAGCCGCCACGAAGAATATGCGTTCCACATGGACGCAATCATGCGCAACCTGCCGCGCATTGCCAGGGCGGGAAACGAGTTTGTCGAGTTTGCCATGCTGGCCTTCCATGTTGACTACCGCAAAAGTCTGAAAAAGCAGGTGCAGCTATATACCGTATTCGGTAAAGTGCTGAAAAAATTTACGCAGGAGGGGCTTGCGACCAATATCGCTTCCTTTACACACAACCTTCCGTATATGCACCGCAGCAACAGGGACTATTCCGAGATCGCGCTCGATCCTAAAATACTTTCCAAAATAGACGGCACGTTTGCGCCGTTGCTCGGCCCGGAATGGGAATACCTGCGTCCGGGCATCCTTGCGTGCTTTACGTACGAGAAAAATCGTCTTAATGAGACGCTTTGCGAAAACGAAAGCGTCATGGGCCTGCTCACTAAGGAAAGCAAAGCAGACGGTCGAATCTGCGTAATGATACTCCAGCACAGTGCACTTTGGCAGCTTGGGCGCAGGCAAGAAGCGGATAGCCTGATGGACGGACTGTGCGCGTTTGTGGATGCTTCCGCGCAATACTTCATTCCCAACCTGACGGCCTATCAAACCAAACTGAAATTGCTGGACGGCGACAAAGCCGCCGCGCACGAATGGCTGAATAGCTATTATGTGACGGAGACGAACCACATCGAGTTTTTCCGTTCCTTCCAGCACTTCACCACGGCGCGGGCATATATCGCGACGGGCAATACCGAGCGCGCGCTGCATTACCTGTTGCTCCTGAAGAAGTTTGGCGAAAACTTAAGCCGCCCTCTGGACAGGTGCGAGGCAGGGGCCATCCTCGCGGCGCTTTACTGGGCGCTTGGCCGCAAAAAGGAAGCCGAAACCCAGCTTATGGAAACGCTTGCGGTATTACAGCCGTATGGTTTCATACGTGTGGTTGCCGACGAAGGGGCGGGCGTCGTTCCCATATTGAAACGGATATTATCTAAATTGAGTGATAACGGTTACAAAGGCCCGCTCACCCGAGCGTACTTAAGCGAGGTTATGCTTGCCGCGCACAGCTTTGCGGGCAGCCACGTTGGTTACATTGCGGGGATTGGCAAAAAGGATAAGCCGGTGAAGCTCTCAGGGCAGCAAAAGCATATGCTGGAGCTTTTATCCCAAGGCTACAAAAACGCGGAGATTTCCGAAATGACCGGGCTTTCCATCCCCACCATCAAAACGCACACGTCGCTTGCCTACAAGAAGCTGGACGTCAACAACGCGATGGACGCGGTTTTAAAGGCACGGGAGCTGGGCCTGATCGAATAGAAAATAAAGTTATGCCCTCAGCGTTTTCGTTGAGATATTCGCTTATGCAAAAAAAGGACAGGCTCACCGCCTGTCCTTTAAACTAATTGTCATTCCGAATACTCCATCTAAAAAGAAAAGGTTCGGATATGACCGATTTGGTGGAGACAGCTGGAGTTGAGAAGGACATTTTTTACGAATTTTAGGCGAGCAATGCAATTTGAAGAACCGCATTATAACGCTGTTTTTAGCGGTTTTCATATTTCGTAGGATGGCCCAAAAATATCGAAGTTTTAAAAAATCGTGTACCAAACGTGTACAGGGCTACTTAATTTTGTTAAGAATTTCTACCGCCTTCTCTTCTTCTTTTGGATATAAGTGGGAATAGGTGTTCCAGGTCATTTCTATTTTGGAGTGGCCCAGCCTTCGGGCGATCTCCTGAATGTTGATGCCACTGTTCGCAAGTAACGAAACATGGGAGTGCCGGAAGTCGTGAATTCGTATTTTTTTCACTCCGGCAAGCTGCGCAAACTTCTTGTTGTGGTTTTCTATAGATGTATCGCGCAGGCTCTTTGTGCCGCCGCACACCTTGAACGATGAAGTAAAACCATCGTATTGCTTCCAACGTTTTTTATGCTCGTCCAATATTTTTTTCAATGGGATTGGCATTTGCAGGGTGCGAATGGATGCGGTGTTTTTAGGCGGCGTTTCCCGGTCTTCGCCCTTAAGCTTCTGTGTGACACTCCGCTTGACCGACAAATAACCTTTGCTGATATCCTTCCATTGCAAACCATGTATTTCGCCCTTCCTAAGCCCTGTGTAAAAGGCTATGGCAAAAAACACATAGTAATCCCATTCGGAGAGAAAACCGCGTTTCTCGGCCTCCTGCGCATTCTGACGGGCTACTGAAATAAACTTCTTAAATTCTTCCGCAGTGTAGAAGTCCATTTCCTTTTTAATTTCCCCGGAACTTTTAAAATTACCGATTCTTACCAACGGATTTTTTGAAATATGCTCCATTTTGACCGCGTAGTTAAGGAGTGTGCGAAACACGGAAAATGCCGCCTGCTTGGTATGCAGGGAAATATCCTTATTTTCCATGTTTAATTTCCACTGTGCTAAAAGCCTCGTATCTAATTTTTCCAGCTTAATATGTTCAAGCTCCGGCATAATGTGGTATTCCATGATACGCTTGAATTTATCCAGCGTCGATTCTCTGATCTCGTTTTTTCGCACCTCGCAATACTCGTCAAAAAGCTCACGCAGGGTAATGCGTTTTGCAGGTGCTTCATGGCGTATCTCCTGCAAAAGCTTCAATTCAAGAATTTTCGCTTCATCAGAGCCGTAAGTAACCCGATCTACCTGTCGGGCCTTTCCGAGAGCGTCTATGAAGTTGATCCGCACACGGTATTTTTGCTTCCCGTCGCGCCGTCCGTTCATTTTATAGATTGGCATTACTTTCTCCTGCGGCGATCTTTTTTGATGTTGAAGGGATTCCAGAATATCCGATACTGGCCGAAGTCTTCATATAGACCATATTTTCGATAATATATGCCTAAACCCTTATATAAATATTCGACTGGTATCTCAAGCTGCTCCGCCATATCAAGCGGAGTGCGACAGCCTTGCTCATACAGTTCGATCAATCTTTTAACAGGCATATAATATTCGGCCGCCCAGCGGTCGGCCCTATATTCGTCACGGCTCTTTACAAGGTAAGGAGCAAAGAAAAGATCGGCGCTCAACGTGAAATGGTGCCCTAACTCGTGTCCCTTTATAGCCGCCCTTTGTCGCTCGGAAGCAATGTTGCTGTTTAATGTTATAACAGGACAAGCCCAGTCGCTTTCGTAGTCGTAAAAGCCATTATAGTAAAACAAGGGGATTTCCTCAACGGCAATTCCCTCATCAAAAATATACTGATCCAATCTTTCATTCAATGTCATTTCTGTTACCACCCTTTTGCATCAATATCATATTACTTCAAAATGACAAATGAGGTACACCGGGTTATTTTTTTCTGTACTTTTCCCTTAAATACGCACGGTAATTTTCCATTTCTTCGATTGCTTCCTCCGGCAGATCGTCATATTCAGTACCGTCGATAGTGGAGGCGGCGTGTTTTGAAACGAAGCCGCGTTCTTCCGTGCGGCCTAAAAGATAGTCGGTGGATACGCCGAAGTAGTCTGCGAGTTTATCAAGGATAACACCATTTGGAACAGAACCATTTCTCCATGCCGTGCCTTTTGATGTGCTTATTTTTAGCTCTTTTAATACTGCGGTGACAGTTGTATTCTGTTCGGTGCATAGATGGTTTAATTTTTCCCAAAAAATCATTTTCAAAACCTTTCTTTACAAATTCTGATTTCGGAATTATAATATATACATAATTACCATAGGAGGAAAGACTATGAAGCATGTATTTTATTGCTGTAACCCAGAGAAAAATACTGACTGTTCCAAGCAGTATTGCTATCTCAACCCTGATGCTGAATTTAAGAATGCTACATGCAACGCAACATCTAAAATCAAATGTGCCATGAAAGACACGAATGGTAACCCCATAATCAGCGGAGAATATATTGATTTTATGTCCGATGGCAGAGCCGTATTAAAAGACGGATGCTTGGAAACACTTTGTTATACTAAGTGCAGTCCTGTTATCTTGTGCATCGAGCGGCAATTACTGTAATAATAGATTGCAATATAACGGGGTATTTGTTAAGCAATCCAAGTATTTTTTCAGGGATATCCTTGATGGAGAATCTTTTATTTTTGCCTATTGTATCCACCAATTCATTCATGGCTGGCGCATCTTCTGGTGTCGCCTGTTCATGAATCAGCTTGCGTATTTCATCAAGCGAACTGCTTATATTGATTGTAGCGTTTTGTTGCGTCCCAATAATAGAATTGTTTGCATTAGCTATAATGAAAGTAGAATCAGCAGGTGCGGGCTTAGATTCCGGCTCAATATATTTCGTTATCCGCTTCCCGTCAGTAGACAGCGGGCATTTTTCCATATATGAAATCGTTTTGCTGTTTAGCATTGACTCCCAAGCGATGTTGTCGATTTTCCAAACCTTTGTGTAACCGTCTTTGCTCAGCAACCATAAAGCACGATTAATTTTTCCTTCCGGTTCGCCAAGCATTTCAACCAGCGATTCAAAATTAAACATATCAAGATCGCCTTCTTCTTCATACCGAGCAAACATTACATTTAGCAACTCGTTTGCGATTTCGTTTGTGGTCATAAAACCCTCCCATAAAATAAAGTTCCTAAAAATTCCGAAAAAAGAATTGACAAATTCCAAAATCGGAATTATAATAAAACCAACAAAGGTTAATAACAAGCTTTAACCTAACATTAAATTATACAGTATAGGAGGGGAAAAAACAATGGCTCTTGCTAATCAAGACATTCGCGCAGAAATCAGAAAAGCACGTATCTATAATTGGGAAGTTGCGGAGGCGCTCGGGATTGCAGAAGAATCTTTCAGCCGGAAGCTTCGCCGTGAAATGCCGGACAAGGAAAAAGACAAAGTGCGCAAAGCGATTTCTAAGATTATTTCGGCATGATTCATTTTTCAAGGTACAAATCTATTTTACATGAATCAGGAGAATCCAACATGGCAGAATTTACACATAATGACCTAAGAAGTGCGCGAGAGGCGCGGAAAATCCAACGTTGGCGGTTGGCAAATGAACTAGGCGTATCAGAAGACACCGTAAGGCGGTGGGAAATCGGAGAAACACAGCCCACACCTGACGACGTAGGCAATATTGAAAGAATTCTTGACGCACCGGGACTATGGCACCGATGGATGTTGAGCAACTATGAAAGTTACCGTGAACGATATACGGACGTGCCAGATGCAGGGCATTTAGCAGCTTCAGTAATCAGAATGAAATATGAGGTAGAAGACCTGATCCCGTATTTTAAGAAGCTTGAAAGGGACGCGATTGACGGGCATGTGGACAATGACGATCTAAAGCGCGAATTTCCCAAAGAATCGCACGAAGCAATAGCGGCAATCCAACAGCTACTGGACATTATGAAAAGTGAGTGAGAGGAATGAACAAAAAAAGACCATTCAACGCAGAAACAGCACTTCGGATTTACTACGCCTATCCAAACGAAATAGGCAATCCAGAACTCAAAGAATTGTTCGACGTTTCGGCCAATTCGACAGTATTGTCCATCAAAAAGGAAGTCCGCAAGCTGATGATTGAAAAAGGTGTAAAAGTGTGGAATCCGCAAAATGTAGATACCAAAACGACGTATGAGTATGCGGGCATCGACATTGCGGCGGTGGAGAGGAGCTATTTGAAGATGAAGAAGTTAGGATTGGAGGTACAGGCATGAAACTGATCGCAGAAGCGCTGATGTTAGGCATAGGCGCAGTGATCGCGGGCTATGGAGTGTACAGTCTGCGGCTCATGATCCTGTGGGTGTGGAGGAAGCGGAGAGTACGGACGTATAAAAATACCCGCCGGAGTTGTAGCTCTGACGGGCGGTGAAAATAACCGAGAAGATTATCTTCGCCTCCATTATGAGGCAGAAAGGACGGAAA
Source organism: Christensenella minuta (assembly GCF_003628755.1). Classification (NCBI taxonomy): domain Bacteria; kingdom Bacillati; phylum Bacillota; class Clostridia; order Christensenellales; family Christensenellaceae; genus Christensenella; species Christensenella minuta. Next base: position 2,043,582 of record NZ_CP029256.1, on the reverse strand, counting down.
GTCAATGGCAATGTTTGTGGACCAGTGGCCGGACATGCAAATATATGATGCAGCAGCCCCGGCAGACGACGATATCATATCTTGCGCATGCGGGCATGAGGCATACGCCGACGAAGCGGTTAAGTACGCCGGGGAGTGGTATTGCTCGGACGAGTGCAAAAACAGGGCGGTATTTGAAGACGCTGCGGCTGATGACTTCAAGACGTTTGCGTTGAGCGAATGGGATGAATTCCTGGACTATCTCAAAGCAAATGAACAGGAGTTTATCCGGGAAAAACTCGACAGAGCGGAGTCGGCGCGGGATATGTGGGCAGGAATCTTCAGGGAATATGCAAAGGATGACCTTTACGCCTTTGCGGACTGGTACGAAAACCGGGAACCCATCCCTTATAGGAGGAGCGCGTGATGAATTTATATGAAAAAATAGCGGCTGTTATGAGCGACGTTGCATATTTGGCGAAAGATGACAATGTCGCTACTGGTGGCGGAAGGTCTTACAAGGCCATAAGTGAAGAGAAGGTGACTTCTACAGTGAGAACATCGCTGCTGAAAAACAAACTGGTCATTCTTCCGATTGCACAGGAGCATAAACGGGAGGACGAGCGGATAACAGACAGCTATGGAAAGGAAAAGATCAATAGGATCACGACTGTAAATGTGACTTACCGCATTGTAAACACAGAAAAGCCGGAAGAGTATATCGACGTTCCGTCTTCCGGCACGGGGGTAGACACGCAGGACAAAGGAGTTGGGAAAGCCATGACATACGCATATAAGTATATGCTCCTGCGCACGTTTGCGATCCCCACGGGCGATGATGCGGATAAGCTGTCGAGCGATCTATACGACGCGGGACTATACGGCGAGCCCACAGAAAAAGAACGCCGGGAAGCTGACAGCAAAAAGGCCAATGAAATCAACAAAGGATTTGATCCGGGTAAAACGGCAATGGCGACAGAAGAACAGATAGAAGCAATCAAAGCGGCTGCAAAAGAAGCAAAGGTTAATATAATCACTACCCTGAAATCAAAGCAAAAGCAATCATTACATGATCTGACATACGTCGAGGCAAACGGTTTTCTTGACCTGTTAAACAGTAAGGCAGGTGCGGTATGAGCGGACAGGATTTAGTAAATGAGCTGTCAGGCAAAGTATCCCTTCTTGACAGCGCCTTAAAGCAGCTTGGAGTGCGCGGCAGGGAGTATGCGCAGGCGGAGCAGGATTACCGTATAGCGCTTGCGCAGAAAATATTGACCGAGCGGGACAAGGGAACGCCCGTCACCATCATTTCAGATATTTGCCGCGGAGACCGGGAGATCGCCAAAAAGAAGTTTGAACGGGATTGTAAGGAGACGGGATATAAGGCGGCGCTTGAAGCGATCAATGTTTACAAGATACAGATCAAGACGCTTGAAAGCACAATAGAACGGGAGTGGCGCGGATGAAAAAGGCGAGCACAAAAGCGTGTGAGATATCGCCGGAGGTAAAGCGTGCGGTAGCGGAGCGGGACGGCGGTATATGCGTGGTATGCGGACGGAACGTAGGGCTGCCGGAGGGGCATTATGTCCCGCGCTCTAAACTGGGAATGGGAATACCGGAAAATATCGTCTGCATCTGCCGGGAGTGCCACGAAAAACAGCATGCGCGGGGTTGCGGCGAGCTGGTGCGGCGGAGGATGAAGGAATATTTGGAGGAAAAATATCCGGGATTCCCGGACGAGGACAGAGTATACCACAAATACCCGGAGGAATTGAGATTATGAGCCAATGTGAAAAAATCATCAGATATATGAAGGATTTTGGAAGCATAACAACTATGCAGGCGTTCGATGATTTAGACATTACGCGGCTTTCAGCGCGTATTTACGATCTTAAGGCATTAGGGTACAAGATCAAGACGGAAACGGTTAAGAGACGCAACAGATACGGCGAGAAGAAGGTTTATTTTAAATATAGCTTGGAGGAAACGGCATGAATTTAGTGGTTTTGAAAGGAAGGCTTGCAATGGACCCGGAAGTGAGGACGACCGGATCAGGAAAGACTGTTTCACATTTCACGGTTGCGTGCGACGCGGGAAAAGACCGCCCGGCAGACTTTATCAGCTGCACGGCATGGGATAAGACAGCGGAGCTGATCGGGAAATGGTTTTCCAAGGGCAAGGAGATATTACTAACTGGCTCTGTTAAGGTAAGCAAGTACGAGACGGAGACTGGAACGCGGTACAAGACGTATGTACTGACAAGCAGGATCGAATTCTGTGGAAGTAGGGAAGCAAAAGCAAACGAAACACCGGGCGGGCTGGAAGGACTGGAAGAATATGCGCCGTTGGATGATTCCGAACTTCCGTTTTGAGGTGAGAGATGGCAAAAGAGGCAATATTACATCAAAGATATAGAAGAACAATCGAGAAGCTAAACCCTGAGCGCGTTAAGGCGTTAATCCTTGCCATGTTTGATTATGCCGAAAGCGGAGAACATGAAGAGCTTGACGAGGTAACGGACATTGCTTTTACGTCGATACAGGAGCAAATGGAGTACGACGATCTGCAATATCAGGAAAAATGTGATAAAAACAGGGAGAATATTCGTAAGCGTTGGAATAAAAAAGATACGACCGTATACGACCGTATACCACCGTATACGAATGATACCAATACAAAGTCAAATACAAATACAAATACAAATAAAGATATCCCCCTACCCCCTTAAACGGGGGAGGACATCCTTGAGACTGACGAGACCTTTAGAGGACTGCCTTCAAAAATACAATGTGCTCTAAAAGACTGGATAGAGTACAAGAAAGAAAAGAGACAGGCATATAAAGCCAGAGGGCTTAAAAGTTTAATTGCTCAAGTTTCCGGTCAGGTAGATCGGCATGGAGAGGATGCAGTTGTGGCACTGATCGCCGAGTGTATGGCTTCGAATTGGCAAGGGATTATATGGGATCGGCTTCCGCGTGGTGAGCCAAGCGCAGGAACCAATGAGCCAAAGCGAGTGGCAGGAGGATTTGAGATATGACGAGGGACGAATATTTTCAGCTGAAACAAAAATATGCGAACGCCGGTTTTGAGAATATGACCGACGCTGAAATGAGCGAGTTTGTGAGCTACAGCAACACGTTCGCGAAGCTGCTCGATACGGTTTCGCTGTTTGGCGGCGACGCGTTAAACCCAAAGCCCAGAATGTTTTACCGTATGAAGCACATCCGGCAAGCAGACCGGAGCAAAATCGTATCGGTGAAAAGCGGTCTTAACGGTGTGGATGGCAGGATACACGGGTTCAACAAGGGCGAATTATCAATCGTGAGCGGCACGAACGGCAGCGGAAAATCGACATGGCTGTCACAGATCGCATTGGAAGCGGCGACGCAAGGATTTAGCTCGGTAATATTTTCCGGGGAACTGAGAGCTCCAAGGGTAAAGGAATGGCTGATGCTACAGGCGGCAGGCCGCGACAACTTAGTGCAGGATGGATGGATGTATCACGTTGAAAGCAGCGCGCGGGAGAAAATTGAAAACTGGATGGACGAAAAGATTTACGTGTACAACAATGATTTTGGCCTGGCGGTAAAGCAGATCATGAAGGCGCTTGAATTCTTCACGCTGATTATGGACGTGGACGTGATCGTTCTTGATAACCTGATGAGTATGGATTTACGAGAGTATCCAGGGGACAAATACGAGAAGCAAACTGCGCTGACAATGGAGCTTTCTAATTTTGCAAAAAAGCGCAACGTTCACATTTTCTTTGTCTGCCATCCGCGTAAAAGCATGGGACTGCTGAGAAAGGAGGACATCTCTGGGACAGCCGATATTACCAATGCAGCTGACAATGTGCTAATCGTACACCGAGTGAATAATGATTTCAAGAACCGCACAATGGACTTTTTTAAGTGGAAGGCTGACGCGGCGATCTATAACTGCTCAAATGTGGTGGAAATATGCAAAAACAGAGACCTTGGAGTGCAGGACATTTTTGCGGAATCGTATTTCGACCAGCCGTCAAAGTTGTTTTTGAACCACATGGACGAGTACCGGCATTACGGCTGGGAACCAGAACAGGAGGAATGGACGGGTGAAACGCCTTTTGATAACGGCAAGTATGATGATGGAGGCAAAGCGGCAGAGGCGGAAGAGGATCAAGGAGATAGGCTTGAAGCATCCGTGTGACAGGCGGCTTAAGAAAACGATTAAGGCGGCGCTCGAGGCAAAGGCGCTGAATGATATGATCTATGGACAGCAGAAATAAGGGTAAACGCGGGGAACTTGAACTCGCGAAAGAATTGCAGAAATATGGTTTCGAGGCCCGTCGGGGACAGCAATATTGCGGAGCAAATGGAGATGCGGACGTTGTAGGGATTCCTGGATTGCATATCGAGTGCAAGCGTGTCGAACGGCTAAATGTGGAAAATGCCCTGCGGCAAGCGGAGGCGGACGCAAAAGCGGGAGAAATACCCGTTGTGATGCACCGGGCGAACCGGGAGGAATGGAAGGTCACACTGCGGCTTAAGAATTTTATGGAGATATGGAAAAATGACGGAAAATGAGATGATAGCAAGCGTTTCTGAAATGAAAACAGTTCCGGTCGAGGAAGATAACAAGTCCAAATATTACGCGACCAATCCATATCTTAGGACGTGCCCGGTCTGTAGAAAGGTCTTTAATGCAACGCCCGGGTGGGCGTACCGGAAGCCGAGAAAGTGGTATTGCTGCTACACGCATTACGTTGAAGGCGGCGGCGACGGCGGGATGGACAGGGTTAAGGGAAAGAAAGTGAGATTTTATAATAACACGGTCAAAGGTGGAAGGTGATGGCTGAAAAACTAAAACGCTGCCCGAACTGCGGGCGGAAGCTAAGGCCGGAAGGGAGCGGGGAATGAGCAAGACATGTGATAGATACGGAAAAGAACTTACTGACCGAGACAGGACGACAATTTGTTTGGAGTGTGAGGTGGCGCTTGCCGAGGAAGTGATTAAGAATCTGGAAGCCGAGAACGCCGCCCTGCGGGAGAAGCTTGCGGCGGCAATAGAAGATATACGACGCATAGCGCCTTGCTCATTATGCAAGCATAACGGAAAACAACCATGCAAAAACGAAGATGTAGGACACGAAAAGTGTTTTGAGCGGCGCGGCGGACAGGAAGGAGAAGAGGAATGATAATAAGAAAATATGGAAAAATCAAACCGGGAAAAGTTAAATGCTCTGAATGTGATGCTCTACTGAAATATGATGTTGATGATATCAAACAGTATATGTGGGGAGATTATCGAGTGGAGTGCCCTATCTGTGGAAATATGATAACAGTCTATAAAGAGGTGCGGTGAATAAAATGGAGAGACTGACATTTGAAGGCAATTTTTGTGACATCGCCCAGTGCAAAGATGTGTCGGGCGGATCGTTTTGCGAATATGGCTATTGCGATCAGCGCAGAGTGTGGGAACGGCTGAAAGCCTACGAGGATATCGGCACAGTAGAAGAATTTGCGGCGTATAAGCAGACGGTCGATTACGCTAAAGCAAAGGTAAAAGAAATCCAAGACCGCATAGATGCGAGAGCAGGAGATAATTACCATGATGAAACCAAACGGACGCTCATTCTTGAAGAAAGACAAGGAGCATATATCACGATTTTAGAAGCAGCCGAGGCAGCATTGGCGGCAAAGGAGGGAGAGCGGGAATGATGTTTGTTCTGCAATATAAGCAGTTGCATATAGTACAAGAACAGATGCGTAAAAACAGGACACACCAGACGCACCGATGGAAAGATTATGCAATGTGTGAGGACAGGAAACCGCTTGACGATTTTATTGTCAGGCAAAAAAGACCTGACGAATGGCGAGTTGAAGAAAGGCCGTTTGAGGCGCTTGAAGCGCAGGAGGAGAGGGAATGAAAAAGATCAGAACAAAGCGGGGGAAGGTTCACATTGTCCGTTCGTGGGGAGACATCTACGTTATGTGCGAGTGCGGAAAATGGGCGTCGTTGCCGACCGAAGAAGTACCCGAGGACACTGAAACGACGTGCAAGGGCTGTGTGAAGTTTGAGACACTGGCGGCAAAGGAGGGGGAGAGGGAATGAAGCGAACATTAGATAATTGCAAGCTGGTTACAAAATATGGACACCCACGCCAAACGAACGGAACGTGTGATGGGTTCCAAAAATCTGAATATGATGATGAGCCGTACAGCGTGTGTGTGGACTGCCCGTTGCACTACATAAATGTCGAAGAGCGGGAAGCGCAGGAGCAGGGGGAAGAATAGATGACCAATAAAACAAAGCAAACGATCCTGATTATCATATTATGCGTCCTAGTATTTATGCTGATACTCACAATCAATGCGATGCATGCCTCTGCCGCCTCCCTGGACACGGCGGAAGTCACGGAGCTGCGGATCGCTACAACGGACTGCGCTTATACCATGCGGCCGATGGGCGAGTTGGCAGAAGAGGTCAAGGCAGGCGATACCGTCTATGTGATCAGCACGATGGAATACGAGGGCTGCGCGGGTATGACGGAATACGTCTTATGCAACACAGATAACGGCCTGCGGTGGCTGTGGGGCGGGTTTACGGGGTATCAGGCGGCGGCAAGTACATCCGATTCCACTGGCGGGGATATCAAGACGGTCACGGCGTACTGCTCGGCCTGCGATTCAACAGGTATCACAGCAAGCGGAAAACCTCTTGCATGGGGCAGGGTGGCAAGCAATGATTACCCGATAGGGACAAGGCTTTACATCGACGGCTACGGGGAGTGCGTGGTTGAAGATCGTATGAGGGACAACGGCAAGGTAGATGTGTACTTAGGAGACCGCGATGTATGTTCTTGCGGAAGCGAGTGGGGCAGGCGGCAGATCGCGGTCGAGGTGATGGGGTAAAGGGGACGGAATAATGAACGCAATACTGAAATATCCGGGAGGAAAATGGAAGCTGGCAGAGTGGATCACGTCATTTTTCCCGGAGCATAAAGTATATCTGGAACCATACTGCGGGAGTGCAGCCGTGTTTTTCTGCAAAACGCCTGTTCCGTACGAAACGATAAATGATATTGACGGTCGAATTTACAATCTTTTCCGCGTTATCAGGGATAAACCTGATGAATTGGCCTATGCACTTGAATGCACACCGTTTGCAAGGCGGGAATTTGAATCGGTACATGAACCGCACGCAGGGGATCAAATCCAGCTGACGGGGAACGATGTTGAAGATGCGCGGCGGTTCCTGATTCGATGCAATCAAGGATTTGGATGCAAGCTTGCCGACCGCGTAGGATGGAAGAACACTAAGAGCAGTGCGGGGCCGATTAATGCACAAATATGGGGGAAAATGCCGGAATATGTATACCCAATATGCAAACGGCTGAAAGAAGCGCAGATTGAGAACCGACCAGCTGTGGAACTCATAGAAAAATATAATCATCAAGATTGCCTTATCTATGCCGACCCGCCTTACACCCCTGATGTGAGAAAAGGAAGGATTTATAGTTACGAAATGCTTGATCCGAAAGAGCACGAAAAGCTTTTACGGCTGCTTTTGAATCATTGCGGTATGGTGGTGCTATCCGGGTACGATAATGAACTTTACAACGACATGCTGACGGGATGGCACACGGAAACAAAACAGGCAAATGCAAACAGCGGAGCAATCCGGACTGAAAAACTCTGGATGAATTTTGATCAGCAAATAACGCTATGGAACATGGGACTATAAGCGCATAGGCGCGAGAGAAGAAATCACGAAATCCCCAACACCGAAGTATCAGGAAAGGAGATATGAAAATGAATAAAACAGGTGTAATAGCAATAATTGTTTTAATTGCATTTATCATAGGCGGAATATTTTTGACCAATGTGATCATCCAGTCTGATTTACCTGACTGGTGGAAATTTGTATTGTTGAAGTAAAGAAAGGATTGTAAAAATATGGACGAATTGATTGAAGCGGTAAAGGCACTGGCACGTGAGGAATACGAGAGAGCGGCTAAAAAATTCGGTGGAAATTTTAATAGCCCGCATGAGGTGTATGCGGTGATTCTCGAAGAGGTCGAGGAAGCGGGCGATGAATTTGATTGTATAAGAGGATATTTGGCAGAATATTGGGATTGCGTTAAAAATAATGAAGTTGGAGAATGGCCTCTTTATATTGAGAAATCTGCAATCCAAGCAGCCGCTGAATGTATCCAGATAGCGGCTATGGCGTATAAGGCGAGGAGGTAAAAAAAAGAACAGCCCACGGGCTGCGGAACTGCTCTTTCCGGGTATTGATTTTCGCTAAATATAGTATACCACAGGAGGGGCGGATTTGGAAGCGGTTGAAAACAAGTTGTATCAGTACTCGGAATATAAAAAACGAATAGAAGAACAGGAGAAGCAGATTGCGGAACTTATGGATAAAAAGGACGCACTGGCGGAGCGCATGCTGCGCGGCCAAAATCTTGATGCCGTCCGGGTTATGGGCGGCCTTACTTCCGATCCCGTGTTTGCTGCTGTACAAAAAATGGTCGATGTATACGGAACGAGGATAGACGCTATCCGAAAAGAGATCGTAAACCTCTACTATCTTTCGGATGATATCATGCGGATGATCAATGAAGCATGGCTGACGGAGAAAGAAAGGGAATATATTCAGTACCGATACTTTGAAGGACTGAGAGTGTCGCAAATAGCGGCGCGAATGGATTATAGTGAAAAACAAGTTTGGAGATTAAAGCAAAGCGCATTAAAAAAAATGAAACATGACCGTTAGAGGGAAGGTAATGTCCGATTTTTTGTGATAGTATGACATTGTGAGAAAATATGAAAAGCGTCATCCTGATGGGTGGCGTTTTTGTTTTGCCAATGAAATAAGCCAGAGCTTTCTGGTTAGCTATGCCGAGGACGTGTGAGGCGGGAATGTTTGAGAATCTCCTTTCCCAAGAAGAAAAACTATATTAACGGGGGATGCGGGACTGTAGGCATAGCAATATGGGGATGTGAATGGTTTCGACGCGATGTAAGCCCGAAGAGGAAATTCGCGGACACGAGTTCAATTCTCGTCATCTCCACCAGTGCCAGTGCGTGGGTAGGCATGGAAACGCACGAAAATCCGCGAATAAAATGCAGTGAACCGTATGCCTGCGGAGAATTGCGCGGGGGCGGGCTGGAGCGGACTGGCTAGAGATCAGCGGCCCCTTTTATAAGATTCCATGCGGAGAGGTCAATAAAGTCACGTGAAAGCGGGTAGGCGCATACCGCTATAATCAGGCGGCATTTGGGAAGCTGTCGAGTGCCAACGGGAATAGCCGTGCGCCCAAGCTGGCTGATACCCGAAAAAACCAAGCCGTAGGTTTCCTGCACAGATAAGAGCAGGTTTTAGAGCGGAATAGGATTAAATGATTGCCGCTTGCCCGCAGCGACATATAAATAGCGGGCTTGAAATCACCTACCATGTTGTAGGATGATGTCCTTCCACGCTAATAGGCTCAATGCTAATGGTGTGGCATGAAGTTAATAATCCGTATGCAGTACCAGAGGTGCGCAAGTGGCGAATGAACCAGCGCCCGGGGAGCCATGCGGGGAATAGCGTCATCCTGATGGGTGGCGTTTTTGTTTAAGGAGAAAATATGGGAAGCAGTGTATACAACGAAAGCCACTGTCTTGATACAACGGCTAAAGAAGCAATAGACAATGCAGATAAATACCTATTCGCGGACAAAAAGGCAATGGAGTTTGTCAGCCTTCTGCATAGGATGGCAAAGGCGGCAGGATATATCATAACAGACCGGATTGTATTTCTGGATAAGCAGACGGGGAAAGAGTATAGGTGAGAATATGTCAGAGAACAAACGGGGAAGGCCGTTAAAATTTAAAACTGTTAAGGCATTGCAGGATGCAATAGATAAATACTTTGCGGATTGCGAAGGAACGGGCGAACCGTTGACAGTCACGGGCCTTGCTCTTGCGTTGGAAACAACACGGGATGTCCTCATAGATTACCAAGGGAAAGACGAATATTCCAACGCGGTAAAAAAGGCGAAGCTCAAAATTGAGAATGCATACGAAAAAAGATTGATCGGAAGAGGCAACGGTGGGGACATATTTGCATTGAAACAGTTTGGATGGAAAGACAAGCAGGAAACCAAGATTGAAGCAGGGGACAGTTTGGCGGCTGCTGTAGAGCAAGCGTGGCTAAGTAGAAGAAATGAACGCTGACGCAATCAACTATTATGTCGATCACCCAGTAGAATTTGCCGTTGACTTAATCGGCGTAACGCCTGACGATGTACAGGCAGATATCATGCGCAGTGTGGCTAATAACCCAAGAACCACGGTCCGAAGTGGGCACGGTATTGGGAAATCTGCGCTGGAATCGTGGCTGATTCTTTGGTTTTTGTGTACGCGGCCATCTCCAAAGATACCATGCACGGCACCAACGAAGCATCAACTTTATGATATCCTTTGGGCGGAAGTGGCAAAATGGCTGAACGGCTCCAAACTGAAAACTGAAATAGAGTGGACGTATGAACGGGTGTATATGAAAGGCCATCCGGAAAACTGGTTCGCGGTGCCCAGGACAGCAACAAAGCCCGATGCGCTGCAAGGCTTCCATGCCGAGCATATCTTGTATATTATCGATGAGGCAAGCGGCGTACCGGATAAGATATTCGAACCGGTGCTTGGAGCGTTATCAACGCCGGACGCAAAACTGCTGATGTGCGGGAATCCTACGAACCTCTCGGGGTTCTTTTTTGATTCTCACAATAGGAGCCGGAAGTTATATAACGGATTCCATGTATCAAGCGCACAGTCGCCGCGCGTAGACGCTGAATTCGTACGTATGATTATAGAGATGTACGGCGAGGATTCAGATGTCTTCCGGGTGCGCGTGGCTGGTGAGTTTCCGAAGCAGGCTGCGGATAGTTTCATCGCTCTGGAGTGGGTGGAGAAGTGTAGCAAGAAGTCCGTGGTAACAAAAGCCGAGAAAGTAATAGACATTGGCGTTGATGTGGCGCGGTACGGCGACGACAAGAGCGTCATATGCCCGCTGTTTGACAGACGATACCAGCAAAGACCGGAGATATACGCCCACAATGACACGATGGAAATCGCAGGGCATATAGCGGCTATGGTGAAGCGGTACAACGATGAATATCCGGGGGTTGAAACGCGGGTAAAAATTGATTGCGACGGTCTCGGGGTCGGCGTATATGACCGTTTACGGGAACAGGGCCTGCCCTGCGTTCTCCGGGAATGCCATTTCGGAGGACGGGGCGGCAAAATTCGAGGAGAAGACCCGGTTGAAATGGCGAATTCAACAGGTCTAATGTGGGGCACAGTTCGCAATATGCTGAAATGCGGCGAAATAGAATTGTTTTACGATGATGAGCAGATCATCCAGCTATCGGATCGCAAGTACAGGATCAACAGCAACGGGGAGATCGAGCTTGAACGCAAAGAAGAAATGAAGAAGCGCGGTTTGCATTCGCCCGACCTTGCGGACGCTCTTGCGCTGGCGGTATACGAGCCACTAGGCGGACGGTTTATCGACGTATATTACTGATTCTGTATTTTTATGCGGTCATAAATGAGGAAGAAAAACTGAATATTTTGCTTGAAAAACTGAATATTCAGCAATGTTTTGTGAATATGAAATAGAAATTATGCAAAAAGGAGCTCAACTATTCGCAAAACTATACTTAAACGAAAAGTTGAAAGCGACGGGGAAAGAGTAAAAATGCTTACAAATTTAGATTGGATCGGAACCGGGAAACCTTTTCCGCCGGAATGTGAAAAGAAACGTCTTGAACGGTACGAAGCAAACGAAAAGCTGTTTGAAGGGAAACATAAAGATGTTTTCGGGGCGGATTTCCAGAAATTAGCGGACTACTTGAAAAAGCGAAATGTCGATGTGAATACGGTAATCAACTATCCGCAGTTATTAACTAAGAAAACTGCGGATTTTGTTTGCGGTGAAATGCCGACGATCACAGTTGGGAAGAAAAAATCGGATGAGCTGAATGATGTTCTGGATAATATGGGATTTGCGAACACACTGTATGAAGCAATCATGGACGTTTCGAGGTTCGGCAATTCGCCCGTTAAAGTCCTCGGCGACCGTATATCCATCGTTCCGCCCGAAAACTGGTATCCGGTTGTAGACGCTTATGACACAAAACACGTCACGCAGCATGTGATTGCCTTTTACGCAAACGGGGGAATATATGCCGAGATACACGACATTGGGAAGTATGAAATACGGCGCTACGAAGCTCAAAAGGGGGCTGGGGATAAAGTTCCGATGAAGTTCGGAAAACTGTTAAGCAGCGAAATGAAAACGACGGGCGCGGACGATTACGCGGTCAAAGTGTTTTCCAACGTTGGGCAATCTAAAAGCATATACGGTATTGACGATTACGGGGTAATAGCGGATATCCTGCGGCAATTAATGTGGCGGTTGTATTGCATGGATTTAATACTAGACAAGCATAGCGTGCCGACTGTAATAGGCCCACGCACCGCGTTGAGGGAGGACCCCATAACCGGGGAACAAATATTTGTGCCTGGAAACTATTTCCCGAGAGACCGTGAAACAGACGCCAAGCCGGAGTATATGACGTGGGAAGGGAATTTACAGGCGACGCAATGGGAGATTGATTGGTTAACGAATCAACTTTATACACTGTCGGAAATGGGCGCGGCCTTTTTAGAGGGAGCGGGGAAAGGCGAGGCCAATAGCGGAACCGCGTTAAGACTGCGCATGACTTCGCCGTTGATTAAAGCCCGAAGGGTCGCAGGGATCAACACGCAGACGCTAAAACGGGTTGTGCGGCTTGTGGCGATGGCAAACAATATGAAGATAGATACAAAAGACATAGCGGCTGCCTGGAAGGACGGCTTGCCGGACGACAGGCGCGAGAATGCGGAAATCCTAGCGATGGCAACAGGAAACAAACCGTTCATGAGCCAAACGACGGCAGTTAAGGAATGGGGCGATCTTGACGACGAGGCAGCACAGGAGGAAATTGACAGGATCGAAACGGAAGAAGCGGCGCAGAATCCTACAGTGTACCGGCCAATGGAGATAACCGATGGACAGAGCGAAGGAATTAATACAGCAGTACAAACAGGCCCAGGATGAGATAACGCAGGAAATTGGAAAAGAGGCTAAAGGAACACAAGGAGAGTACAAGCACAAACTGATGGCGCGGATATCCGCAATCCTTGCTGGGTTGTACGCCGCAACGGAAGCATGGAGCGTCCGGCATATCCCACAAATATACAGCGAAGGCATTCAGCAGGCGCAGCGTGGGGTAAATGCACAATACAGGGCGGCGGGAAAAACACCGCCAAATATTGGAAAGGCGACATCGGCAGATTTTGACGCAGTATCCATCCTGCAAAGGAATCTGAATGCCGACCTTACAAACGCGGTTGGCCATGTAGGGCGCATGATGGATGATGAGATACGAAAGGCCGGAATAAAGGCTTCTCTCGAAAAGGTATCATCAGGGCAGACTGTAAGGCAGATGCAGCGCAACCTTGTGCAAATGCTTGAAGAAAAAGGCGTTGCTGCGCTTGAGTATATGCGCGGTGGCAAGAAGTGCTATATGAGCCTCGACGCTTACGCGGAGCTTGTGGCCCGGTCAACGGTACACGAGGCGCAAAACACAGCAAACATTAACTTAGGCGTACGGATTGGCAACGATTTAGTAAAAATGTCCTCGCATTTTGGTTCATGCCCAATATGCGAACCATATCAGGGACGGGTATTCAGCGTAAGCGGGAATGATCCGAATTATCCGGCGCTTTACGATACCCCGTGGTCGAGCGCTTACCAGAATTTCCATCAGCACTGCCGGCACATATTGACACAATATATCGAAGAACTGCAACCGCCGGAAGAAATCCAGAAGATGCGCGACTACTCGAACCGATCGTTTGACATCGGCGGGAAAGGATGGACAAAGGAACAGGCTGCACAGGCAAAAAGGAGCCTAGCAAACTATCGGACCGGACAGGACAGAAAGCGCAAGCTGTATACTGATCGCAAACAATGGCAAAGATATAAGGCGGTTTTGGGAGACGACGCGCCAAAATCATTTTCAGGGTTCCGCAGGATGAAGCAATCAGGAAACGATAAGTGGCAGTATACGCAGCTTGACTATAGGCGTAGGAAAAAACTGATTGATCATCCTGATTTGGCCTTGCCGAATGCTGATAAAACGACGGCTGCAAAAGATAAATTCACTCAATACCTGTTTGGGGGAACAAATGCCGACGGATTGGCAAAAGGTCGTGCGCTCCAAAGCCGTTTAGGGTATAATATAGATAGCTGGGAAGACCTGCAACAAGAGATATTGACAAGGGCGACGAAATACCCGGCGACGCTGCGCGATTTAGACGAATACGGAACGGCGTATACGCAAAAGATTATCTTGTATGGAAATAAGGGTAAGCCTGCAAATGTGATTGTCGGTTGGAAAACTCAGGGAGATAAAACATGGATGACAAGCGCATATATAAAAGAGGTTGAAAGACATGGAAAAAATTAAACAATATGATGCCGTACTGCTGAAAGATGGTCGGCGGGCTGCGGTTGTTGAAATATACGGGAATCAGGATGTTTTTGACGTAGATGTCGGCTCGTCGCCAAAGGATTGGGACACCATAACTGTGAAGCGCGACGAAATAGAAAAAATAATAAACGACTAAGCAGAACGCTGAAATAGCGTTCTTTTTGTTTGGGAGGAAATATAGATGTCGAACGAACGGAGAGAATTGCTTTTAAAACTCGGTTTTTTTCCGGTAACGGATGATTTCTGGTACGGGGCCGAAATGCCGTTCGCGGTAAGTGAATTCGATTGGGGATTTAGAATGCCTTTTTCGAAACAACATATAATGCCGTGGCGTGAAAAGACATTAGAATCAAAAAGCAATGAAGAACTTAAAAAGATAGCAACCAAGCTTCTGCTTGAAAGATAAGCAATATTGAATGAATACCACTCTTTCGAGGGTGGTTTTTTAATACCCTTTTACGGAGTTGGGAAAAACCGGGAGATAACGGGCGACGGCCCTAAAACGGGGAGGCAATTATGCTGAAATATTTATTTCCTTTTATGGACGCAGACGGGGCAGGAACGGGCGTTGCAAGCGCACAAGACGGCGCGGGAGACGCGGAACGGGAAAACCCACAGGCGCAAAGCGAAAGCGGACAAGAAGGCGCTGACGAGCGTAAAACGGGGGATGTGAAATCGGAAGCGCAAAAGATCGCGGATGGGATTGTCAGGAAAAGACTTAAAGGTCTTGAGAAAGAGGACATAGAGCTATATAAGGCGCACAAGGATGAATTCATCAAGTTTATGGATTCCCAAAAGTCTGAAGCTGACAAAGTAAGCGAAGCGCAACGCAAGGCGGAGGAAGCCTTACGCGGTGCAGCGGCAAAAGAGGCTAAGGCAAACGCCATGATTGCTGCGATAAGCGCAGGCATCAAAACTGAGCATCTGGAAGACGCTGTGATTCTCGCAATGGCGCGTGTAAATGATGACACATCTATTGAAGATGCTATCCAGACGGTAGCAAAAAACAATCCCGCATGGGTAGCGGGCGTAGAACTGCCGGGAAGCGGCGGAAATCCGGCGAAAAACGAAGAAGATAAAAAAACGCCGCCAACAATGATTTAGGAGGATAAATACAAATGGCAAGAATCACAAGTTTAAGCATGCTACTTGACCCGGAAGGAAAAGATTTCCTTGCGGAACGTTATGGCGTTGTAATCGACAATATCCAGCACAGGATGATATCGTCGATGCTAAAAAACAAAGACCTAAGTGGCGATCCGACAACGGGTAGCGTGGAAGCAAAACGGTTTGCAAATTCGGAGTCTAAAGAATACGGCACAGCGCGGGCGGCAGCAAAGGGCGATCTCGTAAAGGCGAAGCCTGTTACGGTACAGATTGACGTTGACCGCGAAATCGTGGAAGAACTTGAAGAAAAGGACACGAAGCTTTATGGAGTGGAAGGCCTTATTGTGAGAAGGACTCAAAACCATACGCTTTCAATGTCCCGTGAGCTGGAACGCGCATTTTTCGACAAAGCGGTTGAAACGGGGACAAAGTTCTCTACAAGCGAAAGCGCCGCACAGGATATCCTTGAAGCAGCGATACAGAGCGTGGAAACAACAAAAAATAATTATGTTGATGGTGTGCCGCGTGATATGATCCACGTAACAGCAAGCCCGGAATTCTATGGTGAAATCCGAAAGTATCTGGATTCGGTGGAAAACTCAAATATCGACACTGCGGCGGAATCGTTCAACGCATTCCACGGAGTAAGGGTGGATAGTTCCGTGTATCTTCCGGCAGGGGCGAAATTCGTGGTCATGGTTTATGGCTCGATTGCGCAGCCGGTTCTTCCGAAACCGTATGCGGCGGAAAAAATTGGCCTTGCTGATGCGTATGCGTTGGAATTGTTCTATTATTACGGCACCAAAGAGGTCATGCCTGACCTGATCCAGTATTATGGCGACATTGCGCCCGGCACCCTGTCGGTTACATCGGTAGAGGGTACTGCATCTGGGAATACAAAAGTAACAGTGCAGCCGTCGATTAGCAGCGGAAACAGCTATAAGTATAAGACGGGTGCATCCATTACAGCCCCGACCTACGACCAGAGCCTTACATCCGGCTGGACAGTCTGGGACGGAACATCGGACATCACGGCAACCACTGGTAATAAGATCGGGATTGCCGAAGTAGACGGAAGTAACAAATGCAAGAAGTACGGCGAGGCAACAGTCGCGTCAAAAGCATAAGGCGGGTGGTCTGGCATGGGCCTTACAACGGGCATTGACACATATGTGACCACAGAAGAAGCGGGCGCATATATCGCAATGCATTACCTATCCACGGATGAACAGCGCATGGCGTGGGAAAACGCGGGGACGATAAGGAAATCGCCCTCCGCCGCGCCTGTGCCGCGCTGGATTCGTTGACGTTCCGGGGCGTAAAATTTGCTTTTCCACAGCCTTTGGCGTTTCCGCGTTACTTTGGGGAGAATTACGCCATGATCGATGGCGTTCTGTATGCGCCGGAGGTTGACCGGTACCCAGAATTAAGAGAGGTGCCGCAGGCCATAAAAGCAGCGCAGATCGAGGAAGCCTTAGAGATCATAAGCCCATCAGAGGCAACGGAAAACCGGGAAATACGAAATGGCCCGGTTCAGTCGTATTCCATCGGACATTTGTCCGAGAGCTTCGATAAGGCTTCGGTTGGATCATTGCAATCTGCTCTTGCAAGCGTGAGGGCGCAGGAATTGATCCGGCCATACACGGGAGGCGGTTATGAGGTACGGTAACAGATTGGGGCAATATTGCAATCAGACTGTGACGCTGGAGCGCGCGGCCGGGCCGGACGAGTGGGGCGCGTCAGGATACGAGCCAGCGGTAGAAATTAAAGCCAGAAAAGAGGCGAATCGTAAGATGATACGCGACGCGGAAGGAAACACGGTCGTTTCCAATACCACGGTTTACAGCACGGTCGAAGTGAGACCGAACGACAAGATCGATGGGTCGGAAGTGATTAGCGCTGGCGAGTGGATAGAACGCGACGGCACAATATGCGGATGGGAGGCGTATCTATGAGTTTGAATTGGTACGGCGATCAGGCGCTTGATGCTATTACAAATTCAGTGCAGGACGGGCTTGTGGACTGCGGTGTTGACCTGCAAAGCAAATCCGTACAGGAGGCCCCGGTAGATACTGGCGATCTCCGCGCCGATTGTGCGGTGACGGAGGAGCTGCTTGATGTGACCGTGGGCTATGATCTTCCGTATGCGATGAAGCAGCACGAAGAACTAGGCTACAACCATCCAAAAGGCGGCAAAGCAAAATATCTAGAAGATCCGTTCAATGAAAATGCCGAAAGGTATGTCGAACATATCAGGAAAAAGGCAGGCGATGCAATCAGATGATGATTCAGGATATGGGAAGGTATTTACAGGAGCGCGGGATTGGAGCGGTTGGGAAATATATATTCCTGTCGCTGCTTCCTGATTCGCCTGTTGAGTGCATGGCGCTTTACGAGTACCAGGGACAGCCGGGGAATCAGATCGCAGGTACGGAAGTACCGGGCCTGCAAATATGCGTGCGGACAAAGCGTTATCCTGATGGGTACGCAAAACTAAAAGAGGCGCACAATGCGCTCAAAGCAATTGGATTTGAAGATGGAGAACTCCCGGAGGGCGTTGTTATAAACGACGTCCAATATTTCCGTGCCCAGCCCGCCATGAGCGGGATCATTCAGGATCGCGACGAAAACGGGAATCTCTTATTGAAAAGAAGTTATTACATCACAAAGGAGGAAGAATAAGTGAGTAAACCAAGACCGAGAATTGGCGTAGACCAGTTGTATTATGCAAAGGTGCTTTCCGATACACCGGAAGGTACTGTTTATTCTGCGCCCGTGTGGATGCAGGGCGTGAATACGGTTGGGTATAACCCCAACACGCAGAATGGATCGTACGACGCAGACGACGGGACATATGAAAGCTATGCGGCAGACGGAGAGGTACAGACCACAATTACAGTGGCCGATCTGTTGCCCGCCATATATGCCGACTTATTGGGGCTGCAAAGGGATGCGAACGGAATGGTGATCGAAGGGGAGGCCGATAACGCGCCGGAGGTCGCTATTGGGTTCAGATCGCAAAAGTCCAACGGGGAATACCGCTTTATCTGGGTATTAAAAGGAAAATTCTCAAAACAGCAAGAGGACTATAACACCAAAGGCGGAAGCGGCGTTACATATCAGGGAAAAACGATCATGCATACTGCGCTTAAACGTATCTCTGACGGGGAACGGCGGCATATTCTCGACAGCGACGATCCCTTGCATACATTAACATTGGCGCAGCTTTCCGATCCGGTTAACGGATGGTTTTCTTCACCCAACTTCACGGTTGCGGGATATAACAACACGGTAACGCCGGTATCTGACCTTGTGGCATCTGCCGGATCGGCGGCGGGCGAAATCACGCTTGCGTGGACGGCTGCAACGGGCGCGTCCAATGTGGCCATTCAGGTATCGCAGGGCAGCGATTGGATCACGGTAGACAACAAGACTGCTTCGGACAGCGCGGCAACGCTCACGGGCTTGCAAGCGGGCAAGGACTACCTTGTGCGCCTGTATGTAACCGGGGGCACAAAAGCGGGCGTCTCGAACGTAAGCGCGGCGAAGGCAGGTGCGTGAGCGTGATTTATAGGTTGAAGAAAGGCGGCCATACCGCCGTGACCGATGACGCGGACAAAAAGGATCAGTTTATTAAGCTGGGGTTTGTGCTGCAAAAAGAAGAAAAGAAAGAATCCAAGAAAAAAGAGGCTGAATAAGGATTGGGGCGGCGCAAGCTGCCCCCTCCCTATTGAATACGGAGGGAACATGAAAGAGATAAAAATTGTTATTGACGGCAAAGACTATGTAAAAAAAGGATTTACGGGGGAAGATTGGCTTAGGCTATTGGATTACATCGAGGCGGCAGGCGATAAAATCCTCACAAAGCAGTTTTTTGATGCGAGATATGATTTTTTGTCCGACGTAATGAAAATTGACAGGAAGAAACTGGAAAAAGCAGACCTCGAGGAAGTGACTGCGGCGTTTAAGGAAATAGAGAGTGGTATTTCAAGCGCTTTTTTCGGTACTCCGGTGGCGACGGAAAACGAAGCCCCGGCGACGCAAGAATAGGCTTTTTAAAATTGGCGCATGACATGATGATGCATCACGGCATGCGGATAGATGACTTCCTGTCACAAGATTTGGAATGGCTATTACGCGCAAGCCACGCGGCGGACCAGCCAGAATTTACATTTATTGATGAATTGTGATAGTTGTCCCCCTTTCGCCGTATGTGGTATTATATGGGAAAGGGAGGAATACGTTATGGAAAGTAATAGAATCAAAACTGTGGCAGATATGCAAAAGGCAGAAAATGATTTTTTAAAAAAAGTCAATTTTGTAGAAGATTTTGGATTGGAATTTACCGATGAAAAATCTTTTACACGATGTTTTTTGATTAGTAAAGACCGCCGATTTTATTGTACTCCAATTATGAGTAACCCAATATTTCGCGTGGAAAAGTTAGATGATGTTGTAGATGTTTCCATAAGTGAAAATAATGCCCAAGTTCAGGGGTTGCATGATATGATGGTCGGAAACGCTCTGCTTGGGGCACCCGGCGCATTGGCAACCGGGCTAGGGAAAGGTGGAAAAGTAAATGATTTGCATCTTGATATCGTATTAAAAAGTACAAGAGATGCCCACATGAGGATTGACCTCATTGATGACCCTGTACGAATAAAAAGCGATATGTATCAAGTTGTTATTTTGACGGCTGAAAAAATATATGCGCAACTTAAGTCTGCGATTGCCTCATCGCCAGACAGCCTATCTTCTGCCGATGAGATACGAAAGTTTAAAGAATTAGCAGATGATGGAATTATAACGCAGGAAGAATTTGAGGCAAAGAAGAAACAACTGTTAGGATTATGAGTAAGGCCGATCAGCAATGGGCGGTTTTATTTTGGAAAAATGAGTGATATAATAGCATAGCAGGGAAAGAATGTTAGGCGGCAAAATCCCCCGATCAAGCGAAAGGGGGTAATGCCTATGGCTGAATTGCTTTTAGTAGTGATTGCCCTCGTATTTACTTACGGGATAGTAGTTACGATAAAAAGACACTGAGGCTGCCTAACCGCGAATTAGGCAACCTCTTGAAGTTGTAAACACTTAAGGGGGCAACGCCGTTTAGCGCTTTCCCTGCTTATATTATACCACGCGGAAATCAAAAGTAAACAGCAATTTAAGGCACTCGAAGGGGTGTCTTTTTTACGTGGAGGAAATATGCAAAACGGAATCGTTGGGCGCCTGCTTGTTGAAATAACTGCAAATATGGACGGGCTGCAAAGCGGATTACAGAAAGCGGAAAAGGCAAGCGAAAATTCCCAAAATAAAATGCAAAATAGCTGGACGACGGCAGCGCAAAAAATGAATTCCATTGGAAACAAGCTTACGCTTGGGGTCACTGCGCCGCTTGTTGCCGGAGGCCTTGCGGCGATTAAATACGCATCTGACCTGGAAGAAACGTCGCAGAAGGTGGATGTTGTATTTGGAAAGAGCGCAGATTCTGTGAAAGAATGGGCGGGGACGGCTGTTGAGCAAATGGGCCTTGCAAAAGAGACGGCCATGTCTGCGGCTTCTACCTATGGCAATATGGCTGATGGAATGGGGATTGCTTCCGATACAGGTCTCGAAATGGCAATGAGCCTGACGCAGTTATCCGCTGATCTCGCATCATTTAACAATACTTCGCAGGAAACGGCGCGCATTGCCCTTAACAGCGTGTTTACGGGTGAGACAGAAACCCTTAAGCAATACGGCATTGTCATGACGCAAACAAACCTACAGCAGTTTGCCATGCAACAGGGAATCACAAAGAATATCCAGAGTATGACGCAGGCAGAACAGGTGCAGCTTCGGTATAACTATGTACTCGCCAATACAACAAATGCGCAGGGGGATTTTGCGCGAACGTCTGACAGCGTTGCCAACCAAACGAGGATGGCAAAGGAGCAGTTCAAGGAAGCCGCTGCCATGCTGGGACAAAATTTGCTCCCGGCGGCGACAGGGATATTGAAGACCGTAAACGGGATGTTGAAAGGATTTAATAGTCTGGACAAGGGGACGCAAAAGCTCATCATTACCTTGGGCGGAATTGCAATCGCAGCGGGCCCGGTCATGAAAATCGGTTCCGGCGCGATAACAACGGTTCAGAAGCTTTATTCCGCTGTACAGAAATTTAAAAAACCTATTGAGGAGCTTCCAAAGACACTGACGAAGACTAGTAGCTTTGTGGACGAATTTGGGAATAGCCTTACTCATACGCAGACCGCCGCGCAAAACACCGGCACTGCAATACCAGCGATAGGAGCAGGGGCAAAAGCAGCAGAACCAGGCGTAAAATCGTTTGGCGCAACGCTCAACTCTGCGTTGGGAATAATCGGTCTTGTGGGGTGGCAGTAACAACGCTTATTGGCGTTTTTTCCGAACTTTCCAAACCATCAGAGGAGGCGCAAGCCCTTAAAGATAATACGGAAGAATTGATAGAATCCCTAAACAAAAGTGCTGCAGAATTCGAAAATTCAACGGCAAAAATCGATGCGCAGGCTGCTATGGCAAACACGCTTGCGGGAGAGATCGAAAGCCTCAACAACGATATTATTACCATGAACGAGGCTGACGGTGCTTCTATTGCACAAAAAGAGTTGCTAAAGCAAAAAGCAAATGAGCTAAACTCTGTATTGGGGGAAACAGTTGTTACGATCAATGACCAAACAGGAGCAATTAACGAAAATGTTGGAAGTATTTATGATGCAATTGAAGCATACACGAAACAGGCGAAAACGCAAGCATTTTTAGAACGATACAACCAGCTATTAACTGATACAAATAATCTGCAGCTAGACAATGCGATTGCGGCGAGGAAAGTACAAGAAGGGGTAGCAAAGCTACATCCAGATTTGCAAAAAAACATTGAACTATCAGGAAAGCTTCATGGAGAGCAAGGAAGATTAAATACTATTATTTCTACCGCGGATAATGACACAGCATCCTACGCAAGGACACTTAGAGATTCTGGGGATGCGTTAGCCAAAGCAGATGACGAAATGGAAACATTTAAAGCTGCCGCCCAAGACCTTGGAATAGATATCGATTCCTTAATCATATCAACACAGGGGGAGACAGAAGCTATTGAGACACTGTCGGCAGCAACCAAACAGATAACAGAAGACGAGGCTCGTCTGTTTATGCAGCGCCAAGAAAACGGAGAGAAGCTCAACAAAGAAGACGCGGCAAACCTCGAGCTTTGGAAGGCCAATAACGCGGAACGCGCGGAGGTACTTGAAGAAGAAGTGAGGCGCGAAGCGGAGCTTTACCAGAAACGTGTAGATGCGGCGACAAACATGAACGACAAGATCGACCTGTCAAACCAAGTATCGCTGAAGAAAGCTGCGGAAAACCTCGAATACAACACACAAGTTACGCAGAATATGGTTGCGAATCTCGATTCTCTGTATGGAAAAATACCGGAGTCCCTATATACCTATCTGGAAGAAGCTGGGACGGATCAAGCGAAATTAATCTCGCAGCTTGCAGATGAAATGGAGGGCGGCGGAAGCGAGGTTGCGGAACGGTTTGTAAACGCTTATCTTGCGGCGCTAAACGCCGGAAAGTCTCCCGCCGAAGCGGCCTCATACGCCTTTGGCTCCGACACACAGACAGCATCCGGCAAAGGTGTAGCAGATAATACCGCGCTGCAAGCCGAAACGGTCAATCAAATGGATGACACGATCCAATCCATGCGCGGCATCATCGACGGCGGGAACTTTTATTATTTGGGCATGGGGATCATCAATGATATGGCACGCGGAATGCGCACCGTGTCCGGGAATCTCTATAGCGAAGCTGATCGAATCATGGATAGCCTAAAAAGCCGCTTGTCTGTCACCATTGAGGCGGCAACAACAGCGAGTGGCGCAAAGATACGGGCCTACGATGTTGGCGGATATTTCAACAGGCCACAACTTATCCAGATAGCGGAAAAACGCCCGGAGTTCGTCGGTGCAGCGGATGATCTGGAATCCTTCATCAGCAAAGCGGTAAATAACGCCTTTATAGGTGTTGATCCGATTGTCACTCAACCGTTGCCTAACATGAATTTAGGAAATTCCGGAACGGGAGATATGCAGGTAAATATCTCTATGCCAGTCACAGTAAAAGGCAAAATGACAGATGCGGAAATTAGGCGCATGACGGACCAAATGGTCTATACGGTACGGAAAAAAGTAGGGAGGCTAATGAATTGAGAAAACTCTATCTTGTAGACGGAACAGGCCGGGAGCGGTCCCTGCAATCAGATATTGAGTTTATGTGGGAACCCTCCGGCCTCGGATTTGCGGAAAACCGGGAATATGCGCAGGTGGAATACGGATTTTTCATTGAATCCTCAAAAGATTTTGAGCAGCCGGAAATAGGCGGCACGCTTGTGTTCTGGTCCAAAACACAAGAGCCGTACCAAACCTATCACGAGTTTGTGGATTGGGTACAGGGAGCGCAAGACATGCAGCTAAAATATGTTCCCTACCCGGGGCGGGAACTGTACATGGATGTGAGCCTGGACGGGCTGGAGCGCACGGAAAAAACATTGTACGGTACGCTGGAATGTCCGGTCGTTTTTCATGGCACCAGCCCGTATCACAAAAAGAACCCGCTTACGTTTCTGTTCCAAACGGATTCCACGGTAAACCCAATGCGGTTCACGTTCAAATTCCCGTTTAAGTTCTCGGACAGCGGAGCGGGCGACGCGCAGGTATTTACCCCGCAGGGGCATTTTCCAGCCGCGATGGAGCTGACGGTCAATGGGCCGTGTTCAAATATCTACTTCAAGGCAGAGGACAACGCAACGGGGGAGCTGATTGGGGCGCTTGACCTGTCCGGCGTGTCGGTGGAGGCGGGGGACCGCATATATTATTCCTCCCGGCCAAACGCAGACGGGGTGTGGAAAGTGAGCGGGAACACACGCACTGACCTTGTGGAATCTCTCAACGAGAATGTGGCTAATTTCTTTACGCTTCCAGTCGGAAAAGAAGTGCGGGCGACACTGGCGGCAGACACGGCTCCGGCCTATGGCAAGGTTACGCGGATCGGTGGGAACTCTGTGCAGGAAGCCGGGGAAAATATGCCATCCCCAGAGCATCCGAGTGAGATCGAGAGCGTGGGAGACGGCGGCGCAATAGACATTACGGTCAACGGTTCTAAGGCAGTGAGCATCCCAATAGACCAACCGTTACGCGCCCTGCGGGATGCGGACGGGAATATTACCGCGCAGGATCATGTGGACGCGGACGCGGGCGGGACCGTGCGGAACGTAGAGTTCGTGGAATTTAACGGCACAGAGAATTGGGCAGTCGCGGGAGCTTCCTCAACGGACTATATCGCGGCATATATTGTTATCCCGGAAAAAAAGGCCGGAATGATGAATCTGATGTCGAGCCATTTTCAGATAAAAGAGATGGGCGTTACGAACCCGCAGTCTAATTTTATGCGCGGGGCGAATTCCTCCAGTGCGGTCTATCTGTCTATCGCGAAGGCGGCACTGGATGAGTGGGACGAATCCTTTTCGGACGCGGAGAAAGCAGCGCTTATCAAGGCGTGGCTTGCCGCGCAGAAGGCGGCGGGAACGCCCGTTAAGGTGCAATACGGGCTTGCGGAGCCGACGAGAACGTCGATAGAAGCCCCCGGGATATTTGAGACCAAACAGGGGACAAACACTGTGGAGACGGACGGCGTGAAAGGAACCCTTTCCGTACAGGCGGGAAATACAACCTATTCCGGGGAAACGGTTACATTTGACGTGGAGCCAATCATACACACATTACACGTCCACGAATATTTCAAGGGGTAAGAAGATGATCGCATATATACGGGACAGGCACACCTTTAAGCTCAAGCATCATGCCACGGCGCTTAGCTATGACATGACGGTGCAGTCCATTTACGATGAGGTATCGGAATTTACGGTCAAGGGAACAGGGTCTTCCGCAAAAGCGGGGGACTTTTTCTTTGCCGGGAAATTTTTCGGGGTCGTGAAGGAGGTGGATAAAGACCGGGAGACGCTAAGCGTCACGTGCAGTGATATTGACACGCTCTTTTCACGGGATATCCCGGACGCGCCCGGAACGGTCAGCGGGAGTATCGAGGGATATATCAAGTCGCTGATCGACAAGTATTATGTGAATCAGCCGGACGCAGTGTATGCCACGCCGTACCTAACGGTGGCCGCCTCTACGTCTACGGCTGGAAGCGCCCTTCCTGACGTAGAAGACGGGGTGTGGAATGTAAAGTCGTACCTATCCAAGGTGCGGCGGCTGTACAACATCCACACATCTTATTCAGTGGTGAACGGCAAGCTGGTGATGCGTATCTATTACCGGGACAGGCAGACGCACAAGGTATTCCTGGATTTGTCGGACTACGAGATTCTGGAGGAATCTTTTGCGCATGAGGCCATCGGGAAGATCACGACGGTTGCGGAAGACACCGGAGCGCGGCGGGACTGGTATTTGCTCAAGGATGGGACGATCACGAACACCTATACTGATGAAAACCGGGTGGACGGTACGTGGGAAGTCTTAAGCGTGAGCGAGGCGGCAAACGCGGCGCAGGAAGTCAAAAACAAGTTTACGGAAAACAGCGATTCGCATTTGATTGAATTTGCATGCGGAAAGGATTACGAATTTTATGATAACCTGACCATCCGAACGAAGGAAGGTCGGGTGCTTAACAGTTACATCTCCGCAATCCGTAAAAGCAGCGAACGAACCAAAACGGTATACAAAAGTGGAGAACTGCGGATTATGCTGGATGAAAAAATAAACATGAGGCTTGGAGGGAAATAGTATGGCATTAAACGGATTGATCTTTGACAGGCGGAACAATACGGCGAAAAACTGGAGAAGCATTCTTGCGGAGATCATGGGAGATGGGATCATCGGAAGCGGGTGTGAGGTCACATCTACATCGAATTCGATCACTGTAGGAGGCGGGCACTTTATCCTGAAAGGCGCTGTGATCGAAAACAACGGGGCGGACACAATCCCTGTCACGCCAACGCTTACAGACGGATATGTGCGCCTCATATGCAGGATTGACCTAACGCAGGAAGCGAGTGAGACGGGGCCGGGCCAGGTTGGGTGGGTAACGGACTTTTCCGCAACGCCGACATTCCCGGCCCTGGTACAGGAGGATATCAACGGCACGGGGAGCGTCTATGAGGGCGAGATCGCGGTGTTGCAGATCGTGAGCGGCAACATCACAGGCATCACGCGGCAGATCGGCGCTGCGGAGATCGACGCGGAGAAGCTGGGCGGAAAAGCCGCAGTGTTGTATGCGCTTGCCGCGGATGTATTGAAAAATAGCGGAGCACAAGTATTAGATGGAAGTCTTGACGCAAGTGGAAACATCATAGCGCCTAATTTCAGGATAGATGTAGCGGACGGTTCTATGTGGTTTACGGGCGGGTCAAGGCGGTTCAGGATTCACTATGACAGCGGAAATAATCTATATTTTCACGTATATAATGCCGATGGGACAAGTGTTGTGGCGACGCCGCTGTATATATCGGCAGCGGGAGAGGTTGTCGCACCAACGATAAACGCGACGGGTGCGCTGAAATCGCAGGGTACATATAACCGTACAACGACGGCGGCGGCGAACACTCATATTTCCGACAGCGCAAGCGGCCATCATTTTTACCGCTCTACATCATCACAGCGGTGGAAGACGAATATCAACGCCGCAGACCTGGAAGAGATCAGAAAAGTATTATTAAAAATCCTTGTGGTCAACTTTACATCATTGTGTGAATGCGACGATCCAGATAAGGTACACACGGGATTTATTGCAGAACAGCTTGCAGAGATAGACCGGCGCATGGCAACGTATGGCACGGATGATGATGGAAATGAGCAAGTAGAAGGATTTGACAGCAACGAATTGATTTCGCGTACTGTGGCCGGGTGGCAGATACATGAAATGGAGATAAATGGGATTAAAGCGAAAGCTGCAAAATTTGACGCGCTTTCGGCGCTGCTCGTTTCCAAAGGAATCCTCACGCAGGAAGAAATTGACGGATTGGGGGATAAGGCATGATGCAAATAGAAATCACAATCCTGATTGCCGCAGTCGGGTGCTTTGTCGGCCTTGCGGGGTGGCTGACCGGACGGGACAAAAAAATAGCGAATGACAGCAAGTGGCGGGGCGGTGTAGACGCAAAGCTCGACACGATACTTGGCATAAAAAGCGACGTCGAAAAGCTCGATTGCAAGGTGGACGACCACGAACACAGAATTACGGCGGTAGAAGAAAGCGCAAAGCAAGCGCACAAAAGAATCGATCATATACAAAAAGACCACTAGGCGGCGAGAGCCGTTTTTATTTTGGATTGGTTGAAGATGTGAAAAAGCTGTAGGTGAAATAAGGCGCGGAAGCGCCTCGAATTTAAAGGAGGAGAAAGAACAATGAGTAAAATTTATATCAACCCGGGTCACGGCGGGAGCGACAGCGGGGCCGTAGGCGTCGGAGGACGGCAGGAAAAGGACGACGCGCTGCGTTATGCGTCCGCAGTGGCGGACAAGCTGAAAGCGGCGGGACACACTGTAGAACTGGAGCGGAATGCGGACTACCTTATCAATGTGAAAGACATTGCGAAGAACGCGAACCTGTGGGGTGCGGACCTGTTCATTGCTTTTCACCGCAACGCAGGAGGCGGTGCGGGCGCGGAGTGCCTGATCGTAACTGGTGCAAGCGCAACGTCGCGGGAAATGGCGCAGGCGGTCCAAAGCGCGCTTGTGGGTGTTGGGTTCCGTGACCGGGGCGTTAAGGTGCAGGACAGGAACACCTATGTGCTCTCCCATACGACCATGCCTGCAACGACCATCGAGTGCGGATTCATAGATAATGCTGGGGACAACGCGTTGTTTGACAGCAAGTTTAATGAGATCGTTCAGGGGATCACGGCCGCGATTCTTTCCATTGCCGGAGGCGTTGTGCCGAACACGGCAACGCCGCCCAGCCCGTCCGCGAATGTGCCGGAGCTTACGCGGGTATTAAAACGCACCAGCCCGATGATGACGGGCGACGATGTGCGGCAGTTGCAAGAGCGGCTCAAGGCACATCTTGCCGATCCGGGAAAAATAGATGGGGAGTTTGGTGATAAGACCAGAGATGCCGTGATTGCGTTCCAGCAGGCGAGGATCAACGAAGGAAGGGACGTGGGATGCCGCTACAACGGCAACAAGCCGGACGGTAAGTGCGGCGAACTGACGTGGGCGATCTTGTGGGAGCCCGCGCCGGGGGAATAAGAAAGGAGAAAGCTATGAGTAAAATTAATTGGAAGGTACGGGCAAAAAGCCCGCTGTTTTGGGTAGGGCTGTTAGGCGTGATCGCATCGCCTGTGCTTGCGTATTACGGGCTGTCGTACGCGGACATGACGACGTGGGAGAGCATCGGGAACGTGCTGCAGCAGTTCTTCACAAACCCGTTCCTGATTGGCACGGTGGCGATGGCGGCGTTGTCGTTTATTGGCGTGCTGACCGACCCGACCACAAAAGGGATTAAGGACAGCGAGCAAGCGCAGGGGTATACAGAGCCGAAAGGTTGAGGATGTGGGGCCGCTTGCGCTGATGCGTGGGCGGCCCTTTTTTTGCGAAGGTGTGAAAAACCCAAATATATGGAGGATGGAACACCGACATCGCATAAAACGTGTAAAAAACGTGTATGGAAAAAAGAAAACCCGCTTAAATAGCGGGTCTATTTGGTGTTTGGTGGAGACAGCTGGGCTCGAACCAGCGACCCCCTACATGTGAAGCAGGTACTCTGACCAACTGAGCTATGCCTCCACTGCTAACTATTATAGCACACCTCCTTCATATTGCAAAAGAAAATTTCACAAAAAATTGATTGATAACGGATAGGAAAAAAGCCGCTTTTGATGTAGAATAATAATAGCAAATCAAAAGGGCGGTAAAGATCATGATTGAAACTCAAAAAACTGGCAGTAAAGACGGTAAGGATATTTTTGTTTATACATTTTCGAGTGAAGCCGGCGGATGCATGAAGGTCACGAATTATGGCGGGACGATTATGTCGGTCGAAATGCCGGACGCAGACGGCAATAGGGCGGATGTAGTGCTCGGCTTTGAAACGCCGGAGGAGTATTTTGGCGGCCATCCCTTTTTTGGCGCAACAGTCGGGCGGTATGCCAACCGGATCGCAAACGGCCGGTTCACGGTGGGCGGAAAGGATTACGCCATCCCGTGCAACGAAAACGGGGTAAATCTTCTTCATGGAGGAGACAACAGCTTTAACCGCAAGGTGTGGGACGGTACGGCAGACGGCAATATGCTGACCCTTTCCTATCACAGTCCGGACGGGGAAGGCGGCTTCCCGGGCGCGGTGGATGTGCGCATTGAAATGACCCTTACGGACGATAATGCAGTGCGCCTCGAATATTTTGCAGAATCGGATGAGGACACCATATTGTCCCTCACAAATCATTCTTATTTCAACCTGCGGGGGGAGGGCGAGATCAGCGACCATGTGCTGACCATCGACGCCGGGGAATATACGCCGGTGGACGGCAACCTGATCCCCACGGGAGAGATTGCCGAGGTTGCGGGCACTCCGCTCGATTTCACGCATCCGCACCTGATCGGCGAGCGGATCGAAGATCCATTCCCGCAGATGAAGCTGTGCGGGGGATACGACCACAACTTTGTTTTGTGGGGCGCGGGCTTCCGGCGTGCGGCGCGGGTTGAAGACCCGCAGAGCGGCCGCGTGATGGAGGTCTATACGGACAAACCGGGCATGCAGCTCTATACGGCGAACTTCGTGCCGGAGATGAAGGGGAAGAACGGAGTGCAATACGGCCCGCGTACGGCCTATTGCTTTGAGACGCAGCTTTTCCCGGACAGCGTGCACCACGATGAATTTCCTTCCTGCATCCTGCAGAAGGGAAAGACCTACCACGACGTAACGGAATACCGGTTCCTCACGAAATAAGGGAATTCTTAAGACTTTTGAAACGGCGGATGAAGAAATCCGTCGTTTTTGTTAGGAATTTATAAATTTTGGCGGATAATCATTGGAGCATAGGGTAAATATGATATAATAAAGTCACTATGTAATGACGGGGAAGGAACGACATGGACGACGGGCAACAGCGCTATGATTCGGACTGCCGCACGGGGCTTACGGACGGACAGGTCAAAAGCCGTATTGATGCGGGTCTCACAAATGCGTATAATACGAATACGACAAAATCGTACCGGCAGATTTTTAAGGATAACCTTGTAACCTTTTTTAATATACTGAATATGGTGTTCACGGTCCTTATCGTGATGACG
Source organism: Christensenella minuta (assembly GCF_003628755.1). NCBI lineage: Bacteria > Bacillati > Bacillota > Clostridia > Christensenellales > Christensenellaceae > Christensenella > Christensenella minuta. The sequence continues at coordinate 2,012,601 of NZ_CP029256.1, read as the reverse complement.
GGCTACATCAAGGAACTTGTTTTCCTGCTCGTTGTCGTGGGGAACCTTGTCATTGGGATTGCACAGGAGATCGTAACCAAGAAAACGCTCGATAAGCTCTCGGTGATCGTGGCGGCCAAGGTCACGGTGGTACGGAACGGAGCCGAAAAGGAGATCGGCGTTGCGGATATCGTCCTTGACGATGTGATGCAGCTTCGGCCCGGCAACCAGGTATGTGCGGACGGGGTGATGCTTGAAGGATCGGTGGAGGTCAACGAGTCCCTGATTACGGGCGAATCCGACGTTGTGGCCAAGGGCCCGGGCGACTTTCTTTATTCGGGCAGCTTTATCGTATCGGGCAACGCTTACGCGCGTGTGGAGCGCGTGGGAATTGAAAACTATGCAAATAAAATTTCCTATGATGCGAAGGCATCTAAAAAGCGTACGTCCGAGCTGCGCAATTCCCTCAACCGCATCCTTAAAATTATCAGCATCATCATCGTGCCGGTGGGTATTCTGCTGTTTCTGAAACAGGGGCTTGTGGTGGGCCTGCCCATACCGGATAATACGGTCAAAACGGTGGGGGCCCTTATTGGCATGATCCCTGAAGGCCTTATCCTGCTCACCAGTATTTCCCTTGCAACCAGCGCCGTGATCCTCGCGACAAAGCAGACGCTTGTGCAGGACCTCTACTGCATCGAGACGCTCGCGCGTGTAGATATCCTGTGCCTTGACAAGACGGGAACGATCACCGAGGGAAAGATGCATGTGGAGGAAGTCATTCCCGTAGGCGCTGCAAAAGACTTGGACAGGATCCTCTCCAATATGGCCGGAGCGCTTCAGGACGATAACGCGACTTTCCATGCCGTAGTGGAAAAATTCGGCAAGAGCTTTGACCATGAAGTAAAAACCATCGTGCCATTTTCTTCGGCGCGTAAATACAGCGGCGTAAGCTTTGAAGGGGAAGGGACCTATTTCCTCGGGGCCTTCGAGTTTATTTTTCCCAACGGGTATGCGGGCCTCGACGCGGAAAAATACGCGAAACAAGGAAGCCGGGTGCTGGTGCTTGCGCACAGCGACGCCACCGACGTGCTGGATAACAAGGTCCCCGGGGGAATGCGCCCCATCGCGTTCCTGCTCATTTCCGACCGGATTCGGGCGGATGCGAAAAAGACGCTTGAATTTTTTGAGAAGCAGCAGGTAGAGCTTAAGATCATATCCGGGGACAGTCCGGTCACGGCCGGCGCGATCGCCAAACGCGCGGGCGTAAAAAATTATGAAGCGGTGGATGCCACCCTGCTCAAAACGAAGGAGGATATTGAGGCGGCTGCCGAAAAGTACAGCGTGTTTGGGCGGGTAACGCCTTCCCAGAAAAAGGAATTGATTGCCGCGCTGAAACGCAAGGGTCATACGGTCGCCATGGCGGGCGACGGCGTAAACGACGTGCTGGCCCTGAAGGAATCCGATTGCAGCATTGCTATGGCGTCGGGCAGCGACGCGGCTAAAAATATCGCCAACCTTGTGCTGCTCGATTCTAATTTTGCGACGATGCCCGATATTGTAAATGAAGGGCGCAAGGTAATCAACAACATAGAACGCGTGGCCACTCTGTTTATTACCAAAACGGTGTATGCGGTGCTCCTTGCGTTCGCGACGGTAATCCTGCTCGACAGCAGTTATCCGTTTACGCCCCTGCAGATGACGCTAATCAGTTTTGTGACCATTGGCTTCCCGGCGTTTTTCCTTGCTTTGGAGCCGAATTTTGCGCCGATCAAGGAGCATTTCCTGATTAATATTTTAAAAAAATCATTGCCCGGAGGGCTTTCCGTTATTATCGGAATCCTTGCGGTCAACGTGCTTGCGGGAATCTTCCAATACACCCCGGCGGCGGTCTCCACGATGTGCATGCTCATGGCGGTTGCGGTCGGTATGTGGGTGGTAGCTAAGGTCAGCATGCCGTTTACCACGGCGCGCAAGGTGATCCTCGGCAGCGCCATTGGCCTGTTCATCCTGTGCATCATTTTCCTCAGGGGCTTTTTCGATGTGGCGCCAATCAGCCTTCCGCAGGCCGTTGTAGTGTGTGTTTTCACGGCGGTCGCGCCGTTCATGATGCGGGGCTTTGAACGCATTGTGGAAAAACGCGCGGACAAGTTCCTTTCCAAGAAGATCGTACGCAGGAGCCTGCAGATTACGGACGACGAGCTGAAGAAGAAATAAACCGGGATCAAAAAAGGACGGGCGGTTGCCTGTCCTTTTTTAATACAAAAATTATTTGGCGGATGTGCGGAAAGCCGAAGCCGTTCAGTGCACCGCCCGCGGCCCTTTATAGGGGCGCGTAAAGGGCATGAAAAACGATTCCTCGAATGGGCGGAAGGGTACCATCCGGTAAATTTCACCGATACGCCTGAGCACATCCTGCGGCAGCGGGCCCCTGTGGTACGACTCAAGGTTCCGCTGCACATTCTTCACCTTGCCCGCGCCCGTTACGACGGCGTGGATATCCGGATTTGAAAATGCAAACCGCATCGCAAGGTCTGCGATATCGATCTTCAAATCGTCGCACAGCTCGTATAATTTCAGGTATTGCTGCTGGCGGGGCTTTGAAAGCCATGCCGGCTTTGCCCTTACCTGTTCGTCGTAGCGCTTCGCGAGCGCGCCCTGCTGGAGCGCGGAGCCAAGCAAAATCCCCATATTCTGCTTTTTCGCCGCGGGGATTACCTCGATGGCCGCCTCCTGCCACAAAAGGCTGTAGTTGAAGGCAGTCAGTATCACATCGAAAAAGCCGCTTTCGATGATCGGCACGATCTCATATGCCGTCGTCCCGCCGATGCCCGTATATTTGATAACGCCTTGGCTTTTCAGGTCGGACAGCACATCCATGACCGGCCCATAATACGCTTCAGGATGATTAAGGTCCTGCGGGCGTTCCCACCAGTCGTATTGATACGGACGGTCGGGCTCATGCACCATCCAGATATCGATCTTATCGCGTTTCAAGCGGGAGAGGCTGTTTTCCACGGCACGCATCAGGCAGTCCCGGTCCTGCGGCAAAAAAGGCTGCGGGTCGTTGCTGAATTTAGTAGATACAAACAACTCGCCCCTGATCTCCGGGAGAATCGTGCCAAGGACCTCCTCGCTGTTCCCGTAGGCGGGCGCGGTATCGATGAGGTTCACGCCATGATCCACCGCAAGCTGCAGCGCGGCGGCAAATTCCTCGCGGGGTGTGCGCACGTCTCCGCCCATTACCATCCGGCTTATCTTCAGATCCGTTCTGCCGAGCTTTACATAGTCCATGATCTTTCCTCCGTCCTCTCAGGCTGGGTGATGATTATATTTTTATTATCTCACAAACGAAACGTGACATCAATTCCGGGAAAAACAAAAAAACCGCATATCCAAACAAAGAGTGTTGAAAATTTACAAAAATTTGTTGTTTTCTTCATTGATTCCGATTCTTATTTTCAGTATAGTTAATATAATAGAAATAGTAAAGGGGAAAGAGCATGAGCAGAATTTTAGCATTCGATTTCGGCGCTTCCAGCGGCCGTGCAATGATCGCCCAGTATGCGGATGGAAAAATTACAATGGAAGAACTCCACCGCTTCACCAATGATCCGGTTTCGCTGAACGGGACGCTTTTCTGGGATGCGCTGCGCCTGTTTTACAATATCAAGCAGGGCATCAGCAAGGCGGCGCTTGCGGGAGGCTTCGATATGATCGGCATCGACACATGGGGCGTCGATTTTGGCTTGATCGGGGAAGACGGCCAGCTTGTCCAGAACCCTGTTCATTACCGCGACGGGCGGTCGGAACAGCCGTTTGAGGAATTCATGAAGCGGATTGATCCGGACGAGCTGTATCAGACGGCGGGCCTGCAGCATCTAGCCATCAACACGCTTTACCAACTGCTTTACCTGAAGGAGCAGAAGCCCGAGCTTCTGGCGGCGACGAAAAAAATACTCTTTACGCCGGATCTTTACAACTATTTCCTTACGGGGGAAATGCATACGGAATACACCATTGCGTCCACATCTGAAATGCTGGATGCGAAAAGCAGGGACTGGAGTGAAAAGGTGCTGGAGCTTTCGGGCATTCTGCGCGAAAAATTATGTGATATCGTCCAGCCGGGAACCGAGTGCGGCCTGCTGCGCGACGACATCTGCGAAGAACTTGGCGCCCCCAAAGCCAAAGTGATGTGTACTGCCGGCCACGACACTGCGGCGGCGGTCGCGGCGACCCCCACGCAGGAAGATGATTTTATTTTCATCAGCTGCGGTACATGGAGCCTGCTTGGCACCGAGCTGCACGAACCCTGCATCAACGAAAAGGCAGCGGGATACAACTTCGCGAACGAGGGCGGGGTGGAAGGCACTTACCGTTTCCTGAAAAATATAATGGGTACGTGGCCGATCCAGGAGTCCCGCCGCCAGTGGATCCGCGAGGGCAAGGAGTTCGGCTTTGGAGAGCTGGAGCAGATGGCGAAAGAATGCACGCCGTTCCGTAGCCTGATCGATGTGGACAGCCCGGAATTTGGAAAGCCTGGAAACCTGCCCAGGCGTATCCGCGCCTACTGCGAAAAGACGGGGCAGCCTGTTCCGCAGACGGAAGGCGAAATCATCCGCTGCATCGACGAAAGCCTGGCCATGAAGTTTCATTACAGCATCAAACGCCTCGCGGAATGCACGGGCAAAAAATACGGTACGGTGCATATCCTTGGGGGCGGCACAAAGAGCGCGCTTCTGTGCCAGATGACGGCCAATGCGACAGGCATGACCGTAATTGCCGGACCGGACGAGGCAACCGGGCTTGGTAACATCGTAGTACAGCTCATTGCCGCGGGTGAAATCAAGGACATCAAAGAGGCGCGCCGCGTGGTGGCCGCGTCCTGTGCGCCGAAGACGTATACCCCCCGGGATACGGCGGAATGGGCTGCGCAGTACCAATCGTTCGTCAAGATCATCGAGGGCTGAAACAGCGCCGTTCGCTTGAGAACCGAGCCTGCCGTATACTTAGAACGGAAACCGCAGGACTATAAAATTAGAGAAGGGAAACGCATCCGCGTTTCCCTTCTCTATATTCTGCGGAGGACGGTTCGCGGCCTTCCGCCGTCCCGATAATAATTTTTAAAAAACCATATTATTTGTAAGAATTTATTCATAAAGTGCCGCCCAACGGAAAGATTCTTTATGCTATAATGAAAGACGTAGGTTAGGGGTGGGATCTTTGCCGTTTCCCCTTCACTTCGTGCAGGGCTTTTTTATGCCCGAAAGACGCCATTTTTGGAGGAAGTCTTTGGAACCGATCATTGCAGCCAGGAATCTGAAAAAAATATACCGCATGGGCAGTGCAAAAATACATGCACTGGACGGTGTGGACATTGATGTGATGCCCGGAGAGGTGTGCGCGATTCTCGGCACCTCGGGCAGCGGAAAATCGACGCTGCTTTCCCTGCTTGCAGGGCTTGAACATCCGACCGCGGGCAGGATTTTTATCAAGAAAAAACCGACTTATAAAATGAATGAAAGCGAATTGGTGGATTTCCGTTTGAAGCATATCGGCTTCGTCTTCCAATCGTTCAACCTGATGCCCACCATGACGGCGGTGGAAAACGTGGCGCTGCCCTTGATGTTCCGGGGCGTGCCGCGCGCCAGGCGCATGGAAGCGGCAAAAAAACTGCTTGTGGAAATGGGCCTCAGGCAGCAGCTTAAAAATCTTCCAAACCAGCTGTCAGGCGGCCAGCAGCAACGCGTATCGATCGCGCGCGCCATTATCGCAAAGCCGGAGATTATCTTTGCGGACGAACCGACGGGCAACCTCGATTCGGTGACCGCGGAACAGATTATGGACATTATGTGCGGACAGGCAAAAAAACGCGGCGCGACCCTCCTGTTCGTGACGCACGATCCAGCCAAGGCGGAATATGCCGACCAGGTTATTCATATCATAGACGGGAAAGTGGCGAAACGCGAAACGCACGGACCTGCCGAAATAAGTACCGAAGAGATCATACAGGCGGAATTAGGAATACAGGGAGAGGAAAAATGAAGAAACGGATCACAATTATCGCACTCATCGTTATACTCGCGTTTTCGTTTGCGCTGCCAACCGCATTTGCTGCGGATATGCGCGGAACGGCGCTCCGGATCGACGGCAAAAGTCAATACGGGGGCATGAACGCCTCCTATCAGGAGGGATATAGCCCCGCCGTATCCGGGGGAACGGCGCGCATTCTCCTTCCGCTGGTCCCCGGCCCGGGAACAGAACAGGTGAAAAATGGGGAACAGGTCAATATTTCGGTTGGCCTCGGCGATCCCAAGACCGCTCCCTTTATATTCAATAATTACGATACGGCCGTATCCCTTAAGGAAAATAAGCTGGCCGACGGGAAAACAAAGGAGTCTTATTTGGTGGACCTCAGCCTGCCGCTTGCGGAAAACAGGGTGAATGGGAACTATCCGGTTGTCGTCACCGCGAAATACCCGCTTATGGACGGCACTGTTAAAACGCAGGAGTTTACGGTATTCGTCAAGGTAACGGACGGGCAAGACCCCTCTGAGCCGACGGCCGAACCAAGTGGGGAGCCGTCCGGTCAGCCGACGGAAGACCCGGGAACAGACCCGGGAACAGACCCGGGGATCGATCCCGGCGCGGGCGGCGGTGGCGGGGGGAGCGGAGTGAGTTCTCAGCCCAAGGTCATCATCAGCAATTACGAGATCAGTCCCGATCCGGTCAACGCGGGTGAAAAGTTTACCGTAAAGGTGACGCTTACCAACACGAGCAAATCGACGAGCGTCAAAAACATCACAGTCACCTTCAAAAGCCAGACGACCGATCTGATGCCCGGCGACAATACCAATACGGCGTATATTGAAAAGATCGGCCCGAAGAAAACGGCGGATTTCAGCTTCACGATGGAAGCGCGCGCCGACGCCAAAGCGGGGCCGCAGAAGATCGATATCGCCATCGCCTACGAAGACAGCCAGGCGGCGCAGCTTACGGCGGCGGATGAGATCAGCGTGGAGGTGCACCAGAAGATCCGTCTTGAATATGATCCGCCGAAATTCCCATCGGAAGTCTATATGGGCGATACCACCTCCGCGAGCCTCAATTTATACAACAAGGGAAAAAACACCCTTTATAATGTAACGGTCGTGCTTGACGTTCCCGGTCTTACGCCGGAATCGAGCGCTTTTCTTGGAAATATGGAATCCGGCACGGCGAAGACGGCGGATATCTATGCGTCCGTTGCCCAGGACCCGAATGCGGGGATGGGCGGCATGAGCGGCGCGGAAACCGGGAATGCCGAAGTGGCTCCCGCGGCGGACGGCGCAATAACCGGCGGTGCGGATGGACCGGACTCGATTGTTGTATCGGGGGAAAGCGGCACGGTGCAGGCTGTAGGCGGCGCAGGCGCGGAAGATGCCGTCCAGCCCGGTCCGGTGGAAGGAAATTTTGTCGTCACTTATGAAGACGAGTACGGCGAAGAATACGAGATGAAGGTGCCGGTTGAAACAGTCCTCACGCCTATGCCGGATTATGGCGGCATGGATCCCGGCGAAGAGCTCCCGCCGGAGGAGCCAGCAGGTTTCCCGTGGTGGGGCTGGGGGATCACCGCAGGCGCTGCGGCAGCCGTGGCCATTGTAATTGTGGTAAAAAGGAAAAGAAAAAAACGCGCGCAGGAGCTTTCGGAGGACCTCGAAGACGATGACATTTATTGATATTGTTCTTCTTGCGGCATCCAATCTGTGGCGGCGCAAGATGCGGACCATACTGACCGTCCTCGGCGTGATTATCGGAACGGCGTGCATTGTTATCATGGTGGCGCTCGGTCTCGGGAACCTTGAGCAGTTCAACCAGAGCATCATGCAGAGTACGGACCTTACGCGGATCGAGATATCCCCCATGGGCTCGGGGGAAAACGCCAAGCTTACGGATGCCAAGCTGAACCAGATACGGGCCATTCCGGGGGTGAAAAACGCGAGCGGCCTGATGAGCATCCCCTCGTATATTGTGATGGGAAAATATAAGGCGGATACCTATATTTATGCGGTTGACCCGCAAACTATGGATTTTAAATTCATGGAGGGAAATGTCTTCTCGGACAGCCCTAACGTGGAGCTTATCGTGGGCGCGAACGCCCGGCAGTATTTCCAGGACCCGAATGCCTCCGGAGGCATGATGGGCGGCGTGATGATGGCTGGCGGCTACGCGGTCGCCGTGGCCGACGACGGCGAATACCAGGAACCGGCCGGGCCGGATGTAGACTGGGTAGGGACGAACGTGAAGTATTACCCGGGCAGCGGATACCTGATCGAAAATCCAGACCCATCCACCCCTGACCAGCCGGCGCCCAAGGAATACCGCGGAAAAATTACGGGCATTCTTAAGCAGTCGGACAGTCAGGAGAGCTATAATATCTATATGAGTATTCCCGCCGCCAATATGCTTATCCGCGAAAACCGCAAGCTGATGGACCAGGCAGGAATCAAAGAAGGACAATATTCGCAGGGCTATGTGAACGCGGTGGATGTTGACGCGGTGGAAGACATCCTCAAGGCGGTCAAGGAAATGGGATTCCAGGCCTACAGCCCCACCGAATGGATCACCCAGATGCAGGAGGAACAGGCGCGCCAGCAGTCGCAGCTCATCGCCATCGGCCTCATCTCCCTGCTGGTATCGGCGATCGGTATCGCCAATACCATGCTCGCGAGCATCCTTGAACGGGCGCGGGAGATCGGCGTAATGAAGGTTATCGGCCTTTCCATTCGCAAGATCAACCTGATGTTCCTCGTGGAGGCGGCAATGATCGGCCTTATAGGAGGGCTGATCGGCCTCGGGGTCAGCTATATCTTCGGCGCGGCCGCAAATTTCGGCGGCAGCGAGATCAGCTTCCTCGGCATGTATTTCCAGAACGGGGTACAGCTTTCCATCCCGTGGTGGCTCAGCCTCGGCGCGATTGCGATCGCCGTAGGCGTCGGCATTGTGTCCGGCATTTATCCTGCATGGAAGGCAACGAAGATGAGTCCGCTTGAAGCGATCCGCAGTTCCAGCTAAAGTGAAAAGCAGCGCCCGGCGATCCCGCCGGGCGCTTTTGATTAAAAAAAGGTTTGAGGTGTCTTATGGGTGGTATATTGATAGTATCCAGGGGGAAAACAACACAAGCGGACATCGGTGGAAATTTTTGAAAAGAGGGAGAAAATATGTATCAGCAAAAAATTCGTGCCGTACAATATGGCTGCGGAAAAATGGCAAAGTATACGGTTCGGTATTTGTATGAGAAGGGCGCGGATATCGTGGGCGCGGTCGATGTGAATCCAGACATCGTTGGCATGGACGTAGGGGAATGGGCAGGCCTTGGCGTGCGCCTCGGCGTTCCGATCCGCAGTGACGCGGATGCTGTCCTAGACGAATGTGATGCGGATATTGCGGTTCTTACACTGTTCAGCTTCATGGACGATATGTATCCGCATATCGAAAAATGCGCCGCGCGCGGCATCAACGTAGTGACGACATGTGAAGAAGCGATCTATCCGTGGACGACCTCGCCCGCCCTTACGAATAAGCTGGACGTCCTCGCCAAGGAAACGGGCTGCACTATTGTGGGCTCGGGGATGCAGGATATCTATTGGGTGAACATGATCGCGGGCGTTGCGGGCGGCGTCCATACTATAGACCGCATCGAAGGAGCGGTCAGCTATAACGTGGAGGATTACGGACTCGCGCTCGCGCAGGCGCACGGCGTAGGACTCACACCGGAAGAATTTGAAAAGCAACTGGCCCACCCGGAAGTTCTCGAACCGAGTTATGTGTGGAATTCCAACGAGGCGCTGTGCGCCAAAATGGGCTGGACGATCAAATCCCAGACGCAAAAGAGCGTACCGTATTTTTACGGTAAAGACCTGTATTCTGAAACCACCGGGGAGACGATCCCGAAGGGCAACTGTATCGGAATGAGCGCGGTCGTCACGACGCAGACGCACCAGGGCCCGGTGATCGAGACCCAGTGTATTGGCAAGGTATACGGGCCGGACGACGGCGATATGTGCGACTGGAAGATTGTCGGCGAACCTGATACGGAGTTTCACGTGGTCAAACCAGCGACAGTGGAGCACACCTGCGCGACCGTTGTGAACCGTATTCCGACAATCCTGAACGCACCGGCAGGATATGTGACGGTCGACCAGCTTGATCCGCTGGAATACCTCTCCTATCCGATCCATATGTATACGGAAGAATGGTAAATTATGCGCAAAACGCCCACGGGGAATTTCCCCGCGGGCGTTTTTTGGCGTTTACAGATTTTTCATCCTTTCACCACACAGCCTTCACGTTACGCTTCCATAATGGGACCAGACCAAGAAAGGAGCAACAACTGGTATGAAAAAAATATTAACGGTCCTGCTGTGCGCGGTTCTGGCGATGGGGTTTACCGCCTGTGCGCAGCAGGCGGCGGAGACTTCGTCCGCTGCCCCGGCGGAGGAAACGGGCGCGCAGGTTCAGGATGACGCGATATATGGGAAGGTAACCGCGGTAAGCGGGAATGAAGCGACGATTGCCCTCGGGACGGTGACAGGCGGAATGAGTGGCGGCACACCGCCCGATCTGGAAAGCGGAGAAATGCCGTCGGGGGAGGCGCCGGATATGCCAAGCGGTGAAGCGCCGTCCGAAGACGCAGGAAACGGCGGCACACCACCTGATCTGGGCGAAGGCGGCCCCGGCGGGGCGGGCGGCTTTACCGCGGATGAAGACGGAACGGAAATCACCGTCGACCTTACTGCGGTCACCATCACAAAACAGGACGGCGGCAGCGAGACAGAGGCGTCGCCCGCCGGCCTTACGGAAGGTACGGTTGTTAAGATGGAAGGATCGGGCGAAAGCGAATCCTTTGTTCCCACGACCCTTGAGATTATAAATGCCGGCGGCGCGGGCGGCCCCGGCGGGGATTTGAGCGGCTCGGAGACGGGAAGTATCGAGCTTGCGGGCGTATTTACGGTGGACGGCACCAGCGGGACCTCGGACGGCGAAGAAATTGCTTCCTCGTCTGCAGACGAAAATACCGTACTCGTAAAAAACGGCGGCAGCCTGATCCTCGAAAATGGGACGCTCGATAAAACGGGCGATACGTCGAGTACGGATGAAAGTAATTTTTATGCGGTAAACGCCGTATTCGCGGCGGCAGGCGGCAGCACAGCCGAGATTTCGGATACGGTATTGACTTCCTCGGCGGAAGGCTCGAACGCCATCTTTGCAACGGGTGAGGACTCCACGGTCACGGCGGATAACGTCACCATCCATACGACCGGGAATTCCTCCCGCGGCCTTGACGCCACCTATGGCGGAACGGTCAACGCCACAAATGTAGATATTACGACGCAAGGTGCGCATTGTGCGCCCATCGCTACAGACCGCGGCGAAGGAACCATCACGGTAAACACCGGAACGGTCTTCGCGGCGGGCGACGGCAGCCCATGCATCTATTCGACGGGGGACATCACGGTAAATAGCCTCACGGGAACGGCGGCAGGCAGCCAGGCGGCAGTGGTGGAAGGAAAGAACTCCATCACCATGACGGATACGGACCTCACCGGGGCGGGGGAAAACGGTATCATGCTCTATCAGAGCACCTCCGGCGACGCGGCAGAGGGGACCGCACGCTTTGAAGCGGCGGACAGCAGGCTCACGACGACGTCGGACGGCCCGATGATCTATGTGACCAATACGCAGGCGGAGGCGTTCTTTGAAAATACGGAACTCGTCTTCACAAGCGGCGTCCTTGCGAATGTGGCGGGCAACGAGACCAATAACTGGGGCACGCCCGGCTCAAATGGCGGGCAGTTTACCCTGACGGGTATAAACCAGGTTTTTGAAGGCGACGTGACGTGCGACGAGATCAGCACCTTTGCGCTTTCACTTACGCAGGGCAGCACCTTTACAGGCGCGGTCAACACGGAGAACACCGCGCAGGCGGCGGCGGTATCCCTCGATGCGGACAGCGCATGGACGCTGACCGGAGACAGCTATGTGACGGTCCTCACAAATGCGGACGAGACGTGCGCAAATATTGTGAGCGGAGGGCATAACCTGTATTACGATGCGGACGCGGCAGGAAACGAATGGCTCGGCGCACAGACAATCGCCCTCGCGGGCGGCGGCAGCCTGATGCCGGCATAACGGATTCACACGCGGAAAAAAGACAAAAAAAGAGGCGCGGAAGCGCCTCTTTTGCTTGTTATTGCTGCGGGACGACTGCAAAAAAGACCAACGCCTCGGCGCCGTCCGCCGTAAGGCTGTGCGTATGTCCCTTCGGGCAATAGTGGCACATACCGGGCGTCAGGGCTTCCGTGGCTCCGCCGCAAAACGCCTTTCCTGTTCCCGAAAGGATGAAAATAATTTCACTGCCCGTTTCATGGGTGTGCGGACCGATCGACGCGCCGGGCGCAAGCCGTCCGCGCATGATACGGTTGCTTTCGTCCGCAAACATCCGCGCATAAGTGGATTGCGTGCCGCCATAGAAGTTTTTGATCTCCGTTTCGTCCAGTTGTTCAAAATCGATCAGCATATTCTATTCCTTCCCGTTTTCGATCTCGCTCCGTTTTTTTTTCGATAATGCGCAAAGGCCGGCTTCATACGCTTTATCTGCCATTTCGCGCACAGTTTCTTCGGGGACGCGGCTTTCAAGGTACAGCGAATTCCAATGCACCTTATTCATATAATAGCCGGGAACGACCGCGCCGGGATACTGCCTTCGCAGGAAATCCCCCAGCGAAGGCTCGAGTTTCATCGTAAAAATAGGTCTTTTGTTCCTGTCGCCGCCTTGCATGGCAAACATTTTTCCGCCTACGAAATAACGGGTGGCTTGCCATTCGGGTTGGTAGTCTGTGGTCACGCCCGCTTTCTGGAGCAAATAACCGCCGAGCCATCCATAACTCATCGGATCATTCCGCTTTCACGGATCAGGCACACCGCACGCTCGATGGTGGGCACATCTGCCACCAGTGCAAGCCGCACGAACCCTTCGCCAGCAGGGCCAAAGCTTTCGCCGGGCGTGCAGATCACTCCCGTTTTATCCATTAGCTCAAGCGCGAACTCCCACGACTTTTCATAGCCCTTTGGCAGCGGCGCCCATACGAACATGGTACCCGGGGAATCGGGAACGTCCCAGCCGATGCTCCGCAGGCCGCCGCACAGCGCGTCCCTGCGCTCGCGGTATCCCTTGCGGTTGCGTTCAAGAATATCCTGGGGCCCGTTTAATGCCGCAATAGCCGCCTTTTGCACCGGGAAAGAAATGCCATAATCGATCTGTGAACGCAGGCAGCGGAAGTTGCGGATGATTTCCGTATTGCCCATAGCAAAAGAGATCCGCAGCCCGGTCAGGTTGTAGGATTTGGAGAGGGAATTAAACTCGATTCCCACATCCATCGCTCCCGGAACGGCAAGGAACGACATCCCCGGTTCGCTGTCCATCACAAGCTCGGAATATGCGTTGTCGTGTATCACGATCACGCCATACTTTTTTGCCCATGAGACGAGCTTTTCATAAAAGGCGTAATCCGCGACCGCCGTCACCGGGTTATTGGGATAAGAAACGACGATCATCTTTGCCCGCCGGGCAACATCTTCGGGGATGCTGTCAAAATCAATCAGAAAATTATTTTCCTTTTTTAGCGGCGTATAATAAATTTCCGCCTCCGCCATCCGCGGGCCAAACATAAACACCGGATAGCACGGGTCGGGCGCGATCACAAGGTCGCCGGGATTGCAGATCGGGAGCGCTACATGCGCCATGCCCTCCTGCGTACCATAGACGGACATCACCTGCCGCGGCTCAAGGGAAACGCCGTAGCGGCGGCCGTACCACGCGATCACCGCCTGGATCAGTTCGGGGATATCGGCAAGGGAATATTTGAAGTTACCCGCTATGCCCGCCGCTTCTTTCAGCGCCGCGATTACGTGGTCATCCGGCCTGAAATCGGGCGTACCCACCGAAAGGTTGATGACCTCCATGCCCCGCCGGAGGAGTTCCGCGCGCTTTTCCTCCAGTTTGGAAAAAATATTCAAATCGAACACTTTCATTTTATTCGCAAATTTCATGTTCCGCCTCCGCAAGTTGTGGTTAATTGATATATGGATATCTTACCGCAAACGTGCTGTGCCTGCAAGCGTAATCCTCCGGTATTATCGGGACTAAAGTTGACAACGGCGCGGCGCGCGGGTATACTGGAAACCGGAAATGAATAGTTCGATTTCGGTAGGCGAGGTTACCGCAGGGATACGGATTGCTGCCGCAAAATAGTGGAGACACTATGAGAGGGTCAGCAGTTTATGTCGAAACCAAGGCATAGACTAATGCAATTTCATTGCCCTGCGATGCTGAAGCTTGAACGGTAGCGCGTTTTTTCGTGTGTTTCTGTGGGAACAGTCCCGCTGTTGCGTTCATGCTTCGGCGGGATTTTTTGTTTCTATGATTTGATTGCGAAAGGAAGTGAGAAACGTGGACATGGCGGACCAAAAACCAGACCAGGGCCCAGGAGGGCGGCGCACTGCGTCTCGTTTCTCCGGGTCCGGAACTTCAAACAGGAGGTAAGGACCAATGAACAAAAAAGTAAACGTTGCCCTGCAAACGTGCAGGGCGCAGGAAGTAAAAGAAAGGCTGCTCCTCGCTTCAGGCAAAAGCCAGGACAGCGTTTTGAAACGGTATTCCAATACGTACGGGGGATATGCGCAGGAAGCGGTACGGGATATGCGCGGACGCTTCGGGGAAAACCGCATCACCTACGGCGGAGGCGATTCCCTTTTAAAACGGCTTGTCAAGGCGTTTTTAAATCCGTTTACGATCGTGCTGCTGGTGCTCGCCGTCATCTCGTTTGTGACGGACGTAGTGCTTGCCGAGCCGGGCGAACAGGATGCGCTTGCCGTTATTATCGTGCTTGCGATGGTTGCGGTATCGGGAACACTCCAGTTTGTGCAGGAAACACGCTCGGGCCGGGCGGCGGAAAGGCTTTCAGAACTGGTAGAGACAACTGCCGCCGTGGTGCGCGGGGGCATGGAACAGGAAATTCCGCTTGACGAAATTGTCGTTGGGGATATCGTGCGCCTCGCGGCGGGCGATATGATTCCCGCCGACCTGCGGGTGCTGCAGGCGAAAGACCTGTTTGTGAGCCAATCCTCCCTCACGGGCGAAAGCGAGCCGGTGGAAAAATTTGGACGCACGGTGCGCTCGGGCGGGCCGGACGTGCTCGGGCGGGACAACCTCGCCTTTATGGGCAGCAACGTGGTCAGCGGGTCGGCGGCGGCCATCGTGATCGCCGTAGGCGACGATACGGTGCTTGGTTCCCTCGCGCGGCAGGTGACGGCGCGCAAACCCAAGACCAGCTTTGAAAAGGGCGTGAACTCCGTTTCGTGGGTGCTCATCCGTTTTATGCTGGTGATGGTGCCCATCGTGTTGTTTCTGAACGGTTTTACCAAAGGCGACTGGATGCAGGCGTTTCTCTTCGCCATTTCCGTGGCCGTGGGCCTCACGCCCGAGATGCTGCCCATGATCGTTTCGGCAAACCTCGCGCGGGGCGCGGTGGCAATGTCGAAGGAAAAGGTCATCGTCAAGCAGCTGGGTGCGATCCAGAATTTCGGCGCGATGGATGTGCTGTGCACGGATAAAACGGGAACGCTCACGCAGGACAAGGTGGTGCTCGAATATTCCCTCGATATCCATGGCAAAAAAGATGCGCGCGTGCTGCGCCACGCGTTTCTCAACAGCTATCACCAGACAGGCCTGCGGAACCTGATGGACGTCGCCGTCATGAACCATGCGCAGGATGTGGGGATGGCGGAACTCGCGGAGGATTACCGCAAGGTGGACGAGGTTCCTTTTGATTTCAACCGCCGCCGCATGAGCGTGGTTGTCGCTGATAAAAAGGGAAAAACACAGATCATCACCAAGGGCGCTATCGAAGAGATGCTCGCGGTGAGCGCATATGCGGAATACAAAGGGGAAGTGATCCCGCTTACCGAAGAGGTGCGGCGGGAGATACTTGAGACCGTCGCCGGATATAACGCGGATGGCATGCGGGTCTTGGGAATCGCGCATAGACTGAGCGAGGATACGGGCGGCGCGTTCTCTGTGGATGATGAAACGGATATGGTGCTGATTGGCTACCTTGCTTTCCTCGACCCGCCCAAGGAAAGCACAGCGCGGGCGCTCGAGATGCTGCGAGATTACGGCGTGGACGTGAAGGTGCTGACAGGAGATAACGATGCGGTCACACGCTATATCTGCCGCCAAGTGGGCATCCCGGCAAAGCACGTCCTGCTCGGCGCGGACGTGGAAGAAATGGACGACGCGGCGCTTGAAGCGGCGGCGGAACGGACGCATGTGTTCGCCAAGCTTTCCCCACAGCAAAAGGCGCGGATCGTGCGTGCTCTGCGCGCCTCGGGGCACGCGGTAGGCTTCCTTGGCGACGGCATCAACGACGCGGTCGCCATGAAGGAGGCGGACGTGGGCATTTCGGTGGATACGGCGGTAGACGTTGCCAAGGAATCCGCAGACATTATCCTGCTCGAAAAGGATCTGACGGTGCTCGGGCAGGGCGTGATCGAAGGACGCAAAACGTATGCCAACATCATTAAGTATATTAAGATGACGGCGAGCTCCAACTTTGGGAACATGTTTTCCGTGCTGGCGGCGAGCGCTTTTCTGCCCTTCCTTCCCATGATGCCCGTGCAGATTCTCCTGCTGAATCTGATTTACGACGTTTCGTGCCTTGCCGTTCCGTGGGACAATGTGGACGAGGATTACCTTCGCGTGCCCCGCGCGTGGGACGCTTCCTCCATCAGCAAATTCATGGTATGGATTGGGCCGACGAGCTCGGTGTTCGACATCACGACGTACCTCGCAATGTATTTCCTGCTGTGCCCGATGGTGTTTGGCGGGGCGTACCACACGCTTGGCGAAACGGCGCAGGAGGGCTTTGTCGCGCTGTTCCATGCGGGTTGGTTTGTGGAATCGCTGTGGACGCAGACGCTCGTCATCCACATGATCCGCACGCCGCATACACCGTTTATAAGGAGCCGCGCCTCGTGGCAGCTTTCGCTGCTCACATCCATCGGGATTGCCGTGGGCACGGTCATTCCCTACACGATCGTGGGGCGCGAGCTTGGGATGATGGCGATGCCAGGCAGCTTTTTCCTGCTGCTGTTCGTTACGGTAATCGCATATATGGCGCTCGTGACGGCGCTCAAGAAAATGTTTATCCGAAAGTACGGCGAATTGCTGTAATTACGGATATTTTAAGCGGCGGGAGCGTTCACCGCCGCTTTTTTCGTGGTATAATAAAGTTATTCTATGGAAACGGGGAACCGCCTATGTCTTCTTATTTTTGTGCGGACTGCGCGAAGGGCTACTGCCTCAGGCACGATGCGGAGCATGCGCCGGAGAGCTGCCCTTCCTTTGGAGCGGAAAGCGGCCTTTCCGGGGCATAACCCGCTCGTGCCGGTTTATCTTGCCGGCGGCTTCTATAAAAAGCTGTATACCTTTCCAAAGACCACGGGTATGAAAAATAACGAACATGTAATCATAAAGGAGAGAATTCAGTTGGGAATCCAATTAAAGCAGAATTATGTCAACGAGGAAAACGTGCTGTGCTATAACTGCGTGCACTACGGCGTGCTGACCTTTGCGCCCGGCATGCCGGAAATACGGTCCTGCCAGGTGTACGGGGATATCGATCCCGATATGCTGACGGGCGAGAGGAACAAATGCGATCATTTTGAACCGAGAAAAGGAACGGAATATTAAATGTTTATAGCAGACCTGCATATCCACTCCAAATATTCCCGTGCGACCAGCAGGGAATGCGTGCCTGAGCATCTCGACCTGTGGGCGCGCCGTAAGGGAATCGACCTTCTGGGAACGGGTGACTTTACGCATCCCGCATGGCGGGAGGAACTGAAGCAAAAGCTGGCTCCTGCCGAAGAAGGCCTGTACCGCTTAAAAGAGGAATACCGCCTTGCGGATGAGGTGGGAGGCAATCCCGCATCGCCGCGGTTTATCCTTTCGGGGGAGATCAGCTCTATCTATAAACAGGACGGCAAGGTACGCAAAATCCACAATGTGATCCTGCTGCCCTCGCTCGAGGCGGCAGAGGCGCTGGCGGGGAAGCTCGAGCTCTCGTTCAACCTGCATTCGGACGGACGGCCCATCCTCGGCCTTCCGAGCCGGGACCTGCTTGAGATCACGCTTGATATCTGTCCGGAGGCAGTCTTTATCCCGGCGCATATTTGGACGCCACATTTTTCGCTGTTCGGAGCCTATTCGGGCTTTGACGCCGTCGAAGAATGCTTTAGAGACCTGACGCCGCATATCCATGCGCTCGAAACGGGCCTGTCGTCCGATCCGCCTATGAACTGGCGGCTGTCTGCGCTCGACGGATTCACGATGGTATCCAATTCGGATGCGCATTCTCCCGCGAACCTTGCGCGGGAAGCCAATCTCTTCAATACGGAAATGAGCTATCCCGCCATTGCGGCGGCGCTCGAAAACCATGATACGGATGAATTTTACGGGACGCTCGAGTTTTTCCCGGAGGAAGGGAAATACCATAACGACGGACACCGGAACTGCAAGGTGTGCATGACGCCGGAGGAGACGGCCGCCGCGGGCGGCAAATGCCCGGTCTGCGGGCGGCGCATCACCGTGGGCGTCTACCACCGTGTGGTGGAGCTTGCGGACCGCGCGGAAGGATTTCGGCCGGAAAATGCAAAGCATTTTGAAAGCATCGTGCCGCTGCCCGAGGTGGTAGCTTCGTCGATGGGGCTTACGCCTGCGAGCAAGAAGGTGCGCGCGCAATATCTGGAGCTTATCGGGACGCTCGGTCCGGAGCTTACCATCCTGCGCAAAACGCCGCTCGCGGAAATCGAACGGGCGGCAGGCGTGTGCATCGCGGAGGGAATCCGCCGCCTGCGCTGCGGCGAGGTGGAAATCCATCCGGGCTACGACGGCGAATACGGAAAGATTCTCGTGATGGATAAAAGCGAGGTGCAGGCGCTGTCCGGCCAGCTTTCCCTGCTTGCGAACGAACCCAAAAAGAAACCGGAAAAACATGCGTCCGCGCAGGCGGCACCGCCTAAGGCGGACGAAAGCCCAAAAGAGGCGGCACCCGTGGAAACGGGCGGAAACCCTTACGGCCTCAATGAAGAACAATGGGCAGCCGCATCTGCCCCGGAACGCACGGTCGCCGTGCTGGCGGGGCCGGGTACGGGCAAAACACGTACGCTTGTGTACCGCATCGCATGGCTTGTCGAGCAGTGCGGCGTAGCGCCGGAAGCGATCACGGCCGTCACCTTTACGAATAAAGCCGCAAGCGAAATGCGGGAGAGGCTGGAGACGCAATTCGGCGATAAAAAGGCGGTGCGGGCAATGCACATCGGCACGTTCCACTCCCTTGGGCTCAGCCTGCTGAAAGAATGGGATAAAAATATAACGGTGATCGACGGACAGGAAGCGCAGGCGGTTCTTTCCGAAACGCTTACCGCGTGTAACTGTGTCATGAAACCCCGCGACGCAATACAGGCGGTTTCTAAAATCAAGAACGGCGCGGCGGGCGATATTCCCCAGGTGGTGTACGACGCTTACTGCGCTCGGCTGCGCTCGCTCGGCGTGCTCGACTTCGACGATATCCTGGCCGATACGCTGGAGAAATTCCGTGCTGGCGGCGCAAAGTGCGAAACGCTCTGTCCGCGCTTTGAGCATTTGCTTGTGGACGAATTTCAGGATATCAATCCCGTACAGCTCGAATTGATCCGCGCATGGGGGAAAAAGAGCAAAGGAATTTTTGTGATCGGCGACCCGGACCAATCTATTTACGGCTTCCGCGGTTCGGACGCGCATTGCTTTGAGCGCCTCAAAGAGGACCGGCCTGTACGTGAAATACGCCTGAAAAAGAACTACCGTTCTACGCCCGAAATCATCGGCTGCGCCCTCCCGGTGCTCCGCCGCAGTGAACCTGTGCTGGAAGCGCAGCGGGAAAGCGGTGTAAAAACGCGGCTTTTAGCGGCGGACTCTCCCTTCTCGGAGGCGCTGTTTATTGCGAAGGAAATTAACGCTATGGTGGGCGGGGTCGACATGCTTGCCGCCCATGCGCAGCATAAAAAAAGCGCGGACACCGCTTATGGCCTGTCCGATATTGCCGTGCTTTACCGCACGCACCGGCAGGCGGAGCTGATCGAGGAATGCCTCGTAAAAGAGGGAATCCCCTATGTGGTGCTGGGAAAGGATAATACGCTCACTGACCGCCGCGTGCGCGGCGCGCTCGCGTTTTTCCGCATCCTGTGCGACCCGAAGGACAGCGTTTCCCTCGGGACCTGCCTGCGGGCGGACAGCGTCGCCCCGGCAGTGGCGGAAAAAATATTGGACGCTTACGGACGGAGGAAGCAAACGGCAGCTTCGCTTGTATCTGTTTTGGAGGATGCGGGGGGAACAAAGCTTGCCGGACATTTTGAAACCTGCGCGCCGCTGATGCGCAAGGCTGCTCCTGCGGAGCTTCTCGATCTATGGATTTCAGGGCAAGGATATGGGGAAGAAGCGCCCGCGTGCCTGAAACGCCTGAGGAACATGGCGGTGTTCCATCACCGCATGGCAGACTTTCTAACCGCCCTGACGCTCGGAACGGAAGGCGACCTAAAGCGCAGCGGGCAGAAGGCATATACCGCGGACGCGGTCACGCTGATGACACTGCACGCGGCCAAAGGCCTCGAATTCCCGGCCGTATTCCTGTGCGGCGTAACGGACGGCCTGATTCCCTTCCGCAGGAAGGATGGGGAATGCAGCGAAGGAGAGGAACGCAGGCTGTTTTATGTGGGCATGACCCGCGCACAGGACGAGCTTGTTATGCTCACAAGGCAAGAAGAACGCTCGCCTTTTCTTGCGGATATTCCTTCCGGACTTCTTGCCGAAGGCCCCGCGCATACGCGCAAAAAACCGGCGGGCAGGCAGCTTGGATTTTTTACCAATTGACGGAAGGCCGCGCAAGGAGCAGCAAAAGGGACGCATGCCCCGCAGGCGAATGCGGGACGGTGCGCCGTACAGGCCGTAACGAGGAGGGAATGGGTTGAAACTTCTGATCGACCAGTCGCCGGACAATGAAGAGGTGGAGGTCACCATCAAATGCGGGCTTATCGATCCCGGACTTGAAAAACTGATCGAGCAGATCAGGCTGTATTCCTTTTCCGTCATAGCCAAACGGGACGGAAAGACCTTCCAGATACGGCTCGGGGATGTATTCTATTTTGAGTCGGTGGATAACCGCACCTTCGTTTATACGGAACAAGAGGTCTATGAATGCGGCCTGAAATTATACGAGCTGGAAAGCCAGGTCGCAAAGGCTAATTTTGTGCGCATCAGCAAATCGTGCATCCTGAACGTAATGACGCTCAAAAATGTGCGGGCGCTGCTGAACGGAAAAATGGAGGCGGAGCTTGAGAATGGCGAAAAAGTCATCGTCACACGCCATTATGTAGAAACGCTCAAGCAAAAGCTTGGCCTGTAAGGAGGAAAAGGAAGATGTCGAAATTTAAGTTTTACGTTACCATGAATTGCGTTTCCTTTACCGTACTGATGCTTTTGTTTACGATACTCTCGGTTACGGTGGGGTTTGCGGCCGTGGTGCCGGAAGCGGTGCTGGTCCTGTTCCTGATGACGACGTGTATCGCGGTGATGATTTCTTTTACCGACAGGCTGCCGATCAGCAGCCCGGCGCTGCAGATGATTGTCGACCTGGCCGATATTGTCGCGGTGGTGTTCCTGATCGGCGGGCCCACGGGCTTTATTCCCATGGAAATGCCCTACGTGCCAATTGTTCTCGGGATGATCGGCGTCGTATACCTCGCGACCTTTGGTGTGCTTGTTATCAAAAACAAAGCGGACGCGGAGGATATCAATAAGCAGATCAAAAAAATGAAACGGAAATGACCGGAGCTGCCGGTCCGGCGGGCGGAAGCCCGCCTTTTTATTTGTACTTCCGCTTGACTTCCAAAGCCCGGTATGTTATATTACACCGTCTTTGAAACCATACGAGGGAGGAAACATTCATGCCGGTAGGGGTAATAATCGATTGCCTGTGTATCGTCGCGGGCGGGCTCGCCGGGGCTAAAATAAAGGACAAGGTTCCCCAGCGCATTTCGCAGCCCCTTAATACTGTTTTCGGGATTTGCGCGATTGCCATCGGGGTGATCTCCCTGACAAAGCTGTCTTCCCTTCCGGCCGTGATCCTGTCGCTTATCCTAGGAACGTTGGCGGGGGAATTACTGCGGCTGGACGGCCGGGTCCGCGCCCTGTTTGGGAAAGCGATCTCCCGCATGCATTTTAAGATCGAAGGGGACCGGAAGGAGTACATGAATTTTTACGTGGTTGTGGCGACGGTCTTCTGCGCCAGCGGCACCAATATCTTCGGCGCTTTCACCGAGGGGATGACCGGGGATTTCACGGTGCTTCTTTCCAAGGCCGCGATGGATATTTTCGCGTCCCTTATCTTTGCCACGGCGCTCGGCTCTGCGATCCTTATCATTGTCCTCCCGCAGTTTTTGATCCTTACCGCCTGCTTTTACGCCAGCCGGTTTATCATGCCCCTTATAAGCGAACCGATGTTGGCCGATTTTATTGCCGTCGGCGGGCTGATGACACTTGCGCTTGGCTTTGCCATCGCCAAAATCAAGGACGTCAAGGCTGTTAATATGCTGCCCGCGCTTATCCTTGTTTTCCCGGTGTCCTGCCTGTTCCACCTGTCCCTGTAGCCGGGCGGCTTTTCTGCACTTTAGCATAGAAAAAATGCACCTTGCGCAAAACCGCTTGAAGCGGTCTTTTTTTATTGATAACGTAAACCCTGTAAAAACCGAAAGGACGGGAGAAGCATGACAAAAATTATCACGGTGGAAGGCCTGAAAAAATCCTATGGAAATGTACGGGCTGTCAATGGAATCGACTTTTATGTGGAAAAAGGAGCGCTGTTTGCGTTTTTAGGGCCGAATGGGGCGGGAAAATCGACGACGATCGACATAATATCTACGCAGCTCGCGCCGGATGCGGGGCGGGTCCTGGTGGACGACCGCGAGCTAGGCCGGGAAGACGGGGCCATCCGGGCGGAAATCGGCATCGTTTTCCAGGACAGCGTTCTTGACGCACTGCTTACCGTGCGCGAAAACCTGCTGCTGCGGGGAAGCCTCTATGGAATGGGAAAAGACGCACTCAGGGACGCGGTCACATCCGCGGCGTTTACAGCGGATGTGATGGGGTTTTGGAACCGCCCGTACGGAAAGCTTTCCGGCGGGCAGCGGCGGCGTGCGGATATCGCCCGCGCTCTTGTTAATACGCCGCAAATACTATTCCTTGACGAACCGACAACGGGTCTTGATCCGCAGACCCGCCGCAAGGTATGGGATACGATCCGCCTGCTGCAAAGGGAGCGCGGCATGACAATCTTCCTTACCACGCACTACATGGAAGAGGCGGCGCAGGCGGACTACATCACCATCATGGACCGCGGACGCATTCTTGCCAAGGGAACGCCCGCGGAGCTCAAGGAAAATTATACCCGGGATATGCTTAAGATCACGCCCAAACGGGAAGAGAAGCTTTCCGGCCTCCTGAAGCGGGAAGGGATCGCTTTCCAAAAAACAGGCGGAGATTTTATCATCCGGCTGCGGCACACAGCGGAGGCAATCGGCATTATCGATAAATGCCGGGAAGAGATTGCCGGATTCGAGGTACGGCGGGGAACGATGGACGACGTTTTCCTGAACATTACAGGCGCGGAAGTGAGGAACTGATTATGTGGGCAATGACAAAACGCAACTTAAAAGTATTCTTCAGGGACAGAAGCTCGGTGTTTTTTTCCCTGCTCGCCGTATTTATCATCATCGCGCTGTATGCGGTGTTCCTCGGCGACACGATTACAGGCGGCATGGAAGATGTGGAAGGGATCGACTTTCTGATGAACAGCTGGATCATCGCGGGGATCCTCGCAGTGATCTCCATGACGTCCACGCTGGGCGCGTTCGGCATCATGGTGGAGGACCGCGCGAAAAAGATCGTCAAGGATTTTACGGTGTCCCCCATCGGACGGGGCAGCCTCGCGGGCGGTTATATTTTCTGCGCGTTTGCCGTGGGCGTCATCATGAGCCTGCTTGCGCTGGTTGCCGGCGAGATTTTTATCGTTGCGTCCGGCGGGGAGGTGCTTTCCATGGAGAATATGCTCAAGGTGATCGGCGGGATTTTTCTTTCGGTCCTGTCGTCGAGCTCCATCGTGCTTTTTATCGTCTCGTTTTTCAAAAGCCAGAATGCGTTCGGAACGGCGAGCACTGTCATCGGCACGCTGATCGGCTTTCTTACCGGCGTCTATATTCCCATCGGCAGTCTGCCCGAGGCGGTGCAGGGGATCATCCGGGCGTTTCCGGTCTCTTACTCCGCGTCTTTTTTCCGCACAGTGATGACAGAGCAACCTGCCGCGGTTTCCTTTGCCGGCGCGCCCGAAAGCATGGTGCGGGACTTCGATACGGCGCTTGGCGTGAAATTTGAATTCGGCGGGGAAATGACGACGCCCGCGGCATGTATTGCGGTCATGGTAATTACGGCGGCTGCGTTTTACGCGCTTTCCATCTGGAACCTCTCGAGAAAGAAAAAATAGGGGAAAGCGGATCAAACCTCTTTCGTATGTATGCAGATGATGTCCGTCGTCCGTTTCTGGTTAGGGTTGTCAGCCCTGAAATCACGGCTAAACTTATTTGTATAAGTTTTAAAATGTTGCTGCCGCTGACAGAATGGCCTTGGGCGGCGAAACCTGCCCAGGAAAGATTGTACCTGCGCATGAGACGCAATACGGCTTTTGAGGCTCTTTTCGCTATTTTGCTTTCGCGTTGATATAGTCCACCACATCCTGGACGGTATCGAGGCGCCTTAAATCCTCGTCCGGGATAGAAAGGCGGAAGTGGTCTTCACAGGCGGCAACGGCGTCAAGCAGGGAAAAGGAATCAAGCTCCAGGTCGCTTGTTAAACGCTTTTCCGGCGTAATTTCGCTTATCTCGCACGTAGAATATTCCGCAAGGAGCTTCCGGACTTCCGATAGATCTGTCATACGGCATCCTCCGATCTTCAGCTTGTTTCCCTCTATTATCGCTGACCGGCTCCCGTATAGTCAAGCCCTTTAAAGCTGTGGCGCTTGAATTCGCTTTTTTCATATTCGCGCTTGATCTCCGGCTCCACCATGGGCAGGATGCGGCAGCGTTTGTCATAGCACTTTGCCGGGGTCATACCGCTGCCGCACCGCGGCCACGGGAGAAGCCCGGTTTTGGCAAAGCGGATGAAATCCCCCTGAATCTCCGCGAGCACTTTGCGGCGTGAACGCGGCGCGGGCAGAAGGAACATCCATTTATACTGCCGGGCATGGAGATTGCCGAAGACGTACGGGATATCCGAAGAATGGCAGGCATGCAGGGCGGTAAGCTGCATGGCCGGGGTTTCATAATCGAAACGGTACATCCATGTGCGCGCATATTGGCTGTAGACCTCGGCATACCATACGCTTGCCATACGGAAAACACGGTCTGTCAGCATCATGGCTTCCGCACGGCGTCCATACCGTCTGTAGGCCTCCCTGATCCGCTGCCGGGTCTCTGCGCTTTCTCTGTTGCGGTCTGATTTTAAGATGCTTCCGATATCGAGCACCCTGGAAAGAAGCTTTTTGCAGGAAAAGGAAAGCTCCTCCCGGGTCGTGCCGATCAGGATAGGGATATCCCTCGCGGCGCCCTGCGCCGCCGCGGGAATCGGGTAATCGGGAACCAGCGCTCCGTCTACCTCGATCATAAAGGTTCCGTCGCCGAGGCCGCAGCAGGAAGCAAATTTTTTCTGTTTTGCCGCCAGCTTCTCCGCGGGGATCAGGCGCAGTTCCTCCGGCGTGGAGATATTCATAAATGAAAGGAATTTCCGTGCGGTTTCCCGGTAATGCTCCTTCGTATACAAAAGCGACGGTCCGCCGCTCATCATGATAACTTTAGATACATAGTTCCGCGCAGAAGGCATTACGGGCAGTACGGAGGCGGCGATCGCCCCGGCAGACTGGCCGAACACCGTGATATTTTCCGGGTCTCCGCCGAATGCTTCGATATTCCCGTGCACCCATGCGAGCGCGGCAACGATATCGGAAAGCCCGCAGTTCGGCGAGAAATCTTCCCCTAGGAAAGAGAAATCGAGAAAACCGAGCACGCCCAGCCGGTAATTGACCGTCACGACCACTACGTCCCCGCTTTTGGCCAGGGACGTCCCGTCGTATTCGGGATCGCTGCCCGCCCCGCCCGCGAACGAACCGCCGTGGATAAAGAAAAGCACCGCGCGCTTCTTACCGTCCGGCCGGGGAGACCAGATGTTGAGGTAGAGACAGTCCTCGCTCGTCCCGACGCGTCTTTTGCGCTGGGGGCAGGCGGGTCCGAATGCCGTTGCCATATAAACCCCGTCCCATGCGGAGACAGGCTGCGCGGGGCGAAACCGCAGCGGACCTATGGGCGGCTGCGCATAAGGAATGCCCCGCCATACATGGACGTCCTTTTCCACCGTCCCGCATATTTTTCCGCATGTTGTACGGCGAACCGCATCGAGCATTTTCTGTTTGTCCTTTCCGTTTGATAATTATTTTATACGCTTTCCGCAAGACTCCAAAACCGCCGGGAAAATTAAAATAAGGCCGCCGGGAACGTGGGTTTCCGGGGCCGGGGATAAAAAAGGCCGCCCTTCGGGCGGCTGTGGACGTCTGATCGTGCGGAACGGCGCAAGAGCGGAAAACCCGTTCTCAGTTTGTCGAGTAGGCCTCGTCCACGATGGTGAATATTTCATCGATCCACAAACCGGAATCGCGCGCCTCCCGCGTGACCTGTATGAACATATCACGGATTTCCTGCTTTTTCATCTCCTTGATGCGGGCGGCGTTGTCCGCCACAAAATCGCCCTTTCCCGTCACAGAGTAAAGGATGCCTTCCCGCTCGAGGATCGCGTATGATTTTTGGACCGTATTGGGATTGACGCCCAGCTCCTTTGCCGCCTTGCGCACAGAAAGCACCTGCTCATGCGGCAGCAGCTTTCCCGTCATGACAAGCGACTTTACCTCCTGGACGATTTGTTCATAGATCGGCTTTTTGGATGCCGGGTCAAGCTTTACCATCATAGCGCGGCAGCGTCTCCTATCTCTGTATTAAGTGTATTAGTACAATTCAATTATAATTTATCCAAATCCACCTGTCAAATCCCGTCAAAATGGGAAATCGTGCATATTTTTCAGCAATGTTCGAAAAAATTGAGAATTTCATTGAAATTGTTCAAAAAAAGCGGGAATAAATTGCCAATTTTACTTTCAAATAAACAAAAAAAGTATTATAATGAAGCTGGTCAGGTTTTCGAACTACTTTTACGGTGCCGCTCCCGGTACGGGTTTTCATCAAGACAGACAGCCCGGGACTCCGTGCAAACCCGGCGGAAAAGCCGCGCGGGCAGCGGGTAGAACTTTTCAGCAACAAGAAGAAGCAAGCAAAGGCGGCCTTGCTCCGGCAGGACGCGGAAGGCCGATTTCCATATTTGAAATAGATGACGCGCTTTTGCCATATCCGGTTTGGGCGGTGCGGGCGCGCCTGTATAAGAGTTTCTACAAATATATGCAATCATAAGGAGGAAGTACCAATGGACATTATGTTTTGGGCCTTGATCGGCGCTGTCATTGCACTTGTGTTCGCAGCGGTCGCTGCATCCGGTGTGCTGAAAAAAAGCGAAGGCAGCGAAAAGATCAAGAAAATTGCCGGTGCCATCAGGCGGGGCGCGAACGCCTACCTGAAACGCCAGTATAAGACGGTTGCGATCTTTTTCGTCATCGTAACCATCGTCCTGGCGATCTTGGCCGCAACAGGCTTCATGACCTTCTTCGTACCGATCGCATTCATCGTGGGCGGCGTATTCTCCGCGCTCGCGGGTTTCATCGGTATGAAAATCGCCACGGCGGCGAATTCCCGTACGGTCACGGGCGCGACGAAGAGCCTCAATTCGGCGCTGCGCGTTTCGTTCTCTTCGGGCGCGGTTATGGGGATGACGGTCGTAGGCCTCGGCCTTCTGTATCTCACGATCTGGTATTTTATACTAAACGCGTATTTTGCGGGCGATACGGCGCAGATCGCGAGCAACATGCTGATGTTCGGCATGGGCGCTTCGTGCATGGCGCTGTTCGCGCGTGTGGGCGGCGGTATCTTCACCAAAGCGGCTGACGTAGGCGCAGACCTTGTCGGCAAGGTGGAGGCGGGCATCCCGGAAGACGATCCGCGCAACCCGGCAACCATTGCGGATAATGTCGGCGATAATGTCGGCGACGTTGCGGGAATGGGCGCGGACCTTTACGAATCCTACGTCGGGTCCATTATTTCGGCGGGCGCCCTCGCGGTTGCGGCGGGCCTCGGCGGCGGCGGACTGGCGCTTCCGATGGTTCTCGCGGCGCTTGGCATCGTTGCCAGCGTGATCGGCAGCTTTTTTGTGAAAACAAAGGAGAACGCTTCGCAGAAGAACCTGCTTTCCGCGCTTCATAAGGGCGTGTATATTGCAGCGGCGATCGTTGCCGTAGCGGGTTATTTCCTGGTAACGGGAATCCTCGGGCCGGACCATGTCGGCGTGTATGTGGCCATCCTTTCCGGTCTTGTTGCCGGCATTATCATCGGCTACTATACGGAATACGTCACGTCCGACCACTTCAAGCCCACCAAAGACCTTGCGGAGTCTACGGTAACGGGCCCGGCGACCACAATTATCAGCGGGATTGCTCTTGGCATGAAATCCACGGCGGTTCCGGTCATCGTAGTGGTTGCGAGCGTGCTCATCAGCTATTTTGCTTCGGGCGGAACGCTTGGCAGCGGCAGCTTTGAAGTCGGTCTTTACGGCGTTGCGATCTCTGCGGTAGGCATGCTTTCCACGCTCGGCATCACGCTTGCGACGGACGCTTACGGCCCGGTTGCAGATAATGCGGGCGGCCTCGCGGAAATGAGCGGTCAGGATCCGGTGGTACGTGAACGTACGGATGCGCTCGATTCGCTTGGAAATACGACGGCTGCAACGGGCAAGGGCTTTGCCATCGGCAGTGCGGCGCTTACGGCGCTTGCGTTGATCGCAGCGTTTGCGGACCAGTGCCAGATCGATATGTCGGCGCTCTCCCTGCTCGACCCGACGGTCCTGATGGGCCTGCTGATCGGCGCGATGCTTCCGTTCTTGTTCTCGTCCATGACAATGAGCGCGGTCGGGAAGGCGGCGATGAAGATCGTTGTCGAAGTGCGGCGGCAGTTCAGGGAGATTAAGGGAATCATGACAGGCGAAGGAGAGCCTGATTACGAATCGTGCGTGGACATCTGCACGAAGGGCGCGCTGCACCTGATGCTCGCTCCGGCGATCCTCGGATTCGTTGCCCCGATCATCGTGGGCCTTATCCTCGGCGCGAACGGCGTAGTCGGTATGCTCGGCGGCGCGACCGCTACGGGCTTTGTGCTTGCGGTTATGATGTCCAACTCCGGCGGCGCATGGGATAATGCGAAGAAATACATCGAGGGCGGTGCGCACGGCGGAAAAGGCAGTGAAGCCCACAAGGCCGCTGTTGTCGGCGATACGGTAGGCGATCCTTTCAAGGATACGTCCGGTCCGTCCCTCAATATCCTGATTAAGCTGATGTCTATGGTGGCGGTCGTTTTTGCGGCGGTTATCGTACAGTACGGCATTCTTCAGTAAATGGAAACATCAAAAAAGACGCTGCTCCGGCAACGTCTTTTTTGATATCTGCATTATTTTTCTTCCATATTATTTAAGGCATACTCAATACACTGGTTCACGATTTTGTTGAAGGAAACGCCGGTCTTTTCACTCAACTCCATAATTTTTTCAAAATATTCCGGCTT
This sequence comes from Christensenella minuta, assembly GCF_003628755.1. NCBI lineage: Bacteria > Bacillati > Bacillota > Clostridia > Christensenellales > Christensenellaceae > Christensenella > Christensenella minuta. The sequence continues at coordinate 1,982,676 of NZ_CP029256.1, read as the reverse complement.
CAAACGGATCGTCCGGTTGATGGACGAAATTTTGCCGTCGTTTGTATTGACCTTGAATTTTTCCATACCGCTGCTTCTCCTGTAATTAATATTGTAATTTATTTGAGGAAGCGTTATAATGTACAATAATGTAATTGAAAAACAATTACAATTAAAAATGACTGGACGGAACGCCCAAGCAGTGATAAAAAGCGGAAGTTTCAGCGGGCGGGATGGATTTTGTTAAAATAAGAAATATGATTGTTTTTCATATAGCGAAGGCGTATAATAAACACAATATCTTTAAAACATACTAGCGTGGAAGGGTATTTTTTAATGAGCGGCAACTGTGGGAAAACAGAATATTTAAACATCCTGAATGAAGCGCTCGAAGAACTGGAACCCTTTGTGATCGGGCAGGGCCCGCTTGCGGAAATCATCGAAAGCTTTGCCGTTTTTATCCGGCGTTTTTTGCCTGTCTGCGGCGTGGGGCTCATTGGCCTCTCCGAAGACTACCGGGTCCGTGAAGCCGCGGTGTGGCGCAATGGAAGGATCCTGCCGGAGGAGGCGGTCCGTCATTTTTTTGATCTGGATTTCAGTGAATGGAAGGATTTTGCCCGGACGGACGAGGCCGCAGACGATGAGAAGCTTGACAGGATCATGAAATTGGACTGCCGGACGGAAGAAGACGCGCCCCTGTTGGTGGTTCCCGTTTCTTATTCCAGCCGCATCCAGGGCGTAATCATGGCGGAAAAAGAACAGGAATGGACGGAAGAGGAAAAAAGGCTGTTGGAAATGCTCGCGCAGACCTCGAGGATCGCCCTTGCCAACCGGATCTATTGCCAGAACCAGATGGAGCAGACGTGGGTGTTTAACGAGTTGATGGATAATATGCGGGCGAATATCTATGTAACGGATCTCGATACGGACGAAATTCTTTTTATGAATAAGACCATGCGCAAAGAGTTTGGCGTGGAGGAACCTATCGGTAAAATATGCTGGAAGATTTTGCAGGCGGATAAGACGCAGCGTTGTGATTTCTGCCCGATCGACCAGCTGCGGAACAATCCGGCGGAAAAGCCATCCTACCTGTGGGAGGAATACAATACGCTCACGCACAGGCATTATGAAAATTATGACAGCACGATGCGCTGGCTGGACGGGCGCATCGTGCATTTCCAGCAATCCGTGGATATTACGAGCGCAAAAAAGATGTCGCGGGAGGCCAGCCTCGACGAGCTCACAGGGATGATGGGCCGCCGCGCAGGCAAGGAGCGGCTTTCGGAAGTGCTTGCGCGGGCCAAAAAAGAAAGCGCGGCGGTTACGGTGTGCCTCTATGATGTGAACCTGTTGAAAACGGTAAACGATACCTACGGACATGTAGAGGGAGATAATTTGCTCACCACGATTGCGAAGGTGGTTACGGGTTCGCTGGAAAAAGGCCAGTTCGCCTTCCGTATGAGCGGGGACGAATTTATGGTCGTGTTTTACGGCTGCGGAGAACGGGTGGCGGATAGGGTCATGCAGCATGCGCTCGAGGAACTGGCAAGGATCCGGGAACGGGAAAAAAAGCCGTATGAGATCAGCTTTTGCTATGGAGTGCTGGAAGTCGGCCCGCAGGACATGGAAGATATAACCAAGATCACCACGGAAGTGGACGAACGGATGTACCGGCAGAAGCGGATATACCACAACGGCAGGATGGGACGTGAGCGGGCGGAAAAGGGCATGCCGGGGAATTTTTCCTACGATAAGGAGCACCTCTACGAGGCGCTTTCGGCCAGTACGGACGATTATATCTATATCTGCAATATGAAGACGAATATGTTCCGTTTTCCGCCGAAAATGGTGGAAGAATTTGCGCTTCCGGGAGAGGTTGTGTATGGCGGAGATTCCATATGGAGCATGCTGATCCATGAGGACGAACGCCCTGCCTTTGCACAATCGATGGAGGAAATACGCGACGGGGCCACCGATACGCATGATTTGGAATACCGGGTGCGCGATAAGGACGGAAAATGGGTGTGGATCCATTGCCGGGGCCGGGTATCGCGGGACGAAAATGGCGAGGCGGAACTGTTCGCGGGCATCATCACAAAGCCGAAAGAGCTAAAAACCACGGATTGAGTATCCGTGGTTTTTTTACTGCGGATTTATCCTGCGGGGGCGCGCAGCGCCGTCATTCGGAAGGCCGGGACAAATATGCGGCGATTCGTTCCCCCACATTTCGCTCGAGGTTTTTATAGAAAAGCGCGATATCGAGCATGTGCAGCGATCCACGGTTCATCAGAAATTTTTTGAAGAACCACCGCGCCTTGTAAAGCTCGTAAGCCGCATCGTCGTCGATCATCAGCACGCCGCGCGCCTCATCCACATACGCGCCCGTATAGTGGGGCACCTCGTATTTGAACCTTTTCCCGAATTGGAACAGCACCGCGCCGTCGTTCTTGGATTTATCCGCATATACACTGTCGTGCCGCCAGTTCAGCGGGTTGACACAAAGCGAATCCGGGCGGATAAACCGCATCAGGGGAAGGCCGTGCGCGGTCGTGTTATAAGAAATAATGACCCCCGTATCGTCCGCCGCCCCGGCAAGGCGGAGATGCGGATAACGCTTGAAATCGCGCCGGGTAAGCGAGAAGCCGATCAAATAGGCGGCGACGAGCTTTTTCTGCAGCCGCGGATCGGAAAATTCCCGGCGCATGAGCTGGAGCAGCATGGCGCTCCCCTGGCTGTGTCCGGCAAGGATGAACGGCCGTCCGTTGTTATAATGCTCAAGGTAATAGTAGAATGCATCGCGTACGTCTTCATAAGGCATCCGTTCCGCGCGCATGACTTCAGGCAGGGGCATTTTGAAGCTTTCTGTGCCAAGCTGCCGGTAATGCGGCGCGTAAAAATTGCAATGGCGCGCAAAAAGCTGGCCCTGCCAGGCAGACATCCCCTTGGCGACCCACAGGTAGATCGGATTCCTCATGCTCATATGATGGCGTTTTTTCTGGAATGGGTGCGCGTAAATAGTGGGATATACGTAAAAGACATCCACTGGTTTCGTTTCGCTTTTCCTGTTTGGCAAAAAAGCCCAAAGGCTCTTTTTTGAGTAATCCATAACGCACCCGCCTGCTCGTACCTAGTATCGTATCATATTGGGAAAGGGATTACAAACTCCGTCGTGGAAGGTTACACGCGGCATGCGGAAACAAATTGTGATAAATATAGGTTCTGTGGTATAATATGGGAAAATAATTTTGGTGGCGAAAGACGCTTCAAAACCGCGGATCAGGTCTGGGAGCGGCAAGCATAGGAACAAAGGCCGGGTATTGGGCGTCCGGCGCGGGGGAAAAAGTATGAAACGGAAATGGATCGCGCTTTTTGCGGCGGCAGCGTTGGCGCTTCCGCTTGCGGCGGGTTGCGCGGGAAATGGAACCGGGGACATGGAAGCCTACCGGGGACGGTTTGAAGCGGCGGCGGTGAGCAGGCAGCTTGATTCGGCGGAAGGGATAACGAGCGGACATATTTTGGAAACGGAAGGAGATACCCTGGTATCCGTCGATTATCCGGTGGTCGCGAACGCGCCGGATATCTCGGCAGAGCTGAAAGCATTTGCGGAAAATAAGCTCGCAGAATTCCGCGCGTCTGCGGACGCTGCGCACGGGGAAAACAAAGATGGGCTGTGCAGCCTGACGATGACCTATAAGCCGTATGTTACGGAAGGGAACCTGCTCAGTATAAAGTTTACGACGGAATCGGAGCTGGCGGGGCAGGCTGCGGCGGAGGAAGTCGATGCGTTTGTGTACGACCCCGCGGCAGGCAAAAAGCTCGCGCTTTCGGATGTGTTCGATCCGTCACAGGATTACCTCACGCAGGTTGCGCAGGCTGCGCAGGAATATCTGCGCAGGAATGAAGTACTGCTGAAAAATATGGATGAAAGCCTGTTCACACAGGGAACGGCTCCCGAGGAAGCCAATTATGCGAATTTCGTGTTAGCGCCGGATAAAGTGCTGTTTTTCTTCGGCGACGGGACGATCGCGCCTTCCGGGGCGGGAAGCTTTGAGGTGGGAGTCCCGCTTGCAAGGCTTGCGGGCATACTGAATGCCGGGAACAAGGAAGCGGTCCTCGGGGCGGAGCAGGCAGCCGCAGCCGGAACTGCGCAGGAAACGGCCCCGGCCGGGCCAGCCGAAACGGATATCTACCAGATCCGGCAGCGGGACGGCTTCATGACCGCAAAAAGTATCGAGGGGATCGATCCGATGGGCGACAAGGTGATCGCCCTGACCTTTGACGACGGCCCGCACGAGACGCTTACCCCGAAGCTTCTGGATATCCTAAAGGAAAACGATGCGGTTGCGACGTTCTTCATGCTGGGGCAGAATGCGGAGAAATATCCGGATATCGTAAAGCGTGTCTACGACGAAGGACATGAGATCGGCACGCACAGCTGGAACCATACGAAAGAATGGCCCAATTTATCGGTAGGAGAGAAATTGGACCAATACACGAGGGCCAATGACGCGATCGAAGCGGCGACGGGCCTGCGCACCCTAATCGACCGTCCGCCGGGCGGAGCGATCACAAAGGAGGAAGCCGCGTCCATCGGCCGGGAGCAGATCATCTGGTCCATGGACCCGAAAGACTGGGTGACCGATTACCGCGATCCAGATATCATTTATTCCAACGTGATGAACGGCGGGGACGGCGGCGGAGCAAAGGAAGTGGAGGGCTACCTTTCCGACGGCGGCGTCATCCTGTCGCATGACATCCATGAGACGACCGTAAACGCGTATGACCGTATCATCAAGGAACTCAAGAGCCGGGGCTACAAGTTTGTCACGATCACCCAGATGATGCAGATTGCCGAAGCCCGCGGCCAGGATATGGGCGGCTTTAAGTTCTATAGTGCGCCCGCGGCTGATTCCGCCGGACAGGGCGAAGAGGAATGATGCAAAGCAGCAGGATAAAATGACCGGATAACCGCAGTATACTGCGGTTATCTTTTTGTATACGCCGGTACCGGGGAAAAGGAGTTTGCAACTTTGTTACAAGTACACTATAATCTAAAGAACGGTATTCAGAGACTGCTGAAAGGATAAAAAATGATGAGGAAAACGGTCTGTATTACCCTGTCCGTCCTTGCCTGCATGGCTCTGCTTGCAGGCTGCGGCGCGGGGGATGCGGCGGCCGCCGCAGAGCCAACAGTGATTACGAGCGGGCAAACTGCCGCCGCATCCCATATGCCCGAAGAAGACGAACCGGCGGCAACGCCCGAGCCCACTCCCGGGCAAGTAACGGACCTTGAGCAATTGCAGGCGAAGGAGGGCTTTATGCTTCCCAAGAGCCTTGACGGGATCGATCCGATGAACGACAAGGTGGTGGCCCTCACTTTTGACGATGGGCCGAATCCGGTCAAAACGCCGGAGCTGCTGGACATCCTGAAGGAGAACGGCGCAGTCGCGACGTTTTTTGTGGTGGGGAACCTCGCCGAGGAGTATCCAGACGTTGTGAAGCGGGAATATGAGGAAGGACACGAGATCGCTACGCACAGCTATACCCATCCGGAAGCGTCGGAATGGAAGGGCCTGTCCACAGCGGAGCAGTTGGAGCAATACACGAAGGCCAACGACGCGATCGAAGCGGCGACGGGCCTGCGTACCCTTTTCGACCGCCCGCCGGGCGGCAACCTGACGGAGGAGCAGGCGGAAGAGATTGGCCGCGAGCAGGTCCTTTGGTCGGTGGACCCGGAGGATTGGAAGTATAAGGATGCGGATGCCATCTATGAGCATGTAATGAACGGATGGAACGGCGGCGTGGTGCAGGACGGCGTTGTGATCCTGTCCCACGAAATTTACCAGTCCACGGTGGACGCGTATGCGCGTATTATTCCCGCGCTCAAGGAAAAGGGTTATAAATTCGTCACGGTCTCGCAAATGATGCAGATCGCGGAGCTCAGAGGAGAAACGCCCGCATATTTGTTCAGGAGCGCTCCAGCTGCGGGTGAAGCTGTTGGGGAGGAATGACGGAAAGAGCCGCATACCGGGAATTTATTGATACACGCTGGCCGCTGGTGTTTGCAACATATCAGTATGTGTATTATAATTGAAGCGGCGGTTCCCCCAAGACCGCTGAAAGGAATAACGAATGAATAAAAAAATGAAATTGATCTCTATGATACTTGCGGTGCTGGTGGCCTCCGCGTTTGCGGCAGGATGCGGCGGCACGGGCAGCGTGGCGGAATCTTCCGCCGCGCCCACGGTGATTACCACGACCCCCACCGGGGAACCGTCCGCGGCGGCGACGCCCGAACCAACGGCAACGCCGGAACCGACGCCCGAGCCCACGCCCGAGGTAACCACTAGCCTCGCCCAGCTGCAGGCAAAGGAAGGATACATGGCCCCGAAGAGCCTTGACGGGATCGATCCGTTAAATGACAAAGTAGTGGCGCTTACTTTCGACGACGGTCCGCATCCCGAAAACACGCCGAAGCTACTTGATATCCTGAAGGAAAACGATGCGGTCGCGACGTTTTTCATGGTCGGGACCAACGCAGCCGAGTATCCGGATATTGTGAAGCGCGTGTATGACGAAGGACACGAGATCGGCACGCACAGCTGGGATCATAAAGACCTGATGAAGCTTTCGCTTGATGAAATCATGACGAACCAGTATGGGAAGGCCAACGATGCGATCGAAGCGGCGACGGGCCTGCGTGCGCTGATCGACCGTCCGCCGTATGGCTCTATGTCTGAGGACATGGCGGAGCAGATTGGCCGCGAGCAGATTTTGTGGTCGGTGGACCCGAACGACTGGAAGAAGGAAAACCGCGACCCGGATACCGTGTACGACCATGTGGTCAACGGCACCCCGGATGGCGGATATGTGCAGGACGGCGCTATCGTTCTGTCCCACGATATCCATGCCACAACCGTGGATGCGTACGACAGGATCATCAAGGCGCTGAAGGATGAAGGCTATAAATTTGTGACGGTTACGCAGATGATGCAGATCGCCGAGATCCGCGGCAAGGATATTGAGTACCGCTTCGGCCACGCGCCGACAGCGGCGGAAGCGGCGGAAAGCGGTTCGGAGTCTTCGGCACCGGCCGGGGAATAACTGACTGGGATTCTAAAACGGATGTGCTAGAAGCGCATCCGTTTTTTACTGTCATCCAAACCGTCCGGAGCGGAAGGCGCTGCCGGTGAAACGGAAAAAATCCCCCTGGCGGATGCTGCACGGCAGGGGGATTAGTAATGTGAAACATATACGAAAAGCCCCGGGCACACTGTCCGGGGCTTTTCCGCGCCGTTCCCGGAGAGGAACAGGGCAGAGGCTGTTAACTGTTGCGTTTTTTTAGCGTCGATACCGCGCGGAAGATCACCGCAGCTGCCGCCGCCGCGGCAAGAATCAGTACCGCCAATGGGGCGGAGGCATCGCCTGTTTTAGCGGTGCTTTCCACTTTACCGCCGCCGTTTGGGGTATCCGCGGCGCCGGCATCCGTACCGGCGCCAGGTGATGCTTCCCATTTTGCGTACAGCGTCAGGTTGCCATTCACCGTGTGCTCCGTAAATACCCACGGGCTGGAGTATTCGCTCTCCTGATACCAACCGCGGAACACATAGCCGTCCCGCGTGGGCGCGGCTGGCTCCGCGATCCGTGAACCGGGTACGATTCCCGTAACCGGGGCGACGCCGCTGCCGCCCTGTGCGTCAAACGTCACCGTATATAGTGTTTGTGCCGCCGGGATCCACCGGGCGTACAGCGTTTTATGGCCATTTATCGTGTCGCGGTCAAAATCCCAGCACGGATCGTCGCTTGCGCATGTACAGTCCGCAGTATGGTGCCACCCATCAAACGTATATTCTGTGCGTGCAGGCGGCGCGGGGGCTGCAACCTTGCTTCCCGCAGCGATGTTTGTGACCGGGCCGACGTATGTACCGCCCTGCGAATCAAAAGTCAGGGTATAGAGTACGGCCGGCCGCCCGTTATCCTGCCATTGAGCGTACAGGTCAAGGTTTCCTGAGATCAGGAATCCTTGGCCTTCCGTATATCCCGTACCGTTCCCAGCCGGATCGGTGTTCCAGCCGAGGAAGCTGTGGTCCGTCCGGGACATCGTTCCGGGGCCGGAAATAGCAGCTGTCTGGCCGCTGTTATAGGTGCCCGGGGCAGGGACCGTGCCGCCGTCGCTTCCGTTGCCGTGATAGGTTATGGTATATGTGACCGGAACGGGCGCCCACACGGCGGTCAGGGTTACGTCGCTTGAAGGCATAATGAACGAGCCGCCGGGCTGGTAGACCGTGCCCGAAGCATCGTCCGCCTTCCAGCCGCCGAACGTAAAGCCGGTGCGCGTGGGCGGGGTGGCGTTTACCTGGTAAAGCGTATTCTCCGTCACGGTGTCCGGGGCAGGGACCGTACCGGCATCTGCGCCGTTGCCCACGTATGTCACGGTGTATTCCGCCGCTGCGGATTTCCAGTGCGCATACAGCGTCTGGTCGGCCGCGGCCACATCGCCGGTGGCCTTTGTCCCGCCGTCTGCCTGTGTATACCATCCGTCAAAGACAAGCGGACCATTGGTGGGAAGGTCGCCGCTGAGTACGCTCACGCTGCCGCCCGGGTCCGTTACGAGGAAGTAACCCGTGGAAGCCGTATCGTCCGCATAATATTTGGAGCCGTCGTAGGTAAGGCCGGGCAGTCCGCTCCACGCGCCGCCGTTGGCGTCGAATTTCACGAATTTGATCTCCAGCGCGCCGGCATCGGAATTGGAGGCGCCGCGCGTGAATCCTCTTGCATCCGTGCCGTAAGCGGGCGCGCCGGCTGTGTTATCCGCCTGTCCCGTTACCCCGTCGTTCGGTTGGATGACGACGGTCGTGAGGATACCCGTATACCCGCTGCCCGCTTTTCCCGCCGCGCCGTGATGCGTGTTGTTCGCGCGCGGCTGCGGGGAAGTGCCGAATACGCTCTCCGCCGTGATATTCGCCGCAACAGCCGTGCCGTTGTCGTAGCCTACGTTGCCGCCAAGGTCGGTGCCGTCCGTGACGTCGATATTGCGGGAGGCGTAGCTATTGCCGCCGTTTCCGCCGTTGCCCACGAAAATGTTGTTTTTGAAGGTGGCCGTGGGACGCACCGCCGCGTTCGCGGAGTCGATATGCTCGCCGACCGCCGCCCCGGCCCCATGCTTGCTTGCATAATTGGGAGCAGTGTTGCCGATGAACGTGTTATTGGTAAAAGTACCGACCACATCGAGGGAAAGCTGCACCACGCCGCCGCTGTCCGCGGCCGCCAGCAAATATTTGGTGGATTTATTGCCATAGAACGTGTTATGGGTTACGTTTGCAGCCACCATGTCGTTGCGGCCCTCGAAAAAGAGCGCGCTGCCGTCGTCGCCCGCAGTATTGCCGATAAACGTATTGTTATCCACGTTCACCGTACAAAGTACGCTGCTGCTGTTGTTGTAGACGCCGATCGCACCGCCGTCGCTGTTTGCGCTTTTGCCGGAAACGCCGTTGCCTTCAAAATAGCTGTAGCTGACGTTCACAGTGCCGCCGTACTGGTAAAGGCCGATCGCGCCGCCGTAGCGGGAGGCCTTGTTGTCCTTGAAGTACGAGCGCGTTACGTTGATCGTTTTCCCGCTGCCTCCGTAGCCGACGATCGCTCCCTGAATATAGCCGCTGTCCAGCGTGGAGGCGCTGTTCACAAAGCTTGAAGCTTCTACCGTGAGGTTCGTGCCGGCATAGATTGCGCTGCCATGGCCGCCGCGCTGGTTGCGCACATTTTCAAACAATGTGTTTTTGACGGTGACGTCTTTTCCTTCGCTGATGCCGTGACCGTTGGTTTCCGAAAATGTGCAGCCGTCTACGGTAATATTGCCGCTGTTTCCAGCGATGCCCGTACCTGTAACATTCGTGATCGCAGAACCCGTAAGCTTGAGTGTATTCGCCCCCGTCACGACGCCGGAGCCGTTCGTCACACCGTCAATGATGGTATCCGTAACCTCCGCGCCGCCGCTGCCAAGCGTAATGGCGGCGGTGGCGACCGTCCTGAATTCCGAACCGTCGATGGTCAGCAGGCCGCTCCCGCCAGCCGCGCCGTTTTTTGCTCCGTCTACCGTCACAGTATCAAGCGTAGCCGTGCCGGATGCCGTTACGGCCGTGCCTGAGATCGTTTGGAAGGAGGAATCGGAAATGGTAAGCGCGCCTGCGCTTGCCGCAACTCCTGCGGCCGCGTTTGCAACGCTTACGTTTGTAAGCGTTAAGCTGTCTGTGCCGGTGGCGGAGACAGCCGTACCGGAAACGCTGCTGACCGTTACGGTATCGAGCTTCGCGCCGCCGCCTGAAAGGACGACGCTGCCTGTGCCGCCGGTGCCGTCAAGCGTCATGTTTTTCAGGGTAACGGTACCCGTGCCCGAATTTGTAATGCGGAAATGCGCTCCGCCGGACGGCGCGCCAAGCGTGAGGCCGCCGCCGTCGATTACCACGCTGTTATTGTGGCCGATCACCAGTTCTGCCGTGGCGGACATGGTCCCCGCAAGGGCCGGGTCGAGAGCGATTATTTTTCCGTCGACCTCTGCCTGCTCCACGGAGTCCTTTAGGTCCTCCCAGGTTGTTGCCGTAACGTCCGCGCCGGGAATAAGCGACATAAGCGAAATTCCCACCGGGGCTTCCGCCGCCGTGCCGTCCTCCGGGACGGAGGGAGAAGGGGAAGGCGAAGGATTATCACCGTCCGGTGCGGACGCGCCCTCCGTCGTGGATTCCTCTGCCGCACCGGGCGCTTCAGACCCGGCACCCATGTCTTCTTCCGCATCTGTTGTTGTTTCCGTATCTTCCGTATCTGTTGTTTCCGTATATTCTGTGTTCAATAAGCCTGTAACTGGTAAATCAACAAGACTGGGCGCACCGTCCGCCATCGCCGTCGCGGTTATGGAGAACAGGAAAATAATCACGAGCAAAGCCGTGGTTAGTCGCCGTATTTTTTTCATAGGTACAATGTTCCTCCTGTCGTTATAATGGATGCCTGCCGTTAAACCTCGAGGGCCGCGTATTCACGGGCGGCAGTCTGCTTTTCCGGTTTTTGGCACAGGTCGCGGATGCGGACGCTGTCAAGCCGCTCGATGAAACCGTCCTGAAGTTCCTGGAAAAAGGTGTGCACGGTGCACCATTCCGCCGCGTCCCTGCTGCAAAAACGGTCTTCCTCGAGGCAGCGGTTGATCTTAATACCGCCCTCGATCACCTTCACCACATCATAAAGCGTCGCGTCCTCCGCATTTTTGGCGAGCTGGTAGCCGCCGTTGCAGCCCTGGACAGACTGGATCAGTCCGGCATGCTTCAATACGCCCGTCAGCTTCATGAAATACAGGTATGTGATCCCAAGCTTTTCGGACAGGTGGGTCGCGGTGGAAAGCCTGTTGTTGTTTTCATAGAGGTAGCACAGGATGCGTATTGCGTAATCTGTTGCGAGTTGAAACTTCATGTTGTTCCTCCTTATTTAGCTGTATTGGCAGACCAATCTTGATTTATCAGGTATTCCTTGGGCTGCGAATACATTCTTATCCGGTACTATTTATAATAGATGACCGGGAAAGGCAAATATACGTCCTGCATAAGGAAGCACGACGAAAGAGTGACAAAAGTGTGATCCCCATGCCGGGATAAATGGTTCCCATTTCCCGTTCGTTGATATATAATGAAACTATAAATAAAACAGTTCTGGTGCGGAGGAATGGTTTGCAAAAACTGAAATTATACGGATTCAATAATCTCACAAAAACATTGAGCTTCAATTTATACGATATTTGTTATGCCAACACAAAAGAGGACCGGCAAAGTTATATCGAATATATCGACGAATGCTATAACGCGCGCCGTCTGACGGAGATCCTGACAGACGTGGCGCGCCGCATCGGCGCACAGGTTCTGAACATCGCGGAACAGGATTACGAACCGCAGGGCGCGTCTGTCACGATGCTGATTGCGGAGGAAGAGGTGCCCGCGAGCCTGGTGGGACATCTTGATAAAAGCCACCTGACGGTGCATACTTATCCGGAAAGCCATCCGCAGAACGGGGTTTGCACCTTTCGCGCGGATATCGACGTTTCCACTTGCGGGGAAATATCGCCGCTGAAAACGCTCGAGAAGCTAATCACAAGCTTTGATTCGGATATTATTACTATGGACTACCGCGTACGTGGATTCACCCGCACGGAAAACGGAGGCAAGGTGTTCATGGATCACGATATTATGTCCATCCAGGATTTTATCCCCAGGCATATCCTCGAAAAATATGACACATACGACGTCAACCTGTATGAGGAACGCGTGTTCCACACGAGCATGGTTTTGAAGAAATATGATCTTGACAATTATTTGTTCAATCTCGACGCGGCGGACCTGAAGGAGAAGACGCGCGCGCGCATCGAGCGGAACCTGGAGCGGGAGATGAAGGAGATTTTTTATGGCAGAAATTTTGAAAAATGACTGGTTTTATGAATATTTTACGGGAAATGCGAAATTTGGCATTAAAATAAAGGATCATTTCATCGATACGAGAAGTGAGTTCCAAAAGATCGATTTTTACGATTCCTACGAATACGGACGTTTTTTTACGCTCGACGGTTTCATCATGCTGACCGAGCGGGATGAATTCATTTACCATGAAATGCTGGTGCACCTGCCGATGGCGGTGAACGCAGATGCAAAAAACGTGCTTATCATTGGTGGGGGCGACGGGGGCGCGGTGCGCGAGCTTGTACGCTATCCGGGCGTCCGCCATATCGATATGGTGGAGATCGACCGGATGGTGGTGGACCTGTGCCGCGAATACCTTCCGCAGACTGCGTCGAAGCTCGGGGACCCGCGCGTTTCTCTTCACTTCTGCGACGGGATTGCCTTTGTGCGGGAGGCGCAGGAAAAATACGACCTGATCCTGATCGATTCCACGGACCCGGTCGGCGTGGGGGAAGGGCTTTTTTCGCAGGCGTTTTATGAAGACTGCGCGAGGCTGCTCGCGCCAGGCGGCGTAATGGTCAACCAGCACGAAAGTCCCTATTATGAAGGCGACGCGGTCGAGATGGAGCGCGCGCATAAAAAACTTTCCTCCGTATTTCCCGTGTGCCGGGTCTATCAGTTCCATATGCCCACCTACGCGTCCGGCCACTGGCTGTTCGGGTTCGCGTCCCAGGACCGCGATCCGCTTGTGTTCGATGCGGCGGCGTGGAACGCGCTTGGCCTCCATACGGATTATTACAATACGGAGCTTCACCGGGGCTGCTTCGCGCTGCCGAATTATGTGCTCAGGAGGCTTGGGAAAGCGCGGGAAAAGTGAAAAGGCAGGGTTCATAAATTATTAACAAATTATCACTTGCAATCCTGCCGGATGTAGTATAAAATGAGACTGTATCTTAGGAGACTAGGATATGTCAATCCCCACCCTTTTATTATTTTTTGAAAAGCCGGTTCTCAGGAACCGGCTTTTCACGTTTTAATTCGAAATCCTCTGCCAAAAAAGGAAACAAAAAAAGCGGCGGATGTGCCGCTTTTTTCCTGCTTACGCCGCAACGGGCACGTAAAGGGATTTGAACATCTTTTGTTTGTTTTTCAGCAAGATGCACATCAGGACGATATACACTGCGCACATAATGTATGTGGAGGGCAGGCGCGTAGTGAGCACCACGAGGTAGGTCGGCCCGTACAGCAGGTAATTCCAGAAGGAATTGATGAGCAGCGAACAAACCGTCTGCGTAAGCGCCGTGCCGAGGGAAATTTTTGCAATCGACGGTATCTCGGACGGGCGCTTTTTCCGGTAAAAGATGAGGCCGGATATCAGGCCGTAAAGGATCATCGTCACCGTAAAGCCGGGAAAATAAGGACCGGGTTTTGCGGCCGTGCCGATGAGGAAGGACAGCAGGTCGGTCACGCCGCCGGCCGCCGCGCCCCAAATGGGGCCGAGCACCGCGCCGGTCAGCATGATAACTACGGGCGCAAGGTTGAATTTAATACTTTCCGTCAGGTAAAAAGACAGAAAACTGCCGACTACAACGGCAATGGCGATAAAGGTTGCGCAATACACGAGGCGCAGGGTTTTGGGACTGATTTTGGACATAAAAATAACCTCCCTTTCGTAAAAATGGCAACGCTTCTACAAAAGAAAGGCTGTCGGCCAAAATGCAAAAAAGCAAAAGCCGCTTCAAAGAATCTTCTTTTGTGAGCAGCGGACGCGACTTTGCACCGCAAGGCAAGGGCCTTTTCGTTATCAGGCGACATCCCATCCTGATACACTTGACGCGCAAAATCTACTCTGCACATTTTTTGTTGTGGCCTTAAGTATAGCACAGGAAAGGATGGAGTACAAGGCATGGTTTTGGAAAAGAAAACGCCTCTTTCTCTAAAATAAAAAATGTACGTACATACGGATGAATTTATACGCCCCCGGAGCATGCTGCCAAAATTACAAAAAAAGGGGATATAGCGGCGCTCTGCCTTGACTTTTTAGTGCCCGTAATACTATAATTATAATGTTGCGAATGTTTTTAAATGAATTATAAAATTAGGAGGTCACTAAGAATGGCAAAACAAACAATCGACGGTAATACCGCTGCCGCGCACGTCGCCTATGCATTTTCCGACGTCGGCGCGATTTACCCGATCACTCCTTCCTCGCCGATGGCGGAGTCCTGCGACGAATGGGCCGCGGCAGGAAGAAAGAATATCTTCGGACAGACGATGAAAATTTCCGAGCTGCAGTCCGAAGGCGGCGCTGCCGGCGCTGTCCACGGTTCGCTCGCTGCGGGCGCTCTTACGTCCACGTTTACGGCGTCCCAGGGCCTGCTGCTGATGATTCCGAATATGTATAAAATCTCCGGGGAACTCCTTCCTGCGGTGTTTCACGTTTCCGCAAGGGCGCTTGCGGCACACGCGCTTTCCATCTTCGGCGACCATGCCGACGTAATGGCTGCGCGCCAGACCGGTTTTGCCATGCTGGCTGCCGCTTCCGTACAGGAAACGATGGATATGGCTGCGGTGGCCCATCTTTCCACGCTGAAAGCGAAGGTTCCGTTCGTGCACTTCTTCGATGGCTTCAGGACGTCCCACGAAGTTTCCAAAATCGAGCTCCTCGACTATGACAAACTGGCCGAGATGGTTGACTGGAAAGCGATCGAGGAGTTCCGCGCACGTGGCATGAACCCGGATCATCCGCACCAGCAGGGTACGGCGCAGAACCCGGATATCTACTTCCAGAACAGGGAAGCTGCAAACAAGTATTACGTGGCGACGCCGGCAATCGTTCAGGAAACGATGAACGAATTTGCGAAAGTGTTCGGCCGCCAGTATCACCTGTTTGATTATGTCGGCGCACCGGATGCGAAGCACGTTGTCGTTATCATGGGCAGCGGCTGCGACGTAACGGAAGAAGCCGTCAACTACCTCAACGCGCAGGGCGAAAAACTCGGTGTCATTAAAGTCCGCCTGTATAGGCCGTGGGATGCAAGCGCGTTTGTGGATGCGATTCCGGCTTCGGCTGAAAAAGTGACCGTCCTCGACAGGACCAAAGAACCCGGTTCTCTTGGCGAACCGCTGTATGAAGACGTCGTAACGGCGCTCTTTGAAGCAGGCCGGGCGGGTATCAAGGTTTATGCGGGCCGCTATGGCCTTGGCTCCAAAGAATATACGCCTTCCATGGTGAAAGCGGTTTATGACAATATGAAGCAGGATACGCCGAAGAACCACTTCACGGTCGGTATCACAGACGATGTGACGGGAACGTCCCTCGAAGTGAAAGACATGATCGATTCTTCGCCGCACGGCCTCTTTAGCGCGAAATTCTACGGCCTCGGTTCCGACGGTACGGTAGGCGCAAACAAGAACTCTATCAAGATCATCGGCGACCATACGGATATGTATGCGCAGGGTTACTTCTCCTACGACTCCAAGAAGTCGGGCGGCATCACGATTTCGCACCTGCGTTTCGGTAAATCCCCGATCCAGTCGGCATACCTCATTACGCATCCCGATATGGTTGCATGCCACAATCCGTCCTACGTCATCCGTTATGACGTGCTCGAAGGAATCAAGGAAGGCGGCACGTTCCTCCTCAACTCCCCCTGGTCCCTCGAAGAGATGGAAACGGAGCTTCCGGCGGTCATGAAGAACGTAATCGCCAAGAAGAAACTGAAATTTTATAATATCGACGCAATCAAGATCGCGGGCGAGATCGGCCTCGGCGGCAGGACCAACATGGTTATGCAGTCTGCATTCTTCAAGATCGCGGGCATCATCCCGGAGGCTGACGCCATCGAGTACATGAAGCAGGCAATCAAGAAAACGTACGGCAAGAAGGGCGACGAGATTGTAAACATGAACTACAAAGCGGTCGACGCAGGCATGGCTGTTGAGGAAGTAAACTATCCGGAAAGCTGGGCGGCCACGACGCAGGGCGCTCCCTGCCTGACGCTTCCCGACGACAAATATTACTGCGACGTGATCCATCCGATCCTTGTGCAGAAGGGCGACGAGCTTCCGGTTTCCGCCTTCGATCCGCGCGGCTTCGTTCCGACGGGAACGACGAAATTCGAGAAGCGCGGCATTGCGGTCAAGGTTCCGGAGTGGCAGATTGATAACTGCATTATGTGTAACCAGTGCTCGTATGTATGCCCGCACGCGGCAATCCGCCCGTTCCTCGCGACAGACGAAGACATGAAGAACGCGCCGGCGAACTATGCGACGAAGCCCGCACGCGGCAAGGCCGGCTACAACTATCGTATGCAGGTTTCTACGCTCGACTGTACGGGCTGCGGCAACTGCGCGGATATTTGCCCCGCAAAGGAAAAGGCCCTTATTATGAAGCCCCTTGCAGAGCAGGAAAAACTCCAGAAAGAGAACTGGGACTTTGCAGCGGCGCTGCCCGAACCGAAGATCGAGATCAAAAAGAATACGGTTCCGGAAAGCCAGTTCCTAAAGCCGCTGTTCGAGTTCTCGGGCGCATGTGCAGGCTGCGGCGAAACGCCGTATGTAAAACTCGTTACCCAGCTCTTTGGCGACAGGATGACGATTGCGAACGCGACAGGCTGCTCGTCCATCTACGGCGGCAGCGCTCCGACGTGCCCCTATACGGTAAACGACGCGGGCAAAGGCCCGGCTTGGGCAAACTCGCTGTTTGAAGACAACGCGGAGTTCGGCTATGGTATGAACCTTGCCTTCACGGCCCGCAGGAACGCCCTCAAAGAGCAGGTGCAGGCTGCGATCGACGCGCCCGGTGAGAAGGACGCGGAAGTTGTGGAAGCAATGAAAGCATGGCTTGAAGCAGCAGACAAGGGCGACGAGTCAAAGGCCGCTTCTGCGAACCTCGAGGCGGCCCTTGGGAAGGTTGCGGCGGAGTGCGATACCTGCAAGAAGATATTGGACCAGAAAGACCTGTTCATTAAGAAGTCCGTCTGGATCTTCGGCGGCGACGGCTGGGCATATGATATCGGCTACGGCGGCCTCGACCACGTGCTCGCTTCCGGCGAAGACGTGAACGTGCTCGTGCTCGATACGGAAGTTTATTCCAACACGGGCGGCCAGGCAAGTAAGGCGACGCCTACCGGTTCCATCGCGAAGTTTGCAGCATCCGGAAAGAAGGTCAAGAAGAAAGACCTTGGCGCGATCGCTATGACCTATGGCTATGTCTATGTTGCAAGCGTTGCAATGGGCGCGAACCAGGGCCAGCTTTTGAAGGCGATGCAGGAAGCGGAGGCCTATCCGGGTCCGTCCCTCATCATCGCGTATGCTCCGTGCATTAACCACGGTATCAACATGGGCAAATCACAACACGAAGAAAAGCGCGCGGTGGAAGCAGGCTACTGGCAGCTGTACCGTTACAACCCGGCGCTCAAGGAAGAGGGTAAGAATCCGTTCACGCTCGATTCCAAACCGGCAACGGCAAGCTTCCAGGATTTCATCATGAGCGAGACCCGCTATAAATCCTTGAAGAAACTCTTCCCGGAAATGGCGGACAAGCTGTTTGCAAAATCCGAAGAGGAAGCGAAGGAACGGTACGAATACTACAAGAACCTCGCGGAAGGAAAATAAATCAATCATTTATAGGTAAAAACCGCCCCAGCCATTTGGCTGGGGCGGTTTTTTTATCGAATCATATTTTTCTGGGACCAAGCTGGAAAATTAGGTCCTAAGCCCTTCCCGAAAGATGAATTGCATATTCATACTGCTCTGCAAGCACTTTGTTAATTACATATTCAAAAGGTCCTTTATCACAGTAGGTGATACGCTTGCTGAATAAGAGTGGGGTGCCTGAAGGAACAAGAAGTATTTGAGATTCTGTGAAGGAGGCGCCTATGGCGGTAATACGTTCAACAGCCTCACGCAGAACGAGATTATATTCATGTTCCAAAAGCTCGTACAGGCTGACAAAATTGCTGTTGCGAATCTCGAAATCGGGGATTATATGGGCACTGATATAATTCTCCATAATACAAATCGGGCGCCCATCGGCACATTGCACTCTTTGCAAATGATGAACCGTGCAATCTTTCTCCAATCCAAGCGCTTCGCGGACAAACGCAGGCGCGGGAATATGTTCGAGGTAAAATCCGCGCGTAGTTACGATATAGCCCTTTTGAGACAAGGTTTCCGAAAAGGAAGTGATCTGGTTCAGCCTTTGCGATGTGGAGACTTCCTGAACTTCCGTTCCGCGCCCCTGCTGTACGGAAATGAATCCTTCGAGTACCAAAAGGCTGATTGCTTTTCGTATGGTAGTTCTGCTTACGCCGAACATGTTTTCCAACTCCGTTTCGGTGGGCAGAAACATCCCTGGGCTATAGGTGCCACGCTTGATTTCCCTTTTCAGTTCGGAATATATTTTCCGGTATTCGGGTATTTTTGTCATAGAGACCTCCTGACACTGCGCATACTATTGGACAGCGGATTGTAAGAAGATAAATGCAATAGGTTTGGATATTCTATCCCAGGCGTATTCCGGACAGACGGCACAGAACACGCCTGGGAGGAGGAACGGTACCGTTAATGAATGGTATAACCGCCGTCGATTACGAGATTGGAGCCCGTAATCATATTGGAAGCGCCGCAGGCCAGGAACAGGGCTGCCAGCGCAACTTCCATGGGCTTGCAAAAGCGCCCGGCGGGAGTATTGGCGATCGCATCTTCATGAACCTTGCCGACATCCCAATATCCGACGATGATTGGCGTTTCCGTAGCAGTGGGAGAGATCGCATTCACCTGAATGCCATATTTTCCCCATTCATAGCCAAGGGATTTCACCATAGAGATGATGCCTGCCTTGCTGGCACTGTAAGCGACATGCTTGTCGATGGCAACAATTCCTGCCTGAGAAGCGAGGCAAATAATTTTTCCGCCCTCCTGCATGGCAATCATTTCACGGCCTACCCGCTGAGATATCAGGAAGGTCCCGGTCAGGTTTATATCGATTACGCTGCGCCAATCTTCTTCCGGGAAATCCTTCGCCCATTCGACCGTACCGATCCCCGCGCTGTTTACGAGAATGTCGATTCTCCCGTGGGCTTTTAGAATTTGGCTGATCGCCTCTTCGATGGATGCCGAATCGGCAATATCCACACCGTAAGCATAAGAACCGGGGATGTTGGCCGAAGCTCCAAGCGCGCTTTTTATATTCCGATCGAGAAGACATACAGTAGCGCCCTGTTCCGAAAAGAGCTGGGCGATAGCGAGACCGATGCCCGAAGCGGCACCTGTGATCAGTGCAATTTTTCCGTCGAGCCTGAAATCTGTTGAATATGGTTTGCTAATCATAATAAATTAGAATCTCCTTTTGTAATATGTATGTTCTGTATAAAATGCATGCGTATTACCGCGCCCCCGGCATGAATCCTCAAAAGAAAGCATGATAAAACAAAAGCCCGGCAAAATCCGGTCTCTATCGAAAAAAGATGAAAAACAAATAAAGATTTGCTGCAGGATAAAAATTTATCCTTTACATGCAAAGATACAGGAATGTTTTCGATTGGCTTCTACTACACACAGGATTATATTATAGATAATCATCTTTGTCAAACCCTTGCCCACAGAAGATACCTTTGAAGACAAAACCTCAGGGCATAAAATTTTACCGGAAGATCCAAAAAGCGGAAAAAATGGCAAAAAGGCGCAGATTATGCAATTTTGTGGGCAGCAGGCCAGCGCAGGAGGAGAATGGACGCGCTAAAAGAATATTGACATGTATATTGGACTGTGTTAAAGTACAAGCAAAGGGGATTAACTTTAAAACGATCCTGTTTAGGATATCGGCTATTTATACTACCCTGTATCAAAGCTTTATGAAATCAGAATATACGGAACGTTGGTGAAAAAAGTGTAGTTTTTTAACCAATCGTTTTTTTTGTATTTTTATTTATCGGCGCTGGAAAAGGCGCCTTTTTTTGTGCCTTTTTCTAATGGCTAGAATTTCACACCTATGTGACCGCATAGTTGATCGGAGACCGGCGTATCTCGGTACGGCGGGCTTTGAAAAAGCAGGAATGTCCGGAATCTATCGAAAAAAATTAAGTTTGCCTCATTGGGGCAAAAGAAAATAATCCAATATATCAGGAGGAGAACATGAAAAAATTATCAATGGTTGTGGTGGCACTTTTACTGGCGGCAGCAATGCTTGCCGCGTGTGCAGCTCCGGCAGCGCAGACATCTGCGGAGCCGGTCGAAACCGCTGAACAAAGCGCGGCAGCCCCGGCAGAAGAATCTGCCCAGGTTTCCGAAGGGGACGGCGCGGCGGCAGGCAATGGTTTTGCCGCAGAGCTGGCGGGCAAAGGCGATGGACTAAAAGTCGGATTAACGGTCAGCGACCTATCGTCCACCTATATTGTAAGCGCAGCCGAGTATTTTGTGAAATTAATGGAGACCGCAGGTGCGGAAGTTACGTTAGTCAACTGCGATGGAAATGCAAACGAACAATCCAGCCAAATCGATGATTTTATCAATATGGGCTGTGACATTATCGCGATCCATGCAGCAGACAGCGAAGCGCTGGCTCCGGCAGTACAAAAAGCGGTAAATGCGGGAATACAGTGCATCGGTTTTAATAAAGAAATTTCAGGCGACAACCTCAATTTTGCGGTCGTATCGAGCGATAATGTGGCCACAGGTGCGAGTGCGGCGCAGTGGCTGGCTGATAAAGCAAAAGAATTGGGCGTTGAAAATCCGAAGGTAGCCGTCATGCAGGGAACGATGACGCAGAGTGACGCCTATCTCCGGCAGGATGGAATCGACGAGGTAGCGGCCGAAACGGGAATGCAGCTGATTGAAAGTCCATGCGACTGGGCAAGCGATACGGCGGAAAAGTCGTTAAATGACGTTTTAACGGCGAATCCGGATCTGTTCGGTGTTATTACGCACTGTGACTCTATGGACCCCGGCGTGATTTCCGCCCTGCGCCAAAACGGAAAAACCGGGAAAGGCGGCGAGGAGAATCATATCTACTGGTCTGGAATCGATTGTGATCCCAGCGGCGTAGACGCCCTGAATTCCGGTTTGATGGATGTGTGCGTGGAACAGAGTCCGCTTGCGCTGGCGACAGTAGCGGCGAAAGGATGTCTTGAGATCGTTTCTAAAGGAGAGACACTGGACGGCGAAGTGATCCCTATGGAAACCCGGGTCATTACAGGCGCGGATACAAGCGACCCGACCCTGTGGGCGCTGTATGATGTAAAAACGGAGACAGAGCTGTGGTCTGGTACGGAAGATATCTGGAATAGCTTTATGAATTGAAGCAATTTTGCAAGCGGGGCGGCGGTGCGTATATCGCCGCCCTGATGGGAACAGGGAAACAAGACGGATATCGGGAGAAAGTGGTGAATATAGATGATACAGGAAAGCCTGGAGCTAAAAGGGATCTGTAAAAGCTTTGGGGGTATTAAAGCTCTGGATGATATCAGTTTCCGGCTGCACAGCGGAATGGTTTATGGCTTAGCCGGCGAAAACGGTGCGGGAAAGTCTACCACAATGAAGATTATCAACGGAGCCTACATTGCCGATAAAGGAAAGATTCTTGCAGATGGAACACCGGTAAAAATTTCATCCCCGCTGGACGCACAGCATTTGGGGGTAGGGATTGTATATCAGGAGCTCAATATGCTCCCCGATTTAAGCGTCGCGGAAAATATCTTTATCTCTCATTTAACGGGCAGCAAAGCAGGCTATATCAATTGGAAAAAAATTCATAAACAAGCGAAAGAATTACTGCACATGATGGAAATCGATATCGACACACATACGCGCCTGGGAGACCTGAAGGTTGCCCATCAGCAGCTGGTCGCGATCGTGCGTGCGCTCTCACAGAACTGCAAGGTGGTTATTTTGGATGAACCGACGTCTGCGCTTACGGATAAAGACGGAAAAGCCGTTATTCGTGCTGTCAAGCGGCTAAAAGACCTCGGATATATCGTTATATATATTTCCCATAAGCTCCAAGAAGTCCTCGAAGTGACGGATGAGATCATCGTATTTCGGAATGGGCAGAAAATCGGGCAATACGGGTCGGCGGAACTGGACGAAGAAAAACTGGCAGAACTTATCGCAGGGCGGAAGCTGAAGAATAAATATCCGAAAAAGGTATTCCCCAGGGGGGAAGAATTACTGCGTTTTGAGCATATCTCCGTAGAAGGGCTGCTGGAGGACATTTCATTTTCGGTACACCGGGGAGAAATCCTGGGCATCGCAGGACTTTTGGGGGCCGGAAAGACCGAAACAGCCAAGGCGTTGTTCGGCGTTTTTGGCAAGGGGCATCCCCGCGTGGCAGGAGATATTTACCTTGATAGCAAAAAAATTACCGCCCGGCAGCCGTCGGAGGCAATTGCCAGAAAAATAGGGCTGGTTCCGGAAAACCGGGCGGAAGAGGGGCTCGTTACGGAAATGAGCATTTTAGATAATATAATCCTCGCGTCCCTAAAGGATGTTTCCAGACTGGGATGGATTAACCGGAAAAAAGTAAAAGGCATTATGGATGAAATGGTTGCAGCCCTGCAAATTAAGTGCGCCGGGGTCGAATATCCGGTCAGTAGCCTTTCGGGGGGGAACCAGCAAAAGGTTGTACTCGCAAAGTGGATAGCGGCCCAATCAAAGATCGTCGTATTCGACGAGCCTACGCGAGGCATAGATGTAGGCGCCAAAGTTGCGGTATACGAACTGATGAATGCCCTCGTGGAACAAGGAGTGGGAGTCGTCGTTATGTCGTCAGAAATAGAAGAGGTTCTCAACATGTCGGATAAAATAATCATACTGAAAGAGGGAAAGATTGCGGGGACGTTCATGGCAAGAGAAATAGACAAAGCAAAAATGCAAATCTATATGTAAGGTAGGACAAACAAATGACGAGAGAAAAAGTAAAAAAGATATTGGCATCCGAGTTTTCAATTATTTTGATATTGGTTGTACTGTGCCTCGTAGTCACGATAGTAACGCCGCTTTTCGCCTCTCCAACGAATATGGTCAGCGTTTTGCAGCGGACAGCTACTACCGGAATTCTGGCGATTGGAATGACCTTTGTTATCGCTACGGGAGGTATTGACCTTTCTGTCGGCGGACAAGTTACGATTATAGGAATTATCAGCGCGTTATGCTTTTCCGCGGGCCTATCTATTCCTGTCGTCATATTGATTGCCGTAGCAACGGGGATTGCGATTGGAGCCTGCAACGGCCTGATGATTTCAAAGTTGAATTTTCCGCCCTTTATGGTCACGCTGGCGATGCAGCTGGTTACGTATGGAATTGCACTCTACATCACATCGGGACGCCAATTCCCAATTGTGGCGGAAGGCTTTGATTTCTTCGGCTTGGGCAAGCTGGGGGAGGTTCCGACGCCGATCTGGATATTTGCGGCGGTAACCGTAGTAGCAATCCTCCTGATGAAGCGGTTTACGATTGGCAGGCGCATTCTGGCTGTTGGCAGCAATGCGAAGGGGGCGTGGTACTCCGGAATCAGTATTGCAAAGACTACAATTGTTGCCTACGTGATTGCGGGGATTACTTCGGCAATCAGTTCTGTTATTTTGAGCTCCAAACTTATGTCTGCGTCCGCAACCCTCGGAGAAGGCCTTGAGCTGGACGCAATCGCGGCGGTTGTTATCGGCGGGACGAGCCTTTCGGGGGGCAACGGCTATATTATTGGCGCGGTTGCAGGGGCATTGATTATCGAGGTCATCTCAAACTGGATGACTCTCCAGAACGTAAATCCATTCCTGCGCGATGTTGCAAAGGGAGCGATTATTCTTCTGGCACTCCTGCTGGATAATGTGCGGAGAGGGAAATTGGCCAAAAATGAAATGGCGGCCTGACAGGAGTGATAAGGAAGCGCGGAAAAACAAACTTTAAATAATGAGGTGGATATCAATGGAAACAATGAGAGCATGGGTGCTGACAGAGCCGCGGAAGATGGAAATACGGGCTTTGCCGATGCCCGACGTAAAAGAGGGAGAAGTATTGGTGCGCATTAAATCCATGGGGATATGCGGCTCGGATTTGCATTTTTATACGGATGGAAAAATCGGCGATTATGCCATGAACGGAAAACCGTTGATTCTCGGGCATGAATGCGCAGGTGAGGTTGTCAAGGCCGGGGAAGGATGCAGCCGCCTGTCCGTGGGCGACCGGGTGATTGTGGAACCGGGAAAACCGTGTATGCGCTGCGACGAATGCCGCGCGGGCCGGTATAATTTTTGCCATAATATGTATTTTATGGGTACGCCGCCTTGGGATGGATGCATGTGCGAGTATGTAGCGTGGCCCGAATTTTTGGTATATGAAATGCCGGAGGATATGTCCTATCAGGAAGGTGCGTTAATCGAACCGTTCACCGTCGGGCTGCAGGGCGTGACCAACAGCGGGATCGGATACGCGGACAGCGCGGTCGTTGTCGGCTGCGGAACCATTGGAATGATGACCATACATGCGCTTAAAACAATTGGCGCCGGAACCATTATTGCAGTCGACATGGAGCCGTTTAAGCTTGAAATGGCCAAGAAAATGGGAGCGACAGATACCATCAATCCCAGGGATGGGGATGTTGCGGAAAAAATCCGGGAGTTAACGGATGGTTATGGGGCGCGATATGCGTTTGAGTCGGTTGGAACCGAGAAGACATTCTATGATATATCAGGATATGTGCGGGACGGGGCGACGATAACATTACTGGGCCTTTTGATCGACGACGGGACCCCTATGCCGATGTCGAGTGCGGTTATGCGCGGCCTTACTTATAAAACAGTGATTCGTTATGTGAACCAGTTTGAGAAAGCGATGACACTGATCCATTATGGGCGGGCAAATATCCTTCCGGTCATGACACATCAGTTTCCGTTTGAAAAGGCACAAGAAGCTTTCGACAAAGCGGTTGCCGGCAAAAAGGATTCTATTAAAGTAGTGGTTGATTTTTAAGGGAGGCGAAAGATGCGACAGGTAGAATTAACCGGGATTAAAAATTTTGAATGCCGCGAAGTCGAACAGCCTGCGATAGGTCCGGGACAGGCTAAAATCGCGGTCAAAGCCATCGGTATATGCGGCTCTGATATCCATGCCTATTACGGAGAGCATCCGTTTATGGACTTCCCGATTGTGTTAGGACATGAGTGTACCGGAATTATAGAAGAAATTTCAGGCGAAAATACAAAGCTGAAAAAAGGCGACCGGGTTGTTTTACGGCCGCAGAGGGTATGCGGAGCCTGCAAACCCTGCCGGGCAGGCAGATACAATATTTGTGAAAAGCTGGAAGTGCTTGGCTGCCAATGCCCGGGGGGAGCTTCGGACTATTATGTCGCGGATGAGGATTTATTTTACCGCCTGCCGGATAACGTCGGTTTTGACGAAGGAACGTTGATAGAACCGCTTGCGGTTGCGGTACATGCTGTAAAAAGGGCGTTTCGGGAAGTGGAAGGAAAAAATATCCTTGTCCTCGGCGCGGGAACGATTGGCAATCTGGTTGCGCAAAGCGTAAAAGGAATGGGAGCCAGGAAGGTAATGATTACCGACATCTCGGATTTCCGGCTTGATCTTGCAAAACAATGCGGGATCGGGCATACTGTGAATATATCCCGGCAGGAGCTTGCCGAAGAAATAGAAAAAGTGTTTGGAAAAGATGGGATAGACGCGGTCTATGAATGCACGGCAAATGAAGCCGCACTTAATCAAGCGCTTTTCCTCTCGCCGAAAGGGATCCCGATTGTGGTCGCAGGTGTTTTTGCTGGGATGCCGCATATCAATCTGGCAAATGTGCAGGACCGTGAATATACGCTTTTGGGGACTTTGATGTATGTAGAGGAAGATTATATGGAATCGATTGACCTGGTAAAGCAGGGGAAAATATGCCTGAAAAGACTGATTACACAAAAGTTTGGCCTGGACAGGATGGCGGATGCGTTCCGGTATATCGAGCAAAATCAAGATCGGGTTCAGAAAGTGGTCCTTGATATCTGAGCCAATATGCAAAATAAGTTATAAGCAGTCCTGTTTTGCAGAATATGGTAAGGAGGGACAGCTGAAGCTTTCTTCCATTTTACAAATGGAAGAAAGTGTGCTATACTTCAGACGTACACAAAGTAGATTGATGAAAAGACTTTGCTTTGAAAGGCAAAGTCTTATTTTTTGCCGGAGTGGGAAAGAGGTAGTTATTTGAGTTTTTCGATGCAGTTATCAAAAGAAATGAACAAAACGCTTTACCGGATAGGGTACACAAAACCGACGCCGATTCAGGAGCAGACGCTTCCGGCGCTATTGGAAAAAAAGGATCTGATCGGCCTTGCGCAAACGGGAACAGGGAAGACGGCGGCGTTTATGATCCCGATCCTGGAGAATATTTTTCCGCCCAACAGGAAGGTGCAGGCATTGATCCTGTGCCCGACACGCGAGCTTGCGATGCAGACCGCTAAGGTTGCGGCTGAACTTTCGGCCCACCTGAAAGGGGTAAGGATTGTGAGCGTTTACGGCGGACAGCCTGCGGGAATCCAGATCAAAGCCCTGCGGACAGGCGCGCAGATCGTTGTCGGTACGCCCGGGCGTCTGAAAGACCTTATCAACCGCAAGGTGCTGAAGCTGAAAAATGTGCGCACGGTCGTGATGGACGAAGCCGACGAAATGCTGGATTACGGATTTCTCGGAGATATGAAAGAAATTTTGTCCGCTGTGCCGGAGCAGCGCCAGACCATGCTGTTCTCGGCAACGATGAACAAGGAAATCACGGCGATTGCGGGGCAGTTCCAGAAAGACCCGGTCCGTGTTAAGATCGGGGGACAGAACCGCCCGGTCGAAACGGTCTCGCAGGCCTATATGCAGACCAAACGGAAATCAAATGCGGTATGCGGGCTGATCGGCCGGTGCGCTCCCCGGCTTACGCTTGTCTTTTGTAACACCAAGCGTAAGGTGAAAGAGCTGCAAAAAGAGCTTTTCCATAGGGGACTCGCGTCGGCCTGCCTGCACGGCGATATGCGGCAAAAGGAACGGGATACGATCATGAATACCTTCCGCAAAGGAAAAACAAGGGTGCTGATCGCAACGGATGTCGCGGCGCGGGGAATCGATATCGATAAGATCGATCTGGTCATCAATTATGACGTGCCGGACAAACCGGATTATTACGTACACCGTATCGGGCGAACCGGACGCGCGGGCAAGGATGGAAAAGCATATACGCTGATTACGCCGCGTGAGCACGGGAAAATAAAAGATCTGGAGCGCAAACTCCACATCAGGATTTCGCGCGAAAAGAACGAGGAAGAGGCGAATCGGGAAGCGGTATCGTAAAACGAAAAAATGGGGTTTCCATTCGGAAACCCCATTGCCATATTTACATTTATTTTTACTTTTGTGCGCCTGCGCTCTGCCTATACCTTCGGGTCATGCATCCCCCATCGGTTTCTGCCGACCGCCACATTGATACGCAGTATTTGTATTTACGTACCAACCGGTTGCTCCGGTACCGCATTTCTTGCGAACAAGCTACACCTTCGGCACCACACACATTTGGTCTGGAATTGTTCCAGACTCCCTTGCGGCTACAACGCCCGCGATACGTTTGCTTTTTCGGCGCCTCCACTGAGCTTTCTTTACAACTCTGCCGTGGAATCCGGTTTTTCCCTCCGCTTTCTTCACAACATCTCCGGGAACCTTGCTCCACTGTCACGGATATTTTCAAACCGTCAACTGCCAATTCAAAAATCCTGTTCCGTGATCCCTTTCGTGCGACCTTAAAGCCTACTTCTGGGACTGTGCGTGCGTGCCCAACGTCACGCATTCGGAATCGTACATTGGTATCACGCCCTTTCTTTTTCGATTCAGACGTTCTTCCGGACCACCATCCGCCGAAGTCCATCTGTCTTTACTATTATCATACCCTGAAATCAGTTCCTCAAACCATTTTTTACTGATTCCTTGTATGATCTTCTTATTATATGTATTCTACACCCGAATTCAAAATCCTGCAAGTATTTTTTAAAATTTTCAAAAAAAATGTTTGGTTATGGCCGCGCTGTTCAAAAGCACCCATTTAAAAGCCTTTTTATGGGCCGAACAAATCTTTTAATTCCTCCGGATGCTGTTCAAACCAATTGACCGCATAAGGGCATGTGGCGACGGGCCGTTTTCCGGCCTCTGCGATCTGCTGGAGGGCGGCGCGTACGAGTTTATCGGCTAAGCCCTGCCCACGCAGGGAAGGATCGACAAAGGTATGGTCTATATCCGCCCATCCGTCCGCTGTCTCCGGGAATGTGATCTCGGCCAGCAGCATTCCGTTTTCATCTTTCGCATAAACGCGTTCTTTCTCGTAATGTAAAATCATGGAGGCTCCTTCCCAAAGGATTTGTTTCTTTTATTATACGGAAAAAAGGGCCGGACCAAACAAAAATAATCGCAGTGCCGAAATAGAAACCGCACCGCGGCAGCGCCTCGGTGCGGTTTTGGGAGACTGTTTTCAGCGGGAAATGTTAGCCTCTGGTTTCCGGCGTAATGGTGCCCGCGCCTACAGCATAATTGATGACCGTAGACCCGCCGTCTTCAAAGTAAAAGCTGATAAGAATGATGTTTCCCTCTGTGGATGCTTCCTTTCCAATCTGGTAGCCCTGGCCGCTTCCTGTTGCCGACGCTTCCTGCGTAACCAGGTAACCGTCCGAAATCAGAGACTCGATATAGGAATTGAGCTCGTCGATTGATACGCCCTGATAGGTAAGCTCTACCTCCGCAAGTCCCGTGCTGATACTTTTCGATGTGCCGGTAATTTTCTTTTCTCCCACCACGGAATATAAGGAGGGGAGGACCTCGCCGCCTATTTCAACCGTCGGAGCGGTGCTGGACGCGCATCCGGCTGCAAGCAATATCATGAACAGTAAGAGTAAAGCAAAAATTCCGCGTTTATTTCTCATGATATTTTTACACTCCGATCAATAGTATAAGTAAGACAACATGGAAGCCGCCACAACTGCATTTATGATCCAAAAGATGACCGCGATTACGATGCCGATGATACCGCAGATAAAGCCCGCCGTTGCCATACCTCTTTGGTCCGCCGGGAGCATGCACTTGGCCTTATTCCCCAGGGTAAGCGCAATAATGCCGAGAATGAGGCCCGCGAGCGGGACGAAAACGCCTATCGCGATGGCGATGATACCGCAGACCAGGCTGCCCGTCGCCGTACCCTTTGCCGGAGAATTAGCCTGGTATGCCTGCGGCGGGACCTGTCCGTATTGCTGCGGCGGTAT
Organism: Christensenella minuta; assembly: GCF_003628755.1. Classification (NCBI taxonomy): domain Bacteria; kingdom Bacillati; phylum Bacillota; class Clostridia; order Christensenellales; family Christensenellaceae; genus Christensenella; species Christensenella minuta. The sequence goes on along the minus strand of NZ_CP029256.1, from coordinate 1,952,996 downwards.
GTTATCAGTAACCGCCTTGGCTGCGCCGCAATAAGGACATGCGTTCAAATTGTCGTCGTAGCTTTGCTTACAGTTGTTACAAATCATTGTAAAATCCTTCTTTCCCTTTATTTCTTATGAAACGGGAGGGTTTCATAAAATTAATTCAGAATAATTTCATTATAGCGTAAGAAAAACAAAATGTGAAAGTATTTATGCTTTTTTAATAGTTTGGTACATGTTTTTACCCCCAGGGGCAAGCGAAAATTTCTTCCGTTGAAAGGGATTGAAAAATCTGCCGGAGTATCATATAATATTTAAGTCACAGTTTTATTATGCTGATGTGGCTCAGGGGTAGAGCACATCCTTGGTAAGGATTTGCGTTTCACCTAAAAATTTCATAATGCTGATGTGGCACAGGCGGTAGCGCAATACCTTGGTAAGGTATAGGTCGCGGGTTCGAGTCCCGCCATCAGCTCCAAAGAAATCCTTTGGTAGAGCGGTTTTTTACGAGTTTGTAGGAAACCGCTTTTCCATTACCATCTTTATCGAGGTCTTCAGTTTTTCTACTATTTTTGTTCTGCCAATATCTATTATTTATGAGCAAAAATCATTTGCTCATAAATTTTGCTCATAAATTTTGAGTGCAATTCAGGTCGCTTTCTGCAACACGGGTAAACAAGCGTAAAGTTTTTTTGCTAAATCCGGCTGTTCGACTAACTCCTTAAATAACCTTCGCAAGTCAAAGTCCTCTGTTACCCGTTTTTGTTTCAGCCGCCCATAAAAATCATTTTCCACTTGTATAGATAACTTTCTTCTATCTTCTTCGAGAACTTCGTCATAGTGGTCAAGAATCGTTGTAGCCGATGTCTGTCCGCCTTCGCCTCCGACAACCTGCACATCATAGTTTGTTAACCTCAATTTATACATTGTTGCAGATTTTCGTAATCCTTGCATATCAATTACATCTTCCGCACTCACCCCATCACTTTTTTGCCACTTCTTAAATCGCTTATCCATTGTCCGGGGTTCAATCGGATCACCGTTTGGGAAACAAAGGAGCAAGCCATAGTCATGATAATCCTTGCCGTAATATCGCTTATCTTGCTCGATCTGTTGCAAACGTTTCTCGATTTCCTCACACAGTTTCATGTTTAGGAATCCTTTGCGCTCACTTTTTTCTGTCTTTGGCTTTTTTAGGATCATCACAGTCTTTGCGTCCGGTTTCTTTTTCGGGAAAATACGGATAATATCATCTTGAGCAAGCTCTTCAAGGGCTTCTGTTTCAACACGCTGAAGCGCTTGACTGATTTGGAAGTATTTATTTGCCAAATCAATACCTTCAGCATCCGTTCCCACAACTTCGCCCGGTCGCATATTGCACATAAATGCAAGATGTACAGCTAAATGCAAAACGGGATCATTAATTTTTTCCAAAGCATGCTGCACCTGTTCTTTTTTCCAGAATTTTCGTTTTGCATACTTATATGCCGGGGCTTGATCACTGCTTATTGGATTTCGCTTCGTATATCCCCATGTTTCCGCATCCCGAAAAGCAGGCCGGATAATATTAAATACTTTCATTAGCGAACTTCCTTTAAGAGTAGGTATTTGATCTTCACTCTTTTTATAACTCTTTGCGCCCCTGCATTTCTTTTGGCTTAATTGAAAGAAAAAATCTTCTATTGTTTCCGGTGTAATCTTGCTCACAATCATTTTTCCGAAATATGGCTCGATGTGATTCCTAATATTCCGCTTCAAACCTGCGTACGAACTTGGCTTCATTCGTACTTTATGCGCATGCCGCTGTGCCCATGCCCAAATAAACTCTGAGAATGTTTTGCACATATTATCATTTTTAGAATAATGCTTTGTTTTTGTTCCTGCTTTATTCGCATTATACTCATTTACTAACTGTAGCAGCGTTTTATCATCATTCTTCCATTTCAGAAATTCAATCATCTTTGCTCGTTCATCGGCTTTATCCAGGTTGCTATATGCTTCATATTGTTGCCTGTTTATTCCATTTTCGTCTTTATAATAGAATGTGAACGTATATTTTTTACCTCTTTGTTTTATTGAAATTGCCATTTTCTATACCTCTTTCGTATTAGCCGATTGGGTTCCGCTGGGCATCCATGCGTCAAATGATGCTTTGTTGATACGAAGCCCTCTTTGCCCTACACGTTCTACTTGAAATTTATCTGTGGATTCACAAAAGGCATAAGCGGTCCTCGGCTTCATATTTAACATTTTTGCTACTTCTTTGACCGTATAGACGCGAGAGGAAAGATTTTCCATAAATGCACTCTCCTTTCTCTACTACAATAATTTATGGATAGGATATGGCAGCCAGCCATACGCCTTTCCATCCCATAGTCTAAGCTACAATAAGGGGAGTAATTGGTCTGACGACTCCTTTCTTGGGTCTACACGCCCGTACGTGAGACAGTCAGCCATCCTCTTGTTGCAGCGTTCGTTTTGCAGGTAGAGCCACCACTCGTGCGTTCGTGTCACTCAGTAGATTGAATAGGCAATGGGTAAGAGATGGGCACCGATTACAATACATCAATCAGGAGGAATACTTATGAACGCTGTCGGTATCGACATTTCCAAGGGCAAGTGCATGGTTGCTATCCTGCGTCCCTTCGGTGAGGTGGTTGCTTCACCTTTTGAAATTCAGCACACCGCTCATGAACTCAGACGTTTGGTTGAACGTCTGAAAAGTTTGGACGGTGAAACCCGCATTGTTATGGAGCATACTGGCAATTACTATCTGCCTGTCGCCAGGCATCTGCACGAAGCCGGCCTCTATGTGTCCGTTGTCAATGCTATTCTTGTACATGACTACGGTCAAAATTCCCTTAGACGGGTCAAAACGGACAAGATAGATGCTGTTAAAATCGCCAGCTATGCTCTAAGCCATTGGCTTGATCTTCCGCAATATGCGCCGGAAGAAGACGTTCGCCACATGCTTAAAACCTGCGCCCGCCAGTGCAACCAGTACGTTAAGCAGAGTGTTATGCTTAAAAACAGCCTCATCGCTTTGCTTGACCAAACCTTTCCGAGTGTCAACATGCTGTTCTCCAGCCCGCCCCGCAAGGGGGACGGTCACGAAAAATGGATTGACTTCGTGGGTAAATTTTGGCATTTTGAATGCGTCAACAGCCTTTCCAAAAACGTTTTTACCCAGCGCTATCAAAAATGGTGCAAAAGAACAGGTTACAACTTTCTTTCCACTAAGGCCGCTGCCATCTACGATTTCGCCTGCATACAAGTCAGTACACTGCCTCGAAGCACCTTTGCCAAACAGCTTATTACTCAAGCTGTGTCGCAGCTTAACTCCCTATCGGAAACGCTGGCTCTGATTCGGCAGCAGATGCTTTCCCTTGCCTCCGGCTTGCCGGAATTTCCTGTTGTCATGGCTATGCAAGGGGTCGGCAATGTGTTAGGACCTCAACTCATGGCTGAAATTGGCGATGTGCGACGTTTCAACCGTAAGCAGTCGCTGGTTGCTTTTGCCGGTATCGACGCACCGCCTTTCCAGTCCGGCGCCTTTGAAGCACAGAGTACCGGCATTTCCAAACGAGGTTCTTCCTCACTCAGAAAGACGCTTTTTCAGGTCATGGACTGCCTGCTCAAACACGCGCCCTCTCATGATGCTGTATTCCAATATCTTGACAAAAAACGCGGCGAGGGTAAGCATTATTACGTCTACATGATGGCAGGAGCCAACAAGTTCCTGCGTATCTACTACGCACGGGTTAAGGAGCATCTAGGCAGTTTGGCGGTTCAGTAGCCCACATATTCTTTTTGCTTGGCTTACCAGCTTATTTCAGGGTGGTTTTATTTGATGTTCCATTTTTTACCTTTCATTTTTTATTCATTTCCGGCTTGACTTTTCTTTGCAGGTCTCACATGGCAACTTTGTTTCGTACAAATAGGCACCTCCTTTCAAAGATTTGGCGGATGCTCTTATTATAGTCCGAAACAATCTCCATGCAAAAAAAACTCATATTTCCAAATTACAACAAAGAGGTTTGATAAATTCAGAAGTTGGGGCAGACTATTCGTGCTGATATTCAGATCAGAAAATCTGCCCCCACTTTCCATATTCTATTCCGTTATCATTCGACACTACTTCCCATAACGGACGGGCAACCGTCTGAACCGGCGCGGGCAGCGCCACATTGGAATCTCACCACCCTGCCAACGGCAGGGGCACGCTCTGGAACTTGATCTCGACTACGCGCAAGTATCATGATAGGCTGTATAGGTCATGGCATACTCCCAGCCACGGAAGTTTCCGGACGTTGACATTCCCGCTCGTGCCTTTGATGTTATCTTATTGACGGGAATATTCCCGCAGGCAGTCCTCGCGTGTGCGTTCTTTTGCTCGCTATGCAGCTAACGTATTCAGACGATTGGATATTTCGTTTTTATCGGAAGAAAAATACTCCCTTATTATTCAGTAGAAAAACACACCGTTTTTTGTCTCAATCTTCTAAAAAATTTTTTATTTTTTTGCGGATCGTTTTTTCTGACTTTTGAACAGACCGTAATACAGCAGCGGCATCGGTTCCTTCAATCCGCGCAATATCTTTCAGTTTCATTCTCAGTACATAGTAGGCGTAGAACCTTTTCAGCTGCTTTTCCGGTAATTCCATAATGATAGAATAAAGAAATTCGCGCAGTTCCTTTTGCTGCATGATCTCTTCCGGCAGCATAGGGGAGTGCAGGGCAAATCGCTCAATCCCATCCTCCCGGTCAAGAGAATAGTATGCGCGGTGATACCGTATTTTTGCATATCCCGCCCTTTCTCTTTTTGTTTCTTCCCATAAAGCAGTAACTACATCATCCGGTAGAAAGACATAAGTATCTTTCGTATAGAGAGATGGATAAAACTCCCTTAGATTCACTTTTTTCATAGTAACCTCCATTTTGTCGCTTGTTTGAAAACGCCCGATCAAAATGGAGAAATGGAGGTGCTCGTGCCCTATAAAAGGACATACAAAAAGCACCTTTGCGGTTTAAGATTGCAAAAGTGCTATATTTTATATGTATTTTTTTAAGAATATATTGTTTATAATATATTTAATACTCTGAAGGTCGAATTTATTGTAGTATACCGTAATTTACGATAACCGCCGTAAAAACGACCGCCACCATGGACATCAGCTTAATCAGAATATTAAGGGACGAGCCGGGCGTATCCTTGAAAGGATCGCCTACCGTATCGCCGACAACGGCGGCCTTATGCGCTTCACTGCCTTTTCCGCCGTGCGCACCGCCCTCGATATATTTCTTCGCGTTATCCCACGCGCTGCCTGAGTTGGACATCATAACCGCAAGCACAAAGCCCGTGGCCGTTGTGTCGCCGAGCATACCGATGAAATTAATCCTTTTCTCCAGCGGCTTTGATTCCAGCAGGGTAGTCTTTATAAAAGGCCTGAGCCCGTAGAAAAGTGTAGATTTAAATAGCGGCTTGGAAAGGAAACCGTTGACTCCAGCCTTGCGCGCTTCTTCCTCGATTTCATTCCAATCGTAAGCAGTCACAATCCCATCCATTCCCGGCATTTTCCAGTCCAGTAATACAATCTGGCAACCCTGTTTCTCTTTATGGTGCGTCGCCGCTATTTCAACGGCAGTCTCGCCGTCTAAGGCATAATCCACCTTCACGCCAATCTTTTTTAACGAAGAAGCGGCACTGTGGCAAAGCTGCTCGTCATCGTCTACCACCAGCACATTCCAAGCCGAGAGAAGCATATCTTCTTCTTTTTCCGTATTCCTTTCCATATCCAAAATAATGTGGAATTCCGTGCCTTTATTTACTTCGCTTTTTAATTCTATCGCTCCTTTCATCGCGTCGACAATATGCTTGGTAATCGCCATGCCAAGACCCGTTCCTTCGACTTTCTGTACGCGCTTGGTATCCTCACGCGCGAAAGAATCGAAAATATTCTTTTGAAATTCAGGCGACATACCGATTCCAGTGTCTCTCACCCCAAAATGGTTGCGCACATAGAATTCTCCTAACGGCGAATCCTCTTGTGTCAATGCTACATGAATAGTTCCTCTCTCCGGCGTAAACTTGATTGCATTGGAAAGTATGTTTAAAAGCACCTGGGTCAGTCGCGTGCCGTCGCAGTATACATGTTCAGTCTGTATGTTTTTAATAAAAATATCGAATATCTGTTTCTTTGCCTTGATCTGGGACTGCACTATATTTGTAATATTATCCATCACTTCACGCAGAGAAAGTATATCCACATTCAGCATCATCTTGCCGCTCTCAATCTTCGACATATCTAACACATCATTGATCAACCCCAGCAGATGCTTGCTAGACAGGGCAATTTTTTCAAGCAGTCCTGCAATTGTATCCGGTTGTCAAGATGTGTCGAAGCTATAGCTGTCATTCCCATAATGGCGTTCATCGGCGTTCGCATATCATGGCTCATACTTGAAAAAAATGTACTTTTGGCTCTATTTGCACGCTCCGCTTCCTGCCGTGTCTCTTGTAAAAGCTTTATCTGTCGCTGGGACATTCGGAAAAACTTATAATATATTAAAAGCATTACCGATAAAATGATGACACAGCCACTGATGGCAGTAAAAATACGTTGATCAAGCAGATGAGATATAGGTTCATGCAGCAATTCATAAGGAAGAACTGATACCAAATACCAGTCGGAATATCCCAGCGGGGTAAAATGTGTATTGCGGATTTCATCTTTGATCTCTGCAACCATGGAATATTTCTCCCCCGCTTCTATCGCTTCTGAGATCTTCTGTACTTCTTCCTCAGGGGTACCATTGCCGAAATGACCGTAATTGAGCACACGGGCGAAATACGAATCGGAATCTTCTTCTGTTGCATCGGCATTTTTTATTACATATGTCCCGTCATTGCGGATGATATGAGAATAAACACGGGTTTCACCGATATCGAGCGAGAGTATATCTATAAGAGTCTGTATGGGTATACCTGCAACAAGCGCAGTGCTATTTTCACCATTTTCCATGGGAAAAGAAACAGCCGTTCCCAGTAAAAGAAGATCATCGCCTGACTGGTTCGTGCCTTCTGTTACCTTTTGCACGTCTGCGCTTAGCGCATCCATAAAGGCACTTTCTTCGTCTATCTGTATGGGTTCCCATAAATAGCTTCGTAGCTGCCGTCATCAGCATAAAGGCCAAGATAACTGAATCCAAGGCTTTGGGCACTGGCAGCCAAATTCTCTCGCAGTTTCGCCGCGCCTATATCATTGCGCATATTGCTCCATACAACGCCTTTCAGCTTGGACTGGTACAGATCAATTACAGTGGAAAAATGCAACGAGATTTGCTTGCCCATTTCGGACATATAAATTTTCCCTATATCACTAATCGTCCTGTCATTTTCATTGACCATATAGAAAGTTATCCAAGTAAATATAGCAATACATAAGATTAATATGCCTACCAAGCTACTCCACAAAAAGCGCCGAATTTTCTTTCCCATGAGGCCTCCTTTACCTCACAAATAAAAAACCGTCTACCTGTGCAAAGTTGGTTTCTTTTTTACCAACTAATTAGCCCCCATATGAAAGAAACCACTTAGCTTTGCAATGCTTTTTTCTAATAATCTATACTTGTTATCTATTTTTACAGCAAATTTTGTAGCGTGAATGAATTATAATGGTACCTGCTGATGCCTCTTGCCGCACAGAATTCTTTTTACAAAAAAGCGGAATATAATCCGCTTCTAAAAACAATTTTTACTTCTTTATAATACAATGTCTAAACGTAAATTTCAAGAGCTTCAATATGACAAATATTTTACTTGCGTTCAATCTTCTATTTGTAATATTGGTAAACGTCTTGTTGTTTTCTGGACTATTTACCCCTTAATGAGGCTGATTTTTTCTCTTTTTTGTATTTTTTCTTTTGACCATGCTTTAGCTTTCTCCCGATTCACAGCTTGAATTTGTATACTTATCAAACATCATTAGCGCAAATACATTCTTTTAGACCTCCCCTAAAGCTTGATACACTTTTTTGCGCGATAACGGCAGATATACCGTTCGCCGGATTCCTCCTGACGCTTGTGCCCATACATCGCCTCCACGATCCTGTCCGGTACTTCCACACATTCTTCTGTGTACCGCAGGTAGAAATCCCACATCTTTATCATAGCCATTGGCCTTTTTCTCTATTTCTTTTTTCTCAGGCGAAGTGATGATACTTAGAAAATCAAAGCAAAAAATAATGACATAGGAGTTATCCCAGATACCTTATCATGCGTTTGATGTTCAAGGCAGTAGCGGATAGGAGGCAATGGTCTTCTGCCGCTTCCTTACCTCGCCTTGTCAGGCACTTTAACCTGTGTATCAACTCCTGCACCACAAAATTTCCCTCGCACCATATCTGTCTTAAATCTAAAACTCGTTTATGGGCAGGCGTGTCGTCTGTCTTCCGTTACTGACTCACCGCTTCTTCAAAGATATTTACCCGGATGCTCCGGCTATGTTGGCTACTGCTTACGCATTGCTCCAGTATCACGCAATCTCAACAATCTTTGCGGATCGCCCGATAGACCTTGCAGATATTGTAGCACTCTCGCTCCAGACTCTTCAATTTCAATATCCGGCTTATGGGCAAACAAAGTAATCATTCTCTTCATCATCGTATCGAAAATGTTCACGTTTTAGCTCTGCCTTGTATGTCTCACCGTCTGTTGATTTGGGTGTGTGCAGCCTGATTCCCATGCGCTTCATTTCGTGATAGATCAGGCTAGTTCCATAACTCGTGTCAGCTCCCGTGTCCTGAATATTTAATCCGATGTGGTTACACATATATTCCACACGCTCAAGGTACGGTTCCAAATCGTTTACATTTCCTGCCGTCACCGCCACGTCCACCACGATCCCATGTGCCGCGTCCACACTTTGGTGACGCAGGTAATGTATCCCCAAAGGTTTCCCCGGATGTCTCAGCATTCCCGCGTCCGGGTCGGTCATATTGTATTGATTGTTTTCTTCACCAATGCTGGTTTCCATTTCCCGTGCGGTACGCGCTGGGGCTTGATAACTTCCGACATTTCTGATATTCTCCGCTTCTTCGTATCGATCCAACCGTTTTATGTAATCGATGGTTTTACGTTCCACCAATACTTTGACATTCACTTTAAATGACGCATCCGCTTTTGCATGGGCGGAGTGGGGCAGAGTGATCTTTCCATCAACCAATCCTTTTTCTATGCATTGCCGCAAGATATGCTCAAGCAGGCGACAAAACAGATTTGTTCCATTAAGCGGGCTGCATCTGTTTTATGAAATCGTTGAATGATCCGGCACCCGCTCATCTGAATCCAGCCCCAGAAGTCAACGATAGGCCATATTTACCTGTATCTCCTGCTCGATGCGCCGCTTCGACTCTATGCCATGCAAGTATCCCACCAGCAAATACTTCCCCAACACCACCGGCTCAATACCAATACTCAGCCTGCCGTTGTCCGAGCTGTATAAAGCCCAGACTTCATCACAGATAAAACGGAAACCTACGTAAAGTAATCTTTGAATCATTTGATTCTGCATTGATTCGGTATGTTCATTTATTCTGCATTTAGCCTTCCCGGTTGCTTTATGACATACCGGAAAAATTCTAAGTTGGAGAACCCCATCTTTTGAAGTATATATGCGCTATTTTTTTGATCGTGTTCCGTATTATATTTAGGAATCAGGGGGACACGGATACGGACGCTTCCCATATCCATCGTATTCCGAAGTATGGCAAGATTCCTCTTCATTACTTCGGCATTCTGCCCGGTATAGCGTTCGTAGATTCTATTGTCCATGTCCTTTATGTCTATAATCATACTATCCGCTACCTGCGCCGCGGTAATAACAGCTTCTGCCGGGGCATAAAGGGAAGTCTCTATATTTAGTTTCCATCCGGCAGGCATGAGTGTGCGGAACATCTTGATAAACTCCGGGTAAAGCAACGGTTCTCCACCCCCAAACGTAATACCGCCGCCTGTTGCCAAAAAATACAGATTATCCTGCTTCACCTCATTCAACAGTTTTTCCGGCGTATATTCGCATTGATTCGTTTCTTGCTGCCGCGAATGCGGATTCAGACAATACTGACATCGGAGTAGACAGCCGTAGGCCGCAACAAGCGTCGTAACACCAATACCATCTGTTGTCATCCGATGACGCTCCAAAGCAATCGTTGGAAAAACCGTTTTTTTATTCGTTTTGTTCATTTATCAAGCTGTCCGCAGGAACTTCTCCCTCAAGCGACGTCCATTCTTCATCATCATAACTTTCTACGGGCGCGCAGCCTCTTTGAAACCGAGAGTCACTTTCGGTACAGCCGATACTGCCCAATACCAGTCCTGTCGCCAGTGCGGCTATGGCGACACGTTTTCCCAACTTTTTACGCCGTTCAAGTTGTTCTTCCAAATATCGTACTTCCGCTTCACAACGCGGACATGTGCCTCTACATTCACCCTGAAATTTACAATCCCTCGTTACATATTCGATTTCGTTCTCATCTGCTATTTTTTGCCGTATTTCCTTTAAAATCCTGCACTTATCTTTTCCGTTCATTTTCGTTTCCTCCATGTTTGTTTATCCGAAACAGCGGACAACCACATCTGCCTTATGATTTTTATTCTCTGGCTGTGGTGTTGAGTTCATTCTCAATATGCTGAATAATACTATCCCGCAAGAAGACGAGGGTGCGTCGCTGTCCTTCCTCCGTCAATTCCGGCGCAGGGTAGAGTATGGAAATATGTATGATAGAGGCATCCCCCTGTTCCGTCACCGCAAAAGCAAACTCACTCAAGTTATCAAATACGTTTATTTGCGCTTTGATATCTCCCACAAGTTCCTGATCATAAATACCATTTAGTTTATCTAATGTATCAAAAATCGCATAAACCGCCATACGCCGCGGGCAATTTACCGTTTGTTTGATGACCACTGCCATATCATAGCTCCTTTCCGTCCCTTGCGTCCGGTCAAACCGGACGCAGGGAAGACATTGCATCACGTCTGACACTATTTGCTGTCTCTACATTTGATTCCTGAACCCTGCTGGCAACGACATATATCTGCCCATTGATCTCTGCTGCACCGAATGCAACGGAAGAAGATTGTAATGTTCCTTCCCACATTGTCCATTCAACGCCGCCCCATGTATCTATATATGGCTCGTTCAACGCCGCTCCCAAGTTTATGTGGGTGTTATAAAAGAAATTACTCGCTTCTTGTGCAGTCGCCGCAATTGTAGAAACATTTTCCACCTCTACAAATTGTGTTTCATCTCCTGCAAAAGGATATAGAGCGACGCACGATATAACCGGCCCATCGAATTTCACATTAACAATAGCCGGTTCTTCCTGTATATAATCTGCGCTATACAGAAATTTGAAGCCCAGCTCTTGGTTTGAATACAACCTGAACGTCGTATCGACAGGGCCTGTAATCATGAAAGTATCCATATATCCGCGAAGCGCTGCGTACGCTTCTTCATCATCTGCCGTACAAGCTCCCATGATATCATATAATCCAAAACCATTTTGCGTTTCAGCAAAAAGGAGTACCACGTCAATCTCTCCGCCTGTTTGCTTTGTTGCGCGGAGGTCGATCTGGTAGGCAGGCACGTCTCCTATTTGTTGCGGCCCCGCCGTTTTGATTTCATATCCTGTTGTCCCCATTTCCTCTGATGCCCACGCTGCGATCGTTTCTACATTGTTCTCGACGTCGTTTATGGAATAACAAGCCATATAGGGCTGATAGAAGTATAGCTCAACGCCAAGAGCCATACGCGAATCCGGGCTCGTGAAAGCCCAGCTTTCCGGATCTTCCGTCCAGTCAGCCGGGACGGAGATTTCAGCGCCATAACCAGTAATATCATGGGTTGTCATCTCCATAGCCGGAGCGTCCGTTTCCGGTGTTGTCACCGGGGCGCTGCCCTCTGTGCTTGGCACGACCAATTCCTGTGTAGCGGCAGGGGCATTCGTTCCACCGTTAGAGGTTATAGGCGTGTTCTTCCCATTGTATACTCCCGCCGCAGGGAAAATCACCGCAAATACTAAAATAGCCGCGGCAGCTCCTACAATCATCCAACGTATCAACGGATTTGTTTTCATAAAATCCCAAAAGTCGCTTCTACCGTCCGCAGGAGCTATCGTCGAGGCACGTTGCGTTACGCCTGCCGTTACGCGTTCCGTTACCGATACCGCTTTTTTACCGGACAGCGCATCAATAAACGCACGCATATTAGCATACCTATCCTCTGCTTTGACGGAGAGTGCCTTCAATATTGCATTTTCCATTGATGTAGGCAAGCTGATGCCCAACTCGGAGGGCTTTTTGATCGTATCGTTGTGAATGCGCTCGATTGAGTCCGGCGGCACTATTCCAGTTACACATCGGTAAAGCGTAGCTCCCATCGCGTAGATATCCGTCCACGGCCCCTGATTTCCGTGGCTGGAATATTGCTCCTCCGGCGCATATCCATGTTTTAAGATAACAGATACGCTTTTGTTGTCACCCATGGAAAACCGTGCCGCGCCGAAATCAAGCAATCTGCTTTCTCCTGATGCTGTAATGTAGATATTATCCGGGCTAATATCCCGGTGCATCAGATTCAGGGAGTGAACTTCGCACAGGGCCTCCATGACAGGGAGCAGGATTGCAAGCGCCTCAGTATAGGAAATACTGCCTCCATGCTCTGCAACATATTCTTTAAGGCTCATTCCCTCGATATATTCCATTACGAAATACGCAGTATTATTTTCCTTGAAATAATTTTGTACCGATACGATGTTAGGCAAATTTTGAAGTTTGGCCAGAATACGTGCTTCATCCAAAAAGCGTTCCATTCCTGCCGCATATTCCTTTTCCACGCGCCCGGTGAGTGTAACCGTATATCCGTCTTTATACCTCGTCGCCATCCCTGACGGCATATATTCTTTGATTGCTACCTTAATTTCCAGCGTCAGGTCGTACCCAAGATAAGTAATCCCGAAACCGCCTACTCCCAGCACCTTTCCCGCCATATACCGTCCGTTTAAAATTGTCCCCGGCGGCAGCGCTAAAAACGGTTGTTCCTCTGTATCGTCATATCCGCAGTATGGGCAGACTCCCGGCTCTTTTTCCCGGAAACAGCCGTAACATACTTTTTCCAGATTCATATTTTTTCCTCCATCATTTCTGCCAACACCCAAAGCCTGTCATCAATATATCTCGCTCGTTCGATATGGCGCAGGGCCATATATTTAAGCCAATGCTCCGCATCCGCAGCTTTCAGGAAGTCTACTTGTACTTCCAGCGACTCCACATAAAAACCTTCAGTACACATCAGCAGACCTTCGCCAGGTTTCAGATCCGGTACAATCTCTTTTGTTGTAATTTCTCCGTTGGCACTAAGATGATATATTTCCGCGTCTTCGCGGGAGGCATATCCAGCGCATGCCTCCTGTATTTTCCCATTTTCCAAGTAATATGCTGCCATTTTCTACTCCTTTGCAACAATAAATTTATTGGCATTGTTACACAGATAGAACGTATCTCCCGTTGCCAGCTTTTCAGCGACGGATGCAGGCAGTTTCTTTCCATTTCCAAGAAACGTTCCGTAGGAAGATCCGTTATCCATCAACAGAAAATAATCCCCGGCTGCATCATAGGAAACTTGGCAGTGATTCCCGCTGATCCCCGGCGTACTCTTATCGAACACAATATTACAAAGGTTTGGATCGCGTCCAAGCGTAACCTTTCCTTTGGAGAGATCGAAGCTCTGTCCGGCATATTTCCCAGTGACGCCGCGTAGCAGCGGTTTTTTGCCTGACGGGCTGTTTTTTGCCGGTTTTCCGGCAACAAAACTTCCCTCGGTATCCGCCGCTGACAGAACCGACGTTTTTTTTCTGTCCATAACCAGAAATACAATTCCGAGGATAAGCGTTACACCGCCAATTACGACAAAGGTATACAACATCCAGTTTTTTTCACCCATCAGCGTGTATTCGATACGTTCCTCGTCCAGAATACGGATAAGCTGATCCGCAACGCTGGCGTAGTTTACGCTAGTGTTGATATTTACCGATTGCTCCTCCGTACCGATCTGAGTAACGAGCCCCGACGTGTTTACACCAATCACATTGCCGTCAGCGTCCACCAGAGGTCCACCGGAATTGCCCGGATTGATGTCTACGTTCATCTGGAACGCTTCGTAGCCCGTTCCCGAAACCGACGCGCGCTTACTGATAACACCGTCTGTTATGGTAACGTCGTCGATATCATAGCGGATATTCTCTGCCAGTGTATCCGATACACCCGGAAATCCCAGAGCATAAGCTGTTTCTCCCGGCTGCACAGTATCAGACGGTCTGATGGGAAGCGGGATGCGTTTGTCTGTCGGGCTTGGAACTTTCAAAATAGCGATATCCTTTTCCTCCGGGCCGGAATAATATAAAACCTGCGCATCTACAAAATCATTCTCGGCACCGGAATAAACTACCGTTACCTTCCCGCTATACGAGGGATCTTGCTTGGGAACGATATACGCATACTGCACCACATGCCCGTTTGTTACAAAATATTCCACGGGCTCTCCCGGTTTACCGACAGCCCAGCATGTTCCGCTTCCAGCCGCAACAGGGCTACCGGAAACGTCATATAATACCTGCTGCACATAGGCCACGCCATTACGCGCTTGAGCAGGTGTCATGCCCATGCTGCTGGCAGCAGATATTCCGCACAATACACAGCTTATCGCGAAAACGCAGAACAAGGCGATTGCCATAATTTTTTTAGTCGATATTTTCTTTTTCGTTTCCATCTTTATACTCCTCCGTTATTTTTCCGTGATACCTGATGGCAATCACCGTATAATTATCTTGATTTGGGATATCTGCCGAAAGAATATCCCTTTCCAGCTTTTTGCAACATTCTTCGGACGAAAGAGCCATCGCTTCCCGAACCTGCGTCAATGTCAGCGTATCGCTTACGCCGTCCGAACAAAGCAGCAGCGTGTCTTCCGGCCTAAGCGGCAACGGCATGCGGTTATGTTCACACACTATGGTTTCCTTCCCAATATATTCGGAAAGCGCCGCAGCCTGTGGATCTATAAATGCCTCTTCTGGCGGGAAAGCTCCTTCTAATGCACGGATTAAAAGATCGTTCTTATATTCCTGTCTCATATTCAGTGCGTAGAGCTTTTCTTCGCGCAGCAAAAAAAGGTCGCTGTCACCCACGCACCAGAAAGACAAGGTCCCACCTTTCACCAACGCCGCGACGAGCGTCGTACCTCCATGTCCGCGGAACTGACGATAAACATGGGAACTTATCCTGTTGATTTTCTCTTCCGGTTCGCTACAATCTTGCCATGGGAATATACGCAATAGCTCAGACACAACATACCCGGCAATCATGCCGCCTTCGGCCATCCCCCCCATACCATCGCATAGCACCGCAAGCAGCCCGTTTTCCTCATAATTTTTCAACAGACTTGCACCGAAAGCGTCCTGTTGCTCCTCCCGTTTTCCAAGCCCCTGAAGATTAGCAATCTCAAGATTGGGCTTTACCTTTGGCTTCTCCGTAACAGAAGCCGTTTTCCGTTCTATTCTTTTTGTTTTTTTCTGTCTGTGCTTCCTGTTTAGGAAAGCTAAAAGGATGATAACGGCGAGAGCGCATGCCGCGACAAGCATCCATAGCCGAAAAGAGCCGTCCTCCGTCAGAGGCGTATTCAGCCATGCAATTATATTTTCCATTGATCAATCCTCATTCTGCTCTTCGTCGTCCCAACGGAAATTTTCACCGCATAGCGGCAGGAACAGCAGGCGGCTTTTTCCAACTTCTATAATATCGTATGCATGGAGAGGTTTGGCTACTTCAACCTGCTCGTCGTTGCAGTAGGTGATCCCACGCCCCTGACCGGGAGAAAGCGTAAAACGGTTATGCTTCGCGTCGTATGACACAAGCGCATGGCTTTCACGGGAAACCGTGTCGTCATCTGTCAGCGACACGTCCATAGCAGAAGCCCTGCCAATAAAGTTTCTCCCAGCGCATAGCTTGAAATCTTCGCCGCGATGCGGGCCTTTGATGCAGATCAGAAAGCCGACCGCCGGATCGATGCCGATTTTTTTCTGGATGATCCCTACCGTTTTTCCGCGATCAGCCTCTCCTGTGCCGTATCCGGGTACTGCGGCTACCGTTTTTCCGATAGCGCCCGCAGCTACCGTTTTCCCTACTCCTGCGCCTTCCTGACAATATGGACAGGAATCAAATCTTGCTTCGTCATAGAAATGACCATTATCGCACTGTTTCATTTTTCCCTCCTAAAATATTGGTTTTGTCGTTTGAATATCTTAAAAAATGCTTTCCCTTATTATTGCTTTTCGTATGATGAGATGGTAGGCCACATGAGCGCCAAACTATCAAAAGTATGTGGCACAACAGCGCCAAACTGTTTTCAGACGGTAGGAATCAACTGAATTTCAATGTATAATAAATGATGTAGATATGATATTAACAAGGAATCGAAGTATGTGGAATGAAACAAAAACGGAACTGGGAAAACCAGCGTCGCTGACCGCCGTACTGATGATGGCTATTTTTACTTTTGTATTTTTGGGCGCGGAATATTTGTATGTCGATATGGTTTCTCTTTTGGCAAAGCCGTCAGAGGCTATTAACGCACAAAATTACATATTGGGAGTAAGCGCAGCCGGTTTTTTCGTTTATCCATTTCTGGACCGCTTGATCAAAAAAACATACCGAATCATTTTCCTGTTTATCGTAGTAATGACATCAGTCGTATGTATCTTTGTGATCCAGCAGTGCGTCTCTTACTTTACAACGTTGATATTCGGAATCATTTTATTCTTGCTGCTTGGTATATTCAGCGGCAAGGTCTACGATATGGCCGCCTGTGCAATAGGGGAAAACAATTGTCTTGCCCGTTTGGTAGGGATATCGTATGCGCTTGGAATACTGATTCAGTTTATCAATAACAATCTAATTAACGCGGAATTGGCAGAGGCGATTGTGCTTTCTGCTTTTTTGAGTATTCTTGCCTTGCTGTTTATGAGGGCAGAGCGGGCGCGCAGGAAACCTGTTGCTTCGCAAGAGAATGAACGGGAAAAAATGGTTGTTTCTCCGGCACGGGTAACAGGCAGGCTTACGACCGGTATTTTTCTCGCTCTGTTAGTTGCGCTTATGGCATGTATTTTTAGTACGCTCGATAACGCGGTTACGCTTGAACACGCGGCAGGTACGGATATCGGACAATGGCCGCGCCTTCTTCTGGCAGCAAGCGGGCTTACGGCAGGTTTTCTGTTTGATTTGAAAAACAGGAAATATATGCCTATCATAATGTACTGCATTATGTTGATGTCAGTCATGTGTGTCGTATTTCCTAAATTCGGTATTCCATTCTTGGGCGGATTATTTATATTCTACTTGTCTTCTGGTTTTTTCGTCGTCTTCTTTACCGCCAGTTTCATGGAGCTTTCACGCTATATGAGGATTCCGGCACTGTGGGCCGGTATGGGGCGTACCGCAAATAATATCAGCGCTGTTTTGATTACTAATTTTTCGATTGCGCTGCTGGTTTCAGATGATCGCTTTGCAACGGTTATCTCTGCGCTGGTTTTGTTTATGGCTGTCAGCGTTGTAATGTTTGTCTATATAAACCGCAGGAATAACGTGATAAAGAATACATTGGCGGATAAATCCATAAATAAAAGCCGGGGAGAATACTCTCAAAAATTTGCAGAATCCTTTTCGCTGACGCAGAGAGAGCATGAAGTATTTGAGCGGTTGATTTCTACCGAAGAGAGTGTGCAGGAAATGGCGGATGCCCTTTATATGTCGCGTCGCACCTTGCAGCGATATATTGCGTCGATTTATGAAAAAACAGGGACGAAGTCCCGGCTAGGCCTATACCGGCTTTATGTCGATTATGTGGCAGAACCACAAATCTACGAATGAAATCTCTCTATGCTCAAAGCATAGTTTCAACATTTCGTTTATAAAGAAAACAAAAAATATCTCCACTGTCGTAGCAATACTTAAAGCCCCGATAATTTGTCAGAGTGCCATTTGTATGAAGTGATAAATCGGGCAGTCTTCGCCGCTGCAATCATGTCCCGCGTGAAGGAGTGGTACACCAAAAAAAGAATAACGAAAAACATCGCAACGGCTATTTTACATTTTCTGTTCTTCATAATCCGTGCCATAAGATAACCTTAACTCTTAATTCAGTACCTGCTTATTCTACACTTGTTATTTGCCATTACTGCAACGCAGGAATGCTCCTATTTCAAGCACAAATAGGCTGCCCCGACTTTCATTCTGAGGCAGCCTGTTCAAATTCAAAATATTAGAAAATTTTTAGATATACCACTATCTCGCACCTAAAAGAATAATATAAAAGCTATGCAAAGATTATTTACAAAACTTATGTTTAAGGGTATTAGTAATTCCGATAGTTAATCTGCTGTTCTTTCATAAGCGGATAGCTTATTATAGTGTTTCCGTCCAGATTTTCTTTATACATATCAACTGCTGTGATCTGGTTGTTTTCATAAGTTGTATAGTAATAAATTCCCTTGTCCATGTTACAGCAGGAAGAATAAATTGTTATTTCATATTTATCTTCACCAAGATGTACGCAGCCTCGTTGCTGCTCTACCGAGCCAAGAATGTGAAAAAACTGGCTGATACTTTCCGATTCCGAATCACCGGAAACCGAGTTCATCTTTGTAAACGCTGCTTTCACGAATCTCGAAGCGGATGATAAATCTCCGGGAAGGCCTATCGCCCCCATACCCCGGCTATACTGTTCAAGTTCCAATTCGGCAGCAAATGTATTTGCAGGGGGTTCTTTCGATAAATGCATATAATTATTGAGATTAAACATCTGATAGTCAAAGGTAGGATTATTTGTCAGAACTCCTACAGGGTTTTCGAAAACTTTCAAACCATCTTTTGTTGATTCTACTACAATGGAATCTCGCTGGTCAGAAATCATCCAATGTAATGGAGAAAGCGGCAGCTCTTCACTAAAGTTCAAATTTACCAAGTTAATCTGTTCTAAGAGAATTCTTGCTTCACTCACACTTGCACATTGACCGAGTATCCATGGAATAAATTCAAAGGGAGCAATATTATCGTATCCTTCCTTCACTTCTTTATAGTCCGCATTATCCGGGAAGTTCAGTCCTGCCATACTGAGACCCTTTTCATTTGTTGCATCGTAGTAAAGCGGAAAGTCATCAACTATATAAGCCATCCCTATCATTGCATAATGATGATTGAGCACTTTTCCATTACGAAAATGAAACGGATAATATTTTGGTGTAACCGTTACTGTTTCATTATAAGAAAATTCCAGATCCAGATTTCTTCCAAAATAGTGATCCTTTGTATAATACGTTATTGCTGTACACATTTGTATCGCCTCCTCAATAACCTTTTACTACAACATGTTCGATCCTTTTAGATCTATTGTAAATTCTGGAACAACCTATGCTCTATCTAAATATATTTTATAAACGCTTTATAATTATTTAAACTGTCACGCAAATGAAAATAATCGACATATTTTGCAATAGCTTTTCCAATACAATATTAAATTTTTCTATATTATTTATTATTTGTCCTCCAAAATAATCTATACGAATTGTTTGATGAGGACAAGCTGTTAATTCAAATTATAGAGTCGATTTAAAAAGGGCTATTTTCTTTTGCATGTGTAATTTTTAGATAAGGGCGTGGGGAAATTTTTAGGCACTATTATGAGACATTTCATACTCAAAATCTTGACAATAAAGATCAAGATAACAACATTACGGGGAGGAAGTTATATTGATTGCAGAATATGATAAAACACATGGCGATACCCTTAAAAGTGCCAAAAGGAATTCTTAGAATATAGTTTTACCGGAGTATCCTTGCGCCAGATCATGGCCGGTGCTAACCTTACAACAGGTGCCCTTTATCGGTATTTCAAAGATAAGGATGATTTGTTTTCGGTACTTGCTCTTCCAGTGTGTAAAGCCTTTTTAGAGCAGTACGTTTTAGTTGGCGACAGATTATCTGGGAAAGCTCGATCAATCTGAAATAGAAACAAAGAGGCCCTTGGGTAGGGGCCGCCAAAGGATAAAATGTGGTCACCGCGCTATTCGATGTCTCCTTAAGGAAACTGCCATAGCTGATTAGCTCTTATAAGGCTAGATCAAACCACTTGTTTAATGGGGAGTTTTGATTTATTACGCTGGGACTTCCACAGCAATGGTGGTTCCTTCCTCTGTGCTCTTCTCGACCCATACGGAACCACCATGGAGATTGGCAATCTCCCATGCTAGCGACAGCCCCAGCCCTGCGCCGCCGTATTCCCTGCTACGGGACTTATCTACCCGGAAGAAGGGCTGGAAGATACTCTGCCGGTATTCTTTCGGGATGCCGCAACCGGTATCCATGATGCGGATGAGAAGGCGCTTTTCCTCCTGGGATATGGAAATGCGCACTGCGCCTCCGGGACGGTCGTACTTGATGGCGTTTTCCGTCAGGTTGAAAAGCATTCGGTAGATCAGCGTGTCGTTGCCGGTCATGGCGCCGTCGCCCTTTCGCTCCAGCATGATATCGTTTTTTTCCGCCAGCGGCGCAAGATCCGCGAAGATCTCCTCGATCATCGGTCCCAGCTGGATTTGGTCGGTACGCGCTACTGTTTGAAGGTCGCTCATTTCCAGTAGCGTTTTTGTCATCTGCGCCAGCCGCTCCGTCTGCTCCTGCAGCAGGGAGAGAAATTCCGCCGTCTCCGGCAGCACATCGGGATGCTCCGCGGAAAACAGATCCAGCTGCGCCTGCATCAGCGCCAGCGGCGTGCGTAGCTCGTGGGCGGCGTTGCCGGTGAACTGCCGTTGAGCGGCAAAGGCGTTGTTCAGCCGCTCCAGCATCTGGTTGAAGGAGTGACTCAGCTGCCGAAACTCCGGCAGAACATCCTCATTGGTTCTCATATCCGCCAGATTATTCAGCTGCACCTTCTCCACCTGAGAAGCGAAGCTGCGCAGGGGTTTGAGGGCGCGCCCGCTGACAAAATAGGCCAGAATGCCGCTGAGCAGTGTCACCACAGCCGTGATGTACCAGTTGGTCGTACGAAAACGCCCCTGTGCTCCATTGACAACGATGGTCAGATCCTCGTCAGGCGTTATGAGCTGCGGATCAAAGCTCTCTGCCCCTTCACCGTTCATAATAATAGTGCCGCCGCCCTGCAGGGTGTCTGCGATCGTGTCCATATAGTACACACCGGAGGAGCAGAGCAGCAGATTCATGGCGACGCAGGTGATGCCGATAAGCAGGACGGTCATCAGGGTGATGCGCCATTTCAAAGATATCTTCCTCATGTCTCCTCGCCTCCCATCAGATAGCCCTCGCCGATACGGTTGCGGATGGGGTCGTAACCCAGGGCGACCCGGAGCTTTTTGCGCAGGGCGGAGATATGTACCCGAATGGAGTTGCTGAAGCTGTCCACGCTGTTGTCCCAGACATGATCCATCAGCTCCTCCTGACTCACAGGCCGCCCCTGGTGCACCATCAGATATTCCAGAATGCCCGTTTCCTTGCGGGTCAGCGTCAATGTCTGCCCGTTGACGGAAGCGGTGCGGGAGCGCGTGTCAAAGGTCAAGGCTCCGCAGGTCAACAGCACATCCTGCTGGGTGAACTGCCGCAGAGTCAGGCTGCGAATGCGGGCCTCCAGCTCGGCTAAGTGAAAGGGCTTTGCCAGATAGTCGTTGGCGCCCGCATCCAGCCCCTCCACCTTGTCCTCCACCTCGCTGCGGGCGGAGAGGATCAGCACCCTCGTCTCCCGGTCTGTCTGCCGCAGGGTGCGCAGCACCGTCATGCCGTCCTTCCCCGGCAGGTTCAGATCCAGCAGGATGAGATCGTATTTTTCAACGGCGATCAGCTCCAGCGCCTTCTCCCCGTCGTAGCAGTAATCTACGCTGTAGGCCAGCCGCCGCAGGCTGCGGACGATGGTCTCGCACAGGGCGCGTTCATCTTCAATTACTAAAAGGTGCATGAGAGCCCTCCTTTTTATTCTTCATTTTCATGTTGTTCTTAAATTATAGCAAAAACAGATAAGGTTTGCGTTAAATTTTCGTTCTTAACAGGGATTTTAACTTTCTCGCGTTATGATGGTGGCAGAAAAAACGAAAGGGTGATGGAATTGAGTCATGTAAAAAAGACTGCGGCGCAGGCCTTGCTGCTGGTTGCGGGAATCGCCATGCTGTGCTTCGGCGTATGGCGCGGCGAGGCGGCGGCGGTGCTGAGCAAAGCAATCAAATTATGTCTGGAGTGTGTGGGCATTGGGTAAGAAGTTTTCGGGCGTGTCACAGACTATGTCCCGCTTCCGGGGCTGGATACAGGCGGGGGCAACTTTATTGACCAACCTGCACCTGCCGAATTTCCTCAGGGGTGGACTGTATCAGGGCGCAGGGAAAACCGTCTGTGTGCCGGGGTTGAACTGCTACTCCTGCCCGGCGGCCTCCGGCGCTTGCCCCATCGGGGCGTTTCAGGCGGTGGTAGGGTCTTCCAAGTTCAGCTTCTCCTATTATATCACAGGCTTCCTCATTTTGCTGGGAGTCCTGCTGGGACGCTTTATCTGCGGTTTTCTGTGTCCCTTCGGCTGGTTTCAGGAGCTGCTGCACAAGATTCCCACGAAGAAGCTGTCCACGAAAAGGCTGAAGCCGCTGCGATACCTCAAGTACGCCGTTTTGCTGGTGATGGTTTTGCTGCTGCCGGCATTCCTTGTGAACGATGTGGGCATGGGCGACCCTTTCTTCTGCAAATACCTCTGCCCGCAGGGCGTGCTGGAGGGGGCCATTCCGCTGTCCCTTGCCAATTCCGGCATTCGGGCGGCGCTGGGCAGCCTGTTTACATGGAAGTTCAGCATCCTGCTGGCGGTGATTGCGCTGAGTATCGTATTCTACCGTCCCTTCTGCAAGTGGCTCTGCCCGCTGGGCGCGTTCTACGCGCTGTTCAACAGGGTGTCCCTGTTCCAGATGAAGGTGGACAAAAACAAGTGCGTCTCCTGCGGAAAATGCGCCAGAGCCTGCAAAATGGATGTGGATGTGACAAAGACGCCCAACCATACAGAGTGCATTCGCTGCGGGATGTGCGTCCGAGCCTGTCCGACCAACGCCGTGTGCTTCCGCTACGGCTTCGGAAACGGTAAAGATAAAACAAAGGCGGCAGAACAGCCGCAGAAAAACAACAATAACAAGGAGGAACAAAACGGATGAATAGAATGAATACTGCCGGCCGATTGCTGGCGCTGTTGCTTCTCGCACTGATGGTGCTGTCTCTGGCAGCCTGCGGCGCAAAGGGCGGCGACAAAATGGATGGGATGAGCAATGAGCCGAAGAACGCCGAGGAAGCGGCTGCCATGCACAAAGATCTGCTGGCACAGGAAAATGCCATTCTCTCGGAGAACACAGCGCTTTGGGAAAAGGTATTCATGGCGGCCGACAAGGGCATGACCATGCAGGAAGACGGCAAAAACTACGGTGATTTCCTGCTCAGTACAATCGAATCCGCCAAGGATCAGTTTACGGCGGATGAGCTGAAACTGCTTCAGGAAGAAGCGGAGAAAATCCGCGACATCGAAAACAAGCTGACCATGATTGAGAAAAAATACCCCGAGGCGGCACAGCAATCCATGGATGGAACCATGAGTATGCCTGCGGGCAGCGACATGACCACGCCGCCCGATGACGGCAGTATGCAGAAGTTCCCTGCATTTGAGGGTAAAGACTTGGATGGGAACGCGGTGAAGAGCGATGAGCTATTCTCCGGCAACGCCGTCACCGTAGTGAATTTTTGGTTTACCACCTGCAATCCCTGCGTGGGCGAGCTTGCCGAGTTGGATGCGCTGAACAAGGAGCTTACTGAGAAGGGCGGCGCGCTCATCGGTGTCAACACCTTCACACTGGACGGCGACAAAGCGGCAATTTCTGAGGCGAAAGATGTACTCGCCAAGAAAGGCGCGACTTATCAGAATGTGTATTTCGCTTCCGACGGCGAGGCGGGAAAGTTTACCACGAACATCTTTGCTTATCCCACCACCTATGTGGTTGACCGCAACGGCAACATCGTGGGAGAGCCCATCACAGGTGCCGTCACGGAAAAAAAGCAGGCGGAGACGCTGCAAAAGCTCATCGACCAGGCTCTTGCCGCCGATATGGGCTGACAAGCGAATTTATCTCCTCAGACCTGCAAAGAAAAGTCAAGCCGGAAATGAATAAAAAATGAAAGGTAAAAAATGGAACATCAAATAAAACCACCCTGAAATAAGCTGGTAAGCCAAGCAAAAAGAATATGTGGGCTACTGAACCGCCAAACTGCCTAGATGCTCCTTAACCCGTGCGTAGTAGATACGCAGGAACTTGTTGGCTCCTGCCATCATGTAGACGTAATAATGCTTACCCTCGCCGCGTTTTTTGTCAAGATATTGGAATACAGCATCATGAGAGGGCGCGTGTTTGAGCAGGCAGTCCATGACCTGAAAAAGCGTCTTTCTGAGTGAGGAAGAACCTCGTTTGGAAATGCCGGTACTCTGTGCTTCAAAGGCGCCGGACTGGAAAGGCGGTGCGTCGATACCGGCAAAAGCAACCAGCGACTGCTTACGGTTGAAACGTCGCACATCGCCAATTTCAGCCATGAGTTGAGGTCCTAACACATTGCCGACCCCTTGCATAGCCATGACAACAGGAAATTCCGGCAAGCCGGAGGCAAGGGAAAGCATCTGCTGCCGAATCAGAGCCAGCGTTTCCGATAGGGAGTTAAGCTGCGACACAGCTTGAGTAATAAGCTGTTTGGCAAAGGTGCTTCGAGGCAGTGTACTGACTTGTATGCAGGCGAAATCGTAGATGGCAGCGGCCTTAGTGGAAAGAAAGTTGTAACCTGTTCTTTTGCACCATTTTTGATAGCGCTGGGTAAAAACGTTTTTGGAAAGGCTGTTGACGCATTCAAAATGCCAAAATTTACCCACGAAGTCAATCCATTTTTCGTGACCGTCCCCCTTGCGGGGCGGGCTGGAGAACAGCATGTTGACACTCGGAAAGGTTTGGTCAAGCAAAGCGATGAGGCTGTTTTTAAGCATAACACTCTGCTTAACGTACTGGTTGCACTGGCGGGCGCAGGTTTTAAGCATGTGGCGAACGTCTTCTTCCGGCGCATATTGCGGAAGATCAAGCCAATGGCTTAGAGCATAGCTGGCG
Source organism: Christensenella minuta (assembly GCF_003628755.1). Classification (NCBI taxonomy): domain Bacteria; kingdom Bacillati; phylum Bacillota; class Clostridia; order Christensenellales; family Christensenellaceae; genus Christensenella; species Christensenella minuta. The sequence continues at coordinate 1,927,747 of NZ_CP029256.1, read as the reverse complement.
ATTTTAACAGCATCTATCTTGTCCGTTTTGACCCGTCTAAGGGAATTTTGACCGTAGTCATGTACAAGAATAGCATTGACAACGGACACATAGAGGCCGGCTTCGTGCAGATGCCTGGCGACAGGCAGATAGTAATTGCCAGTATGCTCCATAACAATGCGGGTTTCACCGTCCAAACTTTTCAGACGTTCAACCAAACGTCTGAGTTCATGAGCGGTGTGCTGAATTTCAAAAGGTGAAGCAACCACCTCACCGAAGGGACGCAGGATAGCAACCATGCACTTGCCTTTGGAAATGTCGATACCGACAGCGTTCATAAGTATTCCTCCTGATTGATGTATTGTAATCGGTGCCCATCTCTTACCCATTGCCTATTCAATCTACTGAGTGACACGAACGCACGAGTGGTGGCTCTACCTGCAAAACGAACGCTGCAACAAGAGGATGGCTGACTGTCTCACGTACGGGCGTGTAGACCCAAGAAAGGAGTCGTCAGACCAATTACTCCCCTTATTGTAGCTTAGACTATGGGATGGAAAGGCGTATGGCTGGCTGCCATATCCTATCCATAAATTATTGTAGTAGAAAGGAGGAAACCACCATGTATCGGAGAGTATTACCGCTTCTGCTTGCTGCGGCACTGCTACTGAGCGGCTGCGCCGCAGCACATAAGAATATGCCGCAGAAAACGGAATCGAAGGAAATGGCCGGGCATCCCTCTGATATGTCCGGCGAGGAGAGCATGTTTATGGATACCACGGAAAATGTCATCTATCTGGCAGGCGGCTGCTTTTGGGGACTGGAACAGCTGATGCAGTCCATCCCCGGCGTTCTGGATGCCGAGAGCGGCTACGCCAACGGTACCTGCGAGGCGGACGCCGACTATCAGACCGTCTGCAAGGGGAACACCGGCTTCCGGGAGACCGTGCGGGTGGAATACGACCCCGAGCAGATAAGTCTCGACGCCCTGCTGCTGGCCTACTTCTACGTCACCGACCCTACGGTAGAAAACCGGCAGGGCAACGACATCGGGAGCCAGTACCAGACCGGCGTCTACTACACTAACGAAAGCGCGAAGGAGACGGTGGAACGCATCGCCGAGATTGAGCGGGGACGCAGCGAGAAGTTCTTCGTGGAGATCGGCCCGCTGAAAAACTACTATCCCGCCGAGGAGTACCACCAGGACTATCTGGAGAAGAATCCGAACGGCTACTGCCATATCCCAAAAGCGGAGATGGAGCTGTTCTCCAAGCTGCGCATCGATCCGGGCGACTACCAAAAGCCCGCGGCGGAGTCCGTCCGGGACAAGCTGACGGCGGAGCAGTACCGGGTCACCCAGGAGAGCGGCACGGAGCGTCCCTTCAGCAATGAGTTCTGGAACCAGTTCGAGAAAGGCATCTATGTGGACATCGTTACCGGCGAACCGCTCTTTTCCTCCACGGACAAGTTCGAGAGCGGCTGCGGCTGGCCCGCCTTTACCAAGCCCATTGAGGAGCCTGCCGTGGTGGAGCTGGAGGACCTGAGCCATGGTATGCGCCGCACGGAGGTCAGAAGCCGCGCTGGAGACTCTCATCTCGGTCATGTATTTACCGGTGATCCGGAATCGCCCAACGGCGTGCGCTACTGCATCAACAGTGCGTCCCTCCGCTTTGTGCCTTATGCAAAGATGGAGTCCGATGGGTACGGCTATCTCCTGTACCTGTTTGAGGAATGATATCCAGGTGCATACACATCAACAGTAAAAGCAGGACGGCTGTTCTTCAAAAGGACAGCCGTCTTTTTCCTGGGAAGATAGCGAATGTGGCACGGGGGAACAAACCCGTGCCACAAAGGTGTGCTGATTACTTTTCTGCAGTTTCCCGTGATGCGCCCTTGCGCCGTCTGAGCTGCCATGTGGTCAGCGCGAGACATCCGGCAAGAGACGCACATAGCGTAATACTCCACAAACCCAGTTGGCTGCCGTCACCGGTCTGCGGGATTGCAGTCACGCGCCAGCCTGCATATACGGTCATATCGTTCGTCAGATAAACGCCGGAAACCTTGTTTGTCAGATCGCGGTCGCTGTACCAGCCGATAAAGGTATAGCCGCGCCGGATCGGAACGTACTTTGTCAGGTCAATGTAGGTGTTGTACGTTCCCCGCACGTCGGCAATATGGCTGCCGCCTCCTATTTCAAAGCGCAGCGCATAATCGGTGACGGGCGGGTTGTCGCTGCCGCCGCTCTTTTCGGTGTACCAGCCGTCGAAGCTGTGCTTGCTGCGGGAAGCATCGGGCAGAGAGACCAGCTTCTGATTCGTGGTGGTCATACTGCCGACAGAGGGCATACCACCGTTGCCGTCAAAGGTGGCGGTGTGCTCGGCCTTGACTATCGCAAGGGACAGCTCCTTTGTGTCCGAACCCAAAACGTTGACCACCTTGACCGTAAAGACCGCAGTGCCCGCCGCAGTGGGCGTGCCACTGATTTCGCCTGTATCCGCGTTAAGCGTCAAGCCGTCGGCAGGGTTCCGGTGGTGACGGTAGGCGCGGAATCCGGGACGATGAGCTTTACCCTGATCGTGGCCGTTACCACAGGGCCTGGCTGCTGGTAGGTGCTTTCGTCATATTCATCAAACACCAACGTACCGGTGATGGTCTGCCAATCCGGGGACTCCGCGTCATAGGACGCCGCATCCCATGCTACGTCAATCCAGCGCCAAGCGCCGTCAACGGCATTGACGACCACATCTTTCGGCAGCCCAAGCTCCGTAAAGGGCGTGCCGAGCGGCTTATCGGTAATGGGTTCCGGCTCATCGGCATCCTTGAGGGTGTTTTTGATGACGTTTATTTTGATGCTGGTCTCCGTCGGCTTGTGGAGGCGCGGATCTGTCGGCGTGAACACCACCGTCATGTCGTATTCGCCCGGAGACGAGGAGTAGAGCGGCGTACCCTTCTTAAATGAGAATGTGCCGGGGACGACGGTATCCGTCCCCTTGACCTTTACCACGCCGCCAAAGAGACTGCCGACTTCCGCGTTGTAGGTTCCCACCTGAAACCTTCGCTGGGAGAAGATGGTGTTGTCGGACAGCGTAAAATCACCGTTTTTCCAGCGGAATACGGGTGCCTGCGTGATCTCCGTTTCGGCTGGGTCGGGCTGCAGCTGAACCTTGATCACAGCCCTGAGGTTGGCATCCTCTGGTATGGTGAAATACTTCTCCAATTCGGCGCGGTCGACTTCACCGTAGATCGTCTGCATATCATACGAATTGGGGTCATAAGTTGAAGCGTCCCACGAGGTGACAACATTCATAGAATACGACTCGAGCTCTCCGGGGGGAGTTTCGTCGCTAACCACGAAGAAACTGAACGACTCCGACAGGTTCAGCTCCTCAAAGGTCATGCCGATCTTTGTGTTGTTAAGCACCCTGTTGTAACTGGGTTTGACAAATCTGCGGGGAATGACATTCACACCGACGGTACATTCCGCCGTGGTGTACCGCTTCTGGTCGTTGGGAGTGAAGATGCCCTTCAGCTGCAGCGGCTCGGCCTGCAGGAGCTGGCTCGCCGTCAATGAGTGTCCGTATATTTTCTGATTTTTGTCCAGCTTGAACGTGCCGGGAACCGTTTCGCCGTTCACCGTGGCCTTTCCGCCGGAGAGGTAGTTGTCAGAAAAGACAAGGAAGCACAAATCGCCTCCGTAGAGCTGCTTGGAGTAGGTGGGCGGCTCAAGCGTGGGCGTAAAGACACGGTTATCAATGAGCTTTATCCTGGCAGTAGCCTTGACTGTGCTTGTCGGCTCCAGAAGATCCGCGTATGAACTCTTTTCAACATGCAGATCGCCGGTAATGATCTGCTCCTCATAAGAGTCCGGGCCGTAGGAGGAACTGTCCCATGTCACGGGAACGGAACTAAAGTTCGCGCCGGTGCTGACCTCTATGTTGATGCCGGAAGGAAGCCCTAAATTCTCAAACGCCGTCCCCGGCAGCTTGTCGTTGATGTAGATGTCGTAGGGGACGCTTGTGATTGTGTATTTTATTCCGGTCACGGTAACAGTGCATTCCGCAGTGGCGTATGCCTCCGTATCATCAGGGGTAAAGAGGATTTCCATGCGGTTTTCGTCCGGGTATACTCTGCCGTCTTCATATTTCTTGAAGCTGAACGAGCCGGGAACGACGGCGCCGGTATCCGCGACCCGTTCCGCATGACTCCGCATTTGTGATCCCCTCCCGTTCCAGCAGTTTGCGCAAGCTCTCTTTTCCGCGATATACCATGTTGGTAATCTGCTTCACCGTCTTTCCCGTGACCTCCGCCGCCTGCGCATATCTCATATCCTCAAAATAGGTGAGATAGAGCGCCTCCCGATAGTCCGGATTCATTTCACTCATATACCCCCACAGAACAAGGCACGGTGTACCTGTCGGTCATACGAGGCCTTTACGACCTAAGTATCGTAGCGCATCGCACAGGCACAGAGCAATCGATCAACTTGGTATTGAAGACGCTCAAAGATGTCAAACGCAAAGAAAAGATCACTGTGGAGCTGCAACTCTGCGGTGACTGTTTCTTTTTCCATCGCCAACCGTATCATATCAAGTACCAGCTTAATGCTCTGATGGATACTTGTTTTGTAAGCGGCAATGCTTAAATCAAACAAATCCCGAATGATGGAAAGGTAGGGGGCCCTGACTGGTTGGGATGCAACTGATGTCTGTTACCCATTTCTGGTTAGGCTTGTCGGCGTGGAAGTTCCGATTCAATAGATTGGGGTAGGTACGGATCTGCTCACCGCAATGAAAGAATCTCTTTCGGCGAATCTTAGATAGCAGCCCGTATTTGTGCATAACACGCCACACCGTCTTGTAATTGTAGTATTCACCGTACTGGCGTTTGATCCAAATCTGTACCCGATGACAGCCGTAGGTATTCATATATCTTCCACTGCCGCGGCATTCTTGAATTCGCCCCAGTAATGCGGATTCCCGGTTTGGCTGTATCCTCCGCTTTAGAAAGCTGTAGTATCCGCTGCGGGATACCCCAAAGAATACACACATGCGAATGATTGGATACTTCGATGCGTATTTTTGTATCACCTGATATTTGGCAGACGTTCTCACTTCCTTTCGGTTGTTTTCAGAAAATCCCGCAGCAATTCATTTTCCATCCGAAGCTGCCTGACCTCTTTTTACAATGCACTGAGAATGCAAGGCATTTGCTTAGCCGGTCGACCACGCCGATTTGGGATACTGGCGTTCTGTTTTTGGGCTTTGCGTCTTGGTCTTCTTAGGCATTCTTTCACCTGTTCTTTTGTAAAGCCTAACTTTTCTCCGATTTCCCGACAGCTGCAGCCTTCTTGGTGCTGGCGTTCCATTTCTTCATAATATCCTTTGATTTGTGTGTATTTTCTTGACATACACATTTTCACCCCCGTTGTAGTTCTATCCTACAGCGGGGGTGGCTTTTCGGAAACTGTCCTTTTTATCCGGTACGGTCTATATACGGGTGGGAAACAAAGCTTACAGGGCAAAAAACTCCTTTCTCGTTTTCATGTAGCCTGAACATCTACATTCTACTCGAAAGGAGTTTTTCAAATGGATAAAAGTTTAGCCCATAGCAAGTGGATATGTAAGTATCATATCATATTTACATTTACACCAAAGTATCGAAAAAAAATCATCTATAACAAGGTAATAATCATACTTCGCAAGGCTAACGTCCGTTTTAACATCCAGCAGGCCGGACCTAATTTCCTCATAAAGCTCGAGAAGCCTCGTTTCGTTTTCTTCAGTGTATTGGGCTTCTATAATGTCCTTGAATTCAAAGAATACGATGACAAAAGCATCCTTGTCAAAAACTCCCTGGAGCGTTCCCCAAGCGGGACATCAAAACGCTCGACATCGCTAGAATAATATCGTCTAGTATACGGCTCTCTGCTCGGCTGAGTTAAATCTTCCGTAGATTCCAGCTCTTTCGTGGGTTTCGGTTCTTCCTCAAGAACGTTCAATAGCTCCCCCATCATACCACATCCGGCAGATGCAAGAATAGCGAGAATACATAAAAGACATAAAAACGGTTTCAATATTTTTTTCTGTATCATACTGGCCTCCTTTTTAACATACTTTCATATCGAATTCAATGGCGGCGCGGTCTTATCATATGTCGAATATGGCTCTGTAAATACTATATGCCGAATGTCTGCCCCTCAACGGTTCAAGAGAATCTGCAATAATAATACTATTATAGCGACTCTACCAAAAAGCACAGGATAATTCAAAAATAACCATATAAGCCGCACGTTCTTCGTAAGAAAAGCGTTTTTTATGCCGGAACAGAACACTTTGCAGATATTTTCGGACTTTCCGACGCTATACCACATCCACCTTATAGCTCCATATTGTGAATTTTGCGATGCTGTACATCCCGGCTTTTGGACTGCTATGGTTACTCCAGCTCGGCGTGAAGCAAACTCCTTCACCTGGGGGGCGCTCGTGCGTTTGTTTGAGTACCATCATGAAATCCTTTGTCTGCTCCTGTAACTCTTCATAGTGTAACATACTATTAGTACTTACACTACATAGTATATTTCAAGTGTTCACAGACTGTCCGCACGCTGATTTACACTACAAATGCTATTGAAGGTTATAATCGCTAGTTACGAAAGGTGCCCCCAAATAAGGACTCTTTTCCGAGCGATACCGCTCTTTTTAAGATGCTTTATCTGGCTATGGTAGATGTTATCTAAAATGGACCGAAAAGCACAAAGACTGGTGAAAATCCACAGTCAGCTTCCAGTGTTTTTGCAGAGCACCTGTCCATAAAAAAGATTTTGACTTGACAGTCTGATTCTAGACCGATAAAGTACATAAAGCAGGAGCTGGTTTTAGTCCCAGCCTTCCAATCAAAAATCTTGTTCGATATTCTGCTTTTCTTTTCTGAGAATACACAAAATTTGAAGCGCTGCCGACCGCAGCAACCCACACCGCAATATATTTATTATGTCCCATCCTGTACCTCCGCTATATGTCGGGCCGGGCAAAAGAATAGACCTGCCATTTTCCGCCGTCAAGCCCCCAAAGTTTTTGAATCACAACGCAGCCTTTTGAGCTGCTCGCTTCGATCACTTGGTTATTCCCCGCATAGATCCCGACATGATGAATTTCATTCCAGCGCCCGCATCCGCAGGTCGTTTTTGACCAAAACACAAGATCGCCGGGCTGAAGCTCTGATCGTCCTACGTTCCGTCCGTTCTCCTGACAATATCGTGCCTGTTCCACGGAAGTCGTGGGAATGTCGATCCCCGCCTGCTTATATGCCCACCATGTGAGGTATGAGCAATCCACATAATCGCCCTGACCGCGCAAAGGCTGGCTGTACGGATGACCGAGGCGTGTGAGCGCTTCCTGTACGATCACGGTTCCTTTTGTTCCCTGCGGCAGACCGGAAATGATGTCTGTCATCTCTCCGTTCGTCATACCGCCGTAAATATCCGTGCCGAGCAGTTCTGCAAGCAGGGGATAATAGTCCGGCCTTGCAAGTTCCTCTGCGATCTGCATCTGGTTTTTATCAAAAGCAAACAGTTCAGCGCCTTCCTGCCATGTTTTGTTGTCTATGGTTACATAGATATTGAGAATGTTTCCCTGTTCTGTGTCCTGCACCACTTCTGTTCTGTATGATACGGTGTTCATGGCATAGAAGATGTGGCGCAACTCCTCGAGGGATTCTTCCGTAAGCTCAATAGACGGCTCGCCATTCGCCATACGGCTGCCGGAAAACACGATCAGGATATCCCGCCAGTTATTGACGGCATCGCTGTCTCCGTCCATATTTCCGTCGTAAATGATATTGACTTTATCATAATCTCCGCCAGCCGAAAGGCCGCTGATCTGCGTATCAATGGCGAGCCGGAAATCTTCATTGACCTGTGCGGCGGTCTCGCTGACGGACAGCCCTCCGGATTCGTCCGCAAAAAATATCCCCATCAGGAACACAACAAGAATAATAACGACCACTACAATCAAAATAACGAGCAAGACTACCCAGCCACCCGCCGCGATTGCTGCAACGAGCGCTTTGACTGCCGCGATCACAGCTTTTACGATAGCCATCGTTATTTTAGCGGCGGTCTTTGCGGCGGTAACAGCCGCTTTTGCCGCCATTTTTGCCGTCTTTACTGCGGCCTTTGCGGTTCTGACTGCACGGCGGGAAGCCTTAACGGTATTCCGCGCGGTTTTCACAGTATGCCGTACCGACTTGACTGTCCGTTTTGCCGTTGTTTTCACCGTTCGTTTTGCCGCATGTCTTGCACTGCGGACGGAGCGGCGCGCGCTGTTCGCTCTTGTTTTCGTTGTTTGCGATGGGGTATTCTTTTTCACCGCATCGCGTATTTTCCGTATCGCCTGCTTCCCATGTTCTTTTGCCTTTCTGCCGGAACGCTGCGCGGTTTCCTGTATCCGGTTCTCGGCGTACTGCTGTGGGGATTCCTCTTGTTCGTTCCGTCCGCCGCTTGTATCTTCTGCTTTACCATGAATTTTATGCAGCAGTTCTTTGGGAATCCGCACCGCTTCGGACAAGACGCGCGGAGCTTTTATTGTTGGTTTGGTTCGTATGTTTTTCAATATATTCTCACTCATCCTTTTTTATAGTTAATAAAGATATATCACCTTTATTTTTGCCTTGGAGTATTGCGTATGCTAAGATTTTTCGATTAACATTGCCCGAAGAAAACAAAACATATGTCTTTCATATTGTTGTGATATAATAAGGATACTGAAATCCGGGAGATAAATATGGCAAAGAAAAAATTGACGAAAGTACAGAAACGGGAACGCCGTAAACAAAAAGCTGTCATGTGGCTTGCAGATTATACAGGTTCCCATGTTGTGCGTGCATACTGCAAAAAATTTAATGTAGATCAAACGTGTGCCATTCGGGAACTATCCGAGCTTGGCCGCCCGATTCCAGACAGACAACCGGAAGATACTCCCGGCGAGCCTGCGTTTACTGCTGAGTCATCCGAATGGCAATATGAGGAGTCACATGATTCTGGAAATTTTTTCCTGGACTTTTCGTCCGTTCCCACCTGCAAAAAAAAGCAAGGCGTTCTTAGGAACTGGAAAGGCCATTACTGTAAAGTTTGCGAGAGATATCTTGCAAACGAGCGATTTTCCGGAAAAGGGCGTCAAGCTCATATCTGTAAACAATGCGCTTCCATGCTTTGCGCGGAACGCCGCGCGAAGCATAAAGCACAGCGAAACAACTAAAAAGCAAGCGTATCTTTTTCTACACAAAACTTATGCCAAAATCTCCTCGATCTCACCCGGCTTGGTGCTCATCAGTCGGTACATTTTGGTATCTTTTGGGAATTGGTCTATGAACGGTACGATACTGCTCCCGCATTTCAAAAGCCCCTTGCCGTATCCCGCATTGGTAATATACGAAAGCTGGTTATCCGAAATGTGCAGGAGCTTTGCAAGTTCCGCCCTGTCTGTCGGAGCCTGATTGAGCATGACAAGGTACTCGCTGTTCGCCAGCATAGTGCGGGCAGTAACGGACTTCAGGCAGTCCTCTACATTCTGCGTAATTCCTGTCGCAAGCGCGCCGTCTTTGCGAAACTGCTTCCAGCTTTCCGAGAAAAAAGTTGCGGAAAGGTCATTGGCAAAGAAGATGTGCATTTCATCAATAAACACATGGGTACGGATCCCGCGTTCCCGGTTCCGCGCTACCCGGTTGCGGATCGCGTCGGTCATCACGAGCATGCCCGGTGTACGAAGCTGTTTGCCGAGGTCGCGTATGCCAAAGCTGATCAGGCGGTTGTTCACATCAATGTTCGTCTGGTGCGCGAACATATCAAGGTTCCCGGTCGATACCATCTCCATTGCGAGAGCCAGTTCGTCCGCGCGTTTGAGGCGCTGTTGTTTCAATGCCTTGTGTAAATCAACGAGCGTGGGCGGCTGAATGGTGTAGTTGCTTCCGAGATACTCCGCATAAATTTTAGAAAGACATCTGTCCACGAGGGATTTATCCATCGCTGTGAGCCTGCCCGTTCCGCCCATGATTTGTTCCAGAAAAGACAGGGTAAATTCGCTTTTGGCAATCAGCGGATTGGCGTTATCCCCATAGCCGAGCGCCAAGTCCATTGCGTTCAAGTGGAACGGCGAAGTAGGGGACATATCAAAGGCAGCGCCGCCCATTGCCATGACGAGCGGGGTATATTCGTTCTGCGGATCAGCAATGATGATTTCATCATTCGTAAAGAGAAGCAGGAAAATGATCTCCCGTTTGGCAAAGAAAGACTTCCCGCTGCCCGATACGCCGAGGATAAAACCGTTGCCGTTTATCAGCTGTTTCCGGTCTATTATAATAAGATTGCCGGACAGGGCGTTTACCCCGCAGTAAACGCCGCCCGGTTCCATAATTTCCTGTGCGCGGAACGGCATGAGCACCGCAGCCGATTCGGTGGTAAGGGTGCGCAGGGCATTTATTTTCCGCAGACCATACGGCATGGCGGTATTCAGTCCGTCCATCTGCTGATACCGCAGCACCGCGATTTGGCACAGGTTTTGCCTGCCGATGGCAAGCAGCGTTTCCGTGTCCCTGTCAAGCTGCTCTTTGGTATCGGAGGTATGCACGAGTGTAACAAGCCCAAACATCATGCGTTGGTCGCGCGTCGTAAGGTCGTCCAGAAATTCTTTGGTTTCCTTTCTCTGCAATTCCATATCGTATGGAATGACGGCGGAAAAGTTATTGTTTTGGTTCTGCCTGCGCTGCCAGTTCGTAATATTCGTTTCTACACCAAGCATACGGTTCTCCACTTCACGCACCGCCTCATCTGTGGGAACAGGAATAAAGTCGATAGAAAAGAACATGCTGCGGTTCAACTCGCACAGTTTGGAAACAAAGCTGTCTTTGAGATAAGAGGCATATTCCTTCAGAAAGAGGACGCGCCCAAACCGTTCGCCCATTTGGAAATAGTCGCTTTCAAAGCGGAAGGAATCCGGACAGACCGTATCCTTAAAACTACGCCCGTTTTTCATCATCGCCCGCAGGTCCATAGAAAACATGGTTTCCTCGCCCTCACGGAAAAACCCATGCAGGAGCCGCAGTCGGTCTACGGTATCGAGTGGTTCACAGGAAGAAGAAAGCTGTGCGAGATGTGTCGTGAGTTCCGCATCCACACGGTTGAAAAAGCTGCGTGCTTCCGCTATGTCTTTCGCTGCGACGGACACAGTGATGTACCTGTCCTGCATAATAGAATTGGACACGTCCGTCACCTTATCCATCAGCATCTGATTGTATTCCCGGCGGTAACCGTCCAGTTCGTTATCCTGCATTGGAATCAGAATAGATTTTTCAAATTCTTTTTTATTGATCCTGCGGTTGCATATCGTGATCTTTGTTGTGGCAGAAGAATCCAAGGAATTTAAGAGTTCGCTGTAATCCAGAAACATAGCAGTCTTATCCTCTTTGGATGCGATTTCATAGTTGATGTCCGTAAATCTCCAGCATTTACTATACTTGTTGCCGACCATCCACACGCCGTCCGGCCACACCCGTTTTACGGGTATGACCTGCTGGACGGAGCGGGGGATATGCAGTTTTTCTTTGTCCTGCTTCAATATGCGCATCAGCGCCTTAATCATACTTTTTTCCTCCCTCAGATATGATGTTGTAATAGATGTCCCCGCTGCGGAACGTGAGGCAGCGGGGCGTTAAAATTTCAGACTTGATAAACGCCCACACAAATTGTTCGGTGGTCATGCCGTTGTACTTGATAAAGCCGACGGCGGCAAACGGAGCCGCGCCTAAAATACACAGCCATGATACCGTTTCAGCGCCGAGCATATCTTTCAGTCCAAAATATATGGCAACGGCAACGCCCATTGCGAGGATCGAAAAAACGAGCTGACGCAGATTCAGCCCGAAAAAGATACTTTCCTGATATTCCCGTATTTCACGGTTGATTTTAACTTCCATCTTTCTCCTCCTTTACCGTTCCGGTTCATTTCGCCTTTTGGCGGGAGTATGCTCCATCCATTGACCAAGCGGTATCTTTTTTCGCCCGATCCGTAAATCTCCCTTGCGAAGAGGAAGATACGGATCGTCCCCGGTAAACTCCAATGGTGTTCTGGACAGGATCGTCCCGTACCAATTCACCAATACAAACGGCTCTATGGTCGCAGGCCGGGAAAAAGAATGATCGCTGTGCCGGATATCATAGCAGTAAAGCCCCTCCGGTACGCTGTGTTTATCCACTCTCTGATCGGTAAAAAGCACTTCCTTTCCAAATAATTTTGCTTGTTTGAATATCCTGTTCTGGATTTCTGTATCATCTGGATTCATCATATTGTATTCTCCCTTCAAGATATGTTTTGATTTCTAAATTCTCTGTTTTACCCTCCAAACATCATTTCACGAATCACCCGATCCGCCATCTTGACCGAACCGACCAGCACCAATAAGTTGAAGATCAGCTCTCCCATATATGTCCATACCATTGTGGTGGGGCTTGCTCCCTCTATGACCACAGGCGGGGACGCGGCGAACACGGAAAAAATAATGCAGGCGAGTACAATGACCGCTCCCTCAAGGCATACCGCCGCGTAGGACTTGATGAAGCTCCTGCCAATGCTTGCCGTGGGTTCGCCTGCAAATCCGGCGAGTGGGATCGGAGCAATCGCCGTATACATGTAGAGCTTAAAAAAACGCCCGTATACAGACATGATCATAATAAACGACAATACCGTAATAATAAGACCGCCGATCAATGACACGAGCCATACGGGAATACTGTCTAAAAACGGCAGGTCGCGTACAGCCGCGTCCATCTCGGGCGGCAGGGTAACAGCCTGCATTGCGCCGCCGACGCCCGCCGTATCCATTACAGTAGAGATTACGCCCTGAACGATACGGAACAGCGCCATCATCAGTTCCAGCCCGTAGGTGATCGCTGCCTTTGCGAGGACAAAGCGGACGAACATTTTAAGCGCCACTTCCGGGCGCTTGATCTCCACAAAGCTCCCGCATGTCTTGACCACGCCGATCAGGAAGAACAGAACGAGCAGGGCATAGCCTACGGCTTGCAGCGCCCCGTTTATGTTTACAATGATCTCCCATATCCCGCCGCCTTTGAACGTTTCCGGGGATTGCGTGAGCAGGTTCCATATTTCCGCCAGTTTTGCGTTCCATGTGGAAAGGGCGTTGGAAAGGTTGTCTATGATCCAGTTACCGCTATTCAATCAGACGCCTCCTTCCCGTCATCTGCACGGCTCGTTCCTCTTATGTTGTTTTTCTTTGATGACGCTGTATTTATCGTCCACATAAAAACACCCCCGGAAAGGGTTATATATGGCATGGCATTTTTTCCCGTTGTATTCGGCTATGTAATCGTTATCTCCGACCTTTGCCAGCAAAGTCGCTTCCCGCATTTCACCGTTTAGCGAGTGGATCCGCATCTCTTCCGTATGGGGATAGTCCAGTTCAAACATCGTTTTCAGCCTCCTGTAATCAGATCGAGTATTTCTTTGGAAAATGTGATGATGATACCGCCCGCAAGCGTCAGAAATCCATTGGCGCGCTGCGACGGATCGTGGCTCTTCAGGGAAAGCCCAACCTGCACGATCCCCCAGCCGAGCAGGATCATTCCAACTGCCCGGATCAATCCAAAGATAAAAGTGGAAAGATTGTTTACTACAGCAAGTGGATCGTCCGCCGCGTATGCAGCGGTTGTAAATGATACGATCATTGCCTGCACAATAAAGGCACAGTATAATACTTGTACTATTTTAGGCGGTCTGATTGCCTTTAACTGTGTTTTTTGTTTCTTTTGTATTTTCCTCACGTTCAGATTCCTCCTTGTTTTGTTCCTCCAGCCATTCCTGTATTTCTTCTTCAGACACTACCTCGTAATCTTCCTGTTCTCCGTCAAGCAGGATCTGCTCCGCCTCCATTGCGTTTGGCGCTGTTCCATGCAGGTAAGGCGGCGCGCCGCCATCCGCCGTAAGGGCAAGAAATGGGTGGCGCAGGATATCATATTTCTCGTCGCGTACCGCACGTTCCCCACGGACAAACAACAGGGCGTAGCGGTTGTCGAGCATACGCACCTCATCCGGGGTATATAGCTCGCGCCCGGTCAGTTGGTAGTTCGTGGAATAGTTCCCGCTGTGGCCTGTACTCTTGCCGTAGGTATTGGTATCTATCGTTGCTTTGCCGAGCAGTTCCGAAACATATTTGTGCGTGCTTTATAACGATAGGTAATCCTTTGAAGTCATCTCCAGATTTTCCCCCGCTTCACACCGTGCATGCGGCTTTCACCGCACACGGCGTTCCATCGAAAATGATTGATTGAATCATTTCCGACTGGTGGCTATCCCTCCATCATATTTCCATAACTTCATCGGTACTGTGCCACCACTTTCACAACCATTAAAGGCGCTTATTATTCTTCGCCGCCACCGTGTCAACAGACTGCAATAGTCCTCCGCGTTAGGTTGCTTACCACGTTCCAATAACTCAATCTTTGCATATACCTTTAGGTGCTTGCTATGAGCCTGTATGCAGGACGCCGCCTATAACGGCGTATGGTGTTTCATAACGAACATTCTTACTCCACCACACATACCAGTAATGAAACTGTAAAGCCTTTCGACTTATTCGGCATTTAGACCCGTACATTCGCAAGTTCGTCAGTTGCCGCCAAGCAACATTCTCACCGTGGGCATTTTATAGAACCCCGGCATATAGGTGATACCATCCACCTCTGGACAGCTTTCGTCTTGGCAAGCCAATTTACGATCACTCTCTGCCGACTTCACCGAGCCTCTGACCGCATCGTAATTGCAGTTGATACCGCCAGTCGGAGTATTAGGCGAGCGTTTCAGGGCGTTACTCCTTCATTCCACCCATTGAGTTATTAGTTCTCCAAGTCTGTTTTTCAAAGCTCCTTTCAATCTCTGAAATTATTAACATTGACCTTGTGCCTAACCTTTTCAGTTAGGAACGTGTCGCACGTTCGTTTCCGCCCAAAAACAAAAATTCGTCGCAATTTCCGATGATAGATTCCCATTGCTTTTCAAACAGGGCTTTGAGCTGCGCGATGTTTTGCAGGATGATCGACACGGATACCTCGCGCGAGCGCATGGTCGCAAGCAGCTTGTCAAACTCATCGGGTAGGGCAACATTCGCAAATTCGTCCATCATGCAATGCACATGGACGGGAAGCTGCCCGCCGTGCTCTCTGTCCGCGAGATAAAACAGTTCCTGAAAAAGCTGCGTATACATCATGCCAATGATAAAATTTAAACTGCTGTCATTGTCCGGTATAAGCGCGAACAGCGCGGTCTTTCTCTTGCCGACAGAGGGTAGGTCAAGCTCGTCATGCGTCACGAGGGACGCGATCTGCGGGATATTGAATTTTTCCAGACGGACGCCCAGCGATACCAATATAGATTTGGCAGTCTTGCCCGCCGCCATTTTGAAAATATGGTACTGCTTGACGGCAAGGTGGTCGGGATCGCGCATTGCAAGGCGTTCAAAGAGTTCATCCAGAACGCTTGCATATTCCTCATCTTCCTCCCGCACTTCCGCTGCCGCGAGCATTTCCATCACCATCGGGAAATTTTGCTCTTCGGGCGGGGCTTCGTTTCTGAGATAGAGGATCAGCGCTTCCAGCAAAGCGGTCTCCGCGCGTTCCCAAAAGGGATCGTTGGAATTGGAGCCTTTAGGCGTAGTATTGCGGATCAGATTGTTTACCAGCTTCAGCACGTCTTTCTCGTCGCGGAGGTAGGCAAACGGGTTATACCCGTGGCTTTTCTCCATATTGATGAAATCCAGAACACGGATAATATATCCCTGCTGTTCAAGCAGCTTTCCGGTATCCCGCAAAATTTCTCCCTTGCAGTCCAGCACTACGAAAGACGTGTTTCCCTGCATGATGTTCGGCTTGGCATAGAACCGTGTTTTACCGGCTCCGCTGCCGCCGACCACGAGCACATTGAGATTGCGCCTGTGCCTGCGTCCGTCAAGTCCGATCCGCGCATTTTGTGTGAGAATAATATTGTCCGCAAAAGTTTTATCCGCATATTTTTTGGACAATAAGCGGGCGTCCCCCAGCTTTGCGGAACCGTGTTCCTCACCCCTGCGGTAATTGCGCCGTGTAGACAGGAAAATGCCGATACACAACCCGTAAATGAGCAGGAAAATGAGGATTGCGCGGGGCGTATCATCGCACCATGCCACGCGGAACGGATGCGCCATTCCTGCCGCAAGTCCTCTTATGATCCCGATCAATCCGTTGGATAAAAAAGGGGCGGCTATAACAGCCGCCCATACGACAAAAGCGCATCCGATCCCAATCAGAATCAGGCGCGTATTCCGGGATTCATTCGGGTTCATCGTCGTTATCTCCGGATTGCTCTTTTTCCGCCCTTCCGAGCGATTCAATACACTGTATCATTATCTATGCGCCTCCGTTTTTTTCTTCTGTTTTTTTGCAGGAGCGTCGATGACGGTCAAAAGGGTATCGTCCACAAATCCCGTATCGCGTCCTTGTGCCATGAGTTCGTTCCGTGTGTCGTTCAGGGAAGCTATGATAAGCCTGCGTTCATATTCGTCTACCTCGATCAGCCGTTTTTCCATACGCTCACCTCGCGGGCTGTTCTTTTTGCCTGCGTAGTTCTGCATACAGGGTGCGGTCTATGCGGTCAATCGTATCGTTTGCCGCTTTATGGATCTGGCTCATCGCAAGCCGTTTGTCCTGTGTTTCAAGCTGCGCATATTCCTGCGGTATCTGATCCGGCAGGGGCGCGGAGACTCCAAACCGTTTACAAGTAACTGCTGCGGCACAGCCGCATGAAAATGGGGCGAGATTATGTTCCGCACGGGCAAGCTCCCGCGCGATACAGAAAAAGAGTTTGTTCCCATCAAGGCCGCGTGCCACTTCCACCGCCTTGTTTTCTTCCGAATAGACGGCTCCTGCATTTTGATCTAAAGAATCAGACAGCCGTACCGGAACGGGCGTACCTGTCATAAGGGCTTTGAGTTTGGATTTGATTGGCATGGACTTGGTCGCGCGTTCCGGTACTTTCCGTCCATACGTTTGGGATACGTCAAAACACCGCTCCACCTTGTATCCCATCGCCATTGTTCCGTCCTCACGCTCATATTCCTTATCCTGCTTGAATTGCTTGATGGCGCTGCGCCCTTGTCCTTTTCGTATTCCTCGTTCCCGTTCCGCCCATTCCTCCGCGGTCAGGATATATGTAGCTTTGGGATTTTGCGCCATCGCAAGGAGGGTATTGCCTACCGATGTTTTTCCGAGCCGCGCCTGCATTTCCAGATACTCGCCTAACTGTTTTGGATCGGAGAATACCCGCTCCGTCATATCTTCTACGGTCTGGTGCAGTTCATCCCGTTCCTGCTGTTTGTATGCGGCATATTCCTCTTTGGAATACTGCTGTTCTTGCTTTTCCAGCAATTCGTCAAAATTTTCCATTCGTTTTACCTCGCTTTTCCTTTGGATTTTCTCTTTCGTTTCGGCTGCCTGTGGGCGGTCTGCCGGAGAATTGCTTTCTGCGGCTGTTTTTCCGCCTGAACCTTTGCTTTGCGCTCTTCGCGCAGCTCCTTTATTTGACTGCGGACGGACGGTTTCCGCTCAATATCCTCCGCTGCGGTATTGTCTTTGTTCTCGGAGATAGGCGCGGACGGACTTGAGTTTTCCGTTCTCTGTTTCTCCGCCCCCGCCATCGTAGGGTTTTCCTGTGATACTTCCTCCGGCTGTTTTTGTCCCTGTTCTTTTGGGGAGCCTTCCAACATTTCATCGAGCGTATCGTTGTCGATGGTATGCGTATCCTGCGGCGGCGTTTCACGTTCCTCTGCCGGAGCGTTTTCCTGCGCTTTGCGCTTTTCCAGAATATCTTCCCGTATTTTGTCTACCTCTACGGTGGATAAGGCGAACCGTTCTGCGATCCGGTTGACCTTTGCCGCGTCGTTTGCGTTGACCACAACGTCAACGAGGCCGTCCGGCTGTTTTCTGTTGATGACCGCCGCATACAACACGCCGTATTTCCGGGCTTCCTCTGCAAAGACCTTCATATCTTCGCTCCTGATAACGAATACCTTGGTCGGCTTTCCGTTGAACGCACGCATCCGCGTCCGCCCTCTGGTGCGTTTTTGACTCTTTGAGGCCGCGATGAGGAACGCTGCAAGGGAAAGCGCCGCCTTTCCCGCGATATTTGCCGCTACTTCAACGCCGCGTACCGTCATGTTCACGACCTGATCCGCCGCGTCTCCTGAATGGTTCATGCTTTATCATCTCCTTTTTGCGTTCTGCATGGATCTTTTCTATGGTTTCCCGCAAGCGGTCTGCCCGTGCGGGGATCTCACCGCATAGCCGCACCTCCTTTCTGTATTGCCCGAGCAGGGAAGCGATCTCCCGCAGCCTGCCGGATAATTCTTTGTCGCGTTCCGGCGTGGTGTTTGTGCGCCGCCGTTCGTTCCTGATGTCCGTCCGTTCGGACAATAAGGCGGTAATGTCTTTCTGCCGCCGCGCTTTATGTGCCTCAAGGCTCGAAACGGTTTCGAGCTTGTATCTGTTTAAAAATTTTGCATGACCGGACAGTTTATCTATCTGCCGCAGATCCTCCCGCAGGAGGTATGGAGCACTCGGAACATGGGGAGCCTGCCGCAGTTTGTGGAGATAGTAATAATACAGGGCGCGGAGGCCCCGCCATGTGATGCGGTGGGAAAGAACAAAGAGGCCGAGGTACCGTCTGCGGGGGATCGTTTGCTTTGCCGGGGCGTATTCTTGTTTTTGCTGGCGCAGGATGCGCGCGCGGATCGCTTCTTCCGTATATTGCTGTCCTAAGCTGCGGAGCCGCACAAAACGTTCTTTGCCGGGAGGACGCACCGCCATGTGTTTCACGCCTGTTTTGACCTCATACCCCATATCCCGCAGGGCACGGAGGAAAGCGGGGAAGCTCATTGCCGCCATGACAGCCTTGTCCACATCCCTGCGGACCGCGCTTCTCCATGTCGGCCTGCCTTCCTGCTCCGCTTTCCATTCCATATAATGTTTCCGGCCTGCATATTTGGGCTGGATGACGGAAAGGGAGTATTCCCGGCAAAGTTCATCCGATGTCCGCCGCATGAGCGCATAGCTCGCCTTATTGTCGTAATACCGTTTCCCGTCCTTGAACGACACGGAATTGAGCACAAAATGATTATGGATACACCTGGCATTGAGATGTGTCGCCACAATAACTTCAAACCTATCGCCCCATAGCCGCCGCGCAAGCTCCACGCCTATTTTGTGCGCAAGCTCCGACGTTACCTCTCCCGGCGCGAAACTCTGGTAACCGTGGTATGCGGCGATCCCATCTTCCTTTTTCCATTGTTTTTTGGTGAGTATCATCTCCTTCCGGGCGGTTTGCTTGGCGCAGTTGATACTTGATACAAAATATTGCTGCTCCGTTTTAGCGTCTTCTGTCGCGTATTCGATCACGTCCGCAAGTCCGCGCGCCTGCGCCTGCCGCATAGCTTCCTCCATTACGTCTGTCATATCTGCGCTGTTTGTTTTGCCCCAATCCGGATTTTTCGTTTTTTCCGGGTTCTCCGCATAGCCGAGCACATGGTCGAGCCTGCCGCGGATATCCCAAATTGCCGTTGCTGCCATTACGTCATTTTGTCCGGGAGTACGACCGCTTCGCGTATTTTGACGATGCTGTTAAAAAGCCGATTGGCATTTTCCGCGTATTCTTCGGCAAGAAAAAAGCCCGTTGCATTGGCACGGGCGGCGATCTGATTCATACGGTTTCCAATGGCGCGCAGTTCCTTTGTCATAGTATAGAAATCTGCGGACGGCGGCTCCCGGGGCACATATCCCATAATGAGAGAACGGAGATACGCCGCCTGAGAAAATTTGGATTTTGCGGCATTTTGTTTCAACATTCTGCATTCCGTTTCGTTAACGCGGAAAATTACTTGTATGTTTCGTTTCAGCGTAGTGATCCACCTCCTTATTTTCTGCAACAAAAAAGCAGCCATTCTATGACTGCTTTTTCTAACTGATTCAGTTTTATTACTGTTCTAATTCCTTTCTCCTCCGTTCACGCTCTAAAGTCTTTTCCCAAGTACGAACCGTTTCTTTTTTCAGAAACCCATACATTGCGGCATATTCCTGTGAACGGTCATATTGTTCGAGCGCCGAATAGTATTCCTTTTTGTCCTCATCATAAACGATAATAGGAGGATGATCGTGCGTCATCAGGTAATAATTCATCAGCGCCCTCCCTACGCGCCCATTTCCGTCCGCGAATGGATGGATATACTCAAACCGTACATGGAGATAAGTCGCTACTTTCAGTACATCTTTGTCCTCAAACTCGTGTATCACCTGCAACATTTCTCTCATATCTTGATACACGTCCTGAGGAAGAGAACCGACTTCTTCAATTCCAGTTACATAATCATGCTTCTTAAATTCACCCGGACGTTCTCCTTTTTCAATATACCGCTTTTCGTCATACGTTCCACCTGTCAGGATCGCATGGATCTCTTTGATGAGTTCAATCGTGATTGGTTCCCGGGCAATGAGTTTTGGCTTCAGAAAATCATAACAGAGCTTTTGGTTTTTTTGTTCAAAAATAGCGCGGGGATTTCCCGTAAAATTTATGATCCGTCCATTTTCAAAGATCTCCCGCGTGTCGTGATAAGTAATTTCCTGATTCTCTATCTTACCGGAATTGTATGCAAACAGAATACGGAACGAATCAAGCCGAAGGTCAATATCTGCCTCTGTTTTTATATGATATTTTTTCCATAGATGTACGGTTTCATTGTATTGATCCATAGCGCTGCTCCTTTTTTCTCATTATATCATATCTGTTTAGCAATGGGGTATAAGGGCCTCCCCTTACAAGCGAATCATGATGGCGAATGCTATCATGATTCAGTGCTTGGTAGGACAGCGCAGACGCGCTGTCCCGATCCCTGCCGAAAAGAAAACATCTATCCGCGCGGTGTTTTGGATCCGGTATATTCAGATACTTCTTTAAGCCCGTCAAAAGTCACGGTCACGATCCCGAGCCGTTCTGCAAGCAATATCTCCTGTGTCATTTCTTCCGTGATATTGTTTCCGCACACGACCAGTATCCTGCAGCGCCGCAGCACCTCCAGCGACATATCCTGCCGCGCCTGTTTTTGACTCGGAACCGTATTCGACAGAAATCCTGCGAACATTACATTTGGACAGATGGGGAGATACCCCAACCGAAACAAAGACTGTGAATATTCCTGTGTTTCCCGTACCGGGAAACCGTCCTTTTCAAACGGGGCACAAACATACGCAAATACCTTATTTTTCATCTTGCATCCTCCCGCGACAACTTTTTATGTGCTCTTTGCCCGTGAAATTCAACACCTGTAAAATGATCTGCATCCAAAATGTATTCCCCCCTATACCATTGATCCGATACGAACTGTTCGGCTTCCCGTCTGTTTGCGGCCGCTACCTCTACTGTCATGGACAATGTTTCGGTTATTGTTACCTTATATGGCTGCTTCATCTGGCTGCCTCCCTTACACCATGATTTGACTGCCTTGTACGGATTTTAGATAATCCTTTGCTTTTCATCAGCATATCGTTATAATCCTTTCCACATTCCGGCGGATCGTACGTTACGGTATATCCGCTGTTTTCCAGCAATATCTGTATGGTGTGCGCCGCTCTTTGCCCTACAAGGTCGCTGTCCAGCCGCAGGGAAATATTGCGGATATTTCCGTTTTCTTTGAGAAAACGGGCAAGGGCGGCAGGAAGCGGCGTTTCCTGTATCACTTCTTTTGGCTGATAAACGCCGGACAAAGAGAGATAATGTTCCTGCCTTATGTCTATGCCTTTCATCATGCGCAGTGTTGAGAAAGACAGCAAGTCGATGGCGCTTTCACAAACATATACCGTATCGTTTCCAGACGGGAACGGGATGCGGAACGAATATTCCTTATTGCTTCCCTCTACTTCCCGCATAAATGTCGAAGCAGGATCGCTGCTCCGCAGCATGGCATACCGTGCCGTACCCATATCGTCGTATCCGACGAAACAACAATTTCCATACTTCCGTTCCTCATAAACCGTTCCTTTTTCCATACAAACACGAAGCAGGGCAGGGGAAATACCGCGTGCAGTGAGATAACGCATCACCCGGTCGTTATTTATATTCCTCTCCGGAAGAATGAAAGGCGGCTTTGGTTTAGGCCGGCTTGTATATCTGGGCATCGGGGCAAGATATTTGTCTTTATCACATAGATGTTCCACTGCCTGTATGAATCCCATGCCGCGTACTTTGATGAGGTAATCCAGCGCGCTTCTGCCGCCGATCCCGCGCGACCACCAAAACCATTTTCCGTTGGAGATTTTCAGGCTGTCGTGCGTCCGGGTGCAGTAGATATTCCCAGATACCCGTACCAATTCGTCCGGTTCATATTGACTCAAATACGAAAACAGATCGGGACGTTTCGCCGCCTCGATCTGCTCCCGTGTTACAGGATGTACCTGTTTTGGTATTCCCATATCGCTTCCTCCATCTATCGTTGTATTTCCTGTGTCTTTTCCTGCGTTTCCTCCGGCGTCGTGTCCACCGCTTCGGGCGTCGCATCACCGAGATTAAGCAGTGCGTTTACCGCCGTGAGGCGCTCCGTTTTCTCTTTGAGTTCCTGTTCCTGCTTAAACGGCCTCCCGATCTCTTCTTTCGCGTTTTCCATCTGCCGCCGAAGCTCCTGCAATTTTTCCTCGTTGGCCTCGGCTCTGTCCGCGACGCCTTTCAGGGTATTCTCGATCCGCGTCATGTTCCCAAGCGCGTCCGCTCCAAGCTCTGTGACATGGGACATCGTTCCTTTGCAGTTCAGCTTGAAATGACGGTCAAATGTATCAAACGAAAGCAGCATTTTGAATCCCTTATACGTCCCGATCTCCCGTTCGTTTGAATCTTTTGCCCGTTTACAGAGTTCCACGATTGCCGCGCCTGCCGCCGCTCTTTCCTTGAACAGTACGCCCTCGATCTCCATACCGGGGAAGTCCTCGCTCTGATGCTGCCTGAGCAGATCCATATCCGCCTTAAGCCCCCGAACCGTTTCTTTCGTATGTTCGATCATCACAGGGTAATGTTTGGCCACTTTGTCCTCGAGTTCATACTTTCGGCTCAAATAATCCGATTGCAGCAGCCGCAGCCTCGATACGGCGATGTCGAGGTCCATTTTCTCTTTGATGTAGGGATTGCCCGTTGCGAGCATTTTGACCTCCGCATAGGAAAGGGCGGCCTCGTCCACGTCCTCGCATGAGCGGACAGGAGCCTTTGAAGTCATGATCTGCCCAATATACTTCTGTTTGCTTTCTATGGTCTGCCACATATATGCGTCGAACGTATTCTCCGTCACATACCGGAAAATATCTACGGATTCGTTGTTGTTTCCCTGCCGGATCGCGCGCCCTTCGCGCTGCTCGATGTCAGCGGGGCGCCACGGCACATCGACATGATGGAGCGCCGCAAGCCTGTCCTGTACGTTGGTCCCGGCGCCCATTTTAGAAGTCGATCCCATGAGGATACGCACCTTTCCGCTCCGCACTTTGGAAAACAGGTCAATTTTTTTCGCGTCCGTATTCGCCTCGTGAATAAAGGCGATCTCATCGCGCGGTATGCCTTTGTTCAGAAGCTTTACCCGTATATCTTCGTAGACATTGGAAAAGCCGTTCGGCAGGGAATATACGCCGTTTTCGTCTTTGGTCAGTTCCAAAGCTCCCTGCGGCGTGGAAAGATCGGAAAACACAAGCTGCGTTCCTTTTTGATCCGCTGTGTCCCGGTACACTTTTAAGATATTTTCCACGCAGGCATTTATTTTGCTTTGCGGATCGTCCTCCAGCATAGAGTTCAGGATGCGTTGGTCAAGCGCGAGTTTGCGCCCGTCGTTGGTTATTTTCAGCATATTGTCTATTGTCGGATCCATTTTTCCGCTCCGCACCACATCGGCACGATCCGCAAATTCCGCTACCATCTCTTTTTGAAAGTCGCTTGGCTTTGTCACTACCGTATGATAGTTTGCTTCCGGAACAGGCAAATCCAATGTGTCCGCCGTCCGTATATCCGCGCACTCCTTGAACATGGCAAGCAGTTCCGGCAGATTATAAAAGCGGGCGAACCGTGTGCGCAGCCTGTATCCCGTTCCTTCGGGGTCGAGTTTGTCAAGATACTTTTTGTGGATTTTCTAAATTAAATGATTTGTCCGTAAAGAAATCGCCCAAAACCTCGTGCTTGCAGATGTCTTGAAACACCGTATTCAAAGGCTTTTTGGCACTTTCGGACTGCTTTACATTTACGATGAATGTTGTCTTTCCAATTCGCTGTGAATAAGAATATTTCTGTTCTTTCATATAGTCAGTTCCTCTCTTTCATAAAATTTGATTGCTGGGCATTCACATTAGAGCACCCAGTAACCGCAGATTTTCAATATATCAAGAAGTCATTAAGTCGTGAGTATAATGGAAATGGTTATCTTTCCATACCACGCTTGTTTCTTCGAGCCTTGATACGCTCCTGTCGTTCTTTTTCCCTTGCTTCTTTTTCGGCTCGTTCCTGTGCTTCCTTAAAAGAAAAAAGTTGCTTCACTTTTTCGGTAAAAAGTTTAGCAACTTCGGGGAAATGCTCCAACGCTTGAAGAAAAGGTCTGCACTTTTCTTTCAGTTCGTTGTATTTGGTTTTCATTCTCTCCAATGCGTTTGCACTGTCAAAATATTTCTGTCGGTAATAATTTGCACTCTGCTCCAACTTATTGATTTCCGCACGACTGGTAATTCCCTCTTTTGCAAGGGCAGTCAGTTGTGAGTAGTCCTCTTTGGATATTGCCATCTTGCCCGTAAAGGTTTTCTGTCCCATACCGTCAATCTCGTTTAAGGTCTTTGAGATATGACGGGCAGGCTCATATTTAACCTGTTCCTTTTGAATACGCTTCTGCAACTTCTCCAATCGTTCTTTGTCCTGTTGGATTTGATATTGCAGGGAAGTTAAATGCTCTGCTGTACTTCCGTATTCGCCACGCTGAAAGCCTTTGAACCCTCGTTCCGTCATATAATTAAACAGTTCATCTTGCAGTATGCTGTACGAAGCTCGAAACATCGGCTTGCCGTTCTTCTTTAACAATGGATTTCCTTTTTCATCGGTCATTGGAATATCCGATTTCCATTTCTTTGAATGGCTTATCTGATTAACCACTTCCTTGACCGTTCCTCGCAGTTCGGGGTTTTTACAACGCTTACTCCATAAGATTTCTTTCTCCACAACAGGCAGAACCATTGCGTGAAGATGATAATGGTAAACCTCTTTTCCCAGTTCCTCGGTTGCGGCTACATTGATTTCATCAGCGTGCATTACTGCCGATATAACATTATCAGCACCGAATTTTTCTTCGATGAAATGATAGGCTTCTTCATAAAACTGCTTTGCATATTCATAACCACCGTTACGCTCGAAGTACATCGTATTCACATCAATCACAATCTCATTGAAAAGGGTAGCGTCTTTCCTCAGTCCACGAAGCGATACTAACCCGTCTGTTTCCATCTGCTTTAACTGCTCCATATAGGTTGGGACAGTCGGTTTTTTGAAATGCACATTAAGGGCTATGCGTTCCGTAATCACATTCATATTTTCATAGGTTTCATTCTTGCGTTCATTGTGCCTTTCCGCCTTGCTCACATCAAAAGCGGTGTACTGTTTTACCCTTGCACAACTCATATCCGCCTTATTGGTTTTTGCCATTTTTCTCTCCTTTCCAGACAGGGCGAAGCCATTACACAACATTCTCTGAATGTGTGTAACCCACTATGACACTTTCAGACTTCGTCTGCAAAGATGTCGTGGGCAAGGGTGTTCCCCCTTGACCTCCTTTTGATACCTCCATCATAAAAACAGACTGTCCCGCCATCAGACAGCCTGCTTTTATTCTCTCGGTATATCGCCCATCGGCAAAGACCAGTACCACAGAAAGCCTTGTTTTCGGGAGATAACTCCTGCTTTCTTCTTTGCCTTTTTGATGGTCGATTTTTTGAACCCAGCGGCTTCAAGTCTTTCTTCGCAATCCGAAGAAAGCATTTCTCCGTCTTTCAGCATTTCCAAAAGAAATTCTTTCGCCTTGATTTCCTTTTCGTTCGGTCTGCCCATTTTGGGTGCGAGGGATTGGAACGCTTCTTCTGCTGTCATTTCCATTTCAGAGATAAAGTCCACTCCCTTTTCTGCCACCTCAAAAAGAATTGCCGAGCCTGTCGGGGCAAGGTTAGATTTCACTTGCACCATATATCGTTCCGCTGGTGCTTCTTTGTTCGGTGTGCGTGTGATTGCAAGAATACTTCTTGCAGCACCCGCAATATCAATCGAACCGTTGGTGCGATAAAGAGGATTTATATCTCTCATCTTGTTCATATGGGCGATAATCACGATGGCACAGCCAGTATTTTTTGCAACTGCAATCAAGTGATTAAACTCTGCCCTTGTTTCGTTGGCATTGTTCATTGAACAGTTCTCTCCGATATAGGAACTCATCGGGTCAAGAATTAAAAGTTTTGCGTGATACTTTTCGATTGCTTCAGCAATACGGTTATCTCCAAAGGATAAAGACTTTTCATCTTCCTTGATGAAGATAAGGTTTTCTCCGTTCCCACCGGCAGAGTTAAATCGGGGTACTACCGTATCGTCTGCATCATCTTCCGTTGTCTGATAGATGATAGTCATAGGCTCATTTTCTTCCGTTTCAGTAAAAGGCAGAGGTTCGCCCTTAGAGAGCAGTGCGGCGATTGACAGCATTAACTTGCTTTTTCCATCGCCCGGATCGCCCTGCAACAGCGTAACCTTGCCAAACGGAATATACGGATACCACAGCCATTTCACTTCCTTCGGCTCGATTTCGCTTGCCTTGACAACTTCAAGAGGTACGCTGACAGTCATTTCATTTTCAATCATTTTTATTTGTTCTCCTTTTCGATAAATATTTCGGGCAAAGCACCACGATACAGCGGAAACTCTGCTTACAGTCATTCCTGCATTTTCTGCAAAGTTCGTTGTAGGTAATGCGATTACGGTCATTCAGAAACAATGCCCATTCTTGTTTGCGTTTCTTGCTCATTCTTGGCATATCAATCCACCTTTCCGTTTGAAAATAAAAAAACCACAGGAAAGATACTTGAAACCTTTTTGTGTATCTTTTAGGGGCGAAAATCGGAGAAAATCCCCGTTCTAAGCCTTTCAAAAAATCACACAAGGTATTTGTACCAACCTGTGGTTATGTATGAATTTGTTGGTTTTAGGTAACAAAAAAACACCGTATTGCTACGATGTTTTTCGTTGTTCATATTCTGTCTAAGATACTGGCAAACTGGAATTTATAGTCCTCTCAAAACCAATTTGCTTTTTCTTCTCGAAATACGGGAATATCACTATCTCGATATGGATTGTAATTATGAAGATTGCAACCAAACTCTTTTAATGATTTTATTTTGTTATCCTGTGTCCATACAATTAAAGATATTCCGTCAAATTCTTCAACATTTCCATTATTCATTTTGCTTTTAAAATACCACTCCACGATTGTTTGATTGCCTTGATGAAAAAATTGCTTAATCTCCCAGACAAGAACACTTCCGCGTGTATTCCATTCGTCAAACCAGTGCTTTACCGTTTTGCGGTTTTCATATTTAGGACTCCAACTCTCAGTATATACAACATCATCTGTAAAAATATTGTCAATTCCTAAATCTGCTTTCTTAATCCACATATCAAACCATAATCGGATAATTTTTTCTCTTTCGTTCATAAAGTACCTCCATAACTTCCGATTTGTCGCTCACAAGCAAAAGTATTGTACCACATCTTTACGAATTTTTCTACCACTTCGATTATACTCACGACTTAATGACTTCTTGAATACTTGCCGAAAAAGAAAAACTGCCATCGGTTTGACAGCAGTTCTTCTTCGGTTGGTATCCGTTAGGAATACACAATATCATTCAATACAATCTCATCGGCACAGGTTCGAATGTTATTCATCAATCCTATCCATCTCATCATATCCGTTGCTTTCAGTTTTTCCGTTACACCCTGCTTCTTTGCCATTTCCTTTATCAGATATTCCGCCATATCACGAGCCGAAGTATCAATTTCGGCAAGGTGTTCATATAACTTTCCGCTTGTCAGCAGATTAAAATATAGCACACGCTTATGTTCCCTCAAATATCGTTGCCGCAATCGACCATATTTTGAAAGGGGAGGACTTTTCTCTACTGTCAGGCAGGGATAATAGTAATCTCCGATGAGTTCGTATCGGATACCTGTTCTTTCGTCTGTAATAAATCTTTGCATAGTTCTTTCTCCTTTTGCTTCTTGTAGTAAAACTCCAAGGTTTTCTTATTGTGATTTACCTTTTTACATTCCTCGGAACAGAATTTCTGCTGACTGTGTGTAGGCCAGTAAGTACTGCCACACACAGCACATACACGCTGACGATAATAATGACTTCCTTTTTCCGCTTCTCTATCGGCTTTTGTCTTATCCTGCCTTGCCTGATAGCAGCAATCCTTTGAACAGAAAATCTGTCGGTTGCTTGTAGGGGTAAACTCTTTCCCACAATGAGGACATACCTTTGTTTTGACGATTTCGCCACCGTTTTCAGCAAGTTTTTTTGCCTTTCGCTTCTCTCGATAGGCTTTTTCACGCTGACGCTGTTTCTCCAATCGCTTCTTTTCTTCCTGTTCTTCCTGCTCTTTTATCTCGGCAAGTTCTTCCTCGGTGTAGGCAATATCGACCTGTCCGACATAATTGAAGTAAATATCAACCTTTTGTGTCTTTGCTTTTCCCACACCCTCGGCTTCATACACCACAATCTTGTCAATGAGTTCGGTAAACATCAAATCAGAAACTTCCGTAGGATTTTTGTACTTGCGTATCAGCGATATAAAATGCTGAATATCCATAGTGCTGTCTTTTTCTTCAGAAAGTTCCTTTTTCATAGTTTCCATTTTCGCTTCCAATTCAGCCTGTTCATCGTCATACTGCTTCATCAGTTGCTTGTATTGTCTTTCGGGTAGCAATCCCGATATAAGATTTTCATACAAGCCACGAATGAGCGTAGAGAGTTCGTCATAGCGTTTCTGACAGCGTTTCAACTCCGATTGATTGTGCTTCGGCTTTTCCTCTTGCTTATCTTTCCAAAGGGATTGCAGTTCCAAAGCAAAGGCTTTTTCATCATTCAGAACAAATCTTGAAAAGCGTTTAACTGCCGATAATATCAAGGCTTCAACATTATCAGCACTAATCGTATGGGAAGTACAGGAATTAACCCTGCTTGCATACCCGCCGCAACGGTAAGAATACTGAACAGAACCGTCTTTCTTGCTATAATGCGTTTGCAAAGTCATTCTCCTGCCACAGTCGGCACAGTACAGATAACCGCTTAATCGGTTGGTATGTGTACCTCTTGCCGCAGCTCTGTTCACTCGTTTCTTTCGCTTCTGAACACTGTCCCAAAGTTCCTGCGATATGATAGGCTCGTGGGTGTTATAAAACACATACTGCTCATCTTCATCGGTAGTCTTTCTCTTATGCAATTTAAAATTGGTGCTGACCGACTTTCTCAAAACAGTATGTCCAAGATATTCCTGCCTGCTTAAAATCGTTCTAATGGCAGATATGCCCCAAATATAAGGGTCTGCAAACTTAATCCCGTTGTACTGTTCTGGGTGATATTCCTTTGCATATGCGGCAGGAATTAAAACCTTTTCTTCGGTCAGTATTTCCGCTATGGCTCGTGGACTTTTGCCCTCATTGGCAAGCAGAAAGATACGCTTTACCACCTCAGAAGCCACAGGGTCAACAACAAGCGTCTGCTTATCGCTCGGCAATCGGTTATATCCATAAGGGATTGAACCGCTACAACGCTTTCCGTCTTTCATTCGGGCATCAAATACAGCCTTGATTTTATTGCTCGTGTCTTTGGCATAAAATTCGTTCATAATATTCAAAAACGGAGCAAAATCATTATCCGAAGCATTGTTGCTGTCAATGCTGTTGTTGATTGCAAGAAAACGGACATCTTTCTGCGGAAACAGAATTTCCGTATAAAATCCGACTTGCAGATAGTTTCGCCCTAATCGGCTCATATCCTTAACAATCAATGTTCCGACATTGCCTGCTTCAACTTCTTTTATCAAAGACTGAAAGCCTGGGCGATTGAAATTTACACCCGAAAAACCATCGTCAGTAAAATGGCGGATGTTCTCAAAGCCATTTCTACGGGCATAATCTTCGAGGTATTTTTTCTGATTGGTAATGGAATTACTCTCGCCATTCAGGTCATCATCTCTTGATAATCTCTCATAAAGTGCTGTAATCTTTGAAGTCCTTGACATTCTCTTAACCTCCTTCCTTATGTATTTTCAATTTAGGACAGTTAATTTTATCGTCCTATTAAAGTATAGCCCTCCGGTTTCAGTTCAAGCGCCGTTACGGTCTCGCCAAAGGTTGACGCCCATGCGTCAAAATGTACCAGATCATTTTTTTGAAGTAATGAATACTGGAGGTAGCGCTGCATGGTATACAGTTCCGTCATGCTGTTGCTGATCGGCGTACCCGTGGCAAATACAGTTCCCCGGCCTCCGGTGATCTCATCCAGATACCGCGTCTTTCCAAAGAGGTCTGCGGATTTCTGCGCTTCCGTTTGGGAAAGCCCCGCTACATTGCGCATTTTAGTAAACAGAAACAGATTCTTGTAAAAATGCGCCTCGTCCACAAACAGCCTGTCCACGCCCAATTCCTCAAACGTTACGACGTCGTCTTTCCGGCTGGTATCCGTGAGCCTCACAAGTTTGTCTTCCAGGCGTTTTTTGCTTTTTTCCATTTGCTTGATGGTAAAGCGTTCGCCGTTTGCCTCTTTCAGTTCCGCGATTCCGGCGACGATTTCGGCAATCTGTTCCTTGATCATCATGATCTGCCGTCCCATCGAAAGCGGTATCTTTTCAAACTGGGAATGTCCGATGATAACCGCGTCGTAATCCCCGGACGCGATACGCGCACAAAACTTTTTTCGGTTCGCTGTTTCAAAGTCTTTTTTCGTTGCCACAAGGATATTGGCCGATGGATAAAGCTGCAAAAATTCAGCGCCCCATTGTCCGGTCAGGTGGTTGGGTACGACAAACAGGCTCTTCTGACACAGCCCGAGCCGTTTGAGTTCCATTGCCGCGGCGGTCATCTCGTAGGTTTTGCCAGCACCCACGACGTGCGCGAGCAGGGTATTCCCGCCGTAGACCGTCCGCGCCACTGCGTTTAGTTGATGTTCTTTCAGCCGGATTTCCGGGTTCATGCCGGGAAACCTCAGATGACTCCCGTCATATTCCCGGGGACGAATGGCGTTGAGCTTTTCGTTATATATCCTGATAAGCGCGTCCCGCCTGTCTATATCCGCCCATACCCACTTGTGAAATTCGTCTTTGATCGTCTGCTGTTTCTGCTGTGCGATCATGGTCTGCTCCACATTCAGTACACGGCTTTCCGTTCCGTCCGGAGCGATGCGTTTATCAAAGACGCGCACGTCTTTCAGGTTAAGCGTCTCCTCGATGATCTTGTATGCTCCCACGCGCTTCGTCCCGTATGTATTGGTCACAGCAATGTTTTTATCGTCCCAGTTCTTATTTGAGATATTCCAAAGGGCGGTGGACGGGGAATACCGCACATGGATCTTGGTTTTGAGGTAAGGGGACGGCTTCAGCAGTGCGTAAACAAACTCCTCGACATGTTCCGGCGGGAGCCACGTTGCGCCCAGCCGCACGTCGATCTCGCTTGCGGACAGGTCTTTCGGCTGTACTTTTTCAAGGGCTTCCACCTGTATCCGCACAGTATCCAGTAAGCCCGCTTCCGCTCCGTGTTCCTGTAAAACCTTGTAAATACCGCGCGCCTGCCTGAGTTTTGCCCGCACGTTGCCGGACAGGTATTCGTCGGCTGTTACAAGCGGGAATTGTTCGGGATCAAAGAAATCCCATGCCATTTCCTCGGGAATCAGCGTTCCGAAATCCCGGAAGATGATTCCCCGCAGCTCCCGCACGATCTCGCTGCCGGATATTCCGGTAAGCTGCTCCATATATGTAAGGTCCACCTTTGCTTTTTCGGCAAGGGATACCGTAAGGGCTTCCTGCGCGGTATCCACCGAAGTAACGGCTTCCGGCTGACGGATGGTGCGTTTGGAAAACATGTCTGCTTTACGTTTTAGTTTTCCGTCCGCGTCCAGTATTTCAAGGGAGCAAATAAGGAAGTACGCCGAATCGTCTGAAAACGCCATGCTGTTGCCGCGTGAATTGAGCAGCCCATATTTTTTGGTGTAACTGTCGTACAGCGAATTGAGCTTTCGCTGTTCCTGCTGTACTTCCTCCTCTGTTCCGTTTTCCATTTGGACGTCGATCAGGCGGCGCATACAGTCCCGTATCCCGATCATGCCGCGTATCCTGTTTTCAGCGGTCAAAGACACATCCACGCGGTTCATACGGCTGTTTTCCCGGAAATATATTTTTCCGTCATGCAGGGTATAGCTGTAATTGCGCACATTCGGATCGGCTGGGATGGACTCCGTTTCGTCCTGTTCCGGGAACTCTACGTCGTAGTCTGTGATGCGCGCGTCGATATGCGACAATGCCTCTTTCAGCTGCTTCCTGAGGTCTGCGCCGGGGATCGGCACACACTTTACATCTTTTCCGCCGTATTGCGTATGTTCGGTGGATAACATACCGAGTATCATTTCCGGGTGGTCTATGAAGTATGCGTTGAGGGAATATCCGTCCTCCGTTTTCTGTGTATGTATCCAACCCGCTTCGTCGCGCCAAACTGCGCTTTCTTCGTCTTTGGGCAAGCCCAAAGACTCGCTTGCTCCGTTGACGCTCCTCCTCCCCGCAAAACCCACTTCGTTGGGCTTTTGCGGGGGCCCTGGTACCTGCGGCCTGTCGCGCTTTTGCAGAAACAGGATATCTGCCGTGACCTCTGTTCCTGCATTTTTGGAAAAAGCGTTATTCGGCAGCCTTACAGCTCCAAGAAAATCTGCGCGCTCCGCGATATATTTGCGGACGGAGGAGTCTTTCTTGTCCATCGTGAACCGGCTGACTACAAAGGCTATGATCCCGCCCGGGCGCACCTTGTCCAGCGTTTTGGCAAAAAAGTAATCATGAATGGAAAACTTGTTTTTGTCGTATCTCTTATCCGGTACGCGGTAATTTCCAAACGGGACATTGCCAATGGCAAGGTCAAAAAAGCTGTCCGGCAGGTTGGTGTGTTCGTAGCCCTGTACCGTGATCTCCGCATTCGGATAAAGCTGCTTTGCGATGCGCCCGGTGATACTGTCAAGCTCGATCCCATATAGCTTGCTGTTTGTCATGGAATCCGGCAGCATACCGAAGAAGTTTCCCGTACCGCACGACGGCTCCAGAATATTCCCGGTTTCAAATCCCATTCCCGCAATGCAGTCATAGATGGCGCGTATTACGGTAGGAGAGGTGTAGTGGGCGTTCAGGACAGACGCGCGTGCGGATTCATATTCTGCTTCGGGCAACAGCTCTTTGAGTTCTGTATATTCGGTTTTCCAGGAATCGTTGTGTTCGTCAAACGCTTCCGGTATCCCGCCCCAGCCCACATACTGCGCCAGCGCTTCCTGTTCGTCCGGCGTGGCAGCGCGGTTTTCTTTCTCAATCGTCTGAAGGATACGGATCGCGGCAATATTCCTGCTGAATTTCTCCTTTTTGCCGCCATAGCCAAGCTCGTCATCTGTAATACGGTAATTTTCCGCCTGTTGTTTTTGCGGGGGCGTAGATTCCGGTACATCGTCCGGGGCTTCGGCAAGATTTGTTTTCGTGATTGCCCGATGGGACATCTCCGGCATATATTTGGCATTGCGCTCGTCCTGCTCCAAAAGATGTTGGAATGTCTCTTTGTTTTCTGCACGGAAAACAGGGGGGGAAAGCGCAGGATCGAGAAGCTGTACCTCATTGTCCGTGATCTGTGTGATTCGGAAAGCAGTCCCGTCGAGATACACCGTATCATTCACAGCATACGCATAGGGGCTTTCTTTTGCCTCCTGCGATTCGGCCATAAGGCCATCATTGCGGCTGTCCTGCCGCAGCATACGGTCAAAATCTCCGCGCGGGATCTCTTTGGTCAAAAGCGGATATTTCTCATCGTTGACTGTTACTGCGTCATCCGTGATCCCGAGGATGGTGTGAGTTCCGGTAGGAAGGAACACTTCCGCGCCAAGCGAATAATCGTAACTTGCAGATTCCCGCCTTTCCCGTTCCTGTTCCCGCGTCCGCTTTGCGATACGTTCTTCCGCTTCGCGAAGCAGGCGGGCTTCCTCCTGTTTTTGTTCCCGTTCCGCCTCCTTGCGTTCATATTCCGGTAGGTATGCCTTTTCTTCCGGGGTGAGGTATTTGTCCTGCTCGATCATGCTGCCGATATACTTCGCTGCTTTTGTCCATGAGAGGAGCACTTTGTCATACGGAGCGGCAATGCTGCCGCGGGAGAGGGCAATGCCTTTCCTGTCGTGCCATTCGCCGCTGTCGTCTGTTCCGGACATTCCCGGATAACTTCCGCCTGTGCCGAATATTTCGCTCAGGAATTTTCCGCGCTCCTGATTGGATCTTTCCTTTTGAAAGTATAGGTATGTGCGGTACTTATTATCTGTAACGTGAATAAAATTTTGAAAAAATCCCGCGATCTCATCGTCGGTAATAAAGCGCCGGGGAAGTTCCCGCGCAGTTTCCTGCGCCTCAAAAGCAAGCGGGATACGCTTCAGGTCGGAAACGTCCTGCAAAAGGCGCTCGGGATCATGGAGAATGCGGCGCGCGGGAGGATCCTGTCTGAAATCTTCGATGGCGGCTCTCAGCCTTTGCAGAATATCTTCTATGCCTTCTTCCCGCGACAGCATATCTATGATGTGCGCCTGTACTTCCGGCGCGCCGGAGCCTTCCGTTTTCCATTCCTGCGGAAGATTTTGGTGATCGTCCCGGAAAAAGAAATACAGGCTGCCCGCGATTTCAGCGCGCTCCGTTTCATCCGCCCGCTCCAGTTCTTCTTTCGGCAGGTAACGCCCAAGCGTGAGAAGCTCCATCACGCGCTTTGCCGCCTGTTCCCAAGTAAGCGAAATATGCCCGGCAGCTTTCTCAACGCTCCGGCCCTGCACGATCCGAAGGCCCGATTCGTCAAACCACATGGATACAGGCTGATCGTCCGTATAAAATCCGCGGCCGCCCGTGCCGTATTCCCCCCGCAGAAATGCGGTATTTTCTGCAAGCCCTTTGTCTTTCTTGAATTTGGCGCAAATGCGCAGGACGCTGTTTCTTTTGTTCCCGCCAAGGCACAGAGCTTCGTCCACTATTTGCTGCGGCAAAGTGAATCCCGGCTCCGTTTTGAGCAGGGACAGCTGTTCCTGCGGACTGTTTTCCCGCAATAAAAAACCGGGGGATTCGTTATCCTCCGGTCTTTCGGTTTCGGTTAATTGTATATGAGGTCGTGGATTACCGCTTCCTCCGCCGCCTGCTTCAGATTGTTCATCAGGCCCGTCCATTTCATGGGATCGGACGCTTTCAGTTCCTCCGTCACGCCCCCGTCCTGCGCCATCTTCGTTATGGTCAGTTCCACGATCCCGCGGACTTTCCGGTCTACCTCGATCAGGTGTTCCGTCAGTTTCCCGTTCAGGAGCAGGCTGTTGTACAGCCCTTTCCTGTGGTCTTTCAGGAATGTCCTGCGCATCCTCCCGTATTTCCCGATCTTCTCCTGCGGCTGGCGCGGCATCGTGAGTTCGGGGATCATTTGTCCGTTCTTCTCTTTGTATGTGATCTCCATATTCTTTACTCCTTTCATTTTCCTGTTTTTCTTCATTCTCCGATACTTCTTCCGGTTTGGCAAGTTTGTCGCGTTCTTCCCGCAGGAGGGAAAGCTCTGTCCGCTCAATCTGCCGGAGCAGCATTTCTGATATATCTCCTGCGGCGCTCCCAAGATGGGCCGCAAGCGCGGGCGTATGAAATTCGATGACGTCCCCAAATTCTTCCGGTGCGTAATATTCGCGCGGGGAATATCCAAGACGCGCAAGTAGGCAGTAATGGACGCTGTTTTCCACAAGGCGTTGAAAGTCTGCGCTAATTTCAAGCTCGTCCTGTCCCTCGAGCATACTGCCGCCAATATCCCGGAGCAGTCCGTCAAAGTAGTCTCCGAGATTATCTGTGACGGTATTGGATATAACGCCGAAAAGACGGTCCGAAAAGGGAAGCTCTGACCGTTCTTCGATCTCTCCGAAATGGTTTACCAGTTCTTCCAGTATCTTTTCTTCGTCCTGTTCCCGCATCTCCCATAGACGGAACGGGAGATTGGCCATAGGCCGGGTGTCCGACACGTCGAAAACATACTTCAGCGATGGTTTTTCGCCGCTGTCGTCGATCAGGGCAATCCCCTTAGCTCCACGGTTGATCCAACGCCTCATACGGTCGTTCCAAAGCTCGAATGACGCGCAGGCGCGAGCATCCGGCCTTTGCGCGTATATAAGGGTCTGCTCGTGGAACGGGTATTTATATAGCCATGCGGCGGAATCCAGAAAGGATTCCCATTCCTGTACGCTGCCTGTGATCCGCAGGAGCGTCTCCTGCGCAAGCTCTATAATACTTTGTACCTTTCCTGCCAAGATATGTACCTCCTATCGTTCTGTTCCTCTTTGCTTTTCTTTCTGCGGAGGATATTTTTTCATATATTCTTGCAGATTGCAGCTCCCACCCTCATAATTCCAGTCTTTTTGAGGATCGATCTCACGGTAAGCGTTTTGTGTGACGGGACTTTTTTTCAAGCGGATCGGCTCGTTCGTAATGAGCGTTCCCCAATGGTTCACCATGACCGCACGGGCGATCTCGCACGGATCGCCGCGGCCTTCGTCATCATGCCGTACTTCGTACAGATACATGCCTTTCGGAACCGTACTTCGGTCTATACGGGCGTTTGTGAACAACATGGTTTTTCCCAAAACAGTTACCTCTTCGTAAGTTTCCTCCCACGCATTATATGGATATGCCATTTTTTATCTCCTGCCTTCTCAATATGGTCAGCTTAAAATGTACTGTCCGCTTTCTTCCATGTCTGCCTTTGTACCGTTCATTTCATTCAGCAGCTCCAGAAGTGTTTTGAGGCACATCACAGCGGCGAAGGCCTCCAAATTGTCGTCCTGTGCCGTAATTTCAAACCTGTTTTCTTCCAGCAGCGCAAGATGCGGCAGGATAAAGGAAAACAGAATAAAGTCCTGACTGAGACGATTTAAGATCAGCGCATGGTCGTCTCCTGCATGGTAAGAATAGTATTTTTCGTATACGGCGACAGGGAGCTTAAGACCACCGTAAAAATATGTGATGCGCCCTGTATCTGAAATATGCCATACAACATAGTTGCCGCCCTCGCGCAGCCGGATCTTTGTGCTGCGTTCGTCCAATGCCGATTCGGCAGTCAGCCCGTCGTCTCTGCCGAACAGGGCCGCTGCCGCCATTGCCATCATTTTTGCCGCTTTTTCCATAAATTCCTGTTTCTCCATACTTGTTCCCTCCGTTCTTATCTTTCCGGCTCGCGCCGTCTTTCAGCGATCCTGCGCCTGTAATCCTTGTGCGCAGCGCTTTTGTCTGTGTAATAATGGCCCCAAAAGTATTCGCGGGGCGTACTCCTGCGAAACTGCCACGTTACATAAGGCTGCGGGGCTTTGCTGTTCAATAAGGGGCTTGCCCCGTCATTCAACGTGGCAAGGGACGGCGATCAGCCGTCCACGCAATCAGGGAGAGATTGCTCTCCTCCTGATTGCGCCAATGGAACCCGCCGCCTTTAAAGGCGGGGGGGGCATCTTGCCTAAGTTATATCCCAGCGCAAAACCCGTATTTCCAATACACCGTTTCTTAAGAATGGTATATCCCTGATTACGTTCCACTCGCTTCCTCATCTCCTCCGTTTCTAAAAATAGGTACAAAAAAACACATGAGATAGGTTCCCATGTGTTTCAGCAATACATTATTTTATTCTTCTGTTTCAAAAAGCTCGTAATGGTATTCTTTTACGTCATAGTCATTGATATGAGAATAATCCTGCCTTTTGCTATTGTCCATTCGTTCGGGTTCCGCATGATTTGTCATTGCATCTAAAATGATTTTATATAAATGCTGATATTCTTGATAAGGTTGGATAGAGGCCATGACCAGGGAATCCCTGACGTATGAACTGTACTCTGAAAACAAAGCGACATTGATATCAATATTCTTACTGCCTAAAAAACTAAGCATAAAGGTAGTTATGGTACGAGTATTTCCTTCGCGAAATGGGTGTAATTTCCACAACTCTGCAAAACATTTGGTAAATGTATCCGCGCAGTCTTCCGTTTCAAGGTGTTCCCATTCTATGTTCTGCAAGGCGGCTATAATTCTTGCAGTTTCTTTCTCAAGCAGCGTGTAGTCGGTATATTCTACTGACATTCCGTCTAATACACGCTCTGCCTTCCTGATATTGATTGTTCTAAATTGTCCGGCCCACTCATAAATATCTCCAAACAAATAATAATGTAACTTCTTTAACAAATCTACGGTAAACTCTTTCCCGGATAAATATTGTTCTGCCGTTACGAGGTTTATATATACGAGGTCATTTTCCTTTTCGGTAAGTAACTGACCGTCGCGTATATCAAACTTATTGATTAATATATTCGTACCCGGATAAGTATATGGATCGGGCATAATAACCTCCTTACAAAAAAATGACGCTCATTTGAGCGCCAATCCAGATTTTTTAAGATACTCACGTTTCATTTGCTCTGCGCTTATTTCACCATTAATATATCGTTTGGTAATATCTGTGGCTGTTTTCGATGGCCGTCGGCCTTCTACCATTGCAATGCCAAGCGCGTTATTAACACGCCGTAACCGCAATGCTTTTTCCTGATTTGTCATAGTAACGCGCTCCTTTCGTATTGTTATATATATTATACCAAAATACTGGAAAAAGTAAACCAAAGAACCGCGATCAGGGGGCTTGTATAGCCCCCTGCCGCCTTGTCCTTATTGTTTGCTCTTTTTCCTCTTATGTAGGAAAACAGCTCCTGCTAAAATGCCGATACATAATACGATTGCTAAAATTGTTTTCGGTTCCATTATTTGCCTCCGTTCCGTATTTTTTTAGAGCGTTTCTTTTTCAGCCATATTGTAAGCACGATCAGCCCTGACGCTGCCGCACATATAACGAGATAGGGGAGCACGGTTCGGGTATCTCCCGTTTTCGGTGGGTTCTCCGGCGGCGGCAGTAACGTTACCGTCTGCGCTTCATCGTTTATGTCCGTATGTACGGCGATCTCCGTCCCCCCGCACTCCAAATACTCAAACGCTACCAGCGTTTTCCCGGTAAGGTCTATGGCAGGGAACGTGAATATAACCTTTGCTGTTCCCGCTGATTCCTCCGGCGTAAATACTGTTTCTGCCGTAATTTCCTTACCATTTACAAGAATCGGCTGTTCCGTTTCCTGAGCCATCAGAATACCTTTCAGCACATATTCCTTTCCGGGCATAAGATTTTGATACGAGACTGTATCAACAAGGGATATTTCTTCACTCACTGCAATCTCTTTGTCTCCCTCTTGTCCGGTGAGCGTCGTGCCAATCTCCGGGTTCCGAAAACGTACTGTCTGCCCTTTGTCCCCGATGTCTGCGTGTACGGAAATCTCCCGGCCTTTGTATTGCAGGCTTTCGAACACAACGGCTGTCTTGCCTTTGAGCGGAACAGAGTTGAATGTAAAGATAACTTCTACTGTCCCGTTTTCCGTTTCCGGCACAAACTCAGCCCAGGCGGTGATCGGCTCATCATCCGCAAGTAACGGTTCGCCTGTTTCTTTGTCCATTAACACGCCTTGCAAAGTGTATGTTTCGCCCGGGAGCAATCCATGATAGGTTACCGTATCCACAAGCGTTACTTCGGGAAGCACATCCAGCTCCTTTTCTCCATCCGGACCAGCCGCATTTGTACCGATCTCCGGTTTCTGGAACCGAACCGTCTGGTTTTCGTCCGCTATATCTTTATGTTCCGCAACTATTTTTCCATCCAGTTCAAGCGTCTCAAAAACAACTACGGACTTTCCATCCATGTCAAGGGAGTTGAACGTAAATTCATTGGTAACTGTCCCTTCCGGCGCGGTTGCCCGGAACACTGTTTCCGCCGTTATTTCCTCGCCGCCTATGAGGAGCGGCTGTCCTGTTTCCTTGTCCATCAACACGCCTTTGACCGTATATATCTTCCCAACGGACAAACCGCTGTAATACACCGTGTCCTGAAGTGTCGTTTGTTCAGACACATAGGCGTCATTCAGCATTGTTTCCACATCGTTTGCCGTCGTAAAGATTTCCGGCTGCTTTCCATAATCGTCGGTCAATGTTCCTAAATCTATAGTAGTATTGTGGCGGTAAATGGAGACCTCAAACGAAAGAAGCTCCATATCCTTGTTCGCCTCGCACCGCTGTTCTTCGATCAGATAATCGTCATACAGGAGCGCGCCCACGCTGTCGTCCAGCGTATCAATATCTCCAAACCAGATACCGTCCCGGTCTGTCGTTCCCCGGTTGGTGTTTTGGCTATGCGGGTTCCACGCGGAGGAGGTATCAAACTGTCCGTTCCTATCGGTGATGATGGTATGGGATTCTCCCGTGGTAAGGGACGTTATTTTGAACGGGATATTCGCAAGCCGCTGCGCCGTTCCGTCTGCGATCTTCACGCCTTTCAGGTCGCCGCGGATCGGCTCGTTTTTGATTGCCGTATCAGCCGTATTCAGGTTCACAATTTCTCCGTTTTCACGAATCGTAAAAGTACGGGCGAGTACGCCCGTATGCAGATATCCTTCATCCGGCGGAGCAGTTTCCCGCACTTCGTATGTACCATAGGGAAGCAGGTTATTTTCCGTACTTGCCGCGCCTGTTTCGTCCGTTTTCATGGTATATACCACTTCACCGGGCGCATACAGCGTCCCGTTTACCAATACACCCATTTTACTCCGGCTTATAATCTCAAACACCGCGCCCGCAAGCGTGCCGCCGCCCTGCGGTTTGTTTCCGTCAATTTCCGCGTCCCATTTCTCAATACGGACGCCGCCGCGGATCACATCATTTTTGATTCCTGTGCCGGAGGCGTTCAGATTAACTATTTTCCCGTTTTCCCGGATTTCAAACGTTCTTTGAAGTACACCCTCATGCAAATACCCCTCCGGCTGTCCGTTTTCTGATTCCCTCACCTCATATCTCCCATAGGGGAGCAGGTCATTTGCCGTACTTGCCGTGCCTGTTTCGTCTGTCATCATCGTATGCACGACCTCCCCGGGCTCAAAGGAGTTTCCGTTTACGATCACTGCTTTCGCATTGCGGTTGACGATCTCCAGTACAGTATTTTCCAGAGTTCCGTCTCCCTGCGGCGTATTCCCGTCCAGTTCGTTATCCCATTTCTGTACGGAAACACCGCCGCGTATGACGGATTCCCGAACGACAGGCGCATTGTATGTCCACACCGATTCCACGCCCTGGCTGTCTGCGCTGATCTGCCGGATAAACAGTTCATCATTCGGCAAATATCCTTCCGGGCTTTTGGATTCCTGAATTGTTACTGTTCCGAGAGGCAGGGTGGGTATTTGCCCATTGCTTCCGTAATACAGCGGATCGCCGGAAACGAGATAGTCCGGGTGGAGCAGGGCATAGCCGTCTGCGTCTGTCCTGACAGTCCATGTCCGCTCCGGCTGTTTCCCGGACAAATCGGCTTCTGTAGAATACAGCCCTTTGTAGTAGCGTATGGTAAATTCTGCTCCCATAAGTCCCGCGCCGCCCTGCGGCACATTTGTTCCGTTATCTGCGTCCAGCTTGCGGAGCAGGATATCTGCCGGATCGTTCTGCGGGATATTTTTGACCTCCAATGCCGTCGTTTGTCCCGAGGTAATGGCAAAAGAAATTTGCCCTGTATGTCCTGCATACCCTTTTGGCGCGGTACGCTCTACGAGGTAATATCCTGTTCCTGCCGGGATGCCTGTAAGACTGCCTCTGCCATCTTCCTTTGTGGTGATTGTGCCAATTTTCTGCCCGCTGCCGGAATACACATCAAAGACCGCACCGGCAAGAGAGTAACAGGGATTCCCGTTCGTTTTAGCGGGATCGGCAGAAACTTTGACGATCTCGAGGTTACCTGTGGGTGTATAGTCCCAGCTCATGATGGGCTGCTGGCCATTCGCGCGGCCCTCGTTGTAGAGGAAGGCGTCAAAACCCTCCGGTGGCATAGCCTGTGACTCAAACGAAGCTATCATTCCTTTGACATGGCCGATCATATCATCGCCAAGTCCCTTAAACGCGGATTCGTCATTGAGGTATACATACGCCGCCGCTACATGGCACAGGGCATACATGGAATCATTGTTGTCGTTATCTCCGAACAAGCCCTCCTTTACGCTGTCCCATCCAGGGCCGCCGAAACCGTAATACGCGATCTTTGTTAAGGTTTTATCCTGATCGCTTCCGTTACGGTCAAGGTATCTGCTGATGGCATACTCTCCGTTGGAAGCTCCCTTAACAGTGGGATCGAGACAAAACGCCTGATTGCCGTCAGCCCAATAATATTTGGTATAGTAGCCGTAATAGATCTGGTTTTCGTCGCGGATGCTGGTGATCGTGGTCTTATCCCGTCCGCGCGTCTGGGGGAAAATGCCTGCGGCGTTCACCCGGATATTTCCGCCGAGCGGCGAGGTGCAAATGGTAAGCGTTCCATTCTCTATGCTGTAATCCCTGTCCGGCAGGTCTACGCCGTTTTGAGAGACAGAGGCTCCTGAAACGCCTGTAAGCGGAATGCTGACCGTATCTGCATTGGAGGGCATAGTGAGTTCCACGGCGCTGTCTTCATACACATCGTGCCTGTTGGTACTGACCGTTACGGTAA
Source organism: Christensenella minuta (assembly GCF_003628755.1). Lineage (NCBI taxonomy): Bacteria > Bacillati > Bacillota > Clostridia > Christensenellales > Christensenellaceae > Christensenella > Christensenella minuta. The sequence continues at coordinate 1,884,761 of NZ_CP029256.1, read as the reverse complement.
CGGGCAGTTCCGTGATTTCGGAAACAGGGCAATACAATTCAATATGCAGATCATGCCCGGCAAGATTGCCCGGAAGCGAAATGATCCCGCTTTCAGCGTCATAGGCTGCATGGCCTGTGACGTCTATGCCACCGTCCAGCGTCACACGGAAACGGTCTGTGCTGACCGGGATCCTGTCCGGGTATTTGTTTGCCGAAACCATGATGGCTCGTCCATCTGTTTCAAATTCTGCATAAAAGGAATGGCTAGATTGTATTTCGCTGACATCATGGGCGTAATAATGGTACGTTACCTGTACCAAAGGCTGCTTTACTGTTCGGAACAGGATCGGCTGAATACCGCTGATATCTGCCGTCCGTGGTTTCGGTGTTGGTTCCGGTTCCTGTTCATTCGCCTGACTTGGCGTTTCCGTTGGAATCGGTGTTTTCTCCGGTTCCGGTGTGGAAGTAATCTCTGGCGTCGGTTCAACAACAGGCGTTTTCGTTGGTTCCGATGATGATATGGATACTTCCGGCAATTCTGGGCTTGGTATACCGTTTTCCGCTGATGCCGAAACGGGTATCAGGGAAAAACAGACCGCGACTGCCAATATGAGGCAAACTGCCTTTTTTGATATCTTTTTCATAACTACCTCCTGTTTTTCAGATAAAAGGGTAAACAAAAAGGCCTGCATCTTTTTGCAAGCCTTTTTTACTTATATATTATTATTTTACATAGTAACTGAAGTTTTCTCCATTTAGCGTATGGCTTTTCCCATGTGCAACGATTGTGTCTATCGTCATTTCCGCTCCGCAGGTATTACATACCGCAATATCTTGTTTGGGGGCTGTTGGCTGTGGCGTAGGTTCTGCCGTAGGCTCTGGAGTTGGGGCAGGCGTAGGCTGTGGAGTAGATGCCGGAAGCGGATCGGGATTTGATTCCGAAGTAGGCTCATTTTCCGGTACAGCAGCCGATTGGGAAGTAGATTGTGATTCGTACAAAGAATGATCTGTTCTGGTTTGCGTACCTTTGGAATTTGACGTGCTTGAACTTTCGTTGCTTTTCACCGTGTTATCTTTTCCCTGTCCAATGCTTTGTATGCTTTCCTCATTGTTTCCTGTCACCGATGCGGAGGCCGTTGGAGCAAATGACTGACCACGGCTTGGTTCAGGAGACGGGATTGCCAACGCGCCTACTGTAGCTGTTGTTGTAGGTGCGCTTGTAGGACAGGATATAATTTCCGCTTGTTTGTTCTGGCCTCCTGCTATACTGACCGCTATCATACCTGCGGCTATCCCTGCCGCTGCTATAATGACAATTCTCTTACGCTTCATTGTAACTGCTGCCCCTTTCCCTCGTATTTGCCACCATTATATTCTGATTCTGCTTTGTTGTCTAATGCCTGAAATTCTTCTTTCGGCTGGTAATACGGCAGGTAACAGGGTTGGGGTTTGTAAGGGGAAGGGGGAAAAACTATGTCACCTCATTTTTGCAAAAGGACAGACTTCTCCCCGGGCTTACCTTTTCTCTTTTGCAGGCATTTTTTCCGATTATATGTAAGGCGGGAGGAACGCTGTTTCTTTTCTTGCGGTTTAATTTCCCCGCGGTTAAATCCCGGGATTTCCCGCATCATTTTTTCGTATTCTAAGTCTTTGCCCTCTGTAAAATACACGTTTCATCACCTCCCCGGTGAAAAGGGCATAGAAAAATCCTTGCGTCTGCGCATAACACAAGGCTTTTACCGTTCATATTCCCGCGCCTGTTTCGCCCGTTCCAGTTTCCTGTAATACAGGTCGAGCGCCTTGAAGATGATCTCCTCCTTTTGTTTCGGCGTGTAATCTCTTGGGAAGTATTTATTAAGCTTATCTCCCGCAATGGTGAGCTTATAGTCCTGCGGGCGTTCCTCCTGCAATACAAGCTCTATGCCGTTTCGGTCAAGCTTTCCAGCCTGCGCCGCCTTTTTTAGACGCTGGGCTTGCGCGAGGGACGGCGTGCTTTCTTCCTGTTCTATTACTTCCAGTAAATTTTCCTGCAACGGTAAAGGAAGAAAGGACAACTCATAGGCGGGGTTAAGGGCGATCTTTTTATCATCTACCATTTGCATCAATGGCGGGATCAGTTCGGTTAAGCGGATATATCGCTGTAATGTATCGCCGCTAATTTTTGCATCGGACGCTACTAAATCATCGCTGCGAAACTTCGCCGCAACTTGCGGCGAAGTTAAATCCGTCCGTGCTCCTTGCCTTTTGACTGCCTCCAATTTCAGCTTATATGCCTTTGCCCGTTCACTTGGCAGGATATTTTCACGCTGCAAGTTGCTATCCACCATGGCAATCGCGGCTTCATCATCTGTGAGGTTTCGCACGATACAGGGAAGGGTTTGCAATCCTGCTTTTAGCCCTGAAAATTTTCTGCGGTGGCCTGCCACAAGCTCATAACCGCCGTCTTGTTTGGGACGGACAAGCGCGGGATTCAAAATGCCGTATTCTTTTACGCTCTCCACCATTTTCGCCATTTCCTCATCGTTCCGCACCTGAAATGGGTTGTCCGGGTTTTCGCTGATTTTTTCCATTGGAATCTCAATTACTTTTTCGTGTTTCGCGTCTTGCCTGTCTGCTTCACTGGAGAATAGGTCATCGACTGAGGCCAGCTTGATGTTTCTCACGCTGCTTGCCATTTCTCATTACCTCCTTCGTTAAGGCTTCGTATGCTGCCGCCGCGCGTCCGCTCTTATCATATTCATAGATACTCTTTCCCTCTGCACTCGTTTCCGCGACTTTTACCGCCATTGGTATCTCTGTTTTGAATACTTTGAGTTTATCCCCGAAATCCCGCCGCAGGATAAAAGAAATATCTTTTGAAAGGTTCGTGCGTCCGTCTACCATCGTAAGCAGGACGCCCTCTATCCTGAGATCAGGGTTCGTATTCCGTTTTACACGGCTGATCGTCTGCAATAACTGGCTCATCCCTTTTGCAGGAAGATAATGTGCCTGCACCGGGATCAATACGCTGTCCGCCGCAGTCAGGGCATTGACCGTTACCATGCCGAGAGACGGCATACAGTCGATAAGGACATAATCATAATCCTTCTTGACTTCCTCCAGATAATTCCGCATGATAGTCTCACGGCTCATCGTGTTGACAAGCGATACTTCCATTGCGGACAATTCGATATTTGCCGGGAGCAGGTCTATGCCTTCAGCGTGATGTAGGATACCTTCTCTCTTTTGGAGCGGTTCGTCCGTGATGATTTTTCCCATTACGGTTGCAAGGGTTTTATGCAGATTGTCCGGTTCATGCCAGCCGAGGCTGTCCGTTAGATTACCCTGTGCGTCCGCATCTACAAGAAGTACTTTTTTCCCGTGTCGTACAAGCCCGATCCCGAGATTTACTGTTGTCGTCGTTTTGCCCACGCCGCCCTTTTGATTGGCAAGGGCGATCACTTTCGTCATATTCGTTCCTCCTTTGCTTGAAATATATGCAAAAGCCGCTTGCTCTCGCAAACGGCTTTTGTATTATACATTATTATCAAGAGATTCCTTCCGTTTATTTGTTTCCTTATGCCTATTACATTCAATTTCAAACCAGAATATGTTTTAAATAAGGTATATGTGCAAATATGCAATATCTATATTTTTGAGCCACTGACTACTGCCTTTTGATTTTATGAGCAAAAATTACTCATTTTTTTCTTCGCTCTTGTTTTGCTCATAAATTTTGCTCATAAAACTAGGTTTTGCTCATAAATCACAAATTTTTCATCTATTGCACAATTCGACGCAAAAAATATACGCGATGTCCAAAAACGCCTCAACCATGCGTTTCGCGGAACGTCGCGTATTGCAATTAAATTATTCTTTTAACAGTTTTTGCACGAAACAAAGTGCCAACTACGTCCTTGGTAAGGATGAGGTCGTGGGTTCAATTCCCACCATCAGCTCCACGTCGCGGCAGACTCCGCGGTACGGAACCCGCAGGGAAACCTGCGGGGTTTTTTTATGTTTTGCAGCGTTATGCTTTCGTTCGTGCCCGGAGCAAGAAGGCCTGCGGTGTGATAGAAGATTTTCAGGAGAGAGGTATGCGCTTATGGTACGATTAAAAAAGATTGCCCATATCAAAAGCGATTTTCCGGCAAAATTCGGGATTCCCCGCCAGAGCGGCCTTGTCGGCGGAGCGGAGGCCTCCGTTGTATTTGAAGAGGGCTACAGGAATCCGGAAGCCCTGCGTGGCCTCGAGGGGTTTTCCCATATCTGGATATTGTGGGGATTTTCCGCATCCGAACAGGATGGATGGTCACCGACGGTGCGTCCTCCGAGGCTTGGCGGCAATGTTCGCGTCGGGGTCTTCGCGTCGCGTTCTCCTTATCGGCCAAATCCCATCGGCATATCGCCGGTGAAGCTGGAAGCCATTGAATACAATGCGGAAGCAGGTCCGATCCTGCATATTTCGGGCGTTGACATGATGGACGGGACGCCCGTCTACGATATCAAACCCTATGTGCCGACCGACAGCCACCCGGAGGCGGTTACGGGCTTCGCGGCGGCTCCAAACGGCGTGCGCCTGCAGGTGCAAATGGACCGGGAAAAGCTGGGCGCAATACCGGACGGGGATATTGCGGTGATTTGCGCCCTGTTGCGCGAGGACCCGCGGCCTGCGTATCATAACGACCCGGAGCGGACCTATGGCATGGAATACAAGGATTATGAAATAAAATTTACCGTTTCGGGAAACGTCCTGCAGGTGACGGACATTCGTACGGCGGATAGGCGGGAGTGAAAAGGCCGCGCCGGATAAGCGGCTCAAAGCCGCCTTCCGGGACGCTGTACACAGCCGGGATTCCTCTTAGCCACGCGTTTTCTATTGCGGGAGAAGGGCTCATGTGTTACAATAAATCACGGCTTAAAAGGGTTTTTAAACGGCGGAATAAAAACACATACAGTTGCGAAAATACGGATTGGAGCATTTAAAAAATCATGATGAATATTGTTGTTTTGGCAGGCGGGATGAGCTCGGAGCGCGAAGTGTCCCTTTCCTCGGGAACGATGGTAACCAACGCGTTGCGGCGGGCGGGGCACCGCGCTGTGCTGGTGGATTCCTTTCTTGGCCTCGATATCCCCGGGGAAGTGATGGATGTGTTCAACGTGGAGGGCGAGATGGAAGCCGTCCGCGTGGAAGAACAGGCGCCGGACCTTGAAAAGGTAAAAGCCGCCCGTGGAGACAGCGGTTTTGGAACGGTCGGCGAAAACGTGATCGAGGTATGCCGCGCTGCGGACATCGTTTATATGGGCCTGCATGGCGAAGACGGAGAGAACGGACGGATGCAGGCATTTTTTGACGTATTGGGCATCAAATATACGGGTGCGGGTTATCTGGGAAGCGCGCTTGCCATGCACAAGGGGATCAGCAAACAGATGGTCGCGGGCATTCTCAAAACCGCGCAAAGCAAGGTGTTTCGCAAAGGTGGAGATATGGACGGAATCGAAGAGATCGGTTTTCCGTGCATTGTAAAACCGTGCTGCGGCGGGTCGAGTATCGGCATTGCTAAAGCGGGTGACCAACGTGAATTGGAACGGGCGCTTGCGGATGCGTTCCGCTGCGAAGATGAAATCATGGTGGAGCAGTTCATTACAGGCCGCGAATTTTCGGTCGGCGTTTTGGGCGGTGTGGCGCTTCCGCCCATCGAGATCATTCCGCGCGGCGGATTTTACGATTATGCGCATAAATACCAGGCGGGGTGGACGGAAGAAGTATGCCCGGCGGCGATTGACGGAAAAACGGAACAGGCGATGCAGGACATGGCGCGGGAGGCATGCCGCCTTTTGAGGCTTGAGGTTTACGCGCGCGGGGAATTCATTTTGACGGAGGACGGCGAGCTTTATTTCCTTGAAATGAATACGCTTCCCGGCATGACGCCCACCAGCCTGCTGCCTCAGGAGGCGGCCGCCGCCGGGCTCTCCTACGAACAGCTGTGTGAACGCATTATCGAGCTTTCCCTTGAGAAATACAGGTGAACCGTATGAAAGAATTTTTACTGAGCCAGGCTGTAGGGGCGGTGCATGGAACCTACCACGGAGACGGCGCCGCGCTTTTGAAGCGGGTGCGCGGCGTTGTGATCGACAACCGCAAGGTGGAGCCGGACTTTTTGTTTGTCCCCATCAAGGGAGAACGGTTCGACGGGCATGATTTTATCCCGTCCGCCTATGAAGCGGGCGCGCTTGCCTGCATTACGGAACGGGAACTTCAAACGGAACGGCCGTATATCCTCGTGAAGGATTCCTTGTCGGCTTTCCAAAGCCTTGCGGAGTTCTATAAAGGACTGTTTGACGTCAAAACCATCGGAATTACGGGCAGCGTGGGCAAAACGACGACGAAGGAACTCATTTCATCCGTACTTTCGCAGAAATACGGCGTGCTGAAATCGGAAGGGAACCTGAACAACCAAACGGGCGTTCCCCTGACGGTATTTCGCCTGGAAGACCATCACGATGTCGCCGTGGTGGAAATGGGTACCAACCATTTCGGTGAGATACGCAATCTTGCCAAAATCGCGCGGCCTGATTTCTGTTTCCTGACCAACATCGGGGAAGCGCATATCGAGCATCTCGGTTCAAAAGAAGGGATATTGAAAGCGAAATCCGAAATGTTGGAATACATAAAGCCGGACGGGCGTGTGTTTGTGAATGGCGACGATCCGTACCTGCGGACGCTTAAAGAGGCGCGGACGGATGTGACTGCCTTCGGCAAAGACCCGCAAAATGATATTTATGCCGAAAAGATCAAAAGCAAGGGCCTTGACGGCACGGATTTTGTGATTCATACGCCGGATACGGAATTCCCGGCACACGTTCCTTCGCCGGGCGGGCACATGGTGTATAATGCGCTTGCGGCGGCGGCAGCGGGGCTTGCGCTCGGCATGGGGCCGGACGAGATCGCGCTTGGCCTCGCGGCATATAAAACGATTGCGGGGCGCATGTGTATCGAAACCAGGAACGGGATTACCGTTTTAAACGACGTGTATAACGCGAATCCGGGATCCATGCGTGCGGCCCTTGACGTTCTCGCCTATGCGGAAGGCGGCAGGGTGTGTGTCCTCGGAGACATGCTGGAGCTTGGCGAAAAGGCGGAGCAATATCACCGCGAACTTGGCGCCTATGCGGCGCGGAGGGCCGACCGCGTGCTGTGTGTGGGAACACTCGCCAAACATATTTACACCGGCGCAAAAGAGGCGGGTGCGGAAGCGTTCTGTTTCGGAACGCAGGACGAACTGCTTGCAAAAATACGGGGGCTGGTACGCGAAGGCGACGCCGTGCTGGTCAAAGCCTCGCGCGGAATGCGGCTCGAAAAGACGGTTGAGTTTTTATTAAAATAGAAAAGAGATAGAAAACCGCATTTTATGCGGTTTTTTGCAAAAACCAGTTTGATATCCACAATTCGCTCCCTGCAATATCATATCAGCACATTATAGTCTCCATAGTATCCCGCCGCGGAAAAGCAAAACTTCATTAAAATTCGCGGCTTTTTGTTTTATCGCCAAAAATCCAGTTTAACTATAGACCTACAAAGAGGCGCGCGGGAAAACGGAAAGCGCCGCCATTGACCAAGAAAAAAGGAGCTGATATTATGCCAAGTTTTGGAAACCCGTTTGCGGGGAATGTAGAAAGAAAAATTACCAAGGGAGAGCTCATACAGGCGGTACGCCTTGATATCGCGGGAGAACTGGAAGCCATCTACCTCTACGATGCCCATGTCATGGCGACAGACGATATCGTTGCGAAAACGGTGCTCGCGGATATTCGCGATGAGGAAAAGGCGCACATTGGGGAACTGATGACGCTTCTGCAGCACCTTGACCCGGACGAAGCGGAGCATTTTGCTTCCGGCGTAGAGGAAGTCAAGGAAATGATGGAAAAATTGGGCACCCCGGACGAAGCGGCGGTCAAGGCTACTGTGGGCAGCCTTCTTGACAGGTAAGGGAGGAAGCAGTTATGGATTATTTATCGAGGGAAAGCGCGCCTTTTGACGAGGCGCTTTGGGATAAGATAGACGGTGCGGTCGTTGAGTCTGCGCGCAGGAACCTGGTGGGCCGCCGCTTTTTGACCGTGTTCGGGCCGCTTGGCGCGGGTGCGCAGAGCATCACGGTCGACAGCAAAAAGAAAGAAGAAGTATTTGAGGATGGGATCGTCCGGACGGAAGGCAGGCAATACGCGGAAATCCCGCAGGTCTATGACGATTTTATCCTTTTGTGGAGGGACATCGAGGCGAGCGGCAAGGAAGGCTATCCAGTGGACGTCTCCTCTGCCATGACGGCGGCGGAATCCGTGGCCCGCAGGGAAGACAAACTGATCTTCTTCGGCAGCCAGACGCTTGGGCTGACGGGCCTCATCAACGCGCCGCACGCCAATAAGATCAAACGCGGGGACTGGGCGGCCGGCGAGAATGCGTTTGCGGATATCGCAAAAGGCCTCACCATGCTGAACGACAAGGGTTTTATCGGGCGTTATGCATTGGTGCTGAGTCCGGACCTCTACCTTGACCTCCAGCGGATTCAGCCGGGTACAGGCCTGATGGAGATTGACCGTGTTTCCACGATGGTGGAAGGCAGGGTGTTCCGCGCACCGGTCCTCGGGATCAAGAAGGCGGTGCTCGTATGCTGCGAACCGCAGTATATGGACCTTGTGATCGGACAGGATATACAGACGGCATATCTTGAGCTTGTGGATCTTAATCACCATATGCGCGTACTGGAGACGGCGCTTCCGCGCCTGAAAGAGCAGGAAGCGGTCGTGGTGTTTGAATAAAAGGAGCATACAGAAGGGCCTGCCTCAGGGCAGGCCCTTTTTGTGATTGCCGGAAAGAAGGCTTACAAAAACGTAATCTTATTGTAAGCAAGGGAAATAGCAGGATTTCGTCCAAAGAAGTACGATAGAATCAGAAAAAGTAAGGAGGACGAAATCATGAAACGCATACTGTTTTGGTTGATTATAGGAGCGACGGTGCTCATGACGCTTATCTATGCGGGGATCACGGCAATTGTCCGCAGGTCCGGACGAAGGAAAGAAAACGAAAAGAACGAACGGGCAAGCGGACTTATGCGGGATGCAAGGTACGCGATGATTAAATAGCGGGAGGCATAGAATGGAAAAAATGAAAAAAGCCCTGTATACGGCGGGCGTACTGATCGGGACGGTCTTCCTGGTCACGGCGGGGGCGAATGAAAAAGAAGCGCTCGAGCTCCTTCCGGACTATGGGAAGAAAAAAGAATAAACGCTGCCGCGGGAAGATAGTTCCCGCGGTTTTTTGCTGCGGCCGGACAAAAATACAGGTGCGGGATTAGCGGAAAAATCAGCCGAGCAGCACTAAGCCCGTATTGGTAATGGTATTTGGACCGTGGATATAGGCAAGCCCGCAGCTTTCGCACAATACGGACACATTGATCCCGCATGCCTCGAGGGAAATGTTTTTACGGCCGGGAAAACGGCAGGGGGCGCCGGGATAGGTGCATTCCGCACATACCCTGCATCCGCCTGCGCCGAGAACCCATGCGTCCAGCGCGTTTTTTTCTGCAAATATGCGGATGCCGTCCGATATGCTCCCAAAAAAGTGCTCGGAGGCCATCATGCCATCGTAGTCAAAAGAATCCTCAAGCACGCCAACATATTGATAGACAACGCCCCGCCGGTATTTCCGTACGCGCCGTGCAAGCGTTTCCACCGTACCACAGCCGGGAGGGCAGCCCCAGCCTGTGGCGTACGCACCGCAGCTGTTCATTTCGCACAATGTGCGAAGCCCGGGAAAAAAGCCGATCTCGGAAACCGCGATGAGCGCGGTATACATTGCCCCTAGCTTTTGCAATTCTTCAATGATCCGTTGTTCCATAGCCGATCTCCCCCGTGCGGATAAAAACGAATTTTCTACATTATAACATAAGTGCTGGTAAAGCGGGACGCGCGTTCCGTCCGCGCCATGTAAACAAAAAACCGGCACGAGGCCGGTTTTTTGCTGATTGGGGGTATGTATTGTTTTGGCGCCACTTCGGCCCGAAGGCGTCTGTGACATAATATATATACCCTGCGATTTTGGGGGTAAACACTATTTTTTCGATTTTATTTTTTGTTTCTTTCGTTTCCGGTAAGCGGAGAAGAACGCAAGCAGGCCCATGAACACCTGGCCGTTTACGATCATCAGTACGCCGCGCGCCATGCCGTAGGTGAAAAAACCGCCCGACATGGAAACCAGCACACGCATGGGGTTTTCCTCCAAAAGCTGGAGCATAATGTCGTGCCCCATATATCCGCCCGGGTCTATATGTTTTTCCACAAATTTAGCGACCAGGCGGTGCACCGTTCGCCCAATGGTGACGGAATCAAAATCCTTCAAAGTAGCGTTGATGGTGAACGGATGGATGCTGAAGGTGATATGCGGGATTTTTTCAAACAGCCCGTAATACTGCATGGCGTTCCAATGGCCGTCAGTGGACACCGGATATTCCGGCAGCGGCTTTCCCTCCGGAATTTCCACAATGATCCCCATACGCAGGTCACGCGACGAAGCGCCGATCAAAACGTGTACGTCCTGCATAAGCTGCCAGCCGTCGGAGAAAAAAGAAAAATCGCGTTCTGTCAGCGTAAAGGAAACACGGGCGCTTTCACCGGGCTGCAAGAATATTTTCTCAAAGCCGCACAGCTTCTTGAAAGGCGCTTCGTCCGCGCGGACGTAACACTGCACGACCTCCGCCCCGGCGGCGCCTCCCGTGTTTTCGACCCGGGCGCTTACCGTGACCGTACCGCCGGGGGCAAAGCTCCCGGCGTCCGTCTGCATATCAGAGTATTCAAAAGTAGTGTATGAAAGCCCGAAGCCGAAGGGGAAGAGGACTTCCTTTTCCGCCGCGTCGTAATAACGGTAGCCGACGTAAACGCTTTCGCGGTATTCCACATTGTGGCGGTCGTCCGAAAAGAAATGGTAAGACGGGTTGTCCGCGAGACGGAGCGGATAGGTCTCCGCGAGTTTGCCGCTCGGATTCACTTCGCCCGTCAGGATCTGCGCCATGGCGGATGCGCCCGCTTCACCACCCAGATAGCAGTTCACAAGGGCGGAGACGGAAGAAAGCCATGGCATTTCAACAGGCGCGCCGCCGCACAGCAGGACGGCCACGGGTTTTATTTTTGCAATGCGTTCGATCAGCTCGATCTGATTTTGCGGGATATGCATATGCGTGCGGTCGATGCCCTCCACCTCATACTGCGGGGGAAGGCCCGCGATGATAACGGCAACGTCGCAATCCCGCGCCGCACATTCCGCTTCGGCGAGCATTGTTTCATCAACGGTATCGCCGGAGATGGAAAAGCCCGGCGCATAGGTATAATGAATGCCATGGCTGCGGAAAGCGCCGATCGCGTTCTCAAGATTCGCGGGATGGATCATCGAGCTTCCCGCCCCCTGGTAACGCGGATGCTCGGCAAATTCACCGAGAAGGGCCACTTTTACACCAGGCTTCAACGGCAGTAAACCGTCGTTTTTAAGCAGCACAGCGCTTTCTGCGGCAATACGCCGGGCCAGCGCGTGGTTTTTTTCCATATCACATTGGTAAGGAAGCTTTTTGTTTTTTTCGCAGCGGAATACGAAGGAAAGGATGCGCCGCACACATGCGTCAAGGTCCGCCTCGTCCAGCGTGCCGTTTTTCACGGCACGGATAATGCGGTTCGTATTTTCTTCGCCGGAATAGGGCATTTCGAGATCGAGTCCGGCGGCGATCCCCTTTTCGCGGTTATAGCAAGCGCCCCAGTCAGATACCACCAGGCCGCCGAACCCCCATTCGCCGCGCAGCACCCCGCGGATCAGCGCGGACGCCTCCCCACAATAGGTCCCGTTCAGCATATTATAAGCGCTCATGACGGCATAGGGCTTTCCCTTTTTTACGGCGCGCTCGAATCCGTCAAGGTAAATCTCGCGCAGGGCCCTTTTGTCGATGATGGAGTTGGAGACCATGCGGAAATATTCGCGGTTGTTCGCCGCGAAGTGTTTCAGGCATGCGCCTGTTCCTGTGCTCTGGATTCCCCGGATCATAGCTGCGCCAAGCTCCCCGGCCAACGCGGGGTCCTCGGAAAAGTATTCAAAATTCCGGCCGCACAGAGGGGAGCGCTTAATATTGATCCCCGGGCCGAGCACCATGGAAATTCCCTGCTCACGCGCCTCGCTGCCGAGGGCTGCGCCCATCTCATACAGAAGCTCCCTGTCCCAGGAGCACGCCGTCGTAGAGGCTGCGGGATAACAGGTCGCGGGTACGGACTGCTCGAGCATAGCCGTACTCTCGTCGTATTGCTTGCGCAGGCCGTGCGGCCCGTCCGTCATCAAAACGCCGGGTACGCCGCAGTCCTTGATGGGAAACGTATTCCAGGCGTCGAGCCCGGAGCACAAGTCCGCTTTTTGCTCCAGCGAAAGCTGCGAAATAATTGTGTCGATCTGCTCCATAACCATATCCTTTCTGATTTACATTATTATACCATAAGCCGCCGCCCGGGAAACAGGCGGGGAAAGCTTTGCGGGAATTCCAGAAAAAATTTTTTACAAAATTAAAAAAAACCTTTTAGACTTAGGGATTATGGGTTATTTATTACGCAAATATTACAAAAAAGTTAAAAAACTATAGACAACTCAGAAAAAATGTAGTATACTCATAACAAATTCGCGGAAGCGAACAAAAAGGAGACCAACATGATTAAGCCATTTGGGAAACACAGAACGTTTGTCAGAGCCAGACGTAACGGCGACGTTTCCTCGAATAGCGAGGGCGTATCCCGCGCAGCGGTGCGTTATCGCGTTAGAAAGAAGAAACGGTTGTTTACGGTGGTTACGGTTGCTGTAGCCTCGGTGATGATTCCGATCATGATCGCGTCAGCCGCAACCGGAGACATGAACATGACTCCGCAGCCGGAGCCTACGGCCCAGGTACAGGCGGCGGCCCAGCCGCAGGAAACGAAAGAGGCCCAGCCCTCTTCCACAGAAGCGCCCAAGCTGACGGAAACGACTCAGGCGGCAGCATCCGCTGCGCCCGAAAGTTCGTCGGTAACAGCGGCGGGAGAAACGGAGGAGGCGTCTGCGCAGACGCCTGTGGTGGAAGAACCGGCGGCCGCCGTTACTTACATGGAAGGGATGACCGACCCAAAGGTGCATGAAATTCAGCAGAGGCTGATGGATCTTTATTACATGGGTCAGGACGAGACGACGGACTACTTTGGTCCGGCGACCAATCAGGCGCTTAAGTATTTCCAGCGTAAGCACGGCCTTACGGTAGACGGCGCAGCAGGGCCTGAGACTATGGCGCTTCTGTTCTCCGAAGACGCGAAGGAGTATTCCATGGCGCTCGGTGCGGCAGGCGCGGACGTGCAGAACATGCAGGAACGCCTGATCGAGCTTGGCTACCCGATCTCTGAGGCGACCGGCTATTTCGGGGAAGAGACCGAAAAAGCAGTGCGCTACTTCCAGAGAATGAGCGGCCTTGCGGAAGACGGCAGCGTTGGACACATGACCGAAGAATTGCTTTATTCCGGCGCAGCGGAAAAATCACTTGAATACGAACAGATGCAGGCGGATAAGGAAGCGGAGGCACAGCAGCCGGGCGAGCCTGCGGAAGACAGCAAACAGGAAGATAACAGCAGTAAGGAAGACAGCAAGCAGGAAGATAATTCCGGCAGCCAGGAGAGCAGCGGCAACGGTTCCCAGCAGGAAGACAGCGCTCCCGTGGAAGACAACTCTTCGTCCGCTGAGGATTCCGGGGACAGTTCGCCTTCCTATACGGCGGATGCGGGTTCCGTAGAAGCGTTTATCGCAGTTGCGGAAGCGCAGCTCGGCAAACCGTATGTGCTGGGCGGAAAAGGACCGAATTCGTTCGACTGCTCGGGACTGATCTACTATGCACTGAGGGAAAGCGGCAATGACGTTCCTTACAGGACGTCGGCAGGCTGGAGAAGCACGGATTACCCGACGATTACCAGCATCAGCGACCTGCAGCGCGGCGACATTATCTGCATGAACGGTCACGTAGCGATCTATCTTGGCGACAACATGGTTCTCGACGCATCTTCGAGCCAGAATGCGATGGTAACGAGGGAATTTGGTTCCTGGTTCAGGAACGGCTTCATTTGTGCGAAGCGTCCCCTATAAGGTGGAACAGAATAAACTTAAAGCTTAACCCAAACCCCCGCTTTTTTAAAGCGGGGGTTTTTGTACGGCCCGGCGCGTGCTGAATTTTTGGCAGCAGCCGGGAGCCGGAGGAGCACAATACAAACTTGTTTATTCTACCGGCGATCAACAGAAAGCAGGCTCCATCCAGACGTGTTAAACCGAAGCGGGCCGGATATTACGCCTTACGGCGCCGTGCATGGAAAGTCTGCCTTCTATCCGCAAGGAAACGGGCGGGCCGGTACGTGGCCCTGAAGGAAAGGAGCGGATATACGCAGCAGTGGACGGGAAAGACAAAGGAAAAGGCCGTATATCGTTGATATACGGCCTCTTCCTTTGGGGCACAGGGCCCTTTTCCTGCTTCTTATTCAGGATATGCCGCGTGGGTCGGGCATTCGATCTCGCATGCATAACAATCAATACATTTATCCCTGTCAATCTCCATGTGCTTCTCGCCTTTGTAAATCGCGTGCACGGGGCACAATTTTACGCATCTTCCACAGTTGATGCAATCATCGTCTATTGTTCTTGCCATAATATTGCCACCTTTCTGCTCATTATAAATCGTTTCGCATTTCTCCTGTTACCGGCTTTCGTTCCGGGATCAGGTGTGTTTCGCTTTCAGCTTTCCTTCTTCCTTAATCATCTTGACGTATTCTTCCGTGAAGTGCGGGTCATACGTTGCGCAGCCTACGTGATGCTGGCGGATCAGGAATTCCACGCAATGGTCGCAAAGCGTGCACCAATGGATATCCTTTTCGTTTCCTTCCATCATTTTTTTCGGGAGGTACGGGTCTGCAAACGCCTGACGTCCGATCGCGATCGCGTCTACGATGCCTTCCTTAATGTTTTTGTTGCCCCAGAAACGCAGATTGTTCTTTTCGGGCTTTACAGCGCAGAAAGGCTGTTTGCCGTCGCGGTAAATGCTGTACGCGGAGCCGATCACGGCCGTTTCCGGTTTCAGGGCGTCGCGGCAAACCTTCTGGAAATAGAAATGCATATAAGCATAATCGGGCGTCCGCCTGTCCGGATGCGCGAGGTCCAGCGTGTGCGACGGAGAACCGGCAGACTGGAGAATATAACTGGCGCCGTGCGCTTCCAGCTGTTTTACAAGATCGATCGATTCCGTCAGATCCATCAGCGCCGTATCCGGGCCTGCCGTACCTACGCCGCCCGGGAATCCTTCGTAAATAGAAATTTTGGAGCCCAGCACAAAGTTCTCGTCCGGGATTGCCGCGCGGGTGCGGTCGTAAATATCGATTGCGAACTGCCTTCTGTTTTCCCAGCTTCCGCCGTACTTCCAGTTGTCTTTATTGAACGGACGAAGGATCTGGCTGCCGAGATAACCATGGCAAAGTTTCAGGTCTACGCCGTCCGCGCCCACTTCGTAAGCATATTTGGAACCTAAAACATAGTCTTTGATAACCTGTTCGATTTCCTCTTCGCGCACCAGTTTGGCGTCCTCATACCCCGGAAGCGGTTCTTCCGTTACGCGGATGCGCTGCGAATATACGTTGTTGCTGATTTCGCCGGAATGAGTGATCTGGAAAAAAATCAGCGTGTCGGGATTGATCTCTTTCAGGTGGGCGATGAATTTTTTCAGCGCCGGCAGGTTATGCTCCTTGATTGAGAGTTGATTCCTTCTGGCGATGTAATCATACTGCGGCGTGATTGCCTCCAATATAACAAGGCCCGCCTGACCCTTGAAATAATCTTCATAGCGCTTATAGGTTGCCGGACTTGGATCGCCGTTGTCAAGTGCGTCGCAGCATTCCATTGCGTTCAGCACGATGCGGTTTGGTGCTGTTCTCGTACCGATTTTTATCGGTGTAAACAACAATTCTTTTTCTTCCATTCTTAAACACCCTCCATATTTAGTTATTTTGGTTTTGAAACTGTGAAATTTACCCCTCGATACTGCTATCATAAACCTGTGGGGGCAATCATACAATCCCGGAAAAATCCATTGTTTATACCAGTGCAAAACTAGTATTTCGATTGACTTTTGTCCAGGGGCGGCCTATACTGATACTATTATAGTTCACGAGGTGCGCGTCCTGCGGTCCAATAGCTGGTAGGAGCTGAGGGCCACATATATTTGAAAGCGCCGATAAAACGCGCCGGAAACGCGGGCCGTGCGGGGAGTGAGCGCCGCAAGGGTGCGGGCTGTACGGCTGCAAGCCACCGTTTGCGGCGTATCCCTTCGGCCCCGGCGAAATATTGGCGAATGAGGAATGATAAAATGGCTGAAAGCACAGGATGGGTATTCAAGCCCGATGTACCAACCGCGATTTCCGTCGATACGGAGGACGAGTTCCTGTCCAATACGGAGCTTTACGAAGCGGTCCTTTCCAGTATTCAGGACGGCATCAGCGTCCTGAAGCCGGATTTTAAAATTATTTATGTCAATAAGTCCATGCTGCACTGGTATCCGGGCGAGGATAATGTGCTCGGCCAGAAATGCTACGAGGTATTCCACGGCCGCACCGAGCCGTGTGTCTGCTGTCCCACGATCCGCGCCGTCCGTACGGCTGCGCCGCAGATGGACCTTGTGCCATATACAACGGATGGAGAGGATTCCGGGTGGCAGAAGCTGTATGCGGTTCCCGTCCTCGATAAAAACGGCCATGTTGTGCTGGTTATCGAGTATATTCGCGACATTACCTTCCAAAAACGCGTGGAAACCAATATGAATGAACTGGCGGAGTTGTACGAAAACCTGGAAGCGCAGAACGATATGCTGATGGAAATCCTGAATCAGAGGGAACGCTATAAGGAAGACTTGGAGCAGACCATCACGCAGAATGTGGAAAAATATATCCGGCCTTCCCTCAACTATCTGAAGAAAAACGTCAAGGAGCGCGACCTGAATATTGTAGCGGGGCTGATAGACGAGATCGTCTATCCGATCACCAAAAAGCGGCCGTCCGTGTTCGACCGGCTCAGCCCGCGCGAATTGCAGGTATGCACGATGATTAAGGAAGGCTATACCAGCAAGGAGATCGCCGACGCCTTGTTTATTACCAAAAAAACGGTGGACTACCACCGCAGCAGCATCCGTAAGAAGCTGGGACTCCAGAATGAGAACCTGCGCGTCTACCTGGAAACCCACTTGTGAACAACGGCCAGAGGAAATGCGGCGCGCCGTGGACGCCGGCGCCGGGAGCGGAGCTTTAGTTCCGACCGGCCGCCCGATTCATATTGCGTTCATGTGCGCGCAGTATAGTAATATTAACAAAATATTCACGCGAAATCCCTGCGCTTAGAGGTTGTAAAGTAGGGCGCTTCAGTATATTATATATACTAGGGATAGAATTTGATATGGAAGAACGAGTGAGGGACTTCATAACAGAAAACGGGCTGATCGGCCTCGGACAGACGGTCGGCGTCGCGGTTTCCGGCGGACCGGATTCCATGGCGCTTCTTGCCTGCCTTCGGTCCCTTGTGCCGTTTTTTTCGTGCTCCGTGGCGTGCGTACATTTTGAGCATGGTATCCGCGGGCAAGAATCCCTCGATGATGCGGATTTTGTCAGCCGTTTCTGTGAAGAACAGGGCATCCCATTTTATATGAGCGCCGCGGACGTTCCCGCGCTTGCGCGGGAATGGGGGATGAGCGAGGAAACGGCGGCAAAGCGCGCGCGGGAAGCGTACTTCAATACGCTTGTAGAAAACGAGGATGTTGACGTAATCGCGACAGGGCACCACAGCGATGACAACGCGGAGAGTGTGCTCATGCATATCCTGCGCGGCAGCGGAATCGACGGCCTTAAAGGGATCGCCGCCCGTAACGGAAATTTTATCCGCCCGCTTTTGTGCGTATCGCGGGAAGACGTGATGGAATATGTGCGTGATAAGGGCCTGCACTATATGCAGGATAAGACAAACGATAACGCGGAATATACCCGCAACTTTGTCCGCAATACGCTGCTCCCGCAGATCCGGGAGCGGATCAACCCTGATGTTTCGGGGGCGCTCAACCGCCTGAGCGCGATCGCACAGGAGGATTCCTCCTTTATCCTCGGGGAGGCGGAACGCGTATTTCCGGAGTGCGCCAAGCAAAAGGGCGACCGTGTGGAGATCGAGATCGGGCACTTCCTCGGGTTTTCCCCGGCGGTAGAGTACCGGATCATAAGGCTTGCCTGTGCGAAGCTTTTTGTAACGCAGGATATTGAAAAGGCGCATGTGGGCGCGGTCATAAGGCTCGCGCAGAAAAACAGGACAGGAACCCGGGTAAACCTCTCGGGAGGGCTGTGCGCGGAAGTGGAATATGGAACACTCGTTATCTGCTTCGCGGCGCGGCGCGTCAACCACAGCTTTTGTATCGTATTCGATATCGAGGCGAAAAATGAAACGCCGTTTGGAGATTATATCGTATGCGAGCGGGCGGAGGCGTGCGATTTTAACAATAAAGATCCGTATACGGCATATGTGGACCGGGACAAGCTGCCCGCGCACTTTATGTTCCGTACGCGTTACACGGGAGACCGTATCACGCCGCTTGGAAGCGGTGGGAGCAAAAAATTGAAGGATTACTTTATCGATAAAAAGCTAACGCGGGAAGAGCGGGAAAGGACGCCGCTGCTCGCGGACGGCAACCGCATCATCTGGGCGGTGGGCCATGTGATCGGGGATGATTACAAGGTGGACGGTACAACAAAGCGTATTCTGCGGATGAACTATATCCGCTGCGGTAATATAAAAGAAGAAACTGATAGGGGAGAAGGCTGACATGCAGCATTATGTAGAACGGGATATCGAAAAGATATTGCTTTCAAAAGATCAAATCGAGGCGCGCGTGGGGGAACTTGGCGAGCAAATTTCAAACGATTACGAAGGGAAGGACCTCATTGCGGTGGGAATCCTGCGCGGGAGCGTCGTGTTCTTTTCCGATTTGATGCGGCAGGTCAAGATTCCCATGGAGATCGACTTTATGGCGGTCTCAAGCTATGGCAAGGGCAGCACGTCATCGGGCAGCGTACAGATCAAATACGATATGCAGGAGGACATCCGCGGAAAGCATCTTTTGATTATCGAGGACATCATCGATTCCGGATGGACGCTGCACAACCTGATGGAGCAGCTCCGGGGCCGGAAGCCGGAAAGCATCAATATCTGCTGCCTGCTCAACAAACCCGACCGCCGCGAGGTGGAGGTGCCGGTAAAATATATCGGCTTTGATATTCCGGACGAATTCGTGGTCGGCTATGGGCTCGATTATGCGTCGAAATACAGGAATTACGAGCATGTCGGCGTGCTGAAGCGTTCGGTTTACGAATGAAGCGCAAGCGGTTTGAAACCCGCGAAAAGTAGGTAATAATATAAAGGAAAGTATTGCGGTGAATGTGCGGCGCGCTGGAAATGGCCGCATAGGCTCCGCCCGCGTAGCCCCGGCCGTACGGACGTGCGGGCAGGAATGGGCGCGGATAAAATGCAGCATATAAAAGCCCCGATACCTTTATGGCTGCCGGCCGGAAGGAATCAAGGGGGTCCGGCAAAGCTCAATAAAGCGAAAGCGGAATGAGGCTGCGGAAAAGACAGGTGAATTTCCAAGAACGCAAGCGGCAGCGCGGCGTGATTGGCTAAGTGAAGTAAAGCCGCGAAGCGGCAGGAGAAATCGCTCGGGCCCGCGTAGCCCCGGCCATATGGCCGGGGCAAGCAAGAGAGCGGATTTCGACGAAGGAGGATAGAAATTTGGGCAAATTTTTCAGAGGGCCGCTGATCTATATTATCATTATTGTAGTAATCATATTAGCGGCACAGTTTCTGGGCAATCCACAGACGACAACGGTGGATGAGCTGCAGTATTCGGAATTCCTGCAAAAGGTGCAGGAAGATGGCATTAAAGATATAGCGATCCAGGACCGCACCCTCGTCGGGCGGTATACGGATTCAAAGGTGCCGGACGAAGCTTTCCCGGCACAGCAATATGATTTTTCCACGACGATACCGGCGTCTATCCAGCAGTTTAACCAGGATATGGCGGCGGTCACCGGAAGCACCAACCCGGAGGACTACGGCTTCAAGCTGAATTACGTTCCCACGCCGGAACCAAACTTTTTCGTGCAGCTGCTGCCCTACCTGATCCCGATCGTGCTTTTGCTGGTGTTGTGGGTCATTATTATGCGGCGCGCGCAGAATGGCGCGGGCGGCACGGGCAGCGCGATGGCGTTCGGCAAGAGCAAAGCGCGCATGACGGACGGAGGCGACACCAATAAGACGTTTGCCGACGTTGCGGGCGCGGATGAAGAAAAAGAAGAGCTCGTGGAGATCGTACAGTTCCTGAAAAATCCGGCGAGGTTTAAGGAGCTTGGCGCGCGTATTCCCAAGGGCGTGCTTTTGGTCGGGCCTCCCGGCGGCGGTAAAACCCTGCTTGCAAAAGCGGTCGCGGGCGAGGCGAAGGTTCCCTTCTTCTCGATCAGCGGTTCCGATTTTGTGGAGATGTTCGTAGGCGTGGGCGCGTCCCGCGTACGCGACTTATTTGAAAATGCAAAGAAAAATGCGCCCTGCATCGTATTCATCGATGAGATCGACGCGGTAGGACGCCAAAGAGGCGCGGGCCTCGGCGGCGGTCACGACGAACGCGAACAGACGCTGAACCAGCTGCTCGTCGAAATGGACGGTTTTGAGGTTAACGAAGGGATTATCGTTATGGCGGCGACGAACCGCCGCGACATCCTTGACCCGGCGCTGCTGCGGGCAGGCCGCTTCGACAGGCAGATCACGGTAAATTACCCTGACGTCAAGGGCAGGGAAGAGATCCTCAAGGTACATGCGAAGGGCAAGCCGTTCGAGGCCGAGGTGGATTTCAAGGTGATCGCGCGGCGGACTCCGGGTTTCATTGGCGCGGATCTTGAAAACGTATTGAACGAGGCGGCGATCCTCGCGGCACGCCGCAGGAAAAAGAAGATCGGTATGAGCGAGATCGAGGAATCGATCACGAGGGTCATTGCGGGCCCGGAAAAGAAGAGCCGGGTCATGACCGAGGACGACAGGCGTTGTACCGCTTACCACGAGGTGGGCCATGCCATCCTTGCGCATTTGCTTCCCAAGTGCGATCCGGTGCACGAGGTTTCCATTATTCCGCGCGGTATGGCGGCAGGCTATACCATGACGCTGCCTGAGGAAGACAAGCAGCATGTATTCAAATCCCGCCTGATGGACGAGATCACAATGATGCTTGGCGGCCGTGTAGCGGAATCGCTGACCTTGAAGGATATTTCCACAGGAGCGATTAACGACCTGCAGCGCGCGACGGAAACGGCGAAAGATATGGTCACTAAATACGGCATGAGCGACGAGCTCGGTCCGGTATTCCTGGCCTCCGGCCACGAGGTGTTCCTCGGAAAAGATTTCGGGCAGACGCCGGAGTATTCTGAAAGCACGTCCGCGCGCATCGACGCGGAAGTGACGCGTATCATCGAAAGTGCGTACGCCAAGGCGACGGACATCCTCAGCAAAAATCTGCGCAAGGTGGTCAACATCGGAGAGGTGCTGATGCGCAAGGAAAAGCTGACGGGCGAAGAGTTCCAGAAGCTGTTTGAGGATGAAATCCCGGTCGACGATCCCGACTCCTGGGAGATCGAGGAAAAGAAAACGGAGAAGGAACCGGAATGGATCGCGCCGCCTGCACAGCCGACGGATGCGGAAGCGGTGGAAACGGTTATCGTGGAACCGCCCAAACCGGAGGAAGACGCCTGAAGCGCGGAGGATAGCTGCGCCGGAGGCGCGGGCGGCGGCCCGCCGGCACAGGATGAAATGAATCAATAACGGAAGGCGCGGTATATCGCGCCTTCCGTAGTTGCGGAGCAAAAATATGATCGATTTACATATGCATTCGACGGCATCCGATGGAACGGATACGCCGAAGGAAATTATCACGAAGTGCAGGAAGCTTGGACTCAGGCTTTCCGCCGTCACGGACCACGACACGATGGACTCTCAAACCGAGGCGATCGCCACGGCGAAGGAACTGAAACTGAAATATCTTACTGGCGTGGAGTTCTCCGTGCGCCACACGGGGGAATTGCATATTCTTGGTTACGGGATGGATACGGCGGATCGAGAACTCGCTGGCATGATGGACGATCTGCGCGGCTCGCGTGTCGAACGTGTGCGCGAAATCATCCGGGTTGTGCAGGAGCACGGCATGAAAATTGACTTTGCGGATGTGGAACGCTTTGCGAAGGGAAACACCCTGGGGAGGCCGCACGTGGCGCTGGCGCTGATCGAAAAAGGATATGCGAGCGACCTGCAGGATGCGTTTACGCGCTATTTGAATGAGGAAGGCAGCTGCTATGTGCAGCGCAGGAAATTAAGCCCGCAGCAGGCGATCGAAATGATCCTGAAAACGGGAGGCATCCCCGTTCTCGCCCATCCGAAATTCGTGCGCACGGACGACATCGAAGCGCTGGTCGCGGAGCTCAGAAAAATGGGGCTTGGGGGAATCGAGGCCTATTATCCCGCCCACTCGGACGCCGATGTGGAGCGCTACTTGAAGATTGCGAAACGTCATGGGCTCATTGTCACGCAGGGCAGCGATTACCACGGCGCGATGCGGCCTTACGCCGCCATCGCATGCGAGAAACGGACGGGTCCGTATCTTAACGAGTCGATTAAAATTTTAACTGAAAAATATGCAATATGATTGAAAAGGCCCCGGGTGGGTGCTATAATCAGTAATAGGTGTTAAAACGATTTTGACAAGGATGGTAGGTATTTATGCTGAATGGAAACCCGGACATAAAAATTTTTGCCGGCTCATCGGGGGTTGCTTTCGCGAAGAAAATGTGCGCCTATCTTGGGGCAGATTTAGGGGCGTCGGAAGTAATCCATTTTTCCGACGGAAATATTTTTATCCGTATCAAAGAAACGGTACGAGACAAAGACGTGTATGTAGTGCTCCCGATTGGTTTGGATCCCAACAACGAATTAGTGGAGCTTTTATTTTGGATGGATTCTTTCAAACGCGCGAGCGCAAGCTCGGTCACGGCTATCGTTCCATATTTCGGGTATGCCAAAGGCGATAAGAAAGATGAACCAAGGGTTTCCATCCGTGCGCGCGTGTGCGCGGACTGCCTTGAAACAGCGGGTGCGGACAGGGTCATCACGATGGACCTGCACAGCGCCCAGGTACAGGGATTCTTCAAAATCCCGGTCGATCACCTGCTTTCCCTGCCTATCCTGTGCGAATACATCAAAGGAATGGACATCATGGAGAACCTTGTAGTCGTTTCGCCGGATGCGGGCTTTGCCAAGACGGCGAGGAAATACGCGGATTACCTGCAGTTGCCCGTCGCCATTGGAGATAAAACGCGTACGGACCATGACGAAAATGCGCATATCCTCGAGTTGATCGGTAATGTGGAGGGCAAAAACTGCATGATCGTGGACGATTTCTCCATTTCCGGAGGAACGCTGATCGACGTGGCCCACATGCTGAAGGCGCGCGGCGCAAAGCGCATCGTCGCGGTATTAGGGCACATTATGCTGCGCGAAAAGGGCGTGAAGGCTATCAATGAAAGCCCGATCGAAACGGTCATTTCCACGGACAGCGTAGAAAATCCGTTTATCATCGGCCAGAAAAAATTCCAGACGGTTTCCGTTGCTCCGCTTTTTGCGGAGGCGGTTTACAGGATTCACGAACGCGAATCGGTGAGCACGCTGTTTTCCACCGTACCGCAAAAATTGAAAGACGACCTCAAGGAGTCCTGCGGAAAATAATCGACAGTATAAAAAAGAACCCTGCCTTGTTGTAGCATTATAATAAGACAGGGGATTTTTTTAGATCGAGAGGAAATGTATGAAGAAATATACGAAATTTATGGGTGTTATTGTCATAATAGCCCTTGTGCTGACGATGATGCTGCCAATGGCGGCGTTCGCGGAGGGAGAGACTACTGAGCCAACGGCAACGGTCACAGCCACGCCGGAACCGACGCCCGATCCAACGCCGGAACCGACGCCCGATCCAACGCCGGAACCGACGCCCGACCCAACGCAGCGCCCTACCCAGGCGCCGACGCAGGCCCCTACCCAGACGCCGGAGGCGTCGCCCTCGCCCACGGCAACGCCGGACGACAGCCAGAATTATATTGACCTGACGATGTATATTTACGATAACGGCGCGGTTGCTTCCGGTTACACGGTGAAGGTGGACAACCTTTCACAGACGAGCAATAAAGAGGGGGTAGTTACGTTCCCGGGCGTGACGGTGGAAAGCCACAATGTAACGATCGTGGGCAAAGACGGAAAAGAGAGCACGGGCCGCATTATGCTTTCGCGTGGTGACCGTACGACCATTGTAGATATGGCGATGGGCGGTAAATACGATATCTCCATCGCAAACGGTGCGCAGAACCTGCATATGACCGTCGTCTTCATGGCGGAAGAAGCCTTGCAGATTACAGCTGTGGGAGAAAGCAAAACGCCGGCGCCCGAAGCGACGGCAACGGCTTCCGCGGGAATCGCCGGAACAATTAAGTTTACGGCTGATTTTGTAGACGCCGCAGGCAAGGAAGTAGCCGGGGTGGGCGTGCAGATCAACCAGGGGGATACGGCTCTTACCACCGGCCTAAGCGACAGCAAAGGGCGTTTTGTATTCAACCAGGGAGGGACCGGCGCCTATCAATGGGGACTTCTCGCCCCCGGGGCATCCGTTGAAGAGGGCAAGGTCCTCGGCATCGAGGTGCAGCAGGGGGCAACGACAAAAATTGTTTCCGCAGACGGAGATTCCTACGTGGTGCAAACGCCGGGAACGGCGAGGGATCTGTACCTGAAATTTGAACAAAACGGCGACAGCTTTACCCTGAAAGAGGTATCGGATCAGGTGCCGGGGGGGATCAGCTCCCTCATGCTCGGCATTATCATGATTGTCGTGATTATTGCCGTGGTGGTTATCGTCATCGCCGCGGTACGGCATAGCAAGAAGAAAAAGCGCAAGATCGAGAAGCTTTATAACGAGCCGCGCGGGCGCGAACGCGAGTTTGAACTTGAAGACGACGAAAGGGACGACGAGGACGACAGGCAGCCTCCGCGCCCCAAACAGACTGGCGGAGCCAATAAAATGGGCGACCGGAGCCGGCTGTAAAACGGTAAGAATCCAAAGTGCGGCGCAGGAATGCGCCGCACTCTTTGATCGGGAGGGAAACGAATGAAATTGCTGGTCGCATCGGACATCCACGGCTCGGCACACTATTGCGCGCAGCTTTTGGAGGCCTGCAGGCGGGAAGGAGCAGGGCGTATGCTCCTGCTCGGGGACCTCTTATACCACGGCCCCCGCAACGACCTGCCTGACGGCTATGCGCCCAAAGAGGTGATTGCAATGCTTAACGGTAGGAAAGACAGCCTTTTATGTGTACGCGGCAACTGTGAAGCGGAGGTCGACCAGATGGTGCTCGAATTTCCTGTAATGGCGGATTACGGCGTATTTTTTCTTGATGGACTTGCGGTTTACGCAACGCACGGGCATGTGTGGAACGAGGATAACCTGCCGCCTCTAAAGCAGGGGGATATCCTGCTTTGCGGGCATACGCATATTCCCAGATGCACGGACCACGGGGCCTACGTGTATATGAATCCCGGGTCCGTTTCTATCCCCAAGGAGGGAAGCGCACACAGCTATATGGTCTATGAGAACGGCGTTTTCACCTGGAAGGACCTTGCCGGAAAACCATATATGGAGTCCATCATGCTGTAAAAGGCTCATACTGATGACAGCAGGATCACGAGCCGTTCGCAGGGCGGCGGTCATCTGGCGGGATCTGGTCGTCTGGAACAGCCCGTTTTCCCAACACAGGCGTTTAAAAAAGACGGCATAGCAGGCCGTCTTTTTTGCGGTTTCGTATATTTTCAATTTTGCTACTTCAAATAGCTTTCAATCGGGGCGAGGTCAAGCTTATCATATCCCTTTAGAAACGCGTACAGTTTTTCCGTAATGATACGCACGCCGCCTTTTTCATCACTTTCTACGTTGACGGGGATCAGCGGGTCGTGCAGCGAAAGACGGACGAGGAACCAGCCGTTTCCATTCTCCTTGTCAAAGGAAACGCGGATGCCCTCATGATTGTCGGGTGCAATATTGAATTCCGGTTGCTGCTTTGCATAGGCCTCCAGCGCGGCGATCATGCTGTTGCCGTACGCCTTGAAATCATCGGCGCCGATATTCAGGCGGAACTCCTCGCTCTCGAGCGGTTCCTTCATATCCGCGATCAGATCGGAGATTGTATGGCCCTGCTTTTTCAGCTTCGCCATCTCGATCAGCAGGCGCGTTACCAGGTATGCGCCGTCGTCGAGAAAATAATTTTCCTTGAGCGCCGCGTGCCCCGACGTCTCGATGGCAAGCTGAGAATCGGTCCCGCTTTCATTGAGCCGGATCGACTCGTTGATTACATTCTTATAGCCGCGTTTAAAGCGGTGGTGTACGCCGCCGCGGCTGGCGATGAATTCCGCAAGGCCGCTTGACGTAATGGAGTCCGTCACAATAGTGGTGCCCGGGAATTCCTTTAAAAGGATTGCCGAAATCGCGGCGATCAGGCGGTTTTTGTTGAGCACGCTGCCGCCCTTATCGACCGCGCCCGCGCGGTCGACGTCCGTATCGAAGATGATGCCGAAATCGGCTCCCGTATTCACCACGGCTTCCACGATGCTTTTCATCGCCTCTTTATTTTCCGGATTCGGGATGTGGTTGGGGAAGGTCCCGTCCGGGTCGAGGAACTGGCTGCCTTCGGTATCCGCGCCGAGGGGGGCGAGCACCTTATCTACATAGAAGCCGCCTGCGCCGTTGCCGGCGTCCACGATGATTTTAAAGCCCTCGAACGGCCGCTCCTCGCCGGTGGCTTTTCTGATTTTATCCACCAAAATCCCGGCGTATACGCTCATAAAGTCCGCCGCAAAGACGCTGCCTTTTGCCGCGCCGGAAGAATCGATATCCGCAGCGATGCGGATCAGCTCCGCGATATCGCCCTTTTCAAGTCCGCCGTCCCTGGTGAAGAATTTAAGGCCGTTGCGGTTCATGGGAAGGTGGCTTGCCGTTACCATCACCGCGCCGTCGCACAGGAAGCCCTCGGTCACTGTAGTCATAAACATTGCAGGAGTGGAAGCCATGCCGCAGTCAACGACGTCTGCGCCCACGGCAGTAAATCCGCCGATACAGGCCTGCTTCAGGGATGGGCCGGTAACGCGCGAATCCATACCAATCGCGATTTTGGGCTTTACAGTCCCGCGTGCGGAAAGCCATTCGGCAAATGCCGCCGCAAGGTCGCGCGCTGCCTGCTGTGTGAGGTTTGCGTTGTCGCCCAAAGCAACTCCGCGTATATCGCTGCCGTTTTGCAGTTTCTGATAATCCATTTTCCTACCACTCTTTCCTTATTAATATTTGACGAGATACTTTTATTGTAACGGTAAAACGGGAGATGTTCAAGGGGCAGCGGACGGCGGCAAAAGGGTTTTTGCGGGAAAAACGGGCGCGGGAGAAATCTGCCTGACAATAATACGGGTTTTGGTCAAGAGAGGTGTGCCTTGCTCGCCAAACAGTACAAAAGACAGGCCATAAAGCCCGGAAATATGACGTTTTCGTAACAAAACAGTTGAAAAAAAAGCGCCAATGTATTATCATATATGATATGTAGGCCCATGATGTTTTTTTCGTATGCGTTTGAAAATCCTGTCAGGGCCAGTAATCGAGAAGAGAGGCTTCGATGAATGGGTTTATTCGGTAATTATAACGATATAGGAATCGACCTTGGCACGGCGACGGTCCTTGTTTACGTCAGGGGCAAGGGAATCGTGCTGCGCGAACCTTCCGTGGTCGCGGTAGACCGGCTTTCGGGCAGGATGCTTGCGATTGGCGAGGAAGCGCGGATCATGCTTGGGCGTACGCCGGGCAATATCGTGGCGGTTCGTCCGCTGCGCGAAGGGGTCATTTCAAACTTTCACGATACGGAGAGGATGCTTCGCTATTTCCTGCGCAAGGTGATTGGCAAGCGGCTGTTCTTCAAGCCGCGCGTCGTCGTGTGCGTGCCCTCGGGCGTGACCGAGGTGGAAAAACGGTCTGTCATTGAGGCGACTGAGGAAGCGGGCGCGCGCCATACCTGCCTGATCGAGGAACCGATCGCGGCGGCAATCGGCGCGGGGATCGATATCGGCGCGCCGCAGGGCAATATGGTGCTTGACATCGGCGGCGGCACGGCGGATATGGCTGTTATTTCGCTCGGCGGGGCCGTTATCAGCGACTCCATCAAAATCGCGGGCGATACCTTTGACGAGTATATCTCGAGATATATCAAGAAGAAATACAATATGTTGATTGGTGAACGCACGGCGGAGGAGATTAAGATCAATATCGGCAGCGCGTTCCCGAGAAAAGAAGAGGCTTATATGGAAGTGACGGGCCGCAACCTGATTTCCGGCCTGCCCAAGACCATCACAATCAGCTCAAATGAGACGATCGAGGCCATGCAGGAGCCTTTAAACCGTATCATGGAAACGATGCACAGCGTGCTTGAACGCACGCCGCCGGAACTGACGGCAGACATCGCGGAGAACGGTATCTGCATGACGGGCGGCGGGTCCCTGCTGTACGGGCTTGACAGGCTTCTCACGGAGCGCACGAAGATTCCGTGCTATGTTGCGGAGGATGCCGTTTCGTGCGTCGCTATAGGTACTGGAAAAGCGCTTGAGAGCATCGACGTATACAGCGCGGGAGCGGTGTACGATTACCGCCGCGGCGATTACTACAACCAGGGATACTGAACCAAA
Organism: Christensenella minuta; assembly: GCF_003628755.1. Lineage (NCBI taxonomy): Bacteria > Bacillati > Bacillota > Clostridia > Christensenellales > Christensenellaceae > Christensenella > Christensenella minuta. The sequence goes on along the minus strand of NZ_CP029256.1, from coordinate 1,855,850 downwards.
CGAAAACAGGAGTTGTCCTCCTTTGGAGGGCAACTCTTCTTGTATCGGCGGCGGCCTTTTTTTAATTTTTTGTAAATATTGGAAAAAAGCCGCGCCAGGCGAAGTAAAATGGATTAACATAGAAAGTGCCGTACAGCGTGCATTTGGAGAGGCGTCCTGCAGGCTGCAAGCGCGGCCACACGGGGACGGTGCCGCCTGCCATTTGCTTCACGCTGTAAAAAAGAACCGGAGGAAACAGGGTTTTGAACCAACAGACAAAAAGGGTCAACCATCACAAAAAAATCAAAGGGCTGCTGGTTGTGTTGATCGCACTCATCGCCGCTGCCGTATTTATCTTTGCTTCCCTTTACGGAACCTACCAAAATCTGCGGGCCAATCCGCTCGCGGCGTTTCATACGACGGCGCCGCAGGCGGCGGAAACGGACGCCATCAATTTTGATAAAAACGCGGATGTAAAAACTGTAACCATCGACGGGAAGGAATATATCGTCAATCCCAATATCATCACTGTTCTGATGCTGGGTATTGATTCGGACGGCAGCGCGGCCAAAACGGCGCAGGGCGAACGCAGCGATATGATGCTGCTGTGCACTGTCAACCTGGAAGAGGGACAGGAGAGTATCACGCTGACTTCCCTGCCGCGCGATACGCGCACTACGGTGCACGACGTAGACGAAGATACGGGAAAGATTCTTGATAAAAACTGGATCACCAAGCTGAACCACGCTTACAATATCGGCGGCATGACGAAGGGGTACGGCGCCGAAAACGCAATGCGCGCGACGGAGGACCTGATCGAGTGTAACGGGCAGCTGAGCATTCCCGTCCAATACTATATATCGATCGACCTCGAGCACCTTTCGGACCTTGCCGACGCGCTGGGCGGCGTAGAGGTGACGCTCGACCAGGATTACCCGGATATTGGCAGCGAAGGAGACGTGGTGAACCTGCGGGGCAACGATGTGCGCCTGTATTTGCAGAACCGGAAGCAGATGGATGACGGTGAGATGGACCGTCAGCGCCACGAACAGAACTTCATGATGGCAATCGCCAAAAAGATCAAGGAAATGGGCGCGGTGCAGTCCGCCTCCAAGCTGTTTACCCAGCTTCAGGATGTGGTGCATATGAACCTTTCCCTCGATCAGGTAGTCGCCATGGCGGGCGTGCTCGACAAGGTGTCGCTTGATGATATCGAGCATTCCGTTATGGAGCAGGGCGGATATGAAAACGCGTATGACGAATATATGGGGCAGGACCTGAATTTCTACATGATGGACGAGCAGGAGCTAATGGATAAAATGCTCGGCATGTATTACACGCCCGCTTGACCTTCGGGAAAAAATTGCGATACAAAAAGGATACAAGGACCGCATAGAATCGTTATGCGGTCCTTTTTTAATGGGTTGAAATTTGTGAATTTTTTGTGAAAAAGAAAAAAAAAATTTCATTTCATGAAAAAATGGATTATGATAGATAAGGCTGAGTTACAAATGAAATGAAAACCATTTTGGAGGGGAAAGACCTTGAATCATCATAAAAAGATCAAAGCGCTGCTTGCGGTGCTGATCGTGCTAATTATTTGCGCGAGCGGAGTGGGCTACGCATTGATCGGCACTTATTCCGGCCTGAAGGAAAACCCGATGTCGGCGTTCGTTTCGGCGGGGCCGGATGAAGCCGCGCCGGAGGAAGGCGTGGCGCTGGCCGGGGATACGCCGGCCGAAACGATCCAAATAGACGGCAAAACCTACCAGAAAAACGCGAATACCATCAGCATCCTGATGCTGGGCGTCGACTGGGACGGCACGGAGGTGAAAGACGCGACGGGCGCGCGCACCGATATGCTGATGCTGTGCACGCTCGATGTGCAGAACAACCAGATCACGTTTACGTCGATCCCGCGCGATACGCGCACCAAGGTACACTATGCGGATAAAAAGACGGGCGAGATCGAAGACGAAACCTGCATTACAAAGATCAACCATGCCTACGTGCTTGCAGGCGGGAACGATACGGCCAAGCACGGCGCGGATAACTCCATGCTTGCCGTGAAGGACCTTATCGAATGCGGCGGGCAGCTTGATATCCCGGTGGATTATTACGTGTCTATCGACCTTGAGCACCTGTCCGACCTTGCGGCCGCGCTCGGCGGGGTAGAGGTGACGCTCGACCAGGATTATCCGGATATTGGCAGCAAGGGAGAGACGATCAACCTCGAAGGCAATGACGTACGCCTGTACCTGCAGAACCGCAAACAGATGGACGACGGCGAGATGGACCGCCAGCGCCATGAGCAGGATTTCATGATGGCGCTTGCCAAGAAGATCAAAAATATGGGCGCAGTGCAGGCGGCCACTAAGCTTTTTCCGCAGCTTGCGAACAATGTGATCCAGACAAACCTGAACCTCGACCAGATCGTTGCGATGGCGGGAGTCCTTGATAAAATAGGCTCTATCGACGAGATCAAAATGGATACGTTCGAGGAAAGAGACGACAGTTGGCAGAAATTCCCCGATCCGATCGTAAGCACACCGCCCAAGCTCGACTATTTTGTGATGGATGAAGACGAGCTCCTGGGAAAAATGCTCGACCTCTATTATATTGCCCGGTAAAAGACGGCAAAAGAGCCGCATTATCTTTGCGGCTCTTTTTTGCTGTGGGGAATTAATTTCAAAAATTCCAGTTCTTATTCCATAGATTATAGGTCTCCGTCGTTTTGACCGCCCCGAGCATATTATCCGCCGCGCCGGGATACAGGGAATTGAGGTAGGCCACGATTTCCTTGGCCTGCTCGCGCTTGGTAGAAAAATCGATTGGGCACGGATTTTTTGCAATGGGAATATGAAGCCGTCCCACGGCGGAGACGATATCACGCTCGCGCAGGAATACGAACGGACGAACCAAAGTGATCTCCCGCCGCGAGAGATAGGATTTAGGCGAGAAGGTATTCATACGGCCTTCGTACATCAGGCTCATGAGCAGCGTCTGGATCACATCGTCGCCGTGGTGCGCAAACGCCGCCTTGGTGCACGCAAGCTCTTTTGCTTTTTCGTAGAAGGCTCCTTTGCGCATTTTGGCGCACAGGGAGCAGGGATTTTTTTCTTTGCGGATATCGAAGACGATCTCTGAAATATTCGTTTTAAGGATATGGAGCGGTACGCCCAAACCGTCCGCATATTCCTGCATGACGCCGGTGGCATAGTTGCCGAAGCCGAGGTCGACGGTGACGGCCAGCAAATCATAAGCCTTCTTCGCATATTTTTGATACAGGTGAAGCGCATATAAAAGCAGCATCGAATCCTTTCCGCCGGACAGCCCAACGGCGATTTTGTCTCCCGGGCCGATCATGGAAAAGCGTTCATCCGCTCTGCGCAGCGCGCCTAAAATTTTTCTCATTGGCAAAATCCTTAATAGTTTCTAAACATAATCCTTATTTCATTGAAATTATACCACAGATATAGTATCATTGGTGTTGATTTTGTAGAAGAGGGGTAATTTAATTCATGGTTCCTGCAAGCAGCCTTTGGACCGTCTTTGGAACGTCTATCCTGCCGATCATCGAGCTCAAAGGGGCGATCCCGCTTGGCCTCGGGCTTGGCGTACCGTTCTGGGCGACTTATTTTATCGCGCTTTTAGGCTCGTGCCTTCCCGCGCCGTTCATCGTATTTTTTATCGAGAAAATCATCCGCTGGATGCAGGGAAGCAAGGTAAAGCTGTTCAACCGCTTCGCGAACTGGCTGATGGGCAAGGTGGATAAGCACAAGGGGAAGATTGAGAAATACGGATATCTCGGCGTGTTTATTTTCGTTGCTATCCCGCTGCCCGGTACGGGCGTATGGACCGGGTCCCTCATTGCGAGCGTCCTCGGCCTGAAACCCGCGAAGGCCATCCCGCTCGTTATCCTTGGTAACTGCGTGGCCGGGTTTATCATGCTGATGCTTTCAAGCATCTTTTTCCCGGGCATGGTTCCGTGGGCGGCGTAAAATTGTCTTTTCAGGGGCGGCGGAAGCCGCCTTTTTTATTTTTCCGCAAATATTTTTGAAAAAGGCCAGGGACGCGTCCCTGCCTGCCGTTCAACAAATTTCCGTGATTTTAAACGGAGATTAGAACGTGCGTTCAAATAAAATGCACCGAAAGGAGGAAAAGCGGCATGGAAAGCGGGATTTTTGGCATTTTTACCATTGAAAAGGCAAAATCCATTTGGTATAATAAATTACTAGTGAAATCATACATTTTTGTGTATCAATAAATGGAGGAACAATATGAGAAGATTATTTACTTCGGAATCTGTTACGGAGGGACATCCGGATAAGGTCTGCGACCAGATCTCGGATTCCGTACTGGACGCAATCTTAGAGCAGGATCCCAATGCGCGTGTGGCGTGCGAAACGGCAGTCAATACGGGCCTTGTGCTCGTCATGGGTGAAATCACGACGAACGCTTATGTGGATATCGCTAAAATCGCCCGCGAAACGATCAAGCAAATTGGTTTTGACAAGGCGGATTATGGCTTTGACGGCGAAACGTGCGGCGTGATTACGTCCATTGACGAACAGTCGCCGGATATCGCAATGGGCGTCGACAAAGCGCTCGAAACGCGCGAAAATCAGGACGACGCGGAAAACGGCGCGGGCGACCAGGGCATGATGTTCGGTTATGCGTGCAACGAAACGCCCGAATATATGCCGATGCCGATCTATCTTGCGCACAAGCTCTCCCGCCGCCTCGCAGAAGTACGGAAGAACGGCACGCTCGATTATCTCCGCCCGGACGGAAAGTCCCAGGTGACGGTCGAATACGATGAGAACTGGAAACCGGTCCGTGTGGACGCTGTCGTTATTTCGACGCAGCATGATCCGGAGGCGACGCAGGCACAGATCCGGCGCGACATGATCGAGCAGGTAATTGATCCTATGATCCCCGCGGACATGATGGATGACGATACGAAAATTTACGTCAACCCGACAGGCCGCTTCGTTATCGGCGGACCGAAGGGCGACAGCGGACTTACGGGCCGCAAGATCATTGTCGACACATACGGCGGAATGGGGCGCCACGGCGGCGGCGCGTTCTCGGGCAAAGACCCGTCGAAGGTAGACAGGAGCGCGGCTTACGCGGCGCGTTATGTGGCGAAGAACGTGGTTGCGGCGGGCCTTGCGGACCGCTGCGAGATTCAGCTTGCCTATGCCATCGGCGTTGCGCGCCCGGTATCGGTATTCGTGGAAACGTTCGGCACGGGCAAAAAGCACAGCACGGAAATCGCGGATATCGTAACGAAGCTGTTTGACCTTCGCCCCAAGGCAATTATCGAAAAGTTGCAGCTCAGAAAGCCTATCTATCGCCAGACCGCGGCATACGGCCACTTTGGAAGAGACGATCTGGACCTGCCGTGGGAGAGGCTTGATATGGTTGAGGCCATCAAGAAGGAAATTTGAACGAAGAACTTGAAGGTACGGTCGTAAGCATTATCTATGAAAGCGCGGATGGTTATACCGTGGCGGAGATCGAGGCGGAGGAGCCCACCATTGTGGTGGGCAACATGCCCGGCCTGAAGCCAGGTGAGCGTACGCGCTTTTTTGGTATGTTCAAAAATCACGCGAAATACGGCACCCAGTTTGCGGTGCAGTCCTATGAGAGCGCCCTGCCGCACGACTTGAACGATATTGTGCTTTTTCTGGCGGGCGGATTCATCAAAGGACTGGGCGAAGTGCTGGCCACGCGCATCGTAGAGGAATTCGGCGAAGATACCTTTGAGGTAATCGAAAAAGACCACCGTGAGCTTACGCGTATTCGCGGCGTGTCCCGCCGCCTTGCGGACAGCGTGCACGAAGCCATGAAGGAATACGCGCGGAAAAAATATGTCTATTCAGACCTTATGGGCATGGGTCTCACTGCCCGGCAGGCGACAGCCGCGGCGGCGGCGCTCGGGGACGATGCGGCAAGGCTGGTGCGGGAAAACCCGTATATTCTCATCGAGCATGTGCGCGGGATCGATTTTCTCACTGCGGACCGGATCGCCCTCCATATCGGTGTGGGCGAAAATTCGCCGTTTCGTATCAAGAACGGCATTTTGAACGTGCTGCAAAAGGTACTCGCGCAGGGCAGCACATATGTGCGCAGGAAACAACTGATTCCCCATGTCGCGAAAAACCTTAATGTAGCGGAGCCGGAAGTAAACAGGGCGCTCCTTGCGCTCGCGCTCGCGAAAGACGTCGTGCTCAAAAAATACTATCCGGACCAGCAGGTCGTGTTTCTTGCGTCCGCTTACCGTGCGGAAACGCGCTGCGCTGCACGCCTCGTCGCGCTCGTGAAGACCTCCGCACCGGACAGCATTAAAAACCTAGACCGGCTGGTGAAAAAGCAAAGCGGTGCATTTTCGCTGACGGACGAACAGGAGAGCGCGGTCAGGGCCGCGGTGGAAAACCGCGTATGCGTCATCACGGGCGGTCCGGGGACGGGGAAAACGACGATTTTGAAGGCGGTGCTGAACATTCTCGGCGGCCTGGGCCTCACATGCAGCCTCACCGCGCCCACCGGCCGCGCAGCCAAGAGAATGCAGGAAATGGCGGGCACACAGGCGGCAACCATCCACCGCCTGCTTGAATATTCCTACGACGAGGATGAATACAATTGTTATTTCCGCCGCAATGAGGAAAATCCCGTTGAGGCGAACGCGGTCATTGTGGACGAGGTATCGATGCTGGATGTGTTTCTGTTCCACAACCTTCTCAAAGCGCTCCCGGAGGGCGCGCGGCTTATTCTGGTGGGCGACGCGGACCAGCTTCCATCCGTCGGTCCGGGCAACGTGATGGGCGATATCATCGACTCGGGCGTTGTTCCGTGCGTAAAATTGACGCGTCGGTTCCGCAACGCAGGCAGCATTGCGGACGCCGCCTACGATATCTTAAGCGGAAAGGTTCCGGAACTGTGCGACGACTCCTTCGAGTTCCGGGAATGCTCAAGCGTTGACGAGGTGCGCGAGCTTTTATGCGCGGAATACGAAGCCTACGCGAAAAAAGGCGTGGACGTCCAACTCATCGCGCCCATCAAACGGACCGATCTAGGCACCATTGCGCTCAATTCAGCGATCCGCGAGCGGGTCAATCCGCCAAAAACGGGCAAAGCGGAAATAACGTTCGGGGACCGGACCTTTCGCGAGGGAGACCGTGTGATGCAGATTAAAAATAATTATGCCCGCGAGTGGCGCGACGATACGAGCCTTACCCTGGGCGAGGGCGTGTTCAACGGCGATATCGGCACCGTGGCAGGGATCACAGCGGGAACGGTGGATGTGCTTTTCGAGGATATGAAGCGCTGCGAATACGAAACGATGGCGCTTTCCGAGCTCGACGGGGCTTACGCATACACCATCCATAAATCGCAGGGCAGCGAGTTCGATGTAATCCTGATGCCAATGATGTACGGCGCACAGCCATTCCTTACGCGGAACCTGCTGTATACCGGCGTTACACGGGCAAAAAGGAAGGTGCTGGTCGCCGGCAGCATGCGCACCTTCGAGCATATGATCGGCAATGCGTGGCAGGGGAGGCGTGCAACGGTGCTGAAGCGTGAGCTGATGTATCTTGACAGGTTGACAAATGGGCAGATGGAATGATTTTGTGCGGCAGGTAGTGCGCATGGGCGAAAAATGCGTATACTGCGGACGGGAACTTCCGGAAGGGGAAGCAGTCTGCGAGGAATGCGCGCGCGGGGAGGAAGAGCTGCGTAATGCGGAAGGCTTTGCGGGCGGTATTTTATATGCCTACCGCTACGGCGGCGCCGTGCGTATGCTGATTCACCGGTTGAAGTATGACGATTCTCCGCACTGCGCATTGTTTATCGCACAGCGCATGGCGGAATTCCTTGGCGGGTACGAAGTGAACGCGGATGCCGTTACGTTTGTGCCCATCCATGGGAAGCGGAGGAAGGCGCGCGGCTACGACCAGTCGGAACTGCTGGCCTATCACTTGGGGATGCTGCTCGATATCCCGTGCGAGGCAATGCTCGTGCGCTGCCGCGAGACAAAGCCGCAGTATAAGCTCGGGGCGCAGCAGCGCCGGCGCAATGTGCGCGGTGCGTTCATATGTGCGAAAGATGCGCGTCCGGAAGGAAAAAATGTGCTGCTGATCGACGATGTATTCACCACGGGCGCGACGGCCGGAGAGTGTATGAAGGTGCTCGCGGACGCGGGCGCGAACGTGATGGTGTTTACATACGCAAAGGAATTTCCACGGCAGGAACAGTAACCAGGTCCTGCGTCCGAAGATTTTGCTCTTTGGTTGCGGGTTCTTTTTTTTTGCGAAAACGGCGGTAAGCGCTGTGCCGGAACTGACGGGAAAGCATGCGGATACCGCATTGATCCGCGAAGCTGCGACCGGCAAAATCGCAGGGAACAGATCGTCGAGCTGATGGCAATGGCATCCGCAGAAGAGCAGGCGGAAGCGACCATCAGTCGAGGATTTTTAAAAAGAGGGCGGTTCTATGTTGGAAGATTTGGCTCCGGCATAACCGGTTTGCTGTTTCTTACGGGCAGTTTATAAGGCGCTGCCTGTTTTTGGTACGGACATCCGGGAGAGATCCACCCCCTCCAGTTCGAGCAGCTGGATTTTCGCTTGGATGCCCCCGGCATAGCCCGTCAGGCTGCCGTTCCCGCCAATCACCCGGTGGCAGGGGATTATAATGGAAATCGGATTGTGACCGACCGCGCCGCCGACCGCCTGCCCGGACATGCTTTTCCGGCCCATATTTGCCGCTGCTTTTTTGGCGATATCGCCGTAGGTGGTTACTTTGCCATAAGGAATTTCACGCAAAATGGCCCAAACCTCCTGCCGGAATTCGCTGCCAACCGGGGCCAGAGGCAATTCATGGCAATCGGGGCGGCCGCCCGCAAAATACCGGTCCAGCCATTTTTTGGTGCTGCCGAATACCGGCAGGCCGCTGTTTTCTGTCATCGTTTCGCGGATAGCGCCCCCGTAATATTTTTGTCCCTCTATCCATAAACCGACAAGACTGCCGCCGGTTTCATCGCAGGCGAGCGTAAGAGTTCCTACAGGCGACTGATAGACCGTCTTATAATACATCTCTTTCCTCCTGTAATGTGTTCCATAGATTCATTGTGGCATAGCTTCGCCACGGCCGCCAGGCCTGCGCCATCACACGCAGCTCCTTTGCGGTACGGCCCGGAAGCGCCTTCTTTACCCCGGAATCTGTCTCCAGGAAAGCGTCCGGCCATCCCATTGTGCGCATGGCGATATATTGTGCGGTCCAGCCGCCGATGCCGCGGATCATCATCAGCTTCCTCATTTCCTTTTTCGGATCGGCGCAGAGGCCGAAATCGATTTTCCCCTGTGCGAAGGCATGCGCCAGCATATAAATGGTATTTGCCCGCGCGGAGGTAACGCCCAGCGCGCCAAAATGCTTCGCAATATCTCCGCCCAAGGCCAATAGATCCTCAGGAAGAGGAAAAATATGGGTCAGCCCCTTGAACCCCGCCTGAACGGGGGACCCATATCTTTCAACGATCCTTGCTGCCAGAGTGCCCGCCGCCTTTACGGTGATTTGTTGTCCAAGTACGGCGCGTACCGCCGTCTCAAAGGCATCAAAGCATCCGGGCACACGGATTCCCGGCCTGCAAAGGCCGGGCCGGATATCATTCATTCCCTGGAGGATATCGTATACCGCGTCGGGGGAGCAATGCAAGTCGAACAAATGCCGGACCCGCGCCAATACCTGTGGGAGCACGGGCAACAGGCTTTCGCTGATTGCAACGCTCAGCGCGTTCTTTTCAGGTTTGTGGCCTATCTTCACCCAACCGCGCACACGCTTCCCGTCCGCGCCCGCCAAATGCACGGTGCGCGCATATTCGCCGTTTTTCACCGTTTCGATCCCGGCGATCGCGCGTTCGGCAAGAAAGGCCAGCATTTCTTCCCAACGGTAAGGCGGACGGTATCCGAGCGCCAGAATCATGTTGTCATTGCGCTTTTTCCCTTCCGCCGCATGTTTTCGCAGGGCCGTAGGCGAAAGGCGGTACCGCTTCCTGAAAAGATCGTTGAAACGCCGCAGGCTTTGAAAACCAGCCGCCATTGCAACCTCCAATATTGGCAGGTCTGTATCTGTGAGCAGGTTCTTTGCGAGGAGCAGCCTGCATGTCTGCAGGTATTGGACGGGAGAAACATTATATTCCGCAGTAAATACGCGCCGCAAATGCCGGCTGCTGCAGCCAAGCCGTCCGGCTATCTCTTCCAGGCTTAAGCCGTTCCCGCAATTTTCTTCCAGCATTCGTGCAGCCCGGCAAATCAAATCGGCGGTTGCGTCGGTGACGGAAGCGCCGGGGGCAAGCTCCGGCCGGCATAAAAGACAGGGACGGTATCCGGCCTGCTCGGCCTCCGCCGCGGTCCTGTAAAAGGTACAGTTTTCTGCTTTGGGCTGCTTCGCCCGGCAAACCGGGCGGCAGTATATCCCCGTAGACGATATTCCCACAAAAAAGCGGCCGTCAAAGCGGGCGTCTTTCGCCTTGAATGCAGCATACAGGGCGTTAACATTTTCGATCATTTCTTTTCACCTCCCGCCTGATTTTGATTATACCATATTCAATGAAGTATTCTCGCCATTTTCGGACCTCCTTTTTTATCCGTCTTAAGGTCCGCTGTTTTCGCTGCGGTATACAAAAAACGGGCGGCCGGCCCAGTGCCGGTCACCCGTTTCGTTTGCTCTGTTTCATTTACTGTCCAGCCGGGCAGGACGCCCGCCGTTTCTTTCACATGGACCGCCGAAGCGGCCTGCTTCATGCTTATTCCGGTTCGATCAGGCCGTAATTTCCGTCGGCCCGTTTATAAATAACGTTCACTTCGCTCGTATGCGCGTTACGGAACACATAGAAATTATGTCCCAAAAGCTCGAGCTGGATGGCGGCGTCTTCTTCCTCCATCGGCCGCAGCGCAAATTTCTTGTTGCGCACGATCTGCGGTGCGTCTTCGTCGAAATTCTCGTCGTAATAATCGTATACAGTCTCTTCCGCAAACGCTTCTTCGTGCAGCCGTTTTTCGAGCTTTGTACGGTGTTTGCGCATCTGCCGCTCCAGCTTTTTAAGAGCGACGTCGATGGAAGAGTACAGGTCGCCCGTCGCTTCCTCCGCCCGCAGCACAACGCCTTCCGCGACTACGGTGATCTCTGCGATATGCCGTGATTTTTCAATCGAGAGCGTTACCTGCATTTCGGTATTGGGCTTGAAATAACGTTCCAGCTTTCCCGCCTTTTTTTCGACAACACGGCGCAGATAGCCTGAAACAGTGATGTTTTTCCCCGAAATATTGATGTTCATTTAGTTCGCCCCTTCCGTGATATGTAATGTGGTACGGGTTTGCCCGTTACTTACAGATACACCCATGCGGGCCGCTTGAAACAAACGGCCTCCCTTCCCGGCCGGTCGATGGTGACCCGCGCGGTATACCGCCGCGCGGCCGGGGCAATAAAAGAGGTGCTGCGGCAATGGGAAATCCCGTGCCTAAAGGATAAAATACCCTATTTAATAATTCGCCGGGAGAGCTTCGTTTTCCTTCATGAGAGTAAAAAAATGAGCGGCCCAAGGATCCGCCTGACCTGGTCTTTTCCCCCACATCCGCCGCCTGGAAGCCCCGCAGCCGTTTAGGCCACTCTTACTCCTCTCGCCCTTTGCCGGGCGGGCGGGCTTACGTCTAGCCGCACTATGCTCGCCGCGCCGGAGCGCTGCTTACGTGGACCGTTTTGCCTGCGACTGGCATCGGCTTTCAACCACAGGCGCGGATCCTTTTCCGCTTGTCTTTGATTATAATGCGGGGCGCTCCAAATAACAATAATTTGTGAACAATTCGCGGAATTTGGGCGTATTTGTTTACTTAGGTGACCGTCTTTGATAAAATAAAAAGAATTGGATTAATATCGAAAATAAGGGAGAAGGTTTTAAATAACATGGGATTATTTGGAAATTCGGCGCTTCGGCCAGTGAAAAAGCTTGCGGACAAGGTAGAGGCGCTTTCCTCAAAATTTGAAGGGATGAGCGATGAAGAGCTTGTCGCCAGAACAGAGGAATACAGGAAACGCCATCAGGACGGAGAGACGCTCGACGACCTGCTGCCCGAGGTGTTCGCACAGGTGCGTGAAGCCAGTTGGCGCGTGCTTGGGATGAAGCACTTTTATGAACAGGTATTGGGCGGGATCGTCCTGCATCAGGGCAACATCGCCGAGATGAAAACAGGCGAAGGCAAAACGCTGGTCGCGACGCTGCCCGCAGTGCTGAATGCAGTTTCCGGGAAGGGCGTCCATATCGTCACGGTAAACGAATACCTCGCAAAGCGCGACAGCGAATGGATGGGCAAGGTGTTCCGCTACCTCGGTTATACGGTCGGCCTTGTAACCCGGGAGATGGACAAAGCACAGAAACAGAAGGCCTATGCGTGTGATATCGTATATTCCACCAATAACGAACTCGGGTTCGATTACCTGAGGGACAACATGGTCGTGCGGAAAAGCGATCTTGTGCAGCGGGAGCTTAATTTCGCAATCGTGGACGAGGTGGATAGTATCCTGATCGACGAGGCGCGCACCCCGCTGATTATTTCCGGCCAGGGCGATAAAGGCACGGACCTCTACCAGCAGGCGGATAAATTCGTGAGCCGCCTGAAAGAGGAAGACGATTACGAAGTCGATGAGAAAATGAAAGCCATTAACCTGACGGAAGAGGGCGTAGGAAAGGCGGAGAAGTTTTTTAAGCTTGACAACCTGACCGATATTGAGAACACGGAGATCGTACACCACATCAATCAGGCGCTGAAAGCGCATAGGCTGTTTGTGAGGGACAGGGAGTATGTGGTCACGGAGGATAAGGAGGTCGTGATCGTAGACGAATTCACCGGCCGCCTGATGATCGGCCGCCGCTATTCCGACGGCCTGCACCAGGCGATCGAGGCCAAGGAAGGCGTTAAGGTGGAACGCGAATCCAAGACGCTCGCAACCATCACCTTCCAGAATTTTTTCCGTATGTACCATAAACTTTCGGGTATGACGGGTACGGCGAAGACGGAGGAAGCAGAATTCCAGAGCATCTACAACCTCCAGGTCGTGGAGGTTCCTACGCACCGGCCTATGGTGCGCAAGGACCAGAACGATGTGATCTACGGCTCCAAAAAGGGAAAATTCAACGCGGTCGTAGAGGAAATTGTCAAGGTACACGAAACTGGCCGCCCGATCCTTGTGGGTACGGTATCCGTTTCGGACAGTGAATATTTATCCTCGCTGCTGGTAAAGCGGGGAGTGAAGCACGAAGTCCTGAATGCGAAAAACCACCTGCGCGAGGCGCAGATCATTGCGCAGGCCGGCAAGAAAAATGCTGTTACCATTGCCACCAACATGGCAGGCCGTGGTACGGATATTATCCTTGGCGGCAATGCGGACTATCTTGCGCGCAATGAGATGCGTGCAGACGGCATGGAAGAGGAAATGATCGAGAACGCGGTCAGCCATGCGGCGACAAAGGATCCTGAGATCATCGCGGCACGCAAGAAATATGCGGAACTCGTGGAAAAACATAAAAAGGTCACGGATGCGGAGCATGACGAGGTAGTGGCCCTCGGCGGCCTTGCCATCATCGGTACGGAACGGCACGAATCCCGCCGGATCGATAACCAGCTGCGCGGCCGGAGCGGACGGCAGGGAGACCCTGGCTCGTCCAAATTCTATATCGCGCTGGAGGACGACCTCATGCGCCTCTTCGGTGGAGACCGCGTGAAAGGCGTGATGGACCGCCTGTCCGGCGGGGACGACGATATCCCGCTTGAGTTTGGCATGATGACCAGGCAGATCGAGAATGCCCAGAAACGCATCGAGAGCAACAACTTCAACCTCAGGAAACACGTCCTCGATTACGACGATGTCATGAACAAACAGCGTGAAGTGATCTATGGGCAGCGTAAACAGGTATTGATGGGCGATGATATTTCGGATAATATCAAGTCCATGATCGCATCGCTTGTCGAGCAGGCAATGGCGGTCTACTGCCCGAAGGGAAAATATCCCGAGGAATGGGACTGGGATGACCTTTATGCGTATATCGAGCGTATCTTTGGCATCAAGCTCGTGCCCTATACGGACGAGCAGCGTGAGCAGGCGGAGGAGAAGCAGCTGCAGCAAGAGATCATGGATGCAGTGAAGTCCTTCTATGCGACGAAGGAAGAAGAGATGTCGGGCGCGGGCTTCAGTATGCGCGACGTGGAGCGTATGGTGCTGCTGCGCGTGGTTGACTCCAAGTGGATGGATCACATCGACGCAATGGACCAATTTCGGCGGGGCATCGGCCTGAGGGCGCTAGGCCAGCGCGATCCGATCAATGAATACCGCCTCGAGGGCTTCGATATGTTCGATGCCATGGTGGATGCGATCCGCGAGGAGACCATCTATATGCTCTTCCATATCAAGGTGGAAAGCAAGGTGGAACAGCGTGAGGTAAAAAATGTGCGCGCTAATGTGGACGCAGACGGGAATCCGGTCGCAACGGGAGCGGCGCCGCAGCAACGGATGAATACCAACGCCGGCGCGGGGCAGGCACAAATGCCCGTACGCGTGGAAAAGAAGGTAGGCCGCAACGAGCCTTGTCCGTGCGGCAGCGGCAAGAAATATAAGAACTGCTGCGGCAAAAACGCATAATGAAGCATATGGCCACCCGCCGGAAAGCGGGTGGTTTTTGTTTATAAATAGTTGCAAAATGAAGTCTTGCATTTCAAACAGGGAGGTGCTATGGTAATACACATAAAATATAAAAGATTATTGCGGAGGGAAAGACGATGATGCCATGGAACCGGCGGGAGCTGTGGATGGGAACCTCCCAACAAGAATTTTTGCGAATCAAAAACCTGCTTGCGGAAAACGGGATTCCCTATGATTTCAATGTGAGATCCACAAGCAGGCCGGGCGGGCGCGGCCTTGGGGACCGGAGCGCAGGGATGATGCGTGCGGGGGAAGGCGCCGCGCAGCTGAACGCCTATTATATCTACGTCCATAAATATGAATATGAAAAGTCTGCCCGCATGATACAAAAACGGAACAATGCTCCGTATTAAGACGGCGTTAAAATTGTATAAAAATTGCGGCGGTCCCCTTGAAAATTGCGGTGCCGGGTCCTACAATGACAATACACGATCCGGACGGATCGGAGTACGCTGCGGAGCGCCGAATCCGCGGCATTAAGGGCCAAGGAGGAAGATTGCAACATGATCCCACTAAGCCGGCGGGAGGTACTGGGTACGCTTTCTGCCGAAACGTTTTCCAAAGCAAAAAGGCTGCTTACGGGCAGCAGTATCCTGTGCGATTACAGTATCGTCTATTGCGATCATACGGGCAGGCCGGGCGGGATGCACCATCTTTATGTCCGCGATGTGGATTATGGGAAGGCGCAGCGTGTGCTGGCGGGGCTTGGAAAATAAGGGAAAAATTCATCCGACGGAAACAGGGGCGCGGTAAGCGCCCCTGTTTTTCTATGTGATGTAAAGCAAACTTGACATCGCATTGGGAACGGTGTATCATAATGTAAAGCAAACTTTCCATGCGGAGGAAGCAGATTTGAAGAACTGGCTGGAAGAAATCAGAAAGCAAAGGGGAATACGGCAGGAAGAGCTCGCCGCGGCGCTTAAGGTATCGCGGCAGACAGTGAGCTCGCTCGAAAACGGGCGGTATAATCCCTCCATCCTGCTGGCGTTTAAAATCGCACGGTATTTTGGGATGGGAATTGAAGAGCTGTTTCTTTATGAGGAGGAAGAAAATGAACAATAAAAAAGCGGGCTGTCTCGTTCAGACCATTGCCGGAGCAGTCCTTGCCGCCGTTGGCCTGCTCATTTTCCCAAAAGAGGGGATGTGGGCACAATTCGGCATATGTATCGGATTTGGCACGGCGTTTTTTACCTTGGGGCTTTCAGGGCTTGTCTATTTGCTGCGTGTACCGCCCGGGGAAAGGCGGAAGACAGAGGAACAAAAGAAAATCGAAGTGAACGACGAACGCAACGTGCGCATCCGTGAAAAAACGGGAAGCATGGTTGCGAAGGTTATGACATACGTGCTGTGTATTTTCCTGCTGGTGCTGACGCTGATGGGCGCGGATAAGGGCATTGTGCTGATGGCGGCGGGGCTTTTGGCCGCCCAATTGGTACTGGCGGCCGCCTTCTCCAGTTATTATTTTAAAAGGATGTGAAAAACGCTTGACCTTGCCCCCGGGGCAAGCCCTATACTAAGGGCATAGAATCGATTCTAACAAAAAACAGGAGAATAGCTGATGTTTACAATAGGGGAATTTTCCAGACTGTGCATGGTCACGACAAAAACGCTGCGGCACTACGACCGGATCGGCCTTCTCGCACCCGCACATACCAGCGGGGAAACGGGCTACCGGTATTATGAAGCGTCCCAGTTCCGGGATATGTTTTTTATCCTGCGGTGCAAAGATTATGGGTTCACCCTGGAAGAGACGGCCGGACTGCTTCATGCGGACGCGCACATCGTTGCGGCGCGGTTCGCGGCGAAATATGCACAGCGGAAGGATGAGCTCACGCATCAGCGCAAGCTTCTAGTAAAAATGAAGGAAGATATGGACCTCTTAAAGAAAGGAATCGATATTATGAGCACAATGAAAACGGAGATTAAGGTTGTGGACACACAGCCGCTTCAAATCGTAAGCGAGCGCGCGGTGATCGCGATCAGGGATTTTGACAAGCTGTATGGCAAGGTGATGAAGAAATTGCAGGAAAACAATCTGCAGTGCGAGGGAGGATTGGTGGCGCTTTACCACTGCGACGAATTTGACCCGGAGAGTACGGACGTGGAGGTGGGCGCTGTCATGGCGGCGAAAAGCAGTTTGACCCGTACCCTGCCCGGCGGCGCCTGTGTGATGGGCGTGCATCTCGGCGCCTACAGCGGTCTGCCCGAAGCGTATGCGACGCTGGTGAAATGGATCGAGGAAAAGGGCTATCGCATTACGGCGCAGCCGTACGAGAAATACCTTAATAATCCATGCGAAGTCCCGGAAGAGGAACTGGTCACGGAAATTTATTTTCCTATAGAAAAATAAAGCGATGGGCGGCCCCGCGGATATGCTTCCGCGGGGTTATTTTTTTGTGGAAATATGGTATAATATGCCGGAGGTGAGAGAGATGGCATTAAGGGAAATCAGAAAATCGGGCGATGAAATACTGCGCAAAAAGAGCAGGGAAATACAGGAAGTTACGGACCGTGTCCGTACGATCCTTGACGATATGGCGGAGACAATGTACCATGCGGAGGGCGGGGGCCTTGCTGCGTGCCAAGTGGGCATATTGAAAAGGCTGGTCGTGATCGACATAGGCGAGGGATTGCTGAAGCTCGTAAATCCGGAATTTGTGCTTCAGAAGGGAGAGCAGATCGTGGAAGAGGGATGTCTCAGTTTCCCCGACGTATGGGGCAGGCTGAAACGGCCGGAACGTGTGGTCGTGCGGGCGCTTGACGAGAACGGAAAAGAGATCACCGTGGAGGGGACGGGACTGCTTGCAAAATGCCTGTGTCACGAGCTTGACCATCTGGATGGGATCGTTTTCAAGGACAAGATCATCGAATTTACGGAATAAAAAGGCCGCAAGGCCTTTTTTCTTAGGCTCCCGGCGGGCCGTCCAGTACGGGCTGGCCCTGCGGCTTCGGGCTTTTGCCGCCGTTTTTTCCCTGCCGTCCGGCGAAGCGGCGGCAGACCCGGTTCCATTCCGAAAAAATTTCAATGCCACTATTATGAAAAGTTCAGGGATACGAAACAAGTACGTCCATTTATGAATAAATTGTGAATCTTGGCAAAGCGGATGCGTACAACAAAAAAGCGGCGCGCCGGACGCGCACCGCTTACATGATCCTTAGAATCCTTGGATTAGGCAGGCTTTGATAAAATCGTCGATATCGCCGTCCATCACGGCATTGATATTGCCAGTTTCCACGTTAGTACGATGATCCTTGACCATGGTATACGGGCAGAATACGTACGAACGGATCTGGCTTCCCCATTCGATTTTTTTCTGGTCGCCCTTGATTTCCGCGAGCTGCGCCATCCGTTCCTCCTCCCGCTTTTCCGCAAGCTTGGATTTCAGCATACGCACTGCGGTTTCCCTGTTTTGCAGCTGGGAACGTTCGTTCTGGCACTGCACCACGATTCCGGTCGGAAAGTGCGTGATGCGGATTGCGGAGGACGTCTTGTTGACGTGCTGCCCGCCCGCGCCCGAGGAGCGGTAGGTATCCACCCGGATATCATCCGGGGCGACTTCGATATCGTTGTCCGCATCGTCGATCTCCGGCATGACGTCAAGGGAGGCAAACGAAGTATGCCGCCGCGCGTTGGAATCGAAAGGGGAAATGCGCACCAACCGGTGCACGCCTTTTTCATTGCGTAGATAGCCGTATGCGTTATCGCCCTCGATACGCATGGTCACGCTCTTGATGCCCGCATCGTCCCCGTCAAGGTAGTCAAGCACTTTTACATCGTATCCGTGGCGCTCCGCCCAGCGCGTATACATACGCATCAGCATCTGGGCCCAATCCTGCGCCTCTGTCCCGCCCGCGCCGGCGTGAAGTGAGATGATGGCGTTATTTGCATCGTAGGTGCCCGAAAGGAGCGTCTGCAAATGGAAATCGGTGATATCCTTTTCAAAATCCGAAAGCTCACTGTTCAATTCGCCGAGAAGCTCCTCATCCTGTTCCTCGTCCACCATTTCCACCAGCACCTTAAGGTCTTCAAGCGCGGAATGAAGCTTTTCACACAAGGTGATTTTGGCTTTTAAAGGCTTCTCCTGCTTTGTGATCTTATTTGCCGTTTCCACATCATTCCAGAAATCGGGCGCTTCCATCTGCGCCGTCAGCCCCGCAAGCTCTTCCTTGAGCGCGGGCAAATCGAGCGATGCGGTTGCTTCGTCAAGCTTTTGTCCGGCATCCTGTATTCTTTGTTTTTGGTCGTCCGTTATGATCATTTCAAAACCCCGTTTTTGTTTCATTACCGCGGCATTCACCACCTGATAATCTTATCAATTCCAAGCCCGGCTGTCAACCGAATCAGCGGGGCGGTGATGTTCGCCGATAGGATGGAGTGCACAGCCGCGAAAGGGGCGGATTTTTTGTCGCGCGGCAAGTCTTTTCCGCAAAAATTTTTGTTTTATTCCCCGCCCTGTTTGGCAAAGCCGGTGGAAAAGAAACGCGGGACCGGATTGGCCCTCCGCTGAACCGCAATACGCGCCGGACGTTATTCCTGTTTTGAATGACCCTTTAAAATTTTGTAAATGGTACCCGGCAGGGAAAAGATCAGCGGTCTAGAAAATCCCGCTCGAATTCCTCTTCAGGAATGGGCCTGCCAAACAGGAAGCCCTGGATCAGGTCGAGATTCATGCTTTTTACAATACCGTATTCTTCCTCTGTTTCCACACCCTCAAGACAGACATGGATTCCCACGTTATGGCATAATTCAACGACGAAACGAATAAACGTCGCGTCAAAGGAATTGTTCCTGATCTCCTGCACAAACATGCGGGAGATTTTTACGATATCGGCGGGGGGTTGCTTGAGGATTCCAAGGGAAGAATATCCGGTCCCAAAATCGTCCATGGCAATTTTCAGTCCCAATTTTCGCATGCGGGAAAAACGGTCCTGGAGGAAACCGATATTGGAAGCGATATAGCTCTCTGTAATTTCTACGGCAATGTGCCTGGGGTCTACTCCATATTGCTGCATACAGGCCTGCATGAACGTAATGAAGTCCGGATCCTCAAGCTGGAGCCATGAAAGATTGATGCTGAGCGCAAAATCTTTCTTCTTTTGCAGCCATTTCGCGCATACACGCACGCCTTGCTCGAAAATCCACCTTCCGGCCGGCAGGATCAGCCCGCTTTCCTCAAGGAGGGGAATGAATTCCAGCGGCGGCACCTCGCCATATTCCGCACAGGACCAGCGGGTAAGGACCTCCGCGCCCGTAAGCCGCCCGCTCACGGCGTCGACCTGCGGCTGGAAGCGGAGGGAAAAACCGGAAAAGCCGTTTTCCACACTTGCCCGCAGCAGCTCCGTCAGTTCAAGGTCCCGTTCGCGGCCCACGAGCATATCGCTGCTGAAAAAAACTAGCCTGTTTTTTCCGCCGCGCTTTGAATATTCAAGCGCGCAGCTCGCTCGTTTCATCAAATCGGAATAAGTTGCCCCGTCCCTTGCTGAAGATACGCAGCTGGCGGAAACGGTGCAAAAATATTTCCTGTCGTCATAGGTCTGCTGGTGGTCCAGCGAATTTTGTATTTTGTGGTAGCGTTTTTCGATCTCCTTTGCGGCGGACCCGCGGAAAATCGTACCGAATTCATCGCCGTCCAAGCGGTATAGCGCGGTGTCTGAGGGCAGCAGAGATTGTATCTTCTGGGCGACGATACGAATCACCTCATCACCGAACGGACGGCCGTACAGATCGTTGATATGCCGGAAATCGTCGATCCCAAACGCCAGAATAGAGAAAGGACATTCGCCGGAATCCAACAGGCGGCTGACTTCGTTTTCAAATTCAAATTTATTGAACAGGCCCGTAATATGGTCGACCTTATTCTTTTTTCCGAGATTTGAAATGATTCCCGCAAAAATACGCGGCTTGCCGTTTTCGTCCCGCTCGAGATGGCCGCGGCAGCGCAGCCACACCCATTCTCCATCGCGGTTTTTCGCGCGGTATTCCACAAAGTGACAGTCGGTCACGCCGTCGAGGATTTCCTGATTGGATTCGAGGAATGCCTGTTTATCGTGCTCATGCACATTCGCCCCCCAAACGCGGGCCGCATCGGGTACGATTTCCCCCGGCAGGCCGAATTCTTCCACCATTGCTTTCGGGTAACGGAAAACGCCCGTATCCATATTACAAACGTAAATATAGTCGTCGGTACTCTGAACCAACGCATCGTACAGGTAGTTCTGATCGTATTCGAAATTTTCAGGGATATCGCTCAAAAATGAATCCCCATCACCAGAATGCATTCACTGTTGCCTCGATCCGTAAATATTTTCCATGTAGTCTGGGTGCAATCATAAGATTAGTAAAACCGGACGTTTCTATTATAACGAAAAAACGGGGATGCGTAAACCAAAAAACAAGTTTGCGGGTCATTAAAAATTATTCTTTGCGGCTGGGAAAACGGATCTGAACATAAAAACGGAGCAAAAAGGTCTTTTGCTCCGCAGGCGGGTCGGTATAAAATGTTCTCCGGATTTCCGGCATTATTCCTTTCCGTTCCAGCAGTAGGTGCACATTCTGCACGGATCGATACCCACCGACGCCTGGAGATCATCGAGGCGGTGGTAGCGCAGAGAAGTGAAATTCAATTCCTGACAGACTTTTTCGGAGAGAGCCGCATGGCGCGCGCTGTCCGGGTCGGCATATTCCTGCAATGCCTCCATAGAAACATTTTTTTCCTGCCGTGCGATTATCTTGCGGGCAATCAGATCGAGGTCTGAAGTGGAACGCGAGAAATTCAGATATTTGCAGCCGAACAGTATGGGCGGGCATGCCGAACGCACGTGCACCTCCCGCGCGCCGCTTTGGTATAAAAATTCGGTCGTTTCACGCATCTGCGTCCCGCGGACGATCGAATCGTCGATCATCAGCAGCTTTTTACCCTGGATCAATCCCGCGACGGGGATCAGCTTCATATGTGCGATCAGGTTGCGCAGGTCCTGCTTCTGCGGCATAAATGAACGCGGCCATGTAGGGGTGTATTTGATAAACGGACGCGCAAAGGGAATGCCCGATGCGTTGGCATAGCCAATCGCGTATGCCGTTCCGGAATCCGGCACGCCCGCCACCGAATCGGGCTGCACGTTATCGCGCGTTGCGAGAATACGGCCGCTCGCGTAGCGCATTTGTTCTACATTCACGCCCTCATAGCAAGTGGTGGGGTAACCGTAATACGTCCACAGGAAGGAACAGATTTTCATCGGCTCCTTTGGGGGCAATATTTGCTCCACGCCGTCCGGCGTAATCAGCACTACTTCAGCCGGGCCCAGCTCCCGCAAATCATGATATCCAAGGTTCAGGTAAGAAAAACTCTCCGAGGCAACGCAATAGCCGTCGTCTTTTTGGCCTAATACGAGGGAAGTGCGTCCTACGTTGTCGCGTGCGGCATAAATGCCGTCTTTGGTAAGCACCAGCATGGTCATAGAGCCGTCGATCAACTCCTGCGCATAACGGATTCCGTCCGCAAGCGTAGCCTGGCTTCCCACCAGCGCCGCCACCAGCTCGGTGGGGTTCAGGTGGCCGTTGCCCATCTCGGAAAACTGGGAGAAATGGTTCTCAAAACACCGCCCGATGATTTCATCGGCATTGTTGATGCGCCCCACTGTAGCGACGGCATAGGTGCCGAGATGAGAGCGCACGGTGAGCGGCTGCGGCGCAGTATCCGAAATGCTGCCGATGCCCATGGGTCCGGTCAGGTCTTCCACGTCCCGTTCAAACTTAGTCCGGAAAGGAGAGTTCTGGATCCCGTGGATCGCACGCAGGAACCGTCCGTCCGAATATACCGTCATACCACCGCGATAGGTGCCCAGATGTGAGTGATAATCTGTCCCGAAAAACAGATCGTATGCGCAATTTCCCTTTAAAGCCGCACCAAATACACCGCCCAATTACTTATCCTCCGTTGTTGGTTTCTTTATTCCATTATATCATCTCGGCGGAGGGGGGACTATACAAAAAGGAAAATTCTCCGTTAAAGATTTGGCTCTATATCGTTATATTCCTGAAAACAAGGGATAAAAGCAATGCGTTCAAAAACTATTGCGAAACAGAATCAAATAAAAGTTTTTAATACGTCTGATAACGATATTCAGTTACAGATTGCCTTGAAAAACAGTACGCTGCTTTTATGATATCCCATGTGCCGCTGCAAATGCGTCAATTTCGGAGGTACACCTAAGGAGACTGCTTGGCGTATATTTGTTTTGCTGCTAAGTATGAAAGATGCACGAAGGGCGGCGAGTGGATAACGCGCACTTCGCCTAATGGCTCGTGCTTGCATGAACCACCGGCGGTTCGATTCTCTCACCCAACTAAAACAAAAACCCATACTAACGTATAGGTTTTCATTTTGGTAAGGGTGTTCATAAAGGAACTACTCAAAGAACATGATTGAATAAAGGTTTTGGGGCGGTTGATAGTAGCGTTTAACTGAAAACAAATTTTTATTTTAGTGATTTATGATAATCAACTTGTGGTGTGATGATTCGGCGGCACCATTTATTTTAGTGTAAAGCTGGTCGCAACCTGCTCCAAATCGACTAAATCTTGTTCCGACAAGTTACCGCTTTGCTTATTGCCAAATATGTAAATCAATTTTTTGTCTGCCAGAGTTAGGTATCTCATTTCGTCTCCTGCTGGATTCCATCGAAAGCCGATAAAAAGAGCATTCGGTGTTTCAAGAATATTGTATTCATTTACTCCAAACTCTGCTACAAACGATTCTGCAAAATTCGCAATCTCTGATTCCGAAAGCGATAGCAAATTATCAATCTCATTATATGGAGCTTTCGGTTCTTTTGACCGCACTGAAATTGCATAACTTGGATTTCTTATATCATCTCCGCAGGGAAGTATCTCCACTTCTTTTTTTGCCAAATTCAAATATTCATTAATCTGTGCTTGTGTTACATTTTGCTCTTTCAATACCTGCTCGGAGGTATTATTTAACAAATATGTATCAAATCCATTTGGGATATCTATATAGGCTGAAATAGCTTCCAACAGCACCTGTTCGCTTGTTTCGTTCTCGCTATTTTCTTTGTTTGGTGATGCCTCGCCTGTTTCCATTTGTTTGATTGATTCATTTGCTTTGTCCGTCATCACAGCATCAATCATCGTGTTTTTTGCACAACCAGCTAAATAGAAAAGCCCTAATAAAATCAATAACATCGATATCAAATTTTTTTTCATCAATAATTCTCCACCTTTCAACAAAAGTGTAACATTACAAATTATAGATTTCAATATCTACTGCCTGCTGAACAATCTTTTGAGTATATACTTTTTTGAAAGATTTTGTTTTTTCATTCTTAGAATAATTGATAAGTAGTTCCTTTATCAACGCCGATATCCCATTTCGTTTTATTGATATAAAATGTCGAAAAACAGCATAACAAAAACAAAAAACGTATCCGAAGATACGTTTCGTTGGTAAGGGTGTTCCTAAAGGAACCACTCTGAAAACGTGATTAAATAAAGGTTTTTGGGCGGTTGATAGTGGCGTTTAACTAAAACATTAGTAGAAATCAACTGTTTCCAGAAAGCCCAATATTGATAATTCATAGTCGAAAAAATATACACTATGCTTTAGCCTACAACTCAATATTATCGCTTCTGCATATTCCTTTTGTGATAGCTTTTGCAGTCCTCACTACAATATAATTGATTACCGCTGGGGTAAAAGTATTTTCCGCATATTTTACATGGTTTAGTATATAAAAAATAACCATTGCTTTCCAAAAAATCTCTTACTCTAGCAAATGCAAAATGTGTGACACATTTAGAGTTCAAGAAATCTTCTAATTTTTCTTCCGATATTTTTGTTTTAATACTTAAATCTTGAAGGGAAATATTGGTATCATTAACATATCGCTTCAGATGTATAAAACATTCTTGCTTATAGCGCCCTTCTTCCCTTGCTTTAGCATATTTACCCCACCAATGTTTTGCCATATATAGTTAATCCTCCAATAATAAATTTTATTTATATATCATTAATTATTGTCACTGGCAACTTAAAAGCGTCTTTAAGTATCTGGTTGGAAAACTTACGATATTGGCTAGAAGTATACGGGAAAAATTCCTTAGAAAAATCCATTTCCCACCCTTTAAACATCTCCGCATAATACTCAAATTTATGTACGCCATTGATACTTAATTGCCTAGTTAAGGCTATGATAAATCCGTTTATCGCTGTGACAGATATCTTTTTTGATTAATACGTACAAAAGTCTTACCTTGCTCAATATACAATTCCTGTTGCTCTGGGGTCAAAGTGCGAAAAATACGCAAAAGCTCTTTTTCATTTTGGGTGTTTGTTATTTCAGACCGCTCAAAGTCTAGCAGATAGTCCAACGAAACATCGAAATACTTTGCAACGGGTTTTACTGTAGACGTAGGAATATTTACGCCGGACGCATAACTCGTACGCGTTACCAATGGCAAAATCATACCGATGCTTTCCATTTTTTCGACAATTCGATCCACGACAACTGTAGGAATAGCCGTGGAAATATCTGTCGTAAGCGTATTCGCGTCCGCATTGCGGAATCTTGCAGGCATGGGCGTACCCTTCAGCACATTATTCATGAACGCCTTGCGATAGTCCCTTGAATTCGTTACCTCGTCCATATCAACCTCTGCTCCGGGCGCTGCAGTTGCGTTCTGCATATTTGTTTCAAACTGCGAACCCACGCGCGGAATCTCAGAAAGAGCGGAAAGCGATTCCTGGGCCTTTGCCTCCATCTGGTATTTTTTATCCAGCGCTTTTACTTCCTCCTGTTTTGCGGCGCTCGCTTCTATATCGCCGCTGTCAAGCTTGTCCTGCGCTTCATCAAGGAGCGCGGCACGGTTTTTCAAATACTCGTCTCGATTCATTTGTTCAATTCCTCCATTTTTAAGATATTTAATTGCTGCTGCGCTTTTTCGCGCATATAAAAATCCGGCTTTTCAGCCGGATTGCTTACATTATACCCTTTCGGGATTAGTGTCCTTGCTTTTTCTATCATGGCCTTTGGCATAAGCGGGGAGTTTGCTGCTGCCAGCTGGGGCTGATCCCGCATGGACCCTGCTATGCCGTCCACAATACCGAACCTCACCGCTTCCGCGCTGCTCATCCATGTTTCACTATCCATCGCCCTTAATATCTCCGCGCGGCTCTTACCCGTTTTTAGTTGATACGCCGCCGCAACTGAATCATTCGCCTGTTTCAGCATTTCGCTTGCCGCATCCATATCACGATAATCTCCGTCAGCGGCAACGGAAACATTATGAATCATTACCATTCCGGCGGGTGTTATATCGCTTTTCCCAGCGCATAATATAACGCTTGATTTCAATGTATCAATAGAAGGAACGGGAAGCGGCGCGCGCGTACGTGGATTTGCGACGGGCGGAATTATCTCGCGTGAACAGATTGTGCGTGTAGCTGAGCGCGGCCCGGAAGCGATCATTCCGCTTGACCGTTTAGGCGGTATCATTCAGGGCGTGCTGGATAACAACGGAGGCGGCAACGGCGGCAACACATATCAACTTAATGTATATACCAGTGATCTAAGTGACGGCGCTCAAGTACGGCTATTCAAGAACTTCAGCAAATGGGCGGGCAGGAGGTTAAATTGAGAAAGTTTTTCTTAGAGGACAATACAGGGCGGCGGCTTTCCTTGCAGGACAACAAACGTTTTGTGTGGGAGCCGTCCGGCCTCGGCTATGCGGAGGATATCGGTTTCGCGCAGGTGGAATACGGATTTTTCTCGGAATCCCCGCGGGATTACGCGCAGCCGAGCATCAGCGGGACAATGGTATTTATGCCGGATGTGCAGGAGCCGTATCAAACCTATCAAAGGTAATGGAATGGCCGCAAAATTGGTTGAAGATGTGAAAAAGTTGCAGGTGAAATAAGGCGCGGAAGCGCCTCGAATTTAAAGGAGGAGAAAGAACAATGAGTAAAATTTATATCAACCCGGGGCACAGCGGGGCCGTAGGCATCGGAGGACGGCAGGAAAAGGACGACGCGCTGCGTTATGCGTCCGCAGTGGCGGACAAGCTGAAAGCGGCGGGACACACTGTAGAACTGGAGCGGAACGCGGACTACCTTATCAATGTGAAAGACATTGCAAAAAACGCGAACCTGTGGGGTGCGGACCTGTTCATTGCCTTTCACCGCAACGCGGGAGGCGGCGAGGGCGCGGAATGCCTAATTGTAACGGGCGCAAGTGCAACGTCGCGGGAAATGGCGCAGGTGATCCAAAGCGCGCTTGTTGGTGTTGGGTTCCGTGACCGGGGCGTAAAGGTGCAGGACAGGAACACCTATGTGCTCTCCCATACGACCATGCCTGCAACGACCATCGAGTGCGGATTCGTAGATAATGCTGGGGACAACGTGTTGTTTGACAGCAAGTTTAATGAGATCGTTCAGGGGATCACGGACGCGATTCTTTCCATTGCCGGAGACGTTGTGCCGAACACGGCAACGCCGCCCAGCCCGTCCGCGAATGTGCCGGAGCTTACGCGGGTACTTAAGCGTGGGTGCAAGGGTGATGACGTAATGCAGGCGCAAGAGCGGCTTAACCATCACAAGGCGAACGCTGGAAAAGTGGACGGTGTTTTCGGTACCAATACCTATAACGCGGTTTTGCGTTTTCAGCAGGCACGGATCAACGAAGGCCGCGACGTGGGATGCCGCTACAACGACAATAAACCCGACGGGAAGATCGGGGAGCTGACGTGGGCGATTCTGCATGAGCCTGCACCGGGGGAATGAGGAAAGGAGGAATGAAACAATGGAAGTATTAGAACAGTACGCAATCCCGATTGTAATGGGTATTTGCTTCGGTCTCGGCTTTGTGCTGAAGCACGCGGTCACGAAGCTGCCGAACAACTGGATTCCCGCGCTTTTGGTGATTATTGGTGTTATCGTCAATTCTTGGATCGAAGCATGGACGTTCACGCCGGAAATCCTGATCGGCGGGATTGCAAGTGGCCTTTTGAGCGTCGGCCTCTTCGAGACGGCAAAGACGTTGATCGACCGGGTGAAAAATACATTTAGCACGAAAGAGTAACAAGAAAGGGCGGGGGCGAAAGCTCCCGCTTTTTTGTTTGCGTATAAGAAAAACGGAAAGTCAATAGAGCAACGCCGTAAAAAAGTATTTATCTCTAAAGAAATTGCTATTTTTTTAGAGATAATTCCAAAAAAACTTTTACGATTTTTTGTCATTTCCCTTGACAAAGCTCCGCTAAAAATGGTTATATATAATTAACCGTATCCGTCAAGCCTATGAAAATTCTAAGGTGAATTTTTATGCTCAAATTGGCGGATCCTTTTTTTTGCTGGAGTATGCAATGAAAAAATTAAAAAGTGCTATAAGTATCAGCGATCAAATAGTTGAGTTGGAATCAAAAGGAATTATTGTCGATAATAAAGAATATGCAACTCAAATACTTAATCGAATCAATTATTATAGAATATTAGGTTACATTTTACCATTCAAGCAAAATTTAAAAAACGGAGAAAAAATACACTTCAGAAGGGTAATGCGCGTATTGGCATTTGACCAGCGCTTACGCGGATTATTGCTGAAGTATATTGAGCATGTAGAAATTTCATTGCGTACATTTATCGTGAAAAGTTTGGCTTTTAAAGAGCATAAGGATGGCATATCATATAGAAACCCTTGCTTTTATCGTAGTAAAGAAAAATTTGAAAAATGGATTGCTTCTATTGATGAAGCAGCTGCACAAAGTGATGAACCGTTTATGGTACATTATAGAAGAGAATATAACGGGCAATATCCAATATGGGTTATTCTGGAAGTTGTATCCATCGGAAAACTTTCCAGAATGTACGAAATATTAAATAAGAATATTCAGCGAGATATTGCAGGGTGCTATAATAATATACATCATAGCAGATTGATCGGATACCTAAAAGCCGTATCCTATTTAAGAAATAAATGTGCACACCATAGTAGAATTTATTATCGAATGTTTAAGGCGCAGGTTCCGGCCTTTTGGTATAGAGAAAAGGGTTTGGAAAACGAATATTTTACTAATAAAAGGTTGTTTTCGCAATTATATATACTAAAAGATTTATGCGTTGATGTTAATACATGGGGCACATTTTTGACAGACCTAACTAAATTAGTCAAAAATTTTGAAAAAGACATTGATATAAGGCATCTTGGCTTTCCGGAAGACTGGCAGAAACTTTTGAAACAATAAGTGTAAGCATTTTTATGGTGAAGAACCACTCCGACCGCAACCGCATACTCTTATCCCTCAACCGTTCTGCTATCGAACAATGGGATCGTGAACACGGCGTTCCGCCCATGCTGGACGACGACGGCAATCCTGTGCCGGATGAGATATTCTTCATGGCGGTTCACCGTCTGATTTTACATATCACGACGATCTCCAACGAGGACAAGCAACGCTCCATCGACTGGCTCACCTCCCACGGATGGGGAACCGGATTAGACAACTAAAGGCCGCCTGCATCGGAATGGTGTGGGCGGTCTTTTTTTGATTTTACAAACCTATGTAGATAACTTTATATTGATTTCATTAAAATATAGTATTAGAATAAAGGTGCAAAAATATCTACCTACACAAAGCAAAACAGAATAGTGTTTAAGCTCTACGGCTGCCATTGATGACGCCAACGAAAGGAAGGTCCTTATGGAGTGGAGATTTATGGTTGTACAGCGACGCTATAGTAATGGAGCATGCGAGGCAGAGATCATTGAACGTGATAACTTCCGCAAAGAAGATTTTCCAGAAGACAATGATCGGTACGAGCAGAAACTTTTTCCATGTAAGGATTTTAAAAAAGCTGTAAGGGAATTGATACGGGGGTCATTTTCTGCGCTGCCAAGGAATTGATTATTGAACGCCTGAGCCGCTCTAACCAGAGTGGCTTTTTATTTCCTCAAAACAGTGATTTATTACACGAAAGCCTGAAACGTTATTGATCCCCCACCGCCACTTTTAAATTATTAAAAGAGTTTTTCAGAATTTGGAGCCTACCCTCACTCGTGCTGTATCTAGTATTTGCCTCTTTTGTAAGAGCTCTGTTCTAAAACCGATGTTTCGTTACAGAAAGATCGATTGCTTTAGATTTACGGGATAACTTGTACGACATTTGTACGACAAAATGTATTGATAATTAACTATAATTACCACTATTCACTGCCAACTATAGGCAAATAAAAAGGCTCTACAATTTAAGTTGTAGGGCCTTGCAATGTGGTAGCGGCGAGTGGATTCGAACCACCGACCAATCGGGTATGAACCGAGTACTCTAGCCAACTGAGCTACGCCGCCATCTGATTAAATTGTCTTGCAATATAATATCATACGCGCATTCCAAAAGCAACAATTTTCCCGCGCGATTTCAAAAATATTTGCAGCCTTCACCAAACGTCGTCAGCGATAGAAGCGGCGATGTATTCTTCCACATGGTCGAACGGGATTCCCAGCAGCACAGAAATCTCGCCGTGCAAATACCGCTTTGCCCTGATGCCGTATTCACCTTCACCCGGCGCCAGGCGTTTTTCGCGTTCCTGCATGTACACGGTTTTAATGACCCTGATCCATTCAAGCTCGTCATATTTCTCCATAGCATCCCTGTAGAATTCCATGCGCACCTTGGCCCCGGGGGCCTGGATGGTCCGCGTATACGGAATGCGGCTGAGGACATCCAAAAGCTCATCCTTCGGGACGATCCTGCGTACGATTTCTCCGCTGTCCGCAGAAACCGTTTGCGTCTCGCCGGGCGCTTCGTGCGATTCCAGTTTCAATTGACCCGTATTTGCCCCGCCGACGTGCCATACGCCGCCGCTCCTGCAGATCACATAATCGCCTGTTTTATACATGGCTTTTACTTTCCTCCTCAGGAGCCTGTATCTGCTCAAAAATAAACGGCAGCACCTCGTCGCGCTGGAGCTTCAGCACATGGGCAAACTCATCATACAGCGCTTTTTCCGCGTCCTTGAGGAAATGCTCGTCGGACAGATGGAGCTTTTTACCCTTTTCTTGCAGGCTGCGGCTGTGGAGGTACAGCGCCTTTATCATACGAATTAACTCCCGGCAATCCCCGCCTGCAAGGATTTCCTTATAGCGGACCTTACGTTCGTTTTCCTCCTCGACCCAAATAGGCTCTTCGCGCGGTATCCGGCTGACGATTTTGTGCGCCTCCTCGGGAGACAGCACGCGCCGCATCCTGGAGGTCAGCTCCTCGTTTTGCGTAGGTACGAACACGCGCGTATCCTTGCCATCGTAAACCGGCCGCAAAACATAATATTCAACAGGGGTCTGGCCAAAATTCTTTTTTGTGATTTCAACGATCTTACAAACTCCCTGGATGCCATATAGGACCGATTCGTTCACCTGAAACATGATATCCTCCTTTATTTGTTTCCGAACAGCTCTGATAAAAAAGCGCGCCGTTTGCACAAGCTGGACTTACGTTCCGCAAAGCAAACTGCACGCTGACCTTATATATTTATTATACCATTTTCCGCCGGAAATGTCAGGGGAAATTTCGAAGATGTTTTTTCCCCGCGCCTGCGGGAGGAAGGCGGTGCTCCGTGCGGTTGTGCCGTCGTCTCTTTGCCAATGCTTATGCAGTTTGGAAAAATGCAGACAAATGTTTCCATTTGCAATCCCGTGGTGTATTATAAGGAAAACGACATTTGAAGGAGATGTTTTCGTTGCAGGAATTTATAGCACAGGCTCCCTGCGGAATGGCCCGGGGAATGGAAGACGGGGGTACGGCTGCGTGGAAAGGGCTCCCATACGCGCAGCCGCCAGCCCGCTTTTCACCGCCCCAGGCTGTCCGGCCGTGGACTGGTGTGCGCGACGCTTTGGAATTTGGCCCTTCGTGCCCGCAGGAGGATATAAGACGCGCACCGATGGCGGAAGACTGCCTGTACCTTAATATATGGTCGCCCGGAACTGCGGGAAAACGTCCGGTTATGTTCTTTATTCACGGAGGATCGTTTGCGGGCGGCAGCGGCAGCGAGGAAGCATATAACGGTGCAAACCTTGCCCGGAACGGCGATGTCGTGGTCGTAACCTTCAACTACCGTGTGGGGATATTGGGGTTTCTCGATTTCTCTTTTGTGCACAGCGATTTTCATGCCAATTGCGGCCTGCTCGACGTGCTGGAGGCCCTGCGCTGGGTCAGAACGAATATAGCCGCCTTCGGGGGAGATCCGGATAACGTCACCGTGTTTGGGCAGTCGGCGGGGGGGACGATCACAAGCGTGCTTCCCGTGCTCCCGGCAGCGCGGGGGCTTTTTTCAAAATGTATCGTAATGAGCGGAGGGCCCACGCTCCTGCAGGGACGTGAAGAGGGGCGGCGCACCGCCCGCGCCTTCCTTGAAACAGCGGGCGTCAAGGATGCGCAGGAGCTCCTTTCTGTCCCCGAAAAAGAGCTCCCGGCCTGCCAGCGGGAGTTTGTAGCGCGTTGTGGGCTGGGCGCGGGCACCTTCCGTATTTCCGTGGATGAGGCGCTTGTACCCGATTACCCGATTGCCGCCGCGCGGACTGGGATCGCCCGGGAAATCCCCATGCTGATCGGTACGACGCGGGAAGAGATGTCCTTCCTGCTCATAAAACCCCTGGCAAAAGCGCTCGATGTGGACGGTATTATGCAGGCGGGGGTGGAGCATGAAGCGGATGAATGCAAGGAACGGATCCCGCTGGCCTACCGGCGGCGCTATGGAAAGCGCCGCGGGCAGGCGATGATGTTTTCAGATATGGTCTTTCGCATGGGAAACGTGTGGTATGTGCAGGAATACGGCCGCCACTGCGATGTATGGATGTACCGCTTTGACTATGAGACCCCAGCTATGAAGATAAGCGGCCTGCATGCGTTCCACTCAAGCGATATACCCTTTGTATTCGGCAATTTCAAGGCGGGAATGGGTAAGCTTATTTTCCTGTTGTCCCCGTCGATGAAAAAAGTGCGGGAGCTCTCGCACGAGATGCAGCGGGACTTTGTGGCCTTCGCGCGCACCGGACGGGCTGGATGGCCCCGGTGCCGGGAGGCGGATATCCCGGCAAAGTGCTATGGGAAACAGTGCGCGGTTCTCCCCGCCGTGGAAGATGAGATCGTCCGCCAATATGAGGATACGCATTTCAAGCGGACCAGCTTTTCCAGCTGTAAGGAAGACTGACGCAAAAACGCACCGCGGAGGCAGTGCGTTTTTGCATTTGGGGTATGGGAAACCGGGACTTTATAGCCCCAGCTTGGTCAGCGTACGGCTTTTTTCGTGGATGCTGCGCGAAGGCAGGATTTGCCTCGCCGCATACATCTTGTTTCCGAGCAGCTCGTTCAGTTCAAAAATATTGTTCTCGCTCTGTAAATACATATAAGAGAAGAACAGCCGCAGTGCGCGCATAGTCAGCTTGGATTCGTCGATCTTCACCATACCGCCCAAAACCTTGAGCTGGCGGCAGATGTAAGCGCGGTCGATAATGCGGTTCATACCTCTGCCGTAAAAAATGATGCCACTCTTAATGCCGTTTTCCTGGCAGTATTGGCTGAGCACCTCCTGAAGGTTGCGTGAGATCACGATGTCCCACGTCTTGCCGCTGCGCTGCGCCTTTGCGTAACCGTTCTTCACCGCCTCCACCGTAATGAATTCAAGGTCGCTGTAGTTGATCCCGGTGCCCGCGATCGTGCGGATAATATAGTAAAGCTTGCTGTCTTCGCGCGCGGCAACGGCAAGAAGCTTTTTGT
This sequence comes from Christensenella minuta, assembly GCF_003628755.1. Lineage (NCBI taxonomy): Bacteria > Bacillati > Bacillota > Clostridia > Christensenellales > Christensenellaceae > Christensenella > Christensenella minuta. Next base: position 1,822,338 of record NZ_CP029256.1, on the reverse strand, counting down.
ATTCGCTGCGCGTAAGCACGTCGGGCAGGTGGTCCGGCTGCTTTTTGCGAATGTTTTTAATGCAGAAACGCTCCTCGTGCATAAAACGGAATAGGCGGTTCGTGATGCCGATGATATTGATTGCGGTAGCATTTTTATATTTCGCCTCCACATGGTCGCGAAAATCGGCGACGTCCCCGGGGGTGATCCCGCGGCGGCCGGCTTCATGCTCGAAATAACTGTTCATGTAAGACAGGTTGCGTGCGTAAACATTGAAGGTGGATCTGGAAAGCCCCTTCCCCTCAAGCGCATCCAGATATTCCTGTGTTCCCCGCCTGAGCTTTTCTAATGTGATTTCCATAATGTCTCCTTTGGTCGTGGGAATATATATATTGGTGATAAAATTATTGCTATCTCTATTTATAGCATGTCTGGATATTCCCGCCAGAGGCTGGATAGAAATTTCACTGGAAATAATTGACGGTTGTGTGAAAAATACGCGGATATGCAAAGAAGCCGCCCGATTCCAAGGGGAAGCGGGCGGCCTGCGCGGGCTGGGAGAACCGGTTTGACAAAGAACGGGATGTTCCATATACTTTAGCTAAAATGTTTTAACAAAACTTTTTACGGGAACCGTGGAGAATACGGAAATGACGGAGCGCAAGGGAAAATTGAAAAAACCGACGATGGTCGACGTTGCGGCAAAGGCGGGCGTGACGATCGGAACGGTTTCCCATGTCATCAATAAAACCGCTTCCATCTCCGAGGAAACGACGGAACGGGTGCTGGAAGCGATCCAAGAACTTGGCTATAAGCCGAATTCCATTGCACGCGCCCTGCGCACCAAAAAGTCCTATGTGATCGGCTTTTTACTTCCCGACGTAACGAACGATTTCTATTCGCCGGTCCTGAGCTCCTTTATCGACAGCGCTTACCGGGATGGCTATACGGTTCTTGTGGTAAGCTACCAGTACAGCGGGAAGCGCGAAGCGGTTGAAATGGAACGCCTGGCGGACAAAAATGTGGATGGGATACTCCTTTTTAACGGCGCCGACGACCTTGCCCTGCTCCGCCAGATGAAGGCAGATGGCATGCCGGTCGTGCTTGCGGACCGCCGGATGGAAGGGATAGACCTTCCGACGGTCGAGTTTGACAACATTACAACTGCCCGCGAGGTTGTCGGGCTGATGCACCGCAGGGGTTACCGCAGGATTGGGTTCCTTGCCGAGTCTACGCGCCTGCAAAACCTGAAGGACAGGTACGAAGGATATCTGGAGGGCCTTGCGGAAAACGGGCTTGAGGTCCGCCCGGAATTTATCTATATCAGCGAAGATATGGAAATGGACAACCTTGAAAAGGGATATTCCTATATCAAGCGGGTGCTCGCGGATACCAAGCGGGAAGACCTGCCCGATTCCATTTTTGCAACGACTGACCTTCTGGCAATCGGGGCGGCGCGCGCGTTCAAGGAAGCGGGTTTCCGCATCCCGGAAGAGGTCGGGGTGGTCGGCTTCGACAATATCTCCTTTACGGATTTCGTTGAGCCGAAGCTAACCACTGTGGAGCAGGATAAGGTGTTAATGGGCCGCGTCGCGTGGGAGATCATGAAAGAAACGCTGGCCGGGGAAAGCGGGGAAGCACGGCACGTGGTCCTGCCGCAGAAGATTATCCTCAAGGGATCTTGCTAGGCGAAACGTTTTTTTCGCCGGTTCTCAGGTTTTTTAAAAGAAAAATGAATTTTCCCCTTGCTTCCTGCGTATGATCCGATATAATAAAAGTATATTTCCCGCAGTATAAAACGCAGTCAAATGGTGCCTGCCGGTATTCCGGCAGCGGAAGTGCTTACAAAACAATTAAAACGTTTTCATAGGAGGCGAATATAAAATATTTCCGGATAAAGTTGTTTACAGCAAATTATTAAAACGTTTTAATAAGCGAATAAAAACAATACGGCAGAAATGCCGGGAAAAATATCGGAAAGGATCATAGAAAAATGAGGAAAGAAAGTGTAATGAAACAGTATGAGGCAGCCCGGGAACGGTTTGCGGAGTACGGCGTGGATACGGAAACGGCGCTGCGGGCGATCGATGAAGTGGAGATATCGATGCATTGCTGGCAGGGAGACGACGTAACAGGCTTTGAGGTGAGCGAACAGGGAATGTCCGGCGGTATCCTTGCAACGGGCAATTATCCGGGCCGGGCGCGCAACGCAAACGAGTTGCGCGCGGATTATGAAAAAGCATTCTCGCTGATCCCGGGCAGGCAACGCGCAAACCTGCATGCGTTCTATCTGGAGACGGGCGGGAAGCGTGTGGACCGCGACGCGGTGGAGGTCAAATATTTTGAAAACTGGATGCAGTGGGCGCAGGAGCTTGGGATCAAGCTGGACTTCAACACGTCGATGTTTTCCCATCCGAAATCGGAGGGCGGCTATACGATCGCAAGCTACGATGATACGATCCGTGGTTTCTGGATCGAGCACGGCAGGCGCTGCCGAGATATTGCGGAAGAGATGGGCAAACGGCAGGGAAGTCCGTGCGTGCTGAACCACTGGATGGTGGACGGAAGCAAGGACGCGCCGGTAGACCGGTACGACAGGCGTGCGCTTTTTATCAGGAGCTTGGACGCAATCCGCTCCAAAGCCGTTTCCAAGGACCATGTGCTGGATGCGATCGAGAGTAAGCTGTTCGGCATCGGCCTTGAAAGCTTTACGGTAGGCTCGGGCGAACTCGCGCTCGGATATGCGGTTACGCGGGACATCATGGTAACGTGCGACCTCGGGCATTTCCATCCGACGGAAAGTGTTGCAGACAAGGTGTCGGCGGTGCTCCAGTTCACAGACAAGATGCTGCTGCATACCAGCCGCCCCGTGCGCTGGGACAGCGACCATGTCGTACTGCAAAATGACGATACGATGGCGCTGATGCAGGAGGTGGTGCGCGCAAATGCGCTTTCCCGCGTGTATATCGCGCTGGATTTCTTTGATGCGAGCATCAACCGTATCGCAGCCTGGGTGATCGGGACGCGGGCGACGCAAAAGGCGCTCCTGTCTGCGCTGTTGGAACCGCGGGAAAGGCTGCTCGCGGCGGAACGCGCGGGCGATACGACCTACCGCCTGGCGCTGGTGGAAGAGATGAAAAATATGCCGGTGAATGCGGTATGGGATTATTACTGCGAGAAAAGCGGCGTACCGGTCGGGATGGACTGGTACGGCGAGGTAAAGCAATACGAAAAAGACGTTTTATTGGGCCGCGATTGACGGAAAAGGCGGCTTCGAACGAAAACAATTCAAAAAGAGCTGTTTACGCGGTGTAAACAGCTCTTTTATTTTTTTTTCAGGGAACCCCTCATAGCGCGGATTTCTTTTGTGATGCGAACGTATTCGAGGCTCCATATTTTTTGTCGGGGGAGCTTTTTGCCTGCCGGTCGCGCAGCTCCAGCAATTCAATATATTTTTCCAGGTCGCGGAGGCTGTCGTCCTTAAGGGCGGCAAGCCGTGTTTCCCAATAGGAACGTTCCGGGGCGCTGTCGAGCCCCAGCAGGTAGTCCGCGCTCACGCCGAAAATTTTTGTCATTTGCCGGATCGTTTCATCCGTCAGGGGAATTTTACCTGTTTCATATTTGGAAATCGCGGATTTTTGTACATTTAAAAGCCGTCCCAGTTCTTCCTGGGTCAGGTGGTTTTTCTGCCGCAAATCCCGAATTCGGTTCATTGTTTCGTCCCTTGCTTATACATGTTTTCACCGTAAAAGACGGTCCTGTTATTATGATATCTCAATCGATAGGGTATCCCCATTAAATTATAGGGAAAATAGATGAAAATAAATAGCGAATGTCCTAATAAGAAATATTTATATTGACAATTTCCTAATAAGAAACTATAATACGAATTGGATTTGAAATTCTACCGGGCGGAAGGAAGCTCCCGCTCGAAACCATGTTCATGGCCGCATCCAATCGAGCGGCTTGTATCTGAAAAAAGCGAACTGAATAGAGCTTACGAATGAATAATCGGAGGGGGACTGAAGATGTACTTGGAGGATTTGTTTGGCCTTGGAGGCAAGGTGGCTGTCGTAACGGGCGGAGGCCGTGGGATCGGCCAGACAGTTGCGCGCGGACTTGCGAAAGCTGGGGCGGAGGTCGCCGTTTTATGCCGCTCAGGCGCGGATGAAACAGTTGCGCTCATCGGGCGGGACGGCGGGAAAGCCTATTTTCTCAAAACGGATGTGACCAGCGAAGACGAAGTGGAAAAGGCCTTACAGGAAGTCGTGGCCCGGTCCGGGCCGCTCGATGTCGTTTTCAATAATGCGGGCATCTGTATGCATCAGGATACGATGGACGCGTCTGTGGAGGAATTCCGCGAGGTAGTGGACGTAAACCTGACGGGCGAATTCATTGTGGCGCGCAGCGCTATCCGGATCATGCTGGAACAGGGAACGGGCGGCAGTATCATCAACATGGCGTCTATGTCCGGCAGCATCGCAAACGTGCCCCAGTGGCAGGTCTCCTACAATGCCTCAAAGGCAGGCGTAATCCATATGACGCGTTCTCTCGCGGCAGAATTTGCCGGGACGGGCATCCGCGTAAACAGCTTGAGTCCGGGCTATATTGCAACGCCAATGTCGGCTGATACGCCAAAGGAACTGCGGGACGCATGGATGCCGCTGATTCCCATGCACCGTATGGGCGATCCCGAGGAACTGATGCCGGCGGTCCTCTATCTGGCGAGCGGAGCGGCCGGGTACACGTCGGGCAGCGACGTGGTCGTGGACGGCGCCTATACATGTATTTAATTTCAATTTTAACAAGGGGGAGGGAATTATGGCTGAAACTACAGCAATTAAGTTGGAACTGAAACACATTTCAAAATCATTTCCCGGGGTAAAGGCTCTGAACAACGTGAGCTTCCAGCTCCGCCGCGGTACGACCCATGTATTATGCGGAGAAAACGGGGCGGGGAAATCCACCCTGATGAAAATCATCAACGGGATTTACAAGGAAGACGAAGGCGATATTTTCGTGGACGGCCGAAAGGTCAAAATCCGCGATCCGCTGCATGCGCGGAACTTGGGGATCGCGATGATCTACCAGGAGCTGTCTTTCGTGCCGGATCTTACGCTCGAAGAAAACATTTGCCTCGGGCATTGGCCTATGAAAGGCAAGGGCGTGATCGACTGGAAGGCGGTCCGCAAAAAAACCACGGAGCTTTTAGAGCAGGAGGGGCTCCCCTATGCGCCGGATACCAAGCTGCGCAGCCTTAACGTTTCGGACATCCAGATGATCGAAATCCTCAAAGCGGTTTCCTTCAACGCAGACATCATCATCATGGACGAGCCGACCTCGGCGATCACCTCCAAAGAGGTGGAGCGGCTGTTTGAAAAGATCGAGCAGCTCAAACAGCGCGGCGCGAGCATCGTCTATATCTCGCACAAAATGGATGAGATTTTTAAAATCGCGGACGATATCACCATCCTGCGGGATGGCAATGTGATCGAAACGCATGAAGCGTCCGGCATCGACGAAAAAACGGTCATCGAACTGATGGTGGGGCGCAAGATTGAAAACCAGTATCCCAAGGAAGAGGTCGCGGTCACGGATGAAATGCTCCGCGTGGAGGACCTTACCAGCGAAGGAATTTTTCACAATATGGATTTTCATGTGAAAAAAGGGGAAATAGTCGGGTTCGCCGGCCTGATGGGCGCGGGACGGACGGAGGTCATGCGCGCTCTCTTTGGCCTCGACCGCTACGACGGCGGGTCGATCTTCGTGAAGGGGCAGGAGGTCAGAATCAGGAGCGTACAGGACGCGGTGCGCAGCGGCATCGCCATGTTGTCCGAAGACCGCCGCAGGTACGGCATCGTCCCGTTGCTGAGCGTAGAAGAAAATATCGCGCTTGCGGCTCTCGATAAATTCATCCGCAAAGGCCGGTGGTATAAAAAGGAAGAATTCGACGCGGTGCGTTCCATGTGCGAAAAAATGCGGGTAAAAACGCCCGCGCTCGACACCAAGGTATTCTCGCTTTCCGGCGGAAACCAGCAAAAGGTCATCCTCGCGAAATGGATGGTGCGGGAGCCCGACATCCTGATCCTCGACGAGCCTACGCGCGGCATCGATGTCGGAGCCAAGAGCGAAATCTACCAGCTGATGATGGAACTTGTAAAGCAGGGAAAAAGCATCATCATGGTCTCGTCCGAGCTCCCGGAGCTCATTGGAATGTGCGACCGCGTTTACGTCATGCACGAAGGCTATATGACGGGCATGCTTGAAAAGGATGAACTTTCGCAGGAGGCTGTTATGCAGCTGGCTGTAAAATCTGTGCAATAGAAGGAGTAGGAGCAAAGCAATGGAAAAACAAATTACACTCAATCAAGGAAAGAAAAATTTCTTTAGCAAATATAGCCTCATTTTTATCCTGATTATATTTATGGTCGTATGTACGTTTGCCAACGAAAACTTTCTAACGTCGACCAACCTAATCAACGTATTCCGCCAGCAGTCGGTCGTCATTATGCTGGCCCTCGGCGAAATGATTTTGATTATCGCCGGATTGCTCGACTTATCCTGCGGCTCTGTGGTCGCGTTTGCCGGCGTGGTATCGGTCCTTGCGTATAAAGCGGTCCCCAACCTGTTCGTAGGTTTTGCAGTAGCGATCGGCGTAGCACTCGCGATCAACGCGCTCAACGGACTGATGGTAACGAAATTCAAAACGCCGCCCTTCATTGCGACCCTTGCGACGCAGGCGATTGCGCGCGGCGCGGCACTCTATATCACGGGCGGGCAAAACGTCTATGAGATCGGCGACTATAACGTGGTCGGCCAGGGCTCCTTCGGACCGATCCCGATCCCCGTCGTCATCATGCTTATCGCGCTGGCGATCATGATTTATATTATGCGCTATACGCGCTTCGGGCGCTCCACCTACGCAGTCGGCGGAAACGAGGAAGCGGCAAACGCCTCGGGCATCAAGGTGAACGCCGTCAAAATGAAATCCTACCTGGTCAACGGCGTGCTCGTCGGCGTCGCGGCGCTGGTGTTCATGTCCCGCGTCAACGGCGGCCTGCCGAACGGCGCGAAAGATTATGAATTCGACGCCCTTACTGCGACGATCATCGGCGGCACAAGTTTTACAGGCGGCGTAGGCAACCCGGTCGGGACGCTCCTCGGCGCGCTGATCGTCGGCTTCCTCGGCAATATCATGAACCTGATGTCCGTCGACTCGTATATCCAGCAGATCGTGCGCGGCGCGATCATCGCGTTTGCCGTCATCATCGACATCTACTCCAAGGACCGGCAAACCAGCAAATCAAATAAATAAAGTTTTCTTCCGGTTCCGATACCTACGCAGCGGAAGAAAAAATGAAATATAAAATTATGAGGAGGAAAGTATGAAAAAATTAGTCAGCATTATCCTGGTAAGCGTGATGCTTGCGGCAGTTGCCCTTACGGGCTGCGCAGGCACCGAACAGCCGGCGGCTTCTTCGGACGCCGGAACGGACACGCAGGCGTCCGCGGCTCCCGCCGAATCGTCCGCAGCCGCAGACAGCGGCAATGACGGCGAGGGTGGAAAATACAAGGTCGCCTATGTGGCCCGTACCCTTTCCGACGTATTCGCTTCCTGGCTCGCATCCGAGATGCAGAAAGCGGCAGAAGAATATTCCGACACCTACACGCTCGATGTTCTCGATTCCCAGGGCGACCCGGAAAAAGAGAATTCCCTGCTTGAAAATTGCATCACCCAGGGGTACGACTGCGTGATTATCCAGCCGAACGACGGTGAGCTTCAGCGGCCGTATGCGGAAAAACTGGTGGAAGCAGGCATCAAGGTAATCACCACGAACGCAAAGATTCCGGATCTCGAAGGCGCTTCCAGCGTCGACGCGGATCCGTACGAACAGGGTGCGGTCCTCGCAAGAGATGCGGCGGAAAAGATTCCGGAAAACGGAAAAATCGTTATTCTGAACTGCCTGCCGGGCAACCTGCACACGACGACCCGTTATAAGGCGTTCCAGGAGGAACTGCTTGCAAAGCGCCCCGATATCGAAGTGCTGGGCGACCAGATTATCGAGCAGGGCAGCGAAGCGGACGCAATGGCGGTATTCGAAGACTGGGCGCAGTCTTACGGCACCTGGGATTGCACGCTGACCACATCCGACGCGCTGGCACAGGGCTTCATCAACATGGCAAAAGACAATCCGGCGTTTGAAAACACTCTCGTGTATGGCGTAGACGGCACGGCTGGCGGAATGCTCAACGTAATCGACGGCCTGCAGACGGCAACCTGCCTGCAGAACGCGATCGAACTCGGCGAACTGAATACGAAACTGGCTTACGAGCTCCTTACGGGGGAAACCGAGCAGGAAGATTATGCAATCGAAGCGATCCTCGTGGATTCGGGCAACGTGGATGAATACATCAAGATTTATATTGACAACGGACAGCTTACGGAAGGCGAAGTAAAACAGCATCAGGACGCTGCTGCCTGACCATTTGAAAAACATCTGCAACCGGAACATCCGGCCGTGCCGCGGGAATGGCGGCACGGCCCAACTGAAAGATGATGTGCGTGGGTGATTGGAAAGCTTGGGATCGCGTGCGAAAGGCGGCTGTTGTATAGCCGCCTTTGCGCAGCGGTCCAAGCAATGAGAGGAGACAGGGATATTGAAGGGAACAATGAAAGTCGCCGTTATGAACGGCGTAGGAAAAATGGGTTATACGGAGCGGCCGATCCCGCAGCCGAAGGACGATGAAGTATTGGTGAAGCTGGAATATGTGGGAATCTGCGGTTCAGACCTCCATTTTTATGAAGCGGGCGCCATCGGCGGCCATGTGGTGGAGCCGCCTTTTGTCCTGGGGCACGAGCCCGGCGGCACGGTGGTGGAAGTCGGCAAGGATGTAAAGCACCTCAAAGTGGGAGACCGCGTCGCGCTGGAACCGGGCAAGACGTGCGGGCACTGCGAATTCTGTAAAAGCGGGCGCTATAACCTCTGCCCGGACGTGATCTTCTTTGCGACGCCGCCTGTGGACGGCGTGTTCCAGGAATATGTGGCGCACGAGGCAGACCTATGCTTCAAGCTTCCGGATAATGTGAGCACCCTCGAGGGCGCGCTGATCGAGCCGCTGGCAGTCGGCTTCCATGCCGCAAACCAGGGCGGCGCCGAGCTTGGTCAGACGGCTGTTGTAATGGGCGCGGGCTGCATCGGCCTGGTGTCCATGATGGCGCTGAGGGCCAAGGGCGTTTCAAAGGTCTATGTAGTGGATATCATGCCGAAGCGGCTGGAGAAAGCGGTCGAACTCGGCGCAACGGGCGTGGTCAACGGCGCGCGGCAGGACGTAGTAAAAGAAATTATGGACCTGACGGAGGGAAGAGGATGCGACCTCGTCATTGAGACCGCCGGCAGCGAGATCACCATGCAGCAGGCAATTAAAGGGGCGAAAAAAGGAGGCACAGTCGTTTTTGTGGGTTATTCCCTGAAAGATAATGCGGACATCCCCATGAACCTTGCTCTCGATAAGGAACTGACCTTCAAGACGATCTTCCGCTACCGCAACATCTATCCGATGGCGATCGAAGCGGTTGCGTCGGGCAAGGTCGACCTGAGGAACATCGTGACGGATATTTTCCCGTTCAGCGATATCCAGAACGCGATGGACCAAAGCGTGGAAAACAAGGCAAATATCGTCAAGGCGGTCGTGAAAATCGCGGACTAAAGCAGCGGAGGAAACAGGATGTCGCTTGTAAATATGAAGGAAATGCTGGAACATGCGCGGAAAGGCAGATATGCGGTCGGACATTTCAATGTGTTTAATATCGAGATGCTGCGCGGCGCGGTCATGGCGGGAGAGAAGCAAGATTCTCCCATCATTCTCGCCTTTGCTGAGGTGTTTGAGAAGCTGGTGAAGATCGAAGAATTTGCCCCGGCTATGATCGCGGCGGCAAAGGCGGCGCATGTACCCGTCGCCGTCCATCTCGACCATTCCAAATCGTTTGGCTATATCAAACGTGCGGTAAACGCGGGTTTTACTTCGGTCATGATCGATGCTTCAGACCAGGCGTTCGGGGAAAATGTGCGGCGCACGAAGGAAGTGGTCGGGCTGTGCGCGCCGAAAAATGTAACGGTCGAATCGGAGCTCGGGCACGTTGCCGGACTGGAAGGCTATGAAAACGGTTACGCGGAGAGCGCGGACGAATATACGGACGTGCGTGAAGCTGTGGAATTCATTCGTGAGACTGGGGCGGACGCGCTTGCGGTAGCCATTGGAACGGTGCACGGGGTCTACCGGAAGGAACCCAGGCTGAACATCGAACGGCTGGAAGAACTGCGGCGGGAGGTGCCGGTCCCCCTTGTGATGCACGGAGGCAGCGGCCTTTCGGACAAGGATTTCAGGGACGCAGTCCAAAACGGGATCACAAAAACAAATATTTTTACGGACCTCAATATTGCGGCAAAAAAATGTCTGCGGGAGAACTGTATGGAAGAGGAAGGCCAATACCTCGGCTACCTTGACCTGTGTGCAAAAGTGGCGGAGGCGGTCTGCGCGGAAGCGGAGAAAAAAATAATTTTGTTCGGCTCTGCGGGAAAACGGTGACAAGCACCGCTGTACGGGCGGCGGGAAACGCGCCTTTGTGAACTCCGCGCGTTTCTTTTGAGAACGGGAAAGGAGCCAATATGCAGGAAAAACTGGCAGAAAAACTGAAAAATGCGGTCAAAAAACGCCGCCCTGCTGTGATTGGATTCGATGGATTTATCGACGAAGTGGTTCATGTGGTGGATAAACGCATGGATCCCGGACACTATGCGCGCGTACGTACCATAGAGGATTATGCGGCGATGGTCCGCAACGGCGCGGGACTCAGCACCAGCATGGAGATCGTGACGGTTGCGAAAAAGCTTGGCGGAAACGGGCCGAATATGTCGATCGGGCTCAAAAACTATGGGATTGGACTCACCTATATCGGAACGGTTGGGACCGGGCCGCTTGATCCGGTCTATGAACCGCTTGCGGACGGTTCGCGCATTATCGGCGTGGCAGACCCCGGGCGGACGGATGCGGTGGAATTTGAAGACGGGAAGATCATCCGCTGCAAGCTCATACCCTTGAACCTTATGAGCTGGGACGATGTAAAACGCGCGGCGGGCCTGGAAGAATTGATCCGGCTGGTGCGCGAAGCCGAGCTTCTGAGCTTCAGCAACTGGTCGATGATTATGCGCATGAGCGAAATATGGGAAGGCCTGCTGACGGAGGTCCTCCCCCATGTGGAAAACAGGGTGGGGAAAACGCTGTTTATCGACTTTGCCGACCCGGAAAAGCGCGGCGGGGAAGAAATCCTCGGCGCGGTCCGTTTGATGGAGCGCTTCGAGGAGGCGGGACTCAAAACGGCCCTTGGGCTTAACAAAAAAGAAGCATGCGAATTTGCGGAGCTATTCGGCAGGAAGATCACAGATTACCGCGAATATCCGCTGGAAGAGCTTACACGGTTTGTCGCGGGGCAGATTAAGATCGACTGCCTGGTCGTGCATCCGGTCAAAAAAGCGGCGTGTATGACGGGCGGGAATTATTACGAGGTGAACGGACCGTTCTGCGCGCATCCCGTCCTCAGCACAGGCGCGGGGGACAATTTCAACGCAGGATTTGCCTATGGATACCTGTGCGGCTTCGAGCCTGCGCTTTCGCTGATGCTCGGAACGGCGACATCCGGCTTCTATGTACGGAACGGACGCACAGGTACTGCGGAGGAAATGGAACGTTTCCTGATGGAATGGAAAGAAGGAAAGCTGGACCGCTGAATGCGGCGGACGAAACGGAGGGAAAAAACATGGCGAAATTGGAAGGGCTTGCGCACATTGGCGTATTCGTATCCGACCTGCAAAGATCAAAGGAGTTTTATGAGAAGGCGCTCGATTTCAAAACGGTATGGGAATGCCGGGTGAAGGAAGCGGACGGAACGACTACGGCCGTCGCTTTCGTGCAGAACGGCGGTCTTACGCTTGAGCTCGTACGGCTTGAAAAACCGCAAAAACGGACGGATGGGTTGGTTGACCATATCGCAATGAAGGCGGAAGACATCGAAGCGGTAAAAAAGACGCTGGCCGCGCGTGGTATTACGTTTGAGACAGAAGAGGCCGTCTGCAATGCGGATGTTTTCCCGAATGGATCGAAATGGATTTTATTCCGCGGACCGGACAATGAGCACCTGGAACTGACGGAAGTGTTATAGAAGGCGATAGGAGAGTAATTATGGAAAATGAGGTAATAAGGGAAACGGAAAAATTTGCGGTAGAAATCCGCATGCAGATAATCCGCCAACTGTCAAAGCTGGGCTTTGGGCACGCGGGCGGCTGCCTTTCTGTGGCGGATGTGATCGCTTCCCTTTACGGGGGAATCATGGATGTGGACCCTAAGGATCCGCAGAAAAAGGAGCGGGACAGGCTGGTGGTCTCCAAGGGGCATGCGGGCCCGGCGCTTTACGCAGCGCTGGCCCTTAAGGGCTTTTTTCCGATGGAATGGCTGGATACGCTCAACCGGGGCGGGACGCGCCTCCCGAGCCACTGCGATGGGAATAAGACGCCGGGGATCGACTGCACGACAGGGTCGCTCGGCCAGGGCCTATCCCTTGCGGCGGGTATGGCGTACGGGCTTAAGCTCGACAGCCTGTCAAATACGGTCTATGCAATCCTGGGGGACGGGGAATGCCAGGAAGGGCAAATTTGGGAGGCTGCGCTTGCCGCGCCGAAATTCGGGCTCGATAACCTTATCTGCTTTGTAGATTACAATAAGATTCAGCTGGACGGCGCGGTAGAGGAGGTCATGCCGCTCGAAAGCCTGTTCATGAAGCTCCGTTCCTTCGGCTGGCATACGCAGCAGGTGAACGGGAACGATCCGGCGTCGATTTTTGCGGCGGTGGAGCTTGCAAAGAAGGAAGCGGGCCGCCCGAGCGCGATATTGCTCGACACCGTAAAGGGATATGGATGCAGCGAAATCGCGGCGCTCGGCTGCCTGAGCCACCATATGGATATGCCGGAAGACCTTGCGCGGCGCTGCATGGCGGAGCTCGAGGAGCAAATGAAACAATATGAATAGGAGAAGCGGTATGAAAATTGAATTTGCATTTCATAACGAGACGGAAGCCGCGCCGCTGAGCTCGGCCTATACGGATACCGTTGCGGAATTGATGGAGAGCGACGGGGATGTGGTGTCTCTTGACGCGGACCTGATGAAGGCGATCAAGATCGACCGGATACAGGAACGGTTCCCGGGGCGGGTGCTTAACGTGGGCATCCAGGAGGGGAATATGATCGGGATGGCGGCGGGCATGGCGCGCGTGGGGAAAAAGGTATATGCGCATACGTTTGCGCCGTTCATTACACGGCGGGTCTTTGACCAGATTTTCATTTCTTCGGCTTACGGAAGAAATCCGATCCGCCTTTATGGGAGCGATCCGGGAATCTGCGCGAAATTTAACGGCGGAACACATACTGCGTTTGAAGATATCGCCATGATGCGGACGATCCCGGACATCTGCCTGTTTGAAGTCACGGACAGCGCGATGTTCAAAAACCTGATGCGCGCCACCAGGGACGAAAACAGGATCATCTATTTCCGCGCTGACCGCGCGCCGGCCGTGAAGGTGTATGGTGATTCCAGCGAATTCGAGCCGGGGAAGGGCGTTGTATTGAAGGATGGCGGCGACGTGACGGTCATTGCCTGCGGGATCATGGTAAGCGAGGCGCTCGTTGCGGCGGAAAAGCTGGAGAAAGAAGGGATTTCCGCGGCGGTGATCGATATGTTCACCATCAAACCGATCGACCGGGAGCTGATTGTGGAGTACGCTCAAAAAACAGGAGCGGTCGTAACGGCGGAAAACCATAATATAAACGGCGGCCTTGGGGACGCGGTGGCGTCCGTGCTTGCGGAAGAGGAGCCTGCCGTAATGCGCAAGCTGGCCGTGCGCGACGAATTCAGCGAGGTCGGCCCGATGGATTACCTGCGGGAACGCTTCCGTCTGAACGCGGCGGGCGTCATTGCGGCTGTGAAAGATGTGCTGGAGCACAAATAGAAGGATGAGAAGCGCAATTGGGATCGATATTGGCGGCACCAACTTCCGGATCGGATGGGTGCGCGAAGACGGCGCCGTGCTTTGTTCGGACAAGAAGCCGAGCAAGGCTCTGGGCGAAGGCGGGAAAGCGGCGGACCTGCTGGCCGGGGAGATACGTGCGTTTATGGATGCGAACGAGGTGCGGGATGCGCGGGCTATTGGCATCGGTTTTCCCGCGCCGGTCTGCGCGGACGGGAAAAGGGTATTTCCCTGTCCGAACCTGAAGAACACGGACGAGGGCTTTGACGGCATCGATGTGGTAAGCAGGCTGGAAGGACTGGGATTGCCCGTTGCCATTGCAAAGGATACGGATATGCTGCTCCAGGCGGAGATCATGGAACGGCATACGGGACCGCAGGATATTGTGACGGCGTTCTATTTTGGAACGGGCGTTGGGAACAGCGTGTATTACCGCGGCAGCCTGCTGCGCGGCGCGCATGGAAGCGGCTGCGACGCGGGGCACATCCCGGTGCTCGGGGGAATGCGGACCTGCGGCTGCGGCAAGAAAGGCTGCATCGAATGCTATGCGTCGGGAGCGTACCTTGTCTCCCTGTGGAAGGAGCGCTTCGCGGACTGCGCCCTTGCCGATCTTTTCCGGGTGCATAAAGGCGCCCGCGAGCTGGCGGCATTCGTAGAGGCCTGCGCCATCCCCGTGGCGGCTGAAGTCGCGATTTTCGATCCGACGCTTGTGATCCTTGGGGGCGGCATACTTGAAATGGATCATTTCCCGTACAAAGAGCTGACGGGAAAAATCTACGAGCATGTGAAAAAGCCGTATCCTGCGGAAAACATGGTGATTGAACGGGCCGCGGCAGCGGATGCGGGCATCCGGGGCGCGGCGTGGTATGCGCTTTCACATGCGCTTTAAAGGGGTAATGATATGAAAAATATACCGGAAGTACGGCTGGGGATCATAGCCGTAAGCAGGGACTGTTTTGTTGCAAGCCTTTCGGAACGCCGCCGTAAGGCGGTAGCGGAAGCCTGCGGGCAAAAGGGGATCGGGCTCTATGAAGCCCAAACGCTGGTGGAAAACGAGCGGGATGTGCAAAAAGCCATCGATGAGGTGCGGCGGGAAGGATGCAATGCGCTGGTTGTATTTTTGGGGAATTTTGGCCCGGAGACACCGGAAACACTGCTTGCGGAGCGGTTCCCGGGGCCTGTACTATATGCTGCCGCAGCGGAAGAAACGGGGAAAGACCTGATCGGCGGCCGCGGCGACGCATATTGTGGGATGCTCAATTGTTCTTATAACCTGGCCCTGCGCGGGCTGCGCGCGGTGATCCCGGAGTCGCCCGTGGAAACGGCGGAAGAGACCGCAGGGCAAATAGAAGAATTCCTTCCGGTGGCCCGCGCCCTGCTGGGGGTAAGGTCGCTCAAGGTGATCGCCTTCGGCCCGCGCCCGCAGGATTTTTTTGCTTGTAACGCGCCCATTAGGGGATTGTACAATCTGGGGATCGAAATACAGGAAAATTCAGAGCTCGACCTCCTGGCAGCCTTTCGCGCCCACGAAAATGACGGACGGGTCGGCGGGATCGTGGAAGAGATGAAGGAAGAGCTGGGCGGCGCGCCCTACCCGGATTTGCTGCCGCGTATGGCGCAGTTCGAGCTCACGCTCCTCGACTGGGCGGAAGAAAACCGCGGAGCGCGGGATTATGTTGCCTTTGCCAACAAGTGCTGGCCCTCGTTCCTAAAGGAATTTGGATTCGTACCCTGTTATGTGAACAGCAGACTCACCGCAAAGGGCTATCCCGTCGGATGCGAGGTAGATATCTATGGGGCGGTCAGCGAATATATCGGAACCTGCGTAACGAACGACGCAGTCACGCTTCTTGATATCAACAACACCGTTCCGCAGGACCTTTACGATGAAGCGGTCAGGGGACGCTTTGGCTACCGCCTGCGCGAGACATTTATGGGCTTCCACTGCGGCAATACCCCGAGCTGCAAGCTTTCGGAGGGGAAACTGAGCTACCAGCTGATCCAGAACCGCTTGCACGAACAGGGCGGGACACCGGATTTCACCCGGGGTACGATGGAGGGAGATATTCTGCCAGGTCCGGTTACGCTGTTCCGGGTGCATGCGCATGCGGATTCCTCCCTCGCGGCTTATGTTGCGCAGGGCGAGGTACTGCCCGTGTCTACGCATTCCTTTGGCGGGATCGGTGTGATTGCAGTCCCGGAAATGGAGCGTTTCTACCGCCACATACTGGTTGGAAAACATTATCCGCATCATGGCGCGCTTGCCTTCGGGCACGCGGGAAAAGCGCTCTTTACCGTTTTCGATTATCTGGGTGTGGAAGACATTGCGTTCAACCAGCCTAAATCTATGCTTTATCCGCGGGAAAATCCGTTTGTATGAAAAAATATAGATCGGGTTTCCGGAACGTCTGAAAGCGTGCGGGAATACGGAGGCCTCCTGCCGTATTCCCCGTGCACGCGCTGGCAAAGGCAAGGGAGAAACGCTGGGAAGGAAATTTGCGCGGCCGGAAATACAGGGGCCGGAGGGAACAACAGATAGATCGGAGCAACGTGATCTTCACGTTTGATCGAAAGGATGATAATCCATTAATTTTATCTTTGATCGTCAAAATCTATTATAAGCAATGGCATTGTAATTACCGAACTATAAACTTTCCTAATATATATCTTCTTAAGCATAAATTTGGCAATTAATCATCGCTAATATCTGCAATATTACATTTAAAACAACGCCTACATTAAGCAATGCAATACTTAAGCACATTACTATAATTAGCAGTCAGCCGAACAAACCTCTCTTATCTCGTAGCTATAGTGTATCACGGTTAGAATTATATCATAATACAATAGCATTCTCTATATGCCAAGAGTGAAAAACAAATCATTATATACTACCCGCTGTGAAAAAGATGTACATTTCTTATTTAAACTTTGTCTGCCTTTATCGTATTATGACATATAAAGTGGACAATTCTTTATGCAGAATTGTCCACTTTAGTGGCGCACCTAACAGGATTCGAACCTGTGGCCTTCCGCTTAGGAGGCGGACGCTCTATCCTACTGAGCTATAGGTGCATCATGCATTTTATTCTAATATAAATGCACATGTTTTGCAATTATTTTGTTTGAAATCTCAAAAAAATGTTGACAATGGAGAGGAATCGCTTTATCATAAGTACCAGTAAAGTGAAGGAAGCAGAGAAAATGAATCAAACGTCTTCTCACAACTTCATCGTAGTCCTTATTAACCTTATTAGCCTCGTCATTATTGGCAGAGCGAATAAGGCTTATTGCGGTTGTGCCGGAGGGGCACGATAGGGACTACGGATTAGGGAGTAATTCAAGGGCCTGCGCGATAAGCGCAGGCCCTTTTTGTTACAAGGGAAGAAAAGTCTGAAAGAAAGAGGGAAAGCACAGTGAAATTAACAGGAGCACAAATCATCATGGAGTGTTTGAAGGAGCAGGATGTCGATACCGTATTCGGATTCCCGGGCGGGACCGTCATCGCGCTTTACAACGCGCTCTATGATTATCCCGAAATCAATCACATCCTGACCTGCCACGAGCAGCATGCGGCGCATGCCGCGGACGGCTATGCACGGGCCACGGGAAAACCGGGCGTTGTATTCGCGACGAGCGGCCCGGGGGCGACGAACCTTGTAACAGGGATCGCAACGGCCTACATGGATTCTATCCCCATGGTGGCCATCACCGGCAACGTAGAGAAAAAGAATCTCGGTAAAGACAGCTTTCAGGAGATCGACATCACGGGTGTAACGATCCCAATCACGAAGCACAATGTGATCGTAAAAGAAATCTCCGAGCTGGCGGATGCGGTCCGTGAAGCTTTCTATATCGCGCAGAGCGGGCGGCCCGGCCCGGTGCTCGTGGACGTTCCCAAAGACATTACGATGATGGAGGGGGAATACGAACCCAGGAAGCCGAAAGAGATCGGGCACCAGAATGCGTTTGAAAAAGACGATATTGCCGAGGCGGTGCGCGCCATCAATGAAAGTGAGAAGCCTTTTATCTTTGCGGGCGGCGGCGTGATTGCGGCCGGGGCGGAGAAGGAACTGAATGAGCTGGCGAAGAAGCTGAACGCTCCTGTGACGATGACGCTGATGGGGCTGGGGGCGTTTCCGGCGGAGGACGAGCAATATACGGGAATGATCGGTATGCACGGGACAAAAACATCCGCGCTGTGTGCCAGCCACTGCGATCTGCTGGTCGCAATCGGCGCGCGCTTTTCCGAACGGGTAACTTCGGACCGGACAAAGTTTGCCAAACAGGCCAGGATCCTGCATATCGATGTGGATCCTGCCGAGATCAATAAAAATATCAATGCGGACTATGAAGTGATGGGCAATGCAAAAGATGCTTTAAAAGCCCTGCTGCCCGGTGTGGAAAAGAAGGAAAACGACGCATGGATGGAGCAGGTGCGGCATTGGAAACGCAGTTATCCGCTTGACCGCGCGACGAGAAACGCGCGTTTTCCCAAAAAGGTCTTGCAAGCCATGCAGGACGAAGCGCCGGAGGACACCGTGTTCACTACCGAGGTGGGGCAGCATCAGATGTGGTCGGCCCAGTTTCTGCGCATTGACCAGCCCCGACAATTCATTTCCTCGGGCGGTCTTGGCACAATGGGCTTCGGCATGGGCGCAGCGATCGGCGCAGCCGTGGGCACGGGCAAACAGGTCGTGAATATCGCGGGGGACGGCAGCTTCCATATGAACCTGCAGGAGATCGTAACCGCGGTAAAACACCGGCTTCCCATTATGGTGCTGGTCTTGAACAATAACGTGCTTGGCATGGTACGCCAGTGGCAGAAGCTGTTTTATGAGGAACGCTATTCCCAAACCACGCTCAATAATCCGACGGATTATGTGAAACTGGCGGAGGCGTTCGGCGCATACGGCGTGGATATCTCCAAGGAACGCGACCTGCATGCCGCCTTTAAAAAGGCGTTCTCCCACAAGGGACCGGTGATCGTGAAGTGTGATATACACGAGGATGAAAACGTGCTGCCTATGGTGCCGGGAGGGAAGCCGCTCGACGATATCATCCTCGACCTGGAAAAGTAATTGGACCCTGAATCGCAGGCGCTATATAATAAAGTAGGAAAGCAGGAACGAAGGAGATAAACAATGATTAGAAGATACGTATTGTCCATATTGGTCAGAAATACATCCGGCGTCCTATCGAAGGTCACTGGTCTGTTCTCCCGCAGGGGGTACAATATCCGGTCTCTCTCCGTCGGAGAGACGCACGACCCCAAGATATCCCGTATCACAATCGAACTGATCGGGGACGAAGCCATCCTGGAACAAATCCAGAAACAATTGGCTAAGCTGGTAGATGTGGTGAAAATTACGGGACTGCGGTCCAAAAGCTCGGTTTATAAGGAGCTGGTGCTGGTGAAGGTGAAATCGAACGCGAAAAAACGCGCGAGCATCATTGAATTGTGCGACATCTTCCGCACCAAGATTGTGGATATCTGCGCGGAGACTATGATTATCGAGATGGCGGGTTCGCCGGAAAAGAACGACGCGCTTTTAAAGCTGCTGGATGAGTACGGTATTATTGAGCTTTCACGCACGGGCATCACCGCCCTGCAGCGGGGAGCGGTATCCATCCATGAAGACTGACGTTCCCGAAAGGAGCTCCGCATCTTCCGCAGCAGATGGCCTGCTGCGATGCGCGGGCAAATAATGAGTGTTGTATAGCAGATTCCGGCAAAAGGCGCATGCGCTGCCGGCATGGAACTGCAATAAATAAATTTTGGAGGCAATCAAATGAAAATGAAAATGTATTATGACAGGGACTGCAATCTTTCTCTCCTGAAGGGCAAAACCGTTGCGATCATCGGATATGGCAGCCAGGGACACGCACACGCGCAGAACCTGAAGGACAGCGGCGTAGATGTAGTTGTCGGCCTGTATGAAGGAAGCCGTTCGTGGAAATCCGCAGAAGAAGCCGGTCTTAAAGTCATGACTTCGGAGGAAGCGGCGAAAGCGGCGGACATCGTGATGATCCTTGTGCCGGATGAGAAACAGGGCAAGATATACGAGGGGATCGCGCCGTATATGACGGAAGGCAAATCCCTTGTGTTTGCACACGGATTCAATATTCATTTTGGACAGATTGTGCCTCCGAAGGACGTCGACGTCTGGATGGTTGCGCCAAAGGGCCCCGGCCATACGGTAAGAAGCCAGTTTCAGGAAGGGAAAGGCGTTCCCTGCCTGATCGCGATCCATCAGGATGCAACGGGCAAGGCGCGCGACCTTGCACTTGCGTATGCGAGCGGGATCGGCGGCGGACGTGCGGGCATCTTTGAAACAAGTTTCCGCGAAGAAACGGAAACGGACCTCTTTGGTGAACAGGCGGTCTTGTGCGGCGGCGTTTCCGAGCTGATTAAGGCCGGATTTGAAACGTTGGTTGAAGCGGGGTATGCGCCGGAAATGGCATATTTTGAATGCTGCCACGAAATGAAGCTGATCGTCGACCTGATTAACGAAGGCGGGCTTTCGAGGATGCGCTACTCCATTTCGGACACTGCGGAATACGGCGATTATGTGACGGGCAAGCGGATCGTTACGGAAGATACCCGCAAGGAAATGAAACAGGTCCTTTCCGAAATTCAGGACGGCACGTTTGCGCGTGACTGGATGCTGGAAAACCAGGTGAAGCGTCCGCATTTTATTGCGATGAGAAACATTGAACGCGAATCCCAGCTTGAAAAAACAGGTGAAGAGCTGCGGGGAAAGATGAGCTGGCACAAGGAGAAATAAAAAACAGCCAAGGCCTGTTCGCGGCGGGCGGCTTTTGGCTTGGCGCCTGTTTGCGCGGGCAAAACGATCCTGGGCAAGGGACTCCCGCAAGGGGAACTGCAAGTGCCCTTGCGGGAGCGAATGAAAGAGAGCATTAGGTATGAATAGCGATAACATCAAAAAAGGCGCGCAGCGAGCGCCGCACCGGTCCTTGCTGTATGCGCTGGGGCTGACAAAAGAAGAACTGGAACGGCCGCTGATCGCGGTGGTAAACGCGCAGAGCGAAATAATCCCCGGACACCTGCACCTGGATACGGTGGCCCGCGCGGTTAAGGACGGTATCCGCATGGCAGGCGGGACCCCAATCGAGGTCCCGGCGATCGGCGTATGCGACGGTATCGCGATGAACCATATGGGGATGCACTACTCGCTGCCCTCGCGTGAGCTGATCGCGGACAGTGTGGAAACTCTGCTCGTCGCCCATGCGTTTGACGGCGCGGTGATGGTCCCCAACTGCGATAAGATCGTCCCCGGAATGCTGATGGCGGCGGCGCGGGTGAACATCCCGGCGATCGTCTGTTCGGGCGGGCCGATGCTCGCGGGCAGGTTCGGCGGCCATAAGACGAGCCTGTCCAGCATGTTTGAAGCGGTCGGACAGCACGCGAACGGGACGATGTCGGACGAGGAGCTGGAGGCCTTTGAGCAAAAGGCGTGCCCGAGCTGCGGCAGCTGCTCCGGTATGTATACGGCAAATTCCATGAACTGCCTCGCGGAGGTGCTTGGCATGGCGCTTCCCGGGAATGGGACGATCCCGGCGGTGATGTCCGCGCGGACCGCGCTGGGGAAGCATACGGGCATGCAGGTTATGAAGCTCGTCGAGCAAAACCTGCGGCCGCGCGATATTATGAATGAAAGGGCGTTCCGCAATGCGATTACTATGGATATGGCGCTTGGCTGCAGTACAAACAGCATGCTGCACCTTCCGGCAATCGCGCATGAATGCGGAATCAGGATCGACCTGCGCCAGGTAAACGAGATCAGCGAGAAGACCCCGAATCTCTGTCATCTGGCTCCGGCGGGCCGCCATTATATCGAGGAGTTGAACGAATGCGGCGGAATCCCGGCTGTGATGGCGGAGATCCATAAAAAAGGGCTGGTCGAGGACAACCGGACCGTGGACGGCACCGTAATGGAGCGGATTGAAAACGCGAAGCGGACCGGCGACGTGATTCGGCCGGTGGACGATCCCTATTCGGAAAACGGCGGCATCGCTATTTTATACGGCAACCTCGCACCTAACGGGTGTGTGGTGAAACGTGCGGCGGTCGCCCCGGAAATGATGAAGAGCACATGCACGGCCCGGGTCTTTAACAGCGAGGAAGAAGCGAACGAAGCGATCCTCGGCGGAAAGATTCAAAAAGGCGATGTAGTCGTGATCCGCTACGAAGGACCTAAAGGCGGCCCGGGCATGCGCGAAATGCTGGCGCCGACCGCAAGCCTTGCCGGAATGGGACTCGACAAGGAAGTGGCGCTTATCACGGACGGACGGTTTTCCGGTGCGTCGCGCGGAGCGGCTGTCGGACATGTGTCGCCGGAAGCGGCGGCAGGCGGCCCAATTGCTTATGTGCAGGAAGGCGACGTGATCGAGATCGATATCAACGCATACTCCATCAACCTCAAAGTGGATGAGGCTGAGCTTGAAAAACGACTTACGAACTCGCAGCTTTTGCCGCCGAAGATCAAGACGGGATGGCTTGCGAGGTATTCAAGAATGGTACAGAGCGCAGATACTGGCGCAGTACTGAAGTAAGTGCGGAGCCCCGCGAAAGCCCGCAGGCGAAGCGGGTTTGTGGGGAAGAGGGCGCCTGGGTTTCCGAAAGCGCAAACGGAGCGCGGTTGGACAGCGAAGGCGCCAGAGCGGCAACCGCCGCATGGCAAAGCGAGCAGGAAAGGCGGTTGCGACGAAAAGGAGTATAAGATATGAAAACCATTAAAATTTTTGATACGACGCTGCGCGACGGAGAGCAATCCCCCGGATGCAGCATGAACCTGTCCGAGAAGATCGAAGTCGCAAGACAGTTGGAGCTGCTGAAAGTAGATATTATTGAAGCGGGATTCGCGGTATCGTCGCCCGGGGATTTCGAGAGTGTGCAAACTATTGCAAAAACCATCAAGGACTGCACCGTCGCCTCTCTCTCCCGTGCGGTCAAAAAGGATATCGACGCCTCTTACGAGGCATTGTCGCAGGCGGCGGCGCCGAGGATCCACGTCTTTCTGGCAACCTCGCCGCTGCATATGCAGTATAAACTGAAGATGACGGAGGAACAGGTACTGGAGCATATCAGGGAATCCGTGAGTTACGCGAGAAGCCTTGTGCCGGACGTGGAATTTTCCGCGGAAGACGCGTCGAGAAGCGACATGGCGTTTCTGGCAAAGGCGGTCAAAACCGCGATCGGCGCGGGTGCGAAAACGATCAACCTGCCCGATACGGTGGGCTACGTCCTGCCACAGGAAATGTACGACATGATTACGTACATGAAGCAGAACGTGGAGGGCGTCGACGAGATCGACCTGGCGGTCCACTGCCACAACGACCTCGGCATGGCGGTCGCAAATTCGCTGGCATCCGTTTCTGCGGGCGCAACGCAGGTGGAATGCACGGTCAACGGTATCGGCGAACGAGCGGGCAACGCGTCCCTCGAAGAAATCGTCATGGCGATCCATACGCGCCGGGCGTTGCTCGACGCGGACACGAACATCAACACCAAACAGCTGTACCGCACGTCCCGCCTGCTCTCGAAGATTATCGGCGTATCCATTCCGCCGAACAAAGCCATCGTAGGCGCGAACGCATTTGCACATGAAAGCGGCATCCACCAGCACGGTGTACTGGCGAAGCGCGAAACCTATGAAATTATGACGCCCGAGTCGGTCGGGCTGACAACGAATAAGATGGTGCTGGGCAAACATTCCGGCCGCCATGCGTTCGATGACTTCCTCAAAGAGCTGGGTTACAACCTAACGCCGGAAGAGCTGGACACGGCGTTTGGGCAGTTCAAAGAGCTGTGCGACAAGAAGAAAGAAGTGACGGAATACGACGTGGAAGCGCTGGTCGCCCAGAAGGCCGCGAAGGTTGTGGAGCATTTCCGCCTGAAGCAGTTTGTTGTCAACAGCGGCAATACCATCCAGGCGACGGCGAATATCACGCTCGAGGATATGAGCGGCGCTTCGCAGGAACAGGTGGCGCTTGGCGACGGCCCGATCGATGCGGCCTATCAGGCGATCGAGAAGATCGTGCAGATGCCGCTCGTCCTGAACAACTATAAGATCAACGCGGTATCGCACGGCGAAGATGCGCTGGGCGAAGTTGTGGTCAAGGTATCGTCGGGCAGCAGGACTGTTACGGGCCGCGGCCTGTCTACCGATATTATTGAGGCGTCCATGCTGGCGTATATCAATGCGGTAAACAAACTCTTAGGGGCCTGATCGCATACAATATGGGCGTATTCCTGCGTCAGGCTCCGGGATTCCCATGCGGCGTATCCGGCAAGCCGCGCGGCTTGCCTTAAACCGCGTCCATCCTGTGCACGATCAGCAGGCGTTTCCAATATGCGGACACGTTGAAAAGGAAAAAATTTATGAGTAAAAAAATATACACCTTCGATTCCACGCTGCGCGACGGTATGCAGGGAGAAGGCATCGCTTTCTCCGTGGAGGATAAGCTCAAGATTGTCCGGGCGCTCGACGCGCTGGGGATCGATTTCATCGAAGCAGGGAATCCTGCTTCCAATCCAAAAGACCTGGAATTTTTTCGCAGGCTGCAAAGCGAGACGCAAAGGCACGCGAAGCTGTGCGCCTTTGGCAGCACCCGGCGCAAGAACATCCTGCCCGAAGAGGATTCGAACGTCAAAAGCCTGATGGAGGCGGGGACGCCTGCGGTTTCGATCTTTGGAAAATGCTGGGACCTGCACGTCCTTAAGGTAATCAATACAACGCCTGAGGAAAACCTTGCGATGATCGAAAGCACGCTTGCCTATATGAAGCGGAACGGTAAGTATGTGGTGTTCGATGCAGAACACTTTTTCGACGGATACAAAGCGAATCCCGGATATGCGATGGAAGCGCTCGAAGCGGCGGCGGCCGGCGGCGCGGACGTCCTTTGCCTGTGCGATACGAACGGCGGCACCTATCCCACGGATATTTATGAAATAACGGGACAGGTGGTAAAAGGGTTCCCGGACGTGCAGGTGGGCATCCATTGCCATAACGATACGGGAATGGCGGTCGCGCAGACGATGTTTGCGGTGGACGCGGGAGCAGCGCAGGTGCAGGGAACGTTTATCGGATACGGGGAACGGTGCGGGAACGCAAACCTTTCCACGATCATCCCGGACCTGGAGCTGAAGCGCGGCTATGACGTACTGGGGGAGGAAAACCTGAAGCGCCTCACGGAGACTGCGCGGCGGATCGCGGATATTTCCAACATCTGGCTGCCCTCGGGGGCCCCCTACGTGGGGTCGAGCGCGTTTGCGCACAAGGGCGGCATGCACATTGACGGCGTGAAAAAAATACGCGAGAGCTTCGAGCATGTCGATCCACAGAAGGTGGGCAACAGCCGCCGGTTCCTGATGAGCGAGGTTTCGGGCAAGGCGACGCTGATTAAAAAGATACAGAAGGTGGAGCCGTCGGTCACGGTAAAAGACCCCGTGGTGGCCGAGCTTGTTGGCAAGCTCAAACAGCTTGAATTCGAGGGTTATCAATTCGAGGCGGCAGAGCAGAGCTTCGAGCTGGTGATCCGCAGGCTGCTTGGAAAACACAAAAAGTATTTTGAGCTCGAGTATTTCAAAATCATCGGCGAACAGCCTTTGCAGGAGCAGGAGTATCCGTCTTCCGCAATCATCAAGGTGCAGGTGGACGGGCAGTCGCGGATCACCGGCGCGGAGGGCGACGGCCCGGTGCATGCGCTTGACCTTGCGCTCCGTGGCGCGCTCAAGGGTTTTTATCCGGCACTTGAGACCATGCGTCTCGCGGACTATAAGGTGCGTGTGCTTGAAAGCTCGGCCACCACGGCTGCCAAGGTGCGCGTCCTGATCGAATCGACGGACGGAAAACATACATGGAACACCGTAGGGGTGTCGACAGACATCATCGAGGCGAGCTTTCTCGCGCTTACGGATTCGATCGAGTATAAGCTGACTCTGGACGAAAGCAACTAACAAGTTAACTTTACCTGACGGTGTTCGTCGGGAATATCTATTTCGTAAGCGCGTGTTTGCGAACGAAATAACATTAAACAGGGAAAGGTCGGAAAAGGGGGGCATCTCTTTTCCGGAGCACCTAAAAAGGTGCGAGGAATATGATATGGGTATGACAATGACGCAAAAAATACTGGCGGCGCATGCGGGACTTCCGAGCGTGGCCGCGGGGCAGCTCATTTCCGTGAATCTCGATATGGTTCTCGGGAACGATATCACGTCGCCGGTTGCCATCCGGGAAATGGGCAAGACCGGAAAAGAGGTCTTCGATAAAAATAAGATCGCCCTTGTGATGGACCACTTTACGCCGAACAAGGATATCAAAGCGGCGGAGCAGTGCAAGCTGGTACGCGAATTTGCGCAAAAGCACGGCATCGTGAATTTTTTCGACGTGGGACAAATGGGCATTGAGCATGCGCTGCTGCCCGAAAAAGGCCTTGTGGTCGCGGGGGACGCGGTGATCGGCGCGGATTCGCATACATGTACCTATGGCGCCCTGGGCGCGTTTTCCACGGGCGTCGGCTCCACGGATATGGCCGCCGGGATGGCGACGGGCAAGGTGTGGCTGAAGGTGCCGGGGTCCATCCGCTTCAACCTGCGGGGAGAACTGAAGAAATATGTCAGCGGCAAGGACGTGATCCTGCACATCATTGGCATGATCGGTGTGGACGGCGCGCTTTACCAGTCTATGGAATTCGGCGGAGAAGGCCTTGCGTCCCTGACGATGGACGACCGCCTGTGCATTGCCAACATGGCGATCGAAGCGGGCGGCAAGAATGGCATCTTTGAGGTGGACGAACAGACGATAGAATATATCCGCGCGCATGCGGACCGTGAATTCAAAGTATATGCGCCCGACCCGGACGCGGTCTATGAGCGTGTGATTGACATCGACCTCAGTGAAATTAAATCCACGGTTTCCTTCCCGCACCTGCCGGAAAACACCAAGACCATCGACGAGGTGGGCGACGTGAAGATCGACCAGGTGGTAATCGGTTCGTGCACGAACGGGAGGATCAGCGACCTGCGTGCGGCGGCGGAGATCATGGTGGGACGCCAGGTGGCGCCGAACGTCCGCGCGATCATTTTCCCCGCGACCCAGGCGATTTACCTGCAGGCGATGGAGGAGGGCCTCCTGAAGATATTTATCGAAGCGGGCTGCGCTGTTTCCACTCCCACATGCGGGCCGTGCCTCGGCGGGCACTGCGGCATCCTCGCGGAGGGTGAACGCGCCGTTGCGACCACGAACAGGAACTTTGTGGGACGGATGGGCCATGTGAAATCGGAAGTATACCTGGCGAGCCCGGAAGTAGCGGCGGCCAGTGCGATTGCAGGCAAGGTTGCTTCGCCTGCGGATATTTGAGGAGGGAATACGAATGAAAGCAAAAGGCAGGGTTTTTAAATATGGGGACAATATCGATACGGACGTTATCATCCCCGCGCGCTACCTCAACACATCGGATTCAAAGGAGCTCGCGGCCCACTGCATGGAGGATATTGACACAGAATTTGTGAACAGGGTGAAACAGGGAGACATTATGGTAGGCGTAAAAAATTTTGGCTGCGGCTCTTCGCGCGAACACGCGCCCATTGCGATCAAGGAATCGGGCATCAGCTGCGTGATCGCGGCGAGCTTTGCACGTATTTTTTACCGCAACGCCATCAATATCGGTCTGCCCATCCTCGAATGTGCGGAAGCGGCGGAAGCGATTTCGGACGGCGATGAAGTGGAAGTCGATTTTTCCACGGGCGAGATCCGGGACCTCACAAGCGGGAAAAGCTTCAAGGCACAGCCCTTCCCGGAATTTATCCAGGATATCATCGCATCGGGCGGGCTGATCGAGGCGGTTAAGCAAAATAAGCTTTGAACCGCAGCCTAGAGTTGCGCGGTTGCGAATAAAAAAACGGCAACTCCGGTTGCCGTTTTTTTATTGAGATGGGTTGTGTTTCCGCAGTTTTTTTTCCGTGAAACGCAAGCATTCATCGTAATGGGCGATTTTTTTGTCGAGGCGAGCGAGCGTCCGCTGCATGTCTTCCATGCGGGCAAGGAGCTGTTCGCGCTGCTCCAGCAAAATTTGTTTGCGTGCCTCCTGCGTATCGTCGCCCTGCTGGAACAGGGCCACGTACTCGATCAGCGCTTCCACCTGTATCCCAGCGGCGCGCATGCACTTGATAAATTCGACCCAGTTACAGTCCGACTCAGAATAGTCCCGTATGCCGTTTTCCTTACGCCGTACGCCGGGAATCAGCCCGATACGCTCATAGTAGCGCAGCGTGTCCGCCGAGAGCCCATATTTTTTACTTACTTCTGCAATCGTCATAATCATCCGCCTCCGATAGGCTCATTGTAACACCTGAAGCCCACTCCAAGTCAAGCATATTTTTAGTTAAGTTTACAGGCCGCTCAGCCAAAACCGGAACCTTTTGCCGCACGTTAGGCGGTTCGCGGCTTTGGCGCGTTCCGCCTGGCGTTCTCCGCGCAGTTGCGCGAGCTCTTCCGGGCGAATGGCATGCCGGCTGAATTTTGCTTTGAGCGCGATTGCTTCCGCTGCCTGCGAAATTTCCCCGCCGAACGCGCGGAGATCGTCGAGGTATGCGTAAATTCCAAGTGCGGCGCGGTTGGGGTCGGGGTCGTCCATCAGCCGGGCGCGCCTTCTTTTTGCCATCAGGCGGCAGATAAACGGGACGCAGGCAAGGAATGCGGCGGCGATAAGAAGGACAGCGAACCCTGCCCTGCCGGATTCCACAACTTCCTGCGGACTGGTTTGCGCATCTTCCGGGGAGGAGGCGGAGGGAGCGGGCGTTTCGGGCGGCCCGGCTGGAGACGGGGTTGGAGCCGTGGAGGGCGAGGCCACGGCTGCGGGTGCTGCGGACGCAGCCGCAACCTCGCCGGCGGCCGTCCCGCCCGGTGTCGATTCGACCGGAACCCAGCCGATTCCCGGCATCCAGATTTCTGCCCAGGAGTGCGCCTGGTTCGCGGATACGGACGCCCAGCCGTCTTCCCCGAACGAATCTTTTCCGACCACATACCCTTCCACATAGCGGGCGGGGATTCCGAGAGCGCGCAGCATAGCGGTGGTGGCGCTCGCGTAGTGGATGCAATATCCCTGCTTTCCCTCGGTGAGAAAATATTCCACAAAATCGCGGTTTATAGGCTGTGGGCCGGGATTTGCGGTATAAGCGCCGTTTTTGGAAACCTCCGACGCGACGAGCTTCGCGGCCGTTTCCCAGTAGCGGGGGGGAATATCTCCGGAGGGCTCGTAAAACGGCTGCATCTCAGGAGACAGGTTCTCCCCGCTGCGCCGGTCGCTCCACCACGCGAGGAGCGTTTCCCGCAGGCCAACCGGGAGCTGGGTATATTCGCTCTGGATATAGGCCCGGTATCCGGCGTCGGGGCTTTCCTGCGGCTGTAAAAGCCCGTCCGGA
Source organism: Christensenella minuta (assembly GCF_003628755.1). Lineage (NCBI taxonomy): Bacteria > Bacillati > Bacillota > Clostridia > Christensenellales > Christensenellaceae > Christensenella > Christensenella minuta. The sequence goes on along the minus strand of NZ_CP029256.1, from coordinate 1,792,837 downwards.
TCCGTGCCGCCCATAAAGAAAACATCGGTAAGGAACGCTTGCGCCCCTTCCATTACAGCGGAGGGAACGCCGCTTTTCTCCGGATAGAGAATACCGCCGATGGAGAACACTTCATACTGGAAGGTATAGCCTTCAAACTCCATGCTGCCCCTGTATTGGGGAAGGTTCATGCTGAGATGCCACAGGTTGCTGACGCTGTCGGCGGAGATAAACGCGTTACCGTAGGTATTGTAGGTCTCAAAGGTATAGGACGCCTGTCCGTCCGCCGCGAGGTATGCGTCGCCGTACCACGATGGCGCCGGATCGGCCGACGTGATATCCACAAGCAGGTAAGGCGTGAACAGAAAATTGGAGTCGGTGCGGCCGGGTTCGACGGTAACTGTGGTGGTCACACTGTCAGCGGGAAGGAGGTTTTCCGTTCCCAGATATTGCAGCGGCTTAATCCCGGCATTCGATTCCGCAAAGGCCTGCTCGTCCGGCTGGAGCCATTCGTGGCCGGTATAGACGGAGGCGGAATATCCGCGCAGATAGAGGCTTTCGGGCTGGTCGCAATGTACGCGCATGACCTCGCGGTCGGCAAACTGTACACTGCCCGTAGTATCGAGGCTGACCGTGCCGTCCGAGCTTGAAAGCGGCGTGCCGGCCGGAAAACCGCGCAGGCCGCGAATGGAATAACCGAAATCGAGGGCCGTATTGGTAATATCGAGGCGCAGATTGACAGCGTCCTTCGACGCGGTGTAAGTTTCTTGCGGAAATGCGGCAAACAGGGTACAGAATACTCCGGCGGCAAGCGCGGCGCACAGGAGGGAAAAACCGGGCTTCACCTCCTTAGCGGTGCGCAGCACCCTTGATTGAAGAATCATGGAAACCCAAAACACGAACAGCAGGGCGAGGGGGACGCCGGCGGGCTGGGTGAGGCTGCCGTAGGAAAATGCAAACAAGGGGATCGTGGCCAGCAGGGAAAAGAGCGCGCTTCTGCGCAGCACTACGGCCCATGCGAGGAAACCGGCATAGGGAAACACGCAATAGAGGCAGAAAGCGGCGCAAGCCTGCGCGCCTTCCTGCGTGGGCGCCGCCGCGCCAAGCTCAAGATTTGCGACTTGTGCAAGGTAAGGGGCGATATATCCGGAGGCAACTTCCATCCCGTAGGAGAAATACCCGCGCGCGAAGACCCCGGCCAACAGCCATGCGCCGAAAATGCCCAATAACAGGAACGCCCGCGTCCGGCCCTTGAAAAGTAAAAAGACAGCGGAAAAAAGCGCGGCAAAAACAGCGCTCATAAACAGGAGAAAGCTGGGTTCCGGAAACCCGGACTGTCCGAAGAAAAGGGCGAGTGTGGAAACGAGGCCGAGAAACAGCAGCACGATCTGTACAGCGGAATTGGCCCATTTGGCCTGCTGCCCCCCCTTCATGAGACCACCTCCCTGCGTGCGCCCTCTTCATAGAGGAAGATTGCTTCCGGACAGGCCAGGAGGAAGGGATCTTCCCAAGCGGACGAATCCGTGGGAAAACCGGATGGGCCGCCGTTCCCGGCAGGGGGTTTTGAAAGCGCATCCCAGAGGACGGCCGCCAGCGTCTCCGTGTCCGGGGACACATAACGCCGGGGGCGGGCTGCTGCCCGTGAGCCACAGGACCGCGAAAGGGCCATGGCCGGAGAAGAACCGGACCACGCCAAGGAAACGGCTCAATGAAAGCGCGAGATTTTCCGGCGTACCGGCCCAATGGAGGGCAACGGTCCTCACGGAATCCGCAAAGAGGCCGTATTCGCGGACGATGGGACGGCCCGTGCGGGCGGTAAGTTTCCAGTGGACGTCGCGCAGGGAATCGCCCGGCCGGTAATCTCGGATGTCGCAAAGTTCCCGTTCCCCCGCGAGGCCTGCGGCGTTTTGACGCTGCACGGATGTGGCGGCAAGGCCTTGCAGGCCGAGTCCTTCGCCGGAGAACGGAACCTCTTTCGGCAGAGAAAGAAGTTCAAGCGGAGCGGGCTTCGGAAGCGGAAGGAGAAACAGGCCCAGCAGGTCGAGCATGCGCGCGCCCTTTACGGTACAGCGGACTACCCCGCACAGGGTGTTGTCATACGGCAGGACGATCGTGTTTTCGTGCTGGCCGGGCCGGACGAAAACCTCTTCGTATGTTTTTTCCTGCGTAAAAAGATTTTCAAAACACAGCCGCAGACGCACCGCGGTATATGGCAGAGCGGGCGTGATCTGCAGAATTAGGGAAAAACCGGCGGACCGGAAAGCGTCCGCGCGCATTTGCACGCGCAAACCGCGGCGTATGAGCAATGTGGCCGCAATGCTCAGGATGGGAAGGGAAACGGCGACCGTGAGCAGGACCCACGACAGGTAGCCCGTATGGAAAATATAATAGAAAAAAGCCGCTGTGCAAAACAGCAGGTAAAGCAGCCTGCGTAAAAAGATCATTTTATCCTCAGTTTTGGCGCTTCAACCGAATTCAGGATATCGGCGAGCACAGCCTCCGGTGAGATTCCGCCGCGTTTTGCCTGTGCCGTCAGGATCAGCCGGTGTGCGATACAGTCGGCATAAATGTCCTGCACATCCTCGGGGATGACAAAATCACGCCCGGAAACATATGCGGCCGCCTGCGAAAGGGCGGTGAGCGCGACGCTGCCGCGCGGGCTCGCGCCCTGTGCGACGGATTCGTGCGAGCGCGTCGAACGCACAAGCCGCAGGATATAGCGGTAGATCGCCCCCGCGACATAGACCTCCGACACCTGCCGGCGCATCTCGAGCAATCCTGCCGCGCTTGTGATGCGGACGATCGGTTCCGCTTCGTTTTCACCGTGTTTCCTCAGCAGCATTTCCATTTCCGCTTTTTCATCAGGGTATCCGAGGGAAAGACGCATCATGAAACGGTCGGTTTGGGATTCGGGAAGAAGCTGGGTACCCGCGGAGCCAGAGGGGTTCTGCGTGGCGATCACCATAAACGGCTGGGGCAGCGCGTGCGTCACACCGTCTACGGTGACGGCGTTTTCCTCCATGGCTTCGAGGAGGGCGGACTGGGTGCGTGTGGATGCACGGTTGATCTCATCGGCGAGAAGCAGGTTGCACATTGCGGCCCCCGGCCGGTATTCCATGGTGTGCGCATCCTTAAGCAGTACTGTAAAGCCCGTTACGTCGGCAGGCATTACGTCCGGGGTAAACTGGATACGGTTGCAGGAGAGCTTGAGTACCTTGGAAAAGGCCATGGCAAGTGTGGTTTTTCCCACGCCCGGGAGGTCCTCCAAAAGAACGTGCCCGCCCGCAAGCAATGCAAAAAGTATCTTGCGGATTGCGACACCGTTGCCCACAAAGGATTTGCCGACTTCTGCGACGATCAGTTCGCTGATCTCCATATGGTTCAGTCTTGGGTCTGTCTCTGGCATAAAGCGTGCCTCCAGTCAAATGATCGGGATAGGCGGTCCCGGGTTATGGAAGAAAACGGGTTTCAATCGGGTGCCGGACAAAGTGATGTTACTGTTATTAAACACCTGCGGACCGTCCGGGTCAAGTATCGCCGAAAATTGTTACATTTTCTTTACAAAAAGGGCTGGCCTTTCCGGCAGGTCCTGCCATGCTGTGCCGGGCCCCGGATATTCAAAGCTTAACATCTGGAGTGGACTCCAGGTCAAGCACTTTTTTTGCGCCGGGGCCGGGCAAAGGCCCTTGCAAGTCCGCGGCCGGAGGGATAATATAAAATGGGAAGGGAAAAGAAAGTGGAATCACGCAACGATACCCATACCGTGCTTAAACGGTTTCAAAATTTCAGATACGGACTGATCCTGCAGGGAGTGATCGTAGGAGCGGCAGCGGGCCTTGTTTCCGTGCTGTTTCGTCTTGCGGTCGAACGTGCGGGTGATTTTTTGGAATTTATGCTGGACGCGGGAACCCGGCAGGTCATTTTTAAAGTAATATGGTTTGCGGCGCTTGCCGTGCTGTCAGTCGTGGTGGCGCGGCTTGTGAAATGGGAACCGATGATCGGCGGAAGCGGCATTCCGCAGGTGGAAGGCGAACTGCACGGCTTATTCAGCCAGAAATGGCGGAGGGTGCTGGCCGCGAAATTCGCAGGAGGCGTACTTTCCATCGGCGCGGGGCTGTCGCTCGGCCGGGAGGGGCCGTCCATCCAGCTTGGCGCAATGGCAGGAAAAGGAATCTCCCGCATCTCAAAACGTGTAAAGATCGAAGAGAAGCTGCTTATGACGTGCGGCGCATCGGCGGGGCTTGCGGCGGCGTTCAATGCACCGTTTGCGGGGGTTTTGTTTTCCCTTGAGGAGTTGCACAAAAGCTTTTCCGTGGAGGTGCTTTTATCCACTATGGCAGCTTCGGTGACGGCGGACTTCATCTCGCGCAACGTGTTCGGCCTTGCGCCCGTATTCAGCTTCGACATCGCCATGAACATCCCGCTGGACCTCTATTGGGTGGTGATCCTGCTCGGGCTTGCGCTTGGAGCGGTAGGCGCTTTTTATAATTTTTGCATCAGGAAGTCGCAGCAGCTGTATGGGAAAATCAGAAGGAAGGAAGTGCGGCTGCTGATCCCATTTTTATGCGCGGGCTTCCTCGGGTTTACTTTTCCCGCCGTGCTGGGCGGGGGACATAAGCTGATTCCCATGCTTGCGGGCGGCGAATTTGCGCTGGCAATGATTTTTGCCGTATTTGCGGTCAAATTTGTATTTTCCATGGTCAGCTTCGGCTCGGGAGCGCCGGGCGGTATTTTCCTGCCGCTTCTGGTGCTGGGGGCGCTGCTTGGCGGCGGGATCGGCACGCTGATGGTTCAGACGTTCGGCGTTCCGCAGGCGTTGCTGCAAAATTTTATCGTTTTAGCGATGGCGGGATTTTTCGCGGCGATTGTACGCGCTCCTATCACGGGGATTATATTGATCTGTGAAATGACCGGATCGTTTACCCAACTGTTATCCCTGACGCTTATTTCGCTGACCGCCTATATCATTGCAGACCTTCTGAAGTCGCAGCCCATATACGAACAGCTTCTGGAGCGGCTGGCCGCCCGCGAACGGGACGAAAAGCTGCAAGAGGAAGAGGAGGCCAAGATATTGCTCGAGGTTCCCGTGCACTTTGGGACGCCGATCTGCATGAAGAAGATCAGCCAGGTCGAGTGGCCGGAAAACAGCCTGATTGTCGCGGTGCGGCGGGGAAACCACGAGATTATCCCCAAAGGCACGGTGCGTATCAGGCCGGGGGACATCCTGATTATCCTGTGTAACGAAGGGAATTCATTTGAGGTCCATGAGCAGGTCGTAAAGCTTGCGCAGACGGTGTAAAAAGCAAAAAGCCCCGCCCGTTTGGGGCGGGGCTTTTTGCCGGAACAAAACGGCCTAATCCTGTTTGCTTGCTTTTGCCGCTTCGATCTGCGCGGTCAGCTCCTGGATTTTTTTCTGGCATTCGGCGATCCGCGCGAATAAGGCTTCCGCGTCCGTGCCGACAGAACGCTGCTGGTACACGATCATGCCCAGTTCACGGTAGCAGCTGTCTATCTCGCTGGTGACCTGCGTTCGCTTTGAACTCAGCTTGGTAACATCCACCATTTCCTTGGATTTCGATGCGACTGTTTCTCCGAAGGAGACGATGCCGTCTTTGGCTTTACCGAGGAATCCTCCAAATTTTTCCATTGTTGTTTTTTCCGACATAAGGCGTAATTCCTTTCTGCTTCAGATATTTCTGCCTATAGTATACGATATGATGCGCTGGAAAAGAAGGGAAAATCAAACGGGCTGCGCCCGTAAACTAAATTTATTCGCTGGCGCGGAGTCTGCTTTTGCAGGCATACATGCGTTTATCGGCACGGCGCAGCACGGAATGCAGGTCCTCTCCGTCCGCCGGATCGAACGCGGCATAGCCCACGGAAAAGCAAGGACGGAGGGAACCGTCGTTCGGCCGGATATACGGCTGCAGAAAACGGTACAGCGCTTCCGCGGATTCTTCGCTCCCGGGAAGTATAATAATAAATTCATCGCCCCCGAAGCGGAACAGCTGGCCGGGAGCGCCGGCTACTTGTTTCAGCAGGCTCACGGCGTTGCAGATGAATACGTCTCCCGCCTGGTGCCCGCGCGTATCGTTGATACGTTTGAGCCCGTTGAGATCGACCATGAACAAATAGAAAGGAGTTTGGGCCTGCGCCCATTTTTCCGCTTCACGTTCGTAAGCGGCCCGGTTTAAAATGCCGGTCAGTTCGTCGCGGTAAGCCATTTTGCGGAATTTTGACTGACTGATGAGCTGCTCGCGAATTTCCCGCGATTCGCTGTTCCAGACATAAAGCATACACAGTGTGAAGGCAAGGAGCGAAAATTCAAAAAACGAGAAACGGAGGAATTGGAAGGACATAACGTAATAGGTCACGAGTTCGAGGGCTCCGCCGCATGCGAGGATGACGACGCCCGCCCGCAGGACATTCATATGAGGGACGCGCGCAGGACCCGCACGGAACACACTGATGACGATGCAGACAATGCTTGTGGCGAGCAGCAGGTGGAAAATGAACAGGGATTGCGTGAAATCGGCAATGCGGAGCACATGCAGGGTGCAGGACGCAAATATGAACAGCAGATTCGCGGCCAGGCAGACGGTGAGGCGGCGGTCGGGCAGCAGCAGCCTGCGCTGTACAAAGCTCAGCGCGAAGACCGGCAGGAAAAAAAAGGACAAAAAATCGATCCCGTTGATGAGGACGAGGTCGTTTATAAAAAGCTGAAGGAGACCGGAACGTGCCGAAAGCCAGATTGCGGCCGTGATGGCAAGGAGCGCCAGCGGCTGTGTACTGCCAGCGCTTTTCCCAAGCCGCGAACCGCCGGAGATCAGGGTATAAACAAAAACTGCGAACAGGATGAACACAGCGGCAATGGTAAAAATATGACCGCGCAAAAACTGTGACAGGAAAGCGGCGCCGGGCATGAGAGACGCTTCGGACAGGATCGCCCCGGGCATGTTGTCCGCAAGATAGGCGGTGATGCGGAGCTCTCCCGCGCCGTCCGGCAGCTCGATGATATGGAAGCCGCTGCCCACGCTTTGATAGCCGTCCAGCGCGGCGGCAGTCCCGTATTTATAAAGTTCCTCCCCGTTGAAAGAAACTGTAAAGGGAGCGGTATAGAAAAATATGCACAGCGCGCTGTTTTCCGGACGCTGTGCTGGAACCGTGTGCGTAAGGGAAACCTGTCCGGGGGCATCCGGCAGCATGGAAATGGGAAGCGGAACATCTTCCTTTGCCTCGCCGGCGGAAAGAAGCGTCCATTCGCTGTCGAGGGGGATGGCATCACCGGAGGCGGAAGATAGCGCGGACGGCGAGCCTGCGTTGTATAAAAGGACGCAAACGACGCACAGGATAAGCAGAAGGGGCAGGATCACGTACAATTTTTTTGAGGCGGATTGCTTCATTGGGGCAGGACCTTCCTCCTTTTAAACAGGACCTGCTCGTCCGCCTGGACTGCCTGTGCGCAGCCTGCGGGCAGCAAAGCCAATATGAGTAAGATGACGAGCCGCTTATATTTTTTCATGACTATTCGCCCAGCAAGCGCTTCTTTTTGTCGCTGCCATCCTTCAAAAGACCGCGCAGCGCTTCCTCGTTTCCGGACACAATGGCGCCGCGCAGCGCGGCGATATTGCGCTGGAGCTCGTCGATCTCTTTTGCGAGCTCGTCGGCGTTGAGCACAAAAAGCTCCGCCCACATTGCCGGATCGAGCTTTGCTACGCGTGTAAGGTCTATAAAGCTGCCTGCCGAAAATCCGCTGAAGCTCTGGGAAGCCTCGCTTTTCACATAGGCATTCGAGACCACATGCGCGAGCTGCGAGGTGTAGGCGATCACCTCGTCGTGCTTTTTTGCGCTGCATTTGGTGACGCGCGCAAAGCCAAGCTCTTCCGCGAGTACGGTCAGGAGGCGGACGGCGTCCGCGTCCGTGGTTTCGTCCTCCGTAATGATGAAGCTTGCTCCGCGGAAAAGGTCTGCGTCGCTGCTCACAAAACCGTTTGTTTCCTTTCCGGCCATGGGATGCGTGCCTACATAGCGCACGCCGCGTTCCAGAAGGGGGACGGCAACCTCCTGTGCGATAAAGCGTTTGACACCGGAGATATCCGCGACCACGGCGCCTTTTTTAAAGTCCGTATGCAGCATATATGAGACGCAGTCGCGCGGATACAGGCACACAAAAACGAGGGCGCAGCCGGAAACGTCCGTATCACAGTCGATGGCTCCCGCCGCGTATGCCGCCGCGAGGACGCTTTTGTCGCGGTCCACGCCACACACCGTATGTCCCGTATATTTTTTTACCGCCCGGGCGAGGGAACCGCCGATCAGCCCGAGGCCAACCACTCCTATTTGCATAGAATCTCCTTCAGCGCGGAAAGGAGCGTATCCATTTCTTCGCGCGTTCCTATAGTAATGCGCAGGAAATCCCGCGTCCGTCTGCCGGAGAACCACCGCACCAGCACGCCGCGTTCGCGCAGGGCCGTAAAGACAGCCTCCGCGGACGGGCCGTCAAACCGCGCAAAGACGAAGTTCGCTTCGGAGGGAAGAGTGAGAATTCCCAGTTTCTCCAATTCGCTGACCGTATAGGCGCGTGTTTTCAGAATTTTTTCGGTCACCTTCCGGCAATAGCCCGCATCGCGCACCGCAGCCTCCGCGCCCGCCTGTGCAAGCGCGTCGAGCGGATAGGAGTTGAAGCTGTCTTTTACCGTCCGCAAGGCGGCGATCAGGTTTTCATCCGCCACCACATATCCCACGCGCAGGCCTGCGAGGCTGTGCGATTTGGAAAGCGTGCGGACGACCGCAAGGTTCCTGTATTGATCGATGAGCGGAACGGCGGTAGCCCGGCTAAACGAAGCGTAGGCCTCGTCGACCACGGCGACCCCGTTGGTCCTTTGTATGATTTTTTCTATATTGGATATGGAAAGCGCAACGCCGGTGGGTGCGTTTGGGTTGGCGAGGATCATGCCGCATCCGCCGTACATTTTTTCCACATCCACCGAATAGTCCTCTTTTAAGGGGACCATCTCAAGCGGCACGTCGAAAAGCTCGGCCCAGACCGGATAAAAGCTGTAGCCCACGTCCGGCGTTTTCACCCTGCGGGGAATGGAGACGCCGGGGAACCAGCCGTCCGCGCCGTTCGTCCCATTCTGGAAAAACGCGGCGCAGCAAAGCGCAAGCGCCTCGTCTGAACCGTTGGCGCAGAATACCTGCTGTGGCCGTACGCCGTGGTATTCCGCGATGGCAACGCACAGGCTGCGGGCATCCGGATCGGGATACAAACGCAGAGCCTCCGCCGCCCGGCGGACAGCTTCCGCCACCGCCGGGCTTGGCGGATAGGCATTTTCGTTGGTGTTCAGCTTGACCATTTTCCCCCTCGGCTGCTCACCCGCCGTATACGGGGTCAGGCTCTTTGCTTTTTCACTCCAGAATTCTTTCATCGTATTAAAAACCTTTTCTTAAATTTGTGTAAATTCAATATAATTCTACCATAACCTTCGTAAAATGTGTTAATATATGTTCTATGGAAAAATTAGCGAATCCGGGAACGGAAAAAAGAAGGTGCAGCTGGGTCACGGATGTGCTGCTGAGGGAATATCACGACAATGAATACGGCAGGCTGAAAACGGACGATTCGTCCCTGTTTGAGAAGCTGTGCCTCGAGAGCTTCCAGGCGGGGCTTTCATGGCGCACGGTGCTTGCGAAGCGTGATGCTTTCCGCGAGGTGTTCTTTGGTTTCGATATCCAAAAGTGCGCGGAGCTTGAGGACGGGCACCTTGAATCCCTGATGCTCGACCCGCGGATCATCCGCAACCGCAGGAAGATTTTTGCGGTGCGTGAAAACGCGCGCGCTACGCTGCGCGTCTGCCGCGAGCACGGCAGTTTTTTTAAATATGTTTATTCCTTCAGGAAACCGGAACCGTTGCTTTCCTCCCTCAAGGGGTATGGATATGTGTTCGTAGGCCCTACGATGGTGGAAGCCTTCATGCAGAGCATTGGAATATTAGAGGCGCACGAGCCGGGGTGCTTTTTGTATACGTCGGCGCCCGAAGGATAAAAATGATAGGTTAAGACAGGCGGGAATCTATGCCCACATCGCTGACACACAAAATTGCCGCGGACAATATCCTTGAAAGGATCGCCGATCCGCAGGCGAAAAAGATTATCACGGAAAACCTGCCTGCGTACTATTCCGGTTCGCAGGGCGGGGATATTTTCCTGCTCTATAAATTCTATTTCTTCCTATGCGGCGCGAAGATGAAAATGCTCGGCTGGGCACTGCACTATACGCGGCCCCAGCGTTTTTTCTGCGAGGGAGCGGAATATGTGAAAAAGCAGGGGAGCGATACTCTGAAAAGTTATTTTTACGGTTATATCACGCATTACTGCCTCGATATGTTCCTGCACCCGCATATCAATGCGGAAACAAAGCCGATGTCTACTCACAATACGTTGGAATGCGCGCTTGATATCCTCTACGCGAAGAGGAACGGCGTAGATGCCTATGCGTTCGACAAGCAACGGTTTGCGCGCGACACCATAGTGCCAGGGGAGGAGATCGATACTTTTTACAAAGAGATGTCTTACCTGTTTCCAGGCCTCAAGGTGGACGAGCATCCATATACCAAGGCGGCCAATTATTACGTCTACTATAACGGCCTTGTGTCGCAGCCGACGAGGGCGGACCTCGCAAAGCTGAAAATGCTGAACGTCATTTCCCAGCTGAAGCTTAAGACCATGCTGTACCGGCCGATCGGGACCTACGAGGGGCTTTACGATTACGATTTTTATTTCAGGCTGCTCGATACGGCGGTCATGTGGGCGGTGCGCCGCATTGAGCTTGTGCAAGCCTTTTTTGAAGACCGGGTGGATATCACGCGGCTTCAGAGCGAGTTTTACAATATTTCTTTCCATGGCAAGGCGATCGTACCGCAGGAGGAGCGCAAGCCTTTCAAGCGGCTCTATAAAAAAGCGCCGTTGGTTCGGGTGAAGAAACGGCCGAAAAGGGAAACGGGAATGAGAGACGCGAATTGTAAAGTGTAAAGGAGCTGCCGCCGGAAAAACCGGGGCAGCCCTTTTTTTGCCGCGTGTCCGTTTTATCCGGCATGGGGCGCCTGTATCCCGCCGTCCGGGCCGCCCGGGTACGGGGAACGAAAAACCGCCCCGGATTCAGCCGGAGCGGCGGTGCGCGTTTCTGATTTCCTGTTTTACGCCGTGCGTTTGCCGCGGCGGGTCCCCGGAGCGGTGAATTTATATTGCGCGATCATGCCCGCGATGGCAAAGACCGCGACCGGAAGGATCAGCATCCATGTCGCCGCCTGGTTGAAAACGCTGACGGAGGCGAGCACCTGTTTGTAATTTCCGAGCGTCACGGCGCTGAGTACATCCATATTGAAGAGCAGGCCGATGATGATACCAACGGTACTGACGATCGTATATCCGCCGTAGATCGCGGAAAAAATAATCACAAAATGCCTGCGGGAGGCAAGTGTAATCGCCCCGAGGACGACAAACAGGCCAAGGCCGATGAAAAACAGGGTGACGGGCTCCATCCCCGCGAAGGTGGAGGGGAACGCCTGCTTCAGCAGATCGAAGATCATCAGGCCGACCATGCCGCCCACTACGAAAATGGCGAATTTTACAAAGAAGAACGCGAGCAGAGCGAAAACGACGCCGATAATCAGGCTCACGAGCCACAGCCAGTCCGCGACCGCGGGGACGTAGGCGCCAAGGTACGTATACGAATAATATACGCCCATGAAGAAGGCGTACAAAAATAAAATTACCTTGAGGTATTTATAGCCCCAAAAACAGTACAGGATTCCCAGTACAAGCATGACAAGCAGTATAATGATGGGAATGATTCCAGCCATAGCGCTCTCCTTTACAGGATTTTCTTATCCATTATTATAGACATGGAAAACGGCAAATGCAAATCGCCTGCTTAAAAGTAATAAAAATTTAAGAGGTATGCCTGTCCTGCGCCTGTGAAAAAAATAATTATACTTTTGAAAAAAAACAGGGTGTGCTATAATACAAGTTGGTAAACAGGCGCGGGAAATCTGCGCTACGCAGGACATCCGGGGGGTAAAAAATGAGCCTGACATTTGCGGGCGGAATTCATCCGCTCCATCATTTATACGAAGGGAAAAAATTGACGGAAAAGTGCGCGATCGAGGAGATGCCCGCGGGGCATATCGTCAAAATCCCGCTTTCCCAGCATATTGGTGCGCCCGCGAAACCGATCGTAAAGACCGGAGACCGCGTGCTGATGGGTCAGAAAATCGCCGAAGCACAAGGCTTTGTCAGCGTACCGGTGCACGCAAGCGTGTCGGGCGTTGTGACGGCGATTACGGAAATTCCGGGTATAAGCGGACATCCGGTGCAGGCGGTCGTTATCGAAAACGATGGCAAGGACGAGGCGGAGTTCACCGTGCCGGAAAATTTCGAGGAATTGTCCCGGGAGCAGCTGGTTGAATGCATCCGTGACGCGGGCAACGTGGGCATGGGAGGAGCGACCTTCCCGACCCATGTGAAACTTTCACCGCCGGAAGGAAAGAATATCAATTTGCTCATTTTAAATGGGGCGGAGTGCGAACCGTTTCTCACAGCCGATTACCGGCTGATGGTCGAATGCCCGAAGCGCGTGCTGGCGGGGGTGAAAATCCTGATGCGGACGACGGGCGTGAAAAAAGCGATCATTGGAATAGAAGACAATAAGCCGGAGGCCATTGAGAAAATGGCGGCGGCGGTCGATACGCACGCGATCCGCGTAGTGCCCGTGCAGACAAAATATCCGCAGGGCTCTGAAAAGCAGCTGATTAACGCCATCACAGGCCGTGTGGTGCCCGCAGGCGGGCTGCCGATGGATGCGGGCGTGGTGGTGGTGAATATTGCATCCGCGAAAGCGATTGCGGACGCGTTTTATGTAGGGGAGCCGCTGATCCGCCGCGTCGTTACGGTTTCCGGCGCAGTCAAAGAGCCTAAAAACCTGCTCGTACGGTTTGGCGTAAGCGCGCAGGAGGTGCTTGATTACGCAGGAGGTTTTTCTTCCGAGCCTCTTAAAATCATATCCGGCGGACCGATGATGGGCCTGCCCCTGCCGACGCTTGACTGCGTCGTTACCAAAGGGTTTTCCGGCCTTCTTGTGCTGGATAAGGAATATACCAAAAAACAAAAAGAGACAAATTGTATCAGATGCGGCAAATGCGCGGAGGTATGCCCTATGCGCCTGATGCCCATGATGATCTCGGCGTCCGCACTGCACGAGGATTTTGACCGCGCGGAGGCGAACCACGCGATGGACTGCATGAGCTGCGGCTGCTGCAGTTATATTTGCCCTGCTAAAAAGCCGATTGCCCAGAACATTAAATTTGCCAAGGACATGATCGCGGCAAAGCGCATGAAGGAACGGGCGAAGCAGGCTGCGGAGGAAGCGGAACGCAAACAGGAAGAAACGCCGGAGGAAAAGGCGGAGTAGGCCGAACGTTTTCGCTTGGGTTTCTTTGTTTTTTACCGAAAAAAAGGATTTTACCAATATTTCTTTGAAAGGAAAGGCTATGCAACAAGAGTTGATTTTGTCCGGGTCGCCGCACATCAAGTCGACGCAGAGCACCACGCGCATCATGCTCGATGTTATTATCGCACTTATCCCCGCGTGTATTGCCGCCGTGTATTTCTTTGGGACCGGCTGCCTTATGACAATCGCGCTGTGCATTGGAAGCGCGGTTGGCTGCGAAGCCGCGGTGCAGTTCTTCACCAGGAAAGAAGTTACGGTCAGCGACCTGTCCGCTGTTGTGACGGGCCTGCTGCTTGCGCTCAATCTGCCGGCGGACGTGCCGTGGTACCTGCCGGTATGCGGCAGTGCATTTGCGATCATTATTGTAAAACAGTGTTTTGGAGGCCTCGGCCACAACTTCATGAATCCTGCGCTCGCAGCGCGGTGCTTCCTGCTGATCTCGTGGCCGGTTGCCATGACGACGTTCATTGCCCCGCACGCCGGGGTGGACGCGGTTGCCTCGGCGACGCCCCTCGGTATACTAAAGGAGGGCGGCAACGCCGTTCCCGGGCTGTGGGATATGTTCATCGGCAACATCGGCGGCAGCATGGGAGAGACAAGCGTTCTCGCGCTTTTAATCGGCGGGGCGTACCTGATGGTACGCCGCGTGATTTCATGGCGCATCCCGTGTGCATATCTCGGAACGGTCGCGCTGGTTACGCTCCTCTCGGGACAACCGGGAATGATCCTTTTCGAGCTCTTCGCGGGCGGCCTGATGCTCGGCGCATTTTTTATGGCGACGGATTATGTTTCCTCGCCGTCTTCGCCGAAGGCGCAGCTTGTGTTTGGCATCGGCTGCGGCGTGGTTACTATGGTTGTGCGCTTGTGGGGCGGGTATCCGGAAGGCGTGTCCTTCTCGATCCTGTTCATGAACCTTTTGACGCCTTTGCTTGATAAGGCGCTCCGTCCAAAAGTATTCGGGGAGGTGAAGAAGGTCAATGAATAAGGCAAATAATGACAGCATACTGAATCTCGTGCTTCGCCTCGTAATTATTACCGTATGTGCGGGCCTGATTCTAGGCCTTGTTTACGCCGTCACCAAGGAGCCGATCGAACAGCAGAATATTAAAAAGGCTACGGAAGCGCGCCAGGCGGTACTTCCTTCGGCGCAGGATTTCAAACAGGTCGCGCTTGACGGCATTGATTACGACCATGAAAAATACGGAGAGATACAGGAAGTATACGAGGGAACGGCGGATGGCTCGGCTGTCGGGCATACGTATTCCATCGTTACCAAGGGATATAAGGCAGGCCTTACGCTTACCGTCGGGATCGCTTCGGATGGCAGAGTAACCGGTGTGGAGATCACCGCGCACGACGAGACGCCCGGTCTTGGCGCGAACGCCACGGACCCGGAGTGGCTCGAACAATTCAAGGAAACAGACGGGCCGCTGGTGGTGGCAAAATCGCCCACCGGCGCGGTAAACGAGGTACAGGCTTTGACGGGCGCGACGATTACGAGCCGGGGCGTTGCAAGCGCGGTCAACCTTGCGCGCGAATTCGGCGAGCAATACCTCGGCGGGAAGGGAGCGTGACGGGAATGGATAAACAGGTAATGAAGGGCGTATTCTTAAACGGCGTCTTCAACGAGAACCCAACGTTCCGACTGGTCCTCGGCATGTGCCCGACCATTGCGGTCACAACTTCCGTTACCAATGCGCTCGGTATGGGCGCGGCGGTTATTTTCGTGCTGACATGCTCTAACATGCTGATTTCCCTGCTGCGGAATTTTATTCCGGACAAGGTAAGAATTCCCTGCTATGTGGTGGTGATCGCAATGTTTGTTACCGTGGTGCAGATGGTGTTGCAGGCGTTCATTCCCTCGCTTTATGAATCCCTGGGATTGTTTATCCCTCTGATCGTAGTAAACTGTATTATTCTCGCGCGGGCGGAAGCGTTCGCCGCTAAAAACAACGTGCTTCCATCCATGATGGACGGCATTGGTATCGGCGTCGGCTTTACAGCAGCGCTCGTCATGATCGCCGCTGTGCGTGAGCTTCTCGGCAATGGATCGCTGTTTGGTATTTCGGTATTTGGCGCGGATTATCCTCCGGCGCTGATGTTTATCCTTGCACCAGGCGGCTTCCTTGTGCTGGGACTGCTGCTTGCGCTCATTAATAAAATCGTGCTCCAACGCGAAAAGGCAAAGGAAAAAGGGCCGAAGGAAGAACCGGCACAGGCAGAGGAGGTGCATGAATAATGGATACCTTCATTCGCATTCTCACGATCCTCTTAAGCTCGATTCTCGTCAACAACTTCGTGCTTTCGCGTTTTCTCGGCATTTGTCCGTTCCTCGGCGTTTCCAAAAAGGTGGAAACGGCGGTGGGCATGGGCATGGCCGTTACGTTCGTTATGGCGATGGCCTCGCTCATCACCTGGCTTGTGCAGTATTACATCCTGGCGCCGCTGGGCGTGGAATATATGCAGACGATCGCGTTTATCCTCGTCATTGCAGCGCTTGTACAGCTTGTTGAGATGGTGCTGCAAAAGACGAGCCCCGGCCTGTACCAGAGCCTCGGCGTTTACCTGCCGCTGATTACGACCAACTGCGCGGTTCTCGGTGTAGCGATCCTTAACATCACGGAGCAGTACAATCTTGTGGAATCGCTGGTGAACGGCGTGGGCGGCGCGCTTGGGTTTACGCTTGCCATCGTGCTTTTTGCGGGAATCCGCGAACGGCTTGAGCTTTCCGCGATCCCCAAGCCCTTCCAGGGGTTCCCGATCGCCCTTATCACGGCGTCGCTGATGAGCGTGGCGTTTATGGGCTTCTCCGGCCTGGTATAAAAGCGAAAGCTGTATAAGGCATGTATACGCGGCCGTATATATAAGAGAGAATACCGTCCCTGCGCGTATGCGAGGTGCGGCGTATATAAGGCGTCCGCAAGGCCCGGGTGCGGCCGGCCCCGCGGGGAACAAGACGGCTGAGATTCCGGACGCGCCGGCAAAGCGGAATGCAGCCGGACCGGCAAAGCTGCAATCGCCCGGCGGCTCCATTCCTGCGGGTGGAGCGGGTAAAAAAGAGCGGATTGCGACGAAAAGAGGAAATGAGTATGTTTGAACCGATTATCTGGTCTATTGTTGTGCTGGGGGGACTCGGCGCGGTATTTGGGATCATGCTTGGCGCTGCGTCCAGGAAATTCGCGGTAAAGAAAGATGAACGGGTAGTTGCCGTGCGGGAGAACCTCCCGGGAGCAAATTGCGGCGGCTGCGGATATCCGGGCTGCGACGGCCTTGCGGACGCCCTTGTGGCAGGCAAAGCGGAGGTTTCGGCCTGTGCTGTGCTTTCGCAGGACGACGCGAAAAAAATTGGCGGGATACTCGGCATCTCCGTAGGGGAGCTGGTGCCTAAGGTCGCGCGTATCATGTGTCTTGGGAGCGAGGGCCACTGTAAAAATAAATTTGAATACGACGGCGCGCTTGACTGTCGTGCGGCTTATGCCATTGCGGGCGGCTTCAAGGCATGTAAATTTGCCTGCCTCGGGCTTGGGACGTGCGCCAAGGTATGCAAGTTCGACGCGATCACTATGGGCCCGGACGGCATTGCCTTTATCGATGAGGACAAATGCACGGGCTGCGGACGCTGCGTGGAACAATGCCCGCAGAGTTCGATCGCGGTGCTGCCAAAAAACGTGGATGTTTACGTGGGCTGCACCAATACGGGACGCGGCCGCGAGGTGATGGAAAATTGCAGCGCGGGCTGCATCGGCTGCGGGAAATGCGCAAGCCTGTGTCCGTTTGGCGCGATTACGATGGAAAATAATCTCCCGGTGATCGATCCGGAGAAATGCAGGAGCTGCTGGCTGTGCGTGGAGCAGTGTCCGCGCAAATGTATCCTGACGACAAAATCAGACCTTAAGGCAAAAATAAACCGCCAGAAATGCGTGGGATGCACCCTTTGCGCTAAGGCGTGCCCGTTCGGTGCGATCGAGGGCGAACTTAAAATGACGCATACGGTGACGGATATTTGCCGCGGCTGCGGCTTGTGTGAGGAAGCGTGCAAGCTTGGAGCCATTACCATGGTGCCGAAATCATGATCCTCGCTTCCGCTTCGCCCCGCAGGAAGGAACTACTGTCCCTGATTACCCCGGATTTTGAGGTGGTGGTATCCGGCGCGGACGAAACATGCGGCATCAGGGAGCCGCGTGAAATGGTGCGGTTCCTCGCGGAAAAGAAGGCGTGCAGCGTCGCGCGGGATTATCCGGGAGAGACGGTGATCGGCGCGGATACGGTCGTGGAGGCAGGCGGTGAGATTTTTGGAAAACCGGCGGATTTGGACGAAGCACGGCGTATGCTGGCGGCGCTTTCGGGCAAGGTGCACTTCGTACATACGGGCGTATGCGTGGTGCGCGGCGGCGAGAGCCTTTCGAGAACCTTCACAACGAAGGTGTTTTTCCGGCCGCTGAAACGGGGGGAGATCGATGCCTATCTTGCGGAGGAATCGGTGCTGGATAAGGCAGGCGCGTATGCCATACAGGGACCAGCCGCAAAGTTTGTGACGGGAATCGAAGGCTGTTTTTTCAATGTAGTGGGCCTCCCTGTTTCCGGTTTGTACGGCATGCTGGGAGAGTTGGGCGCGGTCTGATCCGAATCAGTGAAAAGAGCTACCCGAAGTGATACTTCGGGTATTTTTTGTGTTTTCGTTAAAAAACGTGTTATTCTGGGAAGGCAAACCATCTACAGGAGGATTGGATATGAACGTTTACGGTTATGCAAGGGTGTCGACAAGAGAGCAAAATGAAGACCGGCAGATGATTTCACTCATGCAGTTCCCGGTGGAACAAAAAAATATTTTTCTTGATAAACTGAGCGGCAAAGATTTTAACCGCCCGCAGTACCGGAAAATGCTCCGCAGGCTGAAACGCGAGGACCTTTTGGTGATCCATTCCATCGACCGCCTGGGACGTAATTACGAGGAAATCATTGCGCAATGGCGGATCATCACCAAAGAAAAGGGCGCGCAGGTTGTGGTGCAGGATATGCCGTTGCTCGATACACGGCAGGGGCGGGATCTTACCGGGACGCTGATCGCGGATATCGTGCTGCAGCTCCTTTCCTATGTTGCGCAGAAGGAACGGGAGAATATCCGCCAGCGCCAGGCGGAAGGAATCGCCGCCGCCAAGCTGCGCGGCGTCCGCTTTGGGCGGCCCCGAAAACCGATTCCCGGGGAATTCCCGGGCGTGTACGAGATGTGGAAGGAAAAACGTATCAGCGGCCGGGAGGCTGCGCGCAGGCTCCATGTTACGCACGCCACATTTTTTAAATGGGCGGGGAAAGCGGCGGAAATGGCCGGGAAAAGCCGGAAGCAGGGCGAAAGGACGGCCGGACCGGGCCAAGGCGGCGCGCGCAGAGAGGCGTCTGCCGTGCAATGTATTCTTGCACAGGACAGCCCCAAAATGTGCTGACGGGCCTTGAGGACAGCGGCGCACACACAATCATCATGTTTCGGAATTGTTACAAAAAGTTTACTTCGCAATATGACAAACCTCCTGTGTTTATGGTATAATTGAACAAATTATTTATTCGCGGGCAGAACGGGCCCGCAGGGGCGCGCAGGCGCGTTCAGTAAATACGAAAGGCAGACGGGTTGTGGGCATATTCAGGAACAAACCGCTGATTATAACGGTCATTATCATCATCGTTCTCGTAATCCTGTTGGTTGCGAGCAGCAGCAACGGCACCATTTCACAGAGCGCGGGGCAGGCGGGAGGAATTTTTTCTCCTGTGCAGGAGTTCTTCTATCAGGTATCGTCGGGGATCGGCGGCTTCTTTGACGGACTCGTCAATAAGGATGACCAGGAACAGAAAAACCAGGAGCTCCAGAGTGAGCTTGAGGTATTCAAAAGCAAGTCCCGCGAATATGAGGAACTGAAAAAAGAGAACGAGAGGCTTGCCGAGCTTCTTGAATATAAGCAGAGCAATACCAACCAGGAACTGAAGCTTGCGCGGATCACCGGGAAGAATCCGGGCAACTGGTTTGACGTGTTTACGATCAACCTTGGACGGGCGGACGGCGTAAAGGAGAATATGCCGGTGATTACGGCCGACGGCCTTGTGGGCCGTATCGAAGAGGTAAGCCTCAACTCTTCCAAGGTGATGGCGATCATCGACGCGCGCAGCAGCCTTTCGTCCATTATGGAGCGTACGCGTGAGCAGGCGATCGTCAAGGGCGCGATCTCGAGCAATTCCCTCGACGATTCCCTGTATATTACGTTCCTGCCTCTCGACGCCGATATTACGGAAGGCGACAAGATCATTACGTCCGGCCTTGACGGCGTTTATCCCAAGGGATTCCTGATTGGGGAGGTGGCGTCTTCTTCGGATACGGAAGCGGAAGGAAAGAATGTCAGGATCGAACCGGCGGTGGATTTCCGCCGGCTGGAAGAGGTGTTTGTAGTAACGGCGGTGGACGGCGAAGAAACGGGCACGATTTCCGCTGCCAATGAAGTGATCGGCAGCGCTGCGGTCGGCGAAACGGCGGCCCCGTCTCCGTCCGCGCAGCCTTCGGACGCAGCGCAGTCGCAGGAGTAGCGCCATGAGATATGTGGTTTTTATCCTGATGGGCGTCATTGGTACGATCTTATCGGGCACGGTTTTCAGCGCATCATTCGACCTTGCGGGCCTCGGCATACAGATCGACCTTGTATTGCTGCTTGTGCTCGCGCTTGTGCTTGTTGAAAAAAATCTTACGCCTATTATTTTTGCAGCGGCGGCGGGGCTTTTGATGGATATGATGTTTTCCACGACGCTCGGCATGTACGCGCTGTCTTACACGGTCGCTGCGGCGGCTGCAAGCATCGTGGCGCACAGGATGGAAAAATTCAATTCGCTCCATATCTTCCTGATTGGGGTGGGCGGTTATGTTGTCAAGGAGCTGGTGATGGCGCTGATTGTATTTGCGCAGGGTGCGCGCCAGTTCGATCTGGGTGCGATTTTTCTTCGGGATATGCTGCCCTCTGCCGCTTTTTGCGGGGGACTTCTTCTTTTGGCATACCTGTTGGTTTCTCTTTTATACAGGAAGGCGTGGATGCGTCCGCGTGTATCGTCCCATTTTATGGACGAGCTTTGAGTGAGGAAAGGATAGAATGTTTAAAAAGTTAAAAAACAGGTTTTTCGTCGTGATGGCGATTGTACTTGTGGCTTTTATAGCGCTCGGCACGGGACTTGGAAACCTGACGCTGACGCAGGGCGGTGAGCTTACCTCGCAGTCCGAGAGCAAAAAGATCAGGACGCTGACCCTGAAAGGGACGCGCGGGCAGATTACCGATATTACGGGAATCCCGCTCGCCTACGACCAAAGCAGCTATGATATAGAATTCCTGCGGGACCCCACCCGCAACAGCACCACGGATAAGGCATATTACACGAGCGTCCTCTCCGAAGCCATTGCCCTTATTGAGCAAGGCGGCGGCACGACAATCGATACGTTTAATATCGTGCGCAACGAGGACGGCACTTTCGGTTTTGATTTTGGCATCACGAACCCGGAGGACATTGCCAAGCGAGAAAAAAACTGGCGTAAAAACATGTATGTGTCCACAACGGCGACGGCGGACGAAATCTACCGTGACCTGCGTATTCGCTACCGCATTCCCGAGGAGTATACCTACGAACAGGCGCGCAAGCTGCTTTCAATCTGGCAGGAGGTACAGCTTTCTTCTTACCTTGCCTATGTTCCCATTACTATCAGCGAGGACGTGAATATGGATACGGTCGCGCTGATCGAGGGAAAATCGGATCATCTGGACGGGATACAGGTAGGCGAAAGTTCGATTCGCATCTATCCAAAGGACGAGGTGGCGGCGCATATCGTCGGCTATCTCGGAAAGATGACGGACGAGGAAACAATCAAGGATTACGGGGACAAGGGATATTCCCAGAACGACCTCATTGGCGCGTCTGGTATTGAAAGTACGATGGAGCAATACCTCACGGGCAATTCCTCGGAGAAACAGGGCAAGCGCGTCGTGGAGGTAAACAGCAAAGGCAAAGTAATCAACGAGCGGTCGTATACGGCGCCCACCGACGGCTACAACGTGCGCCTGACGCTTGACCTGCAGCTGCAGCAGGTGGTGGAGCAGGCGCTTGAAGACAATATAAGCTTCGTACATGGCGAACAGATCGAGGCGTACAACAGCGCGAAGCCCGACGAATATGATGAAAACGAGGATGTGCAGGCGACCCTGAAAAACCGGGAAGGGAATTCTACCCTCGAAAAAATGAATCTGGCAAAATCCGGCGCGGCGGTGGTACTCGACGTCAACACGGGCCGGGTGCTGGCCATGGCGAGCTATCCGTCTTATGACGCGAACCTATTTACGGGCGGGATTTCCACAGAGGCGATGCAGGCGCTGAACGACGATCCGGCGAGACCGCTTTTCAACAACGCCATTTCCTCCAAGGGAATTCCCGGCTCTATCTTCAAGATGGTCACAGGCATGGCAGGGCTTGCGGAAGGCGCGATCAACCTGGATACGCGCATTACCGACGAGGGACCGTACCCGCTTACCGACGACGAGCGGAAGGAAGAACAGATCACCGGGCATATCCCTGCTTGCTGGGCCTACCCGGACGGGCCGTGGCACAGCCACGCGGACCAGGATGTGGCTGAGGGACTCAAAAACAGCTGCAACTATTTCTTCTATGTCGTAGCCGACAGGATCGCACAGACAACGGGCAGTACGGACACACTTGCCCAGTGGGGCGAGAAATTCGGGCTGACTTCCTCCACCGGCATCGAGCTGACGGGCGAGGTGGTCGGGCAGGTCGGGAGCCAGAACGTGCTGTACGACCCGGCCAAGCCGATTGCCGCCACAAATTCGGAAGGCGTGGAGGTGACGGCGCAAAAAACCTCCCTGCCCCTCCTGATCCGCAACACGCTGATGAATTACCTGCGCGGCTGCGGAGACAAGCTGGGCGTGGAATATACGGACGAACAGCTCAAAAAAACAGCGGAACGCCTGATCGAAGAGGCGGGCAAAGACCTTACCAATTATGAGATTGGCGCCCAGATCAGAGACATCCTGTATGAGGAACTCCAAATATCGCAGACGTATTCAAGGAATATCGGCTGGGACAACGACGTCAACGGATATCTTTCCGAGCTGCGGTGGAACAAGCGCCAAACGATCATTACCGGTATCGGCTCGGGCACGACGGCAGTAACGCCGATCGCGGTCGCGCGGTATATTGCGGCGGTTGCAAACGGCGGGTATGTATATGAAACGCATATCGTGGACAGCATCGTCGACAACGACGGCAATGTGATCGAGCAGCAGGAGCCGGTCGTATTCAATAAGATCGAGGCGAGCGATTCTTATTTCAACGCCATCCAGGAAGGTATGACCAAGATGGTGGCAGAGCAGGCAAACTCGACTACGTCGATTTTTAACGGATGGAAGTATGAAGACCAGATCGCGGGGAAGACGGGGACCGGTACGGTTTCCAACATCGACCTTGAAAACAATGCGTGGTTCGTATCGTACGCGCCGCGCGAGAACCCGGAGATCGCGGTCGTGATCTATATCCCGAACGGCATCGGCGGCTCGCATGCGGAGCCTGCGGCAAAGGAAATTATTGAATATTACCTCGACGGGAAAACTGAGGAAACGGGCACGGCGCTCCCGTCGGAAAATACGCTGGTTCCTTAAAGGTTCCGGCCGAATGAGTATTTGCGCACGGACTGTGAATCATGTATAATGTATTGCGTGGCCGTGGGCGTGCAGCCGTGGCCTGAAGAACAAGCGGGAGGGTTTAACATGCAGGGCATCATTACGTTCAAAGGGAAAGAAAAAGGATTGGAAATCTATCTGGATGAACGATCTACTTATCCCGTTCTGCGTGAAGAACTGATGGAAAAACTGAAAAAGAACCAGGATTTTTTCAGGGACAGCGAGACAAGGGTCATCATCCGCGGCAAAAAGCTCTCGGAGGCGCAGCGCAAGGAGCTCCGGCGTGTATTTTCGATGGATTTTGGGATCCGTGACGTGATGTACGGCGACGAGGCGGACCTGATGCGCGAGGCGGAGCTTAAAATAGAAAAACCCCCGGCGGCGCATCCGGCTGCAAAAGACGAGTATATGGACGAGGTGGAGCTTGTATCCAACGCATATTTCGACGCGCAGTCGATCTTCATCAACAATACGGTGCGCAGCGGACAGCGCATCGAGTGCGAAGGCGATATCGTCGTAATCGGCGACGTCAATCCGGGCGGCGAAGTGATCGCAGGGGGGAGTATTGCGGTGTTCGGCAGGCTGCGCGGGCTTGCGCATGCGGGTTGCTCGGGCAGGAAGGACGTGTGCGTGGCTGCGGTGAATATGTGCCCCAAACAGCTCCGGCTTTCCGGCCGCGTCGTGACGTTCCCCAAGGAACGCGAGGAAGTGCATGGCGCGGAGGTCGCGGAGCTGCGGGACGGAAAGGTGGTTATCCGCCCTGTAAGCGTCAAATAAGCCGGGCCACACGAAAGTAAAGCGATTCATTCGGAAGTATTATATATGAGAGGGATTTTGATATATGGAAAACGTAATTGTGATTACATCCGGCAAGGGTGGGGTCGGTAAAACGACTTCGACGGCGAATCTTGGGACGGGCCTTGCGATGCAGGGCAAAAAGGTGGTTTTGGTGGATACCGATATCGGGCTTCGCAACCTTGACGTGGTGCTTGGCCTCGAGAACAGGATTGTGTACGACCTTGTGGACGTGGTGGAAGGCACCTGCAAATTAAAACAGGCTCTGATTAAGGATAAACGCTATGAAGGCCTGTATTTGCTGCCGGCGGCCCAGACAAGGAATAAAATGGCGGTCGCGCCCGAGCAGATGAAGGAGCTGGTCGCCGAGCTGGAGAGTGAATTCGATTACGTGCTGATCGACTGCCCGGCGGGCATCGAGCGCGGCTTCAAGAACGCGGTGGCGGGGGCAAAATCTGCGATCGTGGTCACGGTCCCGGAGGTTTCCTCCGTGCGCGACGCGGACAGGATCATCGGCCTTTTGTCGGCGAACGGCATTGACGATGTGCGGCTCCTTATCAACCGCCTGCGCCCGGACCTTGTACGCAAGGGCGATATGCTTGCGATTGACGACACGCTGGAGATTTTAGGGGTGGACCTCATTGGCGTGATCCCGGAGGATGAAATGATTTTCCGTTCCTCCAATCTTGGAGAACCGGCCGTGACGGACAACGCTTCCCTTGCGGGAGAAGCGTACCGCAATGTCACGAAGCGCATTTTGGGCGAAGACGTTCCGATGCTCGACCTCGAGCAGAAGACCGGATTCTTCGGCCGGATCAAGCGGTTCTTTTCAAAATAAGCGGGGGGATTTGACATGGGATGGTTTTTTAACAGAAAAAAGAGCAGCCAGGTCGCAAAAGACAGGCTTAAGCTCGTCCTGATTTATGACCGTGCGGGAACGACCTCGAACGACGACATGATTAATATGATTAAGAAGGATATCATGGCGGTCATCTCGAAATACGTAGAGATCGACGAGTCGGAGTTTGAGATCGATTTCAAAAACGTGCAGAATGAGGAAGAGGAAGGCGTATCTTCGCAGCTCGCGATGAATATACCCATCAAGAAGATTAAGCAGATGGTGAAGAACGCTGGGAAATGACTTTTGCATGATCCGGACGCTTGCCCCGCTTTAGGGGAAAGGCGGAGATTGTATGTGAAAACCGTGCCTGGAAGGAAACAGGCGGCATACCTGCCGCCGCGCCGGACGCGCCGCAATGCGGGGCGGCGGCCTTGCATGCACGGTTTTTGTTACAGCAGAGGAATTACGGAGCGTATATGAAGGGAAAACTGGTCAATAAAAACATGTGGAAATACGTGGACTGGTTCCTGGTCGCGATCATTGTGATCCTGGTCGGGTACAGCCTGCTTTCCATCTTAAATGCAACCGCATCCCCGTTTACGGGCGATGAGAGCACATTCTCGGAATTTATGGCGAACCTGGACCTTGGAACCGCGGGCTGGCAAATGATCTTTTTCCTGATCGGCCTTGGCTGCATGTTCCTTGTGATGCTCCTGGATTACCATACCCTTGCCCATTTTACGGAATGGATCTACTGGATTTGTATTGCGCTGCTGGTGGCGGTGCTCTTTTTCGGCAGCACACAGAAAGGTACGTCCGGCTGGTTTATGATCGGCAGCCGCGGCTTCCAGCCGGCGGAGGTATGTAAGATCCTTATCATTATTGTGCTGGCTAAAATTTTTGCCGATAAAACCGAAGGCAACGATGATGGCATTCAGACCTTCGCAGATGTGTTCCCCATGCTGTGGCGGATGCTGCTTCCCGTCGTTTTGATCGCGGTCCAGCCTGACTTCGGCACGGCGGTGGTGTATGTATTTGTTTTCATTGTGATGCTGTTTATGGCAAAGGTGAACTGGAAAGTTGTGCTCTGGCTGATACTGATCGCAGTGGCGGCCGGCCTGTTGTTTCTCCTCTATATTTCACAGGCGGAAGGCGGAGAGGGCAATTACCAGTGGACGCGCTTGCTTTCTTTTTTCAGCCCGGATGCGCAGGCTGTGCAGGACGCGGATGCGACCCTGCAGGTGGATCAGGCCAAGATGGCGATCGGTTCGGGCCAGTTCTTTGGAAAGGGGCTGTTTACGCCCGGTTCGCTTTCGCAGCTTGGCTATGTGCCGGAAAGCCATAATGACTTTATTTTCGCGGTTACGGTGGAGGCTTTCGGTTTCCTGGGAGGCATCGTGCTCATCATACTGTATTTCCTGCTGATCGGGCGCACATTCATGCTGTCCCTGCGCGCGCGCGATGATTTCGGGGCGTATATCATCATTGGCGTTGCGGCAATGATGCTCTTCCATGTAGTGGAAAACATTGGTATGAATGTCGGGATATTGCCTGTTACGGGCATCCCGCTTCCTTTCTTCTCCTATGGGGGTTCGAGCATGGTGACGAATTGCATTGCCATCGGCATGGTAATCAGCGTGGATATGCGCAGGCAGAGATGGCAGGGACAATAGGCAAGACACGCCCTTATGGCTCGATTCCGCCGAAAGGCGGGAATGCGGCCTTACGGGCTGCGGGCATGTCCTGCGGAACCCGGCTCGCTTTGTTTTCCGGGAGTTCATTGAAGAGAATGCTGCGGAGCATATCCGCATTTTAGATTGTAAGGAGTGTTTGTTTGAGCATACTCGATCATGTGGAAAAGCCTGCGCGTTATACAGGCGGGGAACTAAACAGTGTCGTCAAGGAAAACGCGGATGTAAATTTCGCGCTTTGCTTTGCGGATACGTACGAGGTGGGCATGAGCCATCTCGGTATCAATATTTTATATGAAGTAATCAATGCGCTTCCCGGAATATGGGCGCAGCGCGTTTTTTGCCCGTGGACGGATATGATCGAGGCGCTGCGCGCCAGCGGCGAACCTCTGTGTTCCCTGGAAAGCGGGATGCCGCTTTGTGATTTCGATATCGTGGGTATTAACCTTTCCTATGAAATGTGCTATTCCAACGTACTTGCAATGCTGGACCTCGGAATGCTTCCGGTTTTTGCCAAAGACAGGCGGGACAGTGATCCGGTCGTAGTCGGCGGGGGCGCGTGCACGGTGAATCCGGAACCCATCGCAGACTTTTTCGACCTGTTTGTACTGGGAGAGGGCGAAGAGGCCACACGGGAGCTTTGCACCCTGTATGCACGGCATAAAAAAGGGGGCTTTTCCCGCGGAGCTTTTTTGCGGGATGCGGCAGCACTGGAAGGCGTCTATGTCCCCTCCTTTTACGAGCCTGTTTACAATGAGGACGGAACGATACGCGAGATCGCGGTGAGGCGGGAAGGCGCGCCCGCTGTGGTTAAAAAGCGTATTGTGGAAAATTTCGATGCGGAGCAGACGGTCCAAAAGCCTGTTTTGCCCTACATCAATACGGTGCATGACCGCTGTACGCTTGAAATCATGCGCGGCTGCCCGCGCGGCTGCCGCTTTTGCCAGGCGGGGTTTGCCATGCGCCCGGTGCGTGAACGGCGGGCGGAGACGGTGCGCGCGGCTGCGCGCAACGTAATCGCCGCGACGGGGTATGATGAAATTTCCCTTTCCTCGCTTTCCTCCGGGGATTATTCACAGATCGACGAACTGGTAAGCGGCCTTGTGGAGGAATTCAGCGCCCAGCGCGTATCGGTATCGCTTCCTTCCCTGCGCATCGACAGCTTTGAGAAAGACCTTGCGGCGGGGCTGCAGAAGGTTCGGAAAACGGGCCTTACCTTTGCGCCGGAGGCAGGGAGCCAACGGCTGCGCGACGTAATCAACAAAAACATTTCGCGGGAAGAAATCCTCGCTGCGGTGGTGCGTGCGTTCGAGAGCGGCGTTTCCACCGTCAAACTGTATTTTATGATCGGGCTTCCCACCGAGACCGTGGAAGACCTTGACGGTATTGCGGATATGGTAAAGAGTATCCGCGAAGCGTTTTACAGCGTGCCCAAGGAAAAACGCCGCGGATTCCTGAATATTACCGTGTCGGCGTCGTGCTTTGTGCCCAAGGCGTGCACGCCGTTCATGTGGGAAGCGCAGGACACGATCGAGACGTTGACGCAGAAGCAGCAGTATCTTCGCGGCAAACTGAAAATTAAGGGCGTGAAATTCAATTACCACGATGCGTCGACCTCGTTTTTGGAGGCGGTGCTGGCCCGGGGCGACCGGCGGCTTGCACCCGCGCTGCTGGCGGCGTATCAAAACGGAGCGGTCATGGATGCGTGGTACGAATTTTTTTCGCTGGAACGTTACATGGAAGCATTCCGCGCCTGCGGCATCGATCCCGCATTTTACGCGAACCGCGAACGGGCGGCGGACGAGGTGATGCCGTTTGAGCATCTTGATTGCAGGATCAGCAAAGCGTTTTTGCGGCGGGAGCGGGACCGGGCCTATGAGCAGAAGACCACAAAGGAATGCAGGCAGCAGTGCAATATGTGTGGAATACAGGAGTTTTGCGGATTCGCAAAGTGAGCGTGGTTTTTGCCGGACAAACGGTACACTGCCCGTCCTTGACGGGTCTTAAAGGACGAAGGACAGAATGACATGAAACTGATTATTAAATACAGCCGCCACGGAGCGGTCAAATACATTTCGCATCTCGATATGCAGCGCACCTTCGGACGTGCGGTGCGGCGGGCGGGCCTTCCCGCGGAATATTCGCAGGGGTTCAATCCGCATATCATCATGTCGTTCGCATCCCCTCTTTCCGTGGGCTACGAGACGGAAGGCGACTACCTTGAGCTTTCCCTTGCGCGGGAAATGGACCCGCGAAGGGTGAAAGAAGCGCTCAACGCCGTCCTGCCGCATGAACTGCGTGTTCTGGACGCACATGAGGCGGCGGGGACGAAAAAACTGATGGCGCAGAACGAGAGCGCGGCCTACCGGATAAAAATTCATTTTAAAAATGAAGGGGATTGTGATAAAATAAGGAATGCGGCAGAAAAGCTGCGGACTGCGCAGGAGTATGCTGCAAAGGACAGGAAGGGGCGGGAGCTTGATATCCGTCCGCTGATCCTTGAAATCGGGATGGACGGGGACGAAGTCAGGCTGCTTCTGAAAAATGCGAGCGACGGCGCGCTCAATCCTGCGGTGGCTGCAAACGCCCTGCTTTTGGAAGCGGGCGTGGACGCGGAATACAGCGTTTGCCGGACAGAATGTTATACGGTAGAGAACGGGAAAAGAATCCCGTTTCAGGAATATAGTTTTTAAATTTTGAAGGAGCCTACGATGGTGAAAAGAATCATCGCCGACGCCAATGCGCACGAAGCGCGCGTGGCCCTCATGGAGGGCAGGGAGCTGGTGGAAATCCAGGTCGAAACACGCGGCAAGGAGCGGCTTGTCGGCAATATTTACAAAGGCAGGGTCGCCAATATCCTTCCTGGAATGCAGGCGGCGTTTATTGATGTTGGTTTGGATAAAAACGCATTTTTATATGCGGGCGACATCCTGTGCGACGAATCGGACTTTATTTTTGAAGAGGGCGCGGATGAAGCCCCGATCAAAAAAAAGCTGGAAGTTCCAAACATCAAGGAATTGCTGAAACCCAACCAGGAGATCATGGTACAGGTCTTAAAGCAGCCGGGCGGCACAAAGGGCGCGCGCGTTACGACGCACATCACCCTGCCGAACAGGCTTCTTGTTTTGATGCCGACGGTCGACCATGTGGGCGTTTCCCGCCGGATTGAGGATGAGAAAAAGCGGGAGGAGCTGAAGGAGCTCCTGACGCGTTTGAAACCGCGCAGCATGGGCGTGATCGTGCGTACGCTCGCGGAACAGGCGACGGAGGAAGAGATCGAAACGGAGCTGAAATTCCTTGTGCGCCTGTGGCAGAAGGTGCAGGAAAAGGCAGATTTCGTGACGGCGCCCCGTCTTGTCCATGCGGAAGAAACGCTTTTGTTCCGCACGGTGCGCGATATGTTTACGCCGGATGTGGATGAATTTGTCATCAACGACAAGGATTATTATGAGAAAGTCCTCGCGGTCGTGAACATCGTTTCGCCGGGGATGGAGAAGCGTCTGAAGCTGTTCGAGCACGAAGGGAATATTTTCGACTATTACGAGATCGAAGACAAGATCGGCAAGGCGCTCCAGCGTAAGGTATGGATGAAGAACGGCTGTTATCTTGTGATCGACGAGACGGAAGCGCTTACCGTGGTGGATGTGAACACCGGAAAATATATCGGGGAAGACAATTTGCAGGATACGATCCTGAACGCGAACATCGAAGCGGCGGAGGAAATTGCGAGACAGCTGCGGCTTAGGGACTTAAGCGGGATCATTGTCATCGATTTTATCGATATGGAATCCGAGGAGAATAAGCATAAAGTGGTGGATGCGCTGAAGGATGCGCTGAAAAACGACCGCACCAAATCAAATGTGCTCGGCATGACGGAGCTTGGCCTTGTGGAAATGACGCGCAAAAAGACGCGCCGCAAGCTTTCAGCCCTGACGCAGACCACCTGCCCGTGCTGCAATGGCTCGGGAAGGGTGTATAACCTTGAAAACATGGCGATGCGCGTGCGCAGGGAGATCATCCGCACCGTGGCGCCGGACGAGCAGGGAATGTTCATCGTGGATGTTTCGGATACGCTTGCAGATTATATTATTTCGCGCAACAACCAGAACCAGGCGGTCCTACCGCATTTTGAAAATGCGCATTTCTTTATCCGCAGTACGAAAAACGCACATCCGGAGCAGATCATTATCAGCCGTGTGACCGACAAAAACGCGCTTTCCGATACGCAGGTTTTTTGTTGACAGCACGGATGCCTTATGGTAACATATTTAATTGAGCCGCTCGCATAGGCGTAAACGCGTATTCATAGAATACGGGCCGATTGCGGCGAGACTGGGTAAGGGAGGTAAAGGTCATGTATGCAATCATCAGGTCCGGTGGGAAACAGTATAAAGTGGAACCCGGCATGGTAGTCAAGGTTGAAAAGCTGGATGCGGAGGTTGGCTCCGAGGTATCGTTTGAGGCGCTTATGACGTCCGACGGCAAAGCGGTCCAGGTAGGACAGCCGGTACTTGCAGACGTGGTGGTCAAAGGCAAAGTTCTTGCGCAGGATAAGGCAAAGAAAGTCATTGTGTTCAAGTATAAGCCGAAAAAGGATTACCGCAAGAAGCAGGGACACAGACAGCCGTATACAAAGGTAGAGATCACGCAGGTCGGTTCCGAAGTGGCAAAGGCGAAGCCCGCTGCGAAAAAGAAAGCGGACGAGACGGCGGAAGCTGCCGTGAAAAAGACGGCTGCTGCAAAAGCGGCGCCGAAAGCAGCGGAAGAGAAAAAGCCCGCCGTGAAAAAGACGGCTGCTGCGGAAAAGAAGCCCGCTGCAAAGAAAACGGCTGAAAAGCCTGCTGCGGAAAAGAAGCCCGCTGCAAAGAAAACAGCTGAAAAGCCTGCTGCGGAAAAGAAACCCGCTGCAAAGAAAGAAGTAAAAGAGACTGCCGAAAAGACGGCAGAATAATCCCGGAATTTACGTAGAAACGAGGTGTTATTCCAATGGCACATAAGAAGGGCGTAGGTAGTTCGAGAAACGGACGTGATTCTGAATCCAAACGCCTCGGCATTAAGCGTTCGGACGGACAGTACGTACTCGCGGGGAACATTCTGGTTCGCCAAAGGGGTACGAAGATCCATCCCGGCAACAACGTAGGCCGCGGCGGAGACGATACGCTGTTTGCACTCGAGAGCGGTATCGTAAAATACGAGCGCAAGGGCAGAGACAAGAAACAGGTCAGCGTTTACGCAAACTAAAGTGCATCGGAAAGGCATCCCTTGGGGGTGCCTTTTTTTCATGCGCAAAACCCTCCCGGTGCGGAAAACGGGCGGAAGGCTTCCGGAAAAAGCGCACTCTGCCGAAGGACGGACCAGATGCCTTTTACTGCTCCGTACGCGGCATCCTGCGCTGTGAAGGAAGCCTCCGCGAGAGTTGACGAAACGGAGGAAAAGCTATAAGATAGAATTATCTATATTATGGGGAAGTGCCGCCATGCAAAGGCGAAAACGGGAAAATGGGCAAAAAAAAGCGCAGCATTTATATCTCAACTGAATTGGTTTTGATTCTGGTACTGCTTGCAGCCGCGGTTCTTATCACGATGCTGATGGAGCCGCACCAGGTGCGGACGGCGGTCATCAGCGCGATCTTTGTGGTCGTGGTGGTTTATTTTGTTGTGTCCACCCTGCGCAAGGAGCGCTGGTTCACCATTGCAGGCAGAATTCTTACGGACTGCTCGGACCAGATCGATAAATATGTCAACGCCGTTACCATGCCTACTGCCATCACAAAGAAAAACGGTACGATCGGCTGGCACAATCCGGCTTTTTCCATGCTTGCGGACATGCGCTGCGAAGGACGCAATATCTTCCGGATATTTCCGCAGCTTTTAAAGCCATCCGCCGACCGGAAGGTGAAGATCGGCAGCGTTACCTATGTGAAGGAGGTTATCCCGGCCAAACTCAACGGGAAAGATTATACGATCTACCGGCTGATTGACGTTAACAACACCTACGAGGCGTCCGACCTGTACCGTATCGTTACCACAGCGGTATGCCATATCCAGGTGGACGCATACGGCGACCTTTTGCGCGGGACGGCGCAGAACGACCATGCGAAGATCGATGCGGAAATCGACCGCATCATCGCGGGACAGGCGGCGGGTCTGCGCGGGGTTTACCAGAAGTACGACCGCGACAAATATCTGATGTTTTTTGAACGGCGGTATCTTTCTTCCCTGATGCAGGGAAAATTTGCGATCCTGAACCAGGTGAAGGGGATCGATACTGGAAACGCCGCCTTTACGCCCACCCTCAGTATCGGCGCGGGCGTGGGAAACAGCCCGGACGACGCAAACAAGAACGCGGGCGCGGCGCTTGAGCTTGCGCTTGGACGCGGCGGCGACCAGGCTGTTTTGAAAGACGAAAGCGGTTATAAATTCTATGGAGGCGGACAGCAGGCCATTGAAAAACGTACCCGCGTAAAGGCGCGCATGTTCTCGCACGCATTGAAAAACCTGATGGAGCAGTGCGAGAAAGTCGTCATTATGGGACATTCGGTGCCCGACCTCGACTGCATGGGCGCAGCCCTTGGTATCTATGCGTGCGCGCGGCAGGCGGGCAAGCGCGGATATATCGTCCTCGATAAATCCAATGCCGCGGTGCAGGGGCTGGTAGACGAAATGAAGCGGGACCCTGATTATAAGGAGGTTCTTGTGACTCCGTCCGAAGCGGAACGGCTGCTGGAAGACCAGGCGATGCTGGTCGTGGTGGATACGCAGATCGAAGACTTTACCATCGCGCCGCAGCTGATTCCCAAGGCAGGTACGCTTGTGGTGATTGACCACCATGTACGCGGGACCACGCATATTGAAGCGCCCACCCTTTCGCTGTTTGAGCCTTATGCCTCGTCCACGGCGGAAATGGTTACGGAGATCATCGAGTATTTCTCCGACAAAATCTATATCAAACCGCTGGAGGTGGAAGCGCTGCTGGCAGGAATTACCATTGACACCAAAGGATTCTCGTTTAAGACGGGGGTGCGCACCTTTGAAGCGGCCTCTTACCTGCGCAAGCTGGGGGCGGACACCACAACCATCCGCCACCTTTTTCAGGATGACCTTGAAACCTTTTCCACCCGCGCGAGCGTCGTGCAGAACGCGGAAGTAAGGGACGGCATCGCGATCTCATGGTGCCCGGATAATGTGAAAAACCCGCAGCTCCTCGCGGCGCAGGCGGCGGATTCGCTGATTGGTATCCGCGGAATTAACGCCTCGTTTGTGCTATGCAGGCAGGGCGATACGGTCATCATTTCCGGACGGTCGATCGGCGGAATTAATGTACAGCGTATTTTGGAGAAGCTTGGCGGCGGCGGGCATGCGACCATTGCGGGCGCACAGCTTAAGGGGATCGATAAACAGACCGCGGCCCATGAGCTGCGGCAGGCGGTTGAAGAATATAAAAAGGAGAGCTAAGCAAATGAAAGTGATTTTGACGGAAGACGTAAAAGGCAAGGGAAAAACGGGAGATATCGTAAATGTAAGCGACGGTTACGCGCGTAATTTTCTGTTTCCCAAAAAGCTTGCGAAGCAGGCGACGGCACAGAATCTGAACGCTGCGACGATTGCGCACGCGGCGGAAAAACATAGAAAAGACGTGGAAAAGCAGGACGCGAAGGAACTCGCGGAGCGCATTTCCGGAATGACGCTTACCATTCCCGCCAAGCATGGCGGCAACGGGAAGTTGTTCGGTGCGATCACAGCGAAGGAAATCGCGGCCGCGCTGGAAGAAAAGATCGGCGTTGCGATCGATAAGAAAAAAATCTCGGCCCCAAATATTAAGGAGCTCGGAGAATATGATGTGAGCGTCAAGGTCTATGCGGAGGTAAGCACCGCATTCAAAATAGAGGTTGTCGATGGCTGACGGAGCAGTGCACGCGCCGCAGGGACGGATCGCCCCCCATAATCTGGAAGCGGAGCAATCCATCCTCGGCAGTATGCTTTTGAATGAAAAATGTGTGTTTGAGGCAATGGAAGCGCTGCATGAAACAGACTTCCACCAGCAGCAGCACCGCAATATTTTTCGTGCCATGGACGAGCTCGTACGCGAAGGCGTCGCCGTGGACATGGTGACGGTCAGCCAGAAGCTGGAGCAGGAAGGCCATATGCCGATGGGAGGCATGGAATACCTCTCGGGGCTAACGATGACCGTTCCTTCGGTTGCAAACCTGAAGCACTATATCCATATCGTAAAGGAAAAAGCGTCGCTTCGCGAGATGATCGACGTCTGTATGAAGATATCCGACGACTGCTACCGCGGGGAACAGGACGCGCGCGAGATCGCAAATACGGCCGCGACGGCGATCCTGCGGCTTGCGCTTAAGGATGAACGAAGCTCGATGCAGCACCTCTCGGCGGCTCTTCAGCAAAGCTATGTCATCATCAGTGAAGCGATGAAAAACAAGGACGGCCTGATGGGCCTGCCCGCAGGCTTCCCCCTGATGGACAAGATGCTGTCCGGCCTGCAGGGGGGGCAGCTGATCGTTATTGCAGGACGTCCGGGCATGGGCAAAACGAGTTTTGCGATGAATATGGTGGAGTATATCGGCCTTACGCAAAAGGCGGTTTGCCTTGTGTTTTCGCTGGAAATGTCGGCGGACCAGCTTGCGACGCGCATGCTTTGTTCGCAGGCGAAAGTGGACAGCCAGGACGCCCGTACGGGTAAGATCGGCGCGGTAGAGATCAATAAATTCGCCGAAGCGATGAAGGAGCTTTCGGGTACGGAAATCTATATCGACGATTCCGCGTCTATTACGCCGACGGAAATGCTCGCCAAGGCGCAGAGCCTCAAAAAGAGCAAGGGCCTCGGCCTGATTGCCATCGACTACCTGCAGCTGATGCAGGCTGGCGGCCGGACGGAAAGCCGCCAGCAGGAGGTCGCGCAGATCACACGTACACTTAAAATCATGGCTAAAGAACTGAATGTTCCGATCCTGCTGCTTTCCCAGCTTTCCCGTGCGTCGGAAAAACGGGACAAGAAATCGCGGTATCCGATGCTTTCCGACCTGCGCGAGTCGGGCGCGATCGAACAGGATGCAGACGTGGTTATTTTCCTGCACAGGGAGGATTATTATCCGGAAGACAAAACGCCGGAAAACATGGGCAAAGCGCGCATCATCATTGCCAAACAGAGAAGCGGCCCAACAGGCGCGATCTCTATGCAGTGGCAGGGCGAATATACGAAATATATGGAAGTGGATTACGTCCACGATGAAGAGGAGGCGCCGGAGTATTGATTACAAACCAGTGGTTCTGCGGGCTTGCGGACGACGCACGTATGATCCGCGAAAAAGTATTTGTAGAAGAGCAGGGATTTCCGCCGGAGGAAGAATTTGACGTGTTCGACGGCCAGGCGATGCACGTCGTGATTTACGATGGGGAGCGGCCGGTCGGCACGGGGCGCGTGTATCACGACGGGAAAACGTTCCGGATAGGCCGGCTGTGTGTGCTGAAGGAAGAACGCGGACAGGGGATCGGCGACCTTATGATGCGGGTGCTGCTTGTTAAAGCCTTTGAGTTTGATCCGTCCCAGGTGCGTATCCTCGCACAGGTGCACGCAAAGGAATTCTACGAGGGTTTTGGATTCGAGCAGGACGGAGAGGCAACGGAAGACTCGGGAGTCATCCATATCCCGATGCGCGTTACGAAAGAAACACTTGTATTCCAGAGCGGCTGCGGAAAAGAAATGCATTTCAAGGAAATATTCCCGGAAAAGGGATAAAACAGCTTGAAAGCGGACAAGGAAGAATAAAAAACCGGACGGTTCAGAGAAACGCCCGGTTTTTTTAACCGGCATCATTTTTGCTGATACCGGCATACATATAATCTTCAGGATGCGAACGAGATATAAAGTCCAAGCGCTCCGTCTGATATGGATACGCCAAGGTGGATAGTATCCTTGCACAATGCGATGCCCGCGGAAGCGGGCTCGCTGTCCGCCGCGATCTCGCGGAACCCGCCTTTCTTGAGTACGCTGACATATTGCTCTCCCTGCTCCCGCGTGATATCGGAAAGAAAAACGGAATAGTAATCATGACCGTCCGATTCTCCGGAAAGAACAAAATCGGGCGTGCCATATTCGGGCCGGGGAATATTTTCCGTATATTTGTTTTCCGGCCATGCGTCGATCGCCTCCCGCACGGTGCCGGGCGGGTAAGAGGACTGCGGTACGGAAGCAGAAAGCCCGCATCCGGCTGTGAGGAATACAGCGCAAAGCATACAGCAGAGCGATAAAAATATTTTTTTCATACGGTTAGTCCTTTCTTTGTCAGGTGCGCGGGCGCATACCGTTATTCCTACCGCCAAATTTTGGGCGAAGGAAGAGCCGGACCGTGATGCCCGCGAATAGGATGAGCAGGAGCGGAAGAATAAAAGAGACCATGCTCCAGCTTCCGGCAGAAACAAAAATACTGGTTGGGCCGTCCGCTCCGCCGATGACCGCAGTAGCGCCTTCAGCGGGAAAAACCGCGAGCGGCATATTCGGGATATTGAACAGGAAGGCAAGCCACGGGGCAGCGTTCAAAAAGGCGAGAAACAGTGTGGCCGCAAGAAAAATATACTTGGCTGCCGACGGACGGTAGACCGCATTCATGCCCTTTGAGATCGCTTCTGCCGGGCCGAGGCTTCCGACGGCCGCGCGTTCCGCTTCCTCCTGGGTCTTTCCGCCGCGCATGAGCTCTGCCGTTTTTTGCTCAATGTGATCCAAAAGTTCCGCGCGGAACAGCTCGCGCTCCCTGCATGAACGGATGCTGCGGCATACGGAATCGATGTAATCGCAGGCAGTCTTTTGCAGCTTCATCATGCCTTGCTCCCTATCATCTGTTCTATTGCCGCGGAGAAGGTGCGCCATTCCCGCTTTTTCGCGTACAGCTGTTTCTTGCCGCGCTCCGTGATCTTATAATACTTGCGCAGCCTGCCGTTTTCTGCTTTAACCGCATAAGATTCGATATAACCGTCTTTCTGCATGGCGTGCAGGACGGGATAGAGCGTACCCTCTTGGAATTCAAAAATATTGTCCGACTGGTCAGCAAGCTCGCTGATGATCTGGTAGCCGTACATATCCCTGTTTTCCAAAAGGTGCAGAATCAAAAGAGAAGTTCCTACCGAGGTCATATTTTTATCAAATTTCATAAGCCGCCATTCCTTTCCCTGACAGAACATAAAAATACCTTGAATATCTATGCTTGAATTGTACATAGATATTCAAGGTATGTCAAGCGTTTTTACAGAACGGACTTAATACCGGTCGTAATGCACACGCTCGGCTACGATTTGCGGATGCGGCTTTGCATGCTCCGCGGGATGACCGACCGAAATCACACTGAACGGAATGATGTCCCCGGGAATCTCGAGTATGCGGCGCACCCCTTCGGGTCCCTCTTCTGTGGGATAGCACCCCAGCCATACCGCGCCGAGGCCGAGGCCCTCCGCCGCAATGAGGATGTTTTGCGTGGCGGCGGCGCAGTCCTGAACAAAAAAGTCTTTGTTGGAGCCCTGATAACCGCGCAGGTTGGCGCAAACGACGATCGCCAGACCCGCGTTTTTCAACATCGGCCAATGCTGCCGTACCGTTGATAATTTTTCAAGGCGCGCTTTGTCGCGTACTACAATGAATTCCCACGGACGGGCGTTCCTGGCGCTTGGCGCGCTGAACCCTGCCGAAAGCAATAAATCTTCGTGCTCTTTGGATACGGGCTCATCCGTATATTTGCGCACGCTTCTCCGGCCTAAAACACAGGATAACTGTTCCATAATCAAAACCTCCTAAGCTGCTGTGAATTATTCATAAACAAATTTACTATAACTTATCTCCATACAATTTGCAAATTTCATGTACAGGTACTATAATACAATATGTAGTATAGATGAAGAACGCCGCAGCACAATTAGGGGCGTAAAGGGGAAACATACATGATTAAGCTGGAAATCACGCAGGAACACCAGGGGTACCGCATCACACAGTGCGTGGCGGACTTTTTGCCGGAGCTTGCCTCTGTCAATTTGAAGAAAATGATTAAGTCCGGGGACATCAAGCTGAACGGTTGCCTGATAAAAAAGGATTTTGAGGTAGAGGCGGGCGATATCGTGGAAGTGTATGTTCCCGTCGAGTTCCAGCGGTTTCCGCTGCTCGATATCGTTTATGAAGACAAAAACCTTGTTGTGCTGAACAAACAGCCGGGCACCGTGGTCGTGGGCCGGGTCGACAGGAATACACCCGAGCTGATGTCTATGGTCATCAACTATATGCGCGATGCGGGGGAATATTCTGAGGAATCGGGCTGTATACCCTTTGCCTGCTTCAAACTCGACGTTTATACGGGAGGGCTCGTGTTGTTTGCGAAAAATGCGGAATATTTTGAAGCGATCCGCGAGGCTGTCCGCCAGCGGCGGCTTCAGCGTACCTTCCGCGCCATTATCAAGGGATGCCCGGATTATGAACGCGGCGAATTCCAGCACTTTTACGTGAAGGACGGCGACGGCAAGTACCGCGTTTCGGCCAAGAAGATGCGGGGCTCGGTGCCGATCTATACGCGCTACCGCGTGCTTGAAAGCAACGGTATTTTCAGCGTTGTGGAGATCGAGCCGGTGACCCAATACCTGAACCAGGAACGCGCCCATATGGAGGCGGCAGGGTTTCCCGTTCTGGGGGATCATTTATATGGCGACGCGCGCACCAATAAAAAGCTGGGAATCAAATACCAGGCACTGTGGGCCAACAAGATCAGCTTCAATACAGGCGTGAATAATATGCTGGAGTATCTCAACGGCAGGACCATTGAAACTGGGGATATCGATTTTCCCCTTGTAAACTTTGAATAGGCGGCGGGGAAAGCGGCAGGGCATGTGAGCCTGCGGAAAGGAAAATCATAGGGTGGGAAGCTCAAATAAATTCCATGGGAAACGGTCGGGCGGAAGGCACGTAAATGTCATCCGCTCTTTTTTTGTGGGATGCAGGAAGGAAAGACGGTACGACCACAGGCACAGCAGCGGATTTTCCGCGCCGCCGTATTTCGCGTCGCCGACAAGAGGCGCGCCCGCATGGGAAAACTGTACGCGGATCTGGTGGGGGCGGCCTGTTTTAAGGGAAATATCGGCAAGGGAATAGCCCTCCCTTTCGGAGAGGACGCGGTAGGAGAGCTCGGCGTGCTTTGCGCCCTGCGTCCCCTGCGGGACGACGTGCGAAGTATTTGTCCTGCCGTCCTTTAAAAGTTCATCCACAAGCGTTCCTGCGCGCGGCAGCTTGCCTGCGGCGACCGCATAATAACCCTTTTGGAAGGAGCGGCCTTTTATCTGCGCGGACAGCCGCGCCGCGGCTTTGGAGGTGCGCGCGAACGCCATAACCCCGCCCGCTGGGCGGTCGAGACGGTGTACAAGCCCGAGATAAACCGCGCCGGGCTTTTCATATTTTTCTTTTATATATTGCTTGAGTAAGGTAAGAAAATCCATATCGCGCGAGGCGTCTGCCTGGGAAGGCATATTTTGCGGCTTCACCGCGACGATCACATGGTTGTCTTCATAGAGGATATGGGGAATCATATATGCCACCTTGTCGTCGTGCCGCAGGGGAGCACGACCTCCTGGCCTTTGATGGGCAGACACAGGTCGCCCGCGTCGACCGTTCCGCCGCATCCGGGCAGACAAATGCGGAGCAGGTTTTTGCATACCACGGAGGAAAGACCGGTGGTATAGGAGTTGATGATAAAAAAGAGGGGCGTATCGGAAAGCAGCTTTGCGGTCTCTTCTACAAGATGGAACAGGTCGTCCTCGGTACGGAAGACTTTTCCGTCTGCGCCCCGTCCATAGCTGGGCGGGTCCATCACGATCCCGTCGTAGCGGTTGCCCCGGCGCTGCTCACGCAGCACGAATTTCAGGCAATCGTCCGCAAGGATGCGGACGGGGCGGTCTTCAAGGCCGGACAGCGCGAGGTTTTCCTTTGCCCAGCCGTTCATGCTTTTCGCCGCGTCGATGTGCGTGACCTGCGCGCCTGCCTGCGCGCAGGCAAGCGTTGCGCCGCCGGTATACGCAAACAGGTTGAGGATACGCGGCCTGAAGGAGGCCCTGCCGATCATCCCCGCCATAAAATCCCAATTTGCCGCCTGCTCGGGGAAAAGGCCGGTATGCTTGAACCCGGTAGGCCGTACGTAAAACCTGAGGGAACCGTATGAAAGGATCCAACGTTCGGGCAGCTTCCGCAAAAAGTTCCACTGGCCGCCGCCGCGGTCGCTGCGCATATACTCCGCGTGTGCCTCGCGCCACAATTCCGGGGCCTGCTTTGCCCAGATGACCTGCGGGTCCGGACGGGAAAGAATCACATCCCCCCACTTCTCAAGCTTCATGCCGTCGCCCGTATCGAGCACCGTATAATCCTGCCATCCATCTGTTAAAAACACGTTTTCACCTCGTACGTAACTAAAATTTATAATTACTGTTATTTTAACATAAACCCGCGCATGGATACTATCATGTATGCTATAATATTTCTGCCACAATTTAACGGAGGCGTTTTATGAAACTGGAAGCATTTGCAAAGCTGAACCTGTCTCTTGCGGTGACCGGCAGGCGTGCGGACGGAATGCACGAGCTGGATATGCTCATGCAGAATATTTCGCTTGCGGACGAACTCGAGATATTTCCGGCGGACGCCGTATCCCTGCAATGCGAAGGAATTCCGGCGGATGAAAGCAACACCGCCGTCAAAGCGGCCCGGCTGTTTTTTGAAGCGGCGGGAATACGCGGCGGCGCACGGATGACGCTTAAAAAACATATCCCGGCGCAGGCGGGCCTCGGCGGGGGCAGCAGTGATGCGGGCGCCGTGTTAAACGCGCTCAATGAAATTTATGGCGCGGGGCTTTCCCAGGAACAGTTGAAGGAGATCGCGGCGCGGATCGGCGCGGATGTTCCGTTTTTCCTCAAAGGCGGCTGCATGCGGGCGCGGGGGATCGGCGAGATCCTCAGTCCGGTGCGCAATGCCTGCGATTTTTCCTACCTGCTGGTTAAACCGGAAGGGGGCGTCATGACCGGGCCAGCCTACGCAAAATACCACGATCTTCCCGCCGTAACGCCGGATATTGGAACCGCTGCCGCGGCGCTCGAGGCGGGAGACCGGGAGGCGTATTTCAATGCGGCGGGCAATTCCCTTTTGCCGGCGGGCGCTGCCCTGTGCCCCGAAGTGGGTACGCTTCTGGAGGAGTGTATGGAGTATGGTGCGAGCTTTGCAATGATGACGGGCAGCGGAAGCTGCGTATTTGCAGTATTTTCCGATGCGGCAGAAGAGGAACGGGCGTATGCGGCCTTTTTGGGACGGTATGCTTTCTGTGTACGCGCACGGAATACAAAAGAGGCGTTCCGGGTAATCGGACCGTGAACAGCGCGTGTGGTGCAAAGGGTCCCAAAGCCCGGAAATGCCGCCGCGAAAAAGGCGCAGACGCAGCCGGACAATAAAAAACGCGCCTTCCCCGGCAGGAATAAGCGGAAAAAGACGCGGGTATCCATTGCAGTATGCGAATGACCACGGTGTAGTGTCTCGCAGGCATGCAGCAATCCTCACCTCATGCCATCATATAAGCGGCGTGTTTTACGATATAGTCCACGAAGGTTTTCTCCATCAGCGCCTGCCCGTCCCCGTTGGGGTGAATGCCGTCTTCGCAGATTAACGCCTGGTATTTCGGCTGCCGCAGGAACGCGCCGCGCACGTTTACCATATGCGCCCCTGTTGCCTGCGCAATCTTTTCGATGGTATAGGAGTATTTTTCCTGCCACCAGTAAATTTTGGATACGTCGTGCAGCCACTTTAAAATGTTATGCGCGCGCTGCGGATCGTTTTTTGTGAACCAGCGGAAATAGGAGGCGGCGTTGAGCGGAGGCAGGTTCATCAGCACGGGAACTTTATTCAGTTTTTTCAGCGACTGCACCATGCGCAGGATATTATCCTCGAACACCTTCAAAGGAGTATTGGGCAGGTGCACCGCCATCGGGTCTTCGGCGACCTCATCCCATTTGTAGTCGCAGTCGTTGCCGCCGTATTCGATCAGCACCAAGTCGGGGTTCAGGTCGGTAAGCTTTTCCGACAGGATACGCTGTCCATAATCCGACGTCGTCCCGAACTTTGAAAGGTCGTGGACGCTCGGACGAAGAATGGCTTTCAGCCGCCGGATGAATCCGTCCTTCGAGAAAACATAACGTTTCTTTTCCGGGTGGAATACAACGCCTTTGGCGACGGAATCCCCCATCACCAGAATAGATTCAACAAATTTTTGAGCCATCGATTTGTCCTTTTCTGCTTAACCGCACACGGCCGTCCATGCCAGGCGTTTTCCAGGGTGCGGCGCGGCCTGTCGTTTCCTAACAATAGTAACCTCAATTTAACATTTTAAAAGTATTTTTACAAGGGCAAACGGACAAAAAGTGTCTGGGGCAGGGTTCTGCGCCGAAAACGGGAGGGCGTTCAAAAAGAATTCAGAATTTCATTTGTACGCGTTTGTTGAAAAAGGAAGAAAAAATCATTATAATCATTATAATAAATCAAGGAGATACGGTTTGAAAAAATACTCCAGGGACCGCCGCCGCGATACGCCGGCGCGCAGGTTTGTACAAGCAAATAAGAAAAAACTGACCGCACTCCTGTGCGCTGCGCTTGCAGTCGTGGCTGTGGTACTTGTTTTGATGAACCTCGCGGCCAGGCAGGGCTTTGAATCCAGTTTCCTGATGACGCGCGATACGGTCAAGGTGGGGCTGCGCACGGATATCGAAGGCTTTGGCAGTGTGGACGAAAATGGTAACCTTGTCGGTTTTGACCGGGATTATATCGATACGATCCTGAACGAACTGCTGGGCGGGCAGACGAAAATGTACGAATATTATCCGCTCACGTCGCAGGAGGCGGGCGGGGCCATCAAATATGGAACGGTGGATATTGCGCTCGGGCTACTTACGAACGGGACGGATAAAACGAAGGGCTTTACGCTGACGAAGCCGTATTATACGGATGACGTAGTAGTCGTGACACGGGCGGATTCGCGTGCCCAGGGGCTTGCCGACATCGAGAGCGACTCTATCGGGCTTTTCGCGACGGCGGTCCCTTCCTCGGACTTCGCGGATCATTTGGAAAGCCAGGGGCTTGATTTTGAAATCCTGCGGTATGCGGATTTTGAAAGCGCGACGATCGATCTG
This sequence comes from Christensenella minuta, assembly GCF_003628755.1. Classification (NCBI taxonomy): domain Bacteria; kingdom Bacillati; phylum Bacillota; class Clostridia; order Christensenellales; family Christensenellaceae; genus Christensenella; species Christensenella minuta. The sequence goes on along the minus strand of NZ_CP029256.1, from coordinate 1,749,110 downwards.
GACGCGGGGCGCGTCGCGGCGATCGCCATGCCGCGCGCTATGTCGAAACAGTTTGAAAACGCGGGCTACCGAATCCTTGCGGAGCCGGCGTATGAGGTGGGATACAGCATTATGCTTCCTACGGGGCAGAGTGCGGTGGAAGCAGAATTCAACCGCGTGATCGACCAGTTTGCAGAAGACGGGACTACGTTCGCGCTGGAACAAAAATGGGGGATATGATCCGTTGATGAGGGACATGGAACAGGGATACGAGCCGGAGCTGGAAAGGCTTGCCCGGCAAATGAATAAGCTGGAAGAGCTTCCGGCGCTGATCGAGGAAATCCGTACGCAGAGCAGGAGCATGGCGGAGGCGGAAAGCAGGATGCGCGGACTGGTGGAAAATTCGGCGCGGCTCGTCAGCGGGATGATTGCCGTCATGGAATCAATGCAGCGGGAGCAGATGCAGATTCGTTATGCGCTGCTTGAAAAAACAGGAGACCTGAAAAAACGAATCGACCTTTACTCGGAGGAAACGAACGGACGGCTTGCGGCCATCGAACGCCAGCAGGCAGACTGTGCGCGCAAGGAAGAAGAAACGCAGGCTTCCTTCTTTAGCAAGCTCGAAAAAAAGGAAAAAGCGGGACAAAAAAAGAACCGCTCCGGCCTGCGGGCCGTGAAGGTGCTGGTCGCGGTCTTCGGGAGCGCTATTGTGGCGCTGCTGATTCTCTTTCATTTCTTTTTATAAGCGGAATTTTCATTAAATTGTTTAGCGCGCCGCGAAAGTGGTTATATTGACATTAGGTAGGGCTGTGTGTTACTATTAGCACATAGGGTGAGCTCCAAAACTCCCCGGAACCCACAAATAAAATGTGTCAGGAGGACAAACGGAGTGAAGATTAAAAACATTAGCGAACCGCAGAAATTCTTTGAGCTTCTCAAAGACTGCAAGGGCAAGGTAGAACTGGTTACGTCGGAAGGCGACAGGTTAAACCTGAAATCGACGTTGTGCCAGTACATCGCACTGACGCAGATGTTCAAGGACGCACAGATCGACGAACTGGATCTGATCGTATCCGAGCCCGAGGATTTAAATCTCTTGCTGAACTATCTGGTAAGAGGTTAAAAACCCTTACGAAACACCAAGGCTAGAGTCTTTTAAAAGACAATAGCCTTTTTTGTTTATATTTGTTTGGGGGTATGCGCGGGCATTTCGGCCCCCCGTTCACGGCGCTGCGGGAGACATAAAATCCGCGGGGCGGAGGGAGCGCAAGGAGGCCCGCCGGCAGCGGCTTTAAACGGGAGGAAGCGCGGCAAAAGCGTTCCGCGGCGGGCCGTACCGCCTGCCCGCGCGTCTCCTGGCCGCCAACCGGTATTGCCAGACCCCGGCGGAAAGCGGCAGGGAAAAATTACATGATTTCACAAAATTTGGCGCGGGTCCATGCTATAATATTACAGAACAACAAAAAACGGAAGTCGTTTTTCGTTTGATCTGCGGTATGCCTGCGGGCCGCTGAATTGGTGCCGGGACCGCATTGAGATAAAATAAACCGGGATCAGGAGAAAGAACGTTTATGGGCGTTACCTTTGTGCTCGGGCGTACTGCGTCGCAGCGGGACGAACGGGTCGCTTTAAAAATCAAACAAATTGCGGAACGGGACCCGCTTGCGGAAGTCCTTGTTGTGGTACCGCCGCAATCCACTTATATTACGGAGAAGCAGCTGATGCGCGCCCTGCACGCAAAGGGGCTGATGGGCGTATGCGTGCAAAGCCCGGCCCGCGTTGCAGACCGCGTGCTGGAAAGCACGTACGGCAGGACGGTTACAAGCATCGACGCGGCGGGGAAAAGTATGCTCCTGCGCACGATTCTGGACGAAGAAGCGCCGGAGCTTTCGGCGCTTGCGCGCTGCGTGGGAAAAAGCGACTTGCCGGTACAGCTTGCGGACCTGATTTCCGAACTGAAAACACTCGACGTTATGCCTGATATGCTGCTTGGGATAACAACGGAGCACGCCGCCACGCGCGAGAAGCTGAAGGATATCGCCCGTTTATACGAGCGGTTCAATGAAAAATCGGAAGGGCTTTTCGATACGGAGGATAAGATCAACCTCGTGATCGACCATATCCCGGAAGCGGATTTTGTCAGGCGTTCGCACCTTGTGATCCATGGATTCGACATTTACAACGCACAGACGGTGCGGTTTATAAAGGCGCTGATGCGCACGGCAAAGGATACGGTGATGTCTTTTTATTATGCGCCTGCCGGTGCGGCGGACGCTGGGACTTATGAAATCTGTAACGAGAACCGGGATAAATTCCTTGCGGATGCCATGAAGCTTGGCCTTAAAACGGAAATCGTAACGGAGGAGCGGGATGTTTCGCCGGATATCCTGCATATTGAAAAAAATCTGTATGCCTACCCCGCCGAGCAGTCCGGGCGCGCACGGGACGTGAGCATCACGCGCGCCGCAGACGTGGAGGAAGAGGTGCGGGCGGTGTGTGCGCAGGTGGTGTGGCTGAACCAAAAATATGGGTATGCCTACCGCGATATGGCAGTGGTCTGCGGAAGCGCGGAACGGTATGTTCCAGCAATCGCGCGGGTCTTCAGGCAGGCGGGCGTGCCCTGCTTTGCCGGGGAGAAACGGACGCTTGACCAATGCGCGTTCAGCACCTTTCTGCTTACAGCGATAGAACTCATGCAGGGCAAGCTGAAAAAAGACACCCTAATCGCCCATGCAAAGACAGGGCTGTGCGATCTTACGGAATATGAGGTCTGCGCGATGGAAAACTATGTATTTTCCAATGTGCGCGATGGGTTTGCTTTTACCTTTCCATTCCGGGAAGCGGCGGCGGAACAGGCGCGGGAGAAACTTATGGAGCCGCTCCTCAAACTGCGGGAGGATGCGAAGAAAGCCAAAACGGCAGGGCAGCTTCTTGGCTGTGCGGCAGACTATATGGATAGGCTGGAGGCAGCCAAAAAGCTGAACAGGCAGTTTGCCCGGGCGCAGAAGGCCGGACTTATGGAAAGCGCGGAATGGAATGCGCAGGTGGCGGATAAGACAATGCGTATCCTGGCACAGGCGCGGGAGATACTTGGCGGTACATCTATGAAGAAGCGTCAGCTTGTGGGCCTGCTGAAGACGGGGCTGCGGGCGCAGAAGGTGGGGGTGATCCCGCCGGGAGCGGACGAGGTTGCCGTGGGCGAGATATCTTATATTCGTATCGGGGATGTAAAGGCGGTGTTTGTGCTTGGCGCAAACGACGGTATTCTGCCCAATTACGAACAGAGCTCGGACATCCTTGCGGACTATGAACGCGAACTACTGCTCTCGCAGCTTGCGGGGCTGCGCTTCACGGGCAACGTGGAAAAACAAAAGCTGGCGATCTTGAAGACATTCACCAAACCGGAGGAGAAGCTTTTTCTGAGCTTTGTAGACGACGGGCGGGAAAAGCCATCGCCCCTGCTTGGCAAGGTGTGCGAGCTGTTCGACGGAATCCGGCAGAATGAGGCGGGGAAGCTTGCCCTGACGCTCAAGCAAAACGCTTACCTAAAAACGGCGCAGGCCCTTCGTTCCTTTGGCAGCGGACAGGGACTGGCGTGCGCGGAGGAGGTTGCTTCCGCTGTGCTGCGGGATGGGGAATTCCCGCAGCGGCAGCGCGCGATCCTGTGGGGAGTCCGCAGCGCGAATGCCGCGCGGCAGCTGAAGCCGGAAACGGCGGCGGAGCTGTATCGGGAAATGAAGGGAAGCGCAAGCAGGCTTGAAAAGTATTATGAATGCCCGTACAAGCATTTTATCGGTTATGGGCTTAAGGTTGTCCCGCCGCGGGAATACACCATTGATCCGCTTGACGTAGGCAACTATGCGCATAAAATACTCGAGACGCTGACCAGCCGCTTCCGCGAAACGGGGGAGCGGTGGGCGGACGTCCCGGACGGCAGGTTCGACGAATATCTTACGCACAGTGCATCGCAGGCACGGGAAGAGCAGAGCAAATATACGCTCAATAAGCACAACGAAAACGTATTGCGCGCGGTGGAGCGGGAAGTCCGGCTGGCGGCGCATGCCATCCGCAGGCAGTCGGGCAAGTCGGCGCTGCAGCCGCGGGAAAGCGAATGTTGGTTTGAAAAAGAGTTTGCGGACGGGCTTACGCTCACCGGCAAAATCGACCGGATCGACGCGGCGGAGATGGACGGTACCCTTTATTTTGAAATTGTGGATTATAAGACGGGGGAACCGCATTTCTCCCTGCGCGAGCTCGCCGGGGGGCTGTCTTTGCAGCTGATGATTTATATCATGGCAGGGGCGGAGCTGCTGGGGGGCAACGCGCAATTTGCGGGCGCGAATTATTTCAGGATTCATCTTCCTTCGTTCAGCGGAGAAGGGAAAGTGCCGGAAGAGGATTTTGATATGGAGGGCATATGCGGTGTGGATTTCGATACCGCGCAAAAGCTTTACGGCGGAGAGGGGGACGTGGTCGTGACCATCGCCCTCAGACGGAAAAAAGACGGCGAAATGAGGCAGGGCACCAAAGAAAGGATGTTTTCCGCGCGGGAGGTCGGCACGCTTCTTTCCTTTACGAAAGAACTGGTGGAGGGCGCCGTGCACGGAATGCGGCAGGGCAACACGCAGATACGGCCTTACCTGATGGATGGGCGGACGGGCTGCGACTATTGCGAATTTTCCGGCGTGTGTATGTTTGACGAAGCCTACGCGGGGAACAGGCCGCGCGTCATTGAACAAGTAACCCGGGAGGATTTGCTCGGCGGGGCGGAAGGCAGCGAAGCGGAATAAGCAGGCAAAGCCCGCAGCGGCAATATGCGGGAATTCGGGAAGAGCGGTGTGGAGAGAAACGTGAATTTAACGGAAAAACAGGCAAGGGCAGTCGAAACACAGACAAAGAACGTACTTGTGTCCGCGGCAGCGGGCAGCGGCAAGACGAGCGTCCTTGCAAAACGCGTAGTACGCATCATAGAAAATGGGGGCGACGTGCGCTCGATGCTTGTCATGACGTTTACGAACGCAGCGGCGGCGGAGATGCGCCAGCGTATCGCACGCGAGCTGCGCGAGGAGGGCGCCCGCGGCGGAGGCCGCCGCCTGTACGACCAGGCGGAATTTGTGGCGGCGGCGGATATCTCGACCTTCCACAGCTTTTGCGGCAAGGTAGTGCGCAGGAATTACGCGCTTTTGGGCCTTTCGCCCGGCGTTCGTATCATGGACGAGGGCGAAATGAACCGGATAAAGTCTGCGTCGGCACGCGAACTGTTCGATGACTTGTATGAGGCGGAGGACGCGGGATTCCTGCAGCTTCTGAAGCGGTATACCCGGCGCGGCGACGACCGGACGCTGGCGGATTATTTGTTCCGCATTTATGATTACCTTATGAGCAAGCCCGATCCGTTCGGATGGGCGCGGTGGTCGGAAGAAAAAAATAATCCGGACTATATTGCCTGGCTGGGAAGACAGCACGACGAAAGTATTGCGGAGGGCCTTTCGCGTGCGGAGGCCTGGATCGCCGCCGCGGCGGCGGTCTCCGGTAGCGTGGAGGAAAAACAATTTGCGCAGGATATGATCTGTATCGCCCTGCTGAAGGAAATGCGGCAATGTGTGCGCACGGAAGGCGCGCAGGCTTTTTTCGCGCGATATGGCGGCGCGAAAATACCCAATGTGGTCAAGGGCCTGCACGAAAGCTGCAAGGCGCGCATCCAGAAAATGTATGGCGAAGCGCGCAAGCTGCTGAAGGAAGCGTTGCTTGCTGCTGCGGAGCCCTTTGCCGAACGGGTGCAGGAAGAGCTTTCCCACACCCAGCAAGACGTGCGCGCCATGATCCGGCTGGTGCGCGCTTTCCATGAACGCTATGCGGGGAACAAGACGGACGCGAATGTGCTCGACTATTCCGATATGGAGCATTTTGCGCTCAGGGCCCTGCAGGACGAAGACGTGCGCGCGCTGTATGCGGCTACTTATCAATATATTTTTGTGGACGAATATCAGGACACCAATCCTGTGCAGGAGGAAATTGTCCGTGCGGTCTCTTGCGAGGGAAGCCTGTTCATGGTGGGGGATATCAAGCAGAGCATCTATAAATTCCGGTTGGCGGACCCTTTTATTTTCCGCGAAAAGGCGCGCGAATTCCGCAGGGAAGCCGAAGGCGGCGAGCTCATTTTGATGAATGACAACTTTCGCAGCAAAAAAGGCGTGATTGACGCGGTGAACGGGATCATGGAGCGCGTGATGTGCGAGCGCCTCGGGGAGGTGTGTTATGACGACGGCGAACGCTTGTGCGGGAGCGCGGACGGCGGCGGTGCACGTATCCTTTTGTGCGGGGAAAAAGTGGAGGATGGCAAGGACCGCGGCAAGCATGCCGTGCAGGCGGAAATGATCGCTGCGGAAATCGAGCGGGAGCTTTCCGGCACGGTAGCGGATAAGAAGACAGGACAGCCGCGGCCGGTGTCATGCGGCGATATCGCGGTGCTCTTCCGTTCGCGCGGAGAGCTTATTTACCATTTGAAGTCTGAGCTTGACAAGCGTGGGATCCCGTGCGCCGTAGACGTTGAGCAGGCAAAGGACTTAAAGGAAATCGAGCTTTTTGTCAACGTGCTGCGGCTGGTGGATAACCCGCAGCAGGACGTGCCGCTGCTTTCCGTGATGCGTTCGTTCATCGGAGGTATGGACGAACAGGACTTTGCGCAGATACGCGTTGCGGACGGCCCGGCAAAGGAGCCGTTCTACAGGAGTGCGGAACGCTATGCGCAGCGGGACGATCCGCTCGCGGGAAAATTGCGCTTCCTTTATGCACGGCTCGGCTTCCTGCGTACATGTGCGGTCTCGCTTTCCATTCCGGAGTTCCTTGCCCGGATGGCGCAAGAGCTCGATTTTGAAACCTATCTCGCGTGTACTCCGGGCGGGGAGATGAAGCAGGCGGTGTTTTCACAATTTCTCGCGATGGCGGCGGAGCTTGGGCGGCAGGAAAATAGTCTCTATCTCCTGCTGCGGGCGCTGCGTGAGATCAAAAAGAAGGACGGAGCTTACCTCAAGGCGGCGGTGCGCACGGGGAGCGCGGATTGCGTACATATTACTACCATTCATGGCTCTAAGGGGCTCGAATATCCCATCGTCTATGTGGCGGGCCTTGAGCGTACGCTTACCGTACAGGATTTTAAAAACAGAATGCTGATCCATGCGGATTTTGGCCTCGTGGCGCAATATATCGACGAAGAAAAACTGCTGCGCCGTCCGACAGCCGAGCTTGAGCTTGCCAAACGGCAAATTCGGCGTGAATATCTGTCGGAAGAACTGCGCGTTCTCTATGTGGCGATGACGCGCGCGCGGGAACGGCTGGTTCTGGCAGGCAGCGTGGGCGATATGGAGCGCGCGCGGGAGCGGTGGCAGCTCATGCGCGATATGGGGAATTATGAAGACGCGAAATCCATGCTCGACTGGATCATGGCGGCCAATGCGGACGATGTGATACCGGTGGAGGCCATAGACGGGAAGCGGGAAGAAGATGAGCGCGGCCTGCCAGACGTGTCCGAGGAGATAGAGCGCCTGCGCGGCCTTGGAGCCCAGGCGGAGCTTTTGAGCGCGGGACCCTATGACGCAGTGCCGGCCAAGGTATCGGTCAGCGCGGTGAAGCAGGCGAAAAGCATCCGGCATTTCCTTACGCCCGTGCTCCCGGACGAAGACGAAGAGATCACCGGAGCACGCCTGGGCACGCTTGTGCACAGCATGATGGAACGCGCCGTGTTTTCAGCGGCCGGAATAGAGGAGGCCGCGCGGGACATGCTGGCGAGAAAGCTGCTCACCCGGCAGGAATATGAAGCGGTAATGAGCCACCAGGACTGGATTCGCGGCTTTCTCGAGACGCCGCTCTATGCGCGGATCGAGAAGGCGGGCAAGGTATTGCGCGAACAGCCCTTCAACCTTGAGGTAGAAGCGGACAGCATCGGCTACGAGGGAACTGGAAAAATGCTTGTGCAAGGCATACTCGATCTTGCGTTTTTGGAGGACGCATGGGTGCTGGTGGATTATAAGACGGACCGCGTGACAGAGAAAACGGTTGATGAAACGGCGCAGGGATACGCGGTGCAGCTCGAGCTGTACGCGCGTGCCCTGCACGAAATCACAGGGATCCCTGTAAAAGAAAAATACCTGTATTTCCTGCGGCTGCAAAAGTGCATGGAGTTGTAGTAAAGTGCGGGACATCACCGTGTAAAAGCGGCCTGCGCTTTTAGGAAAATTAATCGGGTAGCGAAGGAAAAACGAAATGACGAGGTTTATCGTGGATTTTGCAGCGGAGCGGGGCGGACGCGGAGCTTTTCGTGCTTAACGAATCAGGCGTTCAAAAACGCCTTGCGGGCAAACGCTATTTTATCACCAAGCGTTTTTCAGACCAGCCGCAGCGTATGCTGAAAGAGCTGCTGGATAAGACGGATAACGGAGAATAAAAAAGGAGGGAGCGCCTCCTTTTTTATTCCTGGCCCGCCCGGAACGGCCTTTTGTATCAATATCCCTGCTGTTCGATATATTGCGCGATGTCTTCAACTATTTTTTGCTGATCTTCCGTCTTTGGAAGGGTGCGCAGCCGCTTTGCCAGGTCCGTACTGCGGAAGATGCAGCCGGAAAGCGCGGGGGCGATCCCCGCAATGAAATCCGCATCCATTGCATCGGAGTAAAGCTTTGCGTCCGTCACTTTTCCGTCTTTTGTGGATAGGAGCAGCTCTATGCCACCCCACGGAAACCGCGTTTTGGTCGTGATGTCAAATTTTGGAGATTCCCCAAAAATCCACTCCCAGCTTGCGTTACGCTTTTCAATAGCGGCAATTTCATCCCATGCCGCTTGCGTAAACGGATAATCCTGCGGCTGTCCATATTCTTCCGCAAACGCCTGCCTCAGGGCTTCCGTCATTTTTGCGGGGGTAATCTCCGGATTCAGCTCCGCAAGGTTTACCACCCGGGAACGCACAGACGCGATGCCCTTGGATTCGATCTTATCTTTGGGAACGGCAAGATATCCGGCCAGTTTGCCCATATCGGAATCAATCAATATGGTCCCATGATGGAACGCGCTGCTTTTACGCATGCAGAAAGCGTTGCCCGAAAACTTCCGGCCTTCTGCCAGAATGTCGTTCCGTCCTGAAAATTCCGCGTCGACCCCAAACATTTTTGCCGCATCCAGCATGACCTTTAGCTGGCGGTGCAGGTCATATCGGCTTTTATCCGCAATGAAGGAAAAGTTAAGGTTCCCTGTATCGTGAAAGACGGCGCCGCCGCCTGAAATCCGCCGCGCGAGCTTCCCGCCGTCGCGCTCAAGCTTTTCATGCCGGCATTCCCCCCATGCGTTCTGGTTTTTGCCGATAATCACCGAATCCCTGTGCGTATACAAATAAAGCACGACCTCTCCCGGATTTATATGGGTAAGGATGTATTCTTCTACCGCAAGGGTGTGGTGGGGGTTGTTGCTGTCGGATACGTAAAAATAATGTTGCTCCTGCATGCTGTTCTCCTTTGGCGTTTTTTCCATTATAGAAAAAAAGCGTGAGCGGTGCAAGTTTTCCGTTGCGCGCTCCGCTTCTTTATACTATGATAGAGATTGGAAGGAAGGAAAAGGACGTGAAATATTATCAGGCGGAAACGCATTGCCATACCAGCGAGGTAAGCCCGTGCTCGCGCATACCGGCGCAATATCTGGCACAGGGGTATGCGGAGGCGGGATACCGCTATATGATCGTCACCGATCACTATCATCCGATCGTTCTGGAAAAACCGGAGCTGCATGGAAAATCATGGTCGGAGCGCATCGATTTTTTCTGGAGCGGATATGAAGCGGCAAGGCGGGCGATGGAAGAAACGGAACTGGTTGTGCTGCCCGCAATGGAGGTAGCGCTGAATATCCGGGAAGATACCGGTCTTGGCGACGATTTCCTGGTTTACGGAGTTACCAGGGAATTCCTCAAGGACGAGCCTTATCTTTACCGTCTCGATTATCAGGCATTTTATAAAAAGATGCACGAAAACGGCTTTCTTGTATTTCAGGCGCATCCTTACCGCTACGGCCTCCAACCGGTTGAGCCTATTTGCTATGACGGAATTGAAATGGTCAATACCCATCCGCGCCATTTTTCGCGCAATGCGCTTGCGGTGGAGTTTGCGGCAAAGCACAACCTTTGGGTGATCGGCGGCAGCGACGCGCACGGCGAGGAAGATATCGGGCGGGGCGGCGTGATGCTGCCGGACGGAATTACGGGTACGCAGGATTTCATACAATATTATAAGGAGAACGGATCGCCGGAACTGATTGTTACGTTTGGGGCATAAAAAATAGTTTACCCGGTTATTTCAATGGGTATCAATGAAATGAATCACATTGTAGACGATATTTATCATCTATTATGGATAAATGATTGAGGGAAAAGAGGTAAGAGAAATGGCACAAAAAGTTACGAAGGACATGAACATCATGGACATCCTGCAGATCGACGAAGGACTTGCGCCGATTTTTATGGAAGCCGGCATGGGCTGCCTCGGCTGCGCGGCGGCGCACTTTGAAAATCTTGAGCAGGCATGCGCGGTACATGGTATCGATGCGGATGCGCTTGAAGTAAAACTCAACGAGTATCTGGCAGCAAAATAAAAGACGGCGACACCGTTTTACATTACAAAATCTAAAGGAGTTAGGCGAATGGAAAAGTATGTATGCACAGTTTGCGGTTATGTTTATGATCCGGAAGCAGGCGATCCGGATAATGGCGTTGCTCCGGGCACGAAGTGGGAAGATGTCCCGGCTGATTGGGTATGTCCCCTTTGCGGTGCGGACAAATCCGCTTTTGAAAAGGAATAAGCCGCAGGCTGTATTCAGGACGTAACGGAAAACAAAAAAGGCCGGCCATCCAAGTGTGGCCGGTTTTTTGCTGTGTGCGGGAGGGGCGCGAAGGCGGGGCAGAGCCCCGGCTTGACACATATCTTTTGGAACGGTATGATAAACAATACATATGACGGATACAAATACTCATCATTTTGCCGGACAGAAATGTCGAATATATATTGAGGGAACAATTTTATGAAAGTAAAACAATGCTGTATCATGTACGCTGTCCTTCTGGCGTTTGTGTTTTGCGGCTGTGCGGCGGAAGCGGAGAAACCGGTTGCCTCCGCATCGGTCTCCACCGTGCAGGAGGGGAAAGGGGCTTCGGCTCCTCGCGCACCTGAGGCGGAGGGCTCACAGGAGCGTGAGAATGCGGATGCTGAAAGCACAACGGTGACCGGGGAGTACAGCACGGAGGCTTCCGAATTGCCGGATCCGTCCGCCACGCCCATACCTGCCGCGTCTTTTACCTACGGCGGGAGTTACGAAGGAGACGGATATTCGTTCCGCTATCCGCAGGGGACGGAGCTCATCGGCGATGAAGAAACGGTAAAATCTTTCCTGCTTCCGGGACAGGAATATGCCCTGAACGTCACGCGGCTGAACCTCAGCGGGCAAGACGTTACCCTCGAGCAGGCCCTTCCGGTTTACAAAAAAGCGCTGGAGGAGCAGGGGAACGAGATCGTGGGAACGGAGACAGTGCAGGGCTTTCCCTACGACAACGCGCTCATTGAAATGAAGATGAAGGAAGGGAGTTCCACGCTGAATTCGGTACAGGTGTTTTTTCTGGCGGAAGAATATAATTATACGTTTACGGTTTCGTCCCACGGCGGGGAGATGGATACGATGAAGGAAATCGTAACAAAGATCGTAAAAAGTTTTACGACAGGATAGAACACTCTGCTTCCACGGGAAAGGCCCCGGCTTTTGCCGGGGCCTTTTTTGCGTATAAATACCGCATCCATATGATAAACACACGGTCTCTAAAAAAAACAAAAAAATTCTGAAAAAAGATGTTGACAGAGGGAAGGGAGTTTGGTATTATAAATAAGCCGCAAAAAACGCGGCGAACCTTGAAAAATCAATACAGTACCAAGAACGAAAAGGAAATGCTTGAAAGCGGAGCCTAGATCAATATGTTAGTTAAAAACGTCCGAGAGGGCGTTAAGATTTTAATTAAGAGTTTGATCCTGGCTCAGGACGAACGCTGGCGGCGTGCTTAACACATGCAAGTCGAACGAGGTTGCCCTTTGTGAATCCTTCGGGAGGAACTGTGGGTATACCGAGTGGCGGACGGGTGAGTAACGCGTGAGCAACCTGCCCTGCAACGGGGGACAACAGTTGGAAACGACTGCTAATACCGCATGAGACCACGAAACCGCATGGTTTTGAGGTAAAAGGATTTATTCGATGCAGGATGGGCTCGCGTCCCATTAGATAGTTGGTGAGGTAACGGCCCACCAAGTCAACGATGGGTAGCCGACCTGAGAGGGTGATCGGCCACACTGGAACTGAGACACGGTCCAGACTCCTACGGGAGGCAGCAGTGGGGAATATTGGGCAATGGGGGAAACCCTGACCCAGCAACGCCGCGTGAGGGAAGAAGGTCTTCGGATTGTAAACCTTTGTCCTATGGGACGAAAGAAATGACGGTACCATAGGAGGAAGCTCCGGCTAACTACGTGCCAGCAGCCGCGGTAATACGTAGGGAGCAAGCGTTGTCCGGAATTACTGGGCGTAAAGGGTGCGTAGGTGGTCATGTAAGTCAGATGTGAAAGACCGGGGCTTAACCCCGGGGTTGCATTTGAAACTGTGTGACTTGAGTACAGGAGAGGGAAGTGGAATTCCTAGTGTAGCGGTGAAATGCGTAGATATTAGGAGGAACACCAGTGGCGAAGGCGACTTTCTGGACTGTAACTGACACTGAGGCACGAAAGCGTGGGGAGCAAACAGGATTAGATACCCTGGTAGTCCACGCCGTAAACGATGGATACTAGGTGTGGGGCCCGATAGGGTTCCGTGCCGAAGCAAACGCATTAAGTATCCCGCCTGGGGAGTACGATCGCAAGGTTGAAACTCAAAGGAATTGACGGGGGCCCGCACAAGCAGCGGAGCATGTGGTTTAATTCGAAGCAACGCGAAGAACCTTACCAAGGCTTGACATCCTCTGACGACTGTAGAGATACAGTTTCCCTTCGGGGCAGAGAGACAGGTGGTGCATGGTTGTCGTCAGCTCGTGTCGTGAGATGTTGGGTTAAGTCCCGCAACGAGCGCAACCCTTATTGCTAGTTGCCAGCGCGTAAAGGCGGGAACTCTAGTGAGACTGCCGGGGACAACTCGGAGGAAGGTGGGGACGACGTCAAATCATCATGCCCCTTATGTCTTGGGCTACACACGTGCTACAATGGCCGGTACAAAGGGCAGCGAACCCGTAAGGGGAAGCGAATCTCAAAAAGCCGGTCCCAGTTCGGATTGTGGGCTGCAACCCGCCCACATGAAGTCGGAGTTGCTAGTAATCGCGAATCAGCATGTCGCGGTGAATGCGTTCCCGGGCCTTGTACACACCGCCCGTCACACCACGGAAGTTGGGAGCACCCGAAGCCAGTGGCTTAACCGTAAGGAGAGAGCTGTCGAAGGTGAGATCAATGACTGGGGTGAAGTCGTAACAAGGTAGCCGTATCGGAAGGTGCGGCTGGATCACCTCCTTTCTAGGGTGTAGAAAAGAGAAGATTTAGGAAAGCGCGAGTAAGGTATTTTCTTTTCGGTACTGTATGATTTGAAACAGCAAACTGCATAGTAAGCCTTTTAGAGCACATACAGAGATGTATGTGATTTAAAATGGGGGTGTAGCTCAGCTGGGAGAGCACCTGCCTTGCAAGCAGGGGGTCAGCGGTTCGATTCCGCTCATCTCCACCAAGTGGGGGAAAGCGGGAGACACCGGAGCAGCTAACTGAAAATGGGCTCATAGCTCAGCAGGTTAGAGCACACGCCTGATAAGCGTGAGGTCGGTGGTTCGAGTCCACTTGAGCCCACCAAAGCAACCGAAAGGTTGCGGGGCGCGATCCCTGAAAACTAAGAAAGGTGACGGCCGGAAGCGGTTGCGCGAACGAGAGTGAGCGCATAAGTTATCTCGCCGGTGGTTCGAGTCCACTTGAGCCCACCAAAGCAACCGAAAGGTTGCGGGGCGCGATCCCTGAAAACTAAGAAAGGGAGCCCCAAAGCGGCAGCATAGGAAAGACAGAAAGCACCATGTGTGAGCATGGCGAGCGCATGAGGGGATTGAGGCATAGCCTCAAAGCACATTGAAAACTGAATAGTAGAAACGAAAGAGTAGAGCGAAAAGATATCTAAAAACTAATCTGCAAAGATGAAAAAAGGGTAAGATATAATTTTGCGAAAGTCTTAGGGAAAAAGAAAAGTAGACGAAAAGATCAAGCTATGAAGAGCACAGGGTGAATGCCTTGGCATCAAGAACCGAAGAAGGACGTGTCAAGCTGCGAAAAGCTGCGGGGAGTTGCAAGCAAACATTGATCCGCAGATATCCGAATGAGGGAACTCAGCATCTGTAATAGGATGTTACCATATACTGAATTCATAGGTATATGGAGGGAACCCGGTGAACTGAAACATCTAAGTAGCCGGAGGAAAGGAAAACAAAAGTGATTCCCAAAGTAGCGGCGAGCGAAATGGGAAGAGGCCAAACCGGAAGTCTTCGGACATCCGGGGTTGCGGACCCATAGAATCGATCTGACGAATATAGCTGAATAGCATTGGAAAGTGCAGCCAAAGAGGGTAAAAGCCCCGTAAGCGAAATACGAGTCAGCGAGATGGGCACCAGAGTACCACGGGACACGTGAAACCCCGTGGGAAGCCGGGAGGACCACCTTCCAAGCCTAAATATTCCTTGATGACCGATAGAGAAATAGTACCGTGAGGGAAAGGTGAAAAGCACCCCGGGAGGGGAGTGAAAGAGAACCTGAAACCTTGTGCTTACAAGCAGTGGGAGCACTATTGGAAAGTGTGACCACGTACTTTTTGTAGAACGGGCCAGCGAGTTACGGTATGCAGCAAGGTTAAGTGACTGGAGTCACGGAGCCGAAGGGAGACCGAGTCTTAATAGGGCGAATAAGTTGCATGCTGTAGACCCGAAACCGGGCGACCTACCCATGAGCAGGTTGAAGCGGTGGTAAAACACCGTGGAGGACCGAACCACACGTATGTTGAAAAATGCGGGGATGACTTGTGGGTAGCGGAGAAATTCCAATCGAGCTCGGAGATAGCTGGTTCTCCTCGAAATAGCTTTAGGGCTAGCCTCGAGTGAAGATATATGGGGGTAGAGCACTGAATGGACTAGGGGGCTTCACGGCTTACCGAATCTTATCAAACTCCGAATACCATATATTACCTACTCGGGAGTCAGACAGTGTGAGATAAGTTTCATTGTCAAAAGGGAAAGAGCCCAGATCATCAACTAAGGTCCCAAAGTGTAAGTTAAGTGGAAAAGGATGTGGAATTGCAGAGACAACTAGGATGTTGGCTCAGAAGCAGCCACTCATTTAAAGAGTGCGTAACAGCTCACTAGTCGAGTGATTGTGCGCCGAAAATGTCCGGGGCTAAAACTTACCACCGAAGTTATGGGTGCATCGTAAGATGCGCGGTAGAGGAGCATCGTATTAGGATTGAAGCCATACCGGGAGGAGTGGTGGACTTAATACGAGAGAGAATGCTGGCATAAGTAGCGAGAGTGAGGTGAGAATCCTCACCGTCGAAAGCCTAAGGTTTCCTGGGGAAGGCTCGTCCGCCCAGGGTAAGTCGGGACCTAAGCCGAGGACAGTATCGTCGTAGGCGATGGACAACAGGTTGATATTCCTGTACTACCGACCATTCGTTTGACTGACGCAGTGACACAGGAGGATAGCAGGAGCGGGCTGATGGTAGAGCCCGTCTAAGCACTGAGGGTGGAAATTAGTGAAGTACGGTTTCCGCGAAGCCTGAGGTGTGATGGGGACAGAAAATAAGTATGGAAGTCTGTGAATCCACACTGGCAAGAAAAGCTGCTAAGGAGAATGGTAGGTACCCGTACCGCAAACCGACACAGGTAGGCGAGGAGAGAATCCTAAGACGATCGGGAGAAGCATTGTTAAGGAACTCGGCAAAATGACTCCGTAACTTCGGGATAAGGAGTGCCTAGTAAAATAGGTCGCAGTGAATAGGCCCAAGCGACTGTTTAGCAAAAACACAGGTCTGTGCGAAATCGAGAGATGAAGTATACGGGCTGACGCCTGCCCAGTGCTGGAAGGTTAAGGGGAACTGTTAGCGTAAGGCGAAGCAGGGAACTTAAGCCCCAGTGAACGGCGGCCGTAACTATAACGGTCCTAAGGTAGCGAAATTCCTTGTCGGGTAAGTTCCGACCCGCACGAATGGCGTAACGACTTGGGCACTGTCTCAACAATGTACCCGGCGAAATTGTAGTATGAGTGAAGATGCTCATTACCCGCGATAGGACGGAAAGACCCCGTAGAGCTTTACTGCAACTTGGCATTGGATTTTGGTATTGGATGTACAGGATAGGTGGGAGACTGAGAAGCGTTGACGCCAGTTGACGCAGAGTCACTGTTGGGATACCACCCTTCCAATACTAGGGTTCTAACCCGAGGCCGTGAACCGGCTCGGGGACAGTACCAGGTGGGCAGTTTGACTGGGGCGGTCGCCTCCGAAAGAGTAACGGAGGCGCCCAAAGGTTTCCTCAGAATGGTCGGAAATCATTCATTAGAGTGCAAATGCATAAGGGAGCTTGACTGCGAGAGGGACACCTCGAGCAGGGACGAAAGTCGGGATTAGTGATCCGGCGGTATGAGAGTGGAATTGCCGTCGCTCAACGGATAAAAGCTACCTCGGGGATAACAGGCTTATCTCCCCCAAGAGTCCACATCGACGGGGAGGTTTGGCACCTCGATGTCGGCTCGTCGCATCCTGGGGCTGAAGCAGGTCCCAAGGGTTTGGCTGTTCGCCAATTAAAGCGGCACGCGAGCTGGGTTCAGAACGTCGTGAGACAGTTCGGTCCCTATCCATCGTGGGCGCAGGAAGTTTGAGTGGAGCTGTCCTTAGTACGAGAGGACCGGGATGGACGTACCAATGGTGTACCAGTTGTCGTGCCAACGGCATGGCTGGGTAGCTACGTACGGACGGGATAAACGCTGAAGGCATCTAAGCGTGAAGCCCCCCACAAGATAAGACTTCCCATCCTTTATGGAGTAAGACCCCTTGAAGACTACAAGGTTGATAGGCTGGAGGTGTAAGTGCAGCAATGTATTTAGCTGACCAGTACTAATAGGTCGAGGGCTTGATCAACGAAAGTTGAAACAGCAGTCTAACACAAATGACTTAAGACTTTCTCTTTCATGATTTACTATTCAGTTTTGAGTGTGCTGGGCACCTCTTTAAAAAGTTTATAAAATTTCCGGTGGCGATAGCTAAGGGGATCCACCTGTTCCCATTCCGAACACAGAAGTTAAGCCCTTATACGCCTAAAGTACTGCACTGGTGACGGTGTGGGAGGATTGGTAGCTGCCGGATTCCATTTTTTCAATATCCTATGTAGAGGGTCCTTTTGCTTAGTGCTTAAGGGCTTTTTACTTTACTGAAAAATGAAATTTCCATGATTGTGCCTCCAATGTGTAACATATCATTAAACAAGTTACCAAAGATGTATTTCCTTGACTGGAAATTCAGAAATTGCTATAATATTTTAATACTATTTAATTGAGGGAAGCTATGCGTTTTATCGTTAACGCTCTTTTAAGCTTGTGCTGTACGGTCGCGCTTTCTAGAGGATATTTAAATGGAGGGCAGCCGCTTGTGCCTGCCGACAATGTATTCTCTGTCCTTTTTTTTGTATTGTTTTATGTGTTGTTTTATTTCGCCTTTCATTCTCTTTACAGACGTGACACGGTGATAAGCCTTATAGCTGGTTTTGTTTTGGCCGCCTGTACAAGCGCAGGGGCTAATTTTATACAATTTGGTTCACTTGCATTGACGGATAGATACTTCCTGCTGAACTTGGCAGCGTTGACTATAATTTATACGGCGCTCTTCCTTCTGCTATTCAAACATGCCCCTAAACTGAATGGCGCCATAAAAAAAGTTTCCCCTCCAGTCGGAATATACAATCGCCTATTTGGAACGAAATGGCGGGCCTTTTTAACCTTTTTTGCCGTATTGGCTATTTGCTGGCTGCCTGCATTCCTTGCTACATATCCGGGACATTTTTCCTATGACGGGCCCATACAGGCGGCACAGATATTTACCGATGGCAGGCTGAACGCGCACCATCCTGTGGCGCATACGCTTTTTATGACCTCCTTGTTTGAATTGGGAAAACTCATATCCGGCGATTATCAGCTTGGGTTAACGCTGTATTGCGTTATACAGGCGCTTATAGTCGCCGCGTGCCTTTCCTATATGGGCGCTTTTTTGCTTTGCAAAAAGGTGCCTGTTCTGGTGGTACTGCTGGCTATATTGTTTTTGGCGCTCAATCCGTTCGTCCAATACTTTGCTTTCACAACTGCAAAAGACGTTCTATTTGGGGCCTTTTTTCTGCTGGCGATATTGATGATAACCGATATGCTTTTGGATCCGGAAACTTTTTTTGAGAAGAAGGCCCGCATATTCGCTTTTATTATAGTAACGCTGCTGGTGTGCCTACTCCGCAAACAGGGCCTATATGTACTTCTTTTATTCGTGCCTGTCATGTTGGTGATTAACCGCAGACACCTGGTAAAACAGGCCATCGCCATAGTCGTGGGTATAGTCTTGTCTCTAGTGGTCACAGGGCCAGTCTCCACTGCGGCCGGAGTTATACCAAGCCCGCCGCAGGAAGTATTGAGTGTTCCCATACAGCAGTTGGCGCGTGCCATTAACTACGCACCTCCTGA
The DNA here is from genome assembly GCF_003628755.1 of Christensenella minuta. Classification (NCBI taxonomy): domain Bacteria; kingdom Bacillati; phylum Bacillota; class Clostridia; order Christensenellales; family Christensenellaceae; genus Christensenella; species Christensenella minuta. Next base: position 1,730,337 of record NZ_CP029256.1, on the reverse strand, counting down.
AAAAATAACAGAGGAGGAAAGGGCGGCTATTCTGGAATACATTCCGCAGGAAGCGTTGGATTCCTATATAGCTGAAATATCTGATCCTGTAAAAGATAAGTTTAATCAAGACGCGTATGCCCGCGACCCGGAAGGCTTCTTCAGCATATGGGCGGAGGTGGGGCAAAAAACTCCCGGAATGTATGTAGATTCTTTCTTATATGGCAGCATGGGCTATCTTTATCCTTCACCGGCCCTGATGCATCAATGGGCTGTTATGATGGATTTTTATACGATAGACGACCTGCCCATAGAACGCAACAGCATGTTTCCGGCCTATACAGAGTATCTGGACGATGTCGGGCAATCATTTTTTTCCGGGGTTCCCATTCTTTCCACGTTGGTAAGTCCTGCTGTGCCGTTCTGGATTATGGTGTTAGTTGCGGCCTTTCTATTTAAACGGCGGCAGTACAAAGCGTTAGTGCCGCTGCTCGCCGCTTTTATCTTTCTGTGCAGCCTGTTTTTGGCTCCCGTAATGTGCATACGGTATATAATCCCCCTCTTATACCTTATTCCGCTTATCATATCGCTTCCGTATATTTTCCCCATACAGCGCCGGGAATAGTCCGGATTCGGCAGCTCCTATATAGTGGCGTATTGGTTTGCGGCGTTTATGGAATACAAAAGCCCGCAGCGAAGCACGTTGAAATAAAGGTCTCTTCGTTGACCTAATCAATTTAATATGATAAAATCTTAAAGCCCACTATTTAGGAAAGAAGGAAATCCAATGGATAAGATTGCGGTATTGATCCCTTGCTACAACGAAAGCAAAACGATCAGGAAAGTGGTTCTCGATTACAAAGCCGTCCTGCCGGAGGCGGCTATTTATGTATACGATAATAATTCCACAGACCATACGGATGAGATCGCGCGGGAGGCGGGAGCAACCGTACGATATGAGTATAAGCAGGGAAAGGGCAATGTAATCAGGAGGATGTTCCGTGAAATTGAGGCGGAGTGCTATCTGATGATTGATGGAGACGATACCTATCCTGCGGAATATGCTCCGCAAATGGTGGCCGAAGTACTCGGGAAACAGGCGGACATGGTGGTCGGAGATCGCCTGTCCTCCACTTATTTCACAGAGAACAAGCGTCCGTTCCATAATATGGGAAATTCTTTGGTGAGAAAATCGATTAATGCACTTTTTAAGAGCGATATTAAGGATGTTATGACCGGCTACCGTGCATTTAGCTATCTGTTTGTGAAGACGTTCCCGGTTTTATCGAAAGGGTTCGAGATAGAGACGGAAATGACGATCCATGCAGTAGATAAAAATATGCGTGTTACCAATGTTATCATAGATTACCGTGACAGGCCTGAGGGAAGCGAATCTAAGCTCAATACCTATTCAGACGGTTTTAAGGTATTGAAGACAATTTTTAAATTTTACAAAAACTATAAGCCGCTGGCTTTCTTTTCAATTATCGGCCTTGTTTTATTTGCAATAGGAGTATGCTTTTTCCTGCCTGTTTTGGTTACATATCTTAATACAGGCACGGTTCCGCAATTCCCGTCGTTTATTGCCAGCGGGTTCTTCGTGCTTGCCGCCCTTCAATCTATTTTTGTTGGGCTTACGCTTGATGTTCTGCGGCAGAAGGACAGACATGATTTTGAAATGCGTCTTAATGATATGCAGGAGCGTTTTGGGCGGGAAAAGAAAGATTAAACCTGGGAGTGCCCTTTTATAAGAATGAAAATGGGATATTGCTGATGCTATCGCCGCTCAGCTTCTATATAGAGTGGCTTTTTTAAGATTATTCTGCAATTAATCCCGCTTACTTTTATTGACTATTATCATACCTGATGCCGGAGGGCAATCATCCTGGAAGAGATTCCCCAGGATGGTACGAATAGCGGCAAATGTTTGATCGCTTGGCATTGATAGTAAAACAAACAGGAGAGATACGATATGGAACGTATTCTGAAGAAGACTTACAGAACAGCACATCCGCTGCTGTGGATGCTGCTGGGAGTAGGGATTTGTATTTTTGCGGCCTGCGGATTGGAAATGTTTTATACACGTCTGTTTCCACATATCGTAAACGAGAAGCAGATTTTATTGCAAAGCCCGGAACGTGTTCTCGCCTTTTTTCTGTTTTGTTATTATATTTTTCTTCACTTTGTAATCCAGCCGAAAATTATTTATAGTTTTATTTACAAATACCGTTTTGCACTTGCTTTGGCGGCATTCTTAATCTGTGTAGCCCTGCAGCTGCATGGATCATCTATGAGCATCTGGAATACGTATCTCTTTAAGGGCGATGACCCAAGCAGATTTCAAGAGCCGCTGTTTGGGCTAACGCGAGGGATCCGTTCGGATGAATGGAATGTATTTACACCGCTTGCCATGTCGCAGGAATTTAATGATTATGGAATCACAAATTCGATCTCCCGGGCATGGCCGACGGATATGCTGACGATTTACAATCAGCCTGTATGGGATATCACATTAATAGCAAAACCCTTTTATTGGGGCTATCTTCTGCTTGGGCCGGCATATGGGCTTTCTTGGTTTTGGGCGGGCAGAATGATCGCGCTGTTCCTTGTCACCTTTGAAATGTTCATGATGCTGACTAAGGGAAAAAAAGGCTATTCGGTAATGGCGGCATTCCTTATTGCATTTGCACCGGTGGTGCAGTGGTGGTTTGCGATCAATTTCCTTATAGAGATGCTAGTGGCGGGCCAGCTTGCGGTCCTGATGATCTATCACTTCATGAATACGGACCATTTGCTGAAAAAGGCGCTTTATGCGTTTGTATTTGCGCTGTGCGGCCTGGCATATATTTTTGCACTGTATCCGGCATGGATGATTCCGCTTTTATATGTATTTGCCGTCCTTGCTGTTTGGGTCATCGTTACGAACTTTAAGAATGGAAAGCGGCGGAAAGCCGAATGGTTCTATATCGCCGGTGCGTTTCTTGTGATTGCAGGGATCGCCGGTTTTTGGTATTTGCGGTCCGAGGAGGCGTTTGCGCTGACGATGAACACGGTATATCCGGGAAGCAGGGTATATACCGGCGGGGATGGAGCAGATTTCCTGTTCTCCTATACAACGAATCTTGCAACGCCATACCTTGCAACAGCCAATCCATGTGAGGGGGCAATGATGTATGGCTTTTTCCCATTAACAGAAATTATTGCTTTTACATATTTAGTGAAGAAAAAATTTAAGGATTTACTGGTTGCATTGCTGTTGGCGTTAGATATGTTTTTTCTTATTTTCGCTGTAGCCGGATTTCCGGTGGCGCTTGCTAAAATAACGTTGCTTTCAAATACGACAGTACGTATTATTCCGATCATATGCCTGATTGAAATATTCGTCTTTTTAAGGATTCTGTCGGTCACAGACAATCCTCTGGTCCAGAAAAAATGGCTGCGAATCGTTTTGGTATCTGCAGGCGTAGGGATTTCGGTTATAGCAGTTTATTCAGCGGCCCATTCCTATTATACCTCCATTTTGCCGGAAAGTATGCCAATGGCGTATTGGGTTGGGTTTGTAGCTGTTATGAGTGCATTTATGCTATATTTCTTCGTTCAACGGAGAAAAAAATTAAAAACGATATTTATCATATGCGTATGTTTACTTGCGTTCCTGTCAGGGATGTTCGTAAATCCGGTTATGCGGACAACGGATGCAATCTATGATAAACCTCTGGCGAAAGCAGTACAGGAAATACAGGAGAAAGAGCCCGGCATCTGGATTGGTGCGGATATGACCTCCAATTTTTTGATTGCGAATGGAGCGCCGACCATTACTTCGACTAATATTTTCCCAGCGCTTGAGCGGTGGGAAATGTTTGATGAAAATGGGGAAAAGCAGGATATCTATAATCGATATGCACATATATTCCTATATTTTACAGAGGGAGAAACGGAGCTTGGACCGGGACCGTCCGGGGATACGTTTTCCCTGTATTTAAATCCGAACGATCTTTATCGGCTAGGCGTGAATTATATTTGTGCCTCGCCCGGTCACGTGATCCCGATGGAAAACTTCGGAGGAAGCCTGACGGTTCTTTATGAGGATCAAAATGCAAAAATTTACCGCGTTAATCCCATGGAGTAACCGGCACATTTTCCCTGATGACACTTTACCCTGGAGAGATAAAGCGGTTGTGGTTTAAACAAAAAGGCGTTTCCATCTTTTTCTTTAGGACAGTTTCAGCTGTCAATAAGTAGGATTTTCCGAAGCAAATAGATAGATACGATATACTCGCTTTGGGTAACAAAATATTTCGGAGAGTTTTTCAGCACGCTCCAATATTGCGGGCGGCAAACAAAAAAGCCAGTATCCACAGGGATACCGGCTTTGATTCTTTAAAGCGATTAATATCTCCGCGGACGCCTTCTGCGGTTCCGGCGGCGCGCAATGCGGAAGTGGCGGATCGTACGCATTACAACTACGAACACCCCAAAGCAGATACCGATCCAAATCAGGACCCAGATCAGAATGTAAGTATAGCTGCGTTCAAAGAGAGCGCCCAATGTGCGGTTCTCATCAAGGTTGAACGTATATTCGGCATCCGTACTGATGATTTTACCCGGGATTGCCGCGTCGTACCAGCCGGAGAAACGCCAGTCCTTCTCGGGCGACGCCCCTACGGTTACAACGCTTCCGCCGGGGAACGCACCTTCGCCCGTCACGGTTCCCGTACCTTCCGGGCTGACAGTGAGGTCAAGCTGGTAGGTTGCCGCAAATTTTGCGGTCAGCGTTGCGGGCGTGTCCTCGGCGATCGTAAACGTATAGCTCTGCTCCGTACTGACCGGTTCTTCCGATGAGGGGTCTGTAAACCAACCCATGAAATTATAATTTTCCGCCGGGGTAGCCGTTACGGTAACGCTGGCGCCCAGCATATATTCCGTGCCGTCTTGCTGGACGGTACCTCCGTCCTGCGGAGAGGCTTCCAATCCGACGGTATATTTTTTCTCGAATTTCGCAACATAGGAACGGTCTTCCTCGAGCGTATAGGTAAATTCGGCACCGGACTCATCCACCTGGGTTCCATCCGAACGAAACCAGCCCGCGAAAATATATCCGTCCCTGGGGACCGCTTTTATCGTAGCGTTTGTCCCGGATGCGATTTCTCCGCCGCCGGCAACGTCGTTGACAAAGACGTCACCGCCCTCCGCAGGTTCGGCGGTAACGTCCACCGTATAAGCAAAGGCAGGAACAGCATATGTGAGCACCAATACTATGGTTACAAGAAAGACAACAATTTTCTTCATAAAACTCTCCTAACTAATACATAATATTCTATCCAGAATCGGAAAAAGTGTCAATCTTTTGGGGTAACGTTTCAAAAAAAGTTAATAATATACATTAATTTACCGAAAAAATGATTATGCGTCATGGTAAATGGGGTACATATAAATGCGTGAATGTAAAAAAAGCTGGCTTGATGAAGGATAGCTAATTTTATGCCTGCGGGAAAACGGGCGTATTTGCGTCTCTTAATAATCTAAAATGAAGACAGAAAAGGAGGCCTGGGATGAGAGAGATTTTTTTGGCCGGCGGATGCTTTTGGGGCTTGCAAAAATATTTCGATCAGGTGGTTGGCATAATTACTACTCAGGTGGGGTACGCCAATGGCAGGACAGTAAATCCAACCTATGAAGAAGTATGCTGCGGCGACTCGAATTTTGCGGAAACCGTATGGGTGCGCTACAACGAAAATATAATTGACCTAAAGGGGATACTGGATTTGTTTTTTCGAGTGATTGATCCTACGGTGCGCAACCGGCAGGGAAACGATTTTGGAACGCAATACAGGACGGGGATCTATTACATTTCCGCAGCGGATGAGGCGGAAATCAGGAGGTATGTTGCAGGACTCCGGCAGAAGTATGCGCGTCCGGTTGTGACGGAGGTGGAAAAGCTGCGAAATTATTATACGGCGGAACCGTATCATCAGAATTATCTGGAAAAACATCCGGAGGGATATTGTCATATTGGAAAGGAGGCGTTTCAATATGCTGGAACGTATACACCGTTACAAACGGCCAGATAATGGCGTGCTAAAACAAAATTTGCCGCAGGAACAGTATTATGTCATGGTGGAGGACGGAACGGAACGTCCCTTTTCGAGCGAATATTGGGATTGCGAAAGAGAAGGGATTTATGTGGACGCCATAACAGGCGAACCGTTATTTTCTTCTTTCGATAAATTTCCCTCGGGATGCGGATGGCCCAGTTTTTCAAAACCATTGTGCGGGGAGCATGTTACCATGCACAAGGATTTTTCCCACGGCATGATTCGGACGGAGGTAAGAAGCGCGGAAGGAAATTTTCACCTGGGGCATGTATTTGACGACGGACCGGATGAGATGGGCGGGCAGCGTTACTGCATTAACGGAGCGGCGCTCCGGTTCATTCCTGATTACCGTCTCGGGGAAGAAGGATATGGGTATCTGGTGCCATATCTGAAGGACAGAAAGAAAAAAGCCGGGGAAGAAGATTGAACTGCCCCCAAACAGCCAGGCAAGGAATGAATTAAGCAGGCAGGAGGGTTTGCAGTCTGTGAGCAGCAGAGGGCAAGTCCTTTAGCTTTGCCTTGATACGCCGGTTACCGTAATAATCGGGATAGCCGGGGAAGCAAAATGCACAAGGCGGCGGAAAGGACCGCCGCCAATTTTTTCTTCATAGATTTAGCCCCCTGCGGCTGCTTTTCTTCCCTTTTTAGGTTTCAAGCGGATAAAGGCATGCCTGATATGCGGATTGCTCGTCGGCCGCCGGTCGATATCGAATTGCTTTAAGGATTCCACCAACTGCGACAGCTTGGGATAACCATAGTTGCGCGAGTCAAAATCAGGGTAGCGTTTATTCAGCAAATTTCCGACTGCGCCGAGGAATGCCCAGCCGTCATCGTCTGAAATGTCTTTGACGATGGCTTCCATTGCCCGCGTGACCTGTAAAAGGCTTGCCATAGAAGATTTCTGCCCTGTTTTTTCTGCAGCCGGCCGTTCGGCGGGGGCCTTCTGCGCATCCTCCGTACTGGAAGCAAGGACCTCGAGGTATTTAAATTTTTCACACGCCGCAATGAACGGAGAAGGAGTCTTCTGTTCCCCCATACCGACTACGAACATACCTGCTTCCCGCAAGCGCGCCGCCAGCCGGGTGAAATCGCTGTCCGACGAGACGATACAGAAACCGTCCACATTGCCCGAATACAGAATATCCATCGCGTCGATAATGAGCGCCGAATCGGTCGCGTTTTTTCCCTTAGTATAGCTGTATTGCTGAATCGGGGCGATCGAATAATTCAGTAAGACCTTTTTCCATGCGGCGTTCTGCGGCGTTGTCCAGTCCCCATAAATACGTTTATACGTAGGGATTCCATAGTTGGATATCTCATCAAAAATAAAAGAGATATATTTATCGGAAACGTTATCCGCGTCGATTAATACTGCAATCCTTTTATCATTTTCATTTTCCATAAACTTCTTCTTTCCTGACGATTGAAATAATATAACCCTATTATAACACAAAGGGGCGCGGCTATGCGCATTTCGTTTACAAAAGCGTCCCTTTTTTGTATAATGGAAAGAGTTTTGACAGGCCACAAGGAGGCAATTTTGAAATTATTGATGGGGAACGAAGCAATCGCGCTCGGCGCGATCCGTGCGGGGGTCAATCTTGTGTGCGGATATCCGGGCACGCCTTCTACGGAAGTGCTGGAAACGGTTGCGAAACATAATCCGGGGGATATCCATGTGGAGTGGGCGTCCAACGAAAAGGCGGCGGTGGAGGTTGGCGGGGGCGCCAGCTTCACAGGCGCGCGCGTATTGGTGACGATGAAGCAGATGGGGCTCAATGTGGCCGCGGATCCGCTGATGTGCCTTTCCTATCTTGGCGTGAAGGGAGGCCTCGTCGTACTTGCCGCGGATGATCCGGGGCCGATTTCTTCGCAGACAGAGCAGGATACGCGGCATTTTGCCAAATTCGCCAACTTGCCCGTGCTCGATCCGTCCACGCCCGAGGAGGCGTACCGGATGGTGCAGGAAGCATTCGGCCTCTCCGAGCGGTGGGGTCTGCCGGTGATCCTGCGTCCGACAACGCGCATTTGCCACGCGTCCGCTTCGATCGAAGCGGAACCGCGCAGGGAAAAACATGAATATCCGGGTTTTGAAAAGGATCCGCGCTGGGTCATTTTTCCCAGCCTGTCCCTGAAAAACCACGGGGAACTTGAACGCAAACAAAAGGAGATTGGGAAAGAGTTCTCGCACAGTGCCTTCAACGACACGGAAGGGAACGGCAGCATCGGCATTGTGGCGTCTGGCGCGGCCTATACCTATGCGAAGGAAGCGGTGAAAGAATTAGGGGCAAACGTAACGCTTGTAAAAATCGGCACGCCGTATCCTTTCCCGGAAGACTTCGCCCTGGAATTCATGAAGGACCTCGATAAAGTGTTGGTAATCGAGGAGCTTGATGCGGTCATCGAACGCAGCCTGACGGACATTTTGGGGAAGCATAAAATAAGGCTCGATATCTATGGAAAAGAAACGGGGAATCTTCCCGCAGCGGGCGAGTATACGCATGAGATTGTGCGCGGCGCGATCGCGGGATTCCTCGGCGGCGCGGTAAAGGAGACAGCGGCCAGCACTCCGCCGGCTCTGCCTGCCCGCCCGCCGGTGCTGTGCGCAGGATGCCCGCACAGAGCGTCCTTTTATGCGGTAAAAACGGCAATGAAGGGTATGGAGGCGGTGTTTACGGGCGATATCGGCTGTTACACGCTTGGAAACGCGAAGCCGCTCGACATGGTAGACACCTGCCTGTGCATGGGCGCGGGAGTCACTGTGGCGCAGGGGCTTTACCACATGGAGCCGGATAAGAAATATTTTGCCTTTATCGGGGATTCGACCTTTTTCCATACGGGCATCCCGGGCATCGTGAACGCGGCCTATAACCAGGCGAAAATCACGGTGGTGGTACTCGACAACAGTACGACGGCGATGACCGGGCAGCAGCCCCATCCGGGAACGGGAAGGACGATGATGGGGACGGAATCGCCCCAAATCGACATAGAGGCGATCCTTCGCGCGAGCGGCGCAGGGTGGGTAAAGACCGTCAATCCATTCAATTTTAATGCGGCGGTTGCTGCGGCAAAAGAGGCGGCGGAGTTTGACGGCGTATCGGCGGTCATTTACCGGGCGCCGTGCATTGCCCTGCGCAAACCGGAAGCGGTTTATGAAATCAATAAAAGCTGCATCGGCTGTAAAAAATGTATCCGGGAGATCGGCTGCCCGGCTATTTCCGTGAAGGACGGCGCGGTGGGAATCGAGCCTTCCCTGTGTTACGGCTGCGGCCTGTGCACCTATGTATGTCCGGCTGCGGCAATCGTGGAGGTGCAGGAATGAAACATGATATTTTGATCGCCGGCGTCGGCGGGCAGGGGACGGTCCTTGCCTCGAAGCTGATCGCGCAGGCGGCCATGGAGGAAGGACAGTTTGTGCGTACCTCCGAAACGATCGGTATGGCGCAGCGGGGCGGCTGTGTGGTCAGCCATGTGCGTATCGGCGCCAAGGATGAAGGCAGCGTGATTCCCCTGAACGGCGCGGACCTGCTGCTAGGTTTCGAACCCGCGGAGGCGGCGCGCAGCTTGGCGCGCCTGCGTAAGGGCGGAAAGGCAGTCGTCAACACGGCGCGGGTCATTCCGGTAACGGCTTCCCTTTCCGGGCAAGCCTATGAAACGGAAGAAATTTTTGAATACTTAAAACATGGGGCGCAGGTGTGGATGCTCGATGCGACGGGCATCGCGGAAGCGTGTGGCAACGCAAAAGCGGCAAATATGGTGATGCTTGGCGCGGGGATCGGCGTGGGAGCGATCGGGTACAGCTTGGAATGTATGGAAGAATTGCTCGGCCGGAGGCTCCCCGAGAAGCTGCTGCCGGTTAACCGAAAGGCGCTGCGCGCAGGATGCGATTATGTACGCGGGGCAGGAGGAGAGAAAGAGTGACGGAGACACAATACAGGTTGTTTTTGAAACAGCTTAGGAACGCGTACGAAAACAGCGCGTTTTATAGACAGAAATTTACGGACTGCGGGCTTTTACCGGAGGATATCAAGTCGCCGGAGGATATTAAAAAAATTCCGTTTACAGATAAAACAGACCTTCGGAAGGCTTATCCGCTGGGGCTTATGGCCGTACCGGAGGAACGGATCGTGCGCATCCATTCCACCTCGGGTACGACGGGAGATCCGGTCATCATCCCGTATACGGCGCAGGATGTGGCGGATTGGTGCGAAATGTTCAAGCGCTGCTATGAGATCGCCGGGGTGACCGCGGCCGACCGGGTGCAGATCACGCCGGGGTTTGGCCTGTGGACGGCCGGCATCGGGTTCCAGACAGGTTGCGAGGCGCTGGGGGCGATGGCGGTGCCTATGGGTCCGGGCAATACGGAAAAGCAACTCAAAATGATGGTGGATATGAAGACGACGGTGCTTGGCTCCACATCCTCCTATGCCCTGCTGCTTGCCGAGCAGGTACAGGAACGGGGACTTTTGGAAAGCCTGGCGCTGAAGAAAGGCATTATCGGTTCGGAACGGTGGAGCGACAAAATGCGCAAACGCATCCGCGAAGGCCTGGATATCGAGCTTTTCGATATTTACGGGCTGACGGAGATTTACGGGCCGGGAATTTCCATTGACTGCGGGCAGCATTCAGGTCTCCATTATTTCGACGATTTCCTGTATTTTGAGATTATCGACCCGGAGACGGGAGAGAATGTGCCGGATGGAGCATATGGGGAAATCGCCATCACGACGCTCCGCAAGGAGGGTGCGCCGCTGCTGCGTTACCGCACGCACGATATGTCCCGCCTGCTCCCGGGAAAATGCGCCTGCGGGAGGACGTATCCGCGCCACGACCGGATTCTTGGGCGTACGGATGATGTGGTCAAGGTGAAGGGGGTCAACATTCACCCAAGCCAGATCGATATCCTGCTGAAGGGCGTGGAAGGCGTGAGCAGCGAATACATGGTATCTCTTACCAAAGAAGGAAGCAAGGATAAAATGATCCTGCGGTTTGAAGCGGAGGAGGGCGCGGACCTGCGCGGCCTCGAGCAGCTTGTCGGCCATGCGTTCAAACAAAGGATCGGCATCCGTATCAATGTGGAAGCCGTGCCCTTGGGCGCGCTCCCGCGCAGCGAGAAAAAGACCAAGCGGATCCATGATCTGCGGTATCAGTGAGCCAAGGGCCATTCGGGAAGGGCGGCCTTGCTTTATTCTGGAAAATACGCGGATTCCGTTTCGCAAAGGCGGGCGCGGACGGATGAACGGGGCAGCGGCTTTTTTGTTTGCGTTTCCGCGCAGGGTGACGTAGAATGAAGGGGAACTCATTAAAATTTATATGGAGGGCCTTGTTATGGGAAAGAAAGCGGTTATTCTGGTAGATATGCTGAACGACTTTGTGACGGGCGCGCTCACATGCGACCGGGCAAAGGCAATCGTACCGCAGCTCGAAAAACTGGTAAAGGCGGCGCGGGAAAAGGGAGTATATGTGATTTACGCGAACGACGCGCATATCAAAGGGGTCGACCGTGAGCTTCAATTATGGGGCGACCATGCGATTATCGGCACAGGAGGCGCGGAAGTGATCCCGGAGCTTACGCCGCAGGAAGGAGATTTTGTGGTCCCGAAACGCAGGTACAGTGGGTTTTTCCAGACGGACCTGCACCTTCTCCTCACTGAGCTGGGCGTGGATACGGTCATCATGACGGGCCTGCACGCGCATATGTGCGTGCGGCACACGGCGGCGGATGCGTATTACTGGGGGTATGGGATCATCGTGCCCACAGATGCGACAGATTCCTTTACCAAAGAGGATTATGAATACGGCATCCGGTATTTGAAAGATATTTACGGCGCGCAGCTCACGACGGTGGACGAGCTCGTGGAAACATTCTGACCGAAGCATGGCAGCCGTCCTTCCTGCGGGAAGGACGGTTTTTTTGAATAAGCAGACAGAAAAAAGAGTTTTGACACTGGAAGGAAGAGGATATCTCCAAAATAGGTGCGGCACATTGTCATGTGCGTGGAAATGGGGTAAAATAGAACTAATATTGGAGGGTGCGTGAAATGAAACGTTATATCATTGCCCTTGACCAGGGGACGACCAGTTCCCGGTGTATCATCTTCGATCAGGATTGCAACATCATATGTGTGAAGCAGCGTGAATTTACGCAGTATTTCCCGCAGGATGGATGGGTGGAACACGACCCGGTGGAGATCGTGTCGTCCCAGCTCGGCGTGCTCGAGGAGGCGGTGGATACGGCGGGGATCTTTTTGGACGAAGTGACCGGGATCGGCATTACCAACCAGCGGGAAACGACGATCGTATGGGAAAAGGCGACAGGGAAGCCCGTCTATAACGCTATTGTGTGGCAGTGCAGGCGTACAGCCGCCATTTGCGAACAGCTGAAGCGGGACGGCATGGCGGATTATATCATGGAAACGACGGGCCTTGTGATCGATGCGTATTTTTCCGCGACTAAGATAAAGTGGATATTAGATCATGTGGACGGCGCACGGGAGCGTGCGGAAAAAGGAGAGCTTCTGTTCGGCACGGTGGATACGTGGCTGCTGTGGAACCTGACCAAGGGGAAGGCCCATGTGACGGATTACACCAATGCGTCGCGCACCATGATGTTCAATATCCGCAGCCTTAAGTGGGACGAAACCATTTTAAAAGCGCTCGGTATCCCGCGCCAAATGCTGCCCGAGGTAAAAAGCTCAAGCGAACTGTACGGTTATGCGGAGGTCTACGGGAAGAAAATTCCCGTTGCAGGCATCGCGGGCGACCAGCAGTCCGCTTTGTTCGGGCAGGCGTGTTTTGGCGCGGGACAGGCTAAGAATACTTACGGGACGGGCTGCTTTATGCTGATGAACACGGGGGAAAAGCTGTGCCGCAGCAAAAACGGCCTGCTGACGACTATTGCGGCAACGCCCAAAGGAACGGTGCATTATGCGATCGAGGGGAGCGTATTCATGGGCGGCGCGGTAATCCAGTGGCTGCGTGATGAAATGCGGTTCATCCAGGCGAGCGCCGACAGCGAATATTTTGCTCAGAAAGTGCCGGATAACGGCGGGGTGTATCTTGTGCCTGCGTTTACGGGCCTTGGCGCGCCCTACTGGGATATGTATGCGCGGGGAACGATCATCGGCCTTACGCGCGGGGCGACGGCGGAGCATATCATCCGTGCGGCGCTTGAATCCATCGCCTACCAGACAAAGGACGTGCTTGACGCCATGCAGGCGGATACGAAAATAAAGCTCGGCAGGCTGAAGGTGGACGGTGGAGCTTCCGCGAACAATTTCCTTATGCAGTTCCAGGCAGACATCACCGAAACTCCGGTCATGCGTCCCCGGGTACGTGAGACGACGGCGCTTGGCGCGGCCTATCTTGCAGGGCTTGCGACGGGCGTATGGGAGGACACGGAGGAAATTTCCGGCAAGTGGACGCTTGACAAGCGGTTTGATCCGGCCATGCCCGCGGAAAAACGGGAGCGGCTGACAAAGCACTGGTATAAGGCGGTGTCCCGCGCAAAGGACTGGCAGGATACGTGAAATATCCAATTTAACCGGGCACGGGCGAAGTCGGATTGTGATAGCCAGCGGTTCTTTTCCTGCCCGGAGAGTAGAAAAGAATTCCATCAATATCAAATGAATGAGCGCCCTGAGGACCGGGCCAGGCAAGCGGCCTTGGGGGAGGAACACCAGGCGGGCTTTTGAGGCGAAGCCCTGAATCTTCTATGAAAGAGGAATTTTATGCAATATTATGACGTGATTATCATCGGCGGCGGCATTACCGGCTGCGCCGCTGCATATGAGTTTTCAAAATATGATTTTAAAACGGCGCTTCTGGAGAAGGAAAACGACGTGGCATGCGGCAGTACGAAGGCCAATAGCGCGATCATCCACGCGGGCTACGATCCCGAGCCGGGGACGCTGATGGCGAAATACAACGTACGCGGCAACGCGCTGGCTCACCGGTTGGCAAAAAAGCTGGATATCCCCTTCCGTGAGACGGGTTCGCTTGTGCTTGCCTTTTCGGACGAGGAAGTACGCGAGGTGCGTAAGCTTTATGAAAACGGCGTGGCCAACGGCGTACCAGTGGAGATCATTTCCGGGAAGGAGGTCCTGCGGCGGGAGCCGAACATTTCAGACCGGGTGCGGTGTGCGCTGTGGGCGCCCACGGGGGCGGTCATCAGTCCGTGGGAATTTGCGGCCGCCCTGATCGAAACGGCTGTCACAAACGGTGTGGACTGCTATCTTTCGAGCGGCGTGAAGCGCCTGAGCCGGCAGGACGGCATGTTTGAAATAACCGCGGGCAACCATGAAAAATACCGCGCGAACTATATTGTCAACGCCGCCGGATTATATGCGGACAAGGTTTATGAAATGGCGGGCGGCTCAGGCCTCCGTATTACGCCCGTACGCGGGGAATATTTCCTCTTCGATAAGACCATGGGCGGCATCGTTTCCACGGTGGTGTTCCAGTGCCCGACCAAGCTGGGAAAGGGCGTGGTCGTTGCGCCCACGGTGCACGGGAACCTATACGCCGGGCCAGACAGCAAAACAGCGGAGGCCCGCGACGATACTGCGACCCATATGGACGAGCTGGAATATGTCCGGCAGATGGCGGTGAAATCCGTGCCGACGATCGATTTTTCGCAGAACATCCGGAACTTTGCGGGCCTGCGAGCCGTGGCGGGAGACGATTTTGTGGTCGGGGAGTCGGAGATTCCCAACTTTATCAACGCCGCGGGGATCAAATCGCCCGGGCTTTCTTCCGCACCCGCAATCGCGGAAGACCTTGTGCGGATATTGGAAGGCTGCGGTCTCGCCCTGCACAGGAAGCCGGAGTTCCAGGGGGAACGCCGGGTGCTGCGCATGAATGAAATGTCCTTTGAAGAGCAGGACGCGCTGATCCGGAAAAATCCTGCCTATGGGCGTGTGGTGTGCCGCTGTCAGACGATCACGGAAGGGGAGATCGTGGATATCCTGAAAAGGCCGGTCGCGCCGCGCAGCATCGACGGCATTAAGCGGCGGTGCGCGGCAGGTATGGGCAGGTGTCAAGGCGGGTTTTGTGAGCCGCGTATCCACGATATCATGGCACGGACGCTCGGAATCCCCATGAGAGACATCTTGCAGGATACCGAAGGAAGCTATATCGTGACCGGGGAGACAAAAGAGGACTGACGGCGCGCATATGCGGAAGGTTCCGGAAGTGCGGCAGGGATTTGGCGATAATGGAGGGATTTTATCCTATGAAATATGATGTAGCGGTGATCGGTGCGGGTCCGGCGGGCTTGGCAGCGGCTCTTGAGGCCAGGAAAAACGGTGCGGAAAAGGTAGTGATCCTGGAACGCGATTTTGAGGCGGGCGGGATTCTCAACCAGTGTATCCATAATGGGTTCGGCTTGCACTATTTTAAGGAGGAGCTGACCGGACCGGAATATGCGGAACGGTTTATAGACGAACTCCGCAAGACGGATATCGAGCTGAAGCTCAATACGATGGTGCTCGGTCTTTCACAGGCGAAGCACATCATTGCGGTTAACCCGCAGGAGGGTGTGCTCGGAATCGATGCGGGCGCAGTCGTTTTGGCAATGGGCTGCAGGGAGCGCCCGCGCGGCTCGCTCGGGATTCCGGGAACGCGCCCGGCGGGAATTTTTACCGCGGGGACGGCACAGCGCTATGTTAACATGGAAGGCTGTATGGTAGGCAAAAAGGTGTTGATTCTCGGGTCGGGCGACATTGGGCTTATTATGGCCCGGCGCATGGTGCTCGAAGGCGCGCAGGTGGCGGCGTGCGTTGAGCTGATGCCTTATTCGGCAGGACTCCGGCGCAATATCGTGCAGTGCCTCGATGATTTCGATATACCGCTGTACCTTTCCAGCACGATCACGGAGATCAGGGGAAAACACCGTGTGGAAGGCGTGGTGATCTCACGGGTGGATAAGGACAGGAAACCGATTCCGGGGACGGAAAAGGAGATCGAGTGCGATACGGTCCTGCTTTCGGTCGGCCTGATCCCCGAAAACGAGCTTTCAAAAAATGCGGGCGTAGAGATGGATATGCGCACAAAAGGGCCGATCGTCTATGAAAACATGGAGACGAGCATACCGGGTATTTTTGCGTGCGGCAATGTGGCGCAGGTACATGACCTTGTAGATTTTGTGACGATGGAAAGCATACGGGCGGGCAGGGCGGCCGCCGAATATGCGGCGCACGGCGAAAAAGAAGCGCCCTGTTTTGAGCTGTACGCGAGCCGGGGGCTGAATTATATCCTGCCGCAGCGCGCGCGCATGGATCATATCGACCAATTTCTCGATGTGTTTTTCCGCGTGAATGACATCTATAAGGATATCAGCATCGTAGTCAAATCGAACGGCGGCGAAATTGCGCGCTTCAGGCGCGATTATGCGGTGCCTGGGGAAATGGAGAAAATCCGTATTCCCAAAAAGCTGCTGACAGGAGATGAAATCGAGGTTTCTCTGAAAGGAGGCGAACAGGAATGAAGGAATTCACCTGTATTGTATGCCCAAAGGGATGCCGCATCTTTGTAGACGGGGACGGAAAATTTACGGGCGCGGGATGCGAGCGGGGAATCCGCTATGTGGAATCCGAGATGGAGAACCCCACGCGCATGATTACTTCCACGGTAAGAATCCGCGGCGGGGAGCTTCCCCGGCTGCCCGTTAAGACGAGCGCGCCCATTCCAAAAAAGATGATGCTGCGGGCAGTCGCGCTTTTAAACGATGTAACGGTGGAAGCGCCTGTCAGGTGCGGCGACGTGATCTTGAAAAACATACTTGATACGGGCGTAGATTTCGTGGCGACAAAGTCCGTGTGTTGAAGAAACCGCGGACCGGGATCTGGGTTGGCCCGCATGGGAACGGCCCGGTGCGGGGCGGATGGAAAGAATGAGGTGAGGGAAATGGCATGCTTAAGTGAAGAATTGACTTTTCTATCGGCGGACGGAAAGAGCGGGGTGTTTGCGCGTATATGGAGGCCGGATCATGCGCAGCCGAAATTTATCCTGCAAATTTGCCACGGGATGTGCGAATACATCGACCGTTATGCGGAATTCGCGGAATATATCGTGGAACGCGGCGGCGTCGTATGCGGAAACGACCACCTCGGCCATGGATTCACCAAACAGCGCAATAAAGACAGCTCTTACGGTTATTTTGCCGATAAAAACGGTGAAAAACTGGTGATGGAGGACGTGCATTCCCTGACCGTATTGATACGCGGGCGCTATCCCGGTATTCCTTTTATACTGATGGGACACAGCATGGGCAGCATGGTGGCGCGCAGCTATATGACGAAGTACGGCAGCGAGCCTGCATGCGCGGTATTTATGGGAACGTCGGGCGCGAACAGGCTGACAGGCCTCATCCGCTTCCTTGCGAACGCAGGCATGCTTTCTGGCCGTGCGAAAAAGCCCGCCACCCTCCTTTCGCATCTCGCATTTTCCAAATATAACGACAGGTATGGGGACGTACGTTCCAAAAACGACTGGATCACGCGCGACCGGGAGCGCGTCGGTCGGTATAACGCGGACCCGCAGTGCACTTTCTTGTTTACCGACCGCGCAGCCTATGACTTTGCCAACCTTGTCGACGACGTATCGGGAATACAGTGGGCCGGACGCATGCCGAAAGATAGACCCTGTCTGCTTGTGTCCGGCAGTATGGACCCGGTGGGAAACTATGGAGAGGGCGTAAAAGAGGTGTTTGGCTGGATGAAAGAGGAGGGGCTTCCCGTAGAGATGAAGCTTTACGAGGGAGCACGGCACGAGCTTTTGAACGAAACGAACCGGGAAGAAGTATTTGCCGACCTGTTCACATGGATACAAAAACACATTTGAGCGTCCGTTTGTTCTGAAAAATGTGAGATATTTTGTCGAGTTTTTCGTAGCTTATTGATAACAGGAAAACAGGAGGGACATTCCATGAAGAACGATAAGGAGATTCGGAAAAAGCTGACCGATGCGGAACTTGATGAAGCGGCAGGCGGAATAATAGCGGAACAGTTTGCGGAACTCCCCATGTCGAAGCTCGTCGGCGGGCCGCTTCGGGCGGTATGTGACGCGCAGAAGCAGCTCGCCCGCACGACAGAGGAATTTATCAAACGGGTTGGCGTGGAAACGGCCGGTACGGACGGCAAGAAATAATGGCAGCGGCATTGAAAGAAGCAGTATATGCAAAAAATGATGAAAAGCAGGCGCCCGCGCGCTTGCTTTTTGATATGATCCAAAGCGCTTTTCTTTATGGTAAGGTTGAAGGAAACTGTAAAAACATGCTATAATGACATTTAATTGCGGAAGAATACGCGCGTGAGCGCGAACGCCGACAGGGAGGTTTATGATGGAGAAGGATTTAAAGCTGGAGATTCTCGACATACTGGAAGACAACGCCAAGACGACGGCAGACGAAATGGCACTTATGCTGAATGTGGACGCCGCTACAATAGAAAAAACGGTGAAAGAGCTTGAGGACGAAAAGGCCATCATCAAATACAGCGCGCTTGTAAACCGCGACGTAGTAGATGAGGATGCGGGCGCGGAAGCGCTGATCGAGGTGGAGATCACGCCGCAGCGCGATTACGGCTACGACGATATGGCAAAACGTATCTACCGCTTTGAGGAGGTGCGCGCGGTCTACCTGATGGCGGGTACGTACGATTTGTGCGTGCGTATCAAGAGCCGCAGCATGAAAGATATTTCCAAGTTCGTATTTGAAAAGCTTTCGGTCATCGACGGGGTCACAAAGACGGTCACCGTATTCATTATGCGCAAATATAAGGAACAGGGCGTGATTCTCGTGGGCGATGAAACGGATGAAAGATTGGTGGTCACCCCGTGAGAAAGTTTATTGCGAAAACAGTGGAAGAGATGCCGCCTTCCGGAATACGGAAGTTCTTCGATATTGCGAGTGAAATGAAGGACATTATTTCCCTTTCCGTGGGCGAGCCTGATTTTGTAACGCCGTGGAACGTCCGGGAAGCGGCCATTGCATCGATTGAGCGCGGTTATACGCATTATACGTCCAACCACGGCAACCCGGCGCTGCGCAGGCTGATTGCGCGTTACCTGCGCGAGCGTTACGGTACAAGCTATGACTGGAAAACACAGACAATTGTGACGGTGGGCGCCAGTGAGGCGCTGGACCTTGCTTTTCGTGCGGTCATCGAGCCCGGCGACGAGGTCCTCGTGCCTGCGCCGTCCTATGTTTCGTATATGCCGGGAGTCGCCTTTGCGGGCGGGGTGGCGGTGCCCATCGAAACAAAGGAATGCGACGGTTTTACGGTTACGGCCCAGGCGCTTGAAGCGGCGGTCACGCCGAAAACAAAAGCGATCATCCTGCCGTATCCAAACAACCCGACGGGCGCGGTTATGACGAAAGAACAGCTTGCGGCCATCGTACCGGTAATCGAAGGAAGCGATCTGTTTGTAATTTCGGATGAAATCTATTCTGAGCTCACCTACGGCGGACGGCATTGCTCTATCGCTTCGTTTGCGGAGATGTATCCGCGTACGGTGGTCATTAACGGGTTTTCCAAGGCGTTTGCCATGACGGGCTTCCGGCTCGGCTATGCGGCCGGGTCCGAGGAGATGATCGCCGCCATGGTCAAAATCCACCAATATTTTATGCTGTGTGCGCCTACGGCCAGCCAGCACGCGGGCGAGGAAGCGCTCAGGCACGAACTAGATACGGATTTTGCGCAGGTAAATAAAATGGTGTCGGACTATAACCGCCGCCGGACTTTTGTTTACAATGCCTTCAAAAAAATGGGGCTTTCCTGCTTTGAACCCCGCGGTGCGTTTTACGTATTTCCGAACATCTCGGGAATGGGAATGACGTCTGAGGAATTTTGCCATAAGCTGATTCATGAGAAGCATGTGGCGTGCGTGCCGGGAACGGCGTTTGGTGCGGCGGGCGAGGGCTTCATGCGCTGTTCGTATGCGTCGTCCATGGACAACCTGAAGGAAGCGCTGAAAAGAATCGCGGAGTTTGTAGACGAATGCAGAAAATAAAACTATTGGCACTGGATATAGACGGAACACTGATCGCGGACATGGGGATGAACGTCGCGCCCCGGGATATGGAGGCGATCGAGCGTGCGCGCGGAGCGGGAGTTTTTGTAACAATCGCAACGGGGCGCATCCTCGAAACGGCCAAGCGGTGGATCCACGCGCTCGGGATCGATATTCCCGTCATCATATGCAACGGGGCGGATATACGCGACGAGGAAAAGTCATGGTTCCGCGACAGTATACCAAAAGAGGCGACGCGGGATATTATGTCCGCATACCGTGGGACGGGGCAGAAGCGGTATATCTTCAGCGACAACAAGATCTATTGCACACGGGACGATTATTATCAGGTTCTGTTCGACAAGTGGCAGCAGGGGGAAGAAGCGGTGTTTCCCGTAGTCATCAAGGATACGGAGGAAGAAATGTACCGGGAGATGTATGCGGATGCGGAGAAGGTGCTTGTTTGGTCTCCCGTTATCGAACTTGAACCGGAGCTGCGGGAAATAGCCCGAACTTTCGCGGGGAAATATAACGTTGTACGCGGCGAGGAACGCAATGTGGAATTCAACAAGCTCGGCGTCTCTAAGGGCTCGGGCCTCAAAAAACTGGCGGAGCTTCTCGGCGTGCCGATGGAGTGCGTAATGGCCATCGGCGACGGCGGCAACGATGCAGAGATGCTTCGCGCGGCGGGCGTGGGCGTTGCGATGGAAAACGCGATGGAAGAGGCGCGGGCAGCGGCGGACTATATTACGGCGGATGTGAGGAAATGTGGCGTTGCGCAGGCTATCGACCGGTTTGTGTTTGGAAAATAAGGAAACTAAAAAGCGTTCTGTAAAGACGGCTTAATAAAACGGCATAGAGTTATTTTGGAAACGGCGCAGCTTCGGCTATGCCGTTTCTCAGGTTTGCAGGCCATAGAGCAGGGACGCGGGGAGTATTCCAACAAGATCACAGCAAATATCAATCTGCCGCTCCTTATGCCCGTTTGGCTTGTAGGGAGCGTGAACATACACCGCCTCTGCGCCGTTGAGCACAGCAGGAGTCAACCCGTCCCAGCTGAGCTGTTTCAGCACAAGTTTTCAAAAAATTCTTCAATTTAAACGTGGGGCGGATTTTTGGAAATGCCAGAATATTCAAAAGAAAACGCCAGGAGTGCTCACTTACCCATAGCGTATATAGAACGCAGGAATATAACTATATTTTGTAATCCCTGACATTTTCCGGGATTTCCTCAGGCAGCATATTTTTTACGGTCTCTTCCGTTCCTGCCTCAATGGCAGTATCATAATACCAACACTTATATTTCAGCATATTTTTTGTTGCCTGCAATGCCTCGATCTGCTTTTCCACTTCTTCTAAACGGGCATGGAACATTTCCCGGCGCTTATGGAGAGAGCTATCACCCTCTTGGCACCAGATCAAAAATTCCTTAATTGCTTTTATCGACATACCCGAAGATTTCAGGCATTCAATCACCTTAAGCGTATCAATCTCTTTATCGGAAAAGACACGAATACCGCCGTTGCTTCGCTCCATATGTGGAAACATACCTTCGCGGTCATAGTATCGCAAAGTAGATATAGCAATTCCGGTAGCGTTTGCTACTTCGCCGATTGAATAGTACATAACATTCTCCTGAAAATTTTTTAAAATACCTCTTGGCCTAAACCTAACTTTAGCTTCTATAATGATACTACACCTGAAAAACGGGTTTGTCAATCTAAGCTCCAATTTGATTAAACAAGGAAAGGAAAATTTGTAATGAACATGAACTTCAATTTTAACAACCCTACAAATCTTTATTTCGGCACGGGAATGCTAAATGAATTGGGAACGCTCCCAATGCCCGGAAAGAAAGCAATGGTGCTGATTTCTAACGGAAAATCCACGAAAGCGAACGGTTATCTTGACCGTACGCTGGAGCAGCTTCAAAAGGCAGGAGTAGAAACGGCGCTGTTTGACAAAATTATGGAAAACCCTGTAAAAGAAGTTATTATGGAAGGTGCCGCGTTTGCGAGAGGAACCAACTGCGATTTCATTGTTGCGCTTGGAGGCGGCGCAGTAATCGACTCATCTGCGGCAATTGCAGCAATGGCTACGAACGAAGGGGATTTATGGGATTATGTATTCGGTGGAACAGGGAAAGGCAAGCCGCTTGGCAAGAAAGGACTTCCGATTGTTGCGATTGCAACCACTTCCGGTACCGGTTCGGAAATGAACGGATTCGGGGTTATTTCAAATCTGGAAACGAAAGAGAAAATTGGGTTCGGCAACCCGGGGCTTACCCCAGTATTGGCGATTGTTGATCCGGGACTCATGACGACTGTACCTGCTAAATATACGGCTTATCAGGGATTTGACGCACTGTTTCACAATACCGAAGTTATGATGTCGAAGGGCGTGAATATTTTGAGCGAAGCAATTGCCCTGTCTGCGATTGAAAATATAGCAAAATACCTGCCCCGCGCTGTAAAGGATGGAAAGGACATTGAAGCAAGAGAACATGTTGCTTATGGTAGCACTATGGCGGGTGTTACGATGCAGCTTACCTCTACCACGGCACAGCACAGCATGGAACATTCTATGAGCGCGTATCATCATAATCTTCCGCACGGTGCCGGCCTGATTATGATTTCAAAAGCCTTCGCTGAATTTTTTATCGAAAGACACGCCTGCGACGGGCAGTTTATTAAAATGGCGCGGGCTATGGGATTGGAAAATGCAGCTAAGCCGGAGGACTTTATTACGGCCCTTATGAAATTACAGGAAGAGTGCGGCGTATCCGGCTTGAAAATGAGCAGCTTTGGATTTGCGCCAGATGAAGCCATGACACTGGCGAAAGGCGCGCGGTTCATGCAAGGAGGACTGTTTGCGGCAAATCCCTGTGAAATGACAGACGAGGATTGCGCCGGAATTTTTAAAAAATCTTATCGCTAATAAAAGTCCGGACGATCGCAGGTAAAACCTGATGAGGAGGGAAGGAAATGCGTAAACTTGCAGCCGTTTTTTGTACATTCTTGCTTTCTTTAGGGCTTTCCGCTTGCGCCGCCGCAAGGGAAAACAGTGTATTCGAGAGCCAGGCAGGGCAAGCCGGAACATCTTTATCGACTGAAATGATTGCCGAAACAGACGAAATACCACAGGCAAATCATTTTAACTTTGAAACAAAAACGGTAACTTTGAACAGTGGTTATGAAATGCCGGTTTATGGAATTGGCACCTACAGCCTTTTGAATGAAGAATGTGTAAATTCCGTTTCGGCAGCCTTGGAAAATGGCGTTCGCCTGATTGATACCGCCTACATATATCATAACGAAGAAAGCGTTGGAGAAGCAGTTAGAAGTTCCGGCATTGCAAGGGAAGAAATTTTTGTAACCACAAAACTATATCCAAACCAGTTTGAAAATGCCGAAGCTGCCATCGATGAAGCGCTGGATAAACTGGATATAGGGTATATCGACCTCATGCTGCTTCATCACCCGGGGGATAAAGACGCAGACGCCTATCATGCAATGGAAAAGGCTGTAGCAGAGGGCAAAATCCGCTCCATAGGTTTATCTAACTGGTATATTGAGGAGCTGGAAGAATTTTTACCACAGGTCAGCATTACCCCCGCATTGGTACAAAACGAAATACATCCTTACTATCAAGAAAATGATGTGATCCAGTATATTCAAAATTCTGGAAT
Source organism: Christensenella minuta (assembly GCF_003628755.1). Taxonomy (NCBI): domain Bacteria; kingdom Bacillati; phylum Bacillota; class Clostridia; order Christensenellales; family Christensenellaceae; genus Christensenella; species Christensenella minuta. The sequence goes on along the minus strand of NZ_CP029256.1, from coordinate 1,706,565 downwards.
TGTAGTACAGGGATGGTACCCGCTTGGCGGCAGGGGACATACGCAAGAATTATTAAACGACCCTGTTATTGCGGAAATTGCCGCAGCGCACAGAAAGTCATCAGCGCAGGTCATTCTTCGCTGGAATTTGCAAAAAGGTGTGACAGTCATACCTGGTTCCAGTAATCCCGATCACATCAAAGAAAATACGGAGTTATTTGATTTTGAATTGACCGGCGCGGAAATGGAACAAATTAATGCTCTAAACCGAAACGAGAAGCACGACTGGTACTAAAGGCAACTCAAATAATTCATTCGTGGAGCATATTGGATACTTTTCACGCTCATTGTAAAGCCGTTTTCCACACGCTGCACGCCCCGAAAACGGCGTTCTGTTGCAAAACAAACGGGCGTATCGTCTAAGCGGCGATACGCCCGTTTTGCTTTGTACCCGGTATGGACCAGTTGTCCTGTTTCAGTTTATTGACGAGGCTGCTTTATGGGGCGGCTTCCCAAATGGCTGCTTTTCGGTTTGCCTAGATAATGTTGTACATCATATCGGAAATCACGTCCATGATCTTATCGTGACACTGGCCGCAGCCAGTGGAGCAATGCGTCACCTTTTGCACGTCGTCAAATGCGGACGTAACATCCGTCATGTTTTTTGAATTCCGCAGAGCGCTTTCGATATCCGCGAGCGTTACCTGCTTGCAGTTGCAGATTACCTTGTTTTCCATTGCCATAGAATCTTACCTCCCAATCGTTCTTCTATCCATTATATACCCTTTTTGGCAAAGAGTATGCAGGAATTTCGCCGGGAGCGGAATTTTTACGCCGCGGGAGCGGACCCGTCCGGCAGTACGGGCGTGGGGAGGGCGGGCGAAGGGACCTGATCTGCGGCTTCCTTCGCCGCCTGAAGCTCCGCCGCCTGCGCCATTACATCTTCGAGAGGCGTTCCGTCGGCGGGGAGCGGAATGCCGCTGCCCACTTCCACGACCGGCGCGGTTGCACTGTACGTCGAGGTGGTCACTTTGTATTTTTCGCCTATCGGCTGGTCGGTTTCTTTACCGTATTTCTGGGCGTAAACCGTATACTGCTCGCCCGGCTGGCCTACCTTCGTAAGTTTTACCGCATACTTATCAAGGGATGAATTTGTTTTATACTGAACATCCGGCAGAGGTTCTTCGCTGTCGAGGACAGATTCAAATAAAAGGGAATAATTCCTCGGTACCTGCCCGTAAAAATCAACAGTAACCTGAGAGCTTGGAATATCGCAATTTACAATCAATATGATATCGCAGTCATAAGGATTGCCGATCCTGAAATCCGGGCCGCCCGTGGAAATCGTCGCATCCATACCTTGGGGAACGTAGCTCGCCATGATGGTATGCGGAACACGCTCCACAATCTTCATTTCCGCCCTGAGCGCGGCGTTGTACATGGTGGATGACACCTGGCAGATTCCGCCCCCCGCTTGTTGTGTATAAGTACCGTTTTCAATACCGGGCGCAAGCGCCCAGCCGTTTTCCACCGTCCGGTCTCCTACGGTGTCGTTGATGGAAAACGTCTCCCCGGGATGGATAATCGCACCATTGAGGATATTGCTGATTTTCCAGATGTTATATTTCCTGCTTTCGGATGAACCTCTGCCGACTGCCGTTGTGGCGGACCCCATCAATACCAGCTCGCGCCCTGCCACCGGAACGGCTGTTTCCGTTTTCCCCGGCGCGGCGAAGGAACGGAGGTCCTGGTTTTCGATTTGCTTCCTGATCTGTTCCAGAAGCGCGTCCTCGTCCACACGGAAAAAGGTTCCGGGTTCGTTCCGCACGATCCGTCCTGAGGTTGTAAGGGCGTCTTCATCGGCTTCCTTTTCTACGGAATAAGAAGCCTCGGGCTGATTCCAGTCGGCGCTGTCCTCAGCGATCGCCGCTTTGATCCGGGCGTCGTCAACCGTCAGCTCCATCGGGAAATTCTTTTCTTCACCGCCGTTTTTCATCGCGTGTGCGAGGGCGGCTTCCGCATCCATCCAAACGCCCAGCTCGGAAAGGAGATGCCGGTAAGGGGTTTCGATATTTTTTACGGTATATTCCACCTGCCGGTAGAGGAAGTCGTCCACGACAGGCTGGAGAGCGCGTTTTCCCTCCTCGAAGGTCAGACCGCCCATGGCGATCCCGGCAACGGAGGTTCCCTTGGCAAATTTATCGTGGTCCGTGATACCGGAATAGACTTCAAGGGAAGGCTGGCACGCGGTTGTAAAGCATACCGCGACCAGCAGGACGGCGGCGAATACGGAAATGAACCGGATTCCTCTTTTCGTATTGCTTTTCATAAAGATTCCCCGAATTCGCTTTTCTGCGGTTTTTTTGTTGTTTTGCAGAGACATCCCCAAAACAGGCTGAGGGCACATCCGGCAGGAGAACATTTCCAATATCGTACGGGCATAAGCCTTCTTTGCCTCCGGGGGAAGGGCGGCGGTGGCAATATTATCGCATGCCGCCTCCATATCTGTTTTGATGGGCTTCTGCATGAGCCATACAACCGGGTTGAACCAGTAAACGGCGCGCAGTATAAGCATCAGCAGGCATACGATATAGTCGCCTCGCTTAAAATGCACGAGCTCGTGGCGAACGGCGAAGTGCAGCCGGGCGGGATGGCCCAAAAGGGATATGGGCAGGATCAACTTGGGAAGGAAGGAAGCGGTAAGCGCGGGGGAAGAAGCGGAATTCTGGACAAGCACGCGCAGCCGCCGCCTGATACCGAGCTCGCGCCGTACTTTATTTATGGTTCGCATAACATCCGCCGGCGGAAGTACGCACGAACGCCTGATCCTCCGCGAGAGGGAAAGACAGCCCCCGGCTGTCTTTAAGGCTACAGCTGCGATACCGGCAAGCCAGACGGCGAGAAACACGGTTTCGGGCTTTATGGCCGGACCGGCGGGCGATGTGTCCCCGGCGGACAATGTAGGATCAGCCGTGCCCGGCAAATTTCCCGGATCAGCCGTGACGCTGTTCCCCATACCTGCCTCCTTTGCGTTTATGGAGACGGGAGCCTGCGCCTGTTGCCGTACCGCGGCAGGCTCTTCCCGCGGAGCGGCGGGTGCCTCCGCCGTCTCCTCTGCCTGTGCCGCGGCAGGAACCGCCTCCTGCGGGATGGTGACCAGTCCAAAACTGCTTTGGACGGTAAAGGGAATTGCGAGCCGTGCGATCAGCAGGAACCATATGAAGTATTGCAGCGAGGGGGAAAACTGTTTTTTGAAAAGGCGTTTCAAGAGAAGGATCAGCGCCATAAGGAGAGCAGAATAAACGGTGATTTCAAGCAATATCCGCAGTATGCTCATTTTGATTCCCCCAAACGGTCGATCAGCGTTTTGAGTTCGGCTTGGTCCTCGTCCCGGAGTCCGCTTTCTTCGATCATGCACAGGAGCAGGTCCTTCCGGCTGCGCGAACTGACTTTCTTGAGCAGACTGCGGCTTTCCGCGCGGATGCAGTCTTCCCGCCGCACGAGCGGATAATAAAATTTATCGCGGCCCTTGGCTTCAAAGCCGACGAAGCCTTTGTCACAAAGCTTCTTCAGGTAGGAAGCATAGGTGCGGTAGCTCCAGGCGACGGTCCCGCCCATTGCCTCGATCACGCCGGAAAGAGGCTGCGGGTCCCTGCCCCAGAGCGCATTCATAACCATCCATTCGCTGTAAGTCAAAGTTTCCGTCATTTTTCGGCCCTCCGCTGGCTCCATTCTGTTTTTGCGTAGAGAACAATCCAATGATTATAAAAGCAAGCTTATGACTATAAGTATAATCATAAAATGGAATTTGTCAATGAAAAATAAAAAATAATGTTACGAAGGCAGCGCATCGTATGTTCCTTACTGCCGTTTTGGGAACGCAGAGGGCTGAAAACCGCTCTGCAAAGCGGAAAATGATAAATTATCCTTTTGCCGAATTTTTACATTGCGCACACATGGATTTTACCTTATAATTATCATGGATTGATCTTCGGATTAATATCAATTTTAAGCGGACGGCAGCGTTTTTATTTGCTTCCGGACTGTTTAGAAGGCATGGAAAGCTAGGTTTAAGATGGCAGTTCAGGTTGTTCTCATTGAACCGGAAATCCCGCAGAACACGGGAAATATTGCACGCACTTGCGTTGTTACGGGGAGCGTGCTCCATATTGTCGGGCCAATGGGCTTTTCACTCGATGAAAAGCATGTGCGCCGCGCCGGTCTTGACTATTGGAAGGACCTTACCTTATATATGTACGAAAGTGTTGAGGAGTTATACCAAAAATACCCGGAGGGAGATTTTTGGTATTTTTCTTCCAAGGTGCAAAAGAACTTCGATCAGGCGGCTTATTCGGAGGACTGTTTTTTGGTGTTTGGCAAGGAAACGGCAGGGCTTCCCAAGGGGCTTCTGGACCGGAATGCGGCCCGGGCGGTCCGCATTCCAATGCAAAGCGGGCAGCGGTGCCTGAACCTTTCCAACGCAGTGTGCGTGGGGGTCTATGAAGCGCTGCGCCAGAACGGCTATTTTCATATGAAATGAAAATTTCTTATTGGGGGAACTTTATATGGATTTATGGAGTATTCTAATGCTCATCGGAGGTCTCGGGCTGTTCCTTTACGGCATGAAGCTGATGTCGGACGGCCTTGAAGCGGCGGCGGGCGATAAGCTGAGGACGGGGCTCGAGCTGATGACGAAGAACCGCTTTTCGGCGCTTGGGCTTGGCGCGGGCGTAACGGCGGTTATCCAAAGCTCATCGGCGACTACGGTTATGGTCGTAGGCTTCGTGAATGCCGGGCTGATGTCGCTCACACAGGCGATCAACGTTGGCATCGGCGCCAATATTGGTACGACGATCACCGCACAGATCGTGGCCCTCAAGGTGACGCAGTTTGCACCGATCGTCCTTTTTGCGGGCGTGGTTATCATGCTGTTCGTGAAGAAACGTTCGGTACGGCGCATCGGCGAGATCATTGGAGGCCTTGGTATCCTGCTTTTCGGCATGGAACTGATGTCGGAGGCGGTCGCTCCGTTGCGGGAGTACCAGCCTTTTATCGACCTGCTGTCTTCCTTCCAGAATCCGTGGATCGGGCTTGCGGCGGGGCTTGCAGTGACGGCCATTATCCAGAGCTCATCGGCGACGATGGGTATCATCCAGGCATTTGCCATGCAGGGAGTCATGGGGCTCGATTCCGCGGTGTATGTGATCCTCGGCCTCAATATCGGGACCTGCGTCACAGCGATCCTGGCAAGCATCTCCGGAACCAAGACGGCCAAGCGTACGGCGGTCGCCCTGCTGTTCTTTAACATCATCGGCGCATTTATCTTTATGGTCGCGATGCGGTTTTTGCCCATTGTGGACTGGATCAAATCGTGGACGCCCGGCTCGCCTGTCAACCAGCTCGCCAACTTCCATACCTTCTTTAATGTGGTTTGCGCGTTTATCTTTATCGGCATCCCGCAGGTATTGACGAAGCTATCCTACTTCTTTGTGCGCGGCGAAGATAAACAGCTCGAAGGCAAGAAGCTCAAATATATCGACAAGAATGCGGACAGCGCGCCCGTCGCGGTCGGCCAGGCAATCCTCGAGGTTTCACGGATGGAACGGCTTTCCGGCGAAAACTTCAACCTTGCGATCAGGAGCTTCCTTGAACGGGATGAGAAATTAATCAACGAGGTCGGGGAAAATGAAAAGGTCGTCAATTACCTCAACCATGAAATCACGGATGCGCTGGCAAACGTCAGCCAGACAGGCCTTTCCGAGGTGGATTCGCGTACGGTGACGGGTCTGCTGCACGTCATTATGGATATTGAACGCATTTCGGATATCGCCCAGAACATCGCCGATATCGCGGCGATCCGTTTGGATAAAAAGATTAAAATGTCCAAGAAGGGCGCGGTGGAAATCCAGTTTATGGCCGATAAGATAGGCGAAGCGTTCCGCCTGCTGCGCGAAGCGCTCAAGGAAGGCAACCTCGAAAGCGCGCAGCGCGTGATCGAGATCGAGGATGAGGTTGACCGTTATGAGGCCAAGATCAAAAAGAACCATGTCAAGCGCCTTAAAAAGGGCGAGTGCAGCGCGCAGGCCAGCACGGTGTTTACGGATGTAATCACCATGTGCGAGCGCGTTGCCGACCATGTGGCGAATATCGCGGCGGTATATCTGCGCGGGGAAATGCAGTAACCCGGAGGCCGCAGGCACGCCGCCCGCCCGACAGCTTGGAAGGCCGCGCCGGGGCGCATGACGCGCCCGCGTCCGCGGCCTTTTACTTGTTCCTCCGGGAGCGCACAGATTTATCCGGCCAGCAAGTTATGCTTGATTATTAGGGGGTTATTGATTAAAATAAAAGGGTATGTGAATAATCATTCAAAAAGGAGTAAAGATCATGAAAAAGACGATTGAAGATATCGACGTCCAGGGCAAAAAGGTGCTCGTGCGCGTGGATTTTAACGTTCCGCTGAACGAAAATGGGGAAATTACGGACGAAACCCGGATTAGGGCGGCACTCCCGACTATCCAGTATCTTCTGGACCACGGCGCAAAGGTAATCCTGATGTCCCACCTCGGCCGGCCGAAGGGGGAGGTAAAGCCCGAGTTTTCGCTCGCGCCCGTTGCGAAACGGCTTAGCGAAATTTTGAACACCAAAGTGATCTTTGCAAAAGACTGCATCGGCAAAGAGGCGCAGGACGCAGTGGATTCCATGGAAGCGGGGCAGGTCGTGCTGCTTGAGAACCTGCGTTTCCATAAGGAGGAAACGGCAAACGATCCGGAGTTTGCAAAACAGCTGGCCAGCCTCGGCGATATTTTTGTGCTCGACGCATTCGGCACCGCGCACCGCGCGCATGCTTCTACGGCGGGCGTTGCGGATTACCTCCCGGCAGTCGCGGGCTTTTTGATCGGCAAGGAACTCTCCATCATGGGCAAGGCGCTTGAAGACCCGGCGCGTCCCTTTATCGCGATTCTCGGGGGCGCCAAAGTGTCGGACAAAATCGGCGTGATCGAAAACCTGCTCGGAAAGGTGGACGGGCTGATTATCGGCGGCGGCATGGCGAATACGTTTGTCAAGGCGCAGGGCTATGAAATGGGCAAATCCCTTGTGGATGACGAAAGGCTCGGCCTTGCGCGCGACCTGATGGACCAGGCAAAGAAAAAAGGCATCAAGATTATGCTCCCGTCTGATTTTGTCGTAGCCAAGGAGTTCAAGGCGGACGCGGAAACGCAGATCGTTGCGGCGGAAAACATCCCGGCGGATGCGATGGCGCTTGATATCGGACCGTCGACGCGGATCATCTTCGCCAACGAAATCAAGAGCGCGAAAACGGTTATCTGGAATGGGCCGATGGGCGTTGCGGAAATGCCCGCATTTGCGAACGGCACGAAAGCCATCGCAGAAGCGCTTGCGGATTCTTCGGCGATCACCATCATCGGCGGCGGCGACAGCGCTGCGGCTGTGAAAAAGCTCGGTTATGCGGACAAGATGTCTCACATCTCCACGGGCGGCGGCGCCTCTCTCGAATTCCTCGAAGGAAAAGAACTGCCGGGTGTAGCAGCCCTCAACGACAAATAATGTATGGGGTGGCTGCGGGTGCGTTCCATGCTTGAAAAATGACGGTCAAAAGGACGGAGATTCTCCGTCCTTTTCAAAAAGATTACAATTCAAAAAGGAGTTTTATAATGAGAAAACCGATTATTGCGGGAAACTGGAAAATGAACAAAACTGCGGGCGAAGCAGTCAGCCTGATTAACGAATTAAAGCCCCTCGTTGCGGATGCGAAAGCGGACGTAGTGGTATGCCCGCCTGCGGCGGATCTCGCGGCGGCGGCCCAGGCGTTGAAAGGCTCTGGAATCGGCCTCGGCGCGCAGAACCTCGATTATCACGATGCCGGCGCGTTCACGGGCGAGATTTCTGCGGATATGCTGCTTGACCTCGGCGTACAGTATGTTATCATCGGACATTCCGAACGCCGTGAATATTATGCCGAAACGGACGAGACCGTGAACCTGAAGGTCAAGAAAGCGCTCGAAAAGGGTCTTACTCCCATCGTATGCGTGGGAGAAAAGCTGGAAGAGCGTGAAAGCGGCGTGACGGCAGAAGTAGTGCGTAAGCAAACGAAACTCGCCCTCCTCGGCGTGGCGGAAAGCGACGTCCGCAAGGTGGTGATCGCGTACGAACCGATCTGGGCGATCGGCACGGGTAAAACGGCAACGGCGGACGATGCCAACGACACCATCAAAGAGATCCGCGCAGCGGTAAAAGAAGTGTTTGGCGGCGCGGCGGACGAGGTAAGAATACAGTATGGCGGCAGCATGAACCCCAAAAATGCGTCCGAGCTGATGGCGATGAGCGACATCGACGGCGGGCTCATCGGAGGCGCTTCGCTGAAGGCGGAAGATTTTTCCAAGGTGGTAAATTACTAAGGACGTACGCGGCGCTTTTCGCCGCAGGCGCGTATGGGAAAATCCAATCTTGATAGAAAAAGGTGACATATATGGCATTTACAGCATTAATTATTATGGACGGCTTCGGCCTTACGTCGCAGACGGAAGGGAACGCGATTTATGCGGAAGGGACGCCGAACATTAAAAAGCTGATGGAGAAATACCCCGCCACGCAGCTTGGCGCAAGCGGTATGTCCGTCGGCCTGCCTGACGGACAGATGGGAAATTCCGAGGTCGGGCACCTGAATATCGGCGCGGGCCGGATCGTTTACCAGGAGCTTACGCGGATCACGAAGTCCATCGCTGACGGCGATTTTTTCAGCAAGCAGGAATTCATGGACGCGGTCAAAAACGTAAAAGAAAATAGCAGCGCATTGCATCTTATCGGCCTCATTTCGGACGGCGGCGTGCATAGCCATCAGGAGCACCTGTACGCGCTCCTCAGGCTGGCAAAGGAGAACGGGATCGGCGACAGGACGTACGTGCACTGCCTGATGGACGGCCGCGACGTTCCACCGGACAGCGGCAAAGGCTTTATCGAGCAGCTTGAAGCGAAGATCGAGGAGATTGGCGCGGGTAAAATCGCAACGGTCATGGGACGTTATTACGCAATGGACAGGGACAACCGCTGGGAACGCGTGAAGCTTGCCTATGACGCAATCGTAAAAGGCGAGGGGCTCGACGCGCCGGATGCGGTCTTGGCGATGCAGGACTCCTACGGCAGGAAAGAATACGACGAATTTGTGAAACCCACGGTCATCACGGAAAACGGGGAACCGGTGGCGAAGCTCAAGGCGAACGATTCGGTGATCTTTTTCAATTTCAGGCCAGACAGGGCGCGGGAACTCACGCGGAGCATCACCCAGGAAGATTTTACAGGCTTTGAGCATGAATATTTCCCGACGTATTTTGTATCCATGACGCAGTATGATAAGACATTCGAGAACATCCATGTGGCATATAAGCCGCAGGTGCTCCAAAACACGCTAGGAGAATACTTGGCGAAACAGGGCAAGAAACAGTTCCGCATTGCGGAAACGGAGAAATATGCGCATGTTACCTTCTTTTTTAACGGCGGTGTGGAGCAGCCGAACGAAGGAGAGGATAGGGTGCTCATTCCATCCCCGAAGGTCGCGACCTACGACCTCCAGCCGGAGATGAGCGCGCCCGAGGTATGCGCAAAGGCGGTAGAACTGATTGAATCGCAGAAGTATGACGTGATGATCCTCAATTTTGCGAACTGCGATATGGTCGGCCATACGGGAATCTTCGAGGCGGCGGTGAAAGCCGTCCGTGCGGTGGACGAATGTGTGGGCAAGGTGGTGGACGCGATCCTCAAGGTGGGCGGCGAGGTGCTAATCACTGCGGATCACGGCAACGCGGAAATTATGGTCGATCCGGAGACGGGCGGACCCTTCACGGCGCACAGCACCAATCCGGTTCCCTGCATCCTGGTTTCGCAGAGACACCAGCTTGACAAGCTGAGGACGGGCGGTATCCTCGCGGACCTCGCGCCCACAATGCTTGACCTGATGGGACTTCCGCAACCTATAGAAATGGAAGGCAAAAGCCTGCTTGAAAAATAGGACAAGACTGCTCCGGTCCTCCGGGGCAGTTTTTTTATGCCTGAATTCCCAAAATTGAGATAGGAGCTTTCCGTATATAGATGCAGAGGATGGAAGAAGGAGGAACGAACGGTCATGAAAGACAGGAAAACGCCTTTGAACGGGAAACAGCTGGAACAGGCAAACGGCGGGGGACAGGTCTCAAAGCCGGGAAAATTGGGCTGGAGCAGCTTCGCGGCATGTGAGAAACGCAAAGGACTGGAGGTCCACGATGCCCGGCCGGTCATACAATGCAAAAAATGCGGGAATGTGACGAATACTTATATCAACGATTGAGCGGAATCCGCCGTCCGGACGGGGGAGAATGCGCACAGGCGCATTTTCCCTCCCCAGGCGGCTTTTTTCTTCCCAAAAATAATTTTTTGATGTAGATAAAACAGGACATATATATTATAATAGTCTTAAACGGAACCTATTCAAAAAACAAGGGGGTCTTTACCATGATACAATTGATCTATGCGAAAAAGGGCAGTGGGAAAACAAAAAGACTGATCGATCTTGCAAACGCGGAGCTGAACTCCACAAAAGGAGATGTCGTTTTCATCGATGATGACAAGCGCTACATGTACGATGTCGCGCACCAGGCACGCTTCGTGGACGTAAAGGACTTCGGAATCGATTCGGGCGACGCCCTTTATGGCATGTTATGCGGCATGGTATCTCAGAATTATGATATAGAAGCGGTATTTATCGACGCATTCCTCAAGATTGTAAAGTTGGATGTGGAAGAACTCAAGGAGCTGATTGGAAAGATTGAAGCGCTTTCCGAGAAAAACGGCTTCAAGGCAGTTATCATCATCAGCGCGGATCCGGCACAGGCGCCGGATTTCCTCAAACAATACATCATCTGAGGATGCGTCTTTTTGTTTCACCGGATAGCAGTATGGCCGGGTCGTTACGGAAAGAATTGCGTTAAGCCGTTTGGCTTAAGGCGGACAGCATGTAGCATGTGCGGGCGGCGGAGAGCGCTCTTCCGCAGCAGATTCGTGCGGCTGTCCGCTTTTCACGTTTCAAATGAAGGAGAAGAAAAGACAATGCAGGTTTTAAGCACGCGCGGAAAAATGAATTCCATCCCCGCTACAAAGGCGGTGCTCCAGGGGATCGCGGCGGACGGCGGGCTGTTTGTGCCCGAATCGTTCCCGCAGATCGACCTTGAAGAAATGAAAGCGTATGCGGCGCACGAATACGATATTCTTGCAGCGCGCGTATTGCAGTATTTCTTTGATATGGACGAGGCGGCCCTTGCGGAGATCACCCAGCAGGCATACGGGACGTTCGACGACTCGCGGGTCGTGCCCATAAAAGAACTCACCTCCGTAGATTATGTGATGGAGCTTACGCATGGACCGACGCTCGCATTTAAAGATATGGCGCTGCAAGTATTGCCGCGTCTTATCCGTAAAGCGCTCGACATCCATAAACAGCAGGAAAACGTGCTGATCCTGACCGCGACCTCGGGGGATACTGGCAAGGCTGCGCTCGAGGGCTTCAAGGACGTCCCGCGCACGGCGATCGAAGTGTTTTACCCGGCGGACGGCGTGGCGACGATGCAGAAGCTGCAGATGGTCACGCAGGAGGGCGGCAACGTCGCGGTGTGCGGCGTGCGGGGAAATTTTGACGACGCGCAAACGGGCGTAAAGGCACTGTTTGCGGACAATGCCCTGAAGGCGTTCCTGAAGGAAGCAGGCTATACATTCTCGTCTGCGAATTCGATCAATTTCGGCCGGTTGATCCCACAGGTGGCTTATTATATTTATGCCTATGCAAAGCTGGCGGCGGATGGAAGGATCGAGAACGGACAGGAGATCAGCTTTATCGTGCCTACGGGCAACTTTGGCAATATACTCGCGGGCTATTACGCAAAACGCATGGGCTTGCCCGTGAAAAAGCTGGTCTGCGCGTCCAACGGAAACAACGTGCTCACGGATTTCTTCAATAAAAGCGTGTATGACGCAAACAGGACCTTCCACAAGACGATGTCCCCCTCGATGGACATCCTGATCTCAAGCAATCTCGAGCGGCTGCTGTTCGAGGTCGCCGGACGTGACGACGTGCAGGTACGCGCATGGATGAACGCGCTGAAACAAAACGGCAGGTATGAGATCCCGGCCGAAACGCAGGCGGGCCTCCGGGAGACGTTCTGGGCGGATTTCTGCGACGAAACGGAAACGGCGCAAACGATTAAAACGGTCTTCGAGACCTACGGCTACCTCATTGATCCGCATACGGCGGTGGCGCGGTGCGTGGGCGAAAAATATAGGAGGCAGACGGGCGACGGTGCGCCCGCCGTCGTAGTTTCCACGGCAAATCCCTATAAATTTACGCAGGATGTGCTTCGCTGCGTATCCGGGCAGGACGTGCCGGATGCGTTTGAGGCGGCGCGCCAGCTGTCGCAGATCACGGGAACGCAGATCCCGCCGCAGATCGCCGGCCTGCACGAAAAACCGGTGCTGCATCCGGACTGCGTAGAGCGGACCGGGCTCAAAACGGCGGTGGAAAAATTTATCAGCCGGATGGGGGACTAAAGCGTATGGACGGAAAGAAAACGATCTTCAGCGGTATCCAGCCTTCGGGCATCCTGACGCTAGGGAACTATCTTGGAGCGGTAAAAAACTGGGTGGCGCTCCAGGACGAATATGATTGCTACTACTGTGTGGTGGACCTTCACGCGATCACCGTGCGGCAGGATCCGGCCACGCTTCGCCGGCGCACGCTGGACACCATGGCTATATTAATTGCTTCGGGAATCGACCCGAAAAAGAATGTGCTGTATATGCAGTCTCACGTAAGCGCCCACGCGGAGCTTGCGTGGCTTTTAAACTGCTTTACCTATATGGGTGAGCTTTCCCGCATGACGCAGTTCAAGGAAAAAAGCGCGAAAGCGGGGGATAATATCAATGCCGGACTGTTCACCTATCCGGTGCTGATGGCGGCCGATATTCTGCTCTATCAGGCGGACCTTGTACCTGTCGGGGTCGACCAGAAACAGCATCTTGAGCTCACGCGCGATATCGCCATTCGTTTCAACAATATTTATGGCGGCGTGTTTACGGTACCGGAACCATATATTCCCAAGGCGGGGGCAAAGATCATGAGCCTGCAGGAGCCGGAAAAGAAGATGTCTAAATCGGATGAGAACGAGAATGCGTTTATTTCGCTTCTCGACCCGCCTGACGCGATCGCGCGGAAGCTCCGGCGCGCGGTGACGGATTCGGATGGGGAGATTCGCTATGCGGAAGAAAAACCGGGCGTTTCCAACCTGCTGACCATTTATTCCGTGCTCACGGGAAAGACGGTCGCGGAGAGCGAAAAGGATTTCGCGGGGCAGGGCTACGGCGTGCTTAAGCAGGGTGTGACGGACGCTGTGGTTGCGGCGCTCGAGCCGTTGCAAAAGCGTTATCAGGAGGTGCGCGGCGATAAAGCGTTCCTTGAAAGCGTGATGACAGAAAATGCGGAAAAAGCCGCCTATGCGGCACGCAAGACGCTTTCTAAGGTGCAACGCAAGATCGGGCTCGCGCCCAGGAAGCTGTAAGCGGAGGAAGACCCTTATTTATGAACAATCTTTTAAAAAATGCGCGAATACAGCGCATTTTTTTTTGAAAAGTGGAAACGCCGATTTTTTGATGATATAATAACTCTATGTTTGGATATGTCGTGCCTCTCACCGGAGAGCTGAAAGTGCGTGAGCTGAATGTGTACCGTGCGTACTACTGCGGACTGTGCAAAGCGCTGAAAAGCGAATACAGGAAGACGGCGGTGCTCAATTTCGACAGCGTTTTTTTATATCTGCTGGCGGACGGCCTGCGCGTGGAAGCGGGAGGGCCGCAGATGGAGCGGTGCGTGCTGCATCCGGTGAAAAAGCATCCGGCGATCGTTACGCCCGCCGCCCGTTATGCCGCTGATATCAATATCCTGATGGCATACTACAGCGCGGAAGACCATGTGCGCGACGGCAGGCGGAGCATGCGTTTTGCGCGGCTGTTCCTGAAGAAAGCATATGCGAAGGCAAAGGAACGGCATGAAAACGTGGTGCGCGTTGCGAATGAAACGATCGCGGAGCTGGTCGCGCTGGAACGCGAGAATTCCCCGAATACGGATGCCGCGGCGGATTCGTATGCGCGGCTTCTCGGGACGGTCATGACGGATGCGGACGTGCTGCAATCGCATATCCTGTACGACCTTGGCTACAGCCTCGGGCGCTGGATATACCTCATCGACGCGGCAGAGGACTGGAAAGAAGACGTAAAACGGGGGAATTATAACGTTTACGCCTGCAGGTACGGCTGCCCGGACAAGGCCGCGCGTGAGCGGATCGAACAGAGTTTATATTATACGCTGGCCCAGGCGGCGGAAGCGCTTTCCCGCCTGGACCTGAAACGGAACAGGGAATTATTGGAAAATATCATCTATCTGGGATGCAGGGAGCAGACGCATGCGGTTCTTGTAGACGGGCGCAGGCTCACCGCTCCGGTAGAAAATAAGATATAAAGGATACGGAATGAATCCATATGAAGTGCTCGGCGTGTCCGAGAACGCCACAGACGAAGAAATCAAGGCGGCATACCGCAGGCTGGTTAAGAAATACCATCCGGACCGCTTCGCGAACGACCCGGAAAAGCAAGCGGCCGCAAGCGAAAAGTTAAAGCAGGTCAACGCGGCATACGAGATGATTACCAAAATAAAGCAGGGGAATTATACCCAGGCCGGCAGTTCGCCGCAGTTTGCGGCTGTGCGCATGGCGATCCAGCGCGGCGAGCTTGCCAATGCGGAAGCAATGCTGAACCGCATGTCCGGGCGCACAGCGGAATGGCATTACCTGATGGGTGTGATTTTGTTCCGCCGCGGATGGTATGACGGCGCGGCGGAGCATTTTAATATCGCCTACCAAATGGAGCCGGGCAACGCGGAATACGAGCAGGCGATGCGTACGATGACGCAGGCGACGGGTATGTATATGGATTTTGGGGACAACGAAGGAAGCGACGGCTCAAGGAAGATGTGGGGCATTTGCTCGACGTGCCTGTGCCTCGGTTGCGTGGCGGGCGGAATGTGCTGCCGGCCGGCGTTGTGCTGTTACATCTAAGAGGGTAAATTATGGCAATAGCAAGGGGTTACGGAAAAAGGACGAACAAGGGGAGCCTTGTGGTCATGTTTGCGGCGTTTACGCTGCTGGCATTATATTTGGCGGATACGCTTCCCATCCTGCGCATCACGATGTATTTTATTTCCTCGCTGTTTGTTATGGGGATCATGGTGGAGCGCATGCCCGCGGCGGCGGTCATTTCATTTATCTGCGTTGTGTTTTTGGGCTTCCTGATCCTGCCTGTTAAAACGGGCGTGCTGCCGTATTTGTTCTTTTTTGGGCATTATGGGATTTTTAAATATTTTGTAGATGCGGACCGCAGGGGAAGTCTTAACCTGCTGAAAAAACTGGTGTATTTCAATGTATTTGCAGCCCTGATTTATTTCCAGACGGGCGGATGGATGACGGAGCAGTTTCCGTTCGCGGTGCCGTGGTGGGGGCTTGTGATCGCAGGGGAGCTCGCGTTCCTGCTCTACGACTGGCTTTTTACTAAAATTACACAATGGTATTACGGAGCCCTGAGGAATAAACTTTTAAATACGGGAGAGTTTTGACGGGCGTACGCAAGACCGGCGGCCAGGGAGGAAAACAGGCGCGGCGCGCGCAGGAAGCGTTTTGAACGGCCTGTCTCAGGACGCGGACAACCAGACTGGAAGAAGGGAAGTGCTTTATGGAATCGGCTTATGAAGTTGCGGCATATGCCCTGCGGTATTGGTTTATTGCCGCGGTGCTCGTAATCCTCATTGCGGTAATTTATATTTCCTACAAAGAATACCAGCAGAAGAAATTTGTGATGACGGAGATCAGCCAGTTCGGCGGCTATATGAAGATTATCGGCGGGCCGCGCGAGTTTATAGGCGACCGTTTCGGCCTGCGCGAAAACAACACCATCGGCAGCGATTCGCGCTGCGATATCGTCCTGCCGGACAGGACGGTGAAAAAAAACCACGCAGCCATTTTCCAGGACGGGGACGATTATTACCTTGAGCCTGCGGCAAAAGCGCCCACCAAAATCAATGGGCGCAGGGCGGTCAACGCGCACAAGCTGAAAACGGGGGACTCGGTATCGTTTGGCGACGTGGAGCTGCGCATCTACTTTAAGAGGACGAGGATAGAGCATGATAATTAAGAGATTCGGAGCGGGGATCATCCTCGCTTTCATGATATTGTTTTTATTGTCGGGAATGTTTCTGCTTTCGTTTTCGGGCGGTGCGTTCAACATGGAGACGGCGGTTCTCGGCGTTATTTTTGCCGTGTTTATTATCGTGCAATACAATGTATTGAAGGGCATCTTCAAGCATCTCGAACGGTTTTCGCTCCTGATCGCCGATTTTCTATGCATCATCAGCATCGTAATCTTGTACCGTATCGATCCGGAAGTAGCGCAGAAGCAGCTGATCTGGGTCCTGATCGGCAATGTGTGCATGGTAATCGCGATGCTGGTCATCAAGAGATCGCACGATTTTGGAAAACTGAACTGGGTGTTTATGATTCTTGCCGTCGGTATGCTTGGAATGACCCTGATTTTTGCAAGCAGGGTGGGCGGCGCTAAAAACTGGATCAATATCGGCCCGTTTTCCTTCCAGCCGAGTGAATTCGCAAAAATACTGTTTCTGATCGTGACCGCGTACTTCCTCTCCTCGCGGGACAGGAAACGCGACATGTGGCCGTATTTTGTTTTTACGATCGCGTGTGTAGGCCTGCTCGTTTTATCGCGTGATCTCGGCGCGGCGCTCCTTTTCGCGGGCACCTTCCTGATCGTGTTTTATGTGGGAACGGGCAGCATAGGGATTACGCTTGGCGCAACCGCGGCGTTCGCGGGCGGCGCGTTTCTTTCCTATAAGGTTTTCGACCATGTGAGGACGCGCGTAGAAGTGTGGCAGGACCCGTGGGCAACCTATAATGATAAGGGCTACCAGATCGTGCAGGGCCTGCTGGCGATTGCGAGCGGCGGGCTTCTTGGCACCGGCCTTGGACTCGGGATGCCGGAGGTGATTCCTGTGGGTACGTCCGACTATATTTTTGCGGCGATCGCCGAGGAATTCGGCATAATCGTTGCAATCGGCATTATCGCCCTGTACCTTGTGTTCATTGTCCGTGGTATTCTGATCGCGATGGATGCCCGTACGAAATTCGATAAGCTGCTCGTATTCGGTGCGACGGCAATGCTGTCGCTGCAAAGCTTTATTATTATCGGCGGCGTGATTAAGCTGATTCCGCTTACAGGTATCACGATGCCCTTCGTAAGCTCGGGCGGCAGCTCGATGCTGTCCGCCATGATGCAGCTTGGCATCATCGAGGGGGTGGCCCTCAAAAACGGCGAATACGAGGAAGCCGAACTGGAAGAGATGGGAGGCGGCGTGGCATGAAGAAAAAACCGAACTTAAAAAAGAATATGCGCGTCATGCTCGGCGTTTTCTGCTGTTTGTTTGTGCTGCTCGGTTCCTATCTTTTGTATTCTACGGTAGTGTATGGAGACCAATGGTTTACGACGCCGTATAATCCGCGCATTTCAGCGTCCAAAAATATCGAAAACGCGGGAACGATCTATGACCGGAACGGAATCCCGCTGGCCTACACTGAGAACGGGGAACGCAAATATGCGGAAAGCGAGGATATGCGCCGTGCAGTCAGCCATACCGTAGGCGATATTTACGGGAAATCCCTCGGGGCGGAGACCCTGTTTGCGAAATACCTTTACGGATACGATCAAAACGTGGTAGATAAGCTCAACAGCGTACAGAGCGGGCAGAAGGGCGGGGATGTGTACCTCACCATCGACGCGGAGCTGTGCGAATATATTTACGACCACATGAACGCCGACCCGGGCGCGGTGGTGCTGATGAATTACGAGACGGGCGAGATACTGGCCAGCGTTTCCAAACCGACCTTCGATCCTTATACGGCAAAGGAGGACACGGAGGAATCGGGAGCAAAATTTGTTAACCGCGTGACACAGGGATTATATCCGCCGGGCTCGACGATGAAAATACTCACGGCTGCTGCGGCGCTTGAAAACGGGGTCACGGACCTTGAGGCCGACTGCACGGGCGAGGCGATCATCGAAGGCCAGAAGGTCACCTGCACCTCGGAGCACGGCCATGTGGATTTCGGGACGGCTTTTGAGAAATCGTGCAATATCTATTTCGGCCAGCTTGCGGTAGAGCTTGGCGACAACGCAATGCTGGAGACGGCGAACAAATTCGGGTACAATTACAATTTCCAGTTTCCGGATTTCACGTTGTATAACAGCCAGCTCAACGTATCCGGCAACAAGGGAGACCTCGCATGGGCGGGGATCGGACAATACGAAGACCTTGTGACGCCCATGCACAACATGATGATCTCTGCGGGTGTGGCGAACGGCGGAATTGTTATGCAGCCGAACACCCTGAAGGACGTGCGGTACGGCGGCAACAGCTCCTTCCACTATACGCCCACCGAATTCCGCACGATTATGCCGCAAAACATCGCGGCGCAGGTCGCGGAGTATATGAGGAATACAGTGGATCACGGTACGGCGGCGAGCGCGAATATCGGGAATGCGACGGTGTGCGGAAAAACGGGTACGGCCGAATATGTGGAAGACGGCGAAGTAAAGAACCATTCGTGGTTTGTCGGCTTTGTAGAAGACGCGGCGCATCCGCTTGCCATTGCGGTGATCGGCGAAGGCGCGGGCTTCGGTTCGAGATATGCGACGCCGCTTGCCGGGGAGATCCTCGGGCATGCGATCGAGATGGGCTACTGACGTCGCAGTTCGTGCCTCCGGCTCGTTTTCCCTGTCGTCCTGCGGCCCTATTCCGCCGGTCAGGCGGGCGCTCTTTCCCCCGCAAAGCTTTGTTGTAAATTTATTGAATGATATGTGAATTTTTTCCGCGGGGAAAAGAAACTGGGTTATAATAGAATTATGGAATTAACAGAAACCCTGCAAAAAAAAATTAAAAACCTGCCGCAAAGTCCGGGCGTATACATCATGCGCGATAAGGACGGAGAGGTGATCTATGTCGGCAAGGCGCGGGTGCTGAAAAACCGCGTCAGCCAGTATTTCCGCAGGGAAGCGCAGAAATACCCGAAAGTCGCGGCTATGGTCAGCCACATTGCGGACTTTGAATATATCATTACGGATACGGAACTGGAGGCGCTGATCCTCGAGTGCAACCTCATCAAGAAATACCGTCCTTATTATAATATCCTCTTGAAGGACGATAAACACTTTCCCTATGTGCGCGTAGACCTGAACGAGGACTTCCCGCGCGTTACGGTGGTGCGCAGCGTGAAGGAAGACGGCGCAAAATATTACGGGCCGTTTATCGCCGCGCATGTCATCCGCGACGTACTCGACCAGGTATACCGCCTGTATCCGCTGCGGAGCTGCAAAAATGATATTCCGCGTATGATCGCGCGGGGCGACAGGCCGTGCCTCAATTACGAGATGGGGCGCTGTATCGGGCCGTGTACCGGGAAAGTCAGCCGGGAAGAATACGGCGAGCTGGTGAAGGAAGTAATCAGTGTAGTGTCGGGAAATAATCTCACGGTACGCAGGGAGCTCGTACGTAAGATGAACGAAGCCGCCGAGAGTATGAACTATGAGCAGGCGGCCCTGCTGCGCGACCGCATTGCGCTTATCGACCGCATCCGTGAAAAACAGCGCGCCGGATTTCCTAACCTTGATGACAAAGATATATTCGCTGTGGAAAAAGGCCTCAAAACAGCAGTTGTGCAGGCTTTCTTATTTCGCGACGGAAAACTCAATTACGCACAGAAATATTATTTCGACTATGAGGGAGAACCGCTTTCCGAACTCATGGGTGAATTTTTGCAGCAGTATTACGCGGAAAAAAGCGGAATTCCCAAGCATATCTATACCTTGCCCCGGCCTGATGATGCAGAGTTGCTCATGCAGTGGCTCAGCGAAAAACGGGGGTCTAAAGTGGCGATCAAAGAGGCGGCGCGCGGGGATAATCGCAAGCTCGCAGAGCTTGCGAAGAAAAACGCGGGCGATGCGGTCAAGATAAAAGAGGGCATGCAGGCGCAGCGCGAAGCTGCGGCAGGGAATCTTGCCAAGGCGCTCAATCTGGATGCGGACCTTCGCCGTATCGAATGCTATGATATTTCCAATACCCAGGGGACGGATAACGTCGCTTCCATGGTGGTGTTCACGGACGGAAAACCGGACCGCAAGAAAAATCGCCGTTTCCGCATTAAATCGTTTGAAGGCGCGGACGATTTTGCTTCCTTAAACGAAGCGCTTACGCGGCGGCTTTTACGCGGGTTGCAGGGGGATGAGAGCTTCCTGCCCATGCCGGACCTGATTATTATCGACGGCGGCAAGGGCCAGCTCCACGCGGCGCGCGACGCCCTTTTTTCTTTGGGATGTGAGGAAATACCGATCGTCAGCCTTGCGAAAAAGCAGGAGGAAATCTTTGTGCCCGGACGGGACGAGAGCATTCTTTTGCAGGTGGGAAGTCCGGAATTCCGGCTTGTGACGGGGATTCGCGACGAGGCCCACCATTTTGCCATTTCCTATCACCGCAAACTGCGCGAGAAACGGCATCATACGGGTGAACTGGATAAAATCGAAGGAATCGGGCAGACGCGTAAGCGGGCGCTTTTAAAGGCGTTCGGCAGCGTGAAGAACGTCAGGGCGGCGACGTGCGAGGAGCTGATGAACGCAAAGGGCGTGCCCGCAAACGTCGCGCAGGCAGTTTACCGGCACTTCCATCCGGAAGGGTGAAATCCTGCCTGAAGCAAAACACAGTGCAAGGCTAAAATAATACCGGATAGAGATCGTTTAATATAGCGCCGATATGATTTCCGGTGTATACTTAAGGAAAGGTATGATGCAGGGAAGGGGAGCACATAATGAAAAAAATGTACTGATGCGCACCAATATTTTGGTATGCGTCGTGATCGTTTTGGGATTCCTGACCACCTCCATCATCAGCTATCAATCCAATCAGGGGATTTTCTATAAGGATGTGGAGAGCGTGGCCGCACTTACCTCCGAAGGGATCCACCATCAGATCGATTCCACCTTTATCAAACCGGTCAATATTTCGCTTACAATGGCGAACGACAGCCTGCTGAAGAAATTTCTTGCGGAGGAGGAAGCGCGCATGAACGACGACAGCTTCATCGAAGATATGCGCACCTACCTGAACGCCTACCGCGATAAGTATGACTATGATTCGGTATTTCTCGCATCCGCGCAGTCAAAAAGGTACTATAATTTCAATGGATTAGACCGGATGCTGCCCGAGGGCGACCCCGAGAATGTCTGGTTTTATCGTTTCCTGCAATCGGACGAAGAATATTCGCTTAATATTGACAATGACGAGGTCGATAAAGCCGGAAATGAAATTACCGTTTTTATCAATTGCCGGATTTATGGAGCGGACGGAGAAACCATTGGCGTAGTGGGCGTCGGGTTTCGTGTGAGTGAGCTGCAGGAGCTCTTTCAAAGCTATGAGGATAAATTCGGAATTGGGGTTACCCTCATTGATGGAAATGGAACGGTAGAAATTTCCACCAGCCGGACAGGATATCAGGCGGAAAACCTGTTCAGTTCCTGCCCCTATCCAGAGCTTAAGGAGCAGATCCTTGAAAACAAGGCCGAGACGCAGGCCGTTTGGTATTCTTCTGCCAAGGGCAGCGGATACCTGATAAGCGTCTATGTGGAAAATTTAGGCTGGCATTTGGTTGTTGACTATGACACGACGGTTATGGACCAGGTGCTGGCCAGACAATTTGTCCAGGAGCTTCTGGTTATTATCGCGATTATTGCCGCCGTTCTGATTATCATCACCAGCGTGATCCGCAAATACAATCAAAAGATCAGCGAACTCGCGGTGGCAAAGGAGCATGAGCACAGGAACGCGTTCCAAAAGGCGACAGAGCAGCTTTATGAAAACATCTATGAAATAGATATTACCCACAACAGGGCGGCAAGCGAGGCGACAGAGCGTTACTTTGAGAGCTTGGGCGCGCCGGAAAACACACCGTATGACGCGGCGTTGCATGTTATTGCCGAAAAGCAGATTAAGGAAGAATTCCGGCAGGGATACCTTGATGCTTTTTTGCCGGAATCCGTATTGGCCGCGTATGAAAGAGGTGTGGAAAACCTCCGCTATGATTTTATGATCCGCTCCGACGGAGAAACCTATTATTGGATGCGGATTACCGCACAGCTTTTCCACTGGGACGAGGATGATTCCGTGCGGATGATGGTTTACCGGCAGAATATCGATGAAGAGAAAAAACGTGAGCTTTACCTGTACGACCGCATGCAGAAGGATTCCCTGACGGGTCTGCTCAATAAGGTGGCCGCACAGGAAACGATTCGTGCAAGGCTGCTGGAACAGCCCCGGAAGCTGTTTGCGTTCTTTATATTGGATATAGACAACTTTAAAGGCATCAACGACCATTTTGGCCACGCGGCGGGGGATACCGTACTGATAGACTTTTCGCAGGCCCTCCGGGCACAGTTCCGGAACGGAGACATCGTCGGCCGCATCGGCGGGGATGAGTTTGTCGCCTTTATGCCGGTTCCGGACCGGTATGCGGCAGAGCGGAAGGCAGCTGCGCTGGTAAAGGCCCTGCACCGGACGCTGACTGTAGAGGAGGCCGGTGTTTGCGAGATCACTACCAGCATCGGTGTGGCCGTTGCTCCCGGGGCGGGGAAGGATTTTGAAACGTTGTATAAAAATGCCGACTATGCCCTGTACCGGACAAAGAAGCAGGGGAAGAACGGCTTCACTATTTTTAATGGAAGATAAGACGCCGCGGTATACTTGAATTTACAGGCGGCAGCCTCAGAGCCGTGAGCACTGTTTCGCCGCATATAAAAAAAGCCAGCCTAAGGCTGGCTTTTTGAATTAATCAAACACTCATTCCCCAAAATTATTTTCTACAAGCTCCGCAAGAGCCTCTACGGCGTCTTTTTCATCGCCGCCGTTTGCGAATACATAAATGGATTCGCCTTTTTTCACCCCGAGTGATAAAAGCCCCATAATGCTCTTCGCGTTGATTTTTTTGTTGGAAAATTCGATCAGGATCTGCGAATCGAACTGGTTTGCAACCTGCACGAAGCTGGCAGCTGCTTTGGCCTTAAGGCCGTCATTGTTCTTGATGATGAGTTCTTTGTAAATCATTTCAAATCCTCCCTTTATTGCTTAGTGTCGGTTGGCCGCGGGAACGCTTCATTAAGCTCTTGCGCAATCGCGTTGATCTTGCGGAGCCGGTGATTCATCCCCGATTTAGTCGTACCGCCAAGCTCGCATAACTCGCCGAGAGTCGCCTCAGGGTTGGCAAGTCTGAGCTCCGCCGCCTCGCGCAACGGATCGCTTAGGTGCTTAAGGCCAATCGTCCGTTCTATTTTGTGAATATTCATAACCTGCGTCATGGCAGCATTAACGGTTTTATTGATATTGGCCGTCTCGCAATTTACAGCCCGGTTGACATTATTGCGCATTTCTTTTAACACGCGTACATTTTCAAAATTCAGAATAGAAGAATAAGCGCCAATAATCGCAAGCAATGCGGCGATTCCGTCTCCTTCATTTAAGTATACCACAAAATTCTGCCGGCGGTGAATTATTTTTGCCCGAATTTCGTTTTTTTCAAGGATGGAAAGGAGCACTTTTGCAAACGCTTCAGAGTTCGTAACAAATTCTGCGTGGTAATTTTTCTTGGGATTGGAGACCGTTCCGCCCCCGAGAAACGCACCCCGCAAAATCGCTGCCCGGCAGCATTCCTTGTCCAGCATTTCCCCCGGGGGAACGGCGTCCGTGAGCAGGTTTCCTTCAAGGCCCAGCACAGTCAGCAGCAAAGCTGCGTCCTCGACAACGATCGTGTAGCTGTGTTTTTTCTTAAGGAGGTTATCCTTGATCTCGACTGCGGAATCGAGTTTTAAAATGCGCGTTACCGTATCGTAGATGCGCTTGGCTACCGTCATGCTCTCGGTATTGTATTTGATACGCACGCCGCCATGGGAAATGGAAAGGTTTCCGCAAATAAGGGTAATGGCACAAAGCTCCGCGATAATACAGCAGCCCCGTTCCTCCGCCTGCGTGCATATTTCATCTTTTGCGGCCATTGAAAACGACATAGCGCCCTCCCTGTCAGCAGTTTTTTTCCAGGGTAAGGTCGCGGTGCTCGAGCGTTACCCGCATACCCTTTTCGGAAAGAAGCCGATGCAGCTCTTCCGCGACCGCGACACTGCGGTGCATGCCGCCCGTACAGCCGATGCCGATAACGAGCTGGTTTTTGTCCTCGCTCACAAAGCTCGGCGCAAGCGTTTCAACCATCTTCACCAGCTCCGCGAGGAAAAACTGCGTCTGGCCGAAGGAAAGTACAAAATCGCGCACATCTTTGTCAAGGCCGGAATGCCTGCGCATACCTTCCACATAAAAAGGATTTTCAATAAAACGCATGTCGAACACCATATCCGCATCCAGCGGAATCCCGCGTTTATAACCGAACGAAATGATGGAAATCAGCAGACGGGTATCGTGGTCGCCCGAATACATGGTATCGATCATTTTTTTCAGCTTCATGACGTTATAGGAAGAGGTGTCCACCACATGGTTCGCCATGTCTTTAAGCTGCTGGAGCTTGCGCCGCTCCATGTGAATACCGGACAAAATCTCGCCGCTTCCCGAAACCGGGTGGCTTCTGCGTACTTCCTTGAAGCGCTTTACAAGAACCGCGTCCGAAGCGTCAAGGAACAGGATATCGAGATCGAGGTCCATAGTCTTCAATTCGTCGATGGTCGCATAAATTGAATCGAAAAAATCGCCCATGCGCGTATCGACTGTGACGGCAACCTTGTCCCGGATATGCGTGCTTTCCATGCACAGCCGCGCAAACTGGGGAATCAGCTCGGGCATTAAATTATCCACACAATAATACCCGAGGTCCTCGAGCCGCCGGAGCGCCGAAGACCTGCCGGCGCCGGATAAGCCTGTTACGATTGTAAACTTCATAAAACCTCCACGTCGAAAGACGCCTTCTTGCCCGCTGTGCGCTTCACAGTTTCCAGGCGCATTTCTCCTTTTCCCCGCGAGACTCACTTCCTGAGCCGTGCGAAGGCCCAATTCCCGCCTCCTTGCCCGCTGTGCGCTGTCAGGCATCTTGGAAACCAAGAGGAATCCTTTGCCCGCCGAAACCGCTTCGTTTGCGCCGCATTAAGCTTTAGCGGGATCATTTCCCGATTGCGGAAAAAGCCGTCTTATTCCGCATTGACGATCTGTTCCGCCGTAATTCCTGCTGCCTGCGCCTTATGAAGGGCCGGCAGAAAATCGCCTACGCGCCCGGGCGAGTGCGCGTCGCTGCCGATGGAAAATTTCACCCCGGTTTCGCCGCAGGCGGAAAGCTCCTCTGGCGTAAATTCCGGATGCTTGGCGTTGATCTCCATTACGACGCCTTTTTTTGCGGCATATTCGGCAAGCTGCGAGAGATCGACAGGCAGGCCGTAGCCCGGATGTACGATAATGTCGATCGGGTAACGGTCCAACGCCTTCATATAGGCCCGCGTATTGCGCTCTACCGCCTTTTCCGTACTGCGCCTCACAAACATCATGTTCATACGGTCGGCAAGCGTCTTATACCGCACCAGCTTGTGATATCCCATCAGGAATACGTCGAAACGGTCCTTCCATTGCTCCGGGAAATCAACGTCGCCCTCGGAGGAGAGCAGGTTCATTTCCACGCCTGCGAGCACCTCGATGTCCCCCGCGTATTTCTCCCGCATTCTTTCGATATCCCGCAGGTATGCCTCCACATCCTTGATGTTGTAGCACATATGGAGCGGGCCATGGTCGCTGATGGTGATTCGTTTCAGCCCCAGGACAATGGCGGCTTTTACATTGTCTTCCACAGTACCCGTACCGTGGCTGTGCACTGTATGCGTGTGTGTATCCGCAATAATTTTCACCTTAAAACTCTCCAAGCATTTTCACTTCCGGCTCGAGTACAACGCCGGTTTCCTGTAAGACGACCTCTTTTACATGCAAGATCAGCTCGTAGATATCGCGTGAAAAAGCGCTTCCTGTATTAATGATAAACCCGGCGTGTTTCTCCGAAACCTGCGCTCCGCCGATGCTGAAGCCCTTGAGTCCGCAGGACTCGATCAGCGTGCCCGCGTAATTTCCCTTTGGGCGTTTAAAGGTGCTGCCTGCGCTTGGATAGGCGAGCGGCTGTTTTTCGCGCCGCCGGGCGTTGAATTCGTTCATTTTATCTAAGGACAGCTGCGGGTCGCCCGCCGGCAGGGAAAATGCCGCGCCGAGCACGATATATCCTTTTTCCATCGCCGCGCTGTGGCGGTAGGAAAAATCCATCTCCGCAGCGGGGATTTCCCGGATCCCAAGCGCACGGTCCACCACGCGCACGGATGTCATGTGGTCCTTCATCTCGCCGCCGTATGCGCCGGCGTTCATGTATACCGCGCCGCCTAAGGCTCCCGGAATGCCACCCGCAAACTCGAGCCCCGCAAGCCCCGCGCGGATCGATTCCAGGCACAGCGCCTTGAGCGATGCGCCCGTTTGGGCAATTATGCGGCCCTCCCGCACGTCGATATCGTCCATACCTTGGGCAAGCTTCACGACCGCACCGCGTATGCCCTCGTCGGAGACGAGGAGATTGGAGCCGCGGCCGATCACGACATAAGGGGTTCCTTCTTCACGCAGGACGCGCAAAACGGAAACAAGCCCTTCCTCCGTCCGGGGGAGGAGCATCAGGTCCGCGGGTCCGCCTGTTTTAAAAGTCGTATGTGCGGACATCGGTTCATTTTCGCGAACGCCCGCTTCTCCGAGCAGGGAGACAAAGCGGGCGGTAAGGAGTTCTGAATTCATGCCTGGGAAATCACATCCATAATATTCTGGGCGAGCCATTCGCCGCCGCCCTGTCCAATGCTTTTTAAACGGAAGTTCATGGCCGCGACCTCCATAACGATCGCAAGGTTACGGCCCGGACGCACCGGAAGCGTGATCTGCGGTACCTTTACGCCAAGGAGCGTAATGTGGTTGTCCGCCGTGCCGAGACGGTCGATATCCCGCACGTCGCCCGGTTCGAGATGGATTGCAAGCTCGATGGATTTTTCGCGGCGGATCGAACCCATGCCGTACAGCACCGAGACGTCGATGATTCCAAGCCCGCGTATTTCCATCATGTGCCGGATGATGTCCGGCGACTGGCCGATCAGCGTATCGTCGGACAGCTTGTGAATCTCCACCACGTCGTCCGCGACAAACCGGTGGCCGCGTTTTACCAGCTCAAGCGCGGTTTCGCTCTTGCCGACGCCGCTGTCCCCAGTGATGAACATCCCAACGCCATAAACGTCCATCAGGCCGCCGTGGCGGGAAATGACAGGTGCGAGCAGCGCGTCGAGGTAGATCGCCGTTTTATGTGAAAGCTTGGTTGTCGTAAGGCCCGACATCAGCACCGGAACGTCGTATTTGCGCGCACATTCGAGGAATTCGTCCGGAGGCGTCAGGTTGCGCCCGATCAATACGCACGGGATCGGATGGGAAAAGAACCGGTCAAGGCGTTCCAGCCGAGTTTCCGGGTCCAGGGTTTGCAGGTAGGTCATCTCCACCATACCAAAGAGCTGAATCCTGTTGACTGCAAAATATTCAAAGAATCCGCTCATCTGGAGCCCCGGCCGGTTAAGGTCGCTTGAATCGATTTCCGCCGTGTCACGGGTCCCCATATAGACAATATTCAGGCTGATCGCCTTTGCGAGGTCCGTGATTTTGATCGTACGTTTCATTTCGTATCCACCCTTATATGATATATTTTTCAATTGCGAGCGCGACGCCGTCCTCGTTGCAGGAGGCGGTTACGTCATTTGCAGCTTCCTTGCAGGCGCTGCATGCGTTTTCCATAGCAATCCCGAGACCCGCCCATTCGAGCATGCTCTCGTCAATCTCGCTGTCCCCGACCGCCATCACCTGCTGCCTCTCAATGCCCAGTTTCTTCGCCAGATATTCGAGGGCGTTGCCCTTGGTTGCGGTGGGATCCATGATCTCGAGGAAGTCGCTCTGGGATTTCTTAATCACCAGTTCCGGAAACATCGCGGAAAGTTCGCTGCGGTATTCTTCCAGCTTTTCTTCCGTATCGATCAGCAATATTTTAGCCGCAAGTATCATTTCCTTATTCATGAGGTCCGGGTCTTCGATCCCGCTGTAACCGCACAGCTTTTCATAATAGTCTGAATAGTCGTTCCTCTGAAGGAAAAAGTAGCCCTCGTCTGTGTAAACCTGGAAATACGCCCCGTGCGTCACGGCCCAGCGCATCACCTGTTTTGTGGTAATGGGGGAGAGGTATGCGGAATAGATCACCTTCCCGTCCGGGTCGGCGACCTGTCCTCCGCCGCAGACGATGGTATAATCCCTGTTGCCGAGAGCTTCGTTGAATCCGCTTACGCCGGCATAAGCTCTGCCGGACGCGAGGACAATATGCGCGCCTTTCGCGCGCGCGGCGGCAAGCGCCTCCCGGTTCCTCTTGGAAATGTGTTTCTCACAGTCGAGCAACGTGTCGTCAAGATCAAGTGCGATCAGCTTGTAAGCCATAAAAAATCTGCCTTCCTTTTTCTGTAAAATCACACTTCCATTATACAATAACCGCATGGGATTGGAAAGCGCAAAATCCCCCGGCGGCAGGGTGGAAACATTAAAGAAATTTTTACACAAATTGGAAAGGGGGCGTGTTATACTAAAATAAGTGAAGAAAATCCGGCGCTTCACGGACGGAGGAAAGTCACAAAATGATTGATTTTACACATTTGCATGTCCATACGGAATACAGCCTGCTTGACGGCGCGGGGCGGATCGGCGACCTTGTAGCCTGTGCGAAGAAGCACGGGATGGATGCGCTCGCCATTACGGACCACGGCGTAATGTATGGCGCGCTTGATTTTTACGAGGCGGCGAAAAAAGAGGGCGTCAAGCCGATCATCGGGTGCGAGGTGTATGTGGCTCCGGGCAGCCGCTTTGAGAAGACCTCCCTTTCGCGGGAATATGCGCATCTTGTGCTGCTGTGCAAGGATATGGCGGGCTATAAAAACCTGATGAAGCTCGTTTCGGCAGGTTCGCTGGAAGGTTTTTACTACAAGCCGCGTATCGATTACGAACTGCTGGCGGCGCACAGCGAAGGACTCGTATGCCTGTCGGCCTGCCTTGCGGGCGACGTGCAGCGCCTGCTGATGCAGAACGATTACCAGGGCGCAAAGCGTATGGCACAGCGCCTGAAAGATATGTTTGGCGGGGATTTTTACCTTGAACTGCAAGACCACGGAATCGCGGAACAGCAGCGCATCAATCCGCTAATCTTAAAACTTGCGGACGAGCTTTCCGTTAAGGTGGTCGCGACCAACGACGTACATTATGTAAACCGGGAAGACGCTTACGCGCAAAAGGTGCTGATGTGCATCCAGACTGTCACCACCATCGACCAGCCCAGCAAAATGGCCTTTGAGACGGAGGAATTTTACCTGAAATCCCCCAGGGAAATGAGCAAGCTTTTCTCTTATGTGCCGGAGGCGGTCAGCAACACGCGGGAGGTCGCCGACAAGTGCAACCTTGAATTTGAGTTCGGCAATAACCACTTGCCCGAGTTTAAAGTACCGGAAGGGTATACGAACCGGGGATACCTGCGGCATATTGCGGAGACGGGACTTCGGGAACGCTATCAAGACCCTGCGGATGAAATCAGGGAACGTTTCGATTACGAGCTTTCCACCATTGATAATATGGGTTTTACGGATTACTTCCTCATTGTCTGGGATTTTGTAAATTTCGCCAAGAAAAACGGCATCATGGTCGGCCCGGGGCGCGGAAGCGCGGCGGGAAGCATTGTCGCGTACAGCCTTGGAATTACGAACATCGATCCCATCCAGTACAATTTGCTGTTTGAACGGTTCCTGAACCCGGAGCGCATCAGCATGCCGGATATCGACATCGACTTCTGCTATGAACGGCGGCAGGAAGTCATCGATTATGTGACGCGAAAATACGGCAGCGACCATGTGGCGCAGATCATCACGTTTGGCACAATGGGTGCCCGTCTTGTGATCCGCGACGTGGCGCGCGTGATGAACGTGAGCATCGCGGACGCGGATCGCATTGCCAAGATGGTGCCCTTCGAACTCAAGATGACGATCGATAAGGCGCTCGACCGCAACCCGAAGCTGAAAGCGGAATACGAAAACAATCCGGATGCGAAGCAGGTGATCGACGTAGCGCGCAGGCTCGAGGGTATGGCGCGGCATGCGTCCACGCATGCCGCGGGCGTAGTCATTGCGGACGCGCCCATTACGGATTACGTGCCTCTGCAAAAGAATCCCAAAGACGAGAGCGTCATGACGCAGTATACCATGAAAAAGCTTGAGAGTATGGGGCTTTTGAAAATGGATTTCCTTGGCCTGCGGACGCTGACGGTGATCCGCGACGCGGTCCGCATGATCGAAGAAAACCACGGCGTAAAGCTCGATATCGATCAGCTTAACCTCAACGATAAAAAAGTCTACGAACTGATGTCCTCCGGTGATACGCTGGGGATCTTCCAGTTTGAAAGCGGCGGCATGCGGCGGCTGCTGCAGGAGCTCCGGCCTGAGTGCCTCGACGACATCATGGCGGCGAACGCGCTCTTCCGTCCGGGCCCGATGGAAAGCATCCCGGATTATGTGCGCAGCAAGCACAATCCGAAAAGCGTGCATTACCTGCACCCAATGCTCGAGCCGATCCTCCGGGATACCTACGGCTGCATGGTTTATCAGGAACAGATCATGCGTATCGTGCGCGACGTGGCAGGCTATTCCATGGCCCGGAGCGACCTTGTGCGCCGCGCCATGAGCAAGAAACAGCAAAGCGTGCTGGAAAAGGAACGGAAAGTATTTATCCATGGCGAAGAGGAAAACGGGACTGTCACGGTAGACGGAGCCGTGCGCCGCGGGATGGATGAAAAAACAGCGAATGAACTGTTTGACCAGATGATGGCGTTTGCCAATTACGCGTTCAATAAATCTCATGCGTGCGCGTACGCTGTGGTCGCCTACCAAACGGCCTACCTCAAATGCTACTATCCCGTAGAATTCATGACCGCGCTTCTCAACAGCTTTATCGCAAACAAGCAGAAGCTTGGCGAATATATCCAGACCATCAAAAACGAGGGTATCAGGATATTGCCGCCGGACGTCAACCAGTCGGGCATGCACTTCACCACGGAAAATGGTTGCATTCGTTTTGGGCTGTCGGCTATTTCGTATGTCGGCGAAGCGGTGGGCGAAGTTATTACGCGGCGCGGGACGGGGTATCAGGATTTTACCGATTTTGTGGAAAAAAATACGGACGTGCTCAATAAAAAGCGCCTTGAAAGCATGATTCTCTCCGGCTGTTTCGATTGCTTCGGGGTCAGGCGCTCGCAGCTTATTGCCGTGTACGAACAGGTGCTTGCAGATGCGACGCAGCTCAAAAAGCGGCAGGCAACCGGGCAGATGTCGCTTTTCGACAGCATGGAAGGGGAGTTTGCCCCGCTTACGGTGCAGCTGCCGGATATCCCCGAGTACGGCGAAGCGGAAAAGCTTTCCTATGAAAAGGAAATGACCGGCCTTTATATCAGCGGACATCCCCTGGACGAGCTTGCGGGCGTGCTCTTAAATCGTCCTGTTTCCATTGCGGACATCATGCAGACTGCGGATGACGAGATGACGATGTATGAATATGATGGCCGGGAGGTGGAACTGCTTGGGATCGTGACCTCAGTGCGCGCGCGTCCGACCCGGCAAAAAAAGATGATGGCGAATTTTGTGCTCGAGGACCTGTACGCGCAGATGAACATGATCGCTTTTCCCAACGTGTATTCCGAAGCCGAGGCGTTTTTGAAGACGGATGCGATCGTAAACGTGAGCGGCAAGGTGACGGTGGGGCAAAACGGAATCGAGCTTTTGGCGGGCAGGATCACGCGTTACGTGCCGGACGATGCCTTTTTCGCGGGCAAGCAGCTGTATGTGAAGGTCGCCCAGGATAAAAATTGCGATATCGACGGGCTGATGCGCATCATGGGCCGTTATCCGGGCGGGAGCAGCGCGGTGGTCTATGTGGAAAAGACCGGACAGAAATATAAGCTGTGCGGGGCGCGCAGCGTGGCCTATAAGGCCGAGCTGGTAGAAGAACTCGAGCGGTATCTTGGCAAGGAGAATGTGGTCGTAAAATAGCGCAAAAAGGGACTAGGCGTCCTTCTGCCGCGTGCGGCGGAGGGGCGTTTTTTGTACGCCGGGGGTGAACAAAACCGCAAAAAGGATAAAAAGCGGTGATACATTTTACAATTTCGGTCGTTTTATATTGTTTTTTTCTGATTTTTTTGTTAGAATACGTATTGATTGCGGATGTTTTGAAAAACGGCATAAATCCCGGTTTTTTCAGGGGATGGAAAAGGAAACCGCGGTGGATAGAATAAGCGTGTGCTCGCGCACACGAAGACAAATGCATTTTAAAAGAAAGTTTAAATAAATGGTGACTGTGCTATGAAAAAAAGAATTGGAATACTGACAAGCGGCGGGGATACGCCGGGCATGAACGCGGGAATCCGTTCGGTAGTAATGGCTGCCGATGCGGCGGGCTTCTCGGTGATGGGGATCACAAAAGGGTACGCAGGCCTCATTGAGGGCCGTGTGGACCGCATCAAAACGGAGGATGTGGCCGGCATCGTTGAAAAGGGCGGTACGATCCTGAAAACGGCGCGCTGCGAGGAGTTCAAAACGCAGGAAGGCCAGCAGAAAGCGCTTCAGGTCATCAAGGCGTTCGATATTTCGGGCGTGGTTGTGATCGGCGGCGACGGGTCGTTCCAGGGGGCGAAAGTGCTTTCGCATCTCGGCGTTCCAACCATCGGCATCCCGGGCACGATCGACAATGACCTTGCCTATACGGACTTTACCATCGGTTTTGATACGGCGGTCAACGGCGTTGTGGGCGAGATGTCGCGTATCCGCGACACCATGAATTCGCATGAGCGCGTGGGCGTCATCGAGGTCATGGGCAATAAATGCGGGGATATCGCGCTTTACGCGGGCATCGCGGGCGGCGCGGAGCATATCATCATCCCGGAAGTTGAATTTGATATCGATTATATCTGTGATAAGATCATCGGCAACCGCATCAAGGGCAATATGACCAGCATTGTGCTCATCGCCGAAGGCGCGGGCAAGGGCGAAGCAGTTGCGAACTATATGCGCGCCAAAGCCAAGCTCGACGCGAAGGCGATCGTGCTCGGCTATATCCAGAGGGGCGGGACCCCGTCCGCGGCGGACCGGCTGCGTGCGACCAGTATGGGTATGCGCGCGGTGCAGCTGCTTGAGAAAGGGATCGGCAACCGCGTTGTGGGAATCCGGGATAACAAGATCATCGACGAAGATATCGACGAGGCGCTCAGCAAGGAATTGATTTTCCGCAAAGACCTCTATGATGAATTCAAAATCATGTCGGAGAACATGCAGTAAGCAAGCTTCAGAGAATAGATCGAAAAAGGCTTTGAAAAAGCCTTTTTTGACTATGTAAGTTTTTTTGTGAGGTGGAATGCCATCAATACGTTCGCAGTACCGGAAAGTGTAAAAATAGGCAGCGGGATATTGTACCCGCGCCTTAAGGAATTTTTGAAACCGACGGACCGCGTGATGCTCATTGTCGACCGCATTGTCGATGAGCTCTACGGGCAGGACGTTTATGCGTTTTTGGAGGGCTGCTGCAAAGAGGTAAAGCGGGAATTTGTTCACGCCGGGTCCCTGCGGGAGGCGTTCTTAAAGTCCTATTATATCGTGAACCGCGATTTCGACGCGGTCATCGCGATGGGCGGCGGCAAGGTGCTCGATGTGGGGAAATATGCTTCCTCGATGTCAAAAAGGCCCTTTATCAGCGTCCCGACGTCCATTTCCCATGACGGTGTCGCTTCGCCGATCGCTGTGCTGAAATGCGACCATAATTCGGTGCGCAGCCTCGACTGTAAAATACCGTCCTATATCATCATGGACCTCGACATCATCAAAACGGCGCCCGAAAAGCTGATCCTTGCAGGTCTTGGGGACCTTGTCTCCAACATTACGGCCCTGCGGGACTGGGAGCGGGCGGTCCAGGCGGGCAAAGCAAAAATGGACGATTTTGCCTATATCATTTCGGGCACGGCGGTGCGCGCGATCCTGCAGTATACGCATCCGGATATCCGGGATACGGCGTTCCTCACCCAGCTTGCGGAATCCGTCGTCCTTTCCGGGCTTGCCATGAACATCACGGGGAATACGCGGCCGTCAAGCGGCGCGGAGCACCTTTTAAGCCACGCGATCGACGCGGCTGGGAAAGGGACGCTGCACGGGCTGCAGACCGCGGTGGCGAGCATCCTTGTGGAATACCTTTACGGCGGGAATTATGAATTTATCCGCGATTACCTCAGGCAGGCCGGGCTCCCGACCACATTTGAGGAGCTTGGGCTTACCTATGAAGATTACGTGCAGGTTATGCGCACAGCGCGCACGACGCGTAAAAACAGGTATACCATCCTTGACGAGATTTCCTACGACGGCGCGTACCTGAAAAAAATTTACGATGCGGTTTACGGAGGAACGAATGGCAGGCAGTGAAAAGCGGGGGCGGGTAAACCCCAATGCGGCGGAGCTTCGCGATATCGAGTGCTTTGTCCTTGATATGGACGGAACCATCAATCTGGGGGAGAATCTGATCTCCGGAGCGAAGGAATACATCGAATATATGCAGCAGAGCGGCGTGCCGTTTTACTTTTTTACCAATAATTCCTCCAAAGCACCGGAGGATTATGTCAAAAAGCTGGAGCGGCTTGGATTTACGGGCATGACGCGTGAAAACATCATGACATCCGGCGACGTGATGATCCACTATCTTAAAACCCACGGCGGACGGCGGATTTACCTTGCGGGAACGCCTGAACTTGAGGCGCAATTCGTAAAAGCGGGTTTTACGCTGCTGCCTTCCGATACGGAAACGGCAGATTTTGCCGTACTTGGCTTTGACAAGACCTTTAATTTTGAAAAAGCGGATGCGATTTCGCGTCTCATCACCGGGGGCGTGCCCTTCCTTGCGACCAATATCGACAGGGTCTGCCCGCTCGAGGACGGAAAGTTTTGCCCGGACTGCGGGTCCATGGCGTGCATGATTACGCACGCGACGGGCGTTGAACCTAAATTTGTGGGGAAGCCGTTTAAGGAAACGGTGGATTATATCCTTGCAAAGACAGGGACCCCGCGGGAAAGAACGGCGATGGTGGGCGACCGCCTGTATACGGACGTAAAAACGGCGGTGAACGGCGGCATCGTGGGCATAGCGGTGCTTTCCGGCGAAATTACCTATCAGGACATTGAAGACGGCGACGTTGCCCCGGATTATATCCTGGACAGCGTGTATGATATCTATACGGCAATCAAATAGAGGAGGATACCAGGATGAAATATTTAATGGGAATCGACGTAGGGACGAGCGGTGTGAAATGCCTGATTATAGACGAGGAAGGGAAGGTCATTCGTTCGGTAACGAAAGCTTACCCGCTTTATACGCCTAAGCCAGCGTGGTCGGAGCAGGAGCCGGCGGACTGGTGGAAAGGCACGAAGGAAGCGTTCAAGGAGCTGCTTGACGGTGTGGAGAAAGAAAACATTGTGGCAATCGGCCTTTCGGGACAGATGCACGGCCTTGTGGCGCTTGACAAAGATAATAAAGTAGTCCGCAACGCGATCCTGTGGAACGACCAGCGCACGGGAAAGGAATGCGAAGAGATCATTGAAACGGCGGGCGGTATAGACGGGCTGGTTGCTTATACGAACAATACGATGCTTACCGGGTTTACGGGCGGCAAGATTCTGTGGGTCAAAAAGCACGAGCCGGAGAACTTTGCGCGCATCGCAAAATTTGTGATGCCCAAGGATTATATCCGCTATTGTCTGACAGGCGAAATCGCGACGGACGCCTCCGAAGCTTCGGGCACGGGACTCTTCGACGTAAAGGAACGCAAATGGGCAGACGGCCTGATCGAGAAGCTTGGGTTTGACCGTTCCATTTTTCCCAAGGTATATGAATCCGACGAAGTAACGGGCCATGTGACGGCGCAGGCGGCGGCGGAAACGGGGATCCCGGAGGGGCTTCCGGTTTATGGCGGCGGCGGAGATGCGGTCATCCAGAATACGGGTATGGGCATCATCAAGGAGGGAACGCTCGGCGTTGTAATGGGTACCTCCGGCGTGGTGGCGACGGCGATGAACAGCTTTGGAAAGAACGAGGGGGGGAAACTCCAGTTCTTCTGCAATAACGCGGCGGGGAAATACATGGCGTTTGGCTGTCAGCTTTCGTGCGCCGGATCGATGGAATGGTATAAAAATACGTTCTACGCGGAAAGTGCAGAGCCGTTCAAGGAAATCAACGAAGGCGCGGAGGCGTCGAGCATTGGCTCCAACGGGGTGGTTTTCCTGCCCTACCTTTCGGGCGAGCGGTGTCCTTATCCGGATCCGAACGCGCGCGGCGTGTTTTATGGGCTGTCCCTGCTCTCGAACAAGGGGGATATGGCCCGTGCGGTCATGGAAGGCGTAACCTTTGGCCTATACCAGATGTATGAGCTGATCCTTAACACCAATCCGGACCTTAAGATCAGGGAAGTGATCCTTTCGGGCGGCGGAGCAAATTCCAAGCTGTGGAAACAGATCGTTGCCGATATTTTCAACCTTCCGGTTAAGATCCTTGCGGGGGCGGCGGAAGGCGGCGCATATGGC
Organism: Christensenella minuta; assembly: GCF_003628755.1. Taxonomy (NCBI): domain Bacteria; kingdom Bacillati; phylum Bacillota; class Clostridia; order Christensenellales; family Christensenellaceae; genus Christensenella; species Christensenella minuta. The sequence goes on along the minus strand of NZ_CP029256.1, from coordinate 1,669,671 downwards.
GGCGCGCTCGTGGCTGGCGTGGGCGAGGGGATTTACAAGAACCTGGACGATGCGGAAAAGGTACACTCGGTGAAGGAAATCGTGGAGCCTGCCGCAGGCAGCCATGAGAAATATCAAAAGATAAAGAGAATCTATGACAAGCTGTATTATGACCTTAAGGATACGTTTGAGATGTCTGCGGAGTAAATAAGCGTTTGGAAACAAAAAGGCCTTTCCCAAAAGGAAAGGCCTTTTTGTTGTTTACCCACTTACGTCCAGCAGCGGGGGTTCCTGTGTCCGCAGACTTTTAGGAAGCAGCGCATACATCCCTGTTACAATCGCTGCCGATGCCAGAACATCATAAATTTTAATGACAAAGGTACCGAAGAAACAGGAGAGGGCCTGCGGCCAGCCCCATGAGGATGCTATGCCGGAATAGAACATCTCCCATGTGGATTCGGAAGTGCCGCCTGTGCGCCACAGGGTAAGCAATGTGGAAATGACTGCCGAGACGACAGTGGCAAGGACAATTGTCGAGATAATCCGCTTGGCGAGGCTTTTGCCCTTCCTGCGCATATTGAGGCCGACGATCAGGGCGACTGCGGCACTGACCGCATAATAAAAAAGGGAGCTTGCGGTATAATCGAATACGGCAATGCGGAAGTTATTGGCGAGACCCACAAGCAGCCCGGCCGCAGGCTCGAGCATCAGGGCCGCGAGCGCGGTTCCGGTCATATCGAGCCACATGGGAAGCTGAAGGTGGGCGGCGGTTTGATGGAGGATAATATTCAAGGCAACGCCAATTGCCATTACGGTCAGGTAGCGTGTTTTATTGTTCATTGACGGATTCCTCCTTCTCGGCGCCGAGCACTCGTTCTACGATAGACGTATTGTCATCCTGCGGCGGTTTTCCTTCACGGGCACGTTTTTCCTTGGCCTTATTGATCTCTTCAACAAAGCTTGCGGTGATGATGCCCGCCGGAAGTGAAATTACTGCCACGCCGAAGAGGGAGGAAATCATACTGATGAGCTTGCCGACATCGGAAAGAGGATAAACGTCACCATAACCTACTGTCGTGAGTGCGGTAGTTGCCCAATAGAGAGCGTCGAAAAAGGAATCGAAGGTCTCGGGTTCATAAGAGAACATCGCGAGGGCAGAAACGAAGATATATGCCAGTGCAATGATAAGCACGGAGCCAAGCGTCCGTTTTTCCTTTTTAAAGGCATTAATGATATAGGTAAAGCTGTCGGAATAATGAAATGCCTTGAAAATTCGCAGCATACGCAGGATGCGCCATCCCTGCCCAATAAGGCCGAGCGACGGCAGCAGGGATATGAGGTCGATGATCGCGAATGGGGTAAAAGGATAAAGAATAAACGCCTGCGGAGACTTTCGGCCGCTGATATAATCGTACGATATCCAACGAAAAATATAATCGAAAAACAGGATATAGACCGTGATGATGTCGAGGCGGTCGAGAAAGGCATTCGATTCCTTGAACATCAGCGGGACAATACTCGCGATTGCCACAAGCATGATAAAGATGTCGTAAGCTTTTCCCAGCCGGTCTCCCGGCTCCGCCTTCCTGACGATCCGGTAAAGCTGTTCTCTTAGCATAGGTACCCGCCTCCTAAACGAGCATATAGGCGCAGAAGGGGAGGAGGAAATTCCCCGCCAGTGTCAGTCCCAGGATGATATAAAAGAGGATCCGGCCGTACTGTTGCGAAAATTCCCTGTCTTCATATTTTTTGCGGATTCGATTGATGTTGATAATCACAATCGCACACATAAGAATCATCATTACGCCCCAAAGGTTGACAAATTCCAACAGCCCCATCTGCAGCGCGTCAGGCAGCAGGTTGGCGCCCACCATGATATTGGCGACCGTGCCGAAAAGCGCGGCAGGGATCATGGCCAGCGGATCGACATGGTGGTAGGTGCAGATAAACAGTGTAATCAATACCCAGGTAAGCGTGCCGACAAGGGCGATGAAGCATTTCACGTAAAGCCCTGTGTCCGTCCGGTTGATTTCCATTGCAGTAACGTGTTCGGATGTAATCAGGACGCCATCTTTGGGCACTTCGGGATCGCCGTGGGCATTTTCATAACGTATCGCGTAGGATCCGGTTGCAGTACGGATCACGTCAAACCCGGAAATGCCTAGGTTTTGGTTGAGGCCGCTGTCCTTGATATCGGGAACGAATACAACGTCGTTAATCATATAGTCCGATTCGATGTAAATACGAAGCTGGTGGCTTTCCAGCGGAAAACGGATCGTCCAGTAATTTTTGGTGATTGTTACGTCGCAGCGGACCAGCTGATAGTTGAGATCTCCGTCATGCAGTTCCTTTACAGGCTCCATTTTATTCATGAAACCCTTGTAGACGCGGAAATTGTTCATCATATCGAGTTCCGGGTCGCCCTCCCAGCGAAACCATACAAGGAAGACAACGCGGAAGTTGCAGGCTTTCAGATTGATTTCCTTCAGATTTTCGATATAGGTACCGACTGTAACCCTGGTTGCGTCCGCTCCCAATTCGTCAACGTCGTGCGCCAGATCTTCCGGCACCTCCAACGCGTCATACCAGTAACCGTCCTCGGCGGCCTTATCCTGATACAGCGAGGTGCAGGTGAAACTCAGGAAAATTCCCGCGATTACCAGAATCGCAATTACGCTGAACAGAAGCTTATTTTTCTGCCAATCCTTCATTTCTTTCAGCTTCATATACTCCCCCCAAAAAACAAATGCGCATTAAAACGTTTCCAGTGTATATCCAAAGATCCTTGATATTAAACAAAAAATACATTACAAAACAAGTATATATTGGTTACAAAATATTATTTTAGTCACATTGCCCGGGATTGTCAATCACTCGGAGACCAAAAAATTGTCAAAAAGCGGCGGGAGGACTCTAGGTTGACGCGCGGCCGCGCCGGGTGTTACGATGGAAAAAACGTAAAAGAGGGTGGCAGGATGGAATTTGTTTTGAGGAAGTGGGAAGAGGGCGATGTTGCGTATGTCCAGAAATACGCAAACAATGAAAAGATCGCGGCGGCCCTGAGGAATGCGTTTCCCTATCCCTATACGATGGACGATGCAAAGGCGTATATCCATTCATGTGCGGAGAACAGCGAACGGCAGGTGACGCGTGCAATCATCGTGGAGGGGCGCGCAGTAGGCAGCATCGGCGTTTTCTTCGGGAGTGATGTGTATAAAAAAAGCGCGGAGATCGGCTATTGGCTGGGCGAGCCGTTTTGGGGCCGCGGGATTATGAGCGGGGCGGTCATGCGGGTGTGCCGCTATGTGTTCGCCAAATACGATATCGAGCGGATTTTTGCGGAACCATTTGCCTGCAATACGGGCTCGCGGCGCGTGCTCGAAAAGGCGGGGTTCACCCTCGAAGGCATCCTGCGCAACAGCGTTTATAAAAACGGAACCTTACAGGATTCCTGCATGTATGCGCTGCTCAGGCAATAGCGGAATCCGCACGGCCATGGTATAATAAAAGGGTATGAAAAGCAAAACGGAAAAGCTTTGCCATCCCCTTATGCCTGTATGGAACGAAGCTTCTAAAATATTAATCCTCGGAACGTTCCCTTCGGTGAAATCACGGGAAACTGCGTTCTATTATGGAAATCCGCGCAACCGTTTCTGGGAGGTCCTGGCTGCGCTGCTGCGCGAACCCTGCCCGCAGGAAGTTTCGCAGAAAAAGGAATTCCTGCTGAAGCACGGGATCGCCGTATTCGACGTGCTGAAATCGTGCGAGATAAAGGGAAGTTCGGATGCGTCGATCAGGAAGCCGGAGCCCAATGATTTTTCGGAAATTTTTCGCGCGGCAAAGATTCGTGCGGTGTTTACAAACGGAAAAAAAGCGTATGAATATTATACGCGCTATTGCCTTGCGGATACGGGAAGGGAGAGCGTCTGTCTTCCGTCCACCAGTCCGGCCAACGCGGCAGTGTCGCTTGAAAAGCTTATTGCCGCATGGACGGTCGTGCTGCAAGCGCTTCAGGAAAAATAGCGCGTTGCCGACAAGCGGGCCCGTTTTTGCGGAGGAAGCCGACTGACCGGCCGAAGGAACCGCGGGGCCGGGGCATACAGGGCGAAGTTTGAAAAAATTGGCCGGCAGGAGGAGTATTATGACCCTTTCAGTTTCCATTTCATTGTTTTTTGCGGTGGCTGTCCTCTATATTTTAATTATCGATGTCTTTACCATCCTGTTCCGGATGTCGGGCATGACGGAGGAAAAAGCGAAATTTCAAGTGATCTCTCTGCTTACAAACAGCGGTTATACCACAAAGGAGAGCGAACTTGTAGTGGATAAGCTCGTGCGCCGCCGGCTGGCCCGCACGATCATGTTGTTTGGATATATCTTTTCCGTGACGATCATTACGGCCTTTGTCAACGTCGTATTGAATTTGCCTAAAGCCATTCAGGAGGATTTTTGGACGCTTACGGTGATCCTGGCAATCATTTTCGTCATCTTTATGATTGCTAAACGCGTGCCCGGAGTCAGGCAGAAATTCAATGATATCATTGAAAAAATGGGCCGGAAGCTAATGTTTCGCGGCAATGTGAATATTGTGAGCGTAGTCGACCAGTACGCAAAAGGCGTCGTGGCGGGAATCAGCATCGCGGTAGTGCCGGACCGCATCCGGGGAAAGACGCTTGGGCAACTCAATTTCGTTGCGGATTTTGGAGTGCGCATTATCCTGATCCAGCGGGCAAACAAGGTGCTTGACTATATCACCAGGGATACGGAGATCGAAAAGGGTGATAAACTCGTGGTATTTGGAAAACTGGAGCAAATCATGGACCTGTTTACCGTCACGAAGGACGGGCGGCAAATTGAAGGCCCGAAAGAGATGGAGGCTAAATAGGGAAAGGAGTATTGTCATGGCAGGATGGATTATCGTTGCGGCAGCCTATTTTGTACTGCTCGGTTTTTATGTGCGGGAGGACCTTGCCGGCAGCTTTCAACGGGCTACCGGGCTTAAAATGACGCTCAGCAGTATTTTCTGCCTCATAGGAGCGTGGGGCGTGTTTTCGTGGGGAGCGGAAGTCACCGCGGGGGTGGCGCTCATTCTGTGCGGACTTATCTGTGCGCTGGCAGGAGACTATTTTCTTCGTTTCATACAGCTCGATGCAAAAAAATTTAACTGCGGCATCCTGTTTTTCGCAGGAGCGCAGGCGTTTTTCCTTGCTTCCATGTTCTCCGTGCAGGGGGTTGATTTTGTTGAATTTATTCTCACTGCGGTCCTGCTCATAGCCGCGTTGATCCTGATGAAAAAGCAGGATTGGCAGCTTGGGAGGGCGCAGGGGCCGCTTACGGTCTATATGGTCCTGCTATCCCTGATGATGGCGAAAGCGGTCGTTACGGCGATTGTACCTACGGCAGCGTCGCCGGGGGGCTGGATGCTGCCTGTCGGCCCGTGGCTTGCCTCCTATGTGCTGATGGCCGCCGGCGCCATACTATTCTGGATATCCGATCTTTTGCTTGGAATCTGGAATTATCACAGTAGGAAAAATGCAATCACAGCCTGGAATTCCATCACTTACTTTATCGGAACGTTTCTGATCGCGCTCAGCCTGCAGCCTGCGTTTGCATAAAATACCATAAAAAGCGGGATGCCTTTGCATCCCGCTTTTTTGCGCTCCTTATTTAACAATTATTCCCGCACCCCCGAGGATTACCGTGTTGCCCCAGGTGATAGGAGCGGAAGCGCTGTCCGCGCCATCCAGTCCGTCGAGCGAAGCAAGAACCTCGCCGGAGCCGCCGTCAAGCAAAGCTGCGTTCCCACCGCCCGCCGCAAGCAGGAAGCCGGTTCCGTCGGACGAATATCCTGCCGTGGGAGCGAGAGGGGACGGCCGGCCTGTGCCGTGCTGCCATTTGATCTCGCCGGTATCTGTCGTGAGCGCAAGGACGACCGCATTTTCGCCCTCTCCCTGCGCGACTGTGCAAAAGACCATATTGCCAAGCGAGCCGTTACCCAGTACCGGGGTCGAGAGGACGCCGCCCTCCGTGCCGCAGGGGAAATCGCGCTGCCAGATGATTTCACCGGAGAGACCCTTGACCTTGCAGATAGCGGTGCTGCCGTCTGCCGCCCGGCTGCCGATATAGAGGTAGATCCCGTCAGCCGCTTCCTCGATCAGCGGGGAAGAGACAATTCCGCCTTTCGTTTTCTGCACATAAACGGGAGTCATCGTGTTCAAATCGATACACTGTATGTAACCGCCGTCATCCGTGATAAATGCGTAACTGCGCCACGCCGCAAGTCCTGTGATGCCAAAGCTCGCGGAAGAAGCGCCGTCTGCTCCTCCCGTCGCTGTGTAACGGTATTTCACAGGCGTATCGGGGCTGACAGAGACGGTGCCTGCCGCCCGGTCGAAATCGGAATTCAGGTTCATTGTATAGAGGAGGCCGTTTTCCCCCGCCCAGACCAGGACGTCCGCGTCAGCGGCGATCAATGGTGCGCAGGAAAAGCCCTCCTGTGAATCGAGCAGCGAAAAAGAATCTTTTTCGCCGCCGTATTTATAAAGAAGCTCCCCGCTAATCAGGCTGTAAATGTTCATACAGGCGTTTTCTGCATTCCCGCCAATGTACAGGAGCGGATAACCGCGCGGATCGAGGGACATCGCGCTCCCGGGCGTAAAGCCAAGTACAATGGGGTCGCGTGTCGCGCTCCCATCGGCAAGGTCCACGAAGGAAAGCGTTCCGCCGCTTCCCGGTATGAGCACCTCCACCAGTCCTTCTTTTGCGGATTTTTCCGGGTACAGGTTCATCATCTGCCTCATATCGTCGTCCCAACTGACGGCAAGCGGCTGGGCAGCTGAAGCGGAAAGGCCTCCTTCCAGCGGCCATGCTTTTTCCAGCGTGCTGCTGCCAGCGGAAAAACCGCCGTAACTCCGGGTGTTCCGGTAATTGTTCCCATTTGCGGTCACAACTCCGGAAAGCGGCGTATAATCGCTTGCAATGGGGAAGGCGATTGTTTTGGCCCGCGCAAAGCCGGTTGCTGCCGTGCCGTCCTGCTCGATTTCGGAAGCAAGACCGAATGCGGCGGGCTGCGTCGCGTCCACGGCTGCGGGAAGCGCCTCCGCCTCCGCCGTTTGGACCGGCGCTTCGTATCCTGCCGGAATCTCGGCAGGGACGGACGCGGACGCGTCTTTTTCCGCAAAAAAGCCGGTCTTGGTCAGGAACATAACGCCTAAAACAATGCCGAAAATAATTGCGGCAAAAATCAGAACCAGGAGGATCAATCGCCCGACCCGCAGGCGGCCCCTGTGCCGCCGTGGCCGGTAACCCCTGGAGTGAGTGTGGTAACGCTTAAAATGATGAGACATGCGTGTTATAACTCCTTTGCTGCACTATGGTGCTATTATACCTCAAATACCCAAGCGGATAAAGTATTGTGTCGGAAACTCTGCCGGCAAAGGCGCGCATCAAAAAAAGGAACAGCCGTATTATGCATAAACTTTAAAAAATATACATTTGGATTCCTGTAAATCCCGGGAAAAATTCCGGTCAGCTTTTTGAGAAATCCACCGGCGTTTTCCGCAGGCGGAAAACCCGCATATTTCCGGGAGAAAATGAGGTTATCCACAGAAGAGTGTGGATAACTTTCCATACAAAAAACGGCTATGTGAAGGCGTTTTTTGGGAATGGAGGCGAAGCGCGAAAGGCAAGTTATCCACAAATGTGAAAAACGCGCGGCTATGCGGAAAACAGCATGTCAAGAGGGAAAAGCAAAAAAAATGAAAAAAACAATATTTTTTTGTGGAACAGTAATTTTTATGCACAGAAATGAATAAAAAAACTGCGGCAAAAAGCCGCAGTTTTCAAATTAGGAACAAAAAACTATTTACTTAAATATTTATCTATGCTATTGGCGGCGGTCTTGCCGGCACCCATTGCAAGGATTACCGTCGCCGCGCCAGTCACGGCGTCGCCGCCCGCATAAACGCCGGGAATAGAAGTCTCGCCCGTCTCCTCGTTGGTGATGATGCCGCCCCAAGGCTGTGTCTTCAGGGCAGGTGTGGAATTTTTAATCATCGGATTGGGGGATTGCCCGATCGCAACGATCACCGCATCCACCGGAAGAACATATTCGCTGCCCTCTATGACAACGGGGCGCCGCCGTCCGGAAGCGTCAGGCTCTCCAAGCTCCATGCGCACATCCTTCATACCGACAACATTGCCATGCTCGTCCCCGAGGATTTCGACGGGTGCTTCGAGCAACCGGAAGTCGATGCCTTCTTCCTTCGCGTGATGCACCTCTTCAAGGCGCGCAGGCATTTCCGCTTCACTGCGGCGGTATACGATGTACACATGTCCTGCGCCAAGCCGTTTCGCGCAGCGCGCCGCATCCATCGCCACGTTTCCGCCGCCGATGACAGCCACGCCCTGGTAAGGCTTGATCGGCGTATCGTAGGATGGATACTGGTAAGCGTGCATCAGGTTGATGCGCGTTAAGAACTCATTTGCGGAATAAACGTCATTCAGATTTTCGCCGGGGATGTTCATAAAAGACGGCAGCCCCGCGCCGCTGCCAATAAAGATCGCCTCATAACCCATTTCCTTAAGCTCGTCGATGGTAAGGATTTTGCCGATGACCATATCCAGCTTGATTTCCACCCCCATTTCCTTGAGAACGTTGATCTCGAGGTCAACAATCTCCTTGGGAAGACGGAATTGAGGAATTCCATATTTCAGAACGCCGCCTGCGGTGTGGAAGGCTTCAAATACCGTAACGTCGTATCCCTTTTTGGCGAGGTCAGAGGCACAGGTAAGCCCCGCCGGACCGCTGCCGATAACCGCAACCTTTTTCCCTTTTTTGGGGGCGGCGTCCTTTGCGCCGAGCGCGCCTTGGCTCATTGCGAAATCCGCTGCGAAACGTTCAAGGCGGCCGATCCCCACGGGTTCGCCCTTTTTGCCGCGCACGCAATATTTTTCGCACTGGCTTTCCTGCGGGCATACCCTGCCGCATACGGCGGGCAGGCCGTTCGTCTCCACGATCTTCTGATATGCGGCCATAAAATTGCCTTCTTTGATTTCGTGGATGAATTCGGGGATATTGACCTGTACGGGACAGCCGGATACGCACGGCTTATTCTTGCATTCAAGGCACCTGTTGCTTTCCTCCTGTGCCATCTCGGGCGTATATCCAAGCGCGACTTCCTCAAAATTGGTCGCGCGCACCTTCGGATCAAGTTCAGGCATTTTTACCTTTTCAAGCGACATATTTCTTTCCATGATTATTTGTCCTCCGCCTTATCTGCCATTTGGATCAGCCTGCAGTCTTCCTCGCGCTCTTTCATGCCGTCATACATGGAAAGGCGGCGCATCGCCGCGTCAAAATCCACCTGGTGTCCGTCAAAGTCCGGGCCATCAATGCAGGCAAATTTAGTCTCGCCGCCCACGGTAAGCCGGCAGCCGCCGCACATCCCCGTGCCGTCGATCATGACCGGGTTCATACTGACGATCGTTTTGATGCCGTATTCGCGGGTCAGTTGGGAGACAAATTTCATCATTGGGATCGGGCCGATCGCGACCACGATATCGTATTTTACGCCGTCCTCGATCTGTTTTTTGAGGGCGTCCGTCACAAAGCCGTGCATCCCGAACGAACCGTCGTCCGTCGTGATGATAAGGTTGTCCGAAGCCGCTGTCATTTCCTTTTCGAGGATGATGATATCCTTGGTCTTAAAGCCGGCGATCATATCCACGGAAACGCCCATCTGCTTCAAATGCTTTGCCTGCGGAAGCGCGATCGCGCAGCCGAGCCCACCGCCGATGACCGCGGCTTTTTTGATGGACGGGTCGAAGTGGGAAGCGACCCCGAGCGGCCCGACCACGTCGAGGATTTCCCCGCCTTCCGGTAAGGCGCCCAATTGCTTGGTGGACCTGCCGACCTGTGCGAAGATGATGGTTACGGTTCCGGCTTCACGGTCAAAATCCGCGATGGTGAGCGGGAAACGTTCGCCCTTATCGTGCGTGCGCAGGACAAGGAACTGACCGCTTTGTGCCTTTTTGGCGATCAGCGGAGCATCGATGACCATCTTGGTGATGCCGTTTGCCAGTGTTTCTTTCTTTAAAATTTTAAACATAATGATCTCCCCATTACATAATAGTCTGAATTTTCGTACTTAAATATTATAAACGAAAGGGCTGGGGAGTTACAAGTGTCAAATAAACGGTTGACATCGGGAGACGGGCATAATAATATTGTAAATGTAAATGAACGCACGTTCAGTTTGCAAATGACGCGGGAGAAACGAGATGGAGCAAACAATAGACAAGCGCGCGGAGATGATGGGTACGGCAAAGGTACCCGGCGCAATCGTGAAACTTGCAGTTCCGGCCATTGTCAGCATGGTTGTGATGGCGATCTACAACATGGCGGACACCTATTTTGTCAGCATGTCGCCGGAGGGCTACTTCGGTACGGCGGCGGTATCAGTCTATATGCCGATCATGCTTCTTACGCAGGCGCTCTCGATTCTGTTTGCGGCGGGCGGCGCGGCCTATCTTTCGCGGCTTCTCGGCGCGCAGGAAAAGGCAAAAGCGGGGCGCACGGCGACTACCACCATCATCCTTTCCTTTTTGTCGGGGATCCTTGTCGCCGTAGCCGGGGGAATCTTTGCCGAACCGATCCTGCTTGCGCTCGGCGCGTCGGGAGATACTATCGATCTTGCACTCGATTACGCGCTGGTTCTGCTCATTGCCTCGCCGGTGCAGCTGACCAATATGGCCTTTAACAACCTGCTGCGTGCGGAAGGCAGCGCGGTGCAGTCCATGGTGGGGATGGTAATCGGCGCGGTGCTCAATATGATTCTCGATCCAGTCTTTATTTTCACCTTCAACATGGGCGTTATGGGGGCTGCCGTCGCGACGGCGATTTCGCAGGCCGTTTCATTCGCGATCCTGTCGTCCAACTACTGGCGGAAAAAGACGGTTGCAAAATTCCGGTTGAAGGGCTTCAGGTTCGAGCGGGAGATCGTTTCGTATATCGTGCGCGTCGGGTCGTCCACGTTTTTGACGCAGCTTCTTGCGGCGATCGGATTCGCCGTTATCAACGTATGCGCAAAGCCGTACGGAGATGCGGCAATAGCGGCTTTCGGCATTGTGAACCGTATCCAGTTTTTGGGGTTTGCCCTGATGTTTGGCTTTTCGCAGGGCTACCAGCCTGTGGCGGGATATAATTTCGGGGCGCACAAATTTGAACGCCTTAAAACTGCGATGAAATTCGGCATTGCGGTTGCGCTCTGCATCGGGGCGCTGGTAACGCTCGCGTGTTATACCCTCGCACCGCAGCTGATGGGGCTGTTCACCACGGATGCATATGTAATGGAAATCGGTGTACCCGCGCTCAGGTGGTTCACCGCAGGCTTTACGATCACGGCGTTTACGCTTATCATGCTGATGACGCACCAGGCGTTCGGCAAGGCGGGCGGCGCGCTGATCCTGTCTATTTCACGGCAGGGCGTATGCCTTATCCCCACAGTGCTCGTGCTGGCCAATGTACTGGGACTTTTCGGCATTATGCTGTCCCCGCTTGTGGCGGATATAATCTCCGGCATGATCGCCGCGATCCTGGCTGTAAGGATATTTCGCTTTATCAGGACAACAAAAGAGGAATATGTGTTGGGAATCCTGGATCCCGGCGCGGAACAATAAGGAAGGAATCGGTTATGCCCAAGAAAATAGAGGATGTTACGCAAAAAATTATCAATGCGGCGCTTGAAATTTACCATGAGGAAGGCTATGATAGCCTTTCCATGCGCCGGATCGCCGAGGTCAGTGGGCTTTCAGTAGGAACGGTATATACGCATTTCGACGATAAGGAGGCGCTGCTCGCCCAGGTGCTTGCCGGGGAAATCGAACAGATCATGAACGATTTTATGCGCAATGTGTTCGGCAAAGAACCAAAGGAAGCGCTCTATGGGGCGATTTACTGCTTTATCGCGCGCATGGTGGAAACGCCGCAGGATGTAATCAACCAGGTTGTAAATTTCGAGTCGGACAAGGAATATATCGAGCGTACGCTGTTTGGCATCCGCCGGCAGGTGCAGGAGCTTCTGATCGAACTCATTACCCGCGTGTTTTCCGAATGTGGGACGGAGCTTACGGAGGAGGAAGGCACTGTGCTCTCCGAGCTGCTGTTCGGGATGCTGAATGCCGTTTCCCTCTATGGAGCGGGCGATATCGACAGGCGGTCGGCCCTTGTATACGATATGTTTATCGCCTATGCGGAAAAGCAAAGCAAGGTGAAGAAAACGGTGCGCAAAAGGCGGGCAAAGAAAGAAAAAAATTGACCGGGAAAAGCACAAAAAATAAAAAACAGCGAAGCCGCGCTTCGCTGTTTTTTGATATTTCTTAGTTCGCGGCCTGCGTCGCGGGAGTGTATACCCGCGATGCCGCTTCGCTGTCCATATAAAGGATGCCTGCTTCGCTGTTGCCGCTGATCTTCAGCTTTTCGATCAGGCCGTTTGCGTTTTCTTCTTCCTCGACCTGTTCGTTTACGAACCATTGCAGAAACTGCTGCGTTTTGAAGTCGCGCTCATCGAGTGCGCCCGCCATTAGGTCATTAATCATGCCCGTTACCTTTTGCTCGTGCGCCAGCGTTTTCTCGAAAACATCCATGGGAGATTTGAAGTCCGTATCGGGAGCTTCAATTGCGCGGAATTCCGCGTTTCCGCCTACGCGCAGAATATAATTCATCAGCATCGTCGCATGGTCGCGTTCCTCCTGCGCCTGCACGGTATACCAGTTCGCAAACCCGCTTAAGTTCCTGGACGTAAACCATGCGGCCATAGAGAGATAAAAATAGGCGGAAAAAAATTCGTTTTTCACCTGTTCATTGAGCATGTCTTCCATTTTTTTGCTAATCATAATAAACTTACCCCCTAAAAATAATGTAAATTTGATTCGATATTATTATAATACCACACGGGAAAAAACGAAAACTATTTTTTTGTGCGCTCCAGAAATTCTATGAAAAGCCGGAAGGCGTCCCGCGCTGCCGCCCGCCGCATATTGAACTGGTATTCATGAGGCAGGAGCGTCACGGAACGCGGGTAAAAGGTGTCTTCGACAGGAGTACCGCAGGCGCGGAGCGCGTCGGCATAAGCCATTCCCTGTTCGGTAAAGGTGCCGATATTGCCGTCTGTCAGGAAAACGGGCGGAAATCCGCAGGGCGGGATGTGCCGCAGGACGGAGGCCTCCTCAAGCTCCGGTCCGTGCCGCCACTCTGCGTCTCCGATCACGCCCCAAAAGATACGTTTCACGACATAGGAGACCGGGGTGTGCGAATCAAAATTCCCGGCATATGCCGCCACGTCGTAAAGACCGCAGAAAAGGCCGACGCCGCGGATGCTCTCCCGGGGCACGATCTGCGGGATTTGGGCATCCCGCGCATATTGCATATCGATTTGCGCCGTTACGAACTGCGCGGACATCTGCGCGCCGGCGGAATCGCCCGCAAAATAGACGCGGGAAAGGTCCAGCCCCAGGGTGTCCGCCCGGGCGGCGGCAAAAGAACAGGCATCTGCCACGGCACGCACCCCGGCCGGATAATTTGCTTCGGGCGCAAGGGGGTAGTTGACGTTCAAGACATGGTACCCCTGCGCGGCGACCTGAACGCAGTAGCCTTCCACATCCGCTTTGTCGCCCCCGATATATGCGCCCCCATGAAGCCAAAACACCACGGGCAGCGGCCCCGTCGCAGGCGCAACGGGGGAAATTACGTCGAGCACGCATTTCTGACAGGAGGAAGCATAACGGAGACTGCGCGTGATTTTGACACGCGCGCGAAGAGTGGAATAGTCCTTTGGCCGTATATAAGTACCAAAGCGGAATACGTTCCTTAAAAACCAGCACGCGGGCCGGGGAGAAAAAGGCCAAAGAAGCAACACAAAAGAAAGCCCTGTCGATAACGCTTTTGCAATCCACTTGAATACTGTCTTCACGATGCCTGGTGTACACTCCCGTCCTGTGCGTTTTCGTTTACGTCACGTAGCATTCAATCGTTGAAATAAGGCCGTTTTTCTGTGATAGAGGCCAACTTGCGCTCACGGAGGGCCTATACTATACGGAGCCCGGCGCCGCCGAATACGCGGAATTTGGGATTTCAGCAAAAAAACATACGGCCCAATGAACGGCCCTATTGCTGCTTCCTATTTTTCTGCGCTCCTTTTTTGGTAATCAGGAAAAATATGACCCATGCGGCGAATACAAGGACTAGAACCGCAACTCCAAGAAAAAACGGGTGCTCAGCCGTTGGATTCTCAAAGATTGTGGCGGCATTGAGCAGCCTTGAATTCAGAAGATACGTGACCCCCGCGTTTACGGGAAAAGCCGCGTTGCCTGCTTGATCCACCTCGATTCCGCTTTCGTTCAGGGGAAGGATATCCCGGTTGATATCATAATAATACAGGTACACCAAGGATCCAGGCGGATAAACGTCGCCAACATAAATACTGATATTGGTATCCGGGGGCAGGGCGTCGTTTCGAGCAAGGTTGAGGAATACCGCATTTTTATCCGCGGACGACGCGGTGCGTTTCCCCTGCGGCGGCTCCTGCGAAACACTGGCGGAGAGGTTAATGTTCATGGGCACGGAAAGCCTGAGCCCGTTAAAGCTGAAGGAATAAGGGCGTTCGCCGTTGATGGTGAATACCAGGTTCCGGTCCTGTCCGATCAATGGGTAAACGACGCTTTCCGGCACAACCGTCGTCTGGTTAAGGAATACATGCACATCCTCCGGTACGTTTGCTTCCAGTTTGGCGATCACATTGTCCGTATCGATGGTTTCCTCCCAGAGCGTAAGGTTGGAGGCATCCGAAAGGGCGAGAAGCTCTTCATCAGATTTGCTGTTCAGATAATCGGCAACGACGCTGAACAGTGTGGAGCTTTCCTCTAAAACGGGGGAGGTAAATTCATAGCCGTCCCCACCGTAATAGATAAAATCGATCACGGCGACGGTGAAACGGTCGGTATCTGCCACCTCTTTCCCATTCTTCGTAAGCGTCTGGACCACCGCTGCAGATTTTCCCTCGTCGTTCAAATATTTCCGTGCCGTGACCTCAAAACCCGCGAATTGGGGAAACGCGCTTTCTCCAATCAGCATACGCGCGTTGAGCATCGTCTTAAGCTCCGCTCCCGTCATTTCCGTGGTAACGATAAGGTTATCATAAGGGATGGCGTTGTAAAGGGTACCGAAGGAAACCGGACCCTCCGGAATGGATCCGGAAATGATGCCGCTGTTCACGAGCGCGAAATCGGCCCCCGTATCCTCCAGCATTGCCTGCGTGCACAGTTGCCCGAAATTCGTGCTTCCAGTGCGGATATACGCCTGCTCCGCGTTGAGGAAAACAGGCGTAGCGGCGATCTTTTCCCCCATGATAGGCTGCTGTTCCTTTTCATATTCAATAATTGTTTCTGCGACGTTCTTATCCGGCGAAAAACCCGAAGCCTCCCCGGCGTCGACTAGGCGGCTGTTCACGCCGGTCAACACTTTTTTGGAATCGAAGGTGAGGCTGGTGATCCCGAAGTTTTCAAAATTTTTCCCGGCCTGAACGATCAGGGGGGTCCTGCCCTGTATATAGCCGGGATAAGAAATATAACCGTTGGCGTAAGTATCGTGGGAGTGTCCGTCGATCACAAGGTCGATCCCGCTTACGCCGGTGGCAATATCCACGCTGCTCGTTCCCGCGTTGTCCGCCGTGCCAAGGCTGGAAAGTACGATGACGGCGTTCACATTTTGTGCGCGCAGGTCGTTGACCGCGCTCTGGACCGAGGTGAAAAGGGGTTCTCCGTCGAGGAAAGTGACGCCTGAAAGATCACGCGGGTCTGCCGTCTCTGCCGTCTGCGGCGTCGCGATACCGATCACGCCGATTTTGATCCCGCTCTCCTGGAAGATACGGTAAGGCTCGAACATGGGCTGCCCGTCCTTGAGGATATTGATGGCAAGGCCGTTGATCTCGGAATCCGAGAGAAGCCGCTGTAAGGTTTCGCTGCCGTAATCGAAATCGTGGTTTCCGGGGGTGATCGCGTCATATCCGACCTGCTCCATCAGGGCAGCGATGCTTTTGCCGTCGCTGAGGTTGGCAAAAGCCGTACCCGAAAAAGCGTCGCCTGCGTCGAACACAAGACGGCCGTCGGATTCGTCTCCCTTCAGCATCGTACGGAGCCGCGCATAGCCGATAGACGTTTCGTTGCCGACGGCATGGCCGTGGACGTCGTTTGTATGGTAAATATTGATGACGGTCTCATCTACCGCAGGAGCCGCGGACGCAAGGCCGGGAACCATCATAATAAAAAACAGGAACGCCAGCAGCAAGGCCGGCACTTTATCAAGACGCATAATGCCTCCATATTCAATGATGAAGCGTTTCCTGCATTATATCAAAAAAGCGTACGCTATGCAATTTTCATGTCGCTGGATTTTCGGTAAAAGGCATGGTAAGATTAAGAAAAAAAGAACGGCGGGAGGAAACGATGGAACTGAAAGAGACGGCGATTTCTTCGGAAACGGTATATGACGGGAAAATTATCAAGGTACAGAAGGACAGGGTGCGCCTGCCAAACGGAAAGGAAGCGCTGCGCGAGGTTGTGCGGCACCAGGGCGGCGTATGCGTGTGTGCGGTCGACGGAGACCTAAACCTGTTTTTTGTAAGGCAGTACCGCTATCCGTTTCAGGAAGCCATGCTCGAGCTTCCGGCCGGGAAGCTCGACGTGGAAGGGGAGGATGCTTATGATGGAGCGCTGCGCGAGCTAAGGGAGGAAACGGGGATCATCGCGGCGGACATGATGCCGCTTGGCGAAATTTATTCCAGTGTAGGCTTTTGCGACGAATCCATACATATGTATCTCGCGGTCAATATCGAACAGGGAAAACAGTGCCTCGACGAAGACGAGTTTATCAATGTGGAAAAAATACCGCTCGGGCGGGCAGTAGAAATGTGTCTGAAGGGGGAGCTTAAAGATGCAAAAACGGTGGCCTGCGTGCTCAAGGCATATATTATTCTTGAACAGCTCCAGCGCGAGGCCGGCAGGACGGAGGCGGAAGCTCATGAGTGAACGAAGGGTGACGGACGGGGAACTGGAAACTATGAGCGTGATCTTTAAAATGCTCAGCGACCAGACACGCCTTCGCATATTGCTTGCGCTGCATAATCGGGAACTGTGCGTGGCCCATTTGTGCGAGGCGCTGGCGATGGAACAATCCGCGGTGTCGCATCAGCTCAGGAACCTCAAGGCTGCGCGCCTTATCAAAAACCGCAAGGATGGGAAAAATGTCTATTACAGCCTCGACGACGAGCACGTCCTGCATGTGATCGACCAGGTGCTCGAGCATGTAAGGCATTAGAAGGCATTTTGAAATCACAAAAAAAAGACGGATCACCGCCTTTTTTTGTTGAGGGGAAATTTTTGCGGAAAAAAGCAAATAATGGGTTTACAAACGGGGAGGATGTGGTATAATACATATGAACAAATGAACATGTATTCATATGAAGGAGGACGGCAATGGAACGCGAACATGTACACATTCAGGCGGATGAAGCATGCGCATGCGGAGCTCACAGCGGCCATGACCGCCGCGACCGCCATGAGCACCATGAAGATGGATGCTGCGGCCATGAGCATGAACATGAGCACGGGTGTGCGTGCGGCCATGACCATGCGCATGCGGAAGAAGGAAAGAAAAGCTATCTGACGCGCCTTATCATCGGGGTGGCGGTCTTTGTGTTCGGCTATATTCTGCAAAGCGTGATGGAACTTGACCTGTGGGTCAGTTTTGTGATTTTTTTTGCGGCCTATCTGGTGCTTGGCGCGAACGTGCTGGCAGCGGCGGGAAAGAATATCCTGCGCGGCAAAGTATTTGATGAAAACTTCCTGATGACTGTCGCGACCATTGGGGCATTTGTACTTGGGATCTATACGGGCAGCGGAGATTTTGCCGAGGGAACGGCAGTCATGCTGTTCTATATGGTAGGTGAAACACTTTCCGATATGGCGGTGGAGAGAAGCCGCCGTTCGATCACCGAGCTGATGGATATCCGGCCCGATTACGCCAACCTGAAAGCAGGCGGGCAGGTACGGAGGGTCGACCCTGCCGCCGTTGCTGTGGGCGATGTTATCGTTGTGAAGCCGTTTGAAAAGGTACCGCTTGACGGCATCGTGGTATCCGGCAGTTCAGCCCTCAATACCAGCGCGCTGACAGGTGAAAGCCTTCCGCGCGACGTCTCCGAGGGTGCGGAAGCGCTTGCGGGCAGCGTGAACGGCGGCGGTACGATCGAGCTTCGCGTGGAGAAGGAATTTGGGGAGTCCACTGCCGCAAAGATACTTGATCTCGTGGAACATGCGGGCAACAAGAAAGCGCGGGCTGAAAAATTTATCACCAAGTTCGCGCGCTATTATACCCCCGTCGTGTGTGCGGCAGCGCTGATCGTGGCAATCGTTCCGTCACTTGTGACGGGCGCGTGGAGCGTTTGGATTTACCGTGCGTTACTGTTTCTCGTGATTTCCTGCCCGTGCGCGCTTGTGGTTTCCGTGCCGCTCAGCTATTTCAGCGGGATTGGCGGCGCGTCGAAAAAGGGCATTTTGATCAAGGGCGCAAACTATCTCGAAGCGCTTACGAATGTGCGGGAAGTGGTGTTCGACAAGACAGGTACGCTTACGAAGGGCGAATTTGCGGTCAAGGAGGTGCATCCGGCTGGCGGGTTCACGTGCGAAGAGGTGCTGGAAGCGGCGGCGTGCGCGGAAGCGGATTCTTCGCATCCCATTGCGCGCTCGGTGCTGCAGGCATATGGCGGGGAGCCGTGCGCGCGCATGGGCTATGAGGAAATTCCCGGCCATGGCGTAAAGGCCGAAACGGAGGAAGGCACGGTCCTTGCGGGCAACGCAAAACTGATGGAGCGAGAGGGCATTGCCTATGAAAAAATGGAACAGCCCGGAACTGTGCTCTATGTGGCGGAAGACAACAAATTCCTGGGGAGCGTGCTAATCGCGGATCAAGTGAAGGCGGACGCGCAGGATGCAGTCAAAGGCCTGCGCGGTATGGGGATCGGCACTGCTATGCTCACGGGTGACGCGCAAAATATTGGAAACGCAATCGCGCGGCAGGTGGGCGTGGACGAAGCCTATTGTGAGCTGCTGCCTCAGGATAAGGTAGAAGCGCTGGAACACATCCAGGCCAAAAACGGCAGTACGGCGTTTGTGGGCGACGGCATCAACGACGCGCCCGTACTCGCCCGGGCGGATGTAGGGATCGCGATGGGCGGCGCGGGCAGCGACGCGGCCATCGAAGCGGCGGATATCGTGCTGATGACGGATGAACCGTCTTCCGTTCCCCGGGCGGTGCGTATCTCGAAAAAGACCCGGCGGATCGTATGGCAGAATATCGTGTTCGCCCTTGCGGTCAAAGCGGTTGTCATGGTGCTTGGAATTGCCGGGTTTGCGGATATGTGGTGGGCGGTATTTGCGGACGTGGGCGTGACGCTCATTGCCGTTGTAAACGCCCTGCGCGCACTGAGATCGTAAATAAACGAATGAAGAAGAGAGTGCTTCAATTGCTTGTGAAGAGACCGCTTTTTTTTACAGTTTTAACTAGTTGAGAACGAGAAACGTTCGAAACAAAACCATCCGTTAGACGGGCGGAAAGCAAAGCTTACAGCAAGGAGTTTTTCAAACGGATAAAAGTTTAGCGTATAGTAAACGGATATGTAAATATCATATTATATTTACCCCAAAGTATCGAAGAATATATGCGGAACAGTATTTGCAGGATCAGGTAATAGATAAAGTCGGTGTGCGGGAAATGGAAGGTACCTTCAGGGGTAGATAAGAACAAATGCAATGTGGCTTGAACGAAGAGAAAGCCAGCATCTAAAGATGCTGGCTTATATCATGCCTTTTTAGGTTTTTTCATATCGGCCTTCCGGGTTATCTATAATGGCGCGCGGTTAAAAAATAGACCATGTATACCACGCCGCCCGCGATTCCGGAATGGATCAGCATATCCCGGAAGTCGACGGAATCGGTTGTGATGTTCTGGTTGTATACGCGCATCATCAGGACGCACGTTACGACTACGGTAATCAGTTGTCCAGCGCACAGCGCGATTTTCGCAATATGGTATTGGATTTCCACATTGTCAGCGTTGATCTTCACCGGATATTTGTACAGGCGTGGAAAGCGGGATAATAAGAACAACAACCCGCATATGCCGCCGCCCAGGGCAAACAGGATGAACAATACGGTGCGCATTCCGTATTTTGCAATGAGGCCATCAGCATCCGCGGGAGGAGCGGGCATGGGCAGGACGCTTGCCGTAAGCGCAAACGTCACGATCATACAGATAATACTGACAAATGTCGCCCATTCAAGTACAAATCGCCAGTTGCGCAGGACGTTCAGCCGGATTTCACGTTTCATGGCACTCCTATTTCCTTAGATCGATAAATTCGGAGGAATCGATACTGCCTTCCGCAAAAGTTCCCATATCTTCCAGCATACGCAGGGACGCTTCCAGAATATAAAACATCAGCGGACAGCCGCTTCCTTCTCCGAGGCGCATCCCGAGCGTAAGCGCGGGCGAAAGGCCGAGGGCTTCGGAAATCGCCGCATATCCCTGTTCGTCGCTTTTGTGCGACGCAAACATGTAAGATACGCTCACAGGGGCGATGCGCATTGCGCACAGCGCCGCGCAGGCGGAAATAAATCCGTCGATCACGGCCGGGATCCTGTAGTGCGCACAGGCGAGGTATGCGCCCGTCATGGCCGCAATATCGAGACCGCCCACTTTGGCGATCACATCAACGGGGTTTTCCGCGTCCGGTCCGTTTACCGCGATTGCCCTTTCGATCGCGGCGACCTTTTTGCGGTACTGCCCGTCGGTAATGCCGGCTCCCCTGCCGGTCATCTCAGCAACGGACTTTCCCAGCAAAACTGACGCGACGGCGGCCGTGGTGGACGTATTGCAAATGCCCATCTCCCCAAGGCCGATCACATCGCAGGACGCCTGTGCCGCCGCGGCTTCGTAACCGGCTTTCATGGCCGCTTCACACTGTGCGCGCGTCATGGCAGGGCCTTGCGTCATATCGTTTGTTCCGTGCATTACGAGCACATCGACGATGTTTTTGCGTTTCAGCTCCTGCGCGACGCCTACGTTATAGACGAAGACTTCCGCGCCCGCCTGTGCCGCCAGCGCGTTCACACCGGCAATCCCGTTTGCGATGTTAACGGTCTGCATGGGAGTGACCTCCTGCGGGACGGGAGTGATGCCCTGCTTATAGATGCCGTTGTCCGCCGCGAATACGAGCACGGCACGTTTTGAAAGGGTGCCTCCCATAAATCCGCGGATACCGGCCAGCCTCACGGCATATTCTTCGAGCTGCCCAAGACTGCCAAGGGGCTTTGAAAGGGAATCCACGCGCCCGCGAGCCGCGGTCATAGCGCTTTCGTCCAAAGGCAGTATATCTGTATAATCCATATTCTGTTATTCTCCTTTTGCATATCCGGCGGCGGACCGCCTGAATGAAACCCGCCGCCTGTACTCTGCCTGTCAGCTTAAAATTCTCCCATAATAGTATGACATAACTTTTTCCTTTAAGCCAATAGAAAATTTGAAAGAGAATTTTTAGAAATTGGGAAAAAGTAATTGACAGGCGGGGAAAAAAGAGATAATATAAAAACAAAGATTAAACGTTTACGTAAATCTGGTTTGCAAAAATTATTCCCCACATAATAAAACGCTTAATAAAAATAAAAAAGCAAAACAGAATAGAGAAAACGATTGCGAAAAAAATTGATTTCATATCATGGCGCAAGAGGAGTGTTCTGGTGAATCAGAAAGAAATCGCAAAAAAGGCCGGAGTATCTGTAGCCACAATATCGCGTGTGATTAATGGAGAAGAAGGCGTTTCCCAGGAAAAACGGCAAAAAATTTTGGAATTGCTTGATAAATATGCTTATGTTCGTGATATTAACGCAAAAAACCTGCGCACCTCACGTTCAAAAGCCATTGGTTTTCTGATTTCAAATTTTGAAAATCCGTTTTTTGTCTCTATGTATCAGGGACTTGAAGCCGTATGCCGGAAGAACGGATATAATATTATCATCGGCAATACCAACGAAGATATCCGGCAGGAGCAGGAAGCGATCGATCTGTTTTTGAGTTACAGAGTGGCGGGAATTGTCGCAAGTTTTGTCGATCCGCAGGAAACAACGCTAAGAAAAATTAAAAATTTTGGCTCCAATATCATCGCGCTTGACCGACAACAAAAGAATATCGAGGCGGATACCGTCACAATGGATAGCTTTGCGGGCGCGAAAATGCAGGTGGATTATCTTGCAGGTCTGGGACACAAACGGATTGCCGTGATCCATGGTACGACGACCAATCTGCCGGGGGAAGAACGCCTGAACGGATATATGGCCGCAATGGAAGAACATGGCCTTGAAGTGCTGCCTAATTATGTTGCCTCGGGTTTCTTCAATGAAGAGGAGGCATACGCCGCCACGGTTCAGCTGATGGGGCAGAATCCGCGCCCAACGGCGTTAATCACGCATAATAACCTGATGTGTATCGGTGCGTATAAAGCACTCAAGGACCTTAATATCAAAATCCCGCAGGATGTCTCCCTGATAGGGTTCGATGATTTTGATTTTGCCGATTATTTGGAGCCAAGCCTGACCCTGATCGACAGGCCGCTTAAAACGATGGGCGAAATTGCAGGGAAAATGTTGATTGAACGAATCGAAGGGAAATACAGCGGGAAGGCGAGACTTGTTGTCTTTCCGGCAAAACTGCGCGTGAATCATTCATGTGCACGGGCCGAACGAATAATACAAGAATAATAGCTCGAATCAAAACGAAATATTTTATGGATAAATTGCATAAATCTATGAGTTTATAGTGTGCGAATGGTTTATATTGCGAAAAAAAGAAAAAACAAATAAATTAAATTGCATTTTGCGAAAAAAATTGCTTGACTTTTATGGCAAGGGGTTCTATAATCCAAACATGCAATACAGCAAGGGCGCTGTGGACGATCTCTGCGGATGCCTGAGGCCTGGTTGCTGGAACAGCTGAGAACAAAACAGCTGGAGTCACACACATCTTCCGGATTCCCGGGAAGTTGGCATAAGGTTTTCCATGTAAGAAAAAGAAAGAAAAACAGTAAACGTGTCCTATCAATTTTTTTCAGCACAACGTAAACGTTTACGTAAAGGAGAGTTACAGGCGCAATGCAAATAAAAGAAAAAATCGAGAAAAGTGTTGAAGAGAACAAGGAGCAATTGATTCAGTATTGCAGGAGATTGATCGATATTCCCAGTGTAACCGGAAATGAAGGGGCGGTACAGCAGGAGGTTTCCCGCATTATGACTGAAATCGGCATGGATATTGACATGTGGGAACCGGACGACCGTGAAATGAGGGAGAGCAGCCTATTTTCGGAAACGGGGGAGAGTTTTAACGGACGGCCCGTTGTTGTGGGCGGACTTCATGGAACAGGAGGTGGTAAATCCCTGCTGGTAAACGGGCATGTGGATGTCGTGAACGAATATCCGCGCGAGAAGTGGGACAGCGATCCGTTTCACAGCGTTATTAGGAACGGGAGGATTTACGGGCGCGGTGCATCCGATATGAAGAGCGGTGTTGCGATGGCGCTTTTCGCGGCAAAGATAATCAGGGATATGGGGATAGTCCTGAAAGGAGATTTTACGATCGTGAGCGTGCCGGGAGAGGAGAATGGAGGAAATGGCACCGTTGCATCCGTACTTAGGGGATATACGGATTTTGATGCCGCCATATATCCGGAGCCAACGTCCAATCAAATACAGCCCGCACATCGCGGCGCTGCATTCTGGAGGGTGTATATCGAGGGGAAAGCCTCGCATGGGGGGACCAAGTACCAGGGAGTGAGCGCGGTGGAGAAGGGCATGAAAATTGCGCGCGCGCTTGAAGAACTGGAATGGAAGCGGCACCGGGAAATCTGCAGCAAGCATCCGATGTACGGGGACTATCCGCTGTCCGCACCGGTGACTCTCGGAATATTCCGGGGCGGGCAATTCACAAGTGGAGTCCCGGAGACGTGCATACTGGAGGGCTGCATCGAATATGTACCCGGAGAGGCGAGCCGGGATGTATGCAAATCCTTGGAAGGCGCAGTGTGGGAGGCGTGCCGAGGAGACGAATGGCTTCTCACCCATAAACCGCGCGTCGAATGGTTTGGCCTGCGCTATGAGCCGTCAGAGACAGATCCGCATCATCCCTTTGTGAAAACAGCGGAAGGCTGTTACCGGGAAATGCTTGGGAGGGATCCTGAAATCAATGGATTTGAAGCGGGGACGGATATGCGTGTACTGGCAAATAATTTCGGTGTGCCGGGGATTATGTTCGGGCCGGGAGATATCGCAATGGCGCATGCGCCGAATGAATATGTGGAGATTGGGAAACTGGTCGAAGCGGCAAAGGTATTGCTGCTGCTCATCACCGAATGGTGCGGGTGGCAGGAGAAAAAGGAGGGAGTATAAAAAGTGTGTACGAATGAAAGCTGTAGCGAATGTATGGGGAAAAAATGCGGGGAATTGCGCCAGGTTCCGGGACCAAAATCGGCCGGGATCAAAAAGGACCTTTTCGAGTATGAAGGCGGCGGGACTTATTGGCGGGCGACGTTTGACGGAGAAGAGAGGATACCGGTATTTGAACGGCAGTCTGGCGTGCGGCAGTGGGATGTAGATGGGAACGAATATATTGATACCTACGGACCTTTCGCAGCCTCTTGCCTTGGGCATACGCCGCAGGCCGTAATCGATGAAGTCTATAAACAGTCAAAAAAAATGATGCATGTTGCGGATATGCCGACCATCCCGCGCGCAGAATTTGTAAAAGAACTGGCGGGGATCGCGCCTGGCGAAATGAAGGGGAATGCGGTGGTGCATAGCGAGGTGGGCGGAAGCGCGGCGGTGGAGCTGGCGCTTCAGGTCGCGGAATATTATACGCCCGACCCACAGCATGGAATTATTTCCTTCTATGGCGCCTATCACGGAAGGATGTCGGCGGGACTTTCCGCAACGCCGTGCGCATATTACAGGGAAAAGGTCCCCACCATAAAAAACGATATCACCAGAATCCCTTTTCCGTACTGTTACCGGTGCGCCTATGGCAAAGAGTATCCTTCCTGCGATCTCTACTGCCTTGAAGCGTTTCGCGAAATGTTTCGTTCCCCGGAATACGGCCTTTACGACCCACGCACGAAAACAAACCTTGTGTCTACGTTGATTGTGGAGCCGGCGCAGTTCCACGGCGGCGGCGTATATGCCCCCATGGAATATTTCAAAGGGATTCGCGAAATTTGTGATGAATACGGGATCGTATTTGTCGCGGACGAAATCGCGATCGGCATGGGTCGGACGGGCAAGTGGTGGTGCATTGAACACTATGGAGTCACGCCCGACCTGATTACAACTTCAAAAGCACTTTCGGGCGGCGTGTGGCCTCTTTCCGCGGTTCTTGGGAAACGGGAGATCATGGAAGCGTGGGCCGGCCATCCCGATAAGCATATGGGAACGTGGCATGGAAGCGCGATTGGCTGCAAAGCGGCGACGACAACGATCCGTGAGATCAAAAAGCAAAATCTGCTCGAAGCGGCGGCAAAGAAGGGCGCATATTTCAAGGAAAACCTGCAGCAGCTGCAAAAGGAACATACGTTGATTGGAAGCGTGGAAGGTATCGGTCTCGGGCTTGGCATCGAACTCGTGAAAGACAGAAAGACCAAGGAGCCCGCGGCGCAGGAGACGGAATACATCGTGAAACGCGCCCTGGAATATGGAGTCCTCATCAATCTTTCAAGCTACTACGGGAACAGGATGACCTTTATGCCGCCGTATGTCATTACGGAAGCGGATATTGACCTCGTGACGGAGGTGCTCGGCAGGTGCCTTGCGGAGGCGGAAGCGAAATTTTAACAGAGCCTGAATATATCCCAGATATATTTAAAATAAGAATGGAGGACAAACACATGAAAAGAACAGTCAAAAGGATTCTGCTCGTTGCAATGGCGGCGCTGCTTTGCCTCGGCGTATTTGCAGGATGCGCAGGGACTAAGGATATTAAGATCGGCGCGATGCCTGCCGATTCCAACATTTCCTTCTTCCAGGAGCTGGCCAAAGGAATGGAGGCGGCCGGGGAAGCCTTCGGGGTCACGGTAGATATCCAGTATACGGGTCGCGACATTGAGAAAGAGTTGAGCCTTACCCAGACGTTTATTTCCCAGGGTTATTCGGGGCTGGTGCTGGAGACGGTAGACAGCTCGGCGATCACGGGCTGCCTCTCCCGTGCACAGGAAGCGGACATCCCGATGGTGGCAGTCGATACGGTTCCGGATAAAACAGACCTCGCAGCTTCTACGGTAACATCCGATAATTACAACGGCGGCTACGCGGCAGGCGAGCTGATGAAACAGCTTATCCCGGAGGGCGGGAAAATTATGATGACAAAATTCAACTACAGCTCGGTTGCGATGGACGACCGGTATAAAGGCTTTGAGGATTCGATTGCCGATTCCAATCTTGAACTGGTGGGCTCGATCGAGCAGGATGGGACGCGTGAAGATACCCTCAATAAAATCACTCCCATGCTAACAAATTATCCGGACCTGGTAGGCATATTCTGTTCGCAGGGTGACCCGGCCATCGGCTGTCTTTCCGCGGTTACGACGGCAGGTATGCAGGATCAGGTGGCCATCGTCAGCTATGACATTGAGGACGAAGTAGCAGCCGCGATCGAACAGGGCTCGGCAATTAAGGGCGGAGTGACGCAGTTCCCTTATGCGATGGGATATATGTCGGTCTATGAAACGATCAGGGCGATCAACGGCGAAGAAACGCCGGAGATCGAAGCGATCCCGGTACTGCCCGTCACGAAGGACAACATTGCCGAATTCAAGGAAGACGCGACGGCGTTCCTTGAAAAATACGGAGATTATAAACTTCCCACGGAGTTATAAAAAAGAACTTGACGTCCTGGGCGGTGCAGCGTACCGCCCAGGACAAAGGAATGGGAGAAGCAGAATGGAAAACAATTATATCGTCAATATGACGGGAATCGAAAAAGGTTTTTCCGGCGTACCTGTTTTAAAAAAGGTCGACCTCAAGCTCCGGCGGGGGGAAATACTGGCGCTGATGGGTGAAAACGGCGCGGGAAAATCCACGCTGGTCAATGTATTGATGGGCGTCCATCAAAAAAACGGCGGGACAATTGAGATCGACGGCAAAGTGATGGACGATTACAATATCCAGATCGCCCGCAAAAACGGCATAACGATTATCCCGCAGGAACTTGCGCTCGTACCGGCGATCTCTGTGGCGGAAAACATCATGCTGGGTGCGCGCAGCACCTCGAAGAGCGGTGCCATTGACTGGAAAACAATGTATGACAAGGCGCAGGAGGTCATTGATGATCTTGAATTCGATATCGATCCCCGGGCAAGGCTTGACAGCCTGCCGATCTCTTACCGGCAGATTGTATCGATTATCAAGGTAGTGGCGGAAAACGCGAGGGTCATCATCATGGATGAACCGACGTCGTCGCTCTCCAGGGAAGAAGTGATCCGGCTGCAAAAGATCATCTTCCGACTGAAAGAACGCGGCGTAGCTATTATTTATATTTCTCATTTGATGGATGAAATCTTTGAAGTTGCGGATACGATTACGATCCTGCGCGACGGCATGCTGATCGACTCGAAGAGGAAAGAGGAAACCAACCAGCGGGAAGTCATTTCACTGATGGTGGGCGAAGGGCTGCTGCAAACGCAGGAGACGCTGAGAAAAGAGATCGAAGCGGAGGCGGGGAATATTAATGAAAAAAAGACCGTTTTAGAGGTGAAGGGCCTGAAGCGGAAAGAGGGCGGCCCGGAGATTTCATTTGTGTTGAAAAAAGGAGAGGTATTGGGAATTACAGGTCTGGTAGGAGCGGGAAAGACGGAGCTGCTCCGGAATCTGATTGGAATCGATAAATTTGCAGAAGGGAAAATTTTTGTCAAAGGGCAGGAGGCGGAGATCAAAAGCCCGAAAGACGCCTATAAATACCGGATCAGCACTGTACCGGAAGACCGGAAATTGCAGGGACTTGTACTCATGCGCAGTGTAAAGGATAATATTGCCCTTGCACAGCCTTACCGCCAGAGCATTGCGAAACTGGGGATCGTAAACTCAAAAAAAGAAAAGCAAGACGCGGAGCGAAGCGTGGAGCAGCTTTCAATCAAAATTGCGGGGCTTGGTCAGCGGGTTGGACGGCTGTCGGGTGGGAACCAGCAAAAATGTGTCATCTCGAAGGCATTGCTCACGGGTCCAGAAATATTGATGCTCGACGAACCAACGCGCGGCATTGACGTTGGCGCAAAAACGACGATCTATAAATTGATCCGCAAGCTGCGCGACGGTGGGGTCGGAGTGATCCTGTTTTCATCGGACGTTGCAGAAATACCGATTGTGTGCGACCGCGTGATCGTCCTGAACAATGGAGAGATCGTAGGCGAGCTTGCCGGGAAAGAGACAACGGTAAGCCGGATTCTGAATTATACGGCAGGGGGAATGGAACATGGAAATGGTAAAGAAGAACGAACGCAGTAAGGGCGGTTTTAAGAAATTTTTGACATCCTATGGGGGATTGATCTCAGTCATCATTATCGTAATGGTCATCACCTCAATTCTCCGCCCGGTATTTCTTACAGGCAGCAACCTGATGCAGATACTGGTAAATAACAACAGCATTTTCCTCACGGGCTTTGGGATGACGTTCGTAATTCTTGCCGGAGGGATCGACCTTTCGCAGGGAGCGCTTGCGGCGTTTTCCACGATGACGGTGGCGCTGTTCATCAGCATGGGAATCCCTGTAGCGCCGGCAATCATGCTTGCGGTTGCAATTGGCGCAGGCGTAGGGATCGTCAATGGACTAATCGTATCCGTTGCAAAGGTACATTCCTTTGTGGTTACACTTGGCATGACGACGATCCTGCGTGGTTTCGCAGTGGCCCTAAACGGCGGTTACCCGATCCCGATTGATATGGGAAGTGATTTTATCAACTTTGGCAACGGCAATGTGGCAGGGCTTTCAAATACGATTATTATTTGTATCATTGCATTTATCGTTTGCTGGTTTATCCTCAAAAAAACCAATGTGGGACGCAATGTATACGCGATTGGCGGAAATCAGGAGGCGGCTAAATTTTCGGGAATCAGCGTTGTCAAGACATCCGTTTTCGCTTTTGGGATTTGCTCGGCGTTGACGGCACTTGCAGGGGTGATCCTTGCATCCCGTATGTTTTCGGGCCTTCCGTCCGCTGCAGTCGGTCTTGAGACCCAGGCTGTGACAGCAGTTATCATCGGCGGGACAAGCTTTACGGGGGGCGACGGCAATATCGCGGGGACCGTAATCGGCGTTATCCTGCTTGGCGTACTCTTAAACGCTATGGTGCTTTTTGGACTTGCGGACTGGCTGCAGGACGTTATTCAGGGCGCGATCATTATTATTGCCGTAATCTATGATAAATTGAGGAGAAAGGGAGCCTGACCATGGAATCGCCGAAAATTGGATTGATATGTGTGAGTCTCGACGGAGAACGGACGGATCTCGCGAAATTATTTTTACGGCAGGCAAAGGATGCTCTGCGGGAGAAGGGGATGCGTGTTGCGGAAGGTGCGGAAAATTACACCACCAGCCGCGGCGAGGTAGCGAAACAGGCCGGAAAATACCGCGAAGAAAATGTGGATTGTATCCTTTACCTGATCGGGACCTGGATATTAGCGGACCATGTTGTGGATGCCCTGCAGGCGTCTGCCGGAGTGCCGGCCGCAGTGTGGGGCGTGCCGGAGGCAGCGTCATTTTCTTCCGTGGGAGCCAACGTAGTCCATGGAGCGCTCACCGAAATGGGTATACCGCACCGCTTGTTTTACGGTATGCCCGCAGACGCTGCGGTGATGGAGGATATTTGCGCTTATGCGCGTGCGTGCCGCGTAAGCCGCGTGATGCGAGGCGCCCGTTTCGGTATGATCGGCGGCCGGACGATCAGCGCTTATCCAACGACGGGGGATGCCAACCAGATCAAAGCGCTGTTCGGAATCGAAACGGAGCAGATCGACCAGATGGTATTGCTCGAAAAAGCCCGCAGTATTCGGAAAAGCGAAGCGGAAGAGGTCTGCGGGTATGTCAGGGAAAATTTTGGCATGGTTACGGTGCCGGATAAAATTTTACTGAAATCGGCAAATGTATACCTGGCCCTCCGGCAAATAAAGGAAGAACATGCGCTTGATTTTTGTTCGGTGAAATGTATAGGGGAATTTATGGATACCTATACATCCTGCTGCCTTGCGGTCGCGCTTCTCAACGACGCAGGCTTTACCACAGGATGTCAATGCAGTGTCAATGCCGGTATTTCATCCTTTCTGTTTTCGACATTATCTGGAGCCCCGGCATTTTTTGGCGATGTCAATATGATCGACATAAGAAACGGTACTGCACGTCTGATTAATTGCGGCGTGATTCCCACAAAGCTCGCACGAAGCTATCGGGATGTGAGCTGGGTGCCCCAATATGAATATATGGGCGCGGGGCGCGGCGCATGCGCAATGTTCTGTTGCAGGGAAGGGGAAGTTACGTTCGGTACGCTTGGCAGGGAAAACGGGACATATGTGATGAATCTCGCACAGGGGGAAGCGTTTATGAAGCCGAAAGAAGAGCTTGCGGAAGTAAGGACATGGGCGCAGGCATTTATTAAGCTTCGCTGCGATCCTGAAAGCTTTTACGGGAACATTCTCAGCAACCATAGCGTGATGGCGTACGGCGACTGGAAAAAGGAACTGGTGGAGTTCTGTAAATTAAAGCAAATCAGATATTACGACAACATAAAATAAAAAACATCTATTCATCTTTTGGAAACGCACGGGCAGGCCGCATCGGTTGGGGGATCGTAACGGCGCGCCTGTGCGTTTTATTCTGTTCAAAAAAAGAAGGGCCGCGTTTCGCGGCCCTTTGCAGCAGATAATTTAAAATACGAGCTTATCCTCGATAAACTGCTTTACCGAATCCATTGAAATGCGTTCCTGAGCCATCGTATCACGGTCACGCACGGTCACGCAGCCGTCCTCGAGGGATTCAAAGTCAACCGTCACGCAATACGGCGTGCCGATCTCGTCTTCCCGGCGGTAACGCTTGCCGATCGAGCCTGCGAGGTCGTAGTCCACATTGAAATGCTTCGCAAGGCCGGCGAACAGCTTATCCGATGTTTCCGAAAGTTTTTTCTGCAGGGGCAGCACCGCGGCCTTGAAGGGCGCAAGCGCCGGATGAAAATGCATTACGGTACGCGTATCGCCGTTTTCCAGCGTTTCCTCATCGTATGCCTCGCACAGGAATGCGAGCGCCACACGGTCCGCGCCAAGCGACGGCTCGATGCAGTAGGGAACATATTTTTCATTTGTTACCGGGTCAAGGTATTCGAGGCTTTCCCCGGAATGGCCCATGTGCGCCTTGAGGTCGAAGTCCGTCCTGTCCGCAATGCCCCACAGCTCGCCCCAGCCAAAGGGGAAGCGGTATTCGATATCCGTCGTCGCGTTGGAATAATGCGAAAGCTCCTCGGGCGCATGGTCGCGCAGCTTCAGGTTTTCGTCGCTCAGGCCGAGGGAAAGAAGCCAATTGTGGCAGGTATCCTTCCAGTAATTGAACCACTCAAATTCCTCTTTTGGATTGCAGAAGAATTCCAGTTCCATCTGTTCAAATTCACGAATACGGAAAATAAAGTTCCCGGGCGTGATTTCGTTGCGGAACGATTTTCCGATCTGGCCGATGCCCATGGGCATCTTGCGGCGCGTCGTGCGCAGTACGTTTTTAAAATTGACGAAAATGCCCTGCGCTGTCTCGGGCCGCAGGTAAATTTGCGCCGCCGTGTCCTCGTTGACACCCTGGAAGGTCTTGAACATGAGGTTGAACTGGCGGATGGGCGTAAAATCTTTTTCTCCACAGGAAGGGCACACGATGTGCTCCGCGATGAACGCCTCCATCTCTTCTTTGCTCATGGCTTCCACCGGGCCGATATCGAGTCCGTTTTCCGCTGCATAATCCTCGATCAGCTTATCCGCGCGAAACCTCTCTTTGCAATTCCGGCAGTCCATCAGCGGATCGTTGAAGCCGCCTACGTGGCCGGAAGCGACCCACACCTCGGGATTCATCAGGATCGCCGCGTCGAGGCCCACGTTATATGGGCACTCTTGTACGAATTTCTGCCACCACGCGCGCTTTACGTTGTTTTTGAATTCCACCCCGAGCGGGCCGTAATCCCACGAGTTTGCAAGTCCGCCGTAAATCTCCGAGCCGGGATACACAAAACCGCGCCCCTTTGCGAGCGCCACGATTTTATCCATTGTTTTTTCCATCGTTTTCCCTCCAAAATTTATAAAAAAAATCTTTCGTTCCCTTGGAATAGGGACGAAAGAATACCTTCCGCGGTTCCACCCTGATTGGTTCAAAAAACCCGCCTTCATTCTGTGCGTTTTAGCAACGCGGGGCGCCACACCCGCAAAACGCGCTCTATCCAGTTTCTGGCATAATGATATCAAGTTTAAGAACGGAATTCAAGCATATTTTTAACGGAAGTTTTTCCCACTCGTTTCGAAGCGGCCTGTGCTGTGCTATACTATATAAAGATTAAGGGAAAAATACGATAAGGAGAATTCCATGAACGGAATTGGATTGTTTGGCATCATTACGGTATGTTCGACGCTTGCGGTCTTCATCGTGTGTATTGCGCTTTATTGCAGGATACAAACGAAGAGGCATTTTAAATGCCCGCATTGCGGCGCACGGTTCAAGGTTCCCGGAATGCGTACATTTTTTGCCTCGCGGCAGGGAACGGACCGCTTGCTCTCCTGCCCGCAGTGCGGAATGAGCTGCTATATGGAGAATATCCCGGACGAAGAATACACGGAAGAGCTGCGCCGCGCGGATTTGGAGCGCCGCCGGAAAGAAGGGGAATGACGGTCCTTCCCGGCGGCGCGGGCAGCTTTGCGGGCGCCGTATTCCGCTAAGGCAAAAGCCCTGCCAGAGGCAGGGCTTTTGTTCCGGATATCCGGAAAACCGCCTCCGAAAGAGCGGTTAGTTCAGAACGATGACCGAAACGTTGAGAACCGTCGCGATCCCAAGCCACACAATGTAAGGGACCAGCATATAGAAGGCGGGACGGCTGACGGCGGAAACATTACGCATCAGGACCACAAGGTTTATAATCAGCGCGATCATAATCACGAGCGCAGGTCCGGGCGCATATGCCAGGAAAAAAATGGGCGACCACAGCGCGTTCAGGATAAGGTTCACGACATAACCAATAACTGCCGCGCCGCACACGCGCCTTTTCGAGACTACGAGGGCAAACGAAACCGCGATCAGAACGTATAAAACCGTCCACACCGCCGCAAATGCCCACGGCGGAGGCTGGAGCGGTGAAAGTGCAAGCCCCTCATACCATGCGGACGATGTGTCCGTGGCAAGGCTCGCGAAAACCGCTCCCGCAAGCGTGGCGGCAATTGCCGCTATGATCCTTGCGGTACGCCTGTTTTTTTCGTGTTTTTCTTCTTCCATCTTATAAGTCATTACAAACATAACTCTGTCTTCCCCTTTACTGCCGGGAAAAGAATCCCGGAACCTTTCATAATTCCTTGCAATGTGGCGGCTGCCTGCGATATAATAAATCATTAGGAACGCATCCGGCGCTATCGCATTCGTAGTTTAATGATACCCGCGAAGCGCACGGATAAACTGGCGGTCCATTAAAATTCACTAAGGTAGGGTATCCGCGGTATGCGGAACTCGAGCGGAGGTAAACATGAAAACAAAAACAAGAACGCTGACCCTGACAGCGATTTTAATCGCTGTTACCCTGATCTTCGGCTTCACGCCTATCGGCTATATCGGGACGCCTTTCGGCATCGTGATTACACTGATGTGCCTGCCGGTAATCATCGGTACGCTTACCCTCGGATGGAAAGCGGGCATTGCGCTCGCGGCGCTCTTTGCGGTCACAAGCATTGCAAAGATCCCGTCCGATGTATTCGGTCCGACGCTGCTCGCGGCGAATCCGGTGCTGCTGATGGTCAACATCATCGTCCCGCGTCTTTTGATCCCTCTCGTGGTCACGCTCGTATACCGCGCGGTGCGCTCGAAAAAGGAGCTCGTGAATATCGGGGCTGCGGCGGTGGCGGGGTCGCTCACGAACACCGTGCTGTACCTTGGGTTCCTGTATGCGTTCTTTTCCGGCATTGTGGCCAGTGGCATCATCCTTTCGGTGGCGCTGCTCAATGGTATTATCGAAGCGGTGGTCGCGGCGCTTTTGTGCCCGCCTATCGTGCGTGCACTGAAAAAAGCGGTGCCGGCGCTTGGCAAGGCCGCATCCGCAAAGCAGACGCAGGCAGAATAAGCGCACAGGCATGCGCGCCCAAAGGAGATTGTGCAGCAGATGATATTTGTGATGGATGTTGGCAATACCAACATCAAATGTGGGATGTTCCAGGGAAATGTGCTCGTGCATTCCTTCCGCATGACGACGGACATCGACGCGACGTCCGACCAGTACGGAATACAGATGATCGATTTCTTCAGCTACCTCGAGCATACGCCGATGGATATTGAAGGGATCATCGTTTCCTCAGTAATTCCGTCGCTTAACTACACGCTCGACCATATGTCGCGTGAGTATTTCAAGAAAAAGCCGATGTTTGTCGGCCCGGGCATTAAAACGGGCATCAACATCAAATACGATAATCCGAAGGAACTTGGCACGGACCGTATCGTCAATGCGGTAGGCGCGTACGAACTGTTCGGGGGGCCGGTCATCACCATCGATTTCGGTACGGCGACGAGTTTCGGGGCGATTTCTGCGAAAGGGGATTTCCTTGGCGGAGCGATCTGCCCGGGCCTGCGGATCGCGTCCGATGCGCTCACGGAAAACACGGCCAAGCTCCCGCGGATCGAGCTCAAACGCCCGGAGACGGTGATTAACAAAACGACGGTCACGTCCATGCAGTCGGGCATCATTTACGGCTATGTGGGGCAGGTGCAGTATATCGTCGAAAAAATGCAGGCGGAAATGGGCGGCGCAAAGGTTGTGGCAACAGGCGGTTTTTCCGAGCTGATCGCGCAGGAGACAAACTGCATCGACGAGATCATACCGACACTTACGCTGATCGGTCTCAATAAAATTTACATGAAAAACTGCTGAGGAAAAGGAGTTACAGCTATGAAAAACGTAAAAGTGGCAATTCTCGGCATGGGTACCGTGGGCGGCGGTATCTATCAGCTGATTGAACAGGAAGGAAAGAACATCGAGCATAAGGACGGGATCCGGCTCGAGGTCAAAAAAACGCTGGCTCTCTCTTATGCGGTAGACGTGCCGGAAGAGAAGAAAGCGGGGAACATCGACGAGATCGTAAGCGATCCGGAGATATCCATTGTAGCAGAAGTCATGGGCGGCCAGCATCCATCCAAGGAATTCATCCTGAAAGCCCTCGAAGCGGGGAAAACGGTGGTTTCCGCCAACAAAGACATGATTTCCCAGAACTGGCCTGACCTTGAAGCGGCGGCAAAGCGCAGCGGCGCAGGGTTCTATTTCGAGGCGGCCGTAGGCGGAGGGATCCCGATACTGAGGGCGCTCAATGATTCCATGCAGGCCAACAGCATCGACCGGATTTACGGTATCGTCAATGGGACGACAAATTATATCCTGACCAAAATGGACGACGAGGGACGCGACTTTGCCGATGTATTGAAGGAAGCGCAGGAGCTGGGGTATGCGGAAGCAAACCCGGAAAGCGACGTCGAAGGCTACGACGCGCGTTATAAGCTGTCCATCCTTGCGTCGATGGCGTTCCATGCGCGCGTACCTGTGGATAAAATCTATTGCGAGGGGATTACGAAGATCACCAAGGCAGATATCGCCATTGGGCGGGAACTCGGTTATGTGGTAAAGCTGCTGGCCATCGGCAAAAAGGATGCGGACGGCAGTATCGAGGTGCGCGTGCACCCGACGATGATTCGCAAGGACCATGCGCTCGCGAGCATCAAGGGCTCGTTCAACGCCATTTTTATCAATGGCAGCGCCGTAGGCGAAATGATGTGGTACGGCAAGGGAGCGGGCGACTTCCCGACGGCGAGCGCGCTCGTATCGGATATGGTATATGCGGTGCACAATGCAGATTATCCGCGTTATGCGACGTTTGAGAACACCTACGGGGCTGACGGGGTCAAATTCAATGACAACTGGCTCACGGAATATTTTATCCGCACGGACGTGCAGGATAAACCGGGCGTTCTCGCGAAAATCGCGGGAATTTTCGGCAAACACGGCGTAAGCATCGAGAGCGTGATCCAGAAAGGCGCGAAGCCGGGCGACATGAGCGCTCCGTTGATCCTGGTGACGCACCAGGCGCATGAAAAAGACCTGCGCCAGGCGATTGAAGAAATCAAGGAGCTTGACGCGGTGGTCGGCGTTCCGAACTGCATCCGCGTTGAAAAATAATTTTAAGCATAGGGGGAAAAAGAATGGTTATTGGAAAACATGAAGCGGTACAGGCGGATAAGCTCGGCGGAAACGGCGAAGGCAGCGCGCAGCTTATGTCTTGGCTGGGCGATGCGGAGTTGTGCCCCAACCTTTCCCTGCTCACGACGATCACACTCGAGCCGGGCGCAACGGTAAGCGACCATCCACACCACGGTGAGGCGGAGATATATTGCCTGACGCAGGGCAGCGGAGATTATAACGACAACGGAAGGGCCGTGCCCGTAAAAGCGGGCGACGTAACGGTTTGCTACGACGGGGAAATGCACGGGCTCAGGAATACGGGGGACGGAGAACTGGTGTTCCACGCGATTATTGTAAAAGGTTAACGCTCACATGGGAACTTTCCCGAAAGGAGAAATCTGATGGATCTGACATGGCTTTGGATTTTGATCGGTATTGTGGCGGCGATCGCCGTCATTATTGTCATCTGGTACATTGTTGCTTACAATAACTTTATCAAAATGAAGAA
The DNA here is from genome assembly GCF_003628755.1 of Christensenella minuta. NCBI lineage: Bacteria > Bacillati > Bacillota > Clostridia > Christensenellales > Christensenellaceae > Christensenella > Christensenella minuta. The sequence continues at coordinate 1,632,615 of NZ_CP029256.1, read as the reverse complement.
CAGTATCGAAGAAGCGTTTGCGACAATCGATGTATACCTCAAAAAGAGGTTTGACCTGATTCCGAACCTTGTGGAGACGGTCAAGGGCTATGCGGCGCATGAGCGCGGCACGCTCGACGAGGTAACGGCGGCCCGCAACAGCGTGGCGAATTCCTCCACGACGGAAGAACGCCTCGCGAATGAAAACATCCTTTCCGGAACGCTCCGCAGCTTGTTCGCGGTAGCGGAAGCATATCCGGACCTGAAGGCAAACACGAACTTCCTCGACCTGCAGAACCAGCTCAATATGGTGGAAACAGACCTTGCAAACGCGCGCAAATATTATAACGCCAACGTGAGGATGTTCAACACCAAGCTGGAGACCTTCCCGACGCGGCTGATCGCCAAGAAGTTCAACTTCACGAAACAGCCGATGTACGAGGTGGAAAACGCAGCGGAGCGCGAAAACGTAAAGGTGCAGTTCTAAACAAAACAGAAACAAAATACGCAGCCGCTTAAGCGGCTGCGATTTTGCTAAAGAGGGATTATGAAAAAATTTCTATTGCTCCTGGTTGCCCTGACGGTCCTCCTGATTCCCGCGGCGGGCTTTGCCGCCGATGCGGATTATGTCATCGAAGACTACCGCCGGGAGATCACGGTGCACGAAAACAACACCTACAGTGTGGAAGATACGATGACCGTCGACTGGCTGACCCCGGCGCACGGCCTGCGCGTTGATATCCCGACACGCGCGGAAATTTCCCGCAGGCACAACGGGGAAGTTTATAACGATACCTACCAGGTGGTCGTCAGCGGCGTCTTTGCGGACGGGCAGTACGACACGAAAAAAGACGGCGATACCTTTATAATCAAGCTCGGCGATCCGGACATTTATTTAACGGGGAAGCAGGTGTATAGATTTAGCTACCTGTTCGACCCGGGAGACGATGGGCGCCCGGAATTCGATGAATTCTACTTCAACCTCATTGCGCCGTCCTGGGCCGCCCCGATCGAGCACTTTTCCTTTACCATCAATATGCCAAAGGAATTCGACGCGGCAAACGTAGGCTTTTCCACGGGTTCCTACGGAACCTCCGGATATAATATGGACGCGCTCAAATACCAGGTGGACGGGACGACGATCACGGGAGAAATCGATCAGCAGATCGCCCCATACGAAGGCGTCAATATCCGCCTCGAACTCCCGGACGGATATTACGTGGGGGCGCGCGACCCGCACAGCGAGATTTTCCCGTGGATTACTGGCGGCCTTGCGGTGCTTGCCGTTGTCATTGTGCTGTATTTGACCGCAGGGAAAAGAAAGCAGGAGATACAAACCGTTGAATTCTATCCGCCCGAGGGCATGAACTCTGCGGATGTAGGCTATATCGTGGACGGCGTCGTGGAAGATAAGGATGCGGTCTCCCTGCTTATCTACTGGGCGGACCAGGGCAACCTCGAGATTCATCAGGAGGATAAAAATAATCTACTGTTCCAGAAACTGAAGGACCTTCCGGATACGGCAAACGATTACGAGCGTATCCTGTTCGATAAGATGTTTGCGGGCAGGGACAGCGTGCGTATCAAAGATATGCAGTATAAGTTTGCGGCCACGATATCCGCTGTGGAAGACCGCATCAAGGATAAGTATCAGATGGAACAGAACCTGGTCTTCACCAAAAAATCCACGAGGCGGCAGAAATTTGCCAGCATAGCGGCCGTGCTCCCCGCTGTCCTGATGTTCTCGTTCAGCAATTACCTCGAATCTTACGATTGGTTCGCGGCGGTTTTTTCCGGAGCGGTTGCATGGGTGTTCGGCGGCATGTTTACGTTGATGCTGTGCGTGAACGTCAATAAATGGAAGTCGGAGAAACTCTCGACCAAGACAGGCTCGATGATCGTGAACGTGAGCCTGTTTGCACTGTTTTTCGGGGTGACGGCGCTGTTCAGCATGGACAGCTTCGGGATGTGGACCGTCGTGCCCATTGCGGCGTCGGTCGTAATGGTGATCCTTGCCACGCAAATACGCCGGCGGACGGCACGCGGCGCGCAGTGGTCGGGGAGGATACTCGGCCTCAAGCATTTCATCGAAACGGTGGAGGCGGACAAGCTTAAGATGCTGGTAGAAAGCGATCCTAAATATTTTTACAGTATCCTGCCCTATGCGTATGTGCTGGGCGTAACGGACAAGTGGGCGAAGCAGTTTGAAAGCATCGCCGTCGAGCCGCCAAGCTGGTATTATGGCTACGACGGTTCCGTATTTACGACAATATGGTTCGCCAGCATGATCTCTAACAGCCTGTATTATACGCAGCAAAATATGATGGCGACCAAAAGCTCCGGCGGCAGCGGTTTTGGCGGGGGCGGAATCGGCGGGGGCGGCGGTTTCTCCGGCGGCGGTTTTTCCGGCGGCGGTTTTGGCGGAGGAGGCGGAAGCTGGTGACGCGATCCGCTTTTTGGCTCGCTTTGCCGCGCTGGCTGCTGCGGCAAACAAATAATCATAACTCTGGAGTGGCGGTATGAACGGAACTGTGCTCATCACCGGCGCGTCGCGCGGGATCGGCAGGGCGTGTGCGCTCGCGTTTGGCAAGGCGGGCTGGTGCGTTGCGGCAAATTATAACAAGAGCGGGCAGGAAGCGGAGAGGCTTCTGGATGAACTGCGCCGGATGCACGTAAGCGCGGACGTTTTCCGTGCGGACGTATCGGATGCGGCGCAGGTTTCGGAGATGCTCGGGAAAGCCGAGGCTCGCTTTGGCAGTGTGACCGCGCTTGTGAACAATGCGGGCATCGCACAGCAAAAGTTATTTACAGACGTTACGGAAGCGGAATGGCAGCGTATGTTTGACGTCAATGTGAAAAGCATGTTCCTGTGCACGCGCGCCGTGCTTCCAGGCATGATCAGCGCGAAACGCGGATGTATCGTCAACCTTTCCTCCATCTGGGGAATGGCGGGCGCATCATGCGAGGTTCCCTATTCCGCCTCGAAAGCGGCGGTGATCGGCTTCACGAAAGCTCTGGCAAAGGAGGTGGGGCCTTCCGGCGTGCGGGTCAACTGCATCGCGCCCGGCGTGGTCGAAACGGATATGATCGCAGGGGTTGACGGGAATGCGCGCCGGGAGCTGGCGGAAGAGGCGCCGCTCGGATGCATCGGGACGCCGGAGGATATTGCCCGTGCCGTCCTGTTCCTCGCGGGAGAGGGGGGACGCTTTATCACCGGACAGGTAATAAGCCCGAACGGCGGGATCATCATCTAGGATAAAAAGGAAAACGTGTCTTCCGTACGGCCCTGAGGCATGCCGGACGCACGTTATCCATAAGCATTTATATTTTAGCTATTGGGAGGTAGGACAGCATGAAGATAAAGACCAAATGCCTGCATGAAGGCTGGAAACCAAAGGACGGGGAACCGCACGCGCTCCCGATCTACCAGAGCACGACCTTTAACTACGATTCCACGGAGCACATTGGGGACCTTTTTGACCTCAAGGCCGCGGGATATTTCTATACGCGGCTCGCAAACCCGACGGCAGGCTATGTGGAAGAAAAGCTGGCCGCGCTCGAAGGCGGCGTGGGCGCAATGTGCACGTCTTCCGGGCAGGCCGCGAATATGATCGCGGTACTCAACATTATGGGCGCGGGCGATCATATGGTGTGCGCTTCCGAGGTGTACGGCGGGACGATCAACCTGTTCGGCGTAACGATGGAGAAACTGGGGATCGAGTGCACGTTCGTGAACCAGGATGCGCCGGATGACGAAATCGAGAAAGCGTTCCGCCCGAACACCAAACTGGTTTTCGGTGAGACGGTCGCCAATCCGGCGATTTCCGTGTTCGATATCGAACGCTTTGCAAACCTTGCGCACAGGCACGGCGTTCCGCTGGTTGTGGACAACACTTTTGCAACGCCGGTTTTGTGCAGGCCGTTTGAGTTTGGTGCGGATATCGTCACGCATTCGACCTCGAAATATATGGATGGACATGCGGTGCAGCTCGGCGGCGTGTTGATTGACGGCGGCACCTTTGACTGGAAGGACTACCCGGGTCTTACCGAACCGGACGAGAGCTATCATGGCGTTGTGTATACGGAAACCTTCGGCAGACAGGCCTATATCACCAAGGCGCGCACACAGCTCATGCGTGATATCGGCGCGAGCCCCACGGCACATGCCGCTTTCCTCCTGAACCTCGGGCTGGAAACGCTTGCGCTGCGAATGGAGCGCCACAGCGCAAACGCGCAGGAAACGGCGGAATTCCTCGCAGAACAGCCGGAAGTGGAATTTGTGAATTATCCGGGCCTCAAAGGGGACAAGTATTACAGCCTCGGGCAAAAGTACCTGCCTGACGGTGCGAGCGGCGTTATTTCCTTCTCGCTGAAAGGGGGCAGGGACGCGGCCGTGAAGTTTATGGACAGCCTTGAGATGGCTTCCAACGTGGTGCATGTGGCGACTGTGAAAACATGCGTACTGCATCCGGCGAGCGAAACGCACCGCCAGCTTTCGGACGAACAGCTTGCAAACGCGGGCATCACGCCGGGAATGATCCGCCTTTCGGTGGGGATCGAAGACATTGACGATATCATCGAAGACCTGTCAAAGGGCTTTGCGTCGATTCGGTAAAAAAAGCAATAAAAAAATGACCGGCACAGGGCCGGTCATTTTTTTCGCTTCATTATTAGCCGCATTAGCCGCCGTTTACGCGGGGGGCTGCGGGCACGTGCGCCGGCCCGGTCAGCTGGCCGTAATATATTCCATCAGGTTTTCACGCCCGAGCCGTTTATCGAGCTCGAGAAAAATACTTTCGCAGCTGCGTACGCCAAGGCCGAACCGTTCGGCACCGGCTTCCGCCATTTCCAGCATCGTATCGAGGTCGCGGATACCGCCTGCCGCCTTCACTTTCACAGCTTCCCCGGCCGCATCCTTCATGATACGGACGATTTCCGCCGTCGTAGGCTTGCCGTGGAAGCCGGTGCTGCTCTTAACCCAGGGCGCGCCCGCGCCCGCGACAAGTTCGGATGCCTTGGCGATCTGAGTATTGTCAAGCAGGGCCGTCTCGATAATGACTTTAACAGGAACCTTCACAGCCTCGCATACCGCCGTGATATCCTGCTTGGTATATTTCAGGTTTCCGGAAAGGAATGCTCCTATGTTCATGACCATATCGATCTCCTGGGCGCCCAAAAGCTCCAGCTGCTTTGCTTCATAAACCTTTGTGGACGTAAGCTCCCCGCCGTAAGGGAATCCCGTCACAGACCCGTGAAGAAGCTCGTAGCCGATCGTATTTTTCATAGTGCGCGCAAGATAGCACGGCAGCGTGATTGTGGAAGCGCAGTGATACGCCTTCGCGATATCACAAATGCGGTCGACGTCCGCAAGGCGCGTATCCGCGGCGACTGCCGTGATATCGATCATGTCCGATAGCGTCTCCAAAGAAACCATAATGTGAACCTCCGATGATTCAAACAGTTTTATTTTTTGATGATATTTCGCAGCCTGCCGCACGGCCCGGCACGAACCTGCTGCGGAAAACCGCCGTTCCCCATAGGATGTTCTGCGTAAGCCCCGCCCGGCACCGGTCCGCCGTCTGCGAAATATCGTTGGGCTGTTGTAAAACAGTATTATCATAGACCGGGAAGCGATGTATTGTCAATGAATAAATAGAAGAATTTTTCGATATTTTGTTGTATAATTTTTTTGTGTGAATAATCAAAATGAGGTGGCAGCTATGGACATTGAACGGGTAAAAGGTTTTTTCAGGCAGGACAGGTTCGTGCAGGCGCTCGGGATTGAAATCAAAAGCGCAGATGCAGGAACCTGCGAATGTACGGCGGAAATTGTGGAGCAGCATCTCAATGCGGGCAACGTGGTGCAGGGCGGGATGATTTTTACCATTGCGGATTTTACGTTTGCAGTCGCGGCGAACTGCAAGCACGGAAACGTGGTGTCCCTGAACAATAATATCACGTATGTGCGGCCCCCGAAGGGCAAGACGCTGATCGCGCGGGCAAGGGAAACCGCGTTTACGCGGAAAACATGCCTTTACGAGGTCGAGATTACGGACGACCTGGGCACGCCGGTGGCCTTCATGACGGTTTCGGGCTTTATCAAGAACGGCAGCCTTGGGCTCTGAGCCTGATTTGCGGCCAAAAAAGGCAGGAAGAAATAGCTTCCTGCCTTTTTTGGCAATTTTCTGGCTCAGGCTTTCAATTTTCCGGCGTTGTCCTTCTTGAGGGCTACCGTTACCAAAATACCCGCTACGGCGGCAATGGCGGGGACGAGGAATGTCCATGCCGTGGGGATACCGTCCGGCGTTACCACCTTTGCAATCGCGGGGAAAAGCAGCCCGGAGACCGCAAAGGCGATCATCACAAGCCCGTAATTCACACCGTTGTTCCTGATACCGAAATAATCGGCGGTCACAGCCGGGTATACGCCCGCACTCCCGCCAAAGGCAAAGGAAACGAGCGCGATCAATATAATAAAGAAATAACTCTGTGCAAACGTCAGCAGCAGGATGCTCACGAGGGTGATCCCATAAAGCAGGAAAAGCACGTTCCTGCGCCCGAGGCGGTCGGAAAGCCACGGGGCGAGCAGTCTTCCCGCGGCGGACGCCATACCCGTAGCCATGACCCCGGCAAGGGCCGCAGTCTCGGTAAGGCTCCGCAGTTCTCCCAGTGATTTCAGCAGCGGATTGATGATGAAATACGCGGGAGTCAGAAGCAGCATGCTGAGGAAAATGAAGTAATAATATTTCGTTTTGAGGACCTCGCCGGGCGTGTATTGTTTTTGTGCGGAAAGGTCGGGAAGGCGCGTTTCAAACTGGTCCATATATTCCTTGGAAGGATTTTTGACAAACCACCCGAAAATCAGGATCACGGCAAGGAAAATAAGGGACAGCGTGAGGAAGGTCTGCGAGACCCCTACGCTTTTTAAGAGCGTATTCGCGACCGGAGTGAACACGACGGTGGACGCACCGAACGCACACACGATCACGCCTGTTGCAAAGCCTTTTTTATCCATGAACCACTTTTGCGCGCATGATATGGTAGACGTGTAAGCCGCGCCTACGCCAAAGCCCGCGAGTCCGCCGTAAAACAGCCAGATCAACTGGGGCATATCCTGCGGCACGAGGGAGGACAGAAAAATACCCGCGCAAAACAGGAGGCCGCCGAGGAATACGACGGGCCGGGGCCCTTTTTTGTCGCCTAACCGTCCGCCGAACACGATGCCGAGCACAAAGGTGGCAAGCATGATGGAAAAAGTGACCGATGCGTCCGCCGCGCTCCACGCATAATACTCCATGACGGAAGGCTGGAAAATACTCCAAATGTAAATGATTCCGATGCACAGCTGAATGACCGCCCCCGCGACGAGCGGCAATGCCTTATTCTGTTTTTTTACCATAGGAAACGTCCTCCAAACCGGATTTTAATGTATTAACATAATAGTATACGATTTCACTGCGAAAATCAACGCTGTACTTGTGGATTTTGACGGCAGGATGTAAAATAGGTGTGAGGCGGCGGCCGTTTCCCGGATGGCCGTAAAATACAGCCGCTTTGTGAAAGAGGATAAGAAACAAAATGCTGGAAGGACTTAAAATAGAAGTATACAAGGCAAACCAGGAGCTGGCAAAGCACGGCCTTGTAACCCTGCGCTGGGGAAATATTTCCGCCAAGGACGAGCGCACGGGTTATATTGTCATCAAACCCCGCCGTATCGCAAGTGCGCAGATCAAGCCGGACGACCTTATCGTGTGCGATATGGAAGGAAAGATACTCGAAGGCTCGCATACGCCTTCTTCGGACCTGTTTACGCACCTTGAGATCTATAAGGCGTTCCCGCAGGTTATGAGCGTCGCGCACACCCACTCCAAGTGGGCGACGGTGTTTGCGCAGGCGGGGGAAAGCATTCCCAACCTCGGCACCACGCATGCGGACTACTTTAAATATGACATCCCTGTCACACGCACCATGCGTCCGGAAGAGATCGCCAGGGATTATGAAAAAAATACGGGGCGCATCATTGCGGACGCCTTCACCCTGAAGGATCCGATGACAACGCCTGCGGTTCTCGTCAAAAGCCACGGCCCCTTCGTGTGGGGCAGGGATATCCCAGACGCGGTGGACAATGCCGTCGCCCTCGAGTATGTGGCGGAAATGGCATTCTACACGCTTCGCCTCAACACGGACGCCGATATGAACAAATACCTGATCGATAAGCACGTCCAGAGAAAACAGGGAGGGAAGAATGAGCAATAAATCCACTTCCACGGAACGCCAGCTTTTCATCCTTTCGCTGCTCTCCCAGCGAAAGAGCGGATATACCATAAACGAGATCATCGACAGCCTGAAGCGCATGGCGGATATCGACGCAACGCGGCGCATGGTCGCGCGCGATATGGACTACATCTCGCAGAATTTTTTTGTGTACGAGGAAGAGCATGACGGAAAACTCGTGTACAAAGCGGATAAATATGCCCTTTCAGATATGGATTTTTCTATGGCTGAGGTTGTGTCGCTGTATTTTACGCAGCAGGTGCTGCAAACCTACGAGTCTCTCGGCATGGCAAAGGATGCCCTGAAGATCGTGCGGCGGATATTGGGCAAACTGCCCGAGCTTTCGCGCAGCGCGATGGAGAATGTGGAAAAGATGATAAAGATCGTTCCCGAGGCTGCGGCAGACAGCGAAACGGACGAGGAAATCCTTGCACTTGTGCAGGAAGCGCTCGAAACGTCGCGCAGCCTCCGGCTCCGCTATCATTCTTTTTCCTCGGGCGAGACGGCGGAACGGGTCTTCGACCCATATGTGCTCGAGGTGCGTGAAGGGTGCTGGCATACCATTGGATTCTGTCACCTGCGGGGTGCGGTGCGCGACCTGCGCGTATCGCGGATCGAGGATGCGGAACTGCTCGGGGAGACGTTCACTGTGCCCCGGCGTTTTTATGAGGATTACCGCAAAACGAGGTTCGATAAGCTTGCCGGTGAGGAACTCACGGATATCCGGGTCAGATTCACGGGGGATGCGGCGCGGCTTGTGAAGGAATATCATGCCCGCAAAGCCGACCGGCTGGCGGATGAAAACGGCGCGGTGCTGTTTGAAAAAAAGGCGGCTATTACGCCGGACATCAAAAGCTGGCTGCTTTCGTTCGGCGCGCAGGCAGAGGTGCTTGCGCCGGAAGGGCTGAAACAGAACCTGAAAGAGGAAATAAGGCGCATGAGCGCGCTTTACAGGGAGGAACAATAGGCGATGAAACAGCGGCGGATTTTAAATGATATCTCTCCTGATTTCAAACGGGACCATCAGCAACAGGAAGAATATATCGCGGCAAAGAAAGCTCAGACGGTGGACTTCATCCGGCGGTACCTAAGCCGCGCGAACGCAAAAGGCGTGGTGCTTGGCGTGTCCGGCGGGGTAGACAGCTTTCTTTGCGCTTCCCTGTGTGCGGAAGCGTGCGCTGCGGAAAGCAAACAGATGTATATCGTGCTCCTGCCGAACGGCGTACAGAGCGATTTTAAGGACGCTGAGGACTGCGCGCGGCAGGTCATGCGGCTGAATCCGCAGACGATGTGCGATACGGTCTCCATTGCGGGAGGCTATGCGGGCGCGCTCAGCGACCTCAAAGGCGCACAGGGCTTTTCGCAGGATGCTTACACGCTGGGGAATCTCCAGCCACGGCTGCGGATGATGTACCAGTACGCGCTCGCGAAGGGCATGCTTGTTGCGGGGACGGATCACGCGACAGAGGCGATCACCGGGTTTTATACCAAATACGGCGACGGGGGCAGCGACTTCAATCCGTTGCAGGAGCTTGTAAAAGACGATATTTATGAAATGTCAAGGACATACGGCGCGCCGCAGGCGGTCCTCATGAAACAGCCTGCCGCGGGGCTGGGCATTTCAGCTACGGACGAGGAAGAGCTCGGTATCCGTTATGCGGACATCTGCGCGTACCTGAAAGGATATATTATCCCGGACGGAGTGCGCGAAAAACTCGAAGCGGCGTATGCCTGCTCTATGCACAAACGCGCGCTGGCAGCGTCCCTGAAGGACGAATATTCCTGCAGGAAGCCGGTCACGCATATCCATATCGGGCGCGTGGAGGAAGAGCGCGTCCTGAGTTCCACGGTCGGCTATATCAACGCGCATCCGGAGCAGGATGTGCTTTACGTGACGGACGGAGCCCTTGCGGATACGTTTTACGAAGATATCAAAAAAACGGTCAACACGCCCATATCCCGGTACAACCGCTTTGCGCCCGAGGGCGATGGCGGCGTAAATGAAGCGTACGGCAGGCTTGCGCACAACCTTGAAATGGATGTGGTCGTTTCAGGCCGGGTGGACGAAACCTTCCAGCGCATTCTCCTGCACCTGATGAACAGCAGGTTCCAGGTGACGCTCCTGAAAGACTGCCTGACAAAAATAAAAAAATAGGCGTATCCGTGTGCGGCACGGAGGTTCTTACGCTCTATGATAAAGGGGTAAGCTATGGATATTTTTAAATATGTGGACGGAGTGGTCGGTTATTACGAGACCATCCAATACAAGTACAAGAATATTGCGCACGACTTAAAGCACATGATGGAGGAAGTCGTGTGTAAAAATTCGGAATATACGCTGAACGTTTCCTACCGCGTGAAAGAGCCGGAAAGCGTGCGTGAAAAACTGATCCGCAACAGCTATTACCGGCTGCACACCACAAAAGAGGAGATCGTCGCCAATATCCAGGATATCATCGGCCTGCGCGTCGAATGCAAATTCAACGACGACGAGGCCTATGTTTATTCGCTGATGCTCAAGCTTTTCAACAAGACGGACGACCAGATTTTTTATTACAATGAAAAATTCCCCAAGATGCGCTTCAAGCTGAATGAAAAGCAGCCCGCCAAGCAGAAAAATGGCTTTGACATCTATAAGATCGACGCACGCTATGAAGACCACAAGGGAGAGGAAGAAGAAATCCGCGTCAATTTCGAGGTGCAGATCAAGTCTATGGTCAACATGTTCTGGGGCGATATCGAGCATAAGATCATCTACAAAAACCCATCTTATTTTATGGTGGAGCAGCAGGTGATCGAGAACATGGTGTCAATTAAGGAAAACCTGAACCTCGTCGACCACCAGCTGCATGTGCTCTATAAGCGTTATAAACGCGACAACAGCTCCAAGCTGCATTACCGCAAGGAGAATATCCAGAACATCATCAGCAAGCTGATCCACGATACCATAGCGCGGAAGATGAAAAACGACCTCGGCTTTGTCGTACAGTTCAAGGACAGCTGCGACAGCATCGTGGATTACATCTTTATCGTCAATAACGCTGCGCAGATGGAGGATTACGGGCGCGTCATGACGGAAATGTTCTATATCACGGGGACGATGAGCGGCGAGGAATTGAGTTTTCGCGAATCGCTTCAGCTGGAGCATCAGTTTAATACGGGCGATCCCTTCATCGATACGGTGGGCACGACGATCCAGAAGCTGATGAACGTTGATTTCAATTGGCACCTTTACTGCATGATTTTGTTCGAGCTCGAGCGCGGCAGCAAAATCGATGCGCTCGAGACGTTTATCCGCTATTATAAAGGCCGCCTGACGGCAAATTCGCAGCTGCACCGCCTCGAAGAGGTGTTCCCGGCGGAAACGGCAAAGAAGATCAAAGCGGACCTGCTCTGCGAAATGGGTTATGTGTTCCGCCGCCATGCGGACATCACGCTGCTGCACGAGGAGGGAATCATAGAAATGACGCGCGCACTTAAAAAGACGGTGGCCAACATCATCAAGGACAATCCGGACTGGAACAAGGAAAAATCCATCTATTTCCTGTATCTCAACAACAGCGTCAACCTGGAAACGCGAAATTGACAAAAGCACCCCGGTGGAAGTAAGATGTAAGAATAATAATTATTAGAAAAAGAGGACAGAAAGGCAATGAAAATCAAACTGGCTGACGGCAACGTCAAAGAATTCAAGGATGGAATGACTGCTCTTGAGATTGCAAAAGAGCTGAGTCAGAAACTGGGCAAAACCGCGGTTGCGGCAAAAGTGGACGGTACGGTAACGGAACTCACCACGGTTCCGACGGACGGCACGACGCTCGAAATCCTGACGTTCGATGACGAAGAAGGCAGGAAGGCAGTTTGGCATACGGCATCCCATGTACTCGCGCAGGCGGTGAAACGCCTGTATCCGGACGCAAAACTTGCGATCGGACCGGCGACGGATAACGGCTTCTATTACGATTTTGATACGGAAAAACCGTTCACGAACGAGGACCTTGCCAAGATCGAAAAGGAAATGAAAAAGATCGTGGCGGAGAATATACCGCTCAAGAAATATACCCTTCCGCGCGCGGAAGCGATCCAAAAGATGAAGGATGCAGACGAGCCGTATAAAGTCGAACTTATCGGGGACCTCCCGGAGGACGCGGTGCTGAGCTTTTACGGGCAGGGAGATTTTACCGACCTGTGCGCAGGCCCGCATGCGGTCAGCACGGGCAAGGTCAAGGTCCCAAAGCTCCTGCGGACGGCTGGGGCGTATTGGCGCGGCAATGAAAAAAACAAGATGCTGCACCGCATTTATGGAACCGCGTTCCCGTCCGTACAGGAGCTTGACGCATATTTAAAGCAGCAAAAAGAGGCGGAAGAACGAGACCATAACAAGCTTGGCCGCGAGCTCCATTACTTCACTACCAGCCCAATTGTGGGTCAGGGCTTGCCGCTTTTGATGCCCAAGGGCGCGAAAACGATCCAGCTTTTGCAGCGCTTTGTAGAGGATGAAGAAGAACGCCGCGGCTATGTGCTGACCAAAACGCCATACATGGCAAAAAGCGACCTCTATAAGATTTCCGGACACTGGGACCACTATCAGGACGGCATGTTTATCCTGGGAGACGAGGAACGCGGCGACGAAGTACTTGCGTTGAGGCCGATGACCTGTCCGTTCCAGTACACGATCTACAATGCGGAGCATCATTCGTATAAAGACCTTCCCATCCGCTATGGGGAGACGTCCACATTATTCCGCAACGAAGCGTCGGGCGAAATGCACGGCCTGATTCGGGTGCGCCAGTTCACGCTTGCGGAAGGGCACATCATCTGTATGCCCGAACAGCTTGAGGACGAGTTTATGGGCGTCCTCGATCTGATTAAATATAATATGAAGGTGCTTGGCATCGAAAATGATATTTCCTATCGTTTCTCGAAGTGGGATCCGAACAACCGTGATAAATATGTAGGCGACGCGGAAGAATGGGAGCGCGTACAGGACGCGATGAGAAAGATACTCGACCATACCGGCCTCGAATATACAGAAGAGGAAGGCGAGGCCGCGTTTTATGGGCCAAAGCTCGATATCCAGTTCAGAAATGTGTTCGGCAAGGAGGATACTCTTTTTACGATCCAAATCGATTTCTCGCTGGCGGAGCGGTTCCAGATGACTTATGTGGATAAGGACGGCCGGAAGAAAACGCCGTATATCATCCACCGTTCGTCGATCGGCTGTTACGAGCGTACGCTTGCCATGCTGATTGAGAAATATGCGGGCGCGCTGCCGATGTGGATGATGAGCGAGGAAGTGCGGCTCTTAAACATCACGGAAGCGGCCGCGGCTTATTGCCACGAATACGCACAGCGCCTCCGGAGCGCCGGCCTGCGCGTTACGGTGGACGACCGTCAGGAAAAGATCGGCTACAAGATCCGTGAAGCGAGGAACGAACGTATTCCCTATATGCTGGTTGCCGGGGAAAAGGAAATTGCGGACGGAACCTTTGCGGTGCGCCGCCGCGGCGAAGGCGAGATCGGAAATATGTCGCAGGACGATTTTCTTGGGATGGCGGTGCAGCAGGACCGCGACAAGGTGATTTTCTGACCGCCGGGCATGGAAAGCCGTTCATACTGCCAGAAATTGCTTGACACAGCACGGACAGGCGTGGTATATTAATAGAGCTAAAACAAAGCAGAAGCTGCCCGCTTCTCACCTGCACGCAAGGGTGTGCATGGTCAAATAACGAGCAAATAGCGTATTTGTTGGTATTTTTGCGGGTAGCGTATGCTGCCCGCTTTTTTACTGGCGGATAAGAAGACAAATGGGGCGCCGGAGTACAAAGCCGGGAAAAAGGACCCCTGCAAAACCCGAACGAATAGGTGAAGTTCCAAGAGCGCAGGCAAAACCGAAGTGCGGTCGGCCGACTGAAGCTATGCAGGGCTGTGGGGTTTGTGGGGAAGAGGAGCAAACGCCAGTAAGGCGGGTTGCGACGATAGGAGGGAAAACCAATCGCAAACGAACCGCTCATCAACGAGCAGATTAGAGAACCGGAAGTAAGGTTAGTTGCCGAAGATGGAAGCCAGCTTGGCGTGATGTCTTCGAGGGAAGCACAGAAGCTGGCGGATGAGGCCGATCTTGACCTTGTCAACATTTCGCCCAAGGCAAAGCCGCCCGTGTGCAAGCTCATGGATTACGGCAAATACCGCTTTGAACAGAATAAACGGCAGAAGGAAGCGAAGAAAAACCAGAAGGTTATCACCTTAAAGGAAATGCGCCTTTCCGCCACGATCGACAAGCATGATATGGAAGTCAAAGCCAAGAATGTCAAAAAGTTTTTGGAAGCGGGAGATAAAGTAAAAATCTCCATCCGTTTCCGTGGCCGTCAGCTTTCCCATACGGACCAGGGACGTCAGGTGATGGCATTATTCCTTGAAATGCTCGGCGATGTTGCCACGGTCGAAAAGAATGCGAAGATGGAAGGACGGAGTATGTTTATGATCCTGTCCCCAAAAGCGCAGTAATAAAGTGCCAAACGAAAAGTTTCTATACAGAAGGAGGGCGTCAAGATGCCTAAGATGAAGACACACAGAGGCGCGGCAAAAAGATTCAGCCTCACAAAATCGGGAAAAGTTAAGAGAGCCAAAGCGTACAAAAGCCACATATTGAATAAGAAATCCTCCAAGAGGAAGAGAAATCTCCGCAAGGGTACTTATATCAGCACGGCAGAGCAGAAGAACGTAAGAGTTCTGATCCCGTATAAGTAATCGGAAAGAAACGAGGAGGTTTTAGAAATGGCAAGAGTAAAAAGGGCAGTAAGCTCACATAAAAAGCGCAGAAAAGTATTTAAACTCGCAAAAGGTTATTTTGGAGCAAAATCCAAACAATATAAATCCGCAAAACAGCAGGTTATGAAATCCATGCACTATGCGTACACCGGCCGCAAGCTCAAAAAGCGGGACATGCGCCGGCTGTGGATCGTGCGGATCAATGCGGAAGCACGGCAGAACGGAATCAGCTATTCCCAGTTTATGAACGGTCTCAGACAAAACGGGATCGATCTCAATAGAAAAGTACTGGCTGATATGGCTGTCAACGACAAACCTGCATTTAAGCAGCTTGCTGAAACGGCAAAGAAAAAAGTGCAGGCGTAAACAAAGAGGCGCGTTATGGGGATAGTAAGCTAAAGTACTATCCCCCCTTTTATTACCGCGCGATTATAGCGGCGCCCGCTGCCGTGCTGGCCCACGGCCGGGGACTTGCCGTCGTGGGGCGCGGCTTTTAATGGGATTTGATTTCGGAACAGGAGGAAATGCGTGGTGAAAGAGATTACGAGCCATTCCAATGAGTACGTCAAGATGCTGAAGTCCCTGAAACGCAAAAAATCGCGGGATGAGCAGGGGTTGTATATCGTCGAAGGCATGAAAACCATCGAAGAGGCGATTTCCTCCGGACAGGAGATCGAGTGCATCGTCAGTTCGGATAAAAACAGCGCTGTTATGCGGTTTGCGAAGCAGCATAATGCCAAAATAATAGCTGTACCATATGAAATAGTACAGCAAATTGCGGATACAAAATCGCCGCCGAAAGAGCTTGCCTGCCTCAAAAAGCAGGAGAACCTGCCCGATTTCAGTGGAAAGTTCTATGTGGCGATGGACGATGTGAACGACCCTAAAAATCTGGGTACGATTATCCGCACAGCGGATGCGGCGGGCGCGGACGGTGTATTCATCTCGGAAACCAGCGCGGATTTCTATGGCCCCAAGGCGCAGCGTGCGGCCATGGGCAGCACCTTTCATGTGCCCATCGAAGTTTGCGGCCTGAAAAAGCGTCTCGCGGAGCTCAAAGACGAGGGGGTCCTGGTCGTCTCGGGTTCGCTCCAGGGCGGTGATGCGCTTCCCAAAGATATTACGGCGGCCTGCGTGGTCGTGGGCAATGAAGCGCGCGGGATATCGGACGAGGTGGCCGTTTTAAGCGACGTACTCTACAAAATCCGCATTTACGGTCAGGCGGAAAGCTTGAACGCAAGCGTCGCGGCAGGTATAATGATGTATGACGTGCGTCGTGCACTGAAAGGATAAATCATTCAATTTATATAGTATTCTGAATTTGAGAGGAAACAAACATGGAATGTGAGCAAATCGTAGCAAAAGCGCAGGACGAGACGGCTTCGGCGCAGTCGAGCGCACAGCTTGACGGCATTCGCGTGAAGTATCTCGGTAAAAAAGGCGAGATCACGATGCTGATGAAGCAAATGGGCACGCTCCCAAAGGAAGAGCGTCCGGCGTTCGGGCAGGCGGTCAACGTGGCAAGGAAGGCCGTAGAAGAATCGCTGGCGCAGGCAATGGAGAAAATTTCTAAAGAAGAGAGCGCGGAAAAGCTGGCGGCGGAGCGTGTGGATATTACGCTGCCCGGCAGAAAGCAGGCGCTTGGCGCTCTTCATCCGCTGACGCAGGTGTACCGCGAGGTGCGGGATATCTTCCTCAGTATGGGCTTTGACGTAAACGAGGGACCGGAGGTAGAGCTTGACGAATATAATTTCGAGCTGCTGAATATCCCCAAAAACCATCCTGCCCGCGATATGCAGGATACGTTTTATGTCAGTGAGGACGTGGTGCTGCGAACGCACACTTCCCCGGTACAGGTACGCACGATGCTTTCTCAAAAGCCGCCGATCCGCATGGTGTGCCCAGGCCGCGTATTCCGGACGGACGATGTAGATGCGACGCACTCGCCTGTTTTTATGCAGATGGAAGGGCTCGTTGTAGATAAAAATATCCGTTTTTCCGATCTTAAGGGGACGATCAACACATTTATCCGCAATTTCTATGGCGAGCATGTGAAGACAAAATTCCGGCCCGGCTTTTTCCCCTTCACCGAGCCGTCCGCAGAGGTGGACGTAACGTGTACGGTGTGCGGCGGCAAGGGCTGCGGCGCGTGCAAGGGCGCGGGAATGATCGAGGTTCTGGGATGCGGGCTTGTGAATCCGGTCGTCCTTGAAAACTGCGGCCTCGATGCAAATGAATATTCGGGATTTGCCTTTGGGCTCGGGATTGACCGCCTGGCAAATACAAAGTATGGCATTACGGATATCCGCCTGTTGTACGAAAATGACGCGCGGTTTTTAGGGCAGTTTGTTTAAGTGTAGGGAATCGATTTGAGACGATATGGAACGCACGGACTGCTTCCGTATCGAGACCCATAGAAAGAGGATTAGGTATATGTTAGCACCATATAGATGGATCTGCGATTACGCAGACGTAAAATCAGACCCGTATACATTGGCGGATAAAATGGTTATGACCGGAAACGGCGTGGAAGAGGTTGTCGAGCTTGGCGGGAATATCCGGAACGTGGTAGTTGGCAGGATCGAAAAGATCACCAAGCACCCGGATGCGGATAAGCTACAGATTTGCATGATCGACGTGGGAGACGAAGATCTCCTGCAAATCGTTACGGGCGCGGATAATGTGTTCGAAGGCGCCTGCGTCCCGGTTGCAAAAGCGCCGGCCATGCTTCCCGCGGGGCCGATCAAGAAGGGCAGGCTGCGGGGCGTGGAATCGTTTGGGATGCTGTGTTCGGGCGGGGAGTTGAATTTAAAGGAAGAGGACTACCCGGGCGCAGGCGTGAACGGTATCATGATCCTCGCAGGAGAGCCGGCGGTGGGGATGGATATCCGCGAGCTGCTGCACCTATCGGGGACGGTCATTGATTTTGAAGTCGGCGCGAACCGGCCCGACTGCCTTTCGATGATCGGCACGGCGCGCGAGGCGTCCGCCGCCGACCAGGTGGCGTTCCGCCTGCCGGAAGTGAAATACGAAGAACACGAAACCAAAACAGAGGAACTGGTCAGTGTCAAGATCAAGGCGCCGGACCTGTGTACGCGCTACATTGCGGCGGCAGTAACGGACGTTAAGATCGAACCTTCCCCCGAGTGGATCAAGCTGCGCCTGCGCGAAGCGGGCATACGTCCGATCAACAATATCGTGGATATCACAAACTTTGTCATGCTCGAAACGGGACAACCGATGCACGCGTTCGACGCCTCCAAAATCCGCGGCGGCGAGATCATCGTCCGCCGTGCGGAGAATGGCGAAAAAATGAAGACGCTCGACGATAAAGAGCGCACCTTTACGGAAAATATGCTGCTCATTTGCGATCAGGAAGGACCGATCGGCGTTGCGGGCGTGATGGGCGGCCTCGATTCGGAAATTACGGACGAGACGAAAACGGTCGTATTTGAATCCGCCAAATTCATGTATGGAAATATCCGCCAGACCTCGCGCGGCCTGGGCCTTTCTACGGAAAGCTCCATGCGCTTTTCCAAGGGAGTGGATGCGGTCACGACGATGTTTGCCATGCAGCGTGCGCTCACGCTTGTAAGTGAGCTTGGGGCGGGCAAAGTGGCAAACGGCATGATCGACGTGCTGAATGAGGACCTCAAGCAGAAGGTAATCAAGGTCAACGCGGCGCGTATCAATGCAAAGCTTGGAACGGATATTCCGGCAAAGGAAATGCAGCAGTACTTGAACCGCGTGTTTATCCAGACGGGCATCATTGGCGACGAGCTGGTATGCACCATTCCCGCGTTCCGCAGCGATATCTATGGTACGGCCGATATTGCCGAAGAGGTGGCGCGCATTTACGGCTACGACAATATCCCGGAGACAGATGCGCTGACCAGCCTGCGCCGCGGGAGAGTATCGGAGTTCGAGGCAAAGACAGATGTCCTGAAGGACTACCTGAAGGACATGGGCTTCCTTGAATGTGTGACCTATTCGTTCACCGGCCCGCAGGATTATGCAAAGATCGGCGCAGATGTGCCGGAAAGCGTAAAGATTATCAATCCGCTGGGGGACGATTCCTCGCTTATGCGCACCACGCTTGTGCCGCACATGCTCTCGGCCGTAGCACTGAACCAGAACCGGAAGAACGAAAACGTGCAGCTCTTCGAGGTATCGCGCGGTTATTTCCCGCAGGAAGGGGAGCCGCTTCCGCACGAAGTGCCGATGATCGTGCTGGCACAGACGGGAAGCAAGGATTTCTTTGACATGAAGGGCATCCTCGAAAATATCGTAAGATTAACGGCGGGTGCGGAGATCCGCTGTGGGCGGGCGGACGAACCATGGCTGCACCCGGGCATCTCGGCCGATATTTTTGTGGGGGCAGAAAAAATCGGCGTGATGGGCAGCGTGCATCCGGATACCATGAAGGTGTTCGGCATGCCGGAACGCGCGGTGATTGCGCAGGTCGATCTGGAAAAACTGTATGCGCTGGCAAAGCCGGAAACGAAATTCAAAGCGCTGCCCAAATTCCCGGCGGCAACGCGCGACCTTGCCGTCATCGTGGATACGGATATCGGCGCGGGCGACCTTATGGCGGCGATGAAGGAAGCGGGCGGCAAGCGTGTGGAAAAGGTAGAGCTGTTCGATGTGTTCAGCGGAGCGCAGACCGGTGCGGGCAAAAAGAGCGTAGCCTATGCCATTACGATGCGCAGCCCGGAGGGAACGATGCGCGACGAGGAAGTGGATGCGGTCATGAAAAAGATACTGAAAGTGCTGGAGAAGGATTTTGGCGCGCAGCTTCGCCAATAATGCGGCTTGTGCAAAAACAGGGCATGTTGTATAATTATAATATATCTCTCCGGAGAGAAGATTGCCGGGAAGGTAATGGGAGACCCGGTGAGATTGGGCAGGCCACGGTGGATCAGCGGTTTTTCCGCCGGAAGCGCATTTTGCCGAAGGCGGGGCGCTATTGTGATAATCCCGAAGCGCCGCAGGGCGCATTACGTTAAGGGGGCAGGGCATGGAAAAAACAAAAACAGTCGTCAGTATTGGTGGCAAAGAATACACCATTTGCGGGACGGACAGTGCGGAATATATCCACCGGGTTGCGCTTCATGTCAATAAGAAGCTGACTGAGCTCAAAAAGGCCAACCCCGACCTCAATAATATTCAGCTTGCAATGCTTACCTCCCTTAATATCGCGGACGAGTATATGAAAACAAGCGACGAACTCGCGGCGGCGAAAAAGGAGCTCGAGCGGACGCAAAAAGAGGTCGAGAGGCTTGAAAAGGGCGCGGGGACAACAAACCGTACTACTCCATTCAACAAACGGTAAACGGACTTTAAGCGGGAGCGGAGTGTTCCCGCTTTTTTGTGCTTTCAAAAGGAAAAGTGTGATATAATATCTCTGTTATGGCAAATGAAATGAACTTACCGAAATCGTTGGAATTTGATCGGATACTGGAACGCCTTGCGGAAAAGACGGTATCCGCGCCGGGAACGGAAGCGGCAAAAAAGGTTTTGCCGGAATGCACGCGGGAGGCGGCCAGGCTCTCCATGGAAAAGACCATGGAAGCGGAAACGCTGCTCAACAAGCGCCCGGGCTATCCCGTTCGCGCCTTCTCGAATATCGAGGCGGAGCTCAAACGGCTGAAAACGGGGGCGTCCCTTTCGTGCGGCGAGCTGCTGCGCGTGGCGGGGGTGTTCCGCGCCGCTAAAACAGCCGGTCCCCTTGCGAAGCCCGCCAAGGATGAAAATGCAAAGCTGATTCCCGAAATGGCGCGCGCCCTTACCTATGACGGCGTGGCCTTAAAGCGGATATCGGACTGTATCTTGTCGGAGGATGAAGTCGCGGACGACGCTTCGCCGGAGCTTGCCCGCATCCGCCGGGCGATGCGCAAGGAGAACGAATCGATCCGTGAAAAGCTGCAATCGATGATCCGCTCGCAGAGCGAGTCCAAATATTTGCAGGATACGATCGTCACGCAAAGGAACGGGCGGTTTGTGGTGCCCGTAAAAGCGGAATATAAGGGCAGCGTCCCCGGCATTGTCCATGAGAAAAGCGCGTCAGGCGCAACGCTCTTTGTGGAGCCGGCATGCGTCGTCGAATCGAACAACCGTATCCGCGAACTGGAGGGCGAAGAAGCCCGCGAGGTCTCGCGTATCCTTGCGGAACTCACATCTATGCTGTATCCATACCAAAAGGAGCTGCGGGAGGATATTGAAATACTGACGGAGCTTGACGTGCTCTTTGCCAAAGCGGCGCTTGGGCTTGAAATGAAAGCGGTCCCCGTCACATTTACGGAAAAGGGAACGCTTGAGTTAAGCGAAGGACGGCACCCGCTGATTGATCCGAAAAAAGTGGTCCCTGTTTCCCTGCATATGAAAAACGGGGTGCATGCACTGGTGGTCACCGGTCCAAATACGGGGGGGAAAACGGTTACGCTGAAGCTTGTCGGCCTGTTTGCGGCAATGGCGCAGTCCGGCTTCTTCCTGCCGGCAAAGCCGCCGGTGCGGATGCCGGTCTTCGATGGGATTTTTGCGGATATTGGGGACGAGCAAAGCATTGAACAATCGCTCTCGACCTTCTCCGCGCATATGAAAAGTATCATTTTTGCCTTGAAGCATGCGCACGGGGATTCCCTTGTGCTTCTGGACGAGCTTGGCGCGGGCACGGATCCGCAGGAGGGAAGCGCGCTTGCACAGGCCATCCTTGCGGAACTCGACAGCAAGGGATGCACTGTAATCGCGACGACGCATATCGGCGAACTGAAGGTGTTCGCCGGGGAGCGCGAGGGTTTTGAAAACGCCAGTATGGAATTTGACGCGGCCACCCTTACGCCGACCTATCGTCTGCTGATGGGTGTGGCCGGGCGTTCCAACGCATTGTCTATTTCACAGAAGCTGGGGCTTCCAAAGCATGTCCTGCAAAGCGCGCGGCAGTATATGGACGAAGAGCATGTGGAATACAGCCGCCTGATCGAAAATGCAGAGAAGGCGCAGTCACGCGCAGACCGGATGATGAATCAGGCCTACCAGGCGCTCGAGGAAGCGAAAAAGCAGCGCCGCCGTGCCGAGGAAGAAGCACAGCGTCTGAACGAAAAGCGTAAAAAAATGCTGGAACAGGCAAATGAAAAAGCGCTCGAGATCATAAGCGGTGCGAAAGACACGGCGGAAGAGGTCATCAAGGAGACGCGGAAGCTGAAAAAACAAGACGAGTCGCAGCGGACGAAAACAGTCCAGAAGGTACGCGAAAAGCTCGACCATAAAAAGCAATCTATTGAAAAACATAAGAAGCTGCAAAAGAAGGTTAAAACATTACGGCCCGAAGATATCCATGCGGGCGATACGGTGACGATCGTTTCCATGGACGCGCCCGCGACAGTCCAGGAGCCGCCGAACGGGAAAGGAATGGTGCGCCTCAAGGCAGGCATCATGACGGTGGAACTGCATTATACGGAGCTTGCGGCAGGAAAGGAACCGGAAGCAAAGCGCGCCCGGGAGAACGTGCCGCATATTACCTTGAACCGCGGCAAGGCAGTACCGATGGAGCTTGACCTGCACGGACAGGCAGTGGACGACGCGTTGATCGTGCTGGATAAATATCTCGACGACGCGTTCCTTGCGGGATATGCCGAGGTGCGCATCGTGCACGGACGGGGAACGGGTACGCTACGAAACGGCGTCCAGCAGTATTTGCGCACGCATCCTCATGTTGCAAAGCAGCGGCTGGGAGAATACGGCGAGGGCGGAATCGGCGTCACGGTGGTAACGCTGAGGTGATCCTCATGCGCCGGGAACAGAGGCGGTATTGCCTGTAAAAGGAGATGTGAAATGATCGTAGTGAGCGCGTGTCTTGCGGGGAAAAAATGCAGGTACGACGGGAGCGCAAAGACGAACGGTGAAGTCATGCGGCTTGTGCGCGAGGGAAAAGCCGTATGCGCCTGTCCGGAGGCGATGGGCGGCCTCAAAATACCGCGCCCTCCGGCGGAAATACGCGGGGGCGACGGTTTTGACGTTTTATGCGGCAGAGCCGGTGTTTATAATAAAGAGGGAAAATGCGTTACACAGGAATTCCTGAACGGCGCGCGTAAATTTCTTGCATATGTCCGGAAAAACGGCGCAGATGAGGTGTGGCTCAAGTCTAAGAGTCCGTCGTGCGGGGCAGGGAGAATTTACGACGGAACGTTCGAGGGGGTCCTGCGCGAAGGCTGCGGCGTGACTTGCGCATTGCTCCTCAAAAGTGGTATAAAAGTAGTGGAGATTCATTCATGAAACGGGGAACCGTTTCGGATAAAAAGGAGAAAAACTGATGAAGCAGAACATTCTGGTCATAGATGACGATAAAAACATCCGCGAGGTTGTCAAACTGTATTTGCGCAAGGAGGGCTACGAGGTCACGGAAGCGGCGGACGGCGCGATCGGCGTCGACCTGTTTTTCGGTAAACAGTACGATCTTGTGATCCTCGACATCATGATGCCCGTGCAGGACGGAATCGAGACGATCAAGCAGATCAGGGCAAAATCGAATGTCCCGGTTATCATGCTTACGGCCAAAGGGGAAACGTTCGATAAGGTGCTTGCGCTCGAGCTCGGCGCGGACGACTACATCGTAAAACCCTTCGATCCGAAGGAGCTTGTCGCGCGCGTTAAGGCAGTCATCCGGCGCAGTACACAGGAAGATAAATCAGATATCCTCGAATATCCAAACCTCAAGATTGATATGCAGAATTACCAAGTGATTTACGAAGGCAGGGAGGTACAAATGCCTCCCAAGGAAATCGAGCTGCTGTATTTCCTCGCGTCCCGGCCCAATAAAGTATTCACGCGCGACCAGCTTTTAGAGCAGGTATGGGGCTTTGAATACTTCGGCGATTCCCGCACGGTGGACGTACACATCAAACGCCTGCGCGAGAAATTCAAAGACGACGAACCGTGGCAGATCAAAACGGTATGGGGCGTGGGATATAAATTCGAGGTATAATGCACGGGCGGCCAGATGAGGCTTTCCTGTATTTTGATCCTGCGTTCCCGGCAAAAGGTGCCTGCCCCGGGTATGCCCCGCGGAAGCGGGGAAGCGGAATTTACCGCGTTGGCTCCCCGTATGGCGCTATACGTGGGATTTATTTAATATTTATTTACACTTTTGTCATAAAAAATGAGTATAATAATCCCATAAGAAGCAAAGAGACGGGGAAAACGGATGATTAAAACCATTTTTGGTAAAATAATGCTGCTTTTCATGGCGATCATTATGATCGCCCTGCTTTTGTCCGGTCTCATGATGAGCCAGGTGGTCCGTAACGCCTACCTCGACGACAGTAAGCAGCAGATGACCGCCACCGCGGACGACGTGGAAAACCTGGTCAACCTCTACGCCAACGGGGCCTTGTCCTATTACCAGCTCAACGACCAGATCGCCGCCAAGGCAAAAGCGAACAACAACGCCATCTGGATCATCAACAGCGACCTCGCAGGGTGGCTGATGAAAGACCCCAGCGGACGCACCAGCGTCACGCAGAAAGAAATCCAAACCTATTACGACGATATGATCGCCGAATTGAATAAAGGAAATACCGTACGCAAAATCACTGAAGCGAATAATGTGTTCAACACACCCGTGCTCACCGTTGCCACGCCCGTCGTGAGCGACGGTCAGATCGTCGGTTATGTGTTTGTACATAAACAAATCTATGAGATGGAGCAGTCTCTCATGGCCATGTACCGCCAGATCGTGCTTGCGGCGGGGATATCTGCGGCGCTCGGTATCGTGCTGACCTATATTTTCTCCAAAAGCATGCTGCGGCCGCTTTCCGTCGTTACCCTCGGCGCACGCCAGCTCGCAAAAGGGGATTTCGACATTCATTTGCGGGTCAGTTCAAAGGATGAGATCGGACAGCTGGCCGATACGTTCAACAGCGTGGCGCGGGATCTCAAAAAATATGAGGCGTCGCGCGAAAGCCTGATTGCGAACGTGTCCCACGAGCTTAGAAGCCCGCTCACATCTATACAGGGACTGGTGCAGGCCGCGCTCGACGGTACGATCCCCAAGGATGAGATCGGCCATTACCTCGAAGTCGTGCTGGGTGAATCCAAACGCCTGAACCTGCTGATTACCGATATGCTCGACCTCGCCAAGATCGAGTCGGGGCAATTCCCCATGCAAGTGGAGCATGTAGACATCGGCGAACTCATACGCCGCGTGCTGGTCTCCTTTGAAAGCAAAATAAACGCGAAAGGCCTCGGAGTGGAGGCAGACCTTAAGGACGGCAAGGTCTATGTCCTCGCGGATATGAACCGCCTTACCCAAGTGCTGCATAACATTATGGAAAACGCTATCAAGTTTGCGCCGGAGGGCGGACGGCTGCGCGTGTCGAACGAGATGCACGGCGATTCCGTGTGGGTGAGCATCAACAATTCCGGCGACGCGATCCCGGAAGAGGACATCCCCTATATTTTTGACCGCTTCTACAAGATCGACAAATCCCATACGCGGGAAAAGGAGGGGACGGGCATCGGCCTTTCTATCGTCAAAAATATCCTCAAGGCACACGGCCAGAAGATATGGGTAACGTCGAACGCGCAGGACGGAACGACCTTCACGTTTACGCTCAAAAAAGCGGATTGATTTTGCCGATACGTAAAAGCCCGGAAGAAAAATTTTCTTCCGGGCTTTTCTGCCTTCGTTTATTTAGTCAGGGGAAGCTTCAGCTGGACGTCCGTACCTGCGCCTTCGGTGCTGTATACGCTGATTCCGTAACCCTTGCCGAAGGTCAGGCGGATGCGCGCGTTCACGTTCCGCAGGCCGATGGACGAGCCTTTCGTATGCGGCTTGATCTGTGTGTTTCCTTCCGAAAGGGTAGCGTTCAGCCTCCGCAGGCTTTCTTCGCTGATCCCAAGTCCGTCGTCTTGGATATCGATAATCAGTCTTGTCTCAGTGATGTATGCGCTGATGATAATCTGTCCCTGGCCGATCTTCATCTCGAGCCCGTGATAGATCGCGTTTTCCACGATCGGCTGGATAATCAGCTTGGGGACCATATAATCGAGGGCGTCTTCGTCGATACGGCTGATTTTTGTAAATTTGTTGTTGAAGCGAAGATGCTGGATATATAAATAATTATCCACATTGTCAAGCTCCTCTCTCAGCGTCACCAGCGTGTTATGGTTGCTGATACTGTAACGGAAGAGCTTGGAAAGCGAACGGGTCATCATCTCGATATCCTGCAGCCCATACTCGATTGCCTGCCCGCGGATCGCCTCCAGGGTATTATATAGGAAATGCGGGTTAATCTGGCTTTGGAGGGCGTCGAGCTCCGCCTGCTTTTTCATTAGCTGGGCGTTCGATTCGCGCAGGGTCAGGGCCTTCATGTTTTCAAACAAGGCGTGCAGGTCGGAAAAGATCGGGGAGAACAGGTCGCTTCTTTTGGCGGCGTCAAATGTAAAATCGGTTTCCCCTTCGATCACGCCGTGAAGGATGCGCTCCACCTTTGTGATCGGGTCGTACATTTTGCGCTTGATAATGAAAAGGATACAGATAAAAACAGCGACATAGGCAATACTGATCCACACCGCCGCTACCGTATCCATGCGGTAGGAAGGATACAAGTAATAAGCGGTCATACCGCTTGCAAGGGAATGGGTGAAGACGATGCTGTCTTCTTTCGCGTCCGGCCGCACGGCCTGTTTTTCCGGACCCGGCACAGTGGAAAAAATAACGTCCCCCGCCTGGTCCACGAGGACCAGGTGCCCGGAATAGTCGTTGAATCCGTCCTCCGGCGGAAGGCCTCCCCACACAAAGTCAAGCTCCTGAAAGGCAAGGTTGGCCTCGGCCCGGCCGAGGGCCAGCCGCTGGTTGTGCAGGAGTTCAGAGGAATAAAGCGTATATGCGACGGGCAGGGCGACGAAAATTGCGGCGCAGGCGGTCAGCAGGATGGTAAGTCCCGTCCCGATTTTGTGATTGTTCATTCTTAAAACAATTTTGTCTATGCGCTTTTTAAATGAAGTAAATAATTTCGGCATGTGCGCTCCTTAATTAGCAATGCAGCTTCCTGAATTCGGAAGGAGTCACCCCAACGATCTTCTTGAACAGCTTGCTGAAATATTTGATGTCGCTGTAACCGACCCGAGAAGCGATCTCGCTGATACGGCAGCGCGGATCGATCAGGTAACCCTTAGCCTTTTCGATACGTACGGCGGAGAGGTAGTCGCTGAAATTGACGCCCGTTTCCTTTTTGAACAATTCGCTGATATATTTGGGGTTGAGGTATACCTGTGAGGAAAGATCGCTTAGGCTGATGTCTTCGTTAAAATGTTCCCCGATATAATTTTTGAGGATCTCGATGGTGGATACTGTTTTGTTTTTTTGCGAATCGCACAGCTGGCGGCCCGCTTCAAGCAATTCCGTCAGGTATTGTTTCAATTGCCCGATCGAGTTCAGGGACTCTATTTTTTGCTTTGCCGCTTCCTGCGGCTGCATCCCGGCAAGAGACACACCGCAGCCCGCAAGGGCGGCATAGAGGGAGTCGATAAATTCGAGGGCGAAGCGGAAGAGCATGCCCGGGTTGTCCGTCAGTTTGTTTTTGTCGAACTTTTCAAAGATGAGCGCCGTCGCCTGCGGCGCGCTGTATTCGCAGGTATGGTTGAGGTAACGCAGGATCAGGTTTTTATAGCTCGGCGGGAACAATTCCTTGATTTCCGGGGATGCCGCCTGCCCGCCGAGGCTGATGATGCGGTCCGTTCCGAGGATCATCCGCGCCCGCACCGCGTCCTGCGCGGAGTGGAAGGATTCGGAAAGCCCGGAAAAGCAGCGCGCTGCGCCGCCCACGCCAAGCGTTACGCTGTAGCGCGAAATATCCGGGATATAGTTGCGGCATTGATGGAAGACCTCTTCCATCGTGACGCGGATCCTGCTTTCGTCCGCCGGAGAGAAATTGACGGCGCATACGGCGGAAAGATTGACCCGGATCACGCATACGTCAAAGCAGCATGGTTTTAAAAGACGGTAGCAATATTCCGTGATTGCCTGGAAAATGGCGGAACTTGCAGTGGGCGCGGCCCCGTTTTTTTCGTCCAGCATCATCTGGAATACCTGGAAACACCCCTCGCGGCAGGCAAGCCCCGATTCCCTGTTGAACTGTTCGAGAGAAAAATAAGCGGGCTGGGGGTTGACCATCAGGAAATTGTACATGAATTGCTCACGGAACTGCCGCTTGCTTTTTTTCAGCTCCTCGTGAAGGGAATTGGAATTCTCCGCCGCGCTGCCGAAAACACCGTCTTCCAGGCGCATAAGCAGGGAAGAAAGGTCCTCCGGTTCCACCGGTTTTAAAAGGTAACCGAGCACATTGAGGTCGATTGCGGTTTTGGCGTATTCAAAATCACTGTATCCGCTGATGATTACGAATTTGGTGCCTGGATTGATCTTCCCGGCCTCGCGTATCAGGCTCAGGCCGTCGATACCGGGCATACGGATGTCGGTAAACACGAGGTCCGGCTTTTCCGCGGCGATCACCTCGAGAGCCTCCGTTCCGCTGTATACCTGTCTTACAACTTCATAGCCGTAACTCCCCCAATCCACAATATTGCAAATCAGTTTGCATACCCAAACCTCGTCGTCCACAATGATTGTTTTTATCATTTATGTGCTCCTTTGCTTATTTTTGCATCAATTCGATGATCTTGCTCTGTTCCGCTTCGGGCTTTGAAAGCTCACCCTTGATCGCTCCTCCGCTCAGTACCAGGAAGCGGTCGCATATTCCGAGGCTTTCCTGCATGTTGGAGGATACGACGACGAATGTACAGCCCTCGGCTGCCATCCGCTTGATCCCTTCGCGGATTTCCTTTTTCGTTTCCAAATCGATCCCGTTGGTCGGCTCATAGAGAAGCATGATGCGCGGCTTTGCGGCCAGGCACTGGATAAACTGTATCTTCTGGCGCAGTCCGCTGCTCAGCCTGCCGGTCACGACGGAAAGCAGGGAAGGGGGGATGGAGAACGCCTCCAGCAGGCTTGCGGCATAATGCTTTTCGATGTGCGGTTTGATCCACCCCAGGCTGCTGACGCGCCTTGCCGCGGCAAGGGTAATGTTTTCCATTACGGTCAGACCGGGCAACAGGTGTGATTTTTCCTTCATCGAAGTAAAGTAAGAAATGCCCAGCCGTACGGCGTCTTTGGGAGAACGGATATGGACGGCCTCACCGTCGATCAGGATGGTTCCCCTGGTCCTGCGGACAAATCCGTAAAGCAGTTGGAGCAGCATGCTTTTGTTGGAATCCATTGGCCCCACGATGCCAAGGATCTCGCCGCGGTAAATATGAAAATTGATATCATGGAGGACGCGGCAGGAAAGGTCCCTGACCTCCATAATCACGTCGTCCCGGCGCGCGGGTTCGTATGCCTGCGTTCCTCCGCCTTTGCCTGCCATTACGGTCAAAAGGTCCCGGGGATTAAAATAAGGGCTCTGCCTGTCAAAAATCCCCGCGGCGATCCCGTCGCGCAGCACAAGGATCCTGTCGGCGACCTGCAGAGCGTCTCGGATGTTATCCGTAACATAGATGACGGAAGAGCCCTTTGCCTTCAGGTGGGCGATCACATTAAGGATTTTTTGGCCCAGAGAACCGGAATAAGGCAGGGGCGGTTCGTCAAAAATCAACAGGCGCGGCCCAAGATTCAAAACCGCCGCCAGCTCAACGAGCGATTTTTCAGAAGCGCACAGGTCCCCGGTCAGTGCATAGGGGCTTCGCGCAAGGCCGACAAGCCCCATCAGCGCTTTTGCCCGGGCGGCAATTTTACGGTGGTTGATCCAGCCCCGGGGCCGTGCGGGGATACATATATTTTCGGCGACCGTAAGGGAATCGGCGATCCGTCCGCAATGCTGCACGATATGAATGCCGAGGGCCTGCGCTTTTTCGAGCGAATAGTCGAAAAGAGGCTCTTCACGGAAAAAAAGCTCGCCCGTATCCTTTTGAAGGATCCCGCCGAGGATTCTCACGAGCGGCGTCTTTCCCGCGCCGTTCGCGCCGAGGATTGCGAGCGTTTCGCCTTCAAACACATTGAATGTAACATGGTCGAGGATCATATCCTGGTGAAAAAATTTGCATAAAAACTCAACGCGAAGCAATTCAGTTTTCAAGCGGAAGACCTCCTTCAAAAATTCTGCGGCAAGCGGGCATTCTATTAGACAAACCGGAAATACATATGGCTTTCAAAAAGACGCGAAAAGTAATGTTTTCTTCGTCCCATTATAACTGATATCCCCCGGGGAAAAGTAGGGGTCTAATTATGGATTCGGGGGGTCTGATTCCAGATGGAAGCCCGAAAGGGAGAAAAAATCCATCTCATTTATGGACCGAAGCTCCGTGGCCCCGCGGAAAAGTACGGGAGATATCCCCCCTTTTTCTGACCCGGCGCTCCTTTGTCCGTGTGCGGATACTTAGTATAATGCACTTAATCAAATTCCACAAATTAAAATTGCCGAAAACAAAATGAATAAAGAGGTGTAAATATGGCATATACGCATGAAGTTGAAATGACTGATATATGCAAAAGTTTTGGCGGGATCGCCGCCCTGGAGCATGTGGATTTCTGTGCGGACCGCGGAGAGGTGCATGCGCTGATGGGAGAAAACGGGGCGGGAAAATCGACCCTGATGAAAATACTCGCGGGCGCATATTCGCGTGACCACGGGGAAATCAGGATAGGCGGGGAAAAAAAGGAGATCAGCAGCACAAAGGACGGGCGCGATGCCGGGATTTCCGTTATCTATCAGGAATTCGCACTGGCGCCGCATCTAACTGTCGCGGAGAATATACTGATCGACAACCTGGGCGAAGGGAAACCGGTAATCGACTGGAACCAGCTGAACCGGCAGGCCCGGAAGATACTGGACTGGCTTGGCTTTGGGCATATCGACGTACGTGAAAAGGTCGAGAACCTTTCCGTTGCTTACCAGCAGGTGGTGGAGATCAGCAAAGCGCTCTCACGCAATTCCAGCGTGCTGGTGTTCGACGAACCGACGGCGGTGCTTGCGTCGAGCGAAGAAAAACAGCTCTTCAAGATCATCGAGACTTTAAAAGAACAGGGCGTCTGTATCATTTATATTTCCCACCGCCTCAGCGAGATTTTTGCGGTGTGCGACAAGATCACCGTCCTGAAGGACGGGAAAAACGTGGACACTGTGACCACCAAGGATATTACGGAGGAACAGCTGGTAAAAATGATGGTCGGCCGCGACCTCACCGAGATGTTCCCGCCAAGGAACGCCAGGATCGGCGGCGTTACGATGAAGGTGGAACATCTTTGCTGCGGGAAAAAAGTGCAGGACGTTTCCTTTGAAGTAAGGGAAGGGGAAGTCCTCGGAATCAACGGCCTCGTCGGCGCAGGGCGGACAGAAACGCTGCGTGCGGTGTTCGGAGCGGATAAGAAAGACTCCGGGAGCGTCATCCTCGGCGGAACGCCCGTCCAGATCACTTCGTCAAAAAAAGCGGTATCGCTCGGGATCGGGATGCTGCCCGAGGATAGGAAAAAGCACGGAGTGCTCATCAATCAGCCGATCCGCGTAAATATGACGCTTGCGAGCCTGAAAGAGCTGTCCGGGGCATTCGGATGGATCAACAAGAAAAAAGAAGACGAGGTGATCGACGATCTCGTCGATAAGCTCAGGATCAAGATCGGAAGTATTGAGAACGATGCTTCCAGCCTTTCGGGGGGCAACCAGCAAAAGGTGGCGCTCGCCAAGTGGCTCGGAAGCAACTGTAAGATATTGATTTTTGACGAACCCACCCGGGGCGTGGACGTAGGCGCCAAGGTCGAAATCTACCGGATCATCAACCAGCTGGCCGAGGAAGGCGCGAGCATCATCATGATCTCGTCGGAAATGCCCGAAATTATCGGGATGAGCGACCGGGTCCTCGTGATGAGGGAAGGAAAGGTCATGGGAGAGCTCAATAAAAATGAGATCAGCGAAGAAAATCTGATTAAACTGTCAATGGGGGTAGAAAATATATGAACACAACGGGCAATACGGAAATGATGCAAATCAAGAAGAAACTGACTGTGAAGGAATTCCTGATTAAGTATAACGCCATATTGATTTTGGCGGCGCTTATCATCATCTCGGCGATCCTGTCTCCGGTATTCCTGAGCACACAGAACATCTTTAACCTTCTCCGGCAAAATACGCCGATCATGCTGATTGCGATGGGAATGCTCCTCGTGGTCCTCACAGGCGGGATCGACTTGTCGGTCGGCTCTATTGCGGCCGTTGCAGGCATGATGATTTCCGTCAGTATCGTATCCTGGAACTGGACGACAGGCTTTGGAATCTTTATGGGAATTGCCCTGACGCTTGTCATCGGCCTCGCGCTTGGGGCGGTCAACGGCGCATTCATCGCTTTTTTGCGGATGCCGGCCTTTATCGTAACGCTGGCGATGATGACGATCGGCCGCGGCATCGCCTATCTGGTTACCAACGGGCAGCCGATCCGCTGGCCGGAGGGAACGGGCGCGCAGGCGCTGCTGGACTTCGGAAGCAAAGGCGTGGGCGTCGTTCCGTGGCCGGTCATTCTCGGCGCCGCGGTGCTGGCCGTGTTCTGGCTGCTTTCCAAATATACGGTGTTTGGACGGCTCGTGATCGCAACGGGCTCCAATCAGGATGCGGTCACCCTTGCGGGCATCAACGCCAAAAAATATAAATTTGCGGTCTATGCAATCAGCGGACTCATGTGCGCGCTCGCGGGCATTGTCATGACATGCCGCTCCGGGACGGGCACCCCAATCTCCGGAGAGGGCTATGAGCTTGACGCGATCGCGGCCTGCGTGATCGGCGGCGCGAGCCTCTCGGGCGGACGCGGCTCCGTGGGCGGAACGATCATCGGTGTGCTGATTCTCGCGCTCATCACGAACATCATGAACCTCTTAAGCGTTCCGGCCTATCCGCAGCAGATCGTGAAAGGGATCATCATCCTTGCCTCTGTATTCGTGCAGAGTGTCAGCACTAAAAATCAGGATTAAACATTTCTTTACGAAGAATAAAAATAAATGGAGGAAAAGAAATGAAAAAGAAAAAATGGTATTCTCTTCTGGCGGTTGTGGTGATAGCGCTGCTCCTGTTCACGGCGTGCACGCCGGCTGAAACAACGGCGACGGAATCGGCTTCCGCATCCACTGAAGCGCAAGCAAGCACGGAAGCAAGCGGCGAGGAATCGGCCCCCGCATCCGCTTCAACCGAGGCTGCGGCGGGCG
Source organism: Christensenella minuta (assembly GCF_003628755.1). NCBI lineage: Bacteria > Bacillati > Bacillota > Clostridia > Christensenellales > Christensenellaceae > Christensenella > Christensenella minuta. The sequence goes on along the minus strand of NZ_CP029256.1, from coordinate 1,599,356 downwards.
AGGTGCATGAAATCTACCAGCTTATGCCTAAGCTTTCCCTCGCGGGCATCGTCAACCCGTATGTGGAAGACCGTGCGGATCTCGATAAGGCATGGCCCAAAGAGCCCGCGGCGGAAGGAACGCTCAAAATTGGCTGGACCGAAATTAACCAGTCCAGCGATTGGTTTATCGCAGTCAAGAACAGTGCGGAAGAAAAAGCAAAGGAATATGGCTATGAGCTCGAATTCCTGATCGCGGAAGACGATCCGCAGACGCAGAGCCAGCACATCGATACGTTTATTACGCAGGGCGTTGATATCATCGTTGTCGATCCGGTCAACTCCAGCGCTCCGGTAGCGGATATCAACCGCGCGGTGGAGGCTGGCATCCCGGTGCTCTGTGTCGGCGCGGTTCCGGAAAACTGCGCGGCTCTCACCACGCTTTGCTCCAATACGTTCATGAACGGCTACCTGACGGGGCAGTATATGGCGGAACAGTTCGCGGCGGACGAAGAGATCAGCGCAACGATGATCGTCGGCGTTATGGGAAGCTCCTGTACGGAAAGCCGCCTGTGCGGCGCGGTATCCGGTATTTTAAAGCAAAGGATGGAAGCAAAGGGAACGCCCTACGCTTCAGATGAAGATGCGTGGCTGGCCGGCTATAACCTGTTTGAAGAAATCAAATCGAACGGCAAAGGCGGCAGCGACGAAGCCGGCTTCCAGGTAACGGGCTACGGAACCGGCGACTGGACGATCGAAGGCGGCCTCGCGGCGGCAGAAGACCTTTGCACGGCAAACGCGGGTATGAACCTGATGATCTCTGAAAACGACTTTATGGCGGCAGGCGCCCTTAAAGCGCTTACTTCCGCAAATATGAAAGACCAGGTAAAGATCGGTTCGGTTGCGGACGGCACGCGCGAGGGCCTCGACCTTATCAAAAGCGGCGACCTTCTGTGCACAGGCCTCAATTCCGGCATCGAGCAGGGCGAATGGGCGATCGATTTTATCCACGCGATTTTCGAGGAAGGCAAAGACTGTTCCGACCTTCCGCTTGAATCCCTGTTTACCCCCGGCGTTATCAGTAAGGAAAATGTAGACGAAATGTATGACGAAAGCATCGGATTTTATAAGACGCAGGAATTCCAGTTTCCACAGTCCATCCCGGAGCTGAAAGCGGAGAATCAATAAAACCAAGACGGATTGTCGTCGGTCCGAAGGCTTCCCGAACAGCGGGGAGCCTTCGGATAAAAATGAGAGGGGATACAGAAAATGAGACAAGTAGTATTGACTGCGCCGAAACAGTTTGAAGTGCGGGAAGTGCCCGTGCCTGAAATCACGGAAACACAGGTGCTGATCCGGGTGCGCGCGGTCGGAATCTGCGGATCGGATATCCACGCATACTATGGCGAGCACCCATTCATCACGTGCCCGGTCGTGTTGGGACATGAGGCGACGGGCGAAGTCGTAAAAACAGGCAAAAAAGTTGAGAATATCCAGCCGGGCGACCGTGTGATCTACCGCCCGCAAAAAATTTGCGGCGAATGCAGCCTGTGCCGGGAAGGAAGGTACAATGTGTGCAAGAAGCTGGAAGTATGGGGCTGTCAGGATACCGGGGCAAGCTCGGAGTATTATGCGGTAGAAAAAGAGCTGGTCTATAAAATACCGGACCATACCGGATATGGCGAAGGTACCATCATAGAGCCGCTCGCGGTGGGCGTACATGCGGTAAAACGCGGGGTCAGCGGCGTGAAAGGAAAAAAGGTCTGGGTCATAGGGGCAGGGACCATCGGAAATGTGGTCGCGCAGAGTGCAAAAGGCCTTGGAGCCGCCGCCGTCATGGTTACGGATGTATCGGATTATAAGCTTGAAATGGCTAAGAAGTGCGGGCTCGACTATCCTGTGAACATTAAAAATGAAGATGCCGCGCAGGTGATGCGCGAGAAATTTGGCGAAGACGGGGCGGATGTGGTCTACGAATGCAGCGCGAACGAAAAGGCGCTTAACCAAGCCCTGGATATTGTGAGAAAAGGGATCAATATCGTCATCGTGGGTGTGTATGGGAACCGTGCGGCAGTCAATCTGGCGAACGTGCAGGATCGGGAATATTCCCTGGTCGGAACGCTGATGTATACAGAGGAAGACTACCTTGAGGCGATTGGGCTTGTACGCGGCGGGAAGGTGGACCTGAAGGCCCTTATCAGCAAAGAGTTCCCTCTGGAGCAAACAGCGGAGGCGTATCAATACATCGAAGAACATAAGGACGACGTACAGAAGGTAATCCTGAACGTAACGGCGCAGTAAGGAGAAGAGGAATGAAATTCGGTACATATTTCGCATATTGGGAACGGGAGTGGGACGCAGATTACGCATCCTACTGCGAAAAGGCGGCGGGGCTGGGGTTCGACGTCCTCGAGGTGGCGGCGGGGGGCCTTGCGCAGAGAACGGACGCAGAGCTTTTCGATATCAAACGTGCGGCGCAGGAAAACGGGGTCGAAATCACCGCCTGTATCGGCCTTCCGCCGCAGTATAACACCGCGTCGGCGGACGAGGGAGTCCGCCGGGCGGGGGTAGAGTATTTGAAGCGCATCATGGACGCGATGTACAAGGTGGATTCGCATATCTTAGGAGGGATCATCTATGCCTACTGGCCGTGCGATTACAATCAGCCGGTGGATAAGGAGCGCGCGCGGGAGGCTGCGGTGAGGAGCATGCGGGAGGCTGCGGATACGGCGGAGAGCCTTGACATCGTGCTGGCGATGGAAACGGTGAACCGCTTCGAGCAATACATCATCAACAGCGCGGAAGAGGCGGTGGAGTTCGTAAAAGAGATCGGGAAAGAGAATGCAAAGGTAATGCTGGACAGCTTCCATATGAACATCGAGGAAGACGGGCTCGGGGAGGCGATCCGCAGGACGGGGAACAGCCTGGGGCATTTCCACATTGGGGAAGGGAACCGTAAGGTGCCGGGGAAAGGGCACATGCCGTGGGCGGAAATGGGCGCGGCGCTGCGGGAGGCCGGGTACGATGGGGCGGTGGTGATGGAGCCGTTCGTGAAGATGGGCGGGACGGTAGGAAGCGATATCAAGGTATGGCGGGACCTGTCGGAAGGGGCGAGCGTGGAGCAGATGGACGAGGACATCCGGGAAGCGCTGCGGTTTGTAAAAAAACAGTTTGTGGAATGAGCGGGCGGCGCTTTCCTCCTACGAAAGACAACACGGCTCATAACACTCTCTCATCATAACACGGAAAATAGCTTTCCAGACAAAAGCCCTCATAACGAGGGCTTTTGTCTGTATAAAAACCGTAAAAATTATGATATGATGGTATTTGGTGCGAAAAGCGAGGTTTTGATGTTTTTTCAAAATTTGTTCATATATTTTTCACATAATTCGCGTACCATAATGAATAAAGATCGAACAAATCATTCGGTATTATTTCTAATGGTAATTTCACAGGGAGGATAGAACGCTCATGAACGAAAATGGATTCAACAATTTTGGCGGGCAGGAAGGCCGGCCGAATCATTTCAGCGGGCAAAATAACCAGCCGAACCAGCCGGGTACGCAGCAAACGCCGCCATACGGCTACCAGCCGGCCCCGCAGCCGGATATGCAGCAGCCGAATATGGACGGACAACAAGGCGAAGCGCCGAAGCCGCCGAAAAAGAAACGGAAATTTCCCAAGGCATTCGTGTCGGCGGTTGCCGGTGTGGTTGCAGGCGGCCTTTTAACGGCATTTGTTATCATGCCGGCGGCCGGCGGACAGGCCGCCCTCCCCGCGCAGCAGCTCCCCACCCGGGAAGAACAAACGCAGGAGCAGGGAACCGGTGAAACGCCGTCTCTTGGAGGCGAAGCGCAGTCGATCCAAAACGTACAGAACCCGGCGGTAGAAATCGCGGAAAATATTTCGGGCAGCGTGGTAGGGATCACGGCCTACAATAAACAGCTTGTCTCCGGGCAGGAGCCTGTGGAGCAGGCGCTTGACGCAGGAACGGGCTTCGTTATTTCCGAAGCGGAGGGCTATATCCTTACCAACAACCACGTCGTTGCGAATGGCAACCTCATTAAGGTGACGACGCCGGACGGGGAAGAGCATATCGCGGAAAAGGTCGGCGGCGACGCTACGACGGATATCGCGGTTATCAAGGTGGAAAACCTTGGGATCAAGGCGGTGCCGATCGGCGACAGCGATTCCGTGAAGGCGGGTGAGCTTGCGGTAGCGATCGGTAACATCCGCGGCGAGACCTTCAATAATTCTGTTACGGTCGGGCATGTGAGCATTGCGCAGCAGGAGATTTCGCTCGACGGAAACAAAATGCAGATGATCCAGACGGACGCTGCAATCAATGCGGGCAATTCCGGCGGACCGCTTGTCGGCGAAAACGGTGAGGTGATCGGCGTCAATACGGCTAAAAAATATTATTCCGGAATCGACGCGAACGGAAACCTGCTTACCTCTGAGGGCGTTGGATATGCGATACCGATCAATAAGGCGGTCGATACGGCCCAACAGCTGATCGAAAACGGCAGTATCCCGCGCGCGGGAATCGGCATCACCTACAGCCTGATTTCCGATGTGGATGCGAAGCTGTGGGATACGCCGCGCGGCGCGCTTGTAGCAGATGTTACGACGGGCGGCCCTGCGGACCAGGCGGGCTTGCAGCAGAATGACGTAATTATGGAGATCGACGGCGTAGACTTGACGACAGGTGCGGACATGCCCGTATTGTCGCAGAAAGAGGTCGGGGAAAAGATCGCTGCGAAGGTATGGCGGGAGGGCCGGGAATATTCGGTAGAGTTTACGCTTGCGGATATGAACAACCTTGGCTGACGCACGGCGGCCGGCTTTAAAAATGTAAAACACAGCAAGGCGCGGGAAACCGTGCCTTTTGTTTTTTCATGCAAAGGGGCCTTGCAGTCCATGGATTTTTCAGCTGAAACAGTGAAGAATTTGGGGCGCAAGTGTGCTATAATATTTTGTAATGGGCCGGAGGGCCCGAAAATTTGAATGGATATAGCAGGCTATTTGATATGCGGGAAATTTATCTGGATAACGCGGCGACTACGAGGCCGCTCGCGGAACTAAAGGAAGTTTATGCGGCCTATGCCGAAGAGGCGTGGCAGAATCCTTCCGCGCTGTATGCGTGCGCAACGCGCGTGCAGAAACAAATCGACGGGGCCAAAGAGACCTTGCTGCATGCCTTCGGCGGACAGGGCCATAAATGTTTTTTTACAAGCTGCGGATCGGAGAGCGCGAATACGGTCATCCTGCGCGGCGCAAAGCAGAAAAAAAATATGCATTATGTGTGCGCCGGGGCGGAGCATCCATGCGTAGAGGAAAGCTTTAAATTTTTGCAAAGCGTAGGCTGCGGCGTCACATTCGTTCAAACGAACAAGAACGGCGTGGTATCGCCGGAAGCGGTCGCGGGGGCGGTGAACGAAAATACCGCGCTTGTCAGCGTTATGCACGTAAACAATGAGACCGGGGCGAAAAACGACGTAGAACGGATTGCGGCGCTTGTAAAAGCCAGAAATCCGCAGGCGCTGTTCCATGCGGACGGGGTGCAGGCTTTTTGCAAGGAACACCTGCAAAACACGTCGAATATCGACTATTATACGGTCAGCGCGCATAAGCTGCACGCGCATAAGGGAACGGGCGCTGTTTTTTATAAGGATCATACGCCCATAAAGCCCTATATCCTCGGCGGCGGACAGGAAAACGGCTTGCGGTCGGGAACGCAGAATACGCTTGGGATACTGTCTTTTGCGGCGGCGGCGGAATATTTTGAAAAAAGGGTCGACCCGGGATATATGCGTATTCTGAGGGATGCTTTTTTGAACGAATGTTCAAATATTCCGGACGTGGCGGTGCTGTCGCCGGAAAATGAGGAGGATGCGTGCGCACATATTGTGAATATTTCCGTACTGGGCGTAAACGGGGAGACCCTTCTCCACACGCTGGAGGCGGCGGGGATCTATATATCGACCGGCTCGGCGTGCTCTTCCAAAAAAGGAAAGAGCCGTATTGCCGCGGCGCTCGGGCTTTCGCAGGAGGAAGCGGCGGGTGCTGTGCGCATCAGCTTTTCGCCCTTCAATACGAAGGAGGAAGTATGCGTTGCCGCACGGGAAATCGCAAAAAATACCGCTGTTTTGCGGAAATTTATGAGAAAATAAGTGACTGATGTCAGGCTGGAGAAAGAGTATGATATTATTGGTTCGATATGGAGAAATACACCTGAAAGGCCAGAACAGGCCGCATTTTGAATCGCTGCAATTAAAAGCCATCAAGCGTGCGCTGAAGGCGTTCCCAAACGCGGTCACGCAAAAGGGCTATGGCCGCTTTTATGTGACGGGCCTTACGGAAGAAGAAATGCCGCGCGCGGTTGAAGCGGTCGTCAAGGTGTTCGGTCTGCATTCCGTCTCGCCCGCTGTGGAGATGGAAAAGGATATCGGCGCTATGGGTGAGGAGGTGATTCGCCTTGTACGGGATTATATGGCTAAAAAAGGTCTCCAAAAGGCGACATTCAAGGTGCAGGCGAAGCGCGCGGACAAACGCTTCCCGCTTTCATCCATGCAGCTTGCGGCCGAACTCGGCGGGCGAATCCTTGAAGCGGTTCCCGGCCTTGCCGTAGACGTGCACACCCCGGATTTTAACGTATATGTCGAGGTGCGCGAGCAGTGCTATGGTTATGTGGATGTTATCCCCGGAGCGGGCGGCATGCCCCAGCATTCAAACGGGCGCGCCATGCTCCTGCTGTCGGGCGGTATAGACAGCCCGGTTGCGGGCTATATGGTCGCTAAGCGCGGCGTGGAGATCAATGCCGTGCATTATCACAGCTTTCCGTATACCAGCGAAGCCGCCAAGCAAAAAGTGATTGACCTTGCAAAGACCGTTTCGGAATATGCCGGGAAGATTCACCTGAACGTCGTAAGCTTCACGGACATCCAGATGCAGATTTACGAGAAGTGCCCGCATGAAATGCTGGTTATTATCATGCGCCGGTTCATGATGCGCATTGCGCAGAAGCTCGCTGAGAAATGCGGCGCGCAGGCGATCGTCACGGGCGAGAGCATCGGCCAGGTCGCGAGCCAGACGATGGAGAGCATCTACGTCACGAACAGTGTGACGAGCATGCCCGTGTTCCGTCCGCTGATCGGTATGGATAAGATCGATATCATCAATATCGCGGAAAAGATCGGTACCTATGAGACCTCGATCCTGCCGTATGAGGATTGCTGCACGGTATTCGTGCCCAAACATCCGCTCACGCGTCCGCATCTCGACCGCATCGTGGAAGCGGAGAGCATACTTGATATCGACGCATTGGTTGGCGCCGCTGTGGAAAGCGCGGAACGCATCAGCATCGGCTGAGCGCGGGAAAAGGACGGTTAAATTATGCCGGAATTGCCGGAAGTTGAAACAATAAAACGGGTTTTAGAGCCGCAGCTCTTCGACCGGACGATCAGGGAAGTGTTCCTGAACCGGCCGGAGATCATCGGTTACCCGTCCGCGGAGCTGTTTCAAAGCGGCGTCACCGGCGCCCGTATCAGCGGTATGGACCGGCGGGGCAAATTCCTCTTGATCTGCCTTGGCGGAAAGCGAATTGTCCTTCATCTGCGCATGACGGGCAGGCTGCTTCTCGTTCCTTCCGGATTTCCGGAGGAAAAGCATACGCATATCGTATTCAGCCTGAATGGTAAAACCGAATTGCGCTTTATCGATCCCCGCCGTTTCGGGCGTTTTTGGTTGATTGGAAACGGGGAAGAGGATACGAAGAGCGGCGTGCACAAACTGGGGCCGGAACCCTTTGATCCCGCGCTCGACGGGGCTTATTTGCAGTCTTCGTGCGGCGGACGGAAGCGGGCCGTCAAGGAGTGCCTGCTCGACCAGGGCGTGCTTGCCGGGATCGGCAATATTTATGCGGACGAAATCCTGTTTACATCAAAAATCCGTCCGGACAGGGCGGCAAATTCCCTTACCGCAGCCGAGTGGAAACGGCTCGCGGAAACGATTCCCGAACGTTTGAGCTATTTCATCGAAAAAAATGCCGTCGCCCCCGCGGAATATCTTGCGGGAAATGGAACGGAATACCGCAATACGCCTTTTTTACAGGTGTACGGCCACGAAGGCGCTCCCTGCCCGCATTGCGGCACGCCCCTCCGGCGCGTCGTGATCGCAGGCCGGAGCAGCGTGTTCTGTCCGCATTGCCAGAAAGCGAAGAAGCGCTGACAAATCCCAGAATGCCGCAGGACGTTATAACCGCGTCATAATGCCGCAGAGAATCCACCGTACCCATAACGGTTTCCCGTGCTTTGCCGTATTCCATCGATACTTCCAAAATCGGTAAGGCAAAGGAAATGTTGAAGAATACAGAGATGAAATCCTATGAAATTGCAGAGAAGGTCGGGTATAACGACCCGCATTATTTTGCTGCCGCTTTTAAAAAAATGTAGGCGTTACAACAAGCGAATATCGCCGAATCAGCGATATGAAGCAGGAGAATCAGGATAGATGAGCAAAAGGAAAGAGCGCCGCACGGTTATCCCAGAGGCGTGTGAATGTCCCCCACAAGCTTCTGGTCCGTTGAAAGGGTGAGCGTGCATGAGATTGCGTCCGTTCCGTCGAGGATCAGCGTGTATTCACCGCCCGGCGTAAGCCCGGCGATCTCCATGGAGAGGCCGCGGCCGCGTACATCCTGGAAGACCTCGATGTAAAGCTCACCGCCGTCTGCGGAGAGGACTTTTATTCCTGCGCTGCCGATCACGGAAAGCGTGCCGCGGAAGCTTACCGTTTCACCGCCGCTTTCAAACCTCTGTTGGTGTACTTCGGGAGCGCCGGAAAAAGAGATCCGTATTTCATTTTCCGGGGATGCGCCGCACCCCGCTATGGTCACGATACATAATAAAACCGCCGCTAAGAGCGTTACCTGCTTTTTCATAAAAACCTCCCTGCTTTCTCGTTATTATAAAACCCGGTTCTTACAAATCTGCGGGGCTTTTTCTGAAATATTTCTTAACATGGAAAAATTTGGTGTGAAAAGGGAGCGCAAAACTGCGCTCCCTGCTTATGCCGCCGCCTTAAAAAGGGTTCCTGTTTCCGGCTTTGTTCACTTCATCATTTCAAGTTTTAAGTCCTGTGGACGAATCCACCCGGCTCGGCGTAAAATGGCAGCGAAAATCAGCGTGATGACAGCCGGAAGCACAAAATGCACCAGGATGATCTCAAAAATCAGCATGGGCGCGGGCGTTGTGGAGCTCATGGCCGCCCACGCGCCGAACTGCCCGACAAGGCCGGAAGTGCCCATGCCCGCGCCGGTCGGCGTATTCGTCATCTGGAATACTATGGTTGAGATCGGACCGACAATGGCGGACGCGATGATCGGCGGCAGCCATATCTGCGGCCGCCGCAGGATATTCGGAACCTGCAGCATAGACGTGCCGAGACCCTGCGCCAGGAGGCCGCCCCAGCCGTTTTCCTTAAAGCTCATCACCGCAAAACCGATCATATTGGCACAGCATCCGGCCACCGCGGCGCCTGCCGCGAGTCCGCTCAGACCCATCATGATGCACAGCGCGGCGCTGCTGATGGGCAGAGTGAGCGCCATACCCACAAGCACAGAAACAATAATGCCCATCGGAAGGGGCGCAAGGACGGTCGCGGAATTGATGACCTCGCCGAGCCATGTCATAAACATGTTCAGCGGCGGGCCGACCAGCAGGCCGATAAAACCGCCCGCGAGGATCGTCACGATGGGCGAAATAATGATATCGACAGGCGTTTTGCCCGCAACAAGCCGGCCGATCTCCGCCCCTACAAGCGCGGCGACATACGCGCCGACCGGGCCGCCCATCGCGTATCCGAACGCGCCTGTCGCAGCGGACGAGAAAATGACGAGCGGTTTGTTTTTGAGGCCGTAAGCGATTGCAACGCCGATCGCGGCGCCTACCACGGGCGACTGGGCGCCGAGCACCTCGGTGAACTGGCTGAGCACGGAAAGCCCGGGGATTGTGGCCAGCTGTGAGATAATCAGGCCTATAATCAGGCTTGAAAACAGGCCGAGCGCCATCGCGCCCATTCCGTCGATGAACCAGCGCTTTGCATATTTTTTGATGGTTGCCGTTGCGTTTGAATTGTTTTGCATAAAAAAATACCTCCCAAAAAGTTTAATATTTGTTGCAAACAGCAAATATCGGTACTTCTCGAGTGGTACGTATACCGGAAACGATGTTTCACGACTCGGAAATCATGTGTCTTGAACTGCACATGATACCAATTAGCGTGTTTCATTATACAAAAAAAACGGCTCTATTGCAAGGTGAATTTGTGAAAAAAGGCTCATGCCTTTTTCTTTGGGTTTTCCGGCAGGGGCAGACGCACGGTGAAACGCGTGCCTTTTCCCACTTCGCTTTCCACGGAAATCTCGCCGCCGCAGCTTTGCAGGATCTGCTTTACGATCGCAAGGCCAAGACCGTTTCCCTGCTTGGAATGGGAAGGATCTCCCTGGTAAAATTTCTCGAAAATACGGGGCAGGGCTTCCTCGGAAATACCCGCGCCGTTGTCTGTAATTTCAACGTTCGCAAAGCCACCGTCCTTTTCGAGGCACACACGCAGCAGTCCGCCGTCGTGCGAAAATTTGATCGCGTTGGAAATCAGGTTAATCCATACCTGTTGGAGCATTTCCTCATTGCCCAGATACATTACGTCCTGCATATCGATGTCAAGGTCGAGGTTCTTTTTGCTCCAATCGTTTTCCAGCAGCAGGATCGTCTTGCGGATTTGCTCGTCGAGTGAAAATTCCGTTTCCTGTTCGGGAATGGCCTGGTTTTCCAGGCGTGACAGCCGCAGCAGGTTTGAAGATAATTTTGCGAGCCGCCCGCTCTCGCTGATAATTACATCCGTATATTCGTCAAACTCTTCCTTCGTGAGGTCCTTGGATTTAAGCAGCCGCGCAAAACCCTGTATAGAAGCGATCGGCGTTTTAAATTCGTGCGATACGTTGCTCACGAAGTCCTTGCGCAGATATTCCATGTTCTTAAGCTCGCGCGTCATCAGGTTGAAATGATGCGCAAGCTGCCCCACCTCGTCGCACGATTCATAGTCGACCGTCACGTCAAAATTTCCCTTGGCAACCTCCTTGGTCGCCCGGGTAAGCCGCTTTACCGGCTTGGTGACCTGCATGACTGCCACCAACATCAGCATCGCGCCTATCATCGCGCAAAAGAGCAGGGCCGTGATCGCGCTGCTGCGGAAATTCACCAGTTCATTGTTGTCCGAGTGCGGCGTCATGATTACATAGGAATCGCGTACGCGAAGAAGCGCATAGGGAAAAATGTTCTTCTCCTGCGGCGCAAAATAAACCGTATCCTCTTCCAGCGTGGAAAGCGTTTCGGGAGTCACGCCCTTGGGAAGCGTAGTCTCACTGGCATCGTAAACGCTGATGGAATAGAATGAATTGGATACGGTTTCAATGATCTCATTCATATCGAGGTCGGTGTCCGCCAGCCTTACGATATTGTTTGCGGTCGTCATGATCTGGCTTTTCATTTCGCTCAAAATAGATTTTTGCACAAAACCGGACGCAAGCAGCATCGCGGCAATACACGCGATCAGCAGGATGCCGATAAAGACGAACATAAATTTCATCTGAATTGAGCGAAAATGCCTCATACGTACCGTTCCGCCTTATAACCGAGTCCCCGGATCGTAATAATCTTGAATTCGGGGAGGTTCTCGAATTTTTCGCGCAGGCGCTTGATGTGCACATCCACTGTGCGCTCGTCCGCCTCAGCGTCCATTCCCCAAATTTCATCCATCAATTGCTGGCGCGTAAAGATCTTTTTGGGGTAGGAAAGCAGCTTGAAGAGCAGGTAAAATTCCTTTTTGGGCAGCTCGAAAAGCTTGCCGTGCGCGCGTACGGTGAGGCTGTCGTAATCGAGCAGGACGCCGTCGCCAAGTTGCAGCTTGTGCTCGTTGGCAATATTTGCCCGCCGCAGCAGCGCCGCCACCCGCAGCAGCATTTCGTCCATATCGATGGGCTTGACCATGTAATCGTCCGTGCCCACCAAAAATCCTTTTTTCTTGTCCTCAAACGTTTCTTTTGCCGTCACCATAAGCACGGGCAGGGTGAACCCCGCGTTGCGAAGCTCCTCGATGAGTTCATAACCGTCCATATTCGGCATCATGATGTCACTGATGATAAGGTCGATATGTGTGGAATCGAGAATGGAAAGCGCGGCCTCGCCGTCCTCGGCGTGATACACCTCGTAACCGCTCTGTTCCAGATAAGCGGCCATCAGCCGCCTTAAATTTTTGTCGTCTTCCGCAACGAGTATGTGAAACATAAGAACACTCCGCATCGTAAAATTTTTATTGCCGTACTGCCCGGCCGCCTACCGTCCCTATAATAGTATAGCACTATTATGAATTGAAAATGAAGCCTTTCGCGCAAGAAAGAAAAACAAGGCATTATCGTGACGGCTAACCTTTTCGGTCATAAATTAAAATTTTGCAAAGCCAGTTTAAATTTCGGGGGGCGCGTTAAATATAGCATAGTTGTTCATGAACAGTTCACAATGTGAACGCCAGTCCAAAATCTATTACTAATTTAGGAGTGATGAAAAAATGTTACACATCAACAAGCCTTTGAAAGAAGATAAGATCGTATCCCCCAATCTCGCGGTATATGAGGCAGATGAAGCGATGCCCAAAAACGCGCTGAATGAAAAATCGGTACCGGCCGAAGTGGCGTACCGCCTAATCAAGGACGAGCTGATCGACGAAGGAAATGCAAGACAGAACCTCGCAACGTTCTGCCAGACGTATATGGAACCCGAAGCAACGAAGCTGATGGCGGAAACGCTTGCCGTAAACGCCATTGATAAATCCGAATATCCGCAGATGACGGAAGTGGAAAACCGCTGCGTAAACATTATTGCGGATATCTGGAACGCTCCCGAAGGCCAGGCGATGGGCACTTCGACGGTAGGTTCCTCCGAAGCGTGTATGCTCGGCGGGATGGCAATGAAATTCCGCTGGCGTGACCTCGCTGAAAAAGCAGGGATCGACATCAATGCAAAGAAACCGAACCTGGTCATTTCCTCCGGCTATCAGGTCTGCTGGGAAAAATTCTGCGTATACTGGGATATCGAAATGCGCCTCGTGCCTCTCGATGAACAGCATATGAGCATGAATATGGATACGGTTATGGATTATGTTGACGATTATACCATCGGTATCGTTGGGATTCTTGGCATCACCTATACCGGCAAATTCGACGATATCAAAAAGCTCGACCAGCTTGTGGAAGAGCATAATAAAACGGCAAAGGTGCCGATCGGCATCCATGTAGACGGCGCTTCGGGCGGCCTCTTCGTACCGTTTGTCCACCCAGCCCTCGAATGGGATTTCCGTCTTAAGAACGTTCACTCCATCAATACGTCCGGTCATAAATACGGCCTCGTATATCCCGGTATCGGCTGGGTTCTGTGGAAGAGCAAAGAATACCTGCCGGAACGCCTGATTTTCTATGTTAACTATTTAGGCGGCGAACAACCGACAATGGCGATCAACTTCTCCCGTTCGGGAAGCCAGATCATCGGCCAATATTACATCTTTATGCGTTATGGCCTCGAAGGTCTCAGGCTCGTTCAGGGCCATACGAGGGACGTCGGTCTGCATTTGACGCAAGCCATCAAGGATTTCGGTATCTTTGAGATATACAACGACGGCAGCAACATCCCGGTCATCTGCTATAAACTGAAAGACCCGAGCAAGCATAAATGGACTCTGTATGAATTGGCCGACAGGCTCGCAATGAAGGGCTGGCAGGTGCCGGCATACACGCTGCCCGAGAACATGACCAACGTTCTGATCCAGCGGTATGTTGTCCGTGCCGACCTCTCCTATAATATGGCGGATTCGCTCATTCAGGATATGAAGATGGCGATCGAATATCTGGAAAAGAACACCCGGGAAGAAGCGCCCGGCAAGCAGAAGACAGGCGCGCAGGGCTTCACCCATTAAGCAGGGAATTCCTGCGGGGTATGGCTTCGCAGGGTAAAAGGAGCAGGCGCTTTTTGTTTCATGGCAAAGAAGCGTCTGTTCCCAGCATAAAACGAGTTTTGAGGATTTTGCTCCGCGGCAGGAATGCCGCGGAGCAGGATTCCATATCAAGAGAAAGAATACGGAAAAGGATTTCTTTTCCCAAGGAGGTAACGATATGAAAAGTGCTGCACCAGCCGCAAACGGCAAGAAGCATTTGACACTATTCGGTTTTTTTGCGATCACGGCTTCTATGGTCATGACCGTCTACGAATATCCGACGTTTGCATCCTCCGGTTTCTCACTGGTATTTTTCCTGATTCTGGCAGGGATACTCTGGTTCCTGCCCGTGGCAATGTCGTCCGCTGAAATGGCGACAGTCAAGGGCTGGGACACCGGCGGCGTCTACACCTGGTCGGGGAACATGCTCGGTGAAAAATGGGGCTTTGCAAATATATTCTTCCAGTGGTTCCAAATCACGGTAGGATTCGTCACGATGATCTATTTCATCCTCGGCGCCCTTTCCTATGTGCTCCACTGGGATGCGCTCAACAATAATCCCGCAATCAAATTCATCGGTGTACTGGTGATCTTCTGGGCGCTGACGTTCTCGCAGTTCAAAGGGACGAAACTAACCGCCAAGATCTCAAAAATCGGTTTTATATTCGGTATTATGATCCCGGCCATCGTGCTGTTCGCCCTGGCGATAGGCTTCTTTACGACAGGAGGGAAGAGTCTTGTGCCGATTGACGCAAAGGCGCTGATCCCGGATTTCACTAAGCTCAACACGCTGGTTGTGTTCGTATCCTTCATCCTGGCCTACGCCGGTATTGAAGCATCGGCAACGCACGCCAACGAAATGAAAAATGTAAAGAAGGATTATCCCCTTGCGATCATCATACTGGTCATTCTTGCGATTATCCTCAATACGATAGGCGGAACATCTATTGCGGCAGTCGTACCGGAAAGCCAGCTTGGCCTCTCCACGGGCGTTATTCAGGGCTTTGAAGGCCTTGTGCACCACTTTGGAACGGGTATGGACTGGATTGTAAGCGTCATCGCGGTCTTGATCGCGGTCGGCGTCATCGCGGAAGTATCCGCGTGGGTGGTCGGTCCTTCCTGGGGTATGCTCGAAGCCGGTAAAAACGGACTTCTCCCGAAGAAGCTGTCTGAAACGAACAAGCACGGCGTTCCCACCAAGTTCCTGCTTCTGCAGGGCGTGATCGTAACGATCTGGGCGGCGGTCCTGACGTTCGGCGGCGGCGGAAGCAACGTTTCGTTCTTCACGGCGATCTCGCTGACGGTCATCATCTACATCGTGGGCTACATTATTTTCTTTCTGGCGTATATCAAGCTGGCAAGAAAACACAGTGATCTGCCGAGGGCTTTTGAAATTTCAAAGAAAAAGCCCGTCAAACTGCTGATGGCTGTCGTAGGGCTTATCATGTCGGTCTTTGCACTGGTGATCTCGTTTGTGCCCCCGTCCCAGCTTACGGGCGCGAACGCATCCACGGAGTATCTGACGATCCTTATTATAAGCTTTGTCGTAGTGGTATTCATACCGTTTATCATATACCACTTCATGAGGAAGAAAAATCCGCTTCCTCCGGGCATGAAAATGCCTCCGGTACAGGACAGTGAAGCGGAAGCCGGAACGCAGGCGGCGCAGGCTGCTGCGGGTACGGCGAAAACCGCAGCTGCCGCTGCGGGTGCTGCGCCGAAAGGGGCGGACGCGGCAGCGGATGCGGCCCGGGCTGCAAAGGGGCCGCAAAATCCACAGAATAAATAGCATCCGGACGAAAGGAGGCTCCTCCCGTTCGGAAAAAGGCCATGGGAAAAGCCCATGGCCTTTTGTGATGTCCGGACATAAAAAAACAGCCGGATTTTCCGGCTGCTTTGTTTTGGTTTAGAGTGCACAGACGTTGCAGGCTCTTACTTTGTTGCTTCTCGCGTCGATCTCCGTATCAAACGTGACCTGCTGTCCGTCATTCAAGGACTTGTAGCCTTCCGTCTGGATTGAGGAAAAGTGTACGAATACGTCCTCGCCGGTGCTGTCGTTTGTGATGAAGCCATATCCTTTTTCTGCGTTAAACCATTTTACTGTACCATTATTCATTGTGGTACCTCCCAAAATAAAATTATATCCAATGCAAAAAGAAAAACCTCATATTTCTGTAAACCATGACGAACGACGATTTACACAAATACGAGGTCAATCAAATACATTAATATTTGCTTACTATACCATAATGCCGTAAGAATGTCAAATAAAACCGCAAAATATTTATTTTGCAGGAATGGATTATTTACGGGCGATTAGTGTTACAATAAAAGTAACAAACAGATAGGAGAAAATTATGAATCATTTAAAGTCGGGGGAATTAAAGTGGATATGCATCAAAAAGCTGCGCCGCTGAAAAAAGAAAAAAATCTGCGGGAAATGCTTCTCCATGCGCGGAACTCTTATGGGGACCGCGATATGCTGCGCGTCCGTACGGAGGACAGGCAGGTAAAGGGAATCAAACACGAGGCGTTTATGCGCGATATGAATGCGTTTGGCGACGCCTTGCTGGGGCTGGGGTTAGCCGGCAAAAAAGTAGCCGTGATCGGACCGACCAGTTATGAATGGTTGGTTTCTTATTTTTCAGTGGTATGCGGCGTCGGCATAGCCGTGCCGATCGATAAGGAATTGCAGGATGACGAAATCGCGGTGATCCTCCGGGAAAGTGAAGCGGAATGCGTCATCTTTGCGGACGAGTATTTCGATACGATGAAAAACATCAAACCTTCCGTGCCGGGGATAAGGTGTTTTATTGATATGAAGGGCAGGCCCGGATCGTTCGCCCGGAGTTTTTACGAGCTTGCAGGCCAAAAAATGCGGAACGGCTATGAAGAGCGCGAAATAGACGAAACGGAAATGTGCGCGCTCCTGTTCACATCGGGGACGACCGGAAAAAGCAAGGGAGTCATGCTCACCCATAAAAGTATCCTCGCGGCGGCCGAGGGCGGCCTCGCCTACCTTGAGATCGGCGAAGTATGCCTTTCCGTCCTGCCGGTACACCATTCGTTTGAATGTACGCACGGAATCGTGATGATGATCGAAAACGGGACGACCATCTGCATCAACAACAGCCTGCGGTACTTTGCCGACAACCTGAAGCTGTTCCGGCCGGATGCGGTATTTCTCGTGCCGCTTTTTATTGAACGCCTGGAGTATATGATACGCAAAGAGGTGCAGCAAAAAAACGGCGGGGAAGAGGCGTTTACGGCCCTGCTTCAAAAGAGCCGGGAAGAGTTCGCGCGCGGCGAAGACCGCCGCGGGGAATATTTTGCGGCTATAAAGGAGCTTTTCGGGGGCAGGCTGAGTCTTCTTTTATGCGGCGGTGCGCCGCTGCCAGAACGTTTGATGAAATTTTTCCGCGATATTGGAATATTACTGGTCACAGGCTACGGGATCACGGAATGTTCCCCGCTTGTTTCCGTCAACGGAAACCATGCCTATAAGGACGGTTCGGTCGGAAAGCCGATTCCTTGCTGTGAGGTTAAAATTGTGGACGAGGATGAAAACGGGGAAGGCGAGATCCTTGTGCGGGGAGATAATGTGATGCTCGGGTATTACAAGAATGAAGCGGAGACGGGGAAAGTCATGCGGGACGGATGGTTTTGCACCGGCGATCTCGGGCATATCGACAGCGAGGGATATTTATTTATTACGGGGAGAAAAAAGAACCTGATCGTCCTGAGCAACGGAAAAAATATTTACCCGGAGGAAATCGAAGACTTTATCCGCCTGAATATTCCATATATCCTGGAAATCGTGGTCTATGCGCCGCTTGAAGAGGGGATGAATGAAAGGAGTCTTGTTGCCGAGGTTTACCTTGGCGACGGACCGGAGCGGACGCGCGCCGAGGAGAGCCTCGAACAGGATTTTGCCGCGGTAAACCGGTCCCTGCCGGTCTTCAAGCGAATTAAGAGAATCAACGTGCGCGACACGGAATTTGAAAAGACGACCAAAAAATCGATCAAGCGTTTCACAGTTTAAAGCCGCAAGGAAAAAGCCGCGCGGAGACACTCTCCGGCGCGGTCTTTTTTATGCCCTGAAATTCATCGTTGGCGCAGCCCGTAAACAGCGGCTTCCATACAGGAAGCGTCCGAACTCTTGACATATATCATAACTGATACCAATGTTTTTCTATCTCTACATAGTTCCCAATAAACCGTTCATATAGCACAAACAAGTCGTTTAGTTCTTGAACTTCTATATGAGTGTCATATTCTTCCGCAGTTTTAAAGTGAACAACTCTCTCCGGAGTAAATGGAACAGACATACTTTGCGTTGGTATTGATTGCCGGAACACACTGGGAGAAGTATTGTGGTGTTTACGAAATATTGAACTATAATTGGATGCACTATATCCGTAATCTAAACCAATGTCTGTGATTGCTTTCATTGGATTTAATTTCATATCGATTGCACTTTGGTCAACCTTGCAACGTTTAATAAATGAATAAACGCTTTCACCGGTTTCTTCCTTGAAAATTCGGCTAAAATGGTATTTCGATATATAAAAGTGTGCTGCTACGGTATCAAATGATAACTCCCCATCTAAATGTTGCATAATATAGTCAATACTTTCATTGACAAGTTTTTTCCTGTCCATGTTTTACGTCTCTTTCCAATGCTTTCATTGTATGTTTTTTCAATTGTGGTGTCAATGTTAATGAAGCAGGTACCAACCATGAACCCGTCCGCTTGCCCGGTCCGCCTTACAGGTGGAATCACTCACGGTCCCGCCGCTTATTTTGTTGCCGTTTTCTCCATTTCTGGAATTTATTGTTTTCCAGTGCAAGGTAGCCGCTCTTCAGGAAAGGCAAAAAATTCCACAGCCAGTTGAAAAAGCCGAAACTTGCGAACGGATAGATTTTCTTTCTTTTCCTGCGGACGCCACGGATCACTGCCCGCGCGACCTCTACGGGCGTTTGCGTGGGGAAGGGCAGGGGCGCGGCGTCCGCGGCGCGTTTGAAGAAATTTGTTTTGGTCGCCACCGGATAGACCACGGAAAGCGTGATATCGTGCGGCTGCTCATAGCGGTACGCTTCAAAAAAACCGTCGAGCGCGTACTTTGTTGCGGAATAATAAGCAAACCCCGGGATCGCCGCCTTAGCAAGCGCGGAATCGGTCACTACATAAGAAAAGGACATGCCTTTTTGCAGGGCGGCAAGCTTTTGCAGGGTGTAGATGGGCGCATAAGTGTTTACCGCAAAAATATCCTGCGTACGGGTCCAGTCGGCCGTATTGGCTTCCCCGTAATAGGCAAAGCCCGCGTTGGCAAAAAATACGTCGATCCGTCCCAATAGCCGGAGGGCTTCGCCGAGCATTGCGTCGATATGTCCGGGGCCGGACATATCGTAGGAAAGAGCTGTCACGCCCGGAAGCCCAAGCTCCGCGATTGCGTCCGTATGACGCGCCACGCCGGCGATCTGCGTGCCGGGTACGGCTGCAAGCTCCTTTAAAAGCTCGAGTCCGATGCCTGATGAAGCGCCGGTGATTACGATTTTTTTGTCATTGAATTCCATAAAAAGACCCCTTCCGTACACCAGCGGCGAACCCGCCTTGCGGCCTCCGGTCACCGGGATGAAGAAAGGGGCGCTGTGGGCTAAAGATACCGCTCGATGTTCACATGGTTTTCGCGCAGGCGGATCAATAGCTCCTCACGATAGACCACGTTTGCGCTGAACCTGTATTTTTTGAGCGCCGTCTCCAGAAAGAAAAGCTTTTTCGTCACGGCGACGCGCTTGATGTCTTTATAATAAACCTGTTTTTTTACACCAAACACGCTGTATGTGACAATATATTCCGCAAATACCTTGATGCGCCACACGAGCGCCAGCAGCAGAACATAAACGCCGCATGCCGTGAGCACCGACAGGAGGATGATGCTGATCCAGCCGAGCCTGTGCCAGACCAGCAGGAACAAAAGAACGCAGGAGAGGAAACAGAAAAACACGACTGCAAGCCAAAGGAATACGCGCGGGTAACGTACGATGAAATCCTGGTGTGCATCGATAGCCAGCACGCGCTCGTTCTTTCCCGTATAGAAGACAAAATTGACCGCCACCGCGACCAGCACGGCGGCAAGGATGACTTGCAGTATGGTCATCATGAAAGCGCTTCACCTGTTTCTTTTTTCCGGCCTGTCAGCTTGGGAATGATAAGCGCGAGCACAAAGGTCACGATTACCAGGACCCAGCCGCCGATGAACAGGTATTGCTGTTCGTATCCGGCATACGGAGTCCTGATATTGGAATACAGAAAGCTTGCGGCGAGTACAAGGAACGCCACAGGACAAACATATTTCAGCAGTACGTTCCACCACCTGCCAATCTTGATTGTGGTTGTGGAATTGATAAATTCGCGCAGCTTGTTGATACCAAACAGCCATGCTATGGCAATCGTTTCAAAGATACCCATAAAGAGCAGGTTGCCGTCGTTCACGAAGTGGTCGACGATATCGAGCCAGTAAAGCCCCGCGTTGGTTGCAAACAACAGGGAAAGTGCGGCGCACGCAGCGCATGTGATGTACAGCGCCTTGCGCGGGGGAAGCCTGAATTTATCCGAGAATGCGGTTGAAACGGCCTGTACGATGGAGAACAGGGAGTCGATTGCAAGCGCAAACAGCATGATGAAGAACAACAGGGAAAAGATCACGCCCACGATCTGTCCTCCCGGGAATACCGAAAGCGCCTGCGGATAGGTGACGAACGCAAGCATCACGCCCTGGTAGTTCATTTCATCGATCGGTACGCCGCTTTGGAACGAGAGGTAGCCGAGCGTGGAAAATACCACAAATCCCGCAAGCAGGCTGATTCCCATATCTGAAAGGCCGATCACGATGCTGTCTTTGGGAATGTCGCTTCCCTTCTCAAGGAAGCTGCCATAAGTTATCATGAGGGCAAACAGGATGCTCATGCTGTAGGCGACCTGTCCGAACGCCGCCCGCCATACGTCGAAGTTGCCGAGCGCCGACCAGTCCGGGGTGATATAATAGCGGATGCCGTCCGCCGCGCCGGGCATGCTCACCGCCTGGATGCACATAATGATAAGGATAATAACGGGAATGATAACGATCCATTTGACAAGCTTCGCCATTTTTTCCACGCCCTTGCGCATGGCGAAGATGACCACCAGCCATGTAATCAGCAGGCCAATCAGCACGGGCAGGGAAAAACCGCCCAGCTGGCCTGGACTTCCGGACAGCTGGAGGACGGTGTTGTTGAAATACCCAGCGGGGTCGGCGCCCCATGCCATCGTAAAAGAGGCGAAAATATAGTTTACGACCCAAGCCACCAGCGTCGAGTAATATGCGGCGACGATAAAAGCGATAATGACGCCGGCCCAGCCGATCCATTCAAATTTTTTGTTCATGGCCGCAAATGCGGAGGGTGCGCCTAAACGGTATTTTTTACCGATGGCAAGCTCCATCATCAGGACGGGAATGCCGATTGCAAAAATTGCAATGATGTACGGCAGTAAAAATGCGCCGCCGCCGTTCTGGTATACCTGCCCGGCAAACCGCCACGCGTTTCCAAGACCCACCGCGGACCCGATCGCCGCAAAAATAAAGTTGGAGCGTGATCCCCACGTTTCACGTTTCATAAATCCTTCTCCTATAAATCAATCATGAATTCAAATGAATAATAGCATTATTATATCATAGAAGACGCTTTTTCTCCAACACATGAATAAAGAGTATTCGGCCTTTGGGTGGGCAATACCTTATTTGTCCCCATGTATTTACGCATAGGGTTTCTCCCGCCCAAAGCAAGAATATGTTCTGTGTAATAAAGGAACAGATGCTTGTTTTCGGAGACTTTCCTTTTATTATAGGGCAGGACATAATGTACTATTGACGCATAGGACTATTGGTCCCGGAATAAAAAATAAAGTAATCAGCCGGAAGAGAAGAGGCTGCTATGGAAAAATTTTGCGGGCACTGCGCCCGGTATATCCAGTGGGAAAATGAATAGAAGCCCATCCTGTGCGGCATTGCACGCAGGATAATCTGCCCCCCTCAAAACAACGGATTTCAGCAGGAGATCGTGTGCCGAGGAAATTGTATTACGCATTCGGTTTTAGATGCGAAAAATGCTATAATAGTTTCATGGAACCATTGCTGAAACGCTGCCGCTTGTGCCCGCACGCTTGCGGAGCAGACAGGACGGCGGGTGAAACGGGAATATGCGGGGCGGACGCGCGGCTCAAAGTGGCGCGTGCGGCGCTCCATTTTTGGGAAGAACCGTGCATTTCGGGCACGGTCGGTTCGGGTACGGTCTTTTTTTCCTATTGCCCGCTTCACTGTGTTTATTGCCAAAACGCCGAGATCAGCGGCGGGCAGGCCGGGGCTGAGGTCTCCACGGGCAGGCTTGCGGATATCTTTTTGGAATTGCAGGGGCAGGGCGCGGCAAATATCAACCTCGTTACGCCGACCCACTATATCCCGCATATCATGGAGGCGCTTGCGCGCGCCGCGGAACGCGGCCTCGCCCTTCCCATCGTATATAATTGTTCGGGCTACGAAAGTGTGGAGGCGCTTCGCCGCTTGGACGGACTGGTGGATATCTACCTGACGGATTTTAAATATATGGACGTATCCCTTGCCCGGCGGTATTCCCGCGCGGCAGATTATCCGCTCGCGGCAAAACGCGCCCTGCGCGAGATGGTGCGCCAGGCGGGAGAGGCGGAATTTGATGAAAAGGGCTTGATGCGGCGGGGCGTTATCGTGCGGCATCTGCTTTTGCCTGGCTGCCTCGAAGATTCACGGGCGGTCGTCCGCTATCTGTATGAAACCTATGGCAACAAAATCTGGCTGAGCCTGATGAGCCAGTATACCCCCGTATGTAAAGAACGGCTTCCGGAAGAATTGCGCAGGCACGTCCGGACGGAGGAATATGATGCGCTGGTCGATTTTGCGGTCGGCCTCGGCATAGAAAATGGATTCCTCCAGGAAGGGGAGGCGGCAGGCGAAAGCTTCATCCCTCCCTTTGACCTCACCGGCGTTCTCAAAAGCAGCCAGGTCTTCGGTTAGTACGAATCCACATGTTTTTTGTTTGCCGCTCCTGCTCTCTGCTCCGTCCGTTTTATTTCTCCCCGGCCGTTCCAACTCACTCCGTCCACCCGGTACAGTCCATCCTTTGTCTCTTGGCAGGGATTCAGCCGGTCCCGGCCCTTTTTATCCATTACGACCAAAAACCGCTCAACAGAGATGTTTTACAACTGTATTATATAGAATAATACACTGTTCTTCGTATCAAAAAAGTGTGCTTTAGACCCCCAACGACTGTACCTGTTCCAAAAATTGCTTCGCCACACGCGGCGAACGTCCGCCCCGCTCGAGCGCGTAAATTTCCGCCTGGCGGTGCAGCTCGCCTGTGTCCATTACAACACCGTAAAGCTTCGCGAGGTGGTCGACGATCCCAAAATACTGCTCCCGGTTCGGGCGGGAAAAAGTGATCGTCAGCCCGAAGCGGTCGGAAAGGGAAGTCAACTGCTGGACCGTGTCGTTCGCGTGCACCTCGTCGCCCTCGCGGTCGGAAAAAGTCTCGCGTACCAGGTGGCGGCGGTTGCTCGTCGCGTAGACCGCAAGGTTTTTGGTGCGCGCAGAAACGGAACCCTCGAGAATTGCCTTGAGCGCGCCAAAATCGTCGTCGTCTCGGGTAAAGGAAAGGTCGTCGATAAATAGTATGAATTTCAGCGGATTTTTTCCAAGGCTGTCGATCAGTGCTGGAATCATCCGCAGCTGGCTTTTTTTGATTTCAATCAGCCGGAGCCCCTGCTGTGCAAATTCGTTTACCACCGCCTTTACGGTGGAAGATTTCCCGGTGCCGCTGTCTCCATACAAAAGTACGTTGGCGGCGGGTTTACCCTTCAGCAGGGCGAGCGTATTTTTGACCACGCAACCGCGTTCGTATTCATAGCCGGAGAGTTCGGACAGCCGTGTTTCATCCGGATATTTTACCGGGACAAGTCCGCCTTCCGCAACCGTAAAGAAATAATACTTTACGAACGGCCCAAAGCCGTGGGTGCCAATGTGCGCTATGCGGTCCCTGTAGACCTGTGTAAAATTATGATCTGAAATTTCCCACTCGGGCAGGAAGCCGTCATAAGGAAGCAGCCGTTTTATTTGCGCGGCTGGGATGCCCGCAAGCTCCTGCAAAATGGCAAGCTCGTTTTTCAGGCATTTTTCAAGCTGCGGCTCCACATTTTCCCCGCGTCCTTTTTTCAGGGCGTAAAGGTTTTCGCTCTCCAGCAACGTATTCAGGATGTAATCGCTGAAATTGACCCTGCACGCGAAAAGCCGCGCGCAAAAATCCGAATACGCTGCCACACATTTTTCGGGATCGCCCTGTTCCGCTTCGTCCGCAAGCGCCATGAATTTTTGTATGGCCGGGTCTTCCAGAAGCCCGCGGAATAAAACGAGCGAGCGTAATTTTAATACAAGCTGCCGTAGATTTTCCATCACTTTGTCCTCCCCTGCTGAAATACCCGTATATTATACTGCTTTTTACCCGTGAAATCAAAAAGGCCGGTCCCCTGCGGGAGGCCGGCCCTTCCTGGCGCTACGCCTTATTTACCTTTTGGCGGTATGCTTCCATTTCCCAGTTGGTAATGAAATCAATCAGCTCCGGGGTCATATGAAGCGGCCCGCCGAAGCTTTCCGAATAGACCGCAATCTTGACCGCATCGAGGAATAACAGCTTCGAGGTGGCGATCTCCTTCTCCGTATCCCCGAGAACAAAAGCGCCGAACCCTTTTACGCAGACTATCTTGGGCGCATATCCCTTTTTATCCATGAATTCCTGGAATTTTACATCCATCAGCTCCGGGGATTCCGTGTACAGGAATTCCGCCTTGCAGTATACGATGTGGTCGGGCGTGAACGCGGCGGAAAGAGGCGCGAACGCATGCCGTGAAGAAACGAAGGATAGAATTTCCTTATTGCACAGCAGGTCTGCTTTTCCCTCCGGGGAATAAAGCGCGGCAAGTTCGCGTTTTAAGGCTCCCGCCCTTTCCGCATCGCAGGACGCCCCCGAGAAATCCGGCATGCGCTTAAGCTTACCGCGCAGGCGTTCCATTACATGGTCCATCAGCGTGTCGATCTCTTTACGCGTATCGGCGGCAATAAAAATACCGTGATTCTGGAGCAACAGGATCTGTGCATCCCGGCCATATTTTGCCTTATAGTCCGCCAGCTTTTCACGGCAGAGCAGTGAAAGCACATAACCGGGGCGGGAGAGCGGAATCCACACATACTCGCCGGGCAGCAGCTCGGCCGCGATCTTTTCGCCGTCCTGCCCACAGGTAAGCCCGTTTACAAGCGCGGGATGGACGTGCAGGATAAGCCGGAAGGGAAAGAGATTGTGCAGCGTGGTCTCCACACTGGGGCGTTTTTCTTCAAAACCGGGCAACCGTGCTGCCATCATGTCTGCAAGCGAAGCCGCCTCGCGTTCCTTATCGCCCTGCGGATAGTCGGCGGTCATCATGGCGTCGAGTTTGGCGCGGTCCATTCCCACAAAGCCGTCGGCGGTTATGGTCGCAAGCGTTGTGCCCGAACCCTTGATGTACATTTCACTGTCATCCTTTAGGGAAGTGTTGCCGCCGCCCGCCAGGACATAGTCCTCGTTGCTGCCGTAATCGTTTGACAATTTTACCAGTTCCGTAAGATCCAATTTCGCTACCTCTTTTCCTGAAATTTGTTTTCGATTTTTCTTTGAAAATCGCAGTAAACATGGTATAGTAAAAATAAATTTGAACAAATTGTACACTACTTCTTGATTATATGTGATTTATATGTGCTTTTCAACAAAAAATAATGTGAAAAAATAACAAAATGTTGAGGGCAGCAAAACAGGGAGGAAAAACAATGAATAAGGAAACATTATTGCAGGAACTGAACGCTCCGGAAAAAGAAATACGCCTTGAGGCGCTGCGCGGGCTGCGAGCAATGCTCGATGCGGGGGAGATCGAAGAGCCCGGGCGTACTGCGGATACCAATAACCACGTCCATACGACGTATTCCTTTTCACCCTATTCGCCGGCAGCGGCAGTTTATTATGCCTATATGAGCGGATTATGCACGGTGGGTATCGTTGACCACGATTCTATCAGCGGCGCACGGGAGTTTATCGAAGCGGGAGAGATCATGGGGATTACCACCACCATTGGCTGCGAGGTGCGCGTGAGCTTTGCAGACACTCCGTTCAAAGGGAGGACTCTCAATAACCCGGACGAACCGGCGGTGGCCTATATTGCCCTTCACGGCCTTCCGCACAATAAGATCGGCGAGATGGACGGGTTGCTTTCCCAGATACGCGCAAAGCGTAATGAGCGGAACAAAAAACAGGTAGAAAAGCTTAATGAGATTATGAAACCCTATGGCCTCGCGCTTGATTTTGAAACCGATGTGGAACCCCTTTCCATGGCGCGCGATGGGGGAAGCATCACGGAGCGGCACATATTATTCGGCCTCACGAAAAAACTGATCGAAAAGTATGGCCGGGGAGAAAAGCTGATCCGTTTCCTGGAAAATGATATGGGCATCGCCCTCAAGCCGAATGTGAAGAAGATGCTTGAAGACACAGAATTTTTTGCCTATGAATACGATGTGCTGAACGTGCTTAAATCAGAGCTTGTGCCGAGGTTCTTCATCGCGCAGGGCGAGGACAGCTTCCCGGTGAAAAAGGTTGTGGATTATGCCCGCGCGCTCGGAGTGATCCCAACCTACTGTTACCTTGGAGATGTCGCCGAGTCCCCGACGGGCGACAAAAAAGCGCAGAAATTTGAAGACGAATATCTGGACGATCTCTTTCTTTATGTAAAGGAACTTGGTTTTGAAGCGCTCTCCTACATGCCTTCGCGTAATACGATGGAGCAGCTTGCGCGCGTGATGGATAAATGCAGGGAGCTTGATTTCTTTGAGATTTCCGGAGAAGATATCAATCAGCCGCGCCAGAGCTTTATTTGCATGAAGCAGCGGGATGACGCGTTCAAACACCTTTCGGATAATACGTGGGCGCTTGTGGGACATGAAAACGCCGCGACGCTCGATCCCAGTGAAAGCATCTATTCGGATAAGATGAAGCGGGAATATCCGCAGCTCAAAGACCGTGTGGCGCATTTCAAGGAAATTGGGATCAGATACAAAAAGTAGCTTTCCGGAACCTTAAACACCTCTATTTGAAACAGAGGTGTTTTTTATAGTACGATTGTGCGGCGGACGCGGCCGGCCGATTTATGCGGGAATATTTGATGTTTTCTCTTTAATATTTTATTGTAGGGTATCTGCAAAGGGGTTACAATAAAGTTAAAGAAGGAAGATTGGACTCGGTACAACCGTAAGGAGGTTTACTATTATGCCGCAAAGAGTAATTTTGAATGAAACGTCGTATTTTGGACAGGGAGCGCTTGCGAACCTGCCGGCAGAGATCAGCCGGCGGGGGTTCCGCAAGGCGCTCATCATAACGGATGCCGACCTGGTGAAGTTTGGTGTTGCCGCCAAGGTAACGGAGCTTCTGGATGCCAACGGTATGCCATATAATATTTTTTCCCAGGCGAAGGCGAATCCTACGGTGGAGATCGTTAAACGGGGGGTAAACGCATTTCGTGTAAGCGGCGCGGACTACCTGATCGCAGTCGGCGGGGGATCCTCGATCGACACGGCAAAGGCAGTGGGAATCATCGCCGGCAACCCGGAGTTTTCCGATGTTGTGAGCCTCGAGGGTACGGCAAATACGCTTAGAAAAGCGGCGCCGACGATCGCCATTCCCACGACAGCCGGCACGGCGGCGGAGGTGACGATCAATTATGTGATTACGGACGAAGAGAAAAAACGGAAATTTGTGTGCGTGGATGTGCATGATATTCCGCAGATCGCCATTGTCGATCCGGAAATGATGGCCTCCATGCCGCGCGGGCTTGCGGCCTCCACGGGAATGGACGCGCTGACGCATGCCATTGAGGGCTATGTTACAAAAGGCGCATGGGAAATGACGGATATGTTTCACCTGCAGGCGATCAAAATGATCGCGAAAAACCTTAAGGATGCGGTGAACGGCGATATGAAAGCCAGGGAAGAGATGGCAAACGCACAATATATCGCAGGTATGGGCTTTTCCAACGTGGGTCTTGGCGTGGTGCACGGGATGGCGCATCCGCTGGGGGCGTTTTACGATACGCCGCATGGCGTTGCCAACGCGGTCCTGCTGCCCTATGTGATGGAGCATAACCAGGATGCGACGGGCGAAAAATACCGCGAAATCGCCCGGGCGATGGGCGTTGCGAATGTGGATAACATGAGTCAGGAGGAATACCGGAGGGCGGCAATTGAAGCGGTACGCGCTTTATCCCGTTCGGTGGAGATACCGCAGACGCTTGCCGAGATCGGCGTGAAGGAGGAGGACCTCGAGGAACTGGCGAAGTCGGCCTTCTGCGATGTATGTACAGGCGGGAACCCTAAGGATATGACGGAAGAGAGCATCCTCGGCGTGTACCGCTGGGCGCTTAAGGGGTGAAAGGAAAACGGAAGCGTAAGAAGGGCGAATGCTTCCCGCGGGGGATGCCCCGGCGGGATTGAAAAAGGAGAATCCTGATGAATTTTCATTTGCTGCATCCCGCAGACCAGATCTGTATGATGATGGAGCGCATTTATGCGTTTGGCATGACGACGACCTCGGGTGGGAATCTTTCGATCAAAGACTCGGACGGGGATATCTGGATCACACCTGGTTCAATTGACAAGGGAACGCTGACGCGCGAGGATATTATGCAGGTGAAGCCGGACGGTACGGTGATCGGTCCGCATAAGCCGTCGGTGGAGCTGCCTTTTCATAAGATGGTGTACGAAAAACGGCCGGACCTGAAGGCGGTGCTGCACGCGCACCCACCGGCATTGGTGGCATATTCCGCACTCGACAAGAGGCCGCAGACAGAGATGATCGCAAGCGTAAATTATATCTGTAACAACGTGCAGACGGCGGGCTATGCGTTGCCGGGCTCTAAGAAGCTGGGCAACCTGATTGCGCAGAAATTTGAGGATGGGTCGGATATCGTGATGATGGCCAGCCACGGGGTTGTTGTGGGCGCGCAAAATCTGTTCGACGCATTTATGAAATTCGAGACGCTGGATTATTGCGCGCGCATCGAGATCAACGCCGCTCCGCTCGGAAAGCCGCGGATACTTACACCGGAAGAGCTTAACCTGTATTATATGCGGTCTTTCCCGCAGCTCGGGGATTATTATCCGGGAGAATACGGTTCGGCCGAGCGCTACTACCGTTCGGTGATGTGTAAATTTATCCGACGGGCGTATAACCAGCAGTTGTTTACTTCCACACAGGGCACCTTTTCGCGCAGGCTGCCCGACGGATCGTTTATCATTACGCCATACAATAAAGACAGGATGTACCTTGAACCCGAGGATATCGTAAATATCCGCAACGGACGCAAGGAACAGGGCAAGAATCCTTCCCGGGCCGTAAAGATGCATCAAGCGATTTACGAAAAACATCCGGACATCAATGCGGTAGCGATCGCGCATCCGCCGAATATTATGGCGTTTGCAGTCACGGGGGCGGAGTTTGACGCGCGGCTGATCCCCGAAAGTTATATTATGCTCAAGCAGGTGCAGCGGCTGCCGTACGGCTCCAACCTTCTCGAGCACAACCAGGTGGTCGATACGATCTCTATGAAAAATCCGGTAGAGATCATTGACAACGACTGCGTGGTGATCGCGGGATCGGGACTTCTCAATGTGTTCGACCGGTTGGAGGTACTGGAATATTCCGCAAAATCCGTACTTGCGGCCAAGCAGCTTGGCGAACCGGACACCATTACCCCGGAAGAGGTAAAAGAGATCGAGGCGGCGTTTCAGCTGTAAAGAATCGCCGTGTGCAAAACCCGCTCCTTAAGGGCGGGTTTTTTTATAATAAAATCGCCTGATAATAAGTTATATAAATAACGTTATATAAAATTCAAAACAAATAAATTTAAACGAATATATTCATTAAAATTGAGAAAAAGCGGGTATTTCGATAACTTTTAATGCTTAGTTCAATATTTTCAAAAAATAATATTGACATAAATATAACTTAGTGCTAAGATACAAATATCAAAGAAAGCAAGGAGGTCATTGATATGAAAGTAAACAAATCAGAACTTGATCAATTAGTAAAAAGCGCAATTGGCCAAACAACAGTATACAATGGAGGTACACCTAAATTTGCGGATGATTCTTCGATAGGGGATGCCAAGTCTCTGATTGGGAAAGTAACCCCGCCGCCGCTCAAGAGATTTAAAATTACGGTAGAACGTGTAGAAGGAACCTGCGTTGCACGGCATGCAGAAGGCGAGACCTTTTATGTAGAAGGGGATAAAACTCCTGAAGGGATCTGTATTCCGGCATTTTCGGGGTTGCTGCCCTATATTAATGCAATGATTTGTAATGCGGATTTTTGGTGGGAACCGGTTAAAGGAAAAATTAGACTTGGCTGCCCGGATCCGGATAACCATGTTACGTTTTCTATTGAAGAAGTTTGATTCGATATTCTACAAAGGGGTTGGAAAAATCAGAACTGCACCAGCATATCGTAATTGAGGCGGTGTGGCAAGCTGCAGTGCATGGTATGCATTGAACCTGAGGATATAATAGTAGATTCTGGTAAACATATCTCAATCTCGCAATTACCTGTTTTAACGGGAAAGGAATTTTGCATTATTGCAAACCATATATTGAAAAGGATATTCGGCTAAAATTTCAACCGTTTGATTTTTGGCACTGTGTGGATGGGCGATTGGATTTTTAAATATTTAAAGAAATTTTCTCCAGCTATGTAAATCAAATAGTTAAAAAATATTGACGTATTGCAAAAAATTCATTGTGGGGCGCCTGTTATACGGCAATGGGAATCAGCCGGAATTTTGAGGATGATGTTAAATTTTAAGGAGAGCTGCGGAAATGGGTGAAGCTCTTGGACTGCTTGAGGTACGCGGGCTTGCGTCAAGTATTGCGGTGACGGATGCAATGATGAAAGCGGCAGATACGCTTTTGATCGATGTGAAGAAGGATATGGGCGGCGGCCTTATAACGGTTGTTGTGGGAGGAAGCGTAAGCGCCGCCGCTGCGGCTGTGCAGGCGGGCATCTCCATAGCAGGACAAATGGATAAAGTAATTGCATATCGAATTATGGCAAATCCTGATCCTCAGACACGTATGTATCTTGATAATTCCTATCTTGAGAAACAGGTTGCTTTTGAAAAGGAAGCCTGTGGCATTATCGAAGTTTATGGTTTCGTATGTGCGATGACGGCTGCGGATGCTGCTGTGAAAGCAGCGGCCGTACGGTTGGTAGGTATGGAGAGGACGAAAGGAGAAGAAGGGATCGGTTTGATTGTTGCCCTGAAATTAGCGGGACCTCCAGATGCAGTTAAAAGCGCGGTGGCTGCCGGACTTGCGGCTGCGCGCGAGGTCGGAGATATAATTTCTTCTAATGTCAATGCACTTCCTTCGGAAGGGATCTATCAAATAGTTCGATATACAAACCTGAAAAGTGACTAAAAAAATGGCGAAGAAAAAGGAAACCATCGGCACCGGAAAAGCGAGAACATCAGCAGCTGGACAGAAAAAAATGCCAAGAGTACAGAAAAAAGACGCGCTTGGGATTGTAGAATGCCGTGGAATTACGGCAGCGATTGAAGCAGCTGACAGCATGGTTAAAACGGCGAATGTTGAAGTGATTGGCAGCCAAAAGATTGGCAACGCCCTGATTTACACAGCTGTTATAGGCGAGGTGGATGCTGTAAGAGAGGCGGTAAAAGCCGGAAGTGAAACGGCCCAAAGGCTGGGTGAACTCTATGCAGCGCATGTGATGACCAGGCCGGATGACACAATATTTGAGATTATAGAAATAATTTCTAGATGAGAAAGGAAAGAGAAGAAATGGCAAGAGAAGCGTTAGGAATGGTGGAGACGCGGGGGCTTACGGCGCTTGTTGAGGTTGCAGATGCAATGGCGAAAGCGGCGAATGTAAAACTTGCGGGAATGGAAAAAATAGGATCGGGCTATGTAACTGTAATGGTAACGGGAGATGTAGGTGCAGTGAAAGCAGCGGTAGAAGCGGGTTCGGAAGCCGTAAACGGACTGGGTGAACTTGTTGCCGCACATATTATCCCCAGTCCACATGCGGATGTGGAGAAAATATTGCCTGGAACACAAAAAGCAGAAATAAAAGTGGAAGAAATTGGATAAATGGAGGGAAAATCATGATTAAAGAAGCACTGGGAATTATTGAAACCAGAGGTCTTACAGCCCTGGTCGAGGCAGCGGACGCGATGGTAAAAGCAGCAAATGTAGAACTTATTGGTGTGGATAAGATAGGATCAGGCTATGTATCTGTGATGGTGCGCGGTGACGTGGGAGCCGTAAAAGCAGCTACGGAAGCCGGAGCGGAAGCGATTGGAACGCTTGGCGAGCTTATTGCTGTGCATGTAATCCCGCGTCCTCATGGCGATGTGGAAAAGATACTCCCTACAATAAAATAAGAAGGGAAGTGCCGTTATGCAGCTTGGCAAAATCGTTCAATATGTTGTAGCAACAAAGAAAAATGAAAAGCTAACGGGCTGCAAACTGCTGGTCGTACAGATGATTGAAAATGGACAGCTTGTCCAGCGTTATGCGGTGGCGACCGACAGTGTAGGCGCAGGGGAGGGCGAGGTCGTCCTTGTCGTGTTCGGAAGTGCTGCGCGTATCGGAACAGGGCGGGAAAATGCCCCAATAGACGCGGCAATCGTGGGTATTATTGATGAGCCGGAATCCGTATTGGGAGATGCACCATGAAAAATTCTGGGACCGCTGTAGGAATTGTAGAATTTCTAGGGATCGCTGAAGGAATCAAAAGCCTCGACTATGCGGTTAAGAATAGTGATATTCATTTACTGCGGGCTGGTATGATATGTCCAGGCGGATACCTGCTGGTTTTTGGCGGAAGATATGCGGATGTATATAGCGCGGTCCGTATGTTGCGCGCAAAATATTTTCCGGGATTACAAAATTCATTAATGATAGGGAATCTGAGCAGCGGCATACTGGAGTCCCCATCGATAGGAGAAAGTACCGATGCGCTTGGAATCATAGAGACACGCGATGCAGCAAGTGCAGTCTATGCTGCAGACGAAGCGGTAAAAACATCCGGCGTATGGGTACGGGAATTACGCTTGGCAAATGGGATCGGCGGCAAAGGAGTAGTGATTCTTTGCGGCGGGATTGCGGAGATTATAGCTGCAACTGAGAAAGCATCCTTGCTGTGCCGGAAGAGGAATAGGCTTGTGGCGAGTACGGTTGTAACGAATCCGCATGAACAGACATGTAAAACATTATTTGAGACTTGATATTTTGGAGGGAAGGTTATGTGCAACTTTGGTAATGATTATATGAGATGTAAAATGATTAATACAGGACGGTTGATGTTTGATAGGCAGCTTACAGATGCAGGCGGCGGAAACATCAGTGTGAGGCATAACGGGCTTATTTACGTCACACCGATGATGGCGGGAGAGAAATTACGGTGGCAGCTTCAACCGGACGACCTGATCGCGCTTGACGAAAATACTCTGGAGGTCGTAGAAAACGATCCGACTATGATGACGCGTGAGAGCATGATGCATCTTGGTATTTATGAGGCGATCCCCGGGGTTGGCGCGGTGCTTCATGCCCATCCAAGATATTGCCTCGTTTATGCAGCTGCGAAGAAAAGGCTGGATGTTTATACGGAAAATTTTGAATATTTTGCAGGCGGACCGATGGAATGTGTCAAAGAAGTTGCAGGCACATCGCCTGAACTCGCAAAAGAAGTGATTTCCTATTTTTATAATCGGCGGAATGAAATTCCAGAACGGGCGGTAGGAGCACTTATCCCAAATCATGGTATTGTAATTGCGGCTAAAGACCTCGATGAAGCATTTACACTCCTTGACAATGCGGAAGTCAATGCAATGGTTGGCCTGTTTCAGAAGCTTTTGTGAGTGCGATGATGGCAATAAAAAGGGTGCTGGCGCTTGATTATGGTGCCAGTAGTATGCGGAGTATCGAAGGAGCTTTTAATGGAGAGCGGATTGAATGTCGGGAATTACTGCGCTGCAGGAATGAGCTGGTGCGGGTAAAGGACAATCTCTATTGGGATATCGGAAAGATGCACCGGTTCTCGGTGGAAGCAATTGGATGTGCGGAAACTGTGGATTCGGTAGGGATTGATACCTGGGGAGCGGATTTTGGAATGCTGGACGAAGAGGGAAAACTTTTGTTTTTACCTCGAACCTACCGTGATCCACAGGTTCAGGAATTTGCAGAAGAGGTCTTTTCGGTTGTCTCGGGATATGAACTCTTTGAAAGTAACGGAACAATAATAGAAGATATTTGTCCGCTTGTTCACCTGTGTTATTGGAAAAAATATGCGAAAGATTGGTTTGAGAAGACGAGAATGATTCAATTCATGGCAAACCTTATCTGTTATTTGCTCACGGGGGAAGTAACCTTTGATAATACTTTAGCCAGCCCATCCGGAATGTATAGTATTGTGCGCGACGACTGGAACATGGAGATCATGAGACGGCTTGCACTCCCTGATGTATTGCCGCAGACAACGGAACGAAACGACATTTTAGGCATGACCGGGATTCCTGAGGGCGGGAAAAAAATTCCGGTAATGCGGATTTGCGGGCACGATACATCTTCTGCCCTTATGGCGGTACCCGCGCATCATACGGAAGGAATCCTCTACGTAAGCACGGGGAGCTGGGTGATGACAGGATGCTTTTTGCGGGAGCCTGTCATTACCAGAGAGGTCTTTGAGGCGGGCATCAGCAATGAGAATGGTTTTGATGGCGAGATTAATTTTCTCAAGTATTGCAATGGATTGTTTATTGTGCAGGAGTGTGCGCGCGAGTGGGAAACAGAAGGATGGAAAATGGATTACGGTTTCTTGGAAAATGGGGCAAAGGAATCCGAATATGGAGGATATATTGACCCTGATAGCCCTGAGTTTACCAAACCGGGAAGGATGTGTCACAAGATTTTCGACTACCTTGAACACGCGGGGCAACCAAAACCAAATGGAAAAGCTGAAATTTATGCAGCGGTGCTGAACGGGATCGCCTTAAGTACTGCGAAGACAGTAAGAAATATTACCCATATCCTTAGCAGGAAGTTCGAGTGTATCTATGTACTGGGCGGAGGCGCGCGAAGCACCTATCTTTGTAACGAGATCAAGAAACAAACGAGGCTCAAGGTATACGCAGGACCCGTGGAAGCAACGGCCATAGGTAATATTTGTACACAGTTGATTCGGCAAAAAGAACTTTTAAACAGATCGGAAGCGGCAAGCCTGCTGCATAATTCGACAGAAATTATTGAATTTTAAAACTTCATATAGGAAAAGACCTGATTACAATTCTACAATCAAATAACAAGGAGGAAAATTTGATGAAGAAGATGAAGAGGTTGGCGTTTGTTGTAGTTATGGTTATGCTGGCGAGTATTCTGTTTGCGTGCGCGCCTGCAGAAGCCCCGCAGGACGGCAATACACCTGAGGACGCTGCACAAGGAAGTGTTGCCGTAGAAGCAGAGGATACGAATGGAGACGGAATAATCAAAATTGGCGTTCCGGTTTTCAATCTTGGACACACATATTGGGTATCCTGGGTTGACGAGATTGAGAAATTAGCCGGGGAAAAAGGCTTTGAGGTAATTTCTGCGGATAGTAAATTCGATGCCGCAAAACAAGTGAACCTTATGGAAGATATGATCGCCCAAGGATGCGACGCGATTATCCTTTGTCCGGTAGATCCGGGTGGAGTAGGCGTTGTCATTAAAGAAGCGGAAGCTGCGGGCGTGCGTGTAATCCTGAGCGACCTTGATGTCGTTGATGGTGATGGAAATCATGTCGCGTCCGGGCTTGTAGGAATTGAGACCTACGAAACGGGTAAATTGGAAGGGAAATGGGCGGCTGATTATGCAAAAGAACATTTTGACGGAAAAGCAAACGTCGCTGTGCTCTCTTACCCAGCAGAACAACCTTGCCTTGATGCAGAAAATGGCTTTCTCGAAGGATTGAAAGCGGAGCTTGGGGAAGAAAACGTGAAAGCAGTCATCATGAATGGCCAGGCAGAAACTGAAAAAGGTATGACTGTAACAGAAAATATCCTATCCGCAAATGACGACATTAATATGCTTTGGGGCGCGAACGTCGAGTGCACCCTTGGGGGAGTAGCCGCGATGGAATCACGTGGAATGACGCAGGAGGATGCGGTGGCCTGCGCGTTCTATACGAATCCGGACGTTATGAATCTGATTCAAGCAGATGAATCAATGTTCAAGGTCACCATGCATCTGCCGCCGCGTATTATGGCGGATACAGCGGTTGATATGGCGCTCAAAGCGGTTAAAGGAGAAGAATTTGAATATGAAATTAAAGTGCCTTTTGAACTGTGTGATAAAACGACGGTAGGAAGCTTGATGGAAGAATAGTTTTCTGAATATTATGGGAGGCCGGTAGGCCTCCCGTAACTACAAGGAGATAAACATATGGGAACGATATTGAGCGTTAAAAATATCAGCAAATCATTTCCCGGCGTAAAAGCTCTTGACGATGTATCCCTAGATGTAAAACGCGGGGAGATACATGCTCTTTTAGGAGAGAACGGTGCGGGCAAATCGACATTTATAAAGATTGTTTCAGGTGTATTCCGTGCGGATGAAGGCGAAATATTCATGGAGGATCAAAAAGTTGATATTAAAAGCCCGGCCGATGCGGTAGAAGCGGGGATCAGCGTCGTACATCAGGAGTTGAATATCGTACCGTGGCTGGATGTCGCGACAAATTTTATGCTAGGACAAGAGCGGACAAAAAATTTTTTAAATGTAATTGATAAAAAATATTCCGTGCAAAAAGCGAAGGAGAGCCTTGAGCGTCTTGGATTCGATATTGATGTTACAAAAAAAATGCAGATGCTGTCCTTCGCGGAACAACAAATGGTAGAAATTGCGAAGGTCATAAGTACGAATCCTAAGGTCGTAATCTTGGATGAACCAACGGCAGCACTTGCGCAGCAGGAGCGGATAAACCTGTATCAGGTTGTAAATACGCTGAAGGAACGGGGAGTGGGAATCATTTATATTACACATATCTTCGAGGAGGTATTCAGTTTGGCAGACCGGGTATCGGTTTTGCGCGATGGACAATATATTGGTACGGAGGAACGGGAAAACCTCGATGAAAAAATGCTGATTAAAATGGTGGTTGGCCGTGAAGTGAAAAGCATACCAAGAAAATCAATCGCAACGGATGAAGTGATTTTAGAAGTCAGGAATTTAAATGTGGAGGGAAAGCTGCATGACATCAATTTTAATCTGAAACGTGGTGAAATTTTAGGTTTTGCAGGCTTGGCAGGGGCAGGAAGGAGCGAAATCATACGAGCTGTATTTGGAGCAGATCGAAAAGACTCCGGAGAAGTATGGATCGAAGGGAGACAGGTAGAAATCAATTCGCCTTATGACGCCTATCAGGCAGGCATCGCACTTGTGCCGGAGGAACGAAAGTCCGAAGGATTGATGATGGAAATGACGATGGAATATAACAATGCGTGCGCGAGCTTATCTAAAATGACAAATAAAGCTGGTATGATTTCCTACAAAAGAGTAAAAAAAAGAGCACATGAAGCGGTCAAAAAATTTGAGATCAGTCCGCCGGATGTCATGCGAAAGGCAAAATTGTTTAGCGGCGGCAATCAACAGAAAATCGTTGTGAGCAAATGTGTGAACGCTGATCCTAAGATATTATTGGTCGACGAGCCGACGCGGGGTGTGGACGTAGGAGCAAAAGAAGAAATCCATGCAATCTTGGATGAAATGGTAAAAGAAGGAAAAAGCATCATTGTAGTTTCTTCAGAATTACTGGAAGTTCTGAAATTGAGCGACCGTGTACTTGTCGTGCGCGATGGGCGAATTGTTGCAGAACTTACCAAGGAAGAGGCGGGACAAGAGGTCATTATGCAATATGCGATGGGGGGAAGCAGCTATGAGTAAGGGGAGTCAATCCAAAACATTAAACTCAATTAAAAATTGGTACGCAACGTCTAAGCAAGAGGCAGGATTGTATATTGCCTTGGTGGTGTTGATCGTATTTCTTTCGATCGCATCTCCAGCGTTTCTTAATGCGGAAAATATACTCAATATCATACGCCAAGTATCTATTGTAGGAATTATTGCCATTGGCGGTTTTATGGTCATACTGACCGGGGGAATGGATATCTCTGTCGGATATGTTGCAGCGCTTACCGGAATCGTGGTAGCGAAGCTAACCATTGACATGGACGTACCGATGCCGCTCTCTATCACGGCCGGGATGTGTGTTGGACTATTAGCGGGGCTTTTAAACGGAACTCTTTCGACCTATCTGAACCTTCCGTCGTTCATCGTGACGCTCGGTACAATGCAGATCTGCCAAGGAGCCGGTTATGTGATTACGCAGGCAACACCAATCTCTAATTTTCCGGAAAGCTTTGTAGAACTTGGCAGAGGATATTGGGGACAAATTCCAATTCCTGTAATAATTTTAGCCGGCCTTTACATTTTCATGTCACTGTTTATGAAGTATTCAAAATTTGGTACTTACTGTTATGCTCTTGGCGGCAACAAAGAGTCGGCACGTCTTTCCGGGATACGCGTCAATAGGATCCAGGTTCTTGTATATATACTGGGAGGATTATTTTCTTCCTTGGGAGGCCTGATCGTTGCTGCGCGTACAAATGCGGGATCTGCACAAGTGGGCGGCACTTACCTGTTTGACGTATTTACTGCCTGCGTACTTGGAGGGACGGCGCTTTCGGGAGGCATTGGGCGCCTGCCGGGCGTAGTCGTGGGCTGTATCTTTGTAGGAATTTTGAATAACGGACTTGTACAACTTAATGTAGATTCTTTCTATCAAATGATGGTGCAGGGAATTGTGCTTGTAATTGCGGTAGTACTGCAATCGTTGCTGACGCGTGAAAAACGCATAAAAAGGCAGTAAAGGAAGCGGGCGGCCGCATGGCCGCCTGTTAATATTCATGAAAACATCAATGGAATAACGTAGAATTGCACATTTTCAAAAAATTAGGTCTTCAAATCGTGTTTTTAAGGATCGGAAAAGAGGCGGTAACGACATTATATTGACAGATAAACTGATTTAAGAGATACTTAAGTTAAAATGGAAAGAAAGGGAGCTGTTTTATATGTCGGGGCAATATAGGGATTATCCGAAGCATCTAATCAGGAAACTCCCGAGATATTATCGTTATTTAAATGAGCAAAAGCAGCTTGGCAGAGAATATATTTCATCGAATGAATTGGCCTTATTGATGGGGATATCGCCCTCGCAGGTGCGGCAGGACTTCAACCGCTTTTTATATAATGGATATCATGGCGTGGGGTATAATGTGTCAGCAATTCTGGAACAGATTACAGAATTGCTCGACTTGAAAACAAAGAAGAACACGATTATTATTGGTGCAGGAAATTTAGGGCAGTCGCTCAGTAATTATGATGAGCTTAAAAACTGCGGGTTTGAAATTAAAGCTTTTTTTGATATCAATCCTAAGTTGACTGGCGCAGTAATCAATGGGATCAAAGTTTTTGATATGGATAAGATTGGAGAATATATCGAAGCGGAAAATATCGTCGCGGCAATTTTAGCTCTGCCCACAGAAGGAACGAGCGAGATTGCGCGGAAGATCAGTGAATATGGGGTAACGATGTTTCTGAATTTCAATCCGGTCTTTTTTGAATTTGAAAGAGATGTTTTTATTGAAAATGTGCATATTGACGATAATCTGATGATGCTTTCCTATAAAGGAGCAGGAGAGCGGAACGATGAAAAATAAAACAGGAATTTTTTATGGGTTTTGGGCTCGCGATTTTGATGTGGATTATGTGGCGCTTACAAAAAAAGTTGCGGAGCTTGGCTTTGAAGCAATAGAGCTTGTTACGGAATCTGTGCGGAAAATGACTCCGCAGGAACGTGAAACCTTGAGAAAAGTAGGGGAAGAACGGGGAATCGAGTTTGTACTTGCATCCGATCCGCCTGCGGAATACGATATATCTTCGCCGGATGCAGCAACACGGACAGCGGCAATAGAGTATCTTAAAAAATATTTTGATATTGCCGCTGAACTTAGAGTAAAAACAGCGTGTGGAATTGTCAATGGCATATGGAACTCAAAAATTATCGACAGCAAGGAAGAACATACCGCACGCTCTATCGAGAGCATGAGAATTCTGGCGCCGTATGCAGAAAATCTTGGTGTGGAAATATGTCTTGAGATCGTGAACCGTTATGAGCACTTTATGCTTAATACGGGAGCGGAAGCGGCGGTATACCTGGATGCTGTCGGCAGCCGAAATGTTAAAATGCAGTTTGACACTTTCCATATGAATATAGAAGAAGATAGCTTTGTACAGGCGATTCTTAACGCAGGCGGACGGATTGGATACATGCATCTCGGAGAAAACAACCGCCGTCCGCCGGGACGGGGATTCCTGCCGTGGAAAGAAATCTTTGGAGCGCTGAAAAAGATCGGTTATCAGGGAAAACTAACGCTTGAACCACTTGTGCAGCGTGGTGGAGAGATTGGCAATGCCTGTTCCATTTGGCGTGATGTTATGCCGGGTACGGATTTTGACGAAGAAGCGCGGCGTTCGCTTGCTTTTGTACGGCAAACATGGGATCAAGCGTAAGATAAAGATATTATGACTGCGATTCCAAAGACCCTCCGGAAATTATTTCCGGAGGGTCTTTGCGCGAATTTTTCACAAAGAGGAGAAATATTTTATGACCGGCTCTGCTGAAAACTTCCTGTGAAATAAAACGCGGAGGGTTCGGTTCCGCCGGGCGCCTAGAAGCTGCGCGGACGAGATTCAGCGTCCGGCCCGGGGAGCAAAACCGTGCGCAAGTTCGTGCATTGCGATTTTAGTATAGACGCGAAAGGCCGAGGGGAGGGCGTGCGACTGTGCCAGGTCCTCTCCGGTACACCATATGAAGCCCGCGGCGGGGGAGGCGGCTTCCGCCAGATAACCCGTCATATGCCATTCGATATGCGTGAAGATATGTTTGGCGGGCGCGACCGGCGTTATTTTCCATGTTCTAAGGCCGTTTTGCCGAAGATATTCCTCTGCCTCAACGGGAGAAAGCGCGCCGCCTACATTAGGGAACTCCCACAAGTCCGCGAGCAATCCGGTTTTATCCCGCTTTCTGAGGGCGACGCGTTCCCCGCTTAAAAGGATAAATATGGTGCGCGCTTCGATCCGCCGTTTCTTTTTTGCCGCCTTGACGGGAATTTCGCCGGTCAGGTTTTCCGCGTTTGCCCTGCATAACGGTAAAAGCGGGCAGTTTTTACACAGCGGTTCCCCATTTGGCAGGCACACCGTTGCGCCGAGCTCCATCAACGCCTGGTTGAAGTCGCCCGCGCAGTCGCGCGGCATAATTGCGGCAAGAGCTGCTTCCATGCTTTTCTTTGTCCTTGCATCCGCGATATCGGAACGGCTGGCAAGTACGCGGGAAATGACGCGCAGCACATTGCCGTCCACTGCGGGGACGGGAACGCCAAAAGCGATGGAAGCGATTGCGCCTGCGGTGTAGCTACCGATACCGGGCAGAGAAAGCAGGTCCCCAAAAGAGGCGGGAAGGTCTCCGCCGAACTCTTTTACAATGATTTGTGCGGCTTTTTTCAGGTTGCGCGCACGGTTATAGTATCCAAGGCCTTCCCAGAGCTTTAAAAGCTCGCCGTCCGGTACCGACGCAAGCGCGTCGGGGGAAGGAAGCGCACACAAAAAGCGCTCGTAATACGGCATGACCGCAGTAACGCGCGTTTGCTGGAGCATAATTTCAGAAATCCATACGCGGTATGGGGTGGGGGTATCCCTCCACGGGAGGATACGTGCGTTTTTACCGTACCACCGGAGCAAAGGCCCGGTGATCGCGGACAGAACGCCCGTTTGTTCAGCGCCTTGCAGCATGCTGCTCAAGGTAGGCCTCAATATCTGAAACGCGCTGGAAGGTACGCAGGTCTTCGTTGGATATCTCTACGCCAAATTCATCCTCAAACGCCACGACGATGCTGATGACGTCAAGGGAGTTCAGCCCAAGGTCGGCCGTAAGCCGCGCCTCGGGTACGATAAGGCTTTTATCCTCTCCCGAATATTCCTGTAGGATGGAAACGATTTTTTCAAACATAGAATTCCTCACTTATTCAACACAAAACGTTTAATTTTTTTCGTCGTTGTTTTTTCAAATTCCGTATCACGGAATTTGACCGCCTGTATCTGCTTATACTGGGGCAGGCGCGTGTTCAACTCGTCGGCCTTCCCGCGCAGGAAAGCCTGCACATCCGTTATGCCTTGGCCCTGTGCGGCGTCCATATCGGGAAATATCTCTGCTGTGATAACGCCCTTGCTTTCGTAAACCACGGCTTCCTTTACATACGGGATGCGCATGAGGTGTGTCTCGAGCTCTTCGGGGCTGATATTTTCTCCGTTGCTTAAGATAATGAGGTTCTTTTTGCGCCCGGTGATGTGCAGGAATCCTTTTTCATCCAGACGCCCAAGGTCGCCGGTACGGAACCAGCCGTCCGAAAACACTTCCCGCGTCGCCTCCTCGTTCTTATAATAGCCGAGCATCACATTATCGCCCCTGACCAGGATCTCCCCGCCGTCGATCTTCACTTCGCAGCAAGGAAGGATAGGCCCTACCGAAGAATCATTATAATACTTTTCGCGGTTTACCGCAACAAGGGGGGAGCATTCCGTGATCCCATATCCCTGCAGCATCACGATTCCGAGGTCGCGGAAAAAGGCCGTGATCTGCGGGTCGAGGGCTGCACCGCCCACGAAGGCCTTTTTGAACCGTCCGCCGAACGGCTCGTATACGTCGCGGAACAGTTTGCGGGGAACGCCGAGGCCGAGTCTCTGCATGAAGCGGCTGAGCCTGCGCCCGAACGTCAGTTTTTTATATTTTCCGGCCCGTTTTGCCCCCTCGACAACCTGTTTATACATCGTCTCGGAAAACATGGGGACAAGCGACATGCCGGTGGGCCGGAACAATTTCAGGTTGTCGAAAAAATATTTCAGGTTTTCGTTGAAGCAAACGACTGTACTCGTATGGAGCATTGCCAGGATGCCGCAGTTGCTTTCATAGGCATGGTGCAGGGGCAACACGGAAAGCATAACGTCGTCTTCCGTATAGCTGATATGCTTACAGGCGCAGTCAAAGCTTGTAATCAGGTTTTTCTGTGAAAGCATGACGGCCTTGCTGGTCCCGGAAGTCCCGGAGGTAAAGAGGATCGCCGCCATCTTTTCGGTGTTTGGCTGCGCGTCCAGATATGCGCGGTCTCCTTTTGCGAGCAGGGCCCGGCCCTCCTCGAGTAAAGCGCCGAGCGTTACGCCAAAGGTCTCTGCACCGTTCATATTTGAAAAAAGTTCCATCCCGGAAAGAGACGCGGAAAATTCCCGCATCATTGATTCATATGTTTTGGAAAAGAATACCGCCTTTGCGTCCGCGAATTGCATTTGCTCCGCGAGCTTTTCGGCTGGAAGATCCCGGTCAAGGGGAACGATTACCCCCACGCCGCACAATACCGCCATATATACGAGAACCCATT
Source organism: Christensenella minuta (assembly GCF_003628755.1). Classification (NCBI taxonomy): domain Bacteria; kingdom Bacillati; phylum Bacillota; class Clostridia; order Christensenellales; family Christensenellaceae; genus Christensenella; species Christensenella minuta. Next base: position 1,555,604 of record NZ_CP029256.1, on the reverse strand, counting down.
CGTAAGAGTTCTCGCCGATCACGCCGATATGCGCGTTTCCGAGTCCGCGGGAAAGGAGCGCCGTACCGAGGGCGTTCACGTCGTCTTCAAACTGCCGCCAGGAAATTCCCCTGTAGTGTTTGCGGTCAATACGGACGCGGAATGCATCCTTTTCAGGCGTGCGCCGCGCCGGCCAGGTAATAACGTCCTTTAAAGTGGTCACCGGGCGCGTTTCATAATAAGGATAGGGCTTCAAAACGTCTTCCTCCACTTACTCTTTTAGCATATTAAATTATTATAGCAGGAAGGACGGATTTTGTGAATATAAGGCCTATAAAAAACACAAGCGCGTTTCATTAAAAAAAGACGGCCCGCGTTAAAGCGGGCGGGAAGCGGGGTATTTTATACTTCATAGGAGGCCGGGCGCTTGAAAAAAACACTTCTGCTTATTGTAACCTGTATTTTTTGGTTTTCTTTATACCTGTATATTCCGTTCCTTACGCCATACCTGATTTCGCTGGGTGTATCGGCGACGATTACGGGAATCATATTTGGAATGCATTCTTTTACGCAGCTCGTACTTCGCTTCCCGGTTGGAATCAAATCGGACGCGCTTGGAAAACAGAAGCCGTTTATCGTCATGGGGCTGCTCTTTGCCGCGGCGGCCGCGGTCATTATGTATTTCTTCCCCAGCCCGGCGATGCTGTTTGTCGGCAATGTGGTTTCCGGATTCTCAAGCACCATGTATGTGGCGTTTACCGTATTGTACGCAAAATATTACGGGAAAAATGAAACGAGCCGCGCTATGGGTACGATCGGCGCCGTAGTAGAAGCGGGAATCTTTGCCGCATTCCTGGCCGGAGGGTTCCTGTACCAAAAATCGGGGATACGGATTTTATTTCTGGCAAGCTTTCTTATCGGCGCTGTGGGTGTGATCGTTTCCCTGTTTGTGAAAGAAGAGCCGGCAAAAACGGTAACGATCAAAAAAAGCGATCTCCTGGTTATCATAAAGAACAGGGAGCTGCTCGTTTCGTCCGTATTGTGCATTCTTGTAAAAGCCATCGTATTTGCGACGGCGTTTTCCTTCACTCCAAAGATCGCACAGGATATCGGGGCGGGCGGCATTGAAACGGGCGTAATCAACGCTCTGTTTATTGCGGCGTCCGTGCTTGGCTCGCTTTTTATTACGACGAAAGCGGGGGTAAGGCTTGGAAATACGCGTATGACGGTAATTGGCTTCCTGATCCTCGGCGGATATGCGGCGGCGGTTCCGTTTGTGCACAGCATTCCGCTGCTGATGGCTGTGCAATTCATTGGGGGGCTTGGCTATGCCTCGCTGACGGCCATTTTTATGGCGAACGCGGTCAGGCACCTCGGCCCCGACCAAAAGGCGGCGGGCATGGGCCTTTACCAGGCGCTGTACAGCGTGGGATCGGCGCTCGGGCCGGTGCTGCTTGGGATTTTTGCGGATGCTTTTTCCTATACGGCGGGGTTCCTTGTGATTGCCGGGATTTCCGCCGCCGGGCTTGTGTTAACATTCTTTGCGGGGCGCAAGCAGCTTATGGACTGAACCGACGCGAAAACAATCAGCCGTCCGGACGCACCCCGGAGCATCGTCAGGGAGAGCTTATGTTTTATCACTCCAGCAGTAGACCTTGTTTGAATGCTTGGCGCGGTAAAGCGCTTTATCCACACGGTCAAACAGTTCGGTGAAGGTGCGCTCTTCGTTCCGCAAGGTCCCGATGCCGGCGGACCAGCTCCAGATGCTTCCGCCGCCTAAAATTTTTTCAGCCTCTTTATGGTATTCCGTTTCCATCCGAAGGATTTTATCAACGCTGTCCGCAGGTCGGGTTTTCGGCGCATCCTGGTATACGGCAAATTCGTCGCCGCCGATCCGCCCGATAATATCCCCGGCAAAATATTTTTTCAGCAGCCCGGAGAAAAGCTTCAGCAGCGCATCGCCCGTAATATGCCCGTAGGTGTCGTTCACCTCTTTGAAATGGTCAAGATCAAAGACGTAAAGCGTCCCCGCCTGACCGGACAGCAGGGCCTCCCGGGTGTACCTGCGGAAGGATTCCTGGTTATAGACGCCGGTCATCAGGTCAAGCTCGGACTTCCTTTGGAATTCCTCGGCCAATTCAAGGGCTTCGCGCGCCTTTTGGGAGAGGGAGTGCGGGTAGTATTCGCCGTTTTGTTGGTCGAAATACGGAATGGAATGATGAAGGTGGATGATTTTCCAGCCATCCTCTTCCCTGCGGTACAAAACGCTGAAGCGGGTATCCATGTCCACAAGCGCCTTCTCCCCAGCCGCCGGCAGCTGGCGGGCCCACAGGCCGCCGTAAACAAGGTAAACATTTGCGCCGACTTCCAGGCATTCATACCACTCGTCCAGAATCTCGAAACTTATGGTTTCCGCTTCGTCGAGATTGGCGGGGAGGTCCCGCATGATCCGGTCAAAAGAGACATAAAACTCATGCTTGCCCGTGCCGATTATGACGAGCTGCTCCGAACAGGAAGCAAGAATTTTCTCAAAATGCTCTTCGCTTGGAGCCAGAAGATAGTATTCCCAGAATTTTTTTGTCGTGCCGCACAGGAACTGTTTGGTATCCATATTATTCTCCGTAATAGAGCGGTAAGTGGAAATTTTACAGGGGAATACGGTAATTTTCAGGCGCATGTTCTGGACAGCACCGTCACGCACTCTACATGTGTGGTTTGCGGGAACATATCCACCGGCTGGACCACATCCGCGCGATAGCCAAGCTCTGTAAATAATGCGAGGTCGCGCGCCAGCGTGGAGGGGTTGCAGGACACATAGCCGATCTTCGGCACGCCGGAAGAAGCAAGCGTGCGTACGACGGATTCATCAAGCCCTTTGCGCGGGGGATCGGCAATCACGGCGGTGACGGCTTCCCGCCCGAGGACGGCGGGAAGAAGCGCGGCCGTATCGCCCGCAAAAAATTCGGCGGTCTCAATGCCGTTGAGTTTCGCGTTGAACCGGGCGTCTTCTACCGCTTCCTCCACAATTTCAATACCCACTACCCTTTTTGCACGCCGCGCCGCAGCCAGAGAAATCGTACCCGCCCCGCAATAAAGATCGAGCACAGTGTCCGCTGGAGTAAGAGCGAGCATACGGAACAGGGTATTGTAAAGAGCCTCTGTCTGCGAGGAATTTACTTGCAGGAATGTTTGGGGGCCGATCTTGAATTCCAGTCCGCCGAGCGTTTCAAACAGATGGTCTTTTCCATAAATGCAGATGGAACGGCCGCCCAGGATGGCGTTCGTCTGCCGGGTATTGCAATTTAATATGATGGATTTCACCTGCGGAAGCACAAATTCAAACAGCATGATAAGGTGGGAACGGTTGGGGATATCTTCGCCGTTGATGCACAGGACGAGCATGATTTCCCCAGCTTTGTTTTCCCGCAATACAATGTGCCGCAAAAGGCCGGTGTGCGTAGCTTCGTCATAGACAGGGACGCCGTTTTTGACGATCCACACCCGTAGCTGGGACATGACGATCTTCAGGCCGGAAGGCTCGATCTTGCAATCGTCCACATCGACGATGCGGTGTGAGTGCGCTGCGTAGAACCCGATATCCACCTGACCGCCGTTTTGCCGGACCGGAAAGGCCGCCTTGTTACGGTAACGGTATTCGTGCCGCGCGGGCAGGGGGAAGTTTACCGGGATTTCGAGCTTGCCGATGCGCTGTATACAACCCTGCACATGGCTTTGCTTAAATTGGAGCTGCGCCGCGTAGGAAAGGTGCTGCAAAGTACAGCCGCCGCATTTGCCGAACACACGGCAGGGCGGACAGGCGCGCATGGGGGAGGGGGCGAGGACTTCGTCAAGCTTGCCCACGGCGTAATTTTTTTTGAGTGCGATCACCTTTGCGCGCACCGTTTCGCCGGGCAGGGCGCCGCCCACAAAAACAGCTAACCCCTCCGCGTGGCCGATTCCCTGACCGTCCGTTCCGAGGTCGTCAATTGTAAGTTCGATCAAATCATTTTTTTTCATAACGTCATTATAGCAGAAGGCGGAAAAAAGTGGTAGGAAAACCTGATAAAAGGTGGCAAAATGCATTGACAAAGAGAATATTCGTTTGTTACAATAAGAACATAAAAATGTTAAATTTTAACAAGAATGTGTCCGAATTTGCTGATTTGAGCTTTTTTAACATGTGAAGTTGACATTTTCGGCGCGTTTTAACAAATTGACCATAACGGAGGTAAATTCGATGGCAACAGCGGTAATTATGCCAAGGCAGGGACAGTCTGTAGAAAGCTGTATCATCACGAAGTGGAATAAACAGGTGGGTGACAGCGTAACGGAGGGCGACGTTCTTTTCTCGTATGAGACGGACAAAGCGTCCTTCGAGGAGGAAGCGAAGGTTGCGGGCACGCTGCTCGCGATTTTGGCGGAAGAGGGCGACGATGTTCCGTGCCTCGAGAACGTATGTGTGATCGGCGAACCGGGCGAGGACGTTTCCGAGTTCTCGGCTGCGGCAACGGTTGACGGCGGAGAGACGGCCCCTGCGGCACAGGAAGCCCCTGCGCAGGCGGAAGCAGCGCCTGTGGCAGCTGCTGCAACGGGCAGCGTGCAGGCGGGCGGTCGGATCAAGATTTCGCCGCGTGCAAAAGGCATTGCGGAGAACCAGAACCTCGATATCAAAAAGGCGGTTCCCACAGGCCCGAACGGCCGTATCATCGAACGCGATATTTTAGAACTCTCCAAGCTTGGAGCGGAGGCAATGGCTTCCGCGGCAACTGCGGTCTGCGCATCTGCGGGGGCGGCAGTACCGGAAGCAGAATACGAGGATGTAGCTCTTCCGAATATCCGGAAGGTGATCGCAAGGTCGATGCACGCGTCCCTTTCCGAAATGGCCCAGCTGACGCACTCCTTTTCCTTCGACGCAACGCAGGTCATGGCGTACCGCAAGATCGTCAAGGAAAATGCGGAAAAATTTGGCCTCGCGAATATTACCTTCAACGATATCATCCTTTTCGCGGTATCGCGCGTGCTCCTGAACCACCGGGACCTCAACGCGCATTTCCTCGGGGACAAGATGCGCTATTTTACGGACGTGAACCTCGGTATGGCGGTGGATACGCCCCGGGGATTACTGGTGCCGACGATTTTCGGTGCGAACAAAATGTCGCTGAACGAGATTGCGGGGGCGGCGAAGGACCTGGCGAAGCAGGCGCAGGAGGGAACAATCTCCCCGGACCTTCTTGTGGGGGCGTCGTTCACGGTATCGAACCTGGGGACGTACGGAGTGGAACATTTCACGCCGGTCATCAACCCGCCGCAGACGGGCATCCTGGGAGTGAACAACATCCAGACGAAGCTGAAGATGGTGGACGGGGAAGCGGTGCCGTACCAGGCGATGGGAATTTCGCTGACATACGACCACAGGGCGCTCGACGGGGCGCCGGCGTCGCGTTTCGCACAGGAGCTGTGCAGGACGCTGGAAAACTTCATGGCATTGCTTGCTAAATAAGGGGTATTTGATATGAGTTATGATTTGGTAGTTTTGGGCGGCGGCCCGGCGGGTTATCTGGCCTGCGAGCGCGCTGCGCACGAAGGCTTGAAGGTAGTTCTGATTGAAAAGAGAAACGTAGGCGGCGTATGCCTCAACGAAGGATGTATTCCCTCAAAGACGTTTCTTTATTCGGCAAAATTAAAAGACGGTGCAGAGCATGGCGATAAGTACGGTGTGAAGTGCCGGGGAATCGAGATCGACCATCCGGCGGTCGTCGCACGTAAAAACAAGGTCGTCAAAACGCTGACGGGCGGCATCGCCTCGATGCTCAAAGGCCTTAAGGTCGAGTGGGTGAAGGCGGCGGGCGTCATCAAAGGGAAAGGCCCGGACGGCTATGAGGTGGAAGCGGACGGAAAGGTCTACGCGGGCAAGCGCCTGCTGATCGCGACGGGAAGTGAAGCGGCAATGCCGCCGATCGACGGACTCCGCGAGCAGTATGAAAAGGGATTTGCCCTCACAAACCGTGAGATACTGGATATTGAAGCGGTACCGAAGAAGCTGGTTGTCATCGGCGGCGGGGTCATCGGCCTCGAAATGGCGAGTTATTTCAATTCGGCGGGCAGCGAAGTAACGGTGATCGAAATGCTTGAGCAGATCGGCGGGCCGATCGACGCGGATATCGCCAAGCTGCTCAAGAAAAATTATGAAGACAAGGGTATTACCTTCAAGATGGGCTGCAGGGTCACAAGGATCGAAAACGGCGCGGTCGTTTACGAGGAAGCGGGCAAGCAGCAGAAAGCGGAATGTGATAAGACGCTCGTGTGCATCGGCCGCAAGGCAAACACACAGGGCATCGGCCTCGAAAGTATTGGCGTTCTTACCGAGCGCGGCGCAGTGGTAACGGATGAGCGCATGAAGACGAACCTTCCTGAGGTGTATGCGGCGGGAGACGTGAACGGAAAATCCATGCTCGCGCATACGGCATACCGTGAAGCCGAGGTTGCCATAAATAATATGCTTGGCAGGAAAGACAAGATGAAATATAATGCGATCCCGGGCGTGATCTATACCAACCCGGAGGTTGCGGGCGTAGGCGAAACGGAGCAGAGCGCGAAAGAGAAGGGGCTTGACGTGACGATCAAGAAGGTCCCGATGCAGTTTGCGGGCCGTTACGTGGCGGAAAATGAAGGCGGAAACGGTTTTATCAAGATCATTGTGGATAACAAGTGGAATAAGCTACTCGGCGTGCATATGATTACGAATTATTCCTCCGAGATCATCTGGGGCGCGGACGCGCTGGTCGATAAAGAGATGAACATCGAGTCGATCAAAAAGATCGTGTTCCCGCATCCGACGGTCTCCGAAATTATCCGTGAAGCCATATGGCAGCTTTGAGAGGCGTGGCCTGTTCCCGCTCAGTTGCTGTTTTATGAACGAAAATGTTAAATAATTATTGTCTATATACAAAGGAGAAAAACAATGACAAAGTGTTTGACGATTGATCCGAAGAAAATGAGGGCACCGGGCAAGATCACATTCAAAGATATCCCGATGAACACCTACCAGAAAACGGTAAAGGATGAGGTAAAAAACTTTACAAAAGAAGAGTTCATGCATATTTACCGGGATATGTGGGTTGTCCGTGAATTTGAGACAATGCTCAATTCCATCAAAACGACTGGACAATATGAAGGCATTGAATATAACCATCCGGGCCCGGCCCATCTTGGCATCGGCCAGGAAGCGGCTTATGTCGGCCAGGCGTTTGAGCTTGGTATGGACGACTTTTCTTTTGGTTCCCACAGAAGCCACGGCGAGATCCTCGCAAAGGGGATGTCCTGCATAGAGAAGCTCTCGGACGAGCAGCTTATGGAGATTATGGAAAACTTCTTTGACGGCGAAACGTTCGCGGTAGTCAAGGAACACACGCAGTATAAAGAAGTCAAAGATATGGCACGTGAATTCCTGCTGTATGGCATGATCGCGGAGACGTGGGGCCGCCAGACAGGCTTCAACCGCGGGCTCGGCGGGTCGATGCACGCATTCTTTATCCCGTTTGGTATTTTCCCGAACAACGCGATCGTAGGCGGCAGTGCGCCAATCTCTACGGGCGCGGCGCTCTTCAAGCGTGTCAACCAGAAGCCTGGTATGGTCATCTGTAACATCGGCGACGGCTCCATTGGCTGCGGCCCTGTTTATGAGTCCATGAATTTTGCGACGATGGACCAGTACAATACCCTGTGGGACGAAGACCACAAGGGCGGCCTGCCGATCATTTACAACATCTGGAACAACAGCTATGGAATGGGCGGACAGACCTGCGGCGAGACCATGGGTTATGAAGAGGTCGCACGCCTTGGTGCGGGCCTCAACCCTGCGGAAATGCATGCAGAGCGTATTGACGGTATGAATCCACTCGCCGTAATCGACGCTTACCGCCGCAAACGGAAAGTGATAGAAGACCGCCAGGGACCGGTTCTCCTCGACGTTGTAACATACAGGGTTTCCGGACACAGCCCGTCCGACTCGTCTTCCTACCGCACGAAGGAAGAAATCGCCGCATGGGAAGCGATCGATTCCATCAAGGTATTCGGCGAGCAGCTGGTCGAAGCGGGCGTTGCGACGGCGGAAGAGCTCAAGGAAATCGAGCTTGGTATCCGCAAGGATATGACATGGGCGGTGAAGCTTGGCAAGGACGAGACCATCTCCCCGCGTATCGATCTTGACAAAAACCCGAACGCGATCGCGGATATGATGTTCACCAACCTTGAAATCCCGAGCATGGATACGACGAGAAAGCCCGATGTGCTGATGCCCAAGGATGAAAATCCGCGCGTGCAGAAGCTGGCGAAGAAAGTACGGAGCGCATACGACGCGGACGGCAAGCCTGTCTCCAAGAACAGGACGTTCCAGAACCGTGATGCGATCTTTGAAGCGGCCATCGATAAATTCTACCAGGATCCGACGTTTATCGCCTATGGCGAAGACAACCGTGACTGGGGCGGTGCGTTCGGCGCTTATACGAACCTCACGGAATCCATTCCGTACCACAGGTTTTTCAATTCCCCGATCTCCGAGGCGGCGATCGTAGGTACGTCCGTTGGCTATGCAATGGCAGGCGGACGCGTGATGTCCGAACTGATGTATCTTGACTTTATCGGCCGCGCGGGCGATGAGGTATTCAACCAGATGTCCAAGTGGCAGGCGATGAGCGGCGACGTTCTGAAGATGCCCTTTGTGCTCCGCTGCTCCGTTGGCTCCAAGTACGGCGCGCAGCACTCTCAGGATTGGTCGGCGCTGTGCACGCATATCCCGGGCCTCAAGGTTGTGTTCCCGGCAACGCCTTACGACACGAAGGGCCTCCTCAATGCGGCCCTCAACGGAACGGACCCGGTGATTTTCCTTGAAAGCCAGAGGACGTATGACCTCGGCGAAATGTTCCAGAAGGAAGTCCCGGCGGGCTATTACGAAGTGAAGATCGGCGAGCCGGATATCAAGCGTGAAGGAAAAGACCTGACGATCCTTACCGTCGGCGCGACGCTGTACAGGGTCACCAAGGCGGCGGATATCCTCCAAGAAAAATACGGTATTTCCACGGAGATCATCGACGCGCGCTCCCTCGTACCGTTCAACTACGAGCCGGTTATCGAATCCGTCAAGAAGACGGGCAAGATCATTATCACGGGCGATGCCTGCGAACGTGGTTCCCACCTGAAAGACTTCGCACAGTCGATCAGCGAGATGGCGTTCGATTACCTCGATGCACCGCCGGTGGTCGTGGGCGCGAAGAACTGGATCACCCCGGCGCACGAGCTGGAAGAATATTTCTTCCCGCAGCCGGAATGGATCGTCGACGCTGTGCATGAGCGCATTATGCCCCTGCCGGGCCACACCTGCACGACAAACCAGACGATCCTCCAGCAGATCGAGAACGACAAGAAGGGCGTATAAGAGGCCATCGGGCCGTTTTCAGGACGACAGCCATACAGGAAAATCTTTCCGCCGCATCTTTGCGGCGGAGGGATTTTTTTATTTCCATTTTATCTGGAAATTAATTTTATCCGAATATTTCTATATGGTTGATTTAAACGCTGTCCATGTATATAATAGAAATTGTATGGGAGCCGAAAAAGGCTTGGCATAGCTTTTAATATCATTCTTGGTTTTGCAAAGGGGACAGTTATGAAAGAGGGAAAAAGACAGCGGATATTGTCGCTTATTGTCGGGGCTATCATGGCGTTTTCCCTGCTGGGAGGTTCGCCAACCGCTCTGGCGGCAGGGGAAGAACACCCGGAGGCGGAGGACGTTTGTCAGGTTTCGGAAGAATGCACGGCTTCAAACCATGAACCGGGTTGTCCTGCCGCCAAGCGTGAAGAATTTGTTTTGCCAAATAACATTACCGGATTTATCAAGTATAATAAAGAAAGCGGAGATCCGTTCGCCAAGATCGAGCTTGAACACAAAGTGCCGCAGGCAGAGCTTGGCCTCCCGGCAAGCTTGGGCGTATATCTGGACGGCAAGGACGAGGAACGGGAGATTCCCGTCAGTTGGGTATGCGCGGACGATTATGCGGCAACGGAATATGATTCCTATACATTTACCCCTGTATGGGACACGGATACCTACAAGCTGGATGCGTCCTTCAGTGAAACGGATATTCCCTATATCGAGGTGCATGTTGCACAGCCCGCAGCCGCCTTCCTGAAAGACGATGAAGGCAACACTGTCATTACCGTAGAAGGAAGCGATGTCAGCAAAACCGGAATACAGGCAGCGATTGACGCGGCACTGGCGAGTTGCAGTGCGGATCATCCGGCAGGCAACGTGAAGTTGGTTGTCAATCCTGAAAATTTAAAAGTGATTATCAACAACTCTTTAAACCCGCTTACATATATCAATCTGCCGGTCGATAAGGGAATTACTTCGTTTACTGTTACCACATCCAAAGAAGGAGCCACAAAAGATACCCCGGTTATCCTGTTTGTAGAGCTGGGTTCGGAAGCGAATATTTATGCCAATGGGATACCGTTTTCCGTCGAAGGCGCGATCAGCGTCGGCGGGACAATTTACGGCGGGGCAAAGGACGAAACCACAGGAAGCACCAGCATCTATTATGACGGGGCGATGGGAGCGTACAACAGGACAGCCATTTATGGCGGCGGAGAGAATGGCGACGTGGATGGCGACACGAACATAACGATACGCGATACGCATGGCGCGTACAACAACGGCACAATTTTTGCGGTCCATGGCGGTGGATCAGCCAGGGGCGAAGGTCACACGGCGAATGCCAGCGGCAGCGTCAATATCGATGTTTACGGGGCGTTTACCACCTTGTATGGAGGCGGCGCGGCCTATAATGGAGGAACTGCCAACGTAGGAGGCGATACGCATATCCGCCTGCACGGCGGGGCTTCGATCCAGAAAAAAATGTACGGCGGCGGATATGCCTACAATTTCCACGCCGGGGACGGCTACAGCGGCACGACCTCCTGGGCAAACGTGGCAGGCACCTGCCATATCGATATCGGGACGGATGTAGCCCAGGACCCCGGCTTTTATGACGGAGATTTTATCGTGGGCGGCGGATATGCGACGATCGGGGCAAACGGCACTGAGGCGGTTGCGGAATCGTCAGCGATTGCCAATGTGGGCGGAGTTGAGATTGAGATCAACGGAAATGTTTCCAATAATACGGAAAACACCAATACAGACCGCTGCATTGTGGGCGGCGGGGACACCGACGGACGGCAGAATGAAAATCCGTCGGCAGCCGAAGGGATGGATATCTGCCGGGCGGATGTAAAAGGCGGCGTTGCCATTAAAATTGCGGACGGGGTGAAGCTTAACAACGCGATTGTCGGGGGCGGTTCCAGCGTAGGCGGCGGCAGCTGCGATGTGAAGGGCAACGTCACGGTCAAAATCGGGGATAACGCTGAGATCGGCGGTCTTGTGGGCGGCGGCACGATCAACGCCAACATCAGGCGCGCGGCGAGCGCCGACGTGGGCGGCGTGAACATCGAAATTGGAAATGATGTTTCGTGCAGCAAAGTCGGCGTGTCCGACGGGCAGTTTATTGCCGGCGGGAAGCCCTATTCCAGTTATACGGGCTATTCACCGGACGGGAGTCATACGTGTGTGAAAGGAGATATAAAAACAATTATCGGCGACAGATTTTCCTGCGCGGGATGGTTTTACAGCGGCGGCCTCAATATGAAACAGAACACCTCTGCTGCGGTTGACGGAAACATCTCGACAACGCTGGGAAACGACTGCATGGTAAGCCGGTTTATCGGCGGCGGAACGGCGGGCGGAATCAACGGGGACGCGTCCGTCGGCGGAACGATTGAAACCGCGGTCGGGGACCGCTTTGCCTGCAAGGGCTGGTTTTTTGGGGCGGGTCTTACTACGGCGGAAAAAGCCGATGCTGCGGTAAAAGGAAGCGTCTCAACAGAATTTGGAGACAGCTGCTCGATCTTGGGACAATACGTCGGCGGCGGAGAGGCGGAGGGAACGGACAGCGACGCATCTATTGGGGGCGGCGTCGCCAACGTCTTTGGCAGCGGGTTCGCATGTTCGTATTTCACGCCTGCGGGGCGGGCCACGAAGAAGGCCAATGTAGCCGTAGGCTCTGCGGATCACTTGGTGTCTGTTTCAACATCTTTTTGCGGGAACGGAAACGATACCGCTTCCTTCACCGGCTTTGCGGTGGGCGCAGGCCGGGCTTATGCGGCCGATGCCAACGCAGTGGTTTACGGAGATACGGCGCTTGTGTTTGACGGCGTAATCCCCAGTCAGGATTTGTATGCGGGAGGTTATGCCAACGCTGCGGCTAATGTGGCGGTTACGGGAACGGCGACACTTGAAATGCGTAATCTGGCAAGCGAATTCAGCAAATTTATCTATGGAGGCGGTTTCGCGGATGCGTCAGGCGCAGCTTCGGACGTCGGCGCGGCGGCGGTGAAGCTTTCGGGCGACCAAAATATGAAGGGCTGGATATTCGGCGGCGGAAAAGCAAAAGACGATGCAACGGCAAGCGCCCGCGTATTGGGATCCGTTTCCGTCGAGGTCAGGGATTGCAGCCTTCCGGGCGCTTATATACTCGGCGGAGGATGGGGAAACGGAAAGGGACATGTGGAAACGGCCGGAAAAACAGCGGTCGACATAGCGGACTCCACGGTCCAGTATCTTTTCGGCGCGGGCTATTACAGCGCGGATACCGGGTATCAGTATGCCCGTGATATAACGATCCATCTCGATAACGCGAATATTACGGGCAGTGTGTATCCGGGAGGGCATAACAATGCCCGGGCGGAAAAGGCAGAAATTTATATCGCCGGAGATACGGCGGTCCAAAGCATTCATAAAAACAATTCCAGCGCAACCAGCGGCGGCTTGGACGTATACGTTGGCGGCGGGAGCAGGAAGACCAATGCGGATATCGGCTTTATTTATGAAGCAGCAGTAAACGAGGTGCACGTATATGATGGCGCAACACTCAGGCATAAGGATGGAAGCACGGATCAACTGTTGTGGAATGCGAAAGACCTTGTGGTGGATGCGGGCGGTGAACTTGTGCTTTCCTCCTTCGACGAATCCATTGCCGGGAATTTCATCGGCGGCGGGATGTTACGGATGCAGGCAGGCAGAAAGCTGACGGTCGGCGGAACGGTCAGCGGCGATACGGTGATGGAGATCGGCGGAACGCCTGCCGCGGGACAGGTTTACATAGAAGCATCCGGTGGAACGGGTTCCGTTTCCTATTCAGGGAATGGCCTTGGGCTGCAGAGGCAGGAAAACGCAGGAAAAGCCGAGTGGAAGCTTGTGGACGCGTATTGCGTGACAGCCTCTGTTCCGGGTGGGCACGGAAAGGTCTTGCCCGCAGGAGAAACCTTTATTCTCAAGGGCGGTGAACAGACGTTCCGCTTTGTTCCCGACGACGGATACAAGGTTGACCGGATTATGCTCGATGGCGTGAATGCCGGCGCGGCGGACGCCTACACGCTGAGCGATGTCGGCGCAGGCCATACGCTTGAGGTTTTCTTTACGCGGTTGGTTGCCCAGGATGTAGAACAGGCGATAGGAAATATTACCCCGCCAGAGGCGGACCACATAAAATATGCCGATGATGTGCTGGAGGCGAAGATTCTTTACGAGCAACTGACGGACGAAGAAAAGAATAAAGTCCCCGGGGAGAGCGTGGAGCATCTGCATGGGCAGTTGGCGTCATTGAAGACGATTCAGGTACAGATCGAGATAGACGGCGAGATCGAAACAGAGCTTTATTCGTCAAATCTTTATAATCTTGCCGGATCAATAACGCTTAATGAGGCAAGACAGCTTCGGGAAGGGTCGATTAATCAAATTAAACTCAAACTGCTCGTTAATCATTTGGAAGATGAAAAAAGCAGGATCGATGTTGAGCGGATGGGTTATTATGAAGGGATGCATCTGGATATTTCGGTTGTGAAACAAGTAGATGACCATAAGGAGGAGAAAATTCCTGCGACAAAGCATCATGTTCGCATTGAGGTGAAAATTCCAGCAAGGCTCTTGGGGCCGAACCGGACTTTTATGATGCTGCGGGAGCATGGAGGGCAAATTGACGTGCTGCCGGACCTTGACGACAAAGATGCCACATTAACGGTGGAAAGCAACCTGTTTTCCGCATATGCGGTCGCTTATACCGAAGAAGCGGTTTATGATACTGTGAGGTTTGAAACGCAGGGAGGGAGTATAGTCGCGCCGCTTGAGGGCGTGCTGCGGGGAAGCCTTATCGGGGAACCGGAGCCGCCGGTAAAGGATGGATTTATCTTTGGCGGCTGGTATACGGAACCGGAGGCAGGCCGCGCGTGGCGTTTTGATGTGGATACCGTACACGGGGATATGACGCTGTATGCCAGATGGATCAACCGGGAAAGCAATTCCCCGTCTGGCGATTCAGGCAGACAGGGACAGCAGGCTCCGCCGGAGGACCCGGGAAGTCCGGAGGGCGCGCCCGGGACAGGGGATGGCACCATACCACTGCATCTCCTCATTATTGCGGCGGCAGGCTCCCTTTGCATCCTTCTTCTTTCCTGGAAAAAAACGGTGCGGGAGAAGTAATATCGAAAACAACGGCAGGCGATGACGGGCGGCAGGATACTGTTACTAAAATATCCTGCCGCCTTTGTCTGCTTTTCCGCCGTTAAACGGCAGGCACTTGACCGCGCGGCAGAAAGGGAATAAAATGTGAACAACCCGAATGGTTCCAAAGAGAAAGGAATTTCATGTACAGGATTTTAATTGTCGACGACGAAGCCTTGGTGCGCCGGGGAATCAAGAAGAGCATTAACTGGAACGAGCTGGATATTGAAATGGTGGCCGAAGCGGAAAATGGTGTGGAAGCCTTGGAGCAGGTACTTGAAAACGTACCGGACATCATTCTGCTCGATATTTGCATGCCTAAAATGGACGGCCTTGAGTTTGCCAGTATTATCAAGCAAAAGTATCCCCAGATCAGGATCGTCATTATTACGGGTTTTGACGATTTTGAATATGCGCGCAGCGCCCTGCGGGCGGGCGTTGATGATTATATCCTCAAACCGATCACGCGGGAGATGGTAGAAGTTGTCGTAAAGAAACAAATCGAAAAGCTTACCGAAGCGCGGGAAAAAAGCGTGCCCGCAAAGCCGGACGAGGGCAAAGCGGCCGCATCGGTTCTGAACGCCGTGCTGCGCAGGGACACGCGTGCGCAGCAGGAGCTTTCCGCATTTTTAGACTATGCGCAGATCGAAGACAAGAATATTTATTTTATTATTATGAAAGACTACCTTTCCCGGTGCGAGATATGGGCGGATGCGGCGGACGACCACCTTGCGGGCTTCGCGGTCCTGAACATTGCGGGAGAACTCCTGCGCGACACGCATACGGGCTTCGCCTTCGAGACCTACCGCAACGAGTTGGGCATGGTGGTTTCGTGCCCCTCCCGCCACAGGCTGGAGGAGCTTCTGACCGATATTTACCACAATATTCTGGATTTTATCGAGATACCCGTCGATTTTGCGGTCTCCGAAGAAGGGACGCTCGCGGAACTGCCGAAGCTTGCCGGGCAGGCGCGGGAAGCGCTGGAATGCACCTTTGTGCTCTCAAAGCAGAATATTATCCATTATGGAGACCTGAAAGCGCATAGCAATACGGATTTCCGTTATCCGGAGCAAACAGAGCGCGAACTCCTGACCGTCATGTATTCCAACGAAGCGGAAAAGAGCAGTGCGCTGATCGAGGAGTTTTTTGCGCAGCTGCGGCAGGTTACGCCGGACGTGACGCGGTGCAAAAGCATGCTGCTCCGCCTGCTCCTGAGCATATCCAACACGATGGAATCCATGAGCTCCCGCCTGCACACGGAAGGAGAGCGCCCGGGGACTCCCTTTGACCCGGTGAAGGTGCTGGAGCAATTTGAGACGCTGGAGCAGGCCGAGGAATGGGTAAAGAAGCTTTACGGCGAAACGCTTGCCTACGTATCCTCAATGAAATCGCGCAGCGGCCAGCTGTTCTTGAAGATCACACAATATATCGAGAAGAATTATGGCGACAGCGACCTCAACTTGAAAAAATGCAGCGAGGACCTCTTCCTGTCGTCCGGATATATCAGCATGATCCTGAAAAAGGAATCCGGCAAGACGTTTGTGGACTACTTAAATGAATTCCGTATCGAGCGGGCGGCGGAGCTGCTTGAAGAACCCGAAAGCAAGGTGTACGAGGTTGCAATGAAGGTGGGCTTTACCCATCAGACCTATTTCAGCTCTGTGTTTAAGAAGCTGATCGGCCTCTCTCCAAAGCAATTCAAGGAACAGAAGTAAAAAATGAAAAAAGCGCGTGTTCCGAAAAGGATATCAACGATCATCATATTGTGCTTTTCTATTTTCATGGTGGCGATCCTCATCCTTATGAGCATCGTTTCCTATTACTATTCCTATGAAAGCATGCGTGAGAGGACCATTTCGGATACGGAGGTCATCCTTTCGCAGGTCGGTAAAAATATTGGCCGCTATATCAGCAATATCGAAAGTATCTCCGGCATCATCAACACCAACAAGGATGTAATGCGCTACCTCGAGGACCCGGAGGCGGAGGATGCGGGAGTCACGCGCGCGAATTTCAGGAACTTCCTCAATTACCTGCCGCAGATCGATAAAAATATCGTTTCTATTTTTATTTTCGACCGGGACAACAACCCGGTTTATGTACCCGCCACTTTGCGCATGAAGGAAAACTATGATATCACGCAGGATGAGTGGTACCGTAATGTAAAAGACTACGTGACGGATATACCGACCCTGACCGGCACGCAGGTCAGGACCATGACGCAGGGAGATAATCCGTGGGTTATCTCGCTTTCCCGCCGAATCCTGAACGCGACTACGGGTGAAATTATCGGGACGCAGCTTGTGGAGCTGAATTACAGCGCCATCGATGACATTTTAAACGATATCAACCTTGGTTCCAAGGGCTACATCTTTATCGTTGATGCGGACGGAAAAATGGTCTACCATCCGCAGCTCCAGCTTATCTATTCGGGGCTGAAAACGGAACGGATCGCAGAGGTGCTGACGGCGCAGGAAGCGACGCTCGAGCTGAAGGAAGAAAATAAACTGTATAACATCAGCGATATTCCGGAAACGGATTTCAAGATGGTGGGAGTGACCTTTCTCGATGAGATCGTCGCTTCTTCCCGCGAGATGATTACCCTGTATATCATCCTTACGCTGCTGATGGCGCTCGCCGCCTTTATCGGCTCCGTGCAAATGGCAAGGTATGTCACTAAGCCGCTTTCCCGCCTGGAGCTTGCGGTGAACGAGGTGGAGCAGGGCAACCTTGACGCGAATTTTGCGATCCGCGGGACCCTTGAGACGGAAAAATTCGCCGCCTCCCTTTCTTCCATGATAAGCAATGTAAAGCAGTTGATGGAGCAGATTATGGCAGACCAGGAAATGATCCGCACAAGCGAGCTCAAGGCGCTCCAGTCGCAGATCAATCCGCATTTCCTATATAATACGCTGGATTCCATCGTATGGATCGCGGAGGAGACGGGGAGCGAAAAGATCAAGGAGATTACGGTCGCTCTGGCAAACTATTTCCGCATCGTCCTTTCTTCGGGCAAGGATATTATCAGCGTGCGCGATGAAATAGAGCATGTGCGCAGTTATCTTGTGATCCAGAAGATGCGCTATGAAACGCTTGATTACAAAATCGAGGTCTCGGGAGACGCGCTTGCTCTTACAATGCCCAAGCTGATCCTGCAGCCTATTGTGGAAAACGCAATCTATCACGGCGTCAAGAACAATCCGGATGGCGGGACCATCTGGGTGCGCGGGTTTGTGGACGGGGAAAAGCTTGTTTTTGTGATCGACGACAACGGGCGGGGGATGCGGCCGCATGAGCTGCGGCGCGTGTTCGAGCCGGTGCGGAAGAGCACCATCCGCCACGGCGGCGTGGCCATGCGCAATATCCGCGAGCGGATCGAGCTTTATTACGGCACGGAATACGGAATTGCGGTGGAAAGCGAATACCGGCAGGGGACCCGCGTTACAGTCACGCTTCCCGCGCGGAAAAGGACGGACCAGGATGGCTAAAAAGACGTTTTACATCATCATATCGCTGATTCTGGCGGGGATATTTATTACTTTCGGGATTTTTCTCGGGCAAAAAAACGCGACCAGCCGCACGCTTGACGCAACGCTGATCGTAAAATCCCAGCAGCCTGGTTTTGAATTCTGGGAGCTGCTGGAAAAGGGCGCCAGGGAAGGCGCGAAGGAATTTGGCGTAAACCTTACGGTGGACGGGGCGATGTCCGAAGAAGATACGGAGGGGCAGATCGAGGCGGTGCGCCGGGCCATTGCGGATCAGCCGGATATGATTATTCTTGCCGCCGCCGACAGCGACGCCCTGCTTCCCTATGCGAAGGAGATCAGGGAGAAGGGGATCAAGCTGATCCTGGTCGATTCCGGGCTGAGCGAGCCTGTGGGAAGCTGTTTTGTGGGCACGGATAATTATGCGGCTGCCAAATACGTCGGGGATGTGATGGGCGGGGAAATGGGAGGCACGGGCAAGGTTGCGGTGATTTCCCATTCCACACAGACAACAACCGCGGGTCAGCGCGCGGAAGGCTTTGCGCGCGGGATAAGAAATTATCCGGATATGGAAATCGTCGGGACGTACGACATCGGAGACAGTACGGAGCGGAGCTATGAAACTACGACCCGTATTCTCAGCGAAAACCCGGACATCAGCGGCCTGTTCGCGACCAACCAGATTTCGGCGGAAGGCGTATCGCGGGCAATCAGGGAATCCGGCAGGGAAGATATCCGCTTCTATGCCTTCGACAGCTCCACCGTGCAGAACGAGGCGCTCGAAACTGGGATCGTAGACGGATTTGCCGTGCAGATGCCGTTCAATATGGGCTACATGGCGGTGCAGGCCGCCGTAGAGGCCGCTGACGGTACGCTCCGCGTGACAAGCATAGATACGGGCTTTGCGTTCGCCACCAAGGAAAACATGCGCGAGGAAGAGATACAGAGACTGATCTATCCATTCGTATAAGGGCAAAAGCCGCCGCACCGCCGTTCCGGCGTGCAATAAAGTAAAAAAAGCGCCGCGCACGGCTTTTTCGCACCATACAAAAAACCACACAAAGCAAAAAAAGAGTGTTGAATCTTTAATGTTTTGTGTGGTTTTGTTTATTATCTTTTTTCTCCTCAGGCCGTATAGTTGTAATTGTAAGAAAGCAAATCAAGACCGTTTCAAATGAATGGAATTCAATAAAGGGGTGAACAGTACATGGCTGAAGTTGTGGTAAGCATGAAGGATATCCAAAAACGGTTCCCCGGCGTACACGCGCTTGACGACGCGCAGATCGAGCTTAAAAAGGGCGAGGTCCACGGACTCGTCGGCGAAAACGGCGCGGGGAAATCGACCCTGATGAAGGTGCTCACCGGTATCTATGAAAAGGACAGCGGGACAGTTATGGTGAAAGGGCGGGAGGTTCATTACAGGACGCCGGCCGACGCGCTGGGGGACGGGATCAGCATGATCCACCAGGAGCTGAACCTGATGCCGCACCTTACGGTGGCGGACAATATCTTTATCGGCCGTGAGCCGAAAAAGGGACTTACGCTGGACAAAAAGAAGACAAACCAGATGACGAGAGAGCTTTTACAGTCCCTGAACCTGGATATCGAACCGGATACCACGGTCGGACGGCTTACCGTTGCAAAGCAGCAGATGATCGAGATCGCCAAGGCAATCTCGCTGAATGCGGACATCCTGATTATGGACGAACCGACCGCGGCGCTTACCAATACCGAGATCGACGATCTGTTCCGGTTTGTACGGGATTTGAAAGCCAAGGACGTGGGCATCGTGTATATTTCGCACCGGATGGAGGAACTCAAGGTCATTACGGACGATATCACGGTCATGCGGGACGGTCAATACGTGGGCACTGTGAGAACGGAAGACACGGAGATGGATGAAATCATCAGCATGATGGTGGGCCGCACGATCTATGAGGAACCGAAGACCCACAGTGCGGTCCCGGCAGGCGCGCCCACGGTGCTGCGGGTGGAACATCTTTCTTCTCCGGTGGTGCACGATGTATCCTTTGAACTGAAAAAAGGCGAGATTCTTGGTTTTGCGGGACTGATGGGCGCAGGGCGCACGGAAACCGCGCGGCTGATCTTTGGGGCGGACCCAAGGACGGAGGGCAGGATTTTCGTGAGCGGCAAAGAGGTCTCGATCGAAAGCCCGCAGGATGCGGTGGAAAGCGGCATCGGCTACCTTTCGGAAGACCGCAAGGCCTTTGGGCTGGCAGTGGGACTTTCGGTGGCGGACAATACCGTTATGGCCACGATGGATGAATTTGTTCAGGGCGGAGTGGTGAACGAAAGCAAGATCGCCAAGGTTACCCGGGAATATGTGCAGAAACTCGACCTCAAAACACCGTCGATCAAGCAGCTGGTGCGCAACCTTTCGGGCGGCAACCAGCAGAAGGTGGTCATTGCGAAATGGCTGGTGCGCAATTGCGATATCCTGATCTTCGACGAGCCGACACGCGGCATCGATGTGGGCGCAAAAAGCGAGATTTATAAACTGATGAACCAGCTGGCGGCAGAAGGAAAATCAATCATCATGATTTCTTCCGAAATGCCGGAGCTGCTGCGGATGAGCGACCGCGTGCTCGTAATGTGCGAAGGAAAAATGACGGGCGAAATCGACATCAGCGAAGCGACACAGGAAGGCATCATGAAGTATGCCACACAAAGAAGTTAAGCGAGGTAGGGGAAAATGAGTAACGAAGCAAAAGCATTGAAACAGCAGGGCGGAAAAAAGATCGACCTGCAAAAACTACTGGCACTCGGCGCACTGGTCATACTGTTTGTATTCTTCTTTATCGCCGCGGTATTCGGAAACAACGTAAACGGACTCACATTTATCACGAATGTTCTGGAATCTTCCTACTTCGTAGGATTCCTGGCGCTCGGCGTAACCTTTGCAATCATCACCGGAGGGATCGACCTCTCCATCGGGACGATTATGATGTGCGGCGCGCTGATCGGCGGATATATGTACAACTCCCAGGGATGGCCGCTGATTGCGGCGATCATCCTGACGGTGCTGATTCCCACGGGCTTTGGCC
This sequence comes from Christensenella minuta, assembly GCF_003628755.1. Taxonomy (NCBI): domain Bacteria; kingdom Bacillati; phylum Bacillota; class Clostridia; order Christensenellales; family Christensenellaceae; genus Christensenella; species Christensenella minuta. The sequence goes on along the minus strand of NZ_CP029256.1, from coordinate 1,534,467 downwards.
TTCTGAACGGCTTTTTGATCGCCCGGCTGAAGCTGCCTGCGTTTATCGCAACGCTGGGCACGATGATGATCTCCCAGGGCCTCGGCTCCATCGTCACGTCGGTGCAGACGCAGCGCTGGCCCACGGCGGCGGACGCGGACGGCTGGTTCAAGGCGGTCTTTATGAAAACGCCGGAAGGTTTCCCGACGGGCGTGATCTGGTTGGTGGCATTTTTCCTGCTGGCGATGTTCCTGCTCAACAAAACAAAATTCGGCAAATATACGTTTGCGATCGGCTCTAATGAAGAAGCCGCGCGCCTCTCCGGCGTGAATACGGCAAAATGGCTCACGCTTGTCTATGTGGTAAACGGGCTCTTCTGCGGCTTCGCGGCGCTCATGTATGGCGCGACCTATACAACGGTGCTGCCGCAGACAGGTAATGGCCTTGAACTCCAGGGCATCGCGGCAGTCGTGATCGGCGGCACGTCACTGGCAGGCGGCGTCGGGTCCATGTCGGGCACCCTGATTGGCGTATTCATCATGTCGGTGCTGAAAATGGGCCTCACCTCCATCGGCCTCCAGCCGCAGTGGCAGACATTCTTCGTCGGCGTGGTCGTTATTCTCGCGGTGCTGATGGACATTTACCGCCAGAAATCCGCCAATAAGGTAAAGGCGGCATAATAAAGTGCGTTTCAGGAAAATGAACCTGATTGCAATAAAGAAAGCTATTTCTTAAGGAGGAACCAAAATGAAAAAAAGATTAATCAGTATTCTCATGGTAGCTCTGGCCTGCGCATTCGTATTCGCCGCATGCGCACCGGCGGCCGAGACTCCCTCGGAGTCGGCGTCCACGGAAGCATCCACAGCTCCTGAGGCATCGACGGAAGCTTCGGCCGAAGCGTCCGCACCTGCCGCAGACGGCGATATCACGGTAGAGCTCGTTGCAAAAGGCTTCCAGCATCAGTTCTGGCAGGTCGTTAAGGAAGGCGCAGAGGCGGCCGGTAAAGACCTCGGCGTTTCCATCAATTTCCAGGGACCTCCGTCTGAAAGCGATATCCAGGCCCAGGTCGATATGCTGAACAGCGCTCTTTCCAAGAATCCTTCGGCGATTTGCCTCGCAGCCCTTGATACCGGCTCCGTCACGTCGCAGCTCGCGGACGCCCAGGCGGCTGGCATTCCGGTCATCGGCTTCGACTCCGGCGTTCCGGACGCTCCTGAAGGACAGGTTCTCGCGACTGCCGCAACAGACAACGCTGCCGCAGCCGGACTCGCTGCGGAAGAAATGATGAAAGACAGCGCGTTCGTAGAGAAAGTTAAAGCGGCTACGCCTGAAAAGCCGGTAAGGGTTGCGGTCCTTTCGCAGGACGCGACGTCCACCTCCGTTACACAGCGTACGCAGGGCTTCATCGACACCTTCAAAGCAGCTGCGGAAGAAATCTTCCCGGATCAGGTAGCGGTGGAAGGCCATGACCTGTATGCGGTTGCTTCCGCGCAGGATCCGGCGGTTATCATCTCCGTACATATCGCTCCGACGACAGACGCCGCGGACCTGAAAAACATCGGTTCCGCCGCTTTGCAGGAAGATAACCTGATCGGCGTGTTCTGCTCGAACGAAGGCTCGGTCACGGGCTTCCTGAATGCGACCAACGACGGCGCTGACCTCGATAAGGAAAACGGCACGTACAAAGACCTGACGGTTGCGGGCTTTGACGCAGGCAAAACGCAGAAGACGGCAGTCAGCAACGGCTGGTTCCTGGGTTCCGTAACCCAAGACCCCTACCAGATTGGCTACCAGGCGGTAGACCTTGCGGTAAAGGCTGCCAAGGGTGAAACGGTTTCCGACGTTGATACGGGTGCAAAATGGTACAATGCGGCCAACATCGGCGACGAAGACATCGCGAAACTCGTTTACGACTAAGGAACAACAGGTTCGGAGGCGGCGAACGCCGCCTCCGAAAAAATGCTACTTTATATCCGGTATTCTTATGAATAAAGATACAAAGGGATAAGTGGGATGACCGGATGGTTTTAGCCCTTCCTTCCGTGCGGAGGACGGGCTAAAGCGGAGAATAATCCCCTGCCGGTGGATCAATCTACATAGGAAAAGGAGAAAGCAAAATGGTAAAGATAGGAATCAGGCCAACGATCGACGGACGTGAAAAGGGAATCCGGGAAAGCCTCGAAGAACAGACGATGCGCATGGCAAAGTCTGCGGCGAAGCTGATTAGTGAAAATGTATATGACGAAGAAGGCAACCCGGTAGGCTGCGTGATCGCGGACACCACAATCGGCGGGTTCGCGGAAGCGGCAAAGTGCCAGGAGAAGTTCGACCGGGAGGGCGTATGCGCGACTCTGACAGTGACCCCATGCTGGTGCTATGGCAGCGAGACAATGGATATGGACCCGAAAACGCCGAAGGCGATCTGGGGCCTCAATGCGACGGAACGGCCGGGCGCGGTGTATCTTGCGGCGGTGCTGGCGGCCCACGCGCAGAAGGGGATTCCGGCGTTCTCGATCTACGGGCACGACGTACAGGATGCGGACGACGACGCCATCACGGACGATGTGGCGGAGAAAATTTTGAGGTTTGCACGCGCGGCAGTAGCTGTAGGCGAGATGAAAGGGAAATCCTACCTGTCAGTTGGCAACGTGGCGATGGGCATCGCGGGCAGCATGGTAAATCCGGATTTTTTTGAAGAATACCTTGGCATGCGGTGCGAGTATAAGGATATGAGCGAAATTATCCGGCGGGTAGAAAATGAGATTTACGACAAGGAAGAATTTGAACGCGCGCTTGTGTGGACGCGGGAAAACTGCAAAGAGAACGACGATCTGTATAACGGCGAAAATGGCCACAGCCGGGAGAAAAAGGACGCTGAGTGGGAATACTGCGTAAAGATGGCAATGATCGTACGCGATATGATGCAGGGAAATGAAAAGTTGAAGGAAATCGGCTGGAACGAAGAGGGCAACGGAAACAATGCAATCGCAGCCGGGTTCCAGGGGCAGAGGCAGTGGACGGACTTTATGCCGAACGGAGATTTCATGGAATCGATGCTGTGCTCGTCGTTTGACTGGAATGGGATCAGGAAACCGCTTGTCGTAGCGACGGAGAATGATTGCCTGAACGGCGTGGCGATGCTTCTTGGGCACCTTGTGACAAATACGGCGGCGGTTTTCAGCGATGTACGCACCTATTGGAGCCCCGAGGCGGTAAAACGTGTAACGGGCAAGGAGCTTACGGGATACGCGCAAAACGGGATCATCCACCTGATTAATTGGGGGGCGGCGGCCCTCGACGCTTCAGGCGAGCAGGAAAAAGACGGGAAACCGGCGATGAAGCCTTTCTGGGAGATCACGGAAGGGGAGGCGCAAAAGTGCCTCGATGCGACGAAGTGGACCCCCGGGAACCTCGGATACTTCCGCGGCGGCGGATTTTCTTCGACGTTTAAGACGCGGGGCGGAATGCCGGTCACGATGTGCCGGATGAACCTGGTAAAAGGGCTTGGACCGGTACTGCAGATCGCCGAGGGCTATACGGTCGAACTGCCGGACGATATGAACAAGATTCTCTGGGACCGGACGGATCCAGGCTGGCCGTGCACATGGTTTGCGCCTGTGCTGACGGGAGAAGGGGCGTTTACGGACGTATACAGCGTAATGGCGAATTGGGGGGCAAACCACGGCGCGTCGGTATACGGACATGTGGGCGCGGATTTGATTACGCTTGCAAGCATGCTGCGGATTCCGGTGAACATGCACAACGTAAGCGAAGAAAAATTGTTCCGTCCCGCGGCATGGAACGCGTTCGGCACGCAGGACCGGGAAAGCGCGGATTACAGGGCGTGCAGAAACTACGGGCCGCTGTATAAGTAAGAATGCCCGGGAATACAATATACTTTCCTCTGTTTTTATAAACGCTCTTTGAAAAGATGCGGCCGCCGGGCCGTATCTTTTCTTATATAAAAAGTCATTAAATTAAATTATTTCGCAGAGAACAAAAAATGGATTGAAAGGAACCGGGAGGTTTAAATATGAGAAACCAAACAAACTGAAAGGAGAAGCGGGAATGAATACAACATACGCGGGTACATATGATACGCCCCATAAAATCAATTGGAAGGTACTGCTTTTAAGCCTTCTGATTAGCGTGGGCTCCGGACAGGTCTCCGGCCTGCTGACCAATAGCAGCATGGAGATTTATATCAATGATGTGGTAAAACCGCCGCTTTCCCCCCCGGGCGCGGTATTTCCAATCGTCTGGAGCGTGCTGTTTGTTCTGATGGGGATATCGGCTTATATGGTATATATGACGATATCACCCTATAGGAGAAGGGCGCTTACGCTGTATATTGCACAGCTTATTTTCAATTTTTTCTGGATGATTATTTTCTTTAACGCGCGCAACTATGTGTTTGCTTTTATTTGGCTTGCAGTCCTGTGGCTTATGGTGTTTTTTATGATTCGTTCGATGCGCCTTGTAAAGCCTGCGGCAGGAAATTTGCAGATTCCATACCTTGTGTGGCTGACGTTTGCCGGTTATCTCAATTTTGCGATTATCTTGCTAAATTAGTATAGATGGGCAAAAGCCCCGTGCGGAAAATTCCGCGCGGGGCTTTTTTACTGGAACGGCATGTGTTTGTAACCTGTCTGTGGTATGATAAAATCGGATCAAAATCAAAGCGGAGGGTTTTCTATGGAAATAATTTTCATTGCGGCCGGGCTTGTGGCGCTCGGAATACTGTGCGTGGCCATACTTGTGCGGCTGGGAAGGAAAACGGACGATGCCGCCGCCCTGCGGACAGAGCTTTCAAGCCAGTTTCAGATTCTTTCCGGGATGGTGCTCGATACGGTCAACAGGGCCTCGGCTGTCAACGGACAAAGCGCGGAAGTGCTGCGCCGTACGGTGGAGGAGAAATTGAATGAGATTCGTTTCTCCGTGGACCAGAAACTAGACACCACGCTGAAGAGCGGGCTTTCCACTTCCTTTGCGCGCGTCAGCGAACAGCTTGAACAGGTATATAAAAGTATGGGAGAGGTGCGCGCCCTTACGAGCGGCGTGGGCGATTTGAAAAACATCCTTTCCGGGGTGAAGACGCGGGGCATTTGGGGGGAGGTTCAGCTCTATAAGCTGCTTTCGGATTTTCTCTCCCCCGGACAGTTCATTGAAAATGTGCGTATTACACGGGATAGTACAGTTGAATTTGCCGTCAAAATGCCGCGTGAGGAGGGCGGCGATGTGCTTTTGCCCATCGATTCCAAATTCCCTATGGACCGTTATGCGCGCGTGCTCGCGCTGGGGGGAAGCGGTGATGCGCAGGCGCTTACAGCCGCGCAGAAGGAATTTGTACAGGCAGTGCTCACGGAGGCCAAAAAGATCAGCGAAAAATATGTAAGGCCGCCGCAGACGACGGATTTTGCCATCATGTTCCTGCCGTCCGAAGGGCTGTATGCGGAGGTGATCCGTCTTGGGCTTGTGGACCGGCTGCAAAGCAAATACCGTGTGATGGTCACGGGGCCATCCACGCTGGGCGCCTTCCTGACAAGCCTGCAAACGGGCTTCCGTACCCTCGCCATCCGGGAACATTCCGCGGCGATCGAAGAAATGCTCGCAGCGGTCAGGGCCGAATTTGAAACGTTTGGCGATATGCTGCAAAAAACACAAAATTCGCTTGCCGCTGCCCAGAACCACTTAGAGTCCGTGCAGAAACGGTCCATCCGCATCCAGACCCGGCTGGCGGACGTGGATACATTTGAGGCGTAACCGATTGACAGCCGGGAACCCATCTGCTATATTAAAAAGAGCAAAACTGCATAGTGAAGTATGCCACACCCAGATTTGCGCGCCCGGAGCGGGTTTCCCGGAGCCGCACCGTTTGGGAACGGTATACTTAAGCAGGGGAGTCGCCGCGGGGTGGCTGAGAGTAAGCATGAGCTTAGACCCTTGAACCTGATCCGGTTAATACTGGCGGAGGGAGCGCTTTTTTCACATCGATTGAAAAGTTCTTTTCGTTTGGCCGCGGAAAGAATTTTTTTTTGCGGAGCCAGACGAATTTCGTTTGACGGCACAGGGGACAGGGTTTTCTGCTCGCAAATCTAAACATACAGAAGGAGAAAGAAGCAATGAAAACCACAACAAAGAAGTATGCCTGGCAGCTGAAAGACATCATTATGATCGGGATTCTGGGGGTGCTGTTCGCGCTCATTTACCTGGGTGCGTTCTATCTCAGTATGGGGTTGCAGGCGGCGCTCACGCCGTTTGGCCTTGCACCCTTCAATTTTGAAATCGTGTACGGCGTATGGTTCATGGCGGCGACGGTTGCCGCGTTCATCATGCAAAAGCCGGGCGTTGCATTCGTGACCGAAGTGCTTGCGGCGTTCCTTGAGCTGCTGATGGGCAACTTTCCGCTTGTTATCACCACCGGGCTTGTGCAGGGAGTCGGCCTCGAGCTTGGCTTTGCGGTGTTCCGCTACCGGCGCTATGATATGGCGAGCATGTGTGTATCCGCGACGTTTGCGTGCATCCTGAGCTTTATCTGGACCTATTTCACCAACGGATACGCAACGCTTGAGATAGGGATGCTCGTCGCCATGTTTGCCGTCCGCCTCGGCACTTCGCTGCTGTTTGCGGGCGTACTCAGCAACCTGCTTGGCAAGGGGCTTGCGCGGACGGGCGTTCTGAAGGGATACCCGGTGGGCGCGAAATATGCGCATCAGGATATTATAGACGACGATGAGGAAGCGGCAGTATGAAAACATTGCATATGGAGTTGGACTGGTTTGCGAACACAAACCATACGGGCTTTTATGTAGCCCTCAAAAAAGGATATTACCACGATCTTGGCATCGACGTGAAGATCAATGGGGAATTCGGGGGCTGCGGCCACCAGTTTGCGGGGGAACCGGATATCGTGGTGGCGCCCGAACCGGCGATGCTCGTGTATATGGACGAAACGCCCGGCGAAGAACAGGTGCAGGCCGTTGCGGTCCTGACACAGGTGAACGATTCGGGGATTATTTCCCTGAAGGAAGAAGGAATCACCCGTCCAAGGGAGCTTGCCGGCAAGCGCCTTACCCACTGGACGCCCGAATGGTTCCACGCGGTGATCGGCTTTGCGGTGGATGAAGACGGCGGCGATTACTCCAAGGTGAAGCTGGTAACCAAGGATGTGGGCGACATCACGGAGACGCTGGGAAACGATGGGGATGCGGTATGGATCTATAAAAACTGGGAATGGTTTGTAATGAAGCACGCGGGATATGACTGCAATTATTTTGCGCTCGCGGATTTTTATCCGGTGCTCGATTTTTGCGCTCCCGCGGTTGCGGCGAAAACGAGGCTCGTTAAAAATGAGGCCGATGTGATCCGGGCTTTTGTAAAAGCGAGTGACCAGGGCTTTATCGATGCAGCGAAAGATCCGGAGGAAGCGGCGAAAATACTGCACGGATATACGCCGCACTTTGACCTCGGCCTGCTTGTCGAAAGCCAGGCCTATGTGTCGGGGCTGTATCTGAATGAAGCGGGGCACTGGGGAACTATTACGCCCGCGCGTTGGGATAGATTCAGTGCGTTTATGAAAGAAAAGGGTATGACAAGGAAAGATATTTCAGGGGCAAACGGCGGTTATACAAATGAATTCCACGGCTGATCCCGGCGGCATACGGTGCGAGGCTCTCACCTTCCGCTATATGGAGACAAGTAAATATAAGGTGGTCGACCATGTGGATATGGCGATCCCGGAGGGTAAGGTCACGATACTGACCGGTCCCTCCGGCTGTGGGAAAAGCACGCTTTTGTATCTTATGGCGGGCATTTATCCGCAAAACGCCGGAATCGTGGACGAAGGCAGGGTCACGGTGAACGGGGAGGAGATGGGCGGCCTGTATCCGCATGAACGCGCACGCATCGCGGGGATGATGTTCCAGAACCCGGATTTGCAATTTTGTATGGATACGGTGAACGGAGAGCTTGCCTTTTGCCTCGAAAATATGGGCGAAGACCCCGCGGAGATGGACGGAAAGATACAGGAAGCGCTTTCTTTTTGCGGGATCGGACATCTGCGGGACCGGGCGTTCCATACGCTTTCAGGCGGCGAAAAGCAGAAGGTCATGCTCGCGTGTACGGTGCTGATTCGTCCCAGGTGGCTGCTGCTCGACGAGCCGTTCGCCAATATCGATCCGGCCTCGGCGCAGGTGCTCGTGGAAAAGCTCGGCCAGCTGCACCGGGAACGGGGCATGGGAATCGTGGCTGTGGACCACCAGCTTGCACCGTGGCTGCCGATTATGGATGAGGCGGTGCTTCTCGGCGAGGGAGCGCGCGTGCGGCAGCGGGGCGTCACTCCCGGGAATTTACCGGAATACGGGGAAACGTTTGAAGAAATGGGCATTGCGTTCCCGGGACGGGAATATTGCAGCCGCAGAGAGAACAACGCACCCGGGGAAGCGGTGCTTACGGTGCGCGGCCTGTGTGCGGGCTACGACGGGGAAAAAATATTGGACGGGCTCGACGCGGATTTTTATAAGGGGAAGGTGCATGCGGTCACCGGGGCCTCGGGCAGCGGGAAGAGCACCTTTTTTTCCATCTTGTGCCGTATTGTGCCCTATGAGGGAAGCATCCTGCTGGAAGGGGAGGAATTGAAGCGGATTCGCAAAAAGGCGATGGCGCACCGGCTTGGTTTTGTGTTTCAGAACCCGCAGGACCAGTTCGTTGCGCAAAGCGTATACGAAGAGATGGAGGTCAGCCTCAGGCAGACCTATGAAGGCGAAAAGCTGGAAGCAAAGGTCAAGGAATATTTGCAGGAAACCGGCCTGTGGAGGTACCGCAGGATGTCTCCGTTCATGCTCAGCCAGGGACAGCAGCGGCGGCTTGCAGTCGCGGCCCTGCTTGCCTATGACTGCAAGGTGCTCGTGTGCGACGAACCGACCTATGCACAGGATGTGCGATCCCTGAAATCGGTGATGAAGCTGATGATGGACCGCGTCCGAGAAAAAGGGCTGACGCTTATTTTTTCCACGCACGATAAACAGCTCGCGCGGGATTACGCGGATATATTCTATACGCTTGCGGATGGAAAGCTTGAACGGAGGGAAGGCGTATGAAAAGCATCAATCCCTCATGGAAGCTGATCGGCATCCTTGTTCCGATCGTGATCCTTGCATTTTTTTACAGCATTACGCTGAACCTCGTAATTTTTGGGGCTAGCCTTGCGATCCTTGCGTTTTCAAAGGTTCGCTGGAGCGCCGCCGCGAAGATCATGATTCCCGTTGCGGTGCTTGCGGTGGGAATGTATATGACGGGGGCGAAATTCCATGCGGGGGCAAATATCGGTATTGGCGCGGGAAACGCGCTGCTTTCGGACGCAGCGCTTGAAAACGGGCTGCAGCTTGGAAGCCGCGTACTTGCGTTCGCGGGCTTTGGCCTGCTGTTTGTTATGACGACGGATATGATGGCGCTTGTGCGGTCTATGGAGCAGCAGCTTCATTTTCCGGCCAAGTTTGTATACGGCCTGCTTGCCGCTTTCCAGATACTGCCGAATATGCAGCAGGAATACCGCAAAACAAAAGCGGCTTTCTGGGCGCGGGGCATATATCCCATACCGGTCTCGCCCAAGCTGCTCGTGCCTCTCATGGTGAAGGCGGTGCGCTGGTCCGAGGCGCTTGCCGCGGCAATGGAGTCGAAGGGCTTCGACGAAAAGGCGGGGCGGACCATTTATCATCCGGTCCGTATGCGCCCGGTGGATTATGCGTTCCCATTCCTTACGACGGGGCTGCTTGTCCTTGGGATAGTGTTCTTATAAAAAAGAAAGGCGCCGCGCGGCGCCTTTTGTTTATTTTAAAAACACATAATTTTTCGGGGAGGAAAGGTCGTCCCTGTAGGAATACCCGAGGCGGTCAAAGCGCTTCACCTCCTCAGGCTCTTCGATTGCGTTTTCCGCCATGAAACGCACCATTTCACCGCGCGCCATCTTTACATAAACGCCTTTTTCCTTCACTTTTCCGTCTTCCCATTGCCCGAATGTGCAGGTGATATAAGCCACCCGGGGATCAAGGTGTTTCTCGATCACCCGGCTGTATTCGCCGGATGCAAGGTTTAAGATTACCCCGTCTTCCTTTGTAAGCTCGGAATACGGCTTACTGCCCCAGAAATCGTAGAGGCTGCTGCAAAAATCCGTTTTCAGCTTCGCCTGCATTTCAAGGCGGTAGGGGACGACTCCGTCAAGCGGCCGCAGGATTCCGTAAAAACCGGATAAAATGCGCAGGTGGTCTTCCACATAATCGAAATAAGGGCGCTCAAACACCTGCGGAGCCATATACTTATACTGGATGCCGTCATAGGCCAGAAGCGCGGGCGAGAGGCCCTGCCGGAGGTCCATAACGCGGCAGCGTTCAAAATTTAGCGCGGCAATCCGGTCATTCGTGCACAGCAGCTTTTTCAGCGCTTCGTAAGAAAGCCCGCGCAGGTATTCCAAAAGCTGCTGTGCTTCGCGCAGAAAAACGGGCAGGTGCGCATACCCGGGCTCTTCCGCGTCGTGATTCATTTGTTTGGCAGGAGAAATGATGATTTTCATAGCCGGTCCTTTCTGCTGCGTACATTATATCAGAAACGGGAGGTTTATGCGCCGGAAAAAGAGTGTATCATAGCAAATAAACATAAACAGGAGGATACAATTATGACAATGCACGGGCACAGGTCGGCCAGGCGCGGCAACCAGATGCGCCAGCTGCATGATACGCACGAAGCGGAACAGAGCCGGGAACGGGAACAGCTCAGGGAAGCGGTGGAAAAGTATAGGGAAAAGGAACGGGGCGGGGCGGAAGCCAGAAAGTACGAACCAAAAGAGGAAGGCTGAGCCCGCACGGGCAAGGGAAAAATAAAGGAAGGACGGCCTGGGCCGCCCTTCCTTTGTGAGGAGAGAAAAAATCTAGGATACGTAAATGCTGCCGGAAGTCGCCGTTTTTGTGCTCACAACGGTAGAACCGGAATAAGTACGGTGGTACGTGGTTACATAGTAGGAATAGCCGGATGCGACGCTGAAAGACGCGGCATCTGAAAAAGAGGCGCTTCTACTTTTTGAATGAGTTATACTTTTATATCTTTGCCATCCGCCGTTATACTGGTAGAGTACATATTCAACGCCAATTTTGTCGGCGATTCCAGAGGCAACGGTGTAGGAATTGCATCTTACGCTTGTAGAACTGACCTTAGTAATACTATTACTCCAATCAAGCACGGTCGTTATAGCATAAGGAGCAATATTCATCGAAAAATCGGGGCTTTCCGCATAAACCGCGTCCGGCGAGAAAACCGGAGCCGGCGGGTTTGCGTCGGAATAAGCAGGTTCGGCGGCAAAACCAACCGAACAGACAGAAAGAACGAGAACCATACATAAGATGAATGATAATTTGCGCATTGCTGCACCTCCAATAAAATAGTTGCTTTATTAGAGAAAAAAAGTGGGATTTCGTTACATAAAATAAAAAATCTGCTAGATAGCAGATTTCTTATTTTATTGTATATTTGCAATTATATTTTTTAAAGTGTCGATATTATCATTAGTTGTAATGGAAATCTGGTACATATCACGGTAGAAAAAAATAGAAGAATAAGGTTTGTCACTAGAGATTGTAACGGGAATATTATTTATTTCCTCTGATATATATTCACGCGTACTCCAAAGTCCGGAAATCTGTGTTTCAGAAGAATTGTCCATATATACGATGCTAATACTAATGTAGCCTAAAGGATTCATGGTTGGATTGAGATATTCTTCCGATATAATCTTTGATTCATCAGGTGATTCACCCTTTTGCACACTTGAAAGCTCATACCCTTCCGGAATCCACGTAAATTGGGGTAAAGTAAAATCGAGGTCTTTTTGCAGGTCTTCCACGCTTTGGTATTCGTCGATCTGCTGCCCGTCCTCTTCGATCTTCGTGTCCGGGCTGAAAATAGAAGTAAAGAACTGCTCCACATTCGTTTTAAACGCGCGTGCGGCCGGAACGTCCGAAAAGAGGAACGAACCAATAAAGATGCCGACCAAAACCGCCGCGGCAACGGGAATAAACAGCGGGAATTTTTTCTTTGGGCGGGGCTTTGCATTTTCTTCCGCGGGAAGGTTCCCGCGAAATTGTTCAAACAATTTCCGCGCCGTTTCCGCGTCCTCCTTCCCGTTCCCGCCGGACTCAAATTCATCGAGGTTTTCATCGATGATTTTCTTCATTTTTTTACGGAAATCATTTTCCATATTCGTCACCTTTTGCAATCTTTTCAAGCCTTTTCAAAATCCGGTGGTGCATGACGCGCAGAGTTCCCTGTTTTATGTGCATAATATCGGAAATCTCGGCATAAGTCCTCTCGTCGTAATAATAATATTTCAGGAACTGCTTGTCCGCCGCGCTGAGGCGGGACAGCCACCTTGCGACCTTTTCCTTCTCTTCCTCCAACAAAATCTGCTCCTCGAGGGAACGGATGTCCGCATCGCGCGGTATCAGGTTTTCCGAACGTTCGGGAAATACGTCGTCAATAAAAAATTCCTTTTTATACCTTTTATTGAAGCGGACGATCTCCCGGCGTCCGATGGTGAAAATCCAGCTTTTGAATTTTTTCTCATCCCTCAGGGAATTGATGTTTTCGTATGCAAGCATCAGCGTGGTCTGGTAAATATCGTTGCATAAAAACGATGGATTTGAATTTTTGCGGATATAAGCATATAAACTGCCGATTACAGGCTCGCACAGCTGTGTGAAAAATTTTGACTTGTCCTGTTGTTTGGTTTCATTCACATACACTCCCCGATCCATTATACAACGAAGCGCCGCTGTTGCGAATGCTATTTTGGAAAATATCTCCGAAACAGTAACAAACCGGCTGCAGCCGCCTCTAATAAATGGGAGAAATCCGAATGAAGAAAACAGGGGTATCGTAATGGCTAAAATCGCAATTATCGACGACATGATTAATCTTTCCTATCTGAAGTATCCGGAGCGTGTTGCGAACAGTATGATAATTGACCGTAAAGGCGCCCGGAAGGCAAACATGGCGGCGCAGCCGCAGCGCTTTACGCATGCGTCTACCTGTGCGCTGCTCCTTGAAAAAATGACGGACGACTATGAAATCATCAGCGTTGCGGTTTCAAGGGAAATGGAAGAGGGCGATTGCCTGCAAAAAGCGTTCCGGCTGTGCGGAGAGCTGGGCGCGGATATTGCGGAGGTTAGCTTTGGCGACAGTTTGTTCGGCGGACAGCCCATCCTAGGCGATGCGGTCAGGAAGCTGAGCGAAAGCGGCTGCGTTATCATGGCGCCTATGCCCCGTATGGGCGGCCTGCGGGCCTGCAAAAATATCATTGGCGTCCAGTGTGACCGCTATGGTCTCATGCGGCCGGGCGAATATGTTTTTGACCGGCTGGGTCCGTCCGCCGCGAAGGTGACGGTCAACTGCAATTTCCTGATCCGCGGAAACGAATGCGGCAGGAGCGCCAGCTTTTCCGCTGCCGCGGTAGCCGCACGTATTAACCGCTATATCAACGAGGGAATCAAAGCTTTTGACGATATCCTGTATTGCCTTAAAAAAGATGAGAGCGGCAAATACAGGGCTGTGTTAACGCTTATGGAATAGAACGGTCACGGGGCCGTACCGCCTGTCAGGGCCTCGACTTCCTCTTTATGCTCAAAGAGCGTGCAGCCCCCGTGATGCCCGGCATTTACGGCAATTTCACGCAGCCGCAGAAAAAAGCCGGAACGCAGTGCGTCTTCAATGGTGCTTTCACGCAGGTTCAACTGTGAATGGGGAGAAAACGGGCAAGGCTCCGCCCCGCCGTTCGCGCTGATATGGAAGAAACCGCGGCCCGAAGCAAGGCATCCTCCCGCCGCCTCCTCGTCGCCGGGGAAGGAAACGAGGATCGTATCGGGGAAGCGGTCCCGAAGGGCGTCCACCGTCTTTTGCAAATCTTTTCTGTCCGTGTCCCCTAAACTCAGGCGCTCCGTGCCGGGCTCCACGGGGACGTATTCCACAAAGAAAACCAAACCACAGCCTTTCTGGCGCAAGTCTTCGACAAAACAAGCCTGTGTCACGTCTTTGCTGTTTGCTTTGGTTACGGTGATAGAAGCGCCGAAGAGTATTTTTCGTTTGCGGAAATGGGCCATCGCATCCACGGCGGCCCGGTAAGCGCCCTCGCCCCGGCGCGCATCGGTCGCGCGCCTGCCTCCCTCGATGCTGAAAACAGGGATCAGGTTGCGGTGCCTTTCAAATAATTTAAGATATGCTTCGTCCATCATGGTTCCGTTGGTAAAAACTGGAAAGACCATATTCGGGAAAGAAGCCGACGCCTCAAGGACATCCCTGCGCACCATAGGTTCGCCGCCTGCCAGCAGGATGAACGATATGCCGAGCGCCGACGCTTCCGCGAATATTGTTTGCCATTCCGCGGCAGTCATATCCTGCGCGCCGCCGTCCGTACACGCGCCCGCCGCACGCGCATAACAGCCCGCGCAATGGAGGTTGCAGCTCGATGTGATGCTGGCGATCAGGAAAGGCGGCACATGAAGGCCTGCTTCTTCGTGCCGCTGCCTGCGCTTGGCGTTTTTTTTAATTTCAGGAACGGTCTTTGCAAGAAAGGCGATCCCCCTTGGATTGTTGAAATAATATCTCCCGGCAGTTTTTAACAGCAGGGAGATTCCCCGGTTCATATATTCATTTAAATTCATTTGTGTTCTCCGTGTGAAATATGATAATTCCCCGCAAATTCTTCAATGTGGGCATGCAGCAGACGAAGCGCCTCTTCCTGCTTTTCAGGCTTGGAATCATACATCAGGACGAGCAGCAGGACCGGCCCGTAAAACTGCGTCGCTGCGGCGCGGGGGTCTGCCCCGCGAAAATATCCTTCTTTCATCATTTCATCAAACAACGCGGTTTGGAAAGAAAGCGCCCCTTCAATAAACCACTCGCTGAAGAGCTTCGCCGCGTCGTTGTTTTTGAACTGCTCGATCATCAGCAGGTGCATGAATTTAGTGGCATACGGATCGCTTACGAAAAACAGGAAGATTGCGTCCACCGCTTTTTTCAGCCAGCCGAGGTCATTTTCCCCATATTGCTTCGTGACGTGGCCGATTTCACCCTGAGGAAGCCTGTAGAAGGCGGCGGTCTCCTCAAAACGCCTGTTCATTTCATCAAGGAGGGTTGCGAA
Source organism: Christensenella minuta (assembly GCF_003628755.1). Classification (NCBI taxonomy): domain Bacteria; kingdom Bacillati; phylum Bacillota; class Clostridia; order Christensenellales; family Christensenellaceae; genus Christensenella; species Christensenella minuta. The sequence continues at coordinate 1,519,307 of NZ_CP029256.1, read as the reverse complement.
AATTTCCTGCTTGCTTTTGTAGTGTTTATAGAGAGAGCTGTCTTTGATCCCTACGGCCCCGGCAATATCCCTGACGGATACGCCGTCATAACCGTGCACCGAGAAAAGGCCGAGCGCGGCCTCTAATATTTTTTGCCTGGTATCCCGTTTTTCCATCCATGCCTCCTTTGGCTAGTGATTACTAGCCTTAGTATAGCTAGTGATTGCTAGCCTGTCAAGAGGGAATATATGGAATTTAAATGGGAAGCGTGGTATGATACCGTTAAGATGGTTTATTGAACAAACTTTTTGAGGTGCGGCTAATGGGGATGATTGCAAACCAGGGATTGCTAGAGCTTATTTTAAGGCTGAAAGAGCGGGCAAAGGTCAGAAAAGAACAGAAGAAAAAGCTTTGCAGGCAGCAGGAAAAAGAAAAAAAGGAATAGTATTTTGCGGAAGAAAAGGGTGCGGGGAAGATGTTTTCGGCTCTTTTTTCAGTAAAGTAAAAGCTCCGCGGCCGAAATATGCAGTGGGTCACGGTATATATTTTTAGAAAATTTAATCCCGGCAGATGTGAAAAATGGTAAACTATAGAAGAGACCGGTCGCCCGGCCTGCCGGCCGAAACTGCGAAGATATGGTAACTGGAAGCATGAATATCCCAAACGAGAAAAAAATAGCCGAACAATGCAAAAAATTAATTACGAAATATAACGTGCCGTCAGCGGCGGAACGGTTTAAAAAAAGAGTGGAGCTGTTTCATCTGTTGGTATGTTTCGGGCAGCTTCACAGGACATACCGCAAAATAGAGCCTCATGACCCGGGGGATTTTATTGTGCGCGACGAAACCGGAACGCATATGTTTGAGATCGTGACGATTTTTGGGAACCGGGAAGCGTACCGGGTGATAGAAGCCTATTTTGAAAAGTTGTTCCAGCATGGCCGGCCCCGGGAGGAACGGATACACCTTATCACCAGTTTCGAGGAAAATATGGACAAGCTGAAGGAACTGCTTATCACTAAGATGTGGGAGAAAAACGAAAAGGACTACTTCAAATGCCACGATTATAAAACGGCGAACCTTTTGCTCGCGACAGCGGAATACGACAGGAAAAAGGCGCAGTTCCCATGGTTCCTCTCCCTGGCCAGCGGGGAATTGCAAGAAGTGGTGGCACGGAAGAATTTTACCCGGTGCTATGTGCTCGATTATACTGCCGCGCGCGCCGAGGTATTCGATATGGAGCGGGAATTGCTCGCCTACGATGAGTATCTCAGGGAAAGCGGCGCGGCGTATGGACGCCGGAAGGGCGGGGAAGCACCGGATTTGTAATAAGATTTTCCCCGGCCTCAAATACTATAGATGGCGTACTTCGGTCGGAAAACTTGGACTCAGCTGAATGAAACTTTTTGGGAAATAATTTTTTCCTTGGATATAGCTGCCGCAGCCTGAATATCGGCGGCAGACAATTCATAAGATTGCTCCTATCGTTTATTTATGAAAGAAAAATCTGCCCGCAGGGGCCACGCCGCGAGCGAATTCTGCGAGCGGAAAGATTCCTGTTGTTTATTTAAATATAGTATGAGTTTTGATCGGCAACTCTTTTTTCGTCAACCACTGGCGTTAGAAAGAAATAGCGTTTTATTGCGGGTTAAGAACATATGCTCTAATCATTGCACTTAAAAGCCAGCATTTTTAAGGGAAGAGCAACATAGTGTAATTTTTGGTTAAGATTATTTATTGATTTGGAAGTTCCTTACGTGTAAGATTTCTTATAGAAAGACGACATTCATGATTTAAGATAGTTCGCTGTAACAATCTTTCTCTAAAAAAATACAATTAAAGGGATTTATATAGGAAAAGTTGCAAACCCAAAAGTTCGCGTGTATTTTTTAGTACATTCAATTATTGATATTGATGTAGATATACAAAGGCATCGCGTTGGAACGCATCAAATCTGGCTGAAGGAGAAAATAAAATGGATGAATATATCTTGGAGTTGGACCATATCACAAAGATATTTCCCGGCGTAAAAGCATTGCAGGATGTGAACTTTCAATTAAAACGCGGAGAAATACATGCCCTTATGGGGGAAAATGGCGCCGGGAAATCGACATTTATCAAAGTGATTACCGGAGTGCACCAACCTGAAGAAGGCACTATGAAACTGGATGGACAGCCGGTGCAGTTTAAATCCACACGCGATTCACAGGAAGCGGGAATCGTCTGTATTTACCAGCATTCCACAGCTTATCCGGACTTGAGTGTAACGGAGAATATTTTTTTGGGGCATGAAATTACCAAAGGAAAAATGAAGGCGCTGCAGTGGAAAGAGATGCACGCAAAGGCGCAGGAGCTCTTGGATAGGCTCGGGGCCAACATCGATCCGCGGGCCAGCATGGGTACGCTTTCGGTTGCACAGCAGCAGCTTGTGGAAATTGCCAAAGCGCTTTCAAGCCAGGCGCGGATTATTATTATGGACGAACCTACCGCGGCCCTGACGAAACGGGAGAGCGAAGAATTATACGAATATACGGAAAAATTACGCGAGGGCGGCGCATCGATTATTTTCATTTCACATCGGTTCGAGGACATGTACAGACTTGCGGACCGTGTAACTGTATTGCGCGATGCACAATATATAGGCACGTGGGATGTCGATGCGATATCGAATGAAGATATGATTATTGCAATGGTGGGAAGGGAAATCAAACAATTGTTTCCCAAACGCAAAATTGAAATTGGCGAGGAAATCCTAAGAGTGGAAAAACTTGGCCGTACCGGATATTTCAAAGATATTTCTTTTGATGTGAAGAAAGGGGAAATCGTTGCATTAACCGGCCTTGTCGGCGCAGGACGAAGCGAGGTTGCCGAAACGGTTTTCGGCATAGCGCAACCGAGTGAAGGAACGGTTTATGTAGATGGAAAAGAAGTGAAGATCAAAAGCCCGACTGACGCGACGTGCGCAGGGCTGGGATTATTGCCGGAGGACCGGCAAAAACAGGCGTTGATACTCGATTGGGAAATTTCTAAAAATATTGGGCTTGGAAATATGGACCGGTTTCGGGACGGACCATGGTATAACAAAACAAAAGAGAGCGAGGCGGCGCAGGAACTTGCGGAGAAAATGGCGGTCAAGGCGTCTTCCATTTATGATAAGGCATCCTCGTTGTCTGGCGGGAATCAACAAAAGGTCGTGGTAGCAAAAGCGCTTACCTCGAATTTGAAACTGATTATTATGGACGAACCGACAAAAGGCGTTGACGTCGGTGCAAAGGCGGCTATTTATGAGATCATGGGAGAACTTGCTGAACAGGGATATGGAATCCTCCTGATCTCTTCGGAAATGCCGGAGGTTTTGGGTATGGCTGACCGTATCATCGTAATGAAATCAGGAAGAATTACAGCCGAATTCAAAAGCGAAGAGGCAAATCAGGAAAAAATATTGGAAGCGGCTATGCTGGGAGAATAAAAAGCAAGGGGAATGGGAAAGTGAAATCATCTGTAAATATTTTAGAAAAAAATAAAACAAAAAAGACATTCCGCGAATTAGGACTGTTGATTTTCCTGATCGTATTGTGCGTAGTTTTTCAAGCGATTAATCCGACATTTTTTACCTGGGAAAATCTCGCCGATATGCTTAGAAACACGTCAATCCTGGCAATTCTTGCTGTTGGGATGATGATGGTAATGATTACAGGCGGAATCGATCTATCGGTTGGTGCGATCGTAGCACTGGCAGGAATGGTATCCGCGCTCACGGTGCAGTATGTCCCACAGCTACCTGCGGCCGTTGCAATACTGATCGGCATGGGAGTAGGAATCGGGTGCGGGGCAGTAAACGGTGTATTGGTGGCAAAAGGAAGGATCATACCGATTATAGCTACATTGGGCATGATGAATGTATTCCGCGGCCTAACCTATTTAATCAGCGGTAGTAAATGGGTCTCGGCGCATCAGATGTCGGATGGGTTTAAGTCTATCGCAACAAGTGGCATCGGCCCGATCAATACTCTTATCATCATTGCGGTTGTCGTGGTATTGATTTTCTACTATTTTCTGAATTACAACCGGACAGGCCGGTATATTTATGCCGTGGGTTCCAATCCGGAAAGCGCAGTTATCACCGGCATTAAAAAAGACCGGATTTTAATCATGTCCTATACGCTGCTGGGGCTGCTTACCGGAATGGCAGGAGTGTTGTGGGTTGCCAAATTCGCCTCTGCACAGGGCGATACGGCGACTGGCTATGAGATGAATGTGATTGCCGCCTGCGTGCTTGGCGGCGTCAGCGTATCCGGCGGAACCGGAAAGGTAGGCGGCTTGCTTCTGGGAGTGTTGCTGCTCGGAGTGCTGCAAAATGCGCTGCCATTGATTAATGTATCCACTTTCTGGGAGGACTTTATACAGGGAATTATCATATTGGTGGCAATCCTGCTGAATATCTCGGTAAAACGCAGGGCGGATAAGAATGCTTTAAAGAGAAGGGAGATATGAGCAAGATGGCTTCTTTAAACAAACGCACAAACGTAGAATTGGATCGTTCGGTTTTGGAACATAAGCTGGACCCGAAAAAATTCTTCCTGCAGTGGGAATGGCTGCTCGTTATCATATTGGTCGTCATACTAATCGTCAATGGTTCGATATCGGATTATTTCCGCGGAACACAAATATTGGACGCTACGATGAATTTTATGGACAAAGGCTTCATGGTTCTGGCAATGGTTTTTGTCATCCTGCTGGGAGAGATAGATATCTCGGTTGGATCAACCGCAGCTTTGTGTTCCGTCATTATGGCGATAGCTTATAATGCAGGAATGCCGATGGAGCTTTCAATGGTACTCTGTCTTGCAGTAGGCCTTGGGTGCGGTTATGTAAACGGGATTCTGGTTGCAAAATGCAAAGAGGTTCCATCCATGATTATTACATTGGCAACGATGACGATTTATCGTGGAATCGCTTATATCATATTGGAAGATCAAGCCTCCGGAGGCTTTCCGGAATGGTTCCAGTATCTAAGCTGGGGATATGTTGGGCCGATTCCATTTTCACTGCTAATGTTTATTATCCTTGCCGTAGTTTTTGGGATGCTGCTGCATAAAAGCGCATTTGGGCGGCAGGTCTATGCAATGGGAAACAATGAGACAACAAGCAGATATTCCGGAATCAAGGTAAATCGCAATAAAGTTATCATTTTTACGCTTATGGGTCTCATGGCGGGCGCATGTGCGCTGTTTCTTACATCCCGCATGGCATCCACGAGGCCAAATGTAGCGCAGGGCTATGAACTGGACGTTATTGCCATGGTTGTGCTGGGCGGCGTATCGACAGCAGGGGGGAAAGGAAATATGCTTGGAGCGATTCTTGCGGTATTTATCGTAGGATATCTGAGATATGGCCTTGGGCTTATCAATATTTCGGCACAGGTTATGATGATTATCATCGGCCTTTTGCTGATTGGATCAGTATTGGCCTCCAACTTTTTACTTAACAAACCGAAAGCCCTACCGAAAAAATAAAATAATGTTTCCATACAAATGGAAAAATGAGAATAATATGATTAACGAGGAGGAAAAAAATGAAAAAATGGATGACGGTAGTATGTTTGCTGATCGTCGCGGCGTTTGTCTTTGCGGCTTGCGCTCCGGCGGCGGAAACAGCTTCGCAGGCGCCGGAAAGCAGCACGGAGCCTGGAGAAGCAAGCGTTGAGAGCAGTACGGAGGCTTCCGCAGGCACGGAAACGACGGGCAGCGGTAAACATGCGATAGTGTTCAAAAATACGGGGAACCCGTATGGCGAAAAGGAAATGGAAGGCTTTGAAAATGCGGTTAAGGAAGCCGGCCAGGAAGCGATTTTAAGGGCGCCGGACCAGCCGACGGCGGAAGGCCAGATTCAGATCATCGAAGAACTGATCGCGCAGGGGGTTGATTCTATTACCGTAGTTGCGAATGATCCGGATGCACTACAGCCGGCTTTGACAAAAGCGATGCAGGCGGGAATTAAAGTGATTGCAGTCGACTCCGGCGTAAACGCGCAGTCGAGAGAGCTGTTTGTAAACCAGGCCGGTTCAGAACTCATCGGCCAGGCTTTGATGGATGCGGCGTACGATATGTGCGGCGGCTCCGGCGAATTTGCGATCCTTTCAGCGACAAGCCAAGCAACGAATCAGAATGCATGGATTGAGGCGCTTCAGAAAATCATGGAAGGCGATGAGAAATATAAAGATATGGAACTAGTAAAGGTTGCTTACGGCGACGACCTGCGTGACAAATCCGTATCTGAGACGGAAGCGCTTTTACAGTCTTATCCAGACCTGAAATGTATCGTAGCGCCCACAACGGTAGGAATCGCTGCAGCAGGAAAGGTCCTGACGGATAAAGGGCTGGCAGGGAAAGTTGCGTTGACAGGTCTTGGACTACCATCCGAAATGGCGGAGTATATCGACAATGGCGTTTGCGAATATATGTTCCTGTGGAATCCGTTGGATCTCGGGTATTTGGCAGGATATACGGCGATGGCACTGACCGATGGCGCGATTACGGGAGCAACCGGAGACAAATTTGAAGCAGGAACACTTGGCGAATATACGGTTGTGGATGCGAGCGACGGCGGCACGGAGATCATACTTGGACCTCCTTTCAAGTTTGACGCAGCAAACATCGCAGAATGGAAAGACGTATACTAATTAAACGAATTTGTAAAAATGCTGCAAGCAAAGCAGGATAAGTAACAGGGCAGCTTGCGGGATGGTATCCTGCAAGCTGCTTTTTATACACAGAAAAGAGGGAAAACATGGACAAGAAAAATATATTGGCGCAGTATGAGCAGGCTAAAGAACAATTTGCCGCAACAGGTGTGGATACGGATAAAGCGATTGACGCGCTGCAGCGAGTTGAGATATCGATGCATTGTTGGCAGGGAGACGATGTAATTGGCTTTGAGGAAAGCGATCAGGGATTGTCCGGCGGTATCATGACGACCGGAAATTATATGGGGCGTGCCCGTACCGCCGACGAACTTCGGACAGACTATGAAAAGGCATTTTCTCTGATTCCGGGAAAACAGCGGGCAAATCTGCACGCCTTCTATCTGGAAACAAATGGAAAGCGTGTCGAAAGGGATGAAATAGAGGCGAAGTATTTTGAAAATTGGATGCAATGGGCACAGGAGCTGGGAATCTCCCTCGATTTTAATCCATCTATGTTTTCACACCCAAAGGCGGATGGATATACATTAGCGAGCTATGATAAAGGAATCCGCGATTTTTGGATCGAGCATGGGAAACGGTCGCGCGCAGTTGGAGCTGAAATGGGTAAGCGGCAGGGAAACCCTTGTGTAATCAACCACTGGATGGTGGACGGGAGCAAGGATGCACCCGTTGACAGATTTGCCCGCCGGCAGTTGTTTGCGAAAAGTATGGATGAAATTCTCGCAGAGAAGATTTCCAAGGATTACTTGCTGGACAGCATTGAAAGCAAATTGTTTGGTATTGGTTTAGAGAGCTTTACGGCCGGATCTAATGAAATGTGCCTTGGTTATGCCCTGACACGCGATATTATGGTGACCTTCGACCTTGGGCATTTCCATCCGACAGAAAGTGTGGCAGATAAGATTTCATCAACGCTTGTGTATATGGATAAAATACTGCTGCATACGAGCCGCGGGGTTCGCTGGGATAGCGATCATGTCGTTCTGCAAAATGATGACCTTGCATTGCTGATGGAAGAAGTAGTGCGCGCGGAGGCGCTTTCTCGCGTGTGTATTGCACTGGATTTCTTCGATGCGAGCATTAACCGCATCGCTGCCTGGGTGATCGGTACGCGCGCAACCCAGAGGGCTTTGCTGTCAGCGTTACTTGAACCGACGGAAAAGCTGAAGGAATTGGAAAAAGCTGGCGATACGACATCACGGCTTGCTCTTCTTGAAGAACATAAAAATATGCCGATTAATTCGGTTTGGAATTACTTCTGTGAAAAGAATAATGTCCCGGCCGGAAGCGCGTGGCTTGATGAAGTGAAGCAGTACGAAAAAGATGTACTGGCCGGCAGAATCTAATCACTGGAAGATGGCGCGGCCTGACCAGTGGCTGCGCCATTCTGTCTGTCAATATAACGGAGCAGAAGGGGTAGAAGCATGGAGACAAAAAGACATCTGGCGTTCGATTTCGGTGCGGAAAGCGGCCGCGCTATTGTCGGGGAGCTTAAAGATGGGAAATTGGAAATGGAAGAAATTCACCGTTTTCCGACCCAGAGTATGTTCATATATGGGTCCCTGCGGTGGAATATATACAGGTTTTATGAGGAGATCGTTACAGGATTGCGCAAATATACCGCGAAATACGGAAGTGCCCTCGAAAGCATAGGCGTAGATACGTGGGGGGTAGACTACGGCTTTCTGAAAAAAGACGGAAGCCTTTTGGAAATTCCCTACCAATACCGGGATGACCGCACAAACGGCACGGCGGAAATTATCGACAAGGCCGCGGGAAACCGTGAAGTATACGACATCACAGGTATCCAGTTTATGACGATTAATACCCTCAACCAGATGGCAGCGGTAAAACGCGACACGCCGGAGCGGCTTGAAGAAGCGCACGATATGCTGTTTATTGGGGATCTGCTGCACTATTTTCTGAGCGGAGAGAAAGCCGCGGAATTTACAGTGGCGTCGACGTCGCAGATGCTTGACGCATTTAAAAAGGAATGGTCCCATGAATTATTTGAACAGTTTGGAATTCCGGACCAGCTGAAAAGCAAAATTGTTTTTGCCGGCGACGTTATCGGAACGATTGATCCGAAACTGGCAAAAGAGGTCGGCTTGAACGGTACGGTAAAGATCGTTGCTCCGGCAGTGCATGATACGGCCAGTGCGGCAACTGCGATTCCCGCAGAAGGGGAAAATTGGGCTTATATTAGCTCGGGAACATGGTGCATGGTCGGCGTTGAAACCAATGGACCGGTAATTAACGACGCCAGCTATGAAATGAATATTTCCAATTCCGGCGGCTCGCTTGGAAAGAATTTATTCCTGAAAAACGTTATGGGGCTTTGGATCATTCAGCAGTGCAAAAAGGCATGGAATAAAAAAGACCCCGGGCTTGGATACCCTGAGATTGTGGAAAAAGCGGTACGGGCAAAGCCGTTCGCAGGTTTTATCGATCCGGACGACGATTTATTTTTTGCGCCGCAGGACAACATTGCAGCGATCCGGGAATACCTGGACAAGACCGGGCAAACGGATGTAGATACTGAAGATATTGGGACGGTAGCGCGCATCGTGTATGAAGCGCTGGCGTTCAAATACCGTTATGTAGTCGACAGGCTCAAGGCTGCAACCGGACAGCAGGTGGAAGTGCTGCACATTATCGGAGGCGGCACTAAAAATGCTTTACTGAACCAATTCTCTGCAAATGCGCTTGGATTCCAAGTGAAAGCGGGACCGGCGGAAGCGACGGCTACCGGCAATTTGCTTTTGCAGGCGTATGGCTGTAACGAGGTGAACTCCTTGCAGGAGATACGCGAGGTTGTTCGGGCTTCCAACGAAATGGAAGTATTTGAACCGGAGAACGAGACGGCCGGGGAGTGGGCGCGTGCCTATGAACAGTTCAAAGCGGTATGCGGACTGTAACGCTCGAGAGGATTGCTGGACTATGAAAATAAAAGAAAACAGAATAGAATTTTATAATACCGGATATAACGAAGCGGAAAGTGGAGCGGACTTCGGATGCGCAACGCTTGGCTTTACCAGCGAGTGGGGCTGGGTGCCGCCACAGGAGATTGAGGCGGTGGAATTGCCTTTTGCGGTAAAAGGGGTTGTTTTCCATGGAGGACTGGAACAGACAATACAGGATATTAAAGCATATGCCAACGAATGCGAAACTGTAAAAGGAGGGATTCTGTTTTTTGGAAATTGCGGAAGGGAAGAGATATTCCTTGAACAGCTTAGTGATATCTATCCGGGAATCCCGTTTGTGGGAGGAAGCCCTGCAATCGGGCAGGACGGGCGCAAAGGACGCATGCTGCCTGAAAATGGAGAAGCCGCTATTTTGCTGATTATGGATGAGCGGTATGATTTGGCGGTTGAGTGCTGTAATGTGCACCAGGAGGTTATTGCCACTGTAAAAGCCTGCGGCACAGATCCGCGCTATATCGAGACGGCCGAGTCGGAAGGAACGCAGGTGAGGTTTTACGACTACATCCATTCTGAAGCAAAAAAGCGAGGCGTTGGGGAAGGGATTCATGAGCGTATTGCCATCAGTGACGTCCAAAACAGAAATATCCACCTGATACCGGACGGCGAAAATTTCATTTGTGGTGCGAACCTGCCGGAGGAAAGGAAACTTCTCGTACGCTATACGGACAAGCGGAATGTTTGTAAAATCATGAAGGATTTTTATGCATCGGAAGATTCCATTATATTTGGCTGCGCAGGCGTAAAATCCATGCTGGACGATTACACGTTTATAACCGGAAAAAATTCACTGGGGTTATTTATGTTCGGGGAGATTACGTTCCTTGAAGGGAAATCGCAGTTTGCCAACCTGATGCTGGTTAAACTGAAATTTCTAAAAAAACAAGACGAAAAAGTGTGAAAATCCGGAGAGTATCAGGCGGAGAGTTACAAAAGGCCAGGCTTTGAATAAGCCTGGCCTTTCGAATATTGGCTTGATACCTGCGCAGCGTTATTCCAGATAAAAAATTTCATCCAAATATTCAACGGGCTCTTCCGATCCGAGATCGAAACTGCCTTCTACCATCCTGGATGTAATCTCGTTCCAACGCTTGCAGTCTTCATCGTTATCCATATATTGCATTGCCCTTTGGACATCGTCGCATTCAAACACATAAAAGAACTGCAAGCCGTTTCGGAAGATGGAATAGTTCCTGATCCCGGCTTTGCGGTGGGCCTCCATGATCTCGGGCCAGGGATTGCGGTGCATCCGTACATACTCGTCCACGCACTCCTCTTTTATATACCAAATCCACGCATATTTTTTCATGTTTTTCCTCCGTTTTCTTTTATTATAAAATAAGGCAGGGTAAATCTCCATACAGGCACAAACAATCCGCAATTTTTTTGAATTTTTTGACAATTTCAGAAACTGGGCTAAAAGGAATCCTGCCGTCTGAACTGAAGGGGGGTCATTCCAACGATTTTTTTGAAGGTATTAATGAAATAACCGGTATTCTGGAAGCCGGCATTTTCCGCGACTTCATAGATGTTCATATCGGTAAACCTAAGTAACTTTTTTGCATGGTTGATCCGCGTCATGCGAAGATAGTCGTTGGGCGTAAAACCAGTGTATTTTTTAAATTCCTTCAGCAGATGGTATTTGCTGACCATGAGAGTTCTGGCAAAATAATCCAGGCTCAGGTTATCTTTAAAATGCGCGTCAATATCCTTGATTGCTTCCTGGATATATTCGGGGATATTGGTTTTTGTGGAATAAGCCGCACCGGACAAAATCAGAATCTCGGTCAGCAGCCCGGTGATGAGTTTGGAACTGACCAGTTCCGAATACATGCTTTTTTTCTGATTCACCTCGATCAGCTCCGTCAGGTAATTGTAGACCGGCCCCATCGTACCAACGCGAATCACGGGCGTTTTTTGCCTCAGAAACTGCTGATAATAACTTTGCGCGGCTACACCGTTAAACTGAATCCACATCATATCCCAACGTGCCGAACCGTGGGGCCTCAGGGCATGGTACTCCATGCAGTCCGCGAAAAATAAATCTCCCGGTTTCAGGCGGTAGGTCTTATTCTGGTACCGATAGTCGCTCTCACCGGCTAACGTAAGCATCACAAGAAAAGATGCAATGTCCTCATGCTCTGTATAATAATTAGAGAAACATTGGAACATTCCAATCTCCTGCACATAGAAAAACGCTTCTCGTGCCAGCTCACTGGGCGTATTGATGATCCAGATAGAATCCTCAGACCAATCCTTTGTATAAGTTTTTGTTAGTGTAGGCATTTTATCACCACAAGATATTGCAATAAGTACACAACTTAAATAATTGATAAGAGGCTTATACTTGCTATAATAACAGTATAAAACAAAATATTGCTTCATTCAAGATGCTTTTCACAAATAAACTAGTATATTCAGTTAAAAAAGTAACACTTTAGAAATAGCAATAAAGTGTAATATTTCTGATACCCCAAAAATGAAGGAGGAGAAAAAATGGATATCAAAGAAGTAAAGAAAAAAGGCAAAGTTGGGCTTATGGTATGTGGGCACAAAGAATATTGGCCCCAGTTCCCGGGCATGAAAGAACAGTTCATAAAAAATGCTACGGATTTTAAAAAACTGCTTGAATCCCAAGGCGTAGAGGTTATTACCTATACAAATGCAGCAGGAGATTTTATTGTAGACACTACGGAAGATGGCTATAAAGCGGGTCTCATGTTTAAGGCGGAAGACATCGATCTCCTCTTCCAGTTTAACTGCGCGTACGTTGCTTCCGGCAGATACGTACAGGGCATAAAAGCGGCAGGATGTCCGGTTGTTATTGTTGGCTATCAAATGTCCCTTGACGTTTCCAAGGCGACTACATATTGGACACATGCAGGCGGCGGCGCATGCCCGCTTCCGGAAGCCTACAACGCCCTGACACGCAGCGGGATCGAGCCGGCCGGCCTTGAATACGGGCATTATCTTATTCCTGGTTTTGACACGCGTTTTACAAAAAACATTTCTGAATGGTGCCGCGTTGCAACAGCTCTCAGATGTATGAAAGGATCAATCTTCGGACACCTTGGCCACACATACGAAGGAATGCTTGACATGAATTTTGATCCCACAACGATAGAACGCACGTTCGGCATCCATGTCAAAATGGTAGAAATGTGCGAGTTTGTGGATTATGTACATTCGGCGACGGATAAAGAAATAAAAGATAAAATAAAAATGATAAGGGATACATTTGAATTTCTGGATCCAAGCTATGATCCCACGACAAGAAAGATCATGGATGAAGACCTTGACTGGACGGCGCGCGTTTCTGTCGGCATGGATAAGCTGGTATCCAACAACAACCTTTCCGGAGTTGCTTACTATTACGAAGGCCTTAACAACGAATACGAAAAAGTTGCCTGCAGTATGATAATAGGCAATTCGCTCCTTGTTTCCGCAGGAATTCCTTTTGCGGGCGAATCTGATATGAAAACATGTGTTGCAATGTATATTACAAGCTGCCTTGGCTGCGGCGGTTCATTTGCGGAATTTTGCCCCACTATATTTGAAGAAAAAATACAGATGGTCGGCCATGATGGCCCGCACGATATCCGCATCAGCGACGGCAAACCGCAGATGCGCGCGCTTACAACTTTTCACGGCAAAAAAGGCGAAGGCCTTTCGGTCGATTTCAGCCTGAAAGAAGGCCCCATAACAATGCTTGGGCTTTCAAGCGATATTGACGGGAATTACTCTTTCTCAGTTGCCGAAGGCGAAAGCCAGAAAGGGCCGAAACCGGCAAACGGCAACACTATGACGCGCGGATACTTTGGTGAAGGAGATATTGGCGCGTTTGTAGAGGATTGGTCTTGCTCGGGTATCAACCATCACTTCTCCCTGAGCCTTGGACACAATGCCTCCGTATTGAAGAAACTCGCAAAGACCCTGAATATTCCGTTTAAACAGGTTCGGTAGACAATAGACCAGGAATCCCGGTTTTCTTTAGAAAACCGGGATTTTTTTACCGTTATTTAGATATGGGCATTTGGGATAACAATACCCCTGCTATCTAAATCCAGAGCGGGAGACAGGCCTTCCTCCCTATGGGTGTTGATGACGGTTAAAAAGAGCGGAGGGAGTGTGAGAATGGAGGGAGAAAAGCGGATGGACGTTAGGAGTGACCGCCAAAAAGGAATGAGCTATGCAGAAATAAGAAGAAATATCATATCGACCCACAAACCGCCAAGAAATATGCAGAGGCAGAAACAAAGCCTGTCTATCAGCTGCAGGGAAAGAAACGCTCAAAGCTTGACAATACAAAGGCCGAGGTTCAGAAGCTTTTTCCCTATGAAGATGAGCTGAATAGCAAGTCCAAACGGCTGAATAAATCGAATATTGAGCTGGATGAGAAGGTGGAATAGCGCGTGCAGCGGCTTTGCTCTGCACTTGCATGAATCTGCGCAGGGCTCATAACTGTCCCCTAAAATAAAAAACCACACCTTGCGGCGTGATTTTTCACGTTTGGCGGAGGAGGTGGGATTCGAACCCACGTGCCCGTTAAGGCTACACGATTTCGAGGGGTATTTTTTCAAAATAAGCCCTTATATCTTTCCAAAACCTACCATATCTTACTACCGAAAAACCTTTAATCTAAAGGATTCTTAAATAACTTCACATAAGACGTTATAAAGCCTTAAATCATTACTTTACACGGTCGGGCAACAAAAGGGCAACACGGCAACAAATTTAAAACTGCTAAATAGCTAACTTCGTATGAAGAAAGGAGCAAAATAAGATGCAAGAAAACCCTTTAATCGCTAAAGGTATTATACAGCAAGACGGCGAGATTTGCAAAGACAAGATCAATCTTGTTTCGGGGGCTATCACGCCACCATTTGCTGAAACAATTTGGACGTTCACAGGCGGGGACATGGACACGATCAACCGCTTAACTCATATCTTTTTAGATATGAACACAGAACAAGACAGAGAACAGCTATTCAACCTCATTCGCGTTATTTATGGTCTTATGGGCTTACAGTTTTCAGATGAAGCCGTTCCGATAGCATCACACCCACAAGCATTGGAATATTTCGTTTTTTCATTCCTTGCGGATTTTGGCGAGGTTATCCAAGAACTACGCGACGAAGAAATAGCATAGCCCATTTACTTTAAACGTCTGTCTCTGACAGGCGTATTTTTTTACCCCAAAACGAAAGGAGCAAAAACCAATCATGAAAAAAGGACAAAGGCTAATTGCCTTTATTGTACTACTTGTAACGGTGCTTGTGGCTTTTCCGCTTTCGGCGTTCGCGCTGGATAGCGGGGCAACATTCCATTACACACATCATAGTCAATATAAATACACGTTCGGTTCGAGTTTCCCGCCCCCGTTTAACGTGACGGACGGATATTATAAAGAATGGTCTACATTCCATATGACGACCGATGCGGGCGACACAAAAATTGCGTATTGCCTACAATACGGCGTGACGGTCGCGCAAGGCAGTAAATATGATTGTTCCGACGATTACAGCGACCTTGCGGATTGGCAAAAGGAACTAATTCAACGAACGCTGGTCTTAGGGTATAACGATCATACGGGCGCACTTTACGGCGGCGATTGGCTGGATAACGCAATGGCGACGCAGGGTCTTATTTGGATTATTGCGTCCGGGCAGTACGACCAAAGCGACGAGGATTATATTATCAATCAAATGTTTGAAGCTAATCCAACCGCAATAGACATTTACCATGAGTTGCGCGACATGGTGAGTAATTACACGACGAAACCTAGTTTTGACAGCAACGAGATTGAATTAAAATATAATCCAGTAAACAAACGTTTTGAAACGACGATCAACGACGCTAACGGCGTGTTGCGGTATTATGATTTTTCTGCAAGTGGCGTGAACTTCACACGCAGCGGAAACACGCTGCATATTTCCACGGCAAATATGTTTGATGATGTGCAAGCAACGGCAACAAAAGAGTTGCCGACCGACGAATTACCCTCAATAATTAACGGTTCCCCGGAATACTGGATTCATAGCAAATATCAAAACCTTGTTTCGCTTTCCCCTGTATCAGAGGGCGGCGAAACAATGTCCGTCACTTCATCCTTTAAGTTGAAAACGGAAAAGATCGGTAATATCCGAGTTGTGAAGCGTTCCGAGGACGGCGCGGTTGCGGGAATGCAATTCCGCATAACGGGCAACGGTGTTGATCGAACTGTTACGACCGGGAGCGGTGGAGAGATAACGACCGAGGGGCTTTTGGCAAATTTGGACTATATGGTTACAGAGATTGGGACAGCAAACCGATATGTGCAGCCCGCCGCGCAAACCGTCCGAGTATTGCCAGGACAAACAAGCAACGTCACATTTTCCAACGTCTTAAAGAAATTTAACATTGTTGTGACAAAATCAGACGCAGAAACGGGAACGCCAAAGGACACGGACGCGACGCTTGACGGCGCGGAATATGCCCTATACGATAGCGCGGGACGGCTTATAGATTACATCGTCGCAAGCGGACGCACGGCGACCAGTAAACTCATTCCATTACAGACGGTAAAAGTAATCGAGAAGAAGCCGCCGACAGGATATAATCTTAATTCAAATCCTTACACAGTTACGCCTGATTTTGCGGGGCAGACCGTAGAAATCGGACGGGCTGATGTGGGCGTGACCGATACAGTTATCAAGGGACAGGCGGCATTTGTAAAATTTGCGGACGTACCGCTTACCGGGGACAGCGACGACGGTGGGATAAAACAGCCTTTGCCGAATGTGGAATTTAAGCTGTCCCTTGTTTCCACGGGAAAAGAGATTTGCAAGGTTAAGACCGACGAAAACGGTTATTGCATTACTCCCATGCTTAAATATGGGCGGTACTTGTGCGAGGAAATCCCCAGCGACGCAAACGCAGGGTATAAGCTGATAGAGCCGTTTGAAATCGAGATCACGACACAAGGCAAAATTTATCGCTATATTTTGGAAAATGAAGCCTACAACAGCGAAGTAAAGATTATCAAACGAGACGCAGAAACCGGGCAGCCCGTACAAGCTGAAACGAAGTTTAAAATTATGGATAGTACGGATAATTGGGTTGTCCAAAACATCAACTACCCTACGCCGACCCAGATTGACATATTCACAACAGCCCTTGACGGTTCTCTTGTACTTCCAGAACCATTGCGACCCGGTGATTTTGAACTATACGAAGTTGAAGCTCCCAACGGGTACACGATTAGCACCGACCCCATACCATTTACGATCACGGCAGAAAACCACGCCGCAATATTGGAGGTAGAAAGTCACAACGAACCCGTGAAAGGCACGATCACAGTTTTAAAACAAGGTGAAAGCCTAGCGGGATTTACGCAAACCGAGGACGAGGAATACGGCACGATTTACAGCCCTGTTTATTCCCTTATTGGGATTTCTGACACGGTGTATGACGTTGTGGCGGCAGAAGATATTATAACCCCGGACGGGACGACAAGGGCGAACGCTGGGGACATTTTGGACACGATCACAACAGGCGAGGACGGACGGGCAACGTCAAACGAGTTATTGTATATTGGCAGCTACCAGCTTATCGAAAAATCCGTTCCGTTCCCGCTGGTGCTTGACCCTACCCCGATACCGTTTGAAATCACATATGAAGATCAGGAAACGCAGATTGTAGCAACCAAAGCAGAAACCACAAACGCGCGGCAAAAAGCGGTTGTTACCTTAAAAAAAGATTGCGAAACCACGCTAAATCAAACGTATAACCCTTACCCGGATATCGTGCTGGGTCTATTCAGTCGAAACGATATTGGCGCGGATGATGCGGTTTTGCTGGAAAGTGACGCGCTTCTTGAAGTAATCAAGTTGGACGAAAACGGAGCCGCGACAATCAAAACGGACTTGCCTTGTGGTTACAGTTGGTACATTAAGGAACTGCAAGCGGGTAACGGGTACGTGCTAAATGATTTGGAATATGATTTTGTTTTTGATTATGCAGGTATGGAAACGCCGACCGTGGAAATAGCGGTAAATGACGGCGCACCTATTCCGAACGAGTTGATGCACGGCAGTATCAAAATCACTAAGACCGCAGAGGACGGAAAGGTTGAGGGTATACCATTCAAGATCACGGGCGTATCACTTACGGGCGTACCATATGAGGGCATTTTTGAAACGGATAGCAAAGGAGGAATACAAGTCCCGATGATTCTTGCGGGTCGCTACAAAATAACCGAGGTACGTAATGATCGCACAGTGGGATATATTGAACCGGGGAGCCAAACGGTCGAAGTGACGCACGGCGGGACGGCAACGGCAAAATTTGAAAATATCTTATTACATGGGAGTGTTAAAATCGTAAAAACCGACGAAGCGGGTAACAGGCTTAACGGCGCGGTGTTTGGTCTTTTCAAGATCAAAGACATAGCCGGACAGCCCGAAGTCCCGCCCACCGCGACCGAAACATCGGAGCCGACCGCCACAACAAGCGCAGAAATCCCGAAAAACGGTGATGAGTTGCTTCAAGAATTTACGATCACGGAAAACGGCGAATACACAATCACGGGCTTACCCTACGCTCTTTATTACATCAAGGAATTACAGCCCCCCGATGAAAGCTACCAGCCCAACGAAGTACAATATAAGTTTTCACCTATCCATGACGGCGAAACGGTGGAAATCACGATTGTAAATGAGAAGATACCGACCGTACCCGTGGAGCCAGAGAACCCGGAGGAATTACCCCGACAAGCTGGAAGTCCGCCAAAGACGGGCGACAACACAAATATTTTGTTATATATCCTGCTTTCGGTGATCGGCGGCGGTATGCTTGCTATTTGGATTATAGGCAAAAAGAAAAAGATGTTTTAAAGGGGGCGTTTACGCTCCCCTTTTCGTGAAAGGAGTATAAAAACAGTTTTGAATAAAATCTTATGTGGTGACGCAATAAAAATGCTAAAAACCCTACCTAAAGGGTGTGCGGATATGTGTGTCACTAGCCCCCCGTATTACGGCTTGCGGGATTATGGTGTAAATGGACAAATAGGGTTAGAGCAATCCCCCGATTCATATATTCAAAAACTAATGGAAGTATTTCAGGAGGTATGGCGGGTATTGCGAGATAATGGCACACTTTGGATTATTATTGCAGATAGTTACGCTGGTAGCGGGAAAGGAGCAGGAGCAAAAAAGAAAAGCAAACAGTCTTACAAATATTCTAAAGACAATAAAGCCGTAAAAATGCCGAAACTATGGAATGGAATTAAACAGAAAGATATGATAGGTATTCCGTGGCAATTAGCGTTTGCATTACGACAAAAAGGCTGGTTTTTACGTTCTGATATTGTGTGGCAAAAACCTAATGCAATGCCGGAGAGCGTTAAAGACCGCCCCGCCCGCTCTTACGAACACATCTTCTTATTGTCAAAATCTCCACGGTATTATTTTAACCACGAAGCTATAAAGCAGCCTGTAAAAGCCAGCACCGTAGCGCGGTACAGACGCGCAGTAGGTGAAAATAAATATTCGGACGGTATTCCAGGGCAAACGATGCAAGGATTGTTCCGAACACGGCGGGACAGTTTGAAGATGCCTCTTATGCGGAATTGCAGGGACGTGTGGACAATACCGACCAAACCGTACAAAGGGGCGCATTTTGCGACTTATCCTGTAGACCTCATAATCCCCTGTATTCTTGCGGGATGTCCGAAAGGCGGCATTGTGTTAGACCCTTTTTTGGGGGTCGGAACAACGGGCATTGCCGCGATTCGTACCGAGCGACAATATATTGGAATTGAATTAAATCCAAATTTTTGCAACTTGGCGCGAGACCGGATAGAAAAAGAAACGGAAAGGAGCTGATTTATTGGCAGTATACCGGGTGGAGCGTACAAAGGACTATACCGTCATGGCAAACCACCACTTACGCAACACCGCCTTATCGCTCAAAGCAAAGGGGCTTTTGTCCTTAATGCTATCTCTCCCAGATAATTGGGATTATACCACAAGGGGGCTTGCTGCCATATGCCGTGACGGTGTGGACGCAATTAGGGCAACAGTGCGGGAATTGGAGCGTAACGGGTACGTTATCCGCAAGAGGATAAGGAACGCGCAAGGGCAGCTTGCGGAAACAGAATACACGATATTAGAGCAGCCCCAGCCTAAACTGGAAAATCCAGTCTTGGGTAATCCAGTACAGGAAAACCCAGCATTGGGAAAACCAATACTGGAAAATCCCGCACAATTAAATACTAAGAAATCAATTATACAAGAATTAAGAACGGAGGTATCAAAGAAAGATCAATCTATCAACCCTACTGGCGCGATCGAAGCGATTGAAAATTGCAGGGCGCAGCTATGCACCAATATTGAATATGAGACATTATGCGAACGGTACGGCACGGAACAGGTAAACGAGATCGTGGAGCTTATGACTGAAACGTTGTGCTGCGGAAAAGCCCGCATACGGATTTCCGGGGACGATAAGCCCGCCGAGTTGGTGAAAGCTAGGTTTTTACAACTTAAATTCATGCACGTTGAATATGTTTTAAGCTGCATGAGGAACAACACAACCAAGATCAGAAATATCAAAGGATATCTTTTGACGGCATTGTTTAACGCCCCGGCGACGATAGATAACTTTTACCGAGCCGAGGTAAACCACGATTTGTATTTGTAAAGGAGTGATGCTATATGATTATGTGTATTGAATCGCTGGGAAAGACCCAGCAGGAACAAGAGGACACGGGCGGCGGTGATGACGATTGCAAGAAAGCGTAAATGAAAAAGCCGTTGGTTTTATTTTGCGGGGAACAAAGATAACAGCGGATATGATACGTGATGCAATGCGACGTTTTATATCAATGCAGGGCAAGACAAAAAATAACAAAGGAAAGGAGATTTACAAAGGGAAACAGAGCTTAAAACATCTTAAAGCGGCGACAAATGGGAATGTTGAAAGCATAGAGATCACGGACAAAAATATTAGAGCATTCGACTGTCCGGCAAGGAAATATGGTGTTGATTATTCCATAAAAAAGGATAAATCCGTTAATCCACCCCGGTGGTTGGTGTTCTTCAAGGGAAAAGACGCTGATTCCTTGCAAGCTGCTTTCCGCGAGTTTACAGCCAAAAAGTTAAAGAAGCAGGAACGCCCCTCTGTCCGGGAGCAGCTTAAAAAATTCAAAGAACAGGCTAAAAATCGCGTCAAGACAAAGACGATCAAACGGGATAGGGGGCGTGACCGATGAAGATTACCCCCGGACTAAAAAAGCGGCTCTTATTCCTTTTCCCTTTTAGTCTTATTTTTTGTATAGCGGATAAGCTAGGGTTTGTCTATCGCCTGTCCGCCGGAACGGGCGCGGTCAAACTCTCAAACACGGTGCGGAATTTACCGCACCTTTTTGATTTCCCGCCAATCAGTATACACGGCATGGATTTACTATTTGCGGTGATCGTTTCGGCGGCTCTCCTGCTTGTTCTATATGCAAAAAGAAAAAACGCAAAGAAATACCGCAAAGGCGAGGAATACGGGAATGCCCGCTGGGGAACCCCGGCAGATATTAAGCCGTTCATGGACGCTGCCCCCCGAAAGAATGTCATATTGACGCAGACCGAGGGCTTAACGCTTAACGACCGCCCTAAAAATCCGAAGTACGCGCGGAATAAAAACGTTGTAGTGTATGGTGGAAGCGGGAGCGGAAAAACGCGCTTTTTTTTGAAACCAAACCTTATGCAATGTCACAGTTCATATGTTGTGACGGATAGCAAAGGAACGGTAATTCTTGAATGCGGAAAAATGCTTGAACAGACCGGGTATCGTATCAAGATTTTTAATACGATCAATTTTTCAAAGTCAATGCACTATAACCCGTTTGCCTACATTCACAGTGAAAAAGACATTTTGAAACTGGTTAATACGATCATTGAGAATACCAAAGGCGAGGGAGAAAAAGCGGGTGAGGATTTTTGGGTTAAGGCAGAGCGGCTATATTACACGGCTTTAATCGGATATATCCATTACGAAGCCCCGGCAGAAGAACAAAATATGATTACCCTGCTGGAAATGATAGACGCTTCCGAAGTGCGCGAGGATGACGAGAATTTTAAAAATGCAGTTGATTTAATGTTTGATCGGCTGGAAGAAAAAGCCCCAGAGCATTTCGCGGTCAGGCAATACAAGAAATATAAACTTGCGGCAGGAAAAACCGCAAAAAGTATTTTGGTTTCATGTGGTGCGCGGCTTTCTCCCTTTGACATTGCGGAGCTACGCGAAGTTATGGCTTATGATGAATTGGAGCTTGACACGCTGGGCGACGAAAAGACCGCCCTGTTTATTATCCTGTCCGATACAGACGGAACATTTTCATTTTTGGCGGCTCTTATCTTTTCCCAGCTATTTAATTTGTTGTGCGAAAAAGCCGATGACGTATACGGCGGGCGGCTTCCTATTCATGTTCGCTGTCTAATCGACGAGGCGGGAAATATCGGTAAAATTAACCAGCTTGAAAGGCTTGTAAGTGTGGTAAGATCGCGCGGAATTAGCATTTGTCCTATCTATCAAGCCTATTCGCAATGCAAGGCTACCTACAAGGACAATGCGGAAACGATCATAGCGAGTATGGACAGCACCTTATTTTTAGGGGGTCGGGAACCGTCCACGATCAAAGACATTTCCGAAGCATTGGGGCGTGAAACGGTGGACTTGTTCAATGAAACGGAAAACAGAGGACGCGAGATCAGCCACGGACTGAATTATCAAAAAATTGGAAAGGAGTTGATGACAAAAGATCAGCTTGCAGTAATGGACGGCGGGAAATGTATTTTACAAGTGCGCGGTGTACGTCCGTTTTATTCGGATAAGTACGATATTACAAAACACCCGAATTACAAATATCTTGCCGATTACGACGAGCGGAACACATTCAACATTGAACAGTTTTTAAGCACAAGGTTAAGGGTCAAGCCAGATACAGTGTTTGACCTATACGACATGGGGGCGTGAAGATCACGCCCCCTTTTCTATTTCATGAAAGGATGAATGAAACATATGGAATTTTTTACAGAAGCAGTAAAGGTATTGCAAATGCTTGTAATCGCGCTGGGCGCGGGTCTTGCAATTTGGGGTCTTGTCAATCTTTTAGAGGGCTACGGCAACGACAATCCCGCCGCTAATGCTCATGTACGGTAAGGAAGCAAGCAACCGAAAACAAGAGATAGACCGCCAGCACTACACTATTCCGAACCAAAGACCAAAAGATAAGCATTGTGGGAAAATCTAAACTTTTGGATTTTCCTACAATGCCAACTACGGCGGAATCCCTCCCACTCCTTATATCTTTCTGTATACATTGAATTTGTATTTAGTAAAATGCAGACAACACCACGGATCGGCTTTTGGTTGGACAATTCCAACCAAACACCACAGCAGACAGCAGAAAACATTCTGAACGCTAGGAAGCCGGTATGATTGTTACATATAAGGGGAAGAAAAATTTCTTTTAGGTACTTGCTTTCCTAAAACTGATGTGATACAATGATTTAATCCAGAAAAGGAGTAAAAAATATGCGGCAAGGTATTCTTAAATAAAACTATAATCAAATAGTGGGAACAAAGGATTATGATAGCTCCTTTTGTAGGGGCTTAGTTTTTTGTACCCAATTTAAGAATACTTTTGCCTTATCAATTTTGACATATCCCCAAAAACAGCAATCACAAACAGGTGTATGCTGTATATGTGTATGTCCGCAACTTATAATCCCCAGTGGTAAAAGTATTTTACTGCTGGGGATTTTTATGCCCTTTGGGGCTGTAAAGGGAGGACAATCACATGAAAATAATCAATATTGGAATTCTTGCCCATGTAGACGCTGGAAAGACGACCTTGACGGAGAGCCTGCTATATGCCAGCGGAGCCATTTCAGAACCGGGGAGCGTCGAAAAAGGGACAACGAGGACGGACACCATGTTTTTGGAGCGGCAGCGTGGGATTACCATTCAAGCGGCAGTCACTTCCTTCCAGTGGCACAGATGTAAAGTTAACATTGTGGATACGCCCGGCCACATGGATTTTTTGGCGGAGGTGTACCGCTCTTTGGCTGTTTTAGATGGGGCCATCTTGGTGATCTCCGCTAAAGATGGCGTGCAGGCCCAGACCCGTATTCTGTTCCATGCCCTGCGGAAAATGAACATTCCCACCGTTATCTTTATCAACAAGATCGACCAGGCTGGCGTTGATTTGCAGAGCGTGGTTCAGTCTGTTCGGGATAAGCTCTCCGCCGATATTATCATCAAGCAGACGGTGTCGCTGTCCCCGGAAATAGTCCTGGAGGAAAATACCGACATAGAAGCATGGGATGCGGTCATCGAAAATAACGATGAATTATTGGAAAAGTATATCGCAGGAGAACCAATCAGCCGGGAAAAACTTGCGCGGGAGGAACAGCAGCGGGTTCAAGACGCCTCCCTGTTCCCAGTCTATCATGGCAGCGCCAAAAATGGCCTTGGCATTCAACCGTTGATGGATGCGGTGACAGGGCTGTTCCAACCGATTGGGGAACAGGGGGGCGCCGCCCTATGCGGCAGCGTTTTCAAGGTTGAGTACACCGATTGCGGCCAGCGGCGTGTCTATCTACGGTTATACAGCGGAACGCTGCGCCTGCGGGATACGGTGGCCCTGGCCGGGAGAGAAAAGCTGAAAATCACAGAGATGCGTATTCCATCCAAAGGGGAAATTGTTCGGACAGACACCGCTTATCAGGGTGAAATTGTTATCCTTCCCAGCGACAGCGTGAGGTTAAACGATGTATTAGGGGACCAAACCCGGCTCCCTCGTAAAAGGTGGCGCGAGGACCCCCTCCCCATGCTGCGGACGACGATTGCGCCGAAAACGGCAGCGCAAAGAGAACGGCTGCTGGACGCTCTTACGCAACTTGCGGATACTGACCCGCTTTTGCGTTGCGAAGTGGATTCCATCACCCATGAGATCATTCTTTCTTTTTTGGGCCGGGTGCAGTTGGAGGTTGTTTCCGCTTTGCTGTCGGAAAAATACAAGCTTGAAACAGTGGTAAAGGAACCCTCCGTCATTTATATGGAGCGGCCGCTCAAAGCAGCCAGCCACACCATCCATATCGAGGTGCCGCCCAACCCGTTTTGGGCATCCATAGGACTGTCTGTTACACCACTCTCGCTTGGCTCCGGTGTACAATACGAGAGCCGGGTTTCGCTGGGATACTTGAACCAGAGTTTTCAAAACGCTGTCAGGGATGGTATCCGTTACGGGCTGGAGCAGGGCTTGTTCGGCTGGAACGTAACGGACTGTAAGATTTGCTTTGAATACGGGCTTTATTACAGTCCGGTCAGCACGCCGGCGGACTTCCGCTCATTGGCCCCGATTGTATTGGAACAGGCATTGAAGGAATCGGGGACGCAGCTGCTGGAACCTTATCTCTCCTTCATCCTCTATGCGCCCCAGGAATACCTTTCCAGGGCTTATCATGATGCACCGAAATACTGTGCCACCATCGAAACGGCCCAGGTAAAAAAGGATGAAGTTGTCTTTACTGGCGAGATTCCCGCCCGCTGTATACAGGCATACCGTACTGATCTGGCCTTTTACACCAACGGGCGGAGCGTATGCCTTACAGAGCTGAAAGGATATCAGGCCGCTGTCGGTCAGCCGGTCATCCAGCCCCGCCGTCCAAACAGCCGCCTGGACAAGGTGCGCCATATGTTTCAGAAGGTAATGTAAAGATACATAATCGTCAAGACGGCAACAATCAGAAGTTATGGAGGGTAACAATGGAATATAGTAAGGAAGATTTAATGGAAGCAAAAAAGCAAATTTGGGGAGTGGGAGAGAACATGGGAACAGAGGAAAGTAAAAAAATCTGGGAGGAGAACGCACAATTTTGGGATAATGCAATGGGTGACGAATCTAATGAATTTCACAGAGAGGTAGTGCGTCCCAAAGTAACGGAACTTCTATCTCCTAATCCTGCGGATTACATTTTGGATATTGCGTGTGGCAATGGAAATTATTCTTCGTATCTTGCACAAAGAGGCGCTTCGGTTGTCGCTTTTGATTACAGCAAAAAAATGATAGAATTGGCTAAAAGACGGCAATCACAATATGCAAAACAAATTGAATTTTGTGTGGCGGATGCGACCGATAGAAAAAGTATATTAGAATTAAAAAGAAATCGAGCCTTTACGAAAGCAGTTTCTAATATGGCAATTATGGATATTACGGATATTGAACCACTTCTTATGGCTGTTTATGAACTGTTGCAGGAAAGCGGAATTTTTGTCTTTGCAACGCAACACCCTTGTTTTGTCACGTTGACTGAAAAATATATGACACCGCACAGTTACTATGATATAGCGATTGAAGGGCAACCGAAAGAGCAGATTTATTATCATCGTTCCATACAAGATATTTTTAACCTTTGTTTTAGAGCTGGATTTGTCATTGATGGATTTTATGAAGAATGTTTTAAAACCAACAAAGAAATTCCTATGGTAATGATAGTAAGGCTTAAGAAGGTAAAACGTGATAGCTTAAAATAAATTCAAGTTTGTCGGGTAAATAGCAAACCCAGCCGAGCCAGTCAACGGTCAAGATGAACGGCGCATATGCGCAGCCGTTGACAGCCCCGCCCGCCTTTGCTGGTAGGCAATCAAGGGGCGACAGCAAGAAGTGCCACCGCCCCGCACTATTATTCAGAAAGGGGAATTTCCATGACCGACCAGATAGCCTATCAAGAATATATCCAGCGCAGGTACAACGCCTTTTGCAAGACTGTTATCCGCTGTGCCGCCTTGGACAAGATTTTGAAGCTTAAACGGCAATGGGAACGGCAAGTTTCCCTTGACTATCTGATGAACGAGAAGTTTGTCCAGTTTGCCGCGTCGGAGCCGGACGAGGAATACCCATTTACCGTCTGCGGTCAGACCGTCCTGCTCTGCAACGCCGCCCTTGCCGACGCGATCTCTGTTTTGCCGGAGCAGACGCGGGAAGAAATCCTGCGCTATTACTTTCTGCGCCAGCCGCAGCGCGTGATCGGCGCGTGTATTGGCCGGTCACGCAGCACAGCGGGGCGGCATATCCAGCTTGCCTTGCAGCGGCTACGCGAAGAAATGGGGGTGAGCCGGTATGAGTAGACTTCTCCCCTATGAAACAATCCTCAAAGCCCGTGAGGGCGACCCAGAAGCCGTGAACGCTGTCCTGCTCCACTACGCCGGATATATCCGCTATTTCTCAAAAGTGAACGGGCAGGTCAACGCCGAGGTGGAGGACTATGTAAAGCAGCGGTTAATTGACTGTCAATTCAAGTTCCGGCTTGACGAACCACCGGACAAGTCATAAAAACTGAATACCAGCCGCCACCGACGCGGCCAGCGAAAGCAGTAAGTCTTGAAAAAGATTTACTGCTTTTTTTGTTGTCCGGCTCCGCTCCCGGCCATTTTGCCCCCTGCCGGTTGTAGTAGTAAGCGAGGAGGGAATTTTTCTGCCCTGGTGTTTGGCATTTGGAGCATTTACCCGTAGTAGAGGGCAAAGAGAAAGGATTTCTCCAACACCGGGTAGAAACCACTGCGTCCGGTGTCATTTTAGCGAAAGCGGGCAGGAATGCCCTTTACAGGATTAGTAGTAGCAGAAAAAGAGAAACAAACTTTTGTGGTTGCAGTTTTCCAAAAAAGTGGCGGACGGAAGTGAGAGAAAGTTTGCAGTCACGGAGAGCAAGTTTCTACCACGGTGCCAAAATCCGCAATTCTGCGGTTTTGCCCCTCGCGGGAAACTTGTTGGGGAGTGCCTTCCCCAAACCCTGCTTTGCGCCCTTGCGGGCGAAAAAACTGAAAACAGTTTTTGTTATTTTCCAAAAAGTTGCCCAATGGGAGAAGTAGAGAGTTTTTTACCCCAAACGCAAAAAAATTTTTGTTATTTCCCGAAAAGTTCAGCAATGAAAGGGGTAGAGAGATTTCTCCGCCCAAAGTAGAAAAAAGTTGCCCAATAGGAGGAGTGAGGGGAAAAATTCTCCGCCCAAAATCCGAAAAAATTCAGCAATAGGAATAGTGAGAGGAGGTTTTCAGCCTATGCCGAAGCGATACAACACACCCCACCGCAGCCGCGTTGTGAAAACCCGGCTGTCCGAAGATGAATACGCCGACTTCACAGCGCGGCTTGCGCCCTATGGTATCAGCCAGTCCGAATTTCTCCGGCAGGCGATACGGCGCACCGCCATACGCCCCGTTATCCATGTATCAGCGGTCAATGACGAGCTGCTTTCCGCTGTCGGGAAACTCACAGCCGAGTACGGCAAAATCGGCGGCAACCTTAACCAGATAGCCCGGTGTCTGAACGAGTACGGCGCACCCTACAACGCGCTGTCCGGCGAGGTACGCGCCGCCATAGCCGACCTTGCCGCCCTCAAGTATGAAGTCTTACAGAAAGTAGGTGACGCGGTTGGCAACACTCAAGCATATCAACTCTAAAAACGCCGACTACGGAGCCGCCGAACAGTATCTGCTGTTTGAGCATGACGAGTTTACCATGAAGCCCGTCCTTGATGAAACCGGCAGGCTTATCCCCCGCGAGGACTACCGGCTGTCCACGCTGAACTGCGGCGGGGAGGATTTTGCCGTTGCGTGTATGCGGGCAAATCTCCGCTATGAGAAAAACCAGCGGCGGGAAGATGTGAAAAGCCACCACTATATCATCAGCTTTGACCCACGGGACGGGCCGGACAACGGCTTGACCGTAGACCGGGCGCAGGCATTGGGCGAGAAGTTTTGCGCCGAACATTTCCCCGGCCACCAAGCCCTTGTATGCACTCACCCGGACGGGCATAACCACAGCGGCAATATCCATGTGCATATCGTCATTAACAGCCTGCGGATTGAGGAAGTGCCGTTCCTGCCCTACATGGACAGGCCAGCCGACACGAAAGCCGGGTGCAAGCACCGCTGTACCGACGCGGCCTTGCGCTACTTCAAGTCCGAAGTCATGGAGATGTGCCACCGGGAGGGGCTTTATCAAATCGACCTCTTGAACGGCAGCAAGAACCGCGTCACAGACCGAGAGTATTGGGCGCAGAAAAAGGGACAGGCCGCGCTGGATAAGCAGAACGCCCCCATGATTGCAGGCGGTATCACGCCCCGGCAGACCAAGTTTGAAACGAACAAGGAGAAGCTGCGGCAGACCATACGCGCCGCGCTGTCTGCGGCGGCCTCATTCGAGGACTTTTCCTCTCTGCTGCTGCGGGAGGGCGTGGCCGTCAAGGAGAGCCGGGGGCGGCTTAGTTACCTCACGCCAGACAGGACAAAGCCCATTACCGCCCGCAAGCTGGGCGACGATTTTGAACGCGCCGCTGTCCTTGCCGTTTTGGAACAGAACGCCGCCAGAACCGCAGAAAAGGCCGCAGCTATATCCAGTACGCCGCCCTCTATCAAAGACCAACTGCGGGCAGACAGAGCCGCCCGAACCGCCCCGAATGTGCAGCGGCTTGTGGACATTGAGCAGAAGAAAGCCGAGGGCAAAGGCCGGGGCTATGAACGCTGGGCGACCATGCACAACCTCAAACAGATGGCCGCGACGCTGAATGTGTATCAGGAATACGGCTTTACTTCCCCGGAGCAGTTAGAAGCCGCCGTTGATACTGCCTATCAGGAAATGCGCCAGACCAGCGGCGAACTGAAAGCACTGGAAACGAAGCTACAAGGGAAAAAGGAGTTGCAGCGGCAGGTGCTTGCCTACGCCAAGACCAAGCCCGCCCGCGACGGGCTGAAAGCGCAGAAATCCGAGAAAGCCCGCGCCGCATACCGGCAGGCGCATGAGAGCGACTTTATCATAGCCGACGCAGCCGCCCGGTATTTCAAGGCGCATGGTATTACCAAGCTGCCCGCCCGGAAAGCGTTGCGGGACGAGATCGAGCAGCTTGTTTCCAAGAAATCCGGCCTGTATAACACCTACCACGAACAGAAACAGCGGTATGCGGAGTTGCAGACCGTCAAGCGGAACATCGACCAGATTTTGCGCCGGGAGGAACCCCGCCGCAGAAAGGAGCAGAGCCATGAACGATAAGCTGCCCCGCATGGACTACCGACAGCACCGGCGGGCGCGGCGGCTGGTGCATGAGTGCTGTAACTACGATGGAGGGAACTGTCTGCTGTTAGATGACGGGGAGCCTTGCGTGTGCGTCCAGAGCATTTCCCTTTCCCTCATGTGCCGGTGGTTCCGTGTGGCTGTCCTGCCCCTTGACGGGGAACTGGCCGCAGCCCTCTTGTACCGGGGGAGCCGGAAACGGTGCGCCGTCTGCGGCGCGGCCTTTGTCCCCAAATCCAACCGGGGAAAATACTGCCCCGACTGCGCCGGACGCATGAAGAAAATCAAAGCCGCCGAGCGAAAACGGAAACAAAGGCATAAATGTCACGCTTTAGAGCCTTTCAAACCCGCATAAATCAAGGCTTTTTTCGTGGGTGTCAAAGGGTGTGCGATACATTTATCCTTTTCCTCCGGAAACGGCGTTCTAAATGCGTACAAACCGCCAAAATCAACCCGAACACAGGGAGGTGATACTATCGCTGATTATATCACGGCAGACACGAAGCTGCCCGCCTATCTGCCCTATCCCCGTTTCCTGTTCAAAATGGAGATTTCCCAGACCGCCAAGCTGCTCTATGCGCTGCTGTTAGACCGCTCCACCCTCTCCCAGAAGAACAAGTGGCAGGACGACGAGGGCAGGATTTATATTATCTATCCCATCGCGGAGATAGCCGAAATACTGGATAAAGGCAGCACCACCATAAAGGGGGCGCTTAACGAACTGGACATGGCGGGGCTTTTGGAACGGGAACGGGGCGGCTTCTCCGCACCGAACCGGCTATATGTGAAAGTGCCGCGTGTGCCACAGGTACAGTTTTCCGACCAACTGATGGCCGGAAATCCGACCCTCACAGAGCCGGAAAACCGACCTACTGATGGTCAGAAAACCGACCTTATGATGGTCGGAAAACCGTCCCCTAACCAAACTACTATAAACAACCTTACAGAGAACCAAACAATGGGAGCGAGTGGGGAGCCGCCCGCAGCTTTTGGCAGATACCAGAATATTTTTCTGTCACAGACCGAATACGACGAGTTGCAGGCAGAGTACCCCGACAGGCTGGAACGGTTCATCGAGGAATTGAGCCAGTATATCGCCGCCACCGGGAAAGATTACCGCAACTATGCCGCCGCTGTCCGTATGTGGGCAGACCGGGACAGAAAGGGAGCCGCAAAACAGGGCGTCCCCGATTACTCATTCAAGGAGGGAGAGAGCCTATGAACACCACATTTTCAGAAATGATTGACAGATTGACCGCCACCACCCCGGAGCAGGAGGACTACACCGGCGAGGACGGTTTACTGTACTGCGGCAAGTGCCATAAGCCGAAAGAAGCCTATTTTGCGCCGGACAAGGCCGCTATCTTTGGCCGTGACCGCCACCCGGCAGAGTGCGACTGCCAGAGAGCCGCCCGCGAGGAACGGGAAGCCGCCGAGAAACGGCAAAAGCACCTTGACACCGTAGAGGACTTGAAACGCCGGGGCTTTACCGACCCCGCCATGCGGGACTGGACTTTTGAGAACGACAACGGCCAGAACCCGCAGGCAATCCGGGCGCGCAACTATGTGAAGAACTGGGAACGGGCTTACGCCGGGAATGTGGGCTGCCTGTTCTGGGGGAGCGTCGGCACCGGCAAGAGTTACCTTGCGGGCTGTATCGCAAACGCCCTCATGGAGAAAGAAATCCCCGTCTATATGACGAATTTTGCCCTTATCCTCAATGACCTTGCCGCCAGCTTTGAGGGCAGGAATGAATATATTTCCCGTCTTTGCCGCTATCCGCTGCTAATCCTTGACGACTTCGGTATGGAGCGCGGGACAGAATACGGGCTGGAACAGGTTTTCCATGTGATTGACAGCCGTTACCGCAGCCGCAAGCCGCTGATCGTCACGACCAACCTCACGCTTTCAGAGTTGCAGCACCCAAAAGACACCGCCCATTCCCGGATTTATGACCGGGTGCTGGAAATGTGTCCCCCGGTGTGCTGTACCGGCGGCAATTTCCGCAAAAAGGCCGCACAGGACAAGCTGGGGCTTTTGAAAGAACTGATGAACGAGTGAAAGGAGTATTGCCTATGGCAGATAACAAGCAGCCCGACACCCGCACCGCCCGCCGCCCCGACTGTGTGACGGAAATCCGCATGGGCAATTCCGTCCTTGTCGTGTCCGGCTATTTCAAGAAAGACACTACCACCACCGCCGCCGACAAAATGGCGCGGGTACTGGAAGCGGAAGCCGCTGCTACACAAAAACCGGCGATTTGACAAGCTGTAAAGAAGCAGATTTGACACTTTTGCCGCTATACAACCAGCCCTGTTCCGTGGTACAATGAAACCACGGAATAGTGGGGCTGGCTGTCGGAAACGGAGGATTTTATGTTAAGACAAGCCACCCAAAACCTCATTACCGCCCTTTATCCGAGATTGTCCCATGAGGACGAATTGCAAGGCGAGAGTAATTCCATATCGAACCAAAAACGGATACTCGAAACCTTTGCAAAACAGAATGGCTTTACCAACCTGCGCTGGTACACCGACGACGGCTATTCCGGCGCGAACTTTCAAAGGCCCGGTTTTCAAGCCATGCTTGCAGACATTGAAGCCGGGAAAGTGGGTACGGTCATCGTCAAGGACATGAGCCGGTTAGGGCGTAACTACTTGCAGGTGGGATTTTACACGGAAATGCTGTTCCCTCAAAAGGGAGTGCGTTTTATCGCTGTCAACGACAATGTGGACAGCGCAAACGGCGGCATGGACAACGATTTTACCCCTCTGCGAAATCTGTTCAACGAATGGCTGGTGAGAGATACGAGCAAGAAAATCAAGGCAGTAAAACGAGCAAAAGGCATGAGCGGCAAGCCCGTTACCAGCAAGCCGGTGTATGGCTACCTCATGGACGAGGACGAGAACTATATCGTTGACGAGGAAACCGCGCCGGTAGTCAAGCAGATATACCAGCTTTGCCTTGCCGGGAACGGCCCGACCAAGATTGCCCGTATGCTTACGGAGCAGCAAATCCCCACGCCGGGGACGCTGGAATATCAGCGGACTGGCAGCACACGCCGCTATCACCCCGGCTATGAGTGCAAATGGGCGACAAATACCGTTGTCCACCTGTTGGAAAACCGGGAGTACACCGGCTGTCTGGTAAACTTCAAGACGGAGAAGCCCTCTTACAAGACCAAGCACAGCGTAGAGAACCCCATCGAGAAGCAGGCCATTTTCCCGAACCACCATGAGCCGATTATCGACACGGAAACATGGGAGCGCGTGCAGGAGTTACGCAAGCAGCGCAAACGCCCGAACCGCTATGATGAAGTGGGGCTGTTCTCCGGTATGCTGTTCTGCGCCGACTGCGGCCATGTGATGTACCAGCAGCGGTATCAGAACAAGAACCGCAAGCAGGACTGTTACATCTGCGGCAGCTACAAGAAGCGCACCCGCGACTGTACGGCGCACTTTATCCGCACCGACCTGTTGACCGCCGGTGTCCTCTCCAATCTCCGGCAAGTGACCGAGTATGCCGCCAAGCATGAGAGCCGCTTTGTGAAGCTGCTTATCCAGCAGAACGAGATCGGCGGCAAGAGAAAGACCGCCGCAGCCACGAAGCAGCTTGAACAGGCACAGGAGCGCATTTCTGAAGTGAGCCGCATAATCAAGCGGCTGTATGAGGACAATGTGAACGGCAAAATCAGCGACGAGCGTTTCATGGAACTGTCGGCAGACTATGAGCAGGAACAGCGGGAACTGAAAGACCGCGCCGCCGCTTTGCAGGAGGAACTTTCCAAGTCGCAGGCCGCCACCGTCAATGCGGAAAAGTTTATGGGTATCGTCCGAAAGCACCTTGCCTTTGAGGAATTGACCCCCACCCTCTTGCGGGAGATGATTGAGAAAATCGTCGTGCATGAGTGCAGCTATGACGAGAACGGCACCCGCAGGCAGGACATTGAGATTTATTACAGCTTTGTCGGCAAGATTGACTTGCCCGAAGCCTAACGCCCGACCTATCCGACACAACGCGCGAGTGCCGGATAGGAACGGCAAAATTTTTTACACTTCTATTACTTCTTTATCGCACATCAGTAAAATCACAAGGGATTAAGCAGCTTATGGCGGGCGGTGGTGTGATCGTCATTGGGCTTACCCTTGTGCCGACACTTGCAGGGCTATTCGGGTAATCGCCTATGGGTTGGATATTTGAACAGATAGGAAATGCGATTAAGGAATTTTTGAAAGGCGTTGTTGAGGGCAACCTAACGGATATGTTCAATGATGTAAATACCAAAGTCGGTACGATTGCCGGGGACGTTGGACAAACCCCGGTCGGTTGGAACGGTGAAATATTCGCCATGATAAAGAACATATCCGATACGGTAATTGTTCCCATTGCAGGCATGATAATAACGTTTGTGCTGGTGTACGAGCTTGTCACGATGATAACCGACCGAAACAATATGCACGATTTTGACACATTCAGCTTTTTTAAATACTTTTTGAAAGCAGGGATTGCGGTGTTCATCGTTGCAAACACAATGACAATCGTTATGGGAGTATTCGACATAGCACAATATGCTATCAATGCCAGCGCGGGCGCGATTGGAGAAAATACGGCGATTGACATTGCCGCCGTGCTGGAGCAGATGCAAGCAGGACTAAACGCAATGGGAATCGGTGAACTGCTGGGGCTGGTGCTGGAAACATACATTATCAAGTTTGCAATGCTCATTTTCTCATTGCTCATAACCTTAGTAATCGCAGGTCGCATGATCGAAATTTATTTGTATTGCAGTTTAGCACCTATCCCCTTTGCCACGTTCACCAATAAAGAATGGGGCAGCATGGGGACAAACTACTTGCGGGGCTTAGTAGCTCTTGCATTTCAAGGGCTTTTGATTATGGTGTGTGTTGGGATTTACGCCGTTCTTATCAATACGCTAACCGTCACGGAGAACATACACGCGAGCATTTGGATGATTGCGGGTTATACCGTGCTTCTTTGTTTTGCCCTATTCAAAACAGGGACATTCTCAAAGAGCATCTTTAACGCTCACTAAAAGGAATGGAGTTGATTTTTATGCCATATGTGCCAGTACCAAAGGATTTGAACAAGGTAAAAAGCAAGGTTGCCTTTAACCTCACCAAACGCCAGCTTATTTGCTTTGCGATCGCCGGGGGCGTGGGTATTCCCTTTTACCTTTTGACAAAATCACACATCGGAACGTCTTTAGCGGCTTTTATTATGATCGTAATTATGATGCCGTTTTTCTTTTGTGCTATGTACGAAAAAGACGGACAGCCACTTGAACGGATTCTAAAAAATTATATCGGTTCGCATTTCATCCGTAAGCGCAAACGACCTTATCAGACGCGCAATTTTTATGCGGAATTACAAAAGGAAATTGACGAACGGAAAAAGGAGGAAATGAATATTGCAAAAAGCAAAAAAGAAGCAGCGGGCAAGAAAAACACCACCCGCAGGAAATAACACAGGAATGAAATTACTGCACGGTTCACCCAACAGGAAATTACCACCACAGGAGAAACAGCGCGTCGTTGCCGCAATGAAAAAGCGCAAGGCGGCAAACCCACGGACGGCGCAAGATACAATCCCCTATTTGCGTATGTATCGTGACGGGATATGCAGGGTTACGGACAGGCTATACACAAAAATGCTTGAATTTCAAGATATCACATACCAGCTTGCAAACAATGAGGACAAGACGACGATTTTTGAAAATTATTGTGATTTTCTCAACTACTTTGATAGCTCAATCACGGTACAACTTACGTTTATCAATCAATCCGTCAATATGAAAAACTTTGCGAAGATCATTGATATACCACCGCAGGGAGATAGCTTTGACGACATACGCAAGGAATATGCGAGTATGTTAAAAGACCAGCTTGCCAAAGGCAATAACGGACTACAAAAGCGCAAATTCCTTACATTCGGTATTGAAGCGGACGACTTCGCAAGCGCGAAACAGCGGCTTGAACGCATTGAAATGGACGTAATGAACAACTTTAAGGTGCTGGGCGTTCGGGCATCATTGCTAAACGGGTACGACCGTTTAAAAGTGTTGCACGACATATTCCATGCGGACAGCAAAGAACCCTTTATGTTTAATTGGGATTTGACGTATCAATCGGGATTGTCCACAAAAGATTTTATTGCGCCAACATCGTTTAGCTTTCGAGATGATCGGACGTTTACAATGGGACGCAAAATCGGCGCGGTTTCGTATCTGCAAATACTTGCCCCGGAGCTTTCCGACCGTATGCTTGCCGATTATCTCGACATGGACACTGATTTGATCGTCAATCTGCATATTCAGTCAATCGACCAAAACGCCGCCGTCAAGCTCATAAAGCGAAAGATTACAGACCTTGACAAAATGAAGATTGAGGAACAGAAAAAGGCGGTTCGCAGCGGGTACGACATGGACATTATACCGTCAGACCTTGCGACATATGGCGACGAAGCAAAAAACTTATTAAAAGACTTGCAGAGCCGCAATGAAAGAATGTTCTTAGTTACGTTCCTTGTCATGAATACGGCAGACGATAAAAAGAAGCTGGATAATGCAACATTTGCGGCGGCAGGGATTGCACAGAAATATAATTGCACGTTAAAGCCGCTTGATTTCCAACAGGAAAACGCACTTGCAAGCAGCTTACCACTGGGTCGAAACCTTGTTCCCATACAGCGCGGACTTACCACGTCCAGCGCGGCAATATTTGTACCGTTTACAACGCAAGAGCTTTTTTCACATAGTCCGCAATCCCTGTACTACGGGCTTAATGCCTTATCTAATAATATGATAATGGCAGATCGCAAACAGCTAAAAACTCCGAACGGTCTTATCTTGGGAACACCGGGAGCCG
Source organism: Christensenella minuta (assembly GCF_003628755.1). Lineage (NCBI taxonomy): Bacteria > Bacillati > Bacillota > Clostridia > Christensenellales > Christensenellaceae > Christensenella > Christensenella minuta. The sequence continues at coordinate 1,482,656 of NZ_CP029256.1, read as the reverse complement.
GGAAAAGTTTTTCGGCAAAGCGTGAGATCGTAAACGTGTTCCTGCTTACGCGAGATCAAATATTGGTATGCGACCCGGAAAGTGAATACGGCGCATTGACTTTGAAGCTGGGCGGTCAAGTGATCGAACTATCCCCGAACAGCAAGCAATGTATAAACCCGCTGGATATCAACCTTAACTATTCGGAGGATGATAACCCGCTAACTCTCAAAAGTGATTTTGTGCTTTCGTTCTGCGAACTCATTTGTGGCGGCAGAAATGGGCTTGAACCAATCGAACGCACGGTAATTGATCGTTGTGTTTCCCTTATTTACAGGGAATATATCGCAAACCCGAAACCCGAAAACGTCCCTGTATTGGGCGACCTTTACCGGGCATTAAGGCAGCAACCAGAGCCAGAAGCGCAGCGCGTCGCAACAGCACTTGAAATGTACGTTACGGGTACGCTTAATGTGTTCAATAACCGTACAAACATTATAGGGCTTACCGATAAGCGCATGATTACGTTTGATATTCGGCGGCTGGGAAAGGCTTTAAAAAAGCTGGGTATGCTTATACTGGAAGATCAAGCGTGGAACATGGTTACGGTAAACCGTTTTGAGGGACACAAGGCAACCCGGTTTTATATCGACGAATTTCACTTGCTTTTCAAAGACCAACAAACAGCGGCGTACAGTGTGGAAATTTGGCAGCGGTTTAGGAAGTGGAACGGCATTCCGACAGGGATAACGCAAAATGTCAAAACGCTGCTATTATCCCCGGAGATCGAAAACATCTTTGACAATTCGGATTTTGTGTATATGCTCAACCAAGCTCCCGGCGACCGTCAACGAATTGCAAAACAGTTATCTATTTCGCCGCAACAATTATCATACGTCACAAACAGCAATGAGGGCGAGGGGCTTTTGTATTTTGGGAATACGATCATTCCTTTTGTTGATCACTTCCCGAAAGACACACAGCTATATAAGATCATGACGACCAAACCCGACGAGGTAAACAAGCAATGAGCCACTTGGAGCGCAAGGAATTTGAGCTAAAGGCGAAAGATAAGGTTGTCCAAAAGATGACCCGTGACGGGCTGGTTGATGAAAACCTTGCGGACGGAACGACAAAAAAAGCACGACCCGGAGATCCAATCCATGAGCAAACGGGAAAAGGAACGCAACCGACCCCGAAACAAAAACCACGGGGGCAGCCGAAACGCCGCCCCGCTCCACGGAAACGGTCACAAGCATTACAGGAAAAGCCTACTAATAAGGCGGTTAATTCAATTCCGCCTTTTGACCGATCAGAAACAGGCGGTAAAAAGGCGGGAAATAATGCGATACAGTCAAAGGCGCAAAGCATACAAAAAAAGATATACAAAACAAAACTAATCTTTGACGATCAAGCAAAGACTGCAAGAATCACGCCGATTGCAAAGTCGGCGGGAGCCGGCGCAATGTATTTACGCAGCAAGCTACATCAACACGTCGAGGACGAAAATTTGGCGGTCAAGGCAGGACAGCGAACGGAGCAACGCACGGTAAACACGACCCTTGCGGTTGGGCGGCGGGTACGAAAGCGGAGCAACACGTTAAAAGCCCGCCGTGCGCTGGGTCTTGACCGCCGCACGGTAAGGACGCAAACAAACCGTATTTATCGCTGGACGGCAGAGAGCAGCGCAAAAAGCAAAAACGCCCCCGCAATTAAACGAGCCATACAAAAACGGGCAATTAAAAAGCAGTATGCGAAAGGTGCGCGTAAGGCGGCAAAGTCGGCGGCAAAAACAGGCGGGAGAACCGCAAGAAAAACCGCGCGGACAGCGGGCGTTTTGATGCGCCACCCCGTCGCTCTTGTGATCGCTATTGCTGTAATCGTGATCGTTATTTTTGTTGCTTCTCTTGTGGCAACCGTGGGGGCTATGATCGCGCAGAGCAGCACGGCAATGATCGGCACAGCCTACCTAGCGGCAGATCGGGACATAAACGAAGCGCAGGACTATTACACGCAAAAGGAAGCCGAGTTATTACAAGAAGCGTATAGCCTGGAGGGGCAAAACCCCGGCTACGACGAGTACCGTTATAACATTGGCGAAGTGGAGCATAACCCTTACGAGCTAATGGCATTTTTAACCGCCGCACATAAAGATTTTATTTTCGAGGATATAAGCCCCGTTTTGGATGAACTGTTTGACGAGCAATTCCAGTTATGGACGGAAGCAACGACCGAAACCCGCACCCGCGCGGTTGAAACGACAGACCCAGCCACGGGCGAGGTTATCACGAAAACCGAAGAATACGAAGTAAGAATTTTCAATATCAATGTGACAGTCAATATGTTTTCCGTGATTGCGGCGGGTCGTATGGATGACGAGCAACGAAAAATGTATGACGGGTATGTGCAGAGCCGAGGGAGCCGCCAGCATTTCGGCAAACCGATTGATTGTGATTGGACACTTTATATTACAACCCCCTACGGCTATTCGTACAATGGCGGCATTTCCTATTCGGACGGCGTAACGCTTTCCATTCCCTACGGCACAACCTTGCTTGCAGGACAGCCCGGAACAGTCACGCAAGCAGGGAGCCGCCTTATAGTCGATTGTGCGGACGGTCTGCGTTACATTTATGACGGGCTTGTAAGCGTGAGCGTGTCGGACGGTCGGGAAGTCAAGACCGGGGACGAGATCGGCACGAGCGGCGGCACGCTATACCTTGAATATTCGCAAAATGGCGAAACGCTCAACCCGTATTATTTTGTAGAGTGCGGCAGCGGCGGTTTGAATGGTGTACCGGGCGGTGGCGGCATAGGCGGTTATCCCGGCGAACCCTACGATGACGAAACCTACCAGCGACTTTTAGCCGAAGCGACAAAATACATCGGTATGCCCTACGTTTGGGGCGGCAGCACCCCGGCAACGTCCTTTGATTGCAGCGGGTATGTATGTTGGTGTCTCAATGCGTCGGGTGTGGCAAACGTCGGGCGCACGAACGCGCAGGGGCTTTACAATATGTGTACCCCTATTTCGCGTGAAGAAGCCCACCCCGGCGACCTTATATTTTTTACAGGAACGCATAGCGCGGGTCATCCTGTAACGCACGTTGCATTTTACGTCGGGAATGGAATGATGCTTGAAGCTGGAAAGCCTATCGGCTATTCGTCATTTGAAACGCCATACTGGACAAAGCACTTTTATTCGTTCGGTCGGCTAACAGGATAAGGAAAGGAACACAATGGACAAGATCGACAAAATTATTAAAGAAATCGACAAGACAAAGGCGCAGATCGTGAGCGCACAAAAGAAGCTAAAGAATTTGGAGCAGCAAAAAACGCAGGAAGAAAATTTGCAAATTATACAGGCAGTGCGGGCAATCAAAATGACCCCGGACGAATTACGGCGTTTTTTGCAAAAACAGAAAACCCCAAAAATGAAAGACGACCAGCCGGAAACCCCGGCACATGATGAAAGCGAGGAAACTAACGTATGAGGATGAAAAGAAAACATAGAATCACAATCAATATTTTGCTGGTGCTTATTATCGTTATCATTGCCATGCTTGCAATGCCGACAGTGGCAGCCGCCCAAGCGGACGACCCCGCGGCAGGAACGCCAACCGCGGAGCCGATACCAACGGCGACGGCAGAGACAACAGCCCACAGCGCAACCCCACCCAGCACGGCGACGGCAAGCACGACCAGCGCGGAGCAGGACGGCGGCGGTAGCTCTACGGACAAAGACGAAGCCCCGGAAAAAGAATTTTTCACGATTGAAACCAAGAGCGGCAAAGTGTTCTATTTGATCGTGGACAATAAGAAAACGTCTGATAATGTTTTCCTGCTTACCGAAGTAACGGAAAACGACCTTTTGAACTTTACCGAGGACGAGCAGGAAAAAAATATTTTTGGCGGGGCAACGACGCAGCCGACCCCTACCACAGAGCCGTCATCCGAAGCATCGGCAAGCGCACAAGCTGAAAATCCGGCACCCACAGCCGAGCCGGAACAACAACCCGCCAGTAATAATACTATTATGATGATCGGTGTGGTTGTTGTGATTGCTTTGGTGGGCGTGATCGCATTTGCGGTTAAGAAGCGCAAGGCAAAACAAGCGTTGGGCAGTATGGACGATATCGAGGACTACGCAGACGATTTTGAGGATGAAAACGACCCGGACGACTTCGAGGACGAAACCAAAAACGATCAGGAGGATAGCGAGTGAAATTAGTAATTGCGGAAAAACCAAGTGTCGCGCGGTCGATTGCAAACGTGATCGGTGCGAAAGAAGTAAAAGACGGATATTGCGAGGGAAACGGTTATCTGGTCTCGTGGTGCGTTGGTCATTTGGTGGAGCCAGCCCACGCCGGAGTGTATGACCCGAAATATTCCAAGTGGACAAAGGAGGATTTACCGATCATCCCGGACGTATGGCATTACGTGATTTCAAAAGCCAAGCAAAAACAGTTTGCTATATTAAAAGAACTTATGCGGCGGGCAGATGTCGAAAGCCTTATTTGCGCGACAGACGCCGGGCGCGAGGGTGAGCTTATTTTCCGTTTGGTCTACAAGCAAACAGGCTGTAAAAAACCGTTCTCCCGCTTGTGGATTTCGTCAATGGAAGATAGCGCAATCAAGCAGGGATTTGACGCGCTCAAAGACGGCACGGAATACGACGATCTTTACGCTTCCGCGCTGTGCCGCTCTAAAGCTGATTGGTTGGTAGGTATCAATGCAACCCGGTTATATTCTGCCCTATATAACGGTTCGCTGAATGTGGGGCGCGTTCAATCCCCAACCCTTGCCATGATAACGCAGCGGGCCGAGCAGATCAGGGACTTTGTAAAGGAAAAATATTACGTTCCGCATATCCAGTGCGGCGAGATCGACGCAACGGGCGCAAAAACATTCGACCCGGCAGAAGCGGAAAGGATAACGGCGGCTTGCGACAAACAGCAAGCCGTTTTACGTTCCCTCATTTCCGAGAGCAAGACGGCCCGCCCGCCGAAGCTGTACGACCTTACCAGCTTGCAGCGGGACGCAAACCGTATATTTGGATATACGGCACAGCAGACGCTTGATTATATTCAAAACCTGTACGAAAAAAAGTTGACAACCTACCCGCGCACGGATAGCCAGTATTTGACGCTTGATATGACAGACACAGCCGCCGAGATCGTCAAGGTGGTTTTGAAGCTGCCATTTGCTGAAGCAATTCGGGACGAACTGAAGCCCAACGTTACACAGACCGTCAACGACAAAAAAGTTTCAGACCACCACGCAATCATCCCAACCCTGCAAGTGGGAATCGCAGACCTTACCCCCCTGCCAGACGGGGAAAGAAACATTTTATATCTGATATCTGCCCGCCTAGCGTGCGCGGTTAGCGACCCGCATATGTTTGAAGCTGTTACCGCTGAATTTGATTGCGCGGGTCATGCGTTCGCCGCGAAAGGCAGAGCCGTGACCGCCGAGGGCTGGAAAGCGGTTGAAAAGGCTTTTAAAAACAGCATAAAAGAGAAATCCGATGACGAGGAAACCGAAATGCCGCCGTTGCCCCAGCTTGTCGAGGGGCAGACGTTTTTAGAAGTGCAAGCGTCCACGTCCGAAAGCTGGACAGCCCCACCGAAGCCCTACACAGAGGACACATTACTTGCCGCAATGGAACGAGCCGGGAACGAGGACACAGACCCCGAAGCCGAACGGCGCGGGCTGGGAACCCCGGCGACCCGTGCGGGCGTGATCGAAAAGCTGGTGCAAAAAGGATTTGCCAGTCGCAAAGGAAAACAGATTATCCCGACCGAGCGCGGCACAGCCCTTATATCCGTATTGCCCGAAAAACTCACGTCCCCAAAACTTACGGCAGAATGGGAAAACACCTTAACAGAGATCGCACGGGGCAAAAGCGGAGCTGCCGAGTTTATGGACAGTATCGCGGGATATGTCCGGGAACTGGTCGAAACAGTCCCCGAAGTGACAAACGACCAGCGGAGCCGTTTTCAGTTTGATAAACCCGTCATCGGCATTTGTCCCCGTTGCGGTGGCAACGTCCACGAGAGCCGCACAAACTTTTATTGTGCAAATAAGGATTGTGGCTTTGTCATGTGGAAGAATGATAAATTTTTCCGGGACAAAAAAACAAGCCTTACTCCTCGAATGGCAACGGAGCTTTTGAAGTCCGGGCGAGTTAAGGCAAAGAACCTTTATAGCCCAAAGACTGGAAAAACATATGACGCGCAGATTATCCTTGCGGACACGGGCGGCAAGTACGTCAATTTTAGGCTGGAATTTGAGCATAAAGGCAAGGTTTTCAAAAGTTAATATCCGGGAATTGGTATCTTAACAAGCATAGGAAGTGTATTAACACACTTCCAACTTTGCCCCGGCCCGCGAAGCTGGGCGGGGCAAAGTGCTTGTTGAGGGGCAAGCCCCCAAACCCCCCAAAAACACGAAAGGAGTATAATTTTGAGCGAAGCACAAAATAATGAAGTGATAGGCGCAGGGCATTCACCCGCGCCTATTGTTTTTGAAACACATACCCGAAAAGAGCAGATGCAGGAGATTACCGACAAGCTGGAACAGGGCGTAAAGGAAATCTTTGAATCAGACCAATTTAAAGAATATCTTAGCACGATGTCAAAGTTTTATGATTATTCCATAAACAATAGTATGCTCATATTCCTGCAAAAGCCAGATGCTTCTCATGTAGCGGGTTTCCGCGCATGGGAAAAGAAATTTGATCGGCACGTTATAAAAGGACAAAAGGGTCTTAAAATCATTGCCCCTACAAAGTTTAAGGTATTAGAAAAAGAAAACAAAACCGCCCCCAAGACAGGTAAGCCAGTGATCGGCAGCGACGGAAAACCCGTAAAGGAAACGGTCGAAAAGGAAATGATCGGCTATCATACCGTTACGGTTTTCGACGTTTCGCAAACCTACGGCAAAGAATTACCCGAAATTCCCATGAGTATGCTTAGCGGTAAAGTCCCAAACTATAAGCGGTTTTTTGATGCGCTGGAAAAAGTATCGCCTGTTCCTATTGATTTTGAAACGATTGAGGGCAGCGCAAACGGTTATTACAGCTTTGCGGATAAACGAATTGCGATTAAAAAAGATATGAGCGAAGCACAGACGATTAAGACCACTATACATGAAATTTCACACGCCAAGCTGCACGACCTAGATTTAAAGACAACGGAAGATAAGCAAAAGCTACCATATGACAAGCAAACCAGGGAAGTACAAGCCGAAAGTGTGGCATATTGTGTTTGTCAACATTACGGGCTGGACACATCAAGTTATTCATTTGGCTATGTTGCAGGGTGGAGCAGCGGAAAGGAAACCGCCGAATTGAAAGCGTCCCTTAACGTTATTCGTAAAACGGCGGCAGAGATTATAACGGACGTTGACGCGCAGATTGCGACGCTCAACATGGAGCAAACGCAAGAGAGCGAAAAAGCCCCGGGGCTAATCGAGAACAAGGACACTTTTTCTATTTACCAGCTTACAGACAAGGCAACAGAAAAATACGGCTTTATCTCGCTAAACAGCCTACGAGCCGACGGCGTGGCGGTTGACCCTGCAAATTACCGCTATCTATATAACGGCGAGTTTCCCAAAGACAAAACCCTTGAAGATATTTATGTTCGGTTCAACCTTTATCGCCCTGAAAACTTCATAGGGCATTCGCTATCTGTTTCGGACGTGATCGTTACCCAGCGCGACGGTATGGAAAAGGCTTATTATGTGGATAGATTCGGTTTTACCGAAGTGCCGGACTTTATGACATTGTTACAGGAGCAGCGGCAAACCCCGATCAATCCATTAGAAACCGCCGAGAAATCCACGGAACAAAATTATAACATGATCGACGGGCAGATCAACAACACGCCCACGGTTGACGAACTGGAAAAGCGGGCTAAAGCTGGGGAAACGATATCCATTACGGAAATCATCAAAGCAAATAAGGCAGACAAAGCCCGCGCTGCCAGCAAAGACGAGAAAAGACCGTCAATCCGGGCGCAACTCAAAAAGGATAAACAATCCGTCGCACGGGGCGAACGTCCAGCACAGCAACCAAAACAAAATAACAAGGAACGCGAGGTATAACGATATGGAGTATTTCACAGTAGAAGAAACAAATTTGATTTGCATTTACGACATTCGGACACGGGCGGGGCTGTTACGCGATTTGTACGCAGCTACTGAGGACGTTTACGACCCGGAATTACTGGAGGTTTTCAAAGCTGTAATTCATAAGCTGGAGGGATTGACGGACGGCGAATATTTGGAACTTGCCCCCGGTCTTGTCCCAGCCGATGATTTGGAAGTAGACGCATGAAACAGTTTACGCCCTTTCAGACGAAGCGGGCAAACGTCCTTATCCGTGCCGAGTGTTGCAATTACGTTCAAGGGAATTGTGATGCGCTGGACGCTGGGGAGCCTGTACCCTGTCCGCAAATTGCGTCACAGTCCATGTTGTGCTTGTGGTTCAAAAATGCGGTTTTACCGATTGATAAAACCCTTTGCGCGGAGCTTTCAACCCCGGACAAGCAAAAGCCTTGTGCGAAGTGCGGCGCATTGTTCCAGTCGAGCAGCAACAGAGCTAAGTATTGTAATTTATGTGTCAATCAGATTAAGCGCGATCAAGCGCGGGAGCGTATGCGGCGAAAAAGGCAATAATATGTTACGCATTAGAGCCGAAAAAACCTCTTAATAGCAGGGGCTTTTTAAGCCGTATTTGCATAAGGTAAGGTGTTTGTACCTAAACACCCGAAAAACGGGGTCTAAAGCGTAACATAACAGCAAAAAAAGAGCGTGGCAGCTTGCGAGGTTTCGCGGCCGTCACGCTATTTTTTGTTGTCTTATTTATAAGCCTTTACATAGGCACTCGCAAATGCGTTGTCGAGTTCGTTTGCGTCCTCATCAGAAAGACCAAATTCCAAGCCCTTATTTGTTGCAAAGTCACGCAAAAACTCTTTTGTGTAAGAATCCACTATCGTGATTTCAATATTTTTGAATCCTGCCGCTTCCAGTTTTTGGGTATATGTCTCAATCGAAAGAGCACCAGAAATGCAACCAACCCAAAGTTGAGCATTTTTTCGCAACTCTGCCCTTACAGGCTTTAACTCCACAACATCGGCAATCGCAATACGACCGCCCGGTTTCAAAACTCGATATGTTTCACAAAGTACCGCGCTTTTATCTTCACTTAAATTGATTACGCAATTAGAGGTAACAACGTCAACGGTATTATCATCAAGCGGAATATCTTCAATGTAGCCTTTAATAAATTCAACATTTTTCTTTCCGCTTCGTGCTTTATTTTCATTTGCCAAATGAAGCATTTCGTCAGTCATATCAAGCCCGTAAACCTTGCCCGTTTCACCTGCATATTTTGCAGAAATCAATACGTCAATTCCACCCCCGCTACCAAGATCAAGTACAGTTTCGCCTTGCTGGATATTTGCCAAGAAGATTGGATTTGCACAGCCGATTGATGCTTTCAATGCTTCTTCGGGTAATCCCTCTAAATATTCATCGTCGTACAATACTTGGCTTTTTTGGGGCTTACAGCAACAGCAGGGAGCTTCCCCTGTACCCGTAGTTACCTCGCTTGCAATACCACCATAGTATTTTTTAATCTCGTCTTTCATATTCTTATTATTACTCATGTCTTTACTCCTTTGATTTTTTATAGTCTATTCACGGCAGGAAACCACCGTTGAGTTTTATTTGCAATTTTTACAAGCGTCAGCATAACAGGGACTTCTACTAATACACCTACCGTCGTCGCAAGTGCGACTGGAGAATTTGCTCCAAATAGCGCGATTGCTACCGCTACTGCCAATTCAAAAAAATTTGATGCGCCAATCATACCAGCAGGAGCCGCTATGTCAAACGATAGCTTTAACAGCTTACAAGCAAAATACGCGATAAAGAAAATCAAAAACGTCTGAATAACAAGCGGCACTGCAATTAACAGGATATGCACTGGATTTGCAAGTATCGTCTGTCCTTGAAACGAAAATAGAATGATAAGCGTAAGGAGCAGACCAATTACTGTAACATTATTGAATTTTGGCACAAATTTTTGATTGAAATAATCTACTCCTTTTTTCTTTACCATAAATACCCTTGTGAGGATTCCTGCCGTGAGCGGTATCACTACAAACAGTAGAATGGATAAGAATAACGTGTCCCACGGAACTTCGACATTGCCTACGCCTAGCAAGAATTTTACAATCGGTACGAAAGCAAAAAGAATAATCAGATCGTTTGTTGCAACCTGTACCACGGTATATGCAGGATTTCCCTTTGTCAGTGTACTCCAAACGAAAACCATTGCAGTACAGGGCGCGGCTCCGAGAAGTACGGCTCCGGCAAGGTAATCCTTTGCAAGTTCGGGAGGAATCAAATTTTTGAACACCACATAGAAAAACAGTACAGCAATACCAAACATGGTAAACGGCTTTATCAGCCAATTAGTAACCCATGTTACAAAAAGCCCTTTCGGATTTTTCCCCACATCTTTTATACTCTTAAAATCTACTTTCATCATCATGGGATAAATCATAATCCAAATCAGTAGTGCAATAGGGATAGATACATTAGCATACTCAAATTGATTCAGAAAAGTTGGAATCTGTGGTAGAAATTGACTAATAAGAATCCCCGCAACCATACAGATTACAACCCATACCGTCAAATACTTTTCAAAAAATCCGATGCTTTGATTTGTTTTTGCTTCCATAAGCATACTCCTTTAATATATAGACGATTGTCTATATATTATTCAAAAAAAATTATTCGTTGCAAATACAAGCTTTCTCTGTAACCGTCAACATATTCATAAAATCACGAATTTCATTTAGACGTTGCTCGTTTAAAGAATAGTGTGTCCATTTTCCATCTTTTCGTGGAATAACAATCCCGCTATCACATAATATTTTCATATGGTGGGAAAGGGTCGGCTGTGTAATATCAAACTTTTCATGAATTACGCACGCACAAAGTTCTCCACACGAAAGCATATCTATAATTTGCAATCTAGTAGGTTCGGCAATCGCTTTAAATGTATTTGCATAATCCGTATAGTTTGTTTTCATATCAAACCTCACATTGATAACTGTCTATATATAATATATAACACACATAGATATTTGTCAATGTGTTTTTATTATATTAGTAAAGAGCGTGGCAGCTTGCGAGGTTTCGCGGCTGTCACGCTCTTTTGATTGGGGGTACATCATGCTTGCAAAATTTCAATCTTTTTATATCCTGCAATCTTGACGGCGGCAATGATCGTTTTGACAATATAAACGACCGCTTTTATAAGCTGGTAGACCAGCACCACCACGCCGATCACAGCGCCGACGATGATATTAAGGGCTAATATCCCGATTGTTCCGGCTAATCCGTAACCGACCGGGATAACCCAAAGGAACATACGCCGTATGCCATACGGTACGCCCATAAATAGTAAAGTATAGGCTACCCGGTGTTCGCTGGTCTGAAAGATCATGGTTGCAAACCAGTAAAGGAAAAGAGCCAGCACAACAGGCAACACGACAAATTTTAGAAAATCCTTGCGCGTCTTTTTGACGGCGCAATCGTGGCAAAGCGGGATTTTGAAAACAGCGGGGCAAGGTGCGCCGCACTCCGCACAATCGGTTACATAATCTTGTTTCATAAAATCACCCCTTTATATGACTAAAATAATACATGATACCTGTTCTGTAAAGAATGATTTATATACCTACAACGTTACAATTTTCATGTTGCAGTAATAATCATTACTTGCTTTATAAATGAGATCAAATGTCTGTTGACTTGGTATTTCTCCATATACAACAATAAGATATCCACAGGTTTCAAGCAGCCCTTTAAATATATTTCGTTCCCGCCATTACTAGGGTTTTGCTCAACACTAAAGCATAAATCTAAGGATTTGTAAGCATCATTCCAAAGCTGCCTATCTTCGATAGGCTCATCGTCAATAGATGAATTGTAAGGGAAAATTCCCGTGATGCTTAGATAATATTCTTTTCGCATTGCTTTGACAATCTCTAAAGGTATGAGATTTGCCTTGTTAAAAAAAGGAATGGCGAAGGCTTTAACATTTAAATCAATTTTCTTTTTGATTGCCGTGACTATTTTGTCCCTTAATACTGCTATTTGATTAGTTGTTAGCTGATCGGAAATATCGCTGTCGTACCAAATCCCGCACAACTGATGCCGGAATCTGTAAAATGGTATCCCGTTTATAACTTTCATTTTCTTTTATTCCTTTCAATTATTCTTTGTTTTGCAAAAATTGCCTGTTTTAATATCTTCCAATAGTTATCCGCTCTGCTCTTGACTGTCTCAATCTTACCTTGTTTCCCGTCTGTTGCTTCGGCTAAGAGGTCATTCAAAATGTCATCCTCATTTTTCCAATTCCAATAATGCTGATTGATTGTTTCATCGTTTAGCTGGATGATGCTATCTAGCAGATTGCATTTTTCATCTATGCTGGCGATTTTGGGGTAATGCTGTTTTGAAAGTAATTTGTTCTGCTCATGACTTATTTTCGGCTGCAAAATCCCTCGCATTTCAACTAAGAATGCTTTTTCGACCTCGCGCTCTAATTGCCTTTCATATTCAACGTGTTCGCGCTCAATATCGCTATTCGCAAATATCGCTTTTTGCAAGTTGCGACACCCGCGAGATTCTCGCACATTTTCAATCGTAAATTCCTTATCAACGGGATTTAAAAGATATATTGTTTTTCCTTTCTTTACGGCATATTTGTAATATTCAGAATCCCTGTTTTTGTCCATGAGGAATAAAATTCCAGATTCATTGATAACTGCTTGATACGTCATATCAAAGACAGCGGGGTCATTTGTCGCTCTTTTCCTGATATACACAACTTCATCGACAATGAGCTTAACAGCTTTTGATTCATGAGACTTTTCCCATACATAATCTTTGCATGGGGAGAACAGATATAACTTTGGCTTTTCCAATTCTGCATCAAATAAGGCGTTTTCTAAAATTTGTACAAAATACAAATTGGTTTCAGAGTTATCCATAAGTGTGTATCTCTCTATACCAATAGAATATAGGTACATAAATGTGTGGCGTAAAGCATCGGCTATTTTATAAAAAAATGAGGAATTGTGTTCATAATCGTTGTTGGATAAATTATCAATAAAGCTGCAACCAGTATTTTCTATCATTTTTTGCGCTCCTTTCATACTACAATAATTTATGGATAGGATATGGCAGCCAGCCATACGCCTTTCCATCCCATAGTCTAAGCTACAATAAGGGGAGTAATTGGTCTGACGACTCCTTTCTTGGGTCTACACGCCCGTACGTGAGACAGTCAGCCATCCTCTTGTTGCAGCGTTCGTTTTGCAGGTAGAGCCACCACTCGTGCGTTCGTGTCACTCAGTAGATTGAATAGGCAATGGGTAAGAGATGGGCACCGATTACAATACATCAATCAGGAGGAATACTTATGAACGCTGTCGGTATCGACATTTCCAAGGGCAAGTGCATGGTTGCTATCCTGCGTCCCTTCGGTGAGGTGGTTGCTTCACCTTTTGAAATTCAGCACACCGCTCATGAACTCAGACGTTTGGTTGAACGTCTGAAAAGTTTGGACGGTGAAACCCGCATTGTTATGGAGCATACTGGCAATTACTATCTGCCTGTCGCCAGGCATCTGCACGAAGCCGGCCTCTATGTGTCCGTTGTCAATGCTATTCTTGTACATGACTACGGTCAAAATTCCCTTAGACGGGTCAAAACGGACAAGATAGATGCTGTTAAAATCGCCAGCTATGCTCTAAGCCATTGGCTTGATCTTCCGCAATATGCGCCGGAAGAAGACGTTCGCCACATGCTTAAAACCTGCGCCCGCCAGTGCAACCAGTACGTTAAGCAGAGTGTTATGCTTAAAAACAGCCTCATCGCTTTGCTTGACCAAACCTTTCCGAGTGTCAACATGCTGTTCTCCAGCCCGCCCCGCAAGGGGGACGGTCACGAAAAATGGATTGACTTCGTGGGTAAATTTTGGCATTTTGAATGCGTCAACAGCCTTTCCAAAAACGTTTTTACCCAGCGCTATCAAAAATGGTGCAAAAGAACAGGTTACAACTTTCTTTCCACTAAGGCCGCTGCCATCTACGATTTCGCCTGCATACAAGTCAGTACACTGCCTCGAAGCACCTTTGCCAAACAGCTTATTACTCAAGCTGTGTCGCAGCTTAACTCCCTATCGGAAACGCTGGCTCTGATTCGGCAGCAGATGCTTTCCCTTGCCTCCGGCTTGCCGGAATTTCCTGTTGTCATGGCTATGCAAGGGGTCGGCAATGTGTTAGGACCTCAACTCATGGCTGAAATTGGCGATGTGCGACGTTTCAACCGTAAGCAGTCGCTGGTTGCTTTTGCCGGTATCGACGCACCGCCTTTCCAGTCCGGCGCCTTTGAAGCACAGAGTACCGGCATTTCCAAACGAGGTTCTTCCTCACTCAGAAAGACGCTTTTTCAGGTCATGGACTGCCTGCTCAAACACGCGCCCTCTCATGATGCTGTATTCCAATATCTTGACAAAAAACGCGGCGAGGGTAAGCATTATTACGTCTACATGATGGCAGGAGCCAACAAGTTCCTGCGTATCTACTACGCACGGGTTAAGGAGCATCTAGGCAGTTTGGCGGTTCAGTAGCCCACATATTCTTTTTGCTTGGCTTACCAGCTTATTTCAGGGTGGTTTTATTTGATGTTCCATTTTTTACCTTTCATTTTTTATTCATTTCCGGCTTGACTTTTCTTTGCAGGTCTCACGTAGTCTTTTTAATGCGAGACGATTCGGCGATATATACTCAAATTATATAAAAACGCCGCAACGAATACTGTAATAACACACATTGAGCAAAACGTATAATTTAAGTGGATATTTTTGCGTACTTCATCCCCTATAATGAGTAATAAGGCAGGTATCATATGGACATTGATTTTATAGGTGATCGTATATCAAAATTGAGATCAAGGAAAGGCGTTTCCCAAAGGGACATGAGCCTTTCAATCGGGCAAAGTGTGGGCTATATTAACAGGATTGAAAATAAAAATGCCTTACCCTCAATACCTTTGCTATTCTATATTTGCGACTATTTAGGTGTTAGTCTTACAGATTTCTTTGACACCAGCATTGAAGAACCCGCGCTTGTTAGCGAACTTCACGAAGAAACAAAATCATTGAATGAACAAGCGTTGCGTTATATGCTGGGGATAGCCAAAGAACTAAATAAAAAATAGCAAAGTCGTTTGCTTCTTTGCGGGTATTTCAATACCCGCTTTTTGTATTTAAACATTATGATACGTCTCGCGGGACACCAAGTTTCAGCAAAAATGCTTATTTCACAACATAGGGGTCTTGGTCTTTATTCAAAATCAAGAAATTCTATGCTCTCTTTGTTTGGAACTGACTGACGCGCCCCGCCGACATATCAATATTTTATTTTTTCAATGTGCATGGCGCGTAAGGGGTAATGGATGATAATAAAAGGTGTGGGGATTCCTAATCGTCATTCCATTCCCCATATTCGCGCCAAATATTAGCAACAAATACGCATTAAAATTTGTTGCAAACCGCTTGATTTAACCCAACGATAGCGCAATCAGGTGTAGACTAGAAATGTATATAAAGGGTGTGGGTTTATATGTAGTGTTTTGGTGTGTGGGTACACATAGCCTACACCTTTTGCGCCTTTGGGATTGGTTTGCTGTTATTATACGCCTATTATCATAAAAGGACAATACTTTTACGCGATAACAGCTTAAACAAAGAGACTTACGTTAAAGGCAAGACTAATGATTGAATTATACTGATTACATGAATGAAGATAGTTTAGAATATATAAAGAAATTTGTAGCCCAAAGGGTTAATGAATTGCTTACCGAAAATGAAATAACGAACAGAAAAGCACTTAGTCATTTGGTTGGATATAATGAGCATTTTATATCCGATTTGTTATGTAAAAAACGCAGTCCGTATGTAGTCAGTATTTACGATATATGCGAATTTTTTGGTATCACACTTGAAGATTTCTTCCGTGTTGATTATAGCAAGGATAAAACGGTAGCATCGGTTATGAAGTTGTTAGTTGATCAGTACAAACCGGAGGAATTATCTTTACTATATGATATTCTAAGTCATGTTGATAAGGATAGCATAATTACCTTGCTTTCAAGTTATCGCCTTTACTTTGAATCTAAAAAAGAAGATGAAAATAAGAAAATTTGAGCAAAGCGCGGAAAATCCGCGCTTTTTTATCTCTGTTTTTCCTTGCTCTCACGTTCCAGGCGGGGCGGCTCTAAGAGACTATCCACGTTTGCCTTTATGATTTCAAGCTCCCGAACTTCCTTTTTTTGCGTCCTGTAAGATCGGTATAGACTATCTTTTTTATTCTGTAACTTCCCATACTCCTTATGCAGATCGGCGGGAATCGAGGCGCGACCCTTAATGCCGAGATCGGCAAGCCCCTTTTTGGCAGCGTGAAATAATATTAAGCTGCTTTCATGTTCGGAATAATAGCGGTCTTTGTTTTTTTGCCGCAAGGTACTTGTCATAAGTCGGCTTCATACGGCGGTAATTCTCTGTATGCTTCATGGTTAGCAATACATCAGACAAGCGTTTTTCAATCCCGCGCAGATCGGCGGCGGTCTTGTCAAATTTTGTGGCAGCGTCTTTGACGATGCGGGCAAGCTGTTCCCGGTCGGTAATGTTATGCTCCGTTAAATAATTAACAGCTTTTGAGGTCTCTTTGAGGTTAAAGACTTTCGCCCAACGTTTATAGCCCTCATTTTGCTGGGCCTTTATGCTATTCTGTATATCAATGACAAGGTTTACACCCTTGTCGTCGCGCTGGGGCTTGCGTGATGCGCCGCCCGCTATCCGTTCCCGTATACGCATTTCAGTATAATCGTCATGCCCCCGTGTGAATTTATCTTGTCCCGGCGCACGGAATTTTAAAACCTTTTTTGTCCGCGATACTTCATAACCCGCCGCCGATATCCTTTGCAATAATTCATCGAAAGTTTTTACATGGGGAATTGTATCATCAATCAGACGATATAGCTTAGATTTCCAGCCCCGACCCTCGCGGGCGGCGTGATATTCTTTGCCGCTCTTGCTCTTTGCGCTGCGTTCCGTCGTTTCAATCACAGACAGACCATGCGTCCGGCAAAGATCGTCGCTTAGTCGGCGTATTTGTGCAAGGGTGCGCTCATTTGAAATATACTTGTGATGATCGACAAAATTGGTCGCGCAAAACATAATGTGATTATTGACACAACGGCTATCGGTATGTGTTGCAATCACATATTCATATTTGCCTTTTAACACCTTTTCAGCCCATTCCTGCCCCAGCTTGTGCGCTTCTTCCGGGGTGACTTCACCGGGGGCAAAGCTCTGTATCATATGGTGTGCGAGATTGTCCCCTTTGTTCATGCCTTGTGAAATCGTGTAGAAAAATTCTACATCTGCCGTTTCCGGGGTACAACCATAGGAGGACACCAGCCGCCCGCCGTCCGTCTTTTCTGGCTTGGTGACATAGTCAAGTGCTTTTCTTAGCGTTGACTTAATAGGGTGTATCTCACAATATGCCAAACCTCGTTCATCCGCTCCTTTATCTCTTGTATATCTTCGGCGTACAAATTGCCCGTGGTGTTCGCGCGGGCTGCAATTTGGTTGATATTACGACCTATACCGCCAATTTCTCGCGCAAGCTCTTTCAAAGGTGTGTGATCGACTTGTATGACATAACCGTCAATCAGCATCTTGCGGGCATATCTGCTAAAATTATTTGCGCTCCCGGCAAGCTCCATTTTTCGTTGTATTGTTTCCCGTTCATCCTCTGTTACATAGACGATCAGCGGGATTTTTCTTTTGCGTTCTGCCACGTTTCCGCT
The DNA here is from genome assembly GCF_003628755.1 of Christensenella minuta. NCBI lineage: Bacteria > Bacillati > Bacillota > Clostridia > Christensenellales > Christensenellaceae > Christensenella > Christensenella minuta. The sequence continues at coordinate 1,464,713 of NZ_CP029256.1, read as the reverse complement.
CCTTTCTTTTGGGGGTTTGGGGGTGTCCCCTCAACAAGCATTTTGCAACCAAGCCAGCTTTGCGGGCTGGGGCAAAATTCGGAAGTGTTAATACACTTCCTATGCTTGCTGTTTTTCTTTTCCTCCACTCCTAATACTCTGAGAAGCCATCAAACTACCCGCAAAATAGCGCTTTGGAAAGAAAAATTTGCAAAAAAATAAGAGGCCCTTGGCCTCCATACAACAAATGATAAACAAATGCCGAATCCGTTTGACGCGTTCGCTTGACGGTCCGTGTCTACAGCACATCGTTAAACTTACCCGTTCTTTTGTTTTACCTTTGCAGAGAATACGGTATAAAAGATTCTGTCATACTACTTTCATACTATCAATTTAGAAGAGGTAAAACACGATGAAACAAAATTACAATGAAATCTTGCGGGAGTACCGCATCTACTTGACCGAACATGAAAAATCTCACGCAACCATACAAAAGTATGTTCGTGAGTTGGTTTGGTTTCTTTCATTTTTACAGGGGGAAGAACCTACAAAAGCAAAGGTGCTGGAATATCGAGAGCAACTGCAACAGAGCCACCATGCCCGCACCGTAAATGCCAAGCTGTCCGCCATTCATTCCTATCTGGACTACCTGGGGCTGGCGGCCTGCAAGGTGAGGTTTTTGAAAATCCAGCATACGGTATTTGTGGATGACAGCCGAGATTTGACCGAAGCGGAATACCACCGCTTGTTAGACGCTGCCAAAAGGAAAAAGGACAGCCGCCTGTATCATGTGATGCTTGCCATTTGCACCACCGGAATCCGGGTCAGTGAGCTTTCCTTTCTGACTGTGGAGGCATTGCACAAAGGAAAAGCGGAAATCCGCATGAAAGGCAAAATCCGCACCATTCTCTTGACAAAAGAGCTGTGCCGGAAATTGAACGCCTATGCCAAAGAAAAAGGCATCCGAACGGGGTATCTGTTCTGCACCCGTACCGGAAAGCCCTTAGATCGAAGCAATATCTGTCATGATATGAAAAAGCTGTGCCGGGCGGCGCGGGTAAATCCTGAAAAGGTCTTTCCCCACAATTTGCGGCACTTGTTTGCAAAATGCTATTATGCCATCAAAAAGAATCTGGCATATCTTGCGGATATTTTAGGACACGCCTCCGTGGACACCACGCGTATCTATGTAGCTATGGGCACACGGGAACATGAGCGAACCTTACAGCGGATGCATCTGATCTCATAGCACCACGGAATAATGATTCTGTGGTTCCATGGCCCCCTTGCTCAGTTACAAGTAGAACTGATTAGCTCTATTATAAGTGTATCAGAGCAGATTTTCAACCATTTATTACATATAGAACAGCAAAATAAATACGAAAAATAGACCTGCACCGCGAAATATGTGCGCAGGTCTGCTTTTTATGCCTGTCAGAACGCCCTTAGTTGATTAAAATAATAATTTTCTTCCTAGAAGCAGTAACGATTACCCCAGAATCATTATTCTGCGGTAATTGAATCGTTCAGAAAAGGAAAGTTTGTGGTTAGGATATTCCCTTTGAAATGACAGGAGGTGAATAAAGTGGAAGAAAGATGGTCGGTAGAATTGTTGGAGTGCTTGGCCCAGAAGGCCGGATGTGGGTATCTGTCGGATTTGCGGTATCTCAGCCCATGGGAGCAATTCCATCTGTCCAGGGAGCTTTTACATATTCCTTCGGAAGCCTTTTCGCTAAAAACGTGGAATGACGCCTTGGCTTATCTGACGGGTCTTTCCCAGCAAGCGGATGCATCCGCCGCGAAAGAAACGTTGATGAAGCATCTATCGGAACACTGCAGCGGTTTGCAACGTCATCCGAGCCGAGAATGAATTTGAATAGAAAGGTGGTTAGAATGCTATGCAAATTACTGTTGTAGGCGCAGGTTATGTGGGGTTATCTCTTGCCACTCTGTTAGGCCAAAAGCATGAAGTAATAGTGCTTGATATTGATGAAGAAAAGGTTGCGAAAGTTAATTCCCGTATTTCTCCCGTTCAGGACGTATATCTCGAAAAGTTTTTTGCCGAAAGAAAACTAAATTTGACAGCCACTGTAGATACGGCAATAGCATATAAAGACGCCGAGTATGTAATTATTACAACACCTACTAATTATGAGGATGAAACCAATAGCTTTGATACTCATGCGGTTGATTCCACCATAGAAATTTGTATGGCAAATAATGATCATTGCATTATGATCATCAAAAGTACGGTTCCTGTTGGGTATACAAGGAGTGTGCGAAAAAAATATAACACCAGCCACATTCTATTTTCCCCTGAATTTTTAAGAGAAACGAAAGCCCTATACGACAATTTGTACCCTTCCAGAATTGTTGTTGGTACAGATATTGCAGACCCTGCTATGGTTATCCATGCACAGGTTTTTTCAACCATCTTGCAAGAGTGCGCAAATAAAGAAGATATTCCCGTCTTGATTATAGGGCTTGATGAAGCAGAAGCCGCTAAACTTTTCGCTAATACTTATTTAGCCATGCGTGTTGCGTTCTTTAACGAATTGGATACCTTTGCAGAAATGAATGGGTTAAGTACAAAGAACATCATAGATGCAATTTGTCATGATCCTCGAATTGGTAAGCATTATAACAATCCATCTTTTGGCTATGGCGGATATTGCCTCCCGAAAGATACAAAGCAGTTGAAATCAAGTTTTCATGATATTCCTGAAAATTTGATTACCGCTGTGTGTCAGGCAAACCACACCAAAAAAGGCCATGTCATAAAGGAAATTCTGAATAAACATCCTGGCACAGTTGGTATTTACCGCTTAACGGCAAAGTCTAATTCTGACAATTTCCGTTCAAGTGCTGTTTGGGGTGTTATGGAGGGGCTTTCCAAAGAAAAACAAGAAATTGTAATATATGAACCCTTATTAGGCGATGCCGCAGAGTTTATGGGTTATAAGGTTGTACATTCTTTTGCGGAGTTTAAGCGTTCATGTGATGTTATTGTTGCTAATAGAGTTTCCAGTGAACTCTCGGAAGTTATGTATAAGGTTTATACAAGAGATATCTTTGGAAGAGATTGACCCGGCGAGGCGGTGATTGTAATGTACACATTTTTCTTGATGGTCGAGGATTATATCAAAACTCATAACCTTCACCTCTTTATGTTTTTCTTCGCATTCATTTTCATTCGATGGGGAATAGTATTTTTCCATGCTATTCGATATAAGCCATATGATTATGAAGATAAAGAAATAAATTATTTTACATCGGTGCTGCTCCCAGTCGTTGACGAACCATTAGATCTATTTTATAGTGTTCTGATGAAAATAGCACGCCAGAATCCGTCTGAGATTATAGTTGTCATTAATGGGCCAAAAAACGAGGGGCTTGAAAACCTGTGTGTAGATTTCAACAGGAATTTACCAATTGGCTTTACTCCTGTTCAGCATTATTATACACCTGTTGCCGGTAAGAGAAATGGGATCCGTGTGGCAATGGAGCACATTAATCCGAATTCCGATATAACAGTGCTTGTGGATAGTGATACGGTATGGACAGAGGATACTTTGTCCGAGTTGCTGAAGCCTTTTGCTTGTGATCAAAAAATTGGCGGTGTTACAACCAGACAGAAAATACTTGATCCTGACCGCAAACTCGTAACCATGTTTGCAAATTTGCTTGAAGAGATCAGAGCTGAAGGAACGATGAAAGCAATGAGCGTTACAGGCAAAGTGGGCTGCCTTCCCGGCAGGACAATTGCTTTCCGTACTCAGATTTTGATAGATGTGATGTATGACTTTATGAATGAGACATTCATGGGATTTCACAAAGAAGTATCCGATGACAGAAGCCTCACAAACCTGACGCTCCGAAAGGGGTACAAAACAGTTATGCAAGACACCTCAGTAATTTATACAGATGCGCCCACCGAATGGAAAAAATTTATCAGGCAGCAGTTAAGATGGTCGGAAGGTTCACAGTATAACAATCTGAGAATGACTCCTTGGATGTTAAAAAACGCCAAGCTGATGTGCTTTATTTACTGGTCAGATATGATTAGTCCGATGATGCTGGTTAGCGTTTATGCCAATACTATAATTTGCAAGGTGTTAAATATACTTGGCTGCGCGATTCCAACATTGGCATATACCGCTCCATGGTGGCAGATCATTCTCTTTATTCTTCTTGGTTGTATCATTAGTTTTGGTTCACGAAATATTAAGGTTATGAGAAGTGTGAAGTGGTATTATACATTACTGCTTCCAGTATTCATCCTTGTTTTAACTGTTGTCATGGTTCCTATCCGATTGCTAGGCCTTATGCTCTGCTCTGACGATATGGAATGGGGCACCCGGAAATTGGAGGAGGACAATGATAAAGCGGAAGTTCCTTAATTGCATTTGTATATTCGCGGCTGCTATATTTATATTATGGGTTGGTTGCAACGAACAGCCTGTCGATACCGAGAAGGCCGATGGCTCTGACAGCATTGCGTCTATTGAGGCTCCGAGTAATAGTCAAGCTACACTGGAAGAACCAACTACGGAATCTATTGTAACAGAATCCTCAGTTGTCGAGTCTGAATATTATCCTATTACAGAGGGACAAAGATATTTGGGCGTTTATGTTCAAGGCCCCGAAGAGACTGATGTTTTAGCTGACAGCATCAATACTTTAGCTTGGTTTGATCGTTTTGATCAGACAAGTGATTACAAGATTTCTTTATGTTTAGACGACAATAAATATATAGCGTTTATCACTTTGCAGCCTACCGACTGGGACTTAAAATTGGTTTCTGACGGGTATTATGATGATTTAATTATTGAATATTTTAAGAAACTCTCTTCGGATAACAGAGCCAATACAGAACTTTTTGTTCGATTAGCGCATGAAATGGAAATGAGGCCCTCTTACAAATCTGGTTGGTACAGTTGGCAAACAGATGATGCTCACGCATATGTAAACGCTTGGGTTCACATTGTGAACTTGGGTAGGGAATATGCTCCCAATGTTAAGTGGGTATGGTCTCCCAACAGGGCAGACGAATACACAACGAAATATTATCCAGGTGATGAGTATGTTGATTATGTCGGATTGACATTGAATAACACATTGGATTCCCGTGAGAGTTTTCAGCAATTCTATGAAAATGAAGGTCAAAGAGACTATTTGGAAGCATATAATAAGCCAATTATTTTTGGAGAGATCGCGGAGCATAGCACCAGTGATGAAGTTCGCAATGAATACATACAATCTGTTTTTGATTATCTTGGAACCTACGATAAATGCATCGGTTTTATTTTCTTAAATCAAGATATAGAAAGTGCAAGACAATACAAGTTTACAGATTGCGAATTGATATTAGATACATTTATTGAGAATGCGAGGGATTACATTTGTGCGAAATAAGAAGTTTACAAAGTATCAGATCATGACGAGAGTTGGAACGATTATCAGCATTTTACTGTTTGTTGTCCTTGGATTTTGTATCGAAGTTATTTTCTAAAAAAATGGAGAAAGTGAAAGATGGAACATCAAACCAAAGGAACGTTGCGCAATCAGGCCGTCATTACATCAGCCGGATCGCCCCGAGCAACCACACCGCGGTTCGTAAGGTATTGGATGGGAGCAATTCCCCCTAACGCTGATCCCATTGGCGGTTTCAGGAGGGAGCCGTCATGTGTAGAACGGGATATCGACCAACGGAAATGGGAGTAACACCGTTAAAAAAAACATCCCCCGGCCCGTGGGAAATGTGGCCGGAACCATGAATTTGCGTATGCAATAAAATATCATACTATTTTTTTGTTCGCCCGGAGGGTTTATGCCCTTCCGGGCGAATTTTGTTATTTCCTTCGGCCCGCTCTATCGGTCAAACACTTTTTCAAAATTTTTTTAAAAAAGTGGTGTTTGGCGGGTAGCTGGAGGCCTTTCAACAGTAACTTTGGCGGAAAGGGAGAAAACCACCGAAATCCCCCACAGAAAGGGGGTGAAAAGATGGAAACGATCCCCCGCAATGATTTTATCCTGCGGCACCGCTATGATGCTTTCTGCAAAGCGGTACTCCGCAATGAGGCTAAAAGCTACTGGTCGGAGATGGCGCATCGCCGCGAACGTGAAAAGTCGCTGGATGCTCTGACACAAGAGGAAATGGACAAGCTCTCAGTCGTGGATGATTACCCCAGCGACAGCTACGTTTTTTCGTCGTATGGGTATGACCTGCTGATCGACAACGAGCTTGTAGCCGAGGCGTTCGCCAGCCTGCCGGAACAGGAACAAAGCATTTTGATTTTGCACTGTGTTCTGGATTTGGCAGACGGAGAAATCGGCAGCCTCATGGGAATGTCCCGCAGCGCCGTACAGCGTCACAGGACAAGGACCCTGAAACAGTTGCGTATGAAATTGATGGCGTTCATGCCAGAGGGAGGTAAACGCGGATGAAGGAACCTACATTCAACGGCAGAGAGCTTCTTCCCCTTTCGGTGATGGAAGCTGCCCACGCTGGGGATGCAATGACTATGGAGCAAGTGCTGCGGTACTATGAGGACTACATAAACAAGCTCTGCATCCGCACCTTGTATGACAGCAACGGCATCCCCTATGTGTGCGTGGACGAGTATATGAAGCACCGTTTGGAAATCAAGCTCATTCATTCCATCATCGTTGCCTTGAAGTAACGACCCGGCCACGGTAACGGAAATGTCTTATTACTCTCTTTCCGCATTTCCGCCGGCTCGGTGGCTGATGTATGTACCTTGACAAATACGCCCGCAGGACAATGGCGGCGCGTCATAGGGCATACGGACACATTCTGTCTACACCGAGCCGGACGGCGGGTGCGCCATGATGCTGGTTTCTACGAAAACAGCGGAGCGACAACCACCCAGCCGCAAAATAAGCGTAGCTGCTTATGGGCGATGACGTGCAGGCAGGACAATGATACTCCCTTACAGCCACAGTCCGAGCGTTAAAAGCGTCACAGGCAATGGGTAGGGCCGTGTGAGAACCACACGGGGGTGAAAAGCCCGTGGAGCTGGGCCGCCAGCCGTCCGTGTTTTGCCCACATTTACAAGGAACCTTTGCTTTGAACAGAAGGAGGCCATATTATGAGTAATAACGATGTGCCTATTTGGGAAAAGTATACGCTTACCATTGAGGAAGCGTCGAAATATTTTCGCATTGGAGAAAACAAACTGCGTCGGCTTGCCGAGGAAAACCCATCCGCTGGCTGGGTGATTTTGAACGGCAACCGCATCCAGATCAAACGGCAAAAATTTGAAAAAATCATTGATTCTCTTGACACAATCTAGTGAAAAAGAGCCTTGACTATGCTATAATACTCTTAAAGCGTGTCAAGGCTCTTTCCGTCATGGAAAGGAGCATGACGAAATGTCAAAAAAAGAACGAGATGAAAAAAGGCGGGACAGCAAAGGCCGCCTTTTGAAATCTGGAGAGAGCCAGCGAACAGACGGAAGATACGCCTACAAATATACGGATACCTTTGGAGAACCGAAGTTTGTGTACTCATGGAAGTTAGTCCCTACGGACAAAATCCCTGCCGGAAAACGCCCGGATATTTCTCTGCGTGAGAAAATCAAGCAGATACAAAAAGACCTTGACGATGGGATTGACACCATCGGTAAGAAAATGACCGTGTGCCAGCTATATGAAAAGTATATCCGGCAGCGGGGCAATGTGAAACGGGGAACCCATAAGAGCCGCCAGCAGTTAATGAAACTTCTGTCCGAGGATAAAATCGGAGGGGCCAGCATCGACAGCGTGAAGCTGTCTGACGCCAAAGAATGGGCCTTGCGTATGCAGGAAAAGGGCGTGGCCTATCATACCATCTGCAACGGCAAGCGTTCCCTGAAAGCCATTTTTCACATGGCCGTACAGGACGATTGCCTCCGCAAGAATCCCTTTGACTTCCAGATCAATGAGGTTATCAACGACGATACCGTACCAAAGGTGCCGCTTACCCCTGCACAGGAAAAGGAGCTTTTGGGCTTCATGCAGAGTGACCCCGTTTATGCCAAGTATTATGACGAGGTATTGATTCTGCTGGAAACCGGACTTCGCGTTTCCGAACTCTGCGGCCTGACGCCTGCCGACCTGAATTTTGACAAGCGGTTTGTGAATGTAGACCACCAGCTTTTGAGAAGCACCGAGGACGGCTACTACATCGAAGCGCCAAAGACAGACAGCGGTTATCGCCAGGTGCCTATGAGCGCAGCGGCCTACAAAGCATTTCAGCGTGTGTTGCACAGGCGAAAGGACGGCAAAGGCGTTGTGGTGGACGGGTATAAGGGATTCCTGTTCTTAAATCGGGACGGACTGCCGAAAGCGGCTGTCAACTATGATTCCATGTTTCAGGGCCTTGCCAAGAAGTTCAACAAGTTCCATGCGGAACCGCTGCCGGAGGTCATGACGCCACACACCATGCGGCATACATTCTGTACCAGAATGGCAAATGCGGGCATGAACCCCAAGGCATTGCAGTACATTATGGGGCATTCCAATATCGTTATGACGCTGAACTATTACGCCCACGCCACGTTCCATTCCGCACAGGAGGAAATGGAACGGCTGCAAGCCAAGTCACAGACCGCCGCCGCAGTCAACGCGCAGCCTGCGTCAGAGAGCGCCCAGGAATCCAAGGCCGCATAAGATACGCAGAATGTACTACTGTTTGTACTACGTTTGAGAACGAAAACATGAGGGGTAATAAGAATGTTTGTGAGGTTCTTCCGATAGGAAAAATGCCGGAAAAGCCCGAAGTTAAGGGCTATACCGGCATATAAGAACATCTAACGAGATAATTGGAAATCTATTAAATGATTTAATGAACAGTTGCATAGCTGTTTTAAGTGGTCGGTGTGGGTGCGGCTTATGAGAAATCCGTATAATTTTAGCATCGTTTGCTATCGCGTGACGGGGTAGCAAACTGCATCGGGCAAATTCATAACACCTTTGTAATCACAACAACGAAAGCAGCGGTTGTATTTAATACAATCGTCTTTTTTTATGGTTCTCAAAAAATTTTTCAACTTTTTTTGAAAAATGGTTCCTTTTTCCATTTTCAAATTGTGCTAGTAAGTGAAAGGGGATATTTCACCGCCCTTGCGGACGCGAGACCTGCAAAGAAAAGTCAAGCCGGAAATGAATAAAAAATGAAAGGTAAAAAATGGAACATCAAATAAAACCACCCTGAAATAAGCTGGTAAGCCAAGCAAAAAGAATATGTGGGCTACTGAACCGCCAAACTGCCTAGATGCTCCTTAACCCGTGCGTAGTAGATACGCAGGAACTTGTTGGCTCCTGCCATCATGTAGACGTAATAATGCTTACCCTCGCCGCGTTTTTTGTCAAGATATTGGAATACAGCATCATGAGAGGGCGCGTGTTTGAGCAGGCAGTCCATGACCTGAAAAAGCGTCTTTCTGAGTGAGGAAGAACCTCGTTTGGAAATGCCGGTACTCTGTGCTTCAAAGGCGCCGGACTGGAAAGGCGGTGCGTCGATACCGGCAAAAGCAACCAGCGACTGCTTACGGTTGAAACGTCGCACATCGCCAATTTCAGCCATGAGTTGAGGTCCTAACACATTGCCGACCCCTTGCATAGCCATGACAACAGGAAATTCCGGCAAGCCGGAGGCAAGGGAAAGCATCTGCTGCCGAATCAGAGCCAGCGTTTCCGATAGGGAGTTAAGCTGCGACACAGCTTGAGTAATAAGCTGTTTGGCAAAGGTGCTTCGAGGCAGTGTACTGACTTGTATGCAGGCGAAATCGTAGATGGCAGCGGCCTTAGTGGAAAGAAAGTTGTAACCTGTTCTTTTGCACCATTTTTGATAGCGCTGGGTAAAAACGTTTTTGGAAAGGCTGTTGACGCATTCAAAATGCCAAAATTTACCCACGAAGTCAATCCATTTTTCGTGACCGTCCCCCTTGCGGGGCGGGCTGGAGAACAGCATGTTGACACTCGGAAAGGTTTGGTCAAGCAAAGCGATGAGGCTATTTTTAAGCATAACACTCTGCTTAACGTACTGGTTGCACTGGCGGGCGCAGGTTTTAAGCATGTGGCGAACGTCTTCTTCCGGCGCATATTGCGGAAGATCAAGCCAATGGCTTAGAGCATAGCTGGCGATTTTAACAGCATCTATCTTGTCCGTTTTGACCCGTCTAAGGGAATTTTGACCGTAGTCATGTACAAGAATAGCATTGACAACGGACACATAGAGGCCGGCTTCGTGCAGATGCCTGGCGACAGGCAGATAGTAATTGCCAGTATGCTCCATAACAATGCGGGTTTCACCGTCCAAACTTTTCAGACGTTCAACCAAACGTCTGAGTTCATGAGCGGTGTGCTGAATTTCAAAAGGTGAAGCAACCACCTCACCGAAGGGACGCAGGATAGCAACCATGCACTTGCCTTTGGAAATGTCGATACCGACAGCGTTCATAAGTATTCCTCCTGATTGATGTATTGTAATCGGTGCCCATCTCTTACCCATTGCCTATTCAATCTACTGAGTGACACGAACGCACGAGTGGTGGCTCTACCTGCAAAACGAACGCTGCAACAAGAGGATGGCTGACTGTCTCACGTACGGGCGTGTAGACCCAAGAAAGGAGTCGTCAGACCAATTACTCCCCTTATTGTAGCTTAGACTATGGGATGGAAAGGCGTATGGCTGGCTGCCATATCCTATCCATAAATTATTGTAGTAGAAAGGGGGTGATCTTCTGAACCCTCAATCCAGCGACAGGGCGCGGATTCAAGGACAGTTTGATAGCTACTGCAAAAAAGTAATTCGCAATGAAGCACGCAACTATTATCTTGAAAAGAAAGCGTGACCGCGAAATATCTTTAGAAATGCTATCCGAACAGGAGCTTGAACAGATTGCGGCTTTAACGGCTTATGATGAGTATGCGCTTGATGAATATGTGTTTTCCGTTTTGGGAAATGAAATCAAGATAACCGATGAAGTAATAGCCGCCGCACTGAACGCCTTGCCAGAGGATAAGCGCAACATTATTTTGTTGTTCTATTTCCTCGATATGACCGACCGAGAAATTGGGAAACTGTTAAGCCTTATGCGTCGCACGGTCACGAAGCGCAGGGCAAGCACACTAGAAAAACTCAAAAAGATTATAGAGAGGAAGTGAAATTATAGTGGGAAAAGTTGATTGTAGCCTGATTCCATATTCTGTCATTTTGGCTGCAACGGCGGGTGATATTGACGCTATCAACGCCGTGTTAGCGCACTATAAGGGGTACGTTTCCTCTTTAGCTTTTCAGCAACTTTTTGATGAAAACGGTCTGCCTTATTTTTGCGTAAATGAAGAAGTCAAGCGCAGGCTTGAAACAAAACTGATAACCCAAATTCTCAAATTTAAAGCCGCTTAACTCTATGCTCGCGACTGGGTGCGTGTTCCCCTTTCCACGCTTGCCCGGTCGCGGGCTTTTGTTTGCCACTCTACAAGAGCGCACTTATATAGCGCGGTCTTTTAGATTGACATACAGCAGCACATTGACAATTTCATACAAGCAATCAGATACATTCGGTATGCTGGGAGCCAGCCGAAAGGTGCGCCGTGACATGAGCGATTAACACCTTGACGGAAGCAAGCGCAGTCTGCTTGTGCGACGATCAGAAAGCCGTAATAATGATACTCCCGCCCAGCCACAGCTTATCACGCAATGGGGGCGGTTGCATGAGAACCATGCAAGGGGGCAACATAACCCCGTGGAGCTGCCCGACCCGCAGCCGTCTGTTTGCTAAAAAATATAATCGGGGGGTGTTGTGCCTTTTGGTGAAAAAGGATAAAAAGCAGGATATACAACCTTTACCATTTTTTAAAACGGTCGAGCAAATGAGTACCGTTTGCGGTTTGGGAGCAAACAAATTGCGTCAACTCATGGATAAAGGTGAGTTAGAATATTTACCGAATGGAAGTCATCGGCTATTGACGGATAGAGCAATATGGGATTATTACGAAAGAGCAAAGATTTACGCTCATTCAAAAACGAAAGGGGGTGATAATTCATAATGGCTATATCATCAAGAAAAGTAAAGAACAGGAGAAATGCCGAGGGTGTTTTAACGGGAAAACCGGGGACTGTATACGACGTTTACATTAAATATATGACAAACGGAGAACGTAAAACATATGGTAAGCGCGGATTCCCAACAAAGGCACAAGCTGAAAAACACGAAGCCGAAATGAAAGTGAAACTTGAAAAGCCGTCCTATACACCGCTATTGGTAATGAACGGTAAACAGACAGTCAAAGAGTATATGGAGGATTGGGTCGAAAAGCATGGAAAGGCTAACTTGCGGCCCAGCACGTTATACGGATATAGAGGGTATATTAAAAATCATATTGTGCCGTATATTGGTAGTGTTCCGATCAATCAAGTAACAGGTGCTATGCTGGATGACCTTTTCAGTAAGTTATATGCAAAAGGGCTTTCGCATAGTTCGGTTCGTTACACACAACGAATTTTGAGCGTTGCAATGGAACACGCGAGAAAGTATCGTTATATTGAATATAATCCTGCCCGCGATATCATTACCAAATTCGGGAAACATGGAAAAACACCCGACCCATACACAGTTGAGCAGATGCAACTTTTTATGGCAAATACATATGGTACAGAATGGGAAATGTCTGTCATGCTTGGGGGTATGTATGGTCTAAGGCGAAGTGAAATCCTAGGGCTAAGGTGGCGCAATGTTGACTTTGAAAACAAGACGTTTAGCGTAATCGAACAACTCCCTTTCAAAGTGCCACCAAAAACGAATATCATCAAAGAATTTGCCCCGCCAAAATCGCACGGGCGTATATTACCTATCACAGATACAACAATGCAATATTTTTTACGTCAATTTGAGAATCAACAGAAGCAAAAAAAATTGTTGAAAAGTGCAGGACAAGAATATTACGATAATGATTTAGTGGTAAGTAGACCGGACGGCGCGCCATTAAATGCGAGTAGGTTATCGTCCAATTTTGGAAAGGTGTTAGTAAAATTTGATATGCCACATATCCGCTTTCATGATCTTAGACATACGGCGGCAACCAATATGTATCAGCTTACGGGGGATTTTTATTCGGTCGGTGAAATATTGGGACATACTCTAAAGGGTGTAGGAATGACATTGGGAATTTCTTCAAACTTAGAAGCTGTAACAGCACAATATGTTGATGTACGACTTGAAAGAAAACAGACGGTGCTTGAAACTTATCATAATGCGCTGCATATGGAAAAGAGCGAACAAAAGAAAGAAAAGCCTATTGCAAAAGCGAGTAGAGATATGGAGCTTTAAAGAATAAGTTTATATATCCTTGTATAGAATTTCATATGTTACCGTGAGATTTGGGCAACAATCGGGCAACAAAAATGCAAAAATTATGTATGAGATGTATATTAGCAGATGCTCTAAAAACGTAAAATTGGCAAGTTTAGATGTGTGTATTGTAACTGATTATTTATCGGAAGAAAAAAAGAAATCCCGCATAAACCCTTTGCCTATGCGGGATTTTGGCGGAGCGGGTGGGATTTGAACCCACGTACCCTTGCGGATAACGTGATTTCGAGTCACGCGCGTTACGGCCAGACTTCGCTACCGCTCCATACAGTATTATTCAATTATTGTGCATAGTGGACATTATTTCGAGTCGCGCCCGTTATGACCACTTCGATACTCCTCCGTGCGACGGAATTTATTTTACCAAAAAGCGCCGCCAATTGCAATATCATAATGAAATTCGTATAATAAAGAAAAAAGAGCGGAGGAATACAGCGGCTTGAAAAAGTCCCTTCTCGGCATTGTGATTGCGTTATTGCTGGCGTTTAGCGCCTGCTCGCTTACGCCTGCCGATAAATATGATAATTTTATCAATGATCTGGATGCGATCACCCGCCTGCAGACGGGTTTGCAGCAAATGAAAGATGGCGGGCTGACTCTTTATGTAAAGGCGGATATGAAAACGTTGGCGCGTGAGCTCTCGGTGTTCAATACGGAAGACGGGGAAATACGGAAGATCAATGAAAATTTTATCCGTACGGCGCATTCCCTGCGGGAGGGCATGGACGCCGCGGAAGAGGATGAGGCTTCCGCATCCGTTTTTTATGAAGAAGCACGGGATTCTTTCGAAAAAGGCTTCCAGGCATTTTCCTCGCTGGAAACAAGCGGAGGAGGGCGCACTGGTGGATGACGAAAAATGGATGCGCGCCGCGATCGAACAGGCGTTGCTCGCAGAGGAAATGGACGAGGTTCCCATCGGGGCGGTGATCGTGCGGGACGGGGCGCTGATTGCGGCTGCGCATAACACCCGGGAGACGGACAAAAATCCACTTTGCCATGCGGAGGTCAGCGCGATTGCAGAGGCGGCGCAAGCGCTTCGTGGATGGCGGCTCCCCGGATGCACCCTATATGTGACGCTCGAACCCTGCCCGATGTGCGCTGGAGCGGCGATCAATGCACGGATTCCACGCATCGTTTTCGGCGCGTACGATAAAAAGGCAGGGGCCTTTGGGACCTTGTATGACCTCGCCGAAGGGAAACTGAACCATAAGCCGGAAGTTACGGGCGGCGTGCTTGAAGAGGAATGTGCGCAGCTGCTCAGTTCGTATTTCAAAAAAAAGCGTAAATGAGGTGTTTCAAATGGAATGTAAGAAGGAACAAAACAAGACTATGTGCAATTGTTCGTTCCATTGCTCGAAAATGGGTATGTGCTGCGAGTGCGTAAAATACCACAGGGAGCTTGGCCAACTGCCTGCCTGTTATTTTTCGGAGGATGCGGAAGCGACGGGAGACCGCAGCGTACAAGCGTTCCTTCGCGATTGGAATGCGCGATGAAGGCAAAAGCAAAGCTGAAACGCGTGAGCCGTGAACGTGAATTTCTCGCGGTGGCAGACCTTGCGCATACTATTTGGCGGGAGCATTATGCGGGAGTAATATCGGGCGAACAGATCGAATATATGCTGGAGCATTTCCAGTCGGTGCCCGCCATCAAGGAGGCGGACGCCCGGGGCTGCGAATATTACCTGATCCGCGCATTTGGCGTTAATATGGGTTATGCTGCGGTAGAGCCCAACAATCCGCAGGGCAAGATGTTCCTCAGCAAAATCTACCTTCTGGAAGAATACCGTGGAAAAGGATATGCGCGCGATGTGGTAAACGAGGTGCGTGAAATGGCGCGGAGCCTTCGGCTTCGGGCTATCTGGCTCACTGTTGCCAAAAATAATGTTTCCTCTATTGCGGCCTATGAGCATCTTGGTTTTAGAAATACGGAGGATATTTGCAAAGAGATCGGCGGCGGCTTTGTGATGGACGATCACGTCATGGAATTGTCCGTATAGGGAGTGGGAAAATGCAAAACAAAAAGCAAAGGATCGCGGCCATGTGCGCTATCCTCGCAAAAAATCCAAATAAACTCTATTCGCTTAAATTTTTTCAGGAAATGTTTGGCGCCGCGAAATCCAGCCTTTCCGAGGACGCGGCGGTGATTAAACGGGTGTTTTCGGATATGGGAATCGGCCGGGTGGAGACGGTTGCGGGCGCGCACGGTGGAATCCGTTACGTGCCGCAGATGCCCGCGAATGTGCGCATGCTGCTCGTGAAGGAGCTGACGGAGAAGATGCGGGACACCTCGCGTATTTTACCGGGAGGGTATATGTATATCGCGGATTTGTTCTGCACGCCGTATTATGTGGATGGAATGGCGCAGATCATGGCGGAATGGTTCGTGGGTGCGAAGGCGGACTTCATTGTGACGGTCGAGACCAAAGGCATCCCGCTCGCGATGAGCGTCGCGCGCATTTTGAACCTGCCGCTTGCCATTGCGCGGAGAGAGAGCAAGTTGACGGACGGCTCGGTTTTTTCGATCAACTATCTTTCGGGTTCGTCCCGGCGGCTGCAAACAATGTCGCTTTCCAAACGAATGATAAAGGAAGAAACGCGCGCCCTTGTGATCGACGACTTTATCGCAGGCGGCGGCACCGTAAAAGCGATCTGCGACATGCTCGCCGAATTTAGTATCGAGGTGGTGGGCGTGGGCGCCGCCATCGTGAACCGCTATCCGCAAAAAAAACGAATCAACGGATATAAGGCGATCTTTGAACTGGAAGAACTGAGCGAGACTAAAATAGAGATTTCGGCTTGCTGATGCGTTATAGTTGCAATTTTACGCGAAATGTGCTAGATTAAAATTGAGTAAAATCAATGGGGTGGATTTGCTTAGCGCCGCTTCTTAGAGCGGCATGGTCTAACAACAAGGTGGAGGATTGAAGAATGGAAATTACAGATATTCGCATCAGAAAAATTGATGGCACGGGCAAAATGAAGGCGATCGTCTCGGTGACGTTTGACGATATGTTTGTGATCCATGACATGAAGATCATCGAAGGTGCCAGCGGCCTGTTTATTGCGATGCCCAGCAGGAAAACGCCGAGCGGCGAGTATAAAGACATTGCGCACCCGATCAATTCGGATACGCGCGAGATGATCCAGCAGATTATACTTAAAGAATACGAAAACATGCCGGAAGAAGAAATGGCCGCCGCACGCGAAGATTTTTGAGCCCCAGAAACAGGCCCTTCCCTTGGGGAGGGGCCTTTTTTGTTTTGCACAGGAAAGCGCTTTTGTGTATAATAAATAAGGTTAGGCCAAAAAGTTATTTGGGATGGAGAAGCAATTATGAAAGAATGTATGGCGGTGGTCCTCGCTGCGGGCGAGGGTACGCGCATGAAATCGAAGATGCCGAAGGTTCTGCATGAGGCGGCAGGACGCAGTATGCTTGAGTGGGTCGTAAATGCGGTGCGCGGAGTGGATATCAAAAAGTGTACCGTTGTATGCGGCCGGGGAATGGACGAAATAAAAGCGCGCCTTGGCGGCGCGGCCGCTTATGTGGAACAGGAAGAGCGGAGGGGCAGCGGGCACGCGGTGATGTGCGCGGCGCGGGAGTTGGAAAATTTTGATGGATATACGCTTATTATTGCGGGAGACATGCCGCTTTTGCGTGCGGAAACGGTGCGTGCGCTTGTGGATGCGGCGCAGAAGGGCAATTATGCCTGCACGATGCTCACTGCACAACTGGAGAATCCGCATGGATACGGCAGGATCCTGCGCAATGAGCTGGGAGACGTAACGGCCATCGTAGAGGAAAAGGACGCGACGCAGGAACAACGCGAAATTACCGAGGTCAATGCCTCGTGCTACTGTGTAGGTACGCCGTTTTTACTGGAATGCTTAAAGGAAATCAAACCGGCAAACGCGCAGGGGGAATACTATCTTACGGATATCGTTGGCCTGCTGAATGCGAAAGGCGAAAAAGTGGGCGCGTATATTGCGGAGGATGCGCGTGAATGTATGGGCGTGAACGACCGGGCGCAGCTTGCGCAGATATCTGAAATTCTTCGCGAACGGATCCTCGCGCGGCATATGCGTAACGGCATAACGCTGATCGATCCGAAAAACACCTATATTGACGCAGACTGCGAGATCGGGCAGGATACGGTTATCTATCCGAACGTAACCCTCGAGGGGAATACGCGGATCGGCGAAGACGTGATTCTTTATCCCGGTTCGCGCATCAGGGACAGCGTTGTTGGAAACGGCACGCAGGTGCAAAATTCGGTTGTTCTGGAAGCGGAGATCGGTGAGCATTCTACCGTTGGACCCAATGCGTATGTGCGTCCGGGTTCGCATATTGGCAGCCATTGCCGGATCGGGGATTTTGTAGAGATCAAAAATTCGACGATCGGAGACGGAACCAAGGTATCGCATCTTACCTATATCGGGGATTCCGATTTTGGCAAAGGGATCAATGTGGGCTGCGGCGTTGTGGTCGTAAATTATGACGGGAAAAACAAATTCCGTACGTCGGTGGGCGATGATGCGTTTATCGGCTGCAACACCAACCTGATCTCTCCGGTCAGCGTGGGAGAAGGCGTGTATATCGCGGCGGGTTCCACAATCACGGAAGATATTCCGAATAACGCCTTTGCGATCGCGCGAAGCCGCCAGACTATAAAGACAGACTGGAAAGATAAGCGGAAATAAGCGAAATTATTGAGAGGAACGGCGCGCGGAGCAAAGGCGGCAGGAAGCCCCGTACGAGCCCAGTGGGAACGGGTCGTGCGGGGAAAAGGAGCCGCCGCCGAAAGCAAGCAAAGAGGGCGGGCTGCGACGCGTCCCGCAGGTTCGGAGGGATTTATGTATTTTATCGCAGGGCTCGGAAATCCAGGGCTGAAATATAAAAATACGCGGCATAATGCCGGCTTTCAGGTATTGGATATTCTTGCCAAGCGCCACGGCGTTAAATTGAAAGCGACCAAATTTGACGCTCACGCCGGCCAGGGGATGATCGGCAATGAGAAAGTGATGCTGATCCGGCCGACAACGTTTATGAACAACAGCGGCTATGCGGTGGACGGCATCCTCAATTATTATAACGCCGATCTTTCCCAACTGATCGTGCTGTATGACGATATCGACCTTCCCTTTGGTACGCTGCGGATTCGCGAAAAAGGCAGTGCGGGCACGCACAATGGCATGCGTTCGATTCTAGGCTACACCGGATCGGGCGATTTCCCGCGCATCCGGATCGGGATTGGGAAACCGGAAGGGAATCTGATCCAGCACGTGCTTGGGAAATTTGAAAAGGAAAAGCACGGGCAGGCGCAGGAAATGTTCGGCCGTGCAGCCGACGCCTGCGAATGCATCGTGTTGGAAGGCGTTTCAAAAGCGCAGGCAAGGTTTAACGGACCATAATTTAAAGGCGAAGGGAGTATGAATTGAATGACGCGGTAAGTCCGCTGATCGCAAAAAGCGGCGCGTTCCAGGATGTACTGAAATGTATCCGGGGAGGGCAATTGCCCTGCTCGGTTTTTGGCGTCACCCCGCATGCGAAGCCTTATTTTGCGGAAGCCGCCGCAAGGGGCTCGGGGCGGCAGGTATTGTGCGTCACAAATACGGAGCAGGCGGCGCGTGAATACGCGGCGGCGGCGGGCGTGCTCTTCCCGGAAAACGATTATTCTATCCGCGCGGCACAGGCCAAGGGGCGCGAAGAAGAGCTTGTGCGCGTAAAGGTCATGAAAAATGCCGGAATAATAAAAAAGCCAGTGTTCCTTTCGATTCGCGCCTTCCTCGGGAAACTTGTTCCCAAAGAAAAATTTGACGGGACCTGCCTGCTGATTGAGGCGGGCAAGAGCTATGACGGCGAGTTCCTGATGCAGGAGCTCGCGAGAAACGGATATGAACGCGTGGGCACCGTATATTCGCGCGGCGAATTTGCGCGGCGCGGGGAAATACTCGACATTTATCCGCCGGATTCAAAAATGCCCCTGCGCGTTACGTTTTTTGATGATGAGGTGGAGAGCATCCGTACCTTTGACAGTGAAACACAGCGGTCGGCGGGAAAACCGATGGAGGAATACCGACTGCCCCCGGCGCGCGAGGTTGTCCTCGGCGAAGAGGAAAAGGAAAAACTGTCTGCCTATCTCGGAAAACAGGAAAACAAAAGGCTTGCGGACAGCATCATGGCGGATGTGGAGGAATACGGCAGCTTTGAGAATGCCGATACCTTCCTGCCGGTGATGTTTACCCCCGCGTATATCGCGGATTATTTTCCGGATGCGATCCTGATGTTCGACGACTTTGAACGGATATACGGCGAGGCCAAACGCATCCTGACGGAGTTTGCAGACATAGCGGCCCACCTTGTGGCGGAGGGCGAGGCCTTTCCCATACAGGGCGAAAGCATGGGCGAACTGCGGGCGCTCATTCAGAATAAAACAGCGGATGTCATTGATATGGCGGGGACCAAAAATGCGCGGCTTAAGACGGTGAGCGAGGTCGATATGGATATGCACGGGGCGGTGGAATACCGCGGCCGTATAGACCAACTTGTGAGAGACCTCCTGGACCGGAGGGAACACGGATATTCCGTGCGCATGTTCGCGGGAGGCAAGGCGCAGGCGCTTTCTTCCGCCCTCGCGGAGCTGGATGTGATCGCGCCTGTGGAAAAAGCGATGTCTGCGCCGCTTTCTGTCAGCGGGGATTATGTTTCCTATGGGTTCGAGATTCCTTCGGGAAAACTTCTTGTGCTGGGTGCGAATGATATCTATGGCCGCGTGAAAAAAGCGCCCGTCAAAAAGCAGCGCCAGCACGCGGAGGAGGATATTTTCAGCGACCTTTCCCCGGGAGACTTTGTGGTGCATGACGTGCACGGCAAGGGTAAATACCTTGGACTTAAAACGCTAGAGGCGGGCGGGACGGTCGCGGAATATATGGAGATTGAATACCGCGGGGGAGACAAGCTTTATATCCCGACCGCGCAGATCGACCGCGTACAGAAATATATCGGCAGCGAGGACGCGCCGCCCCAGCTTTCCAAGCTCGGCGGACGCGAGTGGGAGGCCGCCAAAACAAAGGCGCGCGAATCGGCCCTGAAGCTTGCCTTCGATCTTGTGGACCTGTATGCACAGCGGTTTGAAAGCAAGGGACACGCCTTCCCGGAGGACACGGTTTGGCAAAATCAGTTCGAGGATTCCTTTGAATATGAGGAGACGGAAGGACAGCTCCAGAGTATCGAGGAGATCAAAAAAGATATGGAATCCCCGCGCGTTATGGACCGGCTGCTCCTCGGCGACGTGGGATACGGCAAAACGGAGGTCGCCATGCGCGCGGCTATGAAGGCTGTAACGGACGGCAAACAGGTGGCGGTACTTGTGCCGACGACGCTGCTTGCCCGGCAGCACCTGAAGACCTTTCGCGAACGGTTCCGCGATTTCCCCGTGACCATCGCGGGCCTGACCCGTTTTTCCAAAGGACGGCACAAGCAGGTGCTCGAAGACCTGAGGCGGGGGAAGATCGATATTATTATCGGCACCCACCGGCTGCTTTCCAATGATGTGAAATTCAATGATCTGGGACTTCTGATCGTGGATGAAGAGCAGCGCTTTGGCGTAACGCACAAAGAGAAGATTAAGCTTTTAAAGCAAAGCGTAGACGTGTTGACCCTTTCGGCAACGCCGATCCCGCGTACGCTCGAAATGTCTTTGGTCGGTATCCGCGATATGAGCACGCTCGATACGCCTCCTTCCATGCGCAAGCAGCCGTATTCCTACGTGATGCGCTATTCGGACGGTCTGCTGCGCGACGCAGTCATGCGCGAGATCGACCGGGGCGGGCAGGCCTACTTCGTGTGCCGCAGGATCAACGAAATGGATCAACTTGTGGCCGACGTGAAACGAAACGTACCCGAAGCCCGGGTCGCGGCGGCGCATGGCCAGATGAGCGAAGCCGAGCTGGAACGCGTGGTCGGCGGGTTTATTGACGGGGAATATGACGTGCTCGTATGCACGACGATCATTGAGAGCGGCATCGACATCCCGAGCGTGAATACGATCATCGTATATGAAGCTGATAAATTCGGCCTTTCCCAGCTTTACCAGTTGAAAGGGAGGGTGGGCCGTTCGGATAAAAACGCCTATGCGTATTTTACCTACCTCGGCGACGGCAGTATGAAGGAAAACGCGGCAAAGCGTATGGCGGCGATCCGCGAGTTTACGCAGCTTGGCAGCGGTTTTAAGATCGCCATGAGAGACCTGCAGATCCGCGGCGCAGGAAACCTGCTCGGGCCGGAGCAGAGCGGGCATATGGCTACCGTAGGATATGCGATGTATTGCAAACTGATGCGCGAAGCGGTTATGACGGCAAAAGGCAGGCATGTGGAAGCGGATTTTGAAACCGCGGTGGAACTCGGCGTGCCGGCCTATATCCCGGACAGCTATATCAGCAACCAGACGGACAAAATGGATATTTACAAGCTGATCTCCAAGATCAAAACGGTGGCGGATGCGAAATCTGCGGCAAAGGAGATCGCCGACCGCTATGGAAAAATTCCGAAAGAGGTCAATAACCTGATCGTTACGGCGGCGGTGAAAAGCTATGCGGCCGCCGCGGGAATCGCCAGCGTGATTAAGAAAGCGGACGGGATCGAGCTCAAGTATTCGGAAACGGTAAACCCGAATGTAAAGAAACTGTTAAAAATGGTGAGCGGACGCGCAAATGATGTTATACTGAGACCGTCGACTCCGCCGGTGCTTGTCTACAGGACGGAGCGGGGATTCGACACGAACGCTTTTCTGGAATTTCTGGGTGGGATTAAGCTGCGCCGCCGGAAAAGCTGATGCCCGCACAGCGGATTTGCATTGCAAATCCACAGGCGTTCTTGTATAATGTAAAAGTTAGCATAAAGGACAGCGGCTTTTGTCCGGCGGGGATTGCCGGGAATCTGTCCGCTTTGCAGGCGCGCGTCGTGTGCGCGGCAGTGCAAAGCATCCCGCGGAAACAGCCTTTGACAGCAGAACGCCGGGAAGAGGATACGGTTCGCGCTTCAAAGCGCTGCGGGGGTGCGTTCTAAAATTGTGTATTTATTGGGAAAGGAACAATAGCAAATATGAATCGAATGAAAAAAATCATGGTTACGGCAGTGTGCGCGGTTTTATGTGTTGCGCTCGCATCGTGCTCCATGGTATCGGTCAACGAAGATAAGGACCGCGCACAGGTCGTGGCGGAGGTGAACGGAACGCAGATCACCAAGGGAGAGGTGCTCGATCAGGTCGATATGAATCTCGCCGTCTACGGTATGACGCGTGAGCAGTTTGCGGAACAATACGGCTCGGACCAGTTCACGGCCATGAAGGAAGATATGCTGAACCAGTTCGTGAAGAGCGAGCTTTTGTACCAGCACGCGCAGGCGGACGGCCTCGTTGAGGATTCGGAAGACGTACGGGCGGAAAAACGGCAGGGCATCGAAGATACGCTGGCAAGCCTCCGTTCGGGCATTGAAGAGACGGCAAATGCCGACGATACGATTACGGATAAGGAAGCTTATATCGAAGAACAGTATGCAAAATATTCCGAGCTGTACGGATATGGCGATATCGATAAAGCGGTAGAAGATTCGATCAAGACGGACGCGATCAACGCGGAAGTGGAGAAACTGAATAATGAAGTGAGCTATTCCGAAGAGGAAGCGAAAACATATTACGACGAACTGATGGAAACGCAGAAACCCGCGATCGACGAGGACGCAACGGCTTATACGACGTATAAAAATTCCGGTACGGTAGTCTATGAGCCGCAGGGTGCGCGGTATATTAAAAACCTGTTGATCGGCCTTCCCGACGACGTACAAAGCGAGATCAAAACGCTGCGTCAGGATGGGGACGACGAAGGGGCGGATGCAAAGCTTGAAGAAGAGCTGGCCAAGATCAAAGCCGACGCGGATGCGGCGCTTACGCGCGCGCAGGCCGGTGAAGACTTTGACGCGCTGATTGAGGAATTGGGTTCGGATTCCGGTATGACCGTGGAACCGGCCAAGACCAAGGGATACCTCGTATTCCCAGGCTCGGGTATGGTGGAAGAGTTCGAGACGGCGGCAATGGCGCTCCCGTCCGTAGGCTCGCTTTCAGACCTCGTCGCTACGGATTATGGATACCATATCCTCCAGTATACGAGCGAAGGCGGCGGCGAGGTGCCGTTTGACGACGTGAAAGACAGCATCATCAGCACCAAGCTGAACGAGGCGCAGACGGCCTATCAGGAAGAAACGATCAAGAAATGGCAGGACGAGGAGAACATCAAGACCTATCCTGACCGGCTTTCCACCTTTGCGTAATTAAGCGGATAAAATCAAAGGACCGTACGGTTTGTACGGTCCTTTTTTGTAGGAAATATCGTCCGGCGCTTTGTTAGGACCGCGGCCTGCGGTGCGGACCGGCTTTTGCAGCTCGGCCCGTCTATCAGATTTAAAGGTGCAAGCGGAACCAGTCCCGCCGTCCCGGTTGCAAAGCAGGCGGAAAGCGGATATAATTTTGAGATGTCAATGAATGGAAAGAGTGGAACGGTGATGGATTTACAGATTGTGGAGCTTGTGCCCGAGGCGGACATGCTGCCCCTGCGCGCGGCCAGGGCGATCCGGGAAGCGGATACTGTTATCCTGCAGAGCGAACGCGCGGAATGCGCGGGGCAAATTCGGGAATGGAACCAAAGTATCGTCACGCTGGACGACCTGTTTGAGACGGCGGAAGATTTTGACGCGCTGTATACTGCGGGCGCCCAGCGCATCGCGCAGGCGGCAGGCGGGAAGGCCGTCTTCTGCCTGCTGGGAGACGCGGGAACGAACGGCTTTATTCAAGAGCTTTTGCGGCTGGGGATAGAACCGGACTATATCTCCTGCGGGAGTGCGGCCGCAGCAGCGCTTACCGCGGCGCACGGGATTTTTTCGTTTGATGAATATAGCGTTTTCAGCGCGCGGGACCTGGAGGGAGCAATTTTTGATACCACGGGAGCGCTTGTTATTACAGGCGTGGATAACGCTTATTCCGCGGAGGGAGTAAAATGCGCTCTGGCGGAATACTATGCGGAAGATACTGAGGGACTGCTTTATGCGGGCGGCAGCTCCGCACCGGTAAAACTTTACGACCTTGACCGGAATGTGGAGCTGGGCACGGGCGGAATATTTGTGCTGCCCCCCGTACCTTTCTATGAAAAAGAGCGGTACGGCCTTTACGACCTTGTGCGTGTGATGAAAGTGCTGCGCGGGGAAAACGGCTGCCCGTGGGACCGCGAGCAGACGCATGAAAGCCTGCGCCAGTATATTCTGGAAGAGGCGTATGAAGCGGTGGACGCAATTGACGCGGACGATATCTGCGCGCTGTACGACGAACTCGGCGACGTGTTCCTACAGGTCGTTTTTCACGCGGAAGTAGCGCGGCAATGCGGCGAATTTGATATCGACGACGTAGCGACGGCGGTGTGCAAAAAGATGATCCACCGTCATCCGCATATTTTCGGAGACGGAAAAGCGGATACGGCAAAAGAAGTGGTAACCAACTGGGAAGCGATCAAACGCAGGGAAAAGAACAACGAGACGTTCGTTTCCGTACTGCGGGACGTACCGCGCTCCATGGGGGCGATGATGCGGGCCTATAAGCTGCAGAAAAAGGCGGCGGCGGTTGGATTCGACTGGAGCGGTGCCAAAGAGGCGCTTCCCAAGGTGGAGGAAGAGCTCGCCGAGTGGAAGGTGGAGCTGCACGGCGGAACGAAAGACGCAATGGAGGACGAGGCGGGGGACCTGCTGTTTGCCATCATCAACGTTCTGCGCCTGATGAAGACCAATCCGGAGCTTTGCCTTAACAAAACGTGCGAAAAGTTTATTGAACGGCTGGCGTTTATGGAAGAACACGCGGAAAAGGAACTCAGCGAACTCACCCTGCCCGAGCTTGACTGTTTATGGGAACGGGCAAAGCATGAAAAAGCGGATAAAATAGGCAAAAATGCTGAAAAAATGGGTTGATTTATGCCTCTGATTGTATTATAATCATCACAGTGTCAAACCGCGCGGAGTGGCCTCCGCCCGGAAATTTACTAAAAAATCTCAAGGAGGGTAAAGTTTTGAATAAGACTGAACTCGTAGCTGCTATCGCGGCAAAGGCCGGAATTTCCAAGAAGGATGCAGACGCTGCTCTGAGCGCATTTGCGGACAGCATCATCGCAGAGATCAAAAAGGGCGGAAAAGTACAGATTGTTGGCTTCGGTACGTTCGAGGCGAGAAAGCGCGCTGCAAGAACGGGCATCAACCCGCAGACGAAGGAGCAGATCAAGATCGCTGCTTCCACAGTTCCTGCTTTCAAAGCCGGCAAAGCTTTCAAAGATGCTGTAAAATAAGCTGAGAATGCAAACGGGGCATCCGGTCTGGATGCCTTTTTTGTTGCACGAAAACAATGGGAAGCCGGCGTTTTCCTTTTTGCTATTCCCGGGCCGTTTTATCTGCGGCGGAATATGGTTTTAACAATTTGTAAATTTGGACCGGCGCGGACCGCGTTGATTGAATCTTGCCGCAAAAAGAGATATAATATATCTGTCTGTGCATTGTTGTATGACCGGGCGGCCGTTTTTTAAGACCGTGACGCGGTATGCTCCGTATATGCGCGCCATGCGCCGCATTTTATTAATTTTGCTGTAAGCGAGGAATTGAGATTGAGACTGGACAAATACCTGAAAGTATCCCGGCTGATTAAGCGCCGCACAGTGGCGCAGTCCGCATGCGAGGGCAGCCGCGTTCTTGTAAACGGGAAGGAACGCAAGCCGGGCTATGCCGTAAAGGTCGGAGACGAAATTACCATTGAATTCGGCTCGAAGCCGCTGCGCATACGCGTGCTTGCACTTGTGGAAACCACGAAAAAGCAGGAAGCCGAAGGAATGTATGAGGTGTTGGAATAAGCGATGAAAATTTGTGCGATTATCCTTGCGGCCGGCAGCGGCCGCCGCATGAAGATGGATACCAATAAGGTTTTCATCAAGTTTGACGAGCAAAGCGCCGTGGTGCGCTGCCTGAAGACCTTTGAAGCGACGGGGCTCTTTTCGGATATCATCGTTGTATGCAAACCGGAAGAACGCGAGACCATGGAACGCAAAATGAACAAGTATGTGAAGGGTCTCCGGTGCATTTTCTGCGAAGGCGGCAAGGAACGCCAGCATTCTGTGGCGAACGCCCTTCCGCTCGTGCCCGACGATACGGATATCGTAATGGTCCACGATGCGGCGAGGTGCTTTGTGACGGAGCGCATCATCCGCGACTGCGCGGCGAGCGCCATCCGCTGCGGAAGCGGCGTTACCGCTATTCCGGCAACGGATACGATCAAGCGCACCAGGCGCAATGTGGTAGAGGAAACGCTCCCGCGCGAGGAGCTGGTGTGTGTGCAGACCCCGCAGGCGTTTTCGCGCGAGCTCCTCATGCGCGCTTATGCGCAGGCAGAGGAAGACGGGTTCCTCGGGACGGATGACGCGTCCCTCGTGGAACGTATTTGCGACGAAGTACACATAGTGCCAGGCTCGCCGGACAATATCAAGCTTACGACCCGTGCGGACGTGGAACACGGGAACGATATCGCGCGCAAGCAGCAGATGTCGGATATCCGGATCGGCAATGGCTTTGACATGCATGCTTTCGCCAAGGACCGCAAGCTCATCCTCGGCGGGGTCGAAATCCCGTGTGATTTTGGGCTCGACGGGCATTCCGACGCGGATGTGCTGGTGCATGCTATTATGGATGCGCTTCTCGGGGCCGCGCGCATGGGCGACATCGGAGGGCTGTTTCCGGATACGGATCCTCAATACAAAGATATCTATTCCATTGACCTTTTGAAGGAAGTGGGAACGCTGCTGACCAAATACGGGTATTGTGTCATTAATATCGACAGTACCCTGATTATGCAGAAACCCAAGGTAATGCCCTACCGCGATACGATGGTCGAAAACATTGCGGGCGCGCTCGGCATGCCGCGTTCCTATGTGAATGTAAAGGCGACCACCACGGAATACCTCGGCGCGGTAGGCCGGGGAGAAGGCGCCGCCGCGCAGGCGGTGTGCATCCTGCAGAAAAAGAGGCAATAGCACGAAGGAAGCGAAGGTATGCGCAGACACAGACACAGAAGTATAACAGCCGTACGGCAGCCGATGATGCTCAGCCGCATCAAACGCAGCAATTTCTGGATACGCTTCCGGATCATCCTGCTCATCGCCGGGATTGCCGCGGGCGTGCTTGCGATTATTTTTTTCGGGTTTCCGCTGGTGGAAGACCTGATTAAAGGGGTAGACCCTTCGCTGCGCTACCAGCCGAAGGTAGAAGCGAGCTTTTCCCTCGAGGACGAGGATGCGCCGAAGGCGATCAAATCGGAGGAAATGTATTTCGATAAAAAGTACCAGCTCAAGAACGAGCCGTACATCGACGGAGACAATATTATTTTCACCACCCAGGTGCAGAAGGGAAGCGTGCAGCAGCTTGACGGCGTGGTGGTATATGATACGCAGAGCGGAGAAGAACGGCTGCTTGCCAACACGGAAAAGAAATATGATAACTTTATCTCTCCGGTGCTTTCGGGAAACGTTGCCGTTTTCCTCGACAGCATGACGAACGGCGGAGGGAGGATTCTCGGCTACGACCTTGAAAAAGACGAACAGTTTGTAATCAAGGAATATGCTTATGCGCCGCCCCGCCTTTCGATCAGCGGCGAACGCCTCGCGTTTATGCAGTGGGCGGGAGAAGAGACGCAGCGCCTCTATGTGTATAATGTAGCGACGCGCGAACCGGCGACCGTTAAGCTGTATGAACAAACGACGGGCAACAGTGCCGTGGATATTTCCCGGTCCGATATGGTATGGGCTGTAGAGGACGGCAAGGGCAATAGCGTTCTGAAACGGATTGCGTTCAATGAAGATGACGCAGCGTTTGATGATTATAATTTTGGGAACGCCGTATACGGACCCAAGACGAACGGAAAAGAAATCGTCTTCCGGACGGAAAAGGATACCGCCTCCTGCACGCTTATGATGTCCACGGAGGGCGGCGAGCCGACGAAGCTGGCGGAAGGTGTGTTCGATTACGATATTGGAGACAACTTCGTTGCCTATTCCAAAGGCGGGCAGATTTATGTGGCCTATACCAACGCGACGGATACGGTGCAGCTGACCAACGAGGTGACGCGCAACCGCCTCGCCTCGGCGAACGGAGACGGCATCTGCTATTATGACGAAACGGATAAATCGACGGAAAACGCGGTGCTCGACGAGGTGGTTCAGTACGCGTATGTGCCCGCAACCTGACGGAGGAAGCTAAGTGGCGAAAAGCAAAACGCAATTTATATGCAGCGAATGCGGATATGCGAGCGGAAAATGGTCGGGCCAGTGCCCGTCCTGCGGGAGCTGGAATACCATGGCGGAAGAGCTTGTGGCCGCCGCCCCCGTGGGGATGGGGAAAAGCGCGTCCGCTCCCGGGCGTATCGTGACTTTTGACAAGATTCCGCTGGAGCTCGGGAAACGGTTCCGGACGGAAATCGAGGAATTCGACCGCGTCCTTGGCGGCGGCGTCGTCCCGGGAGGGGTTACCTTGGCGGGCGGCGAACCGGGGATCGGAAAATCCACCCTGTTCCTGCAGGTGGCAAAGAAACTGACGGCCTACGGAAATGTGCTTTATGTGTCGGGGGAAGAATCGCCGTCGCAGATCAAAATGCGCGCGAAACGCCTTGGTGTGGAGGAAAACATTTATCTCATGGCGGAGACGGAAGTAGGCAGTATCCTCGCGGGCGTGGAACAGCTTTCGCCGAAATTTCTCATCGTGGATTCCATCCAGACGCTTTACGACGCGGACCTCTCGTCGGCGCCGGGCAGCGTGGGGCAGGTGCGCGGCTGTGCCTCGCGCATCACGCAGGCCGCCAAGCATATGGGGATGGCTGCCTTTATCGTGGGGCATGTGACAAAGGAAGGCGCAATCGCGGGGCCGCGCGTTTTAGAGCATATTGTGGATACGGTCCTTTATTTTGAAGGAGAACGCACATCAAACCTTCGCATCCTGCGGGCGGTAAAGAACCGCTTCGGCTCCACGGACGAGATCGGCGTATTCGAGATGCGCGACGCCGGAATGATGGAAGTGAAAAATCCAACTATGCTTTTTGAAGGGGATTTCGGGCAGGATATGAGCGGCGTATCTATTTTTGCCGCCACCCAGGGGACGCGGCCCATGCTGCTTGAAATACAGGCTTTGTGCGCGCATACCCAGCTTAATATCCCGCGGCGGCTCTGTTCGGGTATCGACCAGAACCGTCTTTATATGGTATGCGCAGTTTTGGAAAAGAAAATCGGTTTAAAACTGTATCAGCAGGATATTTTTGTGAACGTTGCGGGCGGCATCAAGGTGCGCGAGCACGCGGCAGACCTTGCGATGGCGGTTTCGATTGTGTCGTCTTTGCGCAACCTCGGCGTGCCGAGGGATACGGCCTTTATCGGCGAGGTCGGGCTTTCGGGAGAGATTCGCCATGTGGCCCAGCTTGAAAGGCGGGTTCTGGAATGTGCCAAGATGGGGATCGGCCGGGTATTTGTGCCCAAAAACAGCATCGAGCGCGGCGCGGACTACAAGATAAGGGTGGAAGGCGTGAGCACGCTGTCGGATGTGCTTGCCAAAGTTTTTTGAGATTCGTAAGGTGTTGTTCATAGAAAAGACATAAATTTGTTTTATACTGGATAACAGTTCCCTATAACGAAGGTTATAGTTAAAATATAAAACTGAATAGGAAGGAGTGATAGGATGTTTTATAAACTGATGCGGCTTTTTATCGTAGTCGTCGGATGCTTCATCGGCCCGGGACTGGTACTGGTCGGGGTGACGCTGTACAACTACTTCGCATCGGCGGACCTTTTCAGCACGCTTCAGACATGGGTGCCATTCGTTGCCTATATTGCAAGTGGAATTATCTCTGGAATCATATTTTTTATTTTATCCAAACGACTGGCAGGCGTATTTGAAAAGAACACGAAGAAGGTGGAGGCAAAGCTTGCGGCAACGCCGTCGGCGACGCTTCTCTCCGGGACGATTGGTCTCATACTGGGGCTGGTGGTGGCGGCCCTGATATCCATCATCATCGGGCTGATCCCGATCGCATGGCTATCGATTCCGCTGACGATCCTTGTCTACCTTGTGTTTGGGTCAATCGGCCTTTCCATGGGCGTCCGGCGCCGGTTCGACTTTACGGCGTTCCTGCATGCGCGTAAATCCGGCAAGGGAATGGAGCCCGCTAAAAAAGAAACGGGGACTTTCATTTCGCCAAAAATACTCGATACCAGCGTTATTATCGACGGACGGATCCTCGATATCTGCAAGACGGGGATGTTCGAGGGAGATATCGTGGTGCCGGAGTTTGTGCTGAAGGAATTGCAGCGGATCGCGGATTCGAGCGATTCCATGAAACGTACGCGCGGCAGGCGCGGGCTGGATATCCTTAGCAGTATGCAGAAGGAGCTGAAAAATTCCGTCAAGATCACGGATGCGGATTATGAAGACGTGCCCGAGGTGGACATCAAGCTTCTGAAGCTGGCGAAAGACCTTAATGGCAAGGTCGTCACCAATGATTACAACCTCAATAAGGTGGCTGCGGTGCAGGATGTTCCGGTGTTCAACATCAACGAACTCGCCAATGCGGTCAAGCCGATCCTGATGGCCGGGGAAGAGATGACGGTCACCATTGTGAAGGACGGTAAGGAGGCCAGCCAGGGCGTTGCGTACCTGGACGACGGAACGATGATCGTGGTGGAAGGCGCGAAGGGCCGGGAAGGCGAAACGATGGTTGTGGTCGTGACAAGCGTGCTGCAGACGGCGGCCGGGCGGATGATATTTGCCAAAATGAAATAATATGCGGAAGCGCGGATGTTTTGTCCGCGCTTCCGGTTTTTCCGGCGCGGCAGCCGTGAACCCCGCAAAAAAATTGCGCCGGAGCGAAAAAATCTTATTGACATCTTGTTTTTCCTGTGATAATATAGTAAACTGCATTAGCATAGTTGTACTGTGGAGGATTGGCTCTACCGGTCCGACCCTAAATGCTTTTGGAAAGCCAATTCCGGAGTATTTGGAAAAGCGGTGTGATGGACGTGCATATGCTTTTTGACCGTGAATAATCAATTTAAATATAGGAGTTGTTGTTTAGTATGCATGAAGTTAAGTTTGGAACGAATAAGAGAATGACCTTTTCCAAGATCAAAGAAGTTCTTGATATGCCGGACTTAATCGAAATCCAGAAGAACTCTTACAAACGCTTTTTAGAGGAGGGCCTTGGGGAAGTACTAAAAGACATCTCCCCCATTACGGACTATTCTGAAAATCTGGTACTTGAATTTGTCGACTACCACATCTCCGATGCGCCGAAATATGATGTAGAGGAATGTAAGGAACGCGACGTGAATTATGCCGCGCCCCTAAAGGTTCAGGTTCGCCTTTTCAACAAGGAAACGGGCGAAGTCAAGGAACAGGAAGTGTTCATGGGCGATTTCCCGCTGATGACCGAAAAGGGGACCTTCATTATCAATGGTGCCGAGCGTGTTATCGTATCGCAGCTTGTAAGAAGCCCTGGCGTTTATTTTGGAGTCGCGAAGGATAAGACCGGTAAAGACCTCTTCAGTTCTACGGTGATTCCAAACAGGGGTGCGTGGCTGGAATATGAGACGGATTCCAACGATTGCATGTATATTCGTGTAGACCGAACGAGGAAGCTTCCGGTAACGGTGTTCCTGCGTGCGATGGGTCTTTCCACGGATACGGATTTGCGCGCGTTTTTTGGCGACGACGTCAATATTGAGGCGACCATCAAAAAGGACAACACCTCTGTCAAGGAAGAGGGCCTGCTTGAGATATACAAGCGTCTGCGCCCGGGTGAGCCGCCGACGGTGGAAAGCGCCAACATTTTGATTGGCTCCCTGTTTTTTGATAATAAGCGGTATGACCTCGCGCGCGTCGGACGGTATAAATTCAATAAGAAGCTGGCGATTTCAAGCCGTATCGAAAATCAGGTCGCCGCGGAAAACGTGGTAGACGAGGATACCGGCGAACTTCTTGTTGCCGCGGGAGACGTAATCACGCCCAAGATTGCGCTGGCGATTGAAAATTCCGGCATTCCTTCGGTAGACATCTCCATCGGGGAAGAGGTGGTGCGCGTACACGGCAACCGTTTTGTGGACGCAAAGGGTTACCTCGATTTCAAACCGGCGGATGCGGGAATCAATGAAAAAGTATATTATCCGGCTCTGAAAGAAATCATCGGCGAGTGCGGAACGGACAAGAAAAAGCTTAAGGAAACGATTCGGGAAAACCTGCACGTGCTGATTCCGAGGCATATCATCATCGACGATATGTTCGCCTCCGTGAGCTATTTCCTCGGTCTTAAGCATGGGCTTGGCGTAACGGACGATATCGACCACCTCGGCAATAGGCGCCTGCGCTCGGTGGGTGAGCTTTTGCAGAACCAGATCCGCGTCGGCCTCACCAGGCTCGAACGTGTGGTTCGTGAGAGGATGTCGATCCAGGACATGGATGTGGCGACACCCTCCAACCTGATTAATATCCGTCCGGTAACGGCGTCGATTAAAGAATTTTTCGGCTCGTCCCAGCTTTCGCAGTTCATGGACCAGACAAACCCGCTTGCGGAGCTGACACATAAGAGAAGGCTGTCGGCACTGGGGCCGGGCGGCCTGAACCGTGACCGTGCAAGCTTCGACGTGCGGGACGTTCACCATTCGCATTATGGACGCATGTGTCCGATCGAGACGCCTGAAGGGCCGAACATCGGCCTGATCGGTTCTCTTTCCACGTATGCGCGGATCAATGAATATGGCTTTATCGAAACGCCGTTCCGCATCATCGACAAGAAGAACGGGCTTGTGACGGACAAGGTGAAATATATGACGGCGGACGAAGAGGAAGACCTCATCGTCGCGCAGGCAAACGAACCGATCGACGAAAACGGGCAGTTCGTACGCGAGCGCGTTATGTGCCGCGTACGCGACCAGATTGTCGAGGTGACGAGGAACGAAGTGGATTTGATGGACGTTTCGCCGAAGCAGCTTGTTTCGGTGGCGACCTCGTTGATTCCCTTCCTTGAAAACGACGACGCAAACCGCGCCCTCATGGGTTCCAACATGCAGAGGCAGGCGGTGCCGCTCCTGATTCCGGAGGCTCCGGTGGTCGGAACGGGCATGGAGTACAAAGCGGCGTATGACTCGGGCGTGCTCTCTATTTCCAAGAAGAGCGGCATTGTGAAGAGCGTCGATGCAAAGAATGTGGTAATTGCAAATGACGACGGTACGGAATCCGAGTTCCATCTGATTAAGTTTGCGCGCTCCAATCAGGGGACATGCATCAACCAGCTGCCTATCGTATACGAAGGCCAGCGGGTCGAAGCGGGACAGGTCGTCGCCGACGGACCTTCCACAGCCAACGGTGAGCTTGGCCTCGGCAAAAACGTCCTGATCGGCTTCATGACGTGGGAAGGTTATAACTACGAGGATGCTATGCTGCTTTCCGAACGTCTCGTAAAAGACGACGTTTTCACCTCTATGCACGTTGCAGAGTATGAAGCGGAAGCGCGGGATACGAAACTCGGGCCGGAAGAGATCACACGGGATATCCCGAACGTCGGCGAGGATGCTTTGAAAGACCTCGATTCGCGCGGCATTATCCGCATTGGGGCGGAGGTCAGAAGCGGCGATATCCTGGTTGGCAAGGTCACGCCGAAGGGCGAGACAGAGCTTACAGCGGAAGAGCGGCTCCTGCGCGCGATCTTTGGTGAAAAGGCGCGCGAGGTGCGCGATACTTCCCTGCGGGTTCCGCACGGCGAAGGCGGCGTGGTCGTCGACGTGAAGATATTTACACGCGAAAACAAGGATGAACTTACGGCGGGCGTTAATAAGCTCGTACGTGTTTACATTGCGCAGAAACGGAAAATTTCCGTGGGCGACAAAATGGCCGGACGACATGGCAACAAGGGCGTTATCTCGCGCATCCTTCCAATGGAGGACATGCCGTTCCTGCCGGATGGGCGTCCGCTGGATATTGTCCTAAACCCCTTGGGCGTTCCTTCCCGTATGAACATCGGGCAGGTGCTGGAGGTTCATCTCGGTATGGCGGCACGCGCTCTCGGTTTTAACGTGGCGACGCCGGTATTCGACGGAGCTTCCGAGGAAGATATCGAACAGCTGCTTGCGCAGAGCGGACTTTCGCCGGACGGTAAAACGGTGCTTTACGACGGCCGCAGCGGCGAGCCGTTTGAAAACCGCGTGACGGTCGGCTATATGTATATCTTAAAGCTGCACCACCTGGTAGACGATAAGATTCATGCGCGTTCCACCGGCCCCTACTCGCTCGTGACCCAGCAGCCCCTCGGCGGGAAAGCGCAGTTCGGCGGCCAGCGTTTCGGCGAGATGGAAGTGTGGGCGCTCGAGGCTTACGGCGCGGCGAACACCCTGCAGGAGATATTGACCGTGAAATCGGACGACGTGGTCGGACGTGTCAAAACGTACGAAGCGATCGTCAAAGGCGAGAATATCCCGGAGCCGGGCGTTCCGGAATCCTTTAAAGTATTAATCAAGGAGATGCAGAGCCTTGGCCTCGATATCAAGGTGCTATCCGAAGACAGGGGCGAAATTGCCATCAAGGAAACGGACGACGATGACGGCATGGCGATCGACATCAATATCGCGGGGGCGGAAGACCTCCCGGCGGACGATGAGGAATTTGACGCGGGCGATATGGTGATCGAAGACCTCGACGATATCTCGATGGATGAGCTCGACCTCCCGGATATCGGCCTGCTTGAGGATGAAGACATCGATTTCGATGATTTTGACGACGATGTGATCGGCGATTTGGAAGAAGACATCGATATCAGCGAGGATCTCAATATCGATACGGAAGGCATGGACGATCCTGACGATATGTAACGCTTTGCGCAGTCTGCGCGGGCGGATGAGAATAGTTTATAATTTTTTGAGATAGCAGAGAGGAGTGGAGTTACCTTTGTTTGAACTCAATACATTTGATTCGATACAGATTGGTTTGGCATCTCCGGAGAAAATACGCGAATGGTCGCACGGCGAGGTTAAAAAGCCCGAAACGATCAATTACCGCACGTTGAAACCGGAGAAGGACGGACTGTTCTGTGAACGCATTTTCGGCCCCACGAAGGACTGGGAATGCCACTGCGGAAGATATAAAAGAATCCGCTATAAGGGAATTGTGTGCGAAAAGTGCGGAGTGGAAGTGACGCGCGCCAAGGTGCGGCGCGAACGCATGGGCCACATCGAGCTCGCCGCACCGGTCTCCCACATCTGGTACTTCAAGGGGATCCCGTCCCGTATGGGCCTGCTCCTCGATATGTCCCCGCGTTCGCTCGAAAAGGTGCTGTATTTTGCGGCCTTCGTCGTGACGGAACCGGGGGAAACTCCTCTTGAATACAAACAACTGCTGACAGATAAGGAATACCGCGAAGCGCAGGCCAAGTTCGGCGAGGACTCGTTCTCGGCGGGCATGGGCGCGGAGGCGGTCAAGGTGCTGCTGAAAAAGGTCGACCTTGAGGAAGAAGCAAAGGCCCTGCGCGAGGAACTGAAGACCTCCACCGGCCAAAAGCGCATCCGCGCGATCAAGCGTCTCGAGGTTGTGGAAGCATTCCGCCAGTCCGGAAACAAACCGGAATGGATTATTATGGATGTGGTTCCGGTGATCCCGCCCGAACTGCGCCCGATGGTGCAGCTCGACGGCGGACGTTTCGCGACGTCCGACCTCAACGACCTGTACCGCCGCGTAATTAACCGTAACAACCGCCTCAACAGGCTTTTACAGTTGCGGGCTCCCGATATTATCGTCAGGAACGAAAAGCGTATGCTGCAGGAAGCGGTAGATGCTTTGATCGATAACGGCAGGCGCGGACGTCCGGTGACGGGCCCCGGCAACCGGCCGTTAAAGTCCCTGTCCGACATGCTGCGCGGCAAGCAGGGGCGTTTCCGCCAGAACCTGCTCGGAAAGCGCGTCGACTATTCCGGCCGCAGCGTCATTGTGGTTGGACCGGAACTGAAAATGTACCAATGCGGTCTTCCGAAGGAAATGGCGCTCGAGCTCTTTAAGCCGTTCGTCATGAAAAAGCTTGTGGAGGAAGGCTTTGCCCATAACATCAAGTCTGCGAAACGGATGGTGGAAAAAGTGCGGCCCGAGGTCTGGGACGTTCTTGAAGAAGTGATCAAGGGACATCCGGTGCTTTTGAACCGCGCGCCTACGCTGCACAGGCTGGGTATTCAGGCGTTTGAGCCGATCCTGGTGGAGGGACGCGCGATTAAGCTGCATCCGCTCGCATGTACGGCATACAATGCCGACTTCGACGGCGACCAGATGGCTGTGCACGTTCCGCTTTCCGTGGAAGCACAGTCCGAAGCGCGGTTTCTCATGCTCGCAGCGAACAACATCTTAAAGCCGCAGGACGGAAAACCCGTCGTATCGCCTACGCAGGATATGGTCATCGGGTCCTATTACCTGACCATCCATCGGAAGGGCGCGAAGGGAGAGGGCAGCATCTTTGCTTCCCCGGATGAAGCGATCCTCGCATACAACACGGGCAACATCGACCTGCAGGCGATGGTGAAGATCCGCGTGACAAAAGAAGTGGACGGCGGGATGAAAACGGGTATCATCGAGACGACGACGGGCCGCGTGATTTTTAACCAGGCGATCCCGCAGGACCTCGGATATATGGACCGGTCCATCCCCGGAAATGAATTGAGATTTGAAGTGGACCAGCTGATCGATAAAAAGCAGCTCGGGAAGCTGGTTGACCTCTGCTATGCAAAGCTCGGGCCCACGAAAACCTCCCATGTATTGGATAATATCAAAAAGCAGGGTTTCCACTATTCGACAATCGGCGCGATTACGGTCTCCGTTTCGGATATCAAGATTCCGCCAGCGAAAAAGAAACTGATTGCCGAAGCGGAGGACCGCGTGTTGACGATCGAAAAGCAGTATAAGCGCGGACTGCTGACGGATAAGGAAAAGAAAGACAATGCGGTCAAGGTTTGGGAAGAGACTACGGGCAAGGTGACGGACGCATTGATGAAGAGCCTCGACGAGTTCAATCCCATTTACATGATGGCCAACTCCGGCGCCCGTGGTTCAACAAACCAGATCAGGCAGTTGGCCGGTATGCGCGGACTGATGGCGGACCCGAACGGTGAAATCATTGAAATTCCGATCCGCGCGAACTTCCGCGAGGGCCTTACCGTTCTGGAATAC
Organism: Christensenella minuta; assembly: GCF_003628755.1. Classification (NCBI taxonomy): domain Bacteria; kingdom Bacillati; phylum Bacillota; class Clostridia; order Christensenellales; family Christensenellaceae; genus Christensenella; species Christensenella minuta. The sequence continues at coordinate 1,427,054 of NZ_CP029256.1, read as the reverse complement.
TTCATTTCCTCGCACGGCGCGCGGAAGGGCCTTGCCGATACGGCGCTTAGAACGGCAGACTCCGGCTACCTGACACGCCGCCTCGTTGACGTTTCCCATAACGTCATCGTGCGCGAAGTGGACTGCTTCGAGAATCTCGGCGAGCAGGTACAGGGCGTGCCGATCAGGAAGCTTACGAACACGAGCGGCAAGGAAGTTATCGAGCCGCTGTGCGACAGGATCCGTGGACGTTATACGTCTCAGGACGTGATCGATAAAGACGGCAGTGTAATCGTCAAGGCCAACGAGATGATTACGAATGAAATTGCCGACAGGATCGAGAGGGCGGGCATCGAGGAGGTCTATATCCGTACGGTGTTTACCTGCAAGAGCGAGCATGGCGTGTGCGCGAAGTGCTATGGCGCGAACATGGCGACGGGCGGACCGGTCGACATCGGCGAAGCAGTGGGCGTCATCGCGGCGCAGTCCATCGGCGAGCCGGGTACGCAGCTGACGATGCGGACGTTCCATACGGGCGGCGTTGCCGGCGGCGATATCACGCAGGGCCTCCCTCGTGTAGAGGAATTGTTTGAAGCGAGAAAGCCGCGCGGCCTTGCCGTCATCTCCGAAATTGCGGGAACGGTTGCCATCAACGATACGCGCAAAAAACGCGAAATCACAGTGGCGAACGATTCGGGCGAGGCAAAGACGTACCTCATTCCGTATGGTTCGCGCGTAACGGTTGCGGACGGACAGGTGATCGAAGCGGGCGACGAGCTCACGGAAGGTTCGATCAACCCGAATGATATTTTGAAGATCAAGGGCGTTAAGGGCGTTCAGGAATACCTTCTGAAAGAAGTCCAGATGGTGTACCGGATGCAGGGCGTCGAGATTTCCGATAAGCACCTTGAGATCATTGTGCGCCAGATGCTTAAAAAGTGCAAGATCGAGGATGCGGGCGATACGTCCATGCTTCCGGGCGAACTCGTGGACATCTTCCAGTTTGATAAAGAGAACGAGCAGATGATTGAGGGCGGCAAGGAACCGGCGACTGCGTCGCGCGTGCTCCTTGGTATCACCAAGGCTTCGCTTTCCACGAACAGCTTCCTTTCGGCGGCTTCCTTCCAGGAGACGACAAGGGTGCTGACCGAGGCGGCGATCAAAGGGAAGGTGGATCCGCTCCTTGGCCTCAAGGAGAACATCATCATCGGTAAATTGATCCCGGCCGGCACAGGCATGAAGCGTTACAAGAACATCGACGTCATCAGCAATGTTGTCAACGAAGACATTGCGGCCCAGATCGACGACGACTTGTCGGATACCGAACTCTGAAATAAATAGGAATGGCAGTGGGCGGAGGCGGCAACGCCTCCGCTTTTTACAAGGCCCGCAAGGGCGGGGGCTCTGTAGGAGGATTGAATGAGCAATACGAATTATGATCCGCGTCAGAACGAAGAAATGAAAAAAAGGTGCCCGATTGCTGACAGCGAATTATGTGAATGGCTGGGAAAAAACGGGTGCTACCAGTGCTATATCAGTTCTTTGAAATCGGACAACAAAAAGGAAGAGGCACTCGAGCATTGGAAGGTAACGCTTTCCTATTTGCCGGATAATATTGACGACCTCCATCTTTCGGATGAGTGCCAGTTCTGTAAGGACGAAAAACCGGAAAAAGCCGAATATTACGCCACCTTTGAGATGGCTCATCCAGAGCCATACGCGGAAAAAGGCATGATCCTCGGGCTGGGAAAAAAGGTGCGCACCCCGATCGGGTCGCTGCTTTCAATTCAGGCGTCCATCGGAAAGGAATGCAAAAAAGCGTTCAAGATGTCGGACGTTTTGCAGCTTGGGACCTTTCTCGGTTTTCTCGTGGCGGCCTTTGTGCTGCTGATGATCCCGCAGATTGGGCAGGCGATGGCGAACTGGATGGCGCTTATGCCCTATATCTTTATTGCGCTGATGCTGCTGGCGGGATATTTTCTCGGGAAAAACCTTGCGGCGGCGCATCTCAAAAAGATCAAGCAGCATGTGAAGGTAGACCTTGCCGAGATACCGCAGATAAAGCAAATGCTGAACAGGGGATGGTTCTTTTTCCAGACGGGCAGCGACGGCATGCCAAAGGTTTTCTTCCACAAAACGAAGACCTATAACTGCCTGAAGCCGCAGCGTGAATGCGGCGACGGGGAAGAGGACGATATGCTTGACAATATCAACATTTGAGTGGTATTATATTTAGGCGCGCTTTTTTGCGTTTTTTGAGGGAACAAGATGTTTGAGGAACTGGAAAACGCCGAAAACAAAGTGGTCGGACTGAAGCAACTGCTGCGCGGGCTTGCCGCGGACGAAGTCGTTATGGTGTACATCGCCGACGATGCGGACGGGCACGTGAAGGAGCAGATTCTATCGGCCATTGGCGAAAAGGAAATCCATGTGGTAAACGTGGAATCCATGCGCGAACTGGGGATACGGTGCGGTATCGATGTCGCTGCCGCATGCGCTGCGATCCTAAAAAACTAATTCTCTTCAGGGTTGCGGAGAATTTAAACTATATTCTGTAAGAATTGATGATTAAGAAAGGAAGGTGCGTGTATGCCTACCATAAACCAATTGGTAAAACACGGCAGAAAATCTCAGGTTTCAAAATCGAATTCGCCTATACTGAAGCAATCTCCCCAGAAGAGGGGTGTATGTCTTGCAGTAAGGACGATGACTCCTAAAAAGCCGAATTCTGCTCTTCGTAAAATTGCAAGGGTTCGCCTTGTAAACGGCATGGAAGGTACGGCTTACATTCCGGGAATCGGCCATAACCTGCAGGAACATAGCGTTGTCCTCATCAGAGGCGGCAGGGTAAAAGACCTCCCTGGTGTAAGATATCATATCATTCGCGGCGCCCTCGATACGGCCGGTGTTGCGGATCGGAAACAGGCGCGCAGCCGTTACGGCGCGAAAATGCCTAAAAAATAAGCTGCGTATTTTCTGGCGGACTGGTTTCCCGTTCCTGCGGACGGCATGGATTGTTTTCCGTATGTTCAGGACCGGAGCCACCGGATTTATGGGCGCTTTTGTCACGCAGGATGCGGGACTGCGTGGAACAACGTTCCCTGCTCCCCATTTTGCAATATGAATTTTAGATTGATAATAAGGAGGGCTTTCAAATGCCTAGACGTGGTGGAGTTCCGAAGCGTGAGGTAATAGCGGATCCTATGTATAACAGCACGGTCGTAACTAAGCTCATCAACCAGATCATGGTTGACGGAAAGCGTGGAACGGCTCAGCGGATTTGCTACGACGCTTTTGAAATAATCAAAGAAAAAACAGGACAGGATGCGATTGACGTATTCAATTCCTGTATGGAAAACGTAATGCCTGTACTGGAAGTGAAGGCGCGGCGCGTCGGCGGTGCGACCTATCAGGTTCCGATGGAAGTGCGCCCCGAGCGGCGGCAGACGCTGGCGATCCGCTGGCTGGCCCTGTTCTCAGGCAAGCGCGGCGAGCGTACGATGCGTGAACGCCTTGCGTCGGAGATTATGGACGCGGCCAATAACACAGGCGCAAGCGTAAAGAAGAAAGAAGATATGCATAAGATGGCGGAAGCGAACAAGGCATTCGCGCATTACAGGTGGTAAGTACCGGGCATATCAACTGAATGACAACAGGAATTGCGGAAGCGGTTTTGCGGGGGTTTCCCTGTAAAACCGCCGATGCTTTACAGAGATACCCGCGAAATTCAAAGCAAATGGCCGGGGTTTTCCAGGCTACCCGACGCTTCAGGCTCAGCGCGTTGTGCCGGCAGGCGGAATATGCAAGCCGCGGCGGTTGGCAGAACGAGGCTATACGGGAAAGAAGCTAGGCGGGCGGATTTTATGGCGTTAAGCGAACACACGGCTGCATGTGTCGAATGCTGCGCGGGTTTGCGGCGGATTCAGATAAGTAAACTTATCGTAAATATGCCGTAAATTTTATGTGAAAACACTGGAAGCCGCTGCGTGGGACGGGTATACTGTTGTCTGTTGAGTTAAAAATTTTTTAATATAAATTTTGATCGAATTGGAAAGGAGATACAATGTCTGGAAAATTTCCTCTTGAAAAAGTAAGGAATATCGGTATCATGGCGCATATCGATGCGGGCAAGACCACCGCTACGGAGCGTATCCTGTTCTATACGGGCAGGACCTATAAAATCGGTGACACCCACGACGGCAACGCGGTCATGGACTGGATGGAGCAGGAGCAGGAAAGAGGCATCACGATTACATCCGCTGCAACGACGACGCAGTGGGAAGGGCATCAGATCAACATTATCGATACGCCCGGACACGTTGACTTCACAGTGGAAGTAGAACGTTCCCTGCGCGTACTGGACGGAGCTGTGGCTGTGTTCTGTGCAAAAGGCGGCGTAGAGCCCCAGTCTGAAACGGTATGGCGGCAGGCAGAAGGCTACGGCGTTCCGCGTATGGCGTTCGTTAATAAAATGGACATCATGGGAGCCGATTTCTATAATGTAGTTGATATGATTAAGGAGCGCCTCGGCGCGAATCCGGTGCCGCTTCAGCTGCCGATCGGCGTTGAAGACACGTTCTCCGGCGTCGTTGACCTTGTGGAAATGAAGGCGATCGTTTATCCGGACGATGATCCTACGGGTACAAAGTTCGAGGTCGTCGAAATTCCGGATGACATGAAGGAAATTGCGGACGACTACCGTGAGAAGCTGATCGAATCTGTGGCGGATCACGACGAGTCCATTATGGAAAAATATTTCGCCGGCGAAGAGATCACGAAAGACGAGATCATCAAGGTCCTGCGCAAAGGAACGATTGCCGGTACGATTATTCCGGTGTGCTGCGGCAGCGCATACCGCAATAAGGGCGTGCAGCCCCTGCTCGACAAAATCGTGGAGCTGATGCCGTCTCCGCTGGATATTCCTCCGGTCAAAGGCATCAAGCCGGGCACAGACGAGGAAATCGAGCGCCCGGCAGACCCGAACGGCCCCTTTGCGGCTCTGGCCTTTAAGATTATGGCCGATCCGTTCGTTGGGAAGCTGGCATTCTTCCGTGTTTATTCCGGCAAACTCAGGAGCGGTTCTTATGTGCTCAACTCCACGAAGGGTAAGCGCGAGAGGATCGGGCGTATCCTGAGGATGCACGCAAACCACCGGGAAGAAGTGGACGAGGTCGAGGCTGGCGATATCGCGGCGGCCGTTGGTTTCAAAGATGTTGGAACGGGCGATACGCTGTGCGACGACAAACAGCAGATCATCCTTGAAAACATGATATTTCCAGATCCGGTTATCCAGGTGGCGATTGAGCCGAAGACAAAGGCAGGTCAGGAAAAGATGTCGGTCGCGCTGCAGAAGCTGGCAGAAGAAGACCCGACATTCCGTGCCTATACGGATGAAGAGACGGGGCAGACGATCATCGCCGGTATGGGCGAGCTGCATTTGGAAATCATCGTAGACCGCATGCTCCGCGAATTCAAGGTGGAAGCGGCGGTAGGTAAGCCGCAGGTCGCTTACAGGGAAGCGATGACCAAGCCGGTCGATGTGGAAGGCAAATATGTCCGCCAGTCTGGTGGTAAAGGCCAGTATGGTCATTGTAAAATTCACGTTGAACCTCTGGAGCCCGGCAGCGGCTATGAGTTCGAGAATAAAATTGTTGGCGGCGCGATTCCGAAGGAATATATCCCGTCGATCGACGCAGGGATTCAGGAAGCGGCCAAGAGCGGTATTGTCGGCGGCTACGAAGTGGTAGACTTCAAGGTTACGCTGGTCGACGGTTCTTACCACGAAGTTGACTCCTCGGAAATGGCGTTCAAGATCGCGGGTTCCATGGCAATCAAGGAAGCGTTCGCGAAGGGCGGCAGCATTCTTTTGGAGCCGATGATGAAGGTCGAGGTGGTCGTTCCGGAAGAATACCTTGGCGACGTAATGGGAAATGTAAATTCCCGCCGCGGAAGGATCGAAGGAACGGAAGCGCGCGGCAGCGGACAGATTATCCGTGCAATGGTACCGCTTTCCGAGATGTTCGGCTATGCGACGGACCTGCGCTCGAGAACGCAGGGACGCGGACAGTTCACAATGCAGTTTGACCACTACGAACCGGTTCCGAAGAGCATGGTAGAGAAGATTACCGGGGAAAAGAAGTAATTTATAATAACGAAAGAAAAGAAATAAGGAGAAAAAAGCAATGGCAAAGGGTAAGTTTGAAAGAACGAAGCCGCATGTAAACATCGGAACGATCGGGCACGTGGACCACGGGAAAACGACGCTGACAGCGGCGATCACGATGGTGCTGGCAAAGAACGGCCAGGCGGAAGCGACGAAATATGATGAAATCGATAAGGCGCCGGAAGAAAAAGAGCGTGGGATCACGATCAATACGGCCCATGTGGAATATGAAACGGCAACGAGGCACTATGCGCACGTAGACTGCCCGGGACACGCGGACTATGTAAAGAACATGATAACGGGAGCGGCGCAGATGGACGGAGCGATCCTGGTGGTATCGGCGGCGGACGGCCCGATGCCGCAGACGCGGGAGCACATCCTGCTTGCGAGGCAGGTAGGGGTACCGTACATCATCGTCTACATGAACAAGACGGACCAGGTAGACGATCCGGAGCTTTTGGAGCTGGTAGAGATGGAGATCAGGGAGCTGCTTTCGGAGTACGACTTTCCGGGAGACGACACCCCGATCATAAAGGGAAGCGCGCTGAAGGCGCTGGAAGCAGCGCAGGCGTCGGACGACATAGCGGACAATCCGGACTGCCAGAGCATCTTCGAGCTGATGGAAGCGGTAGACACGTATATCCCGGAACCGGAAAGAGACATCGACAAGCCGTTCCTGATGCCGGTAGAGGACGTATTCTCGATCACGGGGCGCGGGACGGTAGCAACGGGGCGCGTGGAGAGAGGGACGGTAAAGGTACAGGACACGGTAGAGATCGTCGGACTGACGGACGAGAAGCGGAGCGTAGTGGTAACGGGCGTAGAAATGTTCCGGAAGCTGCTTGACGAAGCGATCACGGGAGACAACATCGGAGTACTTCTGAGGGGAGTGCAGAGGGACGAGATCGAAAGAGGGCAGGTATTGTCGAAGCCGGGATCGATCCATCCGCATACGCACTTCAACAGCAGCGTGTACGTGCTGAAGAAGGAAGAAGGAGGCCGCCACACGCCGTTCTTCAACGGATACCGTCCGCAGTTCTATTTCAGGACGACGGACGTAACGGGAGTGATCGAGCTTCCGGGTGGAACGGAAATGGTAATGCCTGGGGACAATATCGAGATGGAGATCAAGCTGATTACGCCGATTGCGATTGAAGAAGGACTTCGGTTCGCAATCCGCGAGGGAGGCCGAACGGTAGGCTCTGGGGTTGTATCCGGTGTGATCGAATAAGCGGCACCGCAGATAAAAGGAATGGCGCCTGCCATTCCTTTTTTTGTTGCGGCTTACTGCTATGGATGTTTTTGACGGAAGGCACGAAGCGCAAAAGGAGATAGCTGCAGAAATGCCCGGGATCCTTTTTATAAAGGCTTTTTAACGATTTTCTTTATTGACCTTTGGGAAAAAAGGAGTACAATGGGAATAGAATCATCTATAAAGGCAAACCTGCCGAAAGGTAGGGACGCAAAGCCAACGGATCTAAACGTAAGCAGGATGGCCGGGTTGCAGATTGGATATCTTCCCTCTAATCAAATACCCGAAAAGTAGGGTATTTTTTATTTGCCGTTGAAGAGCCGTGTCTGCACGTAAAATTAACCGATAGCAGGTAGGAAGCAATCATGAGAAAACAAGCGAGAAAACAGGGGAATGGAAAAAAACGGTGGATCGCGGCCCTGTTGGCCGTGGGAATGATATTCGGTCTGTTTGGAATATCGAGCGCCCAGCCGGACCAACCGGCGGCAAGCGCCGGAGAAGAAGCCGTACAAACGGCCAGCCCGACGGGATCCGGCATGCCGGAAGAAAGCAATTCGCCGGCGGAGAATGTTGCCGGTGCAACGCTTCAACCGGACGCGGCCGCAAATACTGAACCGCAGCCGGAAGTTTCAGAGGCTGCCGGCCCTTCCGATGTATTGCCGCTGGAGCGGGAACCGCAGCCGGTGCAGGCGCAAGCGGAAGATGAGTCCAGGGAAGCGGGACAAATCAACGCGATAGCGGAAGATCATACGAATCCGGATATCCTGACCGTTTGGATCGGGACGGATCCGGATCGCCTGGTACAGGCTGCTTCTTCTTTCAGCAGCAATACAGGCGCGAACATTTTTTATGGATTCAAAATGGATGAGCCTATGGCGCTCGGGCAGGATAAGGTCTACCTGAAGATCATGGCGAAAGACGGGTACGCGGAGAATATCAAAGGCAGCGCAGAGGTGAGCTTTCAAATAGGGAATGACAGCTATGACGCAGTTATAAAACTGGGTGAAGTTTTTGCGCTTGACGCAGCCTTTTTCAGGAGCATGGCGTATGGCGATTATGATTTGCTTCAGTTTACCGTCCCTTATGCGGAAGTCTGGGTAGAACGGTTTGTCGACAACGCTTTTATTTGGGAGCGGATGGAGGGAGCCTATACCTATAAAGGATATTTGAAGGATGTGTTCCAGCCATCCGAGGAGCCGGGAAGGACGGTTGAACTGACAGACTATATCGGGCTTTACAAGAGCGGCAATCCGAATGCTCCGGCAATAGAAATTTACCAAAGCGGGAATGCGGTAGGCGGCAGGATCGTCGGGGAATTAAGCGCGGATGGGGCGCAGGCGGAAAGCAGCGTGGCGGCGTTTTCTTCGCTGGGCAGCGACGGAAGCCTGATTGTTACCTTGCAGCTGGGATATGGCGTGAATGCCTATTTTACGGCAGGCACGGACGGAACGCTTACCAGCAAAGACGATTATGCATACCGGAAGGCCGCGGGAGAAACGGCGGGGATGTACACCGGGCTGATCCCCGCGGGAACCGTGTATGCCAAAGAGACAGCCAAGGTCATGCTTATCAGCGGCGGGACGCAGACCCCGTATTTTACGATACAGGAAGCGGTCGACGCAGCGGCAGACGGAGATACCATTGCGCTGCAGGCGGGAACTTACACGGAAAATGTTGCGCTTACCCGGGCCGTTACCCTTACGGGTCCGGAAGAGGGGGAAGCGGTGCTGACGGGGGGCGTTTCTCTGGACGGACCGTTTACGGATGGTTCGCGGACGACCATCAGAAGGCTCGTATTTAATACCAACGGCATCTATGCGAATTCGTGGGGAAGCCAGCCGAACCTTAGCAATATAACCATTGAAAACAATACGTTTGACGGGATCGCCTATACGATCCCAAATTGCGGCGCCTATTCCGCGATCCATTTCAATCTGGATCCGGCAAAACCCGTCAGTGATTTGGTGATTCAAAATAATACGATCACAAATGTAACAGGCGCAAATGCATCGGGAATTACCCTTTCGGATATTGCCGGTACGACGGTAATTGAAGGGAATACCATTGACGGCGTGAGCCTCAACTGCATCCAACTGCCAAGCAATGCGGCGGGGAGCGTAAGCATCCGGAATAATTATTTGAAAAACTGGGATGCGGATGTTGCCGGCGGCGGCAGAGCGATGCGCCTCGGAAATATGAACGCACAGGTCAGCATCAACGAAAACAGTATGGTACGGACGCTTGCGGCGGGCGAAGACGGCGCGGAAATTATCAAAGTAACCTCTGCCGCAAATAAGATCGACGCGGTTAAAAATTACTGGAATTCAGCGGCTCCCGATTTTGGAGCATGCCTCAATACAGCCGGATATTTTGATGCAAAGCCATACTATTCGGATGAAGCGCGCACGAAACTGGTAGAGTTTGCAGTAAAAAATGAGCGCACCGGAGAGGAATATGCGGCCCTTCAAACTGCCGTGAGCAAGGCGGAGGATGGCGATACGCTTCTCCTCGGAACTGACTGTACATTTGGTACGACCGAACAGACAGGCTATGATCCGGACGGGATTGGGTACGGACTTTATGGTAAAGTGCAAAGGGCGCTTACGATCCGCAGCGAGGGCGGCCCTTACACAATCCGTATGACAGGCTATATGCATATTCTGGCCAGCTTAACCCTTGAAAATGTCACGGTGGACGGCGAAAGCGGCGCCGGACGGGGCATCAGCATACGCAACGGGGCGACCCTGACGCTGAACAGCGGGGCGACATTGACCCGCGTCAATTATAGCTCGACCATAGGCGGCGTGCGCGCGGGGGACGACAGCTATCCGGGCGACGGCCCCGGCACGCTTGTAATGAATGCGGGTTCCTCCGTTGTGGATTTTCCGTTCGGCGGAGTGACGGTAGGAAAAGAAGGAACCTTTGTCATGAACGGCGGTATTATTTCAGGCAACGGATTCTCGAACAAGACGGCGGGCGGAAATGGCGTCTATGTAAAGGGCGGTACCTTTCAAATGAACCACGGTACCATTTCCGGCAATTACTGCGGAAATGGCGGCGGCGTTTACGTAAGCGGCGGCACCTTTACCATGGAAGACGGATTAATCACAGGAAACCAGTTTACCGGGAATGGAAACTGCAGCGGCGTTTATGTGAGCGGTACGGGCAGCACTTTTACGATGAACGGCGGGGAAATTTCCGGCAATGAGAAGGCCGGATGCGCAGGCATCTATGTAAGCGGTACGAACTGTACCTTAAACCTGGATAATGCAGTTATCAAAGACAATGTCGGAACAAACTACGGCGGAGTGCGTATGTCGGGCACCGGCACAGTGGTAAACATTTCGGGGAATACCCAGATTACCGGAAACACAAACAGGAGCGGCACGGCAAGCAACCTGATCGTTTCCAGCTCTGTGGCAGTCAATATTACAGACGATCTCATTGGGGCACGGATCGGCGTTACGCCGGCAAGCACCTCGAAGGGATCGGCGATCGTTACGGCGGCGGACCCGGCATGGCTTAATCCGGACGTATTCGTTCCGGACAAAGCGCTTGCTTCCGGCGTGTCGATCGTGCGGATCGGGAATAAACTGATGACGGGGATTGCTACGGAAGTAAGTGCGGCCGGTCTTGAACACGACAGCTTTATCGGCACGGACGCTCCCCCGGCGATCGTGATGAAAGAGCTTGCCGTCAGAACGGCGGCCGGCGTTCCTATAACAGCCGCAGGGACAAGCCTTGCTTATTATGCGGACAACAGCGGCGTACCGGGCGCGCGTCTTGAAAACGCGCCGGCGGGCGCAGGCACTTATTGGGTGCGGGCAATTTACGAGGGAAATACGAACGGCTATTATGGCGCAAGCGTCAGTGATGCGTACCGCTATCAAATCATTGCGGAGGTAGCTGTTTCCGGAATCAGCCTCGACAAGACGGAACTCATGCTCGAGAAAGGGGCACAGGCGCAGCTCACTGCAACGGTAACGCCGGAAAACGCGACGGACAAGACAGTTACATGGAGCACGTCGGATGCAGCCGTGGTGAAGGTCGAGAACGGGAAGCTGACTGCGGTTGGCGGAGGCACGGCGACGGTCAGCGCGTCGGCAGCCGATGGTAAAACGGCGGCATGCAGCGTGACGGTTACAGTACCTGTCTCCGGAATCAGCCTCGACAAGACGGAATTCATGCTCGAGAAAGGGGCACAGGTGCAGCTCGCTGCAACGGTAACGCCGGAAGACGCGACGGACAAGACGGTTACATGGAGCACATCGAACGGAGCGGTTGCAGCTGTAAACGGCGGCAAGATAACGGCAGCGGGCGGCGGCAGCGCGACCGTTACGGCAACGGCTGCAAACGGAAAGACGGCGGCTTGCAGGGTTACGGTGAGCGTTCCCCTGTCGAGCATCCGGATGAGTAATTCGGCAATTTCGCTTGATATGGGGACAAGAGGACTTTTGGTCGCGTTCCCGCAGCCGGAAGACGCGACGGACAAGAGTCTTGTGTGGAGTTCTTCCGACACAAATATCCTGACGGTCGACCAAACGGGCGGATTGCTGCCAGTTGCGCCCGGAACGGCAACAGTTACCGCCAGATCGGCAAACGGGAAAACAGCGTCCTGCACGGTTACGGTAGTAGCGCCGTCCAAGGTGAAACCTGCCGTCCCCGGCACAAATGACAAGGAAGCGGTTGTTGTGGAACCGGAAGTGAAAAACAACGTGCTCGATCCCGACACGATCAAGGAAGCCGTTTCAAATGCAAAACCGGAAGAAGCGGTAGTGGTAAAGGTAGATGTGAGGAACTCTGCGGACGCAAGGATCAGCGCGGGCGTCCTCGAAGAGGCAGCACGGTCGGCAGCGGACGGCGGAGCGAAGATGCTGGTACTGGCGGTGACAGACGGGAATGGGACTGTACTTGCATCCGCAGCGCTTGACCTGGCCAAAGTCGATCCGAAGAAATTACTGGATGTGAACTTTGGCTTTACCAACGAGGTGAGCGATGAAATAGCGCGGCTGGCAAAGGCGGCGGTGCCGGAGGACGCAAATATAATGTTTATCCACCTGGCGCATACCGGCGCGTTCCCATGCCCGGTGACCAGAGTAGATTATGTGGGCGGGAATTTCCGGCCGGGAAGTACGGTATACCTCTATTGGATCGGTCCCTCGGGCGGCCTTAGTGAAGAGCAGGAATTGGTGGTGGACGAGAACGGCTATATCATCTATACGATATCACATGCTTCGCCGTATGCGGTATCCGACCGGAAAATGAGGGCAATGGAGCAAGGCACTCCGGAGGACACCGGAGCCGGAACGAACGATGCGGACCATAAGCGGAACCCGGAACCCGGCAATGTAAAAACAGCCGCAGCAAAAACAGGCGATGAAAGCGACGACCTTCTTTACCTGTGGCTTGCCACGGCCATGGGCGCGGCGGTTACGGGAGGCGCGGCCTCCCTGGGGAAACGCCGCCGGGCAGGCAAATAAAAAAGCAGATGCTGAAAAGAGGGCGGAAGCGCCCTCTTTTTTAGCGAATCCTGAAAAAAGTATGAACTCTGGCAGGAGAATCCTTTCCCCGATTGACTGGGTTATGCAAATATAGTACCATGAAAAGAGCCGAAAGGACTAAAGGTGGAGCGGGTAATAAAGAATGGATTCCTTATATATCGTAGTGCCGTGTTATAACGAAGAAGAGGTGCTGCACGAAACGACCAAGCGGTTGATTGATAAATTAAACCGGATGACAGCGGATGGGCTTATTTCGCCGGACAGCCGTATTCTATATGTGGACGACGGTTCGAAAGATAAAACGTGGCGGATCATCGAGGAACTGCACGGGCAGGAACCGCGCGTTCTGGGGGTAAAGCTGTCACGAAACCGGGGCCACCAGAACGCGCTCCTTGCGGGGTTGATGACGGCAAAGGACATGTGCGACGTAACGGTCTCGATGGATGCGGATCTGCAGGATGATATCGAAGTGCTGGATGCGTTTATCGGCAAGTACCGGGAAGGCTACGATATCGTATACGGCGTGCGGAACAACCGTGATACGGACACGGGTTTTAAGCGTAATACCGCGCAGGCTTTTTATAAGCTGCTGAAGTTTTTCGGAGTGGATGCGGTATACAACCATGCGGATTACCGGCTGATGTCAAAACGTGCGCTCGAGGGGCTTGCGAAATTCGGGGAAGTGAATCTGTTCCTGCGCGGGATCGTGCCGCAAATTGGCTATAAGACAGCTACCGTTGAATATTCGCGCGGCGAACGCTTTGCGGGGGAATCCAAGTATCCGCTGAAGAAGATGGTCAGCTTTGCTTTTGACGGGATCACTTCGTTTTCCGTGAAGCCGATCCGCATGATTACGACGGTAGGCCTGGTGATTTTCCTGGTCAGCCTTATCATGCTGATCTATTCGCTGGCGGTCAACGCAATGGGGCATACGCAGGCGGGATGGACCAGCATGATGATGTCCATCTGGCTTTTGGGCGGCCTTCAGCTGATGGCGATTGGCGTCATCGGCGAATATGTGGGCAAGGCATATATGGAGACGAAAAAGCGGCCGAAATACATCATTGAGACCGTGCTTCGGGATAAATAAACAGTGCGGCCGTAAAGGCCGCTTTTTTTACTGGGAAAATGCGAAAAAAACGCGCAAAAACATTGACAACAACGGGGTTTAATGGTAACATATAAAAGCATCTTTGATAAAAGGCAGAGAGTGCCTTTTTTTAGATTGCTCAAAAACAATGGACCGGAGGGAAGAAAATGCGCACGAAGATTACGCTTGCTTGCACGGAATGCAAACAGAGGAACTATGATACGATGAAAAATAAGAAGAACGACCCGGACAGGATCGAAATGTCTAAGTACTGCAAATTTTGCAAAAAGCATACCGTACATAAGGAAACCAAATAATTTTTGAGGTGGCGTTACGATGGCTAAGACCAAACTACTCGGCGAGGAACGGGAAAAGCACCTGAAGGAGCAAAAGAAGCTCGCCAAGAAGAAGAACAAGAAGCAAAGAAGGAGCCCTGCCCGTTTCTTTAAAGACGTTTGGGGCGAAGTGAAAAAGGTGACATGGCCGACGCGTAAGGATCTGTTCAAGACGACCTTTGCAGTCATCGTGTTCATTATTATTTTCGCGGTAATCGTTGGACTGATGGATTGGGGCTTTGGCTCACTGTTCCAGACGTTCCTGCTGTCTTAGGAGTTATTCTCATATGAGTATGGATAAAAATGGACCGGAAGATGTTCAGATTCCTGAGGAAAACACGAACATCGAAAAGCCTGCGGAAGAAAAAGAGGAAAAGCCAAAATTCTTAAAGCAGGAAAAAACGGATAAACCTTATTGGTATGTCGTATATACTTATTCGGGTTATGAAAACAAGGTGATGGACAACCTTTTAAAGACGGTAGAAAATCACAACCTGCATGACACGATTATGGACGTTAAGGTGCCGATGGAGGAGTCCGTTGAGGTTAAAAACGGAAAGAAGCGTCACGTGTCGAGGAAGATGTTTCCCGGCTATGTGATGGTCAAAATGTTTCTGACGGATGAATCGTGGTATGTTGTGCGCAATACGCGTGGAGTGACCGGGTTTGTCGGGCCGTCCTCCAAACCGATTCCGCTTTCGGATGCGGAAGTGCGTTCGATGGGGATCGAGAATGTACGGATCAGCCTTGACGTGGAGGTCGGCAACAATGTGATCGTGACCTCCGGGCCGCTTGAAAGCTTTGTCGGGGTGGTTGAGGAAGTGAATACGGAGCGCCAGAAGGTACGCGTGCTCGTATCTATGTTTGGCCGAGACACCTCTGTGGAGCTCGACTTCGTGCAGGTTAAACGGATTTAGCAATAAAAAAGCCCTATCCGCTGGTGGTCGTCAGAAATAGCTCTGTCTTGCAAGCGCCAAAATGCGCGCGGCAAAATAACTTGAATGGGAGACCGCCAAAGGAAACAATGTGTTCCTTTCAGGAAAGTGAGCGAAGCAAACGTTTAAAAGTGGGAGGCGTAATCCTCACGCCGCACACCACATCATATAAAAGAAGGAGAAAAGAAAATGGCAAAGAAAATTGCAGGGTATATCAAATTGCAGATACCCGCAGGAAAAGCGACGCCCGCACCGCCGGTAGGCCCGGCACTTGGACAGCACGGCGTCAACATCATGGACTTCACTAAGGCGTTTAATGAAAAGACGGCGCAGCAGGCGGGCCTCATCATCCCTGTTGTGATTACAGTGTATGCTGACCGTTCGTTCAGCTTTATCACCAAGACGCCTCCGGCGGCAGTGCTGATTAAAAAGGCATGCAAGATCGAGAAGGCTTCCGGTGTCCCGAACAAGCAAAAGGTTGCGAAGATTACGCGCGCACAGCTGGAAGAAATTGCAACTTTAAAAATGCCCGACCTGAATGCGGCAAGCCTCGAGGCGGCGGTCAGTATGATTGCCGGCACGGCGAGAAGCATGGGCGTAGAAGTGGAGGGCTAAACGATGAAAAGAGGAAAAAAGTATCAGGACAGTGTTAAGTCCTTTGACAAAATGAACCTGTTTGACCCGGAAGAAGCGGTGAAGGTTTGCAAGGAAACGGCGAAAGCGAATTTCGATGAAACCATCGAGCTTTCCGTGAAGCTGGGCGTTGATCCCCGCCATGCAGACCAGCAGGTAAGAGGCGCTGTTGTCCTCCCGCACGGTACCGGTAAAAAAGTACGTGTGCTCGTTATCACGAAGGGCGACAAAGCGAAGGAAGCGCAGGATGCAGGAGCGGATTTTGTCGGCGCGGAAGAGATGATCGAGAAGATCCAAAAGGAAAACTGGTTCGATTTCGATGTGATCGTGGCGACGCCCGATATGATGGGCCAGATCGGCCGTATCGGTAAAATCCTTGGGCCGAAGGGCCTCATGCCAAACCCGAAATCCGGTACGGTCACGATGGAGATCGAGAAAGCGATCAATGATATCAAAGCCGGTAAAGTGGAATACAGGGTAGATAAAACGGCGATCATCCACGTACCGATCGGGAAGAAGAGTTTCAGCGAGGACCAGCTTCGCGAGAACCTCAAAGCCATTATGGATGCGATCGTGAAGGCAAAGCCGTCGGCAGCAAAGGGTACGTATTTGAAGAGCGTGGTCCTTTCCGCAACGATGGGCCCGGGTGTGAAATGCAACCCGGTACGGTTTATCTAAACGGCTCAAGCAAAATAAAACGGCAGAACAGATGTTCCGCCGTTTTTTGTTTGCCTTTTTAGTGCATGCACCGCAGGGCCGCAGGCAGTGCAGCTATTCGGAACGGGAGAATGCGCCGTTTGGATAGTTTCGGTATTCATAGAACCTCCTTTTGGCTGGGAAAGTAAACGTGCCCGAGCGTATCGGCCGAGAGATAAATCTGTTTCAGGGTAAAACGAACCAACCGCAGCGTACGCAGGGAGATGTGGCGCGGCAGAAATATCTTTTCTGGATTATGGAGCGGCTTATATCAGATATCTTCGTCCGGGACGTATTCCAGAAGATCGGAGGGCTGGCAGCCGAGCGCCCTGCACAGCGCGTTTAGTGTGGAAAAGCGTATTGCCCGGCATTTGTTGTTTTTGAGGATAGAAAGATTTGCAAGCGATATATCTACCATGGCAGACAATTCGTTTAAGCTGATTTTTCGTTTTGCCATCATAACGTCAAGATTTACAAGGATTGCCACGGTATCACCTCACACAGTCAGGTCGATCTCTTCACGGTATTCCGCGGCCCGCTCAATCAGAAAGGCGAGCACCCGGGCGCACAACGTACCGAGCAGCAGCAGCGCGATGCACAGCAGCTTGGAAATAGAAGGCACGAAACAAAAGATGAAGATAAAATCCGCCATCAGCAGCGCCAGGGCCAGTGAAAGCCGCTTCAGGCTCGTTACGTTCCGGCGGACGAATGGATTGCCGTCACGCACGCTTAGAATTAACTTGCGCAGTTCATACAAAAACCAAAGAGAGAGCGCGCCCGCCGTATAGCAGAACAAAAGATTTTGCACCACATACAAACTGAACATGTATTTTGCCAAAAACGGCGTGGCAGCAAACAGGGCAATGATGATGCCCATGCATATCAGCAGTATGATGCTCAGCGCCCCCGCAGTTTTTTTTCCGGAATTTTTCATAAAAACCTCCAGCCATTCACTTTCATGCATCAGTATAGCGCGCGATTTATTACATGTCAATAAAAATTTATCGAAAAACAATAAATTTAAATCGAAGAAAAGGGATATATTGTGTATATCCCTTGTTTGAAAGCCCTGTTTAGAAGATTGCCGCAATGCAGCCGAGCGGAAGCAGGATAACCCAGAAAATAACCGCCAGAAGCGCGAGTACGATACAAACCGTGCCGATCGCCTTGCCTGCGCGCGCGTTTTTGTCCTTTGGATCCACTTTAATGATCTTGCTGCCCGTTGCAACGGCGACAATAGCGAGTACAAAGCCGATAAACGAAAGATAACCGAGGTTCAGCGTAGGGATCCATGCGAGGATATCGCACAGAAGAGCCAAAAGGCCTAAAATCAATGATACCATGATAAGCTTCCTCCAATATATTATTTATTTGAAATAAACGAATATCCTGCAAAGCAAACGTCATTTATGGCGATTTCTGGAAAACAGAACCGCCCAAAGGATCAAGTTTGCCCAAAGGCGCGATATTGCGGCGGAAATTACCTAATGCTTCGCCTTGGCGCATACCGTTTCGTAATCAAACATTTCATCCATTTCGCAGATCTCATTCACCATAAGGGCACGGATATAATCGCTGTCCTTGGAAATGGAATGGATATAATAACCGTTTTTCAAATAAAAAGCCACTGTGGAACGCATCTTGGATGCGGTATGCAGCGCGATCGCGCGCACCCCCATGGAAAGACATTCGATACGCACCTTTTCCAGGAGCAGGCCGCCGATGCCAAGGTTCTGCGCCTCGGGATCGATGGAGAAGCGGCTCAGGTAGGCGATGCCGTCCGTTAGAAGCTCAAAGCGGACGCTGCCTACGATCTCACCGTCGATCCTGGCAAGGTAAACGTTCTTATGATGAATATCCGAGAGCACATCGTCCAGCGTCTCATACAGGGCCGCCACGCTCTCACGCTTGCGGATTTCTTTAGCATAGAGGTCGAAAGCGCGTTTGGTGATCTCGAGGACCTCCTGCGCGTCGGCATCTGTGGCTTTTACCAGTAAAATCTGATCCATCATGGCGCCGTCCCCCTTATTTGTAGTCGCCGAGGGGAATGATGCTCAGCTTATCATCCGACTGGAGGACCTTGAGCATGGAATTTACCGTATCCATCGACGTGATGCACGGAACATTGAATCCAACGGCCGTGCGGCGCAGGCGGAACCCGCTGCGCGTCTTCTGTTTGCCGCGCGTAGGGGTATTGACGATGAGGGAAAAATCACCGGCCTTGATGCGATCGAGCACCTTCTCGTTGGGCACCAGCTCCGTCTCAAACCCATGCTCGCTGAAATACTGATGCGTGCCCGGCGTAGCCGCGAGAGCGAAACCACATTCCTTCATTTGCTTCGCGATGCCGAGGGCCTCCTCCTTATCGCGGTTGGCAACACTGACAAGGATCGTTCCTTCCTTGTCGGGGATGCTGCTTCCAGAAGCGAGGAACGCCTTCTTCAGTGCTTTAATGAAAGTGCGGTCCGTTCCCATGACCTCGCCCGTAGACTTCATCTCAGGCCCGAGGAAGGTGTCTACCGTGGCAAGCTTGGAGAAGGAGAATACAGGCGCTTTGACGGTTACGAGCCGCGACTCCTTATGTACGCCAGTCGCGTAGCCCATGCCCCTGAGCGTTTCGCCAAGCATGATGCGCGTCGCAAGACCGACCATCGGCACCCCTGTAACCTTGGAAAGGATAGGTACCGTACGGCTTGCGCGCGGATTCACCTCGATGACATACACATTTTCCTTTTCGTCCATAACGAACTGGATATTGAAAAGCCCCTTTACGTTAAGCGCCCGCCCGAGGGCGATGCCGTATTCCGCCACCTTTTTCTTCGCTTCCTTGGAGATCGTCTGCGTGGGATAGACCGCAAAGCTGTCGCCCGAGTGCACGCCCGCGCGTTCCAAATGTTCCATGATGCCTACGACGAGCACATCCTCGCCGTCGCATACGGCATCAAGTTCGATCTCCTTACCAACCACATATTTGTCGATCAGCACCGGCTTATCCGGCGAGACCTCGGCTGCCATGGTCATGTATTCCGTCAGCTCGGCGTCGTTGTAAACGATCTCCATCGCGCGTCCTCCGAGGACGTAGGAAGGGCGTACCAGAACCGGATAGCCGATCTCCGCCGCCGCCTCGAGCGCATGCTCGAGGGAGAAGGTGGTGTCGCCTTTCGGCAGGGGAATGCTGAGCTCCTGCAACACATGGAGGAATTTATCCCGGTCCTCGGCACGGTCGATATCTTCGACTGTGGTGCCGAGCACGGTTTTGCCGGTATCCACGATGGGTTTGGCAAGGTTAATCGCCGTCTGCCCGCCGAACTGGACGATAACGCCCTCCGGTTTTTCCTTGTCGATGATATCGAGCACGCATTCCTTGGTGAGCGGCTCGAAGTACAGTTTATCCGACGTATCGAAGTCCGTGGATACCGTTTCAGGATTGGAATTGATGATAATGGACTCATAGCCCATTTCTTTCAGGGTGTTTACGGAATGAACGGAGCAATAATCAAATTCAATGCCCTGGCCTATGCGGATCGGGCCGGAGCCGAGAACAATGACCTTTTTCCGGTCGGTCCGCTCCACCTCGTCTTCGTTATCGTAGGTGGAGTAATAGTAGGGCGTAACGGCCTTGAACTCGCCCGCACAGGTATCGACTTTCTTAAAGGACGGATGAATGCCCATAGCGCCGCGCATATAAGTGATCTGCGATTCATGCGCACCGATACAGTCCGCGATATAGCCGTCGCCAAACCCCGCTTTTTTGCACTTGCGGAGCACCCACTCGGGCAGGTCCTCGATGGTATAGCTGCGAAGGCGGCTCGAAAGGTCGACGATGTTTTTCAGCTTATTGATGAAGAATTCATCGATCTGGGTGATCTCATGCAGCTTTTCGACCGTATAGCCGCGTTCGAGCGCCTTTGAAAGCACGAAGATACGTTCGTCGTCAGGATTGCGGAGCGACTCGTCAAGCTCGTTCAGGGTCCAGTCGTCGATATTTTTCATGCCGAGGTTGTAATTCAGCTTTACGTCGAGGCAGTCGATCGCTTTTAAAAGCGATTCCTCAATGCTGCGGCCAATGGCCATGACCTCGCCCGTCGCTTTCATCTGCGTGCCGAGGATCCGGTCCGCTCCCGTAAATTTGTCGAACGGCCAGCGGGGGACCTTAGTCACCACATAATCGAGCGTAGGCTCAAAGCAGGCGTAGGTTTTCCCGGTAACGGAATTCTTAATCTCGTCGAGGTTATAGCCGACCGCGATCTTCGCCGCAACGCGGGCGATCGGATAACCTGTCGCCTTAGATGCGAGCGCGGAGGAACGCGATACGCGCGGATTCACCTCGATGACCACATAGTCGTAGGAATTCGGGTCGAGCGCATACTGGATATTGCAGCCGCCCTTAATGTCGAGCGCACGGATGATCTTGAGCGCGGAGGTGCGCAGCATCTGGTATTCCCGGTCCGTAAGCGTCTGCGAGGGCGCGACAACAATGCTGTCGCCCGTGTGGACGCCGACGGGGTCAATGTTTTCCATATTACACACGATGATACAGTTGTCGGCATTGTCGCGGATCACTTCATATTCGATTTCCTTCCAGCCGGCAACGCTTTGTTCGAGCAAAACCTGGTGGATCAGGCTCATCTTAAGGCCGCGGGCGGTGATATCCCTAAGCTCGTCCATATCGTGGGCAACGCCGCCGCCCGTACCGCCCAGCGTATAGGCGGGACGTACGATCAGCGGGAAGGGGCATTCGTGTGAAAATGCTTCCGCTTCCTCAAGCGAGGTGACAATGGTAGAATGGGTGGTCTTCTGACCGGTCTTTACCATCAGGTCTTTAAACAGCTCGCGGTCTTCCGCCAGCCGGATGGAATCGAGCTGCGTACCGAGAAGCCGGATGCCAAGTTTGGGCAGGATGCCGCAGTCATCAAGCTCAATGGCCATGTTGAGGCCGGTCTGCCCGCCCAGCGTGGCAATAATCCCCTGGGGCTTTTCCTTTTTGAGGATACGAATGACCGTATCGAGGGTGATCGGCTCGATATATACCTTATCCGCCATATTGAGGTCTGTCATGATCGTGGCGGGATTGGAATTGATGAGCACGACCTCATAGCCCTCTTCCTTCAGGGCCTTACACGCCTGCGTGCCGCTGTAATCGAATTCCGCAGCCTGGCCAATAATAATAGGGCCGGAGCCGATCACGAGTATTTTTTCAATATCTGTAAGTTTTGGCATCTTGCATTCCCTTTCTCTTGCAAACTCTAATCTTTTTAAAAAAGCAGACGCTTGCGCCTGCTTTGAACATCATTGGAATAGCCGGTCGAGCGTCTCGATCAAAAGGCCGATCTGTTTTTGCATAATGATATACGGCGGCGCGAACCGGAGCGTATTCCCTCCGGCCGTTCCAATCACAAAACCCTTCTTGAGAAGCTCGTCCTGCACTGCATGCGCATCGGCTTTGCCGGATAATTCGGCGCCGAGGAGCAATCCCTTTCCGCGCACGCCGACAATGAACTCAGGATATTTTGCCATCAGGAACTCCAATTGTTCCCTGAAATAAGCTCCCATATTCTCAATATGGGAGAGCATCCTGTCGTCGATCCTTTCCGTTACGTAGAGTCCTGCCGCACACGCGAGCGGGTTCCCGCCGAAGGTAGAGCCGTGGTCGCCCGGGCCAAAAGCATCGACGACAGGTCCGGATGCCAGGCAAGCGCCGATCGGAACGCCGTTTCCAAGCGCTTTGGCAAGCGTCGTAATATCTGCTTTTACGCCGTAATGCTCCTGCGCAAGCAGGCGGCCCGTGCGGCCCATACCTGTCTGTACTTCGTCGATGATAAGGGGAACATCGGCTTCCGTACACAACGCGCGGATGAGTGAAACGAATTCTTCGCGCAGGGGAAGCACGCCGCTTTCACCCTGTATTACTTCAACTATTACACCACATTTATCCGCTGTGACTGCGGATTTTGCGGCTTCCATATCGTTTGCGTCGATATAAGTAAAATCATAGGCCGTCGGGCGGAAAGGTTCGTGGAACTTTTCCTGCCCGGTTGCGGAGAGCGTGAAAAGCGTACGGCCGTGGAAGCTTTTCTTAAGCGCGACGAACCGGTCCGAATCCTTCCCTTTGCTATAAGCATATTTCTTTGCCAGTTTGAGGGCGCATTCGTTTGCCTCCGCGCCGCTGTTGCCGAAAAACACACGGTCCATGCCTGTCTTTTCGCATAAAAGCTGCGCGAGGCGTGCTTGCGGCTCATTATAAAAATAGTTGCAGGTGTGGATCACGCCGGAATCGACCTGGCCTTTGAGTACCGCCTGGAAGCCTTCGTCTGAATAGCCGAGGCAATTGACCGCAATTCCCGCAAGGAAATCAATGTATTCCTTGCCCTCCGCGTCCGTGAGGACTGCGCCGCTGCCGCCTGTAAACACGGCGGGCAGGCGGGTGCCGAAGGTTTTCATATAGTATTCAGAATCCAGTTTCTTCAGTTCATCGTATGTCATATTTTTCTCCAAAATAACCGGCTGCCGGGAACCTCAGCCCGTTACCATCGTCCCGATACCGGAATCCGTAAAAATTTCGAGGATGATCGGGTGCGGGATCGTGCCGTTCAGGATATGGGTGCGCCCTACGCCTTTTTCAATGGCGGAAAGGCAGCTTTGCACCTTGGGGAGCATCCCTCCTGTAATTTTACCCTCTTCAATCATATTTAGTATATCCGTTTTGGAAGCTACATACAAGAGGGATTCGGGATCATCTTCCTTCGTACGGATGCCGTCCGTATCGGTGAGGAAGATCAGTTTTTCCGCCTTGAGCGCCGTCGCAATCGCCCCCGCGACCGTATCCGCGTTGATATTATAGCTTTCTCCATGGTCGCCCGTGCCGACAGGCGCAATGACCGGGATATACTGGTCGTGCGCGAGGGTATTCAGAAGCGTGGTGTTAATGGATGTGATCTGCCCGACGTTGCCAAGGTCCACGCCGTTTTTGGGCGGCGCTTTTACTGCCTTGATGATATTTCCGTCGATCCCACACAGGCCGATTGCCGACGCGCCCATGCCGTTCAGCTTGGCGACGATCTCTTTATTGATCTTACCCGTCAGCACCATCTGCACCACTTCCATGGTGGCGTCGTCGGTCACGCGCAGGCCGTCCACAAAATTCGGCTTGATATCGAGGGAATCGAGCATATGATTGATGTCCGGTCCACCGCCGTGCACGAGGATCGGGTTCATCCCGACGAATTTCAGCAGCGTGATATCCTCCATGATCTTCTGCGTGAGGTCGTCATGCATCATGGCGGCCCCGCCGTATTTGATAACGATGGTTTTGCCGAACAGCCGCTGGATGTAAGGAAGAGCCTCTACCAGCATGTGTGCGCGTTCCAGATATTGTTCCATTTTTTGATCTTCCATAATTTTCACCTTTATTTATTTGAAATTTAATTTGCTTCCATCACAGGTACCATGCGGTGCGGGGAAGGCCCAACGTTTCGTCGAAGCCGTTCATCAGGTTGAAATTCTGCACCGCCTGGCCGGCCGCACCCTTGATAAGGTTGTCGGTGCAGGAGACAACGATGATTTTGCCGGTGCGCGGCGAAACTTCAAAACCGATCATACAATTATTGGAACCCACTACATATTTCAGCTCGGGGAGCTTGCCGTGGGGCAGCACATGCGTGAACGGGGCGTCCGCATAATATTTTTCGTATGCCGCGGTGACCGTTTCCGGGGTAACGCCCTCCATAAGATCGGCATAAACCGTTGCCAGGATGCCCCGTTTTACGGGCAGCAGGTGCGGCGTGAAGAGCAGGCAGACATCCTTCCTGGAAAGCTTCGACAGCTGTTCCTCGATTTCGGAAGTATGCCTGTGCAGGGGCACGGAATAAGCTTTGAAATTGCCGGCAGTCTCGCAATAGGAAAAAGCAAGCTTCTCCTTCCGGCCAGCCCCCGTAACACCTGATTTCGCGTCGATCACGATCCCTTTTTCGCAGATCAGTCCTTCCTTGAGGAGCGGCGCCAGCGCAAGGATACTCGTTGTGGTATAGCACCCCGGATTAGAAGTGAAATTCGCTTTCTTTACCTCCGCTCCGAAAAATTCGGGGAGACCGTAAACAGCTTCGCGGTTTTCTTTTTTTGCGGAATGTGAAATTCCGTACCATTTCTCATAAATATCCGTGTTGTCATAACGGAAATCACCCGAAAGGTCGATCACCTTATGCCCCTTTTTCAAGAGAGGAGGCGCCGCCACAAGGGATTGGCCGTGGGGCAGGCATAGGAATACAAAATCGTCCGCGCCGAATTTACCGCCGCTTTCCTGCAGCTCCAGCTCCCTTTCCGGCAGGAAGTTTGCATAAATATCATGCAGCTTCTTTCCTGCAAAGCTCTTTGATACGGCCTTATTGATCTGTACGCCGGGGTGGGCGCTGAGCAGCCGCAGCAGCTCGGCCCCGACATAGCCCGTTGCGCCAATTACACTGACATTAATCATGTTCCAAACAGCTCCTTTTTGTACGGAGCGCGGCAAAACGCCCCGGATTTTCAATTGACATTAATAATTATACATTGAAATGAATAATTATGCAATAGTTGTTTGCGCGAAAACGCACAGATTCTGCGGCTGCGGCTGCAAAAAGTTGGAAATAATGACGGATGCGGTAAAAGCTCATTGAGTTACGGGGCGTCTTGTGGTATATTTATATCCGTAATTGAACCAAATTGGTGCCGGGGAACCGGATAATAGGGAAAGCGTATGCCGCTACAGCCCACCGCTGCCGTGTGACGGAGCGCCTGCGCCGGACGGGAAATTTGTCCGGAATTTGTGGAAAACCACGTAAATGCCACTGGTGAAAACCGGGAAGGCGCGCAGGACGTGATGAGGTCAAGTCGGAAAACCTGCCGGTTTGGAAACGTTTTTTCTTCGGCGGGAAGAAAAAAGTGCGTAACGCCTTTTTTGCGAATGCCGAAGGGGTGTTTTTTATTTTCAATAAAATATTGGCGCCCCGTTTACAGGGGCGGCCTATGAAAGGAAGTTTTCAAATGAATAGAAAATGGATTGCATTATTTGCCTGTGTCATACTCTGTATTTCCGTGTTCGCGGGATGTGCGCAGAGTGAACCGGCCGCTTCCGTGAGCGCGGAGGCGGCACAGGAAGCATCAGTTTCCCCGTCCGAGCTGGCGGCACAGCCTTCCGGGTCCGCGCCCGCGGCGGGCGTCAGCGTAACGGATATGGCGGGAGACGAGGTAACCGTTGAAAAAGCAGACAGGATCGTTTCCCTGACGCCAGCAGGCACGGAGATCGTGTGCGCGCTGGGCGCGGCCAAGCAGTTGGTGGGCATCGATGCGTATTCCAATTACCCGGAGATTACGCAGAGCATCGAGATCGTCGGGGACTTCAACGGCCCGGATGTGGAGAAAGTAACGGCATTGGAACCGGATGTCGTGCTGGCGGGCACGGGTTTGCAGCAGGATGCGGTCGACAAATTAGGTGAAATGGGCATCACAGTGGTGGTCGTGGAGGCGACGGCCTTTGACGATATCCCTAAATCCATCGAACTGGTGGGCAAGATCGTGGGTATGGAGGACGTGGCTGAGCAGGTTACGGCGGATATCGACGCGGCTGTGAAAAGCGCACAGGACAATCAGCCGTCCGAAGAAAAGACGGTTTATTATGCGATGAGCTATGGCGACATGGGTAACTGGACGAGCGGCCCCGGCAGCTTTATCAATACCATGATCGAGCTTGCCGGCGGCAAGTGTATCACAGCCGACCAAGCCGCGCCGTGGATCGAATATTCACTGGAGGATCTTGCAGCGGCGGACCCGGATATCATCCTTTTGGACAGCAGCATGGGCAGCACGGAGGCCCTTGCGGAGGTAGCGGGCTATAAGGACCTGACCGCTGTCAGGAACGGCAATGTATACGCGATTGACGCGGATGTGTTTACGCGTCCCGGTCCGCGTATCGGCGAGGCTGTCCTCGAGATCAGCGAGATACTGAACAAGTAACGGGGATACCGATGGCCAAAAAACCTGCAAAATTCCAGATGATCTTACTGGCGCTCATTTTAGGGGGCATTGCCGCCTTTGTGTGCGCCTTTTTTGTGGGGAGTTCGGGTTTTTCGTTTGCGGAATTTGCGCGTGTGCTCGACGGCACGGCTTCGCAGGCAATGTATAATATCTTTTTGAATATCCGCCTCCCCCGTGCAATCGGCGCCTTTTTGGTGGGAGCGGCACTTGCTGTTTCAGGCTGCTGTCTGCAGGGGGTGTTCAAAAACCCGATGGCGGATTCATTTGTGCTGGGCGTTTCCTCGGGCGCGGCGCTG
Source organism: Christensenella minuta (assembly GCF_003628755.1). Taxonomy (NCBI): domain Bacteria; kingdom Bacillati; phylum Bacillota; class Clostridia; order Christensenellales; family Christensenellaceae; genus Christensenella; species Christensenella minuta. The sequence continues at coordinate 1,400,166 of NZ_CP029256.1, read as the reverse complement.
GGAGCGACGGTTGCCATGACGTTTTTTACGACGGCCACGGTGTTCGGCGCGGGAACGGTCGCTGTATTCAGCTTTTTGGGCGCGCTGATTGCCGTGCTTGTGGTGTACAACATTTCGCGCATACGCGGCAAGGTATCGACCTTTTCGCTGCTGCTGTCCGGCTTTTCCATGAGCGCTATGTTCTCGGCCATTATCTACCTGATTATGCTTTTAAACCGCGATAAGATGGAAAATGTTGTCATGTGGAATATGGGCAGCCTCGCAAGTATGTCGTGGGAAAAGGTAGCTATTGCGCTGCCGGCGGTCCTCGTTTGCTCGGCATTGCTGATGCTCTATGCAAAGCCCTTAAATATCATGCTCAACGGGGACGAGGTGTCGCGCAGCTTGGGCGTCGATACGCATAAGACGCGCAGGAATATGCTTATACTGACCTCGCTGCTGTCCGCTGTGGCGGTTTCGGTCAGCGGAATTATCGGATTCGTGGGGTTGATGGTGCCGCACCTTTTGCGCATGGCCGCAGGGCCGGATAACAAAAAGCTGATGCCCTTATGCTTTGTGGGCGGAGGCGCTTATTTACTCGTGTGCGATATCATTGCGCGCGTCATACTTTCCGGACAGGAGATGCCGGTGGGCATCGTGACGTCAATACTGGGCGTGCCGTTCTTTATTTTTTTACTGCGGCGCGGACGGAAGGGGGTATAGGCTATGAGTATCGAAATCAAAGACGTATGCCTTACAATAGACGATACGCCCATCCTGCATAATATTTCCCTGACGCTTAGCGGCGGTATGGTGGGCGTGCTGGGGCCGAACGGCGCAGGCAAGACGACCCTGCTGCGCGTGATCTCAGGCTATTTGAGGCCCCGGCAGGGCACTGTCAGGCTGGATGGCGGGGACGTAGGCGCGCTGGGCGCGAAAGCGCTTGCCAAAAAAATGGCGCTCGTACCGCAGAATTACGCTCTGGAATATGATTTTACCGTGCTTGAGACTGTACTGATGGGGCGCAACCCGCACAAGAAAACCTTTGAAAGCGACACGCCGGAAGATGTGGAATTGGCGCGCGAATGTATCCGGAAAACGGGCATCGGCCACCTTGAGAACAGGTCTGTCACAGGGCTTTCAGGCGGGGAATGGCAGCGCATGATTATTGCGCGCGCGCTGTGCCAGGAGTCAAGCATCCTGCTTCTGGACGAGCCGGTCGCAAGCCTTGATATCAAGCACCAGGTGGGCATCCTTTCGCTGGTGCGCTCGCTTGTACGCAGCAGGGGGATGCTGTGCGTATGCGTGCTGCACGATTTAAACCTTGCGAGTCATTACTGCGACCAGGTCGTACTGATGAAAAAGGGGCGCGTGATCGAATATGGCCCTACGGGGGATATCCTGAAAAAAGATATCCTTGAGGAGGTATACGGTACGAAGATTTGTATGTTGCGGGCGGAAGATGGCTCCGCCTACATTTTGCCGGAGATGCCGTAACGAAGAAATAAATTAAAATGGCTGTGCCGAGCGGCGCGGTCTTTTTTCCGGAACCGGTCGGGCTGCGGGAAGTGCAGCCGGGCAGCCTTTGCCCGCTTTTTTCGCCGGAACAAAAAGGAGCGAATTGTTTCGCTCCTTTTTGTTTAGCCTAACGCTGCATTCGCGTTGCAATCCTTGCCGGAGGCAAGCGAATTATTTATAGGCATGACGTTTTCTCAGCGTAAGGTACAGGACAGCAAGGCTTGCTCCCGCGAGGAAAACATAGGGAAGCGCTGTCGTGCCGTCTCCGGTCTTGGGCGCGGCAGGGTTTGCCGCCGTGTTGAGGACGATATTCTTTTCGTTCAGAATGCCGTTTCCTACGGCAAAATCTTTCTCGCTGTATACGGCGGAGCCGTCTATGCATACCGTCAGGTTTGCGATCCCGCCTGTGACCTCCATGCTGTAATAGCCGTTATCGTCCGTGAACGCGGCATAGTTGCCCCAGTTCACTTCCGCTCCGGAAACAGGTTTGCCGTTTGCGTCCGTTACCGTCCCCGCAAGCGTACAAAGGTTGGCTTCCAGGACGATGTTTTTCTCAATTGTGCCGTTCGCTACGGCGAAGCCGGGTTCCGCAAAAATCAGGAATCCGTCCGCATATACGGTAAGACTGTTCGTCCCCGCCGGAACCTGCATGCTGTAATGGCCGTTATCGTCCGTAAACGCGGCATAGTTGCCCCAATTCACCTCAGCGCCGGGAACAGGGTTGCCGGCTGCGTCTGTTATGGTTCCTTCCAGCGTGTGGGGCGGGAGCGAAAGGACAATATCCTCTTCCGCCGCAGCGCCGCTTACGGTGAAGGCAGGATAAGAATAGATAACGTAGCCTTCCTTATATGCGATAAGGTTTGCGGTTCCCGCAAGGACTTTCATGCTGTAATAGCCGTTATCATCCGTGAACGCGGCATAGTTGCCCCAATTTACCTCCGCTCCGGAAACGGGGTTGCCGTCTTCATCCGTGATTTCCCCGGAAAGCGTGTGGAAGTTCAGCGCGACGTTTTTCTCCGGCATGCCGTGCCGCACTTCCATATTTGCCTCGGAATAGACGACATAGCCTTCCGCATATACCGTGAAGTTAGCCGTCCCCGCCGGAAGGTCGTCCAGGGCATATTTACCGTCAGGGCCGGACGTTGTTTCATATCTGCCCCAGCTCACCTCTGCGTCGGGAACAGGGACGCCGTCTTCGTTCGTTACGGTGCCGGTAAGCGTCCAGATGTTCTTGGTAAGGAAAACCTCGCGGGAGAGGATTTCGCCCGCTGTGTCCTGCGCCGTGATTTCCGTGGAAAAAATCACCCATCCGTCTTTATATACGGTTAGGTTCCCGCTTGTTCCCTGTGGGACGACGAGCGTGCATGATCCGGTAGGAGCGGTCGTTTCGCTGAAATTGCCCAGGTTTACCTCGGCTCCCGCAATCAAGGTCTCCGTCTCATCTGCGTCCTTTACCGTCACGGTAATCGTACAAACATCCGCGACCGCAAATGCTGTCGGTATAAGCGCCAATACCAGCACAAACGATAACAAAACGCATACGATCTTTTTTTTCATGTTTTTTCCTCCTGCTGTTTTTTTGTGTTTCAGAGACCGGCCGGACTTTCATTCATCCGGCCGGGAGTTTCCGCGGCTTTTGCATTTGCGGCTTGCAAAATCCGCGGTGCCGCTGTTTCTCAGCACTGCGCGGGTATTGCCTTTCCCAATGGATATATGTGTTATTCCGTTTAAAATGAAAAATTTCTCTTACCTGTATTTTACTGTGAAAGCTCCGGCGCATTCAACAGCGAAGCCGTAAACAACCGGTTCCAGGCCGTAAACGGCACGGAGCGGCAAAAGATTTGACGGAAAGAATAAAATGTGAGATGCTTGAAACGGGCGGCGGCAGAATGTTTGCCAATGTATGGAACGGACAAAGGGAAAAAGCGATGAAACGGAAAAATATCTCATTGTGGATGGGGATACTCGCCTTCGTTTTGATTTGTGCCGGGATAGCAGGCTTTTTATTTACATTTACCTACTTCCGGCAAACACAGTCCTATATCGTGTGGAACGAAGCGTACCGGATTGGCGAAGACGGCGTAAAAACGCCGTGCCCCGTCGATGCCTACGGAAGCGTCGAAGGCCTGGACAGCGGAGATACCTACGTGCTTTCCGCACGGCTTCCGCAGGGGCCCGCGGACGGAAAGCTGGTTTTTCTGTCTTCAGCGGGCGAAGTTGCATTTGAACTGGACGGGCGGGAACTTTATTCCGAGCGGATTGCGCCGGGAAGCCCGGCGGCTTCCGTAGAGATCGATCTGCCCGAAGATTATGCAGGTAAGCCGCTCGCTATGCGGTACCGCTTTTTGGGAACGGACGAAGAATATATGACGCCGGTCCCCTTTATAACCTCCGTATGGATCGAGGACGGCCAGGCGTATGCATATGCCAACTACTATGGGATACGCGCGGGCATTTACGGATGCGTTTTTGTGGCCGCGTGCGGCTTGTTTCTGTTTAGCCTGTTTATGCGAAAAAAGGATTTCAGCCTCCTCCTGCTCGCGGCTGCCGCGCTGGCCATGCTGTTTTGCCGCATGACGGAAGGGATGGGAATCATTTTCCTGCCAGAGGGAATGGTCTCTGTTTTCCATCATCCTTTTTTTGAATTTCTTCCGGCAATATTAATTGTCGTTTATCTATGGCTCAACCGAAAATACGGAATGTGGCGGTATTTTGGCAGACTCAGCTTATGTGCGGCAGCCGTACTCGCAGCCGCCTTCGTCATTTCGCTTGCCTGCGGGAGTTATTTTGCCTTTTATATCAATATGAAATTTGAGGACCTGGCGGCCGGGTATTATAGCGGACTGATCTATTGGCTCACGGCCTACCTGCTGGTCGTAAGCATTGCCGTTTCCGTCTTTTGCGCGGTGCGCGCGGCGGCCCGGGAGCAAGCCGGACGGCAGGCGCTTGCCATGAAAAACGAATTGATTTCCAGAAGCTACCGCGCTATCGAGCGCAGTGCGCGGGAGAACGCCGCGATGCGGCACGAGATAAAAAATCATCTGGCGGCAATGAACTTTCTGTACCGGGAAGGGGACGTGGAAGGGCTTGGAAACTACCTGAAAGATTTGAACGGACAGGAAGCGGGTATGATGCGTACGCGGTTTACGGGGAATTTTTTACTCAACGCCATTTTGCAAAGCTATGCGGCACGGGCGGCGGAAGGAAGCATTCGGTTTGAAGCGGTCGCTGCCGTGCCCCAAAAACTCGGGATCGCCGACAGCGATCTAAGCAGTCTGCTGATGAATATGCTCGATAATGCGGTGCGGGGATGCGAAACGGTTATCGATCCAGCGAAGCGGTATATCTGCCTGAATATCAGTAAAAAGGGAAACTATCTTGCAATACGTTGCGAAAATCCATACGCGGGAGAGGTCAAAAGCGACAGAAGGGGCAAGCCGCTGACGGACAAAGCGGATGCGGCCGCCCACGGATATGGGATGCGCCTGATGGAAGAGACCGCGAAAAAATACGGTGGAGTTCTGGATATCAGCAGCTCCGGAGGCGTGTTTCGCCTGCAGACCGCCCTGCGGCTGACAGAAAAAGAAAAGTTATCCGAGGTTTAAAAAACGGGTGAACGCGCTTTGCAGGCTGCGGGAATAATTGCGGCCGATCGGAAGCGTTTTGCCGTTATTAAGGCGAACCTCCGTGCGCGTGATTTCCCGGATATATGATAGATTTACAATAAAGCTGTTATGGCAGCGGCAAAACCGGCCTGCGGGGAGCGCCTCCTGCATTCGGTGCAGCGGAATGCGAAAAGAACGCATATCGTTTTCCAGCCAGACATGCAGATTGTGGTCCTGACTCTCCAAATATAAAATATGGTCTGCGTCAAAAGAGAAACGTCTGCTTCCATATTCCAGCGAAACCGTTTTGGAGATATGGTTAAGCTTGAGATCGGTGTCGAACGCCTTTTGCAGCGCCGCCTTTGTGACTGGTTTTAAAAGGAAATGCACGGGCTGGACGTCATAGCCTTCCCGCAGGTATTCCTCATATCCTGTTGCAAAAATAATACTGACGCGGTTGCCTGCCTCCCGCAGGCGGCGTGCGAGTTCGAGGCCGCTCATGGGCTCCATTTTGATATCAAGGAGCAGGACATGGAAGGCCGCCGGGTCTTTCTCCAGCATGCGGAGCAGGGCCTCAGGGCCGGAAAAAACCGTAATATCGAAAGAGATACCACTCTCTGATAAAATTTGGCGGCAAAGGCCATGCAGGTCCTTTGATACAGTTGGATCGTCTTCACAGATCGCGGCCCGGTACATCCACATTTCTCCCTTCATCTTTTATCGTTAATATTATACCGGACCGGAAGTGGAATTTCAACGCGGGAAGTCGCCGCCGCCCTGTCCGGCCAAGTGAAGAACTGATGCCGCCGGGCCGAAAGCAAGAGCGTTTGAGGGCCGCTTGAAAAAATACGGCGAAAGGCGTCCGCAGGATTTGCCGGTTCATAACGGCGGCGCGCTGCGACACAAAAATGCGTGGATGGGATTCCGTGAAATATTTTAAATTTTACCCATCCGGTAATGCGGGCTTACTGCAGGCATGATATAATAATACCGGATAAAAATTGACGGTGTGCACTACAGGCACGGCTATGGAGGCGGAGCAGATAAAATGAAAAGAACGGTATGTCTGTTATTGACAGTGGTTTTAGCGGTGAGCGCGGTATTTTCCTGCGCGTCGTTCGCATTTGCGGAGGAGGGTCCTGCGAAGCTTTCCCTGGTTTTTGAAAATTGTGATCCGCCGGAAGAGGGGGACCTTTACGCGGCAGAAGAGGATACTACGGTCCGGATAGCCGATACTGCGCCTGCGGGCGGGGAAACGATTTATTATATGCTGATGTTCACCCTGAAAAACAAGGAAGCAAGGATGACGGAACGCATCCCGTATACGGGAACGGTGTCGCTTCGGGAAGCGATTGCGCAGGCGGTGGCGGACGGAGTGCTTACGCAGGAGGAGTTCGACGGCGTGGGCGTCGCGTTTATCGACGTGACGGCGGGTGAAGAATATGATCCGGTTGCGTCCGGTAACGCGCGGTTTATGCCGGCAGCATGCAAGCCGGTTGCCTTCGGCCCCGCGGCCGGGGAATATCCGGCGGGCACGCGGCTTGGGCTTTCGAGCGAAACGGCGGACGCGGAGATCTACTATACGCTGGACGGAACGTCGCCGAAGCTCCCCGGCGCTTCGCTGTATAATCCGGCGGACAAACTGACGCTGGCGGAGGACAGCAGGATTTTGGCAAGCGCGCGGAAGGCGGGCCTCAAAAGCAGTGAGCCTGCTTCGGCGGCCTATACCGTGCAGAAGAGCGGAACGGTAACGGCGGATCCCGCGCCGGGCACGGTCGCGGCGGGAACGCAGGTGACCCTGCGTGCCTCGGCGGAGGACGAGAAGATTTTGTATACCACGGATGGAACCGTTCCAGCGCAGGGCGCGGCGGGCACGGTGGATTCCGGGAGCGCTACGGCAGCGGTTATGATCGACAGGGATACGGTCATCAACGCCCGCACCTATAAAGACGGCACTGCCCCGGGCGATGTGCAGCGCTTTTCCTATACGGCAGGAGGCGCGGGCGACGCGTACGAGCCCAACGACACGCAGGAGACGGCGGCGAGCGTTTCCTTCCCTTCCAAAATCCGGGCCACGATCCACAGCGCTGAGGATGTGGATTATTACAAATTCCATTACAGCTATGCGACGCCCATAGAACTTTTGCTGTTCCAGCCGGACGAAGAAGGCGCGGCCTATTCGCTTACGCTTCTCGGCAGCGGCGGCGCGGAGGTCGCCGCAAGCGCGCTTGCGGGGGACCAGCGTATCACGGCGGAGCTTGCCGAAGGGGATTATTATGCCGTGGTAAAAAGCCCGGGCGGGCATTTTTCCGCGAAAGAATATACGCTGGCGGTTTCCAAACAGGCGGCAGAGGGCCTTGACTTTTCCGAATACAATATGCTAAACGCAATGCTCAACGCGGATTCCTCCGAGGATTGCTATACGCCGGCCGAAGGACGCGGCGGGGTGCTTTCCGGCGGAGATATTTATATGGCGCTCGCCTATCTTGCGCGGTGGAGCGGCCCGGTGCTGGAAGAGGACGACCCGTATATGCTGGACGAATTTGGCGGCGATGTGAGCGAGTTTACCTACCATCAGCTTCCTGCGCGCTACCACCTGCGGCAGGCGATCCTGCTGCCAGACCGGGAAAAGACGGCGGAAGATACGCTCCATTATAAAAACGCGATCTATACTTATGGGGCGATCTATTGCGGAATCCGCCACCAAGAGGGTGAAGGCGGGTATTACGACGCGACCGGTTCGTATTATTTCAAGCCGGAAGCGGATATGGCCGGGGGCGGACACGCGATCTCGCTGGTCGGATGGGACGACACAGTCCCGGCGGAGCAATTCACGGTGACCGTGGACGGAAAACCGTATACGCCCGCGGGCGACGGCGCGTTCATCGCCAAAAATAATTATGGAACGGAAAAGGGGCAGAACGGTTTTTTCTATATTTCCTATTATAGCGCGGACTTGTCCGCCAATCCCGCTGCCGCCGTATTTGTGGACGATCCGGCGAACGATTACGATAATATTTACCAGTACGACCCGCTTGGCTATACGAACCTCTACGAGCCCAGCCAATATTCGCGGGGCAAGGTGCTTTATACGAAAAACGTGTTTACGGCAGCGGACAGGCAGGACGTGAAGGCTGTGTCGTTTTACTCCATGCACGAGGATCAGGATTATGACGTTTATCTCGAGGTGAACGGGGAGACGCGCCATGTGGCGAGCGGAACCCATAAATATAAGGGATATTATACGGTGGAGCTTGGCGAAGGGCTCCCCGTCGGCGCAGGAGAAGAGTTCAGCGTGACCGTGCGGCTGCAAAACCGGGACGGAAGCGACGTCGTCGCGGCGGTTGAGATGCCGATCACCGGCCGTTCCGACAGGGCGCGGGCGCAGGCCGGACAGAGTTTTACTAGCACCGACGGACGGGACTGGACCGATATTTCCGCGAAATATTCCGCAAACAACTGTATCAAGGCGTTTACAGACGGCGCAGGCGGCGGAACGGACGATTCCTCGCAGGGGGGAGCGGGCCGGGCATTCAGCGCGGCGCAGCTCGAGAGTGCGGGAGAGCTTTCCGCTCCGGCGGCAGCGGCGGACAGCGCATCCAATAGCGGCCAGAACAAGACCAGCATCCTGCCGCAGGGCAGGACGGCCGATCCGGTTACAAAGTTGCCGGAAAAATTCGACCTGCGGGATATTGGCGCGGTTACCCCGGTGAAAAACCAGGGATGGATTCCTTCCTGCTGGACGTTTGCGACAATGAGCAGTGCGGAAAGCATCCTGCTGCGGCAGAATAATATTGCCGAACAAATGGGCGTGGAAAGCGTCAGCATCGACAGTGTGGATACGGTCTGCCTGGAGGTCGGGCAGACGGCGGATTTCTCCGCGGCGGCGGCGGTCACCCCAAACGAAGAAGAATTTTCCGGGATCCGGTGGAGCTATGCGGGCGATCTCGACAGCATCGATATCCGGACGGAGGCCGGACGCAGCGGGGAAACGGCGGTGCTGTTCACCGCAAAAGCTACGGGAACGGTTGTGGTCACGGCGACAAGTACAGCGGACGATACCAGGTCGGTGAGCAAAACGGTCACCATCGTGCAGGAAGCGCAGATACCGGGCGCGGAGGGCAAGGAAATCGTTTCATTGCCGAAGAGGGAGGGGGGTCTCGACCTCGGGAAAATAAAGGAAGCCTTGTCCGCCCTCAGTCCGCAGCAGGCGCTGCTGATCCCGGTGGGGGAAGGAACGGCCGTTCCCCAAGAAATCTTTGAACAGATCAAGGGACAGGATAAGACGATTATTTTTGCGGTTCTGGATGATGCGGGGAAGGTGGTCGCACGGTTCGTATTCCACGGTACGGATATTGCGGCTGCAATGGATATGAGCCTTGCGTTTTCCAATACGCCCGGCGAGGCGGCGAAGAACGCGGCGGTATTTCCGCAGGGGACGAAGCTGTTGTTTTTGAACTTCGGGCACAGCGGGGCGCTTCCCGGCAAAGCGACGGTATCCGTGCTTGCCGTGCCGCCGTTTGGAGCGGGCGAAGAGACGTACCTGTATTATTTCAACGGAACGGGCTATGACGATATCAGTACGCAAAACGTGGACAGCGCCGGATACGCGGCGTTTACCCTCAGACATTGCTCCGAATATGTGCTTGCGAACAGGAAGCAGGCCGAAAGCAGCGTTCCTGCGGATGACGGAGCGAAGCAGGAAGACGGGCCGCAGACCGGGGATACGAAGGATATGACGCCGTGGATCGTCATTGCCGTCATCGCGGGCGCGGCCGCCGCCGCGGCGGTGATCCTGCTGCTGCGGCGCAGGGCTGGAAAATAAAAGCGGCACAGGTCGCCTGCAGGCGCGCGTACGCTTGAAAAAGACGCGCCATGATGATAAACTAATAGAGTTTCAGTACATATTTGAAGGAGACTATTATGGCAAAGCAAACAGGCGGATTTGTGGAACACATTACGCCGCAGAACGAAGATTTTTCGCGGTGGTATACGGACGTCATCAAAATGGCGGATATGATCGATTATTCCGAGGTCAAGGGCTGTATGGTCATCAAGCAGTACGGCTATGGGATATGGGAGCTGATCCAGAACCAGCTCGATGCGCGTTTCAAGGAAACGGGGCATAAAAATGCCTATTTTCCGCTGCTGATTCCCAAGCACCTGCTGGAAAAAGAAGCGGAGCATGTGGAAGGATTTGCCCCCGAGGTGGCATGGGTCACGCAGGGCGGAACGGAAAAGCTGGCGGAGCCGCTGTGCATCCGTCCCACGTCCGAGACGATCATTTGTTCCATGTATTCCAAATGGGTGCAGAGCTACCGGGATTTGCCTGTGCTGCTGAACCAGTGGTGCAATGTTCTGCGGTGGGAAAAGAGCACGCGTCCTTTCCTGCGCACGTCGGAATTCCTGTGGCAGGAAGGACATACCGTACATGCAACCCGGGAAGAGGCGGAGGAAGAGACTGTGCGGATGCTCGGCGTATACAGGGAGTTTATGGAAAATGTGCTTGCGATCCCGGTGATTGCCGGACAGAAGAGTGAAAAGGAGAAGTTTGCGGGCGCGGATCACACCTATACCGTGGAAGCGATGATGCTTGACGGCAAAGCGCTCCAGATGGGTACGTCCCATAACCTCGGGCAGAATTTTGCAAAGGGGTTTGATATCCAGTTCCTCGACCGGGACGGGCAGCTGAAATATGCGTGGCAGACGTCGTGGGGCGTTTCCACCCGCATGATCGGCGGGATTATTATGGTGCACGGAGACGAGCGCGGCCTGAAGCTGCCGCCGCGTGTTGCGCCCATTCAGTGCGTGATCGTTCCCGTAGCGGCGCACAAAGAGGGCGTCCTTGAAAAAGCGCAGGAGCTTTTCGACGCGCTCAAAGGCGCGGGAATCCGCACAGAGCTTGACGACCGCGACCAGAGTCCGGGCTGGAAGTTTAACGAATGGGAACTGAAAGGCGTTCCGGTGCGGCTGGAGATCGGTCCGCGCGATATCGAGAAGGGCGCGTGCATGCTCGCGCGCAGGGACACCTGTGAAAAGGAATCTTATCCGCTCGAAAACATTGAAGAAACCGTGCGGCAGCTGCTCGGTAAAATTCACGACAACATGTTCGAGAGCGCGTTTAGGCACCGGGAAGAGCGTACCTTCGACGCGCATAATTGGGAAGAATTTATGCAGGGCATCGAGGAAGGACGCGGCTTCGTGCGCGCAATGTGGTGCGGCGAGACGGAGTGCGAGGAAGCGATCAAGGAGAAAACCGGCGTAACGACGCGCTGCGCGCCGTTTGAGCAGAAAGACCTTGGCAATGTATGCGTGCATTGCGGAAAACCCGCAAAGAAAATGATGTATTTCGCGAAATCTTATTAACACCTGCTGACGCGGCAGGGAAAGCTATGATAGGGCCGGACCGGAGGATTCTCCGGCCGGCCTTTTTGCCGTCTGCCGGAAAACGCAGTAAAATTCACATATAATTCAGCTTGGAACAGCGCGAAGCATGGTATAATAGAAGAAACAGGAGGTGGCGGATATGGTAGAGGTACGGTACTTTTCAAAATCGGGAAACACAAAGGCGGTTGCAGATGTAATTGCCGCCGAAGCCGGCGTAAAGGCCGGAAGCGTGGAAGGCGCGGATGCGGTGCGCGCGGACATTCTGTTTCTCGGCGGTGCGCTGTATGCGGGAGGCATTGCAGGCAAGCTGAAAAAGTTTATTAAAACGCTTTCCCCGGAGCATGTCGGATGCGTGGCGGTATTCAGCACCACGGCAAATCCGAACGGCGCGTATGCGAAGATCAAAAAAGCGCTGGATAAGCAGGGGTTGCGCGTGCTGGAGCATGAATTCCACTGTACGGGCGGGCAGGCGAAAAGCGGGGAAGCGGCACGGCATGCCGCAGTGTTTGCGAACGAGGTGTTGGAAGAAACCAGGCGCGGATAATACGGTCCTGAAAGGAAGGAAAAGCGTCGTGGTAAGATAAGGCCGCCGGGAAAACAGCAGGCGGTGAGGAGGCATATCATATTATGAGTTTTCTGGAACTTGCCAAAAAGAGATATTCGGTGCGCAGCTACAAGGAAGCGCCGGTAGAACGTGAAAAGCTAGATCAAATACTCGGGGTGGGGCGGGTTGCGCCCACGGGGGCCAATAAACAGCCCCAGCGCCTGATCGTAGTGCAGAGCAAAGAGGGGCTTGAAAAGGTGGGCAAAGCCGCACGTTTTTATGGCGCGCCGTGTGTCATCATCGTATGCAGCGATACGGGGGAAACCTGGAAACGCCCGTATGACGGAAAGAAACTGACCGATATCGACGCGAGTATTGTGACAGACCATATGATGATGCAGGCAACGGAGCTCGGTCTGGGGACGCTCTGGATCTGCTGGTTTGATCCCGGCGTACTGCGTGCGGAATTTGATATTCCCGGGCATCTTGAGATTGTGAACCTGCTTGCGGTTGGTTATGCGGACGGCGAGCCGCAGAGCCCGGAACGGCATGGGAAAGTACGCAAGCCGCTCGGCGAGACCGTTTTTTATGAGGATTTGCAGTAGAAAAAGACGAACAGTCAACAAAGGGCAGCTCCGGAAAACGGAGCTGCCCTTTGTTCCGCTGGAAAATTATTTGCCGCCGGTAAGCAGCCGCAGGAGGTCCTCCTCCGGCATGGGCCGCGCGTACAGGAAACCCTGTACAATAATACTCCTTCCAACGTCTTTGAGAAAATCGGCCTGTGCCTTTGTTTCGACGCCCTCCGCAACAACGGTGATTCCAAGCTGCTGCGCCATACTGACGATGCTCGTGATGATGACGCGCTCGCGTTCGGAATCAAATTTCAGCGTGAAGAAACGCTTATCGAGCTTGATTACATTGACCGGCAGGGTGCGCAAGAGATTGAGCGAGGAATATCCGGTGCCGAAATCGTCGATCGAGATACAGAAGCCGGCTTCCCGCAGTTCGTTCATTCGCCGGACGACCAGTTCGTCGTTGTACACGAGAGCGCTCTCGGTGAGCTCGATCTCCAATAAATCGGTGGAGATGCCGTATTTCCGGACGATGCCCTTCAGGTTTTGGATAAAATTATCATCGTACATATTGAGGCGCGAGAAATTGACCGAAACCGGGATCGCCGGATATCCGCGTTCGATCCAGCGGTGGAGGGCCGCGCAGGCTTCCTCAAATACATACAGGTCGAGCTTGGTGATAAACCCGTTGCGTTCAAATACGGGTATGAACGAGCCCGGACTCATAAAGCCTTTTTGCGGAGATTTCCAGCGCACAAGCGCCTCCGCTGCAATTGGTTTTTGCGTTTTAAGATCAAATTTAGGCTGATAATAAACTTCAAATTCATGATTTGCAAGCGCGGCGTCCATCGTGTTTTCGAGTTCTTTTTCGCGCAGCATTTCGTGGTTCATCACATTATCGTAGAATGCGTAAAAGGTATGGGCGTTGCTCTTCACGCTGTTTTTGGCAATCTTGCTGCGGTCGTTCATCCGCGTTACATAGGTATCGTCCTTCTGGATTTTGTAAATTCCGTAGGAAAGGAGCAGGTTATATTTCCGTTTTCGGGCGAAGCCGTAATCCCGGATTCTCTGGTTCCACTTCAGGATGCGGCCGATGATGTCCTCGTCGGAAGAATATTCGATCAAAACATCGAAGTCGTCCGCGCCTGTGTGCGTAAAAAGCTCGTTCTCCCGCATATCCTTTTTCAGCACCGCGGCGATATGCTGGAGCAGCATATTGCCGTTCTGGTAATCGTACAGCTGGTTGAATATCTTGAATTTATTGATGTCGAAATTAATCATTGCGAAGGAACGGCCGGGATACTCGCGCAGGATATTTTTTACTTCTTCACGGAATTTCATCCAGCTCAAAGAGCCTGTCAGCTCATCCTCATAGGCGATCCGCTCGAGATTTCGCCGGGATTTGTTCTGTGATAAAACAATATATACCAGAAAAATGATAACCGTGCATACGATGGCGCCGGTCATCCAGCCTGTGAGGGTAATTAGGTAAGAGCTTTTTGCCGTGGCGACGGACGCCGGCACGGCGGAAACGACATACCAGGAATTTACGCCGATCGGAGCATAACTGATATAATAGGGTTCGCCGTGTTTGAGGTAGCTTACAACTCCGCTTTTGCCTTTGGCCATGTTTTTCTGCATAGCGGGGAACTCGCCGTTCGGGTCTTCCACGGTGCTGCCGTGAAGATTAAAAATATTATCGAATGTAATGCTGTCCTCGTGGTGGGAAGCGGCAATCTTGTTGCCTGCTTGGTCGACAACATAAGAATAACCGCGTCCGCCGAACGTCGAGACGGAAATTTTATCTTCAAATACAGCAGTCGAAATAGTGGCAAACAGCACGCATTCCACCTGCGCCCCGTTGCCGCTGTAAACGGGAACCGCATATACGTTGATATTCTCTCCGTCTACAATATCGGCGAACGTATCGGAGATATTTGAAATTTCCGCCAGCGCTTTCTTGAAGTATCCACGGTCGGAAAAGTTATACGTTCCGCCGTCCGTGGTCAACGCCGTTCCGTCGGGATAGATGATCCCCATCCTCTTGAAACCGTTCTGAACCTGAAGGTCCTGCAGGATATCCATCGACCGGCCGGAAGACAGGCTGGGCGTATAATCGTTTCCAAATATGGTGGCGACCGCCTCAAGGGTAGAAATGTCGCCCTGTACCTGCGTATCGATGATCGCCGCTTCCTGCTGGGTAACCTCCTGTAAATAAGAGGTGTTTTCCTCATCCAGAATCCGGCGCACGGTACTGGCGTAAAAGAACATCAAAGAGACCGCTACAATGGCGATAACGACGATAATGATAAGTGAAACGACAAATATTTTTTTCGGCTTTCGCATAGATGCCCTTTTCCGATCTTAATAATACATAGGGGGTAATATATTCATTCTACCGATCATTATAACGGATTTATTGCGAAGTGTAAATATTTCGGGGATTTCCACCCGGAAGGGACCCGTTTACCGCCGGGCCGTCCATGAAAAATCTGCGATGCCGTGGTATAAGACCTGTAAAATAAGTTCGGATATCTGCCCGGTAGACTCCGGCATGCCGTCCTGCAGCCATTTTTGCAGGACGCTTACGCAGCCGGTGATGCCGAAAACGGAAAGGTAGTCCTTGGCGCGCTCGTCAAGGCCTTCGTAAATCTGGACGGAAATGATATCGGGAAGCTTCATAATCTCCCGCTGGATGTCCGGCTCACAGTTGTCGCTCAGAAGGGCCTTGAACAGGGAAGCGTTCTGGCGCACATATTTGAGGATAAGATTCAGGACCTGGAAAGAAATGGGCCCCTTCCCATCAAAATCTTGCCGTTCAAGCTGCCTTGTAATATTGTCGAGCACTTCCTGTTCAATATGGTGAAGCAGGTCGTACTGGTCGCGGAAATGCGCGTAAAAAGTGCTGCGGTTGATATCGGCAAGCTCGCACAATGATTTTACAGATATTTTGGAGATATGCTCTTTTTGCATTGCCTCCACCAAAGCGCCCTTGAGCATTTCAATCGTATATTTTACCCTTCTGTCTACTTTTTTAGTTTCCATTGCCTACCCTGATTTTGAATTTATTGTAAAAATCCAACGTTTTTATATTTTGTGTTGCGCAATCGACATTTCCCCGCGGATTGTCGGTTGTAATCCAACATTGTGTTGATTATAATACAGAACATACGATATTGCAACAGGGCGTTGTGGAGGACATCATGAGCGGATTGGCAAACTTGGTAGTGAAGCACAAAAAGGCGATTCTTGCGCTGTTTATTGCAGCAGCGGCGATATGCGCGGTATTGCAGTCGTTTGTGGCTGTAAATTACAATATGGTGGACTATCTGCCGCCGGAAGCACAGTCGACAAAAGCGCTGGAGATTATGCAGGAAGAATTCGACGCCGATATGCCGAACGCCAGCGTTATGGTAAAAGACGTTTCCATCGAGGAAGCGCTTGCGTATAAACAGAAGCTTGCGGAGGTTTCCGGGGTCGACAGCGTACTGTGGCTCGACGATGTGGCAGACCTCAAACAACCGCTCGAGACAGCGGACGCAGATACGGTTCAGGGCTATTACAAGAACGGAAACGCCCTTTATACCGTCACGATCGCGGACGGGATGGAGCAGGAGGCCTCGGATGCGATCCGGGAGCTGATCGGGGAGGACGGCGCGCTTGCCGGCGAATCGCCCGACCTTGCAACCATGCAGCAGGCGACAGGCGCGGAGGTTGGGAACGCAATGGCGATCCTGTTGCCCATCATCATTGCTATCCTGATTTTATCTTCTTCTTCATGGATCGAGCCGCTGCTCTTTATCCTGACCATTGGCATTTCCATTCTAATCAATATGGGAACCAATATTTTTTTCGGAGAAGTCTCCTTCATGACCAACTCCGTAAGCCCGATCCTGCAGCTTGCGGTTTCGCTGGATTATGCTATTTTTCTGCTGCACAGCTTTGCCGACAACCGGAAAAAATACGGTGATGTGAACGAGGCGATGCGCCACGCCGTAAAGGAGTCGGCGTCGACCATTGCAGCCAGTGCAGCGACTACTTTATTCGGCTTTCTGGCGTTGACGTTTATGGACTTCCAGATCGGGGCGGACCTTGGCTGGAATCTTGCCAAAGGGATCGTCTTGAGCTTTGTGACGACGATGGTCTTCCTGCCCGCGCTTACGCTGTGCACCGTGAGGCTGATCGACAAAACACGGCACAGGCGGCTGATGCCGAATTTTAAAAATGTAAACAAGGTATTCTCGAAGCTTGCCGTTCCGGCGCTGATCCTGGTGATCCTCGTCGTCGTTCCCGCTTTCCTTGGGCAGGGGCAGACAGGCTTTGTCTACGGCAACAGCAGTGCCGCCCAGGCGAGTGAAAGCGGACGCGCAAAAGAGGAAATCCAGGAAGAGTTCGGGCAGTCTACCATTATGGCGCTGCTTGTGCCGCGGGGCGACGTCTCGAAGGAGTTCGCGATGGGAGGGGAGCTCGGTGACCTTAACCATGTAACGGCGGTCGTATCGTATGCCAATATGGTGGGCGCGGCCTATCCGCCGGAATTTTTGGGAGAAGACGTGACAGGGCAGTTCTATTCGGATCACTATGCCCGTATTGTGGTCTATACCGATACGCCGGCGGAGGGCGACGCGGCGTTCGGCACGGTGGAAGAAATCATGGCGGTCGCCCGGTCCTATTACGGCGACACCGTATATTCGGTCGGGGAGAGCGCGAATCTTTACGATATGAAGAACGTGGTGCAGGAGGACAACCGGTTTGTCACCATTCTGGCGGTAATCGCGATCTTCCTCGTGTTGCTGGTCACCTTCAAATCGGGCACCTTACCGTTCCTCCTTTTGCTGACGATCGAGGCGGGTATCTGGATCAATTTGGCAATTCCGTATTTCACCGGAACGTCCATCAACTTCATCGGCTACCTGGTGCTCAATACGGTACAGCTTGGGGCGACGGTGGATTACGCCATTTTATTAACCACGACGTATATGCGGAACAGGAAGGCCATGCCGCAGAAAGAGGCGATGCATCAGGCGATGGGGGATTCGTTCAAATCGATCTTGGTCTCCGCAGCGACGCTTGCAACGGCGGGCTTCACCCTGTACGCGACCTCATCCAACCCCGCGGTATCCGATATCGGCTTGCTGCTGGGGCGCGGAACGCTGCTGTCCCTCTTCATGGTGATCTGTTTCCTGCCCGCGCTTTTGAGGATATTTGACAAAGCAATTGCAAAGACGACCTATAAGGCCGGTTTTCTGATCGATAGGAGTAAAGCGAAATGAGAGACAATCAGAAGAAGATAAAAATAAAGTTAAGGCATCTAATTACGGTCTGCCTGACCGTGTGCCTGGTTGCGGTCACGACCATCGGGCTGGCCTCGTCGTCCGGCGAAGCGGACGGCGCACGGGCGCAGGAGGCCTCCCGAACGGTGGAGACGGGCGCAAACGGAGCCGCGGAAATAGAGGGGAAAGACGAGGTAGTCTATGCCACGCTTTCCGCAAATGGAGGCGTCCGCGCCATTTATGCGGTCAATCACTTTGCGCTTGCGAAGGGCGGGAACGTGACCGATTACGGGGACTATGAATCGGTAGTGAATTTGACCAACAGCGACTCCCTGACGCAGGAGGGAAATGCCGTTTCGTTTACCGCAAGCGAAGAAAATTATTACTATCAGGGCAACATGAAAAGCACAGACCTTCCGTGGGATTTTACCATCGAATATTATCTTGACGGAAAGAAGCTGGAACCGGAGGAGGTCGCCGGAAAAAGCGGCGCGTTGGAAATAAGAATCGTATCCGCGAAAAACGACCGGGCGGACGCGACCTTTTATGATAATTATATGCTCCAGATTACGGTAACGCTCGATACGGATAAATGTTCCAATATCGGCGCGCCGGACGGAACGCCCGCAAGCGCGGGCAAGGATAAGGTAATTGCCTATACCGTCCTTCCGGGGCAGGATGCGGATTTTATCCTGAAAGCGGATGTGGCGGATTTTACAATGACGGGAATCTCTATTTCTGCAGTCCCTTATTCCATGAGCATGGAATTCCCGGATATGGAGGACCAACTGGGCGAGCTTGAGCAGCTGCCGGAGGCGATCGGCCAGCTCAATGAAGGCGTGGCCGAGCTCAGAAGCGGGACGAAACAGATGACGTCCGGGGCAAGCAGCCTCGTGAATGGTTCAGACGGGATCAGGGACGGGCTCGCGCAATTGAGCGGCAAGGCAGGCCAGCTTGAAAACGCGTCAGATCAGATCAACAGCGCGCTCGGGCAAATCGCCGCCGCGCTCGATGCGGAGGGGGGGATCGACCTTAGCCAGGCCGTGCAGCTTCCCTCGGGGCTTAAACAACTGGCAGACGGTCTGCGCGGGGTATCCGGCGGCCTCGGGCAGATGAAAAAAGGCTTTAATACAGCCTTTTCCGCGCTCGATAACGCAATGCAGGGAATTCCGGGCGCAAACATATCCCAGCAGGAGATCGACGGCCTGCTTGCCGATGGGTCTGGTCTCACGGATGCTCAGAAAGACGTGGTAACCCGTCTTGCGGCGCAGTATCAGGCGGCGCAGGCTGCGAAAGGGACCTATGCCCAGGTAAAGACGGCGTTTGCAGCGGTGGGGACCACAGCGGATACGCTGACCGGTTCGGTCAATACAATTGCGGATACGTTGGACACGCTGGCCGCGCAGGCAGGCGGGGTGCTCTCACAGCTGGACGGACTCGGGCAGCTCGGTGAATTGGCGTCGGGGCTTAAGGATCTGGCTGGAAACTATACCAGATTCCATGACGGGCTTGTTGCGTATCTGGATGGGGTGACCGGGCTTTCCGCGGGCTACAATTCCTTCCATGCGGGGCTTTCCACCTTCAGCAGCGGAGTAGGAGAATTAAATGACGGCGTGGGGGAACTGCACGATGGCACCAGTACCATGAGCGGCGAAATCGCGGGTATGCCCGGCATGATCCAAAAGGAGGTCGATAAGATGAAGGAGGAGTATATGCCTTCGGATTTTGATCCGGTTTCCTTTACGTCGGCTCAAAATACGGATACGGAGTTCGTGCAGTTTGTGCTGCAATGCGGGGGAATCGAGAAACCCGGGGAACCGGAACCACAGGAAACGGAAGAAGAAAACGAGACCTTCTGGGACCGGTTGGCAGCGCTGTTCCAATAACAGTTTTCCTGAAATAAAAAGAACCCTTCGGGGTTCTTTTTATTTCAGCTGTTGTCCCGTATAAAGTCCGCCACTTTCCGGCCGTCTTCATAGCCCTTGCCATACAAGCGCACAAATGCCTCCCTGTCCTTTGTGAAGGTATTGACGCCGCAGTCGTCCGCAGGTGCGACGAGAAGCGCGCGGCCCTGCCGTACAAGTTCCCTGAGTTCCCCGATGGACCGGTTGTATGCCTCATGGCGGTGCGCGATCCTGTCCACAATTTCCGGGTATTTTTTCAGCATCCAGCCGAGTAAACGCATATTTTTTTGTTTTGGCTTCACATAATCTTCCCGCCGTGTAATCAGCACGATGACCTTATCGCAGCCGTCGTCGAAAGCTTTTTGATAGGGGATCGGCTCAGCGACGCCGCCGTCGAAATACAGTCTGCCGTTCACCGGATACGGCTTGCACGCCGCCGGAATCGCACAGGATGCCTTCAGGACGTCATAGTTGTCCTGCGCAATATCGCCGCGCGTGAAATAGTGCGCCTTTCCTGTCTGCGCATCCGTTGCCACGATAAAAAAAGGGCAGGAAGTTTTTGCGAACGCCTCGTAATCGAGAGGGTTTTCGCCCCCACGGTTCGTGAGCGTGGTGTAAATATAATTGAGATTCAGGTAATTCCGGTCCCTGAGCCAGTTGCCGGCACTCATATATTCCCTGCGGAAGGTATAGTCCGCGAAGAAGGTAAGCGTTCGCCCGTGCTGGCCCGCCAGATAGGTAATCATATTGGCGGCCCCGGCGGATACGCCGATCCCGTAATCGATTTTTGCATTTTCATCCAGCATGCGGTCGTAAATACCCGCGGTATAGACGCCGCGCATCCCGCCGCCCCCGTCGATCAAGCCAATCATATTTTTGCCTCCGAAAGTCATCATAACAGAAGGGGAAAAAGTATGTCAAGATTTAGGGCTGCGGCGGGAGGAATCCTTCTGCCGGTATCCGCCCTTTTGTCCAAAACAGGGCGAATTGCACGTACCTAAACGAGGTAGCGGAGATCGCTGGCGATTGTCGGCGAGCCTAACATCATATGCTCTGCTTCTTCGCGGCCGATCCCTTTTTGGATCAGAAGCGCCAAATAGTTGACCAGATCGTCGGCCTCGTTATTCAAAACACAGGCGCCCTTCAGCCGTTCGCCTTCGTAGACAAGCTTTGCCTTTGAAATAGGCTCATTCATCCGGCGGTAAGTGAACCAACTGGTCATATCCACTTCCCTGACCCTGTACCGTTCCGGCGCCGCCGCCGCTTCGTCCGCCGTTATACCGGCCTGAGCCAGCTTTGGACTGCCGTATACGACGGAAACGGCAGGAGGATAGGCGATCTTGTGGGCGGCGGCGCCGAGGATTTTAGCCGCCGCGTAATTGCCTTCAAAGGTTGCCACGGAGGTCAGCCTGGGCTGTTTTTTATCGACGACATCGCCGCACGCGAAGACGGATGGGTTTGTTGTCTGCAGATATTCATTTACGGCAATGCCTCGCCTGCCGTATTCGATCCCCGCGTTCTCGAGCGCCAGATTTTCGACATTGGGGATCCGTCCGGTAGCGCAGACAACATAATCGGTTTTTTCAGAATAACGGTTGCCGCTCACTAAGAACCGGCCGTCCCGGCAGCTTACTTCCCGGATATCCGTATTGAAAACAAAGAGGATGCCCTTTTTACTGAATGTCCTGACCATATCTGAAACAAGGTCCTTGTCGAAGCTTTTCAGCGGGCGGTCGTTGTGATGTATAATGGTTACTGCGCTTCCGGCGGCATTGGCAATCGAAGCAAGCTCTAAAGCGATATACCCGGCGCCGAGGAAGGTCATGGAGGGAGGCAGTTCCGCCAGATCGAGAAAGTCAGTGCTCGTTTTCAGATAGCCTTTTCCTTCGATGTCGAGGATGCCCGGACGCTGTCCGGTCGCGATAATAAAGGCGTTCGCCTCGATTATTTTCCCGCCCGCCTCGATTTGCCGGGGATTTAGGAATTTTGCGCTTCCGCTGATCGTTCCTATACCGCGGCTCTGCAATTTTTTCCTGAATGCTCCGGGGAAAGGGTCGGTGAAGGTGCGTTTAAATGCAGCAAGCTCCGGCCAGCGGATAGACCTGACGGGAACGAGTCCCCTGCCCGCCAGTTGGTTGCTGCGTTCTGCGGCCTCCATTCCGGAAACAAAGACTTTTTTTGGGTCGCAGCCTCTGTTTGGGCAGGTGCCGCCCCAAAGGTCCTCTTCTACCAGGGCGACCCGTTTGTTTCCCGCCTTTAATGCGTAAGCGGCCGTGAACCCGGCCGGCCCGGCGCCAATAATCACAACATCATATTTTTCCATTGTTTTTCCTCTCTTGCTTTATACAGGATAGCGCTTGCCTACACAACCTGTGGCTCGAATTTATTGTATTGCTACCTAATAAACAGGATTCAGACAGATGAATCGGGATTAAGGAAAATCGAAACAAAGAGGGACCTATAAGGCTGGCGCCGCCAAAGAATGCCGCCGTCACTTTTTGATTAAGGAAACTAACTATCTGAATTCTATTGGAAAATCCGGCTCTTTTTGATATTCCGTTATGAGCAATGCTATTAAAAGATTATACTCAGCCTTTTTCTTTGAATGCATTTGTAATTCAAAATAAATTTGCCATAATTCATCTTCGTCAAATATTGCTCCCTCCACCCGGCATATTTTTTCCCAGCGTTTTAAGTCGCTTTGTATCCATGATTCCGCATTTTGCATAAAAATATCACTCCTTTATCAACCATTTTACGAGTTCGCTCAGTATTTTGAGCCTTTGTATTTCATTTGTAACCTATAATTACATAATCTACTCAACTATTTGAGCATTTTTTATGGAAGTGATTGGCGTATGCAAAAATTAAAGAATAGTAATATGGGCTATACGCTGCGCGCCCTTAGAAAAGTAAACGGTTATACACAAGATCAGCTTGTCGCAAAGTTAAATCTCATGGGAATTGAAATTAACAGGAATGTATATTCTCGTATAGAAACTTGTGAATTGAATATTCCTGTTAATCTGCTTGTCGGGTTACAGGAGATATATTCTTGTACTTTTGACGACTTTTTCAGAGCGCCTGAGGATATATTACGATAAATATTTCCTGTTAATATTGTTAATATACTTATAGAAATACAATTCTTGGAAATACATGGTGATGGCGCTCTATGTATGAGTAGACAGAACAATAACAAAAATCCGATCCCGCCACCGATAGGTAAAGGGTTCGGATTTTCTTGTTGTGGTGGAGCATACCGGATTCGAACCGGTGACCCCCACACTGCCAGTGTGGTGCGCTAGCCAGCTGCGCTAATGCCCCATATGCGCATTATTATATCATACAAATTTTTACTTGTAAATCTGTTTTCCGCTGGAAAAAGTAAGGAAATAAATGTCTTTTAGGATGGAAAACGGGTATATTACTTATCAAGGGTAATTTATACACAATCAATTCATAAAGCCTCACTATTATGAGTTTGTGATATAATAAAAACAGCGATAAAGTACAGGCGGTAATAGCAATGGGAAGCTTTGTGCAGGTAAAAGACGTATACAAAAGGTACCGAATGGGCGAAGTGACGATCACAGCATCGGACGGAGTTTCCTTTGAGATCGAAAAAGGAGAGTTTGCCGTTATCGTCGGTTCTTCCGGAGCCGGAAAAACAACGGTCCTCAATATTCTCGGCGGGATGGACCAATGCGATGAAGGGACCATTCTTGTGGACGGCTGCGAGGTCAGCCGCTATTCGCCGAAGGAGCTGACGGAATACCGGCGGTTTGATATCGGATTCGTATTCCAGTTTTATAATCTTGTACAGAACCTGACGGCCAAGGAAAATGTGGAGCTTGCGACGCAGATATGCCGCGAGCCGAAGGATGCGGAAACAGCTCTGCGGGAGGTTGGGCTTGCGGAACGTATGAACAATTTTCCGGCGCAGCTCTCGGGCGGCGAACAGCAGCGTGTCTCAATTGCGCGCGCCCTTGCCAAAAATCCCAAGCTGCTGCTGTGCGACGAGCCGACGGGGGCGCTTGATTCCGATACGGGCAAAACGATCCTCAAGCTTTTGCAGGATACGTGCAGGCGGGACCATATGACTGTCGTGGTCATCACGCATAACCATGCGATTACGCCGATGGCGGACCGAGTTATCACGCTTAAAAACAGCAAGGTCATGGATGTGAGGCTGAACGATCATCCGACCCCGGTAGAAGAAATAGAGTGGTAGGCATATGAAGTCAAAGCTAGTCAAGGAAACGCTGCGCGAAATATGGAGAAGCCGTAACCGTTTCTTTTCCATATTGGGCATTGTGGCGCTTGGCGTCGGCTTTTTTGCCGGGGTTAAGGCGAGCTGCCCGGACATGAAGCTTACAATGGAGCGCTATTACGAGGATACCGCGCTTGCAGATGTGCATCTCGTCTCGACTTACGGGTTCAGCGACAATGACCTTGCCGCGGTCCGTGAAGACAACGGTATCCGGGCAATGATGCCCGCCTATTCCATAGATGCGTTTGTGGACGTGGGGGACCGGGCCGATACGATCGTGAAGGTGCTTTCACTTGATACGGAAAATCTCAAAAACCCGGACGCACTCAATAAGCCTGTCCTACAGGAAGGCCGTTTGCCCGAAAGAGCGGGCGAATGCGTCGTAGAAAAAAACATCCATTCTCCCGAAGAATTTCAGATCGGGAACACTATAAAGCTTATTGCAGGAAAAGAAGACGAAAAGATCGGCGATACCCTCGTGCAGGATACCTTTACCATCGTTGGGATCGTGGAATCGCCGCAGTATATTTCTTTTGACCGCGGCAAGACGCAGATCGGCGACGGGGAAATCGATACGTTCATGATGATCCCGGCGGGCGACTTTAAGCTTGACGTATATACGGACGTTTACCTGACGCTTTATTCCACGCAGGGGCTTTCGCCTTTTGAGCAGCCCTATCAGGACGAAGTGGACCAGGCTGTCAAACGGTTTGAACAGATTGCGGATGTCCGGGAACAGGGACGTTATGATGAGATCGTAAGCGAGGCGCAGGAGAAGATCGGTGATGCCAAGAGAGAACTCGCGGACGGTGAGCAGCAGCAGCGCACAGAGCTTGCGGATGCGCAGCAGAAGATCGATGATGCACAGGCGGAGCTTTTGGACGGCCGCGCCGAGCTTGATAAGAGCAGAAATGAATACGATACGCAGATATCCGCCGCGCAGGAGAGGCTCGATGCGGCGCGGCAAACGCTTGCGGACGGGCGGGCGCAGTATGAGGCGGGGCTTGCGGAGTATGAAGACGGTATGCGGCGGTATGA
Organism: Christensenella minuta; assembly: GCF_003628755.1. Lineage (NCBI taxonomy): Bacteria > Bacillati > Bacillota > Clostridia > Christensenellales > Christensenellaceae > Christensenella > Christensenella minuta. The sequence goes on along the minus strand of NZ_CP029256.1, from coordinate 1,375,073 downwards.
AGACGGATTGCAGGAATATACGCAGGGTCTCGCCGATTTTGAGGCCCGGAAAACGGCAGCGCTTGAAGAGCTGCACAGCCTTGAGAAGCAGCGCGATACCCTGAAAAAGCAAGTGGAGGACGGACAGGCGCAGATCAGCGGGGGCAGGAGTCTTGTCGCCGGGATTTCCCATGTGACAGCTGTCTATGAAAATGATTCGGTGCCGGACCTCTCGCAGCTGCCGCCGGATGTTGCCGCCGTGATCGATGGGGCGGGGGCGCTTGACGCAATGATCCCGCCGGGGACGTTGCCGTCCGGGGTCACGGCGAAAGGAATGCTGGAGCAGTATGTACTTGCACCGCCGGAAAGCCCGGTGAAGGGCCTGCTGGAGTCGGGGCTTCATCAGGTTGTGGATGGTGTAAACAGTTACCTTGATACGCAGGAGCAGCAGCTCGCGCCCGCAAAAGAGGGACTTGCCCAGCTCGAACAGGGTATTTCGGACGGCTACGCCCAGCTTGACGGCGCGCAGCAGAAATTAGACGAATCCAAATATACGCTTGACACCGCGAAGGCGGAGCTTGACGGTGCGCAGCAGGAGCTTGACGGTACGAAGGCACAGCTTGACGCGGGAACGGCGGAACTCGCCGCGGGCCGGGCAGAGCTCGCGATGCAAAAAAAGACAGGAGCCCAAGCGCTTGCCGACGCGGAGCAGCAGCTTACGGACGGACAGACGGCGCTCGATCAGGCGCGCGCCGACTACGACGAGGGGAGGCGGGAATCGGACGAAAAACTGGAGGATGCCCGCCGGGAGATCGCCGATGCGGAAGCGCAGCTTGCGGACGTGCAAAAGCCGGTCTGGTATGTATGGGATAGGGACGATAATCCCGGTTATTCCAGTTATCAGGACGACGCGGAGAAGGTCGACGCGGTCGCGCAGGTGTTCCCGGTATTTTTTATCCTTGTGGCGGCGCTCGTATGCCTGACGACAATGACGCGCATGGTGGAAGAACAGCGTACGCAGATCGGCACCTTGAAAGCGCTTGGTTATACGAACCGTGCGATCATGGCAAAATATCTCTGGTATGCGATTGCGGCAAGCCTCGTTGGCAGCATCGCGGGCCTGCTGGTTGGTTTCACGTTGTTTCCGACGACGATCATCCATGCTTATCAAATTCGCTATTTCATGCCCGAACCGATCACGCCGTTCCGCTGGGATTATGCCGTTTGGTGTACGGCGGCCGCGATTTTGGTGACCGGAATTTCGGCATGGGCTGCGGGATATGCAGAACTCAAGGAGCAGCCCGCACAGCTGATGCGGCCCAAGTCGCCGCCTTCCGGAAAGCGGGTACTGCTTGAAAAATGGACGTGGCTGTGGAATAAACTGAATTTTACACAAAAGGTGACGGTACGAAACCTGTTCCGGTATAAAAAGCGCGTGTTGATGACCGTTGTGGGTATTGCGGGCTGCACGGCGCTGATGCTGACCGGCTTCGGTCTCCAGTATTCTGTGGGAGCCATCGTCCCCAAACAGTTCGGTGAAATTTTTATCTATGATGCGATGGGCGCGATGAGCAACGATATTACGCCGGAGGAGACCGGGACTGTACGGCAGCGGCTTGCGGAAACGCCGGGAGTTGCAAAGGATATGATGCTCCTCTACCAGGGGATGGACGCCGAGGCCGGTAAAAACAAAGCGAGCGTAACCGCATTCGTGCCCGAGGCCCCGGATCAACTCGGGGACTATATAACGCTGCGCACACGGGAAGAGCATATTCCTCTTTCGCTTTCAGATGACGGTGCGGTGGTGAACGAGAAACTTGCCAAGCTTTTGGGCCTTAAGCTAGGAAGCACCTTTACCCTTGAAAACGCGGATGGGGATAAAGCGGAGGTGCGCGTTTCCGGCATTACGGAAAACTATGCAATGAATTATGTATATATGTCCCCCGCATATTACCAGCAGGTTTTCGGTGCGGAGCCTGTGGTAAACACCTTCCTGTTCAATACGGAGGAGGGCGCGGACCTGAGCCGCCTTTCCGAGACGATTCTCGGGTATGATAATATTCAGGGGATTTCCTATGCTGAAAGTTCGGTGACGCAGTTCTCCGATATTGCGGACAGCCTCGGAAGCATCGTACTTGTGCTGATTATGTCGGCGGGACTGCTTGCGTTTATCGTGATGTATAACCTTGTGAACATCAATGTGACGGAACGTATCCGCGAGCTAGCGACCATCAAGGTGCTTGGTTTTTACGATAAGGAAGTGTCGGCATATATTTACCGTGAAAATAATATTTCGGCGGTGATCGGTATGCTGGCGGGGCTTGTCGGGGGGATATTCCTTGAGAAATTTGTGATACGGACGGCGGAAGTGGATATCGTAATGTTTGCGCCGGAAATTCCATGGACGGCATTTTTGTATGCGGGCGCGCTTACCATGGCGTTCACTTTCATTGTGAACTTCGTACTGCATTTTAAACTGAAAAAGATCGATATGGTGGAGTCGATGAAATCCATCGAATAGGCACGGGGCCGACTTTTTTTACACGGGAAAGGCAAAGTTCGGGCGGTGCTATTGACAAAGGGGACCGATAGAGGTAGCATTATTTCTGTCAGCAAAAGTAGTTGCGCGCGCAACTACTTTTGTCTGGAAGGTCAAATCCGCCGGTGGGTGAAAGCAAGAAACGGCGGCGGTATGGCCCCGCAGGGCGAAGCCTGGAATTTGGCAGGAATCGGGAGGCGGAGGCCGGGAAAAGTTGAGAAAAGGAGCGCGGACGCATGGGAGTGGATAAAAAATATATGCCGACCATTATGATTATTTTAGTGGGAACGTTTGTGGGTTCGCTTACCCAGACGCTCCTTACGTCCGCGCTGCCGAAGATCGTTGCCGACCTTGGGATATCGGTAGGCCTTGGGCAATGGCTCACGACAATTTATCTTCTCGTGATTGGAATAATGGTGCCGACAACTTCTTTTTTGATCGGAAGGTTTTCTACGCGCCAGTTGTTTTACACCTGTATGTCGTTTTTTTTCACCGGTTCCCTGCTGGCGCTCTTTTCCGGAAATTTTGCCATGCTGCTTTCGGGACGTGTATTGCAGGCGGTAGGAACCGGGATACTGTTCCCGCTTTTGAATGTGATCGTCCTCGAGCTTGCGCCCTTAAGCCGACGCGGCTTTGCAATGGGAATCGTGGGACTTGCCGTCAGTTTTGCGCCCGCGATTGCGCCGACGCTGTCCGGATGGCTGAATGATACATATGGATGGCAAAGTATTTTCCTGCTGCTTTCCGTGTTTTCCGGGGCGATTTTATTATGCGCCGCCTTCCTGCTGAAAAACGTAAAGAGGGAGGAATTTTCGGGACCGCTCGATAAGCTTTCGATCCTCCTTTCCTACTACAATAATTTATGGATAGGATATGGCAGCCAGCCATACGCCTTTCCATCCCATAGTCTAAGCTACAATAAGGGGAGTAATTGGTCTGACGACTCCTTTCTTGGGTCTACACGCCCGTACGTGAGACAGTCAGCCATCCTCTTGTTGCAGCGTTCGTTTTGCAGGTAGAGCCACCACTCGTGCGTTCGTGTCACTCAGTAGATTGAATAGGCAATGGGTAAGAGATGGGCACCGATTACAATACATCAATCAGGAGGAATACTTATGAACGCTGTCGGTATCGACATTTCCAAAGGCAAGTGCATGGTTGCTATCCTGCGTCCCTTCGGTGAGGTGGTTGCTTCACCTTTTGAAATTCAGCACACCGCTCATGAACTCAGACGTTTGGTTGAACGTCTGAAAAGTTTGGACGGTGAAACCCGCATTGTTATGGAGCATACTGGCAATTACTATCTGCCTGTCGCCAGGCATCTGCACGAAGCCGGCCTCTATGTGTCCGTTGTCAATGCTATTCTTGTACATGACTACGGTCAAAATTCCCTTAGACGGGTCAAAACGGACAAGATAGATGCTGTTAAAATCGCCAGCTATGCTCTAAGCCATTGGCTTGATCTTCCGCAATATGCGCCGGAAGAAGACGTTCGCCACATGCTTAAAACCTGCGCCCGCCAGTGCAACCAGTACGTTAAGCAGAGTGTTATGCTTAAAAACAGCCTCATCGCTTTGCTTGACCAAACCTTTCCGAGTGTCAACATGCTGTTCTCCAGCCCGCCCCGCAAGGGGGACGGTCACGAAAAATGGATTGACTTCGTGGGTAAATTTTGGCATTTTGAATGCGTCAACAGCCTTTCCAAAAACGTTTTTACCCAGCGCTATCAAAAATGGTGCAAAAGAACAGGTTACAACTTTCTTTCCACTAAGGCCGCTGCCATCTACGATTTCGCCTGCATACAAGTCAGTACACTGCCTCGAAGCACCTTTGCCAAACAGCTTATTACTCAAGCTGTGTCGCAGCTTAACTCCCTATCGGAAACGCTGGCTCTGATTCGGCAGCAGATGCTTTCCCTTGCCTCCGGCTTGCCGGAATTTCCTGTTGTCATGGCTATGCAAGGGGTCGGCAATGTGTTAGGACCTCAACTCATGGCTGAAATTGGCGATGTGCGACGTTTCAACCGTAAGCAGTCGCTGGTTGCTTTTGCCGGTATCGACGCACCGCCTTTCCAGTCCGGCGCCTTTGAAGCACAGAGTACCGGCATTTCCAAACGAGGTTCTTCCTCACTCAGAAAGACGCTTTTTCAGGTCATGGACTGCCTGCTCAAACACGCGCCCTCTCATGATGCTGTATTCCAATATCTTGACAAAAAACGCGGCGAGGGTAAGCATTATTACGTCTACATGATGGCAGGAGCCAACAAGTTCCTGCGTATCTACTACGCACGGGTTAAGGAGCATCTAGGCAGTTTGGCGGTTCAGTAGCCCACATATTCTTTTTGCTTGGCTTACCAGCTTATTTCAGGGTGGTTTTATTTGATGTTCCATTTTTTACCTTTCATTTTTTATTCATTTCCGGCTTGACTTTTCTTTGCAGGTCTCATGCGGATTCGGCGGCCTGCTGCTGGCGTTTACAAGCCTCTCGGACTATAGCTTTTTCCATCCGCTCGTAATCGTGCCGCTGGCAGCCGGCATCCTTTCGCTTGTCTTTTTCGTGCGGAGGCAGCTTCGGATCGCAAATCCGCTGCTTGACGTGCGCATTTTCAAAAACCGGGATTTTGCGGTAGGAACCACGCTGATATCGCTTTACTATTTCGCGTTTCTTGGAATGGGGATCGTGCTGCCCATTTATATCCAGAGCTATCTGGGACAGACCGCCCTTGTTTCCGGCCTGACGCTTCTGCCCGGCGCGTTCTTGATGGCGGTGACCAGCTCTATTTCCGGCTGGATGCTTGACCGCCTGGGCGCGCGGGCTACGCTTATTATTGGCTCGGCTTTCCTTGCCGGCGGGACACTTTTGCTTGTGATGACGGACGCGGGCACGCCGATGGGCGTGCTGGTAGCGGATTACTGCGTGCGCTGCATCGGACTTGGATTCCTTATTATGCCGACGACCACATGGAGCGTGGACTCGCTGGACCTGAAAAAAATGCCGGACGGCGTAGCGATCAACAATACTATGCGGCAGGTGATGGGGGCGATCGGTTCGGCGCTGATGGTAACGGTGATGTCTGCCGCGGCCGCGGGTTCTGGATTTGATTCGCCGATGCGCGCGGGCGTTTACGGGGTGCATATGTCTTTTGTGTTTTCCGCGGTCTTGTGCAGCGCGGCGCTCGTTTTGGCGGTGATCTTTGTACGCGGGACAAAAAAAGAAGCATTCAAAAAAGAACGGCGGAGGAATTGACGAAAAGCGCCGGACCCCAGGAAGCGCGTTCGTGCCGCAGGCTGTACCTGCGGCGTTTTTGTATCTGGTGATTGGCCCCCGGATTACCGGTGCAGGCTGTTTTTACACAGCAAAAAATGAAGCGCACACACGTCTTTTTTTGATTGCGGAAATGCCGATAAATTAATCATTTTCCGGCCAAAATGTGTTATAATATAAGTTGCTTATTTTTTAGCAAATGGAGGTATTATGGAGAAATTTGAACTGCATTCCCGGTATGCGCCGGCAGGCGACCAGCCACAGGCGATCGACGAACTGGTGCGCGGGGTGGAGGAGAATAAAAAGGCGCAGGTACTCCTTGGGGTCACCGGCAGCGGAAAGACGTTCACCATGGCGAACGTGATCGCCCGCACGCAGCGCCCGGCGCTGATCCTTGCGCACAACAAGACGCTGGCGGCGCAGCTCTGCTCTGAATTCAAGGAATTTTTTCCCAACAATGCGGTGGAGTTCTTTGTTTCGTACTACGATTATTACCAGCCGGAGGCGTATATCCCCGGGCGCGACCTTTATATTGAGAAGGACGCGAGCATCAACGACGAAATTGACAAGATGCGCCACTCCGCGACCTCTTCGCTGCTGGAACGGAGGGACGTGATCGTGGTGGCGAGCGTATCGTGCATCTATTCCATCGGCGCGCCGGAGGATTACGGCAAGCTTGCCGTTTCCCTGCGCGAGGGCATGGAATATTCGCGTGAGATGCTGCTCGATAAGCTTGTCTCCATCAACTATACGAGAAACGATACGGATATGTCGCGCGGCACTTTCCGCGTGCGCGGGGAGGTCGTGGAAATTTTTCCGGCAGGACAGAGTGAAAAAGCGATCCGCGTGGAATATTTTGGGGACGAGATCGAACAGATATCGGAGATCGACGCACTGACGGGAAAGAAGCTGAGCATCCTTAAATATATTATTATCTTTCCGGCGTCGCATTACGCGATGGACCATGAAAAGGTGCTTGCGCATCTGCCGGATATCAGGCGCGACCTTTTAAAACAGGCAGAGATGTTCAAGGAACAGGGTAAACTGCTCGAGGCGGAGCGCATCCAGCAGCGCACGATGTACGATATCGAGATGCTCAAGGAGCTGGGCTATTGCTCGGGCATCGAAAACTATTCACGGTATTTTGACGGACGTTCGCCCGGCCAGCCGCCGTACACGCTGATGGATTATTTTCCTGACGATTACCTGTTGTTTGTGGACGAATCGCATGTGACGCTCCCGCAGGTGCGGGCGATGTACAACGGCGACCGGGCGCGCAAGCAGATGCTGGTGGATTATGGGTTTCGCCTGCCGTCCGCATTCGACAACCGGCCGCTCAAGTTTGATGAATTCAACGAGAGGGTGCGCCAGGCGGTGTATGTTTCCGCCACTCCCGCGGAATATGAGCGCGATCTGGCCGGAGGCGATGTGGTGGAACAGATCGTCCGCCCCACAGGGCTTCTTGATCCGGCGATTGAGATCCGCAGGACGGAGGGACAGCTTGACGACCTGCTCGGGGAGATCGGTGAAATCGCCGCGCGCGGTAAGCGCGTGCTTGTGACGACGCTGACCAAACGGCTTGCGGAACGGCTTACCGAATATTATACGGAAATGGGCATCCGCGTGAAGTATATGCACTCGGATATCGATACGCTGGAACGCATCGAGATCGTGCGCGGCCTGCGCCTAGGCGAATTCGACGTACTGGTGGGCATCAACCTGCTGCGCGAGGGACTCGATATCCCCGAGGTGGAACTTGTCGCTATCCTCGATGCGGATAAGGAGGGTTTCCTGCGCAATGAGACGTCGCTGATCCAGACGATCGGCCGCGCCGCCCGCAATGCGGAGGGGCGTGTGATCCTGTATGCGGATACGATTACTCGGTCGATCAAGGCCGCTGTGACCGAGACGGAACGGCGCCGCGCGCTGCAGAGGAACTACAACGAGAAGCACGGTATTACGCCCACGACGATCTCCAAGGACGTGGGCGAAGCGCTGGCCATCTCCCAGAAGGCTGAGGATGAAGACCTTGCGAAGCTGCCGAAGGGAGAGCGCAATATGCGCATCGATTTGCTAACACAGCAAATGAAGCAGGCTGCCGCAGAACTTGAATTCGAGGCCGCGGCAAAGCTGCGGGATATGATCGAGGAATTGAAAAAGAAGTAGGCGGCGGAGAAAAGGATAACGGCGGGAATTAAAAACGGGCCGCGGCCCGGATGCGGCGGAGAGGGTCATACGTCCGAAGGATAGCGGACGCCCCATTCCTTCCTCAGGCTGTCGGTCAGCCGGACGGACTTCAGGCTTTCTTCCAGCGGATAAAGGCTGCTTTCCTTCCTGCCGTGCAGGACGCATTCCATCACATGTGCGATTTCGTATTGGAACCCGTGAGACAGGTAAGGGTCCTCCAGGGTTTCCGTCAGCGTCGTCGAGAGGATATCCGCGTCGTCGTATGCGTAGAGCTTGGCGCGGTTCGGGCACCAGAATTTATCGCCAAGGATGATGAGGCCGTCGTCCCCGTAAAAAACCGCCCGGGAATCGGTGACGATCTCAAAGGAACCCGTCAGGAATGCCGCGCGTCCGCCGCTGTAACGCAGCATCAGTTCGGAATGCGAATCCGCCCCGTTTTTAAGGGAATAGACAGACGCGATGGATTCCGGCGTTTCATGGAAGCCTAGGAACGCCATAGCGAGGGAATACACGCCCACGTCGCGCAGGGCGCCTGCGGATGCGGCGGCGCTTGCCTTCCACATCTGCCAGTCCGGAGCGGCTTTCAACCCAAAGGCTGCCCGCACCGAACGCACCCGCCCGATAGCTCCGGCGTTGATCCATTCGCAGGCCTTTTCGACTGCGGGGAAAAAGCGTGTCCACATGCCTTCCATCAGGAAGACACCTTGCTCCCGCGCCTTTGCGATCATTCGTTCCAACTGGAAGGCGTTGTCAGCCATCGGCTTTTCGCACAGCACGTTCACGCCCGCGTCCAGAGCCGCCATAACCAGCTTGAAGTGGAGATGGTTCGGAACCGCAATATAAACGACATCCGGCCGTGCCGTTTCGAGCATCTCCCCGAAATCGGAGAAGCTCATGTCGAATCCGTGCCGGGTGGCGAAATCCCGCGCTTTTCCGATGCTTGTACCCGTGACCGCGGTCTTCCGCGCCCCGGACACATAAGTCATGCATTCGGCGAAGTTCCCCGCGATATGGCCTGTTCCTACGACGCCCCACTTTACCGCTTCCATAGCGTTTTCCTCCTGCTTGCTGATAGTTCGCATCCTGTATTTCCCTTTATCTTAGCACAGGGCGGAGCGCGCCTGCAATCCATGAAGGCGGATTCGTTAAAATTTGCACCTGCTTCCAAAAAAAGTGCCCCAGCCGGCGGCTGGAAAAAGAGGAGAGAAAAAAGTCGCGAAGCGGCGACTTTTTTGGTAAAATGGGATGTGGCAAGCGGGAAACGGCCTGTTCCGCCGGCAGGATGCGCGGAAAAATGGGTTTGCCGCTGCAGGAAAAAAACCGGATGCCTTTGCGGCAAGCCTGTGGGAGCGGGCCGGAGGAAAGTCCTGGAGGGACGGCAGCTTTTCCCGAGCATGCGGGCGTTTGGCCGCGGAGCATGCGCCGAGAGGCTGTAATATAGACAAACGGAGGAAAAATGGACTATTTACGCATCAAGGGTGCGCGGGAGCATAATCTGAAAAATATAGACATCACTCTCCCGCGCGATAAATTTATTGTGATTACCGGGCTTTCGGGCAGTGGAAAATCGTCGCTTGCGTTCGATACGATCTACGCGGAGGGACAGCGGCGGTATGTGGAATCCCTCTCTTCCTATGCGCGGCAGTTCCTGGGACAGATGAAAAAGCCGGATGTGGACCTCATTGAGGGGCTTTCGCCTGCAATTTCCATCGACCAGAAGACGACCGCGCGCAATCCGCGCTCCACGGTGGGGACGGTAACGGAGATACACGACTATTTAAGACTGCTTTACGCACGGGCGGGCGAGGTATATTGCACGAAGTGCGGCAAGAAGATTTCGCGCCAGACCGTGGACCAGATGGTGGATCAGGTGATGAAGCATCCCGAGGGCACGAAGCTGATGATCCTTGCCCCCGTAATCCGTGCGAAAAAGGGCGAGCACAAGAAGGTGCTCGAAGGCCTTGCGAAGGAAGGCTATGTGCGTGCGGTGGTGGACGGAGAAACGGTGGAGCTTGATACGGAGATCAAGCTGGAAAAGCAGAAGAAGCATTCGGTCTCCGCAGTGGTGGACCGCATTATCGTGAAGCCGGAAAGCGCAAAGCGCGCGGCAGACTCCATCGAAATGGCACTGAGGATGGCGGACGGCCTTGTGATCGTCCGCAATATGGATACGGGCAAGGAAACCCTGATGAATGAAAACTTTGCCTGCGCGGACTGCGGCGTGAGCATCGAAGAGCTTTCCCCGCGGATGTTTTCCTTCAACAGCCCGTTCGGCGCCTGCCCGGAGTGCACGGGCCTCGGCATGCTGCTGAAGATCGATCCGGACCTCATCGTGCCGGATAAGACGAAGACGCTGCGCGAGGGAGCGGTAAAGGCCTCGGGATGGAATTTCGGTACGGTCGGGACAATTGCTAAAAATTATCTCGATGCGATGATGAAGCGCTATCATTTCGATATGGATACCCCTTACGAGGACCTGCCGGCCGAGGTGAAGCACGCGCTTTTATATGGTACGGACGGGGAAAAGCTGCGCGTGGAATATGACGGAATGGGCGGTTCCGGCCATTATAACGCCGCTTTCGAGGGCATCATTCCCAATCTCGAGCGGCGGTACGCAGAGACAACCTCGGAATACATGAAGGGCGAGATCGAAGGATATATGGTGGAAACGCCGTGCCCCGTATGCCGCGGGCAGCGCTATAAGCCGGAAACGCTCGCCGTGAAGATCGGCGATAAGAACATTGCCGAGCTTTCGGATATGTCGATCCGTGCGGCGCGCGAATATGTGAATACCGTGAAGCTCAGCAGCAAACAGAAGATGATCGCGGAGCGCGTTTTAAAGGAACTCAACGCGCGGTTCGATTTTCTGATTAACGTAGGGCTCGATTACCTTACGCTTTCCCGCGCGGCGGGAACGCTTTCGGGCGGTGAGGCGCAGCGTATCCGCCTGGCGACGCAGATCGGCAGCGGACTTATGGGCGTGCTGTATATCCTCGACGAACCGAGTATCGGCCTGCACCAAAAGGACAACGATAAGCTTCTCGCGACGCTGAAAGGGCTCCGGGATATTGGAAACACGCTGATCGTGGTAGAGCATGACGAAGAAACGATGCTGAACGCCGACCACATCGTGGATATCGGGCCGGGAGCGGGGGCGCACGGCGGCAAGGTGGTCGCGGAAGGCACGCCGGAGCAGATCATGGCGAATAAAAAAAGCATCACCGGGCAATACCTGTCCGGAAAAAAGCTGATTCGCATCCCGGCGAAGCTGAGGAAGCCGAAAAAATGGATCACCGTACGCGGCGCAAAGGAAAACAACTTGAAGGATATCGACGTTTCCTTCCCGACAGGCGTAATCACCGCGGTAACGGGCGTATCGGGCAGCGGAAAATCTTCGCTGGTGAACCATATCCTGAAAAAGGCGGCGATGCAGAAATTTTATCATTCCAAAGACCGGCCGGGCAGGCACGACCGCATCGACGGACTGGAGTACGTAGACAAGATCGTGGATATCGACCAGTCGCCTATCGGCCGGACGCCGCGTTCCAATCCGGCGACGTATACCGGCTTGTTCGATATAATCCGCGATATTTTCGCCATGACACAGGATGCGAAGGCGCGCGGATACCAGAAGGGAAGGTTCTCCTTTAACGTTAAGGGCGGACGCTGCGAAGCGTGTCGCGGCGACGGTATCATCAAGATTGAAATGCACTTCCTGCCGGACGTATATGTGCCGTGCGAGGTATGCAAGGGACAGCGTTATAACCGTGAGACCCTTGAAGTGCGCTACAAGGGCAAAAATATTTTTGAAGTGCTGGATATGACGGTGGAAGAGGCATACAAGTTCTTCGAGAATATCCCGCGCATCGAAAGCAAGCTGAAGGTACTGCTGGACGTGGGGCTTTCCTATATCAAGCTGGGACAGCCCTCGACCACGCTTTCGGGCGGAGAGGCGCAGCGTGTGAAGCTTGCCACGCACCTTGCGAAGAAGCAGACGGGAAATACGCTCTTTATCCTCGACGAGCCCACGACGGGCCTGCACATGGACGATGTGAAGCGCCTTGTGAAGGTCCTGAACCGCCTTGCGGACAAGGGCAATACGGTGGTGGTCATAGAACATAACCTCGATGTCATCAAGAGTGCGGATTACATCATCGATATGGGGCCGGACGGCGGCGACAAGGGCGGTACGGTGATTGCCAAGGGCGCACCCAAGGAGGTTGCGGAAACGCCGGGCAGCTATACAGGAGAGTACCTGAAGCGCATTTTCGACAATGCGACCCCCGAGCATTATTTGCAGCCCAAGAAGAAATAAACCGCCGGGGGCCAAAAGCAGGGCGGATATCAAAAAAGGTCCCGGCATGCGGCCCGCGGCCCTAAAAACGGACATTGAAGAAAAGGGCCTCCATTTCCGGAGGCGGATTTACTTTGCGGGGCGGACCGTGGTATAATCAGGGAGCCATAGAAGGAGGCCGGAAACTACATTTCACCAAACAGGTAATTGCTATTGTTCTCCGCAAGCCGGGACACCCCGGTGTTTTTCGATGAAACGGAGGATAAACTTATGAGATTTCTGGTAGACCCGCATACGCATACCATTTCAAGCGGGCATGCACGCTCCACGGTCAGGGAAAATGCGCTTGCGGCAAAGCAGGCGGGAATGGAAGGGATTTGCTGTACGGATCACGGTCCCGCAATGGAGGGAGCCGCCGTGGAGTTTCTTGTGACTGTGCTTTCGGGGGGACCTGAATTTATCGAGGGAGTGCGCGTTGTGAACGGAACGGAAGCAAACATCCTGGATTATTCGGGCCGCCTCGATATTTCGGACCGGTACCTGGAATATACGGATTTTGCGATCGCCTCGATCCACGACGGAATCGTTATGCCCGGAAGCAGGACGCAGCACACGGAAGCGATGCTTGGGGCCCTCGGCAATCCGTATATCGACGTGATCGGGCATCCGGGAAACCCGCGCTTTGAAGCGGATGCGGAAGCGGTTGTAGAAGCGGCAAGGCGTATGAATAAGCTGATTGAGATCAACAACAATTCGTTTATATACCGAAAAGGATCGCGGCCGAACTGCCTGGAATTCCTGCGCCTGTGCAAACAAAAGGATGTGCGTATCACGGTCTCGTCCGATGCGCATATTTGTTATAAAATCGGCTGTTTCGAGCATGCCGTCCGCATACTGGGGGAGACGGGATTTCCGGAGGAGCTTGTTGTCAGCCGCAATCTCGCGGCATTCAGCGAATATCTGTGCGAGCGGAGAACGCGGATCGAAACGGCCTGCAAACGCGGGAAAGCGGAAAAGGAGACACGGTGACGGATTTGCACAACAACGGAATTTCTGTTACGGCCTGGGGCCCGTTTTCCATGGGCATCAGGCGGAAGACCGCTGGCGGAGTAGACCGGCGGGGAATACGGCAAGACGCCCGCGCAGGCAACGCTGCGGCGGCACCTTAAAGGGGCGTCAACGTATCCCGAAATACCGCATCGTGGAAAACGCAGGGCTATTTGATCTTAGGCTTTCGGCAGAGAATATGAAAAGGATCGACGGCCTTGGCAGGAGACTGCCGTTCGGACGCGATCCCGATGTGTTTGGCGGACATATCGGCTGAGAACGCTTTTTCAGCCGGCGTAATGGACCTTGCGCGGATCGAAAAGATCGCGGGGGTCCTTGTGTTCAGCGGGATAGCCAAGAGAGACGATGGAAAAGGGGACGAGCGCTTCCGCAAGGCTGAAGTATTCGCGGAGCGCCTGCGCGCGCCCTCCGTTTGGCCATACGCCCAGCCAGACGCTTCCAAGGCCGAGGGCGGTCGCGGCAATGAGTATATTCTGCGTTGCCGCTGCGCAGTCCTGTATCCAGTAATCGGGGTTCCCGGGATAGGCGAGATTCATATCGCCGCACACCATGATGGCGGCGGAAGCCTCGCGCAGCATGTCGGCGTTCCCGGGCTTCAGCTCTATGATCTTTTCCATATGTTCCCGGCCGCGGATGACAACGAACTGCCAGTCGAGGTTATTCACGCAGGTAGGCGCGGCCATTCCCGCCTTGAGCAGCAGGCTGACAGTATCGTCCGCTACCTGCCGCGGGGTATATTTGCGGATACTCCGCCTGGTGAAAATTGCTTCCAGTGCATCCATATTGATTCCTCTCCTGTTTCCAATGAAATAAATGGAACGGCGGGCTCAGACGAGGAGAAGCTCGATTTCCATCTGGCCGATGTAATCAAGCCATTCTTCACTGAGTCCTTTGTCCGTAATAATCATATCGAATTCCGTCAGATTGGCGAACATGGCCGGACATACTTTATCGAATTTAGAAGAGTCTGCAAGCAGAATCTTTGTGAGCGCCGAAGCGATCGCCGCCTTTTTGGTTTCGATCTCGTATTGATCGATGCAGGTGACCGCCATTTTGCTGCTGATACCGGCAGCCGAAATAAATGCCTTGTTGGCGCACGTCCTTGAGATCAGGGAAATGCCCTCCGGACTCTGGAACATCTGCGTGTTGGAGTGGTAGTAACCGCCGCCGCAGATGATTTTTGTGTTTTTCTTTTGGTTCAGCTCAATGAGAATATTCATATTGTAGCACAGCGCGGTGAGCGCCGCCGCTTCGGGGATGAAGCGCGCGAGCTGCTCTGTCGTCGTGCCGGTATCGATCACGATTACGTCGTTCGGCTCGAGGAGGGAAGCGGCCTTTGCGCCGATCCGCTCTTTTTCGGACCTGTGGGAAAGATGCTCGGCCGAAAGGTTGTATTCTTTATTGAGGATTGCCTCTCCCTCTGTTTCGTTCGCGGGATGGTATATGGCCACGCCCTGGATCAGCGTAACGAGACGGCTTGCGCTCAGCACTTCAAGGTCCCGCCGGACCGTCATTTCCGAAACCTCAAGCTCGGAGGACAGTTCCCGGATGGAAGCGCCGTTGCGCATCTTCAATATTTGCATGATACGGTTGAGCCGGTCTGCTTTCTTACTCATGACGTTTCTTTCTTGTTTAACAAAAATTTTCTTAAGTATAGCGCAGCCTGTGAAAAAAGTAAAGAAAAATCTCGAAAACCATCCAAAAATGTGATAATAACATCAAAAAGTGTTAGTTTAAGCAACAATTTGTTGCTGAAACTATGATTTTAAAGCAAAAATTAAACGGCTGAAAAGAAAATGGATAAGCGGATATCAAGGAAAAATGCCTTTAAAAGGGGGAAAAATAACATATTATCCGCATAAAAGTATAAACTTAATAACAAATATCGAAAAAATAACAAAAAATGTTGACACATCTGACTTAATAGGTTAAGATTAAGTTGCGATCACGAATAAGTGAAAATAAATCCCAAGCAGTGGTTAAGAACCTAAACGTTTTTAACCACTGCTTTTTTTATCTTAAAATACTATTCCTGTCCATTTTTAATTTATTTCTCTTTTGAAAAGGAACTGTTAAAAAACGTTTACCTTTTAACCCGGAAGTCACGAAACAAAACAATTCAGAAACGGCATCAATCATATTGCAATAAAAGGGGGAGTAGAAAATGGATGCAGAAGTAAAGGAAACAAAAAGGATGAGCCCGCTCAAAAAAGCCGCAAGCGTAAACGAGTTTGGTATCCTCATTGCGCTGATTGTATTGTGCGTGGTCCTGGGCCTTGCGAATCCTGTGTTTTTTACCTTCGGGAACGCAATGAATGTGCTCCGGCAGATCACGCTGGTTGCCATTATGGCAGTTGGTGAAGCATTTATCATTATTACGGGGGGCATCGACCTTTCCGTAGGCAGTACGATGACCCTTTCGGGAATCATGATGGCCTTCTTCGTGGCCTCGGGCGTCGATCCGACGGCCGCGCTGGTCCTGACGCTCGGCGTGGGACTCCTGTGCGGGCTGTGCAACAGTTTGCTGATCGTAAAGCTGAACCTCAACGCATTCATTACGACACTCGCGACCATGAACATCATTAAGGGCTTTGCCTATCTCGTTACGGGCGGCCTGCCGATCAAATTCGATTCCTATATCAACTTTATCGGCAACGGTACGATCGGCGGTGCGGACGGTGTTCCGGTATCCGTCATCATCATGTTTGCCGTCATTATCGTCGGCCATATCCTGCTTAACCGCACAGTGTTCGGCAAAAAGGTTTTTGCAGTGGGCGGAAACGAGCGTTCGGCCAAGCTTTCCGGTATCCGCACGGAGCGCGTAAAGTACACCGTTTACAGCATCGCCGGGGCGCTGTGCGCACTGGCCGGGGCCATCTGCGTATGCAACCTTTCTATCGCGGACAACAGCTCGGGCAGCGGCATGGAAATGGACGTGATCGCGGCGGTGGTAATCGGCGGCGCAAGCCTGTCCGGCGGCAAGGGATCGATTGTGGGCGTGCTGATCGGCGCGGCGATTATGGGTGTGCTCAAAAACGGATTCGTATTATTGAAATTCTCTACCTATTGGCAGATGATTACGCTTGGCGCGGTCATTATCGTCGCGGTAGTGCTCGACGGGATCAGGAACAGGAAAATATAAGCTGTACGGGGGAGGAATAAAAAATGGATCAAGATATGTTGATCGAACTCAAAAACGTATCCAAGCATTTCCCCGGCGTAAAAGCGCTGCAGGATGTAAACCTGCAGGTGAAAAAAGGCGAAGTGCATGCAATTCTTGGCGAAAACGGCGCGGGCAAGTCGACGATTATGAACATTATGTTCGGGACCTATCCGCAGACGGAAGGGAAAATTTTTTGGAAGGGAAAGGAAGTACGCTTCCGGACCCCCCTTGACGCGCAGAACATGGGAATCGGAATGGTGCATCAGGAAAATTCGCTGTTCCCCTTCCTCGACGTACAGAACAATATCTTTATGGGGCACTATCCCGCAAGCGGGGCAATGATAAAACGGGATGAAGTAAAGCGCAAAACGGTGGAACTGCTCGAGGAGCTGCATCTCGAGCATATCCGCCCGGGAACGACGGTGGCAGACCTCGGCATGGCAGACAAGCAGCTGATAGAGATCGCCAAAGCGCTTTCCCAGCATCCGGACTTCATTATGTTCGACGAGCCGACCGCCGCGCTCACAAATAAAGAGACCGCGATCCTGATGGATATTATACGCGATCTGAAACAAAAGGGAGTGGGCATCGTTTACGTATCCCACCGCCTCAACGAAATTTTCAAGCTGGCGGACACGGTGACAATCCTGCGCGACGGACAGCACGTCGTCACGGGGCCGGTCGGCGATTTCGACAACGATAAAGTGGTGCAGTATATGGTCGGCAGACAGCTAGACGACCAGATGCACAGCCTGAAAAAGAATGCGAAGCATGGACCGGAGGACAAAACGATCCTCGAGGTGAGGAGCCTTTCCAAGAAAGGAGCGTTCGAGGATGTATCGTTCGAGCTGAAGAAGGGCGAGGTGCTCGGGTTTGCCGGACTGGTGGGCGCGGGCCGGTCGGAAATACTGGAAGCGATCTTCGGGTACGAGCCGGCGGACAGCGGCGAAATCTTTGTGGAAGGGAAAAAGATGAACATGGTCCATCCGCAGGTCGCCACGGAAGCGGGGCTTGGCCTGATCCCGGAGGAACGAAAGGTCAAAGGACTCTTCCTGGAGCTTTCCGTAAGAGACAACATCAATATCGCAACGATCAGGGAATGCAAGACGGGTACGCTCGTCAACCGCAAAAAAGAGATCGAACGAGCGGAACAAAGCGTCAAACAGCTGAATATCAAAACGCCGACCGTGGAAAAGGCGATCATTAACCTGTCGGGCGGCAACCAGCAAAAAGCGATCCTTTCGAGGTGGCTGCTGGCAAAGCCAAAAATCCTGATGCTGGACGAACCGACGCACGGGATCGATGTGGGCGCGAAGGCGGAAATATACAGCATCATCGACAACCTGACCAAAGAGGGCGTATCGGTGATCCTGGTATCCTCGGAGCTTCCCGAGCTGCTGCTTTTGAGCGACCGCATTGCGATCATGTACCACGGGAAAATGACCGGCATCGTTGAGCGCAGCGAGCTTAATGACGACGCGCAGGAGGTCATCATGCGCTACGCAACCGGGCAGGGATGAACGAAAAAAACGGTTTTCCGCGCCGGAAAGCGCGGAGGTAAGAAAAAACATAAATAACGGAGGAGAAAAAAATGAAAAAAGTACTGAGCATTGTGATCGCCGCAGTTATGCTGCTTACATGCGCACTGGCGGGCTGTGCCGCCCAGACGGCAAGCGAGCCTTCCGCGAGCACGGAAGCATCCGCAGAGACGTCCGCATCCGCATCCGCGGAGGAAAGCGCGTCTTCGGAAGCAAACGCGCCGGAGGACGTAGAGATGGTCCCGGTGGACAGCGAGTATGCGCGTGTCGACATGGTAAACAAGGAGCCTGAAAAGCCGCTGCGGCTGGCGTTCCTTTCGCTCCAGAACAATGCGTTCTTCGACCTTGTGGCACAGGGCGCGGAGCTCGGCAAACAGCTGATGGCGGAGCACAATGTGACGGTCGACTATATTGTAATGGGCGACACGATGGACGCGCAGACCGTGAATACGGCAATGGACGCGGCAATCGTCCAGCAGTATGACGGAATCATCGTAACGCCCTTCTCGGTAGGGACGGAAGCGTATATCGACAAGGCTGTAGACGCGGGGATCCCGGTAATCACGCTGTATGGCGAGAGCACCGAGCCAAGCAAAAGGATGCTCTTCATCGGGCAGGATGCGTATTCCGCAGGCAAGATCGTCGGCGAATATGTTGCGGATAAATATCCCGAAGGCGGAAAATACGGTATCGTAACGGGCGTGTTCGGCGTAGAGGTATTTGAAGGACGCAACTCGGGCTTCAAGGACGGCCTTGCGAAAAACGGAGCGAAATGGGAAGAAGTAGGCATCATGGAATCGGGCGACAGCGCGGACAAGGTATATTCGATCACGAAGGATTACCTGACGGCGAACCCGGACCTCAAAGCGGTCTATGTATCCTCAGGCGGCAACTATGGCGCATCCAAGGCAATTGAAGAAAAAGGACTTTCGGACCAGGTGATCTCTGCCGGGCATGACGAGGTCCCGGACAACCTCGAATATGTTGCCGACGGCCAGATGGTCGTTATCAGTCAGGACACGATGGGCGTCGCGGTCTCGAGCCTGATCTATATGTACAACTACCTCGTAGGCGGCGTTGAGCCGGAATCCGACGTGATCCCGTCCAACTCCTTCATGATCGACAAAGACAACGTTTCGGATTATCTTTGATGATCCGGGAGAGCAATAGTCCTACCTAAGCTGAGGGACGGCGCCGCTTCGAACAACAATGGCATCCGGGGCGGCGCACACGTCCCGCCACCCACAAAAAATTTAAAAGGAGAACAGGAAAAATGGCAAAGAAAAGATATATGATGGTAAACGAACTGAAACCCGAGCATGTGGAAGATTACAAACGGCTGCACAAAACATGCATGGAAACCAAATTCAACGGACAGCCCCAGGCAATGTGGGATTCCGGAGCAACGGAAACGCTGGTCTACATTTATAAGAATTTCAGCATTGTGTATATCGAGACGGAGCTCGAGCTGGACGAAGTGTTTGAGCGCCTCGGCAAGACGCACTCTAACGAAATCTGGCAGGAAGAAGCGAATCCGTGGTTTGCCGTACCCACGACTTTCGACGGCGCGCAGGAAGCGCAGTATCTTGAGAAAATTTTTGATTCCACACAGATGATGAACGGGGAATTCAACGAATTTTAAAAATCAGGTTCAGGAAAGGGGACAAAGAGTATGACTAAGGTTGCCGTTGTCGGAAGCCAGTTCGGGATCCATTTTTTCCGCCCGAAGGCGCTTCCGGAAAAAGGCGAAACAGTGATGGCGCAGTCCTACAACAGCGAGATTGCGGCGAAAGGACTTGATACGGCAGTGGGCTGCCATAGGCTGGGGGTCCCGACCGCTTATTGCGGTTGTGTCGGCGAGGATGAATTCGGGAAACGCACATTTGAATTCATGGACGACGAAAACATGACAACAAAATACGTGGTCGTCGATAAAAACAGCTTTACAGGCGTCGGCACCTGCATCATCGAGGACGGCGGACAGAATTACGTGATCGTTGCGCGCGGCGCGAACGATGCAATTTCAAAGGAAGATATAGACAAATTTGAGCGGGAAGGCCTGTTTGACGAGATCGAATACATGGGTACCGGCCTTGAAATCAATCTCGAGACTATGGCGTATGCCGTGAAGAGGGCGCATGCGCACGGCGTAAAGGTATTGCTTGACCCGGCGCCCGTCGCGGAGTTTGATGAATCGATCTATCCCTGCCTTGAGTTTATTAAGCCGAATGAGACGGAAGCATCCGCGCTTACGGGGATCGATGTGACGAACGAACAGAGCGCGATTCAGGCCGCCAGATGGTTTCTCGCAAAGGGCGTGAAGCATGTGATCGTCACGCTGGGGGCGAACGGCGTGGTATTCGTTGACGATACGCACGAACAATATATTCCGTCCTTCAAGGTGAAGGCGGTGGATGCGAGCGGCGCGGGAGACACATTCGGCGGCGCATTCCTTGCGGGGATGGCAAAGGGCTATGACATTGCGGACGCGATTGTATTTGCAAACGTGGCTGCGGGCATCAGCGTTACGAAGGTCGGCTGCATCGAATCGATGCCGCGCCTTGACGAAGTGGAACAGTTTATCAAGGACAACAACATAATACTCGCGTCGGCGAAATAACGGGAAACGATTAAATTTTATCGCTGCGCGGCAACGGGATGGGAAATGAGTTACAGCCGTTTTTCACACCGGCTTGTTTCGTGATGCGATTTATGGAGGGAAAAGAAATGAAAGCAAACGACATTTTGAAGCATGTGGACCATACGCTGCTGAAAGCGGATTCCACCTGGGAGCAAATCCAGAAGCTGACAGAAGAAGCGATCGAGAATAAAACCGCTTCCATCTGTATTCCGCCTACCTATATCAAACGGGTAAACGATAAGTACGGCGACAAGATCAATATCTGTACGGTCATTGGTTTTCCGCTCGGGTACAGCGTGACGGCGGCCAAAGTAGCGGAGGCCAAGCAGGCGATCGCGGACGGGGCAAACGAAGTGGATATGGTTATCAACATCTGCGACGCGAAAAACGGGGATTTCGGAAAGATCGAGGATGAGATCAGGGAGATCAAGGCTGCGTGCGGCGATAAGATCCTTAAGGTTATTATCGAAACGTGCTACCTGACCGAAGATGAAAAGATTGCCATGTGCAGGGCGGTAACGAATGCAAAAGCGGATTATATCAAGACTTCCACGGGTTTTGGCACGGCCGGAGCGACGATTGAAGACATTATTCTTTTCCGTGAAAATATCGGACCGGATGTCAAGATGAAAGCGGCCGGCGGGATGAAGACCTATGAAGACATGCTGGCTTTCCTTGCGGAGGGCGCGGATCGTCTTGGCACCAGCTCGGGCGTAAAGCTTGTACTGGAGCATGAAGCGAAATAAAAGAGGACCAAATTTTCAGGAGGATAATCAAGATGACTAAAATTACACGCGAAATCGTCGAACAGGGCATTGACGCCTCGATCGGCGCGGCGCCGGCGCCCACGGTGGAACAGGTAACGGAATTTGCAAAATCGACGATTCCCTACAACTTTGCGGCAATCGCGATCGAACCCTTTTATGTGCCCTATGTTGCGCCTATGTATCATGAGGCAGGCAAAAAGATTTGCGCACTGTGTAACTATCCGCTCGGCGGAATGACTTTTGAGGATAAATACGCACAGGCCAAGCAGGCGATTGCGGATGGCGCGGACGAGCTTGACTGCGGGATCGACATCAGTGCGTTCATGTCGGGGAACTATAAGAAGGTGGAAGAAGACTTCAAGCCGATGCTCGAGCTTGCGGACGGCAGGGTGATAAAATGGCTGTATTTTTGCAGCCTGATGACCGAAGACCAGCAGCTTAAGTGTGTGGAAATCGCGGTTAAGCTGGGCGTTCCCTTCCTTAAGACAAACCCGGGGTACGGATTTTCGACGACGCTTGGCAACGTGCGGCTTGTGAAGAAGAATTTTGGGGATGCCATCAAGATTATGACGTCGGGCGGCGTGCGGACGACGGAGGATGCGGTCGCCATGATGGAAGCGGGAGCTTCGCGGATCGCGACGAGCTCGGCGTTCAAGATCATGGAAGGCTTTGACCAATAAGAAAGGTGGGAAAAAGATGGAATTGAATCAGACGGTACTCAAGTGCGGTATGACGGAAGAATATATCGGTGATATCTGCCGTAAGGCGGCGGATAAGGGCCTTAGCAGCGTAAGCGTATTCCCGAGCGTGGTAGCCGTTGCGGCAAAAGCGCTCAAGGGGACGGATACAAAATGCTGCTCCTCGGTCAGTTATCCGCTGGGCGCGGACCTTCCTAAGATTAAGGTCAACGAAGCAAAACTCGTGATCGGGGACGGCGCGCAGGAAGTTTGCATGGTAATGAATGCAGCGGCAGTGAAGGTGGGCGACCTCGGCGTTGTAAAAGAGGAAGTGAAAGGCGTTGTAGACGCGGCGCATGCAGCGGGCTGCAGGGCCAAGGTGATGATCGAAACGGTACTCCTCACAAAAGAGCAGGTAAAGACCGCTGTGGAACTCGCGGATTCCCTCGGCGCGGATGTGATCTTGCCTTCAACGGGCTTTAAGCCCCTGCAGGCACGCAAAGTGACGGCGGAGGATATTGCGTATATCGCCGGTCTTGTAAAGAACGCCGAGATCGAAGCGGCGGGGACGATTGAAGACAGGCAGACTGCGGAAGCGCTGGTTTCGGCAGGCGCCAAGGGAGTGGCGGCAGACGCCGCGCTCGATTTCTGAAGCAAACTTTCCTTTACATAATCCTGTCAGATAAAAACGCTCTCTGAAACGTATGTTCGGGGAGCGTTTTTTAATTTGTAATGCCGGGGGTTTCATGCTACTTTAATATTAGCAAAAGAAAGCGGGAACAGCCCTAACTTTGCATCGCGGCCCGAATGCGGCTTTCGCTCGCATCCCTGTGGAGCATCCGGTCGGCAATCCTCCCGCGGTTCAGAACAATAATATAAGTGCTGAGCATGAGCAGCTCGGAAATCTCGGAGCTGCTGATGACGACTGTACAGCCATTTTGTACTTTCTCCTGAATCCACAAATAAATATCGTTGCGGGTGGAAACATCCACGCCCTTCGTCGGCTCGTCAAGCAAAAGGATATCGCAATCCGCGGCCATGCACCGCGCCAGCAGCACCTTTTGCTGGTTTCCGCCGCTTAAGTTTAAAATCGGTTCATTGATGTCCTGAAGTTTGATATCAAGGTCGATTATGCTCTCAAGCGTGTCCGCAACCTGCCTTTGCGGGTCGATCAGCATATGATCGGCGGAATGGTGCGAAATCATGCAGTTTTCGGATACGCTTAAATTGGGGAAAATGCCTTGCATGATGCGGTCATCGGTCAGGTATGCGACGCCGTTTTTAATCGCATCAAGGGGGTGGACAAAGTGCGTTTTTTTACCTTTGAGGAAAATGCTGCCGTCATCCTTTTTGAATTCGCCGATAATGGTGCGCAGAATGGCGGAACGTCCGGAACCGACCGCGCCCGCAATACCGAGGATCTGGCCCTTGCGGGCCTTGAAGCTGATGTCCCGGTAGATGGGATTTTTTTCGAGGTTCCGGACCTCGAGAAGGGTTTCGCCCTTTTCGTTGCCGCTCACATGAAGATCGTGGTTGAGCGCCCGGCCGGACATAATCAGATGGAGCTCATCCTTTGTGGTGCCGCTCACCGCGCCGCTGTATTTGTTCGTGCCATCCACAAGCACCGTGACCCTGTCGCAATGGTCGATGACCTCGTCAATGCGGTGTGTGATATAAATGACGCTGGTGCCGCGGGCTTTGATCTTTCGCAGGAGGTTGAAAACATATACCTGCTCCACGGCGGTGAGCCCGGCGGTGGGCTCGTCCATAATCAGTATTTCGGCATTCGCAATGCACGCCTTTGCAATGGTGATGATGTTTTTTTCGCTTCCGGAGAGGTCGGATACCAATGCAGAGGGCGGCTTTTGCAAGTCGAAATAATGCAGAAGCTCAGTAGTTTTCTTCTTCATATAACGCCAGTGCATAAAAAGGTCAAAGGGCCCCTTTTTGATACCGAGGAAGATATTTTCCATAATCGAAAGGCAGCCGACAAGATTGGGCTGCTGGTATACGGTGAAAATGCCGTTTTTTTGCGCCGCCATGGGAGACGTGGGCTGATAGGGCTGCCTGTTAAGGAAGATTTCGCCGGAATCGGGAGCAAAGACGCCGCCGAGGATATTCACCAGGGACGTTTTCCCCGCACCGTTGGGACCAATGAGCGCATGAATTTCACCCTTCTCCATACTGAAATCCACATGGTCAAGGAGAACGGATGAAAAGATTTTTTTGGTGACTTGTTTCATCTCAAGCAGCATGACAGATTCCTCCATAGCTACAGCCTTTTGAATCAACATGGAACAATCAAGCAGGCTGTATGCTGCATCATCGGTTTTGACAAACGCTTGCCTCATTTCTCTGTGGCTACGCTATAAATTCTAGGGGAAAGAAGGGGAAATGGAAATCTATAAAATTGTTCAAAAGGTCTGCGATTTTGTCTTCTTAACGGGAATTCCATGAATTACGGCCGAGACTGTGCTACTCTTTTAGGAACGGGCAAGCTGTGCGGCAGGCGTGCTGGTCCGCTTCCAGATTATTATTTTCAGGCCACCGGGGATATATCATATGAGTTACGATTCGATTTTTTTAAAAAAACCGAAGATTAAGCTGGTCGAATGGATTGGCTCCGGAGAGAGGCTGCGGCCTGAAAATTCAGATTATACCGAGCTTGTGATTTGTATGGATGGAATGTCGGAGGTATGCGCGGGCCGCGAATATTCCCACATTGACCGCAGGCAGCTGCTGGTGCTGCAGGGAAGCTGCGGATATCGGCTAATGGAGGAACCGCCGCAGGATGAGAAAATACTGCGCATCCTTTTGTATGATTATCAGGTCAGGGGCTATCCGGAAAACAAAATCATGGAGGAGGATTTCCTTTTTCTGCCGCTCCTGAAAAGCAGCGATTTTTTCCTCAACAGCTGCGCCTACCTCCAACAGGAGTGGAACAGCCGGGACGGGCCGGTAAAAAACGAGATTATTACTTCGGCCTTGTGCATTTTATTGTATATTATTATCGACGAACTCAAAACCATGGAAAGCAACGTTTCGGATGTAACCGAGGTCACGCGCCGCTATATCGAACAAAACTACAACCGGGAGCTCACCCTCACGCAGATCGCTTCCGAAGTAAACTTCAGCATCTATTATCTTGCACATATCTTCAAACGGGAAATGGGCGTCTCTCCCATGCAATACCTGATGAACTGCCGGATGGAAAAGGCCAAGGAGCTTTTGACCGATACCAGACGGACGATTTCTGATATCGCAGCGGAGGTGGGATATCAGAACAAGAATTACTTTACCATGCTGTTTAAGCGCAACGTGGGGATTACGCCCGGAAAATTCAGGAAGGAAGGCCCCAAGGGAAGGTCTGGCGAGCGTCCGTAGGAAAAAACTGCGGACGCTTTTTTTGCCCAAAAGGCAAAATCCTGTATCTCCAAGCCAATTTTGTTGATTGTTGCCGTTTTCAAAAACAAATAAAATGAAATCACAGCAAACGATAACCCATTCAAGCATTCAAGCGCCCGACAATATAGCGAAAACACAAAAGGAAGAATGAAACAAATATTCGGTTTTCCGGGCTTTATTCAAAAGGCTGCAAAACTGAAAAATATGTATGTAAAAACGAAAAGGGAACGAACGGAGGGATCACAGTGGTTGCTTTGGAATTAGAGGATGTAAGCAAGAGTTTTGCGGGAATCCACGCGCTAAAGGATATTACCTTCAGCGTGGAAAGCGGACAGATTTGCAGCATCGTAGGTGAAAACGGCGCGGGCAAATCGACGCTGATGCGCGTGATTGCAGGGGCGCACGCACCAGACACGGGAACCGTGAAAATCGGCGGGAAGCAGATGACGGAATTTACGCCCAGCCATGCGCAGGCATTTGGCGTAGGGATCGTTTACCAGGAGCTGAGCCTGATTCCCGAAATGTCGGTCTACGAAAACATTTACCTCGGGCACCCGATCGTGCGGGGCATCCTCTACGACCATAAGGCAATGGCGGAAAGATGCCGGACGGCGCT
Organism: Christensenella minuta; assembly: GCF_003628755.1. NCBI lineage: Bacteria > Bacillati > Bacillota > Clostridia > Christensenellales > Christensenellaceae > Christensenella > Christensenella minuta. The sequence continues at coordinate 1,348,935 of NZ_CP029256.1, read as the reverse complement.
TTGCGAGGTAGGACTCGGAAACGTTTCCCCGCACAGCATGATTAAGGACCTGAGCGTCGCGCAGCAGCAGCTTGTTGAAATCGCGCGGGTGCTGGTGGCGGAGGCGAATATTCTGATTATGGACGAACCCACCTCTTCTCTTTCCGAGGAGGACAGCAGGCGGCTGCTGAAGCTTTTGACCGCGCTTAAGAACAAGGGGAAAACGGTCCTGTACATTTCTCACCGCTTAAACGAGGTGCAGCAGATATCCGATACAATCATCGTGCTGCGGGACGGCAAATTTATCGGGCACAACCATGCGGGAGCCCTGAGGCACCGGGAAATCATCGAGATGATGGTAGGCAAAGCGGTGGATAAGGTGGAGCATACGAAAAAGGATACCGCAAGACTGCCAGCCATACTGTCCGTCGAAAACCTGTGCGTGCAGCCCAAGATCAAGAATGCGTCCTTTGAACTGAAAAAAGGCGAGGTGCTTGGCTTCGCGGGACTGGTGGGAGCCGGACGCAGCGAATTGATGAGGGGGGTGTTCGGGGCAACGAAGCCAACGGGCGGCTCGCTCGTGCTGAACGGTAAAAAAATGCGGCGCGTGAGCCCTGCGGTAATGCTGGGAAATGAGACAAGCCTTTGCCTGGTCCCCGAGAACCGCAAGGAGGAAGGACTGATATTCGGCAAAAGTGTAGGCGAAAATATTGCGATCACCTATCGGAACTTCAACTATAAAGGCGGACTGATAAAAAAAGGACTGGAGGACGATATCATCCGGGAGTATTCCGGTAAGCTTCAGATCAAATGCTCTTCCGTGGGTCAGTGTGTGGAGGACCTTTCGGGAGGGAACCAGCAGAAGGTGGTGCTTGCCAAGATGCTTTCGACCAAACCGGACATCCTTATTCTGGACGAACCGACCCGGGGCATTGACGTCGGGGCGAAGGCGGAAATACACCGGATCATCTCGCAGCTTTCGAGCGAGGGCGTGAGCATCATACTCGTCTCGTCCGAGCTGTCCGAGCTTGCGCTCCTGTGCGACCGGGTACTGGTAATGGCGGACGGAAAAATCGTCGCGGAAATGGATCGTGAGATCACGGAGTCGGCAATGCTCAAAAAAGCGATCCCCTGCTGAATAACTGAAACAACACTCGAGGAGGCAATATAAATGATGAGTATCAAAGATAACAAGGTCGTAAGGGTATTTGGCAATAACGGATTGCTGGTGGCGATTATCATCCTGTTCATAATCATGGTCATCACTTCGGACGTATTCCTGACACCGCAGAACCTGATCAACATCCTTTCGCGTTCGACTTCTATGGGGGTCATCGCGGTGGGCATGACGATTGTCCTTATTACGGGGGGGCTCGATATGTCGGTTGCGAACGTGGCGTCCATGGCAGGCCTGCTTTCGGTGGGGCTGACGAAATATCAGGGACTTTCCGAGGAATGGGCGATTATCCTTGCGCTTTTGTTCGGCGTGGGAGTAGGGCTTGCAAACGGGCTTCTTGTTACCAAGGTGAAAGTAAACTCCCTGATCGCCACCATCGCTACGATGACCATTGTGGAAGGCGTGATCTGGGTATATTCCAACGGCGCGAACATTGCGCCGGCGCCGGAATTTTTAGAAAAAATGACGTCAATCAAGGTATTCGGCAATATGCCGCTGACCATCTTTATCTGGATCGGCATCGGCGTACTTGCGGCCCTGATGCTGAAGTGGACCAAGCTTGGCCGCAGCTTTTACGCGACGGGCGGCAACCCCGAAGCGTCGCGGCTGTCGGGCATCAAGACGGACAATGTAAGGCTGTGGGCGTACGTCCTCTGCGGGCTGCTGTCCGCATTTGCCGGAATGCTGCTCGTTTCCCGGCTGGATGCGGCGATTCCCACGGCGGCGGCAGGGATGGAGCTGACGGTGATCGCGGCGGCCGTGGTCGGCGGAACGAGTCTTTCGGGCGGCACCGGCAATATGTTCGGAACGTTCCTCGGCGTCGTCCTTATCGCCATGATCAGCAACTCAATCAACCTCTGGGGCGTGCCTGCCGCTTACGACAATGTGGTCACCGGATCGGTGATTGGCGCGGCAGCGTTGATCGACGCGCTGCGTACGCGTAAAAAGAGGATTGGATAACGGTTTGGGGAAACCTGAAAATAGAAAGGAACATAAGGAGGAAAGAGATGAAAGGAAAATCAAAAAGCAGGATTATGGCGGCAATACTTGCCTGCGTACTGTGCGTTTCCGTATTCACGGCCTGCGCCGCCAATACGGGAACGGCGGAACCACCGGCAGACGCCGGAACAGCCGCCGGTGCGCCGGAGGGAACGGATGCCGTGGAAAGCGCGCCGGCCGGCGGGAATGGGACGGCGGAACCTGCAGCAGAGCTTAAGCGGCCGGAGCCGATTTCGGGCACAGAGGTTGTGAACATCGCGGATTTCTCAGAGTACACAAAAAAGGAAGAGGGCGAACCAATGACCTTTGCACTGCTGCTGTTCTCCCGGGGCTTCGAATGGATGATCGGCTTACAGCAGGAATTTGAGGCGACGTGCGAGCAGCTTGGCGTAACGCCCATCGTACTTGATGCGCAAGGCTCGGACGATACGCAGCTTGACCAAATCCAGGACATGATTACCCAGCGCGTGGATGCGATTATCCTCACGCCGAACAGCAACGACGGCCTTGTTGCAGGCGTGAAAATGGCGCAGGAGGCCGGCATTCCGCTGGTAACGTGCGAAAGTGAAGTAGAAGGCGATATTGTCCCGATCCATGTAGGCGTGGACAACTACCAGATGGGGCAGCTGGCGGCGGAATTCATTGCGGACAAGATCGGTGGGAAAGGCAAGGTGTTGGAATGCCGCGGCGCGCTCGCTTCGCTTTCCTCCACGGCAAGGCACGACGGCTTTGTAGAAACGATCGCGAATTACCCGGATATCGAGGTGATTTCTAAAAATACGGAGTGGGTATCGACCGAGGCGTCTTCCGCGACGCAGGACGTGCTGACAGCCAACCCGGATTTGGCCGCAATTTATTCGCACAATGACGAGATGCAGACGGGGATACAGTCGGCCCTGCGCGAGATGGGACGGCTTGTGCCCACTGGTGAAGAGGGGCACATCGTGCTTGTGGGAATCGACGGCACGCCGCTGGGCCTGGAACGCCTGCGGGAGGGCGTACAGGACGCCTGCGTTGTGCAGGACCCGTTTGACCAAGGGAAATACATTGCAAATTACGCTTATGATTTTCTGACGGGGAAGGATGTTCCAAGGAAAACACTGACGCAGCCCTATGTGGTTACGCAGGATTACGCAGCGCTTGACGTTTTGTGGGGGAACCATGAATTTGAAGCGGTGGAGTAGGAAAAACCAACAACCGGCGTCCTGCCGGAAAACAAAAATAAAAATGGAGGTATAAAGCAATGAGCGGTGGAATTGCAGGGTGGAAACCCGTCAAGAAGTATGCATGGAATTACAAGGAAATCCCGGACGATCCGGGAATGGACGACCTGATGCCCGGATTTGAGATTCAGTATATCATCACAGGGGATACAGTGCCGGACAACGACAAGGCGATTTTCGGGCACTGCGTGTTCCCGCCGAGGTCGGCGCATTATAAGCATCAGCATTTGAACGCGATTGAGTGCGTTTACACCATCCGCGGCAAGGTAATCAATGGATTTACGACGCCGGATGGAGACGTGGAGACGGTATGCGAGCCGGGGACAGTCGCTTATGCGCCGCAGGGGTCTGTTCACTGGACGCGGAATCCCTTCGACGAGGAAGCGGAATTCGTGTTTGCCTATTATGGGTGCAACAGCGTTGACGACAGCGGCTATGTGGACCTGCGTCCGCAGTTTGAAAATAAATAATCACACTGTTGCAGCGGGACCGGCGCCAGCCGGTTCCCGCAAAATCCCATATACAGCAAAGACTGAAGGAGCGAAAGCATGGATACAATCAGAATCGGTATGATCGGCGCGGGCTTTATGTGCAAACTGCACAGCATTGCCCTTAAAAATTACCCGATGTATTTTTTCCCGCCGGAGGCGAATGTGGCGCTGCAATGCATTGCCGACAGCAACGTCCGTCTCGCGGAGGAGGGGATGGCCCGTTACGGATATAAGGAATATGAAGAAGACTGGACAAAGCTAATTGCCCGCGGCGACGTGGACGCCATCGACATCGTGACCCCCAACTGGGTTCACCGTGAAATGGCCCTTGAAGCACTCAAAAGCGGGAAGCCCGTTTTTTGTGAAAAGCCCCTCTCCAACACGCTGGAAGGCGCGCGCGAGGTTTATGAGGCGGCGCGCAGCGCGCGCGTAGTGAACGCGGTCGGCTATAACAACAGGTGCATCCCCGCCGTTACGCTGGCAAAGCAAATGATCGAGTCGGGCCAGTTGGGCGAGATTTATACGTTCCGCACCCAGTATATGCAGGACTGGGCCATTGGTGAGGATGTGCCGATGGAATGGCGCCTCGATATTGACAAGGCGGGAAGCGGCGCGCTTGGAGATATTTGTTCGCATGCGATCGATCTCGCCAGGTACCTGGTGGGCAATTTTGCAAAGGTGGCTGCGAAAAGCCGTACGATCATCAAAAAACGGCCGGTCTCAGAATCCGCCGTATTGGGCTTGAAAAAGAAGCGGGAGGTGCTTGGTTACCAGGAGGTGAAGGTGGACGACGAGGTGGAGTTCCTCGTGGAGTTCACAAACGGGGCGACCGGGATATTTACGTCGTCCAGATTTGCCTATGGGCATAAAAATACGCTTGATTTCGAGGTTTACGGCAGCAGGGGTGCGTTGAAATTCACCAACGAATACCTGTGGGAGCTTCAGTATTACAGCGGAACAGACCCGGAGGACAGGCAGGGGTACAAAAAGATTAAAATGGGACCGATGCATCCATACGGAATGTCGTTTTGGCCGATCGCAGACCTTGGCGTCGGCTATGCGGATCTGAAGTGCGCGGAAATGTCGCATTTTATCGAGGCGGTCTCCAAAAAAGACCCGTTCTTGGTAAGCGCGAGCTTTTACGACGGCTATAAGGCCTGTCAGATTATCGACGCGGTACAGCGGTCCGCCCGTGAAGAAAAATGGGTTGGGATCACGGACGACTGACGTCCTGCCGGGAAGCAACAGACTTTTTCCTGCTATGCATATAAACGGCATAGCTGACGTTTTCTCTACTTATTGCAGCGCCCTGGTTTCCATGCGTACGGAAACCAGGGCGTCTGCAGCTGCGAAACAAAGGAAAGGATGATGGTTATGCAGGCTCAGTTGAGATGCAAGCGCTGCGGGGCCCTGTTCAAGGTGGAGCGGGACGGCGTTTTGCAGGAGCGCGGAAAAGGAACATGCCCGCAGTGCGGGCTGGAAATAGACGCGGAGACCGCGGAGCGGATGGAAAAGGCGTTCGACTCCATTGCGCAGCTTGTGCAAAAAGCGGGACATAAAAACCCTGGTGAAGCGGAATAAACGTCCAATACAAAAACGCCTTGCGAAGCAAGGCGTTTTTGCGTTATTCTTTTGGTGCGGAAACTGACGCGGTATCCGTTGTAACAAGCAAGACAATATCTCTGCAATGACGGCGAAGATCATCGATAGACGTAGGAGGGGGCAGCCGCCGCTGCTCGAGCTCCAAAGCGTATAGGAGCAGCACCAGCTCTTCTTCCGCCATTTCATAAGCGTCTTCAAATGAATGCCCAAAAGAGATACAGCAGTTAAGGTCCGGAAACCGGCCGATGTATAAGGAATATTCTTTTTTGAAAATAGCCGGATAGCTGTATTTGCACATAATTTATCCCTCCTTATCTTACAATGCGCTAATTATCCGGTTACGCAGTCCGGGTTTGCAAACAGGGTTGATTCCGGCAGCAATATCAAATCGATTTCCGCCGTATTGTTGTACCATATATGGACCTGGGCTGTCTTAATAAAATTAAAAAATGGTAAACTAAATTAAAAATATTGGTTTACAATCAAAAAGGGATATGGTATCCTGATACGGTACGAAAATAGGGGGAAATGGGTTTATGGAAACGACAGCCAAACAACGTATCACTACCAGAAATATGGTCTTATGCGCACTTTTCGCCGCCCTGATTGCGATTGGGGCATTTATCAGGATTCCGGTCCCTTATGTGCCGATCACCTTCCAGGGCTTCTTCGTTTTGCTCGCCGGCTTCCTTTTGGGGCCGAAATATGGGGCGGCCTCAATGTTGATCTATATTGCCGTCGGGCTTGTCGGGATTCCGGTTTTTACGGAAGGCGGCGGGATCATGTATGTACTGAAACCGACGTTCGGCTACCTGATCGGCTTTGCGGTATGCGCCTTTGTGGTAGGGATACGTACCCGGAGGTTGAAGAAGCTGACGGTTGGCCGTCTTTTTGTTACGGGTATGATCGGCATGATACCGGTCTATATCATTGGAATGCTGTACTTCTATTTCATCATGAATTATGCGCTTGATACGCCGGTCGGCATGTGGGCCGCGGTCTGGTCGTGCATCGTGCTTGTCCTTCCCGCCGATGTTTTGCGGTGCCTGCTTGCTTCGTGGATCGCAAAGCGGATGATCCCGGCGCTGAAAAAGAACGGGGGCGCATCATGACCGTGCGGGAGCTGCGGGAGAAGGCAACGGGAGGCTGCCCGGTCTCAAGGGAAGAAGCCATCTTCCTTGCCGGAACAGAGCTCTCCGAGCTGTGCCGGGCTGCAGACGAGGTCCGGCAGGCCGTTTGCGGCGATACATTCGATCTGTGCTCGATTGTCAACGGGAAAAGCGGCAGCTGCCCGGAAGACTGCAAATTCTGCGCCCAGTCCGCGCATTATAAAACCGATACAAAATTTTACGGACTGTTGGGTATGGGGGAAATCCTCAAGGCTGCGCGGAGGAATCGTGCGTGCGGCGTGCGGCGGTTTTCCATCGTCACTTCCGGGAAACGGCTTACGGACGGGGAAATAGAACAATTATGTGCGGTCTACCGAAAAATAGGGGAGGAATGCGGGCTTTCCCTGTGCGCGTCTCATGGCCTGCTTTCCCGCAGGCAGTTCGACATGCTTCGGCAGGCGGGCGTTTCCCGTTACCACAACAATCTGGAAACCTCCCGCGGGTATTTCCGCAGGATATGCACGACGCATTCCTATGACGATAAAATTGCGGCTATCCGCGCGGCGCAGGATGCCGGGTTTACCGTGTGCAGCGGTGGGATCATCGGCATGGGGGAAAGTATGGAAGACCGGATCGACCTGGCCCTCACCCTCAGGGAACTGGAGATTCGTTCCGTTCCGCTCAATATCCTTAACCCGGTAGAGGGAACACCGCTCGGCGGAAGCCCGGTGCTGGACGGGGAAGAGGCCGAGCGCACAGCGGCGGTATTCCGTTTTTTGCTCCCACGGGCACAAATACGGCTCGCGGGCGGGCGGATCAATTTCAGGGATCGGGGCAGGCGCATGCTGCGCTCCGGCGTGAACGCGGCAATCACGGGGGATATGCTCACGACTGCGGGAATCACAGCCAAGCAAGACACTGAAATGATATGGTCGTGTGGGTTTCGGCTGTAAGCTCCATTAAAAATGGGAAAAAGCCTTGCGGAAAAGTATGAAAATCTTTTTATGAAATCAATTTGAATTTTATAACTTCCGGTTTTGTATAACTTGAACTATTGCAATAAAAGGGATATGAGATTTGTGGACCGCATATCCCTTTTATTGTCTTTGGGTGTTTTGCCGTACAAGCATCATAATATTGCGCGGCAGGCAGCGGCAAGATATGGTTGACAGGATGGATTTAATATGTTATATATTAATTGTGTACAATTTAATTGTACACAATTAATATAATTCAGGAGGATCGGACATGTCGATTTATGAAATGACCGTAAAGAAAACGGACGGCGGGGATCAGGCGCTTGACGAATATAAAGGAAAGGTGTTGCTGATTGTAAATACGGCGACAGGATGCGGTTTTACCCCACAATATGCCGGACTGCAGGAGCTGTATGAAAAATACCGGGAGCGGGGATTTGAACTATTGGATTTTCCCTGCAACCAGTTTGGCAGCCAGGCCCCCGGCAGCGATGAGGAGATTCACTCATTCTGCACGGGCCGCTTTGGTATCACGTTTCCCCAATTTGCCAAAATCGATGTGAACGGAGAAAACGAAGCGCCCCTATACACATTCCTGAAAAAGCAGAAGGGCGGATTGATGGGGGGAAATATCAAGTGGAATTTTACGAAATTTCTTGTCGACCGCGAAGGGAATGTGGCCGGACGCTACGGTTCTGCGGAAAGCCCGAGGAAACTTGATAAAAAAATAGCCGCATTGCTTTGAAAAACGCGCAGGCGCCCCGGTAATTTTTAGCTCGCGCGATTCGATTGCGCGCAACGGAAAGCTGATATATAATGGGAGGCAGGGGTGATACCATAATGGAATATGACGTTTTAAAACTGGAAAATCAACTTTGCTTTCCCTTATATGCCTGTTCCCGTGAAATTGTTAAAAAGTATACGCCGCTCCTGGCGGAGATCGGCCTTACCTATACGCAGTATATCGTAATGCTGGTACTGTGGGAGCAGAAAAAAACAACTGCAAAGGAACTTGGCGAAAGGCTGCATCTCGATTCCGGGACGTTAACGCCCCTGCTCAAGCGGCTGGAAGCAAACGGACTGGTTTCGCGTTTCAGGGCCCCGGAGGACGAACGCAACCTGATGGTTGCCCTGACTGGAAAAGGCGGGGAGCTGCAAGCAAAGGCCGCGGATATCCCGGGCAGGATCGGACCGTGTATCAATTTAAGCCCGGAGGAAGCCGTGACGCTGTACAGCCTGCTTTATAAAATCCTTGACTGCGTATGATATACCGGCGGCTGGCCGGTATGGAGGAGAACATATTTGCGAAATTGGTATATATATTTGCGGAATCGGGGAATCGTAAGAATGTTCACTTTACGGTTCGTCCGTTTTCACGTAAAATAAAACTGATCCATTGCAAAAGGAGCAACAAGTATGGGAAAAACTATCGTAGTATTGACGGGAAGCCCGCGTAAGGGCGGCAACAGCGACCGTATGGCGGACGCGTTTATTGCGGGCGCGCGTGGCGCGGGACATACCGTGGAAAAGATTGAGACGGCTTCCCTCGATGTGAAGGGCTGCCGCGCGTGCGACGGATGCTACCGGGGAGGCAGGGCATGCTTTTTCGACGATGATTTCAATGGTATCGCGCGGGCTGTGCTGGAAGCGGACGCGGTTGTGTTTGCAACGCCGCTGTATTGGTTCTCTTTTCCCGCTCAGATCAAAAACGTAATCGATAAATTCTATGCTTTTGTAGCCGGCGGGAAAGAATTCAAGGGAAAGGAATGCGCCCTTCTTACCTGCGGCGGGGATACGGAAGAAAAGGCGTTCGACGGCCTTGTGCGCAGCTATGAGCTGATCGCGGAATATCTTGGCTGGAAAGACCGCGGCAGGCTGGTAGCCGCCGGCGTGAACGCCAGGGGTGCGATTGGGGAAACGGACGGGCTTATGCGTGCGGAAAAGCTGGGAGCAGAATTCTGAACGGAAACGGCGGCGCCGCGGAGAGGCAAAAATGGTACACACATTCAAACGCACAATCCATGCCTGTTACCGGGGATATATTGTGCAGGCTGCGATCAACAACCTGGCCCCGCTGCTGTTCGTCATATTCCAGCAGCAATTTGAATTATCGCTTTCCATGATTGGGAACCTGATTTTTCTGAATTTCGGCACGCAGCTTGTCGTGGATGCGATTGCGGTGAAATTTGCGGATAAAATCGGTTACCGTAAATGTATGGTGACGGCGCACATCCTTTGCGCGGTGGGGCTGGTGGCGCTCGGGATCCTGCCGAACGTCATAACGCCTTATGCCGGTCTGTGTCTCGCGGTGATTCTTTATGCGATCGGCGGCGGCCTGATCGAAGTGCTCATCAGCCCGATTGTAGATGCGGTGCCGGGCGACGATAAGGCCTCGGCAATGAGCTTGCTGCACTCCTTTTATTGTTGGGGACAGGTACTGGTGGTGCTGCTCTCCACGGTATTCCTGCAGGTATTCGGACATGGGTTGTGGATAATCCTGCCCGTTTTGTGGGCGGTACTGCCCCTTGCGAACGGTCTCAGCTTCCTGAAGGTGCCGATCCCTACGCCCGCGGAGGAGCATGAGAAAATACCGATCAAAAAATTACTTGCGTCAAAGATATTTATGATCGCAATGATAATGATGCTGTGCGCGGGCGCGGCCGAATTATCGATGGCGCAGTGGTCGTCCCTGTTTGCGGAACGGGCGCTTGGCGTATCGAAGGTGATGGGCGATTTGCTCGGCCCCTGCCTGTTCGCCGTATTTATGGGCCTTGGAAGAACGTTTTACGGACTGTGGGGGAAGCGGATCAACCTCACGGGTGCGCTGCTCGTATGTTCGGTTTTATGCGTGGCGTCTTACCTGCTTGCTTCGCTGGCCAACAACCCGGTGTTTGCGCTGATGGGATGCTCACTTTGCGGCCTTGCAGTCAGTCTGCTTTGGCCGGGCATGCTCAGCTATTCCTCGGAATGCTACCCGGGCGGCGGTACGGCGATGTTCGGGATACTTGCGATCTGCGGGGATATTGGATGTTCCATTGGGCCGTGGATCACGGGTTTTGTATCGGAAGGGGCGCAAAATTCGCCCGCGCTCGTTGCGCAGGCAGCGGCGGACGGATTTACACCGGAGCAGATCGGCCTCAGGATCGGGCTTTTATCTGCCATCCTGTTTCCCATTATCATCGTTGGCGGGATCATAGCAATGAAGCGGATGAGAAAGACGGAAAAACTGCCGGGGAGGGTAGAAGCGGAACCGGAGCGGTAAGCACGGCTGAGCTCTATTGGAAAATAAAAAATGGAAGCGGCGCTTCCATTTTTTGTGCGGAAATATCTACTATTTGGCGGTTTTGCGCAGTACGTAAACGGCCGGATAAAGACCGCCCGCATCAAAGGTCGCGCGCTTGAGCACGTCGAAACTGCCGCACGCCCTGATGAGCTGCTCGGTCAGTTGTTTTTCGTGCGTATACAGCACGGCAAGTCCTTCATCCGTCAGAATACCGGGCAGGATACGGAAATATGCCTTATAGAGCCGTTCGTTTTTGGAGTGGCTGCCTACGCGCAGCCCAAAGGGCATATTGACAATGATTTCGTCATATTTTTTTGCTGTGAATTTGAGGCAGTCGATGTAGTGGAACTGCGGATGGACGTGGGCATAGCGGCTGTTTTCCTTGGCGGCTTCGACCGCCGTCATGTTGATATCCGCCCCAGTCAGGGAATGGTGCGGATAAAATCCCCGCTCATAAAGCATCGTGCCGCTGCCGCAGAAATTATCCAGCACACGTGCGTCGGGATTGAAAAATTCGCTCGCATAGGCGCATACGCTGGCGGCGACTCCGGGATTGATGCTGGCGGGAATCGCTTTCTTGCGGTAAGCAAAGCGCTCGTCCGTGAGCGGATTCAAAAAGACCTGCGCCTTGTCTCCATCCATTTCAATCATGATCTCAATGGAATAGGAGGAAGGCGTGTTGATCAGCTCCTTCATTGCCGCGACGCACTTTTTGATGATATCCAGCCGCACCTCATGTGTAACGCTGCGCACTTCGAGGCGGTAGCCCGTTACGCCGGTCCGCTGGATGACGGCGCGCTCACGTTGCGCGAGGAACGAGGGAAGGTCCGCCATGGATGCGGATCCGAGGTAAATGTATGCGTCCGTATAAGTGCGCAGCTGGTAAATATCGTAAAAATCATTCAGGCCCGAAACAGCGATATACCGCCCCAGCTTTTTAGGTTTGAGGCCGGCATCGGTGCATTGGGCGTAGGTTACGTTCGGGTTCGGGGAAGCGAGCATCACGATATCCGTCGGCAGGATGCGTACCCGCGCTTTTTTTCGCATGATAAAACCCGCGAGGGCCTTATCGAGCGCAGCTTTTTCCTCTTCGCGGTGCTTGTCGAGGTCGCTTCTCAGCTGGTAGGAATCCAAAAAGTGCTTCGCCCGGTCGTTTTTGGCCCGGCCGATGGCCAGCAGGTAAGAGGGAAGCGCAAACATTGTCTGTTCGTGCATAATCGCGTCGATCAGCTCGTCGAGGTATTCGCCCGCGCAGGTATTGCCGATGATCTGGGCGGCATGCATGCGTACCTTAGCGTCGCCCGTACGCAGGAATTTCAGGATGCCGTCAATATTGGCGCGCACGAAATCGGCCGCGCGGCCGTCCGCATCCGCGATCACGCGCAAAGCCGCACGCGTATTCGCCCCCTTGGCTTGGTTGTATACGGTTTGGAGCTTTCCTTCTTTGATGATACAGGAAAGGCCTTCCTTGCGTTCTGCCGCAGGCAGGATGTGATAGTTTTCGACAAAATTCTGAATATTCATTTTACACCAATGCTCTCTAAAATAATATTGAGGACATTGTTCGTACCGTCTGCCTCTGTGCTTTGCGCCATATTCAGCGTAAGCTCCTGCCGGTGTGCTTCAAGGTCGCTCAGGGCCTCAAGGAGCGTATCCCGGGTCAGGTTTTCCTGTTCAAGCACTTTTGCATAGCCGCGTTTCTGAAAATAATTCGCATTCAAGATCTGGTCTCCGCGGCTTGCGGACAGAGGAAGTGGTACGAGGAGCGCCGGGAGCTTCAATGCAAGAAATTCAAAAATCGCATTTGCGCCGGAGCGTGAAAGCGCGAGATCGGCCGCCGCAAAGATATCATTGAGGCCATCCTCCACATATTCAAACTGCCGATAATCGGGATTGCCTTCCAGTGCGGGATTAAGCTTTCCTTTCCCGCGGAGATGGACAATACTGTACCGTTTTGCCAGTTCGTCGATTCCCGCGTCGACGGCGTCGTTGATCGCCTGTGCGCCCAAAGATCCTCCCATTATTAATAACACGGGTTTTGAGCCGCTAAACCCCAGTTTTTCAAGACCGGCGGCCCGGTTGCCGGTCAGAAGGTCGCTGCGGATCGGGGAACCGGTCAGAATCCCTTTGCCGCCCGCCGCTCCGCGCGTGTCGAACGAAAGGCATATTTTCTGCGCCTTTTTCGTGCACAGCCGGTTGGCCAGGCCGGGCGTATAATCGCTTTCGTGCAGAATGACCGGGATTTTAAGTTTTGCCGCCGCCCATGCGACGGGAACGGATACAAAACCGCCCTTGGCAAAAACAAGATCCGGCCTGAGGCCGCGCAGGATTTTTTTGGCCTGTCCGTAGCCTTTAAAAATTTTGAAAATATCGCTGATATTTTTGGCGCTTGCATAGCGGCGCATCTTTCCCGCCTCGATTACGTGGTAAGGAACGCCGTGTACAAGCGTGTGCTCGATTCCTTCCGCTGTGCCGATGTAATGCACCTCGATGCCGTGCTCCGAAAGCCCGGGAATGAGGGCGAGGTTCGGCGTAACATGTCCGGCGCTGCCGCCGCCTGTCAATACAATCTTTTTACTCATTCGTATACCTGCCTATGGAATAATAACCTTACCCATCATAGCATAATGGAAAGACGCGGGCAAGAGCATGGTTGTGGCTTTTCGGACCAAAATAACATTCCGGATGATTTCTTTTAAAAAGGATTGCGCAGAAAATGAAACTCTCTGTCCGGAGCGGGGAATTTGTAAGAATTCTTTACGCTCCATGCCGTTGATAATGACCTGTGTTTATGCTATATTTAATGCATTGGGGATAAAGTGAGAGGTTGAATCATGAAGGTACTTGTATTAAGTATGACTGTCGGGCAGGGGCACAATTCGACAAGCAAGGCCCTGCGCGCGGCGCTTTTGAAAAAGGGACATCAATGCGATATTCTCGATACGTATAAATTTTTGAATAAAGCGATCGGGTTGGGGTTCGATAAGGGCTATGTTGCTATGGGCCGGTTTGTCCCCAAGCTGAACGAGACGATTTATAAGGGCGCTGAAAAGGCCAACGGCCGCGCGGATATGAAACTGTATTTCCCATGGGCGTTCGCCAACCTTGCCAAAAGCAAGCTCCAAAAATATATCGACGAAGAAAAACCGGATGTGATCGTATGCTCGATCGTGATGACGGCGATGCTGATTACCGCCCTGAAGGAAGCGGGAACGTACGACGACCGGATCAAGAGCATCGGTATTGTGACGGATTATTCCCTGCACCCGTTCTGGGAATATACGGCGATGGATTATTTTGTGGCGGCAAATGAATTGCTGATCCCCGAATTTACCCAGCGCGGTATTCCTGAAAACAAGATTCTTCCGACCGGAATCCCGGTGGATCCTAAATTCGCACGGGCGATCCCGCGGAACGAGGCGCGCAGGAAGCTGGGCCTTGATCTTGATAAATTTACCGTGCTGCTCGCTTCGGGCGGTATGGGTTTTGCGGGTATGACCCCGGTGATGGAGGATGTGGACCAGATGGAAGGCATCCAGCTCGTCGCGGTATGCGGATCGAACAAGCGCCTGAAAAGCAGGCTTACCGCAATGGAATATAAAAATGAGGTGCATGTCCTGGGCTTTGTGGATAATATGGAGGAATATATCGATGCGGCGGATATCGTCATCACCAAACCGGGCGGGCTTTCCTCCTCGGAGACGGTTGCGAAAGGGAAACCGCTCCTGCTGATGAAGCCCATGCCGGGCGTTGAGAATATGAATCTTGCGTTCCTTTTGAATAATTCGCTGGCAGTGCACTGCAGCCAGTACCAGAGTGTGAGCCAGGTCATCATGCAGCTGCGCCTCAACGACCTGAAGCTGAAAGAAATGGAGCGGGCGCAGAGGAAATGGGGGAAAAAGCACAGCGCAAAAACGCTTGCGGAATTTATAGAAAAGCTTGTGTGATGCAAGGGAGGAGAAACAATGGAACGGTGTATGAAGTTTAAGGACAAAGTGGTGGTAATCACGGGCGCGGCACAGGGCCTCGGACAGGCGCTTGCCCAAAGGTGCTCGGACGAAGGAGCGAAAGTCGTCGTCGGCGATATGAATTATGAAGGCGCGCAGGAAACGGCCAAGATGCTCGCCGATGCTGTCGCGGTGAAACTCGATGTAACCAAATTTGCCGACTGTGAGGCGCTGATCCAGGCGGCCGTAGACAAATATGGCAGGGTCGACATCCTTGTTGCCAATGCGGCGATCGTCCTTTCCGGCGTGGTAGAGGAGTTCGATCCCGAAAAATGGAAGCTCGTGATCGACGTAAACCTGTGCGGTTTCTTCAACACGGTGAAGGCCGCGGTGCCGGTGATGAAAAAGCAGGGCTATGGCAGCATCGTGCAGATCAACAGCAAATCCGGCAAAAAGGGTTCGGCGAAAAATTCCGCGTACGCTTCGTCGAAGTTCGGCGGGATCGGTCTTGTGGAAAGCCTTGCGCTCGAGCTTGCGGAGGATAATATCCGCGTAAACGCGATTTGCCCGGGCAACATGCTCGACAGCCCGCTGTGGGTGAACAGCCTGTTCAAACAGTATGCGAAAAACCAGGGCATCACGGAGGAAGAGGTGCGCCAGAAATATATCAACCAGGTGCCGATGAAGCGAGGCTGCCAGTATGAAGATATCGCGAATTGCCTCGTGTTCATCGCGAGCGACGACGCGGCCTATATGACGGGTCAGGCGCTTAACGTGACGGGCGGCCAGCAGATGCAGCCGTAAAGGAAAAGACCATTTCACCAAAAGCGGGCGGAGGGGAATCCCTTCCGCCCGCTTTTTGATCCCTGTTTTCTAATCCATACCGGGAGATTTCCGGTATTCCCGGGGCGAAATGCCATATTGTTTTTTAAACAGGCGGGAAAAATAATTAAAATCGCTGATACCGCATTTTTCAGCGGTTTGTGCAATGGTATTCTTGGTATTTTTGAGCAAATATTTCGCATACTTCAGCCTGCGCTGCAGGATATACTGGCCAAGCGTCAGGCCGGTTTCGTCTCTGACGGCTTTAAAAAGCGCGTTGCGCGGAACGAGCAGAGCCGTGCAAAGGTGGTCCGAGGAGAGGTCGCCCGGGAGATTGCGTTCAATGTATTTGCTTGCTGTAGTAAAAATATCGTTTTGCCTGAGACGCACATAGTTTTTGAGGCGCACATAACTGGCGCAGGCGTTGGTTAGGTATGCGCACGCGCGGATCTGTTCGTTCGTAAGCTGCGGAGTCGCGAAGAACTGTTCCCTGAGGTCGCCAAGATCCGTAAAATCAGAGCACAGGCGGACGGTGTTTTGCCAGGCGTCCCCAATCGACATATCGCATGACAGGCATTGCCCGATCATCATATAACCGATGATCTGCGTCTCATCCGTAATGGGGGCGATGCCGTCCACAAGCCCCGAATGGCAGAAGTAAATGTGGTTGCTTTCGGGATTTTCCTTGATATAAAGCTGGGCGGCAAGATCACACTTGCGGCAGCGCTCCCGGCCGACGCTGCTTGCCTTGATCCGATCACAGATCGGGTTCGGTTGCTCGGGACACGACAACAGCTCGTTGAAATCAAGGTCGAAAAGGGCAATGCGCAGCCCAGTGATGGTATTGAAATGTTGTAAAAACCCCCGCAGGTTTTCGGTATCCAGTGTCAAGCTCATAATTTACATCCGTAAGATTTTTGTAAAATTCTCACATAAAAAGTACGATTTTACTATTTTTTGATATTGCTCTACTAGTATTATCGCATCAAAGATTGCTATAATCAACCCATAAACAAGTTCTAAACGTTTCAAATGAACCAGACACCATAGAATTGCATTAGAGGAACTCAGCAGATTTTTAAGAGGATTTTCTGGAAGAGGAGAAATAACGATTAAAGCGAGGCGGAGTTTTTTTATTCAAACAAATTCTAAACGTTTCAAATGACTGGCCGGGGTAGAGTGAATGAAGGTTACGATTAAGGATGTTGCCAGAGAGGCAGAGGTATCGGTCGCGACGGCGTCGATGGCGATCAACAATAAACGGGGCGTGAATGCCGAAACAAGGAACAAGGTGTTGAAGATTGCCCAAAAGCTCGCTTATGTACCGAACTATTCCGCAAGGAGCCTTGTAACGAAGGACAGCAGATCGATTGGGCTGCTCGTCCCCGAAATCATAAATCCCTATTACAGCTCGATTGTGGACATCATGGCAAAGCTCGCGGAGCAAAAAGGGTATACGCTGCTTTTGGGGATATCGAACAGCAAAAGCCGTACCGAAAAGATGTACATTGAAAGTTTTATGGAACGCAGGGTGCTCGGCGTGATCGTTGTGCCGATGCTGCGCGACCATCCAGATATCGGACATCTTGAGATGCTGCGGACGGAGAAGATTCCGATGGTGTTCTGCACGGAAACCTATGACGGCTGCACGGAGCCCTGCGTAATGTGCGACTTTTCCAGCGGTGAATACGAGATGACCCGTTACCTGCTGAATCAGGGACTGAAGAACATCTGCTTCCTTAACGTCAGGATGGATGCAAATTTCACGAAGCTGAGGCTGCACGGTTTTATGAAGGCAATGGACGAAATGGGGATCACGGCGCCGGAGGAAAACCTGTTCTATGTGGAAGAGCCGAATTTCCAGGCTGCGTACGACATAACGGACAGCATCCTCGAGCGCGGGCCGGAGGCGATCATATGTATCAACGACATGATGACGCTGGCAATCATGAAGCGTCTCGACGAACGAGGCGTACGTATCCCGGAGGATATTTCGGTCGCGGGGTTTGACGATATGATGTTTGCGGAGCTCGCGCAAAAACCGATCACGACGGTCCGGCAGCCGCTTGCCGACATATGCCGGCAGACGATGGATATCCTTGAAGGAGAGATCAAGGGCGGGGCGCGCAGAGCGCCGGCCGGAAAGCAAAGGATCGTCTCGATCAGGCCGGAGCTTGTGATCCGGAATACGACAAAATAAAAAACCATCTGAAGAACTAAAAATTTTTGAAAAGTAAATGGCGACCGGAATCGGCCGGAATATAAGCAGATATATTTGCAGGTCGGATTGTTTTGTGTACCCAATCGGCAGTGGAAAGCCGCTTATGGCTTGTGGACGCGGAACTATGGACGCCCTTACGAACGGTCTTCTTTACGCGAAATGCGTTTAGGAAAATAAAAAAGAAAGAAGCGAGGAAAAATGAAAAAAACAGTATTTGTAACAGTTCTGGCAATTATGTTGGCAGCGGCTATGGTCCTGACAGGGTGTTCCACACCGGCGGCAGAACCATCCACGAGCGCGCCGGAGGCGAGCACAGAAGCAAGCACGGAAACAAGCACGGAAGCAAGCGCCGCGGAGAGTAAAGAGCCTGACGCACAGGCAACGCAGGCCGTACAGGTGGCATCGACGGCAAACGACGCGCTGATTAAGGCTGCGAAGGAAAGCGGCAATGTGACGATCGGCATGTCGATCCCGCAGCTCGCGAACCCGTATTTTGTTTCAGTTAAAAATGGTGTCGAAGCGATGTGCAAGGAATATGGCTATGAGCTGACCGTTGTGGACGCCAATTATGACGTTGCCAAGCAGGTCTCCGACTTCGAGAACTTTATGAACCAGGGCGTAACTGCGGTGATCTCGTGCCCGATCGACTCCAACGCGCTGATCGATGTGACGCAGAAGATGAATGAACAGGGCATCATCGTGATCTCCTTTGCACAGCTCGTTCCGAACGCGAATGCGATCTTTACCATCGACGAGTATTCCTATGGACAGGTCATCGGCGAGAACGCCGCAAAGTGGATCAACGAAAAACTTGACGGTAAAGGCAACGTGCTGATTATCTCCCAGGATAACGTTGAATCCGTCGTCAAGAGGGCGGATGGTATCCAGGATAAGATCATGGAGCTGTGCCCGGATGCGGTGATCGTTGCACGGCAGGCCGGCGATAATCCGGAAAAAGGAATGCAGATTACGGAAGACGTTATGCAGCAGCATCCCGAAGTCAACGTTATTACCGGCAACAACGACTCGGGCCCGCTCGGAGCTGTGGAAGCGGTAAAGGGCATGAACCTTTCCCAGGATATTCTCGATAAGTTCTACATCGGCGGCGGAGACGCTACGCCGGAAGCAATCGAAAAGATGAACGACGAGACGAGCGTTTACCGCGCTACCGTTGACATTGGCCCTTACGACACAGGGGAGAATTGCGTAAAAGCGATCCACGACATCATCGAGAGCGGCGTAATGCCGGTCGGCGATGCGGTCAAGACGACATACTTCAACATGGATCCGGTATGGCAGGAAGACGTCCTCGCCGGATGGACTGCGAAAGGCTCCGAATCTTAAGCCGGGATATGGCATGGCCGGGCAACCGGCAGTGAACCAAATGTAAAACCTGAAAGCGCGCTCCCCGCTGCGGGAGCGCGGCAAGGTTTTGTCGGAAATCCGACTGCGGAAAAAGGCGGAGGAGAAGAAATGCAAGATTATATATTGGAAGTGAAGGATCTCTGCAAATATTATCCCGGGGTAAAAGCGCTGGACGGCGTATCGGTAGGTTTTAAAGAGGGTGAGGTCCATGCGCTGGCAGGCGAAAACGGCGCTGGAAAATCGACGCTGATTAAGATGCTGACAGGGGCGATCGAGCCGACCCGGGGAGAGATCGTATTGAATGGCGAAAGTTATCCGAAACTGGGGCCGATTGAAGCGATTGAAAAAGGGATATCGGCGGTGTATCAGGAATTCAACCTCATTCCCTACCTTACGGTTGCGGAAAACGTATTTTATGGAAAAGAGATTATGAAGGGTGCGTTCGTCAACAAAAAGGCAATGGCGGCGGAGGTGCAGAAGGCGCTGGACGAATTTGAGATCAAGCTGAACCCGATGGCGGTGATCAGCGATCTTGGAGTCGCCTATCAGCAAATCACGGAGATTGTGAAAGCGGTGATGGCGAATTCAAAGGTATTGATTATGGACGAGCCGACCGCGCCGCTGACCAATAAAGAAACAGAGCTATTATTCAATATCGTAGATAAGTTAAAGAAAAACAAGGTAACGATCATATTCATCTCGCACAGGATGGAGGAGATGTTTGAGATATGCGACCGCGTAACGGTTCTGCGCGACGGGAAATATATCTCGACCAAGGAAGTTAAGGACATCACCAGGAAAGAATTGATTACCGACATGGTAGGACGCGAACTGGGGGAGAATTATCCGGAACGGGTGACGGAGCTCGGCGAGCCGGTCCTGCGGGTGAAGGGGCTCACGAACGACAAGATAAAGGATGTGAGCTTCGAGGTGCGGAAGGGAGAAATCCTCGGGTTCGGCGGACTTGTGGGCGCGGGCCGTACAGAAGTGATGCAGGCGCTGTTCGGGGCGGACCGCATTGAATCCGGAGAGGTATACCTGAACGGCAAACGGGTCAGGATCAAAAGCCCGGGGGATGCGCTTGACCACGGAATCGGGCTCCTTCCGGAGGACAGGAAAAACCAGGGCGTTCTCCTTGGGCTGTCCGTCAAGGAGAACGTGACGTTCAGCTCGCTCGGACAGGCGATGCGGGGGCCGTTCGTAGACAAAAAAAAGGATACGGCAATCGCGGAAGAATATGTGGGCAAGCTCCAGATTAAAACGCCCAGCATTAACCAACTGGTCAAAAACCTTTCGGGCGGCAACCAGCAGAAGGTCGTACTCGCGAAGATGCTCGCAACGCAGTGCGACGTAATCATTTTTGACGAGCCGACGCGCGGCATCGACGTGGGTGCGAAGCAGGAGATTTATAACCTGATGAGGCACCTGACGGACGAAGAAGGGAAAACGATACTGATGGTATCGTCGGAGATGCCCGAGCTGATCGGTATGAGCGACAGGATGCTGGTGATGCGTTTTGGCTATGTGGTAGGGGAATTGAAGCGTGAGGAGTTCTCACAGGAACTGATACTGGAATACGCTTCCGGGTTAATAGGAGGTTGATGAAATGGAAAAAGAGTTGAATCAGAACAGTTTGGGCGGAAAGAGCATCAAGAGGATACTCGGAAGCTACGGGATCGTATTCGTATTGATCGCGCTGATTGTGATCTTTACGATATTGTCGAACCGTTTTCTGACGGCGGACAATATTTTTAATATTCTGCGGCAGGTATCGATCGTAGGCATCATCGCGGTTGGTATGACGTTTATTATGCTGACAGGCGGAATCGACCTTTCAGTGGGCTCGGTAGCGGGCTTTGCCGGAGTGGGCGCCGCGCTGTTGATGACGGAACAGGCGATGAACCCGGTGCTTGCAGCGATTATTATGTGCCTGTTCGGCATTGGCCTCGGGCTTGCGAACGGCTTTTTCATCTCGAAGCTGGCCGTGCCGCCGTTTATCGCGACGCTGGGCATGATGGTATCGATCAGGGGTCTCGCCTATATCATCACAGGCGGACTTCCGGTGTTCGGCTTCGATAAGAATTTTACGCAGCTTGGCCAGGGATATTTGGGGCCGATTCCCATTCCGGTGCTGATTATGGCAGGTGTGTTCGTATTCGGGATCATCTTCCTCACGAGGACGCGCGCAGGGCGCCATATTTACGGCGTGGGCGGCAATGAGGAAGCTTCGCGGCTTTCGGGCGTCAACGTATCGAAGATCAAATTCCTGGTATATGCTGTCGGAGGCTTTATGAGCGCGCTTGCGGGTCTTGTGATCCTGGCGAGGACGAATTCCGGCCAGCCGAATGCCGGCGAGGGCTATGAAATGGACGTTATCACGGGCGTGGTGCTTGGCGGCGTGAGTATGACGGGCGGCCAGGGCAAGCTGTATATGGTAATCATCGGCGTACTAATCATGGGGATTTTGCAGAACGGCATGACGATGCTGGGGATCAACGAGTTTGTGCAAAAGTTTGTACGCGGCATGGTGTTGATCGCAGCGGTAGCGTTCGACAGCTTTATTAAGGCACAGCGGGCAAAAGAAGTCACTGAATAGAAAGCGGCGCGGGCGGCCGGACAGCCGCCTGTGCAGGCAAACAGCAGAGAAGGGACATAAATTATGAAGAGATCAGAGATCAATCAAATTATGCGCGATGCGATCGCGTTCATCGACGGGCAGAAGTTTGCTTTACCGCCGTTTGTGACGTGGACGTATGACGAGTGGAAGACGAAAAACAGCGAATACGACGAGATCAAGGATTGTATGCTTGGCTGGGACATTACGGATTTCGGCAGCGGGGATTTCCACCGGAAGGGCCTTTTGATGATTACCCTCCGAAATGGGAGCTTTCACGATCCCAAATACAACAAGACCTATGCGGAAAAGCTCTTAATCAGCGAGGAGGGACAGGTTACACCCTATCATTTCCACTGGAAAAAGCAGGAAGATATTATCAACAGGGGCGGAGGGCTGCTGGTCCTCAGGTGCTACAATTCCGGTGAAAATGGAGAAAAACTTGATACGCCGGTCACCATTTACCAGGATGGACGGGCCTACGAGGTGGAGGCGGGCTCGAGGATCGAAATCGGTACGGGGGAAAGTATTTCCCTCCCGATGGGGCAATACCATACGTTCTGGGCGGAAGGCGGAAAATGCCTGATCGGTGAAGTGTCACGCACCAATGACGACAATGTGGATAACCGGTTTTATGAAGAGACGGGCCGCTTTCCGACGATAGAAGAAGATGAGGCGATCCTGTATCCGCTGTTCAGCGAATACCCGAATATGCCTGCGGGAAAGTAAAGAGCGCTATGGCATGGGACGCACACGAGGGGAAGACAATATGTATGTAATTGGGCTCGACGTAGGGACATCCGGCGTGAAAAGCACCGTTTTTGACGGCAGGGCAAATGTGCTCGGTCACGCTTACAGGGAATATGACCTGATTTGTCCGGGAGAAGGGATGTTTGAACTCGATCCGCGGGTATTGATCGAAAAGACCTATGAAGTGCTGGCCGAATCAACGCGGGTATGCGACAAAAAAGAAATCCGGGCGATTTGCGTCACCTCCTTTGGGGAATCGTTCGTCTGCTTTGATGGAAACGGCGAAATTTTGGGGAAAACGATGATCTATATGGATCACCGCGGTACAAAAGAGGCGGAGGAATTCAAAACGCTTTTTACGGAGCGGGAGATATTCGACCGGACTGGAAACTATGTCGATCCCATGTTTGCCATATATAAACTGAGGTGGCTCAATAAAAACAGGCCGGAGATGATGGAGCGGGTAAAACGTATTTCGTTCATCAGCGATTTCGTCACCTATATGCTGGGGGCGGACCATATCTGCGATTATTCCCTGGCCGCGCGCAGCGGAATGTTCGACTTCAGGGCCAAGGCGTGGTGGCGGCCCGCGACGGAATTTGCGGGCGTAGATACATCCGTTCTCCCGCAGCCCGCACCGGGCGGCAGCGTGATCGGCACGCTGAACGGCCGGGCAGCGGAGCGGCTCGGAATGCCGCGGAATGTGAAGCTGATCCTCGGAGGCCACGACCAGATATTGGCGGCTGTGGGCAGCGGCGCGCGTGAAGAAGGGGATATCGCGAACGGCATGGGTACGGTTGACTGCCTTACGGCGGTAATGAAAGAAAAGAATATGGACCTTGGCAAGATGCTGCGGTACAAATTCCCCGTCGTTCCCTATCTGGGAGAGGGCAGGTATGTGACCTATGCGTTCAATATGTCGGGAGGGTGTACGGTAAAGTGGTTCCGGGATACGCTCGCGAAAGACATTGCAGGACTGCCGGATGCTTATGGACTTCTGAACCGGGAAGCGCCGCAGGAGCCAACGAGCCTGATCGTGCTGCCGTATCTGGGCGGGAGCGGCACGCCGTATTCCGACGGAAGGACGCCCGCGGCGATCGCGGGAATGCGGCTCAATACCTCGCGGGGGGCGCTATTTCGTAGCTTTATGGAAGGCGAAACATATGAAATGAAGCTGAACATTGACTGTCTTGAGGATATCGGCATCAGCCTGAAGCGGATCATTACGGTGGGCGGCGGTTCCAAATCCCCACTGTGGATGCAGATCCGCGCAGATATTTTCGAGCAGGAGGTCTGCCTGCCGGAAAATAGCGAAGCGGGGACGCTTGCCAGCGCGATTCTTTGCTATAACCAGATCGGCCTTTACGACAGTATTCTGCAAGCGCAGGAGGATCTGATACGCTACAAAGACACCTTTCGTCCGCGGCAGGAGAACCTACCGGTATACCGCGGCAATTATTTAAAATACAAACGGCTTTACGAAGCGGTAAAGGAGATTTACAAATCATGATGGATGCAAGAGACGCAATATCGAGGGCAAGGGAACGTGGGACTGTCATTCCAGCGTACAACATTCCTTACCTGCCGATGGTGAAGCCCGTCGTGCAGGCGGTGGCGGATATGAATTCGCTGGCGATGATCCAGGTGGCAAGGGTAGAATGGGAGAAATTCGGATCGCAAAGCCTTGAAGCAGTGGCGGAGGAATACGGAAAATATCAAGACCCGGAGCATACGCTCCTGCATCTTGACCATGTTCCGGTGGTCGACGAGGACCAGAAGCGGGTGGACTATATACCGATCATAAGGCGCGCCATCGCCGCCGGATACCAGTCCGTCATGATCGATGCGTCCCGTCTTGACCTTGAGGGCAACATCCGCGCGACACGTGAGGTTGCCGGGCTGGCGCATGAAGCGGGGATTCCCTGCGAGTCTGAGCTTGGGGCGGTGATGGGCCACGAAAGCGGCCCGAGAATTCCTTATGAAGAGATATTTGCGACCAAGAAGGGATTTACCGATGTGGCGGAGGCAGAGCGTTTCGTACGGGAAAGCGGATGCGACTGGCTTTCGGTCGCGGTGGGAAGTATCCATGGAGCGGTCGCGGAAAACCTGCGCCACCAGAAAAAGCCGGAGGCGCGGCTCGATATTGAACACCTGAAAAGGCTTGCCGAAGCGACGGGAATCCCGCTTGTGCTGCACGGCGGCAGCGGGATCAATAAAGAATGTATCCGTGAAGGCATCCGGGCAGGTATCGCAAAAATCAACGTAGGCACGGAAATCAGGCAGGCGTATGAAAAGGCGCTGGCAAAGGATGGACAGGATATCGAGGCGGCGCGGCAGGCGGTGTATGACAAGGTGTGCGAGGTGATTACGGATATGCTGTGTATCCGGGATACGCGCAGTCTTTTGTATGGCGGCTGACAATGCCGCCCAAACGGCGTTCGCTGCTTCCGGGGCAACGCAACGGCGCAGCGTCAGACCGGGAAGCGGAGAGAATTGGAGGGGACAGGAGCATGACAACATTTGCTTTATTTTATGGAAACAGGGCGTTTATGCCCGACGAAGTGATCGACGAAGCGCGTCCGCAGCTGGAAAAGGCGGTAAAAGAAGCGGGCTGCGACTTTATCAGCATGGATGTGGGGCAGACCAGCCACGGCGCTGCCGAAACGGTGCGCGAAGGGAAGATATACGCGCGGTTCCTGGAAGAGAACAAGGGGAAGTTTGACGGCGTGATTGCATGCCTTGCGAACTTCAGCGACGAATCGGCAGCGGTGGCCGCGCTGAAGGACTGCGGCGTTCCCATCCTGATCCAGGCCTGCCCGGACGAGATCGGAAAAATGGACTTTGCCGGCCGCCGGGATGCATTCTGCGGAAAGCTGGCTATTACAGACCTGTTTTATCAATACGGGATTCCCTTTTCGCTGACGCAATCGCATGTCGTCGGGCTTGACAGTGAAGAATTCAAAGGAGAGCTGAAAAAATTCGGCGCGGTGTGCCGCGTGGTGAAAAACCTGCGTAACCTTACGGTTGCTGCGGTGGGAGCGCGTGTTTCGGCATTCAAGACCATGCGCTTTGACGAACTGACCGCGCAGAAATACGGGATCACGGTGGAAACCGTCGATCTTGCGGATTTCTTCCTGCGGATGAAATCTGCCGATCCGTTTTCGGCGGAATATAAAAGCAGGATGGAGTTTTATGAGAATTATGCGGACTGTACGCGGGTCCCTGCGGCTTCTATGGACAAGATGGTGCGCGCAAGCCTTGCGGCGGACCAGGTCGCAGCGGAACTGGAGACAGACTGCATGACGATTCGCTGCTGGGACGAATTCCAGCGGGAAATGCAGATATCCGTATGCAGCCTTGTAAGCGAGCTTAACGAACGGGGAATCGTGACGGCCTGCGAGCTCGACCTGGCGAATGCGATCTGTATGAAGGCGCTTTCGAGCGCGTCGGAGCAGCCGGCCATGTGCCTTGACTTCAATAACAATTATGGCAGCGAGCCGGATAAATGTATTTTGTTCCACTGCGGCCCGGTCTGCAATACGATGATGAAGGATAAAGGAACGATCGTAGAACATAAAATGTTCAAAAAAACGATGGGGGACGATGTGAGCTGGGGTGTAAACCAGGGAACGATCCGGGCGATGCCGATGACCTATTCGAGCGCCAAAACAGACAGCGGAACGATCGTCGCTTATGTGGATAACGGGGAATTTGTAAACGACCCCATTGAAGCGGAATATTTTGGGACGGGCGGAGTGGCCCGGATTGCGGATTTGCAGAAAAAGCTATATCGAATTGCGAAAAATGGATTCAGGCATCATGTGAGCGTTTCCGCAGGGCAAAACAGGGACGCGCTGGTCGAGGCATACCGCGGGTATCTTGGGTTCGAGGTTATGGACCTGTAGAGGCGGCTGTATAAGAAGCCGCGGTAAGGTAAAGAACTAGGGAGCTATTAATCTTGCAGCTCTATTTCCTCTAAAAGGGACCGTCCGGAATTTTTCCGGGCGGTCCCTTGCTGTGGAATGAGATAAAAAACGTGCGGAGGCACCAAGGCCGCCGCGACGGAAAAGGATCTAGCGGATCAGCAGTTCGCCTTTGATACGGTAAGTTCCGGCCCGCCAGCCCGCGCTGGCGTTTTGCGTGGCAAGACAATCGAAAACCTGCTGCGCGAAACGGTCGTACGGCTGCCTGTAGACAGTCAGCGAGAGCTCCTCCGCTTCCGGGAAATCGTCGATGCTGGCAATCAGAATATCATCGATCTCGTGGTATTGCAGCGCCTTTTTCAGCGCGACGCCGATTTCACCATCGCTGCACAAAAGGCTGCCCGGCCGGTGCGCCGGATACAGGGTGTCCAGGATGAAGCGGTTCATATGCTCGGCAAGGTAGCCGCTGTGGAACCATGGGATGTGAAGGATTACGGAATGGGGATTTTCGGCAGAAAACGCAATTTCCCGTTCAAAAAAGCTAGTAGGGGATGTGTTTTCCCGGCTCACGTATGCAAGCGGGGACCTGCCGTTTTCCCTGAGATATTGGCAAAGGGAATGGATCGCGTCGGTATTGTCCAGAATAACATTATCCGCATAGGGAGTGGAAACCGGAATATCGAAAAAGACCATATTCATCCCAAGCGCGCGTAAACGTTCGATATAAACGGGATCAAGCATTTTGTAATCGAGCCAGATGACGCAGTTGTGGATGCCGTGCAGAAGCAGGCGGAAAAGAGTGTCCTCAATGCGCTCGCGTTCAGACTGCTGTATAAAAAAGACAAGCGCATCCGCCGCATCGGCGATTCGCTGGAAATGATCGAGGAAAAGCGAAAAAAATGTACGCTGTGCGGGAGCGACAAGGGCGATCTGATCAAGCTTTCCCGGGTGGCTGCCGCGTTCAAACGATACGATATTTCCGAGGCCAGTCTTTTTCCGGATGATGCCCTGATTTGCGAGCAGCTGGAGCGTTTTCCTCACCGTTACGCGGCTGAGGCCGTAAAGCTCCGAAAGGGTACGCTCGGAGGGAATCGGCTGCCCGGCGGCATAGGTTCCTTCGTAGATGCTGCGCATGAGCGTATTCTTAAGTTCAACATACAGCAAATCGTTATCCATCATAACCTACCTCCGAAGGCTCAAAAGCGCGGCCATTCTACTGGTATTGTATAGTAATACCAGCAAAACGTCAAGAGGAACGGCTATTCGGCATGATATTGTATTTTCGGCAGGCCGACGCCTTTGAAAATACCGAGAAAACGGAGGCCTAGAATCAATATGAAACACACGGCGGTGATGAGTTCACGCGGAAGGAAACAATAGTCGTAAAGGAGGTACATGACAACCGAGCCCGCAATGCAGCAGGCGGCATAAATCGTACCGGAAAAAATGATCGGCATACGCTGGACGAGAACATCCCGCAGGATCCCGCCGCCGCAGCCGGTGATGGTGCAGATGAACACACAGGTGAGCATATTGCCGCCCTGCGCAATGACCATAAGCGCCGCCGATGTGCCGAAGGTCGCAAGGCCGACCGCATCCGCTACGTCCAAAATACGGCTGACGTTATATTTGCGCAGCGTCTTATGCCGCGAATAAAGCTTGTTGGCCGCAAGCGTGCCCACGATGGCGACGATGACTGTGGTGATATAGGAATAGTTTGTAAAGAAAACGGGGATTCCGTTTTGCAGGAGGACGTCGCGTAAAATACCACCGCCGCAGGCGGTAGTAATCGCGAGCACGATGATCCCCATCAGGTCGAGACGCTTTTGCAGCGCGGCAATTACACCCGAAACGCTGAAGGCAAGCAAGCCGATGACTTCAAGGGCGGTTGGGAAGGTGGATATGATATCTTCCAAGCTGGTTCCTTTCCGGAAAAATCAGTCTTTAAATTTTACGGCGGTTCCATATGCGATGATTTCCGCCGCGCCTTGCGTGATGGACGAGGAAGCGTAGCGCATACAGATGACGGCGTCCGCACCGAGGGCCGAGGCCTCCGCGACCATACGCCCGGTGGCGATCTTCCGCGCCTCCTGCATCATTTCCGTATAGGATGTGAGTTCGCCTCCGACGAGTGTTTTGAATCCGGCCATGAAATCTTTGCCGATGTGTACGCTTTGCACTGTACTCCCGGAGACGATCCCGAGTTCTTCCAGTGTTTTTCCCGTAATACTTTCGCGTGTGACAAGCAACATAATTTTTCTCCTGACGGTTTGGTCCTGATAATAGACAATTCTATTATACAGAGCGGGAGGGAGGATTGTAAACGGGAAAATTCCCGGAATACAAAAAAGCAAGGATAAAAAATGCGGCACAGCCAACCGGCTGTGCCGCAACGGTAAATTTTTTATTTCAGATGCTCCGGAATTTCCGTAGCACGGTCGCACTGAACGTGTCCGCAGTTGCCGCATGCCGCAGCGCCCTGACCGTTCGTGGTATCCACCCTCTTATCCATCGCCGCATTAATCACGCCGTTGAAGGGGAAGTGACCGCAAGACCAGATTTCATCTGCTTTGACTTTCCAGTTCTCAGCGATCTTATCCGTCTTCGCCGTAAGCACGTCGACACCCTCAAGGTCGAGGTCCTGCGTCGGATGTGCGCCGGATTCGTTAACCGCCTTCCGCAGGCCGTCCGGGTTGTCGAGCAGCGGGCAGGGACGCAGAAGGTTGTCAGAGAACGGCTGGCCTTCCTGGTATTTACGGAAGAGCGGGCTGCCGAGCGCTTCTTCAAGTGTACATTCGTTGATATTGTGCGTTGCATAGTGGATGAACGCGCACGGCTCGCAGTCGCCGTTGGAGTTGATGTGGAAATAACGCCGTCCGCCTGCGATACATCCGCCGACATACTCGCCGTCATTCCAGAAGTCGAGGATAAAGATCGGCTTGTATTCACGCATTTCGCGTACCCTCTGGTACATATGCGCCCTTTGTTCGGGCGTTACGCACAAATCCATAACGGCATCCTTACCGATCGGCATGTAGGTGAACAGCCAACCGAACAGGCAGCCTGCTTCGATCATCGTATCGTTCCATTCGTCGCTTGCGATGGTCTTATAGTTCTGGCTGTGGTAGCAAGCGGAATAACCGAACGGGATTCCGGCATCCTTTAAGAGCTTCATCGCCTTCATTACCTTATCGTACGTGCCCTCGCCGCGGCGCGCGTCCGTTTCTTCCGGCGTGCCTTCCACGGAGATCATGAACGTAAAGTTACCCACGCGCAGAAGATCCTGTACGAAGTCTTCGTCGATCAGCGTTGCATTCGTGAATGCGCCGAACGCGCAGTCGGAATGCTTTTCCGCAAGACGAATGAGGTCTTTTTTACGAACCAGCGGCTCGCCGCCCGAGAACAGGTAGACATAAATGCCAAGCTCCTTGCCCTGGGTGATGATCTCGTCCATCTTTTCATAGGTCAGGTTGTAATGCTTGCCGTATTCGGCAGCCCAGCAGCCGATGCACTTGAGGTTGCATGCGGAAGTCGGGTCCATCAGGATTGCCCACGGAATATTGACGCCCATTTCTTTGCCCTTCGCCTGAGCGATCGGCATTCCCTTTACGCCGGAGTTCAGGAAGAAGTTGAGAATGAAACGCTTGAGATAGTTTACATTTACGTCGGTGAGGACGCGTTTCATCAGAACGCCCTGCCAAGTCTGCTGATCCCACCAGTCCTGGAAATTCTTCACGGATTTATTCCACTGGTTGCCCTTGGTGAAACCGTCCGCCCATTTCAGGAGCTTCGGCAGGTTCTTGACCGGATCTTTTTCCAGGTACTTGAATGCCGCAGAGAACGCAACGTTAGCGCCCGCGCTTTTGATCGAGTTCTTAATAGCCATAATAAAACCTCCAATATAAGTCCTTACATTAATTATTTACAATATACAAACGTCCGGCTAC
The DNA here is from genome assembly GCF_003628755.1 of Christensenella minuta. Classification (NCBI taxonomy): domain Bacteria; kingdom Bacillati; phylum Bacillota; class Clostridia; order Christensenellales; family Christensenellaceae; genus Christensenella; species Christensenella minuta. Next base: position 1,318,506 of record NZ_CP029256.1, on the reverse strand, counting down.
GGACGGTCAATTGCAGGTCCGCTATGAATATTTTAATACGAACCATAGTTCATTTAATAAAATAATACGGATTTCGGGAGGCGTTGTCAAGGCAAAAAATCCCTTTTTAATGCGGTATTTTGATATTTCAAGATGCTATGAACCGGCGTTCAATTAAAAAATGCGTAACTATCGCTTTTTGCGTATTTTCCAAAAGAATGTTCAAAAACGGAAATGAGAAAATTTTTTTTGCCAGGCAGTGCGTTTGGATAAATAAAATGATCGAAAATGTCAGAAATTTTCATAAATTTGTTGAGAAATGAACATTTTCATGTTACAATATGAAAAAACAAGATGGGGAAACTGTTATGAACACGGAAAGACGGGAAGAAATCAAGGAATTGCTGCGGGAGCGCGGAGAAGTAAAGCTCAAGGATTTGGAGCAGCATTTTCCGGATTGTTCAAGTATGACATTGCGCCGGGATTTGAAATACCTGGAGGATAATGGCTATGTAAAGCGCACGCGCGGCGGCGCGGTTGCAATGAGCAGGCTTTCCATTGCGGCGGAGGACATCTATTCAGAACGGGCCCTTGAAAATGTGGCGGAAAAATATGCGATTGCCAAAAAGGCGCTCCAGTTTATTGAGCGCGGACGGTCTATTTATGTGGATGCTGGCACCACGCTGATGCTGTTCACCCGGGAGATGGAAGACGAATATCTTTCCATTATGACGTCGGGTGTGAACATTGCCATGGAGCTTATCAAGAAGCAAAAACCCAGCGTTACCCTGATCGGCGGGCAGGTGAACCGCAATACGATCTCCGTATCCGGCATTAATTCGTGCAATTTTATCCGCGAGGTAAATATCGACATCGCCTTTATGGCGGCAAGCGGGTTTTCGGTGGAAAACGGGTTCACGAGCGGGACCTATACGGAATGCGAGATTAAAAAAGAAGTGGTGAACCGTGCGCGCAAAACGATCGTGCTGATGGACAGCAAAAAGATCGATAAGATCATGCCGTTCACTTACGCATATATGGAAGATATCGACGTGCTCGTTTCGGACGACGATCTCGATGAGGAGATCGTGCGGGAAGCGAAGCGCAGGAACGTCCAAATTGTATGAAACCGCTGACAGGCGCAGCGGAGTATTTAAAAATCCAGGTCTTTGGAGGAAAACAATGAAAACAAAAGCGGTTAGGTTGTATGGAAAATCGGATTTGAGGCTGGAAGAATTTGAATTGCCGGAAATCACGGACGATGAAATGCTGGCAAAGGTTGTATCGGACAGCCTGTGCATGTCCAGTTATAAGGCGGCGCTTCAGGGCGGCGACCATAAGCGCGTGCCGGATAATGTGGCGGAAAACCCGGTCATCATCGGGCATGAATTCTGCGGCGAAGTCGTTAAGGCAGGGAAAAATGTAGCGCACCTTGCCAAGCCGGGCGATAAATTCACGGTACAGCCGGCGATGTTTTATAAGGGATCGCTGGAAGCGCCGGGATATTCCTATCCCTTCTATGGCGGGGACGCGACCTATATTATTATTCCCTCCGAGGCGTTTGAAACGGATTGCTTCCTGAAATACGACGGGGAAGCGTTTTACCACGGATCGCTCGCTGAGCCGATGAGCTGTATCGCGGGCGGCGCGCATGTAAACTACCATACAAAGTTCGGTTCTTATGTGCATGAAATGGGGATCAAAGAAGGCGGAAAGATGGCGCTGCTCGCGGGCGTCGGCCCAATGGGGCTAGGGACCATCGATTATGCGCTGCATGCGTCAAGGAAGCCCGCCCTCCTCGTCGTGACGGATATCGACCCGGTACGGCTCGCGCGTGCGGAGGCCCTCTTCACAATCGAGGAGGCCAAAAAGCAGGGAGTTGAGCTTCACTATGTAAATACGGCTGAAAAGGATGAAGCCTATGTGATGGAACTTTCGGGCGGCACGGGCTACGACGACGTTTATGTTATGGCGCCCGTGAAGCCGGTCGTGGAAATGGGCGACAACATCCTTGGTATGGACGGCTGCCTCAACTTTTTTGCAGGCCCGACGAACACGGAATTCAAGGCGGAATTCAATTTCTATGACGTTCACTATGCGGCAACGCATGTGTGCAGCAATTCGGGCGGCAATACGCAGGACATGCGCGAAGTGCTCAAGATGATGGGCGAGGGCAGGCTCGAGCCTTCCGTAATGATTACGCATGTCGGCGGCCTGAACTGCGTACCCGAGGTGACGCTCAAGCTGCACGATATTCCCGGCGGCAAAAAGCTTATTTACACACAGATCGATATGCCGCTTACGGCGATCGATGATTTCGCGGAACTTGGCAAAACGGATGCGATGTTCGCTGAACTCGCAAAGATCGTGGAACGCTCGAATGGGCTGTGGTCGGCGGAAGCGGAGCGCTACCTGCTCAAAAATGCAAAACCGATCGGCTGACCAGCCGGACGGGAAAACGGAAAAACAAACGGCGCGGCGGCAAGCCGCGCTGTTTTTATACATACGCAAAAAACGGCCGGCACGGAAACAGGATCCGTCCAAATCCGCCTGCACAATGAAAATATAATGAAAAAAATTAAAACGATTGCGCCGCCGGTAAACAGTATGTTACCATGAGGGCAAAATCCAAGCGGAGGGATGCCTTATGAAAAAAGAATGGGATATCATGCAGGTGTGTATCGTGGTAAAAGACCTCAGAAAATATGTCGGGAATTATTGGGAAAAATTGGGGATCGGACCGTGGAAGCTGCGGCATTTTACGAATGAAATCGTAAGGGAGTACAAGGTGGACGGCAAACCTGTGGAAGATGAGTTCGATTTTCATATCGCGACCTGCCAGATCGGCCGGGTGGAATTTGAGATCATCCAGCCAGTCAAAGGGCCGAACTGCTATTTCCGCTTCCTCGAGGAAAAAGGGGAAGGGCTGCATCATGTGAAGGTGCCGATTGAAAAGGAAGAGGTGGGCGAAATGGTGCGGTATTTTGAGGCCGGCGGGAACCCAATCCTACAGACGGGATGGGTGGACGGAGACTTCCATGCCTATCCCGACACGCAGGACGATCTTGCCATGATGATCGAACTGGGCGTGCCCGGGCCGATTGACGTGCCGTATGAGCTTTACCCGCCGGAAGCGGTCTCGAAAGAAGTATGAGGGATTCTGCGGGTGCAGCAATGCGCCCGTTTTTTTATGAAAACCGCTTGACCCTCACGCTGCGTCATAGTTTATGATGGAGCTATCGAAGGAAGGTGACGGCATGACAGTAAAGGAAGTATCCCGCATTGCGGGCATCAGTGTGCGCACACTGCATTATTATGACGAGATCGGTCTTCTGCGCCCGGAAACGGTGACGGGAGCGGGCTACCGGGTCTATGGGGAAAAAGAGCTTGTACGGCTGCAGCAAATTTTATTTTTCCGGGAGCTGGGCTTCCAGTTGAAGGAAATCAAAAATATCATGGAAAATCCATCCTTCGATGAAAAAGAGGCGCTCCTGAAGCAGCGGGACCTTCTGCAATTAAAACGGGAACGGCTTTTAGGCCTGGTGCGCCTTATCGACAAAACGCTGAAAGGAGAGCGGAATATGAGTTTTCAGGAATTCGACAGGAGCTGGATAGAAAAAGCGCGGGAGGAATATGCCCGCGAAGCCGGAAAACGCTGGGGCGGGACCGAAGCATACCGGCAAAGCGAGGCGAAGACGGCCGGGTACCGAAAGGACGACTGGGCGCGTATCGATGCAGGGATGGACCGCCTGTTCCGGCGGTTTGCGGAGGCAATGGCATTTTCTCCCGAAGAGGAAGCGGCACAGGGACTGGTACGGGAGTGGCAGCAGTATATTACTCAAAATTACTATGAATGCACCGGCGGAATCCTTGCGGGGCTGGGAGAGCTATACCGCTCAGATGAACGGTATGCCAAAAATATTGAACGGTATGGCGAAGGACTTGCGGAATTCATGAGCAAGGCTATCGCGTATTACTGCAAATAGCAGCAAAAGGCCCGGGCGGCAATAGCCCGGGCCTTTTGCCCTGCCTGTTTCCGGCACCGCGGAGACCCGGAAAACCGGGCGGGGATGCCAGGGATTCCGGCAGCCGATAGAAAATGCACTTGAAGAACGCCCCAAGACCGGTATCCTGCGGTACTTCCGGGGAACCGGCAGTTGGGATATCGTTGCCGCATAAGAGCGCCGCAAGAGAAAGAGACGTAAAAGCAGGGAATATGAAGTTTGTTAGTTTGTAAGGACAATTGCGGCAATGGGTGCGGAGCGGGAAAAAAGGCCCGCAAAGCGCCTGAAAGCGGGGATTTTTAACGGCCACGGACGAACACGGGATTTTTACAAAATATTCTTAAAAAATCATGAATAGAGATTGATATTTTTTGTGAAAAAAGATACAATAGAAAGACATGTTAAATATTTAACAATGTCCGGCGCCGGGGGGCGAAATGAAAATCAGGAGGTCTTGGATTTGGACAACGCAGAGATGAAGCAGACTTTGGACGGGATTCTTAAGGAGCATCCCAAAAAATCGGAAATCATTCCCATTTTGCAGGCGATACAAAAGGAATACCGTTATCTTCCCGAGGAAGCGCTTTGCTATGTGGCGGAAAAACTGCATGTAGGCGAGGCGAAGATATACTCCATCGCAACTTTTTACGAGAATTTCTCCCTGGAACCGAAGGGAAAGTATGTAATCAAAATATGTGACGGGACGGCATGCCATGTCAGGAAGTCGATCCCGATCCTTGAAGCCCTCCGTAAAAAACTCGGGCTTTCCGAGCAGAAGAAAACGACGGACGATATGCTGTACACTGTCGAAACGGTCTCATGCCTCGGCGCATGCGGGCTTGCCCCCGTGCTTACGGTGAACGACAAAGTATACCCGACGATGACGCCCGATTCGGCATGCGAACTGATCGACACGCTGAAATAGGGGCAGGCCTCTGCTCTTATGGAAATGCGGACCCGGAGACTCAAATTACGGAAGGAACGAACATGATACACAACGTAAAAGAATTAAATAAATTTAAAAACCAATACAGGAAATCTATGGAGGCGCAGTACAAGAAGGTGTTGGTCTGCGCGGGGACCGGCTGCGTCGCGGGCGGTTCGCTCGAAATATTCAGCCGCCTGAAGGACCTTGCACAGGAAGCGGGGCTTCCCGTATCGGTGGAGCTGAAAAAGGAGCCGCATGAAGAGATCGCGTTTAAAAAGAGCGGATGCCACGGATTTTGCGAAATGGGACCGCTCCTTCGTATCGAGCCGTTTGGCTGGCTGTATGTGAAGGTGAAGCCGGAGGACTGCGAAGAGATACTTGAGAAGAGCCTCAAGGGTGACGAGCCGGTAGAACGCCTCCTGTTCCATCAGGACGGTAAGGCATATGCTGCGGAAGAGGAAATCCCTTTTTACAAAAAGCAGACGCGCATGGTGCTTTCCAACTGTGGGCACACGGATGCGGAGGCGATCGAAGAATATATTGCGCGCGGCGGCTATCAGGCCGTTGCAAAGGCGCTCTTTGATATGAAAACGGACGATATCGTGCAGGAAGTGATGGATTCCGGCCTGCGCGGGCGCGGCGGCGGCGGTTTCCCCACGGGACGGAAGCTGCAGCAGGTGGCGAAGCAAAAGGAAGTCCGAAAATTCGTGGTGTGCAACGGCGACGAGGGAGATCCGGGCGCGTTTATGGACCGGAGCATCATGGAGGGCGATCCGCATAAGATGATCGAGGGAATGATGATCGCCGGTATCGCGACGGGCGCGCACGAAGGTTATATCTATGTCCGCGCGGAATATCCGCTGGCGGTAAAACGCCTGCAAACGGCAATTGCCGCGGCGGAAAAGCAGGGGCTTCTGGGGGATAATATCCTGGACAGCGGGTTCGATTTCACCCTGAGGATCAACCAGGGCGCGGGCGCGTTCGTATGCGGCGAAGGAAGTGCGCTTACCGCTTCCATCGAAGGCAACCGCGGTATGCCGAGGGTAAAACCGCCGCGTACGGTAGAGCAGGGATTGTTTGGCAAGCCTACGGTGCTGTCGAACGTGGAGACCTACGCCAATATCCCCATGATTATCCTGAACGGTTCGGGCTGGTTCCGCAGTATGGGAACGGAGAGCAGTCCGGGCACGAAAGCGTTCGCCCTTACGGGAAACGTCAATAATACGGGCCTTATAGAAGTGCCGATGGGCACGACGCTGCGCGAAGTCATCTTCGATATTGGCGGCGGCATCAAAAATGGCAAGAAATTCAAAGCGGTGCAGATCGGCGGACCGTCCGGCGGCTGTATGACGGAAGAGCATCTCGATATGCCTATGGACTTTGACTCCCTGAAGAAAAAAGGCGCGATGATCGGTTCCGGCGGCCTTGTGGTAATGGACGAAGATAACTGCATGGTCGAGGTGGCGCGGTTCTTTATGAATTTCACACAGAACGAATCCTGCGGGAAGTGCGTCCCCTGCCGCGAGGGTACGCTGCGGATGCTCGAGATACTGGAACGCATCGTTGCGGGCAAGGGGGAAAAGGAAGACCTCGATATGCTTGAGGAGCTCGCGGACATGATCGCGAGGACCGCATTGTGCGGCCTTGGCAAGACAGCGCCGTCGCCTGTGATTAGTACGATGAAATATTTCCGGGACGAATATCTTGCGCATGTTGTGGATAAGAAATGTCCGGCGAAGAACTGCCAGGCAATGAAACAATATGTAATCGTGGAAGAAAAGTGCAAAGGATGCAGCAAATGCGCGCGCCAGTGCCCGGTAAACGCGATCAGCGGAGAGATCAAGAAGCCGTTTGTGATCGATGCGGAAAAGTGCATCAAGTGCGGCGCATGCGAAGAGGCGTGCAGCTTTGGCGCGGTTGTTGAACAATTTTGATCCGGCCATCAGGAATTTCCCGGTGCGGAAGCGGCGGGCTTTGTCTTTGGCCCTGTACGGCTCCGTATGCTCTGTTGGCCGGGATTGCGTTTTCCCCGCCGGGAGCTTCTATCCGGAATGACCGAAGGCCTCTTGTACATGGCGTTGTATAAAGAAAGGAAATAAGTGGTATGACTGATAAGAAACACATGATTATAGACGGGCAGATCGTCAATTTCGACGAGGAACAGAATATCCTTGCGGTGATTCGTAAGGCGGGGATCGACCTGCCCACCTTCTGTTATTATTCGGAGCTTTCCATCTACGGCGCATGCCGCATGTGCGTAGTGGAGGACGAATGGGGCGGTATCATCGCCTCGTGCTCCACGCCTCCGCGTGACAAGATGAAGATCAAAACCAACACGCCGCAGCTTTTCCGTTACCGGAAAATGATCCTCGAGCTGCTGCTCGCGAGCCATTGCCGCGACTGTACGACGTGCCCTAAAAACGGGAAATGCCGCCTGCAGGAGTTGGCGCTCCGTTTTGGGATCGACAGCGTGCGCTTCGAGAATACGAAAAAGCAGGAGGGGATCGATGATTCGGCGCTTTCCATCATCCGCGATCCTTCCAAGTGCATCCTGTGCGGCGATTGCGTGCGCATGTGCTCGGAGATACAGAATGTGGGGGCGATTGATTTTGCGCACCGCGGATCGAACATGACGGTCTCTACAGCCTTTAATAAACCCCTCTCTGAAACGAACTGCGTTAATTGCGGACAGTGCGCGTCGGTATGTCCGACGGGCGCGATCGTGATCCGCAACTGTACGCAGAAATTCTGGGATGCGATCTACGACGATTCCAAACGTGTGGTGGTGCAGTTTGCACCGGCCGTGCGCGTGGCGCTCGGGGACGAGTTCGGCCTCGAACCGGGCACAAATGTCGCGGGCAAGATCGTGGGCGCACTGCGGAAAATGGGGGTGGACGAGGTGTATGACACCACTATGGGCGCCGACCTTACCGTGATGGAGGAATCCAAAGAGTTTGTGAAGAAATATAAAGCGGGGGCGAAGCTCCCCCTCTTTACGTCCTGCTGCCCGGCATGGGTGAAATATGCGGAGCATGCGCACCCGGAATTGGTGGAGCAGATTTCCACCTGCAAATCGCCGATGCAGATTTTCTCGGCGGTCATCAAGGAGCATTTCAAGCAGGTGCAGGAGGTGGACGGCAAGGAAACGGTGGTGTTTGCGATCATGCCGTGCACGGCGAAAAAGGACGAGCAGGTACGCCCGGAGTTCGTTTACGGGGACGGCTCACGCGATACGGACGGCGTTATTACTACGCAGGAGTTCGCGAGCATCCTGAAACAGGCAGGGATCGTGTTCGAGGATATCGATCCCGAGGCTGCGGATATGCCGTTTGGAATCACCTCCGGTGCGGGCGTGATCTTCGGCGTGACGGGCGGCGTCGCAGAGGCGGTGATACGCAGGGTTGTAGATGACAAAAGCAATAATATGTTGCATAATATAGCATATACGGGTGTGCGCGGCATGGAAGGCATCAAAGAGGCGAGCATCCCATACGGCAGCGGCCGCGTCAAGATCGCCGTGGTAAACGGCCTTGCCAACGCGGAGAAGCTGATCGAACAGATCGAGATCGGTGAGGCAGAATACGATTTTGTAGAGGTCATGGCATGCCCGGGCGGCTGTATTGCGGGGGCGGGCCAGCCGTTTACGCGCAGGGAAGGAAAGGAAGAACGTGCGAAAGGGCTTTACGATGCGGATAAGCTGTCGCAGGTGAAGCGTTCGGAGGAAAATCCTGTCATGATGGCCCTGTACGGAGGTATTTTAAAGAATAAAATTCATGAGCTGCTGCATGTGAATTACTATAAAGGGGAGGAGAACGTAAAATGATGACAATCAACATTTGTATCGGGAGCGCATGCCACCTGAAGGGGTCGTACAACGTGGTGAGCGAGCTGCAGGAGATGATCGAGGAGTCGGGGCTCGGGGACCGGGTAGAGCTTACGGGCGTATTTTGCCTCGGCCACTGCACAGACGCGGTTTCCGTACAGATCGGGGATGAGGTCTTTTCCGTAAATACGGATAACGTCGGGGAGTTTTTCAAAAACCAGGTTTTAGCGAAAATTTGACCGGGACTATAAATGAAATGTGCATCAGCGCGGCGGCGGAGGCTGGCGCGCTTTGCGCATCCCTGTCTTTTCCAAACGAAGGGGCCGCGCGGAGGAAATGCTTTTATCCGGGGATGCCGTCAGGAATTAACTTTTAAGTCTGAGGCCCTTGCGGAGAAAATGAGCAAAGGGGCGCGTTTCGACGAAAGGAGCGTTATAGGGTATGAGTATTATACAGTTTAAAGAAGCAAACTGTAAAAACTGTTATAAATGTATCAGAAGCTGTCAGGTAAAATCAATCGCCTTTAAAAATGAGCAGGCGGAAATCACGGAGAAGGAATGTATTCTCTGCGGGCATTGTTTTCTGGCCTGCCCGCAGAACGCGAAATATGTGAACAGCAGCCTAGATAAGGTCAAGGGATTCATCAAAAACGGAGACAAGGTATATGTTTCGGTGGCTCCGTCCTTTGCAAGCTGCTATAAAAATGCGACTTTCCCGAAAATTTCATCGGCGCTGAAAAAACTCGGCTTTACGGGTGTGGAGGAAACCTCGATCGGGGCGGCGAAGGTTTCGCAGAATTTCATGGAGCTGATGCGTGAGCATAAGATGAAAAACATTATCACAACATGCTGCCCGACGCTCGTGCTTCTGGTAGAGAAATATTATCCGGAGCTGATCCCTTACCTCGCGCCCGTAGACGCGCCTATGACGGCGCACGGCAAGATGATGAAGGAGGTCTATGGCCCGCGCATCAAGACTGTTTTTGTAGGGCCGTGCATCTCGAAAATACACGAGGCACAGGAATCGGACGGAGCAATCGACGCGGTGGTGCTGTTTGACGAATTGATGCAGTGGCTTGAAGCGGAAGGCGTGGACCTTGAGGCGGAGGACCCGGACGTGCGCGAGATGAAAGCAACCGTGAACCGTTTGTATCCGATCCCGGGGGGGATCATACAGACGCTCGACCGGCCCATCCGCCAGGCCTATAAATGTGTGGCTGTGGACGGGATCGACCGCTGCGCCGAGGTGCTGGATTCGCTCAAATCGGGAGAACTGGAAAATTTCTTCCTTGAAATGAACGCTTGCCCGGGCAGCTGTCTCGGCGGGCCGGGCGCAAAGGAAATCGATATTCCCTTCCTGCACATTAAGGACCGCACGCTGCAGTATGCCAAAAACCGCACCGCGTGCAGCGCGCCTTTGACAGAGGACGCAAAAACGGGGATCGGACGGCAGTACCGCGACCGCTCCCTTCACCGCCGTATCCCCAGCGACGAGGAGATACAGCAGGTATTTGTGCGCATGGGCAAGACGAGCGAGGACAAAATACTCAATTGCGGCGGCTGCGGATACCCGACCTGCCGCGATAAAGCGATTGCTGTCCTGCAGGGTAAGGCGGATATCAGGATGTGCCTGCCGTTTATGCGCGAAAAAGCGGAAAGTATCTCCAACGTGGTGCTGGATAATACGCCGAATGCGATCGTCATCCTTGACAGCGATTTCAACCTGATGGAATATAACAAGGCCGCGGCGGAACTGTTCCACCTGAATGAAAGGAATTATGTAGGCCGCCCGGTATCCATGATTATCGACTGCGATGATATCGACGAAGTACGCGAGACAGGGGAAAACATTTTTGACCGAAAGGTGTTTTACCAGGATCTCGGGATTACGGTAAAGCAGTCCACGATTTTCATCAAGGACAATTCAATGTACCTGCTGCTCATCAAAGATATCACGGAGGATGAACACCAGCAGAAGAAAATCAGCGAAATGCGCGCGGAAACCATGGAGGTCACCCAGGAAGTCATCAACAAACAGATGCGCGTAGCACAGGAAATCGCAAGCCTGCTTGGGGAAACGACGGCGGAGACGAAGCTTGCGCTCACAAACCTCAAAAAGTATATCCAGGAGAGCGAAGATGAGCGTATTTATTGAGACGGCGGGCGAAAGCCTGTTCAAGCATGGAGAGGAATTGTGCGGCGACAAGGTGGAGATCGTGCGCAAAGGTGACGTGACCACCATTGTTCTGGCGGATGGTCTTGGCAGCGGGGTAAAGGCGAACATCCTTTCGACGCTCACCAGCAAGATCGCTGCAACCATGCTTTCCGAAGGTGCGGATATCTATGAAACGGTGGAGACGGTTGCGTCCACGCTGCCCGTTTGCTCGGAACGCGGGCTGGCGTATTGCACGTTCACCATCCTGCGCGTGAATACCGCGGGAAAAGCGCATATGGTGGAGTTTGATAATCCGCAGGCCATTATCCTGCGCGGCGGGAAGGAAGTCCCGGTTGAAAAAACGGAGATTGAAATTGGCGATAAAAAGGTGCTGGAAAGCCGTTTTTCTATGCAGGAGGACGACATGTGCGTCGCTTTTTCAGACGGGGCGATCCATGCAGGGGTTGGCCAGACGCTGAATTTTGGATGGCAGCGGGATAACATTGTGGAATACGCCTGCCGGGCATACCGCAAAGAGATGCCGGCGCGCGCGATGACAAAGCTTCTGCTTTCCGCGTGCAATTCGCTTTACGACGGCCGGCCGGGGGACGATACGACGTTTGTGACCACAAAAATACGGCATGCGCAGCCGGCTTTTATCATGGTGGGGCCGCCGGTGGATTCCTCGCGCGACCGGGAGCTGGTCGACAGGCTGCTGGAGGCCGACGGGGTAAAGGTGGTGTGCGGCGGCACGACGTCGCAGATTGTAAGCCGTGTTTCCGGCCGCGACCTCCGCGTCAAAATCGATTATAAGGATGCGGGCGTGCCGCCCACGGGAATGATCGAAGGGATCGACCTTGTGACGGAAGGCGTCGTGACGCTTGCGAAAACCTATGAAATCATGCAGAAATATATGGCGGAAGGAAGCGACATGGAAGAACTGTTCGATATATTCAAGCAGGACGGCGCGTCGCGGCTTGCAAAGCTGCTCTTGGAGGAATGCACAAGCGCGCACTTTACGGTGGGACGCGCAGCCAACCCCGCGCACCAGAACCCGGACCTTCCGATCGACCTCAGCCTCAAGCTGCGCATGGTGAAGGATATCGCCAAGATCCTCCGGCAGATGGGCAAAGACGTAGAGATCGAGTATTGCTAAGATGGTGGTAAGGACGCTTGTTCTCAAACTTCATAATCCTTCGGCGGCAAAACGGGAGCTGATCGACCGGGCGGTTTTACGGTATAACCGTGCGCTTTCCTATTTGTTCGAGCATACCAAGGAAAACGTGGAGCCTATCATGCGGGAGATGCGGGAGGGGGGCGCTTACCTCACACGCCGTATCACCGGCCTTCTCGGTAAAGAACTGATGAACAGGCTCAACGAATTCGGCGTACAGCCGTTCAAAGACGCCCTGAAGCTTGATTATGCGATGGCGATGGTCGCGTGGCTGTCTCTGCGTAAAGCGCAGAAGGGAGCGCGCTATCCGCAGATATTGGAAGAAGCCGATTTTGACCGGCAGTTCTCCGCCGCGCTTGACGCGTTTGACGCAGGTGAGATCGGCCGGGAGGAGCTGCGCCTGCGGCTCGAACGCCTCTATAACGGCCTCGGCATACGGAAACCGCTGCTTTTCGGGCGGTATGCGAAAAACCGCGATTACTGCCTGCTGTACGATAAAGCGCACGGCAGGTTCTATGCAAAACTCTATCTTATGGGCGTCCGGGACGAAAACCGCCGCGGAGGGATCGTACGCGGAGATGCGGAGCTATATTATGTTGCGGAAGGACACGAGCCGCTCGAGCGGGATAATAAACGCGAGCGGTATATCGTCGTACCGCTTTCCTTTGGCAAAGCACAAGAGACTGTGTTGCGCGCGGGGCTGGAAAACCCGAGGATTTTTAAAACGGCGCGCCTGCTGAAGAAGAACGGGGACTATTACCTTTCCATAAACGTGGCGTGCGAAAGCGCACAGGAAGGGAAAAACGAGACATATATGGGAATCACCCGCAGCCTGAAGGACGCGGCGCGCTACGCGGTGACGGACCTTCAGGGAAAGGTTCTTGCGGAAGGCGGAATTCCCCGCAGGAAGGATATTTGCACTAAAAACGGAATGCATGCGGCGGCAAACGAGCTGGTGGAAATTGCATGGAAAAACAAGAGCGCCATTATCACATACCGCATGGGAGAGATCGGGGACAAGCTTACCTGTGGCAGGGAGGCGGCGCAGCTTACAGCGGGCGAATTCAACCGTATGGTGTCGATGGTGGCCTATAAAGCGGAGCTGAGGGGGCTTGAAAAGCCCGTATTCGTGAGCGCGAGGGGTATTTTCACCGCCTGCCCGCGGTGCGGCTCGAATACACAGAAAAACCGCTTTGCGGGCGGCAGAATGATATGTGTTAAATGCGGCTTTGCCGGGGAAATTGAAACGATAGGGCCTCTGAATGCCGCGCGGCGGCTGTTGAAATATAACGGTACGGCGCTTTTGTTTTATGCGAAACAAACGGACGGGGGGATACTGATCCACAACGATATCCTGGGCCTGTCTTATCTGGCGCGCCCCACGCAGGAGGGTATCCGGGATTTTTTCCGCTATGCGGAAAAAGCGGCAAAGGATATAAAGGCGGGCAAAGATTTTCCGGAGGGGATATCTATCCGGGAAATCAGCTACCGCAAGCGCTTCGCAAACCTGCGCAACGTTCGCGAAGAGATTACCATTGTGGATGAAGAATAGCCGGACGGACAATTTTATAGTATAATAATAAATCAGGCGCATCTTGCTGCCGCGCCATTCCACTGGAACTCAGCCGAAAAGCGTGCTCCGGGGAAATTCCGCCGAGCGGAGCGCGCGTCTGCGCGCAAAAGAGCAGCTATCTGTCCGGAAGAGGCGAGGCTTTTGCTTCGCCTCTTCGACTTTTCCGCCGGCAAAATTTCACGGACAAAAATGTGTAAAAAAAGCGGTTACTGTTCCTGTGTTTCGGGTTATTAATAAAAAGGATTATTATTGGCTTTTGGTAAAGGAAGATTGAATGAAAAAATTTCTAGCGGGCACGGCAGGCAAAGTAACGATCATAACGGTGGTTCTTTTGCTTGTATTGTGCATTTTTTTGATAAAAACCTCGCAGGAAGAAAAAGCGGCGGATGTGGAACCCGCGCAGGCAGTACAGGAGTGGACTGTGGACGGCCTTCCGGTTTTTATCGATTTTACGGCCGACTGGTGCCCCTATTGCAAAGAGATGGAACCGGTCCTTAAGGAACTCAGGCGGGAATACGATGGTAAAATTACGTTTGTAACGGTGAATGTCGATGAACAGAAAAAAATCGCGCAGGAATTTGGCGTGTCGAGCGTTCCCGTTTATATGATCCTCGACGCGTCGGGAACTCCCGTTACATATTATCCGGGCGCGGCGACGAAGGAGGCGCTTACGGCCTTTATCGAAGACGCATTTGCGAACCCGGATATGGCGGGGGAAGGCGCATGACGGAGCTTCTCGCACAGCTTGGAAACATGATTTCGCAAAACTTGTGGATCGGGCCGCTGGCGGCGCTGGCGGCGGGCGTGCTGACCTCCTTCACTCCGTGTTCCCTCTCTACCTTTCCGCTTGTCATCGGTTATGTCGGCGGAAATAGGAGCGGCAGAAAAACAGCGCTCATCTATTCCCTGCTGTTTTGCCTGGGGATGACGGTGACCTTTACCGCTATCGGCACGGTGCTTGCGCTGCTTGGCCAGCAGCTTTCCGCTATGGGAAGCTGGTGGTATCTGGCGCTAGGGGCGCTGATGGTGTTTATGGCGCTAGTGATGTGGGACGTTGTAAAGTTGTTTCCGGCCTGCGGCGTGCGGCAGACCACGACTAAAAAGGGCGGCGTGGGCGCGTTCCTGCTTGGCCTTCTCGGAGGTGCGTTTGCTTCCCCTTGCGTGACGCCCGTGCTGGCGGCGATTCTTGCGGTGATTTCAAGCGGAATCGACCTCGGCGTGGGAATCGCTATGCTGGTTACCTATTCGGTGGGAAACAGCATATTAATCGTCGCCGTGGGAGCGGGAATCGGAACGGTGAACCAGCTCGGCGGCTCGGCGCGGTTTGCGAAAGCGGGGAAATGGGTCAAAGCCGTTCTTGGCGCAGTAATCCTGATCCTTGGATTATATTTGCTTTATCTGGGCTTCTGATTGGAAGGCAAAAGGAATAATAGGTAGCTATGAAGCATAAAAAGGACCGGAAAGTAAAAAACATCAACGCTTTGCTGATTGCCGTTGTGGCCGTCATTTGTATTGGCGTGGCGGCGTTTGCCGGTATGACGATCGTCAATACGGATAACCTGGCTACCTATACGGACGAAATCTACCAGCGGCCTTATTCCGTCAATAACGCGGCGTGGAAGTTGCGTACGCAGTTATTGTTCACACGCAATACGATGCTGAACCTGCTTGCGGGAGACGAATTCCCCGAGAGCCGGGCGGCGGAGCTGGGTGTGATGTATGAGATCCGTGACGACCTTCCTCTGCTCGAAGAGACGCTCCGGTCCCAATATGAAGGGAATTCCGAAACCGTGGAACAGCTGATTGCGGACGTAAACGAGCTTTTGTCGCTGCATGACCGCTGCATCCAACTGATCCGCGACGGGAAGCAGGAAGAAGCAAAGACGCTCCTGTACGAGACTGCCTATCCGCTCTATCTTCGCGCAGACAGCAATGTGCGCGAGATCACAGATTATACAGGGACAGAGATCGATAATTACGTGGAGCGGGCCAACCAACTGAATGAAAAAACGAATATGATGGCGCTTGCGTGGGGCTCGATTTTGATTGCGCTCGCGATTATGGTATCTGCCGCCAGCGTGCATGCGATTGCAAAGCGCAACGAGGATATCTTCCACAACAATGCGCTTTTCAGTATTATTTCGGAAAATGTGGACGATGTGTTCATGATCTACGACCTTCTTGAGGACCGTGTGGAATATATCAGCGACAATGCGGAGCGCATCCTCGGGATTTCCGCGGAAAGCTATAAAAACAATGTCTGGATCGCGCGTGCATACCTTGACGATGAAACGTTCCAGAGGCTTGCAAACGGTTTTCGAGAGCCCAACCTTGGCGAGATCCGGCAGGATGAATATATTATGACAGATCCGAAGACGGGTCATGAAAAAGAGCTGTCCAGCAGGCGTTATCCGATCGCTGAAAACGGCAGGGTCACCAAGTTCGTATTTGTGACGAGTGACCTTACCGAGGAAAACCGCGCGCAGAATATGCTCAGGTCCGCGCTCGAACGTGCAGAGAACGCAAATATTGCGAAGCGGGAATTTCTGTCGCGTATGAGCCACGAAATCCGCACTCCTATGAATGCGATGACAGGGACGATCCGCACGATGGAGTACGACCTTGCCGATCCGGAAAAAATGCGGGAACACCTGCGCAAGCTGAATATGTCTACCATGCACCTGCTCGACCTGATTAACGATATCCTCGACATGTCTAAGATCGAAAGCGGGAAGATGAAGATCGAAGAACGCGAGTTCAGCTTGAACGCCATGCTCAGCGAGATCACGGATATTATGCAGCCCAAGGCGGAAGAGAGCAGGCAGGCGTTTGATGTGCTGCAGAAAAACGTGACCTGTGATATGGTGAAGGGCGACAATACGCGGATCAAGCAGGTGCTGCTGAATTTTCTTTCCAATGCGATCAAGTTTACCCCGGAGCGAGGCAAAATCAGGATGTCCGTGGAAGAGATGGACCGGCGGGGAAATCAGGTTTGCCTGAAATTTGAGGTCAGGGATACCGGTATCGGGATGCACGAGGAATTCCTGGAGCATTTATTCGAGCCTTTTGAGCAGGAGCAAAGCGCCACCTACCGCAAGTATGGCGGAACCGGTCTTGGGATGGCGCTTTCCAAAACGCTTGTCGAATCCATGGGCGGGGAGATCGAGGTGGAAAGCGTGCCGGATATGGGCAGCGTTTTTGCTTTCAGCCTGTGGCTGGAGATCGCGGACGCGGGCGGAATTTCCATCAAGATTTCGGAGGAGATCAAAAACCTGCATGTGCTGATCGTGGAGGACGACGAGGAGATGCGCGAACATCTGAAGCTCCAGTGCAGCCAGCTGGGTGTGGACGCGACGGCGGCAGCCTCCGGCGTGGACGCGGTCAGGCTTGTCAAGGATGCGGGAGAGACGTTTGACCTGTGCCTGATCGACCTTTATATGCCCGATGTGGATGGTATCCACACGGCGGAATGGATTCGGTCGGAAGCGGGAAAAGAGACTCATATTGTGCTGATGTCGGCCTACGACCACAAGAATATCGAGCAGGAGGCGCTTGCGGCCGGTGTCGACGATTTCCTGACAAAACCGGTGATGCGGGCGGACATCTACCGCATCCTGCAGCGCCTGAGCGGAGAAATATCGGCTTCGGCGAACGAAGCGCGGGAAGAAGAAAATTATGATTTCACAGGCAAGAGGCTGTTGATTGCGGAAGACAACGAGCTTAATATGGAGGTCGCGCGGGAACTGTGCGAGCATGTGGGTTTTACGGTCGAATGCGCTTATAACGGAAAGGAAGCAGTGGAAAAATTTGCAGCCTCCGGGCCTGGATATTACGACGCGATTCTGATGGACGTGCATATGCCTGTCATGAACGGGAACGAGGCGGCCCGGGCGATCCGGGAGATGAAGAGGAGCGACGCGCATTCGGTCGCAATTATCGCCATGACGGCGAACGCTTTTTATGAAGACGCCGCGGAAGCGATCAGGAGTGGAATGAACGAGCATCTGGCAAAACCGATTGAGCCGGAAGCAATATTTGCAGCCTTGTATAAATTTTTGTATGATAAAAAAAGCAGGCTATGATTGGAGGAAACGGGTATGGAAATTGAAGTAATGAATCGTGCGGGGATCGACTATGAAGACGGACTGCGGCGGATGAGCGGAAACGAAGCACTGTACCGCAAGTTCCTGAAGAAGTTTTTGCAGGACGGGAGCATGATCCGGCTGAAGGACTGCCTCTCGGAAGGCGACATGGAGGGGGTCTACGAAGCCGCGCATACCCTGAAGGGGACGAGCGGGACCCTTGGAATGTATGAACTTTCGGACAGCTGCGACGCAGTGTGCAAAAAACTGCGGGGCAATGAGGGCGATATTGATGTGGATACCGTGTACAACCGTTACGACGCCGCGGTAAAAGCGATTGAGGATATGGAGTAAAGAGGTCTGCAATGAAAGAGAAATTGTTGATTGTTGACGATGCCGAACTGAACCGTGCCGTACTGGAGGAACTGCTTTCATCCGAGTATGAGACAATTTGCGCCTGCGGGGGCAGGGAAGCGATGGAAATCATGGAACGGGAGCGTGACAACCTGGCGCTGGTACTTCTCGACGTGATGATGCCGGATATAGACGGCTACGAAGTCCTCGAATATATGAACTTTAACGGCCTGCTCAAACATACGCCCGTCATTATGGTCACGGCGGCGGATTCGGCCGAGGACGAGGAGAAATGCCTGCGGCTGGGCGCGATGGATTTTGTGCGCAAACCGTATGTTACGGATGTTGTCAAACGCAGGGTCAAAAACATCGTCGAACTGTACCATTACCAGAATGGGCTTGAAGAAGTGCTCGAGCAAAAAGGGGAAGCGCTTTCCAATGTGAACGAAATCATCGTCGCGGTGCTTACGTCGGTGCTCGAAACAAAAACGGCGGAGACAAAGGAGCATATCCAGCGTATCAGGATGTATACCCGCGAGCTGCTTAGATTCCTGTATGAACACAGCGACGATAAGAACGGGCTGAACCCGCAGACGATCGAAACGATCTGTATCGCATCCGTACTGCACGATATCGGAGAACTGCTGATTCCGGAATCGATTCTGCGGAAAAGGGCCAATGAGCTCGAGGATGAAGAGCGCCTGATCTGGCAGCAGCATACAGTGAAGGGCTGTCAGTTGATCGAACCCCTTAAAAATATCGAAAACAAGGATTATATCAGGTATTGCTATAATATCTGCCGGTCCCATCACGAAAAATGGGATGGTTCAGGTTTTCCGGACAGGCTCGTGGGGGACGATATCCCGATCTGTGCCCAGGCGGTGGGCCTTGCCCATGATTACGACAATATGGTGGTGGCGAAGGGATACTCGCACGAACAGGCAGTGGGACGTATCCGTGACGGAATATTCAATGCCTTTTCACCCGTACTCGTGGAGACCTTCCAGCTCGTGGCCGATAATTTCAAAATAATACTGGAAAAGAACCCGGAGCCGGAGAGATGCTGAATCCCCGGCGTATATAGATATAAAAAGCCCGTTCCAACAAAGGAACGGGCTTTTTATATCTATGATTGCTATCTATGGCTGGCGGCTATTGCTGCCGGACGGATGCTGCGGCCTGCTTTGGAGCGGAAACGTCCGCCTGCTTCCACGCGGGCCTGCGCAGCCTGTAAATGACCAACGGTATGGCAACAAGCACGATGATACCCAGCAGCATGAACAGGACATAAGCCGGATATTCGGAGGCGCTCAGGGACGCTGGGGGAATGAAGCTCGTAAAGATTACGAAGCAGATACCCACAAGGCCCACGATCGAGGTGAGCCACATCCCGAATTTTCCGCCTGGGATTTGGAACGCGCGTTTTTCATTCGGATGGCGTTTGCGGTAAATAATACCCGATAAAATGATGAAGATGTATACGATGCAGTACAGGGCGACCGCCATTGTGAGGATGGTGTTGAATACTCCGTTGGTGCCGGGAATGAATACAAAGATAAGCGCGATACCCGTTACGATCACTGCCTGCAACAGCATCAGCGGGACGGGAATATCGTGCCGGTTGGTTTTCTGAAATACGGGCGGAAGAGAGCCCTCGCGCGCGCAGCGCAGCATGCTGCGGGAAGGCCCGACGGTCCACGCCGAAATTTCGGTGATGCAGGAAAGGGCGATCATACCCGCAATGACCGCGGTGACCCACGGGATATTCCAGCCGCTGAACATAACGGAGAAAACCTGCGCCGGATCGGCCAGGGCAATGCTGCCCTCGGCGACGAGCGCGTCGGTCACCAGGCCGGCATAAGTGAAAAGCCCCGCTGTGAGGCAAGTCGCGAGGATGATAGCGCGCGGATAATTTTTTCGCGGATTATCGATGCGGTTGGCAGAGCTCGAGGCCTGTTCCATGCCTGCGAAGAGGAAAATAATGCCGGACAGCTTGGAGAGCGTTCCGAGGTCGGAAAGGTCGGGGAAGATTTTATCCTCAGTGGGCGGAGTAAAGACCCCGGGATTGTGGGTGAATGCAAAGACCGTCCCGAAAACAAGTAAAACTGCCAGCGGGACAAAAAGCCCGATAATCGTGCCATAAGTGCTGATTGCAGTAATGGGGACGCCCTTGATGATAAGGAACGTAATCAGCCAGAAAATAGAGATTACAATGATGCCGATGAAAAAGTCGTTTGAAAGAAGACTTTTTGTTCCCGTGATGGTGGCGATCATATCGGCAAAGGCGGCGCCCACCGTTACCATGCCAAAACACATCTGAATCCACACGAGCCATGCGGCAAGAAACCCAAAACGCGGGGAAAGGGCGCGGCCGATCCACACGGACAGGCCGCCGTCTTCGGGCATTGCCGTGGCAAGCTCCGCCGATACGAAAGAAATTGGGATCACGAACATCAGCACGGCGAAAATCATAAAAGATACGGATTCCCAGCCGGCATATGCAATGTTCGGGATGCGCCTTACAGAGGCGAAATAGGCCATCGTAAGGAAAATAAGCTGCATAAATGAAATCTTTTTCATAATCCTGTTCCCTGTTGTTGTGAAATACCAGACATCAAACCTATTGATAAACTGCTGTCTTTCTCATAACCGGATATTTTTTGCTTAATCAAAAACTTTATGGTTATCAATAGTTGTACAAAGGGGGTATATAGAATGGAGCAAACGAAGACCGCATATGCGGAAACAACGCATATTGTGATGTCGGAAGACATCAACCAGCTTGGGAACCTGCACGGCGGAACGCTGATGCAGTGGGTGGACATCATTGGCGCGGTGGCCGCCACGCGGCATGCGCACAGCACGGTTACGACGGCGGCGCTTGACAGCATGGATTTTAAACATCCGGTGCCGCTTGGAGCGATTGTAACGCTGCAGGCCGCAGTGACATGGACGGGCCGCACTTCGCTCGAGGTGCGCGTGGACGTATACAGCGAAAAGTCCAACTGTGTGGTAAAGAAACGTACGAATACGGCTTATCTTGTGTTCGTGGCGCTCGGGTATGACGGCAAGCCTCACGAGGTGCCGCCCTTTACACCGCGCACAGACAGCGAAAAGCGGGAGTATGAACGCGCCGCGAGGCGCCGCGAGGCGCGGCTCGCAAGGAAAAACAGCGAGGAGGAATGACGGTTTGTTCACAGGAGTGGAACAAACTGCCAACCGGGGTATGATTCTTCCAAAAGCGCTTTAAATACTGGACTTGCTTTTTTGTTTTCATTAAGATAAAGGCATCCGGAGAACATCTGAAAACGCAGCTTTGTAACAAAATGTCGTTTGCCGAATTTATTCGGTTTAGATCATTACTTTAAATTCTAAGGAGGACGCCGTTATGGCCCGTATCAAAGATTTTATCGACACAACAGACTTTACAAAGAAAGAACTGATGGAGATCATCGACCTCGGAATCGCGATTAAAAAATGTATCAAACAGGGGTATTATCCCCAGCTGATGAAAAATAAAGTGCTGGGGATGATTTTCGAGCAATCATCAACGCGCACAAGGGTTTCCTTTGAAACCGCAATGGCGCAGATGGGCGGCCACGCGCAGTACCTCGCCCCAGGGCAGATCCAGATGGGCAAGCATGAATCCGTAGGAGATACGGTGCGCGTGCTTTCACGCCTCGTCGATATCCTGATGGCCCGTGTAGAACGGCACCAGACCGTTGTGGATATGGCCGAAGGAGCGGCAATCCCGGTCATCAACGGTATGAGCGACTATAACCACCCGACACAGGAGATGGGCGACGCGATCACCATCAAGGAGCACCTCCCGGAAGGGAAGAAAATGGAGGACCTGAAGGTTGTATTCGTGGGCGACGCGACACAGGTATGCGCGTCCCTGATGATGCTGACGACTAAGCTGGGCATGGATTTTGTGCAGTTTGGGCCGAAAGGTTTCCAGCTTAAGGAGAATTTCCGGAAGATCGCGGCGGAAAACTGCAAGGTTTCCGGCGGTTCGTTCCTGATTACGGAGGACGAGGACGAAGCAATGAAAAATGCGGATTTCGTCTATACGGACGTATGGTATGGGTTGTACGAAGCGGAGCTTTCCAAGGAGGACCGCATGCGTATCTTCTATCCGAAATTCCAGGTATCGGAGGCGATGCTGTCGAAGGCTTCGCCGGATGTGAAATTTATGCACTGCCTGCCCGCAACGCGGGGCGAGGAAGTGACGGACGAAGTGCTTGACGGCCCGCGGTCTATCGTGATCGATGAAGCGGAGAACAGGCTTACCGCCATGCGCTCCCTGCTCGTTTATTTCATGTATCCGGAAAAACCCGTCGATCTTGCCGAGCGTGACGCTTCCAAGGCCGGACTCGAAGCCTATATGAAAGAAAAAGGGCTGATCTGACCATCCCGGCAGGAAGGGCGTACGCCCTTTTGAACATAAGCATCGGCCCGCCTGTTACTGCGAACGTACCGGCGGGCCGATGCAAAATGGAATATCTTGTCAAATCAAGAGAAAGAGGAGGAATGGTAGATGGCTACAAAGAAAAAGTTTAAACTGTTCGACGCCGTATTGGCAGCGGTGTGCATCGTCCTCGTTGTAGAAGCGGTTGCGCCTGCGGCCGCGATTGGTCCGTGGCAGTACATCTGGTGGGCGATCATGCTCGTCGCTTTTTTCCTGCCGTACGGTATGGTTTCCGCGGAGCTAGGGACGACCTATGACGACGAAGGCGGCCTGTACGATTGGGTAAAGCGTGCGTTCGGCCGCAGGAACGGTTCCCGCGTGGCATGGTACTATTGGGTCAACTTCCCGCTGTGGATGGCGTCCCTTGCCGTCCTGTTTACGGACATACTGATTGCGGCGACCGGAATCGAGATCAACTGGATCGTGGCCCTCGTTATACAGCTCGCGTTCATCTGGGTCGTAATTCTCATCAGCAATTATCGCGTCAGCCAGAGCAAGTGGCTGATTAATATCGGCACCATTGTCAAGGTTATATTAATTGTTGCGATGGGCGGCCTCGGCATCTATGGCGCGGTTGTCAACGGCTTTGCCAATTCCGGCTCCCTGGCGGATATCTCGCCGCTGATGGGAATCTCATTCATATCGATCATCCTGTTCAACTTTATGGGGTTTGAGGTCGTGACGACGTTTGCGGGCGACATGCAGAACCCGAAAAAGGAAATTCCCAAGGCAATCGTTGTGGGCGGTATCCTGATCGCGGTATTCTACCTGTTCGGCGCATTCGGCGTTTCCGCGGCGATCCCGTATAACGAGCTCTCTGTGGACAGTGGCTTCATGGATGCGGCAGGCATCCTGCTGGCGGGCGCGCCGGGGATTATCCTGTCGGTTATTGGCTTCCTGTTCATGTTTTCGCTGATCGCGAACCTCTCTTCTTGGTCGTTCGGCGTCAACTATGTCGCGATGTACGCAGCCCGCGACCATGCGATGCCCAAGGTGTTTGAAAAGGAAAATAAGGACGAAGTTCCCTCGAGCGCCAATATCATCAACGGCGTCGTAGCAACGGTGATTGTGATTATTGCGGCGGTACTGGGGCAGGTGAATCCGGATGCGGTGGATGCATTCTGGACGCTGTTCGCCCTCAATGTGGTCACGTTGCTCGCATCCTATATCTTTCTGTTTCCGGCCTTCCAGAAGCTACGGAAGATCGACCCGGACAGGGAACGCCCTTATAAGGTGCCAGGCAAAAAAGGCCTGATCGGGGTTATGACATGGGTGCCGTTCGCGCTGCTGATCCTGGCGATCATATTCCTGCTGTTCCCGTACAATGCGGACACCGGAATGCTTGAGCCGGATATCATTCTCATTATCGGCGTGGCGATATCCGTGGTGCTGGGAGAGATCATCGCCGCAGTGACGACGAAAAAAGCGCCGCGCGAAGCGGTGAAAAAAGAATAGGCGGTGAATGCGGAGTTACTAACCGCTGCCGCAAATAAGCGGTATATGGGCGCGTGAGCAAAGGAAAACGCGCTTGTATAAGTATAAGGATATTGAAATCGAAAGGTGTGTTTACAATGAAAAACTATACTTCCAAACCAAAGGCAGACGGATTCCGGATGCCAGGCGAATTCGAACATCATGACGGCTGCTGGATTCTGTGGCCGCAGCGCCCCGATAACTGGCGCTTAGGCGGAAAACCGGCGCAGAAGGTTTTTGTCGAAGTTGCAAAAGCGATCAATAGGTTTGAACCGGTAACGGTCGGCGTCAATGAGGACCAGTACGAAAACGCGCGCGGAATGCTCCCGGAGGAGATACGCGTAGTGGAAATGTCAAACAACGATTCGTGGATCCGCGACTGCGGCGCGACGTTTGTCGTCAACGACAAGACGGGCGAAGTGCGCGGCGTGGACTGGACGTTCAACTCGTGGGGCGGCCTTGTGGACGGCCTCTACTTCCCGTGGGACCTTGACGACGAGGTGGCGCGCAAGATGTGCGACATCGAATACAAGGGCCGTTACCGCCTCAATGACTTTGTATTGGAAGGGGGCAGCATCCATTCGGACGGCGACGGGACAGTTATGGTGACGGAGGAATGCCTGCTTTCAGAAGGCAGGAATCCGCAGCTTACGAAGGAAGAGATCACGCAGGTATTGTGCGATTACCTCGGCGCGGACAAGGTGATCTGGCTGAAAAACGGTATTTATCTTGACGAGACCAACGGGCATGTGGATAATATCTGCTGCTTCGTCAAGCCGGGCAAGGTACTGCTCGCGTGGACGGACGACGAGAGCGATCCGCAGTATGCGATCTCGAAAGAGAATTACGGCATCCTTTCCGAGGAAACGGATGCAAAGGGTCGGAAGCTTGAAATCGTAAAGCTGTACGTTCCTTCCCCGGTGACGATTACAAAAGAGGAAGAAGAGGGAGTGGACGCCGTAGACGGCACGCTGCCAAGGCTCGAGGGCGACAGGCTCGCGGCTTCCTATGTAAACTTCTATATCGCGAACGGCGGCATCGTGGTTCCGGGCTTTGGCGACCCGAACGATGAAAAGGCGGTGCAGACATTAAAGGAATGCTTCCCGGATAGGGAGATCGTGCAGATCCCCGCGCGGGAGATCCTTCTTGGCGGCGGCAACGTACACTGTATCACACAGCAGCAGCCCTCCGGCAAGTGACATGCGCAGCATAGCGCATTCGGGCGTTAGGACGCCGGGTTCCTTTATGCGGCGCATGGTAGTGCCGCTGCTGACCGCGTGCCCGGCCCCCGGACTGCACCTATCTGCATGCGCTCAATAATCCCCAATATTGGCGGACCAAAGGACAGGAATAAAAAAGGACCTTGCGGGGGCTAAATCCCGCAGAATTAGACAAAACCGACAGATACAGCGGCAGACCCGGGCGGATTTTTCCACCCGGGCGAAAGCCGCGAAGTTCACCTTGGAAAAATAAGAAAAGGCGGAAAAGCGGATACTTGATCCGCTTTGTGGTTATTGTTACTGAAAACGGACATCCCCGCAGGGGAAGAAACCGGAAAAGGCGGTAAAAGTAATGTGTAGAATGGTAATTGCACTCGGCGGGAATGCGCTTGGCAACACGCCCGAGGAGCAGATGGAACGTGTAAGGGAAGCCGCGAAGGCGATCGTACCGCTGATCATGGCCGGAAACGATATTATCGTATGCCACGGAAACGGTCCGCAGGTCGGCATGATAAATCTTGCGTTTGAAAAAGGATATGAAGGCGGGTATACGCCTTTGATGCCGCTTGCGGAATGTACGGCGATGAGCCAGGGGTATATCGGCTATCACCTCCAGCAGGCGATAGACGCGGAGCTCGTGGCCAACGGGAACGACAATACGCCCGTTATCACCATGCTCACGCAGGTCATTGTAGATAAAGACGACCCTGCGTTTGAAAACCCCACCAAGCCGATCGGCGGCTTTTACGACGAAGAGACGGCGAAAAAGCTGATGGCGGAGACGGGCTGCAAATATGTGGAAGACTCCGGACGCGGCTGGCGCAGGGTGGTGGCGTCGCCCAAGCCCGTCAGCATCTATGAATATATGACGCTCGATACGCTGATTAGTGCGCGCGAGGTAATCATCGCGGGCGGCGGCGGCGGAATTCCCGTTATCAAAACGGACACGGGCTACCATGGCGTGGCGGCTGTTGTGGATAAAGATTTTGCAGCGGAAAAGCTGGCGGAGCTGGTGCATGCGGATTACCTGTTCATCCTCACGGCCGTGGACCGTGTGGCGGTCAATTTTGGGAAACCGGACCAGCAGGATATCCTGCGCATGACGCCGGATGAGGCGGATGCGTATATCGCCCAAAACCAGTTTGCGCCGGGGAGCATGCTGCCCAAGGTGCAGGCGGCGTGCGAATTTGCGAAAAGCCGGGAAGGACGGAAAGCGATCATTGGCTCGCTTGAGAAAGCGCCGCTGGCCCTCGAGGGGAAAAGCGGTACGCTGATCGAGCTGTAAAACAGGCACGGGGCGGTGGGAGAAATTCTCCCGCCGCCCTGTTTTTATGTGCGTCTGTCTGTGATATAATGGTAAAATCGGCAAACAGGAGAGGAAAAAATGCTTGCATCATTTACGGACGTAACCGTTGCGTATGGGGAAACGGAAATTTTAAAGAACGTGACCGCAGCTATCAACGCGGGAGACAGGATCGGCCTGATCGGGCCGAACGGCGCAGGAAAAACGACGTTGCTCAATACTTTGGTGAAGCGGATACGCCCGGAGGCGGGCACGGTGATCCATAAGGCGGGGCTTTCCATTGGCTATCTGGAGCAGGACAGCGGACTCACCGCGTCGAGCACGATCATAGAAGAAATGCGCGGCGTATTCCGAGAGACGCTCAATGCCCGCGCAAAAATGCGGGAAATCGCAAAGAAGATGGAGCAGGCCCCGGACGATACTGCCCTCCAGACGGAGTACGCGCGCGCCCAAAATGCGTTCGAGGCGGGCGGAGGGTACGAGTTCGAGGTAGAGATCAAGAAGATACTGAACGGTATGGGATTCGCGGATAAGGCTTATGAAACGAATATCGCTACGCTGTCGGGAGGGGAAAAGACCCGACTTGCGATTGCGCGGCTGCTGCTTTCGGACCCGGAGCTGCTGATTCTCGACGAGCCGACCAACCATCTGGATTTTAAAACGCTGATGTGGCTGGAAGACTATTTGAACGGCTACAGGGGAGCAGTGCTGATCGTATCGCACGACCGTTACTTCCTCGACAAGCTGGCAAAGAAGATATGGGAGCTTGACGAGGGGGAGCTTACCGAATATACCGGAAATTACACGCAGTATAAACAGCTTAAGGCGGAATATATTTCGTGGCAGATGAAGGAATATGAAAAACAGTCCCGGCAAATTGCGCACATGGAGGACTATGTGGCGCGCAATTTAACGCGCGCGTCCACGGCGAAGAGCGCGCAAAGCCGCGTAAAACAGCTGAGCAGGCTCACGCGCATCAGGAAGCCGAAAACAGAGGTGCGGGCCCCGTCCTTCCGCTTTGAGTTTTCCCAGCGGCCGGTAAACGACGTGCTCGAAGTGCAGAACCTCGACCTTGTGGCCGGACGGGAGCGGAAGGTGCTCGCGACGGATGTGAATATAGAATTGAAGCGCGGCACGAAGGCTGCGGTAATCGGAGACAACGGAACGGGAAAGTCGACCCTGATGAAAAGGCTCGTCGCGGCCTCGCGGGAGCCGGAGGAGGGGATTGTTTTCGGGAAGAACACGCTCGTTGGATATTACGACCAGGAGAATAAGAACATGACGCCCGAAAAGACGGTGGTGCAGGAGGTGTGGGACGCATTTCCTTCCCTGCTGGAATACGGCGCACGGTCTATGCTGGGCAGGGTGCTGATTACCGGGGAAGAAGTCTATAAGCATATTGGCGACCTTTCGGGAGGGGAACGCGCGAAGGTAGGGCTGGCGCTTTTAATGTGCGGGGGCTATAACGTATTGCTTCTTGACGAACCGACTAACCACCTTGACCTGCCTGCACGGGAAAGCCTTGAGGCGGCGCTCAAAGAGTACGAAGGGACGCTGCTCTTCGTATCGCACGATAGATATTTCATCAACGCGCTCGCGGAACGGATTTATGAAATAACGGATGGCAAGCTGAATGAATTCGAGGGCACATTTGACGAATACCGGCAGGTAAAAGAGCTGGAAGAACAGCGCGCGCGGGAGGAAGCCCCCAAGACCGCACCGCAGGAAGCGGCGGAGCCGGCGAGGAACCCCCGGCAGCGGCGTGCGGAAGAGGCGAAGCGGCGGGAACGCATCTCGCGGCTGGAAAAAGAAATTGCGGCGGCGGAAGCGCGCGAAGCGGAGCTTGGCAGGCTGATTGCCGAAAACCCGGCGGATTTTGAGCTGGTCGGCGAGTGCTGCACGGAGCTGGAAGAGCTGAAAGAGCGGCACGAAAAGCTGCTTGAAGAATGGATCGCGCTGGATTAGATATTTTTAGGCGACGCAAATATAAAATTTTTTTATTACATATATTGACAAATGGGTGAAAAAGGATTATGATTACTGCAAACGATTGCAGAAAACGTTTGCAGAACCTGTGGGGATGGGAGACTGCCGGCATGGTCAATTCAAACACGTTAAAAGATATCGCAAAAAAATTGAATGTTTCGGTTTCCACTGTTTCGCGGGCGGTGAATAACAAATCCTATGTCAAGGAAGAAACGCGGCAGAAGGTATTGCAGGCATTGAAAGAGTACCATTATGTCCCGAACGAAATCGCCCGGTCTTTAAAATCGCAGTCCACAAAAACGATTGGAGTCATCATCCCGGATATCTGCGAAATGTTTTTCGGACAGATCATCAAGGGAATCGACGAGGTTGTGTCGCCGGAGGGTTATACCATCATCGTATCCGATTCCGGGGAAAGCAAAACGAATGAAGCGCGCGATCTGGAGATGTTGTTTCAAAAAAGAGTGGACGCGCTGGTGCTCGCGACAGTAGAGCTGAAAGGAAAAAAAGTCCTGCAATTTCTGGACCACGATATTCCCGTAGTGTTTATCGACAACTTGCCTGTCATCGAACAGGAGATCGACGCAGTGATGATCGACAATGTGGAAGCGAGCAAAATAGCTATGCGGCATCTGATTGGGCTGAACCACCGGGAGATCGCCGTCATTATCGGATCGATCGAGGAGACCACCGGGTACGACAGGATGCTTGGCTATAAAAGTGCCCTGAGGGAAGCGGACATCCCTGTTGACGAACGGTTGATCGCCTATGGCAACTACAAAGAGAACAAAGGCTATGAGTGCATGTGCGCTTTGCTTGACCGCATCGGGGAAGTGCCGTTTACGGCAGTATACGTGACATCCGAAATGATGACGTTCGGCGCGATCAAGGCGATTAACGACAGGGGCCTGCGCATTCCGGAGGATATTTCCCTGATTGGCTTTGACGTACATGATAAAACGGGTCTCGTTGTCCCGGGTATTACCACCGTTCGCCAGCCGGAGAGCCTGATCGGCACCAAGACGGGCGAGCTTCTCATTAAACGCTTGAAGCAAAAAGGCAACAAAAAATCCAGACAGACGGCGAAGTGCCGGAAGATATTGCTGGATCCTTATCTTGAGATTAAACAAAGCTGCAGAAAAAAATAAAGTTTTTAAGGCAATAGTTTACAAACAAAAAGACCTCTCTTATTTCAAAGAACGAGAAAAAATCATTTTTGGAGAAATCCTGGCGCATTATTTTTTAAAACAGCATGCCGGGATTAGAAACAGCAGTTTTCTGCAAACGTTTGCAGAAGCGTTAAAATAGTTTTTTGCAAGGAAAAAATGATAAAAGCAGGTGAAGAATTTGGAAAAAACAATATTGAAAATGGAGGGCGTATCGAAAAGTTTTCCCGGTGTAAAGGCGCTTGACGGAGCCGCAATTGAAGTGCGGGAAGGAGAGGTGCACGCGCTGATGGGGGAAAACGGGGCCGGGAAATCGACCTTTATGAAAATACTCAACGGTCTGCTCGAACCGGATGAAGGCAGCATAGAATTTGCCGGCCAAAAGGTCCGGATACACAGTCCGTCCGAGGCCCTGAAGCTGGGGATCGCCATGATCTATCAGGAGCTTAATCCAATCAAGGATATGACGATCGCGGACAACATCTTCCTTGGCCGCGAATACACCCGGGGAAACAGCGTATTCGTCGACAAAGGGAGGGCCGAAGCGGAGGCTGATAAGCTGCTGAAGGAGTTTGGCATGCCGGTTGGGGCCAGGACCCATATGCGCGAGCTTTCCATTGCGCAGATGCAGATGATCGAAATTATCAAAGCGGTATCCTCAGGGGCGAAGCTGATCGTCATGGATGAACCGACCTCGTCGCTTACGGATGAAGAAATCACCATCCTGTTCCAAACGATACATGATCTAAAACAGAATAATGTTGCGGTGATCTATATTTCACACCGGCTGGAGGAGATTTTCCAGATCGCGGATACGGTGACGGTACTGCGGGACGGGAAATATATCGACAGTAAAAAGACGGAAGCCCTCGACCGGGATTCGCTGATTAATATGATGGTCGGGCGTAAGCTGGATAATATTTTCCCCAAAAAAATCGTCGGGATCGGGAATACCGTGCTGGAAGTAAAAAATCTTACCAGAAAGAGCGTGTTCGAAGACATCAGTTTCAATGTGCGCGCCGGGGAAATCGTGGGATTCTACGGACTGGTAGGCGCCGGGCGGAGCGAGGTGATGAGGGCGGTGTTCGGACTCGACCGGGCCGACTGCGGGGAAATATGGATGGACGGCCGCAGGATCAGGGTCAGGAAGCCGCAGGACGCAATTGCAAACGGGATCGCCCTCGTTACGGAGGACCGGAAGGATACGGGGCTTGTCCTGTGCCGGTCGATCCGCGAAAATATCGCGCTTCCCAGCCTGGGGGAATTCTGCAGGGGCGCATTCCTCGATAAAGAGAAGGAAAGCGAAAGGTGCAAGGAGATCGCGGGGAGGCTGACGGTAAAAATGAGCGGACTTGCCCAGGAAGCGGGCAACCTTTCGGGCGGCAACCAGCAAAAGGTAGTCTTGTGCAAATGGATGATGAAGAGTCCGAAGCTCCTGATCCTTGACGAACCCACGCGCGGCATCGACGTAGGAGCGAAGGCCGAGATTCATTCCCTGATGGGGGATTTTGCGAAGGCCGGGATGGCGATTGTAATGATCTCGTCCGAGCTGCCGGAGATCATCGGGATGAGCGACCGGATTATCGTGATGGGCGAAGGAAAAATCAAAGGAGAATTTAAGATCGGCGAATATTCGCAGGACGATATTTTGAAATGCGCACTGGGAGGTAAAAAACAATGATGGCATTTGGAGAGAATAAAGAAGGGGCGTTAAGCCGGCAGAAAAATTTTAAGCAATATCTGAGAAGCTATGCCCTTGTAATTATATTTTTAGGCGTTTGCGCCGTTTTTGCAATCGCGTCCCCAACGTTCCTGCAGCCCACGAATATCGTTGGCGTGTTCAGGCAGATCGCAATCAACGGGGTTTTGGCGCTGGGGATGACTCTCGTTATCATCACCGGCGGGATCGACCTTTCAGTCGGTTCCCTGATGGCGATCACCGGCGTCGTATCGGCTATGATACTGGAAAGCAATCCGAATATGCTGGCGGTCGCACTGATCGTGGGGATCGGCGCCGCAGCGCTCATGAGCATGTGGACGGCGGTCCTGGTGGCCAAGATGAAAATAGCGGCATTTATCGCTTCCCTCTCTACCATGACCATCGCGCGCGGGGTCGCGCTCGTGGTGGCGGACGGCATTCCGCATACCATCAAGGATACGACCTACAGCGAGATCGGAAACGGGTACCTGTGGGACCCGGCGGCGACGGGCGGAGTAGGGTTTCCGGTGCTGGTGCTGATTCTGATCGTGGTGGCGGTGATTACGGCGGTGATCCTTTATAATACAAAATTCGGGCGGTATATTTATGCGGTCGGCGGAAACGAGAACGCGGCAGAAGCATCCGGCGTAAATGTCGTCAAGGTGAAATTCTGGACCTATGTATTAAACGGCGCCCTTTGCGGTGTGGCGGGTATGATGCTTGCAGCCCGCATAACGTCCGGCCAGCCAAACGCGGCGACCGGATACGAGCTCGACGCGATCACGGCGGTTATTATCGGCGGGACCAGTATGTCGGGCGGCAGCGGAAAGATCAGCGGCACGATCATCGGTGCGCTGATTATCGGAGTGCTCAACAATGGACTGGTTTTGCTGGGTGTATCTTCGTACTACCAGCAGATCATCAAGGGTATCATTATTGCAGTCGCAGTGCTGCTTGATATGAAAACCAAAAAAGGGAATTAAGGAGGAAAATGGAATGAAGAAACTGGTAGCTGTAGTACTCGCCATCCTTTTGGTGGCAATGGTGGCAGTGGGGTGTTCGGGGACGGCGGACCCGTCCGCGTCCGCCGACACGTCTAAGGCGGCGGAGGGCAGCGAATCCGCACAGCCCGCGGGAGATGCGGAAAAGGTATGGAAGATCGGGATTTCAACGCAGTCATGGGAGCATGAGTTCCTGAAAAACATGGTTAACGCCTTGCAGGCGATCGACGAATCGATGCCCGATGTAGAGCTTGTGATCGTTGACAGCGAGGATTCGGTCGAAAAGCAGCTGAACGACGTCGATACGCTTATCGCGCAGGGCGTGGACGGCATTATCCTGAATGCGGACAGCGTGGAAGGAAGCAGCCAGGCGGTCGTCGCTGCGAAAGATGCGGGGATTCCTCTGGTCGAGCTGGTTTCGCTGACCGAGAATGAAGACTACGATACGTTTGTCGGAACGGATGTAAAGGCTTCCGGGCTCCTGGCGGGCGAGATGGTGGCCGAAATGCTCGACGGAAAAGGAAAGGTATTCGAGATTCAGGGCGTTATGGGACATTCCGCGCAGATCAACAGGGGCGCAGGCATCGCGGAAGCGCTGGAAGCGTATCCGGATATCGAACTGGTCGAATCGCAGAGCGGCGAATTTACCAAAGATAAGGCAATGTCCGTGACGGAAGCGTGGCTCGCTAAATATCCGGCGGGCGAGATTGACGCAATCATTGCCCACAACGACGGTATGGCCCTCGGCGCGATGAACGCGTGCATCAGCGCGAACCGTACAGAGATCAAGATTATCGGTATCGACGGCGATGCGGAGGCCCTGCAGGCAGTGATCGACGGAACGATGGCAGCGACGGTAGTGGATGACGTTGAAACGGAATCCAGGCTTGCTGTAGAAGAAATGGTAAGTATTTTGAACGGAAGCGAACCCAAGGGCCAGATCCTTGCGGAATATATCCCGGTAAAGACGGCTGAAGAAGCGAAAGTATGGCTTGAAAAGAGACAGTAGAAGGAAGCGGAATGCCGCGGGACGGGGAAAGGGCTCCTTTCCCCGCGGCCTGCGGCGGAAAGAGAGATAACCCGATGAAAGTTTTGACAGGTTCTTTCCAGTGCGAATCAAATTCGTTTTGCGATGATGTGGCAACGGAAAATGACTTTGAGGTTCATTACGGAAACGACGCGGCGCAAAAGCTGGCCGCGACACGATATTTTGAAGAAAACGGTATAGAAACCGTGCCTATGGTATTTGCCAGCGCCCTGCCGAGCGGGGAAGTCGCCTATTCGGCTTACCAATATTTTGAAGGGATATTCCTTGAAAAGATCAGGGAGCAAAAGGCGTTCGACGGAATCTACATCTATTTCCACGGTTCCATGTACGTGGAAGGGCACGGCTGCGGCGAAGAGCTTCTCACAACGGCGATCCGCAGGGAAATTGGGGACGGAATACCGATTTCGGCGGCGCTTGACTTCCACGCAACGCTGTCGGACCAGTTTTACAGGAACGTGAATGCCGTCAATGGCTTCCGCACGGCGCCTCACACGGACCACGACGACACGGAACGGCGGGCGGCGCGCTCTTTGATCGAATGTATGAAGCGGAACATTACGCCGCGGCTGCAGCGCGTCAGGGTCCCGTTTTTGGGAGCGGATGCGTCCGTCACGGCAAACGAGCCGTATCTTTCCGTCACAAAGGAACTTAAGCGGCTCGACGCGGAAGATCACGTTATCTCGTGTGCGTTTTTCAACGGCCACGCATGGTATGACGCGCCGCATACGGGGGCCTGCGCCGTGGTGGCGGATCTCGACAGCGAAACGGCGTTCGCGGAGGCGATGCGGCTCGCGAAAGTATTCTGGGAGCATAAGGAGGGCGCGGTATTTGAAGGCGCGATGCCTGCGGATGAGGCGGTCGATTATTCGCTGGCACAGAACGGCGGCCTGATCTTCGTGAACGACTCGGGGGACAATACGACTGCCGGGGCATGGGGCGCCGGGACGCTTATGCTCCGCAAATATCTGGAAAAAGGCGCGGACGGCGTACTGGTATGCGGCATCTTCGACCCAGCGGTCACCAGCGAGCTTTTGCAAAGCAAGCCGGGAGAGAAACGGCACATCGTATTGTGCAAGGGTAAGCATACCGCACAGGAGATCGAGACCGGGCTCGACGTTACTGTAAAAAGCTCCGGAATCGTATGCGGCTGGGCTGGAGACGAGGTGGGCGAGGGAGTCGTGGCGGAAAGCGGCGGGATCGACATTTTAATTACCAATGCCCGCGCGGCCTTCACCACTTTGCGGCATTTTGAAAAAATGGGAATCGATCCCCGGGATTACCGGATCATCGTGCTGAAAATGGGCTATCTGTTCCCGCGCCTGAGGGACATATCGGAACAGGCTGTCGTTGCGCTGACCCCGGGGCAAAGCACAAATGATTTTTCGCAGATCGGTTTCCGGCGCGCACCGGATCGGCTCTATCCGGCCTGCACGGACATCCGGTGGGAAGAAATCGAAGCGGAGGCGAAAAGGAGGCGTTTATGAAAAAGATCATGCCGCAGCCCAAGGTGATGGAAGAGCTTCCGCCGCGGGCGGGAAGCTTTGACGGGATTCGTGTTTGTTCAAACTGTAAAAATACGGAAGGCGCGGAGGACTTGTTCCAGTCGCGGTTCTGGAACATGAAAAATGTGCTCAAAGACGGCGCGGACAGCTATTCCGTCTGTCTGAACGACGCGCCCGGGTGCGGAAACGGCGGAAAATTGTTTTACGAGCAGGGCTTTGTGCTTCACGCGCAGGAGGACCGGGCGGAGGTCTATGCCGCGACCAGGCAGGGCTTCGTCTATGCGGCGGCCGCGCTGAAACAGCTGATTTCCCGCACGGAAGACGGATATACGATCGCTTGCGCGCATATCGAGGACTATCCTTCCGTTGAAGTGCGGGGCATATCCATTCCCCTTGCATGGTATGCCGGTTACGGACGGATTGGCTTTGATTCCCAGCTCTGGGATTTTGAACAGTGGAAACAGTTTTTGGATGTCTGTTCCGATTACCGGATCAACCAGCTCAATATGGTGCTGTATGGCTTTTGGCCGTTTGAATTTCCCGAATATCCGGAGACTGTGCTCCGGGGCCTTAAAATGCGGGTGTACGATCCGGAGAGCGACGGCTGGATTACCGTCGAATATACGCATCCGAATGTGGAAAAGCCGTTCCTGAAGGAACTCATCGAATACGGGCACAAGCTTGGAATCAGGTTTTTCGCCTATACGGGACTCAACAGCTATAGCGGGGGGTATGCCTGCCGACACCCGGAAAAACGGATGAAAAAGGAAGCGGGCAGCAAATTCATCAATGATTTTGACAGCCTGTGCCTGAGCGAGCCGGAGACGGTCGAATACCTAAAAGCGAGTATCCGCAAGATTGTGGAGCAGGGCTTTGACGGAATCGATTTTGAGGAAAGCGAAGAGGCCTTCTGGTATTGCGGCTGCGATCAATGCAGAAAGACATTCTGGAAAGATGCAAGCACACCGGAGGAGGCGCTCCACGCGGCGAATACGGCGCTGCTGAAGATGCTCTGCGAGGAGATCAAAAAGGCCTCCGAAGATTGTGTGATCGGGCTGAGGGCATGGCGGCAGCCGCCGCTGATCCGCGACGGGCAGCTGATTGAAAACATGGTAAAAAGCGTGCCGGACGACATTGTGCTGTTTTGGGCACCCGGACAGTATGTGCCGGACGAGGAGTTTGAAAAATGGACGAAAGCCTTTGGGAAAGAACGGATATGGGGGCGCGATACGGAGGCGATCGGCTTTGCGGCCTGCTTCGGAAGGCTTCTGCGGCCGTTCCGGTGGAACGGGCTGCGGGCGGAAGAAGAAACGATCACACAGTTCGTAGAAGAGGATATCCGCCAGCACAGAGGGTCCGTAAAAATGAAGGTGAAGGGGATCAACGGGTACCAGTTTGAATGGTACGGGTTTTTTATGGCGCTTTTTGCCCATTCCTATTACGGCTGGGGCGGAACGCTGGAGGCCGAGGAGTTCTATCGCTATTCCCTTGAAGCGGTCTTTGGAAAAGCGGCAGACGACATATGGTATGTCATGAAAAATATGCTGACGATCCATGAAAGCCAGATGAAGATATACCGGGCGGAATTCCCGATGGCGCGCAACAAGGTGGAAAAACAGGATATTCCGCGCATTAAGCGGGCAATTGAGGAGTACCCGGACATGATGGAGCGGATCGGCAGGATTCGCGAATATGTCCGTTCGGGCGAAGAGACGGCACATTTCGACCTGCATTTTAAAAAATGGGAGGTCGCGATGCGCAGGCTGAGAATCATTTATGATATGGCGCTCGCGTCTATCGCATACGATAACGCGCAGTCGCCGGAGGAAGGCAGGAAGTACCTAAAAGAAATGTACCGGCTGAACGAAAAGGAATTCGAGATCATCCGCAGCAACTATTTCGATGTGAACCCGATGACCGAAGCAGGGGTGAAATCCTGCTGCTTCCCGTATCATGAGATGAAGCGTATCCTTACGAACGCACTTTATCCGGAACGGGAAGATAACGAACCGATCTATGCGGGCGTGGAAGCGCTCGGGTGGCTATGGGCATAAAATTGCAAAAAAATCGAACGGAAAAGGAGAAAATGACATGTCTTACTACAACGAACAGGAAACGAAAAACAGGATTGCCAGAGTAAAGGGAATTCTGAAGGACAAGGACCTTGACGCAGCGCTTATCTATTATGATGAACTGAACATTGCAAACGGCTGGTATCTTACGGGGTGGTGCCCGCAGTTCGAGAAGGGCGCGGTGCTCCTGCCGGTAGAGGGGGAAGCGCTTCTTTTGGGAGGCCCGGAAAGCGAGCCCTTCGCAAAGATGAGCAGCGCAATCAAAGAGACGCGCAACTTTTCAGCCTTCATGGTGCCGGATGAAGAATACCCGAATGCGACGATCATGGATTTTACCGGGCTGGCGGCAGAACTGAAGGCCAAGAACTGTGTGCTCAGGAAAGTCGGCATCGTCGGGACGAGCGCGATCCCCTACCAGGTATATACGCAGTTCAAGGAGGGCTTCAAGGGCGCGGAGCTTGTTGACATCACCGGCGAATATGAAGCGTTGAGGGCGTATAAATCCGCATGGGAAGCGGAAAATGTGAGGCAGTCCTTTGAAATGTGCTACGAGGCGTTCAAAGCTATGAAGGCGGCGGTGAAACCCGGCGCGTTCGAGCATGAGGTAGCGGCGGAGGGCGAATATATCTGCCGTAAACACGGAGCAAACAGCTTTGCCTACACTACGATCGTGGGCAGCGGGGAGCGTTCGGACGCGGTCGTTCCCACGGCGATCAACAAGGAAATGAAAGCAGGCGAATGGGTTATGATTGGCATTGCGCCCCGCACCAACGGCTATGCGGGGACAATGGGGGAAACGCTGCCCGTTTCGGGAGAATATACGCCCGAGCAGCGCGACGCGGTCAACACCTTGCGAAAGGCGCTGCGCATCACAAAAGAAATCCTTAAACCGGGAATGAGCGGAAGGGAGCTTGACGTTCCGGCACGCAAGCTCTTTGAAGAAAAAGGACTGATCGAATATCTGGTATGCCCGTTTGTGCACACCATCGGACTGATGGAAGCAGAAGGACCGTTCTACGGGCCGAACAGCGACGATAAGCTGGAGGAAGGCATGACCGTGTGCATCGACGTCAGCTTTTTCGGGCATCCGACGCTGCACGGCGCACGCGTTGAAACGGGCTACCTGATTACGAAAGACGGCTGTGAGCCGCTGTGCCCCGAGATGGACGCAATCTTTATGGAAGACCTATAAGAGGCGGGAGGGGGCAAAATGGAACTTGGAAAGAAAACCTGGGTATTTGCGGACGGCGACCTGCCGCCGCAGGGGCAGAGCGAGCCGCTGGGACACGAAGCGCTGATGGTGGTAAACAATTGCGGCGAGGAGGCCGAAATCACCCTCGACCTGCTGTTTGAGGACAAGGAACCAAAAGAGGGAATTAAAATTACCGTCCCCGCGAAACGGGTCAACTGCTTCCGTATGGATTTTCCCATCGGTGAAGAAGCATACAGTATTCCCAAGGGACAATATGCGGTGATCCTCAACTCAAGCGTACCTGTCGTCGCCGTGTTCGGCAGGCTGGACCGGAGGAAAGATATGGCATATTACCCGGTCGCGGGATATGGAATCTGACGGCCGGCCCGGCACAAAAGCGTTTTTCCATCGTGAAAAACGCTTTTGTCGTACAGGAGGAAAATGATAATTCACTTGTGAATTCAGCGCGCGTATATTATAATAGGTGAGTATGACGGAAAGAGGTTTTAAGCTTTGAAGATATTTAATTCGATGACGGGGAAAAAAGAGGAACTGAATCCGCTTATCCCCGGACAATTCAACATTTATGCGTGCGGTCCGACTGTATATAACTATTTCCATATCGGCAACGCCCGCCCGTTTATCGTATTCGATACGCTTCGCAGGTATCTGGAATACCGCGGCTATAAAGTAAACTTTGTGCAGAATTTTACCGACGTAGACGATAAGATGATCCGTGTGGCGGCAGAGGAAGGCATTACGGTAAAGGAACTCGGGGACCGCTATATCGGGGAATATTTTAAGGATGCGGAAGCGCTTAATATCCGCCCCGCCACCGTACATCCCAAGGCGACGGAGCACATCGGCGACATCATTGCGCTGGTGAAAAAGCTGGTCGATACGGGGCATGCCTACGAGCTCCACGGCGACGTGTATTTCGATACGCAGAGCTTCCCCGGCTACGGCAGGCTTTCCGGGCAGGATCTTTCCGAACTGGAAATGGGTGCGCGCATCGACATCAACGAGGAAAAGAAAAATCCGATGGATTTTGCCCTCTGGAAAGCGAAAAAGGAAGGGGAGATCGCTTGGCCGAGCCCGTGGGGGGAAGGCCGCCCGGGATGGCACATCGAATGCTCGGCAATGAGCATGAAATATCTCGGCGATACGCTCGATATTCACGGCGGCGGGCAGGACTTGAAATTCCCGCACCATGAAAACGAGATTGCCCAGAGTGAAGCCGCGACGGGCAAGCCCTTTGCAAATTACTGGATGCACAACGGCTACATCAATATTGACAACAGGAAAATGTCGAAGTCGGCGGGGAATTTTTTCACGGTGCGCGACATCCTAAAGGAATTTCGTGGCCCGGCGGTGCGCCTCTTTATGCTGAGCGCCCATTACAGGAACCCGATCAATTTTTCGCGTGAGTTGCTTACACAGTCGGAAACGGCGTACGACCGCATCTTGAACTGCCGTGAGAACCTGAAGTTCATTATGGAGCATCCGAAGGACGAAGCGGTGGAAATTGCACCGGTGATTGCGGCGGCAAGCGAGAAATTCAACGCGGCAATGGACGACGACCTCAATACGGCGGATGCGATTGGCGGGATTTTTGAATACATCAAAGAAATCAACACTCTTTTTGAGAGCGGAGGACGCGCGGAGGACGCAAAAGCGGCCCTTACGGAGCTCGATACGCTTATGGACGTGCTGGGCATACTTTCGGACGAGACCGGCGGAGCGGTTCCGGAAGACGTGCGGGAGATGGCCGAAAAGCGGCAGGAAGCGCGCGCCAAAAAGAACTGGGCCGAGGCGGACCGCCTGCGCGATGAAGTAAGGACCCGCGGGTATGAACTGAAAGATACGCCGGACGGCGTTAAAATCAATAAAATCTAGGGGGAAAACAGAAAGATATGGAAGGCGCTTTTAATTTTATGATAATTTTCGACATCTTTATTGCAGTATACCTGTTATACTATGCAATTAAGGGGTCGGGCAAAGCGTATGAGAACGATTATCCGGAAGAGATGCAGGCAGCACATAGAAAGCTCCTCCGCACTTTTTGCTGGATCACGGGCGTGCCGCTGCTGGTACTGTCCGTTCTGGAGTACACGAGCGAAGACAAAGCGATGTCGATCTGGAGCATTATCAGCATCGTGTATATCCTTGCCTGCGTCGTGGCTTATTTCATTATTTTCCGTGTGAAATTCAAAGAATATTTGAAAGACCCGCGCAAAAATTTGCCGAAAAGATAATCAGCGGACAAAAACTTGTTACAGCCTGTTCACTATGAATAAAAGTCCGGCGGCAAAAGCGCCGCCGGGCTGTTTGCTTTGAACCGGAAAGGGTATCATAAGACTGTGGGGAAAGGGGGAATATATGGAATTTTTTGCGCCATATTTGAACGTTATCACAACAGTCCTGTATCTTGCCTCGGTCGCTATACTCCTGTGGGGATTTGTTTTATGCCTGCGGGATTTTCTGGCTTCGCATTTCAAGCGGATGGAGCGGTTTGCGCGGATGAGAAAGCTTGCCGACGCAAAGAACGGCCTTGGGGGTTATATCCTGTTGGCCCTTGAAGTGCTGATCGTAGCGGATATCATCGATTCCATCGCAAAACCGACGTTTGAGGATATCCTGCGGCTGGCGGCGATTGTGGCGATACGCACGGTGATTTCCTATTTCCTCAACAAGGAAATCAGGGACTCGGAGCAACAGAAAAAAATAATCAATGACAACGATAAAGAAACGGAGTGAAAAAGATGAGTGAAGATTGTACGCATGACTGCGGAAGTTGTTCGGAAAACTGCGGTTCGCGGGAACAAAACCCAGCGGATTTCCTGGAAGCGCCGCACGAGGCAAGCACCATCAAAAAAGTTATCGGCGTGGTCAGCGGGAAAGGCGGCGTGGGAAAATCCCTCGTGACCTCGATGCTGGCCGTTCTGCTGCGCCGCAAGGGGCTCTGCACCGCGATCCTCGATGCGGATATCACAGGGCCGTCCATCCCCAAGATGTTTGGCGTGACGGAAAAGGCGCGCGGAACAGAAGACACGATTTTCCCGGTCTATACGAAAAACGGGATACAGATTATGTCCGTCAACCTTCTGCTGCCAGACGAGACCGATCCGGTGGTATGGCGCGGCCCGGTCATTGCGGGGACCGTAACGCAGTTCTGGAAAGATGTAATCTGGTCCGACGTGGACGTGATGTTTGTGGATATGCCGCCGGGAACGGGCGATGTACCGCTTACCGTGTTCCAGTCCATTCCTGTAGACGGTATCATTGTGGTGACTTCGCCGCAGGAGCTGGTGTCTATGATCGTCGGCAAGGCGGTTAAGATGGCGGGCATGATGAACGTGCCGGTTATAGGCCTTGTGGAAAATATGAGTTACCTGAAATGCCCGGACTGTGGGAAGGAA
Organism: Christensenella minuta; assembly: GCF_003628755.1. NCBI lineage: Bacteria > Bacillati > Bacillota > Clostridia > Christensenellales > Christensenellaceae > Christensenella > Christensenella minuta. The sequence continues at coordinate 1,276,883 of NZ_CP029256.1, read as the reverse complement.
ATCCCGGTCTTTGGCGAAAGCCGCGTCGAGGAGACGGCGGCTAAATTCGGAATCAGGGTGCTGGGCAGAGTACCGGTCGATCCGGAGATCGCCCGTGCGGCGGACGAAGGGAAGATCGAGGCGCTCCCGGGGGAATGGCTCGCAGAAGCGGCTGAGCAAGTGGAAAAATTATGAGTGAAAAAGCGCTGCTCGCAGGGCGTTATTTCAAAGAAGGATATAATTGCTGTCAATCCGTGGTTCTTGCCTTCGCACCGGAGGCTGGCCTTGACGAAAAGACGGCCGCGCGGCTTGGTTCCTCTTTCGGAGGAGGAATGGGACGGCTGCGCGAGGTGTGCGGGGCGGTAAGCGGAATGTTTCTGGTACTTGGGCTTGTGCAGGGATATGATTCCCCGGCGGATGCCTGCGGGAAGGCGGTACAGTATGCCCGCGTGCAGAAGCTTGCACGGCAGTTCCGGGACGAAAACGGCTCCATCGTATGCCGGGAGCTTTTAGGGCTTGCGGAGCATACGAGCTGTCCCGTGCCTGAAAAACGGACGAAAGCTTATTACAGGAAGCGTCCCTGCGCAGAGCTCGTTGCATGCGCGGCAGAGTTCCTCGATCAGGAATTGCAAAAGAATATTTGACATGGCAAGACACCCCGTACGCGGCCAGGAGAGCGAACGGGGTGTTTTTTTGCCGCCGCGGGGACCTGTTTTAAGGATATGCGTCCGGCGAAGTTTGAAACGATTTTATGAATAATCCGGATGGCGGTTGAAAAAACAGATGAAAATCACTATAATAGACACTACGGAAAATTGTATGGCTAATCTTTGAATATGAGGTGTTTGAAATTAAAATAATCGATATTACCCACGAACTGAATAGTGAAACGAAGGTATACGAAGGGGATCCGCACGTCCGGCTCGAGCAATTTTTCACGGTGGATAACTATGGCTATGCCGTGACAAAGCTGACGATGGGCTCTCACAGCGGAACCCATATTGACGCGCCCGCGCATGTCGTGATCGGAGGAAAGACGACCAAAGAGGTGCCGCTTTCCACGCTGATCGGCGAGGCCGTACTGGTGAACAAGAAGGATTTCCGCCTTCCGCGCGGAACGAAACGCGTTATCCTGAAAGGGACGAAAGACGCGGAAGGACGGCTGACGGAGAAAAGCGCACGCAGTTTGGCGGATGCGGGCGTACGCCTGATCGGTACGGACGCGCAGTCGATCGGCAACGATGCGGTGCATAAGATTTTGCTTTCGGAAGGCATCGTGGTGCTGGAATCTTTAAAGCTGGACAAGGCGGAGCCGGGCAACTATATTTTGTGCGCGCTTCCCTTGAAGATCGATACGGATGGCTCACCGATCCGCGCCTGCCTCCTGCAGGAGTGGGACGAAGGATGAACGAAACAGGCCTGCGGGAGCATGGAACCGGCTTTGTCAGGCTGATGGCCGCCGCTGGAACGGTGTTGATTGTTCTTTCGGCTGCGGTGGCCTGTATCAGCGGCGTAGCGTTCGACAAAAGCTTTTACCGTGACGAATACCGGAAAATGGATACGGCGGCGTATGTGGGCGTTACTGATCCTGTTTTGGAGCAGGCGACCAATACGCTGCTTGATTATTTACAGGGCAATGCCCCTTCGCTCGATCTGGCAATGGACAACGGTGAAGAATATTACAGCCAACGTGAAAAGGACCACATGGTTGACGTAAAGGCGCTTTACCAAAACGCGGTTCTCTTTATGACAGTCGGTTTTTGTGCGGGCGGGGCGCTGTTTGCGGGCTGTTTCCTGTGGAAGAGGGAACGTGCGCTCGGCACCTTTTTGCGCTGTTATTTCTGGGCGGCGGTGGGCGTGCTTGCCCTTTTTGCCTGTATCGGCGTGTGGGCGGCGGTAGATTTCAACAGTTTCTGGGTCAGTTTTCACCATATGTTTTTTACCAACGACCTGTGGCTGCTCGACCCGGCCGTATCACGTATGATACGCATGTTCCAGGAGGCGTTTTTTGCCAATATGGTGGCCCGGATACTGGCGTGGTTTCTTTCGGCCGCGGTGGGAAGCGCGGCAGCCGCGGGAATTGTTTACCAAAGGATGAAAAAACATGGAAGACCTGAATATACTTGCAATTGAAACCTCGTGCGATGAGACGGCTGCAGCGGTTGTCAGGAATGGCCGCGAAGTCGTTTCGCAGGCGCTTTATACGCAGATCGAGATCCATAAGGAATACGGGGGCGTCGTGCCCGAGATCGCTTCGCGCAACCATGTGAAGAAGCTTCCGCATGTCGTGGAAGCCGCCGTGCGCGGCGCGGGCGGTTTTGAACGGATCGACGCGGTCGGGGTAACGAACGGGCCCGGGCTGGTGGGGGCGCTCCTGACAGGCGTTTCGTATGCCAAGGGGCTTGCGTATACGCTGGAAAAGCCCCTGGTGCCCGTACACCATATTGCGGGGCACATTTGTGCGAATTATGTTTCCCATCCGGAGCTTAAGCCGCCTTTTCTGTGCCTTGTAGCGTCGGGCGGCCATACGCAGATCGTATGGGCGGAGAATTACACGGAGTATGAGACGCTCGGCCGCACGCGGGATGACGCGGCGGGCGAGGCCATTGATAAGGTGGCGCGCGTTCTCGGGCTTCCCTATCCGGGCGGCCCGAACCTACAGGAGCTGGCAAAGCGGGGGGATAAAACAAAATATAAATTTCCCCACAGCTTTCGCGGCGAGGATCATCTGGATTTTTCGTTCAGCGGCCTGAAGACGGCGGTAATCAACCTGCTGCATAAGTTCGGCCAGCAGGGGCAGGAATATAAAAAAGAAGACGTCGCCGCATCGTTTTTGAAAAATGTTGCGGATACGCTGGTGAAAAATACGTTTGAAGCGGCGCGGCGGATGGATGCCCGGGCGCTTGCGGTGGCGGGCGGCGTATCTGCGAACGAACAGATTCGCGCGGCGTTTGAAAAAAAAGCGAAGGAAACCGGAACCGCGCTTTATTTTCCGGAGCCTAAGTATTGCACGGACAATGCGGTGATGATCGCGTCGTGTGCATATTACGAGTTCAGGAAAGGACGGCGCGCGGGGCTCGACCTCAATGCGCAGCCGGTCATGGAGCTCTAGGGAGAAAAAATGAGGCTGAAACGATGGTTGCTTGTCCTGCTTGCAGGGTTCATATTGCTTGCGCTGTGCGCGTGCGGGGAAGAAGAATCCGGACGGAGCTATTCCTCTGTCAGCCTCGAAGGGGTGAAGGTCGTCGTCGATCCGGGGCACGGCGATACGGACGTCGGAACGATTGGGGTGTCGACGGGGCGGTATGAAAAGGAAGTGAACCTTGAGATCGGCCTGAAGCTGAAGGCGGCGCTTGAACAGGAAGGCGTTACGGTAGTGATGACGCGCGAATCGGACGATCCTGTTGCCGCAGCGGAGGAAACGGATATCGGGAAGCGTAAGGAAGCGGATATGCAGAAGCGCGAACAGATCATCCGTGATGCGGACGCGGATATGTATATCGGGGTCCACCAGAACAGCTTTGAGAACGCGGACGCCTGCGGGCCGCAGATTTTTTATTATACGGACTCCGGCGAAGGAAAAAAGCTCGCCGAAAGTATCCAGACGGTGATGAACGAAGAACTTGAGATCGAAGCGCCGCGCAAGGTGAATTTCGGGCGGTATCGGCTGCTTGCGCCGGGCAGCCAGCCCAGCGTGACGGTGGAATGCGGCTTTTTTACGAATCCGGAGGAAGAAGAAAAGCTTCAGCAGGAGGAATACCAGGACAGGGTGGCTGCGGCCATCGTGGACGGGATCAAATATTATCAATTGGAATGTGGAAATGTTAAGTAGAATAGATGAGGACTTGAGGCTTTCGGAGGAAAAAGCGGCGCAAATGCCGCCGCTTACGCTTGCTTATATCGGCGACAGCGTGTTTGATCTTTACGTGCGCACAAAGTATGTGCTCGGCTGTGCCAAAAATGCGGGCGCTCTGCACTCCATGAGTATACGGCTTGTGAACGCCCGTGCGCAGGCGGAATTCGCACGCCGGTGGATGGAGCGGTTCACCGAAGCGGAAGCGGATATTTTCCGGCGGGGAAGGAACGCAAAGAGTCCTTCGCCGCCCAAGAATATGAGCATTGCGGATTATAAATACGCGACCGCCCTCGAGGCGGTGGTCGGCTACCTGTTCCTGACGGGGCAGGCCGGGCGGATCGATGAAATACTGGGGACGCTTGATTTTGAAGTGTGAGTTACAGGAGGGAAAGAAGATGCCGAAAACAAAGCTCAAAACAGTGCTGCTGGCAGCCACGCCGAATCCGGAACAGATCGTTTCTATGGGGGCGAAACTATGCTACTCCAAAGCGGATATCGCTGGCCTTGAAAAGACGGCCAAGAGTCCGGAATTTATTGAAAGGCTGACGCAGATGGGGCATCTTTCGCCAATCGAGCACGCTTCCTTCTCTTTTGGCATAGAGGGCGTATCGCGCGCGCTTCTCGCGCAGATCACACGGCACCGCATCGCGAGCTTTTCCGTGCAGTCGCAGCGGTATGTGAACCAGAGCGCCAAAAAAGGTGAATTTTCTTATGTGATCCCGCCGAGCATCGAGGCGCTCGGGCAGGCGGCGGTGCATAAATTCGAGGAACAGATGCGGACCATGCAGGAGTGGTACGACGAATGGGTGGCTGCGCTTGGAAACGCGGGGGAAAAATCGAACGAGGACGCGCGTTTTGTCCTTCCGAATGCCTGCGAGACCAAGATGATCGTTACCATGAACGCCCGCGAACTCCTGCATTTTTTTGCGCTGCGGTGCTGTAACCGGGCGCAGTGGGAAATACGCGAGCTTGCGTGGCAGATGCTTGCGCTGGTGATGGAAAAAGCGCCGGACCTTTTTGGCAAGGCTGGACCGTCCTGCATATGCGGAGCGTGCAGCGAGGGGAAAATGTGCTGCGGCAGAGCGGACGAAGTGCGTGCCCGGCACCGGAAACTGATGGAGGGCTGCGGACATGAATGAGCGGGAATTTGTGATTGGGCGCAACAGTGTACGCGAGGCGATCAAAAGCGGAGAGCAGATCGACCGTATTTATGTACAGCAGGGGCTTACGGACGGGAGTATCCGTGAATTGCTGATGATGGCGCGGCAAAATAGCCTCGTTGTGACGGAGGTGCCGCGCGCCAAGCTGGACGGCATGTGCGCGGGGCTAGGGCCGGATGGCCGTCCGGGAAACCATCAGGGAATCGCGGCACAGATTCCGGCATTCCGCTACAGCGAGCTTGACGATATCTTTGAACTGGCGCAGGTGCGTGGGGAAGAGCCCTTTATCGTGATCCTGGAAAATGTGCAGGATCCGCATAACCTGGGGGCGGTGATCCGCAGCGCAGAGGCGCTCGGGGCGCATGGAGTCATTATTGGAAAACGGCGGTCCGCGTCGCTGACCGCATCGGCGTTTAAGGTATCGTGCGGCGCCGCACAGTATCTTCCGGTCGTTAAGGTCACGAACATCAACCAGACAATCGAAGAGCTGAAGAAACGGAACGTATGGACCGCGGCGGCGGATATGGACGGGCAGCCCCTTTCGGCGACAGACCTTACGGGCGCTATGGCGTTGGTGATCGGCGGAGAAGGCGAAGGCGTAGCAAAACACACAAAGGAACTGTGCGACCTCATTGTCAAAATCGAGATGGGCGGCCGGACAACCTCACTCAACGCTTCGTGCGCAGCCAGTATACTGGTCTATGAGAAGCGGCGGCAGGAATTGGTCAGGTAAGAAAGGGAAAAAATTGGCGGAAGAGGAACGGCGGGGATTGCCGGAAAAACTGGAGCTGGAAGAAGAGCGGGAAGTGATCGTGCACGCGGGCTTTGAAAAGTACGCGCTGATGACGGACGAGCAAATCGTTATTATGGCGAACGAAGAAGAGGGGAGCCCGGCGCTCGAGTATATCCTGCATAAATATAAAAATTTTGTGCGCGCAAAAGCGAGATCGTATTTTCTGATCGGCGCCGACAAGGAAGATATCGTGCAGGAAGGCATGATCGGGCTTTATAAGGCGGTGCGCGATTACGATGCGGAAAAGAAGGCTTCCTTCCGGGCCTTTGCGGAGCTTTGCGTAACGCGGCAGATTATTACGGCGATTAAAACGGCGACGCGGCAGAAGCACCAGCCGCTCAATTCCTACGTGTCCCTCAACAAACCGGTATATGATGAGGAGTCCGAACGCACACTGGTGGATATTATCGCGGCGTCCAAGGTCTCTAATCCAGAAGAAATCGTGATCGACCAGGAAGATTACGCGAGCATGGAGGAAGAGATATCGAAAATGCTTTCCAGCCTTGAAAACCAGGTGCTGACGTATTACCTGCACGGCCTTTCCTATCAGCAGATCGCAAAGATCATGGGACGGCATGAAAAATCGATCGACAATGCGTTGCAGAGGGCGAAAGGGAAGATCGATAAGTTCCTTGAGGCCAAGAACGGGGTGAGGGAATAACGGCGCGCAAACGGGCTGGAAAGCCCGTAAACACGGCCTTTATCTTGACAAAATGTGGAATTTCTATATAATAGATGACATGTAAATTGGATCAGTGTGCATATGCGCGCGGTGAGGAGTAAATGAATGGCGAACGAGGGTGTAGTATTAACGCATCAGGGCGTTAAGGAACTGGAACAGAAACTTGAATATCTGAAAACCGTAAGACGGCTTGAAATTGCGGAAGAGATTAAGACGGCGAGGGCATTCGGCGACCTTTCGGAGAACGCCGAGTATGACGAGGCGAAGAACGAGCAGGCCAAGATCGAAGGCGAAATCGTGATGCTCGAAAACATGCTCAGGAATGCGACGGTTGTGGATCAGGAAGACGTAGATGTACAGCGCGTGAATGTGGGTACGACAGTAAAGGTCCTAGACAAGGAATATAACGAGGAGATCGAGTATAAGATCGTCGGTTCTGCGGAAGCGGACCTCAGCACGAATAAAATTTCGAACGAATCGCCTGTTGGCCGTGCACTGCTTGGCAAGAAAGTCGGCAATCTTGTGAAGGTGGAAACGCCCGGAGGAATTGTGAAGCTGAAAATTCTGGACATCCACAGGTAAGGAGGATACGACACCATGGCCGAGAAGCAGGAAAAGGAACAACAGGAGCTAAGCGAAGTCCTGCGGGTGCGCAGGGAAAAGCTTGCCGCCCTGAAAGAAGCGGGGCGGGACCCATATGAAATTACGACGTTTGAGAAAACGCATCATTCGGACGAAATACTGAATCATTTCGATGAAATGGAAGGCGATACCGTATCGGTCGCCGGCAGGATTATTTCCAAGCGCGTGATGGGTAAGGCAAGCTTTTTCCATATCCTTGACGGGAAGGGAAAGCTGCAGATTTATGCCCGCCGCGATGTGATGGGCGACGAACCCTATGCAGACTATAAAAAATTTGATATCGGCGACATCGTGGGCGTGACGGGAGAGGTGTTCAAGACGAATGCCGGCGAAATTTCGGTGAAAAGCCATGAGGTGGTTTTATTATCCAAGTCCCTGCTTCCGCTGCCTGAAAAATGGCACGGCCTCAAGGATACGGACTTGAGGTACCGCCAGCGGTATGTTGACCTGATCGTCAATCCGGATGTGAAAGATACGTTCTATGCGCGGTCTAAAATCATTCGGGGAATCCGTGATTTTCTGGACGCACAGGGCTTTATCGAGGTCGAGACCCCTGTGCTGCAAACGAGCGCGGGCGGAGCGGCGGCACGCCCCTTCGTGACGCATCACAATACGCTCGACATCGATATGTACCTGCGGATCGCGACTGAACTTCATTTGAAGCGGCTTATTGTGGGCGGCTTCGAGCGTGTGTATGAGATTGGCAGGATATTCCGCAACGAGGGAATGGACCCCAAGCACAATCCAGAATTTACAACGGTAGAGCTGTATCAGGCCTATACGGATTACAAGGGCATGATGGACCTGTGTGAAAAGCTGTTCCGTTACTGCTCGCGGCAGGTGAATGGTTCGGATGTGATTATGTACCAGGGAACGGAGATCGATCTTGGTTCGCCGTGGAAACGGATGACGATGATCGAAGCTGTAAAGGAATATTCGGGCGTTGATTTTGGCGCGTGCGAAACGGACGAGCAGGCGCGCGCGGCGGCGAAAGCGGCGGGGATTCATTTTGAAGGACAGCCGTCGCGGGGAGAACTCCTCAACGAGGCGTTCGAGCAGAAGGTGGAAGAAAACCTGGTCCAGCCGACGTTTATTTACGATTATCCGATCGAGGTGTCCCCGCTTGCCAAGAAGAAACCGGGTTCGGATTCGATGGTGGAGCGGTTTGAATTGTTTATTACGGGCAGGGAGCTTGCAAACGCGTTTTCCGAGCTAAACGATCCGGACGACCAGCGGGAACGGTTTATGGAGCAGGCGAGAAAGCGCGCGGAAGGCGACGACGAGGCCAATATGATGGATGAGGACTTCGTCACGGCACTTGAATATGCCATGCCGCCGACCGGCGGTATGGGCATTGGCGTAGACCGTATGGTGATGCTTCTCACGGATTGCTTCTCTATCAGGGACGTATTACTGTTCCCCACAATGAAGTCACTCGGTGATGTAAATAAGAAAAATGATGTAAAAAATCAGGCTGCCGAAGAAATGAAAGCAGAGCCGGAAAAAATTGATTTCTCTAATGTAAAGATTGAGCCTTTATTTGAGGAAGAAGTTGATTTTGATACATTCAGCAAGTCAGATTTCAGAGCTGTAAAGGTTAAAGAGTGTGTTGCAGTACCGAAGTCAAAGAAACTGTTACAGTTTACTCTTGATGACGGAACAGGCACAGACAGAACCATTTTAAGCGGTATTCATAGCTTTTATGAGCCGGAAGAACTGGTTGGAAAGACTCTTATTGCTATCACAAATCTTCCACCGAGAGCTATGATGGGCATTGACTCTTGCGGTATGCTCCTCAGTGCTATTCATGAAGAAGAAGGCGAAGAAAAGCTTCATCTTCTGATGGTTGATGACCACATTCCAGCAGGTGCAAAGCTCTATTAAGATGATGTAAAGATGTACCGTTTTACCGAATAGACGGGACGTACTTCATTTGATAAAAAACTAAAAAAACAGCGATTTACATCAAACTTACATCATTTGATGCAGAAATCGGTGCAAGCAAGAAAAAATCGCATAATTAGTGCAATGAGTGGGCAATTCCAATCGGAGTTGCCCATTTTTAAAACAAACAGAAATACAAATCGGAATTGACCGAGTTCTTGAGTGAGATACACTTCTTGGGCGAAGGGAAGGAAGAAGGAAAAGTACTTTAGAGGTATTATGGAATGAGTAATAAATTGGTTAAGCACCAAGAATCAAAAGAACTATTAAGTGGAAAGCAAAAGAAAATTTTGTTTTGGATTTGTCTCATTATTTTAAGTATAGCTTTTATTGCAGTCTGGATAAATATACTTTTGACATCTAAAGCATTTAATACACAAATGGAAGAGATGGTACTGGGAGAAGATTACTATATGGAGGATATTGTGATTACAGGTAAAAGGGCTGAAGATGCTTCGGTTGATACGATATCTCAGAATTATTTCTTTTACTACAACAATGGGAAAGTGAATGATTATCACAAGCGAATGCAAGTACCGGGAGTTGTATATTCGGAATATAATGTAGGAGATTCCATAACTGCATATACCACAGACCATGTTAGTTATTCTTATTACAAGTATGGGATTCTTCCGGATACAGAGTATACAAACAATGAATTAATGAAAGGGGCTGGCGTATTGCTTGGAATTGGAATATTTTTATTGGCTTTGTTTGGGGTATTAAGTAAGAAAATGAATTACAAGAAGTAACCAACTTCCAATTTGTTTGTGAGAGAATAGAAAATCGAAAATTTCATCAGGAGGATATAAAGATGGTTGGAAGAATTTATCATGTAGGACTAACGGTTTCTGATTTGGATTGCTCTATTGCGTTCTATAGAGATATTCTTGGACTTGAATTTCAAGGCGAAATCTTTATGAAGGGCAAAGAAACAGATAAAATGTTCCGCAAGGAAAATTGTAAAGCAAGGGTTGCATATTTGAATGGTTCGAAGGCTCTTGAAGCACCACCGGTTGAATTAATTCAGTTTGTAGACAGCAAAATCTATAAAGAACAATCAGACTTGTTTACGACATCTATCTCAGAAGTATGTTTTTACACGAATGACATTGATTCTGTCTACAAAACCCTTATCGAAAATCATGTGGAGTGCTTGTCGGAACCGCAGTATTTCGATTTCAGGGCAAATGGATTTGGGGAAAGCAGAGCGTTTTATTTCAGAGACCCGGATGGAATCATTCTTGAGATGATGCAACCGTTATAAAAGGACACTAAATCGGGAGTTATAAAGGAGAAACACTATGGGATTATTTGGTAAAAGAAAAAAAGAGCGAGAAAAAGAGTATATGAACAGATTAGATGTTCCATTATGTTTAAAAGAAGACTTTGAATTGATTATTGATGATGTATTTACAATTATGGGGGTTGGAACAGTTGCCACAGGAAACATATCAACAGGAATGTGTAGAGAAGGAGAAAATGCGTGTGTTTATAAAACAAATGGAGGTGTATTAGAGACTATAATTACTACCATCGATATACATACAAAAGAACGAAAATCAAATGGTTGTGGATATAAAACAGAGCATGTTGGACTTGGGTTAAGAGGAGTTTCTAAGGAACAATTAGAAAGAGGAGATAGAGTGATTGTAAAGAATGCCAATATGTATGGAATGTAATTAGAAATTCACTTTTGTCAACTTGCCCTTTGAGAGAGGAGAAATCCTTTTCTCAAAGGGCTTTTTCTATTTATACGGATATTTGCAAACTACAAGATAAAGCCAAAACTTCATATACTCTAAGCACAAGGAGGTTGAGGTTTGGCTATGAACAACAGTTTAGCAGAAGTACACCCGGAGCTTATTTCGGAGTGGTCGGAAAAGAATTTAACGCTTACGCCTGATGACATTACTTTCGGTTCAAATAAAAAAGTATGGTGGAGAGGTGCTTGCGGTCACGAATGGCAGACAAGCGTTAAGGCTCGTTCTAATGGAGAAAAATGTCCGATATGTTCCGGTGCGAGAGTGATTGCAGGTATTAACGATTTGGCGACATTAGAGCCGTTACTGGCAAAGCAGTGGTCAAAAAAGAATAAGATAAAACCGACAGAGGTTTCTATTGGTTCTCATAAGAAAGTGATATGGAGATGTAAAAAAGGTCACGAGTGGGAAGCTGTCGTTAAAAGCAGGACAATAAATAAAACGGGTTGCCCGTATTGCTCTCATAATAAAGTGTTGGCAGGATTTAATGACCTTGCAACGCTTCTGCCGGATATAGCTGCCGAGTGGTCGGACAGAAATTATCCGTTACTTCCAACTCAGGTTACGGTCTTTGCCAATCGTAAGGCGTGGTGGAAGTGTAAGGATTGCGGCAGAGAGTGGAACACCCTTATTTCTACCCGTTCCGGTGGGAGTAAATGCCCGTATTGCAGTGGGTACATATTCTCGAAAGGGTTTAACGATTTGCAGACAACACACCCTGAAATTGCTTCGGAGTGGTCGGAGAAGAACTTGCCTTTGAAACCTGATGAAGTAAATGCAAAGTCGAGGAAAAACGTCTGGTGGAAGTGCAGAAAATGCGGTAATGAGTGGAAATCCGTTGTCAATGCCCGTGTGAAAGGTACGGTATGCCCCGTTTGTGCAGAGAGAGAAGTCCTTGCCGGATATAATGATTTGGCGACAACGGACAGTCAGCTTCTCAGTGAATGGGATTATGAACAGAATAAATTGAAGCCGACAGAGGTATCACGAACTTCAGCAAAGAGAGCGTGGTGGAAATGCAGGCACGGTCATTCATGGAGTATGAAGATAAATGAAAGGACGATATTGAATAAAGGCTGCCGAATTTGTGAGCAAGAATATTTATCTCTATTTCCTGCTTTGGCTGTCAGCTATTATTCTAATAAGAAAGGTTTGAAAGCAGAACTTGGTTCTGACCGATTGCTTGGAGTTCCGCTTGAAACATACATACCTTCAGAAAAGTTGGCTATTAAGTCAGGAAGTGCTGACGAGAATATAGAAATAATGAAAGCATATATGTGTGAGCAACGAGGAATAAGACTGATTAAACTGCCGATGAAAGGCACTGAACTGGATTATGCCGACAGCCTAAAAAGAGCTTTTCAGAACGTACATATATTTATTTCTTCTGATACAGAGGAAGATGTAGAGATAATCAAAAATACATTTGAAAGATGGAGGGACAGCCAATGAGAGAGAAAACCTATCATCTATACTTAAATGAAGAAGAACGAAGCCGAGTGATACAATCGCTCATTGAACTGAAGAACAATTTAGCAGCTCAGGGACGATACACCGATGCAGTAGATGATGTCCTCTGCAAAGTGCTTGAAGCAAAGAAAAAGAAATTGAAAATTGAATACATTTAGAACGTGTTTTGCCGTCTGTTTCCTAACCGGAGCAGGCGGCTTTTTTTATTTCAAAAAATTTTTCAAAAAAATTTTCGGAAAAACGGCGATTTTGGGTGTGCATTTCATACCCCTTTGTCCAAATGAGTGAAGGGGTTCATTCCAGATAGCAAAAACGGAAGCCTTTTCGCTTGAAAATTGAATAAGTCATTCACTAAGACTTTATTTCTGATGATAGCCACTTTAGCAGGTACGCCGTGATTTCTGTATTTCAGAATAGCGAGAATTCCGGCTATGAGTATTAGGTTGCTCCTGATATGGCGATGACAGTCAGAATGATAATGATACTTCTCTACGGAGCTGGCGGAGTACCCGGCAGAGGTTAGAATCCTATGATACAGATAAGCAGTCTGTTCCTTAGTGACTTCCCATAAGCATTTTGCTTGGCAAGGGGTGTTGAGAACAAATATTGCTATGACCGATTAGGAAATGAGTCGGTCAGGTACATAGCCATAATGCGGTGGCTATGAATTTCAGAAAGGAGGGCAAAAAGAAGTGTCAAACTGCAAAACGATTTCCGTATGTAACCAGAAAGGCGGAGTCGGAAAGACCACCACAACAGTTAATCTCGGAGTCGGGCTTGCAATGCAGGGCAAGAAAGTATTGCTCATAGACGCAGACCCGCAGGGCGATTTAACGACTTGTCTTGGTTGGCAGGATACAGACGGTTTGGGTATCACGCTTGCAACAAAACTCACAGATGTAATCAATGAAACGATGACAGACCCTATGGTTGGTATCCTGCATCACGAAGAAGGTGTTGACCTTGTTCCGGCAAACCTTGAGCTTTCAGCAATGGAATTTAACCTTGTAAACGCAATGAGCAGAGAAACTACACTCAAGAATTATTTGTGTCAAGTGAAAAACAGATATGATTATGTAATTATAGACTGTATGCCTTCACTTGGTATGGTTACTCTCAATGCTTTATCGGCGGCAGACAGTGTTATCATTCCGGTTCAGGCTCAGTATTTGCCGGCAAAGGGTATGACACAGCTTGTGCAGACCATTTCAAAAGTAAAGAAGTATATCAATCCGGATATTAAGATAGACGGTATGCTGCTTACTTTGGTGGATAGCCGAACAAACCTTGCAAAGAGTACGGTGGAAGCACTCAGGGCGAATTTCGGTAATCAGATAAGAATGTATCGAACACAAATCCCGATTGCCGTAAAAGCCGCTGAAACTTCTTCCAAAGGCAAAAGCATTTATGCTTATGAGCCAAACAGCACAGTGTCTAAGGCATACGCTGAATTTACAAAGGAGGTGTTAGCCGATGGCAGGAAGAAAGAGCGACTTCACTCTCACGAAGCTCGATGATTTATTTACCACGCAGGCACAGAGAGATGAAGAACAGCTTTCAAAAATCCGAGATATTCCGTTAGAGCTGATTGATGATTTCCCAGACCATCCGTTTAAGGTCAGGGACGATGAAGATATGATGCAGCTTGTGGAGAGTGTCAAGGAAAGAGGGGTTATTACTCCGGCAACGGTAAGGCAGAAAGAGGACGGCAGATACGAACTTGTTTCAGGACACAGACGAAAGCGAGCTTGTGAACTGGCAGGATTTGAAACCTTGAGAAGTGAGATTGTAGACCTGAACAGAGATGAAGCGACCATTTTAATGGTTGAGAGTAATTTTCAGAGGTCAGAGATATTGCCGAGTGAAAAAGCCTTTGCGTATAAAATGCGTTTGGAAGCAATGAAAAGACAAGCAGGCAGACCAAGAAAAGAAAATGTGTCCCCAGTGGGGACGAATTTACGAACCGATGAACAAATTGCACAGGAAACAGGGGACAGCAGAAATCAGATACACCGATATGTGCGTCTGACAAACCTTGTTCCTGAACTGCTTGAATTTGTTGACGAGGGGCGTATTAAAATGCGTCCTGCCGTAGAGCTTTCCTATCTTGATGAAGATTGCCAGCGTGATGTGGTTGATGAAATCGACCTGAATGATGCTACCCCGTCACACGACCAGACAATCCGTATGCGAAAGTTATTCAACGAGGGCAACCTTACAACCGAAGCAATCCACGCTGTTATGTCTGAGGAAAAGCCGAACCAAAAGGAAAAAATCGTGTTGAGGGGTGACAGAGTAAGACAGCTTATCCCGAAAAACATTCCCGTCAGTCAGACGGAGGATTTTGTTTGCAAAGCATTGGAGCATTACAACAAGTTTTTGCGTAATCGTGCAGAACGTGACAGCAGATAGCCGGAGTTACAGTTCCCCTTTCTCACACTCTAACCCCTTAGTTATACTTCTACCTACCGAAAATGATATATATTATCTCACTTGAATATAAGTATCTCAAAGTATATGTCTATCTCTAAGGGGCAATCGCACAATATGAACGGACTGGAGGTGTATGGTAAAATGAAAAATTAACGAAAAATCCGCATTTGTTTTTCGGCAGGTAAATCTTGTCGTAAGAGAAAATCCACAAAGGCACATCGTAGAGATACGGTGTGTTTTTCAATTTTTACAGGAGGAAACGCAATGATAAAGTCAAAATTCAAAAGAGTCACGTCGCTTTTCTTGGCGACCCTTATGTGTGTGACCACTTTTGCAGGCATTGGCTCGACAACAGCATATGCTGCTTCGGGAGAAAAAGCCGATGTTTATATGGTCGATTTCCCTCGTGATGGCGATGCTAATTACGATGGGGTATGGGGACACAGCAATTTGACCTTGAAAAATGGTTGGCATACCGGACGTTCCAATTTTACCAATCTTAAGGCTATTGGCTCATACTCAGGCAATGTTGCTTATTGTATTGAGCCGGGAATTTCGCTCAAGGTCGGTCAGACAATGAATAAGTATGACGAAAATTATTTTAATAACCTTGCAGCCAATGGGGTTATTTCCGGAGATGAAATCCGTCTTTTCGTTGGTCGTATTTTACAGTATGGCTATCGTGGGACAATCTCGACTTCTTGGAGGTCACAGAATGAAGCGGCAGCAAACAGCATTGCACAGGCTTATGCTACACAGCTTCTTATCTGGGAAACTGTTATCGGAGAGCGTGATGCGAATTTCAATCATGTAGCAGCCAGTGGTTGCAGCAATGTGAAAGATGTCATCAATGTAAAGCATCCGCTTCGCAATAAGATTTTCAGTTATTACAACAGTATGGTGCAGAGTGTACAGAACCATGCGACCATACCAAGCTTTTGTAATAAATCATCCGGTTCGGCAAAGACAATAGAACTTGAGTGGAACGGAAGCAAGTACACAACTACTCTGACAGATTCCAATAATGTGCTGTCCAAATATAATTTCAAAGCAAGTATCAGTGGAGTGAGCTTTTCAGTGAATGGTAACAAACTTACGGTTTCTATGGATACTGCACCGATTAAGGAATTTACCATTACCGCAACGAAGAAAAATGCAGTCCGCAGAGGTGTGGTTGTATGGTCAGAGGGTAAACACGGTCAGAATTCCAGTGTGCAGGATGTTGTCAGCTATGCTCAGGAAGTAAGCGACAGTATCAACGGTTATGTGAAAATGAAAGTCAGCTATGGTTCTTGTCAGATTGTAAAGACCAGTGAGGACGGCAAGGTTGACGGTATCAACTTCACGATTACCGGAAACGGTATCAATCAGACGGTTACAACAGCCAATGGCGGTAAATTCCAGATTGATAACCTTATGCCGGGTATCTATACCGTAACCGAGCAGGCATACGATAAGTACGAGCCGCAGGAAACACATAGAGTTACTGTTGTGGCAGGGCAGGTTGCAAAGGTCAATTTCAATAACAAATTGAAGCGTGGCGACCTTCAGGTAGTGAAGACCTCAGAAGATAACCTTGTTGAAGGTGTGAAGTTCCATCTTTACGGTACTTCTCTTTCCGGTGATGCTGTTGACCAGTATGCAGTTACAGACAAAAACGGTGTGGCAACTTTCAAAGATGTGCTTATCAGTGGTTCTGAACCATATACCCTTGAAGAAGTAGACACGGCTATCCGTTATGTTGTGCCAAAAAATCAGACTGCACCAGTGAAGTGGAAAGAAGTAACCACAAGAAACTTCAACAATATTTTGAAGAAGTTTACTGTAACAGTAACAAAGAGCGACGCTGATAAAGGCGAAGCACAGGGCAATGCCAAACTTTCAGGAGCAGTTTACGGTATCTATAAGGGCGAAACTCTTGTAGATAAGTATGTTACTGATGAAAATGGTCAGTTCACTACTAAAGAATATGTTTGTGATACCGACTGGACAATCCGAGAAATTACACCATCAGAGGGATATTTGCTTGATAAGACTACCCATGAAGTAGGTGCAGACCCGAAACTTTATGAGGTAGAACACAACCTTA
This sequence comes from Christensenella minuta, assembly GCF_003628755.1. Taxonomy (NCBI): domain Bacteria; kingdom Bacillati; phylum Bacillota; class Clostridia; order Christensenellales; family Christensenellaceae; genus Christensenella; species Christensenella minuta. Next base: position 1,260,072 of record NZ_CP029256.1, on the reverse strand, counting down.
CTTCCAATGATGTAACCGAGCAGGTAATCAAAGGCAATGTGGCTATCATTAAACACACTGATGATGGAGAAACAAAGATTGAAACTCCTGAAAAGGGTGCTTCCTTTGAGATTTATTTGAAATCTGCCGGAAGCTATGACGCAGCCAATAAAGACGAGAGAGATACCATTGTTTGCGATGAAAATGGCTTCGGTCAGACAAAAGATATGCCGTATGGTATTTATACCGTACACCAGACTTCTGGTTGGGAAGGCAGAGAGATGATGGACGATTTTGATGTGTTCATTTCACAGAACGCACAGACGTATCGTTATCTTATCAATAACCGTAACTTTGAGAGCTTTGTCAATGTAGTCAAGGTGGACGCAGAAAGCGGAAAGAGTATTCCGTATGCAGGAGCAGGATTTAAGATTTACGACCCGCAGGGCAATCAGGTCAAAATGACCTTTACTTATCCGACACCAACCACGATTGATGTGTTCTATACCGACGCAAATGGTTCTCTTGTAACACCTGAGAAACTGGATTATGGCAAGGGATATTCCATCGTAGAGGTACAAGCTCCATACGGGTATGTACTTGATGATACTCCGGTATATTTTGATATTACCGAAGAAAATTCCACAGAGGAAGGCGGCATAACTGTTGTGAAAGTCAATAAGCCGAATATGGCACAGAAAGGTACTGTTACGGTTGAAAAGACCGGAGAAGTATTTAGCGGTGTCAATGTAAGTGGTTCTGAGGACAGTGATGTTATTTATCAGCCTGTTTATGAAGTGGCAGGACTTGAGGGTGCAGTTTATGAAGTCCGTGCTGCGGAAGATATTAGTACACCGGACGGTACACTCCGCTATTCAAAGGGCGAAGTGGTAGATACTATCACAACAAGCTCCGATGGATTTGTTAAGAGCAAAGAACTTTATCTCGGAAAATACGAGGTCAAGGAAATTACCGCACCTGATGGAATGGTAGTGAGTGGCGAAACACATACGGTTGAGCTTACTTATGCAGGTCAGAATATCTCTGTTACCGAAACTTCCACATCATTCTATAACGAAAGACAGAAAGTTCAGGTAAGCCTTGCAAAAGCCATTGAAAAGGATAAGACATTTGGTATTGGCGACAACGGAGAAATCAAAAACATCAGCTTTGGTCTTTATGCCGCAGAAGATATTGTATCTGCAAGCGGTACCGTTATTCCGGCTGATGGACTGATTGAGATTGTCAGCGTAAATGAAAATGGAACTGCTGTTATGAAGTCAGACCTTCCGTTTGGCAAATACTATGTCAAAGAGATTGCAACCGATGAGCATTATATTCTCTCTGATACGAAGTATCCGGTTGTATTTGAATACGCAGGTCAGGATACCGCAACGGTTGAAATCAAAGTGAATGACGGAAAAGAAATCAAGAATGAACTTATCTATGGTTCTGTATCAGGTAAGAAGATTGACGAGAATGGAGAAGCACTTGAGGGTGCTGTTATCGGTATCTTCAAAGCCGAAGAAACAGAATTTACAAAGGATACTGCACTTATGACGACTACCTCTGCAAAAGACGGTAGTTTTTCTTTTGCAAAAGTTCCTTATGGCAAATGGATTGTAAGAGAAATCGAGCAGCCAAAGGGATTTGTTCTTGATGAAAAAGCGTATGAGGTCAATATCAGCAAAGCCGAGCAGGTAGTTGAAATTGAGATTGTCAATGAGTATGTTCACGGCAATATCAGACTCACGAAGGTGGACGCTGAATATCCAGATAACAAACTTACGGGTGCAACCTTTGAGGTATATAAGGACACCAATGAGAACGGAAAGATTGATGATGGCGATGAACTTATCGGAAATCTTGAAGAAACCGAAACCGGAATTTATGAGATGAAAGAGCTGCTTTACGGAAAATATATTGTCCGTGAAACAAAAGCACCAGAGGGCTTTCTGCTTGATAAGGGAGAATACTCTGTTTTCATTGAGAAAGACGAAACAACGTATTCCGTTGAGAATAAGGCTGGCGTTGGATTTATCAATGAAGCTATGCGTGGAACACTGAAAATTGTCAAGACATCTTCAGATGGTAAGGTTAAAGGTTTTGCGTTCAGAGTAACCGGAGCAAACGGTTATGATATGACATTTGAAACAGATAAGAACGGCGAAATTGTGATAGAGGGACTTCGTATTGGCGAATATACCGTATCCGAAGTGGCAAACAATGCCTCTGCCGCATATATCACACCTGCCGACCAGAATGTTACTATCAAACTTGATGAAACAGCCGTTGTAAAAATGCACAATGAGTTGAGGGATACTCCGAAAACAGGAGATGATACCAATATGAAACTTTGGTATGTCCTTGCCGGACTTTCTGCTGTCGGTATCGCCGTAACTTCTGTTGTTGCACACAAAAAGAAGAAAAAGGAGGGTAACGAGTAATGGAAGCAAAGACAATTATCGCTATCGCATTAGTCGCCGTTATTGTCGGCGGCTTTATCTTTCTTCAGGTTAAAAACCGTAAGAAGTAAGTAACAAGCGAACATTAACCAGTCGGGGCAGAGCGTAAAAAACTCTGTCCCTTTAATTTTTGGAGGAACATTATGAAACAACAGAAAACGGTGGAGAGCCGAGTGCTTGAAATCTTAAAGGAATGCCCGATGTCGAGGTATGATGATATGCTTCTCATTCTGCATTATTACAATCGGTACGGATATATACCAGCCGGAAATCTTCCGCTTGAGGATATTGTATTTAATTACCGAGCATACGGACTTCCTTGTTTTGAAACCATACGCAGGGCAAGGCAGAGAGTACAGTCCCTTTTTCCTGAGTATTCACGTAATCCGCAGAAAGAAGAACAGAGCGGCAGTATTTCTATTGTAATCAACATTAGCTAAGGAGGTATTTTCGTGAAAGGCAAAGCAACTTTTCAGAATAAGGTCAAGGTGCTGAATAAACTCTTTGACTCCGGTTGTGATACGGAGAAAAAGTTGCAGCAGCTTGATATGGAAGCAATCCTGAAAATCCCGAATATCACGATTCCTGATATGGGTGTGATTATGGAGCTTCAGAAGAATACAAAGTCCGGTAAACTCTTTTCGTATTTGGGCGGCGGTTCTGATGAAGCAACAAAAATGAGAGGTAAGGAAAATGAAGCAACAGGAGAATAGAGCAGAGCCGCAGAAAAAGCAAATTCGATTTATAGACAGTCATTACAATTTGAAATTCTATATTCCCGATGGTGGAAAAATCAGGATTACTTTTCGTGATGGACACACAGCAGACAGAGTGTGCAAGTATATTGATGACTACCATTTGTACGTCGGGAATTGCTGCTATCATATATGCGAGTTTGCTGAAAAAATGGAGCTTAGTGGAAGTAAAGTTGAACCTGTCAATCAATCCGAACCGTCAAAAAACAAGACCAGAAACAGAGAAAAACAGCGATAAGGAGGTGCAAGAGTAATGGCACGAAAATATGACCTTATTTCTGAGCTTTACAACCGCACCTGCAAAACGGTTGTGTCAAATCCTCAGAACTGGCAGGCATTCTTGGCTTCGGCTTGCCGAAATTATAAGTTACGTTATGACGAACAGCTACTTGTATATGCACAGCGACCTGATGCAACAGCGGTTCTTGAGATAGAGCAGTGGAACAAAATTTTTGGCAGATGGGTCAACCGAGGTGCAAGAGGTATTGCTGTTTTTGCTGATGAAAACCGTTCACGGCAAAGACTGACACATTACTTTGATATTTCAGATACTCACGAAAGCAGATATTCAAGAACAGTCCCGATTTGGGATATGCGTCAGGAATACGAAGCTGATGTGATTGAAACATTGGAAAGCACTTTCGGAGAGATTGAGAATAAGAGCAGTCTTGCCGAAGCAATTATGGGAGCAGCAAGAAATGCGGCAGAGGATAATATCCCTGATTATCTGCAAGACCTTTACTATGCAACCGAGGGCAGTTCCTTTGAGGAAGTGGAAGAGGATATTGTGGCTTTCATTTATAAAAATGTCGTGACAAACAGTGTGGCATATATGATGATGTCAAGGCTCGGCGTTGATACGGACGGTTATTTTGAACTTGATGATTTCAGAGATGTTACCAACTTCAATACGCAGGAAACACTCAATGCACTTGGATTTGCTACCAGTGATATTGCAGAAATGGGATTGACGGAAATATCTAAAACAATTACTGCACTCAACCGTCAAAATCGTATAATTGTCGGTCAGGACAGAAATGAATACAATAAGGTTGAAAATAACGACGAAAGGAGTTTGGACAATGAACGAACTGACCTACACGATGGTGGGCGATTACAGCCTTCCGAACCTGAAACTTCCACAGCAGCCAGAAGTGACGTTGGGCAGATACGCTCAGATGAGGAGAGAGTTTCTGAAGGAACATCACAGAGTCCTTTACTACAATCTCCTGACGAGGGGCGAACTGACACAGCACTTGGCGGAAGTGGAACAGAGAGCCAGCAAGATGGAGGAAACAATTCTGAGCCAGATGGCACAGAAAGAGGGAGTGACCGAACAGATGAAAGCGGAGGATATGATGAAATGGGTTCGTCTGATGAACTCCCTTCGCAATTCGGCACAGGAAATCGTGAAAGCGGAAGTGATATTCGCTTAGAGTATTACGACAGAACGCACGAGGATAAAAGCCTTCCGTTCTTTAGACGTGATGAAGTAATCAATGAAATTCTCAGAACGACACCACATTTGTCAGCAAGTCTGGAAGAAATCAAAGATTATTATGAACGCAATCCAGATAACAAAGACCGCACAGAGTATATAAAGAGTATTTTCAATAATGATTATACTGAGCTTACTTTAGAGGACGGCAGGACAGTAGGGTACAAGACCTTTGAAAACGTCCTGCATTTGTGGGAGGGCAAATACGACAGCAGAACCGCACAGAGCTTTTATGATTGGGCTGTTATTGCCCGACACTTTGAAGCTATGCGATTACTGGGAGAATTAAGTGACAGCATAAAACCATTACCGTCAATGGACGGTCAGATGACATTCATATTAGACGGTCGGGCAGAGGAAAAGAAAACCTCTGCCTTTACTTTTTCTCAGGAGATTATCGACGCTATTCTTGCGAATGGAAGCGGATTTTCTGAGGGAAAAATGCGTATTTATGAGCAGTTTGAAAAAAGTCTTTCTGCAAAAGAAAATGCCGACTTCTTGAAAAATGAATATGGTTGGGGCGGTTCTTATCCCGTCATAATCGGGGCAGGCATTGATGAGAGCCACGATGGAAAAGGTATTACGATTACGAAAGGCATCGGTAAAGAAAATCCACATATCACACTTTCGTGGTCGCAGGTGGAGAAGCGTATCGGGGAACTTATCCGAATGGACAGATACTTAAATCCAAAGGAAAAAGAACGCTATCCTCAGTGGATTGAAAGTCAAGAGGAACACAGAGCCAAAATCGAGGAAACGAAAAGAAATCGTGAGATACTTTCTAATGCACCACCGGAGCAAGAGGTCGAACCAACCGAAAAAGAACCTGAAGAAGCAGAACAGCTACAAGATGTGCAGTATGAATATCATCTTGGCGATAAGGTGTATATCGGTGCTTCTGAGTACGAAATCTTATCTGTTGATGATGAGAGAGTAATGCTCTATGACTATGATATGCCACTGTTCAATAAGGAATTTTCACGCACAGAGTTTGACAGAAAAGTGCGAGAGAATCCGATGAATGAGCATTTGATTGTAAAGGAAGAACCTGCCGAAGAAAGAAATGAAAAAGAGCCTGAGCCGTTAGTTCCCGCTTGGGAGCAGAAGAAAAAAGTCAAAGGCTTTGACTTGCACCCTGATGTGCCTATGGCAGACCGTCACACCTTTAATCTTAGAGAAAATGAGGTTGAAACGGTTGGTAAAAAGGAACGCTTCCGCAGAAATATTATGGCGATACAGCTTCTTAAAAAATGTCAGGAAGAAAACAGATTTGCCACTCCTGAAGAACAGATTATCTTATCAAAGTATGTTGGTTGGGGTGGGCTTTCAGAAGCTTTTGATGAAAATAATTCAGCGTGGGCAACGGAGTATCTGGAACTTTCTTCGGTGTTAACACCGGAGGAATATGCTTCGGCAAGAGAAAGCACATTGACTGCGTTCTACACGCCGCCCGAAGTTATCACAGCCATTTATAAGGCAATGGAGCAGATGGGATTTAAGGAGGGCAACTTGTTAGAGCCGTCCTGCGGTATCGGTAATTTCATCGGTATGCTGCCGGACACAATGCAGGACAGTAAGATTTACGGTGTGGAACTTGATACGATTTCCGCAGGGATTGCACAGCAGCTTTATCAGAAAACAACCATTGCGGCACAAGGATTTGAAGAAACAAATCTGCCGGACAGCTTCTTTGATGGAGTGGTAGGAAATGTGCCTTTTGGAGATTTTAAGGTATCAGATAAAAGATACGACAAGCATAAGTTCCTGATACACGATTACTTTTTTGCGAAATCCCTTGATAAGTTAAGACCCGGCGGTGTGATGGTTCTTGTAACGAGCAAAGGCACAATGGATAAGGAAACTTTAGCAGTACGAAAGTATATTGCACAGAGAGCAGAGCTTCTTGGAGCAATCCGATTGCCGAATAATACCTTTAAGGGTAATGCAGGAACGGAAGTCGTTTCGGATATTCTTATCCTGCAAAAGCGTGACAGACTGATAGATATTGAGCCGGATTGGGTTCATCTTGATACCGATGAGAACGGAATTAAGATGAATTCTTATTTTGTGCAGCACCCCGAAATGATACTTGGAGAAATGAAAATGGTATCGGGGCGTTTCGGTATGGAAGCAACTTGTGTGCCGTATGAAAATGCAGACCTTGCAGCACAGCTTGATGAAGCAGTAGCAAACATTCACGGAGAAATCACGGAATATGAAACTGAGGAAGAACTGGAGGAGGAAGATAATTCTATTCCGGCAGACCCGACAGTGAGAAACTTTTCCTATACGGTGGTAGACGATAAAATCTATTATCGTGAAAATTCCCGTATGACTCCGGTGGAAGTGTCGGCAACCGCAGAGAACCGAATTAAGGGTATGATTGCTATTAGAAATTCCGTCAGAACGCTGATTGAATTGCAGACAGAAGATTACCCTGACAGCGAAATCAAAGCGGAGCAGGAGCGATTAAACAGACTTTATGATACCTTTTCAGGTAAGTACGGACTCATTAACAGCCGTGCAAATACTTCTGCTTTCTCGCAGGACAGTTCATTCTCTTTGCTTTCCGCATTGGAGATAATCGGAGAGGACGGAGAACTGGAGCGTAAGGCTGATATGTTTTCTAAGAGGACAATTAAGCCGCATACTCCGGTTACTTCTGTTGATACGGCAAGCGAAGCATTGGCGGTATCTCTTGGAGAAAAAGCCACGATTGATATGGACTATATGATGGAGCTTTCCGGTAAATCGGAGAATGAAATCTTTGAGGACTTAAAGGGTGTTATCTTCTTAAACCCGCTTTATGAGTATGGAAATTCTTACGAACCGAAGTATCTGATGACTGATGAATACCTTTCGGGTAATGTCAGGGAAAAGCTGAGGATTGCAAAGAACTCGGCAGAACTCTATCCGGAAGATTATAAGGTCAATGTGGAAGCACTTCAAAAGGTGCAGCCGAAAGACCTGACTGCAAGTGAAATTTCCGTGCGACTTGGTGCAACTTGGCTGCCACCGGACGATGTGCAGGAGTTTATCTTTCATTTGCTTGAAACACCACGCTATGCACAGTGGAATATTAAAGTTCACTTCTCTCCATTTACGAGTGAGTGGAATATTGAGGGTAAATCTTACGACAAAGGAAATGTAAGGGCATATAACACTTACGGAACTTCCCACATCAATGCCTATAAGATTATTGAGGAAACGCTGAACTTAAAAGATGTGCGTATCTTTGACTATATCGAAGATGATGAGGGAAAGAAAAAGGCTGTCCTGAATAAAAAGGAAACAGCAATTGCTCAGTCGAAGCAGGAAATGATTAAGCAGGAATTTCAGGACTGGATATGGTCTGACCCTGAACGCAGGGAAAGGCTTTGCAAATCCTACAATGAGAAATTCAACAGTGTCAGACCTCGTGAGTATGATGGAAGTCATATCATCTTCAATGGTATGAATCCTGAAATTGAACTCAGGGAACATCAGAAAAATGCGGTTGCCCATATCCTTTACGGAGGAAATACACTTCTTGCACACGCAGTCGGAGCAGGAAAAACTTTTGAAATGGTAGCGGCAGCACAGGAGTCGAAAAGGCTTGGGCTTTGTAACAAGTCACTGTTTGTTGTACCAAATCACTTGACCGAACAATGGGCGGCTGAGTATTTGCAGCTCTATCCGGCGGCGAATATCCTTGTCGCAACAAAGAAAGATTTTGAAACCAAGAACCGTAAAAAGTTCTGCGGCAGGATTGCAACTGGAGATTATGACGCTGTTATTATCGGACATTCACAGTTTGAAAAAATCCCGATGTCCATTGAAAGACAGAGGGCAATCTTAGAACAGCAGCTTGAGGAGATAACCGGAGGAATTGCGGAACTCAAGCGAAACCGAGGGGAAAACTTCTCCATAAAGCAGCTTGAAAAGTCAAAGAAATCTATCAGGCAGAAACTTGATAAACTCAATGACCAGACGAAAAAAGATGATGTTGTAACCTTTGAGGAACTTGGTGTAGACAGGCTTTTTGTTGATGAAAGCCATTATTACAAGAACCTTTATCTTTATACAAAAATGCGTAATGTGGGCGGTATCGCACAGACGGAAGCACAGAAATCTTCCGACCTCTTTATGAAGTGCCGTTACCTTGACGAGATTACAGGAGGGCGAGGAACCGTGTTCGCAACGGGTACACCTATCTCAAACAGTATGGTGGAACTCTATACGATACAGCGATATTTGCAGTACAGCACGCTTGTGAAAAATGGGTTGCAGCACTTTGATGCCTGGGCTTCCACTTTCGGAGAAACCATTACGGCAGTGGAACTTACACCGGAAGGAACAGGATACAGAGCAAAGACAAGGTTCGCAAAATTCTATAACTTGCCTGAACTAATGGCGATGTTCAAGGAGATAGCGGACATTAAGACAGCGGATATGTTGAACCTGCCAGTACCGGAAGCAAAGTACCATAACATTGCAGTAAAGCCGTCAGAAATGCAGAAAGAAATGGTTGCTTCCCTTGCAGAGAGAGCCGAGCAGGTGCGTGGCGGCGGTGTGGATTCAAGCGTAGATAATATGCTGAAAATCACGAATGACGGAAGAAAACTGGCTCTTGACCAGCGTATGCTAAACGATATGCTGCCTGATTTTGAGGGCAGTAAAATCAATGCCTGCGTCGATAACATCTATCGGATATGGAAAGAAAATGCCGACAAAAAATCAGCACAGCTTGTCTTTTGTGACCTTTCCACGCCGAAGAATGACGGCACATTTTCCGTCTATAACGACATCAGGAAGAAGCTGATTGAGAGAGGTATTCCTGAAAGTGAAGTGAAATTCATACACGAAGCTGATACGGATATGAAGAAAAAAGAACTGTTCCAAAAGACCCGCAAGGGAGAAGTCAGGGTGCTTCTTGGCTCTACTCAGAAGATGGGAGCAGGAACGAATGTGCAGGATAAACTTATCGCACTTCACGATGTGGATTGTCCGTGGCGACCTTCAGATTTGGAGCAGCGTTCCGGTAGAATTGTCCGTCAGGGCAATGAAAATCCGCAGGTAGATATTTACCGCTATGTAACAGAGCAGACCTTTGATGCATACCTCTATCAGCTTGTGGAAGGTAAGCAGAAGTTCGCAAGTCAGATTATGACGAGCAAATCTCCGGTCAGGTCGGCAGAGGATATTGATGAAACCGCACTGTCCTATGCGGAGATAAAAATGCTTGCAACAGGCAATCCGTATATCAAAGAAAAGATGGACTTAGACATTCAGGTACAGAAGCTGAAGATGTTAAAATCCAATTTCTTATCAGAGAAATACGGACTGGAGGATAAGGTCATCAAGTTCTACCCACAACAGATTGCTTACTTGAAATCCCGTGTAGAGGGACTTACAAAAGATGTTGAAACAGCAAAATTACACCCGAAACCGATAGATGAGCAGCCGCTTGGAATGATGGTATCGGGTGTTTCTTATTCCGAAAAAGCCGAAGCAGGTCAGGCAATCATCAATGCCTGCAAGTCAATGAACAGTCCCGATGCGATACCACTTGGCGAGTACCGTGGCTTTCAAATGGAACTGTATTTTGATACGGTGCAGCGTAATTATGTTGTGAAATTAAAAGGCGAAACAAGCAGAGATGTACCGCTTGGCGATGATGCTCATGGTAATATCGTGAGAATAGATAACGGCATAGAACGCTTTGAGGAAGCACTTGCTGATACGAAAAACAGCCTTGAAAATACGGAGAAGCAGTATGAAACAGCGAAGCAGGAAATCGAAAAGCCGTTTGCAAAGGAGGACGAATTGAGGGCAAAAACTGCCAGACTTGATGAGCTGAATATCCTGCTCAATATGGATAAAAAGGAAAATGAGATTGTCGGCGGAGAGCCTGATGAGGGCGAAGTAGTCGGCGGCAGAAAGGAGAAATCGTATGAGAGATAAACAGGAAGGAGGTGGTCGATATGCCATTTATCGCACCTGAGTTAATCATTCAGGCGAAGCAGATGGACTTATTAACCTACCTGAAAAATTATGAACCGTATGAGCTGGTTAAGTTTTCAGGTAACACCTATTGCACCAGAACCCACGATAGTTTGAAGATTTCAAACGGGAAATGGATATGGTGGTCGAGAGGTATCGGTGGCAGGAGTGCTTTGGATTATCTGATTAATCCTATGCCACGCTTGCGAAGCTGAACGGGCAGGATTGGAAAGAAATGAGCTTTGTTTCGCTGTCCGGGGTTTATTCTCCGGCAAAGAAAATTGAGGACAGTAAAGTGCCGATTGCACTGGAAAAGTATCTTGGCAGTAACCCATCTGTCAGGAAAATCCGTATCCATTTTGACAATGATATAGCGGGCAGAAAGGCAGCACAGACCTTAAAAACCATTCTGCCGGATAAGTATGAAATCGTTGATGAGCCACCAAAAGCAGGTAAGGACTTCAACGATTTTCTTTGTATGCGGATGGGCATTTACAATAAAAAAACACACGAAAGGAATGAAGAACGATGAATGATTCTAAGATTAAAGTTCTCTTGGTAGAACCGGAAAAGTACCCGAAGGAAATTGTAATCGACGACAGTCTGGAAGCAATGCAGGAGGTTGTCGGCGGGGATATTGAGGAATATATGCCCTATGACGATGATGTTGCAATCATCTGTAATGAGGAAGGAAAGATGAGAGGACTTCCGCTTAACCGTGCAGTTTATGTGCAGGACAATGATAAGAAAGAGATGGTAGATATTATCTGCGGCAAGTTCTTTATCTGTTATGCACCGCCTGAGAGTGAGAGTTTTCAGAGCTTGCCGGACGATATGATGAAGAAGTATAAGGAACAGTTCAAGTATCCTGAACGCTTTTCTAAGGATGTGGGCGGCAATATCGTGGCTGAACCTTTTAAGCCGAAATCAAAGGATTATGAGAGATAGTAGACTGAGAACGGGGCAACCCGGAGGAGATGTTTATTCTTAGCGAGCAGACCATTTGGATAAACACAGTTTCCCAAACGGTAAAAGGCTCGTTAGGGGTTGCCCCTAATACCCCGTGAGAAAGGAGAACTTGATTTGAGAGAGTTATTACTTATCGCCGCCGGAACACTGTTCGGCAGTTGTCTTGGCGTTACGATGATGTGCTTATTCCAGATTAACAAAGATTGCAGAATAAAGAGAAAGGAAGATACCGATTATGAGAAAGAGAAACATTCAGAAGATTGTACGCTTTAACCGCAAGGAAGCACAGGACTTGGCAGCAAAGGCAAAGAAGGCTTGTCTTTCCGAAGCCGGACTTATCCGTTTACTTATCAGAGGTTACGAGCCGAAAGAGAAACCCGATGACCGCTTCTATGATGTGATGAGGGAACTTTCCTCTATCGGTAATAACATCAATCAGCTTGCGGCTAAAGCAAATACGCTTGGTTTCATTGACGCACCTATGCTGAAGAATGAAGCTGCGAAGTGGAATAAGTTCCAGTCAGAGATTGAGAGGACATATCTTCGTCCAAATCAGAGCGAAATGAAATGGCAGTAACAAAGTTGTGGTCGGTAACAGAAAGGCTCGGTCAGGTCATTGACTATGCGACCAATCCGGAAAAGACTTCTGCAAAAATCAAAAGGGAGTTTTCGCCGGAACAGTATCAGGCTCTTGCAGATGTTATTGCTTATGCAAAGGACGAGGAAAAAACAGAGCGTGAGTTCTATGTTGAGGGTATCAACTGTAATGTAGCGATTGCCCGTGACCAATTCATAACGGTTAAGGAGCAGTACCAAAAGACAGACGGTATCCAAGCCTATCACGGATATTTGAGTTTCAAGGAAACAGATATATCTCCTGAGATGGCACAGAAAATCGGAATGGAATTTGCAAATGAAGTGTGGGGTGAAAGATTTCAGGTCGTTGTGACAACCCACCTGAACACAAAGCACCTGCATTGCCATTTTGTCATCAACTCTATTTCTTTTGTCGATGGCAAACATTTGTGGGGAGAGGAAAAAGCGTGGTTCAAATTCCGAAAAGTTGCAGACAGAATTTGTGAGAAGTACGGACTTTACTATGACCCGAATCCGAACCGCAGTAAGCAGTCGGATTATCTGACGATGAAAGAAAAGGCAGGTATGCCGACACTCTATTCGGTTGCAAAAGAAGCCATTGATTATGCTATCGACCATAGCAAGACCCTGAAAGAATTTCAGTTTGCTCTCAAGGAAATGGGATATGCCTATAACCTAAGTCCAAGCCGAAAATACTGGACGGTCATTCCAAAGGGATACGATAAGCCGATACGACTGAAAAATCTCGGAGCAGATTATACCAATGACCGGATTGTAGAGCGTATCAAAGAAAATCGTGACAGATGGGCAGAGATTGAGCCGTTCCAGAGGGCGACTTATAAACCAAGACAGTACCGTATGCAGACCAGAGGGCAGAAGCTGAAAAAGAAAGGCGGACTTTATGGGCTGTATCTGTATTACTGTTACAGACTCGGTTATCTGCCAAAGTATAAGAAACAGAATAACGCAAGGCTTCATTATCTTTTGAAAGATGATTTGATGAAGCTCGATAAGATTACTGATGAAGTAAGGCTGCTCGGACGAGAAAATATTTCCACGGACGAACAGCTTTTTTCATATAAGACTTCCTTAGAGGAGCAGATGAAAAATCTGATTGCCGGAAGAACACATCTCCGAAAAAAGATAAGAACAAATATTGATGATGGTCAGCTTCAGGCGGCAAAAGATGAAATCGCTTCTATCAATGGAGAATTGAAAAAACTCCGACGGGAAGTAAAACTCTGCGAGGATATTGCGGAGAGGTCAAAGGTTATGGAAGAAAACCTTGAGCATATCGAAACAGAGGAACAAAAACAGCAGAGAAAGGAGAAATCACGCTATGAACAACGGTGGTGACGCAGCAGAGCAGGTCGTTAGGCTTTCGCTTGAAGGCTTTGAAGTTGCTGCAAGATTAAGCGGTTCGGCGGCGAAGAATATCGCATTGCTTTTGGTATCGGTTCTGAAGCAGGAACAAAAGACGAAGGGCAAAGCAAGGCTTACCAATATGATTAAGTCAGGCAAGGAGCTGAAAGTCTTTTCCATTCCGCAAAAGGATTTGAAAAAGTTTACCGAACAGGCAAAACGCTATGGCGTTCTTTATTGTGTCCTCAGAGATAAGAACACAAAGGGAGAGAACGCTCCGGTAGATATTATTGCAAGAGCAGAGGACGCTTCTAAAATTCAGCGTATCGTTGAAAGATTTGAACTTGGCAAGGTGGATAAGGCTTCGATTGTCAGTGAAGCAGAGAAGGCTATCGCAGACCGTGAAGCGGTTGAGAAAGAAAAGCCGACTAAATCCAAGAGTGAAATCATTATGGAAGAAGCGGTCAGAAATCCAATGCAGAAAGAGGAGCGAGCAAACGCAAACCCCTCAGTCGCCAAAACAGACAAAAGCCCTCTGTCAAGGCAAAACTCAGAGCCGGTAGAAACGCAATCTGATAAGGGTGTTGCAAAGCCAGTGGAAAAGCCATCGGTCAAAGAGAAACTTGACCGTTACAAGGCACAGGCAAAACAGCAAAAAGAAGCAGAGCGTAAAGAGCCGGAGGTTAAGAAAGGCGGCAAGAATCCGCAGCAGAAAAACGGTCAGACGGTACACCGTCAGCCGAAGAAGAAACCCAAAACAAAAGAGAGGTAATTCACTATGACAAATGATTTCAAACCCGCAAAGGCTGGCGGTAATCAGCCAAGATTATCCAAAGAGGAGTATGCAGAAAAGAAGCGAGCAGAAAAAGAAAAAGTCTATCAGATGATTGATGATGCTGCCCGTGAGATTGTGAGTGACCCTGAGAAGTTCAAGAACTTTCTTGATACGCAGAGTCGAATGGACAGATATTCCGCAGCAAATGCTCTCCTTATTTACAGTCAGTATCCGCAGGCGACACAGCTTAAAGATTTTGATGATTGGGGTAAGGACAATGTGAAGATTACCAAAGGGGCAAAGAGTATTTCTATCCTTGAACCAGTGGAATACACAAGAGCAGATGGTTCTCCGGGTATTTCCTACAATGTCAAAAAGGTATTTGATGTTACGCAGACAAATGGAAGAAAAGCTCCGGCAGTATCAGCAAACCGTGACCCGAAAGCACTTATCACGGCAATGCTTGATGTATCTCCGGTGGAGGTTTCGGCAACCGATGAACTTCCGTATCCGAATATGGCAGCTTTCTATAATAATGAAAAGCAGACCTTGTATGTGAAACGTAATGTGGGCGACAGCGTAGCAGTTGCTCAGTGTGTCGCTCAGGAACTTGGACATGCACAGCTTTCCATCAACAGCGAAAGTTACAGCCGCAGGGATATGGGCTTTCAGGCAGTGTGTATCGGATATATGATTTGCAAGAAGTATGGCGTAGATACACAGAATTTTGCAATTAACCGTATTCCGGAGGGACTGGCTTCCAAAGAGCCGAAAGAAATCCGTGCGGAGCTTTCCAAGACACGAAATGCAATGGCAGAAATTCACAGTCATATCTCTGATGAAATGTTCCGCAAGAAGCAGGAGCGTTCAAAGGACTATGAGAGATAACGGAGGGCAGATATGGAAAAAGAAAAACTCTACCACATTGCTTTGGACGATTATGAACACGGTGTTGTCATTCGCTCCTTAAACGATGAGAAAACAAAGTTGATGGAGGAAGGTAAGTCGGCAGACGCAGTAGACGACCTGCTTGTAAAAGTCGGAAATGCCCCATTGAAAAAGTTCAAAGTGATTGAAAGGAAACGCTCAGATGAAGCGAGATAATGACAGGCAGACTGCCATTATTTTATCCATTGTCGGTATCGTTCCGGTTATATGGCTGTCACTTCTGATTGCACCTTCCATAAGCGGAGGATTGCCGGAGATAGCAGCCAATCTTGCGACACTTTTTGATAATCCATTTTCCATAAAATTATGTGGGGACAGCTTAAAAACTGTCCTCATTTTGCTTTTATGCTATGGAATGGGTATCGGGATTTACTTTTCGACAAGAAAGAATTACCGCAGACGAGAAGAACACGGTTCTGCCAAATGGGGCAATGTCAGAGCCATTGATAAAAAGTACCGACAAAAGCCACTATCAGAAAATAAGCTGATGACTCAGAATGTGTGCATTGGACTTAATGCCAAGAAGCACAGACGAAATCTGAATACGCTTGTGTGCGGTGGCTCCGGTGCAGGTAAGACGAGGTTTTATGCAAAGCCTAATATTATGAATGCTGCCAGAAACAGCTATGTGATATTAGACCCGAAAGGGGAAATCCTGCGAGATACGGGACGTCTTCTTGAGAAGAAAGGTTACGAAGTGCGTGTGCTTGATTTGATTTCAATGGAGAAAAGCCATTGTTACAATCCGTTTGTATATTTGCAGAACGACAATGATGTGCAGAAGCTCGTAACAAATCTTTTCAAGAGTACCACTCCGAAAGGTTCACAGAGCAATGACCCGTTTTGGGATACGGCAGCGTCAATGCTTCTGCTTGCACTTGTATTTTATCTGCACTATGAAGCACCGCCGGAAGAACAGAATTTTGCAATGGTAATGGAAATGTTAAGAGCCGGGGCGATTGAGGACGAGGACGACCCAAGTCCTTCTCCGCTTGATAATCTGTTTTCAGATTTGATGATAGATAACCCTGACCACATTGCTTTGAAGTATTACCACTCTTATCATTCCGGCTCTTCCAAAACATTAAAATCCATACAGATAACCCTTGCAGCAAGGCTTGAAAAGTTTAACTTGGAAAGTCTTGCTGCTCTTACTTCTGCCGATGAACTGGATTTACAGTCACTCGGAGAGAAAAAGGTGGCACTGTTTGCACTGATACCGGATAACGACTCCAGTTTCAACTTCTTGGTATCCATTCTTTACACACAGCTCTTTCAGCAGTTGTTTTATGCAGCCGACCATATCCACGGCGGCTGTCTGCCGATGCCTGTTCATTTTATGATGGACGAATTTGCCAATGTTTCACTGCCGGACGACTTCGACAAGATACTGTCGGTTATGCGTTCCCGTGGTGTATCGGTAAGCATCATCTTACAGAACTTGGCACAGCTTAAAGCCTTGTTTGAAAAACAGTGGGAGAGCATTGTAGGTAACTGCGATGAATTTCTTTACCTCGGTGGAAATGAGCAGTCAACCCATAAATATGTGTCGGAGCTGTTGGGCAAGGAAACCATTGATACCAACACGTTCGGAAAAAGTACCGGAAGAAGCGGTAACTATTCCACCAACTATCAGATAAGCGGCAGAGAGTTACTTACCCCTGATGAGGTGCGTATGCTCGATAATCAGTACGCTATTTTGTTTATCCGTGGGGAAAGACCCATTATGGATTTCAAATATGACATTATGAAACACCCGAATGTGGCACTTACCACAGACGGAAAGGCGAGTCCTTATAAGCACGGAGAAGTCACAAAAGATATTGCTTCGATTGCCATTTGGGACATTGACCCTGCAACACTTCCTGAAAAGGAAATGGAAGAAACGAACTGGGAACTTCTTTCCGATGAGGAGATGGAAGCTCTGTTCATAAACAATCAAACAAATTAAATTTTGGAGGTATTCAACTATGACTATTTTTAAGAAAAAAGCAACTGACATTCAGGAAACAAAGAAACTGCCTATGACCGGAAAGGTTAAGAAAGGCTTCCGTGCTTACTGCACAATGGTCATTGTCGGTGCGTTGGCACTTGGAATGACAACGACTGCATTTGCAGCGAATGACCCGCTTACCGTAGTCAATAATCTGTCCGATTTTATCTTCGGACTTATCCGTGCCATCGGTATGATTTTACTTGGCTTTGGTATCGTGCAGGTCGGTCTTTCACTCAAATCTCACGACCCTTCTCAGAGAGCCAATGGCTTCCTGACTCTTGCGGGTGGTGTCATTATCACTTTTGCGAAAGAAATCCTTACTCTTATCACAGGCTAAGATAAGAGTTACACAGTTATCGAGGGGTGTGCCAAGTTAAGGTACACCTCTTAATTGTAAGGAGGTGCTTTGAATGAGTGATAACTGGGTAGTTCAAAATCTTGAAAATGCCCTTGAAACTTGGAATGAAAAACTGTCGGAAATATGGACACTCATCACAACTACACCGCAGAACTTTAAGGGCGGGAATATCTGGAAGGTTATCGTTGACATCAATGGTGCGGTTCAGGCTATCGGGCTTGCCTTACTTGTATTGTTTTTTGTGATAGGTATGGTAAAGACCTGCGGAAGTTTTACAGATGCGAAGAAACCGGAACACGCACTGAAACTCTTTGTTCGTTTTGCATTGGCGAAAGGTGTTATCACATACGGAATGGAGCTTATGCTTGCTTTATTTAATATCGTGCAAGGGACAATTTCAACCATTATGAATGCTGCCGGATTTGGAACTCCGGAACAGACGACCTTGCCCGCAGAGATGATAACGACCATAGAGGACTGCGGATTTTTCGAGAGTATTCCCTTGTGGGCGGTAACGCTTATCGGAGGATTATTTATCACGGTGCTGTCGTTTATTCTGATAATGACGGTGTACGGAAGATTTTTCAAGTTGTATATGTACACAGCACTTGCACCGATACCGCTTTCCACATTTGCAGGAGAACCGACACAGAATGTCGGCAAGAGTTTTATCAAGAGCTATTGTGCCGTTCTGCTTGAGGGAGCAGTCATCGTACTTGCTTGTATTATTTTTTCCGTATTTGCTTCATCGCCGCCAGTGGTTAATCCTGACGCAGCAGCAGTTACGCAGGTGTGGGCATATATCGGGGAATTGGTATTTAATATGCTCGTTCTTGTCGGTGCAGTGAAAATGTCTGACCGTATTATCCGAGAGATGATGGGACTTTAAGGAGAGATTTTGAGATGAACCAAAGAGATTGTAAGAAATGTGTTTACTATGGCGGTAAACGGAAGGGCAAAGTCTTTTGCCTGAATGATAAATGCGTGAGGGAGAAAGACCGAAATCGCAGGAAAGGAAACAGATATGGAAGTAAAAATTAACCGAGAAATCAGAAATTATACAGAGTCAATGTTTTTTGGACTGTCGCTCAGACAGTTCATTTTTTCTGTTCTCGCTTGTGGCGTTGCAGTAGGACTGTATTTCTTGCTCAGACCGTATGTTGGCACGGAAACCGTATCGTGGGTGTGCATTTTGGGTGCTGCTCCGTTTGCGGCACTTGGTTTTGTGAAGTACAACGGTATGACCGCAGAAAAAGCAATTTATGCGTGGATAAAGTCGGAGTTTTTAATGCCGAAGAAGTTGGTATTTCACTCCACCAATGTTTATTACGAACTGATGAAGCCAAGCATTGAACAGAAGCAGAAGGAGGTATTGAAGTCAAATGATTAAGACTCTTACGAACCTGTTTAAGCAGGATAAAGAAAAATTTGTTGTACCGAAAGGGGTGCAGGACGTGATTCCCGTGGCAGCTATCTTTGATGATGGCATTTTCAAAGTGGGAAAGGATAAATATTCAAAGACCTACCGCTTTACGGATATTAACTATGCAGTGGCGAGCCGTGAGGATAAGGAAGCGATGTTCCTTGAATATTCCGAACTTCTGAACTCTCTTGACAGTGGTGCAACGACAAAAATCACAATCAATAATCGTCGGCTCAACAGACTGGATTTTGAGCAGACAATCCTTATTCCGACAACCGGAGATAATCTGGACGAGTATCGAGAGGAATACAACAAAATGCTTCTTGATAAGGCAACGGGTGCAAACTCCATTGTTCAGGATAAGTATATTACCATTTCCATCAACAAAAAGAGTGTGGAGGACGCAAGAACTTATTTTGCCCGTGTCGGTGCAGATTTGATTGCTCACTTCGGCAGGCTTGGAAGTAAGTGTGTGGAACTGGAAACAGACGAAAGACTTCGTATTTTCCACGACTTCTATCGTGTGGGAGAAGAAAGCTCTTTCCACTTTGATATTAAGGAAACAAGAAAAAAGGGACACGATTTTAAGGATTATATCTGCCCCGACACAATGGAATTTGAAAAGGACTATTTCAAGATGGGAAACCGTTATGGAAGAGTCCTTTTTCTTCGTGAATATGCGTCCTATATCAAAGACAGTATGGTAGCGGAACTTACGGATATGAACAGAAATCTGATGATGTCTATTGATATTGTTCCTGTTCCGACTGATGAAGCAGTAAAGGAAGCAGAAAACCGTCTGCTTGGTGTGGAAACCAATATTACAAACTGGCAGCGTAGGCAGAATGCCAATAACAACTTCTCTGCAACTGTTCCGTATGATATGGAGCAGCAGAAGAAAGAAATGAAAGAGTTCCTCGATGACCTTACGACCCGTGACCAGAGAATGATGTTCGCTGTTATCACAATGGCTATTACAGCAGACAGTAAGGAACAGCTTGAGAATGATACGGAAGCATTGCTTACCACAGCAAGAAAACATCTTTGCCAGTTTGCAACACTGAGATTTCAGCAGGTAGATGGACTCAACACGGTAATGCCGTTTGGAACAAGAAAGATTGATGCGTTCAGAACACTTACAACGGAGAGTCTTTCGGTATTTATCCCATTCAGGGTGCAGGATATTTTCCACGAGAACGGTATCTATTACGGTCAGAATGTTATCAGCAAAAATATGATTATCGCAGACCGTAAGCAGCTTTTGAATGGTAACTCCTTTATTCTCGGTGTATCCGGTGGCGGTAAGTCATTTGCGGCAAAGGGAGAAATCATCAATCAGGTGCTTTCTTCAGATGCGGATATTATCATTATCGACCCTGAACGAGAGTATTCACAGCTTGTCAATGCGATGGGCGGAGAAGTAATCAATATTTCTGCTACTTCCGACAATCACATCAATGCAATGGATATGAATAAGGATTACGGCGACGGTGCAAACCCTGTCATTTTGAAATCTGAGTTCATTATGTCCCTTTGTGAACAGCTCATCGGCGGAACAAATCTCGGAGCAAAGCAGAAGTCTATCATTGACCGTTGCACGGCAAGCGTGTACCGCAGTTATCAGCAGAATGACTATCAGGGACATATACCGACCTTGCAGGATTTCAGGGCAGAACTTTTGCAGCAGGACGAACCGGAAGCAAAGGAACTGGCACTTGCTATTGAGCTTTTTACGCATGGTTCTCTGAACACTTTTGCAAAGCAGACGAATGTGGATACCAATAACCGCCTTATCTGCTATGACATTCTTGACTTGGGTAAACAGCTTATGCCGATTGGTATGCTTGTTGTCCTTGACTCTATCCTGAACCGTATCACACAGAACCGTGCAAAGGGTAAGAATACCTTTATCTTCATTGATGAGATTTATCTTCTGTTCCAGCACGAATATTCTGCAAACTTCCTCTTTACCTTGTGGAAGCGTGTGAGAAAATACGGTGCATACGCAAGTGGAATTACCCAGAACGTCGATGACCTTTTGCAGAGCCACACAGCGAGAACAATGCTTGCAAACTCAGAGTTTATCATTATGCTGAATCAGGCTTCCACAGACAGGCTTGAGCTTGCAAAACTTCTGAATATTTCCGACCTTCAGATGTCCTATATCACGAATGTGGAAGCAGGACACGGACTTATCAAGGTGGGAAGTTCTCTTGTACCGTTTGCAAACAAATTCCCTAAGAACACGAAACTTTATAAACTGATGACGACCAAGCCGGGCGAAGCATAAGGAGGGATTTATAATGTCTAAAATTCAATTTCGCAATGCTGCACACAGAGATTTTGTATTGGAAAATCTGGATAAGTGTAAAGTCAATGACTGCTATCACAGAGCATTTTTCTATGTGATGGGTATTTCAGAAGAAACGAGAATGAACATCGGAAAGATGTTTGATTTCAAGAGGGACTGTATCATACCGGAAGGTATGCACGGCGGTTGGCAGACAAGTGGCACAGTCAAGGTCTGCCACCTTGCCTTTAATCTCTGGAATGGATTTACGGAAGAAGGCAGGGAAAATCTCTATACACCGGAGGAACTGTTCTGTTGCGGATATGCTCCGTATTTTATGGAGGGTATCAAGTTGAGGTATCCGGAGTATTGCAGAGATTTGACTCCACCTAAGAGAAACGATATGGAAAGGTAAGAGAAAATGAGCAGAAAAATCTATATTATTATTGCGGTGGTGTTTACGGTAGTGTTGTCTGTAAGCACCTTCTTTATTATCCGTAATCACATTGACTCTGCCAAGCAGAATGAAGTCTATGATAACCTTGCGGAGATTGTGGAGGACGAGCCGCCAAAGGAAAATGAGGGCGTGACGTTTTCGGAAGATAAGGACTATCTTGCGGAATATCTTGAACTCTATCGGCAGAATGAGGATATGGTGGGTTGGATAAAGGTTGAGGATACCAATATCAACTATCCGGTCGTGCAGTCTGTAAATGAGCCGAACTTCTACCTGAAGCACAAGTTTGATAAGACCTATTCTGCTTATGGCTGTCCATATGTGCAGGAAAATTGTGATGTGCAGAAACCTTCAGACAACATCATTATTTACGGACACCACATGAATGACGGTTCTATGTTTACGGGACTGATGAAGTACAGAAATAAAAGCTTTTGGGAAGAACATAAGGATATTACTTTTGATACACTGACGGACAGACACCAGTATGAAGTGATTGCAGTCTTTAAGACGGTTGTTTATACAAACAGCTCCGATAGCTTTAAGTATTATGAGTTTACGGACGCAGAAAATGCGACAGAGTTTGATGCGTATGTTGCTAAGTGCAAGGAACTTTCTCTGTATGATACCGGAGTATCGGCAGAGTATGGCGACAGGCTGATTTCTCTTTCTACTTGTGAATATTCAAGAAGCAATGGCAGGCTTGTTGTTGTCGCTAAGAGAGTGGATTAAACCCCACTCTCTATTATTTTTCGAGAAAGGAGGAAACCGATGGCTGATATAAAAACAAGAGATACAAGCAAAGGTACAATCAAGACCATAAATAAGGCAGCAGTTGCCACGGAGCGAATGAAGAAAGCCTATGTGATGACGAAAGATAAGGCAGAACATTCCACCAACGCTTCGGAAAATTCCGCAGAGGAATATGCTTCCGATAAAATCGAAGCGGCAACGGATAGGACTGTTCACGAAACGGCATACCGTGCGGATAAAGTCGGCAGATGGGGTGTGCGTGAAACAAGACAGAATTATCAGAAAGCCAAAAGGGGAATTGAGAATTTCAAGACCAAGCGTGCAGAGAAGCAGCTTCAAAAACAATCGGTCAATCCTGTCGGAAAACAGAGCATCCGAACTCTGGAGCGTACGGAGAAAACAATTAAACAGTCTGCAAGGTCGGCAGGAAATACGACAGTCAAGACCGTATCGAAAGGTGCAACCAATACTGTTCAAAGGTCGGTTAAGACTGCTGAACAAACGGCAAAGACTTCTATTAAGACCACAAAAGAAGCTGCCGTTATAGCACAGAAAACAGCAAAAACAACAGCCAAAGCAACACAGAAAGCGGCTCAGGCGGCAAAGAAAGCGGCGAAAGCCACAGCAGATACCGTCAAAGCGACAGCGAAAGCTACTGTTGCGACAGTCAAAGCGATTATTGCAGGGACAAAAGCACTTGTAGCAGCAATCGCAGCAGGCGGTTGGATAGCGGTGCTGATTATTATGATTGTCGTATTGTTTGGTGCTGCCGTAGCAATGTTTGGAGGAGGAAGTGACAGTAATTCCTATACTCCGGTAAGTGCAGAGGTAGAAGCCTATGAACCTATCATACAGAAGTATGCCAAGGAGTACGGCATTCCTGAGTATGTAGAACTTATCAAGGCGGTTATGATGCAGGAAAGCGGCGGCAGAGGACTTGACCCTATGCAGGCAGCAGAAGGAAGTTTCAATACGAAGTATCCGCACGAACCTAATGGAATTAAAGACCCTGAATATTCTATCCAGTGTGGTGTTCAGGAATTGAAAGCGGCTCTTACCTCGGCAGAGGTGGAAAGTCCGATTGATATGGAGCATATCAAACTTGCCTTGCAAGGCTACAACTTCGGTAATGGATATATTTCTTGGGCAAAAACGAATTACGGCGGTTATTCTTATGCCAATGCAGTGGAGTTTTCCACTCAGCAGGCACAAAGGCTTGGTTGGGACAGTTATGGAGATACCCAATATCCGGCTCACGTTCTGAGGTACTATCCGTATGGGCGAGCCTTTACTGCCGGAGGTAATCAGGCGATTGTTGAGGTTGCCTTGACACAGCTAGGCAATCAGGGCGGACAACCTTACTGGAGTTGGTACGGCTTTAACAGTCGAGTGGAATGGTGTGCCTGCTTCGTATCTTGGTGTGCTGACCAATGCGGGTATATTGAAAGCGGACTTGTTCCGAAATTTGCAGGTTGCGTGGATGGTGCAAACTGGTTTAAGTCAAATGGGAAATGGCAAGACCGCACTTATGAACCAAAGGTAGGAGATATTATCTTCTTTGATTGGGAAGGCGACGGTACAACAGACCACGTTGGTATCGTAGAGAAGTGTGAGAATGGCACAGTTTATACCGTAGAGGGCAACTCAGGCGACGCCTGCAAGCAAAGACAGTACGCAGTCGGAAGCAGCAATATCTATGGATACGGTATTCCGGCATATTAAAAATTCCAGACGGTGTCTGGAAAATTGAAAAGATGGCTGCTCAGTTGAGTAGCCATCGGGTACATTATGAGAAATCAGTTGTTTCTCTGTTATTCAGGAAAATATGGTGTGTGTGATAAGTGAAGCTGAAAAGCATATCGGCATTTTCTTTGCTGCCGTCTAAAAAGGAAATATCATCGGCAAGGATAAAAAGAATTGCTAACAGCTTCTTGATATATCCAGTGTAGCAGGCATAATCTACATAGATGTTGGCGATATATCCCTCGGCAAATTCTATCAGGTCAGCGTCAATTTCAAAGCTATTGGATAGTTCGTAAACGGTTTTGATAAATTTATCCTTGTCAGCAATTCGCTCTTTACTTGGAACACTTCTGCGGTTCTTCTGTATAAATTTAAAAAAATCATCAGCTTCCGTAAAGTCGGGAGTGACTGAGCTGTCAGTTCCCAAATCTGTTTTGTAATCCTCAAATTTCTCTTTTTCAAACCGATTACTGAATATTATCTTTTGTTCGTCCATTCCTTTTACCCCTAAGTTTATTCTATGGAGATTGTTTAACTTGGCTCTTGGGTTGTGATTTGTCTTTCGCCATTAACAATCGTGAATTACTACTTTTATAGTATAACATAAAAATAGTTGGGAATCATCACTAATAGTTGGTTTGACTTCCTTTGGGTGCGTGTGATTTGAAATCGACTTAACCTATACTATTAGTTATGGAAACACACTAAGGGAGGTGATGTGATGAAGCTCGATACAATCGGCAAGAATATAAGAAAGTTCCGACTTGCAAGGAAATTACGCCAAGAAGATTTGGCTGAGAAAACAGATTTGACAACAAATTATATTGGTATGGTTGAGCGTGGAGAGAAAATTCCGTCACTCGAAACTTTCATAAAGATAGTAAATGCTTTAGGTGTATCATCGGATATGGTTCTTACAGATGTTCTGGAAACGGGATATACAGTCAAGAACTCAATGCTGAATGAGAAGCTTGAAAAACTTGTTCCTGAAGATAGAAACAGAATTTATGAAGTCATAGATACACTTGTGAAGCAGTCAAAGCAAATACTTCCATAAAACACAGAAGTTCGTCCTAATCGACGAGCTTTCTTTTTTTCAGTATAAAAAATTTCTGCTATCGACAAATTTTTCGGGACTTCGACAGAGAGAATATGCTATAACAACAACTGTCAGTGATAGACACATACTAATAGACATAGGAGGAAGTAGAAGTGAACGACATTTTCAGACAAATAGCAAAAGAAAATGGAACAACCGAAAAAGCAGTAAAAGAGGAAATGCAGTTTGCCATTCGGGAAGCAATGAAAAGTGCTGAACCAGAAGCAATAGCTTTTTGGAAAGCAGTTGCACCGGACGGAAAAGAGCCGCCGATAGAAAAGGTCATAGCAATGATTGCATTGAATGTTAATAATAGAATGTATAATTGAGGTGCTTCGGCATCTCATTTTTATTATTCTTTAGAAGAGTTGCATTAGGTGTTTGCAAAAAGTGACACCTTAGTGTCTGAAAGGTTACATTTCTGCCTGAAATCTTGAAATGCCTGAAAATTTAATATATAATGTTAAATGACTAACTGTAACGAAGAAGAATTATAAGATGAAGAGGTGTTACTGATGAAGATATGCTATAACAAACTTCAAAAACTTATGATTGACAATCAAATGAAAAGACAGGATTTAATGCGTGCAGCCGAAATTACATCATACGCTGCAACGAAGATAAATAAGAATGAGCCGGTATCTCTTGAAGTACTGATGAGGATATGTCAGGTGTTTCACTGCGACATCGGAGATATATGCGAAGTTATTTTAGATGAAGATTAAAACACGGAGGTAATTATAGATGGCAAGGGCTGCTAAACCAAAGAAAGAAATATCAATGGAAGAAGCACTTTGGAAAAGTGCTGATAAACTGAGAGGTTCTGTTGAGCCTGCGGAGTATAAGCACGTTGTTCTGAGTTTATTCTTCCTTAAATTTGCCAGTGACAAGTTTGAGGAATGCCGTAATAAGATTATTGCTACACACGGCGAAAAGTATGCGGATATGAAACCGTTTTATACTCAGGAAAATGTATTCTATCTGCCTGAAGAAAGCCGTTGGAAGTACATTATTGAAAATGCAAAGCAGGACGATATTGCCCTGAAGATAGATACAGCACTTTATACGATTGAAAAGAACAACCCGGCACTGAAAGGTGCTTTGCCGGATAACTATTACTCCCGCTTACATATTGATACGGCAAAGTTGGCTTCTTTGCTTGATGAAATCAATCGTATCAATACAGATGATAAAGAGAACGACATTATAGGTCGTGTATATGAGTATTTCCTTAGTAAGTTTGCTCTTGCAGAAGGAAAAGGTAAAGGAGAGTTCTACACACCAAAGTGTATTGTAAATCTGATTGCCGAAATGCTTGAGCCTTACGATGGAATACTTTATGACCCTTGTTGCGGTTCGGGCGGCATGTTTGTGCAGTCCATCAAGTTCGTAGAAGCACATAGCGGTAATAAAAAGAAAGTGTCTATTTACGGTCAGGAATACACAAATACCACTTTCAAACTGGCAAAAATGAACTTAGCTATCCGTGGTATTTCTGCAAATCTTGGAGAGATGGCAGCCAATACATTTACCAACGACCAACACAAAGACCTTAAAGCAGATTTCATTATGGCAAACCCACCTTTCAATCAGAAGCAGTGGAGAGCCGAGAATGAGCTTGTAGACGACCCTCGTTGGAATGGATATGAAGTTCCACCAACAAGCAACGCAAACTATGGTTGGATACTGAATATTGTTTCTAAACTTTCACAAAACGGTGTGGCAGGTTTTCTGCTTGCCAATGGTGCATTATCTGATGATGGTACAGAGCTGAAAATCAGGCAGCAGCTTATAGAAAATCACTTGGTAGAAGCGATTATTATTCTTCCGAGAAACCTTTTCTACACCACTGACATCAGCGTTACCCTTTGGGTACTCAATAAGAATAAAAAGGCTCGTGTTGTGGAACAGAACGGAAAGCTCAAACGCTATCGTGACCGAGAAGATGAAATACTCTTTATGGATTTACGACAGATGGGCAGTCCTTATGAGAAGAAGTACATTGAATTGACAGAGGAGGATAGAGCCAAAGTTACAAGTGTATATCATAACTGGCAGCAGGAAGGCTATGAGGAAACTTATGAGAATGTACCAGAGTTTTGTTATTCTGCTTCTTTTGATGAAGTAAAGGAAAAAGGATTTACTCTTGTGCCGAGCAGATATATTGAGTTTGTTAATCGTGATGAGAACATCGACTTTGATACAAAAATGAAGTCATTGCAGGGAGAACTTAAAGAACTTCTTGTTCAAGAGGAAAAATCCAAATCAGATTTGCTTGCTGTATTTAAGGAGTTGGGATATGAAATCGAATTATAAACAGTTGGGGCAATTTATCCGTCAGGTTGATGTTAGAAATTCTGAGGGAAAAGAAGAAAATTTACTTGGTGTTTCTGTTCAAAAGAAATTTATTCCATCTATTGCAAATACAGTTGGAACGGATTTTAAGAAATATAAAGTGGTAAAAAAAGGACAGTTTACATATATTCCAGATACATCAAGACGAGGAGATAAAATAGGGATTGCTCTGTTGGAAGATGATGAGGAAGGACTTGTAAGTAATGTTTATACAGTCTTTGAGATAATAGATGAGAAACAACTTATTCCGGAGTATTTAATGCTTTGGTTTAGCAGACCGGAATTTGATAGGTATGCCCGCTTTAAGTCACACGGAAGTGTACGAGAAGTTATGGATTGGGACGAAATGTGTAAGGTAGAGTTACCAGTTCCGCCCTATGAAAAGCAAAAAAAGATTGTAGACGGATATAAGGCAATTACAGAAAGAATTGCTTTAAAGCAGAAGATAAATGATAATTTAGCGGCTTAGTTTACCAGGCGACTTAAAAGCAAGTCTTTGAGACTTTCCAGTTTTTTGACCTCTGCCTCGTTTGAAAGTCTTTGGTCAAAAAATGGCTGAATAAGAGCGTTGAAATTCTCAATTACTTCGCTGGTAGGTATCGTAATTGAGAAACTCTTTAGGTTAGCTTGATTGATTTTTGGCTGTGCTGCACCAGTAACAATGGGAGCCATATTTGTATTTGCCAAAAACAGATACAAACTGTCTTCGTTGAAACCGGATTTCCCTTTGAGAATATGAGCGTGATTGTTTGCCCAAAACTTTCCAGTAATATGTTGCAGAAGTGGATGACCATTTTCATCAACAACATAAATTCCATCTTCGCTTAGAAGTAGATATTCTCCGTCAAAAATGAAGTCATCGACATAATCGACAATGGAGACTGCTCCATAATAGGGATATATCCGTTCCATATCGGCTCGTTCTAATGAGGAAAGCGGTTTACGCATTGAATCATAGAACTCGGCAATATCATCAACACAGCCATTTCCCCAATCTGAAGGGCAAACATTGTCGAATGGTTCAAAATCAACAAACCACGACTTATAAATAGCCTGTGTGGTAGCCAGTAAATTATCATTTACAATAGAACTCCCATCAGTGGCGGGAGTTAAAACAAGGGACTGCCACTGGTAGTCGTTCTCTTAAAAAATAAAAGGAGAATTGACTATGAAACAGAACCTAATTACAGATGTTATTCAAGGAATGTTGCCTTATTTGAATAACGCACAGACAGAAAGATTGCAAGAAGTGTTGCAGCATACACTTTTTGATTATGAGGTAACAAAGACAGAAAGAGATAAGGAACTTTCAGAACAGAATTTAGTAGAGTCTTTCTTATCGGCAAAGCGTATTGAAGGCTGTTCTGAGAAAACCTTGAAATACTATAATGCAACGATACAATCGATGCTTGATGGCATTGGAAAGGGTATCAAATATATTGTGACCGACGATATTCGTTGGTATTTGACCGAGTATCAGGCTAAGAAAAAATCAAGTAAGGTTACGATAGATAATATAAGACGAATACTTTCCAGCTTTTTCTCTTGGCTTGAGGACGAGGATTATATTTTGAAAAGTCCGGTCAGGCGAATACATAAGGTTAAGACCGGAACGAACATTAAAGAAACTTATTCAGATGAAGCACTTGAATTGATGAGGGATAATTGCACGGAACTTAGGGATTTGGCAATGATTGATATGCTTGCTTCAACGGGTATGCGTGTCGGAGAAATGGTGTTACTAAATCGTGAGGATATAGACTTTAACGAAAGAGAATGTGTTGTTTTCGGCAAAGGCGATAAGGAGCGAATAGTATATTTTGATGCAAGAACAAAGATACATTTGCAGAATTACTTGAATAGTCGCAAGGACGATAATCCGGCACTTTTTGTATCATTGCAATCTCCGTACAATCGAATGAATATCGGAGGTATTGAAGTGAGATTACGACAGCTTGGAAAACGATTGGGACTAAATAAGGTACACCCTCACAAATTCAGGCGAACACTTGCGACAATGGCAATAGACAAAGGAATGCCAATAGAGCAGCTTCAGCAGCTCTTGGGACATAAAAGAATAGATACTACATTGCAATATGCAATGGTTAAACAGAGTAATGTGAAAATTGCTCATAGAAAATACATTGGTTAAGGTGGTAGGAATGGAAAAAGGATATAAGATATTAGGCAATTACATTCGACTTGTGGACGAGCGTAATAAGGATTTATCCGTAACAAAGTTGCTCGGCGTAAGTATAAGCAAAAAAATTATTCCCTCAATCGCAAATATTGTAGGAACTGATTTATCGAATTATAAAATAGTTAGAACGGGACAGTTTGCATATGGACCCGTTACTTCACGAAATGGAGAAAAAATCTCTATTGCTTATTTAGATGAAGAAGATTGTATCATTTCAAGCTCTTATACAGTTTTTGAAGTTGAAAATAAAGAGGAACTTGACCCTGAATATCTTATGCTTTGGTTCAGCCGACCAGAATTTGACCGTTATGCAAGATATAAGTCACACGGAAGCGTGAGAGAGATTTTTGATTGGAATGAGCTTTGCATGGTGGAACTTCCAGTACCGGATATTGAAAAGCAGAGAAAAATAGTGAAAGCCTACAAGACACTAACCGATAGAATAGCTTTAAAACAGAAGATAAATGATAATTTAGTGGCGGTTGGCACAGCTTCTATCCAAAAGAATGTCGGCAGAGGTGCATTGATAAATCTAACCGAGCCAGAAATGGATAGACTGACTTTGCCTGATGATTTTGAAATTCAAACCGTATCTGAATTTTGTAGAGAAACAAAATCTGGTTCTACTCCATCTCGTACCAACAACGAATATTGGGAGAACGGAACGATTTCTTGGGTAAAATCAGGCGAAGTCCATAATAATATTACGCTTCAAACGGAAGAATACATCACTCCATTAGGGTTGAGTGAGAGTTCCACAAAACTGCTTCCAAAGGACACCGTTTTAATGGCGATGTATGGCGTTACCGCTGGAGAAGTTGGTTATCTCGCTATTGAAGCAACGACCAACCAAGCTATTTGTGGTATGATTTGCAATTCAAAAGCTGATGCAGCATACTTGTACTTCTCACTAATTCAGAGCCAAGCGGCAATAAGCAGACTTTCTAATGGTGGAGCCCAAGATAACCTCAGTAAGAACTTCATTGATAACATAAAAATTGTTGTTCCTCCGTCTGAGTTTATTGAAGAACTGAATCTTGCTGCAATAGTTGAGCAAATGACCTTAAACACAAAGGAAATCGCTCTACTTGAAGAACTGCAAGCAACAGCTTTGGCTCAGTTATCAAGCCACTAAATTATCATTTACAAGGAGGAACCTATGTCATTAGCAGATATAATTCAGATTATAATCGGAGTATTGTCACTGGTGGCAACAATAGCAGTTTCTTTTTTGATTTATTGGTTGCAATCACGACATGAAAAGGAAATACAGAAATTGCAATGCGAAAAGGAACATATAGCATTGCAAGAAAAAGCTCGACTTTTTCTAATTGATAATCAAGAGGAAAGAGATTATTTGCCGTGGTGTATTATAGCAGCTAATCTATACCCGCTTGAAAAGCATACAAGGAAAATTTATTCGGAATACTGCCGGTGTTCTGAAGAATTACAAAATGAGATATTAAATCAAGCCGGATATAAGATTAAACAATTTACGGGAAAGTATTGGTTACAGGGATGTATAGATAAACTTCAGCAAGATATAGAGAAATATAATTTGGGAAGGGATTATTTGTATGATGGAGCAAAATATTTTCATCGAAGCTATGATAGATACCGAGAATTAGAATGGAACGGCACTCCTAATATCTTTGAACCTATAAACAAAGAAAATCGTCTGATGATGATTTTGAATGTGGCTCAAATATCTATTGGAGAGTATATTGATGAATATTTCTATTATTTCGTAGATAAAAAAATGGATTTTGATAAGGAAACACCTATACCTCCGATTGATTATGTATGGGAATATCAAAGTCTAGCACACACAAGAGAAGAAACCGTTTGTATGTGGATGATGGAACTTGTTGAGAATATAGCAACAATTATAAATAATAAGTTTGGCGAAGATGTTGATTGTCAGTTTTTCTTAGAGTATACCGACGCACAAGCAGAAACTTATGAAGATAAATATTATGAAACAGTACAAGCACTTTATAATGCTTATTATACAAGTGTAGTTGCATCATAATTTGATGCAGAATACCAAAGGAGTGAACGCAATGGCAAATTTTAATGAACACGCATTGGAAATGTCAATAATGGAGTTGTTCAAAGACGAGGGGTACACCTATGTCAGTGGCGACCAGATACACAGAGAAAGGACGGAGGTTCTGCTTACGGACGACCTGAAGCAATACCTCTATAATCGCTATGCGAAAGATGGTATCACACCGAGTGAGGTGGATAGTGTCATTCTAATGCTGCGTAATATTTCCGGTACAATTTATGAAGCAAACAAAGCTGTATTTAAGTTGCTCTGCGATGGATTTATTCTTAACCGTGAGGATAGAACGCAGAAAGACCTCTATATTGAACTTATTGATTTCGACACTCCTGAAAACAATATTTTCAAAGTGGTTAATCAGTTTGAAATTGAAGGCGTAAATAATCAGTTGCGTATTCCTGATGGCATTGTGTTCGTAAATGGTATTCCTGTTGTTGTTCTTGAATTTAAGAGTGCGGTACAAGAGAATACGACCATAATGGACGCATATAAGCAGCTTACAATCCGTTACCGTAGAGATATTCCGGAGATTTTCAAATATAATGCGTTTGTTGTTATCAGTGATGGAGCAAATAATAAATATGGTTCTTTCTTCAGCCCGTATGATTTCTTCTATGCGTGGAGAAAGATAAACTCAGACGATAAAGAACTGGACGGTATCAATTCTCTTGTAACAATGATAAAGGGACTTTTCCGAAAAGACCGTTTGCTTGAAGTTGTCAAAGATTTTATTTATTTTCCGGATAACTCAGATAAGGATTTAAAGATAGTGTGCCGTTATCCACAGTTCTTTGCGGCAAATAAATTGTATGAGAATATCAAGGCACATCTTCGCCCTGAAGGAGATGGTAAAGGTGGTACATACTTCGGAGCAACAGGGTGCGGCAAGAGTTATACAATGCTTTTCCTTACCCGTATGCTGATGAAAAGCAAATACTTTTCCTCCCCGACTATTCTTATTATTACAGACAGAACAGACCTTGACGACCAGCTTTCCAAGCAGTTTGTCGGTTCAAAGAAATATATCGGAGATGAAACTGTTGTAAGCATTGAATCCCGTGAGAAACTTCGTGAGGAGCTTCAGGGACGAGAGAGTGGCGGTGTTTATCTGACTACCATTCAGAAATTTACAGAGGATTTGCAGCTTCTTACAGACAGAACGAACGTTATTTGTATTTCTGATGAAGCACACAGAAGCCAAATCAATCTCGACCAAAAGGTTAAGATTACAGAGTCAGGTGTTCAGAAAACCTATGGCTTTGCCAAGTATCTGCACGATTCTTTACCAAATGCGACTTATGTTGGATTTACCGGAACTCCGGTTGATGGAACAATCGAAGTCTTTGGTGGTGTTGTAGACGCATATACAATGACGGAAGCTGTTAAGGACGGTATTACAGTTAATCTTGTTTACGATGGTCGTGCAGCCAAGGTTATGCTCAATCAGGATAAGGTAAGACAGATTGAAGAATATTATGCTCAGTGTGAACTTGAGGGGGCAAATGAACATCAAGTAGAAGAAAGTCAGAAAGCAGTTGCCAAAATGGAAGTTATTATTGGCGACCCTGATAGACTTCGTGCTGTTGCGGAGGATTTTATCAAGCATTATGAAACCCGTGTGGCAGAAGGTGCAACCGTAGCAGGCAAAGCAATGTTTGTATGTTCCAACCGAAATATAGCATACGATTTCTATAAGATAGTAAAGGAACTCAGACCGGAATGGACAGAAAAGAAGATTTGTGATGACGGTGTTGTTCTGAGTGAGAAAGATAAAAAAGAGTTGAAGCCAATGGAAAAAATCAAGTTGGTTATGACTCGTAATAAAGATGATGAAAAAGACCTATTTGATATGCTTGGCACAAAAGAGGACAGGAAAGAATTTGACCGTCAGTTCAAGAACCCGAAATCGAACTTTAAGATTGCCATTGTTGTAGATATGTGGCTGACTGGTTTTGATGTGCCGGAGCTTGATACGATTTATATTGATAAGCCTATTCAGCAGCATACCCTTATTCAGACGATTTCCCGTGTAAATCGTGTATGCGAGGGCAAGGATAAAGGTTTGATTGTTGACTACATAGGTATCAAGAAAAATATGAATACCGCCCTCAAGAAATATACGAATTTTGAGAGTGAAGAATTTGAAGGTGTTGAGCAGTCCATCACGATTGTAAAAGACCAGTTAGAAGTTCTCGGTCAGATGTTCCATAACTTTAACGGTAGTGATTTCTTCAATGGTTCGCCTACCGAACAGCTTGCCTGCCTGAACCGTGCGGTTGAGTATGTGCAGTTGTCTGAAGAACTGGAAAGAAGATTTATGGCAGCAGTCAAGAGAATGAAACAGGCATTTAACCTTTGTAGTTCAAGTGAGAAATTCTCCGATGAAGATAAGGATTATATCCATTTTTATTGTGCTGTCCGTTCTATCCTTTTCAAGTTGACAAAAGGCGATGCACCGGATATTGAGCAGATGAACGCTCGTGTCCGCAAAATGCTTGAGGGTGCAATTCAGTCTGATGGAATTGAGGAATTGTTTGAAACCGGAAAACATATATCGGTTGATATTTTCAGCGATGAGTATATGGATAAGATAAATGCTATTCAGTTGCCGAATACGAAAATCAAGATACTTCAAAGACTTCTTTCTCAGGCGATTGACGAGTTTAAGAAAGTTAATAAAATTATGGGTGTGGAATTTGCAGACAGACTCAAGAAAGTTGTTGATGAGTATAATAACCGACGTCGTGATGAAGCGTATGCCAATGAAGTCCTTGATGATGTTGCGGAGCAGCTTGCACAGTTGTTGTCTGAACTGAAAACAGAAAAGAACTCCTTCAAGAATATGGGAATAGATTATGAAGAAAAGGCTTTCTATGATATTTTGAAAGCAGTTTCCAAGAAGTTTGAGTTTGAATATCCGGACGATAAAATGATTGAACTTTCCAAAAGGATAAAGCTGATTGTTGATGATAAGTCACGCTATACCGATTGGTCTGCCCGTGATGATATTAAGGCAAACTTGCAAGTGGATTTGATATTGCTGCTTGATGAGTTCGGCTATCCGCCAGTAACCATTGATGATGTTTACAAGGAAGTTCTTGAGCAGGCAGAGAATTTCAAGAAGTATGCACAGTAAATGAGAGGTGTAAATGTAAATATGTTTTATGACGATTTAAATACAGAAGAACAAGTATCATATCTTATTAAACCAATCCTTCAAGTCCTTCAGGAAGCAGGTGGACAGTTAGAGCGTTCTGAAATTAGAGACAGAATTAGTGAGTTAGATGAGCATATTGCTGAATTTGAACAGAAACTATATACATCTAATAAAACAGGAAATCATTACAAAAAATTTGATTTTAAGTTTAATTTTGCTATTAAAGAGCTTAGTTATGTCGGACTCATATCTTATGTGAAATTCAATCCAAAGATTACACTTACTCAAGATGGAGCAAATGTAGATTTAACAGATTTTGATGTTAAGACAGAAGTAAGGGATAAGGCACGAAGCTATTGGGAGGAACATTCGACTAAGAACAAATCGAAAAACAAGCCAGTAGAAACACTGGAGGTTGAAGATGAGGAGAATGAATCCACAGATGACGAATTGTTAGATGATTTCAAGGTAAAACTTCAGAGTGCAATCGCAAATATGTCTCCAGCAAAGTTTGAACAATTTTCACGAGCACTTCTTACAAAGATGGGAGTGGAGTTTACCAACAAAGGCGTTCAGGTGTCAAATGATGGTGGTATTGATGGCTATGGATATCACGTAGATGCCGATGATTTTAGAACAACCAGAGTGGTTATTCAGTGTAAAAGATTTAATTCAAATCCAGTGAGTGAGCCGGATATCAATCAATTTCTTGGGGCAATGAACAAATATCAAGCCGATTATGGAGTATTTATTACTAATAGCCGATTTACCAATAAGGCAAGAGAGGCTGCGAGAGAAGGTACGCCGATAACATTGATTGACGGAAATGATTTAATCAGACTGGTTATTAAATATGAATTGTATATAACACCAGTCACAACATATGTATTGGATGGTTTTTATACCGAGGATTGACACTAACGATAGCATAATTTACTCGAAGGAATTTTAGAAGGGAGCATAGAATGATGGCAAAGCAAAAGACCTATATCGCAATTGACCTCAAATCATTCTATGCTTCTGTGGAGTGTAAAGAGCGAAATCGTGACCCTTTGACAACAAATCTTGTGGTTGCAGATAAAAGCAGGACAGAGAAAACCATCTGCCTTGCGGTATCTCCGTCATTAAAAAGTTATGGGATACCCGGCAGACCACGCTTGTTTGAAGTCGTGCAAAAGGTAAAAGAAGCTAATAACAACCGAAGATGGAAAGCACCAAATCGTACATTTACTGGTTCATCTGATGACAGTACAGAATTAAATGCGAATCCAGCATTGGAGATTGATTATATCGTTGCACCACCTCGTATGGCATACTATCTGGAGTATAGCACTAAGATTTACAGTGTTTACTTGAAATACATTGCTCCGGAAGATATATTCCCTTACTCGATTGATGAAGTATTCATAGATGCAACAAATTATCTGAACACCTATCAGATGACTGCAAGGGAACTTGCCATGACGATGATACAGGATGTTTTGAAAACAACAGGAATCACAGCAACAGCCGGAATCGGCACGAATATGTACTTGTGTAAAATTGCGATGGATATCGTGGCAAAGCATATTGAGCCGGACAAGGACGGTGTGCGAATAGCTGAATTGGATGAAATGTCATATCGCCGGAAATTGTGGAGTCATCGCCCGATAACCGATTTCTGGAGAGTCGGAAATGGTTATGCGAAGAAGTTAGAGGAACACGGACTTTATACAATGGGCGATATTGCAAGATGTTCTATCGGAAAGCCGAATGAACTGTATAACGAGGAATTGCTGTACAAGCTGTTCGGTATCAATGCGGAATTGCTAATTGACCATGCTTGGGGATATGAACCTTGTACGATGGAGCAGGTCAAAGCCTATAAGCCGGAAACCAATAGTGTATGTTCAGGACAGGTACTTCACTGCCCGTATGATTACGAAAAGGCAAAGTTGATTGTAAAAGAAATGACCGACCAAATGGTGCTTGATTTGGTGGATAAAGGACTTGTAACTGACCAGCTTGTGTTGACAATCGGCTATGATATTGAGAATTTAAGTAATCCGAACCTAAAATATCAATACAAAGGCGAGGTTACGATTGACCGATATGGACGCAAAGTTCCAAAGCACGCACACGGAACAGCGAATCTTGAGAAAAAGACTTCCTCTACTCGATTGATTACCAACGCCGTGATGGACTTGTATGACAGGATAGTTGACGAGCATTTGCTTGTACGCAGAATAACAATCACAGCGAATAAACTTGTTGATGAAAAATCCGTCAAGCAGGAAGATGAATACCAGCAACTCGACCTCTTTACCGATTACGAAGCACAGAGGAAGAAGCAGGCGGAGGAAGAAGAAAAATTAGAACGGGAAAGGCGTATGCAAGAAGCAATGCTGAGTATCAAAAAGAAGTTTGGCAAGAATGCTGTGTTGAAGGGAATGAACCTTGAAGAAGGTGCAACCGCCAAAGACCGAAACGAGCAAATCGGCGGTCATAAGGCTTAAACAAACTGAAATTTGAGGAATAAAATATGGGCATATTAGAAATAGTTTTTAATTCAAGAAAATTTGATTTGAATGATGATGTTCTGATGGGATTTGATAATTACTTTGATAAAAAAAGTAAATGTTGAAGAATTTGACGGAATATCTTTAATTGTATGGACACAGGATAACAAAATAAAATCATTAAAAGAGTTTGGTTGCAATCTTCATAATTACAATCCATATCGAGATAGTGATATTCCCGTATTTCGAGAAGAAAAAGCAAATTGGTTTTGAGAGGACTATAAATTCAAATTTGTCGAGCAAAGGAGGTGCTGTAACAGATGGATGAACATTCCTATGACGATATAATCAATCTGCCGAATCCGACATCGAAGAACCATCCTCGTATGTCACTTCACGACAGAGCAGCACAGTTTGCACCTTTTGCGGCACTTACAGGACACGATGCAGCCATTAAAGAGACTGCAAGGCTAACAGATGAACGGTTAGAGTTAAGCGATGAAGTCATTATGAAATTAAATGACCAATTAAATATGATTAGAGATAATATCGGCACAGAACAGGAAATATCAATAACTTATTTCGTGCCTGATGATAAAAAATCCGGAGGAGCATATCTCACGCATTCCGGCATAGTGAAAAAGATTGATGAATTTGAACGCAAACTGATTATGCAGGATGAAACAGTAATTCCGACTGAACAAATCAGCGTGATACAGGGAGAAATGTTCAAAGGACTATATGAGTAATAGATTGGAAAGGGCAAACAATGGAAACAAAGCCGAGAATATTATACTTAAAGAAAATATTAGAGGAACGAACGGACGAGGAACATCCGCTTTCGACGACGCAGCTAATCAATATATTGAATGATGAATACGGAATATCTGCACATAGAACGACGGTCACAAAAGATATTGCTGCACTTCAGGAGTTTGGAATGGATATTGTTACTATCCATTCTACTCAGAGCAAATACTTTGTAGCCAGTCGTAAGTTTGAATTGCCGGAACTGAAACTGCTGATAGATGCAGTGGAGTCATCGAAGTTTATTACAAAGAAGAAAAGCAAAACGCTGATTGAGAAGATACATACGATGACCAGTCCGGGGCAGGTGGCAAAGTTGAAGCGTAATAACTATGTGGTCAATCGAATTAAGCCGGATAATGAGCAGATATATTATATCATTGACGCTATAAACGATGCCATCAATACAGGTAAACAGATTTCTTTTCAGTATTATGATTATACCGGATTAAAGAAAAAGGTTCTGAAGAACAAGGGCGAAGTGTATAAGCTCAGCCCGTATAAACTTCTCTGGTGTGGGGACTATTATTATGTTCTCGGATATTCAGAGAAGAAAAGCAAGGTTATCAATTTCAGGGTAGACCGTATTGCTTCCAAGCCGGAGATATTGGATAAAGATATTATTCCTATGCCGGATGATTTTGATATTGAGAATTACACAAAGGAAGTTTTCTTTATGTTCTCAGGCGAGAAAGTTCTTGTGGATTTACGGTGTGATAACAGCTTGATGAAAACAATGGTTGACCGTTTTGGAGAAGATGTGACAACCCTTGCGTATGATATGACTTCTTTCAGAGTACAGACCGAAGTATCAGCCAGTCCGACCTTTTTTGGTTGGGTGTTTGGCTTTAATGGCAAGGTACAAATACTTGCACCGGAAAGTGTGAAAGAACAGTACAGGCAGATGATTGCACAAGCCGATGAGGGTATGCAGCAAAAAGAAAACAAAGAACAGGAAATCTAACACTCCAAAGCATACGATGTCAAGAAACGGCAGAATCTTCTTGAAAAGCTCGCAGTATGAATATGCCGAGGGCGTGGAGTTTGAAGTTTATCCGTCTGCGGATACAACCGACCCAAACTATTATTGTGAAAATTTGTTAGCCGTGAACGAAAAAGCTGAGTAATAAGGACAGCAACTGCGAGTTGCTTGTTTGAGATAATGCGTGAGACTATAATAAAGGTGTAAGGGAGGTACTGCATAATGGATACAAAACAGGTTATACTTGAACTTCGCACTCAAAAGGGAATGTCGCAGGATGAGCTTGCAGAAAAAGTTTTTGTAAGTCGTCAGGCAGTTTCACGTTGGGAAAACGGAGAAACAGTTCCGAATACGGAAACATTGAAATTGCTGTCAAAAGTATTAGATGTTTCCATAAATACACTTTTAGGCTCACCGAGAAAGCTTATTTGTCAATGCTGCGGAATGCCGCTTGAAGATGATGATATTATCGGACACAATCACGACGGTTCTTTCAACGAGGACTATTGTAAGTGGTGTTATGCCGATGGAACATATACTTACAATGATATGGACGATTTGATTGAAGTTTGTGTTAAGAATATGGTAAGCGAGAATTTCACGGAGGAACAAGCCCGTTCTTATATGAAAGAGCTGCTTCCTACTTTGGATTACTGGAAGAAATATGATGAGCTTAGTGATAACGGTCAGTTTGAAGAATTCAAGAAAAAGTTAATCAATGAAATTAACGAATTGAATGTTGACGGAATGCCAAAGGTGGAAAAACTGAATACCCTTGTGGGAAAGTATGTGAATCTTGAGTACCGGCTTCCGAATGGGCAAGCGGCTAAGTTTTTGAATGAGGCAAAGACATATCTGGGCAATCAGCTTGAATGTGAATACGGCGGCGATAGATGTTTCGGCGTTGTTGCAGATATGGATTTTATTCTTATTTGCACTTATGAAGAAGACGGTAAGAATCCGGAACTTGTATTGTATAAGAAAAGATGAGGATAGAGAAAAATAGTAAGCCATTGGAGTTAATGATTTCAGTGCAAGCAAAGAAATTTTGAGGTGTTAGCAAATTGCGACACCTCTTTTCTTTTGCGAAAAACCTACTTGAAAAATTTTTCGTATCAGGTATAATAAAACTATCGAAAGCAAACTGCTTCCGATAGAAAAGAAAGCGAGGTGCAGGTATGAGAAGCAAGAGTCCTGAACTTATGAGTGAGATAAAAAAATATATCGAGGATTATTACCTGCAAAACAGACAATCCCCATCGACTACAAAGATTGCTGAAGCTGTTGGTATTGCCAGAGGTACAGCATACAAATACTTGGTAGAAATGGCTGAGAAGAATATGATTGAGTACGACGGGCAGGAGATTCGCACCAATGTGACCCGTAAGTACAGTGGCGAACAGACACAGACACCGATTGTAGGTTCTATTCATTGTGGTAGTCCTCAGTATGAGGAAGAAAATATTGAAGAATATGTATCACTTCCTACTGCTATTTTCGGCAAAGGAGATTTCTTTATATTAAGAGCAAGCGGTCAGTCTATGATTGAAGCAGGGATTGATGACGGCGACCTTGTGGTTGTCAAAAAGCAGGTAGAAGCCAATGAGGGCGATATAGTAGTTGCCCTTGTGGATAATCAGAATACATTGAAACGTTACTTCAGAGATGATGAGAATAAGAAAATCATTCTCCATCCGGAAAATAAGAAGATGAAAGACATCATTGTAGATGAGTGCTGCATTCAGGGT
Source organism: Christensenella minuta (assembly GCF_003628755.1). NCBI lineage: Bacteria > Bacillati > Bacillota > Clostridia > Christensenellales > Christensenellaceae > Christensenella > Christensenella minuta. The sequence goes on along the minus strand of NZ_CP029256.1, from coordinate 1,218,808 downwards.
GTGGCTTGTCACATCATCAAAGAACTATAGCAGAGGACAGACGAATGAGAACACTTGAAGGAATTCGCTATCTAATCAATTTGGATAGTGCGGAAATACAACAGAACTTTGCCGGAGGAGTTGCACCGCCGGACAAGGTGGAGTCGGAGGTGGACACAACTTGAGTATTTATATGTCAAGAGCCGAGTTGGAAGAAATCAGCGAAGGCTTGATAACAGCTTATGCTAATAAGTTTAGCAATCGAGTGATTCAATCCATCGACATAGAACATTTCATTACAGAATTTCTTATGTTACGAATTGAATACGCTTCTTTCGCAGAAGATGATGCAGGCAGGATTGGTTTTCTGGCAGATGGAGCAACACCACTGCTGGTACATCAGGACGGAAAAATTATTCCCTTTGTTTTCCCGAAAGATACCATCGTACTTGATAAATTTCTTCTTGCTGAAAAGGAGCAGGGACGTCGCAGATTTACAATGGCACACGAAGCGTCACATCATATCTTGAGTAAGATGTATGCAATGCCGAGTGAAGGACGCTTTCATGCAGAGTATGACAGTGAGCGTAGTTATTCCAAAGAGGAACTGGCTCAGATGTTTGCGTCTGTTGAGTGGCAGGCAGATACAATGGGAGCTTCGCTTCTTATGCCGAGAAGAATTATTGAAAATGCCTTGGCGAAATATAATCAGTCAAATCCGATAAGAGTTTATGGCGATAATACCATTACTTCAAAGGATAAAGCAGTTATCCGCAGAATGGCAGCTTATATCGGAGTATCTTATACAGCCTTGGTTATCAGATTGAGAGATATGGGACTATTTGAGTATCACAATATCCTTGAGTACATTTCCAATGAGTTAAATCTGGGAGGTGTTTCACAATGAGGTTACAGACTCAGGTAGCACCTGAAATACAAAAGAGATTGCTTCTGTCAAGAGTAGAAGCAGAAAGCCTGAAAGAGCGTGATATTCTCTGCCCGACTTGTGGGTTCAGGATACAGAGAGTTTTTTCAGATGCAACCGGACATTTGAGTGTGAAGTGTCAGAAATGCAAGAATGTCCACATCTTAAATCTCGCTTACTTCCGCAGAATCCGTAGGAACGGATATGGCAGGAATTGCAGGCGATGAAGATTACAAGTAAATATTGAAACGATTTCTAATCGAGTAAGCGGAGATAAGCAATTTATTTGCTAAACTACCAAGCACCGTACGAAGCCGGATAAGTGAAGAATAGAAGTATTCTTTGCTGTCCAGATTCGACGGTGCTTTTTTGTTGCTGTTTTACTCGATTATGCTTCGTGCAGTATTAGGTCTTTTCCCTTACTTGGGAAAGGACTTTTATGTTTTATACCGTTTGGCAGTGCCAGATAGCTGAGTACCCGTAATCTCCGAATTTTGAAACTTATCAATTTTTCAAAATTCAAAGGAGATTACGGAAATGACAAACAAACTTACATTAACAGAACAAGAAGAATTATTTGCAAAGGATTGTAAACTGATAAACCTTAAATACGAATATAACGGTTATACCGGAGATGAAAGATGGGCGATTATTACGGAATTATCTGTAAAAGAGCTTTGGGAGAAGTATCCCCTTGTTATAGAAAGATATTCTCCGTTTGTTCATCTTTCCATTGCTCAGGGAGAGGTAATTGACGATGCAAACCGAAATGAGGACAAGTATGCAAAGAGAAGCAGTCGCACACTTGACTGCTATGGATATGACGATGAAATGTCCTCACAGTTCCATAAAGAACTTGCCATTTTGTTTGACGACCCGTTTGAAAGAGCAGAGGAAGAAAGGCTTGAACTGGAAAGAGAAGAATTGCGTCAGTGTGAAATCAGGAAAGCAAGGATAGCACTTTCAATGTTGCAGCCACTTCAAAGGGAACGCCTTATGAAGAATGTGTGCTGCGGTCTGAGTTCCAGAGCGATTGCAAAGCAGGAGGGAGTATATTACAGCTCCGTAGATAAGTCTATTGCTGCGGCAAAGAAAAACTTTATCAAATTTTATGAAAATCTCTGATTTTGGGTGTGCATTTCAGACCCCTTTGTCCAAATGAGTGAAGGGGTTATTTCATTCCGGATACGAATGACACTTTAAAAATTTGATTCTTGTGAGGTTATGTATATGAAAGAAAAAATGATTTGTCGTGGGGATTTATTCTACTATGACTTTGGAGATAACAGTGGTTCAGTACAAAGCGGAGAGCGTCCGGTGCTTGTCGTTCAGGCAGACGATTATAACCAGAATGCTCCGACGATTATTGTTGCAGCGGTTACAAGTGTAATCAAGAAAAGATATTTGCCATCGCACATTATTCTTGGTGAGGAGTTTGGATTGAAGAAACCGTCAATGGTTCTTTTGGAACAGATACGGACAGTCAATAGAGAAGATTTGCGTGAATACATAGGTACGGTAGATGATGATAAACTTTTCAGGCAGATAAACGCAACTTTGAAAAAGACTTTTGGACTTTGGGTTTACAAGCCGGAGGGGAAAGAAAATATTCGTTGCTTATGCCCGAAGTGCCTGAATGATTACATTCACAATCCAGACTATATCGTAAGACGACTTGACCCATTTGCAAAGCGAAAAGACAGATGTGATAAGTGTGATGGAGATGGTTGGGATTATGTTGTTACCGACAGATATTCATCAAAGGAAGAAAAGAGGGGGAGCAATGACAGAAAATAAAATCATTATTCCTATCTGGAAGAAGTCCAATCTTACAGTAGAAGAAGCCGCAGCTTATTGTGGTATTGGCTCAAGAAAATTAAGAGAAATGTCCGACTCGGAGTTTTGCCCTTTTGTTCTTTGGAATGGAAGTAAGCGACTGATTAAAAGAAGAAAACTGGACGAATATCTTGATAATGCGTATTCGATATAGCTGATTTGTAAAATGTGCGATGGGTCGGTTCGCATAATAGGCTCATCGCCATTTTTTAATTATCATAAGGGCAGAAAAAAACAAGGAGGTGCTTCCGTAATGGCAGATACAGAAAAGATTATCCGAAAAAAATATGATGTGCCGATATGGCATAAGTCTAATTTGACGATTGATGAAGCAGTTGAATATTCTGGCATAGGTAGAGAAAGACTGAGAAAACTAACAAGCCAAGAAGAATGCCCATTTGTTCTTCATATAGGAAATCGTCGAATGATTAAGAGGAGGATTTTTGATGAATACATTGAAAAACTTACTTTCCTTGAATGATGATGAACGCTTACTTGCCGAAGTAAGAACATATCAGGAAAAACTCATAAGCAATGCTGAAGAACCAATATGGGAAAGAAAGTGGCTGACAATCGAAGAAGCCGCAGCATATTCCGGTATAGGAAGAACGAAGTTGCGTGAGTTGTCTAATCAAGCAGGTTGTCCCTTTGCAATATGGATAGGCAATAAAATTCATATTGTGAGGGAACGACTGGACAAATATATAGATAAGCAGTTTAGAATTTAGGAGGACACAATGGCGACAAAAAGAAAAGATAAATCAAGAGTTGTTCTGAAAACCGGAGAGGTTCAGAGAAAAGACGGTACTTATCAATTTAGCTGGCAGGACAGCCAGATGAAAAGAAGATTTGTTTACGCAAGAACTTTAGATGACCTGAGAGAAAAAGAGAAGCGTATTCAGAAAGATAAATGTGATGGTATTAAGACCGAAGCACGATACACAACCATTGATGAATTATTTGACCTTTGGGCAAATATGAAAAGAGGGCTGAAGAATAATACCTTTGAAAATTACAAATATATGTACAATACCTTTGTGCGACCAGTGATTGGAAGTAAAAGAATATCAACGTTGAAGAAATCAGATATTAAGAAATACTACAATTATCTTGTTGATGAAAGAAATTTGAAGCCTTCAACGATTGATAATATACATACGGTTCTTCATCAGGTTTTACAGATTGCTGTCGATGATGACTTTATCAGAAATAACCCGTCAGATAATGTGTTGAGAGAATTGAAAAAAGCACATTGTTTTCAGTCGGAAAAGCGTAGAGCGTTGACGAAACTTGAGCAGGAGCTATTTCTGAATTTCATGAAAACCCACCCTGTATATGAACATTGGTATCCGGTCTTTGCAGTAATGATAGGAACTGGACTTCGTGTGGGGGAAGTAACTGGATTGAGATGGTGTGATATTGATATGGAAAGTGGAATGATTGATGTTAATCATACTCTTGTATATTATGACCACAGAACTGAGGGGAGTAAAAGTGGCTGTTATTTCAATGTAAATACAACGAAGACTCCGGCGAGTATGAGGCAGGTTCCAATGCTCGGTTTTGTGAGAGAAGCATTTGAACAGGAGAAACAGAAGCAGGAAGATTTAGGACTTCATTGCGAGGTCACGATTGACGGATATACAGATTTTATTTTCATCAATCGTTTTGGTCAGGTACAGCACCAAGCCACACTCAACAAAGCAATCCGAAGAATTATCCGTGATTGCAATGATGAGCAGTTTTTGCACAGTGATGAACCTGATGTGTTACTTCCTCATTTTAGCTGTCATTCGCTTAGACATACATTTACAACAAGAATGTGTGAAGCTGGAGTAAATATAAAGGTCATTCAAGATGCACTTGGACATTCAGATATTTCAACTACACTGAACATCTATGCTGATGTTACAAAAGAAATGAAAGCGGCAGAGTTCAAAGGATTGGATAGCTACTTCAAAGTATAATATTGGACTTCACATACAGAAAGAGAACATACAGAGTGTTGTGTGTTCTTTTTTCTTGTTCTGAAGCAGGAAAAGATAAGGCAGCGTTACTTTGATGTGGATTGACATTGTAAATAAGAGAAGTTATAATTTCTTGTATATAAATATGCTCTTGCATATACTACTATCGCCCTACATCATTTACATCATATTTTACATCATTTGCCCGCAAAGTGACTCAAAGTAGAGCAAAAATATGAAGTATGGGGGATAATTGGAATATGGAGAATTTAATAGTATTAACACCAGCTTGGTCGAGTATGAAAGAACCACAAAAAGGGTCCCGACAATGAAACCAAAGGATACGCTCTGATCCTGAGAATGAGGTAATTATGGTGGCAAAAGAAGGCGGCAATAAGCCTGCCAGAGGTATTTTATACGTACTATCGCGGCTTGCAATCGTTGTTGTCGTTGTTGCGCTTGTAATCGTCGCTTTTTATGCCGCGATGAATACGATGAATATTCGGATGGTGGCGAAAGATGCGCTTTCGCTGCGGGCGGAGGCCGTGCTTATGCACGACGAAGAGAAAGTGGATTCATCCCAGCTCGGCAGTTTTTTTACGGAGCATTTCCTGGTGACGGATTCGGTTCTGACGGGAGCCGCCTATGAAGAGTTCCAGATTACGAATTATTACCAGAGGACGGACATTAACCCCCCGATCGTCTGGCCGTGGCAGACGGAGGTTACCGTATCGGCAGACGATGTCATCACTGAAATTGCGGGGCATAAGATCTCTGTGACAGACGAAAACGAAGAGGCCGATCAAAGCGGCGAAAAGCCACCGGAATGGCTGAACGGGAAATATGAGCTTTCCATGGTGAAGGCGGGAGACGCTTGGGTGATTGACGACATGAAGCTTGTTGAAGCAGCCGCGCCTGAGCCGTCGGAAACGCCGCCGGCGGAGGAAGCTGCTGGAATCACCGGCGGGGCCGCGGCACAGCCGGATGGGACGGAAAGCCCGGAAGCTTGAGAATAACAACAAAGCGCGCCGCAGAGCGCGCTTTGTTGTTTGGGGCCTTGGGGCCGTGCCGTAGGGGTGCAAAAAGCCGTGCGGCGGGGAGGAAGAGGAAATGGACGAACCAAAAATTTATCTCGCGCCGATGGCGGGCGTGACGGATGCGGCCATGCGCGAGGTCTGTACGCTCTGCGGCGCGCAGATGACCTTCACCGAGATGGTGAGCGCCAAGGGAATTGCCTACCAAAACGGACGCACCCACGAGCTGCTTGAGCTTTCGGATGCGGAGGAAAAAGCAGGGGTCCAGTTGTTTGGCCGCGAACCGCAGATCCTTGCCGATACTGCACGGAAAATATGCGATTTGCTTGGAGAACGTTTGTTTATTATAGATGTGAACATGGGATGTCCCGCACCCAAGATCGTAAATAATGGCGAGGGAAGCGCGCTTATGCGCGAACCCGCGCTGGCGGCAAGAATCGTTTCCGCGCTCAAAAAGGCGGTTCCCGTTCCGGTGAGCGTCAAGTTCCGGGCTGGCTTTACGGAAAAAGACAGGAATGCTGCGGCCTTTGCAAAGGTGATGGAAGATGCTGGCGCGGATGCGGTTGCGGTGCATGGGAGGACGCGTGAGCAGTACTACAGAGGGAAAGCGGACCTCGGTATCATTGCCGAAGTAAAACAGGCCGTAAAGGTCAAGGTGATTGGCAATGGAGATATATTTGCCGCACAGGATGCGGTAACTATGTTCCGGGAAACTGGGTGCGACGCGGTGATGGTAGCGCGCGGCGCGCAGGGGAATCCCTTTTTATTTACCCAGATCAGTGAATTGCTGCGGACGGGAAGCGTGCAGACCCTCCCTATGCCGGAAGAAAGAATCCACATGTGCCTCCGGCAGGCGCGCATTGCCGTGCGGAAGAAAGGGGAAGCGCTTGCTATGAGGCAAATGCGGGGCCACGCCCCGCATTATATAAAAGGGATGAAGGGGGCGGCGCAGCTGCGTGCACAGGTCGTGAGGGTGGAGACCTATGCACAGCTTGAAGATATTCTGCTGTCCTGCCTGTAGAAAAAATAGGTTGCAATTTATGGCGGTTCATGCTATCATACTTCTGTTATGTATTTTAATCGGAGGTTATTATGGAGATATTAGCTCTCATTATTAAAATAGTATTGGTTGTTTTTTCAGGCTTCCTGATTGTCGTGGTACTGCTCCAGTCGGGAGCGAAGACGGGCGTGCCCGGTGCCATTAGTGGCGGTGCGGAAGCAATGTGGGGAAAGAAAAAGGCGCGTGGCATGGAAGCGACCTTGGTGCGGCTTACAAGAATCGCAGCAATCGGCTTCATGGTACTCGCGGTTCTGCTTGTCATCATGCAAAAGTATTGGATGTAGGCAAATAAGAATTTGGAATCGGAAAAACACCCACGCGTTTGAGGGTGTGTTTTTTATGAAAGACAGGAGATATTTATTTGGAGAAAACAGAACAGGTTCTGCAAAAGATCGGAGACAGGATTTATATCGGCATTGACGAACTTGCTGGAGCGGTGGATATGCCCAAAGAGGCGCTTGAGGGTGTTCTCAGCGAACTGGAACGGGAATACCTTGTGAAACGGACCAAGGGCGGGAAATACGCGCTGGCATCCACGATGGGGCTGTTCCGGGGAACGCTTGACTGTAAACAGGGCGGTTTTGCCTTTTTGCGTACGCCGGAGGATATGGAGGACATCTTTATCTCACCTTCACATAAAGGCGGCGCTTTTAACGGAGAAGACGTTCTCGTCAGGCTGTCTAAACGGCAGCAGGGCGGAAAGCACCTGGAAGGAAAAGTCGTGAAGGTCTTCTCGCTGCTTCCGGTAGAAACGGTAGGGACGGTACAGGCCAAAAACGGAACGGTATTCGTTGTGAGCGATTCGCCGGGCATGGATGATATCTATATTCCCAAGAAACGGACGCGCGGAGCAAAAAACGGACAGAAGGTCGTCGTGAATGTCACACAGCGCGCCCATCAGGGAAAGAGCCCGGAAGGAGAAATCATGGAGATTCTCGGGCGGACGGGAGAAGCGGGCGTGGATATTCTTGCCTACGCGCGGCGTTTTGGTTTGGTTTCCAGGTTCCCGGATGCGTGCAAAAGGCAGGCACAGGCCCTGGCACAGGAAAAAATGGAGTTTGAGGGGCGGCTTGACCTGCGCGGGCAGACGGTGTTTACGATCGATGGCGCGGACGCAAAGGACCTTGATGACGCGGTATCGCTCCGAATGCTGGAAAACGGCAACTATGAGCTTGGTGTTCATATTGCGGACGTGAGCTATTATGTACGCGAGGGATCGCCGCTTGACAAAGAGGCGCTCCACAGGGGAACGAGCGCTTACATGGTGGACCGGGTGGTGCCGATGCTTCCCCAGGAGCTTTCAAACGGCCTCTGTTCGCTGAACGCGGGAGAAGACAAGCTGACGCTTTCATGCATCATGGAAATTGATGCCCAGGGGAACGTAACAGCTCAGAAAATGGAAAACACGGTGATCCGGTCTGCCCATAGGCTGACTTACGGCGGGGTAAACCGCCTGCTGGAAGGCGATGCGGAGGAGCGTGAAAAATATACGGACATTGCCGATACGCTTATGGAGATGAACCGGCTTGCAAAGATACTGCGGGCGCGGCGCTTTGAGAAGGGCAGTATCGATTTCAATATCGACGAACCGGAAATCATACTGGACCGGAAGGGCGTTCCCGTAGACGTTACCGTCAGAAAACGGGGCGACGCAGAGAAGCTGATCGAAGAATTCATGCTTCGCGCCAATATCACGGTAGCGGAACAGTATTATTATATGGAATTGCCGTTCCTGTATCGGATTCATGAGCATCCGGATGCAGACCGTATGAAGGAATTGGCGATCTTCCTGGGGAATTTTGGAATACAGCTGAAGGGCTTCCAGAACGTCCATCCGCATGCGATCCAGGAAGTGCTCGAAAAGGTGGCGGGAACGACGGAGGAGACGATCGTTAATACGGTTACGCTGCGCGCGCTGAAAAAAGCGCGCTACGCGACGGAACCGATCTCTCATTTCGGCCTCGCGGCAGACCAATATTGCCACTTTACTTCGCCGATCCGGCGTTATCCAGACCTACAGGTCCATAGGATCATCAAGGCGCTGCTTGGGGGGCGTATGGATGAAGGATATCTGCGGCATCTGGAGAAAGTGCTGCCGGAAGTGGCGGCACAGTCGAGCGCGCGGGAGCGGAATGCGATCGAAGCGGAGCGGGCGGTGCAGGACCTCAAAATGACGGAGTATATGTCGAAGCATATTGGGGAAACCTTCCCGGCAGTGGTATCGGGCGTAACGAAGTTTGGCATCTTTGCGGAACTGGATAACACGATTGAAGGAATGATTCCGTTGGCACAGCTTGACGACGATTACTACGTGTATTACGAGAAGGAATATTGCGTGATCGGCGAGCATACGAAAAAACGAATCACCCTTGGGGACAAGGTGAAGGTGAAAGTGGTGGCAGCGGATATCGCTCTTGCAAAAATTGAATTTACCTTTGCGGATAATTAAAGTATAATAGTATTTACAAGAGTTAATAAGGGAAATGTGTATGGCTGGTGAAAAGCTGCTTGCGCAAAACAAGAAGGCGCGGCATGAATATTTCATAGAGGATTCCTACGAGGCGGGGATCGAGCTCGTCGGTACGGAAGTGAAGTCGTGCCGTATGGCGAAGGTCAACCTGCGTGATTCGTATGTGCAGATCAGGAATGCTGAAGCGTTTGTCAATAACATGCACATCAGTCCGTACGAAAAAGGAAATATTTTCAATCGCGATCCGCTGCGCGTCCGCAAGCTGCTGCTGCATAAAAAAGAGATTACGAAGCTTCTTGGGCTGACTGCGCAAAAGGGATATACGCTGATTCCGCTGAGGATGTATCTGAAGCGGGGAAAGGTGAAGCTCGAGATAGGGGTGTGCCGTGGTAAGCATTTATACGATAAGCGGCAGGACCTGAAGGAAAAGGCCGTCAAACGTGATATGGAACGGAGGATATAAAGCCGTTTTTATATAAATACCGGCATCCTGCGTGATTGTGCCGGAAAAACTGAATATGGGGATGTACTGGTTTCGACGGGGGCATTTGTGAGGACAATAAGCAAGCCGCAGTTGAATACTCTGCGTTAAAAAGATTCAACTAAATATAAACGCAAAAACAAACAAAACGGCAGAGGTGGGTTCTCCCGCTCTGCTCGCTGCTTAATTTAAAATAGCAGCCTTCCGACCTCTCTTTTCCTGTTTGGGAGGGGATCGGGAGCCAATTTAAAACGGGCTACTACGCTGCCAAAGCTTTGCGGCGGCGCGGATTTTATGAAGCTACCTCTTCTTGGTTTTTGTGGCCGGGGGCCTTGAAGAGGGAAAGAAACAAAGGCCAATAAGCTTGTAGAAAGTTGTCCGGGCAGGCTTTCGGACAGGGGTTCGACTCCCCTCATCTCCACCAACGGCAAGTTGCCGCACCCAAGACCGCAAACTGCGTAAGTGGTTTGCGGTCTTTTATATCCCGGGCGCAAATATCCATTCCGTCAATCTCCCCCAATAAAACCCGTGATTTAAACGTTTTTTTATTTTTCATATTGCGTCTGCTTTTCAAAATAAGAATTCGCAAGGTCGCCAAAGGCTCTCCCTCGTCCGGCAAAGTGTGCTGGTATACCTTCTTCCTCGCCTTATCAGTCCTCCAGCCTCCACGTTCTATTGTATACTTATCTGGAATTTTGAAAAAGGCAGTCAATCTTATTTAAGTTGAAATAAAAATGCCGGCCGTTTCTAAAACAACTTACTTAAATGCCTTGAAAAATGACGAGGGATATTATAGAATGTTATTAACTTAAGGTGGAGGACTGGATGATTGAAGGTAGATCAAAGCGTTATTAAAGATATTAACAGGCGAAAAATTATGAGCCTGCTGCGGCGAAAAAAGAAAATGACAAAGAGCGAGCTTGGGAAGGCGATCAATGTCAGCCTGCCCACGGTCATCTCCAACGTCAATGAATTGATTGAAATCGGCGTATTGAAAGAAGCCGGGGTTGCAAGCTCTACGGGTGGGCGGCGGCCGACAATTGTTGAATTTGTCAAAAATGCAAAATACTCGATTGGCGTAGATTTCCAAATCGGAAGGATTCGCTTTGTTCTGATTAATATGAATTATGAAATCATTTGCGACCGGCTCATAGAATTCGATGTCCTTCGCGATATGGATAAAATGATGTCCGACGTAAAAAGCGAAATTGACGAGATGCTGAGGATCATGAATATCGATTCGTCCCGGATTATCGGGATGGGGATATCGCTTCCCGGAACCGTGAATGAAAAGGATAAGATTCTAGAATTTGCCGCGAACCTGAATATTGACAACGTAGATTTCAGAAAGTATGAAGACCTGTTCAATTTCCCTGTCTATATCGAAAATGAATCAAACGCCGCCGCTGTCGCGGAATATAAGATCGGCGTATGCCATAACAAGAATGATATGGTCTATATTTCCATCAATGAAGGCATTGGTGCGGGGATTATTTCCAGGAACAAGGTCTACAAGGGATATAACAAAAGAGCCGGCGAGTTGGGGCATATGACGATTATCAAGGATGGAGCCGTATGCGTATGCGGAGACAAGGGCTGCTGGAATGCTTATATTTCCGAACGCGCCCTGTTGGAGCGGTACCGTGGGAAAACCGGGAGAAATGTTTCATCCGTGCGTGCGTTTTTTGAATTATACGATCAAAAAGACGGAGCCGCTGTCGAAGTCATGGACGAATATATCGAATTTCTGGCGGCCGGTCTGAGGAATATTATTTTGATCTTTGATCCGCGTTATATTGTTCTTGGCGGAGAAATGGCAAATTATGCGAAAGGTTTTATCGAAAAGGTGAGGCGGCGGACGTTCAGCGGCGAGAAGCTTTTTTCCGAAAAAGATGTCAGGATCGTCGTCTCCGAGCTGGGGATGAACGCCTCTGTGATGGGGGCCGCTATCATACCGCTTAACCTTTTTATGGAAGTGGAAAAAGTATATTGATTTTTTTGATCTAAAGGCGCTCTTTCCTGAAAGAGCGCCTTATTTTTCGGGTTTTAATTAAAATAACTTTAAAAAGTCACTTGACTAACTGGAAGATAGATGGTAAAATGTGAAACATATTAAAAAGCATTTAAAAACATCTCGGAACGCATAAAATTCTCAATTAAAAGGTGGTGTGTAAATTAAATTGGCTAACGAATATATTCTGGAAATGGTCGATATTTGCAAATCATTTCCGGGAGTAAAGGCACTTGAAAATGTGAACCTGAAATTGAAACGTGGAACGGTCCACGCGCTGATGGGAGAGAACGGCGCGGGAAAATCAACATTGATGAAGGTTCTCATGGGGATGTATGTACCGGATAGCGGAAGGGTGGTTTATGACGGCAGGGAAATATCCAGGTATACCCAGGGGCAGGCGATTGGAATGGGAATCACCATGGTGCACCAGGAGCTGTCGTACATTCCTTATATGACGGTTGCGGAAAACATGTTCCTCGGAAGGGAAATACTAAGGAACGGGATGATTGATAAAAACGCGATGTGCGAAAAAGCAAAAGAGCTTCTTGCGCGCGTCGGCGTCAGCCTGGACCCCAGGGTTCTGATGAAGGACCTCAGCGTTTCTGAGAGGCAAATGGTCGAAATCGCAAAATGCGTTTCCTATAACGCCAAAATTGTGATTATGGACGAACCTACCTCCGCGATTACGGACAAAGAGGTAGAGCGGCTCTTCGCGGTGCTGAACGACCTGAAAGCAAAAGGAGTCGCAATCATCTATATCTCGCATAAGATGGACGAAGTTTTAAAAATTTCAGACGAAGTAACGATTCTGCGGGACGGAACCTTTATCGACACTTTTTCAACCGAGAATATCAATATCGACCAGATCATCGTGGCGATGGTAGGCCGGGAATTGTCCCAGGTATATCCCGAGAAACGCAACAAGATCGGCGAACAGGTATTCAAGGTGAAGGGGCTCAAACGGGAAGGCGTATTTCACGATATTTCATTCTCGCTGAGAAAAGGCGAAATATTGGGCTTCGCGGGACTGATGGGCGCGGGACGTACGGAGATTATGCGCGCGATCTACGGGATTGATAAACTGGATGAGGGAGAGCTCTATATCCGGGACGAAAAAATCACAATCAGGCATCCTGGGGACGCAATTAAAAACAAGATCGGACTCGTAAATGAAGACAGGAAAGGAGTGGGCCTCGTTCTGCCGATGTCGATCAAAAAAAACCTTACGTTATCGAACCTGAACAAATATTTCGATGGAATCGTTGTCGGGAATAAAAAGGAAGCGGAGCTTGCGGACAAGATGATGGAGCTGCTGGCCATCAAAGCTCCGTCGAAAGAGCAGCTTGTCCAGAACCTGTCGGGCGGCAACCAGCAAAAAGTGGTCCTGGGAAAGCTTCTCCTCGATGAAGCGGAAATACTCATTATGGACGAACCCACACGGGGGATCGACGTCGGCGCGAAAGCGGAAATTTATAAGCTGATCTGCGAGCTGGCAGAGGAAGGAAAAGCGGTAATCGTGGTTTCCTCTGAAATGCCCGAGCTATTGGGGCTGTGCGACAGGATCATCGTTTTGCATGAAGGGGAGATGATGGGAGAAGTCCGGAGGGAGGACTTTAACCAGGAGACGCTCATGAAGTGGGCATTCGCCCAGTAAAAAATATCTTGTAATAAGACGAAAGGATAAAAAATGTTTCGGAATTTAGATGCCAAGAGCAATATGTTGAAAAGAAATGACGCAAAAAGCCTGCTGTCAAAATATGGGATATTGATCGCGCTTGTCGTTCTTATCGTAGTTTTATCCATTGCGACGCCAAACTTTCTGCAAATAAAGAATTTCCTGAACGTATTCAGGCAAATCTCGATCAGCGCAATTTTGGCGATTGGGGCGACCTTTGTGGTGCTGACCGGCGGGATCGACCTTTCGCTGGGCGCGGTGGTGGCGATTACCGGCGTATCTGCGGCGATGTTCGCGCATCCGGGGGAATATCCCACAGTCGTACCGGTTCTGGTCGGCATCGGCGTAGGCGTCCTCTTCGGACTTTTTATCGGCGTGATCGTTGCCAAGGCCAATGTCGCTTCCTTTATTGTAACACTGGGAGTGACGACAATTGCCCGCGGCGGCGCGCTGCTCATTGCGGACGGCCGTCCGGTTTCCAACCTTGATCCTTCCTTCAACTGGATCGGCAATGGAGAGATCGGCGGAGCCGAAGGGCAAATAGGCTTCCCGGTGATGATATTGATTATGCTGGCGGTGTTCCTGGTCGTGTGGTTCGTGCTGAACAAGACGAAATACGGCCGGTATGTGTATGCGATCGGCGGAAACGAGGAAGCGGCTTACGCGTCAGGCGTCAAGGTCGACCGGGTGAAGATGTCCGTATATGTGATTTGCAGCGGGCTCGCGGGGCTTGCCGGCGTGATGCAGGCCGCGCGCATAGAGGTTGGGCAGCCGAGCATTGGCGTTGGATACGAACTGGATGCGATCGCCGCCGTAGTCATAGGCGGAACCAGCCTCTCCGGCGGAGTTGGAACGGTGGTGGGAACGCTGATCGGCGCGCTGATTATTGGCTTTATCAATAACGGACTGGACCTATTGAACGTATCGTCGTACTATCAGCAGATCATCAAGGGGCTGATTATCATCGGCGCGGTTCTGCTGGATGTAAAAACAAAGCAAAAGAGATAAGCGCGTCGTTAAATTAAATATTTAGAAAGTTTAAGATAAGCAATCCAAGTAACCAGGATCACGAAGCAATAAGAAATAACGGAGGGTAATATGAAAAAAATAGTAGTATTGATGATGGCTGTTGTATTTGCGGTAATAGGATGCGTAGCGTGCGCCGCGCCTGCGGCACAGCCGGAAACGGCAAGTGAAAGCGCGGCGGCAACCGGGGCGGCGAGCGATGGAGAAGGATTGGTCTTTGGCTTTACAACCATAACAAATTCAAATGAATTTATGGTAAAGATTCAGAAGGGAATCGAAGACAAGTGCGCCGAACTCGGCATTGAGGTGATCTGCAACGATCCGGATATGGATGCAAACAAGCAGATTTCACAGGTGGAATCTTTTATCGCTCAGGGAGTCGACGCGATCATTATGGACCCCTGCGACGCGGATGCCAGCTCGCCCGCAGTCACAAAGGCCCAGGAAGCCGGAATCCCGATTATTAATGTAAACTCGGTTACGACCACCGCACCGGATGTGTTTGTCGGGTCGCGGGATGAAGAGTCCTCGGAACTTGCGATCGAGTTTATTGCCGAGAAACTGGGCAGCAAAGGGAATCTCTGCATGATTCACGGAAATCCGGGGCAGTCCGCTGAAATCAAGAGAAGCGACGGAGCATATACAGTGCTGGAAAAATATCCGGATATGACGCTGCTCGCGGAGGATACGGCGCATTGGTCGAGGGAAGAGGCGATGGCTCTTACGGAAAATTGGATTCAGTCTTATGGAGACCAGATTAACGCTATTTTCTCGCAGAACGACGAAATGGTAATGGGCGCCCTCAAGGCCGCGGAGAATAACAATATGAAGGAGAACATGATTATTGTAGGCGTGGATGCAATTCCCGACGCGCTTCAAGCGGTAAAGGACGGAAGGCTTGACGCTACCGTATTCCAGGATGCTTACGGCCAGGCGACGATGGCGGTGGAAATGGCCTACAAGATGGTAAAGGGTGAAGAAGTAGAGGCGGAAACGTATGTTCCCTTCCAACTGGTGACGATCGATAACGTGGACAACTATTTAGAATAACTTCAGCATAAAAATAGAATTACCTGGTTGCTTATTACGCTGAAGGCAAGAAGAGAAAAAGGACACTTAAATATTTAGCGCGAAAGATAGGAGAAATGAATCATGAAAAAGAAAGCTTTGATCGTGTGGGGCGGCTGGGACGGTCATGATCCGGAGCAGGTTGCGAACGCATATAAAGACATTCTTGAATCGGAAGATTTTGACGTAGAGGTGGCGGATACGCTTTCCGCCTTTGAGGATGAAGAAAAACTGATGGGCCTCAATATTATCGTTCCGTGCTGGAGCCACGGCGAGATCACGCCGCAGCAGCATGGCCCGGTAATCAAAGCCGTTGCGAGCGGCGTGGGGATCGCCGGATGCCACGGCGGGATGTGCGATTCCTTCCATGACTGCATGGATTGGCAGCTTATGACGGGCGGCCAGTGGGTGGCCCATCCCAACGGACAGCATGTGCGGTTTCAGGTACATTATGCAGACAAGACCCATCCGATCACGCAGGGACTGGAAGACTTTGAAACGGTTTCCGAGCATTATTACCTGCTTGTCGATCCGGCGGTACATGTGCTCGCGACGACGCGGATGCCAATTGGAAAAGGAGCCTACACAAAGATTGGGGATACGTCCATCGATCTGGGCTCAACCTACGGCGTATGGAATTTCGACGAGAACGAATTCAATGATTCTATGGAAGCGGTCGGTCCGCATATTACAAATGGAGTCTTCGATATGCCGGTTATGTGGACGAAGTATTTTGGGCAGGGAAGGGTCTTTTATAATTCGTGCGGACATTCCATCAACCACTTTATGGAAAAACCGAATCTGGAAGTTACAAGACGCGCGCTGCTCTGGGCGGCAAAATAGTGACGAGGTAAAGAGAAATGAAAAAGGTAAAGGTTGGTGTTGTCGGCTGCGGCAATATCAGTGACATCTATTTGACAAACAGCAAAAAATATGACGTGCTTGAGATCGTCGCCGTTTGCGACCAGCTCCGGGAAAGGGCCGGAGCCCAGGCTGAAAAATATGGAATCGGCAAAGTATATGATGACGTTGCGGACATTATGGCAGACGGCGAGATCGAAGTCATCCTCAACCTTACGAATCCCAATGCGCATTACCCGGTCAATATGATGGCCCTTAAAGCCGGCAAGCACGTTTATACGGAAAAATCGCTTGCCGTTACGACGCAGGAGGGGCAGGAGATCATTGCGCTGGCACAGGAAAAGGGGCTGCGGGTTGGCGCCGCGCCGGATACTTTTCTGGGAGGAAGGCTGCAGACCTGCCGCAAGCTGATCGATGAGGGATGGATTGGGAAGCCGATTGCGGCAACGGCGTTTATGACTTGCCACGGACATGAAATCTGGCATCCCGGCCCGCAGTTTTATTACAAGCCTGGGGCTGGTCCTATGTATGATATGGGTCCGTACTATGTGACGGCATTACTTTCGCTGCTGGGGCCTGCGAGACGGGTCTGCGGCTCTGTACAAAAAACATTCGGGCAGAGGCGCATCACAAGCGAGCCGTGTTTTGGCGAACTCGTTGCCGTCGAAGTTCCTACGCACATCGCCGGAACGGTAGAATTCGATATTGGGGCGATTGCAACGGTTATCACGAGCTTCGATATCTGGGATTCCCATCTCCCGCGGCTGGAAATATACGGGACGGAAGGAACGCTTACACTTCCGGATGCCGATCCGCTCGCAGGTCCGAACCTTTTTGAAGGGCCGATTCTTCTCAGACGCAGCGACGAGGCCGATTGGAACGGCTTCCCGAGCACGCTGCCGCGAAAAGAAGCGACCGCGTGGCGGGAGATTCCTACTGTATTCGGCTACAACGAAAACAGCCGTATCCTTGGGCTTGCGGATATGTGTGCCGCTATCGGTTCCGGGAGGCGGCACCGGGCGAATGGGAACATGGCTTTGCATGCGCTCGAGATCATGCAGGGGATTCACGACGCTGCTGAGAGCGGAAAGTACCATGAAATGGAAAGTACATTTGAAAGACCGGAAGCCATGCCGATGAATCAGCCGGACTATGTGTTCAGCGAATAAAAGAAGGTATGCTTTGGATGTGACACAGACCCGGCGGATTCTTTAAGGCTCCGCCGGGTCCCTTTTTATCCTTCCCGGCACCCATTGAAGGAAACGGCAGCCCGGCACGTGAGGGCTGCTTCCAGTCCCGGAAAGACAGGTTTTGCCGGCCGCCGCAGGCTTGGAGGGGGCTAGCCCTGCGGCCGCATGGAGTGCATACAGCCGCAATATTCCTGCCGGTAAAGGCCATATTGCCGGGAAAGCTCCAGCGAGCGGAGGTATCCGTTTTTCTTCTTGAAATCGGACACGAGGTAATCTACCTCGTACTTGGCGGACAGAGCGAGGCCAAGTTCGTTCAGCTTCGCGGCGTCCTTGTGCGGACTGATGCTGAGGGTAGTGGCGAAATAGTCGAATCCGTCCTTCGCGGCCTGCTTTGCCGTTTCTTCCAGCCTCAGTGCATAGCAAAGCGAACACCGCGGCCCGCGTTCGGCGTCGCTTTCATGGCCATGGGCAATTTTGGAAAAAATATGGGGCTCATAGGCGCCCTCGATCAGCACCGCAGTACTGTCCATGTCTTTGAGCATCCGGCGCAGTTCCTCCAAACGGCGGGAGTATTCCTGCGGCGGATAGATATTCGGATTGAAATAAAAAATGGAAATATCAAAATAAGGAGACAGATATTCCAGCACATAGCTTGCGCAGGGAGCGCAGCAGGCGTGCAGCAGCAGGGAAGGCCTAAGACCCGCCTCCTGGATCGATGATATTGTTTTTTCCAGAACAATTTGCGCGTTCATCATAAATGACTTCCTTTTTCAGATATCAATATTATACAGGCCGCGGAACAAAAGTACAATCGATAGCAATACGCACAGCGCCACTGCCTGCGGCGGGAATATATGCAGTTTGACGCCGGGAGCCGTGAGGGAGCCGTGACCCTGACGGCGGCCATGAGCGCAATCCACGGTGCAGATGCGCGCGCTCTTTCCTGCATTAAAAACAGCAGAAAACCTGCAAAACCGGAATAAATCCGGTTTTTGTTTTATTGGTGACCTTAAAAGCGGTGAGGGGATTGCACGGCTTTATGACATATGTTAAAATAAATTGAAACATATATGGGCAGAGTTACGCCTGTATTTACCGCCGGTCTCAAAAAATCAGGCAGAAATCAAACCAAAACAATATTTAACCGGAATGGTATTTTATATTGCGGAACGAAGTCCGGAGAAGCGCCGCGGGATGGCCGCCGGACTGAACGGGAAGGGGAAATCCGGGATGAGAGGGAAAAAAAGGATCGCGTTATGCGCGGCTTGTATGGTCGGCATGGCTGCATTTGCCGCGTGCGGAGTGAAAAACGAGGTCGTAAACTATCAAATGCCGGCGGAAGCGATCACGACTATTACTTTTTTCGGCAATAAGTATGAACCGGAAAACGTCACGGTAATTGAAAAAATCATATCGGACTTTATGACGGAAAATCCCGGTATCCGGGTCTCGTATGAAAGCCTGAAGGGAACCGATTATTTTGAGGCGCTGGAAAAGCGGATGGATTCCGGAAAAGGCGACGATGTATTCATGGTGAACCATGACGCCGTATTGGAACTGGGCGCACAAGGGCGGCTTGCCGATTTATCGGGCCTCAGCAGCATCCCGGGCTATACGGACCAGATGCTTGGCCAGATGACGGAAAAAATGGAAAAATTTATGGAGTGCCGACTACGGTATCTGTTTTCGGCCTTTACTGCAATAAGGACCTTTTGCGGGAGCACCGGCAAAAAATTCCTCAAAACCTCGGGGAATGGGAGGATGTTTGCGATTACTTTGTAAAACAGGGAATCACGCCGGTCATTGCCAATAACGATATTTCGTTGAAAACGTTGGCTATCGGCCAAAGCTTTTATTCCACATACAGGGAAAACCGCGAGGCGGAAGTGTTCGGGGAACTGAACAGCGGGACGGCACAGTTAAGCCAATATCTGGATTCAGGCTTTGCGCTTGCGGAAGAATTTCTGGAGAAGCGTTATATCGATGCGGAAAAAGCGCTGCAAACGAAAAAAACATCGGATGATCTCGAAGAATTCGTGAAAGGGGAGTCCCCCTTCATGCTGACAGGCGCCTGGGCTGCCGGACGCGTAAAAGAGATGCAGCCGGATTTTGATTTTGAGGTAGCTCCTTATCCGGTTTTGCAGGATGGGGCGCTGGTTGTTATCAATGCGGATACACGTTTGGGAGTTAATGCAGCCAGTGAACACAAGGAGGCCGCGGTTAAATTTGTCGAATACTTTACGCGTGCGGAAAACATCCGGAAATTTGCCGATCAGCAGGCTTCGTTCAGTCCGTTGGAGGGCGGAGCGCCCTCGACGGTAGCGGAGATACAGCCGTTGATCCCCTGTTACGAAGCAGACAGGACCGTAATTGGATCGGACGAACTTCTTGATTTGCCGATCTGGAATCTGACCGCCGAGGTATCCCGGCAGCTGCTTTCCGGCCAGCCGCTTGAAAAGGCTATGGCCTGGATGGACGAACAGGCGGCGGAAGAAAGGAGCCCTTCGTGAAAAGTAACGCGTGGAGCGCAAAAAAGAAAATGGTACTGGCAGCTGTTCTTGTTGGCGCAGTGCTGAGCATACTGACCCTTTTTTTTGTGCGGGATGTGGAAGGGCAGCTGTGGGAACAATCCGTCGAGACAATCATGGAAAGCACCCAGCAGGGATGCAGCACTCTGAAAATCCAACTGCGCAATGCGTATGAATCGATGGAAACGGCCGCCGGACATGTGAAAAATTTTTCGTCCGGGCAGCGGGACGGGCTGGAACGGATTTTGGGCGGATATGCACTGGCAGACGAGAGCATCAGCCTGTATCTGCCGGACGGGACCTGTATTCCGGCGGGGGCGCAAGCAGACGAAGAAGTGGAAGAAATGCTGGCAGCCGGGTATGGAAACGAGGCTGCGGGCATTATTGATCCCCACATCAGCAGCGTGACGGGCGCCAATGTTTTCGACCTGTTTGTGGCCGTCGGGCTGAAAGACGGTACCCGGGGATATCTGGTAAAAGAATATGAAGTGGGTAACATTGTGGACAGCTTCAGCCTATCCTTTTATCATGACAGCGGATTTTCCTATGTGGTGAATACGGAGGGGGACGTATTAATCCGTTCGCCGCATCCGAACAGCAATAAAACGGTGCAGAACTTATTCGATATCCTGTCCGCATCCCAAAACGATCCGGAAAGCCTGGCGCGGTTTGCGCAGGCGCTGGAAAATTCCGATACGGGCTGGGCGGTTTTCGATTATCAGGATCAGGAAACTGTTTTCTGTTATACCCCGCTGGGCCTGCAATCGGACTGGTATTTTATGTCGATTATACCGACAGAAGTGGTGAACGCGCAGACGAATGAAATCCTGCAACGCTCCATGGTTTTGATTTTCAGCATTATATTGGGGATTTTCCTGCTGATTATTTTTTATTTTCACTATGCAAAC
This sequence comes from Christensenella minuta, assembly GCF_003628755.1. Taxonomy (NCBI): domain Bacteria; kingdom Bacillati; phylum Bacillota; class Clostridia; order Christensenellales; family Christensenellaceae; genus Christensenella; species Christensenella minuta. The sequence continues at coordinate 1,197,786 of NZ_CP029256.1, read as the reverse complement.
AAAGCGAATAAAAAATTGAAAAATCAGGCGGAGTATATCGGGTACCTGTATAATGCCGTCCCGGAAGGGATCGCGCTGATCGGTGTAGAATACCCTTATTATTTTCTGCAATTGAACCGGGAGGGGCTGCGCCTGCTTGGATTTCAGGAGCCTGTTCCCGAGCACGCCCTGGATGGGAAATGCCTGCGGGACGTGATCTGCCCGGACGATTATGAAAGAATGGAAGCGCTTTTCCGGGAAACGGCGGGCGGCGGACAAAAAAGCATCTTCGAGGTCCGTGTTCAGAAGGAGACCGGAGATTTTTTCTGGGCTGCCGGAATCGTAGAAAAAACGCTGGACGACAGCGGCACCCCGGTTTTCATTACGGCGATCCATGATATCACAGGGCAGAAGCTGGCCGAAGAAGAAAGGGAACGGGAGAAGCTGCAGGAACGGCATACTCTGGTGGGGGCGATCTCCAACGCGTATCCCATAATCATCAGCATCAACCTGACACAGGACACGGTCAATTTTATCTATGTGAAATCCGGCCTGATGCTCGGTTTGGGCAAGCAAAAAACCTACGGCGAGCTTTTTGAAGAAATGAAACCTACATTTCATTCGGATCACGAGGAGGAATTCGTCCGGCGGTTTGCACCGCAAAACCTCCGCCGGACGCTCGGCGAAGAAAAAAACGAGGTCTTCCTGGAAGCGAAGCAAATGCTTGCGGACGGAAAGTACCATTGGACGTCAACGCAGATCATTTATGTAAATAACCCTTATTCAGGGGATAAGCTGGCGATTCTTATTTCGCGCCGCATCGATGAACAGCGCTATGAGGAACAGCGCCGGCGAGAGGCGCTCCAAAGTGCGCTGGAGCGTGCGAAAGCTGCGAGCGACGCCAAGAGCAGCTTTCTGTCAAATATGAGCCATGATATCCGGACGCCGATGAATGCGATCGTAGGCATGACGGCCATCGCCTCGAACCATACGGACGATCCCGAACGGGTGCGGGAATGCCTGAAAAAAATCGATCTTTCCAGCCGTCACCTTTTGAGCTTGATTAATGACATCCTGGATATGTCCAAAATTGAAAACGGCAAGCTCTCCCTGCGCGAAGAATCGTTCAATTTGGCAAATCTGGCAACGGACGCCGTGGAACTGGTATATCCCCAGGTGGAAGAAAAGCGGCTGGAGATGAATGTCCGAATCATCAGGATGCAAAATGAAGCGGTGATCGGAGACCCCCTTCGGATCCGGCAGGTTTATATCAATATTTTGAGCAATTCCGTTAAATATACTCCGGAAGGAGGAAGCATCCGGGTTGAACTATGGCAGGAGAAATGCATGCGGACGGGATACCAGAATTACGTATTCCGCTGCGCGGATACCGGCGTTGGGATGGATGAAGAATTTTTGACAAAGCTCTTTCAGCCTTTTGAGCGCTCGCAGGATTCTACGAGCAGCAGGATTGCAGGGACAGGTCTTGGGATGGCGATTACGAAGAATATAATAGACCTGATGAACGGAGATATTCAGGTGGAAAGCTGTCCGGGACGTGGAACCGTTTTCACCGTAACGCTTCCACTGCGGCCGCAGGATGCGCAGCAGGAACAGGCCCCGGAAGAATGGAAGGGAATGCGCAGCCTGATTGTGGACGATGATTTGCAGACCTGTGAAAGCGTTGCGGAGCTCCTCGAAGAAATCGGCTTGCGTACGCACTTCGTAACAACCGGAACTGCGGCGGTCGAATGTGTCGCGGAGGCAAAAAACACGTCGGATCCGTATGGGCTGGTGATCGCAGACTGGAAAATGCCGGGGATGGACGGCGTTGAGACGGCGCGCAGAATCAGGAAGGAAATCGGCCCGGAAATCCCGATTGTTGTACTGACGGCCTATGATTGGATCGAAATTGAAAACGACGCCAGAAGCGCCGGGGTAACAGCGTTTATGAGCAAACCCCTGTATCGTTCAAAGCTTTGTTACCTGTTCAATGAACTGAGCGGAGAAAGGCATCCTTTAAGGCAGATCGGCCTGGCGGACTCATTCGGCGATTATAGTGGGAAACGGGTTCTGCTGGTAGAGGACAATGTGATGAACCGCGAAATTGCAAGGACCCTGCTTGAAGAAATGGGGACGGAGGTCGAACAGGCCTGCGACGGTGAAGAGGCGGTTGAAAAAGTTGCGAAATCGGGAGAAGGATATTACGACCTGGTCTTGATGGATATCCAAATGCCGCGGATGGACGGTTACGAAGCTGCGAAGGCGATCCGGGCAATGGACCGTACGGATGTAAAAAAATTGCCGATTATAGCGATGACGGCCAATGCGTTTGACGAAGATGTACGCGCGGCCTTGCGCGCGGGGATGAACGGCCATTTCCCAAAGCCCTTTGATGTAAATAAACTTAAGGAATTGCTGTATCACTATCTGATAAAAAAACCGGATCAGGATGATCGGTCATAAACAGGTTTAGAAACCGGGCCCAATATGGTACAATTGAAAACGTATCAGGGAGGGGTGAGACGGTGAAAACCGACAGCGGACGCTATCAATTGGTTTATGACTATTATGAAACCAGGATTCTTTACGGTTTTTATATCAGGGGGGAACATCTTCCCTCTATTCTTAAAATTTGCGCGATTTTTCAGTTGGCGCCCGCGACGGTTCGTTCCGCGCTGAGGCTGCTGGAAAAAAGAGGGTATATCAAAGTTGCGGCGCGGAAGGCGGCGGAGGTCGTCTATAAAGCCCGCCCCGGGCAGTTTCGGAAGAATGCCGCCGAGTATTTCGCACCCCGAAAAGAGGGAATTATCGACCTCTTCCAGTCGGGGAAACTGCTATTCGAGCCTCTTTGGAAAACCGGGATACGGCAATGGAATGCAGAAGATTGGGAAGATGTTCGCCGAACCCTGAAGGGAACGTCCGCAGATTTTGTCGCCCTGCCGGTTAAATTTTATATTTTGGTGTTGGGCACACTGAAGAATGAACTGGTTCTGAATCTTTATTGGGAAATGATCCGGTATATCCGGTTTCCTTATTTGGGCGGCCGGCGGGAGGCGGGGGCAGACTGCTTTGCCGCTGGAACGGATACCAAAAATGAAACGGTTTCCGAACTGGAACAGAAATTTGAAGCGGATTACAATGCAGCAGTAAAGGAACTGCTTATATTTATCGAACGGGCGCGTACCGAATATTCGCTGGCGGATGCTGAGCCCGTTCCTTTCCGTTGGAGCATTTACCGTCAAAGGCCGCAGCTGCGGTATACGCTGGCCTCACATATCATCCGCGGAGTTATGAACGGACAATACCCGGTCGGCAGTTACCTGCCTTCGCTTCAGCAAATGGCAAACTCTTACGGCGTAGGCCTGAATACGGTGCGCCGGACCCTTGGGCTTCTGGAAAGTATGGGGCTCACGAAGTCTTACCAGGGGAAAGGAACGCTTGTATGCCGGGAGCCGGCGAAGGTCGATTTCACACAGACAGGGACATGGGAAGGGATCCGGCTTTACCGGGAAAGCCTGCAATTGCTCGCACTGACAATTGAACAAATATCCCTCTATACATTAAACCACGCCAAAGAAGCGGAAAAAAGTGCCCTCGCGGATGGCCTTGAGCGGATACAAAGGGATGGAAAGAGCTATCTTTGCTTTGAGGCCTATCTCGGATTTATTGAAGAACATTGCCCTTTGAGTTTTGTCCGGGAATGCTACAGAAGACTAAGGGAATTGCTGGCGTGGGGTTATTCGTTCGTGCTGTTCCGGATAAAGGGGAAAAGCCTCCACAAAGAGTATGCCGCAATTATTGCACAGGCAGAAATGCTTCTGCGGCAAAAGCGGTTCCCGGAATTTGCGCACATATGGAAAAAGCTTATGGAACGGGAAGAATGTCAATTCCAAAGCGCTATGGATGAAATCCTTCCCGGCCGGCGGTAAAACAGAAAAGCGGAAAATGGCCGGACGCGGGAAAAGGACTCCGCGGACTTTGTTTTAAAATCTAAAAAATTTCAGGGGAGGCGAAGCCGGACTGAATTGTAGTCCGGCTTTTTTTGGGCAAAATTTTCCCGGAATGATTTCCCGTCAGCTTCAAACGGTTTTCAAGCCGTCTTGATATTGACGAATGCAACTCTTTCTCCAATCATTTCCTGAGCGATCCGGAATTTTTCTGGCGGGGCATCCGTATCATACACAGCATGGAGTGAAGATTCACAATATATTTACACTTATAAAAATAGATATTTGAAAATTGAAAGCATAGGATTTACAGTGAAAAATTCAAATATGAAGGAAAAAATGCAAAGAATAAAGGATTATGCGATAAAAAACATACTTGACAAGAGAAAGCGGTTTTCCCTATAATTACAAAAAGATGCGTATGGAACTGTAACCGGACGTCTGCGCTACTGAGAGCGCTGTAACCCTGCGGGGTGCGGGAATTGCGGATCGGGCGGACGGATGCAAGCCGGGCCAATGAGGTATACGGTTTCTGCAAAATCAGGAATATGTATTTGAATTTGCAGGGAAGGAGCCTGTTTTATGCAAATCAGTAAAAAGAGCCTGGAGATTATTCCGCACGATTGTGTCGTTCGGCTTTTTTCGGTTTATGATACGCTGAAATCGGCCGAGAAAAAAGCCGCGGATCTGCTGATCGAGGATCCGGAGTTCGTACGGACCTCCAGCATTGCGAAGGTCGCGCAGCGCGCACAGTGCAGCGAGCCTACCTTCTCGCGCCTTGCGAAGAAGCTGGATTATACCGGGTTCCCGGAATTGAAGCATGTGCTGGGCAAGGCGGACGGTGAACGGGACTTTACTTTTTATGATGGGATACAAAAGGGCGATACGACGGATAAAATCATTGAAAAGGTATTTCATTCCGCTGCGCAGGGACTCGAAGACACCGCGAAAACCCTGAGCGGAAAAAGGATCGAATCCGCCGCGGACACTTTGATCCACGCGCAAACGTGCCTTGTGTACGGCGCAGGAGATTCAAGCATAGTGGCGCGCGCGATACAATACAGGCTTGCAAAGCTCGGGATTCCGATCCAATTTTCAGAGGATGTGGCCTTCACAGCCGCGATGGCGTTCCGCCTTGAAGAAAACGATGTTTTTTTCGCAGTGTCACATTCCGGGAAATCGGATCCAACGCTGCGGATGGCGCGGTACGCAAAGTCGAACGGCGCGCAGGTAATCAGTATCACCAATTTTCCGGCATCTCCCCTTGCGCGGATATCCGATGTCGTGCTTTTAACAGCGGTGTTCTCGGAACTTATTTATGGGGAAAATACGTCAAAGCGCACGGCCGAAATGTGTATTCTCGAGATATTGGCCGAATGCATGGAATTACGCGGGAAAAACAGAATACATATGAACAGCGCGCAAAAAACAGATGAGGATGGAAAAGCATGAACCTGACCAAAGAACAGATGAAAAAAATATATTACCAGATGTTCAGTTCACGCACATTTGAGGAATGTGTGAATGGAATGTTTATGAAGGGGATGATCCACGGTACGGCCCACCTTGCGATCGGTGAGGAAGCGACGGCGGCCGGCGGCGTAAATGCGTTGCGGCCGGACGATTATATTATGAGCTGCCACCGGGGGCATGCGCACTGTATCGCCAAAGGAGCCGACCTCCGGCGTATGATGTGCGAGCTTCTCGGGAAGCGGGACGGTTTTTGCAAAGGGCTTGGCGGCTCCATGCACATCGTGGATATTACGACGGGGAACTTTGGAGCGAATGGCGTTATGGGGCCCTCGATCCCTATTGCGACGGGCGTTGCGCTTGCCATCAAGAAAGAAAAGAACGGGAAAGTGATCCTGGATTATTTTGGAGACGGGACCTCGAATTCCGGTCTTTTTCATGAGGCGCTGAATATGGCGGCGCTGTGGAAGCTGCCTATCGTATATCTGTGTGAAAACAACCTCTATGGGATGTCGACACACGTATCGAAAAGCGTGTCGGTCCCGGATGTTGCGGTCCGCGCTCAGGCATACGGGATTCCGGGAGTGATCGTGGACGGAATGGACGTTCTTGCGGTCATGGACGCTGTGAGCGAGGCTGCCGGGCGGGCGCGGCGCGGGGAAGGTCCTACCCTGATTGAAGCGAAAACATATCGCTATATGGGTCATTCCAGAAGCGATAAACGGGAATACCGTACGCGTGAGGAAGAAGAGGAATGGAAGAAGAAGGACGCGATCGTTTCCTTTGCCGGCTATATGGTGGAGCACGGCTTTTCACGACAGGAGATCGACGCCATTGAAACGCAGGTGGAGCGGGAATGCGAGGAAGCGGTAGAATATGCGCAGGCGGCGGAAGCGCTGACGTTTGAGGAAGCGAAGGAGCTTGTTTTTGCAACGGAGGAAAACATATGAGCGAAATCACTTATTTGCAGGCGGTCTCCCATGCGCTGCGGGAAGAACTGCGCAGGGATGAAAAGGTGTTTCTGATCGGGGAAGACCTGGGGACGTTTGGGGGGTGCTTCAATGTAACGAAGGGGCTCCTTGAAGAATTCGGACCGGAACGTGTGATGGATACGCCGATTTCGGAAGGCGGATTCACAGGCGTTGCGGTTGGCGCGGCAATGGCGGGCTACCGCCCGATTGTGGAAATCATGTTTTCCGACTTCCTTACATGCGCGATGGACCTTATATGCAATCAGGCGGCAAAGCAGCGTTTTATGATGGGCGGACAGGTAAAGATACCGCTCGTCGTCCGGGCGCCTGCCGGAAGCGGGACGGGCGCGGCGGCGCAGCATTCCCAAAGCCTCGAGGCATGGTTCTGCCATGTGCCGGGGCTCAAAGTCGTTATGCCGTCGACGCCGTATGACGCCAAGGGACTTTTAAAAGCGGCAATCAGGGAGAACAACCCGATTCTGTTTTTTGAACATAAGCTCCTCTATGCAACGAAGGGCGAGGTGCCGGAAGAGGAATATATTCTTCCGGTCGGAAAAGCGGATATTAAGCGCGAAGGACGGGACCTGACGATTATCAGCTATTCCATGACCCTGCAGAAAGCGCTCCGTGCGGCCGAAATGCTCGAGCGGGACGGAATCGATGCGGAGGTGCTTGACCTAAGAACGCTTTCCCCGCTGGATACGGAGTTGATCGTAAGTTCGGCCAAGAAGACGGGCCGGGTGCTGGTCGCCCACGAGAGCGTACAGAACTTCGGCGTGGGCGCGGAGGTCGCTTCCGTAGTCGCGGAAAGCGAAGCGTTTTTCCATCTTAAGAAACCCGTCAGCCGTTTGGCGGGCGAAGATATGCCGATCCCGTATTCGCCGGAATTGGAAGCGCGGGCCGTTCCGCAGGTGGAAACGATCTATGCGGCTGCGCGGGGGTTGTTGGAGTAGGCGCCGGGGGTAAAGCCTTTTGCCTGCCGCGCCGTTTTTGCGGTTTTGGGATCATAAGCAAACCGGAGCCGGTGCAGGAATAACTTCGGACTGCAAAAAAATATCCGGGGGGAAGGCAGGTACGCTTTCCACCGGATATTTTTTTGCCGGAATGCAGGGCCATCTTTCGCGGACACGGCATGTTTATGGGGGAGAATGAAACGGTTTTATCTTGGGAACATCACGTTTGCGCGCATTTTTTGCGGCACGGACCGGGAAAAGGCCGTTTAACAAAAAAATGCCAAGATGCGGCCAAAAGGCATTTGTTTCTGGTATAATCAATAATATGAATGAAATACATGGAAATACGGCGGGGCTGCGTTCCCGGACCGTAGAAGAATTGAAAGGGTTGTATGAATTTAAGCTTTCCCCACAGGAATTTGCCTCGGAGGATATGCTTTTTGAAATGGCTCGCCTTACGGAAGTCACGGGCAAGGAAATCTCCGTATTCCTGTCGCGGGGCGGCAGGGTGCTTGATGTTTCGGTGGGGACGGATAAAAGCGTGAAGCTGCCCTACATGCGTGTCCGGCGGGGATCGGCGGGCGTATCCGGCATCCGTGCGATACACACGCACCCGGGCGGAAGCCCGATGCTGTCGAATGTGGATATCGGTTCGCTGATCTCAAGCAGGTTCGACGCGATGGCGGCGGTTTCCGTAAAAGACGGGAAAGCGGCGGCCATGTGTGTCGGATTCATTGGCGAAACGCTTGATCAGGCAAAGGTCACCGGGCCGTTCCGCCCGGGGCGTATCCCGCAGCAGGCGCTTATGTATGAGATTGCGGCAGCTACGGAGCGGACCCAGAATCTTGTGCGCATGCACGAGACGGAGGATGCCCCGGAACGGGCAGTCCTCGTCGGCCTGAACGCCCTGCAGCAGAGTATGGAAGAGCTTGCGCGCCTCGCGGAGACTGCGGGCGCAGAGGTCGTAGGCAGCGTCACACAAAACAGGGACCGCGACCGGGCCTACTATATCGGTAAGGGCAAGGCACAGGAGCTTTCCCTGCAAATGTCCGCTCTGGATGCGGATATTGCGATCATGAACGACGAGCTTTCCCCGCTCGAGACCCGTAACCTCGAGGAAACGTTGGGGGTGAAGGTCGTAGACCGGACGATGCTGATCCTTGATATTTTTGCGGCGCATGCGCGTACGCGAGAGGGACGGTTGCAGGTGGAGCTCGCCCAGCTGCAGTATACGCTTCCGCGGCTTGCGGGCGAGGGAGTATCCCTGTCGCGGCTCGGGGGCGGTATCGGCACGCGCGGACCGGGGGAAAAAAAGATCGAGATCGACCGGCGAAGGATCCGCCGCCGGATTTTTGAATTGCAGCAGGAAATCGATAAGGTTGCAGAGCAGCGGGAGCTTCGCCGCACCGCGCGGCGGGAAAACGACGTGAAGGAAGTTGCACTCGTCGGATATACCAATGCCGGGAAATCGAGCCTGCTAAACGCCCTTACGAATGCCGGAGTGCGGGCGGAGGATAAACTCTTTGCGACCCTCGACCCTGTTACGCGGCGGGTCGTACTGCCCGATGTCGGGGAAACGGTGTTTACGGATACGGTGGGCTTTATCGAAAAGCTGCCGCATGACCTTGTGAGTGCGTTCCGCTCTACACTGGAAGAAGTGACGCGCGCAGACCTGCTGCTCCTTGTAACGGATGCAAGCAGCCCGAATGCGGAAGGGCAGATGGAGGTGGTCCGCGAACTGCTTTCTTCCCTGCATGCCAACGAAACGCCTAAAATTTTGGTTATGAATAAGGCAGACCGGCTTGCTCAAGTGCCTGCGGCGGGACAGGATACCGTTTATATCTCCGCGAAAACAGGAGAGGGGCTCAGGACGCTGCTTTCCCTTGTCGCGGAAAAACTGGCGCCGCAGCTTATGACCTATTGCGGGACGCTCGGGTATGACCGCGGCGACCTGCTTGCGCTTGTGAACCGGGATGGCAAAGATGTCGCTATGGACTACCGGCCCGATGGTGTGCACGTAGAGGCCACGCTCCCTGTGGAGACCATCAAAAAGCTGAAAAGCTGAGCGGCGGGCGCCGCCCGCCCGGCTTGCGGAAAAAGCGGTTTTTTGATATGATGTACGGTAGGAATTGAAGGGAGTTTACTATGTACCGCGAGGAGATGGCCCATAAAAAAATAGGGACGCTTGCAGGAATATTGATTACGTTCGCGATTGTCGGGGCAATTCTGGCAACGATGTTTATCCTGTCGTTTATCGGATTTCTTCTGAACCTTCCGTGGTTGCAGCTTTTTGCTTTCGTGATCGTTGTGCTCGCGGGATTTTTCGTTGTCAAGCGCTATATGACGGATTATGTTTATGTGATCGGGGAAGGCAAGATACTTTTTGGCCGCAGGATCGGTGCGCGCGAAAAAGAACTTTCCACGGTTCCGCTGCGCAACATCAGGAAAATGGATGTTTACCCAGCGATGGAAAAAGAGCTTGCCGGACGGAAAAAATATAAATATACCTTTCGTAAAAAGAAGGACGCCTATGTCGTTGACTGCGGCGATATTGCGATTTTATTCAGCCCCTCGGAGACATTGAAAGAGAAGCTGAAGGCACGATAGAAGGAGGCCGGCGCGATGAAGACACCGATCGTAGAAATGCTGGACCGCGTTTCCGGAGAGGCGCGGTCGCGTTTTTGTATGCCCGGCCATAAAGGGAAGGCGGGCTTTTTGCCTGAAGCGGTAAACACTCTGGATATCACGGAGCTTCCGGGGGCGGATAACCTCTACCATCCCCAAAGCGCGATTAGGGAAGCGCAGGAGCTGCATGCGGAATATACGGGTGCGCGCGAAAGCTATTTCCTGGTAAACGGAAGCTCATGCGGCGTGCAGGCGGCGGTGCTTTCGGGTTTGGAGCCGGGGGACACGGTGATCGTCGCGCGGGATATTCACCTTTCCGCAGTGAATGCCTTTATTATGGCGGATGTGAAGCCTGTTTTTGTCTATCCGTCCGCACGGGAAACGGATGTGCCCTGCGTGGTGAGCGTGCAGGACGTCGCCTCCGCGGTGGCCCTCCATAAAAAGGCAAAAGCGGTCTACCTGACCTATCCGAACTATTACGGGCTGTGCGCGGACCTGAACGGCATTTGCGCGGTGGCGCACGAAGCGGGGATGAAGGTGATCTGCGACGCCGCCCATGCCGCCGCTTTTGATTTTTCGGACCTGCTGCCCACAGCGCCCGCGCCTGCGGGATGTGACGTTTGGACGTGCAGCCTGCACAAGACGCTTGGCGCGATGAACCAGTGCGCCGTGCTGAATGCCGGAGTGGAATCGGGCCTTCAGCCGGAGGTTATTCAGGCGCGGCTCAATATGCTCCAGACGACGAGTCCTTCCTATCTCTTGCTGGCTTCGGCCGACTATGCGCTTGGATTCATGCGAGAGGAGGGAAGGCAAAAACTCAACACAGCGATCCAGCTTGTAGAAGAGAATATGCGCCGGATCGAAGCGCTTGGGGGATACAGGTGCGTGTTTCAGGATGTTCCAAAGCAAACGGGAGCTTACGACCGGGATATCCTGCGGCTTGTGATCGATGTGACGGACCGCGGCGTAAGCGGTTTTGGCGCGGCGCGCTTCCTGCAGGAAAAAGGAATTGCCGTAGAAACTGCGGATATCGCCAATATTGTGCTGATCTGCACGGCTGCCGATACGGCGGAAGATTTTGAACTGCTGAAAGCGGCGCTTTCAGAGATCAAAGGATCGAACTATAAGATCCGCCGGATGATGACGGCGGAGGATTTGAAGCAGGTATACCTGCCGCAGGTTTCGATGCCCATGCGCAGAGCCTTTTTTGCCGAACGGCGCAGTGTGCCTCTGGAGGAGGGCATCGGATGCATTGCGGCGGCGCCCGCGGGGGCCTATCCGCCCGGCGTGCCGGTGATCCTGCCCGGGCAGAAAATAACGGAAGACATGGTGGATTACCTGGTATTACTGAGAAACCGTGGATACGGCCTTTTCGGTATTTACCGCAATGAAATAGAAATTGCTTGTGTTTAGGAAAGGACATATAAGTTTGAAAGGGTTGTTTATTACATTTGAGGGAGTAGACGGCTGCGGAAAAAGCACGCAGATGCGCTTTTTATCGGAATACCTGATAGAGGAATGGAGCATTTGCCCAGTTCTCACGCGCGAACCGGGAGGCTGCAATATTTCCGAAAAGATACGGGACCTCGTGCTCGATATTGAAAACAGGGAAATGAGCGACAGGACGGAGGCCCTGCTGTATGCCGCCGCGCGCGCGCAGCATGTGGAAGAAGTGATTGCCCCCGCCGTGCGGGACGGGCAGATCGTCCTGTGCGACCGCTTTATCGATTCGTCCCTCGCCTATCAGGGAGTGGGCCGGGGTCTTGGGATCGAGGCCGTGATGGATATCAATCGCTTTGCGATGGGCGATATGATGCCGGACAAAACGTTTTTCCTTGATTTTCCGCCGCACCTCGCCTTTGAACGGATGAGCAAAAAGCGCGTGCATGACAGGCTCGAGACACAGGAAGAAGAGTTTTATATCATGCTTTACAACGGTTTTGTGAAGTTCTCGGAGATGTACCCGGACCGCATCGTCCGCATCGACGCTTCGGGAGACAAATACGCGACGCAGGATATTGTGCGCACAAAAATGGAAGAAATCCTCAGGGAAAACGGCTTTTGCAATGAATGAGATACTGGAAAATGCGCTGAAAACAGGAAACATCGCAGGAGCTTACCTGATCGCGGGATCGTCGCCTGAAGCGACGCAGGAGCAGATCGATGAATTTCTGCTGCACGTGTTCTGTAAGGACGGAACGGGCTGCGGAGCCTGCCCTGGCTGCCTGAAATATTTGCACAGGAACCATGCGGACCTGTTCATCATTGAACCGGCCAAGAGCACTATCAGCATCGGCGATGTGCGCGAGATTCCTGCGGCGGTCGCCAAGAAACCATATGAAGGCGGGTATCAAGCCGTTGTCATTGCCCGCGCGGACGCGATGACGCCCCAGGCCCAAAACGCCCTCCTGAAGGTGATCGAAGAGCCGCCGGGCCACACCGTATTTATGCTGGGAGCGCAGAATACCAAAAATATATTGCCTACCATTCTTTCCCGGTGTATAATTTTAAAGATGTCATTTTCCCGCGAGGAAACGGAAAAACTGCTGCACGAAGAGCAAAATCTGCCCACGCTGCGTGCACGCGTTCTCGCCGGCGCCGCAAAGGGAGATTATCATTTGGCGGCGGCGTATCTCGGGAAGGGTTTTTTCGAGATAAGGGATGATATGATCCTCGCTTTAAACCGCCTGTTTACAGCCAAAAATATGGCGACAAGCGCTACGCTGGAGCTTTTCACAAAGCATGAGGGCGCCGTAGACCTGTGCCTTACGGCGGCATTACAGTACCTTGCCGACGTATTGCTTTATAAACACACGGGGGAGGTACTGGTCAATGAGGATAAGCTGCCGGAAATTTCCCGGCACGCAAAGCTGCGGGATTTTGTATTGGTGAACACGCAGCAAATATTGTTTGACGGCATGGTAAAGCGTGCACAGTGCGCGGGGCTGAATGCGAAGCTTGCTCTTGAGAGTATGCTTTTTCACATATTGGAGGTTATTCTATGAGTTTTATTATCGGCGTAAGGTTTGCCGAAGTAGGAAAGATATATTATTTCGATCCAGGCAAGCTGGAGCTGCAATTGGATGATAAAGTGATCGTTGAAACCGCGCGGGGCGTGGAATTCGGCGAAGTGGTGCTCGCGCCGCGCGAGGTAGAGGAAAGCCAGGTCACAAAGCCGCTGAAAAAGGTATTGCGTAAAGCGGACGAGAGGGACCTCAAAAAAATCGAGGCCAACAAGCAGAAGGAAAGGGAAGCCTTCCGGACCTGCAGTGAACGGATCGCGAAGCATAAGATGGATATGAAGCTGATCGACGTTGAATATACGTTTGACGGCAATAAAATCATCTTTTATTTTACCGCCGAGGGGCGGGTCGATTTCCGGGAGCTTGTCAAAGACCTGGCATCCGTATTCAAGACGCGTATCGAGCTCCGGCAGATCGGCGTGCGCGATGAGGCCAAAAAGATCGGCGGCCTCGGCCCGTGCGGCCGTCCGTGCTGCTGCAGCGCGTTTCTCGGGGATTTCCAGCCGGTTTCGATTAAGATGGCGAAGGAGCAGAACCTATCCCTTTCTCCGACAAAAATCAGCGGGCTGTGCGGCAGGCTGATGTGCTGCCTTAATTACGAGCAGGAACACTACCACGATATGTGCCGCAAGCTGCCGCGTGTCGGCCACGCCGTGAAAACGCCGGACGGTCCGGGCGAAGTGGCGGATGCCAATGCGCTCACCGGCAAGGTAAAGGTGAAAATGCCCCTTGAAGACGGAACGTTTGAATTTGTGGTTTACGATCATTCCGAGATCCGCGTGAAGGACGCGGGGCCGAGAAAAGGGAAAAAGAAGGAAGGAAAAGAAACCGCGGCGGACAGAGAAATAAAATCGCCGGAAGGCAAATAAAACTATTGATTTTTTATGGGTGGATGGGTAGAATAGAGTTGTATTAAGTATGGAGGTGAAAGGACATGGCATACAAAATTTCGGACGCTTGCATCTCTTGCGGAGCTTGCGCGGCAGACTGCCCGGTAAACGCGATTTCCGACGGAGGCGATCAGTATCAGATCAACGCCGACGAGTGCATCGATTGCGGTGCTTGTGCTGCTACGTGCCCTGTGGAAGCGATTTCCGAGGCGTAAGCGAAAGTAGACAACACGAAACAGGAGAGACCTGCATTCCGCGGGTCTCTTTTTTCGGTTTTTACGCGGTATGGCAGAAGGATATGGTATAATACACCCATGGAACGAATCGACGATCTTCAACTGAAGGGGCTTTCCATCATACAGGATACCGAATTGTTTTGTTTCGGGACGGATGCGGTCCTGCTGGCAGATTTTGTGCGCCTGAAAAAGAACGCCCGCGTAGCGGATCTTGGGACAGGGACGGGTATTCTTCCCTTGCTGCTTTATGGACGCAGGGAGGATATTTCCGTACAGGCGCTCGAATTGCAGGAAGCCCTCTGCAGCCTTGCGCGGCGCAGTGTGGAAAGGAACGGGCTTACGGACCGGATCGAAATTATCCACGGGGATATCCGCGAGGCGCGCCGCCTGCTTACGGGCGAATTTGACGCCGTGGTCTCGAATCCTCCTTATGAAAAGGAAAATGCCGGTATCGGCAGCAAAACCGAATCCCACCGGCTCGCGCGGTTCGAGGCCGCCATTACGTTTCCGGCGCTTTGCGCTTCTGCGCGCGCGCTTTTGCGTTCCGGCGGGCGATTCACCTGCATCCACCGGGCGTCGCGTGCCGCCGGACTGTTCGCGGCCCTGCGTGAAAACCGGCTGGAGCCAAAAGAGGTGCGTTTTGTCCACAGCTTTGTAGACAGGCCGGCGGCACAGGTGCTGATTTCAGCGGTAAAGGATGGCAGCGAAGGGATCGAAGTCCTCCCGCCGCTGGTGGTGTACCGCGGGGACGGCAGCGAAACGGACGAGATTAGGAAAATATATCATCGGGACGGGATTTAAAATGGATGTTGGAAAACTGCTGCTGGTGGCGACACCGATCGGAAACCTTGGGGATATTACGCTGCGTGCGCTTGAGGCGCTCAGGGAAGCGGACGTGGTCGCGGCGGAGGACACCCGGCGGACGGTAAAACTTCTTAACCATTATGCGATCAAAAATAAACTGGTGAGCTTTCACGAATACAGCAGGGAAGCGCGTTTTGAGGAAATACTCGGCCTCTTGGCCGTGGGAAAAAAAGTGGCGCTTGTTTCGGATGCCGGAACGCCCGTCATTTCCGATCCCGGATACGAGCTTGTACGGCGGTGCATCGAAAAGGGGATTGAAGTTGAAAGCATACCGGGAGCATGCGCTGCGGTCACGGCGGTGACGCTTTCCGGGATGGATTGTTCCCGTTTTTTGTTTTGGGGATTTCTGAGTCCCAAACAGGCGGCGCGGCGGCGCGAACTGGAGGAAATCCAGGAAAAGGGCATTCCTTGCGTCGTCTATGAAAGCCCTAACCGTATTTTAAAGCTGCTTGCGGATGTGTGCGATATATGCGGCGCGGAAACGCGGGTATGCGTGTGCCGCGAGCTTACCAAGCTCCACGAGGAAAGCCTGCGCATGACAGCGGGAGAGGCAAGGGCGGAGCTTGGCGGCAGGGAGGCTATAAAAGGCGAATTTGTCGTAGTGATTGATCCGCAGCCGGCCGAAACGGAAAAGCTCTCGGAGCAACGGATCGCGCAGGAGGTGGAAAAACGGCTGCAAAGCGGGATGACAAAAAAATCTGCAGCCGCGGAGGTGGCGAAGGAATACGGACTTCCCAAAAACAGGGTTTACGGAATCGCGCTTGGAAGTGGAAAACGCGAATAAACTGGCGTCGTAAAGGTGGGTTTCATGAAAATCGCATAAGAAAAGCATTTTCGTGAGCGGCATACTTGTATTTTGATGAAAAATATAGTAAAATGAGGCATCAGACAACATAGGCAAGGGGTAATTATGAAAGTAGTATGTTCGGCGGTCTTCCGGGACCTGCCAATCCATGAATTGCAAGACAGGACGGCTGTAATGGTAGATGCGCTTCGCGCGTCCGCAACCATCATTACGGCAATTTCAAACGGGTGCGACAGGGTAGTTCCCACAGGAGAGGCAAACGAAGCTGCCGCGATCAAAAAGATCTCGGAGGGCAATGTTCTTTTGTGCGGGGAAATCGCGGCCCAGAAGGTGGGCGGTTTCGATTTGGGGAATTCTCCTTTGGAGTATACGCAAAACGTTGTACAGGATATGGTTATTTTGTATTCCACATCCAATGGTTCCATTGCGGTTAAAGAACTGGCGGCTGCGGACAACGTCCTGATCGGCACCTTCATCAACGCGCAGGCGGTTGCGAAAAAGGCGGTGTCCCTCGGAAGCGATATCGTTCTGGTTTGCGCGGGGACGAAGCGGAAATTCTCAATGGACGACATTATTGCGATGGGCTGCATCCTTGACCGGATGCTGAAGATAGGCGGCGACATTGAGCTTGACGATATGGGAAGAGTTGCCCTGAAATTGTACCACGACGCGAACCACGATATTCTCGGGGCGCTGGAAGGCAGTACGCAGTTTGAATACTTGAAGCAGCTTAAGCTGTATGACGATCTGGAGTATTGCACGCGTGAGGATATGTTCGACGTCGTTCCGGTATATCAGGAGGGAGTTATCATCAAAGGATAACCCGGTCGGAATGGATTCCAGGGCACAGCCTGTAGGGCTGTGCCTTTTCTATGCGCGGGCTTGCGGTCTTCGCGTATGGAAAAGGGTGCCGTATTGAAAAGAACGCCGCAAAAAGCTATAATAAAAATTATGCTGAAAAAAGGAGCCATGGAAATGAGCGAAAAATTTTATATTACCACACCAATTTACTATCCCAGCGACAAGCTTCATATCGGGCATGCGTACTGCACGACGGCCGCAGACAGCATCGCGCGCTTCAAGCGTCAGACCGGATATGACGTGATGTTCCTTACGGGGACGGACGAGCACGGCCAGAAGATCGAAAAGATTGCGACGGAAAAAGGCATGTCGCCCAAGGAATATGTGGATGGCGTGGTGGCGCAGATCAAGGAACTGTGGAAGCTGATGGATATTACAAACGACGATTTTATCCGCACGACCGACAAGCGCCACGAGGAATGCGTACAGAAGATATTCCAGAAGCTTTATGACCAGGGCGATATCTATAAAAGCGAATACGAGAGCTGGTATTGTACGCCGTGCGAGGCGTTTTGGACGGACCGCCAGCTTGTGGACGGAAAATGCCCGGACTGCGGACGCGAGGTGCATAAAGTGAAGGAAGAAAGTTATTTTTTCCGTGCATCCAAATATGCGGATCAATTGATCCAATATATCAAAGACCATCCCGAATTTATCCAGCCGGAATCCCGCAAGAATGAAATGCTTAACAACTTTCTGCTTCCGGGGCTGGAAGACCTGTGCGTATCCCGCTCTTCCTTCAAATGGGGAATCCCGGTTCCGTTTGATAAGGACCATGTGATGTATGTTTGGATCGACGCGCTGTCAAACTACATTTCCGCCCTTGGCTACCTTTCGGATGACGACAGCAAATTCCGCAAATACTGGCCGGCGGACCTGCATCTTGTGGGAAAGGAAATCGTACGGTTCCACACGATTACCTGGCCGACGATCCTGATGGCGCTTGGCCTGCCCCTTCCAAAGCGGGTTTACGGGCATGGATGGCTCACCCTGCAGGGCGGGAAGATGAGCAAAAGCCGCGGCAACGTGGTAGACCCGGTAGTGCTCGTCGGACGTTACGGCGTGGATGCGATCCGTTATTTCCTGATGAGGGAAGCGCCGCTTGGCAGCGACCTTATGTTCTCGAACGAGTTGCTGCTTTCGCGGATCAACGCCGATCTGGCGAACGATCTCGGAAACCTGCTTTCCCGCACGGTGGCTATGATCGGAAAATATTTTGGCGGGGAAGTACCGCGGGCGGGTAAAACGGAGCCTGAGGACCGGGAGCTGCTCGCCATTGCCGAAGCGCTGCCCGGCAAGATGGACGCGCTGGTAAGCGAATGGAAGGTGTCTGAAGCCCTGACGGAAATCTGGCAGTATATCGGCATGCTGAATAAATATATCGACATCACGATGCCGTGGGCGCTTGCGAAGGACGAAACGAAAAAGGAGCGCCTCGGAAGTGTAATGTATCACTTGGCGGAGGGGCTGCGCATTGTAAGCGTGCTTATCGAAAGCGTTATGCCGCAGACAGCCGTAAAGATGAGACGGCAGCTCGGCGTGGACCGGAAACCGGAGCTTACCAGTTGGGAGAGCGTCAGCGCCTACGGACGGCTCCCGGAGGGAACGCGCGTCGAAAAAGGGGAAGCGATCTTCCCTCGTATCGACATCGAAAAAGAGCTTGCGGAGCTCGATAAGCTGATGGCGGCGGCACAAACGGAAAAAGCGCAGGAAAAAGAACCGGAAACGGAACAGATCACGATCGGCGATTTTAAAAAGGTACAGCTGAAAACCGCTCTTGTAACAGCATGCGAGAATCTTGAAGGATCGGATAAGCTTTTGAAATTGACGGTGAAGTGCGGGCAAGAGACACGGACTATCGTTTCTGGGATTCGCGAGAGCTTCACAGCGGAGGAAATGGTTGGGAAGACGGTTGTTATCGTTGCCAACCTGAAGCCCGCTAAGCTGCGCGGTACGCTTTCCGAAGGGATGATTCTCGCCGTTGGCGATAACCCGGAAGTGGCGCTTGTGACTGCGGATGCAAAGGATGGAATGACCGTTGGATAAGGGAATGCTTTTTGATACGCACGTCCATCTTCTGGATGAACGGTTTGACGATGACCGCGAAGCGGTTCTTGCACAGCTTACCGGGCATGGAGTGGGAAACGTGGTAGAGGCCTCCTCCGACCTTGAGAACAGTATCCATGCGGCGGCGCTTGCGCGGGAACATCATACCGTGCATGCGGCGGTAGGGCTTCATCCGCACAGCGCGAGCGAATGGGACGGACGTACGGAAGATGAGCTGCGGACTCTGCTGCAAGAGCCTAAAGTCGTTGCGGCAGGAGAGATCGGGCTTGATTATCATTATGATTTTTCGCCGCGGGAAAAGCAAAAAGAGGTGTTTGAAAAGCAGATACGGCTTGCGCTGGATGTGGATGTGCCGATCGTGGTGCACAGCCGCGAGGCGACGGCTGATACGATGGAGATACTGAGAAAATATCCGGGTGTGCGGGGAGAGATGCACTGCTTTTCGGGAAGCGTGGAAACTGCAAAGGAGCTTGTGAAGATGGGCTTCTATATCGCGTTTGGCGGCGCGCTGACTTTTAAAAACGCCCGGAAAACGGTGGAGGCGGCACAGGCCGTCCCGCTCGACCGTTTGCTGGTGGAAACGGACTGTCCCTATATGACGCCCGTTCCGTTCCGGGGTAAAAGAAACGAACCGGCCTATGTGAGGTATGTGGCGGAAAAACTCGCGGAAGTAAGGGGAATTCCGACGGAGGAAATCATCCGCATAACAGAAGAAAATGCAAAACGGTTTTTCGGGCTTGCATAATGTTTATCGTAGGAAGGGAAGAAAAACAGTGCGCGCTTTGCGCGTGCGGAAATGGGAAACGGTTTGGATACATATATTTACAGGATCGGGGACAGAAATTATATCAATCTGACGAACAAATGCACAAATGATTGCGAGTTCTGCGTGCGCAGGACGGAAAAAGGGGTCGCCGGATACGAGCTTTGGATGGAGAAGGAACCGTCGGCGCAGGATATTATAGACCTGCTTGAAAAGGATAAGACCGACGTCGTATTTTGCGGCTATGGGGAACCGACGATCAAAATTGACGAATTAAAGGAAATTGCCGCTTATGTGAAAAATTACGGCGGCCATACGCGCATCAACACCAACGGACATGCGAGCGTCTATCACGGCCGCGATATTGCAAAGGAGCTTGTAGGGCTGATTGACGAAGTTTCCATCAGCCTTAATGAGGCGGATGCGAAGAAATATGAGCGCGTGGTGCACAGCCGCTACGGGGAGGACGGATTTCGTTATATGCTCAATTTTGCCCGGGATTGCGTCAAATACGGCATTAAGACAACGCTTTCGGTAGTGGATGTAATCAGCCCGGAGGATATCGAAACCTGCCGCAGGATCGCGGAGGATATCGGTGCGGACTTCCGGGTGCGTCATTATATCGCTTAGATGCTGCGAAGTTGCCGAAGAAAAAACTCCGTTCCGGTTTGGACGGAGTTTTTTTAAAAAAAACGGATTTCAAAGGTATACTTTAGCGTACGGCCGTTTCTTATCCGGTCCAGTGGCCGCGTGCCTTTAAAACAGAGACTTTCTACTCATCCCATTATAACCGAAACACAAAATAATACAAGTATTCAAAAGTATACTTTTGGAAATATCGGTAGTATAATAATGGTTAACTGCATTGAGAACAATCAAAATAAGAGCATAACCTGCCTTCGAGAGGCCGGAACGGGCCTGTTAATTGCCCGGGAAAAGGAAAATTGCATGTTTGACCTGATTGACGAGATTTCAGAGCTGCTCTATATCAGTGATCCTGAGACATATGAATTATTATACCTGAATAAGCCGGGGCAGGAGATGTTCGGCGTTTCCGATATTTCCGGGAAAAAATGTTATAGGGTATTGCAGGGGAAAGACGCGCCCTGTGAATTTTGTACAAACGGAAAACTGTCACAGGATAAATTTTATGTCTGGTATCATAGCAATCCAATCGCCCACAGGCATTATCTGGTCAAAGATAAATTGATCTCGTGGCAGGGGAAAATGGCGCGCATGGAAGTTGCCCTTGACGTCACGGATAAAGAAAAGCAGCGCCTCAAGCTGGAAAACGCACTTGAGACGGAGGACTTGATTCTCTCCTGTGTTAAAATACTGCACGAAATGAGACATATCAATGAAGCGGTAGGCTGCATTATGGAGCGGATCGGAACCGCGCTCGACGCAGACCGCGTCTATATTTTTGAAATTGCGGGCGAACAGATGAGCAACACCTATGAATGGTGCGCGCCTTCCGTCATACCGCAAATGGAGAATTTGAAAAACATGCCGGTGTCGATCATCGACCGCTGGGTAGAGGTTTTCCGGAAGAATCGCTGTATCTATATTGACGATATTGAAAAAATAAAATACCAATATCCCCAGGAATATGAACCACTGAAGGAACAGGCGATCAAAAGCCTGGTGGCTGCGCCGCTGAATCTGAATGGGAAGCTGATGGGATATATCGGCGTAGACAATCCGCAGGCGGAGCCAAGCAACCGTATCGAGCCGGTGCTGGAAACATTGGGCTACTTCCTGGCGTCGAGTATCGACAAGGTACATGCGAATTTTTTGCTTGAGAAACTGAGCTTCCAGGACGTCCTGACGGGGCTGTGCAACCGGCACAAATTTATACGCGACATTGATAAACTCCAAGTGCGGGGCGTCGACACTATGGGCATCGTGTATCTTGACGTAAACGGTTTGAAAACGGTAAACGACAGGTGCGGGCATTCGGCGGGGGACGATCTGCTGCAGAAAACGGCCGACCTGATACGGACGGTCTTTCCCGAGGAAAACGCCTACCGGATCGGAGGCGACGAATTTGTGGTATGCTGCCCGGATTGCGGAAAAGAAGAATTTGAACGCAGCGTATTCGAGCTTAAAAACGCGTTCCTTTTAAGTCGGGACTGCAACGCTTCGGTGGGCAGCAAATGGGCGGAGGGCGCTATTGACGTACGCAGGCTTGTGATGGAAGCCGACGAGCTTATGTATGAAAATAAAAAGAAGTTTTACCACAATCATCAGACCACAGGGCGCTACCGCTATTATGTCGACGATACGCTCGGACTGGAAAAAGGAGACGCGCTGATGCGTGCGTTGAAGGAAAACCGGTTTCTGGTTTATTTCCAGCCGAAGGTCAGCGTAGGCGACCGTAGCCTGATCGGGGCGGAGGCGCTTGTCCGGTACCGGAGCCACAGCGGCAAGATTGAGCCGCCGGATTACTTTATACCGGTTCTCGAAAATGCGCGCTTGGTAAACCATATCGATTTGTTTGTGCTGGATAAGACCTGCGGGATTGTTTCCGGCTGGTTAAAAAAAGGTTATCGGGTTCCGCCCGTATCTGTGAATTTTTCGAGGTATACGCTGCTTGAAAAGGATTTTATCGAAAAGATCAGTGAGACTTGGGAAAAGCACGATATTTCCAAAGAGATGATTGAAATCGAGATCACTGAAAGTGTTGAGGACGTGGACGGGGATTATATGGAATGGATCATCCGCGAGATCAAGCGGGCCGGATTTTCCGTTTCCATTGATGATTTCGGCGTGAAATATGCGAACCTTGCCCTGCTGAAGAATGTCGATATCGATACGCTCAAGCTTGATAAGAGTATGCTTATAAATATCGGAGAACAGAAAAAGACGTGCAGCCTGATCGGTTCAATGGTCCAGTTTTGCACGGAAACGGGGATCCGGTTCATCGTGGAAGGCGTTGAAACAGAGGAGCAGTTCCAGATCGTGCAAAACTTGAAGTGCACGGGCGCGCAGGGTTTCCTGTTTGGCAGGCCGATGCCGGAGGAGGAATACCAGAAGCTGCTTACCCGGGTATAAACGGCAATAAAAAGGCGGATGGGAAGCTCCCGTCCGCCTTTTGTTTTTATGCCGCAGACTGCTGCTGCCTGACGCCTGCCCGCCTGGTGACCAGCCAGCCGAACAGGAAGAAGACCGCCGCAAAGATGAACCAGAACAGGAATGCGTTTATCAGGCTCGACGACATCCATATGAAGACCTGCGCGAAGGAAGAAAGCGGCTGGCCGGGAGTCCCGGCTGCGTTCACGGTAAAAACCGCAAGGACGATCAGGGCAGCGGGAACGCACAGGGACACGATCCACCTTGCTGCTTTATTCATCCGGTAATAGGCGCCGGCAATAAAATATCCCAGAGCCATCAGGGCCATGTTGAGCGCAAAGAAGAACAGGAACTGAATTCCAAGCCCGTCGCTGAATAAGGGCACCCACGTCGCGGGAGACAGGCTGGGGACTGCGTCTGCCGCGACCCCGAATATTGCTGTCACCGCGCTGGCAAGCACCGAAAAAATCAGGAAGCTCAGGAAATGCGTCCTGCGGGAAACGCCGTTTGCAAACGCAATATGGATATTTTCCGCGAAAGAGGAGCATCCGACGACGAAGAGAAAAAAGGCGCCGATCGCCGCAGCCCCGAAATTGAAAGTGCCGACGCCGCCTGCCGAGGATAGGGAGAAGAAAACGATCGTCAGGGTGACGGACAGCGCAAGGATGATTCCATAAAACGTCAGAAATGCAGGTAAATTCGCTTTTAATTGCCATAAAGTCATTTGTTTGATTTTCATTTTGCGTTCCTCGCTTTCTTATGCGTTCGTCAGGTGGATGAACAGCTGCTGCAAATCGAGCGGCGTCACCGTGAGGGGCTCAGGAATTCCGCCGGGCTCCCCGAGAATATGTGCCAGCATAAGCCCGCCGAGCTCCTGGCTGCCCAGTATATTTTTGCCGGTGCACCAGGCGAGGACGTCTTCCTTCCTGCCGGATACTGTGAATCCCATACTACGGATTTCTTCGGCAGGCCGGTCAAGGAGAATGCTGCCGTCTTTAATAATAACTACATGCTCAATGAGCGCCGATACCTCTTCGATCAGGTGGGTGGACAGGATAACCGTGCAGGGCTTTTCCGCGTAACGCATGAGAAGCTCCTGGTAAAACAGTTGGCGGTGGTTTGCATCCAGCCCCAAAACCGGTTCATCGAACAAAAGGTATTCCGCTCCCGAGGCAAGCGTCGCGATCAGCTTGGCGATGGAGCGGTATCCCGTGGAAAGCTGGCCGAATTTTTTACGCGGATCGAGACCGAATTTTTCCGCGAGCGTGTCCGAATAGGCAAGGTCAAATTCCGGATGGAAGAGTTTCGACCATTCAAACATCCTCCGTACCCGTACGGAGGGCTCGTATAGGGTGTCTTCGCTCATATAAGAGATGCGTCCCAGCGCCGTGTCATTTTCCATGACAGGCATACCGTCCACATATACAAATCCCTCCGAAGGAATCAAGCGGTTCGCAATCAGGTTTAAAAGCGTCGATTTGCCCGCGCCGTTTCGACCTAAAAGACCGTAGATGCGATTCCCGCCAAAGCTTACGTTGAGCCGTTTCAGGGCGGAGACCTGCCTGAAATTCTTGGTGATATTTTTTGCTTCAATCATTTTGCTGCTCCTTCCGTTATCATGCGTATAACCTCGTCGGGGCTGATTTCCAGTTTTTTCGCTTCCGCCAGAAGCGCGCAGACATAGTCGTCAAAAAAAGACCGCCTTCGCTTCGCGCGGATTTTTTCCTTCGCACCCCCATGGACGAACATACCGATTCCGCGCCGCTTATAGAGGATGCCGCCGTCTACAAGAAGCGTCATGCCCTTCAGCACCGTTGCGGGATTGATCTTATACAGCGTGGAGATTTCCGTAGTGGAGGGAATCTGCGTGTCCTCCGGAAACATACCCGAAAGGATGGAGTCCTCAATCTGGTCCGCAATCTGGAGGTAAATGGGGATGCCGCTTTCAAAATCGATTTTCATGGCCGCCTCCTTAGTTAGTTACTTATGTAATTAACTATAAAAGATAACACGGGATTTGTCAAGTAAAATTTCGATACGCCGAAACAAAGGAAAAGCGGGAAGAAGGGCGGCCGGACAAAAGCATAAAAAAAGCCCCCCGCGGCGGGGCGGGGTACTGCGGCGCCCGTCTGGGCTGCAGGACCATGCCAAGCGTGATGGTGATTAATATTCCGCCAATCACTGTTTTGGCGCGCCCGCCTCTCTGGGGATCAAAAAGGCGGGCGCCGTGCTGATTATAACTTACAACGCTGAATTTATCGATGGGGCATTTTAAAAGCATCGCCAAACCACAGCGCTTAAAAAAAGCCGCATGACAGCGGCTTTTTTGGATCGCTTACAGTTCTTTTTGCAGCATCAGGATTTCTTCACCGCCCAAAATTTCGCTCTGCATGCTGTCGCTCGCAACGAACCCCAACTGTTCCCGGTAAATTTTGAGCGCACGGTAATTGGAGGGATCGACGTTGACTTCGACGAGCCGGATGCCGAATGCGCGCATATCGGCGAACGCGATATTGAGGAGGGATGTGCCGAGGTTCGGGTAAGCCTGCGGATCGATGATGTTGATGCTGTGCAGGAATACTTTGTCCGGATTGTCAAAGTTGCGCATAAAATAAACCGCGCCGAGTATTTCATCGTATTCCACTGCAACATACACGCGCGCATGGCGCAGCATCGCGATCAGGTCGAAAACGTCGAGCGCGCCGCTGTCGTAGGAAGAATTTTCGATCTGGATGAGCTGTTCCACCAAATCAAAATCCCGTTCTTTTATATGAAAATATTCAATCGCCATTTTTTCTCCTCCGGTTTGCGCACAGATTGCACATTAAAATTCTCTGATACAAAAGAATTATACCCAAAAACCTCATATATTGCAAGAGCAGCGTCTTATTCGTCCGCTTTGTCCGGCGGAGGCTCCCTGCGGGGACTGCCGGAATATTCCGCCTCGCAGGGGCTTCCCGGTGCGCTTTTAGGAACGGACGCTTTTTCGGAAAAACTGAAAGCGTTTTTTTCACCGATGATAATATGGTCGAGGAGGGGAACGGAAACAGTGTCCATCGCCAGGGCGGCCTGCCGGGTGAGGGCAATATCCTTTTGGCTTGGCTGCGCGCTGCCGCCGGGATGGTTATGCGCAAGCAATATTGTTTCCGCACCCGTGCGTACCACAACCTCCATAATCTGCCGCACATAAACGGGGACTTCGGTGGAGCTTCCGCGCGCAAGTAACTCAGTGTGCCGGATACGGAAGCGGGAATCGAGGCATACGATATAGAATTCTTCCTTTGTTTTCCCCCGGAACAGCAGGCCTGCGTAATCGACCGCGGCCCGGACCGAGGAGAGGGCGGATTGTGCCTCGCGGTCTTTAAGCCAGTATTTCCGGGCCAGCTCCGATTGCAGTTTTATCAGCGCCGCCGCACTTTCACCGATCCCGCTGATTCGCGACAGGTCCGCCGGGTCCGCGTCGAATACGTTCCGAAGGCTTCCGAAGCGGGCCAAAAGCTCGTGCGCGAGCGCGTTGGTATCGCGGCGGGGCAGGGCGTAAAAAAGCAGGAGCTCAAGCGCCTCGTGCTCCTCGAAGGAATCAAGCCCGTGTTTTAAAAAACGGTTTTTCAGCCGTTCACGATGTCCGTCGTGGATCGAAATACCGATCACCTCGCTGGGAATAGAATCTCTAAAGTATTAATTCGCCGCGCACCGGTGCGATTCCTTGTCCTGCGGAAAACGCGGTTAAAAAACAAAAAAACGGTATATATCCGCCGGGAAATCTGTTATAATATATAATGCTTATTTAGATGCGGCAATGACAGGCAAAGGAGAAAAAACCAATGCTCGAGTTTTCACTGGCACCGCGCAGGGATGAAATGACAGAAGCCCTGTGTAAAATACTTTCCATTGAGAGCGTGAAAAGCGCCCCACAGGGAAATATGCCCTATGGGAAAGGCGTGTTTGACGCGCTCATCAAAACGCTTGGCATTGCAGAGAAGCTCGACTTTGACAGTGTGAATTTTTATTCCCATCTTGGGTATGTGGAATATGGGGATGGGGATGAACTGTTTGGTATTGTGACGCACCTTGACGTAGTGCCTGCGGGAGACGGCTGGACGGTGCCGCCCTTTGCGGGAACGGTAAAGGACGGGCGCGTTTATGGCCGCGGTGCCATCGATGATAAAGGCCCGGCGGTCGCAGCCCTGTTTGCGCTTTCCGCAATCAAGGAAAACTGCATCAGCCTCAATAAACGCGTACGAATTATTTTCGGCTGTGACGAAGAGAGCGGATGGTCGGATATGGATTTTTACAAGGCAAACGGGGGCGAAATCCCCAATATGGCTATTTCGCCGGATGCGGAATTTCCCATTATCAATGCCGAGAAGGGGCTGCTGCAGCTTCGGGCGGTAAAAAAGGCATATCCCGGAGAGGGGGGAGACGGCCTTACCGTGGAATCCCTGCAGGCGGGTGAGCGCGTGAACGTAGTGCCCGCGGTGTGTACCTGCAAAATTTCAGGCAATACCAAAGCGGTCTGGCAGATGATGGACCTGTTCAATGAAGATTCCCCGGTAAAGATCGCCGCGGAGGAAGCCGCGGATGGACTCGTCCTTACGGCGCACGGCGTTTCCGCCCACGGCTCAAAGCCGGAGGAAGGCAGGAACGCGCTTGCGTTTATGATCCTGTTTTTGAATACGCTGCCGCTGAAAAAGAATGCGGTTTCCGATGCGGTCTACGAGCTTGCGGAATATATCGGTATGCAGACGGACGGAACGCATCTCGGGATCGCCGCGAGCGATGAATCGGGCGCGCTTTCTCTGAACCTCGGGTATTTTAGAACGACGGGGGAAGGCGTGGAAGCGGGGATCGATATTCGTTACCCGATCCATACGGAAAAAGAGACGGTGCTTTCTGCGGTCCGCAGCAGGATGAAGGGGCTTTCGATCGAGGAAATGTTCTCGCGTCCGCCGCACTATGTGCCGGAAGATTCTCCGCTTGTGGTGGGGCTCAAACAGGCATATGAGGAAGTAACGGGAGAAAAAGCCTATTGCATGACGATGGGCGGCGCGACCTATGCGCGGGCCTTCCCGAATTCCGTCGCTTTTGGGGCGCTGTTTCCCGGCCAGCAGGGGACGGAGCATCAGGCTGACGAATATATTGAAATCGATTCGCTGCTGAAAACGGCGGATATCATTGCCAACGCTATTTTAGTGCTGTGCAAATAGAGAATAGACGACAGAGGAGTTTTATGGATGAAGTGCTTGACAAGTGACGAACTAAGGCAAATGTATCTGGATTTTTTCAAGAGCAAGGGACACGCGGTCATAAAGAGCGCGTCGCTGATCCCGGAAAATGATCCGACAGTGCTCTTTACAACGGCGGGAATGCACCCGCTCGTTCCTTACCTGCTGGGGGAAACCCATCCGGCGGGAACGCGGCTCACGGATGTACAAAAGTGTGTGCGCACCGGGGATATCGACGAAGTGGGCGACGAAAGCCATTGTACGTTTTTTGAAATGCTGGGCAACTGGTCCCTTGGCGATTATTTTAAAAAAGAGGCAATCACTTGGAGCTTTGAGTTCCTGACGGATGAGAAATATCTCGGAATCGATAAGGATAAACTGTATTTCAGTTGCTTTGCCGGAGATGAGGACGCTCCGCGCGATACGGTGGCATATGACACGTGGCGCTCCCTCGGCGTAGCGGAAGACCATATCTTCTTCCTGCCTAAGGAAAACAACTGGTGGGGACCGGCCGGTATCACAGGACCGTGCGGGCCGGATACTGAGATGTTCATCGACACGGGAAAGCCTGCCTGCGGGCCGGATTGCAGCCCGGCATGCGGCTGCGGGAAATATCTCGAGATATGGAACGACGTATTCATGGAATATAATAAACAGGCAGACGGGACCTATGTGCCGCTTGAACAGAAAAACGTGGATACGGGCATGGGGCTAGACCGCACGATCGCGATTCTGCAGGGAAAAGGTTCCGTTTATGAAACGGATGTGTTTGCCCCCATTATTGCCAAGATCGAGGAACTGTCCGGAAAGAAATACGAAGGCGCGGACGAAGATACGCGGAAAGCGTTCCGTATCGTGGCGGACCATGTGCGCTGCGCGACCTTCATGATCGGCGACGAACGCGGCATTACCCCTTCCAATGTGGACCAGGGCTATGTGCTGCGCAGGCTCCTGCGCCGGGCGATCCGTTTTTCGGGGAAACTGGGGATTGCGGAAGGAAGCCTGCCCGCAATCGCGAAAGTCGTCATCGACAAATACGCGCATGCGTATGAGGAACTGAGGTTCAATGAAAATAAAATACTGGCGGAGATCGCCAAGGAAGAAGAGCGCTTCCAGAAGACGATCACGCAGGGCTTGAAGGAGTTTGAAAAAACGGTGGAGCGCCTTGAAGGCGACACCATCGATGGGAAGAGCGCTTTCCGGCTGTACGATACGTTCGGGTTCCCGATCGAGTTCACACTTGAGCTGGCTGCGGAACGCGGCCTCAAGGTGGATAAGGAAGGGTTCGACAAAGCGTTTGAGCATCACCAGGAGCTTTCCCATGCGGGGGCGGAACAGCGCTTCAAGGGCGGCCTCGCGGACACCAGTGAGCAAACGGCGCGCCTGCATACGGCGACCCATCTTCTGAATGCGGCGCTGCGCAAGCTGTTAAGCGAAGATATCGTGCAGAAGGGCTCTAATATCACGGCGGAACGCCTGCGCTTCGATTTCAACTTTCCGCGTAAGGTAGAGCGGGATGAACTCGATCAACTGGAAGCGTATGTCAACGAGGCAATCGCCGCGGGGCTTGACGTAATCGAAGAGGAAATGTCTGTTGAAGAAGCGAAACAGCAAGGAGCAATGGGCGTGTTTGACTCCAAATATGGCGATCTTGTGAAGGTATATACGATCCCCGGTTATTCCAAGGAGATTTGCGGCGGCCCTCACGCGAAAAATACGGCGGAGCTTGGGCATTTCAAGATCAAGAAAGAACAGAGCAGCAGCGCGGGAGTACGCAGGATCAAGGCTGTGCTGGATTAATGGCAGGCGGCATATTTTAAAAACAGCAAAAGACCGGCTTCACCGAAATGAACTGCCCCAAAAAGTCAGGCAAGAAATGAATTAAGCAGGCGGGAGGGCTTGCAGTCTGTGAACAGCAGGCGGCAAGCCCTTTAGCTTTGCCTTGATACGGCGGTTATTACAATAATAGGGATAGACGGGGAGTAGCTCCAATGTAAAATGTTCCCCGGATTCAAGCTCCTGAAAATATAACGATGAGCGTACCAAAGAAGTTTTCTGTCACAGCGCTGTCCAGGCAATTCCATTTACGGTTCGTTCTTCGGCGGACACCCTTCCCTTAAGTATTCCTTGTTATTACCTGTGCTGGCGCTGCCAACCGGCCTGCCCTAAAAATATAGCTAACAATATCGCCGCTGTCCCAATCCGGAATAGGCGGCAAATACAACTTTTGCCCGAATTTGCGCCGGTATCGCCCGTCTTCCAAAACCAAAGCCCAGTATGCGTTCTCCGTTCGCAATCGTTGCACCTCGGCGATTAGGTTTTCTTCCACGAAAAATTGATTTAAAAAAAAGTTATTGACAGATAGAACTTGGGGTGGTAAGCTAGACACAAAAATACCCACGAGTGCAATTTAAATAAACTGAAATTATGGGTGGTCAGATATGAGTGAACTTAACAAGCCTGCCGCAACGCTTAAGGATGTTGCACTTCGTTCTGGTTATGCGTTGAGAACGGTAAAAAAGGTAATGAACGGCGATACGAGCGTCCGGGAGAAAACCCGCGATGCGGTGCTTCAGGCTGCAAATGAGCTGAATTATAAAAAAAACCGTCTTGCAAGCGCGTTGGCACAGCAAAAAAGCATAAAGATCGCCATTGTTTATTCAAAGGTGACAAAAACATATTTTCCGGAAATCAAAGAAGGATTTTTACAGTTTGCGGAAGAGTTTAAGGACTTTGGGTTATCGGTAGAAATATCTGAAATTCCCATAAAGGGGTGGAAATACCAGCATCAGGTATTGGAGTCGCTGCGCGGCAGGGAAGATATCGACGGGATAATCCTGCAGCCGACAAACACAACAAAGCTCAACGAAATTATCCACGAGCTTACCATCAGCGGCAAGCCTGTAATCACATTCGGGGCGGACGCCCCGGCAAGCGACCGTATCTGCTATGTGGGGCCGGACGCATACAGGGCCGGACGCATCGGCGGGCAGCTTCTCGCCAATTACATTGGCAAACAGGGCAAGGTTTGCGTAGTGATGCAGACGATCGAGCATATGCAGACAATTTACCGCAAGCACGGTTTCACCGACTACCTCCAGGAGCATTGCCCCAAGATCACTATTTCAGAGCTTTCAATACCGGACGATTCCGATCTTTACGTAGATACCGTTTATAAATTTTTAAAAGAAAACGACGATTTTTCAGGCGTCTTTTGTACGGATGCAAATACCTATTTGATTGGCGAGATGATACGCGAAGCAAAGAAAAAAGGAATGCGGCTCGTCGGGTTCGACCTCTCGGCGGAGGCGATTGAGTTGATGAAACAGGAATATATCGACGTAATCATCGACCAGAAGCCCAAGCTTTTCTCGTATGCGGCCTTGGAAACCATGTTTAAATATCTCTATAACAACGAACAGCCGATAAAAAAGATCATTCATACGGATTTATCAATTCTCACGAGCGAATGCTTTAACGGACAATCTCTATAGTAAAAAATACAGCGAGAGTGAAACTTTTCAAACAAAAAATGCACTCGAGTGCATAAATGAATATAGGGGCGGTACAAATAGGACTGCCCAACAAATTATAAGAAAGGGGAGTATGGCGCAGGACCGACAGCCATAGAAAAAGGAAACATGAGCAGGCAAGGAGCAGAAAGCACATTACAGATCAAAAAAAGCGGTTTTAAAAAATGTATGGAGGCAAGGGAATTCACACTGGCGGTTTTATTGCTGGCGATTATCGTATTGCTCTCGGTTACAACAAGGGATTTTGCCAATCCGGCAAACGTCAGAGTGCTGCTTCTGGGAATGACGTCCGACCTGATTATAGCCGTACCAATGGGCATATCGCTGATTGCGGGAAATATCGACTTCTCTGTCGGCTCCACAATGGGGCTGGCCAGCGTGCTCGGCGGCATGATTATCAACGCAACGGGAAACGCGGTGGCGGGGATCGTAGCGGCGCTCCTTATAGGCGCCGTGCTGGGAATTATCAACGCGGTCATGATCTGCCACCTTCATGTCACTCCCCTTGTGGCCACGCTTGGCACATGGATGGCCTATAAAGGATTGCAAAAGGTAATTGCAGCAAATGCCATTGCCAATTTCCCACAGGACTTTTTCGCGCTCGGCCGCACTGAATTTAATTTCTTTGGAGTGAGCGTACCGATCAGCATCATTTATATGCTCGCGGTGTTCGCTGTGGGAATATTTGTGCTGAAAAAGGTCAACTTTTTTCACAATGCCTATTTTATTGGCAGTAATAAAGATTCCGCACGCCTTGCGGGCATCAACATCACGAAGTTTACTTATGTCTCCTACATGATTACGGGTATCCTGGCGGCCTTTGCGGGAATGGTACTGGTTTCGAGGCTCGGCACCGCAAGCCAGACGATCGGCTCAGGCCTTGAATTCCGTATCGTAGTTGCGCTCCTCGTGGGCGGTCTTTCAATGGACGGAGGCGAAGGATCGATGATCGGGATCGGTATGGGTGTACTGCTGATGCAAATCATAAGCAACGCGCTGGTGCTGACGGGGATCAATCCGAACTATTCGGAGGTTATCATCGGCGCGATTCTGGTACTGTCGGTCGGTATCGACCAAATCAACAAGCGGCGGCGTGCAAAGGCGCACGCATAGGGGTGGTGATCTTATGGCAAATGCAATCGAACTGAAAGACATAAAAAAGGGGTTCGCCGGTGTGCAGGCTCTGAAAGGCGTGAGCTTTGCGATTAAAAAGGGAAGCGTGCATGCGCTTATCGGGGAAAACGGCGCTGGGAAATCAACGCTGATGAAGATACTGTCCGGCGCGCAGCGTGCGGACTCGGGCGAAATATTTGTCGATGGTAAAAAGGCGGACATTGCAAATCCGATCGTGGCGACAGAGCTTGGCATCGGCATCGTATACCAGGAGCTGAACAACTTTATGCACCTGGATGTTGCCAGCAACATACTTTCGCACGGGCTTCCCCAAAAACACGGCATGATTAATTACGACAAAATGTATGCGCAGGCACGGGAAATCCTCGATAACATCGGGCTTACGCATATCAGTGAGAAGGGTACGATGAGCAGCCTGAGTTTGGGAGCGCAGCAGATGTGCGAAATCGCGGGGATCGTTTCCAAAAACGCGGATATTGTAATCCTTGACGAGCCGACCTCAGCCCTCACGGAAACGGAAACGAAAAAGCTGTTTGAGATCATCGCGGACATCAAGTCCCGCGGGGTTACGGTCATTTATATTTCGCACAAGCTGGACGAAGTATTATACCTTGCGGATGAGATCACCGTATTAAAGGATGGGGAGCACGTAACTACCTTTGAAAAAACGCCGCAGACCACTAAGGAAGAGCTGGTGCGGTATATGGTCGGGCGCGACGTGGAATACGATTACAAAGTAGGGACCAGCGAAATCGGAGGAGTGATACTCCGCGCCAGCAAGCTGAATAGGGGGAAAATGGTAAGGGATGTCGATCTTGAGCTCCATAAAGGCGAAATACTTGGAATTGCCGGGCTGGAAGGCTCGGGCAGGACGGAGCTCCTGGAAACGCTGTTTGGATGCTGCCGGGCGGAAAGTGGGGAAATTGAGGTAGAAGGAAAAAAACGCACGATTAAAAATCCAATGGAAGCAAAAAAATGCAAAATGGCGTATATCACCAAGGAACGTAAAATACTGGGGCTGTTTCTGGGACTGAGCGTAAACAGCAATATCGTGGCGGCAAGCACGGAGCGATTCAGCAAAAATGGAATAGTGCAATACCAGGACATCAGGAAAAATACAGAAAAGTATGTGGATGCGATGTCCATCAAAATCAGTGGCATAAACCAGAACGTGATGGATCTTTCGGGCGGCAATCAGCAAAAGGTGTTGCTGGCAATGTGGATGACCACGAACCCGGATATTATCATGATCGACGAACCGACCCGCGGCGTGGACGTAGGTGCGAAGGCGGAAATCCATGCGCTGCTTCGCAAGATGGCGGTGGACGGCAAGGCAATCATACTGGTGTCGTCGGAAATGTCGGAGCTGCTTGCCTCGTGTGACAAGATCGTATGTATGTTTGAAGGAAAAATTACGGGCATACTGGACAATAAGGAAGCCGGCGAGGAATCTATCATGAAGCTGGTATCAGGGCTTTCCTAGGAAGGAGAACTATTTTCCTAAGATATAAAAAATAAGGAGGAAATGATTATGAAACGGAAAAAGACAATAGGCTTGGCTGCAATGTGTCTTATCATGGCAATGCTGGTCTTGGCGGGCTGTGCAAACGGCGGGACCGCCACATCCAGCGAGGGTACAGGCGAGAGCGGCGCGGCGGCCAGCGGTGCCGCAAGCGGGGCGGACGAGGAATATGCCGTCATCATGAGCCTCAACCAGCTCGAATTCTTTGATGCGCTTAAAGCTGGCGTGAACGACGCGTGTACGGAGACGGGTGCAAAATGGTATTTTGCGGGGCCGCAGGAGGCGCAGCCGGATAAAACGGCGGAAGCGATTGACCAGGCGGTTGCAAAGGGTGTTACGGGTATTATCCTACACGGGCAGTTTGAAGAAACCGGCCCTTCGGTAGACGCGGCGATCGCGGCAGGCGTGCCCGTAATTATCGTCAATTCCGACGTCACATCAAATAGGCTTTCCTTCATCGGCTGCGAACCGTATAACAACGGTTACAACATGGGCAAGGAGCTTGCTGAGCGCGTCGGCGGAAAAGGAACGGTAATCGTTGCAAATTCACTTTCCCTCGGACAGAAATCTGCGGAAGACAACCAAAACGGTTGCCTTGCAGCTTTGGCTGAATATCCGGACATCAAGGTGGTAGAAGTGGACGATAAGGCGGATTCAACCATCGCGCCGACGGCGATAGGCACGGCGCTGCAGGCGAACCCCGACGCAGTGGGTATCGTTGGCGTAGATGCGGTATCCGGCGTAGGCGCGGCGACGGCCGTACGCGAGGCGGGGCTCAGCGGCAAGGTGACAATCGTATGCAGGGACAGGGATGCGGCGACGCTGGAACTAATCAAGAACGGCGAGATTGCGGCCTCCTTCGCGCAGAACTCCTATGTGGAAGGCTACATCGCGACTAAATGGCTACACGACTATGTGAACGGGAACTTCAAAGTCGTGGAAGATTATCTCGGCGCAGGGATCAATCCTATTCCGCCGAACGTGGATTCCGGGTCGATCATCATCACACAGGACAATGTAGAACAGTTTGAAAAGAAATACGAGTACCAGACGACAGCTTAACACAAAATTTGTATGAGATGGCGGGCATACGGGAAACGGCCGTATGCCCGCAATGAGGAAACGTTATGAAGGATACCAGAATAGGGCTGCTGCCGCTTTATGTGGAGCTGTACGACAAGACGGTGCCGCAGATGCGCCCGCAGATCGACGAATTCCATAAAAAAGTGGCCAGGGCGCTTGAGGGCGCGCAACTTACCGTGCATACAAGCAGTGTGTGCAGGACAAAAAAAGAATTTCAAAGCGCGGTACAGGCATTTACCGATGCAGGCGTTGATGCGGTCGTTACGCTGCACCTTGCCTATTCCCCGTCGCTGGAATCGGAGGACGCGCTGAAAAGCGTGGACTGTCCGATCTTGATATTGGATACGACGCCGAGCTATTGTTTCGACCAGTCTACGGACGAAGCACAGATCATGCTCAATCACGGCATACACGGCGTACAGGATATGTGCAATCTTCTAAAACGCAATAATAAGGTATATTCGGTGTTCGCGGGACATATCGAACATTCGGATGTGATCGCCCGCATCAAAAAAGCGGCAGATATGGCAAAAGCGGCCAAAAGGTTCAAAACGGCCCGGGTAGGCATCATCGGGGAACCATTTGAAGGCATGGGAGATTTTCAGGTGCAGGAACGTGAGATGCGCGACCGTTTGGGAATTGAGGCCGTGCGGTACGACTGGGAGCGGGGGGCGAAGCGCATGCAGGAAATATCCCAGGCCCAGATTGACGCAGAATTTGAGAAGGACAGGCAGGATTTTGAGGTCGATAAAGGCCTTGAAAGGGAAGTTTACGACCGGTCGGCGAGGACTGGGCTGGGCGTGCGGGAATGGGTGCGGGACGAAGGGCTGTCGGCATTCACGATCAATTTCCTTGCAACAGCAGGCTCCCGGCCGGGGCTTCCGGTTATGCCGTTTGTGGAGTGCTGCAAGGCAATGACTGCAGGTGTCGGCTATGCTGGGGAAGGCGACGTGATTACGGCGGGACTGGTGGGCGCGCTGCTCAGTGCGAACCCCTGTGTGACCTTTTCGGAGATGTTCTGCCCGGATTGGAAAAACGGTAGCGTATTTATGAGCCACATGGGCGAATTCAATTACAATGTCGCTTCAGGGAAACCATTCCTGACAGAAAAAAAATTTGAATTTACGGATGCGGAAAACCCGACGGTGGCTTACAGCACCATGAAAGGCGGGAAAGCGGTCCTTGTGAACCTTGCGCCGCTTGAAAACGGAAGGTTCCTGCTTCTTATCAAAGCGGGAGAAATGATTCGCATCAATGGGGAAAATAAGCTAGGGGAAGCTGTGAACGGGTGGTTCAAGCCGGAAGGCGAGCTAGGGAATTTCCTGGAAGAGTACAGTAAAAACGGCGGCACGCACCATAACGTGATCGCATATGGTGAAACAGCGGAGGCCCTTGGATATTTTGCGGAATACTGCGGAATAGAGACGATCATACTGTAAAGAGAAAGTGAGCGTCTTGGCTTACAACTAAGGGGGGATCGGAAATGCCTGTCATTGGAATTGATATCGGGACGACAGGGGCAAAGGCCATAGCGGTTTCCGGGGATGGGAGAATTCTCGCAAAGGGCTACAGCGGCTATGCGCTTCTTGGGGAAGGAAGGCAAGTGGAACAGGACGCGGACGAATGGATTCGGGCGAGCGCCTTTGCGGTGAAGGAATGCGTTCGTGCCATTGGAGAAGCGCGGGTGGAGGCAATCTCCCTTTCCACGCAGGGCGGCAGCACAGTCGCTGTGGATGAGCGGTTTCGTCCGCTTGGCATGGCTTGGACGTGGATGGACGGGCGTGCGCAGGAAGAAACGAAACGGCTGGAAAATCAGCTTGGAGAGGCGTATTTCTACCAGACAACCGGTTGGAAGCTGAACCCTGCATTTGATGCTGCAAAGGTGCCGCGTATGAAAAAAGAGGGATATGTCGGCGAAAGGTATCTGACGACCCTCGAATATGTGAATTGGTTCCTTACCGGGAGGGCAGCGGCCGATCCAACGAACGCTGCGATGCGCCAGTTGTTCAACATCCGGAAAAACGATTGGGACGACACCATTTTGCAGGTGGCGGGCATACGGCGGAGCGAGTTGCCGGAAATACTTCCCACGGGCGCCTTCCTCGGTGGGCTACGGCGCGGGGCTGCGGAAGAAATAGGACTTCCCGAAGGTACGCCTGTTTATAATGGGGGGCATGATCAATACTGTGCGTCGATCGGCGCGGGCGCGACCAGCGCCGGGGATATGCTGCTTTCCACTGGGACCACATGGGTCGTGATGGGCATCACGCGCAGGCCCCTTTTTACGGACACCTTTATTGCGCCGGGTATACATCCCATAAAGGGACTGTATGGCTCGATTGCGTCGCTGGCGTGCTCGGGCGCGTCGTTGCAATGGTACAAAAACCGCTTCCTAAATGAGGGTTTCGATGCGGTTAACCGGGGTGTGGAGGAGTGTTACGCGGAGAAAAACGACCTGTTCTTTTATCCCTACCTTGCCGGGGCAAATTATCCTGTTTGGCAGCCAGCAGCGAAAGGAACTTTTACCGGTTTTGACCTTTCAAACGGGAAGTTTGATTTCGCAAAAGCGATCATGGAAGGAGTCTCGTTTGGGTTAAAACGGACGCTTGCCGATTTTGAGCGGAACGGCTGTCCGGTACGCAGCCTTAAAATCATGGGCGGCGCTGCCAAGAGCGGCATATGGAAAAGGATCATTGCCGCTGTAACGGATATTCCCATCAGGCAGATGCGCGAGCCGGACACCTGTGCGCTTGGGGCGGCGATGATTGCCGCGGTGGGCGCAGGCTTCTACCCGGATTATAAAACGGCGGCCGGGGCAATGGTGCGTACGGACAGGGTGGAACCGGCTGCCGCGGAAGAAGCCGCGTACTATGACGGAAAATATAACAGGTATATGAAAATGTGGGACTGCATCGAGCGTTTTTACCGGTAGGGAGGATTGAATGGGCTACGATTATTTTGAAAAAACTGCGCTGGATAAGGCGTTTTACGGAGAAAGACTTCTCCCGCGCCTGCCACGGGCAGTGTTTGACGTACATACGCACGTCAATCTATGGGAGCATGTAAAAAACGTTCCGAAGGAGCGCATCATGGACGACTGGGCGTTCCAGTGCGGCTATGTGATGAGTGCGCAGGACGCGCGGTATTATTTCGATACGATGTTCCCGGGAATCAAATATGAGATCAATGCTTTTGCATTTCCGATCAGGGAGGCGGATATTGAAGCGTCAAACGAATATATTGCGCAGTGTATCCGCACACAGGCAGTACGCAGCGGTTTTATGTGTATCAAGCCGGAATACAGCGTGGAGTATGTGGAGGAAATGCTGGAGAAGCACAATTTTTCCGGCGTGAAACCCTATCCGGATATGGTGTCTGGGAAAAAAGGCGCTGAAGTCGGCATTTTCGATTTTATGACGCGCGGTCAATTTGCATTGGCGGAAAAGCTTGGAATGTTGGTGATGATGCACCTGCCGCGTGCAGGCCGTATGCCGGACGACCGCAACGTCGCCGAGCTGAAGGAGATACGGAACGAATTTCCAAAGATTAAATTGTGTATCGCGCATTTTGGACGCTGTTTTACGCCTTATCATTTCAGCCAGGCAATCGAAAAAATGGGCGAAGATATCCATTGGCCGTATTTTGATACGGCGGCGGTGCTCAATCCAGAGGTCTATGAGCTTGCGCTCACAACACTGTCCCCCGAACGTATCCTCTTTGGGACGGACGAACCGATCTTCCTATGGCACGGAAAACGGACATGGACAAAGACAGGTTACCAAAACCTTGCACGCGAGGATTTTGCGTGGAACACGCATAGCGAAGGCAGGAAAACAGAGGCGGGATATACGTTTTACGTGTACGAACAGGTAAACAATATCCTGGATACTATCGACAAGCTGGGGCTTGGCGCGGAGGTGGCCGGACAGATATTCGGCGGGAACGCAAAAGAGCTCCTCGGCAAGTGAAACGGGAGAGAAAAGGTGCTTGAACAGGAAGCGCGTACGCGCAATTATGGATGCCGCGTCCGGCGCTATAGTCAAAATGGCGTTGAGATGGCGTCGCTGGAAAACAACAGGATAAAGCTGGTGATTGCGCTCGGAAAGGGCGCGGACATCGTGGAGATACTGCATAAGGAAAAGGATATCGACTGCATGTGGCATTCTTTCAACGAGCTGCGGCCCGCGGGATATCCGAAAACGAAGGCGGCGGAGGGAGGAAGCTTTATCGATGCCTATGCGGGGGGCTGGCAGGAGCTTTTCCCGACCTACGGCGCTCCCACAGATTATTACGGAGCACAGATTGGCACCCACGGAGAGGCATGCATTTATCCATGGGAGTGCAGCGTACTGGAAGACAGCGTACGGATAGTCAGCGTTGCCTGCACGGCGGAAATGATGCGCTCGCCGTTTTGCTTGGAAAAGATTTTTTCGCTGGAGATAGATTCCTATGGATTTTCGATCAGCCAAAGCGTGACCAACACTGGGTCGCTGCCGCTCGAATTCATGTGGGGACATCATCCAGCCTTCGGGTTCCCGTTCATCGAAAAAGGGGTTACGATCGAGCTTGCAGGGACGCCGGAAGTAAGCGTGCCGCAGGGGACGATCGGCGAAAACTGCCCGTTCGACAGGGCAGTGAGCGGGAAATGGCCCCTGCTTACCGGAAAAAACGGGAAGCCGGTGGATGTGAGCAAGGTGTCTGGCATGCAGGAAAAGGTATATTTCGAGTGCGTAGCAGGCGGGCTTGTCGAAGGCGAATATAGGATATTTAATCCGCAGAAAAATATCGGAGTCCATATGAACTGGGATAAAGAAATTTTTCCTTATTTATGGATATGGGGAATGTACGGCGGATATGAAAGCGCGCCGTGGTTCGGCAGGGCATATACCCTTGCGGTAGAGCCGTGGTCCAGCCTGCCCCGGGATTTCAAGGCTGCGCAGGAAACCGGGCAGACGCTCGTGATCGGTGCGGGAGAGCGCAGGGAAACACAGGTCCGATTCTCCTATTACAGCAAATAAGGCTTGCGGAAACGGAGGCATGGGAAGGAGCAAACGGCCCTTCGGTTTCGTTTGTTTTTTAAAAACAGGGAAAACAGCGGATAAAAATCCGGGGCTATATGGTCTGCATAGGTAAAAAAGCGCGCCCTCCGAAAAGGCCGTGCTTTTTATGTTGCCTAAATCCGCCTTTTATTGCACGGAATGGATATTGTCGAGCGGCCAAATCACATACGTCGCATGCCCGACGATCTCGGAGCGGGCAATAGGTCCGATGTAGGCCGTGCGGCTGTCAAGGGAATGCGCGCGGTTGTCCCCCATCACAAAGACGGTATCCTCGGGGACTGTTACAGGGGCCATATCGATGTATGGCTCGGCGCTGTTGATATACGGTTCGGATAAAGGCTCGCCGTTCACATAAACGGTGCTGTCCTTTACCTCCACGGTTTCACCCGGCAGGGCAATCACGCGCTTCACATAGGTTCCGCTCATATTGGGGTAGTGGACGATGATGATATCGCCATGTTCCGGCAGCCCAAAATAGCGGCTGACCTTTTCCACCGCTAGCTTCTCATCCGACTGGAGGGTGGGGAGCATGGATTCGCCATCCACCACAATGATTTCAAAAAAGAAGGTGCGCACAATAAAGGCAATCGCCACAGCCGCGATGATGGAAATCACCCAGCCCCAGATTGCGCGTGATTTCGTCATCAGCTTTTCCTCGCGGATACGCTTCTTTTTACGTTTGCGTCCAAATTCATCATAGGTCACGAGGTCGTCGTCAAGGGGCTCGAATTCCTGATAAGGATCCCTGCGCGCCTTGTTGGGATTAAAAGGAGGCTCGGAAGCTTCCTCATAAAATTCCTCCGGCTCTTCCAAATAAGGCTCCGGGTCCAAATCATCCTCATAATAAGGACCTTCAAAAGGAGGCTCCGGGTCAAAATGGGCACTTAGGGGTTCCTCAAGTTCATCTTCATATTGTGTATGCGCATGATGCTGGAAAACGTGGCGGCCAGTTCCGGCGGCAAGCGCGTCGGAATCGGATTTGTATTCATGCGGCTCCCCGTAAGGAGCGTTCAGCCTGCGCCCGTATTTTTTCGCGGGCTCTTCATGCGGAATATTCCGCTGGCCCACGCGGCGCGGCCCGTTATAGTCCCTGTTATTGCTCATCTATTAAAACCTTTTTCATCCGTTTTATAAATGCCGCGTAATCGAGCATCACAATATGCCCGCAGCCGAGGCATTTTAATTTGATATCGGCGCCGGTCCGCAAAACCTGCCATTTATCGCTTCCGCAAGGATGCTTTTTTTGCATGACGACAATGTCGCCACAGGAAACCTTTTCCGCCATTTTGCCATACCGGTCCGTTAAATTCTTAATTCAATCTATTATACTATATGGCGGGGGAAAATCCTAGAGGAATTTCCGGCGGGGCCCGCAAAATGAGACTTGCACAACCCTCAGCCAAGGGATATAATGATAAACGGACGGTTAATGTTATCAATTCACAGGAGGTGAGAAATACGTGGACGCAGACCCTAAACGAACGAACTTAAAATATACGGACAGCGGGATGCGTACGGTATTTCTACGCCATTGACCCGTTGCCTGCTTTTGAAAGTAGGTGAAGCATTTGATTAGAATTTTCAGTTCTGCGGAAAACAATAATTTTAAAGAGATCGACAAAATAGAGCCGGGCGCATGGATTCATCTTCTCGACCCTACGGAAGAAGAGCTTGTACATGTGCGGGATACTCTGCACATTGAGGATGAATTTATTCGCGCGGCGCTGGATGAAGAGGAAACGGTGCGTATCGACGCGGAGGACGACCAGACGCTCGTTCTGGTGGATATTCCGATCGTCAGTGCGGAACGCAATTCTTTTATGTATACCACGCTCCCGATGGGCATCATCATCACGGCGGACAATATCGTCACGGTTTGTCTGGAAGAAACCTCGATCCTTGAGGATTTCTGGAATAAAAATGTGAGAGGCGGGTTTGATACCTGTAAAAAGACGCGCTTCCTGCTCCAGATTTTATATAAAAACGCCGGAAAATACCTGCAATATCTAAGGCAGATCGATAAGGCTTCCACACAGGTGGAAAATGCGTTGCATAAATCCATGAAAAACAGCGAGCTCATCCAAATGCTGAGGCTGGAAAAATCACTGGTCTATTTTTCGACGTCCCTTAAGTCCAACGAGATCGTGCTGGAGAAGATGCTGAAATCGAAGGTGATCCAGCGGTATCCTGACGATCTTGACCTGCTCGAGGATGTCATCATCGAAAATAAGCAGGCCATCGAGATGGGGACCATTTACCGGGATATCCTCTCGGGAACGATGGACGCGTTTGCAAGCGTGATCTCGAACAACCTGAATATCGTCATGAAGATATTGACCTCCCTGACGATTATCCTCGCCATTCCCACCGTGTTTGCAAGCTTGTGGGGAATGAACGTGGGCGGCATCCCGTTTGCGGGCAATCCGCTCGGTTTTTTGTGGGTGACGGTGATTGCCCTTGGCAGCACGGGCATCGCGGTTTGGTTCCTGTGGAAAAAGAAAATGTTCTAGCCAAGAAGCTGCGCAGCCGCGAAGACTCCCGGCTGCATTTTTTTACCTGGAAAACAGCTATGCACAGCGGATGCGGCAGACTGAAAGGCGGGAAATGGAAAGCCTGCTTGAAAAAAACGGCCCTGGATGGTAAAATGGAAAATAAAAACAATTGAGAAAATTGTGAAATAAAGGAAGTATCCAATTTTATGACAGAGAAAATTGTGATCAATGGCGGGGTACCGCTGAAAGGCACGATCGAAGTGACAGGTGCCAAAAACGCGGCGGTAGCGATTCTGCCTGCCACGATTCTTGCACGCGGGATCTGTGTGATCGAGAATCTTCCGAATATTGCGGACGTACTGATTATCAAGCGCATTCTGGCGGAGATCGGTGCGGAAGTGGAATTTGAAAACGGAACCATGACGGTGGATACCACCAATATCAATACCAGCAAGGTGACGATGAATCTCGTCAAGAAGATGCGTGCCTCCTACTATTTGCTGGGCGCGCTGCTTTCGCGTTTTAACGATGCGGAGATCAACCTGCCGGGCGGCTGTACGATCGGCGAACGCCCGATCGATCTTCATATCAAGGGCATGCAGGCGCTGGGTGCGAACGTCAAAACGGAGTATGGGCGGGTTATCGCGAATGCGCCGGACGGCCTTCGCGGCTGTGATATCTATATGGATAAAGTTTCCGTAGGCGCTACCATTAATGTAATGCTCGCCTCGGTGTGCGCGGAAGGGCAGACGTCCATTATCAACGCGGCAAAAGAGCCGCACGTTGTAGATGTAGCCAATTTCCTGGTATGTATGGGCGCAAAGATTAAGGGCGCGGGTACGGACGTGATCCGCATCACCGGGGTGGAAAAACTGCACGGATGCAATTATTCGATTATCCCCGACCAAATCGAAACGGGAACCTTCATGATTGCGGCGGCGGCCACGCGCGGCGACGTAACGATCAAGAATGTGATCCCTACGCATATGGAGGCACTTACGGCCAAATTGGAAGAAATGGGCGTTACCATTCAGGAGGGGGCGGATTTCATCCGTGTTACCTGTGATAAACGTCCGAAGGCGGTCAAGATCAACACGATGCCCTATCCCGGGTTTCCGACGGACCTGCAGCAGCCGGCAACAGTGCTTCTTTCCACTGCCAAAGGCACCAGCATGATTACAGAAACGATTTTTGAGTCGCGTTTCAAGCATATTAAAGAAATCCGCCGTATGGGCGCGCAGATCACGACAGAAGACCGCGTTGCAGTAGTGGAGGGCGTAGATCGTCTTACCGGCGCCCCGGTCAGCGCTTCCGACCTGCGGGCGGGCGCAGCCCTGATCGTAGCCGGCCTGATGGCCGACGGAACGACAGAAATCCAGAATGTAAAGTATATCGACCGCGGATATGACCATATTGAGGACAAGATGCGCAAGCTCGGGGCGGATATCCGGCGGGAGGAAGTCGTGCACACAGAGGATGACGACCTGTATTGAGCGGTATTTTTTGGAACCGGGGCGCCTGTGCTTCGGTTCTTTTGTTTAGAAAGTGTTTATATGAAATCATAAGGCATATGTTATAATATCGGTACTATAAATTGATATGAGGAGGATATTTTTTTGGACGACCCTTTAATATGGCAGCTTCTTTTGCAGGTGGTTTTGATTGCGATCAATGCCTTTTTTGCTTCGACCGAGATTGCGGTGATTTCTCTCAACGCGAACAAAGTCCGCCGTATGGCGGAGGAAGGAGATAAGAAGGCAAAACAGATGCTGAAGATGGTGGAGGTGCCCGCGGGGTTTCTGTCCACGATACAGATTGGCATCACGCTGGCCGGCTTTCTTGGAAGCGCGTTTGCGGCAGATAATTTCGCCAGTAAGCTCACCGAGTGGATGATTCATGTGCAGGGAGTCACGATTTCTCCGGATACGCTCAACACCATTGCGGTCATTCTGATTACACTGATCCTTTCGTATTTCACGCTGGTGTTCGGGGAACTGGTTCCCAAGCGTATTGCCATGCAAAAGCCGGATAAGGTGGCGCGGGCTTCCGCAGGGGTTATTACCGCCCTTTCCATTGTCATGAAACCGATCATATGGCTGCTTT
The DNA here is from genome assembly GCF_003628755.1 of Christensenella minuta. Classification (NCBI taxonomy): domain Bacteria; kingdom Bacillati; phylum Bacillota; class Clostridia; order Christensenellales; family Christensenellaceae; genus Christensenella; species Christensenella minuta. The sequence continues at coordinate 1,153,105 of NZ_CP029256.1, read as the reverse complement.
CCGCCTCTACAAACGGAGTTCTGCGTCTTCTGCGCATGAACCCGAATGAGGAGGAAGAAGCCGTCACTGAAGAAGAGATTCGTCTGATGGTAGATATTGGGGAGGAAAAGGGAGCGATTGAGGCCGCGGAAAAGGAGATGATCGAAAACATCTTTGAGTTTAACAATACCACGGCCAAAGATGTTATGATGCACCGTACCAATGTAACGGCGATCTGGAAAAACGATCCGCCGGAAGAAATATTGAAGATGATCCGCGAAAGCGGATTATCCCGCTTTCCGGTTTACGATGAAGATATCGACGATATTGTCGGCATCCTTTCCACGCGGGCCTATTTGCTCAATGAAAAAAGCGAGCGCCCGAAGCCCTTGGAAGAAATTATCTATCCGGCTTATTGCGTGCCCGAATCAGTTCACACGGACGTGCTGTTCCGCGAGATGCAGCGGCAGAAGATCCATATTGCCGTCGTGGTCGATGAATACGGCGGGATGAGCGGGATCGTGACAATGGAAGACCTTCTGGAGGAGATCGTCGGAAATATTTACGATGAGTTCGATCCTCAGGACGAGCAGGATATCACAGAAATAAAGACCGGGCTGTGGCGCATTTCGGGTGCAACAGAGATCGGCCGAATTGCGGAAACGCTTGATGTAGAGCTGCCGGAGGATGAAGATTTCGATACACTGGGCGGCCTTGTATACAGCCAGTTAAGCACAATACCCGAGGACGGCAGCCACCCCGTTGTGGAGGCCTACGGCCTGCACATCCGTGTCGAGAAGCTCGAGGACCGACGGGTGGAATGGGCCCTTGTTTCCAAAGCGGAGGTGAAACCGGCGGCGGAGGATTCAGAAAAGCAATAGGAACCGGTCACATACGGAGGTCAGGATAAAAGCACAATATAAATCTCTCTTTTCCTGTTTCCCCGGATAGAAAAGAGCCGCAAGGATTTCCTTACGGCTCTTTTCTATCCCCGAGAAAGCTTTTTGAGATCGCCTCCGCAAAGGAATGCAGGCCCTTGGCGACGCTACGGCGCTCTTCGGCGGTCATGCTCAAAAATGCGCGCGCCTCTGCGCGGCCGAGCTCGCCGAGGAGCTTCTGCGCGTATTTCCGGCCCTCCGCCGTGAAGGATACCAGCTTGTTGCGCCGGTCCCGGGGATTTTCGCTGCGCCCGATATAACCCTGTTTTTCAAGCTTTGAAAGGAGGAAGGAAACCGTCTGCTTGGGCAGAAAAAGTTTCCGGCAGAGCTGCTGTTGGGTACAGCCCTCTTTCGCGGAATGGATTTCATATAAGGCGAACATCATATTGTCGGTCGTCCCGCGTTGCTGGGCCCATATGGAATAGGCCTGGTTAATGCGGAACCAGCTTTCGTAATAAGCATCGATATCTTTGCTCACAATTGTCATGTCTTTTTTCATCCGGTCATTCCTCCATTGTTTTGATGCAAAGAGGCTGCGCCTCCGTGCCCACGGAAATAACTAATAAACAGGACGCCGGCTGCACATGCGAGAATGCCCTGTGCGGCAGGGATGGAAAGCCATATACCCGTTACGCCCCAAAACAGGGGAAGCACATACAGGAACAGGGGTGTAAGCGCGAGCGGGTCGGCGTAAATAACGAATATGGAATAACGCGTCTTTTGCACTGCGTAGAAAAAGGAAGATGCGAGCCGCGTGATTCCCATCATGGGGAAGGAGAATGCGGCGATCAGGAGTGCGGAAGAAACGAGCACCGCAGTTTCGCCTGACGATCCGAAGATCATGGGGATCGTATCACGGAAAACGACTGCGGCCGTACATAAGGCCGCGCTCAGGATAAGTACGAGGGCGAATGATTTTTTCAGCAGGTTATGGACGCTTTGGGGGTTGCCCGCGCCGTTGAAATAACTCAGGAGTGGCTGCACCCCTTCGCCGACGCCCTGCAGGAGCAGCTGTACGGAGGTTACGAAATACATCAGGACCGCATACGCCGCCACTACGGTGCTGCCGCCGTATGCGAGGCACTGCCAGTTGGCAAGGATGATAATAATAGAGGGAGCGAATGTCATACCAAAAGGAGAGAGGCCGATCTTTATAAGCCGCGCGATAATTTTGCCGCGGGGAAATAAATCGCGTCTGAAGGGGCGTTCCTCTTTCCTGCGGAACAGCATGCTGAGGCTGAGAACCGCGACGAGCGCCTGCGCCGTTACGGTCGCGAATGCCGCGCCGAACATGCCCCAATGGAATACCATCATAAACAGGGCGTCGAGAATAATATTGGCGGTCAGGCCGCACACCATGGCGGTCATGGCGGAGATTGTTTTTCCCTGGTTGCGCAGCAGGGGGACAAGGCCTGTTCCAAGGATTTGGCAGGCGCTTCCAATGGCAATGATCTGCGTATATTCGGCAGCGGCTGCAAGCAGGCCGCCTTCCGCGCCCAGAAATTGCAGGACCGGCCTGTAAAAAAGCAGGAGCAGGATCGTCATGGCGGAACTGAAAGCGGCCAGGACGAACAGCGTGTTTCCCAGCGCCTGCCGGGACTTTTCTTTTTTGCCTTCTCCGAGGCGCGTAGTCATAACCACAGAGCCGCCCGCGCCGGTACCTGTCCCGGCGGCCAGCAGGAAAGAGGCGACGGGCCACGCGATATTGATGGCCGCAAGCCCTGTATCACCGATGGTATGTCCGATAAAGAAGCCGTCGATGATCGCATAAAAGCCGCTTAAGAGCATTGCCAGCATAGATGGAAGCACGTACCGGAAAAATTGATTCTCACTCGGGGCCTTCTGCATATTTCACCTCATGCGATTAGTACAACATCGTACTAATTAGTACGATGTTGTACAGTTTATCAGAGAAGGATTCAAATGTCAAGTATCAAACCATGCCGCACGGAGCAGGCGCGCAGCCTTGCGCAGTTCCTCTGAATGATAGCCGGAATAACCCGCGACCACAGTGGGGGAAAAGGTGCATCCGTTTGTATAGTAAGAAGAGAGCGGAGTGAGCTGTACGCTCTTTTCCGCAGCTGTCCGGATCAGCTCGCCTTCGGACATACCGTTTTTTACGGTCAGCAAAAGATGGGGACCGGAATCAGCTCCTGAAAAATTGATCTTGTCCCAGCTGTTCCGGAGACCCTCCATAAAAGCGTCGCGCCGTGATTTATAAATTTTACGCATCCGGTGCAGATGCCGTTCAAAATATCCGCGGGCGAGAAACAAGGCGAGGGTGCGCTGTTCAAAACTGGGAATCGTGCACGAATAAAAGAGCAGGGTTTCGCGGTATTTCTTCAGCAAATGGGCCGGAAGGACCATATAGCTGATCCGCAGGGAAGGGGCGAGCGTCTTGGCAAACGTATTCAGGTAAATCACCCGCTCCTGCGCGTCAAGGCTTTGCAGGGCGGGAATCGGCTTTCCAGAAAAACGGAACTCACTGTCATAGTCGTCCTCGATGATATAACGGTCCGCGCGCGCCGCCCATGAAAGCAGCCTTTGCCGCTGCCCGACAGGCGTTACGATGCCGAGCGGGAAGTGGTGGGAGGGCGTGACATGCGCCACATCCGCCCCGGATGCTTCCAGGGCGTCCACATCCATCCCGGTCTGGTTAAGCGGCACGGGGACGGTGCGGATGCCGTTTGCGTGTAGGATATGCTCCGTCTTCCGATACCCGGGATCTTCGATGGCATACAGGTTTTCACGGGGAAGAAGTTGTGTAATCAGACTGAGCAGGTATTCCGAGCCTGCGCCCAGTATGATTTGCTCCGGCGCCGCCTCGATCCCACGGAAATCGTGCAGGTAGCGGACGATGCCCGTGCGCAGGGAAGCGTCTCCCTGGGGATCCAGCGGACGCAGCAGGCTGTCGCTTTCCATGCTCAGCACCTCCCGCATCAGTTTTGCCCATGCCGCAAACGGGAAATGGTCCGTATCCACGCGCCCGGTCGAAAGGACAAAGCGATGGTCATCCTGAATGGGAATAACGATGGATGGCGCGGCTTTTTTTGCGCTGTGGTGCAGCAGGGTTCCTTCTTCCATGCGGCACACATAATATCCGCGTTTCTCCAGGGAATAAATATAACCCTCGGCCAAAAGCTGGGAATATGCTGCCTCCACCGTCCCCTGGCTGATTTTCAGGTGTGCGGCGAATTTGCGTTTGGAGGGTAGGTGAAAGCCTTCGGAAAGGCGTCCCGCCTCGATCTCCGTACGGAGGTAATGATAGAGCTGCTCATAAATAGGGGTTTTCTTGTTTACCTTTAAGATTGGTGTAAGCACATCTGCCTCCCTCCTTCCGTGCAACTGGCATTGTTAAAAAATCAAAAACTGGCCGTTGAAACAAGATCAGTTCTGTTTATAATCATACTTGTAAATGAAATTGCTGTCAACGAAAGGAAGGATTCAGAAAATGACACAGGAAAGATATGAACTGAACAAGAATCTGGCTCAGATGCTCAAAGGCGGGGTCATCATGGACGTAACTACGCCCGAACAGGCAAAGATCGCGGAAGACGCAGGGGCATGTGCGGTAATGGCGCTCGAGCGTATCCCGGCGGATATTCGCGCCGCGGGCGGCGTATCCCGCATGAGCGATCCAAAAATGATCCGCGGGATTCAGCAGGCAGTAAGCATTCCTGTCATGGCAAAAGTACGGATCGGCCATTTCGCAGAAGCACAGATTCTTCAGGCCATCGAGATTGATTATATCGATGAAAGCGAAGTGCTTTCTCCGGCGGACGATATTTACCATATCGATAAAACAAAATTTGACGTTCCTTTCGTGTGCGGTGCAAAGGACCTTGGTGAAGCCCTGCGCCGGATCGCCGAAGGCGCATCCATGATCCGTACCAAAGGAGAACCGGGCACGGGGGATGTGGTACAGGCGGTACGCCATATGCGGATGATGACAAGTGAAATACGCCGGATCGCAGGCCTTGCCGAAGATGAGCTCTACGAGGCGGCCAAACAGATGCAGGTACCGATCGGCCTGTTGAAATCTATACATGTCAACGGACGGCTTCCGGTAGTGAATTTTGCGGCAGGCGGGATAGCGACGCCTGCAGATGCCGCACTGATGATGCAGCTGGGCGCGGAAGGCGTATTCGTCGGGTCAGGGATTTTCAAATCCGGTAACCCGGTAAAACGCGCCGCCGCGATCGTACAGGCCGTGACCAACTATAATGATGCCCGGCTGCTCGCCGGCCTTTCGGAAGACCTTGGAGAAGCAATGGTGGGCATCAACGACCAGGAAATCGAACTCTTAATGGCGGAGAGGGGAAAATGAGGATAGGAATCTTGGCGCTTCAGGGTGCCTTTGCGGAACACACGGGAATGCTGCGGCATCTGGGGGCGGAATGCTTTGAAATACGGAAGGCAGCCGACCTTAACGGATGGGAGCCGGATGGGCTTGTGATCCCCGGCGGCGAGAGCACAGTAATGGCAAAACTCCTGTATGGCCTTAAGCTGCTTACCCCCCTGCGCGATAAAATTGCGGACGGACTTCCTGTATTCGGAACGTGTGCGGGCCTGATTTTACTTGCGGCCCGCGTGGAGGGAGGCGCCCCATGCTTTGCCTGCATGGATATTACGGTAAAACGGAACGCCTATGGACGGCAGCTCGGCAGCTTTGAGACGGCGGCGCAATTTGCGGGCATCGGGGAGGTCCCAATGGTATTTATCCGCGGACCGTATATCGTAGACGCGGGAGACCGGGTGGAAGTCCTTGCCCGTGTGGACGGACGGATCGTTGCTGCACGGCAGGAAAATATGCTGGTAACGGCATTCCATCCAGAACTTGCCCATAATGAGCGGATCCATCGCCTTTTTCTCGAAATGGCAGGAGAATACAGACAGAAAAAAGAGACGCGCGGGCACCGCGGCGGTTCCCCGGTTCCGGCATGAGCGAAAGGGCCGCGTCCGGGTGTGGAGCGGAAAGAACAAGGGAATAAAAACAGGCCCTGCCGGAATGCGGGACCCGTTTTGCCAGGATACTATTTTGTGATAATCGGGGAAGGGGTGGAATTGTAAACCGTGGTATGCGGCTCTATGGAATGGGTAAGCCACACGTTGCCGCCGATCACCGAACCTTCGCCGATTACGGTATCGCCGCCGAGGATCGTCGCCCCCGAATAAATAATGACGTTGTCTTCGATATCGGGGTGGCGTTTTACGCCTTTCACGGGGTTGCCGTTGCAGTCGAGCTCAAAACTTTTTGCACCCAGCGTTACGCCCTGGTAAATTTTTACGTGCCTGCCGATGGTACAGGTCTCGCCGATGACCACTCCCGTACCGTGATCGATGAAAAAGTATTCGCCGATGTGCGCGCCCGGGTGGATGTCGATTCCCGTCGCGCTGTGCGCTTGTTCCGTCATAATACGGGGCAGGAGCGGAATATGCCGCTCATAAAGCGCATGCGCCAGCCGGTAGATACTCACCGCTTCAAAACCGGGGTAAGACAAAAGTATCTCCTCGTTTGAAACAGCCGCCGGATCTCCGCAATAGGCCGCCTCAATATCCGTATTCAGGAGACGGGCGATCTCCGGAAGCTGCTTCATGAAATGAAGGGTGATCTTGCGGGCATTTTCCCTGCACTTGTCGCAATCAGTACGTTCCCTTTTTTGCAGGTGGCACTGGTTGACCATAACCTCCGCAATAATGCAGTCGAGCAGGACAGCCGCCTCCTGAAACCGCTTTTCCACAATTTTTTCAAGAGCGGATTCCTTTACAACCATATTATCATAAATATTGGGAAACATCGCGCTGCGTATCAGACGGACGACAGCCGCGACCTTTTGTTTCATCCCAAAACCGCTGATCGTCTCCCCGGTAATGTTGTGGGAATTGATAGAAACGATTTCTCGGGCGAGATCGCGGATCGCCAGTTCGTTCAGATCTTTGAGCATACTTTCCTCCCTGTGAAGCCGCCAGCCTGCAGCCGGCAAAACATAATTTATTTCATTATAGTTTTTTCTGCCGCCAAGCGCAACCGATTCAGGCCAGACGCCCGACAATAAGATTTTCTATCGCCCAAAAAGCAGGTAATGAATGTTGAAATAGTAATGTAGAAATGATAAAATATATGTCGGCATAAGCAAAATTTTGCAAAAAAGCAAAAAAAGGACTTGACATACATGAAGCGCGCAAGATATGCTTTAGCAAGCAAGCAAGCAAGCAAGCAAGCAAGCAAGCAAGCAAGCAAGCAAGCAAGCAAGCAAGCAAGCAAGCAAGCAAGCAAGCAAGCAAGCAAGCAAGCAAGCAAGCAAGCAAGCAAGCAAGCAAGCAAGCAAGCAAGCAAGCAAGCAAGATTCATTCTGTTGTAGAGCACACGGCTAATATAGGATTTTAAAAATAAAAGGCAGAATCTGCCGATGCGTTTAGCATAGGCGGATTCTGCCTTTTTGTTTAAAAAAAGTGAAAAACGTTATGCGGAAAGGAATCGAGAATGAGACAATATAAAAGATATCAACGTTTTTTATGTATGCTGACGGCTGCTGTGGTTGGAACTATGCTTCCCTGTACGGCAATGGCTTCGGGTATGCCGGGCGATACGGAATATTCATATATTGCTCATGGAATGGCAGGATATACGGAGCGGCAAGAAATCAAAGGGGACATATCAGAGCAGGAAAAGAGCGGCGATTTGCAGTCCTGTACAATTTCCGGGGATTGTGTTCTTGGAAACGGACAGAGTGGACCATGCATCACAGAAAATGAAAAGAACCGGAGCGTAAGCCCAGCGGCATCAACCGGTATAGCAACGGATAATAGAGTGCAGAAGGAACCAGAAGTGTCTTCAGCGGGCACCCAAGCGCAAATTGCGAAAAAAGAAACAGCGTATGCAGGACAAACGCTGACAGTAGGCGGGATAAACGCATTTGAGACCCTGACCGGGGAAGGATGGAGCTTTCAGCCCGGGACCAATACGCTTACGCTGAATGGATATGCCGGCGGAGCAATACATGCGGAGGGCTTCAGCCTTACGGTCGCGCTTGCGGAAGGAAGTGCGAACGTCATAACGTCGGATATATCGCAGAACGGTTCGGCCTTGGGCGCGAATACCTTTGGTTATTCAGATGACAGCCTAACGCTGCGCGGGGAGGGCGCCGGAGCTTCCTTGCTCATCGATGGCGATTTACAGGGAATTTACGCGCAGGGCGGCGTTGCGGTTCAGAATTGTAATTTAACGGTAGGGATCCGTTCTACCGAAGCGTCGGAGGAAAAGGTAAGCGACGGAACGATGTCAAGCTTTACCTTTGGATGCATCCGCGCAGGCGGCGGCCTTTTGATAGAAGATTCCAATATTGATTTAAGTTCGCAAAAGGGAACGGAAAACAATAAAAAGACATACGCCGGTATCGGGGCTGCAACCGGAAGAGTTGATATTCGGAATTGCAGCATTACGATTGATGCGGCTTCTACGGGCATCCAATCCAGCAATAAACCGTTAAATATAGAAAATTGCACGCTCGACATCCGTGGGGATGAAACCGCCGCCATTGTTTGCCAGTGGAGCACGGTCGCCCTGACGGGGTGCAAAGGCACGGTTGCATCGGGAGGTGCACAGGGAGTTGGTATTACTGCGCAAAGAGCGAAAGGTTCGATTACTTTGACAGACTGCCAACTGTCGTTGGATTCGGCTTATTATGGAATCATGGCGCTGGCCGACAGTGTCTATTTGAACTCCAGCACGTTGGATTTCCCTGCAAAGACCCGGTATGGGATTTATGCGGCCGATAAGATAGAGGCATCGAACGGCTCTGCTGTGAATGGACAAAACTGTACTTTTGTCTGCTATATGCCTGCGGAATCCGGGTGCACGATAGATGAGGGCTCTGCAGTAAATGGAGTCCAGCTTTTCAATGGGAAAAAGAATGTTACGGTTTTAGGAACATTCACGTTCTTAAAAGAATATATGGCAGCGGTTGGTGACGTGATGGAGGGGAAATTATTTACAGTCGATGAAGGCGCCGAAGCCACCGTTGCCGAAGATGCGGTGCTGGATATTACGGAAGCCGCCTCGGTTAGTATCGAAGGGAAGCTTATTAATCACGGAATATGGAGGTTAAACGGAGAGAAGGCGGTCAATACGGGGACCATTGTAAATTGGAGGAGCGTAGAAGAAACGGCCGATACTGCGATCAGGAATAATGGAGCAGCTTACAGTGTCTGTACTGCGCTTTTTCCGGTCCAAGGGAATGCAGTTATTCCGATGCACAAAGAATCTCAAGCGGTTGAGGAGAATCGCATAGAACCAACCTGCACGTCGGAGGGGAGCTATGACAGCGTAGTCTATTGCGCGAACTGTGGGGAAGAACTTTCGAGGGTGCAAAAAATATTGGCGGTTTCCGGACATTCTTATTCACAGGAATGGAAAAACGATGCCGAAAGTCATTGGCACGAATGCTCTGTCTGCGGTGAACAGGCGTCAAAAGCCGCGCATAATTTTGCATGGGTAACTGACAGGGAAGCGTCCGTGCAGGCGCCCGGCTTGCAGCATGAAACGTGTACGGTCTGCGGCTATAGCAAGGCGGCGGCCGAAATCCCCGCCCCAAATGATGGTACGGATACGGCAGCTTCTGATGCGGAAGCACCGAAGACGGGGGATAGCAGCAGCATCGTGTTTTGGACTGTATCAGCGGTTCTTATGGGGGTAGGATCAGTGGGCGGCACAGTTTTAAAACGGCGGAAAAACAAGAATAGCCGGATGACCTAAACGGGTTTCTCACAAAATATCCGCAGAACGCTCTGCGGATATTTTGCTTTTTGTGGCCTATAAAATATTTTCAGGTTTCCCCGCCGCTTTTTTGACAAAAATATTAGTTGATATGGTATAATTCATATATTATGACTTGTCTGGAGGTCAAAAGACTTTTCCAAACCGGAAAGAAGGAGGTATGCGGATATGCCTATTAATATCAATAGTCAGTTGCCCGCGGCAAAAGTATTGGCGCAGGAGGGCATATTCACAATGCCCTTCGAGCGTGCGGAAACACAGGACATCCGTCCACTCAGGATCGCGATCCTTAACATTATGCCCACCAAAGAACAGACGGAGACGCAGCTGATGCGCCTGCTTGCAAACTCACCGCTGCAGATTGAGATCGTGCTGCTGCATCCGGCCACCCATGTGTCTAAAAATACGCCGATCGAACATTTGAACGCGTTTTATCAAACCTTTGAAGACGTGAAGGATCAGAAGTTCGACGGCCTGATTATCACGGGCGCTCCAGTGGAGCAAATTCCGTTTGAGCATGTGACTTATTGGGACGAGCTGAAGGAAATTATGGACTGGAGCCGCAAAAACGTCTACTCCACGATGCACATCTGCTGGGCGGCACAGGCGGGGCTTTATTATTATTACGGTATTCCCAAATATCCGCTGGAACAGAAACTTTCGGGGATATACCTGCATAAACGGACGGATAACAACAGCCCGCTCATGCGTGGGTTTGACGATGTGTTCTGGGCGCCGCATTCCCGCCACAGCTATGTCAGGATGTCTGACGTGGAAGGGCGGCCCGAGCTCAACATACTGTGTGAATTCGGGGAAAACGGGCTTTATCTTGTTTCGGCAAAGAAAGGACGCCAGATCTTTGTGACGGGGCATCCGGAATATGATGCGAATACGCTGAAAACAGAATATGTGCGCGATCTGGCGAAAGGGATGGACGTTCCCATGCCTGCAAATTATTTTGCGGATAACGATCCGAAGAAACCGCCGCTTGTCCGCTGGCGCGGGCATGCGAATTTATTATTCAACAACTGGCTGAACTATTATGTATATCAGGAGACACCATATGATCTCCAGGCAATTCAGAACGAGGAGTGACGAACAATGAAATTGGCAAAGCAACTGACAGACCTGATCGGGAATACACCGCTTTTGCAGTTGAACCACATCAACCCGGCCATCTGGGCAAAGCTAGAATCCTTCAATCCACAGGGGAGCGTGAAAGACCGCGCAGCCTATTACATGGTAAAAGACGGGATAGAGAAAGGACTCATTTCAGATGGTACGGTGATCGTAGAATCCACAAGCGGGAATACGGGAATCGCGCTTGCCTATATTTGTACTTGCCTTGGGCTTCGTCTGATTATTACGATGCCCGAATCCATGAGCGTGGAACGCAGGAACCTGCTTGCGGCGCTTGGCGCGGAGCTTGTGCTTACGCCTGCCGCGGAAGGCATGCGCGGCGCGATCAAGAAAGCGCGGGAGATTTGTGAGAAAGAAAAGGGCTATATGGTGGGCCAGTTCGAGAATCCAGCCAATGCGCAGGCACACCGCGAAACTACGGCGGTCGAGATTATGCGCGACCTTGTGGATGACGTCGATATCTTTGTGGCGGGCGTAGGAACGGGCGGAACGATTACCGGCTGCGCGGAAGCATTCAAGGAAAAATTATCGGATGTAAAGATCGTGGCGGTGGAGCCGGCGGAGAGCCCCGTGCTTTCCGGCGGGAAGGCGGCTGCCCATAAGATACAGGGAATCGGCGCGGGATTTGTTCCCAAAATACTGAAGCGTGAGCTGATCGACGAGGTGATACAGATAACTGCGGAGGAAGCGTATAAAGCGGCCCGCATGCTTGCCGGAAAGGAAGGCGTGCTATGCGGCGTATCATCGGGCGCGGCGCTGGCGGCAGCGATAAAGCTTGCCGGGAGGCCGGAAAACGCAGGCAAAAAGATTGTGGCCGTTCTTCCGGACACTGGGGAACGCTATCTTTCCACGGACCTGTTTGCAGGAGAATGATCCCTGCTCTGACATAAGACTATAATAAAGGAGTGTTGTTATCATGTTAAAGAATATACCGGATATTATTTCTCCCGAACTCATGTATGCGCTTATGAATATGGGACATGGCGACGAAATTTGCTTCGGCGACGCGAATTTCCCCGCGGATTCCATGGGACAGCGGGTGATCCGCGCGGACGGCCATAAAATCACGGAACTGCTTGATGCCGTGCTGCAGCTTCTGCCGCTCGATTCTTTCGTGCAGAAACCGTGCGTGCTGATGGATGCGCCGGTAGGGAATGAACCTGCCGTGTGGGGAAAATATGATAAGATCATCCGTGAAAACGACTTTGCGGGCGCGTTTAAACATGGTTTTGAGAAAGTAGAGCGTTTTGATTTTTACGACCGCGCAAAGGAATGCTATGCGATCGTTGCAACGGGCGAGTATGAGGGATATTCCAATATTATCCTGAAAAAGGGCGTTATTTTCAAATGAATCCGGCGGGGAGGCTATCGTAATGGAATTCCAGTTGCAGATCCCCACACAGATTATTGTGGGAAAAGATTGTATCGGTAAAAATGCAGCCCTGTTCCCTTCGTTTGGGAAACGCGCGGTAATCGTCAAATCAGGGTCGGCGGGCAAAAACGGCGCGCTTGCAGATGTCGTAAAAATGCTTGAAAGACAAGGGATTTCCTATCACGTTTGCGATAACGTGCCGCCGAATCCTTCGCCGGAAGATGTCGCGGCTCTGCTCGGCTACGCGCCGGGGTTTGATTTTGTCGTGGCGGTTGGCGGCGGCAGCGCGATGGATGCGGCAAAGGGTGTCGCCGTGCTTGCGGTAAACGATATCGGCGCAATGGAGCTGTATAATAAAAATTACGAGGTAAAGCCGCTCCCGATTATCGCGGTGCCCACGACGTGCGGCACAGGAAGCGAGGTTACGAATATATCCGTGCTCGAGGTCGGGGACACCAAGAAATCCTTTCTCAGCCCGGATTTGCATCCGGCCATCGCTTTTTTGGATGCAAGATATCTGGAAACGCTGCCGTCTCAGGTTGCGGTGGATACGGCGCTCGATGCGCTTTCGCATTGCGTGGAGGGCTATCTGATCCACGATTCCTGGGCAACGGAATTGTTTGCGGAACGCGCGTTTGCCAATTTTGCGCTTTATAAGGCTGCGCTCAATAAGCGCAGCTTTACCAAGGACGAGCTCGAACTGATGCTTTTTACGGCGACACTTGGGGGCATCGTCATTAATATGGCGGGAACGTCGGCCGTACATACGCTTGGATATCCGCTTACCGTTCAAAAAAATGTGCCGCACGGCCGTGCCTGCGCACTTACACTCGGCGAATACGTAGCCTTTTCTTACGATGCGAAAAGAGAAAAGATTGACCGCATGTGTACTCTTCTAAAGGTGAACGGTGTAGAAGGATTCAAGGATATGATCGGCGGACTGCTGCCCGGAAAGCCGGAAATCAGTAAAGAGGAGCTTGAGCAATATACCGATATTTCTGCACAGGCGGCGATCAGGAAAAAAAATGCAAAGCCTATCACGAAAAGCGATATTTTAAATATTTATTTCGCCTCGCTGCTTGGCTGATTCTGAAAAGGGGAAACCATGAACAAATCTTTAGGAGGGGTGTTCCGCTCTGCGTGGAACACGACGAAAAATAATTTTGTACCGCTGCTTGTGGGGATACTGGTCTATGTCGGGCCGACGCTGGTACTGTCGATGATTACCACGGCGCTCCCGGTCACGCTGGCCGGGTCGGGGCTTGCTGTCGGACTGGAGCTGTGCGCCCTTGCGTATATAATCTTCGCTTCGCCGTTTTATATGGGATATATCACATCCGTTTTGCGTACATGGCACCTTACGGGTGCGCCTGTCAGGATGTCCACCGCGTGGGCAGCGGCAAAAGCCAATTACGGGCGGTACATGACCACGCTGCTTGCGGCCATAGTCATTTCGTTTGCGGCCATCTTTGTGATTGCGCTGGTTTCGTCCGTTGCGATCGTCGGCTCCATATTTTCAGCCGCGGGCAGCTTTTACGGCGGTTCCGCGGGTTACGAATACCTTACGGTGCTTGCGGCCATGATGCCCGCGCTGGTTGTGATGGTAGCGCTGATTTTTTTCTATTCATTCTGCCTCAGCTTTGTCCAGTTTATTCCCGGAATGGAATTTCCCAGCGGCTTCCAGGCGGTGTTTCGGTCTTTCCGTTATATTTTTCGTGGGAATTTCTGGAAGAATTTGGGGCATACGCTCATCATTGGGCTCATTACCGTGGGAATCGAACTTGTGGTTATCCTGCCGTTTTATGTTCCTTATCTTTCAACTGTTTTGGCCCCGGGCGCGACGCTTTCGGACATTACGTATGCAAGCACGGCACTGACGGCGGCGCTGCCGCTTTATACGCTGGTTATCACCATTCTCGGGATTTTCCTGCAGACCTTTACCACACCGTATATGTTTGAGGTCTACCTTAATGCCAAAAATGTAAGCGACGGAAAAGATTCTCAGCAACTGCAGCGGACCTATGGCGATCCCTATACCAATTTTACACAGGATAATAATACGCAGCCGCCTGATGGCGGAGGGCAATATCCGCCGCAGATCCCGCCGAACGGCGGAAGATAAAACCGGGGGACCGGTTTTATACCAGAAAGAATAAAAAGCCCCGTCCTTGCGGCGGGGCTTTTCGCTGTTTCGATCAGAACTCTACGTCTTTTCCATAGTAGGCGCAGTCAAGGACCTTACGCATTGCGGCAACATCGGTTTCGCGCGGGTTGCTGCCCGTGCACGGGTCGGCCGTAGCGTTCTCGGCGATAAAGTCTGCAACCTTCTTGAAGGCTTCTTCGCTTACACCGTTTTCCTGATATGACTGCTTAATTCCCAATTTTGCGTTCAGGGCCTTAATCGCATCCACGAGGGAATTGATGAGCTGGCGGTCCGTTGCTCCCGGCAGGCCGAGCGCTCTCGCGATATCTGCAAACCGTTCCGGTACGGTTTTTGCGTTGTATTCGATCACGAAGGGCAGCAGGATCGCATTACAGCGGCCGTGCGGGATCTCGAACTGTGCGCCTGTCTTGTGCGCGAGGGAATGGCAAATGCCGAGCAGCGCGTTCGAGAACGCCATCCCCGCCATGCACTGCGCCATGTGCATCTCGCCGCGGGCTTCCTCGTTTCCTTCCACGGAGGAAATAATGTTTTCATAAATCATCTGGATCGCCTTTAGCGCCAGAGCGTCCGAAATAGGGCTGTGCAGCGTAGCGACATATGCTTCGATCGCATGCGTAAGCGCATCCATTCCGGTGTCGGCCGTCAGAGATTTCGGCATGGTGAGCGGGATGCTGTTGTCAAGGATGGCAATATCCGGCGTGATCTCAAAATCTGCCAGAGGATATTTAATCAGCGTCTTGTAGTCCGTGATAACGGAGAACGCCGTCACTTCCGTCGCCGTACCCGAGGTAGACGGAATTGCCACGAAGACCGCTTTCTGGCGAAGCTTGGGCATTGTGAACGGGTCCTTGATATCGTCGAATGTCTTTTCAGGGTATTCATAGAACACCCACATTGCTTTCGCAGCGTCGATCGGCGAACCGCCGCCGATGGCAACAATTACGTCCGGCTCGAATTCCCGCATTGCCTGCGCGCCGCGGTAAACGGTTTCTACAGACGGATCAGGTTCGACGCCCTCGAAGAGCTTGGTTTCAAGCCCGGCCTCGTGCAGGATGTTTTTCAGCTTGTCAAGAAAACCAAATTTCTGCATCGAACTTCCGCCTGTTACGATGATTGCTTTCTTGTAGCCTTTGAGGCAGGAAAGCTCGTTCATTGCGTCGGGGCCGAAATAGAGGTCGCGTGGGAGTGTAAATCTTGCCATAATTAATTACTTCCTTTCCATATTTTATAAATTTATTATAATAATATTAATAACCATCGAGTCCCTTCTTCTCACAGTTTCATTGTACTATTTGTTAAATAAATATCAATCTTTGTTTTGTACAATAAAAAATGGGGCAGTCATGTCGGATATTTTTAATATGGTAAAAAACGGAGACGCAAGAAAGATGTTACAAGGCATACGTTTTGTGCTAATATAATAGTGTTTGAAATAAAGTAGGGAAATATTTATGTGGAAGCTTGCCAAATATTTGAAGCATTATAAAAAAGAAGTGATCCTGGGGCCGCTCTTCAAGCTTACGGAAGCGGTCCTCGAGCTGATCGCGCCGCTGATTATGGCAAACATCATCGATGTGGGGATCAAAAATTCTGATTCGGGTTATATCTTGCGGATGGGCGGCCTGATGATCCTCATCGCCGCGATCGGCCTTGGCTGCGCACTCATTTGCCAATATTTTGCCGCCAAGGCTTCGCAGGGCTTCGGCACCGATCTCCGCAACGAGATGTTTTCCCATATTGCCGCTCTTTCGCATGCGGAGATCGATACGTTTGGCACGCCGTCACTGATTACGCGTATCACCAACGATGTAAACCAGCTCCAGGTGGCGGTGGCGATGCTGATCCGCCTTGTGATCCGCGCGCCCTTTCTCGTGATCGGCGCTACCGTGATGGCAATGATGATCGATTTGCAAATGTCGCTTATCTTTATCGTCGCCGCAGTTGGGATTGCCGCAGTGCTGTACCTGATTATGTCGCGGTCCGTGCCGTTTTACCGGGCGATCCAAAAGCTGCTCGACCGAATCTCGCTGGTCACGCGGGAAAACCTTGCGGGCGTACGGGTCATCCGTGCGTTTTCCAAGCAGGAAAAAGAGCAGAAGCGTTTCAATGAGGCGTCGGATGAGCTGAAAAAGGCCTCTGTACGCGTCGGAAAGATATCCGCGCTGCTCAATCCGTTCACTTACCTGATCGTTAACGCCGGTATCATCGCTATCATCTGGTTTGGCGGCGGGGCGGTCAATAAGGGAGCGCTCGAACAGGGACAGATCGTCGCGCTCGTTCAATATATGACGCAGATATTGCTTGCGCTGATCGTAGTTGCCAATCTGGTCGTTATTTTCACGAAAGCCTCCGCGTCTGCCGCGCGTGTGAATGAAGTGCTTGAAACGCAGGCAAGCGTTTCGGATAGGGGGAATATTGCGAAAAACAGGCAAAAGACAGACGGCATTCCCAAGATAGAGTTTGAGAATGTGTCGTTTTCCTATGGCGGAGGTGAAATGGACCTTGAAAATGTTTCCGTTAAAATCATGCGAGGGCAGACGATCGGCGTGATTGGAGGTACCGGCTCGGGAAAATCGACGTTTGTAAACCTAATCCCGCGTTTTTACGATACCAGCAGGGGCCGCATCTTTATAGACGGCGAAAATATACGCGAATATCCTTTTGCCGAGCTTCGGGGACAGATCGGCATGGTGCCCCAGCGGGCAGTGCTTTTTTCGGGAACTGTGCGGGAGAATATGCGCTGGCGGGATGCTTCGGCAACGGACGATGAGATATGGGCGGCGCTCCGAACCGCACAAGCCTATGAATTTATAGAAAAATCACCGGAAAAGCTGGATATGCCTATTTTGCAAGGGGGGAAAAACCTTTCCGGCGGACAGCGGCAGCGTCTCACCATTGCGCGTGCGCTTGTGGGCCGCCCGGAGATATTGATTCTGGATGACAGCGCCTCTGCGCTTGATTTTGCAACCGACGCTGCGCTGCGCAAATCGCTCAGGGAATACAGCGGGGAAATTACGGTCATTATGGTTTCGCAGCGGGCGACAACGCTTAAAGATGCGGACAAAATTGTTGTGTTCGACGACGGCCGGGTTGCAGGGATCGGAACGCATGAAGAGCTCTTTGAAACAAACGAGGTCTATCGTGAGATATGCCTTTCCCAGCTTTCGGGAAGCGAGGTGCGGCATGAATAGAAACGTAATCAAACGTCTCGCCGGTTTTCTGAAGCCATATCGCGGTTATCTGATACTTGCGCTCGTTTCCGCGGTTATAAGCGTTGCGATGTCACTTTGGGCGCCGGTCCTGATCGGCAGCGCGGTCGATCTTATTGTCGGCCCCGGGCAGGTAGAGTTTGCCGGAGTTCTGTCTGTTTTGGCCAAAATCGGGGCCGCCATTGGCCTGTCTGCGCTGTTCCAGTGGCTTATGGCGCGGTGTACCAACCATGTGACCTATTATGCGGTCCGTGACCTGCGTATACGCGTGTTTGAGAAACTGAAGACAGTCCCTTTAAAATATGTCGATTCCCATGCGCACGGCGATCTTATCAGCCGCGTCGTGAATGACATCGACCAGATATCAGACGGCCTGCTGCAGGGTTTTGCACAGCTTTTTACAGGCGCGGTTACCATTGTGGGAACACTGTTGTTTATGCTTTCGATCAATGTGAACATTACGCTGGTGGTCGTTCTGATTACGCCGCTATCCCTTGGCGTGGCGGCTTTCATTGCAAAAAAATCTTTTCATTTGTTTCGCGAGCAGGCCGCTGTACGCGGCGAGCTCAGCGGCTATGTCGAGGAAATGGTGGGAAACCAAAAGGTGGTAAAAGCATTTGGTTATGAGGAAGAGGCGCAGCAGAAATTTGAAGAGATCAACGGCAGGCTGCAGGACAGCGGGGTGAAATCGCAGTTTGCTTCCTCGCTGACAAATCCAAGCACGCGCTTTGTGAACGCGATCGTATATGCGGCGGTGGGCATCGCCGGCGCGCTTTCCGCAATCAGCGGAGGGATCACGGTAGGGCAGCTTTCGAGCTTCCTGATCTATGCAAACCAGTATACCAAGCCGTTCAATGAAATTTCCGGCGTGGTGACAGAACTGCAAACGGCGTTTGCATCTGCACGGCGGGTATTTGAAGTTCTGGATGAGCCGTCTGAGACGCCGGACGCACCGGGCGCCGCGGTGATGCGGGACAGTAAGGGAAATGTGGAGATTGAGAACGTGTCGTTCTCCTATGTGCCTGACCGAAAGCTGATCGAAGGCCTCAACGTATACGCGCAGTCGGGGCAGCGTATTGCCATTGTCGGCCCGACGGGCAGCGGGAAAACCACGATCATCAACCTGCTGATGCGTTTTTATGATACCGATAAAGGCGTGATCCGCATCGACGGGATGGATATCCGCCTGATGACGCGCAACTCGATGCGCGCGCTTTATGGCATGGTACTGCAGGAAACGTGGCTGTTTGCGGGCAGTATCCGTGACAATATCGCCTACGGCAAGCCGGACGCCACGGAAGAGGAGATCGTTGCCGCCGCGAAATCGGCGCATGCGCACAGCTTCATTCGCAGGCTGCCGGATGGTTATGATACGATTATTGCCGAAGACGGAGGTGTTTCACAGGGCCAAAAACAGCTTCTGTGTATTGCGCGCGTTATGCTGACCCGTCCGCCGATGCTGATTCTCGACGAGGCGACCAGCAGTATCGATACGCGCACGGAGATGATGATTCAGAGCGCGTTCAGCAAGCTGATGAAGGGGCGTACCAGCTTTGTGGTGGCGCACCGCCTGTCGACCATTCGCGAGGCGGATTGCATCCTTGTGATGAACGAGGGGCATATCGTAGAACAGGGGACCCATAAAGAGCTGATGGAACAGGGCGGATTTTATGCGAGCCTTTACAACAGCCAGTTTGAACGGGCGCAATAGGAATCCCCCAGGCTTTTGTCTCGGATTTATTTATAAAACAAACTCCTCCAAGCTGTTGGGGGAGTTTGTTGGTTTACCGGAATATAAGCCCTGTTTAATAGATATCCCCGCCGCCATATTCCTCGATGAATTCATCGTAGGTCCCGAGCCGGTCAATCAGGCCGTCCGGCGTAAAACGGATGATGCGGTTGGCAATGGTATTGATGAATTCGTGGTCGTGTGAGGCAAACAGCACCGCGCCCTTGAAATCCACGAGGCCGTTATTGACCGCCGTAATGGATTCGAGATCGAGATGGTTGGTCGGCTGGTCCAAAACAAGGACGTTCGAGCCGAACATCATCATGCGCGAAAGCATACAGCGTACACGTTCGCCGCCCGAAAGCACGTCCACCTTCTTGAAGACGTCTTCGCCTGAAAAGAGCATGCGGCCGCAGAAACCGCGCAGGTAGGTCTCGGTAGTATCCTTGGAATATTGACGCAGCCAATCGAGAATCGTAAGATCACAACCGTCGAAAAACGCGGAATTATCCTTGGGAAAATAGGACTGCGACGTAGTACCGCCCCATTTGAAGGACCCTTCGTCCGGTTCAATTTCACCCGTCAGGATCTGGAACAGCGTGGTTGCGGCAATTTCCGTATCGCCAAGAAATGCGATCTTGTCGTCCCTGTTCATGCGGAAAGAAATTTGATTCAATACCTTTTCCCCATCGACCGTCTTGGAAAGTCCCTCCACGGCCAGCACCTCTTTGCCAATCTCGCGGTCAGGCGTAAAGCCTACGAATGGGTAGCGGCGCGAAGAAGCGGGCATTTCCTCAAACTCCAGCTTCTCAAGCAGCTTTTTACGCGAGGTCGCCTGCCGCGATTTTGATTTGTTGGCGGAGAAACGCTGGATAAAGCTTTGCAGCTCCTTGGCCTTTTCTTCGCTTTTTTTATTTTGTTCGCGCAGCATCTTCTGGATGAGCTGGCTGGATTCATACCAGAACTCGTAGTTGCCCACATACAGCTTGATTTTTCCGTAGTCAATATCCACCATATGCGTACATACCGTATTGAGGAAATGACGGTCGTGCGATACGATGATAAGCGTTCCCTCGTAATCGAGCAGAAAATCTTCGAGCCAGTGCACGCTCGCCACATCGAGATGGTTGGTCGGTTCGTCAAGCAGGATAATGTCCGGCTTGCCAAACAGGGCCTGCGCGAGCAGCACCTTGACCTTTTCGTTGTCGGGCAGGGAAGACATCGTTTGACAGAGGATATCTTCGGAAAGACCAAGGCCCTGAATCAGCCTGGAAGCATTCGATTCAGCCTCCCATCCGTCGAGCTCTGCGAATTCCGCCTCGAGCTCGCCAGCGCGGATGCCGTCTTCCTCGGAAAAATCAGGCTTTGCATACAGCGCGTCCTTTTCTTTGGTGATTTCCGCAAGGCGCGGATTGCCCATAACAATGGTATCGAGCACCGTAAAGTCATTATATGCAAAATGATCCTGTTTCAAAACGGACATGCGTGCGCCTTCCTGGATGTGCACGTCGCCCGTTGTGGAATCGAGGTCGCCCGACAGGATGCGCAGGAAAGTAGATTTTCCCGCGCCGTTCGCCCCGATGATTCCATAACAGTTTCCCGGAGTGAATTTGAGATTCACGCCTGAAAACAGGTTCGTTCCGCTGAAATTCAAACTTAGATTTGTGACCGTTATCATTAGTTGCTCCTTTTTGCCCAAGTTTTTCCATTATACCACAAAACCGGTGAATATGGTAAAATAGACATATTAATTTAACAGAAGGCAGTTATGGATTGGAAAGAAAGCGTTTCCCTATGGCAGCGGCTGGAGCGGGCACGCAAGCCGGTCATGCTCTATGGCATGGGAAACGGAGCGGATAAAATTTTGGATGAGCTTGCGCGGCGCGGCATTGCGGCGGCGGGCGTTTTTGCGAGCGACGAGTTTTGCCGGGGACAAATATTCCGCGGTTTCCGGGTGATAAATTACAAGCAGGCACGTGAGCGGTTCGGGGAAATGATCGTGCTTGTCGCTTTTGGCACGCAGCTCCCGGAGGTGATGGAGAGGATCAAACGGATCGCGCGGGAGCAAGAGCTTTACATACCGGATGTCCCAGTCTATGGCGGAGGGATATTCGATAAGGATTATTTGATGCTGCACGAGGCGGAGCTCCGCCGGGCGTATGCGTTGCTGGCGGACGGCCTTTCCCGTGAAACCTTCCGGGACATGGTCGAATATAAGCTGAGCGGAAAGCCGGAATACCTGTACCGCTGCGAAAGCAGGCCTGCGGAAGCCTGTAAAAACATCTTGAAGCTGGGAAATAGCGAATGCTATGTTGATGTCGGGGCCTACACGGGAGACACTATACATGATTTTATCGAAATGACGGATGGATATGAAAGGATTTTTGCCATTGAGCCGGACGCGAGGAATTTTGCCAGGCTCAAAAGCGCCGTAGAAGGCTTTGCGCGCATTGTCTGCTGGAATGTGGCGGCCCACGAAAGGGAAGGCAGAATCACGTTTGCCCAGCGCGGCGGACGAAATTCCGCCGCATCGGGGGCGGGATGGACGGTTCCCGCAAACAGCCTGGACAACCTCCTCGCGGGCGAGCGCGTTACCTATATCAAGTACGATGTGGAAGGGGAAGAAGCGGCGGCCCTGAGAGGAACGGAGCATATCATCCGGGAGCAAAAACCCAGGCTGCTCGTGTCCGCCTACCACCGGAACGAAGACCTGTTCCGCCTTCCGCTGCTCATAAAAGGCATGCGTCCGGATTACAAGGTACACCTCCGGCATTTTCCCTGTATTCCCGCTTGGGACACCAATTATTATTTTGTGTGATAAGTAAAACAGCAAAGAGGCCGGATATACTTCCGGCCTCTTTGCTTCGACGGAAGGACAATTCTGCGAAATGGCGAGTTACGGCGCTATTCAGTCCGCAGCGCTTCGATCGGCGGCATTTTCGCGGCCTTGTTGGCCGGGTTGATGCCGAAAATTACGCCAATTGCTATCGAGAACAAGACGGCAAGCAGGGCGACGCCTGCGGACATGGTGTAGGTCATATCCATCGCGAGGGAGAGTATGGCAAGCAGCACCCACGAAAGACCGAGGCCGATGAGGCCGCCAAGCGTGCTGACCACCAGCGCCTCGATCAGGAACTGGAGCAGGATTCGCTTGCGCCCCGCGCCGATGGCCTTGCGGATGCCGATCTCCCGCGTGCGCTCCGCTACGGACACCAGCATGATATTCATGATGCCGATTCCGCCGACGAGAAGCGAGATTCCCGCAATCCCGCCGAACATCATGGCCATGGTGTTTGTAATGGAATCCATGGATTCAAGTATTGTAGACTGGTTCATCACGGAAAACGCATCCTCATCCTTGAAGCGCGACATGAGCTCTTCCGTGAGGTCGGCCTCCGCCGCATCTACGAGCTCGCTCGATTCCGCGGCGACTGTGAAGGAGGCCACGCCGGAAATATAGAACATTCGCTGTGCCGTGGTATAGGGAATGATGATGTTGCTGTTTTCGCTGCCCATCAGCGATTCGCCTGCGTCCGCGAGCACGCCGACAATGAGAAAGCTGCGTCCGTCCACGGAGATGGTCTCCCCAACGATGTCTGTACGGCCAAAGAGGTCGTCCGCGATATCCGTGCCGACCACCGCGACAGCGGAATTATTGTTCACGTCGGGAGATTTTAGGAAACGGCCCGATTGCACCGTAAGGTCATTGATGTCCGCATATGCGGCGGTCGTTCCGACAACTGACGCCGTGGCGTTTGTATCCCCGGCCTTGAGCGTTGCGTTCTGCGTCGTCGTAGGAGCGGCATAGCCGATGCTCTCGTATTCGTCGGAAAGGTTTATGACATCGTCTACAGAAAGCGGCTGGTAGCGGGAGCTTGTGACGGTAACGGAAAGCGTTTCCGCGCCGAGGCTATTGAGCTCTCCGGCGACGGAATCTGTAGCGCCCCCCACGATGGATACCAATACGACCACAGCCATAATGCCGATGATAATCCCCAGCATTGTAAGAAAGGAACGCATTTTGTTTGCCACAATAGAGGCAAAGGCCATGCGGAAAGATTGTAAAATCATGATGCAGCATCCTCCGTTACCTGTCCGTCGAGGATGCGCAGGCGGCGTTCCGCCTTCTGCGCGATCTCGTCGTCGTGGGTGATGAGTACAATGGTGTTTCCGTTTGCGTGCAGTTCGTGAAATAGCTCCAGTATCTCCACCCCGGTCTTATGGTCGAGGTTCCCGGTCGGCTCGTCCGCAAGGATGAGCGAAGGGGAAGTTACGATGGCCCGTGCAATGGCCACGCGTTGCTGCTGTCCGCCCGAAAGCTCGGACGGCCTGTGCTCCATACGTTCGGAAAGCCCCATTCGGATAAGTGCGTTTTCAGCGCGTTCCCGGCATTCCTTTCGTGAAATCCCCTGGTAAATTAAGGGGAGCTCTACATTTTCAAGCGCCGTGTTTTTGGGCAGCAGGTTGAAGTTCTGGAATACGAACCCGATTTTAAAGTTGCGCACCCGCGTCAACTCATCCTCCGTATAGTCCTCGATGGCCTGTCCGTCGAGGAGATATTTGCCGTCATCCGCCGTATCAAGACAGCCGATGATGTTCATCAGGGTGGATTTTCCACTGCCCGACGGACCGATAATTGCTACAAATTCGCCGTCATTGATGGTAAGCGTTGCATGGTTCACAGCATAGAGCTCCTCATTTCCAATGGTATATATTTTTGAAACATTCTTCATCTGGATCATGAAAGCCTCCCTTCTTCAGCCCATGGGACCGCCGCCCATACCGCCACCGGGGAGCGTACCGCCCATGCTGTCATCGGGAGGCGTACCGCCCATGCCGCCCATTCCCTGCATCATCATCTGTTCAGACTCGCTGGAGGAGCTGCTTTCGGTATAAGCGACCTGCTCACCCTCGGAAAGCCCGGATGTGATTTCGACGTTGGTGCCGTCGGATAGCCCTGTTTCCACGACACGCCGCTCGCCCAGCCCTTCTTCGCCGTCTCCGGCAATGTATACAAATTGTTCGCTTCCCATCTCCTGAAGCGCGTCGAGGGGAATCAGCAAAACGTCCTCGCTGGTAGCAATGGAAATGGTCGCTGTTGCGTTCATTCCCGCAAGCGCCCCGGAGCCGGAAATATCGTCAAGCATGATCGTGACCGGATAAGTTGTCACACCCGACTGTGCTGTCCCGGAGGTTGAAACCTTGGTGACCGTTCCATGAAAGGAGTTATCCGGGAGCGCGTCCAAGACGACCGTTGCTTCCTGGCCCTGCGCAATCGTGAGAATATCGAGTTCATCTACGCTTACGGTGAGGGAATTCGCGTCGCCGATCTGGATCGTAAATGCAGTCTGTAGAAGCGAATCTTCACTGTCCGAGGCCGACGAATCGGCCGACGAATCGGCCGACGAAGCGGTCGATACCGCGGAAGATCCGGAACCGGCACTGTAAGAGGCGCTGCCGGAGGACGAGCTGGACGGCATACTGCCGTTTGCCGTGCTCCTTTGTGCGGCGCTTTCCGAACCGGCGGAGGGCTGTTCCTGCTGCTGCGTATTCTGCGCTGTATCGGTTGCGGCGAATACTGCGCGGAAGGAGAGGGTGTTTCCCTCGCTTTCCGTGCTGACGGTAAGGTTTTCAATGACCGCTCCCGTGACATTTACGGCCGCATCCGAAGCAAAGTGATACCCGGAAGCCGCTGTGAGCGTTACGTTGGCGGCGTAGGCCATACCCGCTTCAAATTTTGTTCCCGCGGGTTCCCATGAAATCGTACCGGTATATCCGTTTCCCGGCATGATCGTGCTCTGCGGCGTATTGCCGGTCACCGGATTATTGATGAAAACTTCAGTCACCCCGGTAAGCTCGGTCACTGTGCCCGTATCCGTGGGGATCATCCCGTCCGTTCCGGCAGGCACGGCAGACAGAAGCTGTATGGAATCCTCTCCGCCGGAAAGGGCAGATACCGCCCGTGCGGCGGATGCGGCAGACTGCGTGCCAGAGGAGTCGGTCTGGGATGAAGAGTCTCCCGAAGCGCTCACGGAAACTTCACCGATGGTGCCTGCACTTTCCGCCGTAATGGAATTGCTTTCCGCATATTTGAGCAATGTACGCAGCGCTTCCTCATATTCCGCCCGCTCTGTCAAAAGGGCTTCATATTCGCGGGAAACCGCCGCCTCGGTAAGCGTAAACAGGGCATCTCCGCTGTTGATGCTTTCGTTCAGGGAGACGTCTACGCTTTCTATGGTGCCTGTGCCGCCGAGGATCGCGATCGGCGTGTTGATTTCAAGCGTCCCCGTGCCCAGCTCCGTACCACCTGAGGAGATGGCGGCGCTGCTGCCGCAGGCCGGGCCGTTGTCGGTCAAAGTAACGGTGCAGGACTCCGCGGAAAGGGCGCTCACCGTACCTGTTTCCGTGCTGCCGTCCGGCAGGGCAACGCTGACCTCGGTACCGAGACCGAGTCCGTCCGTAGATGAAGGCGTAAATGTAACTTTCATTTTTCCGTCGATGGAGATCACGGCCAGAGAACCGTTTTCGTCGATTATACTGTTCGTGTTATCGCCTTCCGACGCAAAAAGCTGTTTTACACGTCCGCCCACAGAGGACGTGATGGTATCGGATTCGGTATCGTCTTTTGCATCGTCGATTTCGGAATCAAGGGACGTGAGCTCATCCTGTACGCTCACGATCGCATTTTGCAGGGAAGCGGCGTTTAAGGTTGCCAGGGTATCGCCCTCGGCCACGGTATCGCCTGCCTCTGCCAGGACGGATTCCACCGTTACGCCGGATGGAAGTTTTACATTTAAGGTATCTCCCGCGGCGAGGTTGCCCGAACCGACTACGGTCGTCTCAATCGTGCCCTTTTCCACCGTTGCGGTACGTGTCGCTGCCGCTGCCGACTGCATGTTCGCACGGAAAAGAAATTGCGGCAATAAGAAAACTGCCAGCAAAATGCCGGCAGCAACGACAGCTGCCACGGTGATCCATTTCTTTTTTGTCATTCTCTTTTTTTTCTCTTTAGTGCTCATGAAAGCCTCCTGGATTTTTCATTATTGCCATGGTTCGAGTATGAAAGTATTATGTGAAAACGGCATGAACCCCATGTGACGCGGGGCTAAAAGTTTTAATTGGACCGCTGGTAGCAGATTGACTTTTTTGATCGGCCATGCTATTATTTGTAAGTCGACTTTTCATGCCGAAGTGGTGGAACTGGCAGACGCGCTGGACTCAAAATCCTGTGGTAGCAATACCGTGTGGGTTCGATTCCCACCTTCGGCACCACGGCGCAGCAGACTGCGCCGCACGCGAAAGTCCCGCCTTTGGCGGGGCTTTTGTATATGCTCCGTTTTCATGCGTTGGGAAAAACCATATGCTCTGCGGTCCGCTGCGTTTATTCCGGAATATCCTGTATTCAAGCGGCCGTTGGCGTGGCCGGCCCCGGCTTCATGCTGTTTGTACTGTATCGGTTACAGATGCTTTTATATCCGTATATTACGGGGGGAATATGAGATGAAGAAGAAAGTAATAACGGCGCTTCTGTGCGTGCTCCTGTTGCTGACGGGATGCACTGAGGGCAGCCCGGACGGAACGGCTGCCGCGCCAACGGTCGTGTCCGCGATCGGGGACAGCCAAACCGGGCCTTCGTTTTCCCCGCAGCCGGAAGTAAAGTCCGCTGCCGGGATGGTGCTGACTGCGGATGAGGAAAGCTTTTTGCTGAAACATGAAGATGGAACGCAGCAGGCCTTTTCCTACGGCGTGGAGGATTCCGTCCTGCCGTTGGTACGCACCGTCGAACGGGGTGCGTCCGTCCGGGTGGCTTATACGGAAAACGGCGGCAAGTGCATCGTGCAGGATGTGCAGCTTGAGAGGGAAGCGCCGAATCCGCCTTTCAATTTGTATGAGGACCGCGCGGCAGAGATACTGCAAAGCATGACGGCAGCGGAAAAGGTGGGGCAGATGTTTTTTGCGCGTTGCCCGGAGGAAGATGCGGCCGGAACCGCCGAAAAATACCAACCGGCGGGTTATATCCTGTTTGACCGCGATTTCAAGGGGAAATCAAAAGCCGAAGTGATCGAAACAGTCAAAAGCTATCAGCAGGTTTCCAAGCTCGGGATGCTGATCGGCGTGGATGAAGAGGGTGGAACGGTAAAACGGGTCAGTAAGTATGAAGACTTGTGTGACGGGCCCTTTTTATCGCCGCAGGAGCTTTACAGCGAGGGAGGGATGGAACGTATCGTGAGCGATACGGCGGAAAAGGCCGGCGTCTTGAAAGGCCTTGGAATCAATGTAAATCTTGCTCCCGTATGCGACGTCTCTACAGATCCCGGTGATTTTATCTACAAACGGGCGTTTGGGCAGACTGCCGGGGAGACTGCCGGCTATGTCGCGGAAGTTGTCCGGCAGATGAATGAGAGTGGAATCGGCTGTACGCTCAAGCATTTTCCCGGATATGGCTCCAATGTGGATACACACACGGGAATCGCGCATGATACGAGGGAATACGATGCGTTTTTAAACAGCGATTTTCTTCCTTTCTCAGCAGGAATTAAGGAAAATGCGGGCGGTATACTCGTATGCCATAATATTGTGGAATGTATGGACGATGAGTACCCGGCCTCTTTGTCGGCACGGGTGCACGAAATTCTGCGTTCCGATCTCGGCTTTTCCGGCGTCATCATGACGGACGACCTCTACATGGACGCGGTCCGGGACGAATATGGCGCCGGCGAAGCGGCAGTGCTTGCCGTACAAGCGGGAAATGACCTGATTTTAAGCTCTCAGTTCGAAGAACAATATCAGGCGGTCCTGGATGCGCTTGGAGACGGCACGCTTCGCGAAGACCAGATCGATAAAGCCGTAAAGCGCGTTCTATGCTGGAAACTGTCCCTTGGAATTATCGAATAAACACGATTTTTGCAATAAAAAGGCGAGTTTTTTCGCCTTTTTTTGTTTTTTAATATTTCACCGCGGAAGTCCGGTTTACATTAAATAAAAAGGGTGAATTTAAAAAGAGGGAACAGGAAGATATGACAAAACAACCGGTAACGCCGCTCGCTTATTTGATGGATATGCTGTATATCCAGGGGACCCAGCTTGCAAAGGCCGTCCACGTAGACCGAACGATTATAAGCAGGTGGAAAAATGGACGCGCGGAGCTCAACATGAAATCACAATACTTCAGTGATATCGTGAACGCCATACTCGACATCAATAAGCAGCAGGGGATCAAAACTCTGGAACGCTTTTTTTCGTCCATCAACAATGCGGAAATACAGGGGAGGGATGAATTGTATGAATACGTCGCGCGCTGGCTCGTATCCAAGGATTTTGAGAAGGAATTCAAGGAGCCGGATAATGGGAACAGCCTGTATAACGCTTCCTATAAAATTTATAAAGGACCTTCCGGAAAGCGCGAAGCGATCCTTTATATGCTGAAAGTGGCGGATTCCCTCCCCGGTGGAGAGACCATCTGGGGCTATGATGCGGATTCCCATATCTTTTATTCCGGGTCGCATAATTCTTCTGCGTCACAGAAGCTATTTTTGGATGCGCAGAAAAAAGGACACAGGCTTAAGACTATGTTTTATATGAACCGCCCGGCGGATCAGATTTATAACATGTCCGAATACTGGCTTCCCATGTTTCTGTCGCCGCAGATGGAAGCATATTATACCTATGATACGGAGGTTCCCTTCTACCGCTATATTTACCTGATAAAGGGGAAATTGGCCCTGGTGGGCACGAATCACAATGACGATGCGGCGGATATGTACACAGCGGTATACGACGATCCGATGACGGTGGCGCAGTTTGATTCCTATTTGGAGAACCATATGAAAGGATTTAAGCCGCTGATGAAGCAGCTTTTCCACAAGGACCTGTGCGACGATTTCAAGGAAAATGAGATTGCTGAATTCCTTAAAAAAGATATGAACCAATATGTAAATGTCGCGTCCTCCCCGTTTATTTCAATCAGCAGGGAGACGATTGAAAATGTTATTTTCGAGATGCAGCTCACTGCGGCGGAGGAACGCAAAATCATGCGGTTTTACAGGACCTGCAACGCCAATTCAAAGAAATTTTTATCGGAGCGCCATTTCAGCCGCGTTATTTTCAGCATGGAATACATCCATTCGCTGCTCCCTGCGCATAAACTTGAAATACCGGTTTTTTCTTCTCTTCTTGGAAGAAAAGCAGAAATTTCGAGCACGAATATCGCGCGTGAAATCAAACTTTTTATCGACGAGACGAAAAACGATCCCAATGTGGAAGTGGCCTTGCTGCCCTATGGTACGGAACCGTTTTTGCCCGAAGTCAATTTGTGGGTCAAAGAAAACGCCATCGCCTATTTCTCCCAGGCGGCAGACACAACGGTCCGCGTTTTGACGGATGAATTTTTATCGGTCAACACTTTTTATTCCATGATGGAAAAATATTGGCAGCAGCTGCCCCATCAAAGTAAAGAGAAGGGGTGGGTCTACGACCAGATCACCCGTGCGGTCGCCGGGAAATAGCGGAGGAAGGCCGGAAAGAGCGCGTGCTTTCCGGCTTTTTGTTTCCGGGAACTCCGCTCCCGGTTTCACCAAAATATAAACAGGGTAAAAATCAATAGGAAATAGAAAGGGCCGATTTGTTAAATTTTTATTAAAGTAGATACTAAGGCTCCTTTTTGCCGCTGAAATGCGGTAGAATAGAAACGGGTTAAGGGGATTGCGGTAAGGCCCGACAGAAAAGATTTATTTGAAATTAATGCGAAACGGGGGAAGTTTGGGCTTTTTGTGTTGCCCGGAAAAGCGAAAAAAATGCTTTATGAAAAAGTTATCAATTATTATTCCGGTTTATTACAATGAAGAAAATTTGAAGGACATGTATGCCGGGCTTAAGGAAAAGGTCCTTGGCGTCCTGCCCTGTGAATATGAAATCATTATGGTTGACGATGGCTCGGGAGACGGTTCCTATGGAGTTATGGAAGAATTGGCCGCGCAGGACAAACATATGACGCTGGTAAAGCTTTCGCGGAATTTCGGCGAACATGCGGCGCTTCTGGCCGGCCTTAACGTATGTACGGGGGATTGCGCCGTTAAAAAATCGGCAGACGCGCAGGAACCTGCGGAACTGATCCTAAATTTGCTGAAGAAATATGATGAGGGCAATGATGTGGTGCTGGCAGTGCGGAAAGACCGGAACGAACCGGCGGCGCAGCGTTTTTTCTCCAACCGTTATGCGTCTATGATGCGAAAATACGCTTTGCCCAACATGCCGAAAGGGGGCTTTGACAGCTTTTTGATCGACCGCAAGGTGATCGATGTGCTGATCTCCATGGACGAACTCAATACGTCACTCATGAGCCAGATCCTGTGGAGCGGTTTTAAGACTGCCCAGGTGGGCTATACGCGGCTTGAGCGTAAAGCCGGAAAATCACGGTGGAGTCTTTCAAAAAAAATCAAGCTTACCGCAGATTCCCTGCTCGGCTTTTCCACCGTTCCGGTGAAGGCGATCGGGATTGTAGGCAGCATATCCTTTGCGGCATCGCTTGTGTGGCTTGCTTGCTACCTGATTTATTGCTTTGCTGTAAAAACGCCGCTTGAGACCCTCACGGTGGTTGTCCTTTTGCTGTTTTTGCTTTTTGGCATGGCGATGATGGCCATATCGATCCTGGGAGCCTACCTGTGGCGGACGTTCGACGCTGCGCGGAATCGGCCGGTCTTTATCATTGAGAAGGTGAAGCGGCATGAATAAGCTGAGGCCCGCGAGACGTTCGTTCCGGGAAATCGTACGGCAGGAGCATCTGGTTTTTATTGTACTTGTCTTTGTATTTTATTACGCCTGGAGTTTGATCCTGCCGCCTAATGTGGCGCCCGATGAAACGATGCGGTATAAAATACCGGCCTTTATCTATCAATATGGAGCCTTGCCGCATGGCGCGGACCCCTTGGTGCGGGATCCGCTGTGGGGGATTTCCTATGGTTTTACACCAATCCTGCCGCAGATCATCAGCGCAGGGTTCATGAAGATTGCCGGGCTGTTTACAGCGGATGAATTTGCGCTCCTTATGGCGGCGCGAATGGTGAGCGTGCTGTGCGCAACGGCGACGGTATGGATCGCTGTGAAAATTTCCGGAGAACTTCTAAAAGGGGCGTTCCGGTGGCTGTTCGTCATATTGATTGCATTCCTGCCGCAGTTTTCTTTTCTGGGAAGCTATGTTAATAACGATTGTTTTGCTGTTTTTTCGACGGCGGTTATATTCTATGCATGGGTAACGGGATTAAAATATAAATGGCCGGTGAAAAGCTGCGCATTGCTTGGGATCGGAATGGGCCTGTGCGCAATGTCATATTACAATGCCTATGGCTGGCTCCTTGCAAGCATCATCCTGTTTTTCGTCTCCAATCTGGCGATGGACCGTGCAAGGTGGAAAGACCGCCGTTTTCGCGTAAAGCTCTATGTGGCGGCGGGCCTCTTTGCGGCCATTGCCGCATGGTGGTTTATCCGCAGCTATATCATTTATGACGGAGATTTCCTTGGACTTAATATTACCGAGCACTACAAGGAACTATATGCGATAGACGAGCTTAAGCCGTCAAATGCGCCGACTGTCCAGGAGCAGGGCGTCTCGGTGGTCGGGGTGCTGTGGAATATGAAATGGGCGGCGACTACGTATTACAGCTTTATTGGCATTTTCGGATCGATGAGTGTGCTGATCCCCGGGTGGATCTACAAAATATATGCGGCCGTCTTTCTTGCAGGTATGGCAGGATGCGTCGTGCGTTTTATCCGCTTTATAAGGGAACGGGATGTAAACAAAGGAAAAAAATGGCTTATGGGCCTTTGTATGGTGCTTACTATGATTATCCCAGTGGCCCTTAGCATATACTATTCCTATACAAGCGATTTTCAGCCGCAGGGCCGGTATATCATGTCGTTGCTGATTCCGCTGATGTTGTTCACAACCATAGGGATTGAAACGATACTAAGATGGATTTTCAAAGATAAGACGGCAGCGGTCTTTGCCATCATTCTTGCCGCCGGGCTGACGGCCGTTGCCGCCTATGTTTTTTTCGGCGTCTACCTGCCGCTTTATACATAAACTGAAAGGAATTTACGATGATTAGTTTTAACGTTCCGCCCTGCGGACCCAACAGTTTCAGATATATCAAGGAAGCCGTGTTCCGGCGGCATACCTGCGGGGACGGAGAATTCACCCAGCGGTGCAGTCAATGGATCAAGCTCAACTGTGAGATATCCAACGCGTTCCTGACGACATCATGCACGCACGCGCTTGAAATGGCGGCCATGCTGTGTGCGATTGAGCCGGGCGACGAGGTGATTATGCCGGCCTATACCTTCGTTTCTACCGCCAACGCATTCGTGCTGCACGGGGCGAAAGTTGTATTTGTAGACATCAGGCCGGACACCATGAACATCGATGAGACCCTGATCGAACAGGCGGTTACAGAAAAGACAAAGGCCGTCGTACCCGTGCACTATGCGGGCGTGGCGTGCGAAATGGATACGATTATGGACATTGCCGGGCGGCATAATCTCAAGGTCGTGGAAGATGCGGCGCAGGGCGTGAAATCCGCTTACTATGGGAAAGCGCTTGGGACACTGGGCGACTTCGGCTGCTTCAGCTTCCATGAAACAAAAAACTACAGCATGGGCGAGGGAGGCGCGCTTCTCTGCCACGGGTCGCGGTATACGGAGCGCGCGGAAATTATCCGTGAAAAGGGAACGAACCGCAGTAAATTTTTTCGCGGACAGGTCGATAAATATACGTGGATGGACTGCGGCTCGTCCTATCTGCCGAGCGACATTAACGCCGCTTTTCTCCTCGGCCAGTTCGAGATCGCGGACGTGATCCTCCTTGACCGCATGAAAAGCTGGGAGCGTTATTATAACGGCTTGCTGCCGCTTGCGGAAGAAGGCTTTATCGAACTGCCCGCGATCCCGGAAGGGTGTGCGCATAATGCCCATATGTTTTATATCAAGGCGAAGGACCTGGAGGAGCGGACGGAGCTCATTTCATTCC
This sequence comes from Christensenella minuta, assembly GCF_003628755.1. NCBI lineage: Bacteria > Bacillati > Bacillota > Clostridia > Christensenellales > Christensenellaceae > Christensenella > Christensenella minuta. The sequence goes on along the minus strand of NZ_CP029256.1, from coordinate 1,119,778 downwards.
TTAAAAGCAGGTATATCGAGACGGCTTTCCATTATATCCCGCTGCACAATGCACCGGCAGGGAAACGGTTCGGCGTGTTTGCCGGGGAAGATAAGTATACTACCCGTGAAAGCGAACGGCTTCTGCGGCTTCCGATGTATTATGAACTGCAGGAAGACGATGTGGATTATGTCGTTTCTATGATACGCGAGTTTTACCTGAACCGGGAGGTCCGCGTATGAAGAAAATCGCAGTTATCGGAGCGGGCGAATTTCAAAATCCGCTGATTCTGCGCGCGAAGGAGATGGGATACGAAACGCATGTATTCGCGTGGAAAAACGGGGATATTGGAGAACGCACCGCAGATTTTTTTTATCCGATCAGTATTGTGGATAAAGAAGCTGTGCTTGAGACGTGCAGGCAGATCGGGCCGGAGGCCGTCGTGACCATCGCCTCCGATCTGGCAACGCATACGGTGAATTACGTTGCCAGGGCGCTCGGCCTGCCATGCAACGACGAAAGATGCACCGAATGCTCCACAAACAAATACCGAATGCGGAAGGCACTGAAGGAAGCAGGGCTGGAAACGCCGGAATTTGTGCTGCTGGAAACGCCGGAAAGTGCACTCGGCCTTGAAAACCTGGCCTTTCCCTTTATTATTAAACCGACGGACAGGTCGGGAAGCCGGGGGATCGCGAAAGTCCATACCCAAAGCGAGGCGGAAGAGGCGGCACGGGCGGCGATCGGATATTCATTTGAAAAGAAAGCGATTGCGGAGGATTTGATTACCGGGCCGGAATACAGCTGCGAATGTATTTCACAGGAAGGCGAACACCATCTGCTGGCTTTTACCCAAAAGGAAACGACAGGGGCTCCGCATTTTATCGAGACGGGACATACTGTTCCGGCGGATATTTTACCGGAATGGCAGGAAGACATACGGAAAACGGTGTTTCAGGCGCTCGATGCGCTCTGCATCACAACGGGCGCGTCGCATACGGAGTTTCGGTTATCCGGGAACGGTGTCCCGCATATCATTGAGATCGGGGCGCGTATGGGCGGCGATTGTATTGGCTCCCACTTGGTCCCGCTTTCTGCGGGATATGATTTTCTTGGCATGGTGATAGACGCTGCGGCGGGAAGACCGATCCGGCTGGCGGCGGAGCCGCATTATGAAGCGGCGGCGATTCGTTTCCTGTTCTCGCCGGAGGATGTGGAACTGCTAAAAGCTGTTAAAGAACGCCGCCCCGGGTGTATCATTGAAGAGAGTCCGTTAAAACGGGAAAACCTCTCCCGGGCGGAAGACAGTTCGACCCGTGCGGGGTTTTATATCATGGCCGGATCGAAAAAAGAAATAGAGCAGATCATGCGCTTCACAGGAAAGGAAGGTTAAAAGACAATGAAAAAGCACTGGATATTGGCCGTTCTTGCGGTTTTAACGTGCGCACTCGTTCTGGCAGGCTGCGACAGCGGCGCAGGCGGTCCGGCTGCGGAGCCTGCTCCCGCAGTAACGCAAAGCGCCGCGCCCGCGGCTACAGAATCGCCCGATATTGCCAGCGAGTCCCCTGCGGTGGACACAGCGGCTTCGGCCGCATCTCCCTCAGCATCGGCGGGCGGCAGCACGCTTACCGTCAGTGCGACGGAATCCGTAAAAAAGATGCCGGATATTGCATATGTCAGTATCGGCGTTCGTACGGCCGGCGCTACGGCGAAGGAGGCGCAGGAGGAAAATGCGTATATCACGCAATCCTTCCTGGACGCGGTTAAAACCCAGGGAGTCGCCGAGGACGACCTTGAAACGCAAAGCCTGAATGTGTATGAGGACTATGAAAATCCGCAGCAAACGGTGGTGGAGAACACTTACCGCGTTACAATACGCGATATCGACACTGTAGGCACAGTGATCGACGCCGCGGTCGCGGCCGGTGCGAACTCATCTTATTCGCTGTCCTTTGACCTCGCGGATAGGGATTCCGTTTATATGGAAGCGCTTGCCCGGGCGATGGAGACCGTAGGCAGCAAAGCGGAGGCCGTAGCGCAGGCGGGCGGCTATGCGATCGTCCGTCCGCAGTCGATCACGGAAGGCAGCGCGGGATACAGCGCCGAGCCTTACCTGGCGGCGGAATCCGCCGCGATGGATACAGGTGCGGCGAAGGGGGCGGCAACACCAATCAGTCCGCAGGAAATTGAAGTTTCCGCGACGGTCACGGGGACCTATATTATCGAATAACGAGGACGAAATATCCCGCATACAAGCGCGGGATATTTTTTTGCCCTCCGCTTTTGGAGAAATGTCTTCGGAATATAACAAAAAAGGTTGTTTGCCGGGCAAAAGAGGGCTATAATGCCATAGGGATTATTTTAGCTCCATGGGAGGAAGCCAGTGAAAAGTTTATTTCAGGTAGGCATTGTGCTCGCGGTCTGCTTCGCGGGCGAACTGATCTCGGAGGCGATTCCGGTTGCGATCCCGACAAGTGTTGTCAGCATGATTTTATTGTTTGCCTTATTGCTGGCAAAGTGCATCAAACCCCGCCATATCGAACGGTTTGGTGATTTTCTTTTGAAAAACATGGCGTTTTTCTTTATCCCTGCCGGCGTGGCGATCATGGAGCAGTTCGGCCTTTTGAAAAATTACCTGCTGCCTTTTTTGCTCATTTGCTTTATGACGACGGTCATCACCTTTCTTGCGACGGCCTATACGGTCAAGGCGGTGATGGCAGTACAGAAAAAAATGCGGGAGGGAAAACGGTATGAATGAACTCATAAGCTCTCCTTTCTTTGGCGTCGTGTTATGCATTGGGACTTATGCCGTGGGCCTGTGGATCAACCGCAAAACAAAATCACCGGTCGCGAATCCGCTGCTGATCGCCATTGCGCTGGTTATTGCGATATTGCTTATTTTTCATATCCCGCTCGAGGAGTTCAATAAGGGCGGGGATTTCATCGCGTTTTTTCTGATTCCGGCGACTGCGGCGCTCGCCTTGTCTATCTACCGGCAGGTCTGGCTGCTGAAACGGAATTTTCTTCCCATTATTATAGGAAGCGCGGTCGGTTCGCTTGTATCCATGGGCAGTGTATACGGCCTGTGCAGGCTCTTCCGGCTTGACGAAGTGCTTACATACTCCCTTATCCCGAAATCGGTGACAACGCCGATTGCGATGGATGTGTCCCTCCAGCTTGGCGGGGAACCCTCCATTACGGTCGCGGCGGTCGTTGTGACGGGAATCACAGGGGCGATTCTCGCACCGGCGTTTATCAGGCTGTTCCGCGTGAATAATCCGATTGCAGCCGGCGTTGCCATAGGCACGTGCAGTCATGCGCTCGGGACCGCAAAAGCGCTTGAAATCGGGGAAGTTGAGGGCGCGATGAGCGGCATTGCCATCGGCGTCTCGGGAATACTGACAGTCCTTTTTGCAATGCTGGTCGCGTAACTTGCTTTTTGGCCGTCTTTTCCATCCTGTGGGAGAGGCGGCGTTTTTATCAGGCCGGATCTGTGGGAAAAGTTCAGAAAGTTTTAACAGGATCATGGCGCATATTATGGCGCAAAGAGGCCTGTGCGGTTTGATTTTAAGCCCCGGACATGGTAGAATATTAGCGCCGCAATGCGGCGTTTTATTGCAGCTTGCCAAATGGCTGTGTGCCAGCTGTTCGTGAAAAACTGCTGTACAGTATATACATGGACGCCGGTAAGGCGTATGGGTCCGTTTCTGCGCCCATGCAGAGGATTTCCGTGCAGCAGGCCCGAAAGAGAATAAGAAACTGGCCGAAAGCTGCTGTTTTCCCGGTGCGCCGGGCGCGGCGTTCAGTCAACTTGCCGTAAGGAGGACTTTTATGGCGGATACGTTGCTTGCGATTGATGGAAACAGCCTTGTCTTCAGGGCTTACTGGGCGCTGCCCACAACGATGCAGGATAAAGAAGGAAGGCCGACAAACGCGATGTACGGTTTTTTTACAATGCTTTTCCGCGTGGTGGAAGAATATCACCCGACCTATATTGCGGTGGCCTTTGACCGGAGCGAGAAGACCTTCCGGCATAAAAAATATGAGGAATACAAGGCGGGAAGACGTAAAACGCCGGATGAGCTGCTTGCGCAGATACCCATGCTCCAGGATGCGCTTGGGCGTGTCGGCGTAAGTTGGGTAGACCAGGCGGGTTACGAGGCGGACGACATCATCGGTGCGCTGTCCGTGCAGGCGGAAGGCAGGAATATGCCTTCCTATATTTTTACGGCGGACAGGGACCAGCTTCAATTGATCGACGACCATATCAGCGTGGTGCTGACCAAAAAAGGCGTTACCGAGACAAAACTGATGACAAAAGACGTGCTGCTGGAGGAAATGGGCCTTGCTCCCGCGCAAATACCGGACCTTAAGGCGCTGATGGGCGACGCTTCGGATAATATTCCCGGGATTGCAGGCATTGGGGAAAAGACCGCGCTTAAGCTGCTGCACGAATATCCCACCATCGAAACGCTTTATGAAAATCTGGACCGGCTTCCTAAAAACAAGCTGTATGAAAAGCTTGTGGGGGGAAAAGATTCGGCGTTCATGTCAAAAGATCTCGCAACGATCGAGACAGATATGCCCCTTGAAAAGAAGCTGGATGATTTCCGTTTCACCGGTTTTGAGGGAGACGGCCTGCGCTCGGTGAGCGAACAATATCGGTTTACTTCCTTCCTGAAGCGGTTTGACCTCGGAAGCGAAAAGATAAAAACGGTAAAGACGGAAACCATTTCCCCGCAGGAATTAACGATTTTGGATGATGCCTGTGAATTCGCCTTCCTTGTAAAGGACGGCGTGCGCCTTGCGGTCGATGGAGAGACGGAGTATGTGATCCCGCTAAAGCAGACCCTGCTGGATGAAGGATACGATTTGAATGATGTGCTGCGCGCGCTGAAACCTTTTTTAGCGGACAAAAAAGTGATCGCGCACGATGTAAAAAGCCTGATGCATGAATGGGGCGCTTTGTTCCATGATTTTTACGATACGATGCTCGGCGCATGGGTATTGAGTCCTTCTTATCCCAAATACGATCTTGCCAGTGTTATGAAGCGGGCGGAGCTTGAAGAAAATGCCGCCGGGCTGTTCGAGCTTTCGGAGCGCCAGCGGGACGAGATCGAACGCATGGAGCTTGAAAATGTCATGTATGAAATCGAAGAACCGCTCCTTCGCGTGCTTTATGCTATGGAGGAAGAGGGCTTCCGCGTGAGCGGGGAGGAACTTGCGCGGCTCGGCGAAAAATATGATAAGGAAATCAGCGGCCTCACGGCGAAAATTTTTGAACTCGCGGGGCAGGAGTTTAATATCAGCTCTACCAAGCAGCTTGCAGAGGTTTTGTTTGAGAAATTGAGGCTGCCCGTTGTAAAGAAGACGAAAACAGGCTATTCGACGGATATCGAAGTGCTGGAGAAACTGGAAGGCAAACACCCGGTCATTCCCTATATCGTGGAATACAGGGCGCTCACCAAGCTTAAGGGCACCTATATAGACGGCTTGACCGGCATGATTAGGAACGGGGTCATCCATACGACCTTTTTGCAGACGGCAACCGCGACGGGACGGCTGTCAAGCGCGGAACCAAATTTGCAGAATATACCGGTTAAATCCGCTATGGCCAACGATATTCGCAGCGCGTTTGTGGCGCCGGACGGTTACAGGATCGTGTCGGCGGACTATTCCCAGATCGAACTGCGCATTCTCGCGGCGATTGCGGATGACAAGCATCTGAAGGATGCGTTTATGAAAGGGCAGGATATCCACGCGCGGACGGCGGCGGAGGTTCTTGGAAAGGATATCGGAGCGGTTACCCCGGCAGAGCGGGCGAGCGCCAAGGCGGTCAATTTTGGAATCGTATACGGCATCAGCGATTTCGGCCTTGCGCGAAACCTTGGCATTACGCGCAAACAGGCGGCGGACTATATCGCGCGGTATTTCGAGGAATTCAGCGGAGTGCGCAAGTATATGGACGAGATCATTGCCCAGGCGCATGAAGACGGCTTCGTACGGACGCTGTGCGGGCGTATCCGGTATATCCCGGAGCTTTCCTCGGGAAATTATAACATTCGTTCATTCGGAGAGCGGGCGGCGCTCAATACGCCCATACAGGGCAGCGCCGCGGATATCATCAAGATTGCTATGAACAGGGTGGAGAAGGCTTTGGAGAAGCAAGGATATGAATCCAAGCTTGTGTTGCAGGTGCACGACGAACTGATCCTCTATGCAAAGGATGATGAAGCAGGAGCCGTAACGGAACTGCTTCGGGATTGTATGGAAAACGCAATGGAACTGGACGTGCCCCTTCGCGTAAATGTGGCGCAGGGCAGAACGTGGGCGGAAGCAAAATGAAACGTACCATAGGCCTTACGGGAAACAGCGGTGCGGGGAAAAGCACGGTTGCCGAATATCTGGCGGAGCTTGGAGCGGAGGTGATCGACGCGGACCAAATATCGCGCGACCTTTGCAAGCCCGGGCAGGCGGGCTATCTTGCGGTAAGAAAAGCTTTCGGACCGGAGTTTTTCCGTGGGGACGGAACCCTTGACAGGCAGAAGCTGGGAGCGTACGTATTTGCCGATCCCGCAGAGCTTGTCCGCCTGAATAGCCTCCTGCATCCGCTTGTTCTAAAAGAGGTGCGGCGGCGTAAAAAGGAATCTGCAAAAGACACCGTGGTAATCGATTGCGCCCTGCTGGTCGATACCGGGCTTGACCGCGACACCGATGAAATCTGGCTTGTGCGCGCGGGGAAAGGGCAAAAGCTCGCGCGTATCCGCAGCCGGGACGGTATCGATGAAATACATGCGGAAAACCGGCTGAAAAGCCAGGCCGGGGAAGAGGAATTACTGGCCCGCGCGGATGTCGTGCTGACTAACGACGGAACGCTCGAACAACTGAGAAAGCAGATCGGGGAATATTTTTATGGGAAGAGTGGGAACTAGGCGCCCAAGGGGCGCAAACAGAACAGTCGTCGCAGTTATCTGCATTGTTGTGGCGGTTGCTTTAGTATTGACCTGTATCTTTGTGCTGATGCCGCAAATCGAACGGCAGCAGTATAAATTGGAATATGCCGGTTTAATTGAACAATATGCCGGCCAGTATGGGCTTGACCCCTATTTTGTTGCCGCGATTATCCATACGGAAAGCGGCTTCGATCCGGAAGCGGTATCGGGCGCGGGCGCGATAGGCTTGATGCAGATTATGCCTGAAACGGGCGAATGGATCGCCGGGAAGCTTGGACTGGAAAATTTTTCCAGCGATAATCTTTTGGACCCGGAAACAAATATCGAGATGGGCTGCTGGTACCTTCAGTTTTTGCAGGAGCGCTTTGATACGCTGCCGGTGATGATGGCGGCGTATAACGCGGGCCACAACAAAGTGAAGGAATGGCTTGCGGACCCGCAGTATTCGGATGGAACGAATCTGACGAACATCCCCTATGGAGAAACGGACAATTATGTCAAAAAGGTGACGAAAGCATATGAAAAATACAAGGAATTGTACGAGTTGGGGTAAAAAACTTGCCGCACTTCTGCTCGCTTGCGCGACGCTTGCGTTGTGCGCCTGCGGAAACTTGCTTGGCGGACCGCAGGACAGCGCGGAAGCGCCGGCATCCGCGTCTTCTTCCGCGTCCGCGGCGACGGAAAAACAGGCGGGCGGCGATCTTTTTATTGCGATGCCTGCGGATACCGGCTCGCTTGATCCCCTGACAGCGGCAGACGAAGACCTCGTGAACCTGCTTACCTCGATTTATGAGCCCGCAGTGCGGGTTAATGCAAACGGACAGCCGGAACCATGTCTGATCGAATCGTGGGAAGCAGATGAAAGCGGCCGGGTATATACCTTTAAGGTGCGGCAGGATGTTTTTTTCGCGGACGGAAGCACGCCGCTTACGGCCGAAGATATCGTATACAGTGCAAAACAGGTCGGCGCATTGACGGGCGCGCAGTTCGACGCTCCCGTGCCTGTAGAGCCGAACCCGGAAGGGACGCAGGATCCGAATGCCCAGGAGGGAACACAGGACCCGGACAACCCGGAAGGAACGCCGGGCGCGGATTCTTCCACGGAGGCGTCTTCTTCTGCTGAGACCAGCCAAACGGAATCGTCTGACCCCGGGGCCGGTTCGACGGAGTCGCCAACCATTGAAATCCCGCAAACCAACCGCTATGCGCAGTATAATTCGCTGGTGGAGAGTATCGAAGTGGTGGACAGTGCGACGGTAAAGCTTACTATGACCAAGCCGGGCGTTGAAGCCCTTTACTTTATGTCGTTCCCTGTCATGAACGAGGCTCTGCACGCCGGCGGACAAACGGTCGGGACGGGTCCCTACAGGATCGAATCTTTCGATGCAAGCACCGAAATGGTGCTTACGGCGAATGGAGCATGGTGGAACGGACAGCCCAATATCCCGACAATCGTAGCGCGTCCGATGACGGGCAGCACGGCGAAACTGGAAGCGGTATCGACCAGCATCCTCGACTTTATTACCACAGATGTTCTATACGCAGGGAAATACAAAATTGCGGGGAAGACGCAGGTAATCGACTATATGACCAACTATTACGATTGTCTGCTTCCCAACCTTGGCAACTCGACGCTTGGGATTACGGAGGTAAGACAGGCGATCTCTTACGCGATCGACCGGCGCGAACTTATCTCGACTGTGCTTATGGGGCACGGGGTGCCTGCGAATATGCCCATTTCCCCTGATTTTTATGCGTATGATTCCAAGTATAATCAGGATGAAGACCTTAAAACAGCGCGTGCCCTCCTCGAAAGCGCGGGTTACCGGAGCAGTATGGACGGGACGGGTAACGCCCTCCGGTTCACGATTATCGTGCCGGACGACAGGGAAATGTCTTACCGGATAGAAGCCGCGAAGGCGATCAAGAAGCAGCTGGAAGGGGTGGGTATCGAAATTACGGTAGAAGAGCTGAACCAGCAGGAGTATTACGACCGTCTGCAGGCCAAAAACTTTGAACTCGCCCTGTGCAGCTTTTATCTGGATGAAGACCCGGATATCAGCTTCTTGTTCAATCCGGGCGGTTCCGCCAATTACGGCGGGGTAGACAACGCAGAGATTACAGCCGCGATTGACGCGGCGCGCAACGCGTTCACAGAAGAAGCCATCAAAACCAATTACAGCGAGCTGCAAAGATTGCTTACGGAGCGGGTACCGCAGATCGGCCTTTATTACCGCATGAATTCCATTGTGTGCAGCGAACTTCTGACGGGCGTCGGCAGCCCGCGCCAGGGCGAGGTGTTTGCGCAGGTGAACGAATGGTACTATAAGAAAAGTTAGCCGTATGCCGTTTTTGTTTATCAAATAGATAGACGGGTGGAATTTGTATGAAAGGGATTTTATATGAACACCGGAAAAAACGGAACCATGATGCAGTATTTTGAGTGGGAGCTTCCCAGCGGGATCCTGTGGAAACAGGCGGCCGAAAAAGCCGGCGAACTTGCGGGAGACGGAATCACGGCGGTGTGGCTTCCGCCCGCCTACAAGGGCAGCGGCGGTGCGGACGATGTCGGTTATGCCGTCTACGACCTGTACGACCTTGGCGAGTTCGGCCAAAAAGGGTCCGTTGCTACAAAATACGGTACTAAAGAAGAATATCTGCGCGCTGTAGACGCGCTTCACGCGGCGGGACTTCAGGTCTACGCCGATATCGTTCTTGACCATAAAATGGGCGCCGACGGGCTGGAGGAGGTCCTTGCATGTGAATTCGCCCGGGAAAACCGGTATGAACAGATCGACGGGGAAGAAACAATCTCCGCATGGACGAAATTTGATTTCCCGGGAAGGAACGGGGTCTATTCCAATTTTAGATGGAACAGCGGTCATTTTGCGGCAATCGACCGGGATGAAAAAACGGGACGTTCCGCGATTTTCCAGTTTCGTGGAAAGAAATGGCAGGATGAAGTCGATAAGGAATTCGGGAATTTTGAATATTTGATGGGCGCAAGCATCGATCTGAGCAATGAAGAGGTCGTCCGGGAACTTACAGAGTGGGGAAAATGGTATCTCCATGAAGTTCCCTTGGACGGCTTTCGCATCGATGCGGTAAAGCATATGCGGTTCACCTTTTACAGCCATTGGCTCGCAGAGCTTCGCAAAGAAGCGGAGAGAGAATTGTTTGCGGTAGGGGAGTACTGGAACGGCGATGTTGCCAAGCTTTCCAATTATATTGATATTACGGGAGGAACGCTTTCCCTGTTTGACGTTCCCCTGCATTTTCGCTTCAGGGATGCGGCGAACGCAGGTGGAGCGTTCGATATGCGGACGATTTTCGACCGCACGCTTGTGCGGGAAAATCCGCTGCTTGCGGTGCCGTTCGTAGATAACCACGATACGCAGCCGGGACAGTCCCTCGAATCCTGGGTACAGGACTGGTTCAAGCCGCTGGCTTATGCGTTGATCCTGTTGCGCGGGGATGGGTATCCCTGCGTGTTTTATGGAGACTATTATGGCATTCCGACACACAGCATCATGCCTAAGCGGCAATGGCTTCGTCCGATGATAAAGGCGCGGGAACTGCTTTCCTACGGAAAACAGCATGATTATTTTGACGATCCGCATCTTGTCGGATGGACGCGGGAGGGAGATGAAGCCCAGCCGGGTTCGGGGCTTGCCGTGGTCATGAGCAATGAAGTCGGCGGTTCAAAGACCATGTATGTAGGAGAAAGGCTCGCGGGCAGGGCGTTTTATGATGTGCTCGGCAACCGGAGCGGAATCGTTATGGCCGGAGCGGACGGAAACGCCGTTTTTTCGGCGGGAGACGGCAGCGTATCGGTCTGGGCGCCGGTATTACGGTAATAGCGGGAAATCAAAAAGGCTGCCTCAGGCAGCCTTTTTGATGCGGGTTTTACAGCGTGAAGGAAGGATGTCCTCCGCAGGCTTTTGGCCGGGATTTTCTTTTGGACGGCTTGAGGGCTGCCGGAAACCCCGGATGGAATAAAAATTTAATATCGGCCATCCTCAAAATGGAGCGCGTCGGGGTAACGGACGCTTACGGAAAGAAAAAGAACGGTTGCTACACCGCTCTTTGCTGGTTCATAGAGGATCATTGGCCCGCGCGGACAACAGCTTGGATATGCTCCTCGTCCGGCAGCCCGGAAACATCGGTTTTGCTGTTGTTGAAGTAAAGGAACGTATGCCCGCGCATTCCGCTTCCGTATAGGTCGTCGCCGCCGGTCGGCATGCCGAACAGGGAGGCCGCATAGGTATGCCCGTCCATGCTGACAAGTACGGAACGGTGCTCCCATGTATCGCCGCCGCCGAATATGGAACGGTAAGTATCGTAATCCGCAGAAGAAGCCGCCGCTACATAAGCGCAATTGACCCCACCCGTGCGAATCAGCTGGAAGGTTTTGCCGGTATTGAAATCCTGAACGGAAAACTGCGCCCCTGTGGGAATCAACGGATCGATTTTTTCCCAGGAGAGAAGCTCGCCCTTCGTCTGCACCGCGCCCGAATATGCGGGCCCGGCCACCTTCTTTACGGAAGGATTGATCGGTGCGCGCTTTGCGTCGTCCGAAAACAAGGCCGCATATGTGGCGTCGCCTACCTGGCCATCCGGGGAAATGCCGCTTTGCGCCTGGAATTTTTTAACAGCCTCCACCGTCATGTCGCTGAATTTCCCGGTGGGACGGTAATTGAGATACCCAAGCTCGCGCAGCCGCATTTGTATCAGCGCTACCTCGTCGCCCGTTGCGTGTTGTTTGATTGCCGAATCTTCTTCTGCTGCCGCAATCACCGGAAGAGTCATTACAAGGCAAACAAGAAGTAAAATACTAATCCATTTTTTCATACCGTTATTCTACAAAAAAATAGGAAAAAATGCAAACCTGTTCCAAATTGCGGGGCTTTCCAGTATAATAAATTTATGGGAAAAATTACGGACCTGCAAAAGGGCAAGCGCAACAAAGACCGTATAAACGTCTATATGGACGGAGAGTTTGCGTTTGCCGCCTATATTGATACGGCCCTTGCCAATCATCTTAAAATAGGTGCGGATATCTCTGTGGAGGAACGTGAGCGCATCCTGCGCGAAGACGGCGAAAAATATGCGCTGGCCTGTGCGATGAAATTTCTTTCCTATCGGATGAGGACGGAAAAAGAACTGCGCGATAAGCTGCGCGAAAAAGAGGTGCCCGGGGATTGCATCGAAAACGCGGTAGAACGACTCAAGGAAATCGGATACCTCAACGACCGTGAATTTGCGGATTTGTACGCACAGGAGCTTCTGCAAAAATACGGCCGGCGTATTGCGGTACAAAAACTTATGCAAAAAGGCGTTCCGCGCAGGATCGCTGAGGAAGCTGCGGAGGACATCGGCCAAGAGGAGTCGGTGGTTGACGGATACGTTGCCCGGCTGAAACAGAAATACCGTAATGAAGATCCGGGAAAAGCAAAACAGAAGATGATACGTGCGCTGATGGCCAAAGGATTTGAATATGAAGAGGTCAAACATGCGCTTCAAAGGTATGAGGAGCAATAATGAGGAAGGAAATTTTAAAATTGTTGTTTACTGCGGATGATTTCCTTTCGGGGGAACAGATCAGCGGAACCTTGGGGATTTCGCGTGCCGCCGTGTGGAAACATATTAAGGCGCTCAAGGAGGAAGGCGGAAAAATCGAGGCGCATACCAAACGGGGCTACCGTCTTGCGGCGCTTCCCGATTTGCTGAAACCGGAGTATATCGGGTTTTATGCGCGCCGGGCCTCCGATATCGTCTGGCTCCGCGAAGTGGATTCCACCAACGAATACGCAAAACGTATGGCGAGGGAGGGCGCGCCGCACGGAAGGATTTATATTGCGGAGCTCCAGACACGGGGAAAAGGCAGGCTCAACCGGGGATGGGTTTCCTGCCCGGGGGACGCAGTCCAGATGAGCATGCTCCTGCGCCCGGACTTTGAACCGCCCAAAGCGCCGGCAGTCACCTTTGCCGCCGCGCTTGGCGTGACCAGCGCGGTCCGGCGGGTCTGCGGTATCGATGCAAAAATCAAGTGGCCGAACGATGTCGTATACGGCGGGAAAAAGCTGTGCGGGATTTTGACGGAAATGTCTTCGGATATGGACCGTGTGGAATATATCGTATGCGGCATGGGCCTTAACGTCAACCAACAGGAATTTCCGGGAGAGGTCGCTGAAAAAGCGGTCTCCGTTCGCATAGCCACGGGAGAAGAGCAGGACCGGGTAAGGCTTGCCGCCGCTATGGCAGACGATGTACTTGCCTACTGCGAACGGTATATTTCGGGCGGAATCGACACGATTTTTGATGAATATTGTGCAAATAGTGTTATAATAGGAAAAGAAATTAAAGTGTTGAGCGGAAATGAAACCGTTACCGGAGTGTGCAGAGGCTTTTCAAAGCAGGGAGAGCTGCTCCTTGATATTGACGGAGAAACCCAGTCCTTTATGGCGGGCGAGGTTTCCGTTCGCGGCATGGAACAATATATCTGACGGAGAATTTTTATGTACAGCGGAAGTATTACAGACATTCAGGGCCTTCTGGCCGGCCATGCGCAGGATACCGCGGGACGCACGGGGATCACCGTGGTCCTTGCGCCCAATGGGGCGGTATGCGGCGTGGATGTGCGCGGAAGCGCACCGGGCACGCGCGAAACCGCGTTTATGTCTCAGGGAAAGGCTGTACAGGAATGTTATGCTGTACTGCTTGCGGGAGGCAGCGCCTTTGGCCTTGCCGCAGCGGACGGCGTGATGATCTATTGTGAACAGCAGGGCATGGGTGTGCGGACGGAAGACGCGGTTGTGCCGATTGTTCCGGCAGCCGTCATTTACGATCTCGGCTACGGCCGGAGCGATATTCGGCCCAATGCGGGCATGGGTTATGCGGCCTGTATCAACGCATGCATCAGAGTGCCGCAAGGCAGCGTCGGTGTCGGGATGGGAGCGACGGTAGGCAAGGTGCTCGGCATGAAACACGCACAGAAAAGCGGCGTAGGTACCGCCAGCCTGCAGCTTCCGGGCGGAGTGACCGTCGCGGCGCTTGTGGGGGTAAATGCCTTTGGCGATGTTATTGAAAACGGCCGTGTGCTTGCAGGAGCGCAAAAAAACGGGACGCACATCAATACGGCGAAATATATGCTTGAGAATAAGGTGGAAACGGAATTTATGAAAGGACGCAATACCACGATCGGTGTCGTTGCGACGAATGCGAAGCTGACCAAAGACGAGGCGGCCAAGCTTGCTCAGGTTGCGCATGACGGCCTTGCAAAGGCAATCGATCCGATCCATACTATGGTGGATGGGGATACGATGTTTTCGCTTTCCTATGGCAGCAGGACTGCGGATATGAACGTGCTGATTACTGCGGCGATTGAGGCAACGAGGCGCGCGGTTGTGAACAGCGTCCTCGCTGTGGAGGAAACGGTATGATTATCGGCGTAGGAATCGACAGCCTCCGCATTGCGCGCATGGAAAATGCGGTGAAGCGGGAGGCTTTTTTGAATCGGGTGTTTACCGAAAACGAAAGGCGCTACCTGAACGGGAAAAAACTTGCGGCCCAAAGCGCGGCGGGCATGTTCTGCGCCAAGGAAGCGGTGCTTAAGGCGTTATCGCTCGGAATCATAGATGCAAAGCTTACGGATATCGAAATTTTACATAAGACGAACGGTGCGCCGTATGCCGTGCTGCATGGATCGCTCAAGATGGAAGCGTCCCTGCATATCAGTATAACGCATACGGAAGAAACGGCCAGCGCAGTCGCCATACTTGAAGAGGAGGGACAGGCAAAATGAGAACAGTGCTAACGCCGAAACAAATGGGGGCGGTAGACCGCTATATGATAGACCGGATGAAAATACCGGGGCTTCTGCTCATGGAAAACGCCGCGCGCGGTGTATATGAAGCAGTACGCGAAGAAACGCAGCCGTGTACCGTGCAGGTTTTTTGCGGCACCGGGAACAACGGGGGAGATGGCTTTGCAGCCGCGCGTATCCTGCTGGCGAACGGTTACGACGCGAAGGTTGTGCTGATGGGCAGCCCGTCCTCGCTGCAGGGAGACGCAGCGGAGAATTTTGAGTTTTTTAAGGAAAACCGTGAATATTATACGGTTGTTACTAATAAAGAGGAATTTGAGGAACTCCCGGAAGCGGAGGTTTATGTGGACGCAATTTTCGGAACGGGGCTTTCGCGCCCTGTGGACGGAATCTACCGCGATGCGGTGGAGTTTTTGAATGACAGGGATGCGCTTGTGGTAAGTGTGGATATCCCATCCGGCATCAGCGCGGAGACGGGAGCCGTCCTGGGAACGGCGGTGTGCGCGGATATCACGGTCACCTTCCAGTATCCGAAAATTGGTCATTTTCTGTATCCGGGCCGGGAGCGCGCGGGAGAACTTCAGGTCGTCAGGATCGGCGTTGACGACGGTTGCGATATTCCGCTGCAATCCACGGTTTGTGCATACGAAAGCGATGATCCGGATATGTGTCTTGGAGCGCGTCCGCTTGATTCCAATAAGGGAAGCTATGGAAAGTTGCTTCTAATAGCGGGCAGCTATGGCATGGCGGGCGCTGCGGTGCTAAGCGCACGCGCTGCGTCGCGCGCGGGCGCGGGGCTGGTGACGGCGGCATCCTGCGGCGATGTGATCGGCGTATTGCAGCAAAACGTCCCGGAAGCGACCTGCTTTGAGGTTGCGGGTGAAAATGGGATTCTGGTAAAGGATGCGGTTGCGTCGCTGGAAAAACTTGCGCGGGGTAAAACGGCAGTCGCGATCGGGCCGGGCCTGGGCGTGAATGAAGATATAACGGCGATCGTAGGAAGCATGATTACGGGATGCGGGCTTCCCAAGGTGGTAGACGCGGATGGAATCAATGCGCTTGCGGGGCACTTGGATTTGTTGGAAGATAAGCGGGGAGAGGTGATTCTCACTCCGCATCCCAAGGAGTTTTCACGGCTTTCAGGAATGCCGGTGGAAGAGATTCTCGAAAACCCGGTAAGGGCCGCGACCGATTTTGCAGCCGAATACGGTGTAACGCTTGTTCTGAAGGGGAGTACGACGATCGTTGCAGATCAGTTTGGCAATGCGTCGCTTTTGTGCGTGGGGACACCGGGCATGGCCAAAGGAGGCAGCGGCGATGTGCTCACCGGCGTGATCGGCGGACTGCTTGCACAGGGGAAGGACGTTTATGAGGCCGCGCTTACCGGCGTTTATATTGCCGGAATGGCAGGGGAACTTGCGGCGCAGCAGGAGGGCGAATATTCCATGACGCCTATGGATACCGTCAACCATATTGGCCAGGCAATGGATGCGATGGTCGTAGACTATGTTGCCGCGGATACGGCGCATGGAAGCGGTGGGGAAGCGGACGTCCCGCGCAGGCTCCCAAGGAAAACGGCCGAAGTGGTCGCGGAAGAGATCGGAGCTCCCGTATTCAGTGCCCAGCGGCAGGAACCGGTTGCTGAACCGGAAATACCCGAAGAGGAAGAACACATCCGGGAAGAATTATGGCTGGTGCAGGAAGAAGGAACGAAAGGCACGGCGGAGCTTTCAGCCACTGCGGAAGAAGAAGCGGTGGAAGAGCCGGTACAGACGGCTATGCCTGCGCGGGAGGAGCGCAGGCCGCTTGAGCCTTCCATGGATTTCCTTGAAAAATATGCGGACGAGCCGGAACCGATGACGCGCTCGCAGCGCAGGCTCCTTGGAAAAACGCAGGAGAAAGAGAAAAATTCTTTATTCCGGCGTAAAGAAAAACAGGAAGAAGCGCCTATAGAGCCGGAGATTACCCCGCAGGATGTTATGGATGAAGTGAAGGACGAGTTGCCGCCGGAACCAAAGGCTGGACCCACACGGCGGAAGATTGGCTGACAGGAGGACAAAAACAATGCCGGAATTTGAATTTAAAGAAATAGAGCCGATGGAACTTGAAGGGAATCCGTTCCAGATGATCGGAAAGGATTGGATGCTCGTCACAGCAGAAAAAGACGGAAAAGTAAACGCGATGACGGCTTCGTGGGGCGGGCTGGGCGTAATGTGGGGCAAGAACGTGGCGTTTGTTGTCATTCGTCCTACAAGGTATACGAAGGAATTCATCGATGCAACGGATACGTTTTCCCTTGCTTTTTTGGATAACAGCTACCGCAAGACCCTGAATTATTTTGGAACGGTTTCAGGGCGGGATGAGGATAAGATCGAAACATCAGGCCTGACTGTGCTGCATGAAGGCGGAGCACCGTACTTTGCAGAGGCCGGAACCGTTCTTATGTGCCGGAAACTGTATGCGCAAAAATACGATCCGGACTGTTTTATCGATAAAGAACCGGATAAGAAATGGTATCCGGAAAAAGATTACCACACAATGTATATCGCAGAGATTACAAAGGCGCTCAAAAAATGAGCTGAAAAAAGGCTGCGGCAGCTTCGCCGCAGCCTTTTATGCTTCTTCAATCCTTCCAGTTCCACCATTTCAGCTTTTCGGGATCTGGATTTTCCGTATTTGCAGACTGCGTTCTCCAGAACCAAAAAATCGACCGCTGCCAGCTCTACATAAAAGAAAAATCGCTTAACCCTCTTGGTTAAGCGATTTTTCTGTTTGGTGCGGTAGATGGGACTTGAACCCATACGTCATGGACACACGCCCCTCAAACGTGCCTGTCTGCCTATTCCAGCACTACCGCGAGCAACACAAAATATTATATTATACGAATGGGATGAAGTCAAGAAATAGATTTCATTTTTCCGTGAAAAGAGGAACTATTTCTTTTTTTTGTATTGGTTCCGATACCGCTCCACCCGGGAGCCCACCTTGGGCCGCGAAGGGTCCTGAACTGGGCGCGGTGCATTTTCGACGGGCGCGGCAGGCTGACCGGGTGCGGACCCAGATGCTTTTTCCGCGGGCGCATTCCGGCGCGCAAGAGATTCTTCCGCAATGGTCGGACGTGTAATGGGGTTGCCTACATCATAACCGCGCGGCGGACGCGTATAGTTACTGAGGTCATAATTGCTTTCGGATTCCCGTATTACTTCCACCGTCTCCGGCAAACTATCGTTCGCGGATTCTGCTGGGGCACTGTCCGCAGTGTCCGGCTTGATCTCGATGAAGCCCTCGGCCGCGTTATAGGTGATATCTCTTTTTCTGCTTGCGCGGATAAGTACAATAATGATAACGATGAGCGCCGCGACAACGCAGGCGCTGGCCACATATAACGGAAAATATGGGTCGTTATAATAGGCGTTGGTGATCCGCTGGCCGATATTTTGCAGGAATTGCTGGATTCCCCCTGATGTTGGCGCTGCGGTAGGCTGCGGCGCTGGCGTGGGAGTAGCCGAAGCGGTGGCGGCCGGGGCAGGTGTAACAGTTGAAGTTGCCGGCGGCTGCACGGCAACAGGAGTACTATCGAACCTCAGCGTGGACAAAATAGCTTCCGCAGGTGCCAGGAAAGCATTTGATACGTCGTTTTTATAGAGCATCGTGATTACAAATAGATTGTTGTTATCCGCGAGCAGGTATATTTTTGTCGTATAACCATTATCGTCCGCGTGCCGTCCGGTCAATACAAGCGCTGTTTTTCCGGCGAGCGTTTCCGTTGTGTCCGCGTCAAAGGTATAAACAGAGCCGTATTCCGTCTTTTTTTCCTGCGCGATGGAATCCAGCTGTTCTGCCGAAAGCATGGATAGATCCGTAACGGCTGCTCCCGCCGTGAGGCTGGGGAGGACTTCGCTGACCGGAGTTGCGGTCATATCGAGCGAATAGGAAAGTGTCGTCCCGTTCTCATAAGACGCGATCAAAAAACATACGGGAGGCGTTTTCCCCTGTGCCACGGAAAGAAGGTCCTCAGGCATATTAGAACTTTCCTGTGTGTAATAATAAGTGGTCTCTTCCTCGGGAAGTTCAATATTGTAGCGATATGCCTGATCCGCGTAAGGCGCGGCAAGCGCGCAAACGGATATGGAAAATGCGAGGATAAACGTGAGGATCGGTATCAGCTTTTTCAAAACAGTCCCTCCAGATGTTGGATCGCGTTTATGTTTCGTCTTGCTGTTATTATATAATAACAGCAAGAGATTTTCAATGGAATCCGGAAGCGCCGGTATGCGCAAACGAAAAACGGCGCTGCATGTGCGGCGCCGCGTGTACACGTCAGGAATGCTTTGCCTGCCTGCGCATCATTTTTTCACGCTTGAGGAACTTTTCATCGAAATCGTTTGTCTGCTGTACGATCACTTTGCTCAGCACCAACAGGCAGATCAGGTTGGGAATCGCCATCAGCCCGTTTGCCGTATCTGAAAAATTCCACACGGTCTTGAGCGATGTGATCGCTCCCACAAAAACAATTCCGGCGAAGACCGCGCGATAAATATAGCGTGCCCTGATAGAGTGGGTGAGGTACTCGAGGCTCTTTTCACCGTAATAGCTCCAGCCGAGGATCGTGGAGAATGCAAACAAAATAAGGCCGATTGTCACGATATAACTTCCAGCCGGCCCCATTACGCTGCCAAAAGCGGCGATGGTAAGGGATGCGCCGGTTACAAACTCGCCGCTTGCATCAAGGCTTCCCAAAACCCCCGACCCCGCAATGGCAAGCCCGGTGAGCGTGCATACGATGATCGTATCGAAAAACGTCCCCGTCATATTGATATAGCCCTGCCGGCAAGGATGATCGGTCTTGGCCGCGGCCGCGGCGATCGGCGCGCTGCCAAGGCCCGCCTCGTTGGAGAAGACCCCGCGTGCAACGCCGAAGCGAAGGGCGCTGGCAAAGGTGAAGCCGGTAACCCCGCCGAGAACGGATGCAGGCGAGAAAGCGCTGTCCATAATCTGCCCCACGCCTACCGGAAGGGAATCGAGCTTCAGGACGATAACGATGATGCAGCCGGCCGCGTAAAAAACAGCCATCACCGGGACGATTTTGGACGAAACTTTGCCGATCGACTGGATTCCCCCCAGAAGAACGATCCCCACAAGCACCGCAATCACAAGGCCTGTGATCCATGTAGGAATGTTGAACGTACCCAGGACAGCATCCGCAATAGAATTGATTTGTGTTAAATTGCCGATACCGAACGATGCGATCACCGCGAAAACAGCAAACGCACCGGCGAGTATTGCTCCAAGCCACTTCACCTTAAAGCCGTTTTTAATGGAGAACATAGGTCCGCCGGACATTTCACCCTTTTGGTCCTGCTGCCTGTAATAGACCGCGAGGACGGATTCGCCATATTTTGTGGCGAGTCCGAACAGCGCAGAGATCCACATCCAGAAAAGCGCGCCCGGACCGCCCAGCGTCATTGCTGTGGCAACCCCGACGATATTTCCCGTACCAATGGTTGCGGCAAGCGCGGTCATGAGCGACTGGAACGGAGAGATATCCCCCGCGTCAGCATTGTGCTCCTTCTTGATGCTGTGTTTGGAAAAAACCTGCCGCAGCGCATAGCCTAAATTACGCAGCGGACGGAATTTCAGGCGGACCATCAAAAATACACCCGTGCCGACAAGCAGGACGAGCATGACCGGTCCCCATACAAAATCATTTACGTTACTAAGAATCCCGGAAAACCGGGACATAAACGAGTCGAAATCCATAACCATACTCCTGTAGCTTAAACTGCCCTGGAATGGGCGCTAAAACGCCAGGGCAATACCATTTATATTAAACAAAAACAAATTTTCTGTCAAATAGCGGGTATTGACAGAAAAAGGGAAGGAGGCTATAATGGAAACAGAAAAGTGAATGAGTCTTCGGGGCAGGGTGAAATTCCCTACCGGCAGTATAGCCTGCGAACTCCTGTAAAGGAGCCGATGCGGTGGAATTCCGCAGCCGACAGTATAGTCTGGATGAGAGAAGAATGATATGGTCACATATTGATTTCCGGGGATTTCGATTCACGGAAATTTTTTAATATGGAGGTATCATCTCATGAACACTCTTTCAAAGTCGCGGTTTACAACGCGCAACATCACTTCTATCGCCGTCATGGCGGCCTTGTCCGTCATACTGGTGGCAATGATCCACATTCCAATGTTCCTGCCGTTTCTGGAATATGATCCGGCCGATATTCCGATCTTTATTACGACGTTCGCATTTGGACCGTTGGTCGGTTTTATCCTTACGGTCATTGTGGCGGTACTCCAGGGCATAACGGTGAGCGCATCCGCCGGGATCATCGGCATTATGATGCACATTTTTGCGACCGGCATCTTTGTCATTGTGGCAGGAAATATCTATAAGCGGAACAAAACGCGTAAGAATGCGGCGGTTGCTCTTGTGGTCGGGGTTGCCGTATGGACGGTGGCTATGGTAATATGGAATATTATTGTGACGCCGCTCTATATGGGTGTCCCGCGCGAGGAGGTTATCGCGCTCGTCGTCCCGGCGATTCTGCCTTTTAACCTGATTAAGGCAGGAATAAATTCGGTACTGACCTTTGCGCTGTATAAAACAGTCGGCCGCCTGTTCGGGCTTAAAGAGGTCAAAAGCGTAAAGGAATGCCCCGTGGAAAAATGAGCTTGCGGGCTGTATTTCCCCGCGTGAAACCTTGCATAAGCGGCGGTTTTCCTTTATAATAGGAAAATGTGCAGATGCACATAAGCGATGAGGAACCGGGCGTAGATGCAGGAATTTTTAAGTAATAATGAATCCAAAACAAAAGAGTTCGCAAAAAAGCTGGCTTCCCGTCTGGTTCAAGGCAGCTTTCTTGCCGTTTATGGGGATCTCGGCGTGGGAAAGACGGCTTTTGTGCAGGGGCTTGCGGAGGGGCTTGGCGTCAGGGAAAGCATCGTAAGTCCAACCTATACCATTCTCCGCGTTTATGAGAGCGGGAGGCTTCCGCTTTATCATTTTGACGTATACCGTATTGCGGATGAAGACGAACTCTATGAAACGGGATTTGACGAATATGCTGCCTCGGACGGCCTGTGCGTGTGCGAATGGGCAGACCTTATCCCGGATGCGCTGCCGGTACCGCGTTATGACGTAAGGATCGAGCGTACGGGCGAAAACACCCGCAAAATAACCCTGCAAGAGGTATTAAAGTGAAGCTGCTTGGAATGGATACAACAGGGAATACGCTCTCTGCCGCAGTCAGCGAGGATGGAAGGCTGCTTTCGGAAATCTATCTGGATACCGGGAAAAAACATTCCCAGACCCTGATGCTGGCGGTGGACGGGGCGCTTCGTGCCGCCGGGCTTAAGCCCGGTGATATGGATGCGTTTGCGGTGGCGGCGGGGCCAGGTTCGTTTACGGGAATCCGCATTGGAACCGCAGCGTGCGCGGCAATGGCGCACGGGGCGGGCAAACCCGTGATCGCGGTAAATACGCTGGATGCGCTCGTTGAGAATGCGGGGACGGGAAACGATACCGTATGTGCGGTTATGGATGCGCGGCGGGGCGAGGTGTATACGCTGGCAAAGCGCGGCGGCGAACTTGTTGTCGGAGAATGCGCGGTGCCGCTCATTACGCTTCTTACGGAATTGCTGCCGGAGGGTCCGGCGGCGTTTGTTGGAGACGCGGCTGAGCGCTTTCAAAATAAGATTCTGGAATACAGGCCGGACAGCCTGTTCCTGCCCCAGCAGTTCAGTCTGCAGCGCGCGTCGTCCGTATGCGCGGTCGCGGCAAGGCTTTACGGGCAGGGGGCCTTGCTTCGGTATGATGAGCTGGAGCCGCATTATTTGCGGGAAAGCCAGGCGGAAAGGTTGAAGAAACGTTGAGAGCTTTAAATGATGTGGTAATCAGGCGTGCGGAACGCGGAGACCTGGAAGACATCCATTATTGCGAGAACAGCAGTTTTGATCTCCCGTGGTCATATGCAATGCTTTATGACGACATTATCGAAAATGAGAATACAGTGTATCTGGTTGTGGAAAAAAACGGCCGTATCATTGGCTACGGCGGTATGTGGATCATTTTTGACGAGGCCCACATCACCAATGTATGCATTCTGCCCGCATACCGGGGCAGGGGCTATGCATATGCGCTTATGCAGGAACTGAACAGGGCCGCCAAGGAACACGGGGCGGACGCTATGTCGCTTGAGGTGCGGGTGTCCAACAGGGCTGCGCTCAAGCTGTACAAAAAATGCGGTTTTTCGATTCATGGAATTCGGAAACGCTATTATTCCAATAACGGGGAAGACGCGTATGTGATGTGGACGGAACGCGGACCGGGTTTGGAAGCACTGTAAGATCGCGCGTTTCGCGTGGAATAAGCTTTGAGGAGGAAAGGATATGCAGAAAATCAAGATGCCGGTGCCCCTTGTCGAGATGGATGGGGACGAAATGACGAGGATTATATGGGACATGATTAAGCAGGACCTGCTTTTGCCATATATTGAACTCAATACCGAGTATTACGACCTGGGGCTTCCCTATAGGGATGAAACGGACGACCAGGTGACCTATGACGCGGCAAACGCGATCAAAAAATATGGTGTCGGCGTAAAATGCGCCACGATCACGCCGAATGCGCAGCGCGTGGAGGAATACAGTCTCAAAGAGATGTATAAGAGCCCCAACGGTACCATCCGCGCAATCCTCGACGGAACGGTGTTCCGCGCCCCCATCGTAGTGGACGGCATCTCACCATCGGTAAAAACATGGAAAAAACCGATTACGATCGCGCGCCATGCCTATGGGGACGTATACCGCAACACAGAATACCGCGTACCTGCAAATACGAAATTTGAAATGGTATTCACCGCGCAGGACGGGACGGAAACAAAGCTTCCGGTATTCGATTATGAGGGCGGCGGCGTTGCGCAGGGCATGTACAACACCGATAAATCTATCGGCAGCTTTGCGCGCAGCTGCTTTAACTATGCGCTTGATACCAAGCAGGATCTCTGGTTTGCGACTAAAGATACGATCTCTAAGATTTACGACCATACCTTCAAGGATATTTTCCAGGAAATTTATGATGCGGAATATAAAGAAAAATTTGAAGCGCTCGGGATCGAGTATTTCTATACCCTGATCGACGACGCTGTTGCGCGCGTGATCCGTTCGGAAGGCGGATATATCTGGGCGTGCAAGAATTATGACGGGGACGTCATGAGCGACATGGTGGCGACCGCTTTCGGCAGTCTTGCCATGATGACGTCCGTGCTCGTTTCACCGGACGGCAACTATGAGTACGAGGCGGCGCACGGCACGGTCACGCGCCATTTTTACAGGCATCAGGCAGGGGAACAAACGTCCACCAATTCTATGGCGACGATTTTCGCATGGTCGGGCGCTCTTCGGAAACGCGGCGAGCTGGATCAAAACGGCGCGCTTGTAAAATTTGCGGAGGCCCTTGAAAGGGCTTCGATCCGTACGATCGAAGAAGGTGTAATGACCAAGGACCTTGCGCTTCTGTGGGAAAAAGACGATAAAACGGTTGTTGATACGCATGGCTTTATTTGCGAGATCGCCAAGCGGTTGGATGAAGAACTCAAGGAGGCTCTGTGATGGCGCTGTACGAACAATGGAAAAATCTTGCACAAATGGCGCAGACGCCCGCACAGCAGCAGGCGTTTTGGGATGATTATTTTTCGATGGAAACGGACGTATACGAGCAGATACTGGGCGATACATCGGTTTCCTACGAAGGCACGGTCAAGGAAGTCGCGGAAAAGGTAGGGATGGAGCCGGTCGTATTCTGCGGCTTTATCGACGGGATCAACACCAGTCTTAAAAAAGAGATCGATTTGGATACGCTGGAAGAAGATACCGACATCAAGCTGGACATTGATTTTGAAAAGCTGTATTTTAATATGCACGAGGCAAAGGCCAAATGGCTGTATACGCTTCCGCAATGGGATGAAGTTTTGCCGGAGGAGCGGCGCAGCGAGATCACCCGCGAATGGCGTGCGTCGAAGCAGGCCGTCAGTGAAAAGACGGTGGGCAGGAACGATCCGTGTCCCTGCGGATCTGGAAAAAAATATAAAAAGTGCTGCGGAAAGAACGTTTGACCGCCTGAGCTGACCGTTACCCCCGCCCGGAATACCGGCGGGGGTTTCTTGTGCCCTCCGTAAGGCGCTTCCGCGCTATGGGAAACTATGGCGCGGCCGTCTTGTACGGATCATGTATTTCGGTGAAAAAGCAAAATGAAAAGAATAAAAATGTTTAAATCCACCACGTGGGGAGGATAAACAAAAGGAGGCAAATTTTGGAAAGCGCTATACTTTTCATGAGAAAAAATATATAATAAAGGAGTAAAAAAAAATTATGGAGACAAGTCTATGAAACGGGGAAGCGGGATACTGTTGCATATATCATCCTTACCATCTCCTTATGGGATCGGAACGCTTGGAAAGGCGGCATATGATTTCGTAGACGATCTTCATGCGGCAAAGCAGTCCTATTGGCAGGTTCTCCCATGTATGCCCACGGGTTATGCAGACAGCCCATATTCCGGCACGAGCGCCTTTGCCTATAATCCTTATTTTATTGATTTTGATTTTCTTGCAGAGGATGGTCTTCTGAAAAAGAGCGACTATTCTCATTTGAATTTTGGGAAAGACGAAACGTATGTTGACTACGAAGCGCTTTTTCACCTTAAAAACGACGTGTTGAAAAAAGCTTATCAGCCGGGGATCGAAAAATATTCCCATGAGTTTGCGGCTTTCAAATTTGAAAATTCCGGATGGCTTTTCGATTACGCCCTGTTTGTAGTTCTAAAGAAGCATTTCCATTATCTTCCGTACCAGCAGTGGGACGCGTGCATCGTAGACAGGGAACCCGCCGCAATCATGGAAATGACGCAACGGTACGGGCAGGAGATCGAGATCGTCCAGTTCACACAGTTTTTGTACGAGCGGCAATGGTTTGCACTGAAGAATTATGCGAACGAAAAAGGGATCCAGCTCATTGGAGATATTCCCATTTATGTCTCGCAGGATTCCGCTGAGACGTGGGCGCACCCGGAATATTTTGTCAAAGACGGCAGTGTGGCCGGCACGCCCCCTGATTATTTCTGCGACGAAGGACAGCTGTGGGGAAATCCGCTTTACGATTGGGACTATATGCGTGAGCATGGATATGAATGGTGGGTGCGGCGTATGCAGCGCAGCCTGCACCTGTACGATATCCTGCGTATCGATCATTTCCGCGGCTTTGAAGCCTATTTCAAGATACCAAAGGGCGGCGCGCCCAAAGACGGACAGTGGGTTAAAGGCCCGGGTGGTGCGCTGTTTGACGCGATCAAGACGGCGCTCCCGATGCCGCCCATCATAGCGGAAGATCTCGGGGCGATTGACGACAATGTCAAGGGCTTTCTCGACTATTGCGGATTTCCGGGGCTCAAAGTGCTGCAATTTGCGTTTGACGAGCAGGACAGCTTCTATTTGCCGCACAATTATCCGCGCAACAGCGTAGTCTATACGGGAACGCATGATAATGATACGACGCTGCATTGGTTCCAGACGGTTCAGCCGGAAACAAGGAAATTTTTGGAGGATTATATCGGCCGGGCGACGGAAAGCGACGTGGTCGGCAAGCTAATCCGCCTCGCTATGATGAGCGTTGCGGATATCTCTATCATCCCCATGCAGGATATCCTTGGACTGGGAGGAGAGGCGCGCATGAACTATCCGTCGAGAGCGCTCGGAAACTGGAAGTGGCGGATGAAAAAGGGAGAGTTCGGCCAGGAGCAGATTAAGCGGCTGCGCACCGAAACCGAAATCTACGGGAGGGCTGGAAACGGCTGTTGAGTGGTTTGTAAGGCCGCAGGCGGCCAGAATATTTTAAAATAACGAAATGGAGGAGCAGAAATATGAAGATTGATTTTAACAATATGCTGCAAACAAGTATCGGAGAGCATGGCATCTCGGAGCAGGACATACAGAAAATGGCACAGAAAATTCCTCAGGTGCACAAAAATATGTGTACGAAAAGGGAGGCGATGGCTTGGCGCAGCCTGCCTTACAATCAGGCGGAAATCGTCGCGGATATCAAAAAGGAAGCGGAACGGATCAATGCGGACTTTGAAAACTTCGTGGTGCTGGGGATCGGTGGGAGCGCGCTTGGCTCAAAGGCGCTCTTTACGGGCACGAAGCACCTGAAGTATAACGAGATTCCGCGTGAAAAGCGCGGCGGAGCCCGGTTCTACGTGGTCGATAATGTCGACCCGGACGGGATCAATGCGCTATTCGACGTGATCGATGTAAAAAAGACCTGTTTCCATGTAATTACAAAAAGCGGCAACACCGTCGAAACCATGTCCCAGTTCATGATCGTCCTTGGCAGACTCAAGGAAGTATTGGGTGAAAACTTCAAAGACAATATCGTGCTTACGACGGATAAAGAAAAGGGAATTCTGAAAAAAATCTCCAATCAGTATGGCTTCAAGACCTTCACCGTGCCGGACGGCGTAGGCGGGCGTTTTTCGGTCCTGTGTCCGGTCGGCCTTCTTTCCGCGGCAGTCCTCAATATCGATATCGATGCGCTTTTTGCGGGAGCGAAGGAGATGGACGAAGCGTGCACACGGGAAGACCTGTGGGAAAACCCGGCATATATGTATGCGCTTCTCTATTGCGCCGCAATGGATATGGGAGTCAACATCTCCGTCATGATGCCCTATGCGGACGGGCTCCTTAACATGGCCGAATGGTATGCGCAGCTGTGGGCGGAATCCCTTGGGAAACGCTACGGGAACGACGGCAGCATCGTTAACAAGGGCCAGACGCCGGTGCGTGCTCTCGGCGTGACCGACCAGCATTCGCAGATACAGCTTTATACGGAAGGACCTTTTGACAAAGTTATTTCCTTTATCGACGTGGAAAATTTTCATACGGAACTCAAGATTCCGCAGGCGCCGATCGACATGATGGACGCGGCCTATTTGCAGGGGCAGACGATGGGCAAGCTGATTGCCTCCGAAATGCGCGCGACGGAATACGCCGTTACGCAGGCAGGCAAAATGAATATGCGCATTACGCTGCCGGAAATGAGTGCAAGGGAAATCGGCGCGCTGTTCTTCTTCCTTGAAATGGCTACGGCCGCGGCCGGTGAATTTTTAGAGATCGACGCATTCGACCAGCCGGGTGTGGAAGCGGGCAAGATCGCAACGTTCGCGCTCATGGGACGCGAGGGCTATGAGGAAAAAGCGGCCGAACTCAATGCAACGCAGGGAAAGGACGGGAAGTTCGTCTATCAGGTATAGGAAAACGTTTTGGATATTGAAAAAAGGACGGTGGGCACGATGAAAGGATGTTATCAGAAGTACTTACCGGAACATGACATCTATCTGTATAATATCGGCGAAGCGCAAAAAGCATATGAGTTTTTCGGGTGCCACTATATTCCGGAGCTTAAAATGCACCGTTTTTGTGTCTGGGCGCCAAATGCGCGAAGCGTCAGCGTCGTGGGGGACTTTAACGGCTGGGATGCCGAAAAGACTCCCATGGAGTTTTATAAGAACGGCGTTTGGGCGGCGTTTGTACCCGAACTCCATGACGGCGATAATTACAAGTATTTTGTATATGGCTATGATGGCAGTAAAGTGATGAAAGCCGATCCGTTCGCCTTCCATGCGGAAGTCCGTCCGCAAACGGCCTCCAAGGTATGGGGCATCGGGGGATACGAATGGCACGATGCTTCCTATCTGAAGCGCAGGATGAAACGAAACGTACTCAAAGATGCCGTTTCCATCTATGAAATGCACATCGGCTCATGGCGTATAAAAGAGGGCTGCCGGTTTCCAGGTTTCCGGGAGGTTGCGGACGAGCTTGCAGATTATGTGAGCGGTATGGGATATACCCATGTAGAGATTATGCCCGTAGCCGAGCATCCGTATGACGGCTCGTGGGGTTATCAGGTCACGGGTTTTTACGCGGTCACCTCCCGCTATGGCACGCCGCAGGATTTCATGTATTTTGTAGATAAGCTTCATTCGCGGGGCATCGGCGTCATTATGGACTGGGTCCCCGGCCATTTCCCTAAGGATGAGCACGGCCTTTCCAAATTTGATGGAACCCACCTTTACGAGCATGAAAATGTTTTGCAGCGTGAACATCCGCAGTGGGGTACGCTGATCTTTAACTACGGACGGCCGGAGGTCATCAGCTTCCTGGTGTCGAACGCCATGTTTTTCATGGACTGTTACCACATTGACGGTTTGCGTGTGGATGCCGTTACGTCCATCCTGTATCTCGATTATGCGCGCGATGGCTATTTCGTGCCGAACGAAGACGGCGGGAACATTGATAACCACGCGGTCGAAATGCTGCGGCGGATGAACAGCGTCGTGCTCACCAATTACGCGGGCACGATGACCATCGCCGAGGAGAGCACTGCCTACCCGATGATTACCAAGCCGCCTTACGATGGCGGGCTTGGTTTCACGTTCAAGTGGAACATGGGCTTTATGCACGATACACTCGCCTATATGAGGATGGATCACTATTTCCGGCAGTTTGAACATAACAAGATGAGCTTTTCGATGTACTATGCGTTTTCCGAGAATTATATTCTGGCCTATTCGCATGATGAAGTGGTGCATGGGAAAAAATCCATGGTGGATAAGATGTTCGGGGATTACTGGCAAAAATTTGCCTCTCTCCGGGCGCTTTATTCCTTCATGTTCGCGCATCCGGGCAAGAAGCTGATGTTCATGGGCGATGAATTTGCCCAGTTTATCGAGTGGGATTATAAAAAGCAGCTTGACTGGTTCCTTTTGGAATACGATTCTCATGCGGGGATGCAGCGCTTTGTAAAAGACCTCAACCATGTGTATACGGAAAATCCCGCCCTGTATGAGGTAGACGACAGCTGGGATGGATTCAAATGGCTGAATGTAGAAGACCGGGCGCAAAGCGTGTTTGCGTTTATACGTACCAACGGAGAAGAATTTGTGGTTTGCGCTGTGAACTTTACGCCCGTTGTGCGTGAGAATTATTGGATCGCCATGCCGCGGGAAGGAATGCTTGAACGCCTTCTTTGCAGCGACGAAACGCGCTACGGCGGGTCTGGCGTGGTGCCGGAAAAGAAAATAGAGACCCGGCGGCAGGCCCTGAACGGTATGGAGCACAGCGCAGTGTTAACATTGCCGCCGCTTGGGGCTGTGTATTATAAATTCACTTTGAAAAGCAAAGGGGATGGGGAAAAATGATTAAAAAGAAAAAATGTGTAGCGATGCTGCTGGCCGGAGGCCAGGGAAGCCGGCTTGGAGTTTTGACAAAGCACCGTGCGAAGCCGGCCGTCACCTACGGAGGAAAATACCGTATTATTGATTTTCCGCTTTCCAACTGCATCCATTCGGGCATCGATACGGTGGGCGTACTGACGCAGTATGAGCCGCTTGAGCTCAACGCATATATTGGAACAGGCTCGCCGTGGGACCTTGACGGAATTACAGGCGGCGCGTTTGTGCTTCCGCCTTATGTTAAGGGGGAACGCGGGGAATGGTACACGGGGACGGCAAACGCCATTTACCAGAATATTTATTTTATCGAACAATACAACCCCGATTATATCCTCGTGCTTTCAGGAGACCATATTTATAAAATGGATTACAGCCAGATGATCGAAGCGCACGAGGACAACAAAGCAGATGCAACGATCGCGGTGATCGAGGTGCCCATGGAAGAGGCGCCCCGCTTTGGAATCATGAATACGGATGAATCTCTCCGCATCGAGGAATTTGAGGAAAAACCGAAAAAGCCAAAGAGCAATATGGCGTCAATGGGGGTTTATGTGTTCAACTGGAAAAAAGTCAGGGAATATCTGATTGCGGATTCCAAAGATGAAAAATCGAGCAATGACTTTGGAAAAAATATCATTCCGGCGATGCTTACCAAAGGAGAGCGTCTCTTTGCCTATCCTTACAAAGGGTATTGGAAGGACGTAGGGACGATCAATTCCCTGTGGGATGCGAATATGGAACTTCTCCAGGAGGAACCGGGGCTCAACCTGTATGACGATGCCTGGCGTATTTTTTCGCGTAACCCGAATAAACCGCCTCACTTCGTAGACCGGGGAGCCAAAATTAAGAATTCGCTTGTATCGGAGGGCTGTTATATTTACGGAACGGTGGAAAACAGCATCCTTTCGGCGGGTGTAACCGTAGAAAAAGGCGCGGTCGTGCGCGATAGCATCATTATGCAGGAAACGGTTATCCGGGAAAAGAGCAAAGTCCTGAAAAGCATTGTGGACGAAGAAGTCGTGGTCGAAGAAGGCGCAAGCATAGGGGGCAAGGGCGAAATTGCCGTTGTGGGAAATAAAGCGGTAATCCGGGCCGGCGCGACGGTCGCGGCCGGGGAAAGCGTACCCGCCAAGCGAATTGTAAAGAATACGACGGGAGGTGTTTCATAATGCTTAGGAACACATTTGGATTGATTTATGCCGGGGAACAAAATATCAACCTGCGCGAGCTGGTATATCTGCGTACGGTGGGGGCGCTTCCCGTGGGCGGACGTTACCGCGCGATCGATTTCATACTGTCCAATATGGTGAATTCCGGAATCCGCAATATCGGCGTAATCGCTCAGCGGTCGTACCATTCCCTGATGGACCATCTTGGTTCCGGAAAGGAATGGGACCTGTCACGTAAAAACGACGGCCTGTTCATCTTACCGCCTTTTTCCAGCGCGGAGAACATGGGAACCTACCGGGGCCTCGTAGATGCGATCAAGGGCGTAATGGGGTATATCAGCCGCTCCAAACAGCAATACTGCATCCTGTCCGGCTCCTATACCATATTCAACCGCACCTTTGACGACATGGTAGAATATCATATGGACAGCGGCGCGGATATCACCATGCTGTATAATGAAGAAGAGGCCGATTTCTTCAAGGGGGAACGGTACAATGACGTACGCCTGCATTTGAATGACGACGGCCGAGTGATCGATCTTGAGATCAACGCCACCACAAGCGACTCCAAAAAAGTGGGAATGGATACCTACGTCATGCGCAAAGACCTTTTGGAATACCTTGTCGAAGACTGTATGTCACGCGGTAAGTATAATTTTGTCAGCGATCTTCTGATGGGCAACCTGAACCGCATCAAGATCATGGGTTACGAACACAAGGGCTATGTTGGGCGGCTGCATTCCGTCGCGTCCTACTATAAGATCAATATGGATTTCCTCAACAGGGACGTTCAGGACCACCTGTTCTACAGTGATAACCAGATTTATACCAAGATCAAGGACGAAGTGCCCGCAAAATACGCCAAAACGTCCAACGTTAAGAATTCCCTCGTAGCGAACGGCTGTATTATCGAAGGCGAGGTGGAAAACAGCATCCTTTTCCGTGGGGTCTATGTCGGAAAAGGGGCGAAGATTAAAAACAGTATTATTATGCAGAACAGTGAAATTTACAACAACTCCGACCTCGAATATGTCATTCTTGATAAATCGGTAAATATCCGGCAGGGAAGGCGGCTCATTGGGGACGAGGTATTCCCTGTCATCATCCGCAAGGGGGCAATCGTATGAGTAAATTAAAGGTGCTGATTGCGGGCGCGGAAGCGGTTCCGTTTGCCAAAACAGGGGGGCTGGCCGACGTGGTCGGCGCGCTCCCGAAAGCGCTTGTCCGCAAGGGAGTAGACGCACGCGTTATCCTGCCAAAGCATAAGTCGGTCAAAGACCGTTATGACAGCCGTCTTCGCGTACTCGCGACAATGAACCTGCAAATGGGCTGGCGCAACCTGTATATGGGAATCGAGACAATGGAACTCGATGGCGTTACCTATTATTTTATCGACAATGAATATTATTTTGGATGGTGCATCTATAAGGGCGGAGAAGCGGAGACAGAACAATATGCATATTTCTGCCGCGCGGTTCTGGAAGCGATTCCATTCCTTGATTTCGATCCGGATATCATCCATGTAAACGACTGGCACACCGCCATGATTCCGCTTTTGCTGCGTACGCAGTATCAGGAACGGCCGCAGGGCCGGGCAAGGACGGTAATTACGATCCATAATTTGCAGTACCAGGGGCAGACGTCCTTTGAATTTGCCAAGGATATCCTTGGAGTGGAGGACAAGTATCTCACCGCAGAGTATATGGAAGCTTACGGAAGTGCAAATATGATGAAAGCGGGGCTTGTGTTTGCGGACAAGATTACGACCGTCAGTCCGAGCTACGCGCGGGAAATTCTTGATCCGTATTATGGGCGCGGGCTTGAGGGAATTTTAAACGCACGCAAAAACGACCTTGTGGGTATCCTTAACGGAATCGACACCAAAGAATTTGACCCGCAGGCGGATGAGAACCTTGAATGCCGTTATTCGGCGGACGACCTTACGGGAAAATACTATGACAAGGAACAGCTGATGAAGGAGCTCGATATCACAGCGCGCCCCAGTACGCCTTTGATCGGCATGGTGACGCGCATGACGGAGCAAAAAGGCCTTGACCTTGTGCGTGCGGTCCTGGAAGAACTGCTCTATGAAAATGTGGCGTTTGTGCTCCTTGGGAGCGGGGAAGAGCAGTACGAGAATTTCTTTAAATACATTGCGGATAAGTATCCGGATAAGACGGCAATTTGTCTCGGATACAGCGACGCGCTTGCCCGCCGGATCTATGCGGGCAGCGATTTCTTCCTCATGCCGTCGATGTTTGAACCGTGCGGGATTTCGCAGATGATTGCACAGCGTTACGGCACCTTGCCAATCGTGCGGGAAACGGGCGGCCTTCGGGATACGGTGCAGCCATATAATATCTATACACAGGAAGGAAATGGTTTTTCATTCGCAAACTACAACGCGCACGATATGCTGAATACGATCTGGTTTGCGCTCAATGTTTATCAGGATAAAACCAATCTGGCAAGGCTGATTCAGTCGGCGATGGCCCTGGACAACAGCTTTGAAAAGTCAGCTGGGGAATACATAGAGCTCTACAAAGAGCTTGTGTAAAGGGAAATAAGAACGAAACGGGCAAGCTGCCCGCTTCGTTCTTGCTCTATTGCATGCGGGAGCCTTGTGTATTGACGAAAGGCTCTTTTTCTAATACAATATTCAACAATATAGGAACAATGGCAAAACTGTATGGTAGTTTTGAATGGAACAGGGAGATGGAAGTTTCGGAAATGGCTTTACTTAAGCGGGAAGAAAAAAGAACGAAACCGGCAGGCGCTCCGCCTGAATATGAAAACAGAAGCGATGCGGAGGCGATCAATGAAATCGCCCAGGAGCTTGAGCAGGCAGAAGAAGAAGCGGTGATCGACGACGCGGCGCATATCGACGAATATACGGTGCCGGACGCTCAGGACTGGGAACCGGAATCGGCGGGCGGGAAAGACATGGAACAGGAGGAGATTTTTGCGGTTCTTGAGAGGGATACGGACGAATTTCAGGCGGAGGAAGAGGAGGAACCCTTTTTGGTGCTGGACGATGCGGAGCGGTGATACCGCCCGAATCGCAAAAATGAATTGGGCGGAACGGGAGCTGCCGCATGCCGGCAGTTCTTTTTGCGTAAAATTATTGTGAATAATCGCATTCCAGGTAGGGTATATGGTATAATGTTACCATCGAAGATTTTGAAGCCGAACGAACAGGAGGTTCAAGCAATGGCCGATAATATCGCAAAAAAAGAAGAAATCAAAACGCAAATTCTTGGGAAGCTGAAACGGCATTTCGGAAAAACGCTCGAAGAGGCGACCAAAGATCAGATTTATAAATCCTGCGCCCTTTCTATCCGTGACGTCATCGTCGAAAAATGGACGGACGCAAACAAACAGGTTCTCAACCAGGGTTTAAAACGCCTTTATTATTTATCCGCGGAATTCCTGATGGGCCGCGCCCTTGTCAATAACATGATTAACCTGCATCTTCTGAAGGATTATCAGGAGGTACTCTCCGATATGGGGATCAGCCTTGATGATATTGAAGAGCAGGAGCGGGATGCGGGCCTTGGGAACGGCGGGCTTGGACGCCTTGCCGCGTGCTTTCTTGATTCCCTTTCCACACTCGATCTGCCTGTAACAGGCTGTAGCATCCGCTATGAATTCGGCTTGTTCAGGCAGCGTATCCTCGACGGCGAACAGGTAGAAGTGGATGACAACTGGCTGGAAGCGGGCAACGTATGGGAAATTCCGCGCCCGGAGGAACAGGTGGAGGTCCGCTATGGCGGCGAGCTGGAGGAGATATGGACCGACCGGGGCCTCAAGATCAACCACAAGAATTATTACAGCGTGTTGGCGATTCCGTATGATTACCCGGTGATCGGCTATATGAGCAAAATGCCTGCGACGCTGCGCCTATGGAGCGCAAAGGCGAAAACAGGTCTCGATATGCATTATTTCAACCGT
Source organism: Christensenella minuta (assembly GCF_003628755.1). NCBI lineage: Bacteria > Bacillati > Bacillota > Clostridia > Christensenellales > Christensenellaceae > Christensenella > Christensenella minuta. The sequence goes on along the minus strand of NZ_CP029256.1, from coordinate 1,084,606 downwards.
GGCGATTATGCAAGGGCCATGCAGGAACGCGAGCTGGCCGAGGTTATTTCCAAGGTGCTGTATCCGGAAGATAATCATGAGCAGGGCAGGCAGCTGCGTTTAAAGCAGTTTTATTTCTTTACCTCTGCGACGATGCAGCATATGGTGCACAAGCATAAAGCCAATTATGGGGATCTGCATACGCTGCCTAATTATTTCACCGTACAGATTAACGATACCCATCCTACGCTTGCAATTCCCGAATTGATGCGTATCCTGATGGATGAGGAAGGCATGGGCTGGGAGGAAGCGTTTGACATTTGCGGCCGCATGTTTAACTATACGAATCATACGATCATGTCCGAGGCGCTCGAGCGCTGGGAAGAGGACATGTTTAAAGAACTGCTTCCGCGTATTTACGAGATTATCAAAGTTATTAATGATAAATTCTGCAGCCGGCTTTGGGACGTTTACCCGGGAGAGTGGGATAAGATCAGCAAGATGTCGATCATTGCGTATAAGGAAATCCGCATGGCAAACCTTTGCATTGCGGTGTGCAGTAAGGTGAACGGCGTTTCCAAGCTGCATGGAGAGATTATCAAGTCGCGTACCTTCCGGGATTTCTATGTGGTATTTCCGGATAAATTCCTCGGGATCACAAACGGCATCACGCACAGGCGTTGGATCGCCAAGGCCAACCAGCCGCTTACGCGGCTTCTAGCCGACCATATTGGCGACGGCTTCCTGAAGGATTATAAAGAGATGGACAGGATTGCCGACCTGCTTGACGATCCTAAATTTCTCGACGACTTCATGGAGGTCAAGAGGCAGAACAAAATCAGGCTGAGGGACCATCTGAAAAAGACCCAGTGCATCGAAATCAATGAAAATACAATTTTCGATGTACATGCCAAACGGTTGCATGAATATAAGCGGCAGCTTTTGAAGGTGCTGCACATCCTGCACCTATACAATCTAAAAAAGGAAAATCCGGCGGTACAGCTGGAGCCGTGTACGTTTATTTTCGCGGCCAAGGCCTCGCCCGGATATGCCAGGGCCAAGAATATCATCCGCCTGATCCTTGCGGTGGCGGATCTGGTGAACAATGATCCCGATACCAGGGGCGTGCTGCAGGTCGTGTTCATTGAGAACTACAGCGTGTCCGAGGCGGAGATCATGATCCCGGCGGCGGATATCAGCGAACAGATTTCAACGGCCGGACTCGAGGCGTCCGGAACGGGTAATATGAAGTTCATGATGAACGGCGCGGTTACGCTCGGCACTATGGACGGCGCGAATGTAGAGATATACGAGGCCGTCGGGGAAGATAATATCTTCATCTTTGGCGCGACGGAGCGCGAGATCAGCCGGATGGAGCGCTACGGGACCTATAAGCCGGGCGAATATTACGAACAGAATACGGACCTCCGGCAAGCGCTCAACCGCCTGATCGACGGAACGCTTCCGGTGGCGAACGACAGACAGTTTTCCGACCTCTATCATTCGCTGCTGTTCGGCGATATGGACCGTGCCGACAAATATTACCTGCTGTATGATTTTGCATCCTACTCGCAGGGATACGAACGCGCGGTGAGCGCTTATCAGGATGCCGCACGGTGGAAGCGTATGGCCGCGACCAATACGGCAAAATCGGGCGTCTTTTCATCCGACCGTACAATCCATGAATATAACGATAAAATTTGGCGCCTGCGGGAAATGACCTGACCGGAGGATAAAAAATGCAGATTGATTTTTCAAAACAACTGATGCATGATTCCGCCAAGGAAGAATACAGAAAACCCTTGGGCGCGGTGACGGCGGGGACGTGCGTACGGCTCTCGCTCGCGGTGCGCGACCTGTATTTCAAGAAGATATACCTTACGCTTGTCGCGGACGAGACGGAGGAAAATATCCCGATGCAGCAGGATGAGAACGGTATCTGGTGGGCGGAATACGAAACGCCCTCGGTGCCGTGCGTCCTCTGGTATTGGTTCTGTATTCGCATGGATGAGGATACGAGCATCTATTACGGCGCCCATTCCGGGGGTACAAGCGGCATCGGCGAGGTCTATTGGAACCCGCCGCCGCCGTTCCAGCTCACCGTGTATGACGAGGCGTTTACTACGCCGGGCTGGGCCAAAGGCGCAAACCTGTACCAGATATTTCCGGACCGGTTCGCGCCGGACGACAGCGGAACCTTTGGAAGGGGCGTGGAATACCACCGGTCGCGCGGGAGAAACGTTCTCGTACATCGGGACTGGAATGAAAAGGTCCTTTACGAGGCGGCGGAAGGGATGGAGCATTACGAGCCGTGCGATTATTACGGCGGTACGCTTCTCGGGATCGTCGGCTCGCTGGATGCCCTGCGTGATATGGGGATCACGGCATTGTATCTCAACCCCATCGTAGAGGCCGCGTCTAACCACCGTTATAATACGGGCGATTATCTGCGCGTCGATCCGATTCTTGGGACGGAGGAAGATTTTGACCTGCTTGCGCGTGAGGCACGGGAACGCGGGATACGTATTATACTCGACGGGGTGTATTCCCATACGGGCGATGACAGCGTATATTTCAACAAATATGGCCGTTATGATTCTCTTGGGGCTTATCAAAGTCCGGAATCGCCGTATTACAAGTGGTATCAGTTTACGGAGTATCCGGACCAGTATAAAAGCTGGTGGGGTTTCACCACCCTGCCGGAGGTAGATGAAACGCAGCCCGAATGGGCAGAGTTTGTCATCGATGGGGAAACGAGCGTGCTTGCAGCATGGCTTGCGCGCGGCGCGAATGGCTTCCGGCTGGATGTCGCCGACGAATTGCCGGACGAGACGATCGAAAAAATGCGTGCGAAGATCAAGCATGCCTCGCAGGATAATTTCCTGCTCGGCGAGGTCTGGGAGGACGCGACCACCAAACAAAGCTATGGCAGGCACAGGACCTATGCCCTGGGGCGGGGACTTGATTCGGTGATGAATTATCCGTTTGCCGCGGCAGTGACAGATTTCCTGCATGGCAAGAGCAATGCGGCAAAATTCAGGCGGTTCCTCGTCGGGCAAAGCCAAAACTATCCAAAGGATATGTATTACTGCCTGATGAATCTGCTTTCGAGCCACGATATTGCGCGGATCCGTACCGTGCTCGGGACAAAAATCGATCCGCACTCCCTAACGCGCGAACAGCAGGCGCATTTCATTGTGTCGGATGAACAGGATGCCTATGGAGCCAAGCTGCAAAGAATCGCCGCCGGGATACAGTTCACCTTGCCGGGAATGCCGTGTGTCTATTACGGAGATGAAACGGGAATGCACGGGCTGCTCGACCCCTTCAATCGCGGGCCCTACAAAGCGCGCGATTTGGATATGCGGGAGTATTACAAAAAGCTCGCGCTGCTGCGGCGCGATACGGATGCCCTTAAAACCGGAAATTGTGCATTCTATGAACAGGGCGATGATGTGCTTGGCATTTTGCGCTATTGCATCGACGGACGGGATGCATTCGGCACGCTTGCGCAGGACGGTATGTACCTGACGCTTGTCAACAGGGGGAAAGAACCGCATCATATTGCGGTGGACCTGTTCGCCCGTGAAGAGCTGATTTTGGAGGAGCATACGGCCTCTTTCCGTGAATTTGAATTCGAAGGCGCGGTGTGTAAGCTGACCGATGAAACCTATCCGGTAAACGAAGGGCTTGTAGAGGCAATGATTCCGCCGGAGAGTATCAGGATTTTGGAGATTGAGTGGATATGAAATATAAGACGGTATTGTTTGATTTTGACGGAACGCTGATGGATACGAGCAGGGGTATCCTGTATTGCGCGAAGCGCACCATTGAGGATATGGGCTTCCGGCTGCCGGATGACGGGACGCTGAGAAAGTTTATCGGGCCGCCGCTGAAGCTTTCTTTTGTAACCGTGTGCGGGATGAGTGACGAACAAGCGACAAAGGCAGTGCAGCATTACCGGGAGCGGTATGCGGAAGAAGGGATGCTCGAGGCGGATATTTATCCCGGAATGGAGAAGCTGCTGCAAAACCTGGGAGATGCAGGCGTGACGTGCGCCGTTGCTTCCGTAAAGATGGAAACGATTGTGCGCAAGACGCTTGCGCATTTCAGGCTGACCGATTATTTCGATGCGATTTGCGGTGCGCCGCCGGATATCAACATCAAGGGCAAGGAAGCGATCGTAAGAGAAGCCGTATCGCGGACCAATTCCAGTACGGCAGACTGCCTTTTGGTGGGAGACAGCGGTTATGATGCGCGGGGCGCACAGGATGCAGGAATTGATTTCTGTGCGGTGCTGTGGGGGTTTGGCTTCAGCAAAATCGAGGATGCGGCACAATTCACCTGCCGGTATATTGCCGAGGACGTTCCTGCACTGGAACGGTTTTTGTTGAAATAGTATGGAGGAAACGCAACTTGCGGCGTGCGCAATGCATCTTACGGGAAACGCATTGACGCGCGTTTTTCGTTCGTTATACTGAAAGACAGAGGGGGAGAGGCCTTATGAAGGTAACGCTCGATATTGATCCGGCCTGCCCGCAGGATGAAATTGTCATTCGCTGTGCGGAGATGAATGACGACCTGCTGAAAATTATATCCCTTGCGAACAGCTCGCAAAGAAAAGTTGTCGGGAGCCTGGGAAGGCAGACCTTCCTGCTCGAACCGGGCAGCGTATATTATTTTGAGAGTGTGGATGATAGGATTTTTGTCTATACGGAAGACAAGGTATACGACTGTGCGCTCCGCCTGTACGAAATCGAGGAAAAATTTCAGGGAACCAATTTCCTGCGCGTCAATAAGTCGACGATCATCAATCTGGCAAAGGTGCGCGCACTGAACCCGATCCTCAATGGAAAGATAGAGGTAGAGCTTGAGAACGGGGAAAAGCAGATCATATCACGGCAGTATGCTCCCTTGCTTAAAGAAAAGCTCGGGCTGGGGAGGTGAATAGAATGAGAAAAGGTTTTAGCCTGTTTGCGGCGGTTTTGGTTACCGCATTCCTGATTGCGCTGACGATCAGCACGGTCATTACGATTACACTCGGGGCGGACGCCCTGCCTCTTAAGGAGCTGCGGAACGATCTGTTTCTCGGACTGTTCATTGCCTGCGTACAACTGATCTGGGTCGGATCGGACAAGAGCAACAGAACCTATATCGTACGGACGATTGTTCATTTTATCATCCTTATTACCGGATGCACCCTGCTGATGATCTGGTTTGGCTGGCTTCCGCCGAGCGAATGGATCGTCTGGTATTACGCAGGCTTTATCGCTTTCTATATCATAATCTGGCTTGTATGCTGGAATGTGAACCGGAAGAAATGGAAGGCGATGAACGAGAAATTGCAGGAATTTAAGCGGGAAAACAGGGAATGATATTCTGGAATCCATAAGAATCATAAAGGCGGCTGCAGCCGCCTTTTTTGCATGGAGAATCTAAGAGGCTCGTTAAACGCCCGGCGATATAAGTTCGGTGCCGCTCTGCTGAAAACGGCGCTTGATGTCGGCGGGGAACTCACAGTCGGATATCACTATATCAACCTCTGGAAAATCAAAGGTCCGATGGAAAAAGGTTTGGCCAAATTTTGTGCTGTCCGCAAGCAGGATCAATTTGCGGGTATATTTTCGATAAGTACGTTTGACGGTAGAGGCGTCCGCATCAAAATCGGTTACTCCCATGTCGGCGGCAATTCCACGGCAGGAGACAAACGCAGCATCGGCGGAAAAGCGGGAAATATATTCGCAGGCGTCGACTCCGCCGATGCTTGAACGGCGGGAATAAACCTTACCGCAGGTACAATATATATTGAAATCGGTCGCCTCCGAGAGAATGCTGGCAGTCATAATTCCGTTTGTCAGTAAAGTCAGGTTTGTTTTTTCCATCAGCCTTTTTGCAAGTATCATGCAGGTGCTGCTTGAGTCTATGAAGATCGTTTGATGATCCTTTATGAAGTCGGCCGCCAAATCGGCAATGCGCTGCTTCTTTTCCATATTTGCCTGTCTTTTAAACATAAGGGGCCATTCCAGCTTTGTAGCCTCCATATAAATTGCGCCGCCGCGCGTCCGCTGAATCAGTCCGTTTTTTTCCAGTACAATCAAATCCCGGCGGACTGTAGACTCACTGGTATAAAGTACTTGGCTGAGGGCAGATACGGAGACAAATTTTTTTTCCTTAATAATTTCTAATATTTGGGCGTGACGAGGATTCATATTTCACTCCTTTGCTTGATATCGATCATATTATACCACGAATAATGACTGAAAATGCGCAAAACGCATATTTACCGCCACAGCTGTTCAAAAAATTTCTTCACAAGTATAATAATCTTAAAGAATTGGATCAACCGGAGGAGGAAACTGTTATGCTGGTGAATTTAAAACAAATACTGGAGGATGCCCGCATCCGCGGATATGGAGTCGGGATGTTCAATACATTCAATATCGAAATGGCTTTGGGCGTATTGGAAGCCGCGGAAGAAACACAATCTCCTGTTATTTTCGGTACGGCGGAGGCTCTGCTCGGCTGCTGCGATATTGATACTGCTGCATCTTTCCTGGTTCCGATGGCAAAGAAAGCGAGCGTGCCCGTAGCGCTTCACCTTGACCACGGATATACGGAAGAAACCCTGAAGCATGCCATTGAAGCCGGATTTACATCTGTAATGTACGATTGTTCAACCGAGCTATTGGAAGAGAATATTGCGCGATGCGCTGAAATGGCTTTTTATGCGCACGAAAGAGGCGTTTCTGTAGAAGGAGAGCTTGGGCACGTAGCATTTGACGAGGGCGGGGAAGGGGAGTATAAAGGATATGCCTATACGGAACCGATGGACGTAAAGGAGTTCGTTGAAAAGACAAAAATTGATGCGCTGGCGATTGCCATTGGAACGGAGCACGGGGTATATAAGTCGAAACCGGTGCTGGATATTGAACGGCTGAAGGAAATACGCAGTATAACAGATACAAATTTGGTTCTGCACGGAGGTTCGGGCCTTTCTGTGAACGACTTGCAGGAATGTATCCGGTACGGGATACAGAAGATCAATATTTATACGGATATCAGCATTGCGGCGAGTGAAGCGGCCTATCGGTATATAAAGCAGTACGGGCCGGTCATCGATAAGATCAGCCCCCTGATGCGGGAGGCGGTAAAAAAAGTGGCGGTGCAGAAAATGACGGACTTCGGAAGCGTTGGGAAAGCAATGCGATAGAAAAACGGCGGCAAAGAGGAAGAGCCTGCCGCCGTCCTATCTGCAGGGTTAAGATGCCTGCAGATATTCCAGCTGTTTCATGTTCTTCATTTCCTTTGTGACCAGAAGAATCGCTGCCAGCGCCGCCATACCGTCCGCAACGGGGCCGGCATACATTACGCCGTCGATCCCGAGGAAAACGGGGAGGATCAGCACAAGGGGAAGCAGGAAAATGATTTGCCGTGTAAGGGACAGCCAGATGCCCTTGGTCGCCTTGCCGATTGAGGAAAAGAAGTTGGAGGTCACAGGCTGGATGCCGTTTACAAAGGTAAACAGCAGGAAGATACGGAAGCAGCGTTCCGCAAAATGGAAATACTCCTCGCTGCCCGCGCCGAATATTCCAATGATCTGGCGCGGAAACAGCTGGAACGCAAGAAACGCGCATATGGAAATAATAGTTGCCGCAGTGATTGCTTTGCGGTACGTCTCGCGCACGCGGCCATATTTTTGTGCGCCGTAGTTAAAGCTGGAAATCGGCTGCAAGCCTTGAGCGATGCCGATAATGATGGACATAAAGATCATATTGACCTTCATGATGATCCCTACGACCGCCAAAGGAATTTCACTTCCATATACGGACAGGGCGCCGTAATAGGTAAGTACATTATTGAGGGCGATCTGCACAGCCATCATAGCGAGCTGGTTAAAGCAGGCCGCTGCGCCGAGCCCCATGATGGCGCGGCTCTTGCTCCATGTTACCTGAAACGCATCCTTACGAAGCCTTGTTGTTTTGAAGCGGAAGATCAGATAGTATGCCGCGAACAGTGCGGAAACGATTTGGCCGAGGATTGTCGCCAGCGCTGCGCCAGCCATTCCCATATTGAATCCAAAGATGAACAGGGGATCGAGTATCGTGTTGATTACGGCACCCACAAGAACGCAAGCCATGGAAAATTTTGGACTCCCATCCGCGCGAATCAGGTTGCTCGCTCCCGTTGAAAAAATGAGAAACGGAAATCCGAACGATGTGATCCCCGTATAAGTAAGCGCATATTCCAGAACGTCAGGAGTTGCGCCAAACGCATGCATCATCGGATTGAGGAAGATGCGGACCACGAGCATCAAGACCACTCCGCACGTAATCAGCAGCACGATTGAGCCGCCGATAAATCCGGAGGCGCGTTTTTCTTCCCTGGCTCCCATTGAAAGGTTAAAGTTTGCCGCGCCGCCGATCCCGAGCAGCAGGGCGATGGCCGTACAGACCGTAGTAAGCGGAAAAGCAACATTGGTCGCCGCGTTGCCGAGCATTCCAACGCTCTGGCCGATAAAGATCTGATCCACAATATTATAAAGCGCGCTTACGAGCATTGCGATAATGCTGGGGACCGCGAATTTTACAAGTAACTTCCCCGGTTTTTCCACGCCCAGAGGATTTTTGATTGCCTGTTCCATATTACCGTGCCTCCTCTGCGGATATCGCCGCATTTCCGGCCATTTTTTTCAACTGTCCGCGGAGGACCGTCAATTCCTCCGCTGAAAAACCTTCAGAGAGAACCTCATCCCATTCACGGAAGGTCTCGATCAGCGAAGGAATCGCGTTATGGCCGCGCTCCGTGAGATGGAGGGAAAAAGAACGCATATCCTCCGGGTCTTTTTTACGCAGCACAAAGCCGCCGCATTCGAGCTTCTTTATGGCCCGCGTTACCGCAGCCTCGTCGATGGACAAAATCCGCGCGAGGCGGCGCTGGTTGATCCCTTCGTTTTTTGAAATGTGAATTAGAAACATATGGTCCGAGGATGTAAATCCGAATGGCTGCATCCTTCTGTTGATATACTTTTGCGCCGCCCGGTGCAGGATGGCGATATAGCGTCCGATCCGTTCGACATATTCTGCACGTTCCATATTAAAACCTCCGAATGGTTGATAAGTCAAGTAATAGGATACTGCAAAATAATTGACCAGTCAAGCGCTTTGGGGGAAAATGCAAAGAAAGAGGCGCAAAGGCCTCTTTCTGTCATATAGATGCGGCAGAAGTAAGGGACTGCCGCATGAGAAGTATAGCAAATTTGTACTATAACTTTACTCTTTTTTCATTGGGAATGTCAATGCATATCGCGGATTCATCAAAAATTTTTTTCCTGCAGCCACTCGGGAAGAGGGTTTCCGGCCTCGCGGTAAGCGCGTTTGAACAACTCAACCTGGCTGTCGATGCGCGGCGCGCCCTTGGGAACGGGGAGCTTCCGGTAAACACCCTTGCCAACCTGGTGACGCGCCTTCACATTGTCTTTCAGTTGGATATCGATCAAATCGTTGATTTCGCGTTTCAGGTCGGGATCAAGAACCGGAACGGCAACTTCTACCCGCCGTTCCGTGTTGCGCGACATAAAATCAGCGGAGGAGATATAGACCTTCTGGCGCTCCTTCGGCCCAAACAGGTAAATACGCGAATGCTCAAGATAGCGTCCGACGATACTGGAAATATCGATGTTACGCGTTTTACCGGTGGTCTCCACATTGAGGCAGCAAATACCGCGGATAATCATCCGGATTTTGACGCCCGCATCGGAAGCGGCGATCAGCTTTTTGATAATATCGGTATCGTTCAGCGAATTGATCTTGAACGTCAGCTGTGCCGGCGCGCCGGATTTTGCCATCAGGATTTCCTGGTCGATATACCGCAATACAGACTGCTTAAGCGTTAGGGGAGAGACCATCAGGATATCCGAATTTTCCACCAGACTTCCCATGCAGAGGTTTTTAAATACGTCCTGCGCGTTGATCGCAATGTCTTCGTCTGCAGTAATAAGCGATAGATCGGTATACAGCTTCGCAGTGCTTTCGTTATAATTACCCGTTCCAACCTGCGTAATGAAACCGAGCGCGCCGTCTCTTTTCTTCATCGTAATCAACAACAGCTTGGAATGGACCTTATAATCTTCAATTCCATAAATCAGAGAAGCGCCCGCCTCCTGAAGCCGTTTTGACCAATCGATATTGTTTTCCTCGTCGAAGCGCGCGCGAAGCTCTACCACGGTAATGACCTCTTTGCCGTTTTCAGCGGCGCGGATCAGCGCGTCGATTACCTTGGAATTGCGCGCGACACGGTAGAGGGTGATCTTGATAGACATTACGCTTGGATTCATGGCCGCCTCCTCCAGCAAGCGCACGAAAGTTTTCATGTCCTGATAGGGATAGGAGAGCAGCACGTCTCTTTTCTGAATTTGCGGGATCAGCTTTTTATTCAGGTCCACTTGGCCGGACGGCTGTGAGACAAGCGGGGGATAGAAAAGCGGTCTGTATTTTTCATCTGTAAGCAGGTCCTTAAGGTCGGACACAAAGGAAAGCACGGTAGGCATTTCATTGAAGAATACCTCGTCCTGTGTTAAATTCAGGTTTTTCATCAAGCGCTTGGTAATTTCTTCGCTCTGGCTGCGGCAAATATCCAATCTTACAGGTTCAAGCTTTTTGCGCTTTTTAACGATGATCTCCATAATGTCCCGGTACGACATATCGTAGTCGAAAAAGGCCTCGTCCGCGTCGATATCCGCATTGCGCGTAATCGAAAAGATGCTGCGCGCTTCTACCCTGTGTCTGGGGAAAACACGTGAAGCAAAACGGTAAATCAAATCCTCGATCAACGTGAATTTGATATATTTGCTGGGTAAAAGGAGCAGGCGCTCAAAATACCCGCTCGCCGGGATGATGCCAAGCTGTGTTTTTCCGTCCTTCGATTTCAACAGTACCGCGATATATACGGTATTATTCTGGAGGAATGGGAAAGGATGGTGTTTATCCAGAATATGCGGGGAAAGCAATGGCAGCACATTGCGCTCAAAATAACGCTCCAAAAAGCGTTCTTCATACTTAGTGAGATGTACGCCCGCTTTATAGAAAATATGGTAATTTTCCAGCTCCCTTAAAATTTCGATCAGGGCCCGGTTCTTACGCGGAGTCAGCTCGCGGATCTTACGGTTGATGGCGCGAAGCTGCTCGAGCGTCGTCATACCCGAACGGGGATCGATTTCATCCTTTTTGAGCAGAAGGCGGTCATGAAGGCTGCCCACGCGCACCATAAGGAATTCGCTCAGGTTACTGTGGTAAATTGCCATAAAGTTAAGACGTTCGAACAGAGGATTGGAATGATCTTCTGCTTCCTCCAATACCCGTTCGTTAAATTTTAGCCAACTCAAATCGCGGTTGATAAGATGCTTGTATTTGTTTTCAGCCATAGCGTACTCCCACATATGCAATGTTACTTATTATTATACTCCAAAAAGGGCTAAAAATATAGCCGCACAAAAATTTTACAATGGGCGCTTCTCTTGATAATATGAGACGTTGACGGTATAATAGAAAAGTATGTAAACAGGAGAAACTATGGAATTTTTTGCGAATATTACAACATTACAGGTCACTGGACTGATCCTGCTTGCGGCAGGGGCGGTCCTGAGCTTTGCGGCAAAACGTATTGGCCGGCATTTTCGTTATCAGAATGCGGACTTTGTCACGAAACTCATTGGGCTTGGCGTTGTAATCGCAGGATTCCTAATGATTTTTATTTAGAGTGGTTGGAGGCAGAAGGATGCGCAAAGAGCTGGGCAAAACGTACGATCCGAAACAAACGGAAGAAAAGCTTTATCAGAAGTGGCTTGAAAAAGGGTATTTCCATGCGGAAGTGGATCGTGGTAAAAAACCTTTTACGATCGTGATTCCCCCGCCGAACATTACTGGACAGCTCCATATGGGCCATGCGCTTGATAATATGATGCAGGATGCGATTATCCGCACCAAACGGATGCAGGGCTATTCCACTCTGTGGATGCCGGGGACCGATCATGCCAGCATTGCGACAGAGGTCAAAATTGTGGATGCGCTGCGTGACGAAGGAACGTCCAAGGAAGAACTGGGACGCGATAAATTCCTGGAACGCGCGTGGCAATGGCGCGAAGAATTTGGCGGAAGGATTACACGGCAGCTGAAAAAGCTTGGCTCGTCCCTCGATTGGGAACGTGAGCGTTTTACGATGGACGAGGGATGCAGCCGTGCGGTGCGCGAGGTTTTTGTACGCCTATATGAAAAAGGATTGATTTATCAGGGAAACCGCATTATCAACTGGTGCCCGGAATGTATGACTGCGCTTTCGGATGCGGAAGTGGAATATGAAGAGCAGGATTCCCACCTGTGGCATATGCGTTACCGTGCGGAAGACGGCGGAGAGGGCATCGTAGTGGCAACGACACGCCCAGAGACGATGCTCGGCGATACGGCGGTTGCCGTGAACCCTGCGGACGAACGCTATAAAGACCTTGTGGGCAAAAATGTGATCCTGCCGCTGCTTGACAAGCCGATACCTGTTGTGGCGGACGAATATGTGGATATGGAATTTGGAACCGGCGCGGTGAAAATTACGCCCGCGCACGATCCGAACGACTATGAAGTGGGCGAGCGCCATAACCTGCCTGTCGTGCGTGTAATGAACGACGATGGTACGATGGCGGAAAACGCCGGGAAATATGCGGGTATGGATAGGGACGAAGCCCGCAGGCAAATCGTGGACGACCTTAAAGCATGCGGCGCGCTCGTGAAAATTGAGGATTATAAGCATAATGTCGGGCATTGCTACCGCTGCCATACGGTGATCGAGCCAATCATCTCACGCCAGTGGTTCGTGAAGATGAAGGAGCTTGCGCAGCCTGCGATCGAAGCGGTGGAAACGGGCAAGGTGAAATTTGTGCCCGAGCGTTTTTCCAAAATCTATTTTAACTGGTTGTATAATATCCGTGACTGGTGCATCTCGCGCCAGCTCTGGTGGGGGCATCGTATCCCGGCCTATACGTGCAAGGAGTGCGGGAAACTCATTGTGACGGTGGAAGCGCCTTCCGCATGCCCGGAATGCGGCTGTACGGAATTTATACAGGATGAGGACGTGCTCGATACGTGGTTCTCTTCGGGCCTTTGGCCTTTCTCCACGCTCGGATGGCCGGATAAAACGCCGGAGCTCGATTATTATTATCCGACGGATGTGCTTGTAACGGGCTATGACATTATTTTCTTCTGGGTCGCCCGGATGATTATTTTTGGTATCGAGATCATGGGCGAGGAGCCCTTCCATACGGTGGATATCCATGGCATTGTACGCGACAGTGAGGGCCGCAAAATGTCTAAATCCCTCGGCAACGGAATCGATCCTCTTGAGGTGATTGGAAAATACGGAGCAGATGCGCTCCGGTTTTCCCTCGCGGTAGGAAACAGCCCGGGAAATGATATGCGCTTTTACTGGGAAAAAGTGGAAGCGGCACGGAATTTTGCCAATAAGATATGGAATGCTTCCCGCTTTGTACTGATGAATATCGGCGAGGGTGAGGCAGCCCCGGTCGAGGAAGAAAAGCTCGACATTGCGGATCGTTGGATTCTCGCGAAACTGAACGGCGCCATCCGCGAGTGCACGGACAATATCGAAAAATATGACCTTGGCCTTGCGGCACAGAAGATTTATGATTTCTCGTGGAGCGAGCTGTGCGATTGGTATATCGAAATGGCAAAGCCGCGCCTGTACGGCGAGGATGAGGATGTGAAGTCAGCGACGATCAGCGTTCTTGTGTATGTGCTGGAAAATACGCTGAAGCTTTTGCATCCCTTTATGCCGTTCATTACGGAAGAAATTTATACGAGTCTGCCCGGTGCGGCGGAAACGATCATGCTGGGGCCGTGGCCAAAACCGGCATACGAAGGCGGCAGGGAGCAAGCGGATATGATGAACGGCGTGATGGACCTGATCCGTTCCATCCGCAATGTGCGCGCAGAAATGAATGTTCCGCCAAGCGTGAAAGCAAAGATCACCGTGCTTACGAAGCATGCGGATGCGATCCATGCCTGTGCGGAATATCTGAAACGCCTCGCATATGCCAGCGAGGTCGAGGTCATCGAAGACAAAGCGCGGATCCCGCAAAACAGCGTATCCGCGGTTTGCGCGGTGGGCGAGGCCTTTATGCCCCTTGTGGAGTTGATCGATGTGGAAAAAGAGCTGGCTCGCTTAAAGAAGGAAGCGGAAAAAAACGAGAGCGAGATTAAGCGCGCAGAAGGTAAGCTCGGAAACAAGGGGTTTACGGAGAAAGCGCCTGCCAAGGTGGTCGAAGAGGAACGCGCCAAACTGGATACCTATCTTGAGATGCGCGGTAAGCTTGCCGAGCGTATCTTGTTTATGGAGGGCATGAAGTAAACATGCAATATGTGCATTTGGCAGGGACGAACGCCAAGGGCTCCACGGCACAGTATATCGCCGATATTATTTCCCGGGAGAAGCCCTGCGGCCTGTTTACCTCGCCGCATATCATTTCGCCATGCGAGCGAATGAAGATCGACGGAGAAATGATTTCCCAAACAGAATACGGTGGATACATGCAGCGCGTAAGAGGTGCGGGGGAAATGCACCTCTTTTGCGTTTGGACGCATGCCGCGCTTGCGTGGTTTGAAGACCGGAGCGTTGAATATGCAGTAATCGAAACAGGGCTCGGCGGGCGGCTCGACCCAACGAATATCGTTCCCGCTGAAATGCAGATATTGACGCCGATCAGCTATGACCATATGGCGATCCTCGGAAATACGCTGACAGAAATTGCGCGCGAGAAATGTGGGATTATCAAACGGGATTCCATTGTCATTTCGCATCCGCAAAAAGAAGAAGCCATGCGGGTGATACGGCAGACATGCAAAGGAAAGAACGCGCGGCTGATCGTGCTTGATGAGAAAAAGATCAGCGTGAAGGAGAGCACGGTCACAGGACAGCGTTTTGATTTTACCTATGATGGAAAGCACTATAAGAATCTCGAAATAAAAGCGATATCCCCTATGCAGGTAGAAAATGCATGCGTAGCGCTGATGGCCGCGGCAGAGCTTGGGATGGCCGAAAAATCTATCCGCAGCGGTCTTGCCGGAGCGGTCATTCCTGCGCGCGCGCAGGCGGCGGGGCGCGTCGTAATCGACGGCGCGCACAATACAGACGCGGTCGCAGAACTGGCCCGAACGGTGAAAAAGCACTATCCGCACGAGGATATTACGGCGCTCACTGCGATCATGCGGGACAAAGATATCGAGGGAATCGCGGAAGGGATCAGTAGCTTTGCGAACAGGGTGGTGTGCACGTGTGCCGAAAAAAAGAGGGGACTCCCCGCGAGGGAGCTTGCGCCTTATTTTGACCATGCCGTCACCATGGAAGACCCGGATTATGCCTTTCGGGAGGCCCGGCGCCTGGCAGAGCAAAAAAAAGGCATACTTGTCGTATGCGGCTCTTTTTATCTGGCGTCCCATGCGCTTCGGCAATTAACCTAAGCGCAGGACCACATCTTTATAAATACTGACGGCGTTCTTGCGCCAGTTATCCACAATTTTTTGCGCTTCGGTCTTGGAATATACAATGCTGTTGATCTCAAAGATCGTACGATCGTGCTCCAGTACCTTCAAAATGACCCGGTATTCGTTTTGCGCCAGCTTGATATATTCCCCTACAAGCTGGGATTCAAGCTCCAGTTCATCCTTGTGCTCCTTCAAGTACGCGTCAACCGTTTCGCGAAAGGACAAACGCAAATCGCTTACAAGGACATTGAGCATATTGGCCCCTGCATCCGTAATGCCGTAAACCGTATTCTGGGGAGTCGTCCTGGAATAAACATGGCCGCCTTGCTCAAGCTCGAAAATGCACTCCTTGAGATCGAAATACCCCATAAACGAAAGCTCGGTCATGATACGGACAAGCTGTAGTTCCGAAAGCGCCATACCGCTTTTTTCGAGCAGGTAAAGCAGCAGCAATTTATTATGAGCCATGGTTTGTTTGGGTTTTACTTTCATAGGAACTGTCCCTCCGTCATTTATTATAACATATAGGGAAATCTTTCGGAAGGAACGCTTGAATTTTATATGAATTCATGTATAATAATAGAGGTGACAAAATAACGGGGTTGTAACTCAGTTGGTCAGAGTACCACGTTGACATCGTGGAAGTCGCTGGTTCGAGCCCAGTCAACCCCACCAAGCTGGTCATATCCGAACCTTTTATGGATAGAGTGTTTGGAGTGACAACTAGTTTAAAGGACAGGTGTTAAGCCTGTCCTTTTTGTGTAAGCGCATGTCTCGGCCAAACGCAGCGAAGAAAAAACGACTTGTATGTAGCAAGCTGCTTATAAAAAACGGCGGGTAAATTAGCGCAGCGGTTCAGCCCGATCCGCATGGGCCATGAGCCGGGGCAGCGTAGCCGCCGCCTTCCCGCTGCCGCCCTGCGTGAAATTCCGCCCGTTCAGCCTTTCCAAAGTTCTCTGAAAAAAATGATAAAAAGCAAAAATTTTACCTGTATAAATTGAAGACGATATGGTATGATAGATACAATTGAATACAGATTTTTGTGGCTCTGCGGCGTATTCGGTCCGCAGGGATGAACAAGGGAATCGGGTGAAAATCCCGGACGGAATCCGCCGCTGTAAGCGCCGAGTCCGATGCCTGTTGATGAAAATCAGTCACTGGGAAACTGGGAAGGCAGGGTGTCGAACGTAAAATCATAAGATTTTAAAAGCGTAAGTCAGAAGACCTACAAAAACGATAAAAGGGAAGATGACCGCCGGAGTGTGAGCGGAAAATTTTCTTGTACGCAGAAATACGGCTGCGGCGAAAAGCGATTCGCCGCAGCTTTTTTATTTGTTCTTGCGGACCTGTAGGGGAAACGGCGCTGGATTTGTGAGGAAGAAGGATGAGCCTTAAGAAGCGGCAGGCCGCATTGCCATGCGGCAGGGCTGGAATCACAAAAGGAGAAGAAGAATGAAAAGGAACAAGAGAATTCTGGCAGTATTTTTGGCTGTTGTAATGCTGTTCAGTATTACAGGGACTGCAATGGCGGAAGAGGTGCCGGCAACGGCGGAGGCGCCGGCTGCGGAAGGAACTCCACAGGAGACCCGGGCTCCTGAAGCGTCGGCATCTCCGGCGCCGCCGGCAAGCCCGGAGCTGGAGAAGGCGCCAGATCCCTCGGCGGCGGAATCGGTGCAGCCCGAAGTGTCGTCATCTGCTGCACCGGCGGCAGATATGGCGGTGATGGCGTTAGAGGAAGACGAAGGGCTCGGTGCGTTGTCGCTTGCGGCCGATGGAGAGTATACGCTGATTTCTTCGCCGGACGATTTACTTGCGGTGATGAAAGATCCTTCCTATTGGACTGCAAAGCTGAAAGTAACGGCGCCCATTGACATGAGCGGCATAACCACGGCACAGCCGATTGGCAGCGGCGCAACACCGTTTTCGGGGACCTTTGACGGAAACGGCCAGACAATCAGTAATCTGACGATTACTTCATCTACAGGATATACCGGCCTGTTTGGCCATATAACAGGCGCCGTGCAGGATGTGGTATTAAAAGGAGCGGAGATTACCGATACCAACGAGAGCTATACAAAGGGAATGGGGATTCTCGCGGGCTATAATAAGGGAACGGTTTCCGGATGCAAGGTAACGGACAGCAGTCTTTCCGTACGTTATTCCTATGCGGGAGGCGCCGTAGGGAATAACGAAGGAATAATAACAAATAGCTCGGTTACCGGGAGTACTGTAACATCGGAAAGCGCTGCAACCATGGGCTATACCGGCGGTTTTGCCGGATATAACAACAAGACGGTATCTCAGTGCTATGTTTCCGGCGGCACGGTACAGTTTACAGGGACGAATGGCCGCGGAACGGAGATCGGCGGCTTCGTAGGAAGAAATTCAAATTCAATTGACGAATGCTACACCACCGCAGCCGTGGAATCGACCAGCAATAAGGCGGGCGGATTTGCAGGAAATATAACAAACGGACAGATCGAAAACAGTTTTTCTGCCGGAGAGGTAACGGGTAGCAAATATATCGGAGGTTTTTCAGGCAATATTGATGGCGGAAAATTTGTATCCTGCTATACCATTTCTCCCGTTGTTTCGCAGGGAACGTCAACGGGGAAATATAACTATTTCGGAAAATTTTACGGCGGCGGGTTAGCTTTCTCGAGCTCCGCAGCAAAGGCATTTTATCTTTCCACAGCTTCTATTGCCGGACATGGAACGGAAAATGACCACACGGCAGACAATTATTTTTCAGGAAAAACTGAGAGTGAACTAAAAACGCTCGCGGGGACGCTTGGGTCCGCGTGGACGCAGGACGACAGCAAAAACGGCGGGTATCCATACCTCGTGAACGTACAGGCTCCCGAAGGAAGCGGCGGGTCCACCGGCCCGGCAGAGCTAGCGCAGCCCTCCGGCCTCAAATGGACGGACGCGACTGCCTCATGGAATGCGGTAACAGGCGCGGAGTCATATACGGTCAAGCTTTATAAAAACACAGATACGCTTGTCGATACCTATACGAACATCGCGGGGACATCCAGGGATTTCAAGGCGGTCATCACGGAAACAGGCGATTATTCCTTCACGGTACAGGCCATCGCGCCCTCCGGAAGCACGGACTATACGGACGGGAGGGAGTCCGCAGGGAGTGCGGCTTATTCATTTGTGAAAAAGGACGATCAGGGCTTTATCCTGATTTCTACGCCGGATGAATTGCTTGCGCTGGCGGAGGCGGCGGCTGACCTGACGAAGAACTATAAGCTGGCGAACGACCTCGATATGGAAGGCCTGGCCGGAAAAGTCATCGGTAAATATAATAACGGCGCTTCAGGAGAAAAAGCTTTTACAGGTATCTTTGATGGCGATGGACATACGATCAGGAATCTTTCTATTGCGGGCGAAGCTCTGTTTAGCTATGTAGGCACGGATGGTATCGTCCGCAACCTGACGCTCGGGCACGCAGCGGTGGAATTTACAGGAAACGATTCCAACGGTGCGCCGGCAGCGCTCGTTTCCAATAACAAGGGCATAATAGAGAAATGCTTTTCCATCCAGTCATCGGTGGTATCCAAATATAATAACCGTGTTGGCGGGCTTGTCGGAAACAATGAAGGTACGATTCGGCAGTGCGGCGTTTCAGGCGGCAGCGTAACGTATCAGAATACGGGGATGATGACGGGAGGGCTTGTTGGAAGGAATACGGGTTCGGTCAGTGAAAGCTTTTCTTCCGCAAGCGTTTCCGGTTACAGGGCAGTTGGCGGTTTTGTCGGAGGAGCAGAAGACGGCGCGGTCACGGATTGCTATGCGGCAGGCACAGTGAATGGGAACAATGAGGCAGCCGGTTTTGCGGGGATGCTTTCAAGCCCTGCCGTACTCACGAACGTTTACGCCTCGGTCGACGTGGCTGCTTCAGCCGGAACAGGCGGACCGCTCGTTGGCGGGAAAGGCTTCTCTTTTAATACGGTGGGCACCGTAACCAACGGATATTATAATTCTGACAAATTAAAACCGGATACAGAAGTTGTTTCGGTTGCGGCAACAGCTAAAACAGCGGCGGAGATGAAGACGGCGGGATTTGCTTCATTGCTGGGAAACGCGTGGAAGGCAGATACCGGATCGGATGGGAGGATCATCAACAATGGTTATCCTTACCTTGTGAACGCCGCGCCCGCGGCCGATACGCCTGCGGCAGGGCCGTTGAGCGTACAGATACTGATTGCAAACTGGGATGCCAAGACATACCAGTTTATAAAGCCTGCGGTACCGTTCACCGTGAAGGCAGAAGGAGAAAATATTACGGCAGAACAGGTGATGCAGGCGGCGCAGGCCGCCGGGCAAATGACGTATTCTGCGGAACAGAGCTCTACGGGAACATTCATCAAAGCCATCAACGGTAAAACGTTGGAGGAGCCGGAAGGCTGGATGTTCACGATCAATGATAAACAGTCTCCGGTAGGTGTTTCATCGGCGCGGATTAAATCGGGAGATAAGATCGTATGGTATGAAGGAACGGCGGCGAACGGATATAAAGCGCCGACATGGGCGGAAATGACCGCGCCTGCTCCGGTGCAATATGAAACGATTGCCACCCAGGAACAGCTAGTCGCGCTGATGGACAGCACCAATCAGGCGGTCGACTGGGCGAAGAACTATAAGCTGGCAGCGAATATCGATCTTTCCGGTATTACGGCTTCGCCGATTGGCAGCGAGGCAGTGCCTTTCAGCGGAATATTCGACGGTAACGGACATAAGATAGAGAACCTGAAAATCAAAAAGAGTATAGGAAGCCAAAATATCGGTTTGTTCGGTGTGATCGAAGGGGCATCCCTCCTTAACCTGACAGTGGAAAACGCATTCGTTGAAGGCGGAAGCAAAATTGGCGTTCTGGTTGGAATGGCGCGCGCGGATATTGTAAATGAAAAAGCAAACCTGATTGGAAACTGCCATGTGTCGGGCGCTCTGAACGCAACCGGCACATCGGTAATCAAACAGACGGATGCGGGCGGTCTCGTAGGGATCAATGATGGCGGAAGTAAGGAGGGAAAATCGGCGTTCAGCATGATCGACAGATGTACCTCCAGCGTCGAAGTGACGGCCAGCACGGGCAGCGCGGATAACACGGAGTCCGGCCATGTCGGCGGCCTCGTGGGATGGAATAAAGGGAATATCTCACAATGTGAAGCGACGGGCAATGTGTTCGGCGGCAACTCCACAGGCGGTTTCGTGGGAAGTAACTATGGTAATGCCAGCATCTATAGGAGCCATGCGGCAGGAAATGTTGTAGGAGGCTATACTACAGGCGGTTTTGCGGGTAGCATTGGCATGGGAACCTCCGTTGAGCGTTGTTATGCAGCAGGCAATGTTGTGGCAATAGAGGACGGTTACGGCTACTATTTCGGCGGTTTTGCAGGTTCTGTCTCCGGCACAGTCAAAGAATGCGTGAGTACGGGAACACTCACGCCGGGCTGGAGCTATAACGGTGGTTTCGCAGGTGCATTCGACGGTACGATTTGGTCGTATAACGATGATCTTCTTACACTAAAAGACTGCTATGGAAATAGCGAAACAAGCCTGGGAACCAAGATAAAAGGATTGGGAAATTATATAAGCGGTGCGCATGAGGCTACGGACTCGGCAGCGGAAAAGACTGCGCTTACAAAAGAACAGGCAGCTGCCAAGCTTCAGGAAATGCTGGCGGCGCAGGCAAAAGAAGAAGCGGATAAAACTGCGCTTAAGCAGGAAGCGGAGAAATACGAAAGCCATGTAACGATCCCCAATACAGTGGAGGAAAACACAGACATCACATCGCTTGTCGCTAAGCTGAAATCAGGTGAAACACCGGACAATAATATTAAGGTGATGTACCGCGAGACGGGCGAAAATAATTATGTTACCAGCTCAGACCAGCCTCTCGGGCGGTATAAACTGGTACGCAAAAACACCTCGCTCGGCCCGGTAGAAGAGCAGGTTATGCTGCTGTTCACCCAGGACGGTGAAACGGTTGCACAGCCTGTTACGGTCGAGCTGCAGGGCGCAAAAAGCAGCGCTTCGGCGAATGATGTGATAAGCACGATTGCGGGCAGCTATAAGAATCTATCATATGAAGATTCCGCATCCGACTGGGCGGCGTTTGATATGGCGGCTTATGTGGGGGCGGATAAGGTATTCGCTTCAGGAAACGCAAAGGTAAATTTCATCAAGGAATCAATTTCGCATATCCGTGCAAACAATGCAACCGATTATGAACGATTGGTACTGATGATGACTGCGCTTCATATGGATGCGCAGCAGTATGTGGATGTCATCGCAAATTTACCGGATCGGCGCCTTAATACGGTCAATGCACAGGCCTTTGCATTATTGGCGTATGATTCAGGAAACTATACCTTGCCTTCCGGTGCGGTAAACACAAGGGAAAAAGCTGTCGAATACCTGCTTGCGAACAGGAATGCGGACGGCGGATGGTCGTATCTGCCGGGAGAATCGGAAGCGGGCATGACGGCAATCGTCCTTTCGGCGCTCGCTCCGTATCAGGACAAAATGGAGGTTGCGTCCGCAATTGCAGATGCGCTCGACTATTTATCTGCGGCCCAGTCTTCAAACGGCGGATATACATATTACGGCGAGGAAAACAGTAATGACGCGGCAATGGTCGTAATCGCGCTGACTTCCCTCGGGATCGATGCAAATACGGACAGCCGGTTTGTAAAAAATGGAAACAGCGTATATCAGAACCTGATGAGCTTTGTAACGCCGGACAACCGCTTCGGATATACCGGCCACACGACGGCAGACGCGCTTGCGACAGAACAGGGCTTCCGTGCGTTGGTAGCATATAGCCGCCTGACAACTTCGGGGTATAACATCTACAGTGTTGCCGGATCGCTGCAGGAGTGGATGAAGCCGGTGCAGGACACGGACAAGGACACGGGAATCACGATCGGTACGGATACGACGGTGGTCCCGAAAGGAACGGTTGTTAAAGTGGAAAAAATAGAATCCGGTCCGGACTTTGCATTGGCGCAAAAAGCGATCGGCAAGGATGCGTCGGGGTTTGTGCTGTTTCAAATCCAGCTTTTGGATACTGACGGCAATCCGGTGCAGCCGAACGGCAAAGTGCGGGTTGGTATTCCGGTCCCGGCCGGGTACGATACGGCAAGGCTCGCCATATACCGCATTGCTGCGGATGGGACGCGCGTAGAATATACGGTGACGGTGGAAGGGGATATGGCCTATTTTGAAACCGATCATTTCAGCCTGTATGCGCTGGCAGAGAAAGCCGAAAGTACGGATGCGGTATCCGGGGCAGCTACACCCCAGACAGGAGATGCGCAGGATATTGGCGGCTATGCTGTCCTGCTGGCGGTTGCTGCCGCAGCGGTATTTGCGGTATTGGTTCTGGACCGCAGGCGGCGCAGAAGGAATTGAGAGGAAAAGAGGCGGAAAAGAAAAATTATGAAAAAATTTTGGAGTATATTGCTGGCCGGCCTGCTGTGCATCGGGATGCTGGCGGGCTGCGCACCGGCGGAGCAGCAGGCTCAGGCTTCCGGGCTGGCGCCGGAAGCAACGGTAGAGCAAACGGGACGGCCATCCGTCCCTGAAAGTGCGGTTGTAAGTCCATCGCCCTCCGCAGCGCTGCCACCGCCTGCGGAGGAAAGCGGGCCGGCGGCTGGCGGAACCGGTATAGGCGCTTCTTCAGCAAAGGGAAAAAATACCGGGACCTCAGCAGTTAAAGAGCCGGAGAGCGGCACACCGGACGGAACGGATGGCGCCGCCGCCAGTACGCCCGAACAGGCCGGTACACCGGAATTCGCACCGCAGCAGCCAGAGACGATTACATGTACGATCGCCATTGACTGCAAGGCGGCGCTGGATGTGGAGCCAGACCTTGCAAATGCGGTTTCCTCAGGTGGGACGATTCTCGGGGGCAAAACGGTAACGCTTGATCCGGGCGCTACCGTATACGATGCACTTAGGGCGACAGGAGTGACTTTCAGCGGCAAGAGCTATATTTCATCCATAAACTCGATCAGTGAAGGAGATTGCGGTCCCCAGAGCGGATGGATGTATAGCGTTAATGGGGATTACCCGGGTGTTGGATGCACCAAATACACACTTTCGGACGGCGACAGCATCAGGTGGCGGTATACCTGCAATATGGGGGCGGATATCGGGGCGTAACGCATGCGGCATATTTTTACGGTTTACCATCCAAGCGTAGTTTTTCTGTATTTGGCGGCGGCCCTGGCATGTACGATGCTGAGCATGCAGCCAGTCTACCTTTTGATTTCCTTTGCAGCGGGAAGTATTTATGCGGTCTATCTGAATGGAGCGCGTAAATACTTTTCTTCGCTTAAATTTGCGCTGGTTATGTTTGCGGTCATTGCGGTGTTAAATCCGCTTTTTAATCATCGCGGGCTTACCGTATTGTTTTATCTGGCAGGAGAGCCTGTCACGCTGGAAGCGTTTGCTTATGGTTTGTGCGCAGGCCTTATGCTGCTCAATGTATTTATTTGGTTTTCCTGTTATGCCGTGCTTATGACCAACGACAAATTTCTCTATCTGTTTGGGAAAATATTACCTGCGACGGCACTGATGGTATCCATGACCCTGAAACTGATTCCCCAAACCGCCTACCGGGCGCGATGCATCATGAATGCGCAGGAAGGGCTGGTAAGCGGCCGCAGAAAGAAAAAGCAGCGGTTCAAAAACGGTGTACGCAGCGCATCGGTGCTGATGGGATGGGGCATGGAAGACAGTATAGAAACAGCGGATTCCATGCGCGCGCGCGGCTATGGTGCCCGTAAACGCACCGCATTTTCCATTTTCAGGATGGGCAGGCATGATATTTTTTCATTGGCTGCCGTGGGCATCCTGGCCTCGTTGAGCGTCGTCTGTATCGTTCTGTTTGGCGGAAAGTTTATGTACTATCCCTGTTTAAAAAATCTCGAAGGGAATATATGGGCGTATATTCCCTATGCAATCCTGCTTTTTTATCCACTGCTTCTGGAAGGGAGGGAACGGCTCGCATGGAAAAGATCGTGGTAGAAAAATTTTCTTTTCGCTATCCTGGGACGGAAAGATATGCCCTGAAGGAACTTAGCTTTTCTGTGGAACAAGGCTCCTTTCTGCTGATTTGTGGGCGGTCTGGAAGCGGGAAAACAACGCTTCTGCGCTGCCTGAAAAAAGAGGTCGCACCCCATGGGGAAAACACGGGCCGCATTTTGATCGGGGACCTCGTACCGGGCAATATTCCCCTGGTTGAGTCGGCGGCAATGATTGGTTTTGTGATGCAAGATCCGGAAAACCAGATTGTAACGGATACAGTGTGGCATGAATTGGCGTTCGGACTGGAAAATTTAGGCGTGCCAACAGGCGTAATTCGCAGACGCGTCGCGGAGACCGCGCATTTTTTTGGGATTGCCTCATGGTTTGAAAAAAGTGTATACGAGTTGTCGGGTGGCCAGAAGCAAATCCTTAATCTGGCAGCGGTAATGGCGATGCAGCCGGATATCATCATATTAGACGAACCAACCGCTCAACTGGATCCGATTGCGGCAAAAGAATTTTTACAAGCCGTCAAACGTGTCAACGAAGAACTGGGAAAAACCGTTATACTGTCTGAACATAGGCTGGATGACGCATTGCCCCTGGCAGATAACGCACTTTATCTGCGCGGTGGGAAAAATGGATTTTTTGGAAGTCCAAAGGAATTTGCCCGGTGGTGCATGAATGAGCGGGAGGAAACGTTTATTCCGGCTTTGCCTATGGCGGCGCGCCTTGCGGAAATGTGGGGCGGTGCGGACGGTTTCCCTCTTAGCGTGAAGGAGGGAAGGGCTTTTCTGGAGTCGCGGAAAGAAAAATTGCGGGCTGTGTCTCCGCAAAGGCGGGAGGAACTTTCGGGACCGGTAATGGCTGCGGCGCAGGATATATGGTTCCGGTATGATAAAAAAGATGATTTTGTATTGAAAGGCCTGGGCATAGAAATCAGGCGGAGGGAAATACATTGCATTACGGGCGGAAACGGGAGCGGGAAAAGCACGCTGCTTTGCATGCTTGCTGGCTTGTTAAAACCCGCGAGGGGGCGGGTTTGGCTTGCGGGTGGAGTGAAGCCCGGGCTGCTTATGCAGAATCCGAAAATGATGTTCGCATGCGATACATTGCGTGCCGACCTGTTGGAAAATGCACAGGCCTTTGCGTATACAGGGCGGGACGTAGAAAACATTGCACAAATTTTCGGGCTGAAATGCCTGCTGGATAAGCATCCCTACGATTTGAGCGGCGGAGAAATGCAGAAAGCGGCGATTGCAAAGCTGCTGCTTTTAAAACCGAATATGCTGCTTTTAGATGAGCCGACTAAAGGAATCGACGCATTCGCAAAAAAAGAGCTGGCGGATATCTTGAAAAAAATAGCAATGGATGGCGCGGCTGTTATCCTCGTAACGCATGATCTGGAATTTGCCGCCTCATATGCGGACAGGTGTTCCCTGTTGTTTGGCGGAGAGATAGTCTGCACAGACGAAGGAAAAGCGTTTTTCCTTGGAAATAATTTTTATACGACGGCCCTCAATCGGATAACGCGGGGGATCGTTCCGGATTGTGTGATCCTGAAGGATGTGCTGCGCTATGTATAATGCGCTCAAATGGATAGAACCGGTCTCTATGGCTGCCGTACCGGCAGTCCTGCTTTTATGCGCCCTCTTGGGGGCGGACCACGCGGCTCTGCTGAGTATTTTAGTAGCGGGATGCGCGCTGCTGCCGTTTTTTCTGCGTTACGAGATGGCAAAACCGCGCCCAAGAGACATGATGCCTGTCGCCGTGCTGGCGGCGGTTGCCGCTGTGGGACGTATTGTATTTGCGCCTTTTCCGAATTTCACGCCTGTCTCTGCGATCGTCATCGTAGCTGCAGTATGCTTCGGACGGCAAAGCGGCTTTCTGACAGGCGTACTTGCGGCCCTTGCGTCCAATCTGTTTTTCGGACAGGGAGCATGGACGCCCTGGCAGATGTATGCGTGGGGAATAGTCGGCTTCTTTGCGGGCCTGCTGCAGGAAAAGGGATTTTTCAAAAAAAATTCCACGGTTTACATATACGGTGCAGTGTCGGCTTTTTTGTTTGGGTTCATTATGGATTCGTGGTACATCGTAGGCTTTGTTACGCCTATCACATGGCAGGGAGCGCTTGCCGCCTACCTTGCGGGCGCCCCGTTCAACCTATCGCACTGCATTTCCACAGTGTTTTTTCTGATTCTGATCCTTGCGCCATGGGGCAAGAAACTCAAGCGCATCAAGACGAAATTTGGCTTGCGGGCATGAGACGTTTCAACGGGGGATGCGTGGAAGAGTAACAAGCAAAAAGCGGCGATCAAGCCGCTTTTTGCCTTCAAAGAGAGTAATATATATGAACGAGTTTACCGTATTACTGTGTCCTTCCTATGGTTGTGTTGTCTTTTTTACGGTTTCTAAGCTCGGAAACCGGATTTTCCCGTTCTTCATCCCGGTAATCCTCGCCCTTTTTATTGTTTTTCTGATGGTCGGCAATCACAACATGACTTTGCACATCGCGGATGCTGGAACCGTTCACCCAGTCCTGATAGGTAAAAAATTCATGGCCTTCGGGCAGGTCGTGTATGTCGGCAAATTCTTCCTTGTCTGCAGTGAGCTCGATTTGGTTGGCAAGCACGTTGCGCACATAGTCTTTGGTGTCGTGGAACTTCAGCAATTCCGGGAACTCGCCGGAGTTCAGTACCTGCTGCCATTCCTTGCCTTCATATTTTTGCAGCAGCTCCGCCGCCTTGTGCAGATGCGAAATTTCCTGCATCAGATGGCGCTCCCAGATTGCTTTGATATTCCTGTCCGTTTCATCCTCATAAAATGAGTAATAAAGGTAGCATTCCGTATATTCATGCAGCAGGAGGTTTTCGAGCCATGTACAGTTCGGATCCATCAGGCCGCCGTACTGTGTAACGTGCTGTTCCTCCACCATGCCGATTTCAAGATACAATTTGCGTCCCGGATCGTTGGGATAAGTGTTGCCGATATTCATATAAAAATTCATTGTCTGTTGCTCACCCGCCGTAATAATCAGCGTATTCAATTTTGTACGGTCGTCCGCTGTCTTGAAATCGGCAAAGCGCTTAACCGCTTCAAAGGGATGACGGTGGTGCGCAATGGTAGGGCGGCCGGGCGTAATGTCCACATATCCCTTTACCAGCTTGTGCGCCGGAATATTCATATCCATATCGAGCAGGTTTGAATAGCGGTAAAGGTGGTCAAAATCCTCCAGGAGTGCAAAATCCATACACTGCTTCACATATTCATCCGGTTCATGCTGGGCAAGCCATGCCGTGAGGTCTACCGCTACATGTTCATAGCCGATTGTCGTCTCGAGCTGCGTTTCATCGCCGGGCGACAGCCAGTTAATAGTTTTCTGTTGCATTTGTTCCTGCCGGCGGCAGGCTGCGATTTCACGGCGAAGCTCATTGTCTGAGCAATTCCGGTGGAATTGATGGCCAAACATAACGGCTTCCGTTTCGATCCCATTCATCAGGATCACGCGGCATTTTGTGTAGGGATCGGCCTCGTTTTTAGAATACGGCTTTGGATAAAGCTCTTTCCAGCTTAAAAAGCCTTCTTCCATAGCCATTGGTTTTTCTTTAAAAGGGTTCATCATTTTTTTATTCCTCCTGTTTATTTCTGGTTCGTTCTTTCTAACCAGCTGTTTTTCAAAAGAAACGCCGGACGCTGGATTTTAATATTATCGTGACAAAACATAAAAGATAAAAAATGACAAAAAACGCCTTATGAAGGCGTTTTGGGCGGGACTGCCAAAAAAATTAAATTTGCTTCATTTGGGGCAGGTGTAAGTGCAGCACCTGATTGCATACCCGGGAAAAGCTCGCCGGGAAATAGAATTTTTCCGGTTGGCATAATCCTGTGGTGAGAATCTGTAATCAGCTTATATCCCCGGCCGGGTGTGGCAGGAACGTATCTCATCGGCCCGGATGCTGGTGGTGGCAGGTGTTATTTCGGGCATTCCGGTATAATAGCCCTGAAGGTAATCGATGCCATACGAAATCAGCGTTTCCATCTCCGCAAATGTCTCCACACCCTCGGCAATTACCTTGATCTGCTGGTATTTCAGGTATGACAATAAGTTCTGGAGCATAAGCTGCCGGTTTTGGTCGGTATCGATATTACGCACGATAGACATATCAATTTTGACATAATCGGGATGCAGGCGCAGGAGGATTGCATCGTTATTGTAGCCCGTTCCATAATCGTCAATGGCAATCTGGCAATTCCATTTCGTATAATAATCCAATTTATCCCGGGTGAATTCACTATCCAGCTTTTCTGTCTCCATAAATTCAAATACAAGGTGATCCAGGATACCCCGGAATTCGTATTCAAATTCATGCGCGTCGCGCCCGGAGATCATCTGGCCGGGCAGAGTGTTGATAAATAATTTGTGGTCTGCCGCAGCTTCGGGATATTGCAGAAAAGTTCTCACTGATTTAAACAGCGTCAACCGCTCGATCTGCCGCAGCCGGGATTGCGTTTCCGCAATGCGCAGGACGTCGGCGGGCGTGGTCAGATGAAGAGAAACCGGCCGCATAAGTGCTTCATATGCGAAAATATCTCCCGTATGCGCGTCCACAATAGGCTGGAATACATAATGGACGGACTCATCCTCGATCAGCTTGTTTAGTTCTTCCTTGCTGTGCAGCAGGAAGGAATCGCGATGATAAAGCTTGCTGTCGAATTCGGCAACCTGCCCCTTTTCCGTATTTTTGACGGTATACATTGCAAAATCCGCATATTTAATCAAATCGAAATAATTCATAGCGTCGTCGGGATACCATGCGATGCCTGCGGACGCGCGCAGCCGCGTTTGTTTTGTTTGGGTGAGCTGGAAGGGGGAGGCGTCCATTTCCGCCTTGATGGCCCGGATAATATTCATGGCCGACTCCTTATCGTCGTATCCATACAGGAATACGTAAAATTCATCGCCCGATATGCGCGAAACAATAGCGTTGTTGTAGGGAATAAAATGCTTCAGTACATTTGCCGTGCTGCGGATATATTCGTCGCCATAATCGTGTCCGTAAGTATCGTTGATATATTTCAGGTTGTCAAGGTCCCACATCATGAAAGCGGCGGTCTTAAGCTTTTCAGGATGGCTGAAGGCTGCCTTCATGGCGGCGTGGAATGCCCGGCGGTTAAGAAGATTCGTCAGCGCATCATAATCGCGCTCATATTCAATTTTTCGTTTTTCAAGGATTTCACGCGTCACATCGGAAAGAACACCCATATACGGTTTGTCCCCGCCGATCAGCCTCAGACGCAGCCATCGTATTCCGCTCTCCCTGGATGGGACTTTATAAATATAGGTATCCCGGTCAGGGCTTTCCTCCCGGGTTGCAGAAAAGCGCTCCAGCTGGGCGGAAAATTCCTCGCTCGACATATGCGTGCGCTCGGGGAGGCCAAACAGGGACAGGAACTTACCGCTGATAAGCACCTGGTTTGTAACCGGGTTATATTCATAAGCGCCCATGGAAATATCCGCAGCTTGAATAATTTGCGAGAAACGGGAAGCCGTGCGCTCTACGTCGCGGTTTAAAATTTGCACGGCGTCGGCCAGGCTGTCAATTTCCGTAATATGTGTTTTGGGAAAATGAAGCGGTGTCTCCGCAGTGCTGGAACGAAGCGTATGGCCGAGCGCGGCAATCGGCGTCGTAAGTATCCTGCCGATGATAATTGCGGAAATGATGCCGAAGACGATCGAAATCACAAATGAAATCAAAACCATAAGCATGACGTGGTAAGAGGAATCGAGCAGGTACCTGCTTTCGATGATGCCGGACAAGACCCATTGCTCGTTCTCGAAAGGAGTGTTTGTGTTATATAGCCTGAGCGGCTGTGTGTTCACATATACGTCTTCTGTTACCCGGTCGTTTTTCTCCAGGGTATATATATTATCGTAAGAGGCATAGGGAATCAGGGAAGCGCTGCCCGTTCCGATATACATTTTTGCCATTGGACCGCTGGTCACGACTGTCGTCAGATCGTTTGACTCGTCTTCACGGATACCCAGCAGGTAAGAACCTTTTTTATTGATATCGATCTCGCTATAAGGAAGCGTACTTGCCAGGTAATCCGTTGTAATGCCTGTTCCAAGAACGCCGTATACCGTGCCGTCTGAAGCGCGCAGGGGGATCGTATAGGTTACGATCAAACTGCCGGAATCCGGAGAGATTGAAAATGGATGGCTCCAGTAACCCAGGTCGGTGCTGAGGGCATCCGGATAATCGTCTGCGGCATCCAATGGCCGGTAATAAAATTTACTGTTTTCGTCTGCGGCAGGAAGCTCGAAATAGGAAGACCATGTGCTGGAAAGCGAAATGCCGAGCTTTTTCGTCACGGAAGAGGGGGCGCGTTCAATCTGGAGGTCAGAGTTATCGTCAGAATTCGTTGACGGGTCAAGGTCCCGCAGATAAAGCCCCAGCTTTGTTTCGCTGTTTCCGGTACCGTTCAGAATGAGAAAAGCCTCCGTTACGGTATTTTGACGCAGCAAGGAAATCAGGTCGTCAGAAACGGCGCTTAAAATGGCTGTCCCAGCCTCCTGGTCGATTTGTCCGGCAGAAAGGTTGCGGGAAGCCGTAAGATCTTCCACGGCTGCGTTTATGGCAGTCTCGGAAGGCGCCAGGGCGGACCATTTCTGTACCATTTCGTTCTGCAAATAATTTTTCCGGCTCTGCGTACGTTC
The DNA here is from genome assembly GCF_003628755.1 of Christensenella minuta. Classification (NCBI taxonomy): domain Bacteria; kingdom Bacillati; phylum Bacillota; class Clostridia; order Christensenellales; family Christensenellaceae; genus Christensenella; species Christensenella minuta. The sequence goes on along the minus strand of NZ_CP029256.1, from coordinate 1,053,322 downwards.
CGCCAGGATATCGAAGGAGTTGTCATTCAGGCGGCTTACCGTGCCGCTGAATAAAAAAATGCATGCGAAAAGGACAGTCTGCGCCAACATGATCGCCAAAATGGGGATCATAAATTTATGTAAAATAGACTTGTCCTTGATCCGTTTACGCATGCCGGTGTGCTCCGATTATTTTTGTGTTTCCTCAAGGGAGGAAGTAAGCTCCGAGACCCAGGCTGAAAAATTTTCGTCTGTATCGTATTTGGCAACGGCGTCTGCTCTTGGCGTCCCGCCCGCGATATCTGCGCTGATCGCCTCATAGTCGGCCTTCGCTTTATCGGAGAGGGAATACTCCAGAACATTTCTGGCATTAAAACCATTCTCAAATGCTTTATTGGTATAAAGGATATCGCTATTCACTTCATCGATGGAAACGAGCACGGCATCCTTCAGCGCTGTGGAGGCCTCAACAGTTTGCTCAAAGGTTTTTTTCACCAGTTCCGTATCATTCGCCGATTTTTTTACCGGCAGATATCCCGAGCCGACCGTAAAATCGAGGTTGCGCTGCGCATCGGTAAACCATTTCAAAAATTCCGCCGCCGCATATTCGGTCTTGGCGTCAGATTTGGTAACGACCATTCCGGCGCCCTGCTGGATGCTGTAACGCTCAGCGCCCTCAAAACAGGGCGCCGGAAGCGTGATAGATTCGATCGGATAACTTTCATTGTCGTTTACAGTTACCTCGGTGGGGAAATAAGTCGCGCCCGTCGTAGAACATACAAGCGCGATCAGATCGCCGGTTTTGGCGTCGTCGGAACGGAATTTTCCGTATGCGCCAAAATAGCCGTTGATATAAGGAACATAATAATTATCCCACAATTTCCGTAGCGCGTTTTCGTCGAGGTGAAAGGAGACCTCGCCGTCGGTTACATCAAAAATCGTCGAACCGAGCTGCTGCATTCCGCTGATTATATAATTGGCCACCGCGTCACGGCCAAAAAAGGTCTTGCCGTCATCCGGCGTTTCAGTCAGGCTGTCTGTCCATTCATAATATTTCTCGGCGGTTGCCGTAACGCCTTCAATTGTCGCAAGGTCGTCCGTTTCCGCACCGGTAGCCTGGGCGAATTTGTCCCAATCGGTCTTGTTCAGCATCATCACTTCCGTAGATTTGGCAATAGGGAAAATCTTCAGGGATCCCTCTTTATCAAAACGCCCTTCTTCAATATAAGAAGGAACATATTCGGCAAGTTCCTCCTCCGTAAAATAAGGATCGAGATCAGCGACAAGGCCGAGCTGGTCGATTTCATATGCGGTATCCGAATACGCTGCAAAAATATCGGGAATATCGGCAGCCCCTACTTTTTTATTGGCTGCGTCCACTACCTTTGTCAGCAAGTCGTTTGTGCTTCCTTGGTTGAAAGCCTCCACTATGATTCCCTTCTCAAGGCCGACTGTATCGTTGAATTCGGCGACCATCTCATCAAAGGCAACCTTTTGGGGACCATTGTAATAGTGCCACAATTCGAGGGAAACCGGATTCGACGGATCGAGCTTCGGTGTCTGCGTACCTCCTGCGCATCCGCTGAAGAAAGGCAGGGCAAAAAGCACAATTAGAAGCAAAGGAATAAACTTACCGAGTATTTTTTTCATATGGCCTCCAGGAACAATTATTTAATCGTAAATAACTATATCATAGAATAATAAATAATACAATTTATGTAAGGTATATGATTGCAGAACTATTCTATTTTAATGGAAAGACAGAAGCAGTGTGGTTTATGCCGAATGCTGTCGTCGGAAATGTGGCCGGCCGCTGCCGGAACTACCGGAGCAGGGCATGAAGCCCTGCCGATGCCGGACCGGGATCACGGGAAAGCGGAGCGGGGCAAACTATAAAAAGCCGCCCTTAAGGGCGGCACGGGGATTAGGATTTCAAATCACGGTATTCGATGTTTCCGCATTTTTTGCATCGGATCTGAACCCGGTTTACAGACGGGCAGCCAACAATGTCCCAGTCCTTACAGCCGCATTTATTGCATACGGCGTACTTGTTGCCATACCAATGATGTTCAACGTCTACCTCAACTCCGCCGTTTGCCTCCTGCAATTCTTCCTCTGTAAGCGGCGTTCCTTTAGCATCTGTAATTTTCATGATAGCTACCTCCTATATTATTGATACTATTATTATATACGGGAAAATTTTCTAAGTGTCTCACCAAGTGAGAGGGAATCCAATAAATGGGCGCTTAAGGGGGTTCACGGATAAAATCTAAAATAGGGCCTCTATCAAACCAAAACGGTGGTAACCGGGATATACATAAAAAAGAAAAGCCTTATATCGAAGGCTTTTCTTTACTTCTGGCAGCGGAATAAGGGCTCGAACCTTAACTAAACGAGTCAGAGTCGTTTGTGCTACCATTACACAATTCCGCTATCTCTTTAAAATTACCCCAAAGTGCCGTCCGCCTTGCTTCTAAAACCCGCCTCACGGCAGGTGGGTACCTTGTTTACAGCTTCAGGCTTTCCGCACGTAACAGACTTGCTCACCGCTGTAAAACCCAGATTCCCGAATTTAGAATGTGGGTTTAAAATACAAAGCGTAACGCACACCCCAGGAAAACAATATCTAATTTTCGTGTATTATGATACCATAATCGACCGGGATTGTAAACCCTATTTTTATTACATTATTTTAAAATCCGTTTGCTGAAGACGGCGGTTTACAGGACGGAAAAGCGGATTTTGCTGGAAAAAGGAATAAAAATCCGCCTTGTGTTTATCTATTTGTATTATATATAAAAAGGAAGTGCGAAAAATGAAGCAAAAATTTGAAATCGTTTCCGTACATGGCCGCGAGGTGATCGATTCGCGGGGAAATCCAACCGTCGAGGCTGAGGTGACGCTCATGGGTGGTGCAAAGGGTGTGGCAAGCGTCCCGTCAGGGGCTTCCACGGGAATGTTTGAAGCGCATGAACTGCGTGATGGCGACCATGCGCGCTTTGGCGGGAAGGGGGTTCTCACGGCGGTGCAAAATATTGACGATAAAATTGCCGGGATACTCGTGGGCCTTGATGCTTCTAAACAAATTCTGGTAGACCGCGCTATGATTGAAGCGGATGGAACAGATACAAAGTCGGCCTTCGGAGCCAATGCTGTTCTCGCCGTATCGCTTGCCAATGCCCGCGCAGCAGCGGCCGCGATGCAAATTCCTCTTTATCACTATTTGGGAGGAACGATGGCCCGCGTCCTGCCGGTGCCGATGATGAATATATTGAATGGAGGCAAACATGCTTCCAATAATATTGATATTCAGGAATTCATGGTCGTACCGGTAGGGGCGAAAAATTTTCATGAGGCGCTCCGCTGGGGGATTGAAGTCTATCATGCACTTGGGAAAATACTCAAGGGCAGGGGCCTGTCGACCGCGGTGGGCGATGAAGGCGGCTTTGCGCCGGATCTCGAAAGCGACGAGGAGGCAATACGCACGATCCTTGAGGCCATTGAAGCGGCCGGACATACCACAGACGAGATCGGCGTCGCGCTCGATGCAGCGGCCAGCGAATGGTATGCGGACGGCAGGTATACGCTTCTGAAGCGGAAAGAACAGCTGAGTACGGAAAAGCTGATTCGCCACCTCGAAAAATTGGCGGAAGAGTTTCCCATTCTGTCGGTGGAGGACGGTCTTGCGGACCGCGACTGGAAAGGCTGGGCCGAGCTTACCCGGGAGGTTCCGGTACAGCTTGTGGGCGACGATCTCTTCGTCACCAATACCAAGCGTCTCCAAAAGGGTATCCGGGAACACGCCGGGAATTCGATCCTTATCAAAGTGAATCAGATCGGTACGCTGACCGAAACCTTTGAAGCCATTGAAATGGCGCGGAACGCCGGGTATACAGCGATTGTATCTCATCGATCGGGCGAGACGGAGGACACCAGCATTGCGGATATTGCGGTGGCCACCGGCGCCGGACAGATCAAGGCCGGGGCGCCCGCGCGAACGGACCGTGTTGCCAAATACAACAGGCTCCTGCGGATTGAGGAAGCCCTTGGGGATGCGGCAGTCTATGCGGGGAGAAGCGCTTTTAAGGCCCGGTAAACAGCATTACGGGCCGGTTCGGGAATTCCAAGTTTGAAAATAAAAGCTCCCCTGCCGCTGAAGAGCCGTGGCAGGGGGATTTTATAAAAATCTAGTCCCGCGCAAAGACAGGCGCTATTCGACGATTGTGTATTCGCCGGTGATCGTATCCACCTTTGCTTTCTTATCCAAGCGAAGAGTTCCGCTGCAGTCGATATTTTTGATCTTGCAATGGGGGCCGATCACAATATCCTTTCCGCTCACCTTTTGTGCGGTTACGCCCCGCAATTTAACGGTTGTCGCCTCAACCAGTTTAATAGACGATGTTTTCCGGGCCAGTAATCCGGCGATTTTTCCCGAGCGGGAGTTAATACTGATATGGTCGCCCACGATCTCTTTTGCGTGGATGCAGCCGTCCACATGCATGATATCCGCGGACACCTCTTCTTCTGCCTTGATGAAACCGTCGCAATTGATCTCATCTGCTTCCAGCCGTTCCAGTTTGGCAACGCCGTCCACGAAGAATTTTTTTGCGCATACTCCCGCGCTAAATTCAGCGGCGCCATCGCATTCGACAACATCGGCTGCAACCGCTCCGGCACATTTGAAAATACCGTCGATATGAAGATGCTCCGCTCTCAGCGTGCCTGTGCATTCTGCGATTCCATCGATAATAATAGTAGAGTATTCGCCTCCGTTCATCGTCCCCTTGCCGCCAAAAGAAAAATCCTGCATATTTTTATCCTCCTGTTTATCCCTGTCAAATTCTTTCGTTTCCCTTGTTTTCGTACTTCATTTTCAGTCTTGCTGCCTCTTCATCCAGAGGTAAAGTCCCGAGGACACGTACGCTTCTGTCGAAAGCAATGCCGCCGGCCGCATCTGAGAATGCAAGACAGTCCTCGCCGCCGGCCGAAAAGACGACGCAGGCCCTCGCGTCGCGTATCCCACGGTAGTCCAGGCCCTTTTGCGCAAGAACCGCCCGCTCTTTGCCGCTAAGGGGAAGGGCGGAAAGGGCGGACAAGAAACCAAGCTCCGGATAAGTATATTTTCTGTCTTTGGGCAGGCCGCCTAAAAGCTCTTGGTCGATCTCGGCAAAATCTTCGAGCTCTCCGCGTGAAAATTCCGTATCCGATGTTCCGGGAGAGAGCAGTCTTGCAAGCTCATCCAGAGAATACTTGTCCTTAAGCTCCAAAATAGACTGAATACGGCTCAAAATTTGTTCGCGCGGGAAAAAAGTTTCCTGTCCCGTATACGCGGATTGTTTGATGAACCACTCCTCCGGAATCAACCGCTGGCGTTTCCAGCGGTAAAGCTGTCCGTATGAAATGCCCATCACCGCCAGCAGGTCCTTTTTTGAAATTAGATGGTTGGTATTCATAGTGTCCTTTCGCTCCTTTCAGCGCCTTTGCATTCTTGTTCCGCCGCGGGGTCGTTTCGCGGGGCGTTATGGCGCTGCAATATTGCCGTGTGTTTTAGGTGCTGGGGCGTGCCGAAATACTGTTGAACATCATGGCGCCGCAATCCTATGGTGCTGTAGTGCTGCGGTAGTGCAGTACCCGGCAGGCATTTGCCCGGCGAGGCATTTACCCAGCAGAGGCATTTGCCCAGCAGAGGCATTTGCCCAGCAGCGCGGCAAGATTTCGCCCTTCGTATAACGAAACATTGTTTTGTTTCGTGAATAGCGTAACATTGTTTTGCGGAGCTGTCAAGCATCGTTTTTCCCGTCCGTGTCAAAAAATTCTTTTGGGGGCGCATGTTGCGCAACGAATTCTTTTTTGATAAAATGAAAAAGTTAAGTTTGAATGAATTTTCAAGGAGGCACTGATATGTCTGCATTGATGGAAATAACGATTGGCGATTTGCTGGAAAAGCAAGCGGGACTGTACCCGGATCAGGACTGTCTGGTCTCGCCGTATCTGGACGTCCGTTATTCTTATAAGGAATTTAATGAGCTCACAGACCTCGTTGCCCGCGCATTTATGGGCATGGGGATCGGGAAGGGAGACAAGGTCTCAATCTGGGCCAGCAATTATCCCGAGTGGATGATTACGCAGTTCGCTACCGCCAAGATGGGGGCGGTAATGGTTACAGTCAATACGAACTACAAACAGTTTGAGCTCGAATACCTCTTGAAGCAGAGCGACACCATGACGCTCATTATGATGGAAGGCGTGAAGGATAACAATTATGTAAACCATATTTATGGCCTGTGCCCGGAGCTGCGGGAATCTGAACCGGGACAGCTTTCTTCCGAACGTCTGCCATATCTTAAAAATGTAATTTTTCTCGATGAGGAAAAGCACCCGGGGATGTATCAATGGAACGATATCTATGCGTTTGCGGATAGGGTCAGCCCGGAAGAGCTTGAAGCGAGAAAGCGTGAACTCGATATCCATGATGTAATCAATATGCAGTATACCTCGGGAACGACCGGTTTTCCCAAGGGCGTGATGCTGACGCACTATAATCTGGTCAATAACGGGATGGCGATCGGGGATTGCATGAAGCTGACACACGAGGACAGGCTGTGTATTCCCGTGCCGCTGTTCCACTGCTTTGGGTGTGTGCTGGGTGTGATGGCGGCATATACGCATGCGGCGTCGATGATTCTGATCGACCACTTTAATCCGCTTAAGGTGATGGGAGCGATCCAGAGCGAAAAATGTACGGCAGTACACGGTGTGCCGACGATGTTTATTTCTATGCTGGATCATCCCGATTTCGATAAATATGATTTTTCAACATTGCGGACAGGCATCATGGCGGGTTCGCCCTGCCCGATTGAATTCATGAAGCGTGCCATGTCGGATATGAACATGCAGGAAATTACGATTACATATGGGCAGACAGAATCTTCACCGGCGATCACCATGACAAGCACGGACGATCCGATTGAGGTGCGTGTTGCGACGGTAGGCAGAAAAATTCCGCATGTAGAAGCAAAAATCATTGATCCGGAGACAGGCGAGGATGCGCCTTTTGATACGCAAGGGGAGATCGTTGCGCGCGGCTATAACCTGATGAAGGGATATTACAAAATGCCGGAGGCGACGGCGCAGGCTATCGACAAGGATGGATGGCTGCATACGGGAGACCTCGGCACTATGGATAAGGACGGGTACTTCAAAATCACAGGCCGCCTGAAGGATATGATTATCCGCGGCGGCGAGAATATTTACCCGCGTGAAATCGAAGAATTCCTGTATACGAATGACAAAGTGCGTGACGTACAGGTGATCGGCGTGCCGGATAAGCGTTATGGTGAAGAGGTGCTGGCGTGCATCATTTTGAAGGATGACGCGGAAGCGACGGAAGAAGAAATGATTGAGTTCGTCAAAAACGGGCTGTCCCGTTTCAAAGCTCCGCGTTATGTTCGCTTCGTTAAGGATTTTCCGATGACGGCGAGCATGAAGATACAGAAATTCAAGATGCGCGAATGGGCGATCGAAGAACTGAACCTGAAAGATGCAGCAAAAATAGAGACTGCGTGAGGAAATTGAAATGGGTGCTCCGGATAAGATAGCGATTCACAATTTATTTGGGATCGAAGGGCTGGATATTGCCTGGTATGGAATACTGATTGCTGTGGGCATTGTCGCGGGTGTGCTTCTGGCGGTATATGAAGCAAAGCGCCGCGGCTATACTTCGGAATTGCTGGTCGATTTTATGATTCTGGCACTTCCGCTGGCAATTGTGGGGGCGCGTATCTACTACGTCGCGTTTGAATGGGATTATTATTCCCAGCATCCCGAGGAGATCGTTGCCATATGGAACGGCGGGATTGCGATTTACGGGGCGATTATCGGTGGTGTAATAGCAGCGCTTATTTTGTCGAGGTGGCGGAAATTTCCCTTGGGCAGACTGCTCGATATCTGCGCACCGGGGCTCGTCCTTGGACAGGCCATCGGGCGCTGGGGAAATTTTGTCAATCAGGAAGCGTTCGGCAATATTGTTACGGATCCGAATTTGCAGTTTTTCCCCTATGCGGTGTATATTCAGGAGCGCTTTACCGGTACGGAATGGGTGATCGATCAGTGGGTACAGGCGACGTTTTTCTATGAGAGCATGTGGGATATTGGCGTGATGGTCCTGCTCCTTGTTTATGCACGAAGGGCAAAGCATGACGGAAACGTTTTTGCAATGTATCTGATTGGGTACGGCATTGGCCGTTTCTGGATCGAAGGGATTCGCATATCCACCCTGCAGACGAGTTTTGGGATGCCGGTGTCGCAGTTCCTTTCGTTGATTCTGGTGATTATTGGCATCGTATATATTCTTGTAATGCGCAAGCGGAATAAGCCGGATGTGCTTTACGAGGGACGGTATTGCAAGGATTTTAAGAAGGCGGAAGCATAGGAAGATTAAACTGGGCGGATTTTTCCGCCCTTAAATTTTGATGCAAGAGGTGTGTGTTGTGAGAAATTTAACGATGATGACGGACCTGTATCAGCTCACCATGATGTATGGATATTTTAAAGCGGGGAAGCACAACGAGAAAGCGGTATACGATCTCTTTTTCCGCCGTCAGGGAGACGAGACCAATTATGCAGTATGCGCAGGCCTCGAACAGGTGATCGAGCTTATCAACAACTTAAGGTTTGAGGAAGAAGACATCAATTACCTGAGATCGTTGAACCTGTTTGATGAGGAATTCATGGACTATTTGCGGGGATTCCGCTTTACGGGAGAAATTTATGCGATTCCGGAGGGGACTGTAGTGTTTCCAATGGAACCGCTGGTGCGTGTGAGAGCGCCGATCAGCGAAGCGCAGCTTGTGGAGACCGCGTTGCTGAACCTTGTCAACCACCAGACTCTGATCGCCACCAAAGCAAGCCGGGTGGTGTATGCGGCGCAGGGAGATCCGGTACTTGAATTCGGCCTGCGGCGCGCACAGGGCCCGGATGCCGGTATCTACGGCGCGCGCGCAGCGATCATCGGCGGCTGCACCTCCACATCAAACGTGCTTACGGCGCAAATGTTCGGCGCGACGGCGGCGGGCACGCATGCGCACAGCTGGGTAATGAGCTTCCCGGACGAGCTTTCCGCATTCCGCGCCTATGCCAATACGTTCCCCTCGGGCTGCATGCTCCTTGTGGATACTTACGATACGCTTAAAAGCGGTATCCCTAATGCGATTACCGTCTTCAAGGAACTGCGGGAAAAGGGATATGAACCGGTGGGCGTACGCCTCGATTCTGGGGACTTGGCCTATCTTTCAAAGCAGGCTCGTAAAATGCTCGATGATGCGGGATTTACCAATGCACGGATTTTCGCATCGAGCGATCTTGATGAATATACCATTGCGGACCTCAAACAGCAGGGAGCCAAAATTGATGTTTGGGGCGTAGGGACCCGGCTGATTACCGGTCACGACCATCCCGCGCTGGGAGGGGTATATAAGCTGAGCGCAAATGTGGAAAACGGACAGATTGTTCCCAAGCTCAAAGTCAGTGAAAATGTATGGAAGATTACCAATCCCGGTATCAAGAAGGTGGTACGTATCTATAGCAGAAAAGACCATATGGCGATTGCCGATTTGATTATGCTCGAGAATGAAACGATAGATACTCACAAACCCCTTACAATTTTCGATCCGATTGAGACGTGGAAGAAAATGACGCTTACAGATTATGAGCTTCGGGATTTGCTGGTGCCGGTATTCGTGGACGGAAAGCAGGTTTATGAATCGCCTTCCCTGAAAGAAATCCAAGAATATGCCAAAAAGGATATGGCGAGTTTTTGGGATGAGTTCAAAAGGATTAAACGTCCGCATCTTTACAAGGTGGATTTATCGGACGAGCTTTACAACCTGAAGAAAAAACTGTTGAATGAGCAGAAATAAACTGGTTTGTATCGAGGGAGAACAATAAATGAAAACAAGTCGTTGGTTTCGGATATTTATGATGGCGCTGGATACGGTCGTGCTTTTTTTCCTGCGGATATTCCGGCGGTTTGATAAAGTTTACCGCTATGAAGCTCTGGAGCAGACCGGCCCGGAAGACAAGCCCCATCCTGTAAAGGGAACGACACAGGATGACCTGGGGATTGAATGCAATCTTGAAGTGAATGGAAAGATTCAGGCAGAATACCAGCGGCTGGAGACAATCGCTTTTCAGCCGGGGGAAGACTATACAAAAATGGAAGGTATCGTTACCTTCCGTGGGGATAACCTGAGGAGCGGAGCGGCTTTCGGAGAACTTCCTTCACGGCCGAAAAAACTGGAAAAGAAATGGTCGGTTTCCACTGGAAGACTGCAAAAGGGCTATGGAAAGGGTTATTGGACGGGAAGCGGGTGGACAGGGCAGCCGCTTATCGTGCGATGGACTCCGGAGCTTCGCAAGCTTATGAATATCTATCCGCATAAAAAGGAGAAAGAGGGCCTTACGGAGGCGATTTATTCGACGATGGACGGGAATGTCTATTTCATCGATATTGAGGATGGTGAAAAGACGCGCGATGATCTTTTTGTAGGCCTGCCCTTCAAGGGAGCGGGAGCACTTGATCCGCGCGGTATCCCGATGTTATACCTGGGGCCGGGGGATTCCTGCGGCGACGAGCCGGCACGCGGCTTTATTTACAATCTGATTAACTGTAAAAAGCTATACGAATTTGGCGCTAACGATCCTTTCGCGCTGCGGAAATTTCATGGCTACGACAGCTCCGTGTTAGTGGCTGAAGCGGCGGATACACTGATTGCGCCTGGGGAAAATGGCATTCTTTATACAATGAAACTGAACACGAAATTCAATCGTGAGACGGGCGAACTTTCGATCGATCCTTCAGAGACCGTAAAACTACGTTATAAAACCTACCGCTCCAGTGAACAGAACTATTGGCTGGGAATGGAAGACAGCGGCGTGATGTGGGACAATTATCTTTATATCGCGGACAACGGCGGTAACCTGATGTGCATTGATATCAATACTATGAAGATTATATGGGCACAGGATGTGGTGGATGATACGAATGGTTCGCCCGTCTTCAGCGTGGAAGAAGGCGTTCCTTATCTTTATATTGCTACCTCGCTGCACTGGACGGCAAGCCCCAGGCTGAAGCTTGGAGATGTACCGATATTTAAGATCAATGCAATTACGGGCGAATATGTATGGAAGCATACCTACCTGTGCAATACGGTCGCGGGTATCTCAGGCGGCGTGCAGGCAACGTGCGTGAGCGGAAAGCACAGCATCTCCGACCTTGTCATTTTTCCGGTCGCGCGTACTCCGCAGGTTCGCGCGGGGATTCTTGTCGCGCTTGACAAAAAGACCGGGGAAGAGGTGTGGAGATACCATACGGGCAGATACGTATGGAGTTCGCCAGTGGATATTTACGATCCGGACGGAAACGCATATATTGTCGTGTGCAATTCAGAGGGCGATATGGATCTGCTGGATGCCCGCAAGGGGACGCTGCTTTCCCGTTTGAATTTCGGGGCGAATATTGAAGCGTCGCCAGCTGTCTTTAACGATATGCTTGTTGTGGGCACAAGAGGACAGGAGATTGTTGGAGTAAAAATTTCGTGAGATATATTCCCTTATCTATTTAATAAGCAACCAAAAACCGGCAGTTTGCCCTGTCGGTTTTTGATTTCACCGCTCCCTTTCAGCGGCTGCCTTTTTTCTTTTGCGTTTGGAGCGCTTCCTGGTTACATCTTCCGGAGAATTATACTTCTCGGGAGAGATGCCCTTCTTTTCCAATGAGCGGTTGATACAGGTCTTAATCAAAGAATAGATGATTGTAAAGACCGGAACCCCGAGGAGCATTCCCCAGAATCCGAATAAACCGCCAAACAGGATCAGTGCAAACAGTACCCAAAAGGCGGACATACCGATATTGAGTCCCACAATTTTTGGCATTACGACGTTTCCGTCGATCTGCTGCAGAATGAGGATAAAAATAACGAATGCGAGGGCATATAACGGATCTACGATCAATAGAATGACAGCACTCGGGATGGCGCCCAGAAATGGTCCGAAAAATGGAATGATATTCGTGCAGCCGATAATGACCGCAATAAGCAAGGCATAGGGGAGCTGGCAAACCGTCATAAAAATGAAGGTAGTGATCCCGACGAAGGCAGCATCGATCAAGGTGCCGTTGATAAATCCCAGAAATACGTTGTTGGAATACCGAAGCACATCGAGGAATCGGTCCGCGAAGCCTGGTGTAAAAAGTGCATAGGTCAATTTTTTAGCTTGCCGCTTAAATTTCTCGCGGGCAAAAACGACATAAATACTGACGATCAGACCGACAAAGAAGTTGAATAATCCGGTGCCCACGCTCGTAATCATACCGGGCAGGCTGCCCATCAGTTTGTCAAAAAAGGATGTGAGGTCGAGTACAGTGCTGCGCAGGTTGGCGATCTGGTCCGCGACCTCAGGCGTATACAGATTCCATGACTGGAGCAAGCCGACCACGGATTCCTGAAGCTGGTCGAGGTACATGGGAATGTTATTGAACAACATTGTCAGGCTGGCAACTACCTGCGGGATGATGAAATAAACCAGCAATGCAAAGATCGCGAACGCAATTAGGATAACCGTGAGAATAGCGAGGGAGCGGCGCACGCGTGGATGAGGGCGCTTTCGCTCGATGAAAGCAAACCAGTGATTTTCCACAAAGCGGCATGGACGGACCAAGAGGTAGGCAATACAAAAGCCGACGATGAAAGGCATCAGTATCGTGAAAAAAGCCGCAACCGCATTGCCGAAAAACTGGAGGTTCAGGAAAAATAAAACAATCATTGTAACGATCGCCGCCACAATAACAGTATAAACAGCAATGGTCGTATATTTTTTATTCCATTCTACCTTCATACTTACTCTCCATAGGAATTGTTTTCATTATACACTATGGAGGACGGGCATGACAATGAATAAATGGTGGGGAATTTTTACGGAAATACAAAAGCAACACCGCCATAAGCAGTGCTGCCTCCGCAATTTATTGGTCCCTACCAATATAACGATTTAAATCTGTTTTATTGTAACAAATTGAACCTGGAAACGCAAGATTGTTACAAAATGCAACAAAATTTGAAAGAAAAAAATGAAAAATTGCAAAAAACAGAAAAATAAACGCTATAAATCGCATGGAATCTCTTGTTTTTGAATTTTATTACTGATATAATGTCAAAGTAATGATTAAAGAAAAAGCAAAGCAATGGAGGTTTGTAAAATGTCTTATGTACAAAATGTATTAAGCCAGGTAAAAGAAAAGAATGCAGATCAACCGGAGTTTATACAGGCAGTTACCGAAGTGCTCGGAACGCTTGCGCCGGTATTTGAAAAACATCCGGAATATGAAAAGGCCGCGCTTTTGGAACGGCTTGTCGAACCGGAGCGGGTTGTTATGTTCCGCGTGCCGTGGGTGGACGACAGCGGCGCCGTGCATGTAAACCGTGGTATGCGCGTCCAGTTCAACAGCGCAATCGGGCCGTATAAGGGAGGCCTGCGTTTCCATCCGTCCGTAAACCTCGGCATCATTAAATTCCTCGGATTTGAACAGGTGTTCAAAAACAGCCTTACAGGTACGCCGATCGGCGGCGGTAAAGGCGGCTGTGATTTTGATCCTAAGGGAAAGAGCGACAATGAAATAATGCGCTTCTGCCAGGCTTTCATGGCGGAACTTTACCGCCATATCGGAGCCGATACGGACGTTCCGGCAGGCGATATCGGCGTAGGAGCACGTGAAATCGGTTACCTGTTCGGGATGTACAAAAAGATCAGGAACGAATACAGCGGCATCCTGACCGGGAAGGGCCTTGAATATGGCGGCAGCCTCGCACGAAAAGAAGCGACGGGATACGGTCTTGTCTATTTTATGAAAGAAGTAATCGAAGCAAAAGGGAAATCTTTCCGGGATGCGAAGGTCGTTGTTTCCGGTTCCGGCAATGTTGCGATCTATGCAACGGAAAAAGCGCAGCAGTATGGCGCGAAGGTCATCGCGCTCTCCGATTCGTCCGGATATGTGTACGATCCGAACGGCATTCAGCTTGACGTCGTCAAGGAGATCAAGGAAGTGCGCCGCGGCCGGATCAAGGAATATGCCGACATTGTGAAGGGCGCGGAATATCATGAGGGCTGCAAGGGAATATGGACGATCAAGTGCGATATCGCACTTCCGTGTGCGACGCAGAATGAGATCGATGAGGAATCCGCTCAAATTCTTGTAAAGAACGGGGTCTATGCGGTCGGCGAAGGTGCAAACATGCCAACGACGATTGAAGGAACGAATGTGTTCCAATCTTCCGGCGTTCTGTTTGCGCCCGGCAAGGCGGCCAATGCGGGCGGCGTTGCAACGTCGGCGCTCGAGATGACGCAGAACAGCATGCGTCTTCCGTGGACGTTTGAAGAAGTGGACGAAAAGCTGCATCAGATCATGATCAATATCTATAAGCAGTGCGAAGCGGCGAGCGAGGAATATGGTTTCAAGGATAACTTCGTCGCCGGCGCGAATATTGCAGGCTTTAAGAAAGTGGCAAACGCTATGATGGCGCAGGGTATTGTCTGACAGATCAAAAAATCCAAAACACAAAACAGGGGAGTTCAAATTCCCCTGTTTTTTTGTTTAATGAAACAGATCGATGTTTATCAATAACAGGTACAGAAATGATCTATTATCTCGGAGGTGTAGTTTTGGATATTCAAGTGAATTTCGATGACCAGAAAAACAAAATTTTAGTGACTTTGAACGGAGACCTCGATCTGAACAGCGTAAGCGAGTTTAAGCGTAGAATGGACGAGGCGATCGAGGGACACAAAACGGATGTTTCGATAGGATGCGGTGAACTCCGGTACATTGATTCCACAGGGCTCGGCGTTCTCGTCAGTATTTTGAAAAAAGTAAAAGAATATGGCGGCACGATGGAAATCAGGGATCTGAAGCCCTATCTGTTTAAAATTTTTGATGTAACTGGCCTTACAAACGTTTTTAAAATTGAGGTGGCTGAATAATGGCTGATACGGTAAAGATGCAGTTCCCGGCAAAACGGGAGTATTTGAAGGCAATTCGACTTGCTGTGGCGGGAATTGCGTGCAACAGCGCGTATGACGTCGATGAAATTGAAGATTTGAAAACATGCGTTGCGGAGTCTTGTATTTTATTCTTATGCAGACAAAAAAGCGAAACACTGGAAATCGTAGTGGACTGCGGCGACCACGTATCTGTTACGGTGCGCGGGGAAGGGCGGCAGATCGTATGCGAAGAATGTACTGAATGCACGGGTTTCAGTGAAGAGATCAGTAAGCTGATGATCCAGTCCCTAAGCGACGATGCGGTGTTTGAAGAAGAAGACGGAATGCTGAAGGCGGTTTCCTTCGGTAAAAAGCCGATGGCGTAAACGAGGAGTTTTTCAGTGGCGGATTATACGAAAATGGACAGCGACGAGCTGTTTAAGCTATATGTAAAAAATCATGATGTAGACATCAGGAATATATTGATTGAGCGGTATTTGTATATCGCAGAAATCGCCGCAAAAAAATTTGCGGGCCGGGGAGTAGATTATGAAGACCTTTTTCAGGTTGCGAGTCTTGCGCTTGTAAAGGCGATCGAGCGTTTTGAGCCGGAACGGGAAATTAAATTTTCCAGTTATGCAACTCCATCCCTGATTGGCGAGATCAAAAACTATTTCAGGGATTCGTCGAGGGTAATGCGTCTTCCGCGGCGGGATACGGAGCAGCTGAAAAAGATCAAGCTGTATACGCAGGAATATATGGCGCGCAATGGGAAAAAGCCGTCGCCGCGGGAAATTGCGGAGGAGATGGACCTTTCTGTGGAACGCGTGCTCGAAGTGCTTGAAATGCAGCAGGCCGATAATATTCTATCGCTTGACAGCGCGCTTGCGGCGGACAGTGAAAATTTTTCCCTCGGAAATGTTCTCGGCCAGGAAGATGCGAGCTTCGAGCATGTTGAAAACCATGATTTTATCAATTACTGTATGAGTCTTTTGAATGATACGGAAAAAAAGATCATCGAGCAGCGTTACCTTGGGAACAAAACGCAGAAACAGGTCGCGGATATGTTGAATGTTTCGCAGATGCAGGTATCGCGCATGGAGAGAAAAATCCTCAACAAGTTGGCGATGGTATATAAAAAATAGGCAAATGGATGCCCGCTGTGAGACAGTACGGCGGATTCGTGAGGCTGTGTTCAAAATTAATTTACATTTGTTTCGTTACTTGCTTTTTTTAAAGGGTATGAATACCTTAGAAAAAGCATTAGGGGTATGGAATTTTGTTGGTAAGTAAAAGGTTGTTCAGTCTGAATGAATTAAATGAAGCGATTCGTTCGGTCATCAGAGGAGTTGAACGGGAAAAAAAGCTCGATGATGAGCAAATGTACCGGATTCGCCTTGTGTTGAGCGAGCTGGTAGTCAATATATTTAAATATTCCGATGCGAATGAAGTGAAGCTTCAGGCGGAATATGGGAAGGACAGGCTGCACATTGTGCTCGCAGACAATGGAAGCGGATTTGAAACGGGGCCTGTGGTAGCGCGCAACGTAACGTCCGGGGAACTCCTTATGCATGAAAACGGCCGCGGCGTTTATCTTGTGAAGATGATGACCGACAGCTTCCATTACAGTGAAAACGGAAATACTGTAGATGTGACATTAAAGCTATGATAATTCATCAAATTGTGGTATAATATGCCTGTAGCTACCGAATGTGGTAGTATCGAGACGATTTGAAGAAGGATCGCATAATATGGCATTAAAACGGAGAAGACGTGCAAACACCAAATTTTACCTATTTATTGGCGCTATCGCAGTGGTTGCAGTTGTCGTTCTCTTTTTTGTTTTCAATATTCAGACGGCGGAGGTGGAGCAGGGGACCATTCCCTTTGAGGCGGAGGCCGCTGCCGTTGTAGTGAGGGACGAACAAGTCGTTTTTGCACAAAATTATGGGAAGGCCAATTATATTGTTTCGGAGGGAGAACGTGTGGAAGCGGAAGCCCCCGTTATGGAAGTCTATAAATGGGGGTATAATGAAAAGGTCATGAATGACCTGATTGATTACCAGACAAAAATCGAGCAATATCAGGAAAATGTTTTTCAGTCCGAGGACTTGGCCAATCTGCAAAATGAGATCACGGCAAAAGCAGCGGAACTCCGCGGTATTATAAACGGCACGGCAGAGGGGGATGTTGTAACGGCCGAACGCGAACTGAAATCCCTGATGGCGAGTAAGCAGAATTACCTGAAAGAGAATGTGAATCCGGACCAACAACTGCAGGATTTTTATACGCAAGAAGAGGAAATACAGGGACGTGTGAACAATTGGAGGCAGCAGCTGACGGCGCCGACGGCCGGGGTAGTGAGCTATTATTTTGACGGCGCGGAGGATGTGCTGAACGCAGCGAATATTGAAAACATCAAATCTTCGGATATCCTCGACATCCTCAATGGCACCACGGGCAGCCAGGAGACGCAGGGTGAGGAAACGGAACAGCCCGCCTATCGGTTGGTAAACAGCTACAAATGGTATCTGGTCATTCGCTCTGAGGAGGAGATTCCTGAATTTACCAACGACCGCGAATTTTCGATTGCCTTTAACGATTATGTCGAACGGCAATATCAGGGCGTTGTATCGGGGACAGTAAAAGAAGAAAACGATTATCTTTATGTGATTGAGATATCGGATGATATTGGAGAGCTTTTGAATGTGCGCAGGGCGGACACGAGAGTGTTTACTCAATTTACCGGGCTTAAGGTTCCGGAAAAAGCGTTGAAGGAGAAGGATGGAGTTACGGGAGTAAACGTTGTGGTGGGGCGTGAAAAAACGTTTGTTCCTGTTACGGTGGATATCATTAAGGACGGAAACGCGATCGTAACTCCGGCAGAGGCAGACAGCCTTCTGGCCGAACGTCAGCATGTTGAGGTGTAAATGGATGGGACTTGCGGAAAATATTGCAAAAGTACGGGAAAATATTGCGTCTGCCGCGCAGCGGGCCGGACGGAAACAGGAGGAGATCAGTCTTGTCGCCGTATCGAAAACCGTGGATGCGGACATGGTGGAAGCGGCCTATCGTGAAGGGTTGAGATGCTTCGGAGAGAACCGTGTGCAGGAATTTCTGAAAAAAAGTGAGGTCCTGCCCAAAGATATTGAATGGAACCTGATTGGGCAGTTGCAAACGAATAAAGTTAAGTATATAATTAATAATGGAGTAGCGTTATTACATTCGCTGGACCGTCTTTCGCTGGCGCAGGAATTGCAGAAGGAATGCTTGAAGAAAAATGCTTATCTCGATGTGCTTATTGAATTAAATATTGCGAAAGAGGAGAGCAAATCCGGTTTATATTTAGAGCAGGTGGATGTCTTTTTAGATCAGATTGCAGATTTCGACCGGATTCGCTTGAAGGGCTTTATGACCGTAGCGCCTTATACGGACGACAGGATGTATTTGCGGAAGATTTTCGCACAGGCAAAAGCGTTGTATGATGCGAAGAAAAAGGAGTTTCCCGGATTTCAATATCTTTCAATGGGAATGTCCAATGATTATGAGGACGCGATTCTGGAAGGATCGAACATGGTGCGTGTAGGTACGGCCATTTTCGGCAGCAGAATTTATAAATAAGTAGGAGGCTTGATGCATGGCTAAGATCGGAGACAAATTGCTTTCTTTCATCGGACTGGAACCGACGGATGAAGAAGAATATGAAGAAGAATATGAGGATCAGGATATGATGGATGACGATATGAGCTTCCCGCCGGACGATTATGAGCCAGCCCCGGTGGAAGAAAAGAAATTTGCAAAGAAAGCCAGAGAGCATAGAGGCGATACGGGCAAGGTAGTCGGGATCCCGGATACCAGCAAGGTGCGCGTATTGATTTATAAGCCGGTTTCTTACGAAGACACCCAAAGCATTATCGATAACCTGAAGGAAAAGAAGCCGATTATCATCAATCTCGACGAGCTTGATACCGATGTCGCACAGCGCATCCTTGACTTCGTGAGCGGCGCAGTTTATGCGCTCAATGGAAATATCCGGAAAGCGGCAAGGAACATCTTTGTGGTAGCGCCATATAATGTCGACGTTTCTACGAATGCCGCAGAATCGGTTGATGATTTTGGCTTTGGCGGTTATCTGGAGCGGGACTGAACCAAATAGTAATTGAGGTAAACCGATGAATATCACACCCAAGGATATACTGGAAAAAGAATTTTCTAAAAAGTTCAATGGCTACGACCAGGAGCAGGTTGATGAATTCCTGGACGAAATTATTAAGCAGTTTGAATCCCTGCTGGAAGAAAATGAAAATATCATTGCAAAAAATGAAGAGCTGAAATCCGAGGTCGCACGTCTGAAGCAAAAAGCGGACAAACTTGAGAATGTGGAAGAAAAACTGATGGCCACGGTAATTACGGCGCAGAGAAATGCAACGCTATATATTGAAAAGGCTGAATTGCAAGCCCAGAAAATTATGGACGTTGCGAATCAGAACGCAAAAACCGTCATTGAGAGCACGCAGCTTCGTATGGAGGCGGCCAAGCAGGAGATACGCCGTTATGAGAAGCAGGTCGCGGATTATAAAAAGCGGTTCCGCCTGTTCCTGGATGAGCAGATGGCGTTTGTGGAATCCAAACTGGATGACGAAGAAGTTTTAAAGCATCAGGCAACGGAGATCAGCCGGTCGATCAGCAGTTTGACAAGCCAGATGGCTGATATCGATAACGATTCACAGAATACATCAATTCATTTGAACGAAATCCTCAAACAGTCGAAGGAAGAGACGGAGCATGACTTTAAGCAGAGCACCGCAAACCTTCAAGAGATCGTCAATGAAATTATCGACGAATAAGCGCTATTTACGGATGCCGCCTGTTTTACCCAGGCGGTATTTTTTTTGCCCAGGATATGATATAATACCCATTGACTATAGAAAATGGAGCGCATATTATGATTTATGTACTGTTAATCGCGGCGATCGTGATCGGGGATCAGATCGCGAAATATTTTACGGTGGCAAACCTTCCGGTGGGCGGAAGCGTGACGTTTATTCCGGGCTTTATGGATTTTACGCATGTGCAGAATACGGGCGCGGCATTCAGCATGTTCAGCAATGGGACATGGCTACTGGCACTTCTTTCAGCCGTGATGGCCGCTGTTGTTATTTTTCTTCTGTTCAAATATAAGAAACAGGCGAACTCGAAGCTGTTCAATATTGCCATGACGTTTATTGCGGGCGGTGCAATCGGCAACCTGATCGACCGGATCGTCCAGGGCTATGTTACGGATATGATGCAGTTTTCGTTCGTAAACTTCGCGGTTTTTAATGTCGCCGACTGTTTTGTGACGTTCGGCGCGGTGATGCTGGGCGTTTGGGTGCTGTGGTTCTGGGATAAGCACAAAAAGACGGAAACAAAAGATGACAATACTAAGGAACAAGGTTAAGTTTTCAAAAAATCAGCGGCTGGACGCGTATCTTGCGGAAGAATATCCGCAATTTTCGCGTTCTTTTTTAAAGAGCTTGATCGAACAGGAACACATTACGCTCAACGGAGAGAGGACAAAAGCAGGCACCAAGGTAAAGGAAGGGGACGAAATCGTCCTCAGGCTTCCTGAGGTGGAAGGGACGTCTGTGGCACCGCAGGATATTCCCCTCGAGATCGTCTATCAGGATAGTGATATCGCGGTCATCAATAAACCGCAGGGCATGGTGACGCATCCCGCGCCGGGAAACTATGACGGGACCCTCGTAAATGCAATCCTGTACCATATTGGAGACCTCTCCGGGATCAACGGGGAGCTGCGTCCGGGGATTGTTCACAGGCTTGATAAGGATACGTCGGGACTTTTGGTGATTGCCAAGAATGACGCAGCCCACAAGGCGCTTTCCGAGCAGATCGCAGACAAAAAAGCAAGGCGTATCTATTGGGCGCTTGTATATGGCAATATAAAGGCGAATGACGGAGTTGTGGATACGCTGATCGGACGCGACCCGCGAAACCGGAAGAAAATGGCGGTGCTGAAGGCAGGAGGGCGCGAGGCTGTTACGCGCTACAGGATTCTTGAGCGCTATGGGGAATATACCCTTGTGGAATGCGAACTGGAAACGGGGCGGACTCACCAGATTCGCGTTCATATGAAGCATATCGGGCATCCGGTGGCCGGCGATCCGGTATACAGCAGGCAAAAGGATCGCTTTGGCCTTAGCGGCCAGCTTTTGCACGCAAGAAAACTGGAGCTGACACATCCGCGGACAGGTGAAAGAATGATATTTGAAGCACCTTTGCCGGAATATTTCACAGCAGTGCTTGCAAAATTAAAAAAAATGTAAAAACAGATTGAACCATGGAATAAAATTTGCTATACTAAGTAAGAAGAAAACCATACCTTTAAACTGGTCCGCTGAGAGGCCGTAAGGTGACATATCAAAGTTCGTTTTTTGTGTGCCTTGCTGCGTCCGGAAATGATGCGGGAAGGCTTTTTTGATGGGGGAAAACGGATGGAAGGCAACAGAAAAACGACGATTATGGACGGAGAGACGATGCAGCGCACGCTGAAGCGCATTGCCCACCAGATCATCGAAAATACGGAGGGCGCGAAAGACCTTGTTTTTATTGGGATTGCCCGGCGCGGCGTGACCATTGCCCAACGAATCGCTGGATATATCCATGAGTTTGAAGGCGTTACGATCCCGATCGGCACGCTGGATATCACGTTTTACCGTGACGATCTTACGCATGGCTCCGATCAGCCCGTTGTGGGAGCGTCAAACCTTGTATTTGATGTCAACGGCAAAAAAATCGTCCTGTTCGACGACGTGCTTTATACGGGGCGGACAGCGCGTGCGGCAATGGACGCGATCATGGACCTGGGGCGGCCGAACTTTATCAAGTTTGCGGTATTGGTTGACCGGGGACACCGCGAGCTCCCGATTCGTGCTGACTTTGTCGGGAAAAATGTACCGACGGCGGCACATGAGCTCATTTCGGTCAAGGTCATGGAGTTTGACGGGGAGGAAAGCGTCGATATTTGCGACCTTAAAAACGGTGATTGAACCTTATCATGCAGATAAGGTTTTTTCATACTCTTGCCGCTGCCAAAGGAAGCGGCGGGGAGAAGGATTCATTATTCATATTGTATTGGGAGGTATCATATGGAAAATTCACTAGACCAACAACGCGGAATCGGCAAAAAGCTGATTCTCGGGTTCCAACACCTGTTTGCCATGTTTGGCGCGACGGTATTGGTTCCCCTTCTCACAGGGCTCAATCCTGCGGTGGCAATCTGCTGCGCGGGTATCGGCACACTGATTTTTCACCTGGTTACAAAGGGTAAGGTGCCGGTGTTTCTTGGTTCGAGCTTCGCATTTATCGGCGTGATTGTGATTGTGGCGACCCAGATCAGCGGTGTTGATCCGTCGGTGGAGGGGTATCTTGCATCGCCGGCCTACCAAGCGGCGCTGCCGTATGTGGCCATCGGCATCATGGCGGCGGGCGCACTGTACCTGATTCTTGCGCTTGTGGTAAAGCTTGTAGGCGTAAAGCGCGTGATGTCGATTTTTCCGCCGGTCGTAACGGGCCCGATGATTATGGTAATCGGCCTTACGCTCGCACCGACCGCATTCAACAATATCATTACCGCGCCAGCTGCCGAGGGCGTCGCGGATATTTTATGGATGCGCTGGGTGATTGCGTTGATCGTAGTTGTGACGATGGTGGTCATCTCAATTTTTGCAAAGGGATTTTTTAAGCTGGTGCCGATCATCATTGCCATCGCGGTGGGATATATCTGTGCCGCGTTGATGGGGCAGGTGGATTTTTCCGGATTCCAGAATGGTGCGAATCTTGGATTCCAGGTACCGCCGTTCAACATCTTCCTGACACATGAATTGGAACCTGCGGGCGTTTTGACCTCGGTGAGTATCATCGCGCCGATTGCGATCGTGACCTTTATGGAGCATATCGGCGATATCACGACAAACGGCGCCGTGGTTGGAAAGAATTTTCTGGAAGATCCGGGACTGCACAGGACCCTGATGGGCGACGGTATCGCGACAATGGTCGCCGGTTTCCTCGGAGGCCCTGCAAATACGACCTATGGCGAGAATACGGGTGTTTTGGCAGTGACCAAAAACTATAACCCGGTCACGCTGCGCATTGCCGCGGTATTTGCTATCATTATCAGCTTCTTCGGCGTATTTACCGCGTTCCTCGGCTCTATACCGGGCGCGGTTATGGGTGGAGTATCGATCCTGCTCTTTGGTATGATTGCGACGATTGGCCTGCGGACACTGGCGGAGGCAAAGCTTGATTTCACGCACAGCCGCAATCTGATTATCGTTTCCTTGATGCTGGTCATTGGTCTTGGCCTTTCCGGCGGCATCCAATTTTCGGAATCGTTTACGCTCTCGAATATCTTCCTGAGCGCGCTTGCGGGAATTATTCTCAACATCGTACTTCCGAAGAATATCTAGGTTATGGAGCGGGCGGGATATCCCGCCCGCTGTTCTATGAAGGAGTTTTATGTCGATATTTATTAAAAATATCATGGCCGTAAATGCAGACGGCATTCAAAAAGGAGCAGATATCCTCATTGAAGGGGAGCGTATTGTGGAAATGGGGACGGGACTTGTACGGGATGCGGACCGCGTGATCGACGGGACCGGTCTTGTAGCGTTTCCCGGATTTCTCGAACTGCATTGTCATCTGCGCGATCCGGGGCTTGTATACAAGGAAGACATTATGACCGGTACACGCGCGGCGGCGGCGGGCGGCTATACCGCCGTGTGCTGTATGCCGAACACGAAACCGGTAACGGATAGCGCGGAAATTGTAAGATATATCATTGAAAAGGCGGAGAAGTCGGGCTATGCGGAAGTATTGCCGGTCGCCGCGATTACGCGTGGGATGCGTGGGGAAGAGCTTACCGATTTTGCGGGGCTTCTCAAGGCGGGTGCGGTGGCTTTTTCGGATGACGGGATGCCTGTTGCCGAGGATAAAATGATCCTTGCGGCAATGGAGCGTGCAAAGGAGCTTCGTGTGCCGCTGATGCTGCACGAGGAAGATTTGGCCAAGCGCGGGAACGGCGTGGTGCATGACGGGGAAAATGCGCGCCAAGCGGGGATTGCCGGGATACCGCGCGCTGTTGAAGAGACCATGACTGCCCGGGATATTTTTTATGCGGAGAAGCTGGAGGCGCCGATCCATATTTGCCATGTATCTACGGCGGGCAGCGTAGAGCTTGTGCGGCGGGCAAAAGCGAACGGCGTGCCCGTGACATGCGAAACAGGTCCCCATTATTTTTCTATTACGGATGAAAAAATATTGGACAGGGACCCAAACGCAAAGGTAAATCCACCGCTTCGGGAGACGGGGGATATGCTGGCTGTGCGGGAAGGAATCGCCGACGGGACGATTGACGTGATCGCGACCGATCATGCGCCCCACAACGAAGAGGAAAAGGCACAGGAGATCGAGAAAGCACCCTTCGGGATGATTGGCTTTGAAACGGCGTTCCCGCTTACCGTGACCAATCTGCTTGACACGGGGGTGATCGGGCTTACGGATATTGCCCGGCTGCTCTCCAAGCGGCCGCATGAGCTGCTGAAGACCGCAGGGGGCGAGCTCAAAAAAAATGGGCCCGCAGATATCGCGATATGCGACATGAATGAGAAATTCGTGTATAATAAAGACATGATCGTCTCAAAAGCGAAAAACAGCCCGTTCCTGGGAATGGAACTGAAGGGACGCGTATGCTATACGATCAGGAAGGGGAAGTTTACCTATGATAGACAAGCTGATTGAGCAGATTATAGAAAAAAAGAGCCCGATTTGCGTGGGACTCGATACAAAGTTTGATTATATTCCGCAGGAGTTTCTGTCCCATGAATTCTCGACGGACGCTCTTACCTATGCGGCGAATAATATATTCCAGTATAACTGTGCACTGGTGGATGCAATCGCGGACATCGTACCGGCCGTGAAGGTGCAGGCGGCCTATTACGAGATGTACGGCTGCGAGGGGGTGAAGGCGTTCCGCGATACGATCCGTTATGCGAAAAACGCGGGACTCATTGTGATCGCGGACGTAAAGCGCAACGATATCGGTGCGACGGCTACGGCGTATTCGAGCGCATACATCGGCAGGACGAAGATTGGGGAAGAGGAGCTTGCGGTATTCAATGCGGATTTTGCGACGGTGAACGGCTATCTTGGAACGGATGGGATCGCTCCGTTTGTGGAAGACTGCAAAAAATATGACAAGGGAATTTTCGTATTGGTAAAAACCTCTAACAAGAGTTCGGGAGAGATACAGGACCTTGAATTCGAGCATAAAACGATTTATAACCGCATGGCGGATTATGTACAGGAATGGGGAAAAGAGTGTATCGGGACCTATGGTTATTCTTCCGTAGGAGCGGTGATCGGGGCGACGTATCCGCAGCAGGCGGCACGTATCCGGGAGACGCATCCGCATATTTTTGTGCTTATTCCGGGATATGGGGCGCAGGGAGGCAGTGCGGAAGGACTGCTGCCGAATTTTGACCAAAAGGGTCTTGGCGGAATCGTTAACAATTCGCGTGCGATACTGACCGCTTATCGCAATGAAGCCTATGTGAAGATGCCCTTCGATAAGGCGGCGCGGGAAGCGACACTTGCAATGCAGCGCGACATCCTCGATACTTTTGACAAAAATGGAATTTCATACGACGAATAAGGGAGCATAAGACAATGGCGTATCTGACACTGGAAGACGGAACGATATTCAAAGGGGAAGCCTTTGGAGCAAAAGTTGATATTATGGGAGAGGTCGTATTCAATACGGGCATGACAGGATATCAGGAGGTCCTGACCGATCCTTCCTATTGCGGACAAATTGTAACGATGACTTATCCGATGATCGGGAATTACGGGATCGATGAAACGATCTCGGAGTCTTCGGGGCCGCAGGTACGCGCGTTCGTCATGCGTGAGCTTTGTAAAGAGCCTTCCAACTGGAATTGCCGGGAAACCCTGCAGGAATATTTGGAGCGCTATGATATCGTTGGTCTTGCGGGCATCGATACGCGCGAATTGACGCGGAAGCTGCGCGATAAGGGGACGATGCACGGCATCATTACGCAGGTGCCTCCGTCCGTTCACCAGATCGAGGAAATGAAGGTGTTTGAGGTGGAGCGCCCGGTCGACGAGACGACCTGTGCGGAGAAATACCAGTATTGCACGGGAGAGCGTAAGGTGGCGGTGCTCGATTTTGGACTGAAACGCAATATCCTTCGCAGCCTTGAAAAACGCGGGTGTGCACTTACGGTGTTCCCGGCCCGGACCAACCCGCAGGAAATCATTGCGGGCGGCTTTGACGGCCTGATGCTGACCAACGGGCCGGGAGACCCGAAGGTGAACACGGAGATCATTGAAAATCTGAAGCAGCTGATCGGCAAGCTGCCGATTTTTGGCATTTGTCTCGGCCACCAGCTTGTGGCGCTTGCCATGGGGGCGGATACGGAAAAATTGAAATACGGCCACCGGGGAGCAAATCATCCCGTGAAGGATATGCAGAAAAACAAGGTGTATATTACCTCGCAGAATCACGGATATACGATTATGAGCCGGTCACTCCCGGCATGCGCGGTCGTTTCGCACAAAAACTGGAACGATCAGACGATTGAAGGCGTAAAATATATCGGTTATCCGATGTTTACGGTTCAATTCCATCCGGAAGCGGCGCCTGGGCCGGAAGATACGGCCTACCTGTTCGACGAATTCATCGAGCTCATTGACAGGAAGAGAAGGTCATGATTAAAAAACATTTTACCGAGCAGGTTCTCGCAAACGACCTGATTGCACAGAATACCTATCTGATGAAGCTTACGTGCACAGAGGATTTCCTGCGGCTTTACCGGCCAGGACAGTTTGCACACATTGAAATACCGAATGCAAAAGAGCTTTTGCTGCGCAGGCCGATCAGTATTAACTATGTAGATTTCGGAAAAAAGGAAGTTCACCTGGCCTATAACACTGTTGGCAAGGGGACGAAGCTTCTTTCGCTTGTCCGCGCGGGAGATACGCTCGATGTACTGATGCCGCTGGGGAATGGATTCCAGCTTGCGGACAACATGAAAAAGGTGTGGCTGGTTGGCGGCGGGATCGGGATCGCGCCCTTAAAATCGCTTTACTGTAAATATCCGGACCGGGAATATACCGCGTTTCTGGGATACCGAAACCGGGAATACGTTTATGAAGCGCATGATTTTGAATTGTTTGCAAAAACGCATATCACAACCGACGACGGCAGCTATTGCACCCGGGGCTTCTGCACCGATGTGTTGCGTGCGGAACTCGAAGAGAGCGGACCGCCGGATGTGATCCTTGCGTGCGGACCGCATGTGTTTTTTAAGTCACTTGCAAAGGCGGCAGGGGATATTCCCACGTTTGTCTCCCTGGAACAGCATATGGGCTGCGGAACCGGTGGCTGTGCGACATGCGTATGCAAGGTTGGCGGCCAATATAAGAAAGTATGCCTGCAAGGCCCCGTTTTCGACATCAGGGAGGTGGATTCGCTTTATGACTGATATGCGCGTAAACATTGCGGGTGTAGAGCTGAAAAATCCCATTATTACCGCATCGGGGACATTTGGATTCGCTGAAGAATACGGGCTTTATATGGACCTCTCACGGCTTGGGGCGTTTACCTTGAAAGCGCTGACGCGGGAACCGCGTATGGGGAATCCTCCTGTGCGTATCGCGGAGACGGCGAGCGGCATCCTGAATTCGGTTGGGCTCCAGAACCCTGGCGTCGATGAATTTCTGCGGACGGCGTGGCCCCGCATAAAGGATATCGATACCGTGAAAATTGCCAATATTGCCGGCGCATGCGTGGAAGATTACATCTATGTTGCGGAACGCCTGAACGACACGGCAATCGATCTTTTTGAGGTCAATGTTTCCTGTCCCAACGTGAAACATGGCGGCGTGAATTTTGGAACGGACGAAAGGACGCTGCGCAGGGTGGTAGAGGAAGTGAAAAAAATTTCCAAGAAACCTCTAATCGTGAAATTAACACCCAATGTGACCCATATTGCGGACATGGCAAAGGCGGCTGCGGATGGCGGCGCGGATGCACTGTCCCTGATTAATACCATCACTGGGATGGCGGTTAATGCGGCTACAAGGAAGCCGGTTCTTGCCAATGTGACAGGAGGGCTTTCAGGGCCGGCAATAAAGCCTGTGGCCCTGCGGATGGTTTGGGAAGTTTATAGGGCGAATCTGGGGCTGCCGATTATTGGTATGGGCGGTATCATGACGGGAGAGGACGCCGCGGAATTTATGATCGCCGGGGCAGACGCCGTGATGGTAGGGACGGCGACGATGCGTAATCCTTCGGCGGCGGAAGAGATCGGCTTTGAGCTGGAACGGTTTGCTGGAAAGGCCGGATTGGAGCGGATCTGCGAGCTGGCCGGTTCGCTGAATATAGAATGAGGAGGGTATCTTGAAATGATGACACAAGAAGAAATTATTGCGATTTTCAAAGAAAAAGAAGTGATGCTGGAGGGCCATTTCCTGCTGACGTCGGGTAGGCATTCCGATCAATATATGCAGTGCGCAAAGCTGTTTCAATATCCGGATGTATCGGAAAAAATCTGCGCTCAGCTCGCGGAGCAGTTTTCCGATATGGAGATCGACCTTGTAATCGGCCCGGCAATCGGCGGAATTATCATGGCTTATGAAATGTCAAGGCAGCTTGGCGCAAAAAATATTTTTGCGGAACGTGAGAATGGAAAGATGACCTTGCGCCGCGGCTTTACCGTGGAACAGGGGGCCAGGGTTCTTGTGACAGAAGACGTTGTCACGACGGGTGGCTCTGTGAAAGAAGTGATTGCGTTGCTTAACGAAATGGGAGCCGAAGTTGTCGGAGTGGGAAGCGTCGTTGACCGCAGTGCGGGCGGAGTGGATTTTGGCGTGCCCTTCCGCGCGGTGCTTTCTATGGAAGTCAAATCCTACGAACCGGACGAATGCCCGGTCTGTACAACGGGTGCGCCGCTCGTGAAACCGGGAAGCAGGAAGCTTCCGGTAAAATAACATAACAGAAAAAAGAGCCGCGGATTTATCCGCGGTTCTTTACATTTTTGGGAAGCGGCTTGTATTGTGGGGCGTGGAAACGCAGGCCATGCTGGAACCACTTATTGAAAGACCAGATGGCGTCGATCTTTTTGGGGAGGGCAATGCGGGAAAAAAGGCCCTTATCATATAACCGTATATCACAGAAGCCATCGCCAATTCCTTTTTCGCCAAGATTCACATAAAAACTGCGTATTTCCCGCCCGAAAAGGTTATCGGCACAAATTTTGCAATATTTCCTTGTCAGTACGGTAGGCGGAATCCTGCGGCGTATGATGGAGGTGATATGAAAATCTCCTTCAAAATAAGCGCGCGTGCTTTCGTCGGGATAATCTGCATAAGCGATCAGCTTTTTTAATATGTCGCCGCTGTACCATAAAAACATGTGGCCATTGAGCTGAACATACTCCCAATTACCCGCTACGGGAGAAAGCTGGAGGCGGATACGGTCTTTGTTGGATAAGGAATACCAGCCATTGGGAGAATGCCCCCGCTTAATGATATACCGATCCGGGATGGAAAGGTTCCGGTTCTCATTCCGGTCGATTCCTTCCGTAAACAGATCGTAGATTTCATCTCTGATATCCATCAGTTTTCCTCCGCGGGTTTGTAGAGGGAACCCTTATGGGCATCCACATAGACGGTAAAATAATCGTCGTAGATCACTTTGCCCGGACGTGCGGACGGAGGCTTCTTGAGGTTTTTCCGCTGTGTATAGTCGACGGGGGTTTTTCCGGCATGGCGGGCGCGTGAATGCGCCGCTGCCAGCTCGGCCGCCATAACGATGGTTTCGTCGTCAATATCGTCGAGCGGCACGCCGCCTGTGACCAGAAGCACGTGAGAACCAGGGATTTTCTGCGCATGAAACCAAATATCATCCTTTGAAGCGGTACGCATAGTGAGCTGGTCGTTCTGCCTGTCATTTTTGCCGACGTAGATATCATAACCTCCAGGAGACAGAAAACGAAGCGGCCGGGACTGCATTTCCGGCTCCTTCCTGCCTTTGGACGGCGCAGAGAGATAGCCTGCACGTACAAGCGTATGCCGGATATCGTCAATATCCTCCGGAGTTTCCGCGTTTTCCGTGAAGTGAAGCGCTCCCGCCAGGAAATCCTCTTCCTCATAGGCATCCGCCAGCTTTTTCGAGCTGATTGCGGATGCGGTTTTCAGCTTGCTGATCTTTTTATAAAGTTTTTGCGCTGTTTCCTGCGGTGTTCGCGAAACGTCGAGGGGAACCGTGACCGTTTCACCGGTTTCGTAATCCACCGCCTCAAAATCCTTCATGCCCTTTTTTAGCCGGTAAATATTGGCGGTGATGAGATCGGCGCGCTTTTGCAGCCTTTGCTCTTTGGCGGCGTCGCGCAGAGTAGCTTCATATATGCCAATCAGCTTTTGCAGTTTAACATAAATCTTATGAAGCGTTTTGTAAAGAGCTTCCTTTTGCTGCCTTAAGCGAGAAATCAGCAGGCGCTGTCCATAATAAAAATCCAGCGTCTCATTGACGGTTGAGAAAGCCTTCCGCATTTCCGCCGGGTAGGTTTCATAGGGAATGCACGAAAAAAAGACGGGCATTCTGTCTGCGTTGAACTGTACGCATGGCGCGGGCTCGGAGACAGCTTGGTGCAGAAAACCGCGCATGCTTTCAGCAAGCCGCTCCGTCAGCTTCGGCGACAATTCGGACGTAAGAACCATGCCGATTCCAGAACGCTGCAGGATTTCCTGCGCGGTTTGCAGCGAAATGCCGTCAAAAGCAGAAGCCATATGGTTGATGATTTTGGTGTCTTTATGCGTCGCAAGAACCTCTGCAAGCGTTGTGGGGGAAAGCGCAAGGGGATCGAACTTCGTCTGGGGCGGATTTTCGTACCGCACCCCAGGCAAAACTTGCCGTTTGCTGCTCATATCCACAGATACACGCCGGATGCTGTCAAGGATCTTATCGTTTGCATCCGTAAGGATAATATTGGAATACTTGCCCATAATTTCGATCACAAGCCTAAGCGTAATGGGATGGAGAAGCTCGTCTTTTGTTTCGAGCGTAAAGATGACGACACGGTCAAGACCGCGCTGTTCAATGTCAGCAATGCGGGCTCCGGTCAGGTATTTACGCAGGAACATACAAAAGACCGGCGGCACCTTGGGATTTGCCTTCGTGGTGCGCGTAAGGTAGAGGGCACAGTCGCCCGCGTCCGCATTCAGTACCAAACGAAGCGTGCCTTCCACAGCGGAATAGAGCTGGAGCACGACTTCTTCTTTGCCGGGCATCAGCACCTTTTGTATTTTAGCGCCGTCGCACCGTTGTTTCAGTTCGCCTACACACATATGTAACGTTAAACCATCAAGTGTCATAAAGCATCCTCCGTTTCATTATTATACCACATCCGATTGTGTGAGCACAGGAATTGTGCTAAAATGGACGAAGCAAATAAACGGGAGATGACCATGAGAGAAAACGGAAGAAAACCGGATGAACTGCGGCCCCTGAGCATCGAGGCGAATATATTGAAAAATGCACACGGGAGCGTGCTGATCGGCACCGGGAATACACAGGTCCTATGTACGGCAATGCTGGAGAAGGGCGTGCCGCCCTTCCTTGCGGAAACGGGCAACGGATGGCTGACGGCAGAGTATTCGATGATGCCGGCTTCGACGCCGCACCGAAAAAGGCGCGACGGCGCAAAACAGGATGGACGGGGCGTAGAAATACAGCGGCTGATCGGCCGTTCGCTGCGCAGCATATGCAGCTTCGAAGGAATGGGCGAGTACACGGTATATATTGACTGTGACGTACTGAACGCGGACGGAGGAACGCGCACAGCTTCGATCAGCGGGGCGTTTATTGCCGCTGCCCTTTGTGTTGATAAGGCTGTGAAAAAAGGCCTGCTTGCAAAATTTCCGCTCACTAAGCATGTTGCTGCTGTATCGGCGGGGATTGTGGAAGACACTCCGTTGCTTGACCTTTGTTATACGGAAGACAGCGGCGCGCAGGCGGATATGAATATGGTTGCGGCAGATGACGGAAATATCGGAGAAATACAAATATGCGGAGAGAAGCGCACGGTTACGGAAGAGGAGTTTATGACGCTGATGGCCCTGTGCAAGAAAGGGATACATGAAATCATCGCGCGGCAGAAGGAAATTTTGAAGAAAGAGGGAATTATAATATGAAACAGCTGATTATCGCGACCAATAACCAGGGGAAGGTCAGGGAAATCAAAGCGATCCTTGGAAATTTTTATGATGAAATCAAATCTTTAAAGGATGCCGGGATTGTAGCTGATGTGGTAGAGGATGGGGACAGCTTCCATGCGAATGCGCGGAAGAAAGCGGTAGAAATCAGCGAAATGGTGGAAGGCGATGTTTTGGCGGACGACTCCGGACTGTGCGTGGAAGCGCTTGATATGGCGCCTGGGATATATTCGGCCCGTTTTTCCGGGGAAGGAGCGACTGATGAAAAGAATAATGTTAAGCTCCTTTCGTTGGTTAAGGACCAGGATAACCGCCGGGCATGGTTCGTGTGCGCGCTGGTGCTTGCAAACGGAGGAAAAGAAAAGCTGTACGTAGAAGAACGCGCGGAGGGGAAAATTATCGACGAGCCGCGCGGAGAAAACGGGTTTGGCTATGATCCCTTATTTTATGTCGAAGAATATGGACAGACCTTTGCAGAGATTCCGCCGGAGGTTAAGAACAAGATCAGCCATCGTGCAAAGGCATTGAAAAAGCTTCAGGAAAAAGTGCAGGAGATGTAGGTGGAACAGTATATACACGCCCTTGTGCTGAGCGATACGCATGGAAACAGGAGCGCGATTGACGCAGTGCTTGGGCAGAACCGAAATGTGGAATATGTCTTTCATTTGGGAGATAATATAGCGGATGCACGCTATATCGACCAGAATGCGAATGCTAAGGTGATTTGCGTAAAAGGGAACTGCGACGCAGGCGACGCGGGCAATACAGAGGATGAGATCGTGCTGGCAGGGCAGAAGATATTACTTACGCACGGACACTTTTACAAAGTGAAATATTCGTATGACAGATTATTTTACCACGCCAAGGAGTGCGGGGCAACAGCCGCATTGTTCGGGCATACGCACAGGCAATATTGTGAGTACGAAGATAGCCTATGGCTGGTGAACCCGGGAAGCGCCGGAGCGTCCCCGGACGGGACAATCTGTTATGCGACACTGCTGATTGGAAGAATGGGCGTTGTTCCCAAATTGAGAACGTTAAAAATATAAAGGACAGGCCTTATATAAGGCCCGTTTTTGTTTATAAGCAAGCCTTCAAGGGTAACATAAGAAAGAATGGATGGTCGGTTCGCATGCAAAAATTTTGGAGCAACGCAGCGCCATATCTGAAGGCTTTTTTGAAATGGGTCATATGCTCAGCCGCAGTGGGAGCCGCGGCTGGAACCGTTGGCTCTGTTTTTTGCATCCTGATTAATCAAAGCTCACAATTTTTCATGGAACATAATTGGATGATCTGGCTGCTGCCGGTTGGCGGGGTCTGCATTGTATTGTTCTACCGTTGGTGCAAAAAGAGTCACGACAATGGAACGGATACTGTGATTTTCTCCGTGCGGAGAACGGACCGTATCCCCACCGTTATGGTGCCGCTTATCTTTGTCAGCACGCTGATTACGCGCGCATTTGGCGGCTCTGTCGGGACGGAAGGGGCGGCAATCCAGCTTGGCGGAGGACTTGCGTCCAGTCTGGGCAGGCTGTTTCACATGGGCGCGAAGGAAAAGAAAATCATGATTATGTGCGGGATCAGCGCCGGCTTTGCAGCCGTGGTAGGGACGCCTGTGACGGCGATTGTATTGGCGTTGGAGCTTGTGGGCGTTGGCGTAGTTTATTATTCGGCCATCCTGCCCTGCGCGCTGTCATCTGTCGTAGGCTTTATGATTGCCTCTGCGTTTCATATTGATTTCCCGCGGTATACACTGAAGGATGTTCCCGGGCTGGGACCGGTATCGATCCTGCAAATTGCTGTCCTGGCAGCGCTGTGCGGGCTTGTCAGCATTTTGTTTTGTATTGCGCTTCGCAAATCGAAGCAGTTTTATGAGCATGTTTTCCCTGGTAAAATTTCCCGCGTTATAGTTGGCGGGCTTATTATTGTGGGCCTTACATATCTGGTGGGGAACAACTTGTATAACGGGGACAGCATTGGGCTGATCGGCGCAGCGGTAAAAGGCACCTCCGCGCCGCAGGACTTTTTATGGAAGATTGCGTTTACCTCCCTTACGATCAGCGCGGGGTTTAAAGGCGGGGAAATTGTTCCTACTTTTGTCGTTGGGGCGACTTTTGGCAGCTTTGCCGGGAATTTACTAGGTCTTTCTCCGTCCATGGGCGCCGGAGTTGGGCTTGTAGCGGTATTTTGCGGAGCGGTAAACTGTCCCCTGACCGCATTTGTTCTGGGGCTGGAAGTATTCGGATCGGGAGCTGGTTTGTTTTTCCTCCTAGCATGTGCGGTCAGTTATGTTTTTTCGGGATATTATGGGCTCTATCCGAGCCAGAAAATATGGTTTGACAAAGTGCGGGCGGCATTTATAGGCCGAAACGCCGAATAGGGAGCTTGGATACAGGTGTTTTCCGGCCGGCACAGCGAGTAAACATTGCCAAGGGCGGGAAGCATGGCAAAATAAAATGGCGGAAAGAGGCAGTAGGAATTTACCGCCTGTTTGCGGGGAGGAATAGATGCGGAATTTATCGGAAATTCAGTCAAGGGTACGGCGCGGAGGGTACGGGGGCAACGGATGTCCGGACGAATTAATAGAAACCCCGGTCCTGGAGACGATTTTTTCACCGTGTGTTTGAAATGGCGCTGCAAATGCTGTATAATAAGTAAAATATTATTCACATTAAAATCTGTAAGGCATTTGAAAGGGTCGTTATCATGAATTCTGTATATTATCAGCTGAAATTGGACCGTGATATTCCTGTTCCGCTTTATTATCAGCTGAAACAGTTTATGATTGAAAACATTGAAAACGGAAAGCTTAAGGAAGGAGACGCTGTCCCAACGGAGGAGGAGCTTTGCGGGATACTCAATATCAGCAGGGCCACAATCCGCCAGGCATTCAGTGAATTGGTAACAGAAGGACACCTGAAGCGCCAGAAGGCCAAAGGGACTTTTATCGCCAAGCCCAAGGTAGAAGGCCGCTTTTTTCAGGTGATCGAAAGCTTTAATGATGAAATGAAGAAAAAAGGCCTGCAGCCGTCTTCCGTGGTGGTGGATTCCGGCACGATGAATGATCGGGAAGTGCTTGAGCAATTGGGACTCGACGGGCGGTCCTCCTGCGTATACATCAACCGTGTACGTTATGCAAACAATGATCCAATGGTCTATGCGCGCACCTATCTTCCGGCTAAGCCGTTCAAAGAACTTCTGAAGGTAGACCTTGGAAAGCATTCCCTGTATAAGACTATGGAAGAAAAATTCGGAGTCGTGGTGCACCGGGTTTCAAGAAGACTGCAGGTAGGGCTGGCGGACGAAGAACTGTCAAGGCTGCTGGCAATACCGGAAGGGTCTCCTATTTATGTGGTCTATACGCTTTCCTATACGAAAAATGGGATGCCTGTGGAATATTCGATTGCGAAATACCGGGGAGATCTCAACGAATTCCGTATTGATCTTGAGAGAGGGTAAAAAAAGGAATAAAAAAGGATGCCATAGGGCATCCTTTTTTGCGCACCCTTACGAACGCTCAAAGTCTTCAATCGATTTTGAAATATTGTGCGGGATCGGATCCCAGCCAATTTTCTTAAACAGCGCTGCAATGGAGATCGGGATATAGGTCAGGATAAAGAACGGGAAAGAGAAGGTATACAGGATCTTTTTCACCGGACTTGTACCGTGAATTTCTTTCCATTCAGTAATGGTGGTAATCAACCCTACAATAAACAGCATAATATAGAAGTTGAACAGCGATGAAAGAATGGCCGAGGTCGTTGTGGAGAAGACCAGATGCTGGATGTAGAAGCTGCTTCCCAGCATACCGTTTACAAGGAAGCATGCGTTTACGAGGATGCTTGCGAGGGATACGAAAATCGCGGGAGCTATGGTGATGAACATATCATAGCAGGCAAAACG
Source organism: Christensenella minuta (assembly GCF_003628755.1). Taxonomy (NCBI): domain Bacteria; kingdom Bacillati; phylum Bacillota; class Clostridia; order Christensenellales; family Christensenellaceae; genus Christensenella; species Christensenella minuta. The sequence goes on along the minus strand of NZ_CP029256.1, from coordinate 1,017,115 downwards.
CCGTTCGGTGGCAAACCCTTTAACAAGTCCCTTGGTATATTTTCCCAGAACCTGGTAAAACCCTTTAGACCAGCGCAGGCGCTGGGTCCAGGATTGTTTCCAGGTACACGGCTGTTCGTCATAAATCTTTGCACCGCCGCAATAGCCGATCGTCTCGCCATTGATGATGCTGTCCACCGAAAATTCGATGTCTTCCGTGAGCAGGTGGTGTTTCCATCCATGATTTTTTTGGATGATGTCATTGTGGATCAAAAACCCGGTCCCGGAGATGGCACAGCTTGTTTTGAGCATCATACGCGGATTGTTAAGATATTTCGATTCGCGCAGGAACCACAGGGAATAGCCGGCCGAAATCCAGTTGGTACCATAGTTTTTGGAATTGCGGTAGCAGGTAAGAACACGGTAGCCCTGGTCAAAGAGTTTATTCATTTCCGTAACATAATTTTCGTCGAGCAGATTATCGGCGTCAAAAACGAAGTAGCCTTCAAAAGCATTTTTGCCATAATCGCGCTTGATGGCATTTAAAGCATAACTTAAGGCATAGCCTTTGCCTACATATTTCTTGTTGTAGCGTTCATAGACATGTGCGCCCGCCCGCTCGGCAACCTTTGCCGTATCATCCGTACAGTTATCGGCAACAACAAAGATATCGATTTTATCCTGAGGATATTTTTGCTTTTTGATGCTGCTGATGAGCTGACCGATCACTGCACTCTCATTGCGGGCCGCAATCAAGACCGCAAAATGGTGGTTCTTACCCGCGGGCGCAGGCTTTTGCGGTTTTTTAAAAAGCGCGACCACAACATAAATTGCCTGATAAAAATAAAGAGCTGTGAAAAGTATAAACATTGCTAAATTGAAGTTTGTAATAAAAGATAACAAATCAAGTCCTCCTTCGCCATGTACGGCTCTTTTTAATGAACCGTCTTTTTCACACAAGTTCAGATTATAGCACAGTAGTATGTCGAAATCTATGTGCAAATTCTGAACATTTCATTACAATTCCTATCATCCTGTCTACATATGATAGATTGATACCCAAATTATGGGAGGGAAATACACTATTTAGATTAAAAGAGAAATAAAGGGATGGCCGTGAAGATTTCTTATCATGGAATTATTGAAAATCGATTGACTTTTTCAGGGGCGTTTGCTATAATTTTTAATTGTCAGCCGAGGCTGGAATGTTTTAACGACGTTGCGCCACAAGTGCTATGCGCCTGTAGCTCAGTTGGATAGAGCAACGGCCTTCTAAGCCGTGTGTCAGGGGTTCGAATCCCTTCAGGCGCGCCATAAAGATAATTGAACATGGTGGGTATAGCCCAGTTGGTTAGAGCGCCAGGTTGTGGCCCTGGAGGTCGTGGGTTCGAATCCCACTACTCACCCCATTTTTCTTTTGTCTTTAGTCATTGGGGTATCGCCAAGCGGTAAGGCACTGGATTTTGATTCCAGCATTCGTAGGTTCAAATCCTGCTACCCCAGCCAAAAAAATATCTGCAGATTAAAAAAAGGCTATACACATTTCTGCGGTTATGATATAATAATTCACGGTTCATGTGAAATGACCCACTAGCTCAGGTGGTAGAGCACTTGACTTTTAATCAAGGTGTCCGGAGTTCGAGTCTCCGGTGGGTCACCAGCAAAAACCCCGTAACCATGTGGGTTACGGGGTTTTCTTGTATCTGCGTACTACTTGATTTTTGGCATATGCCTAAAAGCACAGCCTTGATGTTCGCGAAAATGACCGTATCTGTGCCGGTTAAGCAGACGATAGGTTCAATCCTATGACCGGCCTTTTTCTTTACGCAGCGGCAATGCTGTTTTTATCGCGCACTGCACAGGGACCGTGTCGCGGCCTGTTTTGCAGTCCATACAGAGAACCCAGTCCGCTGAATCCTGAAGAAAGCCCCGGACTAAGGATTGAAACGGCGTTGCTATTTATTGACAGACATAAGTGTGCGTGATAAAATCAAGGCAAAATCAATATTAAGTTCGGGTGAACACCTACCGCAGACAAAAGGTTTTTTGTTTGCGGTTTTTCTGTTCTGAGGGAGGAATTTATGTGGAACATGATTTGGCCGATCCTGCTTGTCGTGGGGGCAAATGCTTTTTATAATATCAGTACAAAATCGATGCCGGGCAAAGTAAATGCCTTTGCATCGCTTTCAGTGACCTATCTTACGTGTTTTGTACTTTCTGTTATTATGTTTTATGCTACATCAAGCCAGAAGAATCTGCTGACGGAAATATCCAAGGTTAACTGGACCTCGTTTGTGCTGGGACTTTCTGTCGTAGCCCTTGAATTCGGTTATATCAGCATTTACCGGGCGGGATGGAAGGTAAGCGCCGGATCGTTGGTTGCCAACATCAGCCTCGCGTGTGTTCTGTTGTTTGTGGGCCTGCTGCTGTATAAGGAGACGATTTCGCTGCGGCAGGTGGTGGGAATTGGCGTGTGCGCGGCCGGGCTGCTGTTGATTAATAAATAAGAGTTTCGTATAAAGGCAGGCTTGTTGCTGCGTTGGAAGTTTATTCATATATCTGCCGGGAAGGGAAGTTTACTCAATTGACATTAGGTGTATATCATACTAGAATTGAGCTATGAAGATATTAAAATAATAGGAGGACATCCGTATGGATAATGACGTTTTTTACAACCCGACAAAGGTGATATTTGGCAAGGGGACGGAACTTCTGTGTGGGGAGGAAGTTGCGAAATACAGCGATAAGGTGCTCCTCCATTATGGCGGTGGCAGCGCGGAACGGTCGGGACTTCTGGACCGGGTGCGCGCGTCTCTTCGGGCCGCGGGAATTACGGTCTATGAACTGGGCGGGGCAAAATCAAATCCACGGCTGGATCTTGTTTATGAGGGAATTAATATCTGCCGTTCCAACAGCATCGGATTCATTCTTGCCGTGGGCGGCGGTAGTGTAATCGATTCCGCTAAGACGATCGCGTGCGGTACGCCGAACAGCGACGATGTGTGGGATTATTTCCTTGGCAAAAAGATGGCCCAAGCATTGCTTCCCGTTGGCGTGATCCTTACAATCCCGGGCGCGGGGAGCGAATCTTCAGACGGGATGGTTATTACGAACGAAAAGACGATGGCAAAACTGTCTTATGGCGATGACCGCAGCCGTCCGGTATTCTCTATACTGAACCCGGAGCTTACCTATACGGTTCCGGCCTATCATACCGCCGCAGGGATTACGGATGCGATCGCACATGTAATGGAACGCTATTTCACAAGAACTGAGCATACGGACGTGGTGGACCGTATGAGCGAAGCGGTGATGCGGGGATTGATGCGGAGCGCAAAACAGGCGGTTACGGATCCGGAAAATTATGACGCGCGGGCGGAAATTATGTGGGCGTGCAAGATTGCTCATGATGGGACGCTTGGCATGGGGCGTGAGGAAGACTGGGGATCGCATCAGATCGAACATGAGCTTTCCGCGAAATATGATGTTTCCCACGGCGCGGGGCTTGCGGTTGTTTTTCCGGCGTGGATTAAATATGTTTACAGGAAGTCCCCGAAACGGTTTATCCAGTTCGCGATGCGCGTCTTTGATGTGGAATATGATGTGAATGATCCGGATTGGACGGTTTCACAGGGAATCAAACGGTTTATGAGCTTTTTAAAGACGATCAGCATGCCTACATCCCTGCGGGATATGGGCATCAACGATAAATCGGTGCTCGACGAGCTTGCACACCGTTGCGCGGAAAATAACGGCGGATCGGTGGGGCATTTTGCGGTGCTTAATGAAGCGGATATCCGCAATGTGCTTGAATTAGCTTATTAATTGAGAAAAAAACTCCCGGAAAATTTCCGGGAGTTTTTTTATATCCTTACGCTGTGCCGCCTGAATGAAATATGATATGATATTCACACGGAGGAAAAACAATGCGGATTCTACATACCTCAGACTGGCATCTGGGCGTTACCTTAAATAATATGCCGCTGATCGAAGAACAGCGGAGATTTTTGAAAAAACTCTGTGAGATCGTGGATGTGGAAGCGATCGACGTGATTGTGATCGCCGGAGATATTTTTGACCATGCCGTATCGAACTCGGACGCGATTGCTCTATACAACAAGGCAATGACGGCGCTTTGCGTTGAGCGGAGGAAGACAGTATTGATATGCGCGGGAAACCACGACGGCGCCGCGCGCCTTGCTGCGTGCAACGCGCTTTTGGAGCAGGCCGGGCTTTATGTGGCCGGAAGCGTACGCGATGGAGTCAAACGGATTGGGCTGGCGGATACGGCGTTCCACCTCCTACCGTATTTTTCAATCGATGAAGTGCGTTATTTATATCCGGAGGATGAAATCAAAAGCTATGATGAAGCAATGCGCACAATCCTACGGCATATTGAACTGGACCAAGAGAGAAATAATATTTTGGTCGCCCATTGTTTTGTGACCGGGGCGCAGCCCTCGGAGAGCGACCGTTCGGCTATGGTTGGCGGCGCGAATATGGTTGGCGCAGATGCGTTTTCCGGTTTTGATTATGTGGCCTTGGGGCATTTACACAGGGCACAGGAGATCGGCGGGAATGTCCGCTACAGCGGATCGCCTGTCAAGTTTTCATTTGCCGAGGCAAATACGCAAAAAAGCGTGACCATTATTGATACGGGCGATTTCTCGCGGCGGGAAGCGGCGCTTTCTATGAAGCGTGATCTGCGGCTTATCAAAGGAGACTATAATGAGATACTGGACGCGGCGGAGACGGATGGGCGGCGGGAAGATTACCTCAAGATCGAGCTGCTGGACGAATATGCGCATGTTGAAATACTCAATACACTGCGCAACTATTATCCCAATTTGCTTTCACTCGTTGGGAAACAATTGCACAACGCGGAAACCTCGCTTTCTGTGGAGACGGCATCAAGTCTTCAACCTGAGGATATCATGATGATGTTCTACCGGGAATATACGGGGGAAGAACCCAGCGAGACGCAGATGGAATGGTTTCGGAAGGCGGTTGAATTTGAACAAAAGGGCGGTGATATGCAATGATGCCGGAATGGCTGAGCTTTGAAGCGTTCGGCCCCTATGTGAAAAAACAGGAGATCGATTTCCGTTCGTTTGAAAAAGCGGGCCTGTTCCTGATCCACGGGAAAACGGGCGCGGGAAAGACGACGGTGCTTGATGCAATGACATATGCCCTTTTTGGAGAGAGCAGCGGCGGTGGACGAGGGGATATCGCTGCCATGCGAAGCGATTTTGCGGCAGACCGGCAGAATACGAAGGTGGATTTTATCTTTCGTACAAACGGCAGGCAATACCGCTTTACACGCGAAGTCCGCGTTCGGACCAAGCGAAATGGGGAAAAAGAACTCCAACCTTCGCAAAATGTTTTTTTCAAAAACGATGCAGGCGAATTTGAGCCTTTTTTTGAAAATCCGGGGATCAAAAATGTGCGTCAGAAAGCGGAGGAGCTTCTGGGACTGACCTATGAGCAGTTCCGCCAGGTCGTACTTCTTCCGCAGGGGAGGTTCGAGCAGCTTCTGATTGCGGATTCCGCGGAAAAAGAAAAAATACTGGTAACGCTTTTCAAAGCTGAACGCTGGCAGAAGATTACGGACTGGCTGTGCGCACAGGCGCTTGAGCTGAAGCATACGCGTGATGGTGCAGAGCAGAGCCTGGAAGCTGTGCTTCGCCAATATGGTTGTGAAACGGGAACAGAACTGAAAACACTATTGGCATCGCAGCAAGAGGCGCTTGCGGAACAGGGCGAAAAGTGCACGGACCTTGCTGCACAGCTTGACACCGCGGAGAAGACGCTCAAAAACGCACAGGCGATGCAGGGTTTGTTTGTAGAGTGGGAGCAAGCCCGGGAAAGGGTGGCGCAAGCAACCGCCGGGGAAGACGAAATACGCGCGCTGGAAAAACAGTGCGCCCGTGCGGAAGGTGCAGCACAGTTGCTGCCGGTCCGCCGTGAGGTGGCAGCGCTTCAACAACAATGGAAGGTGCACGAAGAGAAAGCGGCCGAAGCAGCGGCACAGGTGGAACGCCTGCAATCACGCCTTAATAAATGCGCGGCTATGATCAGCGGATATGCGGGGGCCCTGAGGCAGGACAAGGTGAAAAAAACTGCGGAGAAGAATGCAGCCGAAGAGCAGCTAAAGCAAGCGGAGAAAGAATATCAGAAAATATTTTCTACCTATATGGGCGATACAGCGCATATGCTCGCGGAGATGCTTGAAGAGGGAAGGGCATGCCCCGTTTGTGGAAGTATCCATCATCCGTCTCCGGCGGCCGGAACGGATGCGAAAGCAACGGAACGGGAGGTCCGAAAAGCAGAAAAGCATATTCAAGCGTTGAGAAAGCGGATTGCGGAGGATGAAAAGGAACTGTTTCTTCTCGAACAGAAATCAGAGGAATGTGAGAAAGGAATCCGTAAGCTGGGACTTGGGGAGAAAGAGAAATGCAGCCATTCAGAAATGAAATACAGCCTGAAGGAACTACTTGAAGAGGCGGAGGGCCTGCTTTGGGAGTATAAAACCTTGCAGGAGTCGCTGGAGCTTTACCGGCGGGAAGGAGCGCGGGCGAAAGAAGTCTTTGAGGAAGCGGTCAGCCGCTTTAAGGCAGCCTGCGAAAAAAAGGGATTTCGGACGGACGAGGAATTTCGCGCAGCTTGTCTGACAGGAGATGAACTTGCGGAGACCCGGCAGAAGATACGTGATTACTATGTAGCGCAAAAGATCGCGGAAGAAAGCGCACGTCTGCTTGCAGAGAAATTAAAAGGCCTCGAGCCTGTGGATATTAGGCCGCTGCAGGAGGAATTCGATCAAAAAGAAAAAGCGCAGAAAACGGCGGAAGCTGTTTTTGCGGAAACAAAGGCAAGGGGGGCGCTGCTCGAAAAAGCGGTTGAAACTGCAGAAGAATATGTAAAAAAGCTGAAAGGTATGACTGAAAAATTTGTAGAGCTGGACGAGTTTTCCAAGATGCTCAGAGGATCCAACGGTATCAGCCTGCAACGGTATATCCTTGGCGTTATGCTGACGGCGATCACGCGGGAAGCGAACATATTGCTGAAAAAGGTGCACGATGGCAGGTATCAGCTTTACCGATCAATGGAAGGGACGGGGCGCGCGCGCAAGGTTGGGCTGGATCTTGAGGTATTTGATTCCTATTCGGGAGAACGCAGGAGCGTTAAGAGCCTGTCGGGAGGCGAAAAATTTCTGGTTGCATTGACGCTGTCTCTTGGGCTTTCGACCGTTGTGCAGGCCCAGAGCGGAGGTATCCATATCGACGCATTGTTTATTGACGAAGGCTTTGGCTCTCTCGATCCTGCATCCATCGAAAACGCGCTTGACGTTCTGGCGTGTGTGCGGGGCGGATCGAAGCTGATTGGGATTATCTCCCATGTCCAGATGCTGAAGGAAAATATCGAAACGACAATTGAAGTGCGTAAAGATCGTACGGGAAGCGATTTGATAATAAATTGTTAATTTTGGAAGCGAGTCCTTGAAATAGAAAAAACCTTGGAGTATTATGTGTAATAAATATGGAGGAGAGATGCGGATGGCTTTCGATAAAATGGATTGGCACGCGGTGACATTCCCGGACAGCATTCCCTATGAAAATGCGGGAACCCATATCGGAATGTACCTTGCATGGCTGGTAAATAATGACTTGATCCAGGATGACTGGCGGGAAGAATTCGCAGATGCGTTTGAACGTGTGCGCAGCAGGGAAATGACGGGCCGTGACCTTCTGGTGGAATGCCTCGACGAGGCGCTGCCCGAGGAACTTATGGTGGATGAGGCCTTGGAATTTACGGGAGAATACTATGTTACTTCCTATATCGACGACTTTGCAGCTGCGCTTGCGGAAGAGGATGTCGATTCAGAATTTGCCGTTTACCTCCACGAGGACACATGGGAAAATTACGACAGGATAGAACACGTTATCAACGAAAAGTTTGAAAAATGGAAAAACCAGGAATTGGATTAAAAAAACGCCGGAAGGCGTTTTTTTAATTTCCTTATTTGACCCCGCGCGTGAAATGACCGCGCGTAAATTCGCTGGGAGGCGTATGCGGCTTTCCCTGCATGGCCTGGCGGTATTCCCGAACCAAGCCGACACATTGCTTCGGGGATTCCGTTGTGAAAATAAGCCGGAGTACATTTGCGCTGACTGAAGGCAGTTTATCCGCCATATAAATGGGGGCGCAATTCAGAATTGAGACTCTGCAGCCGGGGCCGGTACGCAGGACAGGGAAAGATTTTCCCATGCGGTCGGTAAGAACAGCTTGCCCCGCCGCAGCGGGACAGCGTTTTTTATCCCCGCAACGCATAGGGCAGTAGGAGGTAGTCATCAGGGTAAGCCTGCCATAGACGATTGCTTCCGTGGGCAGGAGGTCGGGCAGATCTGCAATCTGCGCCGCATTGAGTTCGACACTTACGGTTGCCCGTTCATAACCAAGCATCCGCAGCGCTTTCAAAGTCTGTCCGTTCATTGCATGCAACGAGGCGTCCGATATCTTGTGTGCGGCGTCCGTCTCCGTAAGCGTGGTCAATAGCTCGCCGTCAAAGCCGGCCCGGTGAGCGGGCATCTCTCCGTCATGTGAAATGAGCGGGTGTGCGCCGATGATTTTGGCGCCGCTCCGCGGAAGCTCATCCGCCCATTTTGCTGCATATGGGACATATAGGATATCTACCAGCGGCAGGACGGCTTTTGCCTGAGCGGCCGTCATTACTTGCGCGGCCAGCTTGCGGGGCTTTTTATGCCGGCCCTTTTTTAAAGGGAGATAAGCGCCGAAGTGATGTTTCGCGGAAAGGGGCGGACGTTCTTTAATATTGCGGACGGGAAGAATGGATGGAATATTTTTGGCAAAGGGGCGGTCGGTGAACCCCCGCCGGCTAAATGCCTTCAAGAGGTCGGTTTTATCTTTCTCCGTGATGGTGCGTCCCTCAAGTGCCTTACGGTAAATGCGTGTGACCGCCGCTACATATTGCGCGGGCTTCATGCGTCCTTCGATTTTTATGCTTGCAATTCCTGCCTGCGCAAGCTGAGGGATATAATCAACCAAGCATAGATCGCGCGGGGAAAGCAAACGGCCCTGTCGCCCTTTTGCGGAATAGTTAAGACGGCAGGGCTGCGCGCATAAGCCGCGATTTGCGCTTCTTCCGCCGAAAAGGCTGCTCATCAGGCATTGACCGGAATAACAGGCGCACAGCGCGCCGTGTACAAACACCTCGAGCTCTGCTTCTGTGTTCTCGCGGATCGCACAAATTTCCGCAAAAGAAAGTTCGCGCGCCAGAACAACGCGGCAAAAACCAAGCTTTTGCAGGACGAGTACGTTGGAAATGCTGTGCGCCGTCATTTGCGTGCTCGCGTGCAGGGGAGCGCTGGGACAAAGTTCCTTCAGAAGCATTGCACAGCCAAGATCCTGCACGATAAAGGCATCGGCCCCGGCTTGTACAGCGGCCCGCGCCGTGTCAATCCATGCGGGGATCTCACGGTCCCGGACAAGCGTATTGAGCGCGAGATAAAGTTTTACATCTGAGGCATGTGCAAAGGAAACGGCGGCCGCGAGGTCATCAAAATTATCCGCAAGATTGCGCGCGCTGAACTTTTGCGCACCGATGTATACAGCATCCGCGCCGTTTTCCACAGCAGCCTTTAAACTGTCCCACCCGCCAGCCGGTGATAAGAGCTCCATAAGATCCTCCTTATATTTCCTACCTATTATAACATATGTTTACGGAGCAGGCTCTCTTGCACAGACGCATTTTTTGGTATATAATAAAGTGTTTTTAAGAAAGGGAGATATAAAGTGGTAAGAGAAGATTTAAGGAATATTGCGATCATTGCGCACGTCGATCATGGCAAGACGACGCTTGTGGACGAAATGCTAAAACAGGGCGGTTCCTTCCGTGACAACCAGGTGGTAGCGGAACGCGTAATGGATTCGGGAGATTTGGAGCGCGAGCGTGGAATCACCATCCTCGCAAAAAATACGGCGACTTATTATAATGATGTGAAAATCAACATTGTAGATACACCGGGGCACGCGGATTTTGGCGGCGAGGTGGAACGCGTTCTTAAGATGGTCAATGGCGTGCTGCTGCTCGTGGATTCGTTTGAAGGTCCGATGCCACAAACGCGGTTTGTTCTCCAAAAAGCGCTTGAACTGAACCACCGTGTCATCATTGTGGTAAATAAGATGGACCGGCCGGACGCTAGGCTGAACGATGTGGGGGAAGAAGTGCTGGAATTGCTCCTTGAGCTTGATGCGACGGACGAACAGCTCGACAGCCCGATTATTTACTGCTCCGGGCGCGAAGGGACGGCGACCATGGATCCAAATCAGAGGGGTACGGATTTGAAGCCGCTTTTTGATACGATACTGAATTATATTCCGGCTCCGGAGGGCGATCCCGAGGGGCCGCTGCAAATGCTTGTATCCTCCATTGACTATAACGATTATGTGGGAAGGATCGCGGTCGGCAGGATCGAACGCGGGACGATCAAAACGGGACAGGAGGTTTCCCTGTGCGATTATCATGTGGAAGACCTGTGCACCAATGGACGCGTTACGGCGATCTATCAATATGACGGATTGAAGCGCGTAGCAGTGGAAGAGGCAAAGGCCGGCGATATCGTGGCGTTTTCGGGACTCGAAAATGTAAATATTGGGAATACTGTGTGTGCGCCCTATGAGTTTGAACCGATTCCGTTTGTAAAGATTTCAGAGCCGACAGTGGAAATGACGTTCTCTGTAAACAACGGACCGTTTGCCGGCAGGGAAGGCAAATATGTGACGTCGCGCCATCTGCGCGACCGTTTGATGGCGGAATTGCGCAAAGATGTTTCGCTGGGCGTTCATGAGACGGACAGCCCGGAGACCTTCCGCGTGCTTGGACGCGGGGAAATGCATCTTTCGATCCTGATCGAGACGATGCGCCGCGAGGGCTACGAATTTATGGTCGGAGCACCCAAGGTGCTGTACAAGACCATTGACGGACATATGTGCGAACCCATCGAGCGCCTGCTTGTGGATGTTCCGGCGGAGAGCGTGGGCAGCGTAATCGAAAAGCTTGGCTCGCGTAAATCGGAAATGGTACATATGACGCCGCAGGGGGAGCGTATGCGTATTGAGTTTAAAATCCCCGCGCGCGGTTTATTTGGTTATCGCGGAGAATTTCTTACCGATACGCGTGGCGAGGGGATACTTAATACGGTATTTGACGGCTACGAGCCTTATAAAGGTGATATTGAAAAACGTACCGTGGGCTCGCTGATCGCGTTTGAAACGGGAGACGCGGTGACTTACGGCCTGTACAACGCACAGGAGCGCGGGACCTTGTTCATTGGGGCGGGCACGCCTGTTTATATGGGCATGGTAGTCGGATCGTCGCCGAAAAACGAGGACCTGGTGGTGAATGTTTGCAAGAAGAAACACGCGTCGAACGTGCGTGCTTCCGGAAGCGATGACGCACTGCGCCTGATCCCGCCGAAAAATATGAGTTTGGAAGAAATGCTGGAGTTTTTGGGAGACGATGAGCTTCTGGAGGTAACGCCGGACAGCCTGCGTATCCGCAAACGGATTCTCGACCACCAGCTAAGGATGAAAGCAAATAAGAAATGAAGACGCCTGATGAAGTTTTACAGAATTGCAAGCGGCCGGAAGGAGAGATTGGAGAGCAAACGATCCGCCGGATGAACGAAAGCCATGCGGAACTGACTACGTGGGGATTTTCCCATTTTGATGTCGAGGACAGCGCGGCAGTCCTTGACATTGGCTGTGGGGGCGGAAAGGCGCTCAAGCAATTATCGCAGCGCACAAGGAAGGGAAAGCTGTTCGGCATCGATTATTCCGAAACGTCCGTAAGAGTAGCGAAGCAGGAAAACGAAGCGGATGTGGCAAGCGGAAAAATGGAGGTCGTTCACGGGAGCGTATCCGATCTTCCGTTTCGGGACGGCATGTTCGACCTTGTGACCACGGTCGAGAGCTATTACTTCTGGCCGGATTTAGCGCATGATTTCAGAGAAGTGCGCCGGGTGATGAAACCGGGCGGTATTTTCGCGATCGTCGCGGAGATGTACAATCATGACAGCCAGAGCGAGGAAGATAAATATATTGTAAAAACGCTTAAAATGCATAACAACACGCCCGAGGAACTGAAAACCATGCTGAAAGAAGCGGGATTTATGGAAGTGACTGTTGACACCAGGAAAGAAAAAGGATGGCTGTGCGCAATCGCAACGAAATAAAAAAGCGCCGTTCGGCGCTTTTTTTCAGCAAACAGAAAAAGTCAGTCAGCGAACCTTTCAAGCATCCAGGCCATGTTTTCACCGAGCAGTTTCATGGTTTCGAGGCCTTCCTCATCCCGTTCCCAATCGTTCCGGCCTTCCGCCATCATGAAGTTCCAGTGGGAAGAGGTCACGATGGGCATCTGGCTTGCCTGAAACAGATAATTGATGGCAGAGAAGGTAAAAGTTTCGCCGGAACGGCGAGCCGAAACGACGGCGGCGCCCGGTTTGTTTTTAAGTAGAAATCCGTTGTTGCGTGTTACGCGTCCAAGCCGGTCGATCAGGCATTTCGTTTCAGGAGTCATATTCGCGAAATAGACCGGCGAACCAATCAGGATGCCGTCTGCCCCGATTGCCTTTATGATAAAGTCGTTCATTTCGTCGGTAGCGATGGAGCATCGGTGATCCATGATATTCTTGCAATGGCCGCAGTCGATACATCCGCGAAGCGGTTTTCCGCCAACCTGTACAATTTCAGTTTCGATGCCGCGGGTGTTCATTTCGTCACAGGCAAGCTTCAGGCTATGGTAAGTATTCCCGCGCTTATGCGGGCTTCCGTTGAATGCGATTACTTTCATCGCGCTGTTCACCTCCGGTCGTTTCTTTCAGTATAACACAAGGAAGGGGACATGAAACAAAATACTGCCCTGCGGAGGGCGGCGCAGGAGGTCTAAAATTTTTATAAAATCTGTTTCCATTGGGAAAAGACAATGATATACTGTTTCTGGATGTTTATAAAGTAAATTACAACATACAACAAAGGAGAAACCAATGGAATTTTTGGTGGAAGGGTTTGCCGCGCTCACATGGCAGCAGATCGTTATGTTCGCTGTGGGGGGCGTACTTATTTTCCTCGCGATTTCTAAGAAACTGGAACCCGCGCTGCTTTTGCCGATGGGCTTTGGCGCGATCCTGGTCAACATTCCTTTTTCAGGTGCGGTCGACCAGGTGATGGCAGGGATCGGGCCGGTAAACGGAATTGTAGACTGGCTGTTCAGCGTAGGGATTTCCGCGTCGGAAGCGATGCCGCTTTTGCTTTTTATCGGTATTGGCGCAATGATCGACTTTGGGCCGCTGCTTAAAAATCCTAAGCTGCTGTTCTTTGGAGCGGCAGCCCAGTTTGGTATCTTCGCAACGATTTTTGCCGCTTCGGCAATGGGTTTTTCGCTCACAGACGCAGCTTCCATCGGTATTATCGGTGCGGCGGACGGTCCTACTTCGATTCTCGTTTCTCAGGTGCTCGGAAGCAAGTATGTCGGCGCAATTGCAGTTGCGGCCTATTCTTATATGGCGCTCGTGCCCATCATACAGCCGCTTGCCATCAAGCTTGTAACGAGCAAGAAGGAACGTGCGATCAAGATGGAATATCATGGGGAAGACATTCCGAGGATCGCAAAGATTTTATTCCCGATCGTCGTAACGATGATCGCAGGTCTTGTAGCCCCGGCTTCCATTGCGCTGGTTGGTTTCCTGATGTTTGGCAACTTGCTGCGGGAATGTGGAGTACTGGATTCCCTTTCAGATACGGCACAAAAGGTTCTTGTCAATCTTATCACGTTGCTGCTCGGTATCACGATCGCTTCCACGATGAAGGCGGAAAATTTTGTAAACATACAGACGATTCTCATTATGTGTCTCGGACTCGTAGCGTTTTTCTTTGATACAATTGCGGGCGTGCTGTTTGCAAAGCTGTTGAACCTGTTCAGCAGGAAGAAGTTGAATCCCATGATCGGTGCTGCCGGGATATCGGCGTTCCCGATGTCCGCACGCGTGGTACAGAAAATGGGGCTTGAGGCGAATAACCAGAATCATCTGCTGATGTTTGCGGTAGGGGCAAACGTTTCGGGGCAGATCGCTTCGGTGATTGCTGGCGGCGTGATTCTCGGACTCGTACCGGCGCTGATATAAAAGAAAGGAAAATATTATGGATGCAATTTCAGGTTCCCTCCAGCTTATGTGGCAGGGGATGGTCTCGATCTTTGTGGTAATCGCCGCAATTTGCGTAGCGGTTCTCGTTATTAATAAGGTAACAAGAAGGAAGAAGCAATAGGTTTGGATTACACAAAAATTTTTCGTGAAAAGGGCGTTACATTATATGGAAGCGGGGTATTGCCGCAAGGACTGCGGGTATATGAGGCCCTGCCCAATGTAATCTCGTTTGCGTTACCGCTACCGCGTGCCATCGTGCAGGAGGTTGCGGAAACAGGCCCGACAAAAACGTATTTCCACCATTACCGCACATGCAACGCATATATTGACCATATTTCTTATGCGCTGGTTCTGGCGATCAAAGCGGAAGCCTACGATGCGGCCTATATCCCAGCATCCCAGTCCGTGAGCGACGACGGCTATCGCGGCCTTTTTTCCCATAAAGCGGCGGCGGTGCTGTGTGGGATCGGAGGGATCGGCATGAACGACCTTCTGGTTACCCCGCGCTATGGAGCGGGAGTGCGTCTTGGGACCGTAATGACGGATATGCCTGTCGGAAGGTCCGCACCGGTTGAAAATCCCTGCAGCGGGTGTGGGAAATGCGTTGCGGCATGCCCGAGCGGAGCGCTTCGCGGAAAAAAGTGGGAAGATGCGGCTTCGCTGGAAGATATGATGGACGTGGATCTGTGCAGCGCTTATATGAAAAAAACATATCAGGGAATCGGCAGGGGAGCCGTATGTGGAATTTGCATGGCAGCCTGCCCCCTGGGACAGTTCTGAACCCCTGTGTGATGCAGTTTTGAAAAAACTATGAATAATTTATTACGAAACTATTTACAAAACTAACCAAACATTGTATAATAATCAAAGTTATAAGGTGAAATGGTACTTTATAGCTTCGTAAAAAAACAGAGGAGATTAATATGAATCATATTATATCTAATGTTAAAGAGGGTTTTTCTAAAGCATTCAATGCAACGAAAGACAAGCTTTCACAGGTGAAAGACTCAATTTCCAATATCCATGTAAGTGCAAAAAGATCAGGAAATGTAACCATGTCCACGGGAAGGTCCCGGAGCAGGATTACTATGCAGAGGCCGGCTCGGCGCGGGACGCGTCGCTATACGGCGCGGCGTGTAAACCGCAACCGTTTCACTGCGGTCGTGGCAATCGCTGTCGTGGCGGTTATGGTTCCGGTTATGGTTATGGCTGCGAATGGAGATACCGCACAGGCAGAACCCGACGTGCCGGAAATGGTACAGGTTGCAGAATATAACGTAGAAGCACAGGCGGGAACAACCGCTATGGCAGCGGCACCGGAGATTACGGACACGACGCAGGCAGTTGTCGAAGAGACTACCGTAGCGTCGGGTGAAGCGGAAACAGACGCGGCGGTGGCGAAGACTGCGGAAGAGCCAACGCCGACCCCTGAGCCGACTCCTCAATATGTTATGTTGACGGAAGGCATGAATGATGCTTCCGTGCCAGCGTTGCAGCAGAGATTGATGGATCTCTATTACATGGGCGCTGATGAAACAACGGATTATTACGGACCCCAGACGGCACAGGCGATCAAATATTTCCAGAGAAAACACGGCCTTGCGGTCGATGGAGCGGCAGGACCGGAAACACAGGCATTGCTGTTCTCTGACCAGGCGAAGGAATATACGATGTCCCTTGGCGCTGAAGGTTATGATGTAGAGCGGATGCAGGAACGGCTGATGGCACTCGGTTACCCGATTTCCTCCGCGAGCGGCTACTTTGGTGAAGAGACCGAAAAAGCTGTGAAGTATTTCCAGAGAATGAATGGTTTGACGGACGACGGCAGTGTCGGCCATATGACGGAAGAGTTGATTTATTCGGGAGAGGCTGAAAAGGCGCTCGAATATGAGGAACCGAAAAAGGAAAGCGGGAGCGATTCATCCGGCAGCAAAGGGAACGGTTCTTCCGGCGGCAATAAGGGCAACAGTTCCTCCGGTTCTTCGGGCGGCGGAAGCTCAAGCTCGTCCGGCGGTAGCAGCAGCCCGTCTTATACGGCTGACCCGGGGTCTGTAGAAGCCTTTATCGATGTAGCTTTGGCTCAGGTTGGGAAGGGCTACACGCTTGGCGCAAAAGGTCCCAATGAGTTCGACTGCTCCGGCTTCGTCTACTATGCTCTTAAGGAGAGCGGCAATGGCATTGGCTATATGACGTCCGGCGGCTGGGCAGGCTCCGGATATACGACGGTAGGCTGGGATGATTTGCAGCGTGGCGATATTGTATGCGTAACGGGACATGTGGCGATCTATCTTGGCGGTGGTCAGGTAGTGGATGCTTCCTCTGGTCAGGATGCGATCGTTGTGAGAAATATGGGTTCTTGGTTCCAAAGCCGCTTTATCTGTGGCAAGAGACCTCTCTAAGACTTTAAAAGAAACTTCAGGAACGGATGCAAAAGCGTCCGTTCTTTTTTTGCGTTCTTGTATAGTTCACATATATTTGTTATAATATTTTCTCAGCGGGAGGTAGTTATGACGGAATACAAATTGGGGCTTGATATTGGCTCTACCACAATCAAAATTGTGTTGATTGATGAGAAAGACAATATCTTGTTTGAAAGGTATCGACGTCATTTTTCAGACGTCAGGGGCGAGCTCTTAAATCTGTTCAAGGAAATTGCGCAGGAATGCGGTACATATACAGTAACCTCGGCCATCACAGGTTCCGGGGGGCTTTCTGTTGCCAAAATTTTAGGACTTCCCTTTATTCAGGAAGTGGTCGCGGGAGCACGGGCAACACAGAAATATATCCCGCAGGCCGACGTTGTCCTTGAGCTTGGCGGTGAGGATGCGAAAATTACTTATATGAAGCCGTCGCTCGAACAGCGTATGAACGGAACATGCGCGGGGGGCACGGGAGCTTTTATAGACCAGATGGCGACATTGCTTAACACAGATCCGATGGGATTGAACGGGTTTGCCAAGACCTATCATACGATATATCCGATTGCCGCGCGCTGCGGGGTATTTGCGAAAACGGATGTGCAGCCGCTTATCAACGAAGGAGCGGCCAAGGACGACATAGCCGCCTCAATTTTTCAGTCGGTCGTCAACCAAACCATATCCGGGCTTGCGTGCGGCAGGCCGATCCGGGGCAACGTCGCTTTTCTTGGCGGGCCACTCCATTATTTGACTGAGTTGCGCAAGCGGTTTATTGAAACGCTGAATTTGAAGGATGAAGCGATCATCCATCCGGAAAATTCACATCTTTTTGTTGCGCTTGGCGCTGCGCTGATGGCGGAAGGAACGGAATTCCAAATCAGCGAGCTTCCAGGGATGCTCGAACATGCGGGCGAAGGAGAGCATGAGACGAGGCGGCTGCGTTCGCTGTTTGAAAATCAGGAGGAGTATGACGAGTTTCAGAAGCGGCATGCTCAGAAAAACGCCGTGCGCGCCGACCTGAAAGATGCCGAAGGAGCCTGCTATCTGGGGTTGGATGCCGGGAGCACAACGATTAAAGCGGTTTTAATCGATGATCAAAGTAGGATGCTATATTCCCATTACCATTCCAACGATGGGAGTCCGCTCGATTCCGCAGTGGAAATCGTACGTGATATTTATCATAAAATTCCGGGAAAGGCCTATATTGCGGGTGCATGCGTTACAGGCTACGGAGAGGCAATCATAAAAGAAGCGCTGAAGCTTGATCTCGGCGAGATTGAGACGATGGCGCATTATAAGGCGGCGGAATTTTTTAACAAGGACGTGGACTTAATCATTGATATCGGCGGGCAAGATATGAAATGCCTGCGGATCAAGAATGGCGTTGTAGATGGAATCATGCTGAATGAAGCGTGTTCCTCAGGGTGCGGCAGCTTTCTGCAGACATTTGCTTTTTCATTGGGGATACCCATCCAGGAGTTTGCACAGGAAGCGCTTAAAGCACAGAATCCTGTCGACCTCGGAACGCGTTGCACCGTATTTATGAACAGCCGGGTGAAGCAGGCGCAGAAGGAAGGGGCAACGGTGGGAGATATCTCTGCCGGGCTTTCTTATTCGGTTGTAAAGAACGCACTTTATAAAGTAATCAAGGTCAAGGACCCGCAGGATCTTGGCAAAAATATTGTCGTGCAAGGCGGGACTTTTAAAAATGATGCGATTCTGCGCTCTTTTGAGCTGGAACTCGGCCGGGAAGTCGTTCGTCCGGATATTGCGGAACTCATGGGTGCCTTCGGTGCGGCCCTGCTTGCAAAAAAGGAAATGAAGGGCAAACGATCGGCAATATTATCCAGTGAGGAGCTTGACCGCTTCACGTATAAGGGCAGTTTTGCACGCTGCGGGAAATGCGAGAACAGGTGCATGCTCACGATTACGACCTTTGAGGATGGACGGAAATTTGTTTCCGGAAACCGCTGTGAAAAGGGAAGCGGTATTGTACGCAAAAACGACATGCCGAATCTATTTGACTATAAGCTGAAGCGTGTCTTTGATTATGAGTCTCTGAGCGAGGAGGAAGCGTCTAACGGAACGGTGGGAATTCCACGCGCGCTCAATATCTATGAGAATTATCCGTTCTGGCATACGATGTTTACCAAGCTTGGCTTCCGCGTCGTGCTGTCGGATCCGTCCAGCCATTCCATGTTCCAGAAGGGAATGGAGACGATTTCCTCGGATACTGTCTGCTATCCGGCGAAGCTGATCCATGGACATATCGAGAACCTTGCCGAAAAAGGAGTGAAACGGATATTCTATCCCTGCGTGCCTTTTGAGCGCAAGGAGTTTGACAATACGAACAACCATTATAATTGCCCGATTGTTACATCCTATCCTGAGGTTATCAAGAACAATATGGATGTTCTTCATGAGCAGGGGATTGAGTTTATCAATTTTTTTGTGGCGCTTGATGAACCGGAGTTCATGCCGCAGAAGATTATGAAAGAATTTGGCAAATACGGGATTACGGAACACCAGGCCCAGGAAGCCGCAGAAGCCGCATATGCCGCGCTTGACGCATTTAAGCAGGATATGCGGGACCAGGGCGAAAAGACGATCAAATGGCTCGAGGAAACCGGAAATACGGGCATTGTGCTTGCGGGGCGGCCCTATCATGTAGATGCGGAGATAAACCATGGGATTCCATCGCTTATCACGAGTTATGGGCTCGCCGTATTGACCGAGGACAGCGTTGCCCATTTGGGGCATCTTGAGCGCCCGGTACGGGTGATGGACCAGTGGGCCTTCCACACCCGGCTGTATGAGGCGGCTGCGGCGGTTGGACGCTACGACTGCCTCCAGCTTGTGCAGCTCAATTCATTTGGCTGCGGCCTGGATGCGATTACGTCGGATCAGGTACAGGAGATTATCACGGCGGCAGGGAAAATTTATACTCTGCTTAAAATTGATGAGATCAGCAACCTCGGAGCGGCCAAAATACGGATTCGGTCCCTGATTGCAGCGCTCAAGGAGCAGAGGGAAGAACAGGCTGGGAAATCAAAGCCGGAGCGCAAGGACGCGGTGTGGCACCGCCGCATCTTCACCAAGGAGATGCGGGAGAAAGGGACCATTGTTTGCCCGCAGATGGCTCCGCTCCAATTTCAGTTCCTAAAGCAGGCCTTCGATCCTACGGGTTATCATTTCAAGGTGTTGACAGAAGTGACTAAGGAAGATATTGACGTAGGCCTCAAATACGTGAACAACGACGCATGTTATCCGACGATCATCGTGGTGGGGCAGCTGGTCAATGCGTTTTTGACCGGGAAGCTTGATCCGGATAATACGGTTATTATGCTGACGCAGACAGGCGGCGGCTGCCGTGCATCCAACTATCTGGCCTTTCTGAGAAAGGCGCTGAAAGAAGCGGGATTTCCCCAAGTGGTGGTGGTGTCCATCAACTTCTCTGGGCTGGAGAAAAACCCGGGATTCCGTTTCACGGGCGGTCTTGCGATGCGTCTTTTGCTTGCGATTCCACTGGGTGATCTGTTGCAGAAATTATTGCTGGCGACCCGCCCTTATGAGAAAAACAAGGGGGAGACCAATGCGTTGTTTGACAGGTGGGTCGAGAAAATACAGGATATCGTAGAGCACACGCGCTATTTTGGCTATCGGAAAGCTGCCAAGCAGATGGTCCGGGACTTTGAAGCAATCGAGCGCACCGGTGAAATGAAGCCTAAGGTTGGTATCGTAGGAGAAATCCTTGTGAAATACCATCCCGACGCCAACAATCATGCCATTGATGTGATTGAAAACGAAGGCGGAGAGGCGGTAATGCCCGCATTGATGGAATTTTTTACATACAGCCTATACAGCTGCAAATTCAAGCATGAAGAAATGGGAAAATCCAAAGCGGTCTATAAAGCCGCCATGTTTGGCATCTGGCTGGTCAACTGGTTCCGCAATCCGATTCAGCGTGCGCTTCGGAAAAGCAAATACTACGAGCCATATCCAGAGATAAGCCATCTTGCCGAGCGCGCGGAAGAGATGATTTCCTGCGGCAACTGCACAGGCGAGGGATGGTTCCTGACAGCGGAAATGCTGAGCCTGATCGAAGAAGGAACGCCAAATATTATCTGTGTCCAGCCGTTCGCCTGTCTGCCGAACCATGTGGTAGGAAAGGGAATGATCCGCGGAATCCGCAATAAATATCCTCAGGCAAATATTGTGGCCGTAGACTATGATCCGGGCGCTTCAGAGGTCAACCAGCTTAACCGAATCAAGCTGATGATCTACAGTGCATTTGAAAATTTGAAAGCGCAGCAGGCTGATAAGGAAAAGAAAAAAATATTATGACAGCAAAAGCACGGCCAAGCAGGCCGTGCTTTTGTGAATTCAGCAGATACAAAAATGTGGAAAATCCGAAACAAAAAACCACCCGTATAACGGGTGGTCATGACAGCAATGCTATCTCAGCTCTACGTTCTCAAGCCCCTGAACAAAGGAGAGAAGACGGTCCTTCATTGCCATGGCATCATCGTAGCCAATCTGGTATTGGGCAGACAGTTTCCCCGGGTCTTTTTCCATCCGTCCTGCAATAATAGGCTTGGACGGACGGATGATGAGCGCATTTCCTTCACGCTCCTCCCGCTCCGCAATTTCGATGCTCTTGTTGTAGTAACGATAGCGGTTGGAGATCGTGTGCGCGAATTCCCGGTGAGCCGGATAGCGCACGTAAGGAAACCAACTCATCCTGCTTTTTTTATGCTGAAAACCCGCGCAGCGGGTCAATACGATTATGTTTTTCTTGTTTTCCTTTGCAAGGGAGTATTCAATCGGGATGGAATCGCTTGCGCCGCCGTCCATCAACCGGAATCCATCTACCTTTACGATAGTGGAAGCCATAGGGATCGCGGCCGTCGCGCAAAGATATTTCATATCCGTATCATTGTTAAGGTCGGAAAGTTGCTTATAAAACGGCTTTCCATCAGCCAGATTCGTTGTGACGACAGTGAGCTTTTTTTTGGAATTTTTAAATTTATCATAGTCGAACGGAATGATATTTCGCGTTACTTCGTAAAATACATATTTCATTCCAAAAAACGAGCCGGTTGTAAAAAAATTCCAGGCGCTCAAATATTTACGGTTGATGCAGGTATTGTAAATAGTAAGATTGCGTCCATGCTGTTCGGAAACATAAGAGATCGCGTTGGCCGCACCCGCGGAAACGCCTATAATATCTTCCATATGAATACCAAGATCAAGGAACGCATCGAGAACGCCCGCCGTATAGGAGCCGCGCATACCGCCGCCTTCGAGTATCAAGCCTGCTTTTGCCATAAAATTCACCTCAGTTTTGTATTATAACTTTTTCCAAACAAAAAATCAAAATTATGATACAATATACCACAAAGGAGTATATTAATGATTGGGATAATTCTGGTGTTCGCTTGTATGGGTATTCTTTTTCTTTATTTTTTTGCAACCGCGGGGAAACCCGCACATTCCTGGCTGAAAGAATATGACTATGCGCACCGGGGGTTGCATTCGCCGGAAGTACCTGAAAACTCCATTCCCGCGTTTGAACGCGCCATCCGGGCAGGATATGCAATCGAACTGGACGTACACCGCTCAAAAGACGGCGTTCTGATGGTGTTTCACGACGATGACCTCGAGCGGATGACAGGCGCAAGCGGCAGGATCGAGGATTTGACGCTCGCGGAATTGGATTGTCTTAGGCTTGCGGGAACGAAAGAGGGGATTCCAACGTTCGATCAGGTTTTGCAAATTGTAGATGGGAAGGCCCCTCTGCTGATTGAGCTGAAAAATACGGGCCGTGCAGGACAGCTTGAGATTGATGTATACGAGCGGCTAAAATATTACAGAGGGCATTTTGCAATACAGTCGTTTTCGCCTTATTCTGTCCGCTGGTACTATAAAAATGCACCGGAAATCCCGCGCGGACAGCTTTCCGCGACCTTCGAGGAAGGGGCGGAAGCAATTCCGGCATGGCAGCGGTGGGGCCTGCGGCATCTTATCACCAACGCTATGTGCCGTCCTAACTTTATCAATTATGAAAAGAGCGGAGTACGGCAGCACATCGTTAAACGGCTGCGTAAAAACGGAGTATCTGTATTTGCATGGACGGTACGTTCTGAGGAAGAATGGAATTCTGTGCAGCCCTATATTGATTCGCTGGTATTTGAACAGTTTGAGCCAAAAGGCGGACAGCATGCGCAATAATAAGATTCTATCCGTACTGGTGATATTGTTGGGCGCTCTTTCCTTTCTGTTGTTTGTTCCGGGATTTTTCTGGGTGGGCGTGATCCTGGCGATTGCTGGTGTGATCTTTGGTTCCGCTACCCTGAAAACCCTGCATCTCTTCTCTGTGATCGGAATAGCACTGTGCCTTATCGCCTGCATTGGTTTCATGGCGGTTCTGGGAATCACAGGCGCTTCAATTTTCAGTTGACCGAAATACCTGTTTCAAGGGCTTGTTTTTTCGTTATAAATAATCAAAATGGGAAACAGGAGTAAACTCATGAATGTTTATGATTTTGATGTTAAAAAGATGAACGGCGAAATGCAGGCAATGCGGGATTACGAGGGAAAGGTTTTGCTTATTGTTAACACAGCGAGCAAATGTGGATTCACCCCTCAATTTGAAGGACTCGAGAAGCTGTATCAAGCTTACGGGGAGAGGGGACTGGTGATCGTCGGGTTCCCCTGCAACCAATTTGCAGGGCAGGATCCGGGCACAAATGAGGAAATCAAAGAGTTTTGCTCCCTCAATTATGGGGTAACATTTCCGATGATGGCGAAGGTCGATGTAAACGGAGAAAATGCGGCTCCGCTTTATCAGTATCTGAAATCGCAAAAAGGATTCAAAGGATTTGATATGGAACATCCAATTGCTCCCAAGCTCGATGAAATACTGAGTGCCGCGGATAAAGACTATGCCCAAAACAGTGATATCAAGTGGAACTTTACAAAATTCCTGGTCGACAGGAACGGTGCGGTCGTAGAACGGTTTGAGCCGACCTCTACGCCGGAACAGATAGCGCCGTCGATTGAAAAACTTCTTTGATCTCTCAAAAGCACCGTCTTTGCACGGTGCTTTTTTGATGCTTCCGCAAAAATCGCAAAAAAAAGTAGTATTCTGATCCGTTTTCCTATAAAATATTAGAAAAACACCGAAACCCTCCGGAATTTTTCTGCAAGGACCAACGGCACAAAATGCACTTTCCCGGTTATCACACGATCGATGTTTAACAACATGGAACGGAGAGGCGTTTGGAAACATCGGTAGAAAAGGTGAAACTATGGCGGAAGATTTCTATGATTTTACAAGTGCAAAAATAAACAGTCTGTCTAATACGGAAAAGCAGATTTTTAATTTTGTGGTCAGGAATATGCATCTTGTCAAGAATATGAGTATCCGCGACCTTGCGGCGGCTTGTTTTGTTTCCACAACGACGCTCTTCCGGTTTGTCAAAAAACTTGGCTTTTCCGGGTATTCCGAGTTCACGGCAATGATCCGCCTGACCGAACGGACCTCCAAGAATATCACGATTCCAAATGTAATCAGCAAAAAAGACTATCAGGAGGATTACCTGAAAAATGTCATCGAAGCAGTAAAGGTAATCAGCAATGATAAGATTGATCTTTTTAACAGGATTATGGACCGGTATCCGGTGGTATATATCCTTGGGCTTGGGCTCAGCGCTGATGTTGCGCAATATTTGCGGCGCATCCTTACGGTGCTCGGTTATCATGCCGAAACGCCGGTAGAGGATTATGAAATCAATTCCGTGCTAAAGCGGATCAAGCGGGAAGATGTGCTGATGGTGCTTTCCTACTCCGGAAATAACCGAAAGCTCGCGCGGTATATTGAACAGATCGTTACAGTGGCGACGCCTACAATTATTTCGATCACAAGGGCAGACAACAACATTATACAAAATATGAGCGACCTCAATTTTTATATGTTTGCAGATGATATCTCAATTGACGGGATCGACATCACGTCGCGTTGTGGAATGATAGCGGTAATCGAAACGCTGATGTATAAAAGGATTACGGAGCTGAAATAGTGTTGGAACCAATTAAAAAGCGGGGCAATTATGAAGTGCGCCCCGCTTTTTTTGCGCAACAATTAAAACAAACCGATGGTTTCTCCGTTTTCATTTAACGTAATACTCTCTGCAGCCGGTTTTTTGGGAAGGCCGGGCATGCGCATGATCGTCCCGCACAATACGACGATAAAGCCGGCGCCGGAGCTTAAGGCCACATCGCGGACATCCATCGTGAAGTTCTCCGGAGCCCCGAGCTTTTTTGGGTCATCCGAAAAAGAATATTGCGTTTTTGCGATGCAGACAGGAAGGTTTGCATATCCCTGATCCTCGTACATTTTTATTTTTTGTTTTGCAGTTTTGGAAAAATCAACGCGCTCCGCACCGTAGACCCGGGTGGCGATGTCGTTTATTTTTTGCGCAATCGGTTCGGCGTAATCATACGGATGACTGGGGGAAGAATGATTCAGTATGGAATCCGTAACCGCATCCGCAAGTTCGAGCGCGCCTTCCCCGCCTTTTGCCCAAACATCGCACAGGACGGCTTTCGCGCCCATGGACGCCGTTTGTTTCAGCGCCTCGTCCATTTCTGCCTGCGTATCGGTTGCGAAATGGTTAAGCGCAACGACAACGGGAAGGCCATAAATATTTTTCAGTGTGCCGAGATGGCGCTGGAGGTTAACGATCCCTTTTTTCACAGCATCTACATTTTCGGTGTTCAACTGATCTTTTGGAACACCACCGTGATATTTTAACGCCCGGACAGTGGCAACGAGGACCACTGCGTCCGGCCATAGGTCTGCCGCCCGGCATTTGATGTCGAGGAATTTTTCTGCACCGAGATCCGCGCCGAAACCAGCTTCCGTAACAGTATAATCCGCAAGGTGGTTTGCCATTTTAGTGGCGATGATACTGTTGCATCCATGCGCGATGTTAGCAAACGGCCCGCCGTGCATGAGGACCGGGGTATGCTCCAGCGTTTGTACCAAGTTCGGCTTGATTGCCTCCTTGAGAATAACGGACATTGCCCCGCCTGCGCCAAGATCTTTGGCCAAAACAGGCTCCCCATCCAGATTGTAACCAATGGTGATCCGGTCAAGCCGTCTTCTAAGGTCGGCTTGACCGGAGGCGAGGCAAAGCACTGCCATGATTTCAGATGCTGCGGAAATATCGAAGCCATCTTCACGGGGGATACCGTCCGTACGTACGCCGAGGCCGCAGACAATATTGCGGAGGGCACGGTCGTTCATGTCCATACAGCGCTTAAAAGTAATATTTTTTACATCGATGCGCAGTTCATTGCCATGATAAATGTGATTATCGATCATCGCGCACAATAAATTATTGGCCGTGGTTACGGCATAAATATCGCCTGTAAAATGCAGGTTAATATCCTCCATAGGGATCGCCTGTGCGTAACCGCCCCCTGTAGCGCCGCCCTTGATACCGAAAACCGGGCCGAGGGATGGCTCCCGCAAGGCAAGGCAGGTTTTCCGCCCCCTGCGGGAAAGGGCGTCGGCAAGACCGATGGAAACGGTTGTTTTTCCTTCGCCGGCCGGCGTTGGGTTGATTGCGGTAATGAGGATCAGGCGTCCGGGCTTCTTCGTTTTTTCAAGCTGCGTTAAATAAGAAAGCTGTATTTTTGCGATGTCTTTTCCGTAGGGAACCAGAGCCTCTTCCGGAATACCAAGCTTTTCCGCGATCTTCGCAATCGGCTCCGCCACTGTGGAATTCGCGATTTTCAAATCATTATTCATCGGTGTCACTCCTGTGATAATTTGACTATTAGCTCTATTTTCGTTCATCTGCATATGTTTGTCAATGTGTGTTATAATAATAGGCATGGAAAAAGAACTGGAATTTTTTAGAATTGACGGCACTTATTACGGGGGAGACCAGAATTGGCATACCCATCATATGATGAAGCTCGGCGGGTGCTCCGCCGTATGCGCGTGCGAGCAATGCATTGTACTGGCGAGGTCTTTTCCCTCGCTCGCGAAGCTGTACCCTTATGATCCTTTCCATGTGACAAAGGAGGATTTTCTAAGGTTTTTTGAGATTATGTTCCGGTATATCCATCCGGGGATCGGCGGCCTTACCAGCATCGATAAATTTGAACGGATGTTTCTGCGCTATGCGCAGGATGCGGGGGTGGAGCTGGAGTTCAAAAAGCTGGATGGGCATGCGGAAACCGGACAGGCAAAAGAATTTGTACAGCATGCGATCCAAAGCGGCGTTCCCGTGATGTACTTGATGCTGAAACATGCTGATATCACATTTGACGAATATGAATGGCATTGGTTCAACCTGACGGGCTATATAACGTGCGCGGCAGAAATGGAGGTTACATTTGCAACGTGGGGGAAAAAGTGTACGTTCGATTTTGTGCGTGCGTGGGATACCGGAAAGTTTTGGAGGGGCGGTATGCTGCGGGTTGCGGACCAGTACCTGAAGTAGCTGCAGCGTGTGAATTTTGAGCGGAAGCAGACCGGAAAGCACTTTACATCCGGTTCGGTTTTTAATATACTTATAAAATACGGACTTATGTCCTGACATAAGACGTGATTGGTGAAAGGGGCATTTCAAAGGGCATGAAGAAAAAATTGATTGTTTTGCTTGTCATCGTGATCGCAGCGGTGGCTGTTTTGGCGGGGTGCGGCGGTGCACAGGAAATCAAACGGCCGGAGGCGGATGGAGAGACATTCACTGTGACGGGTTCCTGTACGGCGGAGCTTTCTGATGGAAAGCTAGTCGTTTCGGGGGAAACCAACCTGATGGATGGGACAAACGGTATCATCAGTGTGCTGAATTCAGACGGTACGCGTATTGAACAGCAGAAGGTTACCAAAGAAGGAGATAACCTGAAGGCGGAATTTACCGTGGCGGAGGATTGGCCGGAGACAGTCTATGGCTTTATTATGTTCGACACATCGAAATCGGACGGCCAGCCGGACGCAGTGAAGGAAGCATATGGAAAGAAGTTCCAGAACCTTGTAGGGGATGACCTGATTTGGGATCAGAGCGGAATTATTGTCGTATTTCAGAGCGAAGCGGTAAAGATAAAATAACAGGCTGCACGGCAGTTTCGCTATATCCCGCATCCATTTGGGGAGGCGTTATTTTTCTTTTGAGAATGGGAGCTAAAGGCAATGAATGAAATTAAAGAAATAGCGCAGCGGATCAGCGTTCTGCGCGAGATCGAAGAAATTGGAATTGAAGAAATGGCGCAGCTTACGGGAAAGACCGTAGAAGAATACAGGGAATACGAATCCGGTGAAAAGGATTTTTCATTCAGTTTCCTGTATACGCTTGCAAACCGTTTCGGGGTTGATATTACGGAGCTTCTTACGGGGGATAATGCGAAGCTTAAGACCTTTACGCTGGTAAGAAAGGGCGAAGGACTTAAAATGGAACGCCGCAAGGCTTATAAATACCAGCATCTCGCGCCGATTTTCAAAAACCGGGCAATGGAACCGTTCCTTGTAACGGTGGAACCGAAAGATACGGACGCTGTAAAAAAGAACGCGCACGAAGGACAGGAACTCAATTATGTCGTGGAAGGAAGCATGACGATCTTTATTCATGATGCAGAGATACGCCTAAATGAAGGGGATACCGTCTATTTTGATGCCTCGACGCCGCACGCGATGCGCGCAGAGGATGGAAAGCCCTGTAAATTTTTAGCGATTATTTCAAAGTGAGGACGGACATGAGGATATACGAAAAATTCAGCACGGCAGGATTTACGAGTTACGAAGATTTTGCGAAAAATTTCAAGACCTTTGTACCGGAAAATTTTAATTTCGCCTTTGACGTAGTGGATGAGCTGGCAAAAGAAAAGCCGGAAAAGCGCGCGTTGCTGTGGACAAATGACGCAGATGAAGAAAAGATTCTTACATTTGATGATATCAGCAGGCTGTCGAGCCAGGCAGCAAACTTCTTCAAAGGAGCAGGAATCAAAAAGGGCGACAAGGTGATGCTGATTCTGAAGCGCCATTATGAATTTTGGATCGCGGTTATCGGCCTGCACAAGCTGGGGGCGATCGCTATTCCGGCGACGCATCTTTTGACAAAAAAGGATATCGTTTACCGGAATAATGCCGCGGACGTCAAGATGATCGTGTGCACGAAGGATGGAGAGCTGAAAGAGCATGTGGAAGATTCGGAAGCGGAGTCGCCAACGCTTGAAACAAAAGTCATTGTAGGGGAAAAGCGGGAAGGGTGGCTTGAGTTCTGGGAGGAAATGGAAAAATACGGACAGAATTTTCCGCGCCCGCAAGGAGGGGAAGCGACGCATAACGATGATATCATGCTCCTCTATTTTACCTCCGGCACCACGGGGATGCCCAAAATGGTGGCACACAATTTTGTGTATCCGCTGGGGCATATTGTGACGGCCGTTTATTGGCACAATGCTGATCCGGAAGGCCTGCACCTTACGGTAGCGGATACCGGTTGGGCAAAGAGCGCATGGGGAAAGCTCTATGGCCAGTGGCTGGCAGAGACGTGCATCTTTGTCTATGACATGGATAAATTTGTCCCGGACAAGCTTTTGAAAAAGATTGAAAAGTATAAGGTGACGACCTTCTGTGCGCCGCCGACGATTTACCGTTATTTTATCAAGGAGGACCTCGGCAAATACGATCTTTCGTCTTTGAAATATGCGACGATCGCAGGGGAACCGCTGAACCCTGAGGTTTATTATCAATTTTTGGAGGCGACAGGCCTGAAATTGATGGAGATTTACGGTCAGACAGAGCTTACGGTTACAATTGGAAATTTTATCTGGATGGAACCCAGGCCGGGGTCTATGGGCAAACCAAATGCGATGTACGACCTTGAC
Source organism: Christensenella minuta (assembly GCF_003628755.1). Taxonomy (NCBI): domain Bacteria; kingdom Bacillati; phylum Bacillota; class Clostridia; order Christensenellales; family Christensenellaceae; genus Christensenella; species Christensenella minuta. The sequence continues at coordinate 987,597 of NZ_CP029256.1, read as the reverse complement.
ATCGTCGATGAAAACGGCGATTCATGCGCACCGGGCGAAACAGGCGAAATCGTAGTCTATACAGACAAGGAAGTGCCTACGGGAATGTTTATGGGCTACTACCGTGACGATGAACGTACGCAGAGTGTCTGGAACTACGGCGTATACCATACGGGAGATGTTGCGTGGAAGGACGAAGATGGCTATTTCTGGTATGTGGGGCGGGCGGACGACGTGATTAAATCCTCCGGATACCGTATCGGACCGTTTGAAGTGGAAAGCGCACTTATGGAGCATCCGGCGGTGCTTGAAACAGCGATCACCGGCGTACCGCACCCGGAGCGCGGACAGATCGTTAAAGCGACGATCGTCCTTGCAGAAGGTTATGAACCCTCGGATGCATTGAAAAAGGAATTGCAGAACCATGTGAAAAAAACAACGGCCCCTTACAAATATCCGCGAGAAATTGAATTTGTGAAGGAACTGCCGAAGACCATCAGTGGTAAGATCCGCCGGGTGGAACTTCGTGAAAAGGATCAGGTAAAAAAATAAAGTTTCAGGAAAGGGAAAACTAATGGAAGCAAAGACAAACCAAACAAAAAAAGCACCGTTTATTATTCTGGCAATTATTATACTTGCGACCTGCGCGGCCTATTTTATAGGCTTTGGCGGGTACCTTAGCGGCGCGGCGGCGGCTTCCGGATTATCGCTGAATTTCCAGATGGTTCTTTACTATCTGTATTTGTACGGCGGTTTGATGGTTGCCTGCATTGTCGTTTTAATGATAGTGGTGCTAGCGCTGAAAAATATGCGTGAATTTTTCGCAAAAATGTTTGTGTGGGGCACGTTCCTTTTGGCTATGCTTGGAAGCGCAGGTTTTTACGGGAATCTGGCACAGCTTTCGAGTTTTACGTCTACGGATCAGGTCATCGCATTTTTTGCCACCTATGCGCCCTATGTGGCGCTGTCCGTCGCTTCGGTCGCACTGATCGTGCAATGGGATGACAACCGCCGCAAAAAGGCCAATATGGTCTCGCTGGTATGTATGCTGGTTTCGGCCGCGATGACGATTATGCTGGTTTCAAATGTTATGACGCAGATGAAATCGATGCTCGACATGCTGGGGACGATGCAGGCGGTTTATATTTACCAGTATATCTTTATGATTACGACCGCGCTTGCCTGTACGCTGATGTGCGTCTTCTATTTCTATGTGACGCTTAGCCGCAGAAAATTTGATTGTCACATGATCGGCATGACCGATGAAGAAGCCGGGATCGTAGAGCGCATTGAAGCGCGCGTGGACGAAATCGCGGACGAGGTAGAGGAGCTGGCCACGGAGGGCGAAGCGATCATCGAAGCGGAAAAACAGATCGATGAAGCGGTGGAGGAAGCCGCGCAGACTCTGCAGAGTACTGATTCCGTAATCGTAGAGACCGAGATTGTTGTAGAAGAAGCCGAGGAAAAATAACGAAGAGACTAACATTGCAAGAACGTCTGCGGGGAAACCCGCGGGCGTTTTTTCTTGGAAATACAGGCGTGCTATGGTATAATATAATATCTGTAGCGGCAAGAGGAGGAAGCAAATGAAAAGCTATCGTGAAGTATTGGAATTTGAAGTTCCGCAGCGCAGGCAGCTTTTGAATATTACACCTCAGGTGGAAAAAGCACTCCGGGTGAGCGGCATCAAGGAAGGCCTGTGTCTTGTAAATGCCATGAATATAACGGCAAGCGTTTTTATCAATGACGATGAAAGCGGCCTGCATGCTGATTTTGAAAAATGGCTCGAGCGTCTCGCGCCGGAAAAGCCTTATAGTCAATATGCCCACAATGGCTACGAAGATAATGCAGACGCGCATATGAAACGTACCGTGATGGGGCGTGAGGTCGTTGTGGCAGTTACGGATGGGCGTCTTGATTTTGGAACGTGGGAACAAATATTTTATGGCGAGTTTGACGGAAAGCGCAAAAAGCGCGTTTTGATTAAGATAATAGGAGAATGACCTTTTGAAACCGACGAAGGAAGAACTTCAAAAGCCGGAGGAAGGCGAACAAAAGCCGGAACTGGAGAAACTGCGGGAAAGAGAAAAGCCGCGCAGGAAGGGGCCGGCGGAACGTATGTGGGCGCCGATCAAGCTGCACCTTGATGAGGATTACCAGTATGTTACAAAAAACTGGGGCCTGCGCTTTCTATATTATTTTGCGATGTTTGTAGGAATGCCTTTCGGATATCTGTTTTTTAAGATCCGCTGGGGGTTTGGCGTGATCGATAAAAAGAACGCCAAGCTGGTAAAAAAAACGTCTGCGATCACGGTGGCAAACCATGTGCACAACATGGATTCGCCAATGCTTACTTATGTGTTTTACCCGAGCGCGCCTTATTTTGTCGCTTTGAAGCATAATTTTGAAGCGTTTATAATAGGCGGCCTTGTGCGTGTGCTGCGAGGGGTTCCGCTGCCGTCCGATCTAAAAAATTTTGAACATTTCTCCGAGCAGATGAATGATGTGCTCCAGCATACGACGCGCAAAGTGCATATGTATCCCGAGGGGGAGATTGCGCCCTATTCAAGGGAGCTGCGGAAATTCAAAAATGGCGCGTTTCATTTTGCTGTGAAAAATAATGTCCCCGTACTGCCGATGGTGTTTGTTTTTCCCAAGCCCCAAAAGGTGAAGCTGGTTGTTGGGAAGCCCATTTATCTGAAAGATGTTCCGGGAGCGGAGGGGCTGAAACCTCCAAAGCAGACGGTACTGATGTGCAGGTATGTGAGGGAAAAGATGCAGGAAATGCTGGATGAATATTATGGAGGACTCGAAAAATGAAAATCAGGAAGGCTGTTATTCCCGCTGCAGGACTTGGAACGCGTTTTTTGCCTGCGACAAAGGCACAGCCAAAGGAAATGCTCCCCATCGTGGATAAGCCGACCATTCAATATATCGTTGAAGAAGCGGTTGCGAGCGGAATTGAAAGTATTGTAATTATTACGGGCAGGAGCAAACGGGCGATCGAGGATCATTTCGATAAATCGATCGAGCTGGAGCTGGAACTGACGAAGAAAAACAAATGCGAACTGCTGCAGCTTGTGGAAGATATTGCCAGCATGGTAAACGTGATGTATGTGCGGCAGAAAGAGCCCCTCGGGCTCGGTCATGCGATTCTTACGGCAAGGGACTTTATTGGCAGCGAACCGTTTGGCGTGATTTTGGGAGACGACGTGGTAAAGGGAGACAGGCCCGCGCTCGGGCAGCTTATGGATGCCTATGAGGAATGCGGGTCCACCGTACTTGGCGTTCAGCGGGTGAATATTGAAGATACCGATAAATACGGCGTGGTTGCTACGGACGATCCGGAAGGGAGGATGCACCGGGTTTCCGATCTTGTCGAAAAACCCGGCCCGGAACACGCGCCGTCCGATATTGCAATTCTGGGGCGGTATGTTCTCACCCCGGGAATATTCGAGGCGATTGAAAACACTCCGCCGGGGAAGGGCGGGGAAATCCAGCTTACGGACGCGATCAGAAGGCTGAGAGAGACGGAAGCGATTTACGCGTATGAGTTCGAGGGAAAGCGTTATGATGTAGGCGATAAGCTTGGCTTTCTGAAGGCGACCTGCGAGTTTGCGCTCGACAGGGAGGACCTCCGGGAGGATTTCGCGGAATACTTAAAGGAATTAATAGGAGAGATGAAATGAGCGATATCAGGAACATTAAGCTTGCTCCTTCGGGCAGGCAGAAAATTGAGTGGGTTAAACGGTATATGCCCGTGTTGAAGAGCTTTGAGGAGGAGTTCGCGCCGCAGAAACCGTTTGATGGTTATCGGATGTGTGTATGTTGCCATCTGGAGGCTAAAACGGCGTACCTGATCCAGGTGATACAGGCATGCGGCGCCAAGGTCGCGGCTTGTGCGTCCAATCCGTTATCCACGCAGGATGACGTGGTTGCGGCGCTTGTAGAGGGTGGCGCAGACGTGTATGCGATCCACGGTGAAACAATGGAGCAGTATGAATCCCACATCAGAAGTGCGTTGGAAACAGAACCGAATTTGATCGTTGACGATGGCGGCGATGTAATCACCATGCTGCATGAAGAATTTCCGGAACTTCTCGCGGGGGTCATCGGCGCGAGCGAGGAAACAACGACAGGCGTGCTGCGGCTCAAGGCGATGGAAAAAGCCGGAGAGCTCAAGATACCGGTGATTCCCGTTAACGACGCGCAGTGCAAGTATATGTTTGACAACCGCTACGGGACAGGTCAATCCGTCTGGGACGGCATCATGCGTACGACGAACCTGATCGTCGCAGGAAAACGTGTGGTAGTTGCAGGTTATGGCTGGTGCGGAAAGGGCGTTGCCAAACGGGCTGCCGCACTTGGCGCGCGCGTGATTGTAACGGAGATCGACCACATTAAGGCGACGGAAGCTCTGATGGACGGTTTCGATGTGATGAGTATGAACGATGCGGCGGCGCTTGGAGATATCTTCGTTACCGTTACAGGCTGCGAGGATGTTATTGTGGGTCGTCATTTCGATAAAATGAAGGATGGTGTGCTCCTTGCGAACGCCGGGCATTTTGACTGCGAGGTCAAGGTTTCCGAGCTTGCGGAGATGAGTGAAAAAGTCGTTGAAATGCGCAGCAATGTGGAAGGCTATGTGCAAAAGGATGGAAGGGTGCTGAATGTGATCGCGGGGGGCCGTCTCGTGAATCTGGCGTCAGGTGACGGGCATCCGGCGGAGATTATGGACATGAGTTTTGCACTGCAGTTCCTTGCGCAGAAGTATATCAGGGAAAATCACAGCTCTATGAGGCCGGGCCTTATGAATCTGCCCGAGGACATCGATTACAGCGTAGCTGTGAGAAAGCTGAAAGCGATGGGCGGCGCGGTGGATGTGCTGACGCCGGAGCAACATAAATATTTATATGGAGACTGAAACCATGATAGAAATACGCCATGCGGCACTGGTTACGAATAATGACAGGGATGAAGTGGTGCGGGATGCGACGATACAGGTAAAGGATGGAAAGATCGCTTACGCAGGACCGGGAAAGGATGCGCCTGAGTTCTCCGCAGAGCGCGTGATCGACGCGCACGGGAATATCGTAATGCCTGGATTTGCGAATATGCATACCCATGTTCCCATGAACCTCTTTCGTTCCTATGCGGATGATCTTGACCTGATGACATGGCTGAATACGCGGATTTTCCCCGCAGAGGATAAGCTTACGAAGGAAAGCGCTTATTGGGCAAGTATGGCCGCAATGTGCGAGCTTGCGGCCGCAGGAGTGGTTGCTTTCAACGAGATGTATTTTTTCGTCGATTCCATTGCCAGGGCGGCACGGGAAAGCGGCCTGCGTGGGGTCCTTTCGCGTGCGGTGGTGACCCCTGCGCCCGGCGTGGGCGAACGAATGCTGGCGGAAAGCAAAGAGCTGTTTGAGAAATATAACGGCCAAGGACGGCTGAAAGTTTTCCTGTCGCCGCATGCGCAATATACGGTAAACAACGGGATGCTGGAGCAAATTGCGCAAATGGCAGAGGAGCTTGGCACCGGGGTGCATATGCATGTATCCGAGACGCGCGGCGAACATGAAACGTGTATGAAAGAACAAGGGATGACTCCGATTGAGCTGTGCCGGAAAACCGGATTGCTCGGCGTACCGTTTTATGCCGCGCATTGTGTATGGGTGAGTGAACATGATATGGAGTTAATGGCAGAGTTCGGTGCTACGGTGCTTTCGTGCCCCAAAAGCAACTTGAAGCTTGCAAGCGGGATCGCCCCGCTGGAAAAAATGATGCGAAAGGGCGTCAGGGTAACGCTGGGAACGGATGGCGCCGCTTCCAACAATAAGCTGTCCATGTGGGAAGAGATGACTTATGCCTCCTTCCTGCAAAAAGGAACGACCTATGATCCCAAAGCGATGCCTGCCGCGCAAACATTGAAGTTAGCTACGCGTTACGGCGCGGAAGCGCTCGGCTTGGACAGTGGAATTGTTGAAGCGGGCAAGGACGCGGACCTTGTTATGATAGATACGGCGGGGATTCGTTATACGCCGGATTATGACGATGTATCGTTGCTTGTGTACGCAGGCAGCGACGCGGACGTGTGTATGACAATGGTCGGCGGAGACGTTATCTATGAAGATGGGAAATTTGCATTTGCGGATATTGGGGAAGTAAAGGCAAAGCTCGCAGAATATGCAGAAATAATGAAAAAGATTTAAAGGTAGAAATTCATGCGGAAAAAAGCCAGTGTTATCCTGATTTTGATTTTAATAGTACCGCTGTTATTGATCGCCTGCGCACAGGAAGGACTCCCTTCTGCAACGGATGCGGAGGGAAAACAGGTAAAGGGAACTGTTGCGGGTGGGGATGCCTCCCTTGGCGATGCCGTGAACCTGAAGGATATCAATGTGGAACAGCAGGGAGAGAACACGGTTATCACGATGTATTTCCTCAATGGCTCACGTGTTGCAGGAGTGGATGAATCGAAAATATCCGCTGTTCCGGAATATAGCATACAGATGCTTTCTGCGCCGTATCGGATGCAGGTGGATATTTCCGTGAACTATTGGGATTACGCCGGAAATAACGAAACGTATAATAACAGCGTATTATATGGAGTGTTTAGCACGATTCATTCAGACAGCCAGGGCAAGATATCTGTGTTTTTCCAGCTGAACGAAGATGTTGAAGCGACGGTAAAGGAAGACGGCGATAAGCTGGTTCTTAACCTTACTCCACAGCCACAAGCGGGCCGGGAGGCTTATTTTGTAGGCTTGAACGCGTATGAGGCCTATGAACAAAACCTGATCCCGGAAGATACGGGGCTTACGCCTACGATGTGCGACGGGCTTTCCGATATCATGCTGATTTCCGCCCCGCTTAAGGACGAGGCTTCCGCAAAGAAACTTGCGGAGGAGATTGATCTAAAAATTGCCAATACAGTGCCGGCCAAAAAAGCTTATTCGTTTACGATGAATACGGACGCTCTTCCTCCTTACAATAAAGACGCGGATACTGAGTCTGTCAAAGAGGAACCCGTTGTGTTGAAGGACGGGACCCCGACAGCACTTCCGGTTTTGGTGGAAAACGGGCGCTATCTTTGCACCACCAGCCAGGGAAATATTATCTATGCCCGCTCCTATGTCCCAAACAGCGGAGAAGACATGGAACAGGTATTAAAAGAAAAGCTGTGGGTGATCGAAACAAACGGTAAAAAAACGCAGCTTGAGCTTCCCGATTTCTACAGTGTGGAGAAAGCGGCAGTATCGGCGGATGGACGGTATATTGGCATACTGGATTCCGGAATCGAGAACAAAGTACTCTATGTTTATGATATGCAGGAAAATATTCTGCACAATCTTGGCGAGGAGGGACTCGGAACGATTACGACCTCCTTTGCATGGGACGCCGAAAGGCCTGTTGTCTATGCGATGTCCGGCCTTGGCACGGCGCAGGGGGCCAATGCGCTGCAGCTTGTGAAATATGATTTTTCCAAAGAAGCGGGCAGCCGTGTAGATGCCATTGGCGGCGATACGCCCGGGGCTGACAGCAAGATCACGCTGGTGGGTGGGAAAATTTATTTTGTGGATAAGGAAGCCCAAGAGATATATTCAGTAGATACGGCTACGGAAGAGCGGGAAGTAGTGGCACAAGGGATTGATTTTGCAGTATCGCCGGACGGAAATAATATTGCGGCGGTCGTTCCAGTCGTCGAGGCAGGGGAAGACAGCGAATCGGTAACATTTAATATTGTGATGACAAACCTTTCCACACGGGAGCAGACCGAGGTGATCCAGGGGATTGGAGAGGGTGAAAGTCCAAGTCTTGGTTTTGATGCCGGCAGCGATATTCTATATTTTACGACATATTCCTATGAAGGCGTAACGCCGGAGTATCAGGTCGCGATCTTAAAATATACAATCTCGGCAGCGGAGCTTTCTGTGCTTGAGTATTCCAAAACAGAACGGATCATGCCAGGATTGAATGCGGGAGAAATTTATATCATCAATTATTACAGCCAGAACGAAGACAGCTTCTATGTAACCTACGTTCAGACTGAAAAATAAGCAGGCAAAGCCGTACGCGCTATTTCTTTTATACGGAAAAGGAGCGGACGGCTTTTTTATTGCACCGGGAACAGGTGCGAAATGGAGGTAAGGATGAAAACGCTTTTAGTTGCCGTCAATTCAAGCTATGTACATACCAACCCTGCTGTTCGCTCCCTATCCGCAATAAATTCTGTTCCCTTTGCGGAATTTAATATCAATCAGGACAGTCATAACATCCTGCGCAGCATTCTTTCCTATAGGGCGGAGATCGTTGCGTTTTCCTGTTATATCTGGAATATCGAACATGTGCTGCGGCTGGCGGAAGATCTTAAAAAAGCTCGTCCTGGCATAATCGTGATTATGGGAGGGCCAGAGGCATCGTTCCATGCAAAAGAAATACTGGAAAGCCGGCATGGATATGTGGATTATGTAGTGTGTGGAGAGGCGGAGGAAAGTCTGCGGGAGTTGCTTGGGGAGATCGGACGGGGAGACGTGATCCAGACGCCGGGGGTATTGTATCAAGAAAATGGAAAATGCACCGGAGATCAGAGCTACAGGATTGTAAATAATATGAACTTGCTGCCCGGTCCCTTTGCAGCGGAGGACGAATACGACGAAAACAAGCTTTACTATTACGAGTCGTCACGGGGTTGTCCGTTTGCCTGCGCCTATTGTATGTCGGGAAGCCTTGGCGGAACTGTACGGGAGAAGTCCCTTGACCGGGTAAAGCATGAGCTCATGGCCTTCGCACGAAAGGAAGCGAAGCTCGTTAAGTTTACGGACCGCACTTTCAATGCCAACCGGACGCGGGCCAAGGAGATCATTCGGTTTGCCGTGGAAGAAACAGGGGATACCTGTTTCCATTTTGAAGTGGCGCTGGATCTTATGGATGAGGAAATGGTCTCGCTGCTGCGCAGCGCGCCTGCTGGTAAAATTCAGCTTGAAGCAGGAGTACAGACAACGAATCCGCATACGCTGGAAGCTGTTATGCGCCGGATGGACCTCGACAAGCTGAAGCGGAATGCGGAAGCAATTCGGGAACAGGGCAATATTCACCTGCATCTCGACCTGATTGCGGGACTCCCCTATGAAGGCCTGGATAGTTTCCGAAATTCATTCAATGAAATATACGGTTTGTATCCGGATAAGCTGCAGCTCGGCTTTTTAAAGCTGCTGCCCGGAACCACGCTGCGGCGGGAAGCGAAAAAATATGGAATCGTCTATAGAAGCTATGCCCCGTACGAAGTAATCCAGACGAATGATATTTCGGCGGAGGAATTGCTGTTGCTAAAGGGCGTTGAAGGCATCCTGAATCGCTATTACAACACGGGACGGGCAAGAAAAGCTTTGGATTACCTGACAAAGAACCAGCTTATAGAGCCGTTTGAGCTCTATGAGCGATTCTATACCTTCTGTGAGCAGGAGGGCTATGCGTCACGGCCGCTGAGTGTAAAGAATCAGTTCATTGTGCTGATCGAATATGCAAAAAAGTATCTGCCGGAATCTTCTTTGGGAGAATTTTTTGCGGTGTTGCGCAAGGATTACGACCGTACAAAAACCAAGGGGCAAGTCCCGGAAGAACTATCAAAATTTGTTTGAAAAACCTGTTTACACCATTTTGATATCGGTTATAATTAAAATGAAGGTCAAAGAAAGTCAAAGATAGGAGGGCGAAAAATGTCGGTACTGAGCGACCATATTGAAGATTTCATCAAGGAGTTGATGACAGAAGCAGACGGCATGGCAGAGCTTCAGCGGAACGAACTGGCACAGAAATTTAACTGTGCGCCGTCGCAAATCAATTATGTGCTGACAACAAGGTTTTCGCCGAACCGGGGATATATTACCCAGTCTCGAAGGGGCGGAGGAGGATATATCCGGGTGATACGTTTGAACATTGATAAATGCGATTATGTTTCACAGGTGATCGAACAAAATCTGAGGCATGGAATCAATATGCGGCAGGCAACGGAACTAATCGAGGGGCTTGTGCAGACCGGGCTCATTGGGAACGGAATGAAAAATGTGCTGCTTGCAGCGATTTCGGACAGAGCGCTTATTGCCGCGCCGGAACAAAGGAATGAATTGAGAAGCTCAATCCTAAGAGAGATTTTGGCTTCTGTATTATTAAGGGAGGACGAATAATTATGTTGTGTGATAAATGTAAGCAGAGGGAAGCAAATATTCATATCAAACAAAGTATCAACGGTGTGACTACGGAAAGAAACCTGTGCGAAACCTGTGCGCGTGAAGAAGAAGGATTGATGAACGCCTTCTCCATGGATCATTTTTTCAATGATCTTTTCGCAACCAGTTTGCTGAAACGCGGATCGAGGCGGGTGGGAAGTATGTTCGATATGGCACCCCAGATTCCAGCTACAGGAAATGACCGCTATAACGCAGAATTTGTAGGCGTCGATCAGCCGTTTGAAAGCGGGGTTGAGCTTCCGAAAATCAATCTTGCCCCGAAGAAACAAGAGGAAGGGAAAGAGGAAGCGGGAAAAGACGGCCTGAAAGCACAGCTCGAACAGGCAATCAAAGAAGAAAATTATGAAAAAGCCGCGGAGATACGCGACTTAATGAAAAAGAAAAAAGAGAAAAGCGATGAAACGGCTTAAGTTGTTTTAACAAAGAAAATGACGGTTACATTATAGCCAGAAGAAGCCGTTTGTAACAGTAAGAATGGGCGTGCCGCTCGCCGGAACAGCGGTGACCCGGCGGACCATCCGCAAGGGTTTAAGGGAGGACAATATGGATAACATGTCAAGGTTTACTGCAGGTGCGCAGGAGGCTGTCAATCAGGCGGCACAGTTCGCCAGCAGTATGGGCGAAAATTATGTAGGAACGGAACACCTGCTCCTCGGGCTGGTTCTCGAGGGAGGCACTGCAGCAGAGATCCTGAGAAAGCAGGGGATTGATGCCGACAAGGCGGCAGAATATATCCGTTCTGTTTCAACGGACGGTGGCTACGGAAATCCGCAGGTGATCGGCTACACGCCCCGGACCAAAAAAATCATAGAAATGAGTGTGGCGTTTTCGCGGCAGCTCGGACAGAATTTTATCGGAACGGAGCATATGCTGCTTGCAATTATTAACGAACGTGAAAGTATGGGATTCCGTATGCTGCGTGACCTCGGAGCGGATTTGGCGGCAATGCAGCAGGAGATACTGGCAGTCGCGCAGGGAGCGCCTGTAAGCGGAGATGAAAATTCTAAATCGTCCACTCCGAAACTCGATAAATTTGGCCGCGACCTTACGCTTGCGGCAAAGAACGGAGAGCTTGATCCGGTGATTGGACGTTCGGAAGAAATCGAGCGGATTATCCAGATATTGAGCCGCCGTACGAAAAACAATCCCGTTTTGATCGGAGAGCCAGGTGTTGGTAAATCCGCGATTGCGGAAGGGCTCGCTGAGAAGATCGTGGAGGGCAATATTCCAGATATGCTGAAGAACAAGCGTGTTGTGATGCTCGATCTTGCTGGAATGCTGGCGGGATCGAAATTCCGCGGCGAATTTGAAGAGCGGTTAAAAGATGCGCTTGATGAGTTGAAAAAGGCGGGCGACGTGATCCTGTTCATCGATGAGCTTCATACACTGATCGGCGCTGGCGCGGCGGAAGGCGCGATGGATGCGGCAAATATTTTAAAGCCGATGCTCGCGCGCGGTGAAATTCAGGTGATTGGCGCAACGACAATTGATGAGTACAGGAAGCATATCGAAAAGGATGCGGCTCTTGAACGGCGGTTCCAGCCGGTAAACGTCGGCGAACCTACGCCGGAAGAAGCTTTGCAGATACTGGAAGGCCTGCGCGACAGGTATGAAGCGCATCATAAGGTAACGATTACGGATGAAGCGCTGAAAGCGGCCGTTGACCTTTCTACGAGGTATATCATGGATCGGTTCTTGCCGGATAAGGCAATCGACCTGATCGACGAAGCGGCCTCCAAGGTAAGGATTTCTATGTTTACTTCTCCGCCGGACCTGCGGGAACTGGAAGAGAAACTGGAAGGCATCGGCAAAGAGAAGGAAAGCGCGATCGCGCATGAAGACTTTGAGAAAGCTGCGAAGCTGAGGGATGAGGAAGCCGATATCAAGCGTGATATAGAGCATTGCTCCGAGGAATGGCGCAAGGCTGTTGCCAAGGAAAAGGGCGTTGTTACGGAAGAGGATATCGCGCAGATCATTTCCAGTTGGACGCATGTCCCGGTCAGCAAGCTGACGGAGGATGAAAGCAAGAAATTACTCAATCTCGAGAACATGCTGCATGAGCGTGTGATTGGGCAGGATGAAGCGGTTTCCGCTGTTGCCAAGGCGATCCGCCGTGCACGGGCGGGACTGAAGGATCCGGCAAGGCCGATCGGCTCGTTTATCTTCCTCGGACCCACCGGCGTAGGTAAAACGGAGCTTACCAAGGCGTTGGCTGCGGCAATGTTTGGTGATGAAAACGCGATGATCCGTCTCGATATGTCGGAATATATGGAGAAACATTCCGTATCGAAGCTTGTTGGATCGCCTCCGGGATATGTTGGTTATGACGAAGGCGGGCAGCTGACACAAGCGGTCCGTACCAAGCCGTACTCGGTAGTTCTATTCGATGAAATCGAGAAGGCGCATCCGGATGTATTCAATATGCTGCTGCAGGTTCTGGAGGATGGACGTTTGACGGACTCCAAAGGCCGGACGGTCGACTTCAAGAACACGATCATTATCATGACATCCAATGTGGGCGCGCATGAGATTGCTGCGAACAAGATTGGTTTCGGCAAGGAAAACGACGGCGATATGGAGCAGCTGAAAGAATATGATGAGATGAAGGAAAGGATGATGGAAGCGTTGAAAAACACATTCCGTCCGGAATTCATCAACAGAATCGACGACATCATCGTGTTCCACAAGCTGACGGAGCAGGATACGGAAAAGATTGCCGAATTAATGTTGAACAGCGTTATCAAGAGGCTGCATGACAGGGAAATCGACCTTACGTATACCAAGGATGCAGCAAAGCTGATGGCCAAAGACGGTATGAGCGACCAGTATGGCGCACGACCGTTACGCAGGATGATTCAACAGACCGTGGAAGACAAGCTTTCCGAAGAAATCCTTGCCGGGAAGATCAATATCGGCGACAAGGTTAAGATGTTTGTAGAAAACGGAGATGTTGCATTTAAAAAAGAAAATTGATATAATGTAGCAAAGCACAAGTGCGGCAAAGATGATTTGCCGCTCTTGTGATATTTGCTCACAGTTTACGGATCAGAAAGAGGAAACGTTCTATTATGGATGTACGTTCGGGCATTTTGATTGTTATCGCATTGTTGTTTACGTTTTTTGTAACGTATACGACGACGCCGCTTGTCCGTAAGCTTGCGTTCAGAGTAGGCGCGATTGATGTTCCAAAAGATGAAAGACGCATGCATAGCAAGCCGATTCCAACCATGGGAGGGCTTGCTATATTTGTCGCATTTGCTTTCGGGATGCTCGCATTTGTGGACCTGAGTCCATCCTTCGTGGGGCTTCTTATCGGTGCGCTTATGATTATTATCCTGGGAATACTGGATGACATCTATGATTTGAAACCGTATATAAAACTGTTGGGTCAGGTTTGCGCGGCATTGGTAGTGTGCTTTTCCGGCGTGCTGATTACCCGCGTGACATTATTTGACCAAATTATTTATTTTGGAAACTGGGCGATTCCAATTACAGTTTTGTGGATTGTCGCGATTACCAACACCATTAACCTGATCGACGGATTAGACGGCCTTGCGTGCGGTATCGTTGCGATCTCGTCGTTTGCTTTGCTTGCGGTCTCTCTGCTCTCTGCCGGGAATCCGACGGTTACGATCGTGGCGGCGGTGCTTGCGGGTGCCTGCCTTGGATTTTTGCCATATAATTTGAACCCCGCTAAAATTTTTATGGGGGATGCCGGGTCGATGTTTCTCGGCTTTGTGCTGGCGGTAATCTCTATCCAGGGATTTTTCAAGGTCAATGCGGTTGTGTCTTTTGGTATTCCTTTCCTTGTGCTGGGGCTTCCGATTGCGGATACGGCCTTTGCGATACTGCGCCGCCTGCTGAAAGGGCAGCATCCGTTCCATGCCGACCGTAAGCACTTGCATCACAGGCTAGTCGATATGGGACTGAACCAGAAACAATCAGTTTCTCTTTTGTACGCGATCTCCGCGCTTCTCGCAATTTCCGCGGTTCTTTTTGCGGAAAGAGAATTTACCGGTGCCATCCTTGTATTGGTACTTTCTTTTGTTGTCGGTTCTATCAATTGGATGGTCTTGAAAAGAGAGCATCAGCATGCGCTCGAGGAAGAGAAAAAGAAAGAACAGGAAGAAGAGGAGAAAAATGCGCCGCAGCCGTAGGGCAGCGCGTGTTTTTTTATTACCGTCAGTTTGCCTCACTGTGCAATGCATGGTGTGAAATAATTTTATGAACGATAGGAAAGGAAGAAACGCACATGAAAATCACGGAAGGTCTTACATTTGATGATGTTCTGCTAAAACCGCAAAGGAGCGTTGTCACGCCGAATGAAGTTGACGTCTCTACTCACATTACGCCGAATATCAAACTCAATATACCGATCATGAGTGCTGCGATGGATACCGTTACGGAAAGCGGCCTTGCTATCGCAATTGCGCGAGAGGGAGGCATGGGTATTATCCACAAAAACATGTCGATCGAGCAGCAGGCGGATAACGTTGATAAAGTAAAACGCAGCGAGCATGGCGTTATCAGCGATCCGTTTTCGCTTTCGCCCGACCATACGGTAAATGACGCAGACCAACTGATGGGGCGCTATAAGATTTCCGGTGTGCCGATCGTAGAGAAAGACGGTACGCTGATTGGGATCATCACAAACCGCGATATGCGTTTCGAGACGGATTATTCGCGCAAGGTGAGCGAGGTAATGACGAGCGATCACCTAATCACCGCGCCGATCGGTACGACGCTCGATGAGGCGCAGCAGATTTTGCGGAAATATAAAATCGAAAAGCTGCCGCTTGTGGATAAGGACGGCAAGCTGATGGGCTTGATTACAATCAAGGATATCGAAAAATCGATTCAATATCCGATGTCGGCAAAGGATAAAGGCGGCCGTCTGTTGGTAGGCGCGGCGGTCGGGACAGGAAATGGAACGATTGAACGGGTGGAAGCGCTTGTAAATGCGAAGGTGGACGCAATCGTGATTGATACGGCGCACGGGCATTCTGTTTATGTGCTTAAGGTTCTGGAAAAAGTTCGCTCCAAATTTCCGGAGCTTGATATTATTGTTGGCAACTGTGCAACGAAGGAAGCGGCGCATGACTTGATCGCCGCGGGAGCGAGTTGCGTAAAGGTAGGTATCGGGCCGGGATCCATTTGCACGACGCGCGTTGTCGCCGGAATCGGAGTGCCGCAGCTTACCGCAGTTATGGATTGTGCCGAGGAAGCGGGAAAATATGGCGTTAAGGTTATTGCGGACGGTGGGATCAAGTATAGCGGAGACATCACCAAAGCGCTTGCAGGCGGTGCAGCAGCCGTTATGATCGGCAGCCTGTTTGCTGGGACCAAGGAGAGTCCGGGGGAGATGGAGATCTATCAGGGCCGTAGCTTTAAGGTATACCGCGGCATGGGATCGATTCCCGCGATGCAGAAAGGCAGCGCAGACCGGTATTTCCAGGAAAGCACCCAAAAGCTGGTGCCCGAGGGCGTGGAAGGCCGCGTACCATATAAAGGGCCACTTGCGGATACGACGTTCCAAATGGTGGGCGGCCTGAAATCCGGTATGGGATATTGTGGAGCCGCGACGATCGAACAGCTTCAGGCAAATGCCGAGTTTGTCAAGATTACGAGCGCCGGACTTTTGGAGAGTCATCCGCATGACATCAATATTACCAAGGAAGCGCCGAATTACAGCGCCAAATAACCAATGACAGCCCAGGAGAAATTCAGCGAGCTGGTTAGGTTCATTTATAAGTGCGACGATATTGCGGTGGCGTTTTCAGGTGGAACGAATTCGTCATTGCTGCTTTGTGCAGCACAGGAGGCCCATGGAAAAAATATTTGGGCGCTTACGGCGAATGCCGCGTTTTTTACGCAGGAAGAACTCTACCACGTCCATGAAGTATTGGACGATTATAAGCTGAATGATGCGCGGATTCCGGTCTACATTTTGCAGGAAGAAAAAATTGTACAAAATCGGGAAGAACGCTGTAAGACATGCCGCCGTCTTTTATCGGAAGGGCTAGCAAAGGCTGCCGGAGGATTGGGCGCGGCCGTATTGCTTGACGGGAGAACGAATGAAAAGCCCGGGTGCGTGGACAGCAGGGAGATTACTGCGGATATTGCCTGCAGAAGCCCCTTTGTGGAGCTTGGATTTGGAAAGCGGGATATCTACGAGATGCTTTTAGCTGTTGGACGGGGCTACTATCTTCGCGAACCCGCCGTATGCCTTGCAGAACGTTTTGCATTTGGCGAACAATTGACGGCCGCAAAGCTTGATTTTGTTGAAAAGGCCGAGAAAACAGTGCAGAAATTTGCAGGGAAAGACCGCTGTGTGCGTTTTACAAATTGGGACATTGTGGTATATACTAAAAAAGATATATCAGAACCGGACCGGAAAAGTATCTGTGCCGAACTTCGGAAAGGCGGTGCGGGAGATATCAAGTTTGCTTTTCCGGAGGAAATTGGAGAGGAAATACATTCATGAGGGAAACAGTTATCGTGCTGGACTTCGGCGGGCAGTATAATCAATTGATTGCGCGCCGTGTGCGGGAAGCGCATGTATATGCAGAGCTTGTGCCATATAATGTCGACGCCCGGCATATTCAGGAAAAAAATCCTATTGGAATCATATTCACCGGAGGACCGAAAAGCGTGTATGAAGAAGGTGCGCCGGTATGCGATGAAAAAATATTGGAGCTTGGGATTCCCATACTCGGGATCTGTTATGGCAGTCAGCTTATCAGCCTGAAGCTTGGTGGGCATGTTGCCTCGGCACCTGCGGGCGAGTATGGAAAAACAGAGATTACATATGATACGTCGAGCATTTTGCTGCAGGAGATGGACGATGAATCGATATGCTGGATGAGCCATATGGATTACATTGATAAAGCCCCGGAAGGCTTTGATATTCTGGCGACGACAGGCTCCTGTCCGGTAGCAGCATTTGGAAGCCGGGAGAAAAAGATTTACGGAGTACAATTCCATCCGGAAGTACAGCATACAGTAAAAGGGCAAAGCATACTGGAACATTTTTTATATGATGTATGCGGCGCAAAAGGAGATTGGGATATGAATGATTATGCAAAACAAGCCATTGAAGGAATCCGTGAAAAAGTAGGAGACAAAAAGGTTTTGCTGGCGCTCTCGGGCGGGGTGGACAGCTCCGTATGCGCGGTGCTCCTGCATAAGGCGATCGGAAAAAATCTGACCTGCGTTTTTGTAGACACGGGGTTGATGAGAAAATATGAGCCGGAAGAGGTGGAAGAGGTCTTTAAGAAGCAATTTGATATGAATCTCGTCCATGTGAAAGCGGAGAAGCGTTTTCTTGAAAAGCTTGCAGGCATCACAGAACCGGAGAAGAAACGTAAAATTATCGGCGAAGAATTTATCCGTGTTTTCGAGGAAGAAGCAAAGAAAATCGGGAAAGTACATTTTCTTGCTCAGGGAACGATTTATCCGGATGTGGTGGAG
Organism: Christensenella minuta; assembly: GCF_003628755.1. Taxonomy (NCBI): domain Bacteria; kingdom Bacillati; phylum Bacillota; class Clostridia; order Christensenellales; family Christensenellaceae; genus Christensenella; species Christensenella minuta. The sequence continues at coordinate 969,898 of NZ_CP029256.1, read as the reverse complement.
AGCGGCGTTGGAGACGCGGCACTGATTAAAAGCCATCACAATGTTGGCGGATTACCGGATCATGTGGATTTTGACGAGATTATTGAACCGCTGCGTGAGCTGTTTAAGGACGAGGTGCGTGAGCTTGGCGAAGAACTGGGCCTTCCGCGCCATATGGTGTGGCGGCAGCCGTTCCCGGGTCCGGGACTGGCGATCCGTGTCATTGGCGAGATTACTAAAGAAAAGCTCAATTTACTGCGTGACGTAGACTTCATCTTCCGTGATGAGATAGCTAAAGCAGGATTGGATGAAAAAATTTGGCAGTATTTTGCCGTGCTTACGGACATGCGCTCCGTGGGAGTAATGGGCGACGAGCGGACATATGACTACACGGTTGCGCTTCGCGGCGTGACGAGCGTGGACGCAATGACAGCGGACTGGGCGCGTATCCCTTACGATGTGTTGGGTGTGATTTCCAACCGTATCATCAACGAGGTGCCGCATATCAACCGTATCGTTTACGACATTACGTCAAAGCCCCCGGCGACCATCGAGTGGGAGTAGTAGCAACAAACCCCGCAAGCTGCTTTATAAAAGCGTTTGCGGGGTCTTTTTATTTTCGCTGATATTAAATTGATATTAAAATCTTCCTAAGCCATTATTTCTACTCATTGGATTCCTTAGCTTGATTGATAAAAGAATAATAGTCTGTAGTTGAGAGAGGATAATTGTTACGCCATTCATCGTATTCCTCTTTCGATATACTCCCATCTTTTAATTTCTCATATTCTTCATACCAAGCAGAAAATACAGAAGCGGGGGGTCTTTTATATTGTGGTACATCGTTGCTTTGGTCAGTCAGTGCAATATAATATATTCCATCAACGAACCGTATGCCATATCCATATCTGTCTTCCAAATAAAAGAGAAAATGAAGCAATTCATCACGACTTTCTATCTGGTGATCAGTTAGTGCATTGACATCGACCTTCAATGAACCAGCAATTTGTTCCAGCCGTTTTTTAGACGGTGTCCTGTTACCCAACTCATAATTTCTTATTGCAGATTCACTCATGCCCGCCTGAACCCCAAGCTCTTTTTGAGACATTTTACGCATGAGCCGGAATTTTTTTATGTTTTCTCCAGTGGTCATATTGTCACCTCATATAGATCATATCACAAACAGTTCAAAAATGAAACAGAAATTCTTGACAGTTCAAAAACGAACGGTTTTAATTAAGTAAACAGTTCAAAAACGAACTGATCATAAAGAAAGGACAAAACACGATGAAATCAAAAATGTTTGTAAAAGCAGACGAAATTGCAAAAGACCTAGGAATGTCAAAGCAGTTCGCCTACAAGCTGATACGGGATATGAATTATGAGCTAAAAGCCAAAGGCTTTATCGCAATTCCCGGGCGTGTGAGCAGACAATTCTATGAAGAAAAGTTTTATGGCTTCATTAACATCATGGATGCACAGGGATACTACACAGATTGGAGGGATACTCGAAAATATATTGTATTTACACATCCTAATGGCAAAAAGGTCAGGGATGCAACACTATCAAAAACTTTTAAGGTAAATATTTCCAAGGAGAATATAAATAATGAATATGGACGACATACGCAACACAATGAACAAAGACAATATGGCTAACGGATGAAAAGCCTGTTGTAGCCGATGCAGAATCGTTTGCAGACAATGGGGAAGCGGTGGAAGCCAAACCCGGCACGCAGGCCAGCGCAACGTCTGCGGGCGCATCTTCCTCTCCAACCCAAACCCCGGCCAGCGGTACAGGTGGAATGGGCAGCAACAGTGACAATAGCGGCGGGGGTGGCCCGACACCAGCACCCGCCCGGAACGCTGGCAAAACCTACCACGAAGCCGTGTATGAGGATGTATGGGTGGTTGACGTGCCAGCGTCCAGCTATGAGGAGCCTTTATATGAAAGGCGCGAGGTAAACGTTTGTAACACTTGTGGGGTTGTCATATCAGGTTCACCAGCGGCTCATGCGGAGCAGCATATGCTGAATGGGGAGCCGGGCGGACATCATGGCGAAATGCAAAAAGTCCAGACGGGAACCAAGACCGTAACCGTGTCGGAGCAAGGGCATTGGGAAAAACGGATTGTACGCGAAGCTGGGTATTATTGAACATAATGGGATCTGAAATAGGGCTGTAATATGGGGAAATGTAGTTTGTTAAAAATCTATTAAAGGTGTTGTTTGTAATAATTAAATCCATATGATAGTATATTCTTAAAGTGATTTTAACTTTAATACTACGTTATGATTTCTTGAGTGCAAAGTACTAAGGATAAGACTATGCTATTAAATGATAAACCAATCAACAAGCAATCAGAAGATCGGCTAGGGAGAAGTGCGTTTTCAAGCAAGCTGGCTGATATCATATACCAATATGATAAATCTGATTGTTTTGTTATGGGCCTATATGGAAAATGGGGTGCTGGAAAAACATCTGTAATCAATATGCTCACCGAGGAGTTGTGTAGACTAATAGCCGAGAACAATGATGAAAACACCATAATTTTGCATTTTAACCCATGGCTATTTACTGATCAAATACAACTGATTACTCAGTTCTTTAAGCAATTAGCTAATAAACTAAAGTCGGATATTTATAAGAAACGGGCGAGCAAAATTGCATCCAACCTTGAAAGTTACGCCCAAGTTATGGAGATTACATCATTTGTACCGGGCCTAAACACAGTAGGAAAAATAAGCTCTTTCATAAGTAATAAAATTCGAAAACGAATTGCTGATAATAATGATTTACAGAGTATAAAAGATCGAATTATAAAAGAGGTTGTATCGTCAGAGCTGAAGATAGTTGCCATAATAGATGATATTGATAGATTAAATGATGAAGAAATTCGTGCTGTTTTTCAGCTTGTAAAATCACTTGCAGATTTTCCCAATATGATATACTTTTTGTCTTTTGATTTAGATACAGTAACACATGCACTAAATAGTGTGCAAGATGGAAACGGATTAAAATTCCTTGAAAAGATAGTTCAAATGCCGTTCGAATTACCAGAGATCAAAGGTAATAAAGTACACGAGTATTTATTTTCAAAATTAGATAGTGTCCTAGAGGAAGATTATATACTGGAATTTGACAGGCATCATTGGTCAAATATATTTCTAAAAGGAGTACAATTTTTTATTAACACTATACGTGATGCAAATAGATTTATTAATGCTTTTGATTTAAGGTATAAGATGCTAAAAGAATATGTGAATGCTTCGGATTTAATAGCCTTGACTGTATTACAAGTATTTGAGCCAAATATTTATAAGGAACTATACGGAGTGGGCCTTCAGTTTTGCGGGAGCATACCACTTTATATAGGGATGCAACAAGATGCAAACAAAAAGAAAGTTGCTGAATCTTATGCGGAAATATTAGAGAAATTTGCAATTAAAAAGGAAGCTACAGGTAACTTGCTAGAGATTCTTTTCCCCAAAATATCTCAATGTTTAGATAGATATTATTATGCTTACAATCATGAAAAAATGATGATTGAAAAAAGGATTTGTATTGAAAAGTGCTTTTATAGTTATTTTACTTTTAATCTGATTGATGAAATTCCAGTGAGTTTAATACACAGGATTTTGTTTGAAGCTAGCGAAGATGAGTTTGATAGTTTAGTTGAAACATTTTCAAGTGAGGGAAAAATTGAAGATATTGTAATTACTGCGGATGCTCTTTTACATCAATTCAAAGAAACTGACAAATATAAAGAAAAAATGCCGCTGATTTTCAAAAGAATATCTAATAACTGGAAGTTTTTTAGCAAAGAAGAAGAACCCAAAGGTCTTTTTTCGCTGCCCGTTGATTGGAGAACATGCAAGCTCCTAGAAAGTGCACTGTATATAATTAAGAGCAAAGAAGAAAGGTGCAGGAGCATATTAGAGCTTTTTTCTGGTGAAGAGCTATCGTTAGAGCTTTGTGTGTTTTTATATAGGGTGTTGGAGAAGCCTTTTACGAAAGAAGATTTTCATGATGATGAGACATCCTTGATCGACAAAGCGACCATTGAAAAGCTGAAGAATGTTCTTAAAGATAGAATTAGAGTCCGTATGGAAAATCAATCCATACGGACATTAAATAATTATGACAACATAATATATTTTCTGGAAGATATCGACGGTATGTTACTAAAAGAGTTTTTAGCATGTTGTGCAGGAGATGAATTAAGCCTAGCAGGAGTAATATCAACATTCGTTAATAGAGGCGAAGCGGAAAGCGATCATCATTTTAGTATATGGCGAGTGGATAAAGATAGGATAGAAAAATACTTTTATATTGATTTAGTATATACGGATTTGATGAACTTATTAGATAATGGAAAAATTAACGAGCTTAATAGAAATAGAATGCTAAAAGTACTTTCGTTTATAATTTACTATGAGACAAGAGGTGCAAGGGAATCAGAAGAGATTTTAATTGAAGAGATTACAGAGAGGTTTGCCGATAATTAGATGTTGATATTAAATAGATATTAAAAATTCTAAAAACGGGCGATACTCAATAAATTCTAAACTGGGCCATGTGTGAAAAGTGCCTAAAACAAAGGGAAAAAAGTGGCAAGAAATTGATGGTAGTAGAGTGGGAGTGACTTTTCCGCATGGGTAAGCCGTTTTTGCGGGAAATGTATAAGTGGGAATAGTATCAAATTCCAAAAAATAGGTGGTAATCATGACTGCCTATTTTTATTTTTGGAGGTGTTATTCCACACATATCCGATAATCATAATAAATACCGCCTTTGGTTGATGTATAATTATGGATGAATTGGCGATGTCGAGAAGAATTTACCGGAACTTGCTTTCTTCTTCGTCAGCATAAAGTTTAAATGTTAATATGCGTTGCTTGCCGCAGCGGGCAATTCCTCATACAATAGTAATAGTGTCAGCAAAAAAGGAGGATGTTTTTGATGTTAAACGAAAATATTAAAGCAATCAGAAAATCAAAAGGGCTTTCGCAACAGGAGCTTGCTATCAAGCTGAATGTGGTGCGGCAAACAATCTCTAAATGGGAACAAGGATTGTCAGTTCCTGATTCAGATATGTTGATCTCTATATCTGAGGTGCTTGAAACCTCCGTAAGCACTTTGCTTGGAGAAACTGTTACTGAAACGAAGGATGATGATTTAAAAGCAATTTCAGAAAAACTGGAGATTATAAACTTGCAGCTTGCACAAAGGAAGACCACACGACAAAAAATGCTTCATTGGTTATTTATCTCGTTGTGTGCGGTCATAGTGGTAATTTCTGCAGTCTTAATCGTATCAAATAGCTCTTATTTAGGGTGGGATTACAGTGAACCTGAAACCGCCGTTGTTGGAGTAGCTTTTCACGCATTTGAATGGATATTTGTCAGGTTAGCACCGATTATTTTTATTGGGGCAATCCTTGGGATTTTTTTGACATGGAAAAAAGTATAAAACTGCTTTACTTTTTGGAGTGTACAGTTCAGACTTAAAATTTTTGTTTGTCGAGAGGAGACGCAGTTGATTCAGATGAAAAGAAATCTTAATTTTAAGTGTGTTTGAAAACCAGTGTCAAACATTTTTGAAAAAAACGAGTTAATCTTCTAAGTGAGCCTATAATTTGAGCCGTAACATATCGCTATACTCATATATCTAAGTTATGGTCTTAAGGAGCGAACGGGAGTGATTGCATTGTTAAGCCGCTTTTGGCGGTGAAGCATAGATGAGGAACAGCATGGAATTGCAAAAAATAGGCGGACATCATGACTGCCTATTTTTTATTTACAGAAATCAGAACTAATTGTTAGAAGAAGCCGGTCGCTTTCCAAGAGAAAGAGATTATGGTAGACTGTGACGAGAAGAGCAGCTGAATTTGCTAAACCTAAGGAATTATATAAATTCGCTGTTGGGAGGTATTGTGCATGGATGGGGAATTGAAAATCAAGATGTATACATTTACGGTGGACTGCAAAGAGCCCTATGAATTAGCAAAGTTCTATGCGGCGCTGCTCAAATGGGAAATCCCATTCCATGATGAAGAATGGGCGTGTGTAAGCGCTCCGGGAACAGAGCAGGGAATGTATCCCGGAATCATGTTCCAGCGGAATCCTGAATATGAACCGCCGGTATGGCCGGAAGAGCCTGAAGCTCAACAACAAATGGCGCATTTGGATTTTGCGGTTAATGATTTGGACGAGGCGGTCCGGCATGCAGTTCAATGCGGAGCGGCAATCGCAAATGAACAATTTTCCGAAGACTGGAAAGTTATGATCGATCCTGCCGGACATCCCTTCTGCCTATGTCAGCTGAAATCAATGATTGAAAGCCCTCATTTTGCGCTGCTATAGGAATATGGCTTAAATAAGCAAGCGTAAGATATGCCAAGCGCGATATGTGCGTATTAAGCGGAGCCGATATAAGAAATATCCCCAGCCTTGCCGGGGGATATTTCTTATATAAATCATTTTTTCATTGCTTTTAATGAAACAGATAAAGTATAATGGTTTTTATTCATTTATGTATTGGGGGAAAGTATATGAGCGAACAAACAAAAAGAGCGAATCCGGGTCCTTTGGGGTTATTGGGCTTTGGTATGACGACGATCCTTTTGAACCTGCACAATGCGGGAATAACGGAGCTTTCGGTTGTCATCGTGGCGATGGGGCTTGCGTTGGGGGGAGCCGCGCAGATTATTGCCGGTATTTTTGAACTGCGGGGAGGAAATACCTTTGGCGGTACGGCATTTGTTGCATATGGTTTTTTCTGGTGGTCGTTGATTTTTATTTGGACAAATCCGGTCGGCGACACAATATTGGCGGCGGACGAACGATCCATGGGCTTTTATCTTTTACTGTGGGGGATCTTTACACTTTTCATGTTTATCGGTACGCTGAAGCATAATACAATCACGAAAATTGTCTTTCTCACACTTGCGTTACTATTTTTCGGGCTTGCAACCGGGGAATTCAGCGGACTCCCGTTTGTTAAAATTATCTCGGGCTATATAGGAATTCTATGTGGAGCAAGCGCAGTTTATTCCGCTATGGGACAGATTGTAAATGGAGAATTTGAAAAGAAAATTATGCCGCTGTAAAAATATACGCGGAATCCGGAGAATTAGAATGGACGGCGGAATTACAGAAAATAAGAGGCGTGCACGCCTCTTATTCTTTTTCGAAACAAGCCGCAGAAGTAACCGGGTGGATATAAGCATAAAGGAAAAAAGCGCGCGGTTATCACATATATAGGAGCCTATTTTAAATATAGTTCGGAAATATACGAACTATATTTTGAAATAAAAAAATATAGTTCGACAATATATTGCGGGAATCTTCTATTTCAAGTATTATAAATTATGTAAGCTTTATGCTTACCATATTATATTGTAGGAGGTATCATATGGAAAAGTTTTTCAAGCTGACGGACAACAAGACTAATTTCCGTACTGAGGTAATTGCCGGGTTTGTAACGTTTTTTACGATGGCTTACATCATCTTCGTTAACCCGAATATCTTATCCGGCGCGGGAATGGACCATGGCAGCGTAACGGTTGCTACGTGTCTTTCGGCGGCGATCGGTACGCTGCTGATTGGTCTGATGTCGAACTATCCGTTCGCGCAGGCGCCCGGTATGGGCCTTAACGCATTCTTCGTGTACACGGTATGCGGCGCGATGGCATGGGAGTGGGAAGGCGCTCTTGCGGCAGTGTTTATCTCGGGTATCATTTTTGTTATTATCACACTGTCCGGCGCACGCGGCAAAATCCTGAATGCGGTTCCGAGGAGCTTAAAATATGCGATTGGTGCAGGTATCGGCCTGTTCATCGCGTCCCTCGGACTCAAAAACGGATCAATGCTTGCGCTCTCTGCAGACGGTTTCTTCATCGGGAGCCTTGCAAATCCGATGATGCTGCTTGCGGTCATCGGCCTTGTGATTACGATCATCCTGATGGTGCTCAAGGTAAAAGGCGCTATCCTGATCGGGATCGTGCTCACGACGGTCGTTGGACTCTTCATGCCGAATGGCGAAGGCGGCACGATCACATCCCTTGCGGGAGTGGAAGTAAGTCCGCTTGCCCTTGCAGGCTTCATTGCCTTTGCGCTTATGGTGCTGTTTGTCATCATTTGGGGCGTAACCAAGAAAAAAGGAATGGGAACCATTGCGGGGATCTGCCTTGCGGCGACAGTGGTTCTGCTGATTGCAAACCTTGCGACCGGCGAATCCTCCATTTCGCTGGATCAGACATTCATGAAGATGGACTTCAGCAAGATGTTTGTTGGTCCGACCTTGTTTGTACAGGTTATTTCCTTTGTAACAGTTATTCTTGCCTTCCTGATGATCGATATGTTCGACACCATGGGAACGATTATCGGTACTGCTGAAAAAGCCGGATACCTGGATAAGGACGGTAACCTGCCGAAAGCAAACCAAGCGATGATGGCGGATGCAATCGCAACGGCAGCAGGCGCTGTGCTGGGCACGTCCACGGTTACGACATTTGTTGAGAGCGTCTCCGGCGTAAATGAAGGCGGCCGTACGGGCCTTACTTCAGTCGTTGTTGCAATCCTGTTTGTACTCGCGCTTCTGTTCGCGCCGATCGCGGGAATTATTCCGAGTTCGGCAACCGCTCCGGCGCTGATCGTTGTCGGTATCCTAATGATGGGACCGCTGATGAAGATTAGGTGGGACGATTTTGCGGAAGCCGCTCCGGCATTCATGACGGTGCTGTGCATGGGCTTCATGAGCTCCATCACAGACGGCATCGCATTTGGCTTCATTACATACGCCATTTGCAAAATATTCACCAAAAAGGCAAAAGAAGTTGGCGGAATTATGTGGGGTATCGTCATCATCTTCATTGTTTATTACATCATGAGGGCCATCGTTATAGGCTGACAAATTGATAAAAGCCGGCTCCGGTGATAAGCGCCGGGCCGGCTTTTAAAACTTAAAGGAGATAAAAGATGAAAGTTGCAGTGATTATGGGGTCAAAAAGCGATCTGCCGGTTTTAAAACCAGCAATTGATACGCTGAAAGATTTTGGAATCGAAGTGGAAGCGCATATCATGTCGGCGCACAGGACGCCCGAGCTTGCGGCGGACTTTGCGAAAAACGCAAAGGATAAGGGTGTTGAAGTGATCATTGCAGCGGCTGGGAAAGCCGCCCATCTGGCCGGTGTGATCGCAGGGCATACAATCTTGCCGGTGATTGGCCTGCCGATTAAATCCTCGACGATGGATGGCCTCGATTCCCTGCTCTCCACCGTGCAGATGCCGGAGGGGATTCCGGTTGCTACGGTAGCGATTAACGGAGGCAAGAACGCCGCACTTTTAGCAGTGCAGATTCTCGCGTTAAAGTACGATACATTGAGCGATTTATTATATAAGTTTAAAGAGGACATGCAACTCAAAGTGGTAGCTGCGGACGCTGAACTCGGGGAGGAATTATCAAAATGAAAAAGACAGAGCAGTTGTATGAAGGAAAAGCGAAGAAGGTATTCAAAACCGACGATCCGAACTATGTGATCGTTGACTACAAGGATGACGCGACCGCATTCAACGGGCTGAAAAAGGGAACGATTGTCGGGAAAGGCGTTGTGAACAACAAAGTATCGAACCATATGTTCAAAATGCTTGAAAAACATGGTATTCCGACACACTATGTAGAAGAACTTTCGGACCGCGAGACGGTTGTCAAGAGTGTTTCTATTGTTCCGGTCGAGGTAATCGTGCGCAATATCGCGGCGGGAAGCCTTTCCAAAAGACTCGGCATTCCGGAAGGAACAAAACTGAAATCCACAGTGCTCGAATACAGCTATAAGGATGACGAGCTCGGCGATCCGATGATCAATGATTATCATGTTTATGCAATGGGACTCGCGACTCCGGAGGAGATGGAGAAAATTGCGGAGTATTCGTTTAAAGTGAACGAGGTAATGACGGAGTATCTGAAACAATTTGGGATCGAACTGATCGACTTCAAACTGGAATATGGCCGCTGTAATGGCGAGATCATTCTTGCTGATGAGATTTCACCGGATACATGCCGTTTCTGGGATTCCAAGACGGGCGAGAAGCTCGATAAAGACCGCTTCCGGCAGGATCTTGGGAATGTGGAAGATGCATACCAGGAGATCCTCAAGAGGCTGATGGGAGAATAAACCGTATGTTCATTCGGCCTGATCGACATAACAGCTACGAACGCTGGAAGCCGAAAGATGATGTGATGGTAGAGGAGTGCGGCGTATTCGGTATTTTTATGGATGACCGCCGTTATGACCCTGCGGAAGCGGCCTATCTCGGGCTTTATGCGCTCCAGCACAGAGGACAGGAGAGCGCGGGAATTGCCGTTGCCGATGGGAGAGACGTCAAATTCCATAAAGGAATGGGCCTGTGCTCTGAAGTTTTCAAGGATAATCTTGGAAAGATACTTGGCGGAAATATCAGTATTGGGCATGTGCGGTATTCTACAACAGGGGACAGTAAAGCGGATAACGCGCAGCCTCTGGTAATGTCTTACCGCGGAGGCAAACTCGCCCTTGCACATAACGGCAATTTGATCAACAGCAGTATTTTGCGGGAAAAACTGGAGGACGAAGGCGCGATCTTTCAAACGACGCTTGATACGGAAGTGATGGCCAGCCTGATCGCCCGGCAGTCCCGGCATGGAATACTGAAGGCGATCACTGCGATGATGAAGGTGGTACGCGGTTCTTATGCTCTTGTGATTATGACACAGGAGGAGCTGATTGCCGTACGCGATCCGTTGGGAATACGTCCGCTTGCGTTGGGAAAGCTCGATAATAGCTATGTGGTCGCATCCGAATCCTGCGCTTTTGACGCGATTGATGCGGAATTTGTCCGCGATGTGCGGCCAGGGGAGATTCTTGTCATCAATAAGGATGGGCTTAAGTCTTATCAGGCACAGTCCTCCATGAAAACGGCGTTGTGCGTGTTTGAATATGTGTACTTTGCACGGCCTGATTCCGATATCGACGGAATCAGCGTATACCGTTCGCGGGAAAACATGGGGATCAAACTTGCACAGGCTTTCCCGATTGAGGCGGACCTTGTGAGCGACGTGCCGGATTCGGCAACGCCCGCCGCATCCGGATATGCGGCGGAGAGCGGGGTTCCCTACGCGAAAGCGCTGGCCAAAAACCGTTATGTGGGACGTACCTTCATCCAGCCGTCACAAGCCCTGCGGGAACGCGGCGTAAAACTGAAATTGAATGCAATGAAGCGCAATGTGCATGGGAAGCGGCTGGTATTGATCGACGATTCTATTGTACGCGGAACGACAAGCCGAAAAATTGTGGAAATGCTCCGGCTTGCAGGTGCGCGGGAGGTACATATGATGATTAGTTCGCCTCCGGTAATCTGCCCCTGCTTCTTCGGGATCGATACGCCGTCCCATGACCAATTGATCGGCTCCAAAAATTCTGTGGAGGAGATACGCAGGATTATCGGTGCGGATACGCTGAATTATCTTTCGATTGAGGACCTTTTGAAGACAGTGGAAGGCGCGGGATGCAATTTTTGTGCGGGATGCTTTAACGGCAACTATCCTGTTGATATGAAAGAAGCGCTGAAAGAGACGGAAGCGCTCGACCTTGCGACGATTGAATAAATAGGAGTGGAAATATATGGCAGTAACTTATAAAGACGCCGGCGTTGATGTAGAGCGCGGATATGAAGCGGTAAGGCTCATGAAGGAGCATGTAAAAAAGACCTTTGACGGAAATGTGATTACCGACCTTGGAACATTCGGCGGGATGTACGATATTGGAAACGGGCAGGTACTCGTATCGGGAACGGACGGCGTAGGAACAAAACTGAAAGCCGCGTTTGCGATGGAAAAGAATGACACGGTCGGGATTGACTGCGTGGCGATGTGCGTTAACGATATAGTCTGCCATGGCGCGAGCCCCCTGTTTTTTCTGGATTATATAGCGACAGGAGCGCTTGTGCCCGGTGTTGCGGCAGATATCGTGAGTGGAATTGCGGATGGCTGCATGCAGGCCGGATGCGCGTTGATTGGCGGCGAAACAGCGGAGATGCCCGGATTTTATCCCGAGGGGGAATACGACCTTGCGGGATTCAGCGTGGGGATCGTGAATAAAAAAGATATTATCAATGGATCGGCGATCGAGCCTGGCGACAAGATCATCGGGCTTGGTTCGACTGGAATCCATTCCAACGGTTTTTCGCTGGTGCGCAAGCTGTATGCAATGGATGAAACCCTGAAAACCAAAACAGTGCCTGAAGCCGGAAAAACCCTGGGAGAGCTTTTGCTGGAGCCGACAAGGATTTATGCGAAATCTATCCTCAGGCTGATCGGGAAAATGGATGTAAAGGGGATCGCGCATATCACAGGCGGCGGATTTTACGAGAATATTCCGCGTGTTCTGCCAAAAACGGTGAACGCAAAAATTAAGCTCGGTTCATGGGAGATGCCATATGTATTTGATATGCTGGTGCACGACGCCCAACTTTCCGAGAAGGATGCCTATAATACGTTTAATATGGGGATTGGCATGATCGTCGTGGTAAAGCCGGAAGATGAAAAAGCGGCGCTCGCGGCACTTGGCGCTTCCGGAGAAAAGGCATTCGCGATCGGCGAGATGATTCCCGGCGATGGAGGCATCGAGCTATGCTGAAATTTGCGGTAATGGCTTCAGGCGGGGGAACGGACTTTCAATCTTTGATCGACGCGGTGAAGGCTGGGCAAATTGATGCGGAAATCTGCTGCCTGATTGCGAGCAAACCAGATATCTACGCGGTCGAGCGTGCAAAAAAAGCGGGTATTCCCGTGGAAATAGTGCAAAAGAAGTTCTTCGGCAGTGTGGAGGCGTTCGACCGGGCGATTCTTGCTACGCTCAAGAGATATTTGGCTGATTTTGTCGTACTTGCGGGCTATCTTAATATCGTAGGGCCGCAAACCATCAGCGCTTATGAAAATAAGATTATCAATATCCATCCGGCATTGATTCCCAGCTTTTGCGGGATGGGAATGTATGGAAGCCATGTGCATGAGGCCGTGATTGCATACGGTGCAAAATATTCCGGCGCGACGGTTCACTTTGTGAACGAGGAAGCGGATGCGGGGCCGATCATTTTACAGGAAGTGGTCCCGGTTTTGGAGGACGACACCCCGGAGGATCTCGCCGCGCGGGTATTGAAAACGGAACACCAGTTGCTACCGCGGGCGGTAGCGCTGATGGCGGGCGGCAAGCTTCGGGTTGAGGGGCGGATCGTAAAAATTTTAGAATAATTTGGAGGATAACGATATGGCGAAAAGAGCTTTTTTAAGCGTATTCGATAAGAGCGGAGTGGTGGATTTCGCAAAAGGGCTTGCGGGACTTGGCTTTGAAATTCTTTCTACGGGCGGGACACAGCGTGAGCTGGAAAATGCCGGGATTAAGGTAACGAACGTTTCGGATATTACGGGTTTTCCGGAATGCCTTGACGGACGTGTAAAAACATTGCACCCGAAAATCCACGCGGGAATTCTTGCAATGCGCGGGAATGAAGAACATATGAAGCAGCTTGAGAAGCTGGGAGTGGATACGATTGATATCGTTGCCGTTAACTTATATCCCTTCAAGAAGACGATCTCAAAGCCGGATGTCACGCTGGAGGATGCGATTGAGAATATCGATATCGGCGGGCCGACTATGCTGCGCGCGGCAGCTAAAAACTGGCAGGATGTTGCGTCGATTGTGGACAGCGCCGATTATGGGACGGTACTGGAAGAGCTGGAAAAAAATGGGGAAGTAACACGCGAAACCAAATTCAGACTGTGTGCGAAGGTATTTGAAGAAACGGCGGCCTACGACGCACTCATTAGCCAGTACCTGAGGAAGCAGCTTGCCACGGAAGAGTTGCCCGAAAAATTGACGCTCACATATGAAAAACAGCAGGGGATGCGGTATGGCGAGAACCCGCACCAGAAGGCAGCATTCTACCGGGAACCGCTTTATGTACCGGGAAGCCTCGCGAATGCGGAACAGCTTAACGGCAAGGAGCTTTCATTCAACAATATCAATGATACGGCAGGCGCACTCGATTGCCTGCGCGAATTCGAAGAAACCACGGTGGTGGGCGTAAAGCATGCAAACCCTTGCGGCGTTGGAAGCGCGGAAACGGTTTACGACGCTTATATGAAGGCATACGAGTGCGATCCTGTTTCAATTTTTGGCGGCATTGTGGCGTGCAATCGTGAGATTGACGAGAAGACTGCGGCACAGATGAGCAAGATATTCCTGGAAATCGTCGTTGCGCCTTCCTATACAAAGGAAGCGCTTGACATTCTATGCCAAAAGAAAAATCTGCGGATACTGCGGCTGCCAGGGATTTCCGCACCTTTGCCGAAAGATGGACTCGATACCAAAAAGGTACTTGGCGGACTCTTGGTGCAAGGACTTAACGACAAGATGTTTGACGGCGAACTCAGGGTTGTGACAAAGCGCAAACCGACGGATGAAGAAATGGAGAATCTTGAATTTGCATTCAAAGTTGTAAAATATGTAAAATCGAACGGTATTGCGATTGCCAAGGATATGGGTACGCTTGGCATAGGACCGGGGCAGACAAACCGCATCTGGGCAGCGGAGATGGCGCTCGAGCGGAGCGGCGAGGAAGCAAAGGGCGCCGTGATGGCGTCGGATGCTTTCTTCCCGTTTGACGACTGTGTAGAGGCTGCCGCCAAGGCGGGCATCACTGCGATTATCCAGCCGGGCGGCTCGATCCGTGATGAGGATTCCATCAAGAAATGCGATGAAAATGGAATCGCGATGGTATTTACTGGAATTCGCCACTTCAGACACTAAAGGACAGGAGAGTAAGGCATGAAAAAAGTATTGGTAGTCGGCGGCGGCGGACGGGAACATGCGATCCTGTGGAAATTGAAGCAGGGAAAAGAAGCGCTGGAGCTTTTCTGCGCACCTGGGAATGGCGGAATCGCACAGATTGCAACCTGTGTGCCGATCAAAGCGGACGACGTTGAAGGAATGGTCGCATGGTCAAAAGAGAACGGAATGGATCTTGTTTTTGTTGCGCCGGACGATCCTCTGGCACTTGGCATGGTAGACGCACTGCAGGAGGCGGGCATCCGCGCATTCGGTCCGACGAAAGCCGCTGCGGAAATCGAATGGTCGAAATCTTATTCCAAATGGCTGATGAAGAAATATGGAATCCCCACCGCTGACTTTGAAGTGTTTGACGATGCGGATCAGGCGATTCGGTATCTTTTGGAAGCGAACTATCCGATCGTCGTGAAAGCAGACGGGCTTGCCCTTGGGAAGGGCGTGCTCATTTGTGATAATTTTGGACAGGCGAAGCAGGCCGTGCAGGAGATTATGCTGGATAAGAAATTTGGCGCGGCAGGCGCGCAGGTTGTAATAGAAGAGTTTATGACCGGCCCTGAGGTCTCCGTGCTTGCGTTTTGCGACGGCAAAACGATTTTGCCTATGGTGTCCGCGCAGGATCATAAAAGAGCGTATGACGGCGACGAGGGGCTGAATACAGGTGGCATGGGGACCTTTGCCCCGTCGCCGAAGTTTACACCGGAATTGCAGGAATATGCCCGTAAGGCAATTTTTGAAAAGACGGTGGAAGCACTGAACGCAGAAGGCCGCGAATTTAAAGGCGTTATCTTTTTCGGATTGATGATTACGCCGGATGGGCTCAAGGTGCTGGAATACAATGCGCGCCTGGGGGACCCGGAAGCTCAATCGGTTTTTATGATGATGGATACGGAACTTATTGAGGTGATCGACGCGGTCATTGACGGTACGCTCGATCGGGTATCTTTCCAATGGAAGGATGGCAATGCGGTATGTGTAGTGATGGCATCAGGCGGTTATCCGCAAAAATACGAGAGCGGAAAACTGATTGAAGGTTTGGACGACGCTGAAGATGGCGTGGTGGTGTTCCACGCGGGAACAAAGCTGGGAGAAGACGGCAGGTTGTATACGAATGGGGGCCGCGTGCTGGGTGTAACAGCTGTTGGGAAGGATATCCCGCATGCGCGGGAAATTGCCTACCGGAACGCAGAAAAAATTAGGTTTGAAGGCGCGCATTACAGAAAAGATATAGGAATAAAGTAACGAAATAGAAAACGGCCGCAGAAATGCGGCCGTTTTTAGTTTCTGTTTTAAGGACTAATCCTGTTTCAGGATTTTATCCGCGACATATAATCCGTTTGCTGCCGCCTGAGACAGGGAACGGGTGAACCCTGCGCCGTCTCCGGTAGCGTAAATGCGTTCAAAGCCATCCAGCTCGAAATCATGCGCGAGAGGACGTGCGGAATAGTATTTACACTCGATCCCATACAGCAATGTATCGTAGTTTGCCGTGCCGGGCGCAATCTTATCCAGTGCATACAAGGTCTCAATGATATTGTCGAGCTGGCGCTTTGGAAGGCAGAGGCTCAAATCGCCAGGGACCGCATGTAGGGTAGGCCGGGTGGTGGACTGCGCAAGTCGTTTTACATCTGTGCGCCGTCCGGCCAGAAGATCGCCGAAACGCTGCACGAGCACGCTGTCGCCGCTGATTAGGTTGGCAAGGCTGGCAACGTGGCGGGCATATTCGATAGGCTCTTTGAAAGGTTCCGTAAAGCGAATCGTCGTAAGAAGGGCAAAATTGGAATTATCTGTTTTTCGCGACTGGTCGCGGTATGAATGACCGTTCACCGTCAGGACGCCGTTCGTGTTTTCCGTTACGACGTTTCCACGCTCGTTAAAGCAGAACATTCTTGTCGTATCGCCATAGGCCTTGCTGCGGTACCAGATCTTCGGTTCATAGATCTGCCGCGAGAAGCGCTCCCATACGCTGGAAGGAAGCTCCACGCGCACGCCGATATCGACTTGGTTATTGGTCAGGCCAACCTTGTTTTTTTTGCACCACTTTGTAAAGAACTGGCTGCCGGCGCGTCCTACGGCAAAAATGATATCCTTAGCCTGGAATTCCATGCTTCCGGATTTCGTCTGTGCGAAAATAGTGTGCGCCGCCGCGTCTACATCGGTCACGTCGGCGTCGGTATAGATATCGCATTTTTCCGAAATATGTTCGATCATTTTGCGCATCGTATCAAAATTTTCATCCGTTCCCAGATGCTTTAGCTGCGCCTGCGACATATGGAGGTCGTATTTAAGGCATTCGGCCTTGAGGTCGTTATTTGGCATAAAACGTTCAGTGGTTGCGCCAAAGGAAACGAGCAAACGGTCTGCCTGTTCGATATAGTCGATTACCGTTTCCGGTTCTAAAAAATCCGTAAGCCATCCGCCGTATTCTGTGGAAATTACATACTTTCCATCTGAAAAGGCGCCCGCACCCGCCATGCCCTCCATAATGGCGCAGGAAGGACATTTTACACAATGGTCCGCGGTTTTCTTTATGATCGGGCACACGCGTCCGGTAATCGCATGACCCTTTTCAATCAATGCGACCGCAAGGGCAGGGTTTGATTCAGTCAGGCGGTATGCGCACATAATTCCGCTGATACCGCCTCCGATGATTGCAACATCATACTTTTTCAATTTATGGTTACCTCGATTGGTAGAAATTACAGGCCGAACGCCTGTGTGACAGCCTTGATCGCCTTGGTTGCGTCCTGATTTTTCAGGCAGAAGGAAATTCTTGTTTCGGAATCTGTGACAATATAGGTCTTAATGCGGTTTGCCGCGAGCGCCGAAAACAGCTTGGATACCACGCCATACTGCCGAGCCATGCCGTCGCCTTCAATGGTGAGCTTTGTGATATCGGAAACGCACTTATAAGAAAGGCTTTCGACCTCATCGAGCGCGGCCCGGACCGTTTCTAGGTCAAGCGACGCAACGGAGAAAGTGATATCGACCGTGCCGTCCTGCGGATATGCCTGGCTAATCGTCGCAATATTGACGCTGTTTTTGGCAATGTGATCGAATACATCTGCGATATAGACGGGATCGTGCGGCATATTGATGAGGGTAACAATTGCGTTGTTTTCCTCCTCTACATAGATACTGCTTACGATTTTTTTGCCGGAAATAATGTCTTCCATAGAATAAAGGCCGGCAGAACGGCCGATCAAAAACTGGGCCGCGCGGACAGCGCCTTCGGCAAAGACCTGCCGGGAGAGGGCACGGTGGTGCACCTCAATGATTTCGTCGTTCCCGAGAAAAAGAACATCATGTTCGCCTACAACCGTTCCGCCGCGTACTGCGTGGATACCGATTTCTTTTTGCTGCCTTTTTGCGCGCACCTTGGGAGTACGGCCGTAGACATATTCTTTTTCCCCGGAAAATACTTCGTTGATTTTATCGGCAATCGCAAGAGCGGTGCCGCTTGGTGCGTCGACTTTCTGGTTGTGATGTTTCTCGATGATCTCAATATCAAATTTGCTGCCTAAAAATTCAGAAGCGGTTTTACAAAGCTCCATTTGCAGATTGACGCCAAGGGACATATTGGCGGAGAAAAAGACCGGAATATGCCCGGAATATTTCACGATCATCATTTTATCATTTGCCGAGTAACCGGTGGTTGCGAGCACGGCGGGAATATTCTTTGCCTGAGCAAAATCAAGGAGACCATGCAGGGCATCGGGGCGTGAAAAATCGATAATAACATCCACTGATTCCACAACGCGCGAAAAATCGTCGTAAACAGGGAACGGATTCTGCCGTATGTCGGGCATTTTATCCACACCCGCGACAACAACCATGTCTTCCGTCTCCGATACACAAGCGGCGATCATTTGGCCCATTTTTCCATTAGCGCCGCTGATTAATACTTTAATCATTTCCAGACCTTTCTTAATCGCAGAGCCCAAAACGGCGCATCTGCGTCAGGAGATTTTCATAAGTTTTATCGCCCATTTCCGTAAGGGGAAGGCGAAGAGGCCCCATGTTGAAGCCCATCATACGGAGTGCCGTCTTAATCGGAATCGGGTTGACTTCGCTGAACAAGGCACATACCAGCGGATTGATCTCAAGCTGCATCTCACAGGCTTCATCCGTTTTTCCGTTCAGGTAATTCATTACCATGTTGTGCATATATTTCGGCATGATATTTGCCACTACTGAAATAACGCCACTTCCGCCAAGGGAAAGCAGGGGAACGACCTGATCGTCGTTCCCGCTGTATAGGGCTGCCTTACCGCGCGTAAGGCGCGCCGTCTCCACGACCTGGGAGATGTTGCCGCTCGCTTCTTTGATTCCTGCGATCCTGTCATGACAGCAAAGCTTCTCATATACGGAAGCACAAATATTGACTCCGGTGCGGCTGGGGACATTATAAATAACAATGGGCAGGTCAGTCGCATCCGCAAGGGCGTTGAAATGAGCGATCAGCCCTGCATTGGTACATTTATTATAATAAGGGGTAACGGCGAGCAGGCCGTCCGCACCGGCAGACTGGGCCGCCTTCGCGCAGGAGATCACATGAGCGGTATTATTTCCGCCCACGCCTGCAATGACAGGGACACGGCCAGCCGAAGCCTTGACAACGCACTCAATGACCGAACGCTGCTCTTCGTCCGTCATCGTTGCGGGCTCTCCCGTCGTACCACATGCGATCAGCGCATCGGTAGCGTTTTCAATCTGAAATTCGACGAGTTTTTCAAGCGTGTCATACGCAATTCCGTTTTCCGTAAAGGGCGTTGCCAGAGCAACCCCGGAACCTTTAAAAATCATCATATAATCTCCTGTGGGTGTGGAATTTATTTGTCCTGCGTTTCCATCCATTTCTGAGCGATCTGCACCGCGTTCGTTGCCGCGCCTTTCCTGATGTTGTCCGCAACGACCCAAAGGTTGACGCCGGAAGCTACGGAACGGTCACGGCGGATACGCCCGACATACACTTCATCTTTGCCGGCGATATCGATGGCCATAGGATATACTCCTTTGCCTTCACCTGTTTTCACATCATCCATCACAATGAGCCCGGGGAAGGCCGCGAGTGTTTTTTTCAGATCGTCGAGATCGTACTCTTTCTCGAATTCCACATTGATGGCTTCGCTGTGTCCGTGGAATACGGGAACGCGGACCGTGGTTGCTGTGATGCGCATATCGTCGTTGTGGAGGATCTTACGCGTCTCATTCACCATCTTGAGTTCTTCCTTTGTGTAGCCGTCCTCGCCGAACACATCGATCTGCGGCAGGCAATTGCCAAAGATCGGATAAGGAAACTTTTTAGGCGCATCTCCGTTGATCCCATTCTCAAGGTCGCTGTATCCACCCATTCCCGCACCGGATACCGCCTGGTATGTAGAATAAACGACGCGTTTAATTTTGTATTTATCATCGAGCGGCTTCAATGCGACCATCGCCTGAATGGTAGAACAGTTTGGATTGGCGATGATGCCGGAATTCCATTCAATATCCTCGGGATTTACTTCGGGAACAACGAGCGGAACCTTAGGGTCCATCCGCCATGCGCTTGAATTGTCAATAACAAGCGCCCCTGCCTTTACCGCAATCGGAGCGAACTTCTCACTTGTGCCGCCGCCGGCGGAAAACAAGGCAATATCAATATCCTTGCCGTCGAAACAGGTTTCCGTAAGCTCTTCCACGGTGTATTCTTTCCCCATGAAATCCACTTTCTTGCCCGCACTGCGCGCGCTTGCGAAAAGGTAGTAATTTTCTACGGGAAGATTGCGCTCTTCCAAAACCTGCAGGAATTTCCTGCCTACCATTCCGGTAGCGCCAACAACAGCAATATTATACTTTTTCATTCCAAGACTCCTATTCTTTGCCGCAGGGCGGCATTTCTGAAATATTTTTAAAACGGATTCCCGTTTTGCATGACATAAGTTCATTCTTTTTCTGCAGGAACGCGGACAAAAAAAGAACGGCACACACATTGCGCCGTCTTCTGCATTCATAATTCATCCGATCGCAGCAGCGCAACACCGCAAGGCGGTGACAGTGACACGGCTGTTAACCGTACCCCCAGATCGCTATGCCCGGCCCACATAACGTCTTCGGCGTTAAGCCCTTTCCTGCAAAATACAACCGCTCCGCCGAGAGCTTATCATTTTGCGGTACTGATGCTGTAACGCGCCTCTGTCTGTTCATCTGCCATTATACAACATCCACTCTGGCATGTAAATACTTTTCCATCCGAAATACTTGCGAAATAAACGGGGAAACGGTATGATTTAGTTAGTACAAAAGCAGGAAAGGGACCGGATAGGATGATGGAAATCAGAGAAGCGGTAAAACAGCAATTGAATGAGGCGGTGAGGCTGCGCAGGGATTTGCATAGGATTCCGGGGTATTCCTTCGATGTTGCGCAAACGCGAGACTACCTCATGGATTATCTGAAGGCGCTTGCGCCGGATGAACTGAGGATATGTGGAAACAATGGAATCAAAGCGGTTTTCCGGGCGCAGGAGCCTGATAAAACGGTTGCAGTCCGGGCGGATATGGACGCGTTACGTATTCCGGAGAAGACCGGCTGCTCTTTTGCATCACAGAACGAGGGTTTGATGCATGCCTGCGGGCATGACGGGCACATGGCGATTGCCCTTGTGTGCGCGAAACTGGTCGGCGAGGCGCGGGCGCGTATCAATAAAAATTATGTCTTTTTATTCCAGCCCGCGGAAGAGACGGTCGGCGGGGCACAGCCTATGATCGAGGATGGCGCGCTTGAAAGTCCGGACGTAGATGAGATATATGGGATTCATCTGTGGCCTTATCTTTCGTTTGGCACGATAGGCATGAAGGCGGGCCCGATCATGGCGCAGATGTGTGATTTCCTGATTGATATCAGAGGGCGGGGAAGCCACGGGGCCAAGCCGCAGGACGGCAATGATGCGCTTGTAGCGGCCGCCCAGTTTATTATGGGAGTGCAGACGATCGTATCGCGCAGCATCGATCCCTATGAGACGGCAGTGGTCACGATCGGCCGGATCGAGGGTGGTCAGGCGCAGAATGTGATTTGCGAAAATGTACATCTGGAAGGAACGATGCGTGCGTTTGAACCGAAGATAATGGAAATGGTGAAGCGCAGGCTCCGCGAGCTGCTGGATGGGATCGGGATAATGTACGGCGTAAAGTGCGGATACCATGAACCTATGAGCTATCCGGCTGTAGTCAACGACGAACAGCTTTTCGAGCACGCGGCGGTAAAATTCAGCAAGGAGGAATTCCGGCTGGCAAGGCCTTTTATGATGGCGGAAGATTTTTCTAATTTTCAGCGCGCGGTTCCCGGTTTATATTCTTTTATAGGAGTTGCCGGACCACAGGGGGCGCAGCCTCTCCATTCGGCTGAATTCAACTTTAACGAACAGGCATTGTTAAATGGTGTAGAATATTTTTTGAGGGTGACGGATTTTGAGTGAACAGTATAGCGCGCTTGCCCGCCTGTATGACGACCTGATGTATGACGCACCGTATGAGGAATGGTCGCGCTACATTATCGAATTGCTGCACAGGGAAGGCGTGGAACCCGGTGCGGAAATACTGGAATATGCGTGCGGGACAGGCAATCTGACGTTGCCCCTGGCAAAGGCGGGGTACCGAATTACGGCTGTTGATTCTTCGGAGGATATGCTTTTTCGCGCACAGGAAAAAACGCGTAAAAATGCCCTGAAGGTAAATTATGCCTGCGAGGATATGTGCCGCTTCCGGTTAAACCGGCCTGTATGCGGGGCGGTCTGCGCTTGTGATGGGGTCAACTATCTGCTGGCTGAGGCGGAGCTTCGGTGCTTCTTTGAACGGACTTATGCGAATTTGCGGGAGAATGGGGTTTTTTTGTTTGACATCAGTTCCGCGTATAAGTTGAGGAACATCCTTGGAAACGAATTTTATTATGACGACGGCGAGGCTGAAACTTGCTTTTGGCAGAACCGCTTTGATGACAGGAGTAAGACGGTACGAATGGAACTGACGATTTTTATCCATCGTGGTGGAGCCTGCTATGAGCGTCAAGACGAAACGCATGTGCAGCGGGCGTGGGAATGTGCGGAAGTGATGCGGGCGCTGCGTGATGCCGGATTCACGGAGATTGAAGCCTACGGATTTTTAAGCGGGGACAAACCCGCCGGACAGGAAGAAAGAATACAGTTTTGCGCTGTAAAAAGGAGAACGGTCAATGAGTGATATATTAATCAGAGCGATGCTGAACGGCGAGGCGGCGGTATGCGCGTGCGACGTGAGTGAGATGGTCGAAACGGCCAGAAAAATACATGAAACAATGCCGGTAGCGACGATTGCGCTTGGACGTACGCTTGCGGCGGGAACCATGATGGCTTCTATGCTGAAGAGCAGGCATGACAGAATGACCCTGACGATCAATGGCGGGGGACCGGCGGGAACAATTATGGTCGTCGGGGAAGCGGTGCTTCATATGAAAGGATATATCGCCAATCCGGTGGTCAATTTGCCGGCCAATGACAGGGGAACCTTCGATATTGCCGGGGCGGTAGGTACGGACGGGTTTGTAACGGTGGTTAAGGACCTTGGGCTGCGGGAGCCGTATATTGGAAAAACACCTATGCTGACGGGGGAGATCGGCGAGGACATCGCCAATTACTTCCTGATATCCGAACAGCAGCCGTCGGTTGTTTATGTGAATACATGGCTCGAGACGGATATGAGCATTGTAAATGCGGGGGGTGTGATCGTGAGGCCCTTGCCGGACTGCAGCGAAGAAACGTTGACAGAAATTGAAAAAAGGGCCGGGACTATTGCAAACTATGCGATGTACATGCTGTCCAAAGGTGCGCGGGGGTCCCTCGAACAGATATTCGAGGGAATGGAAATGGAAATCCTCGAGGAACAGCAGCCTTTATGGCAATGCGACTGTTCAAAGGAACGGCTGGAAGAGGTCGTAATTTCCCTTGGAAAACATGAAATTCAGGATATGATCGAGAAAGACGACGGAGCGGAGATCGTTTGCCGCTTTTGCAACAAAAAATATTGGTTTTCGGCGGAAGAATTGAAAAGACTGCTTGAACAGGCAGTGAAGGAATAAGGATGGAGAAACAAAACCTGAAGGTTATCAGCTTTGACCGGCCTGCGGACTTTTATTTTCAATCGGCATTGAAAATGATGGACGGAATGAACTATTTAGGAGCGCTTCCAATGGTCCGCAGGGCGCTTGAAAAGGAACCTGATAATATCGAATATATGATGAAGCACGCGGAAATACTGACCGAGCTTTCCAAATATGAGGAGTCGAACAGCGTATTGTTTGAAGTCCTGATGAAAACGAAGGAGGCGAGAAGCGAATGCTTCTTTGGTATGGGCTGCAACTTTATCGGCCTCGGCGATCTTGATAAAGCGGAAGAAAGCTTTGAAAAATACCTGGCGGTATCGCCGGACGGCGAATATCGCGATGATGTGGAAGAATTCCTAGCTTTATTTTGCGATATGGAGGAAGAGGAAGAATATATTTTGGAAGACGCCAATAACCTTAAACAGCAGGAATTGGCGGAAGAAGGGAAGCGGCACCTCGACAATTGTGAGTATCAAAAAGCGGTGGAAGTTCTCGAAAAGATAGATACGAAAGACCCTGACATGCTGTTCGCTAAAAATAATCTTGCACTTTCCTATTACTGCATGAAAAAAAATGACGAAGCGATCCGAATTACGCAAAAAGTTCTGGAATGCGATCCGGAGAATGTACACGCCAATTGCAATATGGCGATGTTTTTGAATAAGCAGGATCATGCAGCTGCCTGCAGGCACATTGAAAAGGCGATCCGGCAGCAGAAAAATACACAGGACGATTTTTACAAGATTGCGATCACTTACTGCGAAATCAGCGAGCATGAGAAGGCGCTCAGATATTTATCCAATATCCTTGCCGCGTCCCCCTATGACGAAAAGGTGTTGTTTTGTGCGGCTGTCGCCAGCTTCAACCTTAAAAGGTATGCGGAATCGATCAATTACTTTTCGGATATCATCAAGCTGGAGCCGGAAGAAAGTATTGCGGGCTATTACTTAAAATATGTAAAAGATGTAATGGACGGCAAAAAGGCGCACAGTGAAATCGGCTATGTGTTTCAGGTACCGCCCCATGAAGCGAAAAAGCGAATCAGATACCTGAATGAAAAGATGAAGCTGCCGGCGGATGAGTTTCAGGAATTATGGGAAAAAGACAGGAAGCTGAAGGACATCCTTCTGTGGGGGCTGGAATACGGCGACAGCTTTATCAAACGGGCTGTAGTGGAAATCATCGGCGGCTTGGGCGGTGAAAAAGCGGAGCGGATTTTCCGGCGCTATATCTTGAGGCGGAACCAGCCGGATGAGATCAAGAATGAAATTTTTGTCGCCCTGAAACGTATGCATGCGGGCGAACCTTATATCGCTTATTTCAACGGCGGCATCGTCGAGGTAAAGGTCGGTATCCTTGACAATGTCGAAGATGCCGCGAGCGACTGTTTTGATAAGTTGTTTGACCTTCTTGTCAGTGTTGTCAGCGAAGAATATTCCGAACAGATGGCGGGAAAGGCCGTAAGCCTTCTTCAGGAGTTTACCGAAAAGGGAGCAGGCAGCCGTTACCTTTCAGAAATCAAAGAGTTTGCCGCAGCAATCACCTTTGCTGCCCTTTATTTAAATGGAATCACGACAGAACCGCGAAAGGTTGCGGCTCTTTTTGACGCCGATGTAAACAGGCTTTCGGCAATTGCAATGGAAATTATCAATACGGCTGGAAAGAAAGAGGAGACATGATGGCCAAAATTTCATCTGATGAAGTAAAAGAAAATCCGAGAATACGGGTTTTGGTGGAACAGGCAAACACTTGCCTTGAGACGCTTGGATATACGGATCACGGGCCGCGGCATGTAGGCTATGTGAGCAGGATCGCGGGGGAAATACTGGAAAAACTGGGATACCCGGAAGAACGCGTGGAGCTAGCGCGTATTGCGGGCTGGACGCACGATGTCGGTAATATGATTAACCGGAAGATGCATTCCCTCACGGGGGCGACGCTGCTGTTTGACGAATTACAGAGAATCGATATGGACCTGCAGGACGTATGCGATATTTGTTCCGCAGTCGGGGCGCACGACGAGGAAACAGGAACACCCGTGAGCGATATTGCGGCGGCTTTGATTATAGCGGATAAAGTGGATGCGTATAAAAAACGGGTCAAACGCAAGGATATGGACGATATCCATGACCGGGTGAATCTTTCGATCTATGAAACAGATGTACGCGTTTCACAGGAGAAAAACCAGATCACATTTGAGCTGAAGATGAAAGAATACGCGACTCCGATGGAATTTCTGGAGATTTACCTTGGGAGGATGAAAATGTGTGAGAAGAGCGCGGCATTCCTAGGCTGTACGTTCAAGCTTGTGATTAACGGACTCGTTATGAATAAAATCGGAGGACTGCAGGGTTGAATTACCGGTGTTATGCCTCTTGTGCATTTGGGATCGAGGGAATCCTTGCGGGAGAACTTCGAGAGCTTGGCTTCGGGAATGTAAGTGCACAGGACGCACGCGTTTATTTTGATGCGGACGAAAAAGGGATTGCAAAAGCAAATATTTTCCTGCGCACGGCAGACCGTGTATATCTTGTGCTTAAGGAATTTCGGGCGACCACCTTTGATGATTTGTTTGAAGGAGTAGCGGCGATTCCGTTTGGCGATTTTATGCCTTCTGACGCGCGGTTTCCAGTGGATGGAAATGCAGTGCGGTCCACACTTGGAAGCGTATCGGACGTTCAGGCCATTACGAAAAAAGCCGTAGTGACTGCAATGCAAAGGGTATATCCCAAAGAGCGGTTTGAAGAAAACGGCAGTATGTTCAATCTTTACGTGAATCTGCTGAAGGATCAGGTGACGATAGCCCTCAACACCAGCGGGATGGGTCTTAACCGCAGGGGATATCGGCTGAAAAACGCGCAGGCGCCTTTGAAAGAGACGCTTGCGGCGGCGCTTATCATAATCTCACAGTGGCGTACACGCGATTTTTATGATCCGCTGTGTGGGAGTGGGACGATCGCCATTGAAGCGGCGATGAGAGCGGCCAATATGGCGCCCGGGCTCAAACGCAGGTTCGATGCACAGGGATACGGCAATGAATTCCGCAAGGAATTTGCGGAAATGCGGGAATATGCGCAAAGCCTTCTCCGACAGCCAGAGATGGAAATTTTTGCAAGCGATATCGACCGCAAAACACTTGATCTTGCAAGGGAGCACGCACATAATATGGGCGTTGCCCAGTATATTCGTTTTTCCAGAAAAGACGTACGGGAATTCGTGCAGCCTGACCGTCCCGCATCAGTGATTACCAATCCTCCGTATGCGGTGCGAATGGGTGAGGAGAAGGAAGTGGCAAGGTTGTATCAAGCCATGGGGGAAGTCTTGCGTCCGCTTGACGATACGCTTGTATTTATTATTACTGCGGATGATCGGTTTGAATCGAAATACGGGGCAGCAGCGGATAAACGCAGAAAGCTTTACAATGGAAGCATTAAATGCACCTATTACCAGTATTTCAGGAAAAAACGCTAAAGGGGACTTGTACGGCCTAGGATTTTAAATTGTGTCCGCAATTTTTAAAAAAGTAGTTGATTTTTATGATAAATCTGATAAAATATTAGAAGTCGGCACAAATAGGATGCCAACGTGGCTCAGTTGGTAGAGCAGCTGATTCGTAATCAGCAGGTCAGCGGTTCGAGTCCGCTCGTTGGCTCCATATCGGGGTGTAGCGCAGCTTGGTAGCGCGCTTCGTTCGGGACGAAGAGGTCGCAGGTTCAAATCCTGTCACCCCGACCAGCCAAAAGCGCATCTGAGGATGCGTTTTTTGTTTCCGGCAGCGATCATATTCGTGCCTCAAGCAGGCAATACCGACTGCCAATTATTGCTAAAAATTCTTCAAAGATATATAATCTAGTTGCATTTGCAACGTAGTTTCAATGAATAATACCACTATAGCAAAGCTGCATAGATCAGGAGGAGAAAAACGTGAAAGGGTATAAATTTGTGATAGGAGGCGATCCGGCTATGGCTCGCAATACTGTTTATGCCACACTGGAGAACCAAGGATTTGCCTTAACCCATATTGATGATTGGTCTGCCGATGCGGAAAGAGGATCCTCGGGGGCATCGGTTATTTTCGGTGCATTTGCCGGGAAAAAAGGACGTCATGTAAAGCTGCGGGTCTCGTGCCAATCAGCCCCGGAAGGAACTGTGATTACGCTCATGCAGGGAACCAGCGGCGCTTCGGGAGGGCTTATTGGTGTAAGACAGGCTTCCGCTCTTTACTCCGATATCTACAATGTTGTAAGTTTAACTTTCCAAAACGCCGGTGTGTTGATATCGAGCGGCAATCTATAATGTGATTGTAGCTTTGAGTTCCGCATTATACCGCGCCATATACTGACAATAAATACTGGTTATTGTTTACTTAGTTAAATGCCTTTGTCAGCCTTATTGTTATGTTTTCAGTGCAGCGTTTCATAAGCGCCCAGGCAAAAAGAAAACCTGGCAGCCATACGGTTATCAGATTTTTTGTCAGTGAGCAGGAATTTCAGTTTATCGATGAGAAAGGATAATTTATAAGTCTGCACCGGCACTGTTTCTGTACTGCAGGTATTCCAGAAAGCAATTGACGGAACGCGAGGCAGATTTTTTTCTGCGCAGTGCGAGGCCGATTTTGCGGTAAGCCGGTACGTCAAGCTCTTTGGTAACGATTTGGTAAGGAATGCGCTGCAAAATGAGTTCAGGCAGAATGCTAATGCCGAGACCGCTTTCTACCATGGACATGATCGCATAATCATCCCATGTTGTAAAATGGATTTGCGGCGAAACACCGTAGCGGTCAAATATTTCGGAAACATCGGCTCTTCCGCCTTTCTCAAGAAGCATAAATGGAAAATCGCATAATGATTTTATAGGGAAGCGGGTGCAGCCTGCAAGAGGGTGGTCTGTGGGCATAACAACACGCAGCGCGTCTTTTTCTAAAAAGATGGATTCCAGATCAGGATGTGTCGGAAGACGGAGAAAACCGCAATCCACCCGTCCTTCCAGGATCCAATTTTCGATCTCTGTATAATCACCGAGCAAAAGTTCGTAATCAATATTAGGATAGTTCTGCTGAAATTTTTTGATAATCCCCGGCAACCAATGAGTGGCTACGCTAGAAAACGTTCCGATTCGGATGAGGCCGGCTTGCAGCCCGTTCAAATCGTCTATTTGTGTTTGCAGATGATGGTATTCATCACATATTTTTTGGATATATGGCAGCAATTTCAGGCCGTCGGAGGTAAGACGTACTCCGGAACGGCTTCGTTCAAGAAGCGAGACATGCCACTCCTTTTCCAAATCGTGGATCATGCGGCTGATCCCAGATTGGGAATAGTTCAAACTTTTGGCCGCCTTGGTAAAGCTTTTGTATTCGACCGCCTTCACGAAAGCGAGATATTTTTGGATTTGCATCGCTTCTCCTTTGATTTGGTTTTATCATTTAAATTATGATAAACATTTGCTTTAATCATTCATATCGATATGCTACACTATATTTGAAAATTTTACAACCGAAAGGAATGACGGGATGTTTTTTATCAGCGATATCTATACGGCAGCGACGGTTTTTGGAGTGCTGCTTGACAACGAGAAAAAAGTAAAAGTTATTTTTGAGCGTAAGGTTGTTTCACAAAAGTGGTATGGATGTAGCGATGGGACAACGACAGGATATTTGAAAATCGATATGGAATTGATTGTGGAAAGGTTTCTTCCGGCCGCCGGGCATATACCGGGAATCATTAGAGGAACATGGTAAGTTCAAATGAAAGGAGAATATATAAAATATATTTTTGCATTATTACTCTTTGGCTCTAATGGTATTGTCGCCAGCTCTATCCCGCTGCACAGCTATGAGATAGTTTTACTGCGGACATTGGTTGGCAGCCTTTTCCTGATCCTGATCTTTTCGTTCTCCGAAAAGAAATTACAGGGGCGGCGCAATAGGAAACACTTCGTATATCTGGTTATTTCCGGTGCCGCAATGGGAACAAGTTGGATGTTTCTGTATGAAGCCTATACGCAAATTGGCGTAGGGATAGCGACGCTTATCTATTACTGTGGTCCGGTAATTGTAATGGCCCTTTCTTCTTTTTTATTCCGTGAATCTCTCACACGGGCGGTGATTTGCGGATTCGTCGCCGTATTTGCCGGGATGTTCCTATTGAACGCCACTGCCTTGTCGTCGGGCGGCAAGCACTGGGGAATCCTCTGCGGCATATTTTCCGCAGTTCTATATTCGGTCATGGTGATCTTCAATAAAAAAGCTACGAGTGTTTCAGGATTGGAAAATTCTATGTGGCAGTTAGTAATCAGCTTTATCACTGTCGCGATTTTCACACTGTTCCAGCAAAAGAGCACGCCTCAGGTGATTTTACGGAATATACTTCCCATTCTTATTCTGGGAATCGTAAATACAGGGATAGGGTGTTACCTTTATTTTTCTGCGGTCCATAAATTGCGCGTCCAGTCAGTCGCGATCTGGGGCTACCTGGAGCCGCTGTCCGCATTGTTTTTTTCTTTCCTGTTTCTGCATGAGGAGATGAGTATTCTTCAGGCCGTGGGAGCGGCATTCATTATTGGCGGAGCCGCTTATGGAGAATACAGCAATGCAAAGAGGAGAAAAGCAGCGGAACTGCAGAGATTTTGAGAAGACATCCCTGATTTTGTCCCCGGTATTTCCCTGATGGGGAAAACAGGCTTTGGGCTGCTATACATTTTCCGGCGGCTTCCCTGAGATTTAGACTAGCCTATCGGTATAGATAGATCATTCTGCGTTCCACTTGCTGGTTCGCACAGGCATAACCGATGAGCAGCTGACCGCACTTCATAACCCTTGATTTTCTTAATAAACTATTAACAATGCCCAAAAGAGAGGGGGCAAAATTGAATTTTGGGCAAAGCCATGCTATAATTCAGCTATACTAACTCACGAAAGGTAGTTGTTATTATGTTTAAGAAGGTTATTGCGGTGGTATTGACCCTTGTATTGGCGGTGTCTTTTGCCGCGCCGGCTCTTGCTGCTTCCCAGGAAGCGCGTGTTGTCATTGGCGCTGACAATACGGAAAGCCAGATTTCGGACGTTTATAATTATTTTGGGATCAAACGTGGCGACGTTACGGAGCTGCAGGTAACAAACAGCGAGGAAAGGCAGTATTTGGAAGGACTCGTTCCGGATCAGAAAATTGGCAATGTAGCGCTCTCCTGCGTGTATATCGAACCCAATGACGGCGGTGGGATTGAGCTGGAAGTAAATAACATTAATTATGTAACGGAAAAAATGTATACGGCTGCGTTGTCTACGGCGGGTATATCGGATGCGAAAGTAAAAGTGACGGCCTATAAGCCGGTTTCCGGCACAGGTGCGCTTGCGGGAATTTATAAAGCTTACGAGGACATGACAGGTACGGTTTTGAGCGAGCTTGCAAAAGATACTGCGGCGGAGGAACTGGTTGTAACCGGAGAATTGCAGGAAGCCCTTGGAGACGTATCGATTGATATTATCAACGATCTGAAAGGGAAGCTCAAAGAAACCAAAAACATGACGGACGACCAGATCATTGAGCTGATTAAGGAAACGGCGGATAAATATGAGGTGACGCTGACGGACGACCAGATCCAGCAGATATTGGCGCTGGTCAAGAAATTCAACGAGTTGAATCTGGATCCGGATACCTTCCTGAACCTGTTTCAGGCAAAACAGGGAGTGGAGAATTTCTTTACGAGCGTGGGCGATTTCTTCAAGAGCATTGGCGACTTTTTCGTAAATCTGTTTGGCGGCGGAAATTAATCCAGTGGCAAAACCGTTCCGGTAATTCTATACGGAACGGTTTTTTTGTATTTAAAATGCAACTTTTAACACTTTGCGCTATAATATAAAGAGGAATATATTATTGCTTCAGGTCAAAACAAACATGAAATAAACTGAAGAGGTATTGCGAAAGTGGAGGACCGCTTTTCATCTGGAAAAAGGGTCGCAGTGCTAGGCATTGCGCTTAATATTGTCTTATTGCTTTTGAAGCTGACGGCTGGGTATGCCGCGGGCAGTCAGGCAATGATTGCCGATGGCTTCAACAGCATGGGTGATGTATTTGCGTCTACTGTGACCCTGCTGGGTAGTATCTATGCTGCAAAGCCGAAGGATGCCGATCATGCGTGGGGGCACGGCAAGGCAGAATATATTGCATCGATGATTATCGGTTTTTCTATGGTCGCTATGGCAATCTATACTGTGTCGGGCTCTGTGGAGTCTCTTGTAGCGGGAGAAAAGCTTGAGTTTTCGTGGTGGTTGATCGGTGTTGCAGTCACGACGATTGCTGCTAAATTTATTTTGTATTGCTATTGCATCCGAAAAAGTAGAAAACATGGCAGCATACTTATCAAAGCGAACGCCCAGGATCATCGGAATGATGTCTTTGTTACCTCGGGCACACTTATCGCTATCTTTTTCAGCCTTGCAGGCTGGCACTTTATGGATGGAGCCATCGGTATCGCCATTTCTGCATGGATTATTTACAGTGGGATTATGATTGTTCTGGAATCCGCGCGTGTGTTGATGGATGCGGGCGTAGATGAAAAAACATTGGAGGACTACCGCAAAGAGGTTCTGCGGATCGAGGGGATCGACCATGTCGATAGCCTGAGTACCAAGCCTGTGGGCGCAAAATCGATCCTTATCGTAAAAATATCCGTTGACCGTGATATGACGGTTATCAAAAGCCACGAAATCGGGAAAAAAATTGAGGAGGAGCTTCTTGCTTCCCATCCTGAACTTGCAGATGTTATCGTCCATATCAATCCGGACCTGCCCCATAAGGATGGAAGATATATGTGAACAAAAAAGTTTCCCGCTGATTCCAACGAGTATCAACAGAAAAAAATCTGCTGCCTGGCAACAGATTTTTTTCTCGGAAGTATCATATATGTTCAACGCCTGTCGGCGGTTCAACCAAAGGCCTTGCGGCCTTTTAGAGAAAGAAGATTTATGAAAAGTTTGTAACTGCTTTTCTTGTTATCTATCATAGCAATGAATTATGAAATGCATATGAATGAAATATGAATAGAAAATGAATAATATTTTATTGCCGTTTCCGGTACAGGCATGGGAGCTTACCCCGAAAGGGCAGATAGGAACTGTTATAAAAATAACCGGAATATGATTGTAATTATACCTGTGATAAGGTATAACTTAGTAATAGAGATTATTTACAGGAAAAAGATGGGAAGGAATGTTTGTGGATGAGTGTTTATGAAGATTTGAGCACGTTTGTTCAGCAGGGAAGGGTGAACAACGTAAAAGAAATAATCGCCGCAGAGCTTGGGAAAGGAACCAATGCACAGGCGCTGCTGCAGGACGGTCTCCTGGTGGGGATGGCGGTTATCGGCGAGAAATTTAAAAATAACCAGGTTTATGTGCCGGAGGTTCTGATCGCGGCCCGGGCAATGCAGGCGGGAATCGATGTTTTGGCCGGAGCGCTTGCCGCAGAAAAAGTAGAATCGAAAGGGAAGGTCGTTCTTGGAACGGTAAAGGGTGATTTGCATGATATTGGCAAAAATCTTGTAAAAATTATGATGGAGAGTAAGGGACTTGACGTAATTGACCTTGGAGTCGACGTATCAGCAGATCGGTTTGTGAATACGGCGATCGAGGAAGGAGCGCAAATTATCGCGTGTTCCGCATTACTGACGACAACGATGCCAGTCATGAAAGAAGTGGTCGATAAGGCTAATGAAAAGGGTGTAAGGGACAGGATTAAGATTATGGTGGGCGGGGCCCCCGTAACCGAGGAATTCAAGAACAAAATCGGGGCGGACTATTATTCGGCGGACGCTTCGAGCGCAAGTGATATTGCCTTGCAGATTTGCCAGTGAGCGCAGGAAGAGATGGGCTGTCAGGCTTGTTGGCAGCTCTTTTTTATAACGGCACAGGGAGGAAGAATGGAAAAAGAACCAGTATGCGGGGGAGAATGCCTGTTTGGTAAATGCCCGCATAAGCAGTGCATTAAGTTTACACGCAAAAAAGCGGAAACTAATCGGCTGTATACGGAGATGGACATATGGACAAACGGACTTATGCCCGAGCTTGCGGCGGAAAAGACCGGATATGGTCTTGCCGCCGATATTGGGACCACGACTGTTGTCATATACCTGTACCACTTAGATCAAGCGAAATGTATCTGTGTTAAAAGCAGGATTAACGCACAGGCTTCTATGGGGCTCGATGTTATCTCGAGGATTAAGTTCTGTACCGATCATGCCGACGGCCTCGAAAAAATGAATGGCGTCATCATAAGTGAATTGAATTCACTTATAAACGAAGCGCTGGCTGAGAGCGGGATTGACCGGAAACAGTTGAAGTCATGCGTTTTTACAGGGAATACGACAATGCTTCACCTGTTTGCCGGGCTATCGCCTGTGTCAATGGGCACTTTGCCCTTTCGGCCGATCTCAAAGTTTGGGGATTACAAACCCGCACAGGAGCTTGGGATTGATCTGCCGGCTTCTCAATGCTATTTAACGCCATGTATGTCTGCTTTTGTAGGAGGAGATGTTACTTCCGCGCTTTTGGCGACCGGATTTGCACAATCTGACGAGATCTGTTTGCTGATGGATATCGGGACAAATGGTGAAATAGCGGTAGGGAACCGGGAGTTTCTCTTCAGCACTTCCACCGCAGCGGGCCCGGCGTTTGAAGGCGCGCATATCAGCTGCGGAATGGCTGGCGTGACAGGTGCAATTAATAGAGTGGATGTACTGCAGGGAAAATTGAAAACGACTGTCATTGGCGGCGGAGCTGCACGGGGATTATGCGGTTCGGGTCTGCTTGACGCGATTGCGCTGATGTGCAAAATTGGCGCAATTGATGAAACTGGGCGAATTGCGGAGGAAACAGGCAGCCGCTTTATTGGGAAAAGGGATGGGGAGCCTGTAATTTTGATTACAGATGATATCGTAATTACGCAAAGGGATATTCGGGAATTGCAGACAGCAAAGGCGGCTATGGCGGCCGGGGTGCTTTCCCTCCTCAATGAGGCCGGCATACAGGGAAAAGAGATAAAGCGCGTCTACCTGGCAGGAGGATTCGGCAACTATATGGACCAGCGCAGCGCTATGGAGATAGGTTTGTTGTCCCGCGGCTTCAGGGAAATCATTGGCGTAGGAAATGCGGCTGGCATAGGTGCTTGCATGGCGCTGCTCGATCAAGCCTGTATAGCGAATATGGATCACATTTGCAGTATTGGGAAACATGTAGAATTGGGAAATAATCCTTATTTTATGGAAAAATATGTGGAGAGTATGTACTTTTGAAAATTTCGATGGGTAACGAAACATATGCGGTATGTAAACTGGACGAAGTCCGCTTCCCCAGGACAAATGCAAAAGCGTTTTTGAGTCTTACGGTAACGGAGGGAGAGGTGTCACTTGTTTGCGAGCAGGAGAGTATCCCGGAAAATGTGAAAGAAGTGCAGCGCGATTTCGCGTTGCTTAAAGTGGAGGGGCCGCTGGATTTTTCACTTATTGGAATACTGGCCGGGATCAGCAGTGTGCTCGCCAAGGAAAAAATAAGTATTTTTTGCGTTTCTACGTATGATACGGATTGTCTCCTCATTCGCAAAAAGGATATCGTACAAAGCATACAGGCGCTGCGTGAGCATGGCTATGAAGTTTATGAACGGTAAACAATAGGCCCTGATGAAAAGTGGGCTTACGGAATCTGCATATGCATAAAAAATGCACCATACAAATTAAATAAAACGGCGAATGCACCGATAAAGAATTCCCATTTTTGTGGCTTGCCTCTATAGGAGGCCAAAAAATACAAAAGGAGAAACGGAAGCAAATCAACCGTATATCTTGCACCGAATTGCCAGCCGCCGAAGGTTTTATGGCTGAGAAGGAACAAGAGATTAGCCGCACAGCCAAGAATCAGCATGATTTTTTCCAGTGTGATTTTTTTTAAGATGATATCGCGGATTATCAACGCAAACCAGACGATAAAAATGGGATTGGCGACATAGAACATAAAGCCGTCGAATTGAGGGAGATTGAGGGAAGCGTCTTCAAGCAGTGCTGCAGGCCGAAGAAAGATATTGTAGGCATTTGCTGCGATGTATTGCAGGCCGAACTGTTCATTGCCGACGCCGGAAAATTCCGGCAGATAATTGTGGCCGAATTCAAACGGATGATCGAATCGGACATAATTATAGAGGCAATACCCAAGGGCAATGACAGCGGGAACGATCAGAAATTTCATTTGCCGAAATACGACAATTATCGGCCGTTGGTGGGATATTCGCCATTCTTGTACGCAAAAATAGATAAATACCACAAGAAAAAGGCAAAAGGAAAAAGGACGGCAGCCAATCGCAAGTGCAAGTAAAATCATGCACAGGACTTTCTTTTGGTAGAAGAGGCTTAAAACAGCGCCGAAACACAAAGTGAGGTTTAATCCCTGGGCAAGGAACCATGAACCGCCGGAAGTCGACATCCAGAGCATGTTGCTGCCAAGGACAAAGAAAATTGCCCAGAACATGGAAAAAACATCTCGAAGTCCTGTCTTGCGAAAGCATTCGTACGCAAAGACGATACTCAAAAGAGCATAGACCATGACTACAAAATTGCTTGGGACCCCGCCTCCGAAGAAGAAAGTGAGCGGAAGCATAACAAGGGAAGGAACGGGAGGAAAGGATATATAGTAATTTCCTCCATATTCGGCGAGCTCAAGCCAAGAGTAATTTTGAGGCAGGGAAGCACTGCCGTTACGCCAAGCAAGGGCCTGAAGGGTGTAGCCGTCCCAATCGTTGTACGCAAAAAGGCTGCCGCCAAAAAGGTCATGGAAAAACAGATATCCGCAAAACAGTATAATAAGCGTGCCGATCAGGAGCCAATCAGTTTTTGGTTTCTTTAAGGACGAATATAGGCTCATGTTTTTATTATAGCACATAGTTCATTCAGGACGCAGGGAAGAGAAGAAAACGGCATGAGGAGAAAAGCATGCGAACTGAATATTTAAGGACGGCAGGGTATGAAAAAAGTAAGACCTACAGCGGTCTTACTTTTCCATTTGGTGGAGATAAGCGGATTCGAACCGCTGGCCTCTTACATGCGAAGCAAGCGCTCTACCAGCTGAGCTATACCCCCATATACGGTTTACCATGCGAGTTATATTCTATCAAAGTTTTAAAGAAATTACAAGCATAAAATTAAAAAACCGCCACAAAATATTGCGGCGGTTTGATGCACATTCTATTTAGAAGACGCGCTTTGCACCGAGGAAATTACGCGCATAATAGCCGGAAGACATGCTGCTGACTGCTACGCCGTTCGAGGAGGGAGCGGAGTGAATCATACTTCCGCCGCCAAGATAAATCCCGATATGGCTTACTGAAGAACTTTTGTCAGATTTAAAATAGACGAGATCGCCAGCTTGAAGGGAATTTACATTCGTAATTGTATCCCACCTGGAGACACCCGAATATCCTGCGGAGCTAAGACGGCTCGCCGCTACGCCGGAATTTTTCAGGCAGTAATAGACGAAACCGGAGCAATCATAAGAATTCGGCCCGCTGGATCCATACGAATAGGGTTTGCCGATCTGCGTGTGCGCGATTTCGATCATACGGTCTACATCCGAATTCCCGGTGCCGGAGGAGGAAGAACTTTCCGAAGAAGCGGATTCCGAAGAACCGGAACCGCTGCCTTTCTTTACATCATTGGAATACAGGACCCGGCGCGTATCCTTGCCTACCACACCGTCTACCGAAAGGCCGTTTGCATCCTGAAAGCTTTTAACCGCGCTCGTCGTGATACTGCCGAAATATCCTGTGGAGGCCGCATCGAAATATCCAAGCTCACTGAGTCGATCCTGCATTGTTTTAATATCATCGCCGCTGTCGCCGGGATACATTGTATAATACTTGGCCCCGTCAGATTTTAGCAGGGAAAGGCTTTCCGCATCCATAACGCCTGTTACAGCCAGATTATTCGTACGCTGGAATTTCTCTACTGCCTCGGTTGTAACGGGACCATAATAACCGGTAATACTGGGATACTCATAGTATTCCCGGTCTTTTAAACGTTGCTGGAGATCGGAGACATCGCTGCCTTTGTCCCCGGGATTCAGAGCGGTGGCACCCGACGCGGGAGAAGTGGAGGCCGATTCCGTTTGCTGACCCGAACCATTTACCTCACGGCTGGAATCGATTTCCGTATAATTGGCGCCAAGAAGCGCTTTTCTGGTCTCTGGACCGGCTTTCCCGTCTACGGCAAGCCCACCGTGATCTACCTGGAACTGTACGACGGCATTTTGCGTATCCGTACCAAAATAACCCGTCGGATTACATTTTAAATAATCTGTTTCGTGTAATTTTTCCTGAAGCGCTTCGACCCATTCATCCCTGTCGCCAATCTGGAGCACTTCATACCTGGAAACAGCCATCGCAGAAAAGGGCATAAAAGCCACAACAGCGAGGCATACAGAAATACTTGCAATCATTTTTTTAAACATAAATCGACCTACCTATAACGTATTATAGCAATATGAAATAATTGTAACAATTTCTTAATATTTTTACAATCGTTAATTAACCGTCAAAATGGAAGAAAAACATTAAAATTGTAATTAAGCACAGTATAGCTAAAGAATACTGGCAAATACTCCGGATATCGGTAATATTTGGAAACTGCAAACTCAAAGATGACGGTAAAAAAACTCTGCGTGAGCAGAGT
This sequence comes from Christensenella minuta, assembly GCF_003628755.1. Classification (NCBI taxonomy): domain Bacteria; kingdom Bacillati; phylum Bacillota; class Clostridia; order Christensenellales; family Christensenellaceae; genus Christensenella; species Christensenella minuta. The sequence goes on along the minus strand of NZ_CP029256.1, from coordinate 931,211 downwards.
TTTTTCAATCAGCCGATTTTTTTCCCTTCAAGGCTAATGTATGTTTTTAGTTTCTCCATTATCTCTGCAAATCGTGCCGGAGTAAGGGACTGTTTTCCGTCGGACAGGGCATGGGGCGGATCGTTATGGACTTCGATCATAATTCCATCGGCGCCTGCGGCGACCGCAGCCTTGGCTAGGGGTTCTACCATCCAGTCCAGCCCGGCCGCATGACTTGGATCGGCGATTACCGGAAGATGGGAAATGCGTTTAATCATAGGAATAGCGCTCAGATCAAAGGTATTGCGTGTATAGGTCTCAAAAGTCCGAATACCACGTTCGCACAGGATGACATTTTCGTTCCCGCCAGACATAATATACTCCGCGCTCATCAAAAGCTCTTCAATTGTATTGGCGAGTCCGCGTTTTAAGAGAATAGGCTGCTTCAGGTGCCCAAGTTCCTTAAGGAGACGGAAATTCTGCATATTACGCGCACCAACTTGAATGATATCAACATCTTCAAATAAGGGAATATCCGAAATTCCCATAATCTCTGTTACAATGGGAATTCCGTACTCCCTTTTACATTCGAGCAAAAACTTGATCCCATTTCTTTCAAGTCCCTGGAATGCGTAAGGGGAAGTACGGGGCTTAAAAGCGCCGCCGCGCAGGAAGTTCGCACCGCTCTGCATAATGCTGCCTGTGATCTCAAGAATCTGCGGCTCGCTTTCCACGGAGCAGGGCCCCGCCATGACCGCAAAATGTCCGCCGCCGATCTTCTGCCCACGTACCTCTATTATAGTATCGTCCGTATGAAATTTACGGTTCGCTTTTTTATACGGCTCCGAAACGCGCCGTACATCTTCTACAATGTCGCGTGCTTTCAGATTATCGATATCCACTACCGAAGTATCACCGACAAGGCCGATAATTGTGGTGTTTTCGCCTTCGCTTAAATGCGTCTTGAAATTTTGACCCTCAAGGGAATGAATCAGTTCACTGACTTTCTCGCGGGGGGTGTTTTGCTTTACGATAATAATCATGGTATGGTTACCTCACATTCATCCATATTATAAACGAGCGGCCGAGAGAATGCAAAAAGAATATTATGAATGAAATCTTACGGAAATCTAACACAAAAAAGAACTGCGGCTCAAGCCGCAGTTCTTTTTGAAAATTATGGTACTGGAGGAACATTATATTGAAAAAAATCATTAACTCTATTTATAGATTATCACAAGGAAAAACACTTGTAAAGAGTTTTTTGTAATATTATCGTAATAAATTTATTGGAAATTTTACAATTGCTTTTTTGTCCCCCAAATACTGGAAAAATGAGTCTGAAACCACCTGATTTTGAAAAAAAACTTGAATTGCGGAAATGTATCGCATATAATAGACGCAAGGAGTAAAAACAATGTTGGCAGTATCGACACGATTTTTTAGCATGTTTAGCTTTAACGGTCTTTATCGTTGGAGCTTGTTTGCATGTTAATTTCTGTCGGTATACCACACACGTTTGAGCAGATAAGATTGATGATATGCTGTGAGTGCCGGCAGGTGCTCGCAGCTTTTTTCATTTTATAAACTTTGAAGAAGCGAGGAAGAAGAACATGATCGTAGTTATGAAAAACAGTGCATCAAGCGAAGAAATCCTACGTGTTACCGATGCGCTTGTCAAAAAAGGAATGCAGGTACAGACAAATAAAGGCGTTGACTGTACCGTGTTGGGCGTTCTGGGGGATACTTATATGGTGGATAAGGAACGCGTTGGTATGATGAACGGTGTAGACAGGGTGGTATCCATTCAGGAGCCATACAAGAAAGCGAACCGTAAATTCCATCCTGAAGACAGCGTAGTGGATGTAAACGGTGTTTCCGTCGGAGGCGGGACGCTTACCGTTATGGCCGGGCCCTGCTCTGTGGAATCCTTCGACCAACTGGAAGGGATTGCCCGGCAATGCAAATCGTCTGGAGCGCAGATTCTCAGGGGCGGCGCTTTTAAGCCACGTACTTCCCCTTACGCATTCCAGGGACTCGGGGAAGAAGGACTTGATATCCTGATGGACGTGAAAAAAGAAACGGGAATGCCGATCGTAACAGAAATTATGGCGCCGCGGTATGTAGAGCTTTTCTCTGAGAAAGCGGACATTATCCAGATCGGCGCGCGGAATATGCAAAATTTCGATCTGCTTAAGGAAGTAGGGCAAACGAAAAAGCCGATTCTTTTAAAGCGCGGACTTTCCAGCACGATTGAAGAGCTTCTGATGAGCGCGGAGTATATTATGTCGGGCGGAAACGAGAACGTCATCCTATGTGAACGCGGTATTCGCACCTTTGAGACCTATACACGCAATACTCTTGATATCAGCGCGATCCCCGCAATCAAAAAATTATCTCATCTTCCCGTTGTAGTTGACCCGAGCCATGCTTCCGGGCTTTCCTATATGGTGGAATCCTTGGCGCTCGCCGCAGTTGCCGCTGGTGCGGACGGTTTGCTGATTGAAGTGCATAACGACCCCAAGCATGCGCTGTGCGACGGCGCCCAATCCCTCACGCCCGAAGCGTTTGAAGGGGTGATGCATAAAATTAACGCGCTCAAGAACGTGATGTCCTGATGGTGAGTGAGATGAGAAATGTTTTCGTGGATGCAGAGAATGGAAAATATGATATAGTAATAGGAAACGGCATTCTGTCAGATGCCCCCCTGAAAAACTATACGGATTATGCAATTGTTACGGACGATGTGGTACATCCGCTTTTCGGGAAGTATTTTCCTGATGCAAAATGGATCATCCTGTCTTCCGGCGAGGCATCGAAAAGTATGCGGAACCTGGAAATGATTTATCAGAAACTGATGGAATACGGGATTGACCGGAGGGGCGCCGTAGCGGCTCTGGGGGGCGGAGTCGTCGGAGATATTGCGGGTTTTGCGGCCGCGACGTTTAAACGCGGGGTCGCCTTCATACAATATCCGACGACGTTGCTGGCGCAAGTGGATAGTTCAGTCGGCGGGAAAGTCGCGGTAAACCTTGAAGGCGGTAAGAATATGGTAGGTGCGTTCTACCAGCCGGCCGCTGTAATTGCGGATACGGGGGCGCTTGAAACGCTTGATTCGCGCCAGTATGCGGCAGGAATGGCGGAAGTAATCAAATATGCGTATATCTATGATAAGAACCTGCATAAGACGCTTATGGACAGCAGCGGAAGGATCGAAGATATTATCGGAAGATGCTGTGAAATTAAAGCTGATTATGTAAAACGCGACCCGTATGATACAGGCGCGCGTATGCAGCTCAATTATGGGCATACGATCGGGCATGCGCTTGAAACAGTCGCCGGGTATGGAACATTTCTTCATGGCGAAGCAGTTGCGATGGGGATGATATATGCCGCACGGCTGGGAGAGGCGCTGGGCGTTTCACCGAAAGGACTTGCGGAGGACACGCAAATCCTACTTAAAAAGTATGGCTTGCCGGTTTCTGCGGAACCGGGTATCCTTGAAGAAGCGTTAAAAATCCTTCTGGCAGATAAAAAGGCGGAAGGCAGCCGGATCAGTTTTGTTTTGATCGATGAAATCGGGCATGCGGTGACGCCAAAACTGGAGGCCGGAGAAATCCAAAAAATAGTAAAGGAATTATGCCTATGAAAAAAATAGCTCCCTCGAACATCCACGGCAGCCTTAAGATCATTCCCTCAAAAAGCGTATCGCATAGGGCGCTGATCTGCGCAGCTCTTGCCAAGGGCGATTCTGTTTTAAAAAATATGGCTTTTTCTGAAGATATTGCCGCGACCGCGAATGCCCTCCGGGATATGGGGCTGTGCGAATACGAGCTTACAGGCGATGTGTGTACCGTGCACGGCGGACTCAGGCGGGAAGGAAAACAGGAAATTGATTGCGGGGAGTCGGGTTCGACCCTGCGTTTTCTGGTGCCGCTTGCACTGGACGGAAAGCCAAGAACATTTGTCGGACATGGCCGTCTGATGAAACGCCCGCAGGGGGCGTACGGCCGTATTTTTATCAGGAATCGGGTCGAGGTAGAGAAAACAGAAAACTCCATCACGATCTGCGGGACCCTGGACAGTGGGGAATATGCAATGCCGGGAGATATTTCATCGCAGTTTGTATCGGGAATGCTGTACGCCTTGCCGTTGCTGATAAACGATTCAGGCATCCATCTGACGACCAAAATTGAGTCCAAACCATATATTGATTTAACGCGCAGCGTACAAAAGCTGTTCGGCATTCGCAGTCATTGGCGCGGACATATCATCGACGTATCGGGGCGGCAGGGATATCGTCCGCATGATATGACGATTGAAGGAGATTATTCCCACGCCGCTTTTTTTGCCGTTGCTGCAGCGCTCAGCGGGGAGGTTCTGCTGCAGGGACTGGAGGAAGATTCGGATCAGGGTGACCGGGAAATACTCGGGATTTTGCAGTGTATGGGAGCAGATGTCGAATTTAGGGAAGACGGTATTTTTGTGAGGAAGAATGTGCTCAGGCCGGTTGAGATCGATGTGAGCCAAATACCCGACCTCGTACCGGTGCTTGCTGTACTTGGTTGTGCGGTAAAAGGCAAAATGAGAATTTATAATGCTGGACGGCTGCGTTACAAGGAAAGCGACCGCCTGCACGCGATGGCACATGAACTTGAAAAATTAGGGGCTGATATTACAGAATATGAGGACAGCTTGGTGATTAACGGAACCGGGGCTCTGGACGGGGGAGAGGCGGACAGCCACTTTGACCACCGGATCGCCATGGCTCTTGCAGTTGCATCCTGTATCGCCCGGGAACCGGTCGTCATACGGGACCCTATGGTTGTTAGAAAATCAGCTCCAAACTTTTATGAAGAATTTGCGAGCCTCGGGGGAATTGTGGAATGAGCGCGACATTTGGAAATTGTTTGAAAGTCACTATCTTTGGGGAATCTCATTCCACCGCGATCGGAATCATAGTCGACGGGTTGCCGGCGGGTATGGAAATCGATGAGGGAAAGATCGCGCAGGCGATGAAGAGGCGGGCGCCTAATGCTTCCGTTGCTTCTACCAAACGCAAGGAACCCGACGTGCCGGAAGTGCTGAGCGGTTATTTCAAAGGGAAAGCAACGGGAACGCCGCTCGCGGCGGTGATCCGAAACAAGGACATGCGTTCGCAGGATTATGAAAGGACTATGGAGTTCATGCGTCCGGGCCATGCGGATTATACCGGGTTTATAAAATATCACGGTGCAAACGATTACCGGGGAGGCGGACATTTTTCGGGTAGGCTGACGGCACCGCTGGTGTTTGCTGGAAGCATTGCCCGGCAGTTGTTGGAGCGTGAAAATATCCATGTTGCCGCCCGCATCCAGAGTATTGCCGATATTATAGATGAAGGGCCCTATCCTTTCGAGCGGATAAGCAACGCCGAAAGCAAGGCATTTGCAGCAGTCGATCCCGAAATTACCGCGAGAATGCAGGACAGAATTCGGGAGGCCCACAGGGAAGGTGATTCCGTAGGCGGAACCATTGAATGCGCGATCAATGGATTTCCAGCGGGATTGGGCAATCCATTCTTCGACAGTGTGGAAAGCAGGCTTTCGCATATAATGTTTTCCATTCCGGCAATTAAGGGAATCGAATTCGGAAAAGGGTTTGAGTTGACGAGAATGCGGGGGAGTGAAGCAAACGATATCCCAATTCTGAAAGATGGAAGGGTATTGTTTCAAACGAACCATAACGGCGGGATCGGCGGAGGCATTACAAATGGCATGCCGGTCATATTTCGTGTTGCGGTGCGCCCCACGCCGTCGATTGCCAAGGAACAAAAGACGGTTAACATCGAAACGATGCAGGAAGCGTCTCTGCGGATTCACGGGCGGCATGATTCCTGTATTGTCCCGCGTGCAGTGGAGGTCGTGAAATGTGCGGCTGCGCTCGTTGCCGCCGATCTATGGCTGGAGGTACACAATGGATGAGCTGGAAAAATTACGCCGGGAGATCGATGCAGTGGATGCGGAAATTGTACGGGCGTTTGAGGAAAGAATACGAATTGCGGAACAGGTTGCGGAATGTAAAATAGAGAAAGGACTGCCTGTACTCGACCGGAAGCGGGAAGCGGAATTGTTGAAAAAGCGTGAAGAGATGCTTACTGATAAGGCGCTTTCCAGTGATATTGACCGGGTCTACGAACTGTTGATGAGCCTCAGCCGGGCGCATCAGCGCCGTCTTGTCAGGGAAAAGACGGAATCGGGTCGAAAGCATGTCATGGCCGGGAAGGCCGGATATTCCGGCCTTCCCGGCGCGTATGCGGATATGGCACGGGACCTGTATTTCAACGGACAGGCGGAGGCGGTGAGCTATCAAGGCTTTGACGAGGTTTTTTCTGCAGTTGAAGCGGGAGAAATTGCTTTTGGCGTAGTACCAATTGAAAATTCCTATGCGGGCAGCGTACTGCAGGTTTACGATCTCATGGATCAGTATAACGATGTGTGCATTGTGGGAGAGCAGCTTGTCCACATCGACCATGCCCTGCTCGGCGTACCGGGAGCAAAGGTATCTGATATCCGCGAGGTATATTCCCACGACCAGGGACTGATGCAGTGCGCGGGTTTTCTGGACGGTTATCCTGAATGGAAAAGGATACCCTATTATAATACTGCCGCCAGCGCAGAATATGTGGCAAAAGCAGGCGACGTTTCAAAGGCCGCAATCGCCAGTGAATACGCGGGCTGGATTTATGGACTCAAGGTCCTGAAAAGCGCCGTCAATACGAGCGGAGAGAATACTACACGGTTCATCGTCATCGGAACGGATAAAAAGACAGCCGAAGAAGGGGCGGACAAGGCAAGCCTTAGTTTTGTATTGGAACACAAGCCGGGTGCCCTTGCGCATGTTCTGAATGTGTTTGCAAAACGCGAACTCAATATGGTAAAGATAGAATCCCGCCCACTAAAACACCGTAATTTTGAATACCGGTTTTACGTTGATTTTGTAGGGCCGGAAATGGGCTTGCAGATAGAAAAGGTGATTCCTGAAATTATGCCTTACTGCACACAGCTTAAATTGCTTGGGATTTATAGGAACGGGTGCTGAGATGGGACATATCTTTCTGACCGGAATGATGGGATGCGGAAAATCGGCTGTGGGGAAAAGCCTGGCCCGCAAACTTTGTCTGCCGTTTATTGACCTTGACTCCAGGATCGAGCGAGAACAGGGAAAAACGATCAACGATATTTTTGCTAAGGGCGGAGAGCCGCTTTTTCGGAAAATCGAAAGCGCAGTGCTTATCCATGCGGCCCATACCGAGCCGGATTCAGTGATTTCCTGCGGCGGAGGCATTGTACTGGCGGATGAAAATATACGCGTAATGAGGGAATCCGGCACAGTCGTATGGATATACCGGGATGTGGACCAGATCATGAAGACCGTTGACACACAAAAACGCCCTCTGCTCAGAGGGGGAGCGGAGCATATACGCGGTATATTCGAGGCACGGAAAAAACGCTATGAGGATTCGTGCCATATCAGGATTGACAACCGCGATACAATAGACGGCGCGGCCAATCGAATCATTTCTGCCCTAAAAGCCGGGTGAGTTCCTGCTCCACTGCGTCGTAATCCCTCTGGCCCGGCAGGATGTGAAACCATTTTTCAAAAGAAAAAAAGCCTTGCCAGATCAGCATTCCAAGGCCGTTCATCGTTTTCAGGCCGCGTGTATTCGCGTATTTCAAAAACGAAGTTTGCGCCGGTGCATAAATAAGGTCGCACACAGCCGCGTGACCTGGAAGAGCGTCGAGAAAAGAAAGGTCTTCAAAGTCGCTGCCGGTGCCATTCATACCAAGTGGAGTCGTATTAATCAGTAAGTCGCAATTTTTTAAATAGCAGCCGATATTTGCAAGCCGGTCAGACACTGCGCTTATCTGCCGTGCTATTTTTTGCGCTTTTTCCAGTGTGCGGTTTACGATGACTATGCTTTGTGCGCCCTTTTCAGCGGCATCGTCCGCCAACAGCTTCGTTACGGTTCCTGCGCCGATGAATACGATATTTGCCCCCCTGTAATCCGAACCAGTGCTTTGCAGGGCCGCAAGGAATCCTTGTGCATCGGTTGAATAACCATACAAACCGTCCGGATGCACTACTACGGTATTGATGCCGCCGCATGCTTCGGGAGAAACATATCGCAGATAAGGAAGGATTGCCTGTTTGAGCGGCATTGTAATATTAAAGCCTGAAATACGGCGTTCCCGGATCGATCCGACGAAAGATGCCAGCGTTTTAGACGTAACAAGCATCCTGTCATAAATACAATCCAGCCCGTACCTCGTATAAAGCATAGTATGGATAGCTGGAGATAAACTATGAGAGATTGGGGAGCCGATGACGCAATAATTTTTCTGCATGGAAATGGAAAAACTCCTTTGCATTGTGATACAATTAAGTATATCATATTTCGATAATTTGGAGAAAATAATGAAAAAAATTTTAGTGATGAATGGTCCGAACCTGAATATGCTCGGCATACGGGAAACGGGCGTGTATGGGGCAAAGACGCTGGATGAGGTCAATGCCTTTATTCTGAAACAGGCAAAAGATAAGGATGTGGAGCTGGAATTTTTCCAATCGAACCACGAGGGTGCGCTGATCGACAAGCTGCATGACGCCTATGGCAGAAAAGATGGGATTATCCTTAACGCGGGAGCGTATACGCATTACAGCTATGCGATACGCGATGCGATTTCTTCGATTCATCTTCCATGTGTGGAGGTGCACCTATCCGATATTCATGCCCGCGAAGAGTTCCGTCATAGATCCGTGATTTCCGACGTATGTATTGCGCAGATTTGCGGGAAAGGCGAGCAAGGATACGTGGACGCATTGAACATGTTATTGGAGGAAAGGATATGATTCGGAATTTACAGGACAGGATACACATTGCGGGCGGCGTTGAAATGCCGGGATTTGGACTTGGGCTATATAAGGCGAAAGCCGGGGAAGAAGTATACCGGGCCGTGCGCTTTGCCCTGGATGCGGGATACAAGCATATCGATACTGCAACTTTTTATAAAAATGAAGCGGATGTTGGACGCGCCATAAAAGACAGCGGAGTTCCGCGGGAAGAACTGTTTGTTGCAACCAAACTATGGCCGACGGATTTTCCGAACGCGCGGGAGACATTTGAAAAAAGCCTTGTAGCTTTGGGCACGGAATATATTGATCTTTATATGCTCCACTGGCCGGGAACGGATGAGGTGCTACGCTACCGGGCGTGGGACACGATCCTTGGGCTAAGGGAAAAAGGTTTGATCCATGCCACCGGCGTTTCCAACTTTATCGCGGATCAGCTTGCCGATATGAAGAAGCAGACAGGTGAGTTCCCGGCAAACGATCAGGTGGAACTGCATCCGTGGTTCCAGCAAAGGGAATTGCGGTCATTTTGCAAGAAAAACGGAATATCAGTTACAGCATGGGGGCCGATTTTTCACGGACACCTCAGCGAAGAACCACTGATGGAGGAAATAGGCGGTCATTATGGGAAAACAGCGGCTCAGGCAACTTTGCGCTGGCACATACAAAACGAGATCGTTGTGATCCCAAAGTCTGTCCACCAGGAACGGATTATCTCAAATGCAGATGTTTTCAATTTCGAGCTTTCGGCAGAGGATATGGAACGTATTGATGCCCTGGACGGAAAACAGCGGTTTTCCTGGGATTCAACTAAATTTGACGGAGATGCCGAAAAGGCACGCAAAAATGCGAACAAGTAACGGAGGGAACGGCTATGGCTGTAGTGGGAGGAATTGCGGTTCCGCATCCGCCGATCATCCTGCCCGAGGTAGGACGCGGAGAGGAGTGGAAAATTGAAGCGACGATCCGCGCATATCGGGAAGCGGCCCGGACAATAGCGGATATGCGGCCCGATACGATCATCATTACCTCTCCGCATACTGTATTGTATGCGGAGTACTTTCACGTTTCTCCGGGAAAAAGCGCAAAGGGAAACCTGGAACAATTCCGGGTCAGAGGAGTTTCCGTTGAAACGAAGTATGATGAAGCGTTTGCGAAAGAGCTTGAAAAATTGGCGCATGAGGAAGGGTTTCCGGCAGGCACCGATGGAGAGCGGGATCCTTCGCTCGATCATGGAACGCTTATTCCGCTCCGTTTTTTACAGGAAGCAGGGCTTAGTGGTATTCCGGTTGTACGGGTTGGGCTTTCCGGGCTGGACGCGGAAAAACATTACCAGTTGGGCCAACTTATCGCGCAGACGGCGGAACAAATGGGCAGGAAAACTGTTATTGCCGCGAGTGGGGATCTCTCCCATAAGCTGAAAGAGGATGGTCCGTATGGGTACGCACCGCAAGGACCGCAATTTGATAAAAAGGCGACGGAAGCTCTGAGAGAAGCCGATTTTATGGAGCTTCTGGAGTTAGCTCCCGATTTATGCGAAGAGGCGGCGGAATGCGGGCTGCGGTCCTTTCTTATTCTGGCAGGCGCGCTTGACGGGAAAGCGGTGGCTCCACGGCTTCTTTCATACGAAGGGCCTTTTGGCGTAGGATATGGGGTGGCAACCTTTCACGTAACAGGGAATGATCCGACACGCGAATTTGGCAGGAGGTATCATGATAAGAAACGGAAAAGAGCAGCGGAACAAAAGGCGCGCGAAGACGTTTATGTACGGCTGGCGCGCGCTTCGCTGGAGCACTATGTGAATACAGGCACCGTTCTTCACCGGCCGGAAGGCCTGCCCGACGAAATGTTGGATGAACGGGCAGGGGTCTTTGTTTCGCTGAAAAAGCGCGGAAAACTGCGCGGTTGTATCGGAACGATTGCGGCCGGAAGGGAATGTATTGCGGATGAGATTATCAACAACGCAGTGAGCGCCGGGACAGAGGATCCGCGGTTTGCCCCGGTAAGCCGTATTGAACTTGAAGAACTTACGTACAGCGTGGATGTGCTGGGAAAAGCGCAGCCGGTGGAAAGCGCGGAGGAGTTCGATACGAAACGTTTTGGAGTCATCGTAACGAGCGTAGGACGCCGGGGGTTGCTGCTGCCTGACCTTGAAGGGATAGATACTCCGCAGCAGCAGATAGAGATTGCGCTTCAAAAGGCGGGGATTGGCAGGGGAGAGCCTTATTCCATTAAAAAATTTGAGGTGATCCGGCATAAATGAAGCGGGTTTGCAGGATTTGCCCGCACGCCTGTATATTGGAGGAAGGCCAAATAGGCTTATGCGGGGCGCGTAAAAACATAAAAGACCGGATTATCGATGATAATTACGGACAAATTACAGCAATAGCGCTGGACCCGATTGAAAAGAAACCGCTGAGACGTTTTTTCCCTGGCAGCAGAGTCCTCTCCGTGGGCAGCTTTGGCTGCAACCTTCATTGCCCTTTTTGCCAAAACAGTTCTATTTCTGTGCGCGGGAATGAGATGACGCAACAATCCATACAGCCGGCAGAGTTGGCACAGGCGGCGAAAGCATTAGCGGGGAAGGGGAATATCGGACTTGCTTATACCTACAACGAACCGATCGTCGGTTACGAATTTGTGCGGGACTGCGCTTTCGCGGCTCATGAAAAAGGCTTGAAGAACGTGCTGGTAACAAACGGCTACTGCAACGAAGAACCCTGGAAAGAGCTTTTGCCGCTAGTTGACGCTATGAATATCGACCTGAAAGCTTTTTCCGCAGGCTTTTACCATAGCGTAGGCGGAAATCTGGAAACAGTGAAGCGTTCCATTAAGCTGGCCGCGCAAAGCTGCCATGTGGAGGTGACGACGCTTGTGATTCCGGGTGAAAATGATTCGGACACCGATATGGAGCGACTGGCCGCATGGCTCGCTTCGCTTGACAAGACGATTCCTTTGCACATCTCCCGTTTCTTTCCAAGTTATAAAATGCGAGACAAGAGGGCGACACCGGTTAAGGATATCCTGCGGCTTGCGGAGGCTGCCCGCCGGCATCTGGAATATGTCTATGAAGGCAACTGCAGATAAAAACACAAAAAAGAACTGCTGCGGATGCAGCAGTTCTTTTGGTTTTTCGGTTTCTTAGTACATTCCGGGCATTCCGCCAGGAGCGCCGCCCGCAGGCATCGCCGGCGGTTCCGGAGCCGGAAGATCCGTTACGATGCTTTCCGTCGTGAGCAACATAGCTGCAACGGAGCAGGCATTTTGAATCGCGCTGCGTGTAACCTTGGTGGGGTCGATGATACCAGCATTAATCATATCGACGTATTCACCGGTTGCTGCATTGAAGCCAAACGTCTTGGAGCTGTCCGCAAGAATCTTTTCGACGATGATGCTGCCTTCAAGACCCGCATTTGCAGCGATCTGGCGAACAGGTTCTTCCAAAGCGCGCAGGACGATTTTCGCACCGGTTTTTTCATCGCCGGCCAGTTTCTCAATCAGGGCCTTGATGTCATCCGTTACCTTCAGCGGGGCCGTGCCGCCGCCGGGAACGATTCCTTCTTCAACAGCAGCGCGCGTTGCCGCAAGGGCGTCTTCGATTCTCAGTTTGATTTCCTTCATTTCCGTTTCCGTCGCTGCGCCGACGCGGATAACTGCTACGCCGCCAGCCAGCTTCGCAAGGCGTTCCTGAAGCTTTTCTTTATCATAATCGGAGGTCGTTTCTTCGATCTGGGCTTTGATGGATTTGATGCGTCCTTCGATGTCTTCCTTTTTGCCCATGCCTTCAACGATCGTTGTATTGTCTTTGTCAACCTTAACCTGTTTTGCCCGGCCAAGCATATCCATCGTGGCTTCTTTGAGATCAAGGCCAACTTCTTCAGAAATCACTGTACCGCCCGTAAGCGTAGCAATATCCTGCAGCATTGCTTTTCTTCTGTCGCCAAAGCCCGGAGCTTTTACCGCAACGCAGTTGAATGTGCCGCGCAGCTTATTGACTACGAGAGTAGCGAGAGCTTCGCCTTCAACGTCTTCAGCAATAATGAGCAGCTTTTTGCCCTGCTGAACAATCTGTTCCAGAATCGGGAGGAGATCCTGAATGTTGGAAATCTTTTTGTCCGTAATCAGAATGAGGGCATCATCAAGAACCGCTTCCATTTTTTCCGTATCAGTTACCATATAAGCGGAAGCATATCCGCGGTCAAACTGCATACCTTCGACAACGTCGAGCTCCGTCTGCATCGTTTTGGATTCTTCCACCGTGATAACACCGTCGTTGCCAACTTTTTCCATAGCGGAGGAAATCAGCGTCCCAATGCGGTCGTCACCAGCCGAGATGCTTGCAACCTGCGAGATTGCCTTGCTGTCCGCGATCGGCTTGGAGAGGGCTTTCAATCCTTCCACTGCCGTTTCACAAGCGTTGAGGATACCTCTTTTAACGCCCATCGGGTTTGCGCCCGCCGCAACGTTTTTAAGTCCTTCGCGGATAACAGCCTGCGCGAGCAGGGTAGCGGTCGTCGTACCGTCGCCAGCTACGTCATTCGTCTTCGTAGCGACTTCCTTTACGAGCTGGGCACCCATGTTCTCGAAGGGATCTTCAAGCTCGATTTCCTTTGCAATCGTAACACCATCGTTCGTAATCAGCGGAGCGCCGAATTTTTTATCCAGAACAACGTTGCGGCCTTTCGGTCCAAGCGTTACTTTTACTGTATCTGCTAACTGGTTTACGCCTTTTTCAAGCGCGCGGCGAGCTTCTTCGCCGAATTTTAACTGTTTTGCCATAATTTATTTGCCTCCTATTTATTTTACAATTGCGAGAATGTCGGACTGGCGAACGATCATCAGTTCTTCGCCATCCAGCTTGACTTCCGTGCCTGCATACTTGGAATAAAGGACTTTGTCGCCTTTTGCAACTTCCATTTTGATCTCTTTTCCGTCAACCACGCCGCCGGGGCCGACCTCAACTACTTCTGCAACCTGTGGCTTTTCCTGTGCCGAACCGGGCAATACAATGCCGCTCTTTGTTGTTTCTTCCGCTTCAACTGATTTGATGACGACTCTGTCACCTAAAGGTTTGATTGTCATATCTCATGCCTCCTGTAATTAAATAATATTCATTATTCTGTTAGCACTCATCAAAGTTGAGTGCTAATTTTTTCTAAAACTAATGATATCTATAAACGATGAATAAATCAAACAACATTAATTATTAAAAACAGGCAAATTTTAGTTTTAAATCTAAATATTGGAAAATATCTCCCGATAGCTTCGATTATATTATTGTATCAACACGGATTGATTCCGACATGTAATGTGAAATAATGTACAATGGAAATTATAAATATCGGCTATCACAGTATAGGATTACAACTTCAAACGCTTCATGAACGCAAAGTACAAAAGGGGAATAAGATGGATAAGTGGGATAAAAGGTTTATGGACCTTGCGGAAGAAATCGCGCATTGGACGAGCTGTTACAAAACGGACCGCAGCATCGGGGCGATCATTGTCAAAAATAAACGTATCGTAACGACAGGATATAATGGCGCGCCCGCAGGAATCGACAGCTGTAAGGACCGCGGAGAATGCCTGCGCATCAATATGGGGATTCCTTCCGGAGAGCGGCACGAACTGTGTTATGCGATCCACGCTGAACAGAATGCAATCATCCAGGCGGCGAAACTTGGAGTGGCGATCGATGGAGCGACAATGTATTGTACACACCAGCCGTGTTCGATCTGCGCTAAAATGATTGTAAATGCAGGGATCGTCCGTATTGTATACAAGCATCCATATCCGGATGAATTCGCAAGTAGGATATTTGAAATGGTAGATATTCAGGTGGAACAGTATAAGGAATAGGGATCGGAGGAGTATGTATGAAAGTTACGGAAATTGCAAAACTTCTGGATGCGGAGTTTCTCTGCGGAGCCGACAGGCCGGATACGGAGATACTTTGCGCATGCGGTGCGGATATGATGAGCGACGTGTTGGCATTCACCAAACACGACGCGATTTTGATGACGGGCCTGGTCAACAACCATGTGATCCGGACGGCTGAAATGATGGATATTCCCTGTATTTTATTTGTTCGCGGAAAACGGCCTGCACAGGACATCATCGATATGGCGGAAGAACGCGAGATGGTACTCCTTGCGACGGATAAACCGATGTTTACGACGTGCGGCATTCTCTACCAAAATGGAATAAAAGGCGGCATGCGGGGGGAATAATATGATTTATACCCGGGATTATGAAATAGAAAAAGATGATTTTGTCGCGGCTGGAGAAGTCTCCGCGCGCATCAAAAATAAGCTGAAGCAGCTTGGCGTGAATCCCGCTTTGATCCGCAAGATTGCGATTGCGTCTTATGAAGCGGAGATCAATATGATTATTCACAGCCTTGGCGGACATATGCAGCTCGATATCGACGAAGATTCCATTACGATCACATGCGCAGATATCGGGCCGGGAATACCGGATATCGATCTTGCTATGCAGGAAGGATATTCGACCGCATCGGATACGGTGCGTGAAATGGGCTTTGGCGCAGGTATGGGACTTCCGAACATGAATAAGAACAGCGATAATATGCATATTGAATCGAGTCCTGCGGGAACGACAGTAACGCTCAAATTTCAAATGTAACGATGAGATAAAGTGACGGTCTATAATAATGGAAAAGTATTTTCATTCGGTACGCCTTGAAAAGGAAAAGTGTTCAGGCTGCACCAATTGCATCAAACGGTGCCCAACAGAGGCAATCCGGGTCCAAAAGGGAAAAGCGAAGATATTGAAGGAGCGGTGCATAGATTGCGGGGAATGTATCCGCGTTTGTCCGTATCATGCCAAGAACGCGGTAACGGACCCGCTTTCCAGTATCAGCCAGTTTAAGTATAAAATTGCGCTGCCCGCTCCGGCCTTGTATGCACAATTTAAGATGGTGAATCAAGTTGATAAGGTCGACCGGGTTCTCTCCGGCCTCAAAGCAATGGGGTTCGATGATGTGTTTGAAGTTGCAAAGGGAGCGGAAATCTGTGCGAAAGCGATTGCTGCGGAGCTTGAAAAGCCTGGTAACAGGCCGCTTATTTCGTCCGCATGCCCTGCGGTCGTGCGGCTGATCCAGGTCCGGTTTCCCGAGCTTCTTGATAATGTGGTCAAGGTCGACGCGCCGGTGGAGGTTGCGGCCAAAGTGGCAAAGGAAGAATTTGCCAGGAAAAACAATGTGGATATTGCGGATATCGGCGCATACTTTATCACTCCCTGCCCGGCAAAAATGACAAGTATCAAATCGCCGCTCGCCAAGGAAAAAAGCGATGTGGACGGCGCAATCTCAATTCTTGAGGTCTACGGTCTTCTTACGGGACAGCTGAAAGCGGCGGACGCAAAACATTTTGACGGCGTCAAGGCTTCGGCAAAAGGGATCGGCTGGGCGAACAGCGGCGGGGAGACGTTTGCCGTTGGAGAAAAGAACGCCCTTGCAGTGGACGGGATTTCCAATGTTGCGCGTGCGCTTGAGGATATTGAGAACGATAAACTGAAGGATCTCGATTTTTTTGAAGGACTCGCGTGCGTTGGCGGCTGTGTCGGCGGACCGCTGGTTTTCGAGAGCGCGTTTGTCGCACAGTCGCGCGTACAGAAGATTTGCGATGAGGTTGGGTATGACAGGGCCGTGGAAGAGCAGGCCGAACAATATGCGCAGACAGGCGTGGCGGCAACGAGGAAGCAAATGGAAGCAGTGGACGTTATGAAGCTGGATGACGACCGTATGGAGGCGCTGCGCAAGATACAGCAAATCGAGGAACTTGTCCAAAAACTTCCGGGGATGGACTGTGGAAGCTGCGGGGCACCATCATGCAGGGCGCTTGCCGAGGATATCGTACGCGGCCATGCGCAAGAGATGGACTGCGTGTTTATATTGAAGGAAAAGGTGCGTTATCTCGCGGAAGAGATGGTGGACCTTGCAAGCAAAGATAAAATATCGGAGGATGAAACTGAATGAAGACAGCGGAGATTGCCGAAAAAATGGGACTCAGGCTCCTTACGGAGGGCCTTGCGGAAGAAGCAGAAGTGACGGATGGCTGCGTATGCGACCTTTTGAGCTGGGTGATGGCGCGCGGGGAAGCGGGGATGGTATGGGTTACCGTGCAAACGCATCTCAATGTGATTGCCGTTGCCTGCCTGCATGATTTTGCCTGCGTCATTGTGCCGGAGAACATCGAGGTGCCGCAGGCGACTATAGATAAGGCCAAAGAAGAAGGCGTGGTTATTTATTCTTCCTCCAAAACCTCCTACGCGGTCTGCTGTGAACTGTGCGGCCTGGGCATAGGAAGGTAAAATGCGGCTTTATTATGACCTGCATATTCATTCCGCGCTTTCGCCGTGTGCGGATGATGATATGACGCCCAATAATATTGTCAATATGGCGAAGCTGAAAGGGCTTGACCTCATAACGGTGAGCGATCATAATTCCGCCCGTAATGTGGAGGCGGTGGCAAAGGTTGCGCAGCAGGCGGGGATTCTTTTTTTGCCGGGAATCGAAATGACGACGGCGGAAGAAGTTCATGTGCTTGCTTTTTTTGAAGAACCGGAATCGGCGCGGGAATTTGGGGACAAACTATATACGGAGCTTCCCGATATTAAAAACAGACCGGACTATTTTGGAAATCAGCTTATCATGGACGAGAACGACGAAGTAGTGGGAACGCTCGACAAGCTTCTGATTTCTGCCCTCCCTTATGATATAGATGAAAGCTGCGCGCTGGTCCGGGAATATGGAGGTTATCCGATCCCGGCACATATCAACAAAGGGGCGAATTCCGTACTGGCCAATCTTGGATTTTTTCCGCCCCAGCTTTCCTTCAAAACAATCGAGACAGTACCCGGACTTGCGATTGAAAACGATGTGTCGCGTTTTGAGCAAATATATTCGTCGGATGCACATAATTTGTGGCAGATTGCGGAGCGGGAACGGCATCTTGAAGTGAAAGATGCGAATGTCCGAACAATTCTACAAAAATTATGTGACTAATTTCACAAAAAGTGATGCAAAACGAATTGTTATATGGTAAAATATTTTTCGGAAACAATGAAATCCGAATAAAATTCAGAGGTTGATTATTTAAGGAGGCACTTTCCATGGGGAACACCGCAGAAGTACAAGTGAAGTATGACGAATTAAAAGGCTATATCGCGGAGATGATGAAGAAGCCCGGCCCGCTGATGCCGATCATGCAGAAGGCGCAGGATATTTTCGGTTCTCTGCCGTTTGACGTGCAAAAGTTCATCTCGGAAGAAATGCAGATTCCGATGTCTGATATCTATGGCGTAGCAACATTTTATTCCCAGTTTGCGCTGGAACCGAAGGGCAAGCATGTGATCGGCGTGTGTATGGGTACGGCATGCTATGTCAAAAAAGCGGAAGGTATCCTGAATGCGCTTGGCGACGAACTGCAAACGGCGCCGGGCGGCACAACGCCGGATGCGCTGTTTACCCTTGAGGCAACGCGCTGCCTTGGCTGCTGCGGCCTTGCGCCGGTCATTATGATCGACGACCAGGTCTATGGCAGACTGAAGCCGGAAGACATCCCGGGGATCATCGGCCTTTATAGAAATAAACAGTAACGGCTGAGTCATGAAAGAGATTGCGCTGCACATTATGGATATTGTGCAGAATTCGATTACGGCAAACGCGACACTGATTGAAATATCACTTGAGATTGCGAGGCAGGCGGACACCGTTTCCATTACGGTCAAGGACAATGGAAAGGGCATGAGCAGGGAAATGCTTGCACATGTAACGAGTCCGTTTGTAACAACGCGTACGACGCGGAAAGTGGGACTCGGCATATCTCTTTTCAAGGCGGGCGCGGAGAATTCGGGCGGCAGCTTTGCGATCGATTCCGTGGAGGGAAAGGGAACCGAGCTTACGGCGGTTTATATACTAGATAATATCGACCGTCCGCCGATCGGTGATTTTGCAGGAACCGTACATTCGCTGATCGTCTGCAATCCAAAGATCGATTTTGCGATACGGGTCGAAATCGGCGGACAGCTGGAAACGCTTGATACGCGTGAAGTGCGGCAGGTGCTCGGGAATGAGGTGCCGCTTGATTTGCCGGATGTATCGGCATGGCTGAAAGAGAACCTGGACGAGGTATTTCCGCCGGAATATGCAACATTTTAGAAAAGTCCCGGAATTATCGCCGGGGCTTTTTCCGTTATTGAATCCATCGGGGAGCAAAAGGATGGGATATCACGGCAATAAGGATTAAGGAACGGCCGACATATTTTGCCGCGGTTCCTTAGATTTTGTTTGTGGTTTTGAGACTCTTTCGCAATAGGAAACCTGAATTTATACATGGTACGAATGTTAGTACAAATTACTTTTTAGAAAAACGAATTAATAATATGGTTAATTTTTCACGAAAGAAGTTGATTTTGCCGTATATTACTGATATAATAGCAAATGGAAAAATTGTCTTTTTTTTCACTAATTAATGTGAATAAAATATTTTGCAGCCTAGGCTGTATGGAAAAACATTTCATATCTCGGCCGACCGCTTGCCGAAAAAGCGGCTTAAAACATGTTCGCCGTATGAAGATGTTTTAAAAAGTATGGGGAGTAGAAAAGATGAAGTCACTTCAGGAATTGGAAGCAATCAGGAAAAGAATGCAGGGGAAGGTAGACATTCGCAAAAATGACGCTGAAAAGCGTGTTATTGTCGGTATGGCTACATGCGGAATCGCGGCAGGCGCACGTCCTGTACTTCAGGCGTTTGTAGACGAAGTTGCAACACGCGGACTTTCTGACGTTGTCGTTTCGCAGACGGGATGCATCGGGGTATGCCGTCTCGAGCCTATCGCGGAAGTTTTCATGCCGGGACAGGAGAAGGTAACCTATGTGAAGATGGACGCGGAAAAAGCGAAGCGTGTTGTTGCAGAACATCTGGTAAATGGTAATATCGTAACGGAATACACGATCGGATATTACGAAAAAAACAACGCTTGATTTTGTACATTTAATTGGAGGTTTAGGATAAATGGATTTTTATCGTGCGCATGTGTTGGTATGCGGAGGTACAGGCTGTACGTCCTCCGGTTCGGCGGAACTGATCGAACGTTTTGAGAAGGATCTTGCGGAAAAAGGGCTGGATAAGGAAGTAAAGGTAGTGCGGACGGGGTGCTTTGGCTTGTGCGAAGCCGGGCCAATCGTGATCGTCTACCCGGAAGGCGCGTTTTACAGCCGTGTGAAGGTGGAAGACGTCGATGAGATCGTTGAAGAACATCTTCTCAAGGGGCGTATTGTAGAGCGCCTCCTGCATAAAGACGAAGAGGAACAGGATGTTGCAACCACACTTGACGACATCGAATTCTATAAAAAGCAGAATCGCGTCGCGCTTAGGAACTGCGGCGTAATTGACCCGGAAGTGATCGATGAATATATTGCTTTCGACGGATATAAGGCTCTTGGAACATGCCTGACGGAAAAAACGCCGCAGGAAGTGATTGATATTATCAAGGCTTCAGGCCTTCGCGGCCGCGGCGGCGGCGGATTCCCAACTGGGGTGAAATGGCAGTTTGGACACGACGCAAAGGGTGACCAGAAATATGTCATTTGTAACGCGGACGAAGGCGATCCGGGCGCGTTCATGGATCGTTCCGTTCTTGAAGGCGATCCGCACAGCGTCATCGAAGCGATGGCGATTGCGGGTTATTCGATCGGCGCGAACATGGGTTATGTCTATGTGCGTGCGGAATACCCGATCGCGGTTAAGAGACTCCAGATTGCCATCGACCAGGCGCGTGAATACGGATTGCTTGGCGAGGGCATTTTCGGAACCGATTTCAATTTTGATATTGAGATCCGCCTCGGCGCCGGCGCATTCGTTTGCGGCGAGGAGACGGCCCTGATGGAATCAATCGAGGGCCATCGCGGCGAACCCCGGCCGAAGCCGCCGTTCCCAGCGAACAAGGGCCTGTTTGGCAAGCCTACGATAATCAACAATGTGGAAACGCTTGCGAATATCCCGCAGATCATCCTTAAGGGCGCCGAGTGGTTCGGTTCTATGGGGACGGAAAAATCCAAAGGGACAAAGGTGTTTGCGTTAGGCGGCAAGATCAATAATACGGGTCTTGTGGAAATCCCGATGGGAACAACGCTGCGCGAAGTTATCTATGACATCGGCGGGGGAATCCCGGACGGCAAAAAATTCAAGGCGGCCCAAACGGGCGGCCCCTCCGGCGGATGTATTCCAGCGGAGCATCTTGATCTTAAAATTGACTATGATACGCTTACCTCCATTGGTTCGATGATGGGTTCGGGTGGCCTGATCGTTATGGACGAAGACAACTGTATGGTTGACGTTGCTAAATTCTTCCTCGACTTTACGGTGGATGAATCCTGCGGCAAATGCCCGCCCTGCCGGATCGGTACGAAGCGCATGCTTGAAATCCTGCAGCGCATTACGGACGGCAAAGGAAAACCCGGCGATATCGAAAAGTTGATCGAACTCGGCGAGAGCATTAAAGCGGGCGCTTTGTGCGGTCTGGGAAAAACGGCTCCTAACCCGGTGCTGTCCACGATCAAATATTTCAGAGACGAATATGAAGCGCATATCTACGACAAACGTTGCCCGGCTGGACACTGCCAGCAGCTTTTGGTATATGAAATCATTCCGTCAAAATGTATTGGCTGCGGAATGTGCGCGCGCGTATGCCCGGCCGACGCAATTACCGGAGAAAAGAAACAACCACATCACATTGATCCGGATAAGTGCATTAAGTGCGGCGCTTGCATCGAGAAATGTAAATTCGATGCAATCAAGAGATAAAAAGGAGGATTAAGTGATATGGTATCGTTGACGATAGACGGCGTAAAAGTTGAAGCGCCAGATAATTCCACAGTGCTCGACGCTGCGAGAAAGGCAAATATCGACATCCCGACACTTTGCTATTTGAAGGGTGTGAATGCGCTCGGTGCATGCCGGATTTGCCTGGTTGAAGTGAAAAACAATCCTGCGCTGCAGGCGGCATGCGTGCTCCCGGTGGCAGAAGGAATGGAAGTTTTTACAAAATCCGAAAAAGTATTGAAGGCCAGAAAAGTAAGCCTTGACCTTCTGCTTTCCAATCACGACAGGGAATGCCTCACGTGTGTGCGGAACAAAAACTGCGAACTGCAAACGCTGGCGGATGAATTCAATATCCGCAACATTAAGTATGAGGGCGAAAAAATCTATAAGGATATCGACGATCAGTCAGTTTCCGTTGTACGCAATCCCAACAAGTGTGTGCTCTGCAAACGCTGCATCGCGGCGTGCGAAAATATCCAGACGGTGGGTGTGATCGGCTCGACAAACCGCGGTTTCAAAACGATGGTGGAGCCCGTGTGGGGAAAATCTCTCGTGGATGTTCCGTGCATCAACTGCGGTCAGTGTATCGTTTCCTGCCCGGTCGGCGCGCTTTCCGAAAAGAGCGAGATTGACAATGTATGGGCGGCGCTGCATAACCCGAGCATGCACGTTGTGGTGCAGCCTGCTCCTGCGGTTCGTGTGGCGATCGGCGAGGAATTTGGCATGCCGATGGGTACCCGCGTTACCGGCAAGCTTGCGGCGGCGCTTCGCAGAATGGGGTTCGACAAAGTGTTTGATACGGATTTTGGCGCCGACCTTACGATCATGGAAGAGGGTTACGAATTTATCAATCGTGTGAAAAACGGTGGAACATTGCCGATGATAACATCCTGTTCGCCGGGATGGATCAAATTTGCGGAATATTTTTTCCCGGACATGCTGGATAATCTCTCGAGCTGCAAATCTCCACACCAGATGCTGGGCGCGGTCATCAAGTCTTATTACGCACAGGAAAACGGCATCGATCCGGCGAAAATTTTTACCGTATCCGTTATGCCGTGTACCGCAAAGAAATATGAGAAGGACCGTGCGGGCGAAGACGCAACCGGATATCCGGATGTGGATGCGGTGCTGACAACGCGTGAAATGGCACAGATGATTAAAGAAGCCGGAATTGATTTTGTGAACCTGCCGGATGAGGATTTCGATCCCGTTTTGGGCACGTCCACCGGCGCGGGTGTTATTTTTGGCGCAACGGGCGGCGTTATGGAAGCGGCCCTCCGTACGGTTGCGGAAGTTTTGACCGGCGAAGAGCTTAAGAGTATCGATTTTTGTGATGTACGCGGAATCGCAGGAATTAAGGAAGCGGAAATTATGGTTGGCGATATGCCAGTTAAGGTTGCCGTAGCCAGCGGAACAGGAAACGCAAGGAAACTGCTCGAGGCGGTACGCTCCGGCGAAAAGGAATATCACTTTATTGAGATCATGGCATGCCCCGGCGGCTGCGTAAACGGCGGCGGACAGCCGATCGTTTCGGCGCGTATCAAGAACGTGCTCGATCCGCGCGTCGTGCGTGCACAGGGCCTGTATGACGAGGATTGCGATAAGCCTCTGAGAAAGTCCCATGAAAACCCGGATATCCAAAAGCTTTATGATGATTTTCTTGGGGAACCCAACAGTCATAAGGCGCATGAACTGTTGCATACTTTTTATGAGGCGAAACCCAAATATAAGGAACAGTAATAGCAGAGGATTCAAAAAAACGCCCGGTGTTGAACTGGGCGTTTTTATTTCGGGAAAGAGATTTTAACCAGAATTTGAAGGATTTAACGTTTAGAGCGTATAATATAATAGTATAAAATATATGGAGAAGTTTCTGCGCAAGGGAGAAGTAGATGCCGTTTTTTCCGGAAGAATGGATACAGGATTTGCTTTCAAAAGTGAGTCTTGTCGACTTAATTGGCGAATATGTAACGCTGCAAAATAAAGGTGGCCGCTGGTGGGCGTGTTGTCCGTTTCACAACGAGAAGACGCCCAGTTTTTCTGTTAACCCGGAAAAGGGCTTTTATCATTGTTTTGGCTGTGGTAAAGGGGGAAATGCCATACAGTTTGTTATGGAACAGGAGAAAATGACGTTTCCTGAGGCCTGCCAATATCTTGCGGAAAAGGTAAAATTGCCGGTCCCTGAAAATACGGATAGCGCGGGGTATGAGAAGCGCAAGCAGCAACGGAAAAAAATTTGCGAAATGAATAAGATAGCGGCGCGTTACTTTCATAAAAACCTGTATGCACCGGAAGGTAAAAAGGCGCTTGAATACCTCAGGGGGCGGGGCATTGACGACCGTATCATTAAAACATTTGGAATGGGATTTGCAAAAGACGGCTGGGACCATCTGATGAAGCTGCTTGCGGAAAAAGGATATACGAAGCAGGACATGCAAGCCGCGGGCCTAATCAAGATGTCGGAAGGGAAAAGCTACGACATGTTCCGTAATCGCGCTATGATACCGATTATCAATGCGTTTGGTGATATTATTGGATTTGGCGGCCGCGTAATGGACGACGGTGTGCCAAAATATTTAAATTCTCCTGAGACGGCAGCCTTTAATAAGAGCCGGAACCTCTATAATCTGAACCTGATCCGCAGGCAGAAGAATCTTTCCCATCTGATTTTGGTAGAAGGCTATATGGATGTGATCGCGCTTTTTTCCTATGGGATTCCGGAATGCGTTGCAACCCTCGGAACAGCGCTCACACAGGATCAGGCGAGGATGATGAAACGTTATACGGACCATGTTTATATTTCTTATGACGGGGATGCGGCGGGGCAAAAAGCAACGCTTCGTGCGCTTGGGATATTGTCGCAGGAGGGAATCGAAACGCGGGTTGTGGTTATCCCGGATGGGCAGGATCCTGACGAATACCTGAAGAAGTATGGGCGGGACGGATATATCAAGCTTATGAAAACATCACTGCCGGAGATGGATTACAGGTTCGGGGTAACGGCTGCGAAATATGAGCTTAGTGACAGCCACCAAAAAGAAAAGTTTGCCAAGGAATGCGCTAATTTGCTGAAGAAGGTGGAAAGTGCCGTTACAAAAGAAAAGTATGCGAAGAAGCTGTCGGATATGACGGGCTATTCTCCGGAATCGATCCTGCAGGATGCGGGAGGGTTGCGCCGGGAAACAGAGTGGCTGCCGCCCAGGGTGGATGGACTGGAAACGACGCTGGAGGAAAAAGCGGAAAACTGCCTGATCCGGCGGCTTTATTCGGATCCGCAGATTGCTTTGAGGCTGGAAGGAAAGATTGAAGAGGCAGATTTTCAAAATGAGGCAGACAAAAAAATATTTTCTTATATTATGGAGAAAGCAAAAAAAGGGATTTTCACTGCGAACAGCGAATTATTATCCGTGCTGAGTGAAGAAGAAGGCTCGTATATCAGAAAAGTGCTGAGCGGGGAAGACGAACGGGAGAATGCGGATGACTTCCTGAACGATTGCGTGAAGCAGATAAGGCTGGGAAGGCTGGAACGGCAGCGCAGAAGCGCTCTTGCTGCCTGCAGTGCCGAACAGGATGTGGAAAAGAAGCACATCCTGCTGCAGAAAATAGATGAACTGGGAAAAAAGATACATAAGCTTAAGACAAGTTTTTAAAATTTTAATAGTAGGTGAATTTTATTGGCAGAGAAAAGAGAAACAAAGCAGGAAACTCCGGTAGAAAAGAACGAGGTGGCAAAGGCCTCCTCTTCTGCGGAAAAAAAGACTAAGCCTGTTGAAAAGAAAGTACAGCCGAAATTGTCGGATGAGCGGATCGCAAAAATTGTCGAAATCGGGAAAAGCAAAGGCGTATTGAAATATGCGGAAATCGCCGAATATATTGACGACGCACACGCGGTCCCGGAGCAGATCGATAAGCTTTATGAAGCGCTTGAAGAACAAAATATCGACGTTCTGGACGACGAAATCGAAAAAGAGGTTCCAAAAGCGGAAGAAGAGACGGAAGTGGTCGATTTTGAGCTTTCCATGCCGGAAAATATTAACATTGACGATCCGGTCAGGATGTATCTCAAAGAGATTGGCAAGGTACCGTTGCTTTCGGCTACAGAAGAGGTTGAACTGGCAAAGCGGATGGGCGAAGGAGACCAGGAGGCGAAGAGGAAGCTTGCCGAAGCGAACCTGCGCCTTGTGGTAAGTATCGCGAAGCGCTACGTTGGCCGTGGTATGCTGTTTCTGGATTTGATCCAGGAAGGAAACCTTGGCCTGATTAAAGCAGTCGAAAAATTTGATTACCTGAAGGGTTATAAATTCAGTACCTATGCGACATGGTGGATTCGTCAGGCAATCACGCGCGCAATTGCAGACCAGGCCCGAACAATCCGTATTCCGGTCCATATGGTGGAAACGATCAATAAGCTGATTCGCGTATCGCGTCAGCTGCTCCAGCAGTATGGACGCGATCCGTTACCGGAAGAGTTAGCGAAAGAGATGGATATCCCGGAAGAAAAGGTACGTGAGATATTAAAGATCGCACAGGAACCGGTTTCGCTGGAAACGCCGATCGGCGAAGAAGAAGACAGCCACCTTGGAGATTTTATTCCGGATGACGATGCGCCGGCCCCGGCCGAAGCGGCGGCATTCACGCTTTTAAAGGAACAGCTGATGGATGTCCTCGATACGTTGACACCGCGCGAAGAGAAGGTTTTAAAGCTAAGGTTTGGCCTTGAAGACGGCCGTGCACGCACACTGGAAGAGGTTGGTAAAGAATTTCAGGTAACGCGCGAAAGAATCCGCCAGATTGAAGCAAAGGCTTTGCGCAAACTTCGTCATCCATCCAGATCGAAAAAGTTAAGGGATTTTTTGGAATAAGCAAAGGAGCAAATAAGGCGGCGTAACAGCCGCCTTTCTATCTTATGGAAATAACGCCAAGAATGCGGGCGATCATCGATCTCGTCGGGAAAACAGGCACTGCAGCGGATATCGGATGCGATCATGGCAGGATATCCGCCGCGATGATGGAAGAAGGATGCGCGAAGCATGTGTTTGCCTGCGATATCAGCGTGCGGTCGCTCCAAAAGACCAAAAATATGATTGCCGAGCGGAATCTGGCAGGGATAACACCGCTGGTATCAGACGGCTTTACGGCCCTGCAAGGTAAGAAGGTAGATTGCGCGGTAATTACCGGTATGGGCGGATTGTTGATCCGTGATATCCTCGCGAAAGGGATCGCGGTTGCGAAAAAAACAGGGCGGCTGATCCTGGGGCCGCAGGGAAATGAATACGAATTACGCCTTTTTCTATACAGGAATGGTTTTTTCATTCAGGATGAGGCAATTGTAAAGGATGACGAACACTATTATCAGGTGCTGGCCGTATGCCCGGGTGAGACGTGTCTGCCAAATGAAATATACCTGCGCTTCGGATATTACCCGTCGGTACGAAAGGAAGCCTTGCAGAAAGAATTTCTTCAAAATAAGCTGCGCGAAATTGAAGCGATCATTTCCGCCGCGGCACGGGGAAGGAATACGCGGGAATACATTGCGGAAAAACGAAAACTTAAGAATCAGATCGTGGAGGTGTTGAAATGTCTGTAACGTTAGAACAAGTAGGCGCTCTTCTAGAGCTGATTGCGCCGATAAGCTTTGCGGAAGAATGGGATAACAGCGGGTTCAATGTAAATCTGCACAATACAGATATTTCAGGGATTATGATCTGCCTCGATGTTTTACCCGAAACAATCGAGGAAGCGGCGGAAAAAGGATGTAATCTTATTATTTCCCATCATCCGCTTTTATTCCGGGCAACGAAAAAGATCGATTCCGAATCCTATGAAGGGAAGTGCGTCCAGATGCTTGCGGAGCGGAGAATTTCTCTTTATTGTGCCCATACGAGTATGGACAGCGCCCCCGGCGGAATCAATACATGGCTTGCGGATCAGTTTGCGCTCGCAAACAGGTGCTATATCCAGAATGGGCTGGTAGAACGTTTTTATGAAGTCGCGGTCCATACGCCGCGGGGGCATGCGGAGACGGTGCGCCGGGCGATGACTTCCGCCGGAGCCGGAAGACTTGGAGAATATGCGGAATGTACCTTTAATATTGACGGAAAAGGAACGTTTCGGCCGGAACACGACGCCAGCCCATATATCGGGCAGGCCGGAAGGTTGGAGACGGCGGATGAAATCCGCATTTCTTCCATTTGCAGTGAAAACGATTTGCAGAAGGTGCTTCGTGCGGTGCGTAAAGTCCATCCCTATGAGATGCCTGCAATCAGCGTTCTTAAAACGGATGAGCCGCAGCGGATCAATTCAGGACTTGGTATTGTCGGGGATATGCCGTCGCCGCTTCCGGCAGGAGAGGTCCTGGATAAGCTGAAAGCGGCCTTGCAAACGGACAGCGTACGCGTTGCAGGCAATTTGAAAAAAAAGATACGGCGGCTTGGAGTATGTGGCGGCGCTGCAGGGGATTTCGCGGAATTGGCGCGGAAAAAAGGTGCGGAACTTTTTATCACGGGAGAAATCAAACACAATGAGTATGCGGCGCAAAACGATATCATTTTGGTAGAAGCCGGGCATTTCGATACGGAGAAATGCTTTTGTCGGCTGTATGCGCAAGGTTTACAAAAACGGCTGGATGATGTAAACTATAACATAGCGATTTATGTAACAAATTTACGCAGACCATACGTAAATTATTGAGGAGGTCTATGTTGAGCAATAATTTAAAAGCATTATGGGACTATCAGGCGGCGGAAAACGCTCTCGAGTCTTATGAACGCACACTTATGAATACGGAGACAAGGAAAAAGCTGGTTCACCAGCAGCAGGTTTATAAAAATAACCAGCAAAAGCTGAAACAGCTGGAGCAGGAGTCTGTGTTGCTGCAAAACAAGATGGGCGAAATCACCTCTCAGATTGAGATTCTTCAGAAACAAATGAATGAAAAGAAAGAGGAGATATCCGAGGTCGCCGGTTACGATCTTGAAGACATGTTTCTTGATGATGTGCGCGAAATGATTAAGGAATGCGAGAGCATCAAGGCGTCGGTTGAAATGAATAAACGCAAAATTGTCGACATCATGCACCGCCTCGAAAAGTCAGAGGCTGAAATTAAGGAAACGCTTGTCAAAATGAGCAATGCGAAGAAACAGTTCGACGTTTTAAAAGAGCAGCATGCAAAGGAAGTAGGTGCAGGGAAAGACGATCTCGATAAGTTGCGGGCAAATGTGGCCAAGGCGGCAAAAGGGATTGAACCGGCGCTTATGGAGCGCTATAAAGCGATCAAGCAGCACCGTCCCAATCCGATGGCAAAACTGGTTGGAGACCGCTGTGAAGGATGCAAAATGCAGCTCCCGTCCGGCGTTTTGCAGAGTCTTAAGGTGGAGGGCAATGTCGTCGAGTGTGAAAACTGCGGCAGGATTCTTTATGTAGCGGAAGATTAAACATTTTGAGCAGACTGGATGGCCGCGCGCTCCGGCGTGAGGAAAGTCCGGGCTCCATAGGGCAGGGCGCCGGGTAATACCCGGTGGAGGCGACTCCAAGGAAAGTGCAACAGAAATAAACCGCATCCATTTCGGATGCAAGGGTGGAAAGGCGAGGTAAGAGCTCACCGGCGTTATGGCAACTTAACGCGTCCATGTAAACCCCGCTTGGTGCAAGATTGGTATGGGGACATTCAATGGCGGCCCGTCACGTCCCCTGTAATCGCATGAGCCGCATGGTAACAGGCGGCCTAGATAGATGGTCATCAAAACAGAACCCGGCTTATAGGTCTGCTCAAATTATTTTATAAACAGATAAGGTCAGTTACCTGAAGAGGCGCTTGAAGAGGGTCTCTTTTCTTTTCCTGTAGATTTGTGATTGAAAATGAAAAAGCGTATAATGAGCTAAGAAATGATGAAAACGACAATAAACCGGAGGATCAAGTTATGAGAGGCCTTATACATATCTACTGCGGCGATGGAAAAGGAAAAACTACCGCGGCTGCAGGGCTTGCTGTGCGGTCGGCTGGCTGCGGCATGAAGGTTCTGTTTGCACAATTTATGAAAAGCGGGCCGGCCGGAGAGATAAACGCTTTTAAAAAAATTGACGGTATTACGGTCCTGCGCGGAGAAGGCGATACAAAATTTGCGTGGGAAATGGATGAACGAGAAAAGGCGGCTGCCTGCAGGATGCAGGATGTCATCCTTCAAAAGGCTGCCGCATGGGCGGAGGATTACGACATGGTTGTGCTGGATGAAGCGGTCGGAACATGCGGAGCGGGCTTCCTTGAACTGAAAAAATTATATGATTTTCTGGATCATAAACCGGAAAAACTTGAAGTTGTGTTGACGGGACGCAATCCTGCGGACGGACTGATTGAACGGGCAGATTATGTATCGGAGATCAAAAAAATAAAGCATCCTTATGACCGGGGTATTTGTGCCAGAAAAGGAATCGAACAGTAAAACCGTTCCGCTGGAAGCATATGGGAAGCGCTTATTGACATATGTTCATAATTTGTATATAATAGGCGCAAACACAAGTGAGGTATGAAACATGGCAAGGCCGTTTAAGTGCAGATGTATTTGCGCTAAACCAAAAACAACATGCTTTGTTCCAGAGAATGCGGACGAAACCGGAATGGTAGTGATCGGATATGACGAGTATGAAGTGATCCGTTTACTTGATTATGCAGCGCTGACACAGGAACAATGTGCTGAAAAAATGAATGTTTCACGGCCAACGGTGACCCGTATGTATGACAGTGCCCGGCAGAAAATGGCGGATGCACTGGTAAACGGAAAAACGATACGTATTGAGGGCGGGGATGTTATCGTATGCGCTGCAATGAAGCCGCAGTGCACCCACGAAAAGCATTGCTGCCATAAAGCGAAAAATAATCAGGACTGAGGGATGGGAGCCTGAAAACATAAGGCAGGAAATGCGGCGGCCCAAAACAACAGTTGCCGTTTGCGGCCGTTGTGTTATGATAGTGTGTATGAATGATGGCTTTTTACCCGTATCCAAAGCGGATATGGAGAAAAATGGAATCGAGCAGCTCGATTTTGTGTTGGTAACGGGGGACGCCTATGTCGACCATCCGTCGTTTGCGCATGCAATCATTTCGCGCTATCTGGCGGCGCATGGATATTCGGTGGGGATCATCGCCCAGCCATCCTGGAAGTCCTTCGGAGATTTTAAACGGCTGGGAAGGCCGCGGCTCGGTTTCCTTATTAGTGCGGGCAATATGGACAGCATGGTGAATCTATATTCCGTGACGAAACACCGCCGGGCGAAGGATATGTATTCGCCCGGCGGTAAAACTGGAAAGCGTCCGGAGCGTTCTACGGTCGTTTATGCAAAGAGAATCCGTGAGGCTTATGGAAATGTACCGGTCATTATCGGAGGGATTGAGGCAAGCCTGCGGCGGTTTGCGCATTATGATTATTGGGATAACGAGGTAAAGCCTTCCATATTGATAGAAAGCGGAGCGGATATTTTGGTCTACGGCATGGGAGAACGGCCGATTATTGAAATTGCCGAGGCGCTGGATGGCGGGCTTGCAGCGCAGGATATTACCTACGTAGAGGGTACCTCATATTTCACACCTACACTCGAACGGGTCTATGAATATATGGAACTGCCTTCCTTTCGACAGGTGCGTGCGGATAAAAAAGTCTACGCACAGGCGTTTATGACGGAGATGAGAAACCGTAAGGAGGCTCTTGTACAGAAGCATGAAAAAGGCTTCGTCGTACAAAATGTTCCGTCTAAACCGCTGGATCAGAAGGAGCTCGACTTTGTCTATTCGCTGCCGTATATGCGAGCGGCGCATCCAATGTACCAAAAACCGATCCCCGCATTGGACGAGGTGAAGTTCAGCGTTACGGCAACCCGGGGATGTATAGGTGCGTGCGCGTTTTGCGCACTTTTTTACCACCAGGGAAAAGACGTTGCGTGGCGAAGCATAAAAAGCGTGGTGGATGAAATCAAACAGCTTACTCTGGACACGGAATTCAAGGGATATATCCATGATGTGGGCGGACCTACTGCTAATTTCTACGGAGTAACGTGTACGAATCCTAAGGGCAGGTGCACTGCGCGGCGGTGCTTGACGCCGGAAAAGTGCAGGTATCTGAAGGAGAACCATGCAGAATATGTAAGGCTTTTACGCAAGGTGCGGACGGTTAACGGTGTGAAAAAGGTATTCGTCCGCTCCGGCATCCGCTATGATTATGCACTTCTCGATAAAAGCGGAGAATTTGTGAAAGAGCTTGCCGTCCACCATGTGAGCGGGCAGCTGAAGCTTGCGCCGGAACACGTGAGCCCGGATGTTTTGAAACTGATGGGAAAGCCGGAAATCGAAAAATACCAACGGTTCTGCCAGAAATTTGCCGCGGCCTCGAAGCGCGCTGGAAAAAAGCAGTATGTCCTGCCGTATTTTATGTCGTCCCATCCGGGTTCCACCATGATGGATGCAGTACGGCTTGCAGAGTTTATCCGGGACACGGGCTTTATGCCGGAACAGGCGCAGGACTTTTATCCGACCCCCGGAACGCTTGCAACGTGTATGTATTACACGGGGCTTGATCCGGAAACGGGGAAAAAGGTCTATGTTGCTAAAAGTACGGAAGAAAAATCGATGCAGCGCGCACTCATCCAATATAAAAATCCGAAGAATCATAGAATTGTAAAAAAAGCGCTTCGGAAAGCAGAGCGTGACGACCTCATCGGCAACGGAAAAAAGAAGCTTGTAAGAGACTGAAACAGAGCCTTCGGGGGAGAAATATATCTGTTAATTCGTATTGCGTACGGGTTATAAATATAGTATACTATTCTCTGTATTGTTCTGCAATTTTATAGTTTTGAAACAATCTAGGAGGATGAAGATGGCTGCTAAATTAGAGAAGCTGGAAGGGAACAAAGCGAAACTGGAGTTGAATGTTTCCGCTGATAAATTTGAGGAAGGAATTGCAAAAGCGTATCAGAAATTGAAAGGGAAGTTCAATATTCCCGGATTCCGCAAAGGAAAAGCGCCGCGCAAGATGGTCGAAAACTTTTACGGCCCTCAGGTGTTTTACGAAGATGCGCTGGATGAGATCATTCCACAGGCATATCTCGACGCAGTCAAAGAGCATGAACTGGATGTGGTTTCGAGACCGGAATATGACGTTTTGAGCGTCGACCAGAAGGATGGCGTTGTAGTAACGGCTACCGTAGTTTTAAAGCCGGTCGTAAAGCTGGGAAAATATGAAGGCCTCAAGGTAAAGAAGCCGGTAGAAAAGATTACGGCCAAGGACGTAGACGCCGAGGTCGAAAAGACACGCGAACAGAATGCGAGATGGGTGGAAGTTAAGCGTGCTTCCAAGGACGGCGATACTGTTTTGATTGATTTTGCCGGCAGCATCGACGGAGTGAAATTTGAAGGCGGCGCGGCGGAAGACCAGACGCTCGTCTTAGGCGAGGGGCGCTTTATCCCCGGCTTTGAGGAACAGATCGTTGGGATGAAAGCAGGAGATGAAAAAGACATCAATGTGAAATTCCCGGACGATTACACACCTGAATTTGCAGGGAAAGACGCTGTATTTGCGATCAAGATGAAAGCAGTGAAGGAAAAAGAACTGCCCGAGCTTGATGATGACTTTGCACAGGACGTATCGGAATTCGATACGCTTGCGGAGTATAAAAAAGACGTTAAAAAGAAACTGCAGGAGCGCGCGGATATGCGTGCAAAAGCGGAAATGGAAAATCAGCTGCTTGAAGCCGTTGCCAAGGGAATTAAAGTGGATATTCCCGAAGTGATGGTCGACGACCAGATTGATTACCAGATTCAGCAGATGTCTTATCAACTGATGTATCAAGGCATGAAACTGGATGATTACTTGAAATATATGGGTAAGACGCTGCAGGATTTGCGGAACGATTACAAGGAAAGTGCACAGGAGCAGGTACGTATGCGCCTGGCTGTGGAAGCGCTTCTGAAAAAACTCGAGATTGATCCTTCCGAGGAAGATATCGAGAAAAAATATGAAGAACTCGCGAAGGACGCCAATAAGACGGTCCAGGAGTTCAAGGACACCATGAGCACGCAGGAAATTGATTATTTCAAAGAACGCGTTGCGATGGAACAGCTGTTTGATTACCTTGTCTCCAAGGCGGAGATCGAAGAGGTTGATCCCAAAAAGGAAGCGGCTGAACAGAAGAAAGCCTCCAAGGACAGTGCGAAAAAAGAACCTGCCAAAGATTCCGATAAAAAGACAGCCAAAAAAGCGGCTGAAAAAGACGCTGACAAACCAAAGGCTGCCAAGGAATAACAATTTTCTATGCACCGGGTGATTGGCCATGTGCAGCAAGGAGGTTATTTTATGAGCTTAGTACCGATTGTGGTAGAACAGACGAACCGGGGAGAACGGTCGTATGACATTTTTTCCCGTTTATTAAGGGATAGGATCATCTTCCTGTCCGGAGAGATCGACGATACCGTTGCCAATCTCGTGGTGGCGCAGCTCATCTTTCTCGAAGCGGAAGATCCCGATAAAGATATTTACCTGTATATCAACAGCCCCGGCGGTTCCATAACGGCCGGAATGGCGATCTACGACACCATGCAGTATATTAAGTGCGACGTAAGTACTATCTGCATTGGCATGGCCGCTTCCATGGGAGCGTTCCTGATGGCGGCAGGACAAAAAGGCAAACGCAAAGCGTTGCCGAACAGCGAGATTATGATTCATCAGCCACTTGGTGGCACGCAAGGGCAGGCAACTGACATTGCCATCCATGCACAGCGAATCATTGCGATCAAGGATAAGATGAATAAAATTTTGAGTGAACGGACGGGACAGACGCTGAAAAAGGTGCAGAAGGATGTCGAGCGGGACTATTTCATGACTTCGGAAGAGGCATTGGAGTACGGAATCATCGACGAGATCATTCCTGCGAAATAGCGTCAGAGGTGAATAAAATATGTATGATAATTATAATGACGGTGACGGCCAGATCAAGTGCACCTTTTGCGGGAAAACGCAGGATGAAGTGCGCAGGCTTGTAGCTGGCCCCGGCGTATATATCTGCGACGAGTGCGTGGAGTTGTGCCGCGAAATCATCGATGAGGAATTTAAGGAAGCGGCGAAATTCGAGCTGAAAGAAATTCCCAAGCCGTCCGAGATTGTAAATACGCTGAACGATTATGTAATCGGTCAGGATAAGGCAAAAAAGTATCTCGCAGTAGCGGTGTACAACCACTATAAAAGAATTAATGCAGAAGTCGGTGAAGGCGAGACGGAGGTCCAAAAGAGCAACATTTTGATGCTTGGCCCCACTGGGAGCGGAAAAACATTGCTTGCACAGACGCTGGCGCGGATTTTGAACGTGCCGTTTGCGATTGCGGATGCAACGTCGCTTACCGAGGCCGGATATGTGGGCGAAGATGTGGAAAATATTCTGCTGAAGCTCATTCAAGCTGCGGACTTTGATATTGAGCGCGCTCAGAAAGGCATTATCTATGTGGATGAGATCGATAAGATCGCCCGCAAAACGGATAATCCTTCCATTACGCGCGATGTGTCCGGCGAGGGCGTCCAGCAGGCATTGCTGAAGATCCTCGAAGGTACGGTTGCAAGCGTTCCGCCGCAGGGTGGACGGAAGCATCCGCATCAGGATTTTCTACAGATCGACACGACGAACATCCTGTTTATTTGCGGCGGGGCATTTGACGGCCTCGATTCGATTATCGAAAACCGTACCGGCAAAAAGGCGATGGGGTTTGGCGCCGATGTAAAGAGCAAGCAGGAAAAGGATATAAGCGCGCTGCTTGAGCAGCTGCAGACAGAGGATTTGCTGAAGTTTGGCTTAATTCCGGAATTCGTCGGCCGTTTACCGGTAGTTGTGAACCTGCAGTCGCTGGATGAACAGGCTTTGGTTGAAATTCTTAAGAAGCCGAAGAACGCGCTTACCAAGCAGTACCGGAAGTTGTTTGAAATCGATGGCGTGGAGCTTGAATTTGAAGATGAAGCACTGAAGGAAGTCGCTAAGCTTGCGATCGAACAGAAAACGGGCGCACGCGGACTTCGCAGCATTATCGAAACGTCGATGATGGATATCATGTATGACCTTCCGTCGCGCAACGATGTGCTGAAATGCGTTATTACCAAGGAGACGATTGATTCTAAAAAGCCGATGCTTGTGATGGGTGAAAAGCCCGCGTTGCCAAAGTCAAGGAAAAAAGAAGAGACCGCTTCCTGAAAGAATAATAAAATCGAAAGAGCGGGAACGCAATTCCCGCTCTTTTTTGTTTGCTATATTTTGTGGCCTGTTATATAATATTACAGTATGTATTCATAAATGTTGTGGAGGAAAGGTTATGTCAAAGACATATACGGCGGGGGATATTCAGGTTCTGGAAGGGCTTGATGCAGTGCGCCGCCGCCCTGGAATGTATATTGGCACGACAAGTTCGCGCGGGCTTCATCATCTCTTGTGGGAAATTGTGGATAACGGGATTGACGAAGCCGCCAACGGTTACGCGAATAAGCTCATCGTAACAATCCATCCGGATAATTCAATTTCAGTGGAGGACAACGGGCGGGGGATTCCAACGGGTATCCATCCGGAGCTTAAAATTTCAGGCGTGGAAGTAGTATTTACCCAGCTTCATGCAGGCGGTAAATTCAATAATGAAAATTACGCTTACTCGGGCGGCCTGCACGGCGTCGGTGCGTCGGTGGTGAACGCGCTTTCAAAATGGCTTGAGGTGGAAGTTTACCAAAACGGAAAAGTTTATTACCAGAAATATGTGACGGAAGCCGATTCAAAAGGGAAAATGAAGGTCGGGCGGCCTCTTGCACCGTTGGAGGAGATCGGGGAAACAAGAAAAAAGGGCTCCAGGATAACATTTCTTCCGGACGATACTATTTTTGATACCATTGATTTTCAATTTGACGTAGTAAGACGCCGCTTGCGGGAGCTGGCATTCCTTACTAAGGGGCTCAACATAACACTTATCGACGAACGGCAAATGACCGGCGGACGTCCGCGCAGGGAAGCCTTTGAATATACCGGTGGGATCGTCGATTTCGTCCTCTATCTGAATAAAGACAAGACTCCGCTTCATGCGGCACCGATATTGCTGGAAGGAACCAAACGTGATATTGTAGTCAGTATTGCGATGCAATATAATTCAAGCTACACGGAAAGTATTTTTTCCTATGTGAACAATATTCCGACCACTGAAGGCGGCATGCATGAAACAGGCTTTAAGGCCGCGATTACAAAGGTGATGAACGATTATGCGCGCAGCAACAACCTATTGAAGGAAAAGGAAGCGAACCTGACGGGAGACGATTTCCGTGAGGGACTGTGCGCTGTCATTAATATCAAAATGAAGAATGTGCAGTTTGAAGGACAGACGAAGACGAAGCTCGGAAATGCAGAGGCGCGGGTTGCGGTGGAAGCCGTCGTGACGGAGAAGCTTTCGGCATTTATGGCCGATCTGAACAATACTCAAATTTGTACAAAAATTCTGGAAAAGGCTGTCGGGGCGGCGCGCGTGCGTGAAGCGGCCCGCAAAGCAAAAAAAATGGAACGCGCCAAGAGCAAACTGGAAAGTTCGCCGCTCGTTGGTAAGCTTTCAGCCTGCACGGGCAGGAAGCCCGAGCTGAACGAGCTGTTTATCGTCGAGGGGGACAGCGCGGGCGGAAGCGCGAAGCAGGGGCGCGACCGACGGTTCCAGGCGATTCTTCCTTTGCGCGGAAAGCCTTTGAACGTAGAGAAAAAGCGCGTTGACCAAGTGCTGGCCAACGAAGAATTCCGCTCTATTATCACGGCGCTCGGAGCTGGTTTTGACGACAGCTTTAACATCAATAATATTAAATATAATAAGGTTATCATCCTGGCGGATGCCGATCAGGATGGCGGACATATCCGTACCATTTTGATTACCTTCTTCTATCGCTATTTCAAAGAGCTGATTACGGACGGACATCTTTATATCGGCCGCCCGCCGCTCTATAAAATTGCTAAGGGAAGCAAGGTGCTTTATGCCTACAATGAAGAACAACTTGAGGCGGCGAAAGCAAAGATCGGTCGGGGCTATACGGTACAGCGGTATAAAGGGCTTGGGGAAATGAATCCGGAGCAGCTTTGGGACACGACAATGGACCCTGAGAAACGTTCGCTGATCCGTGTGACGATTGACGACCTTGCAAACGTTGAGCAAATTGTAACTACGCTAATGGGCGATAATGTAGAGCCGCGCAAGCAATATATTGCAGAGCATGCGAATTTCAATAAACAGGACAATTTTGAGGTAGTGCAGCATGAAATCGAAGCAAATTAATTATAACGAAGAGATCATTGATGCGGCCTTGGACGAGGTCATGCACACTTCTTTCATAACGTACGCGGAATACGTTACGATGGAGCGCGCCCTACCGCGCGTGGAGGATGGCCTTAAGCCTGTTCAACGGCGCATTTTGTATACGATGTATGATCTCGGCATCCTGCCGGATAAGCCCTATAAAAAATCGGCAAGGATCGTCGGCGAAGCGCTGGGTAAATATCATCCGCACGGAGATACCAGCGTTTACGACGCCATGGTACGCCTTGCGCAGCCCTATGCGATGCGTATGCCGCTTGTGGATGGGCATGGGAATTTTGGATCACCGGATGGAGACAGCGCGGCGGCGATGCGTTATACGGAAGCACGGCTTTCTCCGCTGGCGCTCGAGATGCTGCGGGACCTTGGCAAGGACACGGTGCCGTTCCGGCCGAATTTCGACGATACGGAGCGTGAGCCGGATATGCTTCCGGCCCGCTATCCAAATCTGCTTGTCAACGGCTCCTCGGGCATTGCGGTAGGGCTTGCGACCAATATACCGCCGCACAATTTGGGAGAAGTAATCGACGGCGTCGTGACACGCATCGAAAACCCGGAATGCAGCCTTTCGGACGTAATGAAGTATATCAAGGCGCCGGATTTTCCGACAGGCGGATACCTCCTCGGTGGTGACGGCCTCAGGCAGGCGTATGAAACGGGAAAGGGTAAAATACAGATGCGCGCGAAGACGCACATCGAGAAAGCCAAGAACGGAAAGAGCCTGATTGTTATTACGGAGATACCTTATGAGGTCAAGAAATCCGCAATGCTGGAAAAAATACTTGCGGTAAGTGAAAACAGGAAAGAGATATTTGCGGGAATCGACGATATCCGCGACGAATCCGACCGGGAAGGGATACGGGCGGTGGTTGAGGTCAAAAAGGGCCATGATCCGGAAAAAATACTGAATCTGCTGTTCAAATATACAGACCTGCAAACTACGTTCGGCATCAATATGATGGTGATTGCGGACGGTTCGCCCAGGCAGCTTGGCCTGCTGCCTATCCTCGACCATTATATCCGGCACCAGAAAAACGTCATTACGCGCCGGACACAGTTTGATCTCGAGAAAGCCGAAAAACGTGAGCATATTTTGCTCGGCCTGATTATTGCGGTAAAAAATATCGACCGTGTGATCCGGATTATCCGTTCCTCAAAAAATTCGGATGAAGCCAAGCACAGGCTAATGAGGGAGTTCAACCTTACAGGCGTACAGGCACAAGCCATCCTCGACATGCGGCTTGCGCGCCTCACGAATCTCGAGGTCGAGCTTCTGGAAAATGAATATAAAGAGGTCGTCGCACTCATCAAATACCTGCGCTCCATCCTAGGCTCCGAAGCGAAGCTTCTGGAGGTTATCCGCGAGGAGCTTCTGGCGGTGAAGGAAAAATATGCGGATAAACGCCGCACACAGCTCATGAAGGAGGAGCATGCGCATATCAATATCGATGAGAGCGAGTTTATGGTGGCAAGCGAATGTACCGTGATCCTGACGCGAAACGGAAACCTCAAGCGCATGTCGCCGAAAGCCCTGCAAAAAGGAATGGAAGCGGGAGAATTGGAAGAAAAGTTCCAGCCCGTACTACTGGTGCAGACTGATACGGCAGGGAAGCTTTACCTGTTTACGAATAAAGGGAATATGATGATCTTACCTGTCACGTCTGTCCCGGAATCGCGTATGAAGGATGCTGGGAAATCAATCAATGCCCTGATTTCCGGAGTGGATGGCGACGAGGTCATCCTGAATATTTTGACAAAAAATGATTTTGACAGTAAGCTGATGTATTTTGCAACCGCAAACGGATTGGTAAAAGCGACGCAGATGGAGGAATTTGACGTTAAAAAGTCCAAAATTATGGCCTGCGGCCTGAAGGAAGGCGATACGCTTATTTACGCCAAACCCAATGTACCGGACGTAGAGAATATGATCTTTATTACCTCGGATGGTATGTCCATCAACATTCGCAAGAATGAGATTTCCGTGATGGGCAGGAGCGGAAAAGGCGTTGGCGCTATAAAATTGGGTAGGCACGCCAAAGTCGTGTATGCAGAGCAAATCAAAAGCGGTCAGGAAGGCGATATCCTGCTGATGACAGAGAAGGGATATGCGAAACGGACGCCAGTTTCCGAGTTTGAAGAGCAGGGACGGAACGGAAAGGGACTCAAATCCTACCAGCTTTCGGAGATCTCCGGCAGGGAGGTGATCGGCGCGCTCCTGATCGATAAAATTTCAACGGTAACCGGGGTGCAGAAATCGGGCGATTTGAGCAAGATTTCTACAGACAGTATTCCGGCGGGTGCGCGTAATACCCGGGGGGAGCAGGTGATCCTCGCAGTGATGGGCAATAACGTAAGCGCACTTTACAAGAATATCTTCGACTGATCGCTTTATTTTCGCGTAGTAATGTGTTAAAATGTAGGTGTATTTCAATATACCTACATTTTGCATTGTGAGGTGCTTTAAAGTGTATCATTCAAAATTAAAATCTAAAGAGCTGGATACTTTATTCGAGGCGGTACTGTCCCTCAAAAGCGAAGAAGAGTGCTATATGTTTTTTGAGGATCTGTGCACTGTTGCGGAACTTTCTGCGATTTCGCAGCGCTATAAAGTAGCACAGATGCTGAAAGACGGAATTACCTGCCATGCGATCGCAGAAAAGACCGGCGCGTCCACGGCGACAATTTCGCGTGTGAACCGCTGCCTCAATTATGGTACGGGCGGATACGGCGCGGCGCTTGAGAGAAATGGGAAAAAGGGAGAATAACTGATTTGTATCAATTGAATGAACGGCAAAAGCAGGCGGTAGAGACGATTTCCGGAGCCGTGCTTGTTCTTGCGGGCGCCGGGAGCGGAAAGACGCGCGTTCTGACCGAGCGGGTGGCCTATTTGATTAATGAGAAAAACGTTGCGCCCTGGCAAATTTTAGCAATTACGTTTACCAATAAAGCGGCGCAGGAGATGAAAGAGCGTATTTCGGGCGTAGTGGCGGCCGACATGCGTGATATGTGGATCAGTACTTTCCATGCGATGTGTGTGCGCATGCTCAGGCGGTATGCGGAAAAGCTCGGCTATACCAGGAATTTTTTGATTTATGATACGGACGACACGCTGCGCCTGCTGAAGAAAATACTGGAGCGAATGGGTCTTAAGGAGAACAAAAGCTATTCGGACCGTTATATCAAAAATTTAATCAGTAAATATAAAAACGACAATACAACACTTGATTTCGATCAGTATGCAGAAGAGCGAAACCCGTTCGTGGCCGAGCACGCAGGGGAAATTTTTGATGAATATGCACAAGAGCTCCATAAGCAAAATGCAATGGATTTTGACGACCTGCTGCTCAACACCCTGCAGCTGCTCGAAACGGACAGCGAGGCGAGGACCTATTACCAAAACAAATTTCATTATGTTTTGGTAGACGAATATCAGGATACCAATATGGTGCAGTATAAACTAATCAAGATTTTGTCGGAGGGCTACGGCAATATTTTCGTAGTAGGCGACGATGATCAGTCTATCTATGCATTCCGGGGAGCGAATATACGGAATATCCTTGAATTTGAAAAAGATTTTACCGGGGCGACGGTCATTCGTCTGGAGCAAAATTACCGTTCGGATAAAAAAATTCTCGATGTGGCGAATTGTGTGATCAAGAACAATGAGGGCCGCAAGGGAAAAACGCTGTGGAGCGATATTGACCAGGGTGAAAAACCTGTTTTATATACGGCAAACAGCGAATATGAGGAAGCGGAAACCATTGCGCGGGAGATACAGCGGTTATCGGACGATGGGATGCGCTATGCGGATATGGCGATTTTGTACCGCATCCATACGCTTTCGCGGATATTGGAAGAAAAATTGCGGCTGTATGCGATCCCTTACCGCATTTATGGGGGTATTAGCTTCTATGAACGCAAAGAAATCAAGGATATGGTCGCCTATCTTAACATCATTGCGAATCCGGCGGCGGATTTGCAGTTGCTACGTATCATCAATACGCCTAAAAGGGCGATCGGCGCCGCAAAGGTGGACGCGCTTGCGCAGGCGGCGGAATACAACGGAATTTCCATTTTGGAAGTAATGCGGAATGCAAATGTTTTACTCGCGGATAAAACGCTTATAAAAAAGGCAAACGAGTTTTACGGAATGTATGAGCGCCTGAACGAAGGTTGCACTGAATTGACTGTGCACGAAGTATTGGAACGTGCGTACGAGGTTTCAGGGTACAAAAAAATGCTGGAGGAAGAGCAGACACCTGAGGCGGAGGCGCGCATTGAAAATATTGCAGAATTGATTAACTCAGCATACACGTATGACGAGGATGAGGAAGCTTCCCTTGAAGG
The DNA here is from genome assembly GCF_003628755.1 of Christensenella minuta. NCBI lineage: Bacteria > Bacillati > Bacillota > Clostridia > Christensenellales > Christensenellaceae > Christensenella > Christensenella minuta. The sequence continues at coordinate 888,794 of NZ_CP029256.1, read as the reverse complement.
ATTTTTGCAGAATATCGCGCTTATTACGGACCTTGACAGCATGGACGATAAAGGCGGTGTAACGTTGATGACGATGCATGCGGCCAAGGGGCTGGAATTTGACGCTGTGTTTGTAGCCGGGATGGATGAGAATATCTTTCCAAGCCAGCGCGCGATTGATGAAGACAATGTAGAAGAAGAACGGCGTTTGTGTTATGTGGCGGTCACGCGGGCAAAGCGGCGGCTTTATATGCTGCATTCCAATATGCGCACGCTGTATGGACGGATGCAGCCTTCCGCACAGTCGAGGTTCCTGGATGAGATTGACAGCGAATTGCTGAACTGTATCGGCAGAAAAAAGCCAGTACTTGCTCAAAAGCCGTCTGCACCGCAGGGGAAAACGGATTTGTTCTCGGGCGGATTCAGCTTCCAGAAGAAAGCGGCTCCGCAAAAAGTAAGCGGAGACTATAAAGTCGGTACGGTTGTGGAACATAAGACATTTGGCCGCGGTAAGGTGAAAAGCATCGCGGGCGAAGGAGATTCACGCGTGGCCGTGGTTGATTTCTACGAGGTAGGGGAAAAGAAAATGTTTCTTGCCTTTGCCTCCCTAAAGATTTTGAAATAGGTGGTGCGCTGTTATGGAGCGTATGAAAGAGCTGGTCGATCAACTGAATGATTACGCATACCGGTACTATGTGCTTGATGATCCGTCGGTCGCTGACGCGGAGTATGACAGACTCTATGATGAGCTTGCGGCGCTTGAGAAGAGGACTGGAAAAATCGAGCCCGATTCCCCGACGCAGCGTGTGGGCGGAAAGCTTCTGGAAGGATTCCAAAAACATACGCACCTTGCGCCGCTGTGGAGCCTTGACAAAGCGCAGAGCCTTGACGACGTTATTTCCTGGCAGGAGCGTACCAACAAGCAGATACGGGCGCTCGGGCTGCCGGACGCCAGCTATTCTCTCGAATACAAGTTTGACGGCCTTACGATCAACCTGACCTATGACGGCGGATATCTCGTCAGTGCTGCAACGCGCGGAAACGGAATTGTGGGGGAAGATGTCACAGAACAGGTGAAAACGATACAATCCATCCCTTTAAAGATCGATTTCACGGGCAAAACAGAAGTGCAGGGAGAGGCGGTCATGCGTCTATCGGTACTGAAAAAATATAATGAAACGGCAGATGAGCCGCTCAAAAATGCGCGTAATGCAGCGGCTGGGGCAATCAGGAACCTTGACCCGGGCCAGACCGCAAAAAGGCATTTAGACGCCTTTATTTATAACGTGGGGTATATTGAAGGCAGGACGTTTCAGGATCATCAGGAGATGATAGCGTTCCTCCGGGAGAACAAATTCAATGTTAGCGCCTATGAAAGGGTTTTTAACGACGTAGCGGATATCAAGGCAGCGGTAGACAATGTGGAGCGGACGCGTGACACGCTGGATTTCCTGATCGACGGTATGGTAATCAAGATAACGGACTTTGCAACGCGTGAAGCACTGGGCTATACGCAGAAATTTCCGCGCTGGGCGATCGCTTATAAATTTGCCGCAGAAGAGATGACAACAAAAATTTTAGACGTGACATGGGATGTGGGCAGGACGGGTAAACTGACGCCTTTGGCACATCTTGAACCGGTTGAGCTTGCAGGGGCGACGATCCGCAGGGCCACGCTCAACAATTATGAAGATATCCTCCGCAAGCATGCCGCTATCGGCGCGAACGTATTCATCCGGCGTTCTAATGATGTGATCCCGGAAATACTGGGCGCATCTCCTTTACAGGAGGGTGAGCTTACGCCGATTGATAAACCGACGCATTGCCCGGCCTGCGGAACGGAGCTCGAGGAGGTAGGACCGAATCTTTTCTGCCCCAATTCGCTGAACTGTAAACCGCAGCTCACTTCGCGCATGGTGCATTTTGTGTCGAGAGACGCAATGGATATTGAAAACCTCAGTGAGAAAACGATCGAACTGATGTTTGAAAAGCTTGACATCAAAGATATCGCGGCGATTTATACATTGACGGACAAGCAGCTTTTGAGCCAGGAGGGGTTTAAGGAAAAGAGAACGGAGAATATTCTTTCTGCTATTGAAGCGAGCAAAAAACCTCCGCTTGCGAATTTTATTTATGCGCTCGGCATTTCGAATGTCGGAAAAAAGACCGCCAAGGACCTTGCCCAGACGTTTCATACTTATGAACGACTGAAAAATGCGACCATAGAAGAGCTTGTGGCAATTCGGGACGTGGGAGAGGTTGTGGCAAAGGATATCGTCGATTTTTTCCGCAACGAAAATTACATGCGTGTCGTGCAGGAGCTTTTCGACGCAGGCGTGCAGCCGAGGGAGGATGCCGGGGCTGCGGAAGGAGGTAAATTTGAGGGGAAAACATTTGTGCTGACGGGAACGCTTACCCAATATACGCGCAAGCAGGCGCAGGAGCTCATTGAAAATCTCGGCGGGAAGACAAGTTCTTCCGTCAGCAAAAAAACAGATTATGTAGTGGCGGGCGAGGAAGCTGGCAGCAAGCTCCGGAAAGCGCAGGAGCTTGGTGTCGCGGTATTATCGGAAAATGAGTTTGTGAGAGTATGTTGTAAGGAGTTGGAATTATGCTGAAGGAGAGAGCAAGAGAGTACTATCAGGAAAAAGGCTATAACTGCGCGGAATCGATTATTCGTGCGGCAAACGACGAATACGGCCTGGGAATCAACGAAGAGGGCCTGAGAGCGTTCGGTGGCTTCGGCGGCGGAATGCAGTGCGGAAGTATCTGCGGTGCGGTCTGCGGCGGGATTGGCGCGATCAGTGCGAAGGAAATTGAAACAAATGCGCACCATACAGAATCGCTTGGCCCAAAGTGCCGGGCAATGATGGACGAATTTAAAGAAAAATTCGGAAGTGCGTTTTGCGCCAAAGTGCGGAAAGAAAACTTTGAGAAAGACGGACACTGCCGGAGGGTTGTGGAAGGCGCCGCGGATGTGCTCGAAAGCATTATGGAGTAACGGTTTATTTGGCCGGGGAACAAGCAGAGGTTTGCTCCCCGGTTTTTTAGGGCTATTCACCGCCACGGTGTTTTATGCTATAATTAATGATTATTGAACTACTATGAAAAAGGACGGAAAACATATGCGCGTTACATTGGAAGAAGTTGAGAGGATTGCATCGCTTTCGATGCTCAGCCTCGATGAGGAAAAGAAAAAGATGCTGCAGAAAAATCTGGACGATATACTGGGCCATGCGCAAAAGCTCAATGAGCTTGATACGGAAGGCGTAGAACCGACTTCGTATATCCTGAAGCAGCAAAACGTTGTGCGCGAGGACGTTCCAGGCAGGGTATGGGAGCGGGAAGATATGCTGCTGAATGCGCCTGAAAAGGAAGATGGCTTTTTTACCGTGCCTAAGGTCGTGGATTGACGGAGGAAATGAAAACAATGGAACTTACGGCATTAAATATTACGCAGGCGGCAGATATGCTCGCCAAAAAAGAAATTTCTTCGGCCGAATTGACGCAGGCCTATATTGACCGTATTGAGAGGGTGGAGCCCGAGGTGAACGCTTTGGTAACGACTTGCGCTGATGAAGCGCTTGAAGCGGCAAAGCGGGTGGACAAAAAACGTGTCAAAGGAGAGCTGCTTGGGCGGCTTGCTGGAATTCCTGCAATCATCAAGGATAATATGTGCACCAAAGGGGTCCTTTCTACAGCCTCCTCTAAAATGCTCTATAATTATAAACCGGTTTATGATGCGACGGTCATCGAAAAGCTGAAGGCTGAAGATTATGTATTGCTTGCCAAGGCAAATATGGATGAATTTGCAATGGGCTCTTCTACGGAGACCTCATATTTCGGTGTAACAAAAAACCCGTGGGATACAGCGCGCGTACCTGGCGGGTCTTCCGGGGGCAGCGCTGCCTGTGTCGCAGCGGATGAAGCGGTATTTTCACTTGGATCCGATACCGGCGGGTCTGTACGCCAACCGGCGGCATTTTGCGGCGTCGTGGGGCTGAAGCCGACCTATGGAACGGTTTCGCGGTTTGGACTCATGGCGTTCGCCTCATCGCTTGACCAGATTGGTCCGCTGACCAAAACTGTTGAGGATTCGGCTTTTGTGCTTGATATTATTGCAGGAAACGATAAAAAGGATTCTACTTCTGCAATCATGGATTATCCCCGGTATGGAGAAGGGATGAAGCAGGGAATCAAAGGGCTGAAGGTTGGTATTCCGAAGGAATATCTGGAACAGGAGATCGATCCGGAGGTACGGCGGTCGTATCTCGAAGCGGTCAAGCTGTTTGAAGAGATGGGAGCGGTTGTTGAAGAAACGTCGCTGCCCACCTTTGATTATGCACTTTCCGCTTATTATGTGATTGCATCTGCAGAGGTGGCTTCCAATCTTTCAAGGTTTGACGGGATTCGTTACGGATACCGCACGGACCACTACAGCGATCTCAAGGAGATGTATAAAAACACGCGGTCCGAAGGCTTTGGCGACGAAACAAAACGCCGCATTATGCTTGGCAATTATGTACTCAGCTCCGGATATTATGATGCGTATTATTTGAAGGCGCTTAAGGTTAAGACCCTGATTAAGAACGATTTTGACCGTCTGTTCGGAAAATATGATATCCTTCTTTCGCCCACCGCTCCAACGCCGGCATTTGAAATTGGCGCCAAATCCACGCCGCTTGAGATGTATGTAAACGATTTGTTTACCGTACCTGTCAATATTGCGGGCGTAACGGCAATTTCCGTTCCGTCCGGCGTGACGAAAGAGGGACTACCCGTTTCCGTACAAATGATCGCAAAAGCATTTGACGAAAATACGATGTTCCGTGCGGCGTGGAACTTTGAGCAGGCCGTGAAATTCGACAAAAAACCGACGTTATGATGGAGAAAGACGATGAGATATGAAACTGTAATTGGCCTTGAAGTGCATGTGGAAATGGCAACGGAAACTAAAATTTTCTGTGCATGCAAAAATAAATTCGGCTCACAGCCAAATACGAACGTATGTCCCGTATGCCTTTCTATGCCCGGGACGCTGCCCGTTTTAAATGAGCAGGCTGTAGAATATGGCGTACGTGCGGGATTATCCCTGAACTGTGAAATCCCAAATTATTCCAAGCTTGACAGGAAAGGATATTTTTATCCGGACTTGGCTAAGGCATACCAGATATCGCAATACGACTTTCCGCTGTGCTCCCATGGCGAGGTGGAGGTGGAAACGGACGGAGAAAAGCATAAGATTGGAATCACCCGTATCCATATCGAGGAAGACGCCGGGAAGTTGGTGCATCAGGGAACGGAAAGCTTTGTAGACTATAACCGCGGCGGCGTGCCGTTGATGGAAATCGTTACGGAGCCCGACTTCCGGAGCGCTTCACAGGTTAAAGCCTTTCTCGATACGGTTCGCGCGAATATGGAATATATCGGTGTTTCCGATTGCAAGATGGAAGAAGGCTCGATGCGCTGCGATATCAATATTTCCGTCCGCCCGGCGGGCGAAACAAAATACGGCACCCGTACGGAGCTTAAAAATGTCAATAGTATTTCGGCCGCACAGCGGGCAATTGAATATGAAGCAAAGCGCCACATAGAGGTGATTGAGGATGGTGGGGAAATTGTGCAGGAAACGCGCCGCTGGGACGATGCCAAAGGGAAAACATACCCGATGCGCGACAAGGAAGAAGCGCATGATTACCGCTATTTCCCGGATCCGGACCTTGTTCCCGTTTATCTTACGGACGAGCGTATTGCCAAGATTAGAGCGGCGCTTCCGGAACTGCCTGCCGCGAAACGCAAGCGCTATGTAAGCGAGTTTGGACTGCCGGAGTACGATGCCGGCGTGCTTACGATGTCCAAATACACGGCAAAATTCTTTGAAGACAGTGTGGCGATTTACAATGAGCCGAAAGCCATCAGCAACTATATTATGGTTGAACTTGCACGGCTCCTGAAGGAAAGCAATATGGAGGCGAAGGATATCCCGGTATCGCCTGAAGATTTCACCGACCTGTTAAAGCTTGTAAACGACGGGATAATCAATTCGAGCATGGGGAAACAGGTATTTGAGGAAATGTTCAAAACCGGGAAAAAGCCCGCGCAGATTGTAGAGGAAAAGGATTTAAAGCAAAACGACAACGCGGACGAAATTTTGGCGCTTGTGCAGAAGATCATTGTGGAAAATCCAAAACCTGTCGCAGATTTTAAGGGCGGTAACAAAAAGGCGATGACCTTTTTTGTCGGCCAGGTGATGAAGGCGACGAAGGGGAAGGCTAATCCGAAAACGGTAAACGAACTGGTAAAGGCGGAGCTTGACAAGGCATGAGGCAGGGCAAGCTGACAAACGCAAAGCTGCGCGAGCTTGTGATTGATAAAATCGAGCCGCAAAATGAAGAGACCGTGGTGGGCGCGGGTGTTGGCGAGGATTGCTGCGCCGTGATAACGGGGGATTTGTGTGTCGTTTCGACTGATCCAATCACCGCCGGCGGAAAACAAACCGGAGTTCTTGCTATCCATATCAATGCAAACGATATAGCCGCCGCAGGCGCGGCGCCGATTGCGGCGCTTGTGACGCTGCTCATCCCGCCGTCGGCAGGAGAGGCACAAGTCAGGAAGCTGATGAACGAACTCGTGCAAACCGCGCGCAGCCTTGGGATCGACATCATCGGCGGGCATACGGAAGTTACGGACAGCGTAACACGTACGGTGGTCTCGGTGACGATGATCGGCAAGCCTGTGGTTAAGGGAAAAATGTTTAAAACGTCTGACGTGCAGCCTGGCGATGATATCATTATGACAAAATATGCGGGGCTCGAGGGAACCGCGATCATCGCGTCGGATTTCAGCGGAGAGCTTTCATTGACGGAGCAGGAGCGGAAAGAGCTTGCTCGAATCAAGGAATCTTTGAGCGTGGTAAAAGACGGCAGGATCGCGGCAGAGACGGACGGCATCCATGCAATGCACGACATTACGGAGGGCGGCGTTCTCGGCGCGGTCTGCGAGATGTGCGAAGCATCCGGCACGGGTGCGCGCATAGACCTTTCTGCGGTTCCTGTTTTGCCGCTGACAAGCAGAGTTTGCACAAAATACGGGCTTGATGTCTATGGGCTTATTTCATCCGGCAGTATGATGATCGCGGCGCGAAACGGAAATAGAATTGTAGAGGCGATGAGGGCAAACGGAATTCCGGCGACGGTTATCGGCAAGGCCGGAGGACAGGGAGTATATGACCTGTCATCCGGACAAAAACGGGCCATAACGCCATATCCGGCGGATGAGCTGTATAAAGTATTGGAAAGATAGCTTGGATTGTGCTATAATAATAGCCAACGATTTTTGAAAGAGGTATGCGCGTTTGAAAAGCATGACAGGCTTTGGTAAAAGCGAAATCGCGATTGACGGAAGAAAGCTGCGGGTGGAAATCAAGACGGTGAACCACCGTTTTCTCGATATCAGTATCCGGGAACCGCGTTTCATGGTCTTTTTGGAGGACGAGGTACGAAAGTATGTTAAGAAAAACGTAAGCCGGGGCAGAGTCGATGTATTCATTTATTATTCCTCTGAGCGCGAGGACGCAAAAAATGTAATTGTGGATATGCCGCTTATAACGGCATATATGAAGGCTGCGAAAGGCATTGGCACACAGTGCGGAATCGAAAACGACCTCACTGTCACAAGCCTGATGCGGCTTCCTGACGCGGTGACCTATGAGGATGAGAATTCGGATGAGGAAGCTCTGAAAAAGCTCTTGTTCACAAACCTTGACGGCGCGCTTGCTGAATTGAAAAGAGCGCGCGAAGAGGAAGGCGAGCAGCTGAAAAAGGATATTATGCAGCGGCTTGATACGATTCTCGTTTATGTCAATAACATTGCTTCAAAGGAAGATATTGTGGTCTATGAATACAAGATGAAGCTGAAAGAAAGGTTGCAGGAGCTTTTGGACGGCACTGAGGTGGACGAGCAGCGTCTTGCGCAGGAAGTAGCGTTTTATGCGGACCGGTGCAATATTACCGAGGAATTGGTACGCCTCAAAAGCCATGTAAAACAATTTAAAGCGGCGGCGGAAGAAACGACCCCGCAGGGCCGGAACATGGATTTTATTGTGCAGGAGCTGAACCGCGAATTCAACACAATCGGCTCTAAAACACAGGATGGAGATATTTTAAAACAGGTGATCGCCGGGAAAGGCGAAGTGGAAAAGATCAGGGAGCAGATACAGAATATCGAATAGGAGCATAGCATGGCGATTAAACTTATTAATATCGGATTTGGCAATATTGCCTCGGCAAACCGCCTGGTTGCAATCGTCAGCCCGGAATCGGCGCCCATCAAGCGTATTATTTCGGAGGCAAGGGCGGCGGGACGGCTTATCGACGCAACCTATGGCAGGCGTACGCGCGCCGTAGTCATCATGGACAGCGACCATGTGATCCTGTCGGCGGTACAGCCGGAAACGGTTGCAAACCGTATTGTAACAAAAGATACAGATGATTCTGACGATTGAGGAAGTTTGATTATGGGGGGAACAGGGAAATTAATCGTAATTTCGGGACCGTCGGGGGCCGGAAAAGGAACAATTGTGGATCAACTGTTGAAAAGCGGAAAATACGAGCTTTCCATTTCCTGTACAACGCGTGCGCCGCGCGGGCAGGAGAAGGAGGGTGTGAATTATTTCTTTAAATCCCGGGAGGAGTTTGAACGGATGATTTCCGAACACAAATTCCTTGAATACGCGGATGTTTTTGGATGCTATTACGGAACGCCGAAGGATTATGTGCTGGGAAAACTGGGTGAAGGCAAAAATGTGATCCTTGAAATAGACGTGCAGGGTGCGCTGCAGGTAAAAAAGAATTATCCGGACGCGGTGATGATTTTTATCCTGCCGCCTTCTGAGGAGGTGCTTCTTGCCCGGCTTCGCGGCCGGGGAACGGAAACCGAGGAACAAATCGGCAGGCGCTTTGGAAAAGCGCGTGCCGAAATGGAGCTTGCAGATCAATATGATTATTCGGTGGTAAACGACGATCTGATGACCGCGGTTGCGGAGGTCAGGGAAATGATAGAAAAAAGCTAAACGGAGGATTTTATAGTTATGATACATTTGGAATTAAATGATTTGTTGGCAAAGGTGGACTGCAGGTATACGCTGATCGTCGAAACGGCAAAGCGGGCGCGGCAGCTGATTGACGGTGCGCAGCCGCTGACCGAGCCTGAGGATAAAAATCCCGTTTCCCAAGCGGTCAATGAGATACTGAATGACAAAGTGACTTATATCCGCGTGACGGATGGAATCAAATAAGAAAATGCTGGGCGGGAAGAACGTCCTTTTGGGCGTAACGGGCGGTATTGCCGCCTATAAGGCTGCAAATCTTACCAGTATGCTGAAGAAGACGGGAGCAGGCGTAGACGTCGTAATGACGGAAGCGGCTACCCGTTTTGTTGCGCCCCTTACTTTTGAAACGTTGAGCAAAAACGCGGTCGTGACCGACCTGTTTTCCCGGGAGAAACCGTGGGAGGTGGAGCATATCGCGCTTGCGCAAAAGGCCGATCTTGCGCTCGTAGCGCCTGCTACGGCGAATACGATTGCAAAGCTGGCCTGCGGCATCGCGGATAATATGCTGACCACGACCTTACTTGCGTGTACCTGTCCGATTTTTATTGCTCCGGCAATGAATACGGCAATGTATGAAAACATTGCCACACAGGTTAACCTGCAAATTCTCAGGGATCGCGGTTATATCATTCTGCCTGCCGGGGATGGCGACTTAGCGTGCGGACAGACGGGTGCGGGACGCATGCTGGAGCCCGAAGACATTCTGTCGGCTGTGGAAAACTTTTTTAAAAAGAAAGCTGACTTCCAGGGAAAGAGAATATTAATAACGGCAGGGCCGACGCGCGAAGCGATTGACCCGGTGCGCTACCTAACTAACCGGTCTTCCGGACGGATGGGGTATGCGCTGGCGGATGCGGCGGTTGCGCGCGGAGCGGACGTAGCGCTTGTCTCCGGTCCTGTTTCACTGGAAAAGCCAGAGGGAGTAGAGTTTTATCCGGTTCAAAGCGCGGCGGAAATGTACGACCGGGTGATGGACCTGAAAGATAAAGCCGATGTGATTATTATGTGCGCGGCGGTAGCGGATTATACGCCCATAGTTTGTGCGGAGCACAAGATGAAAAAGCAGGATGCGTTGGTAATCGAATTCGAAAAAACAAGGGATATCCTTGCGGAGGTGGGAAAAACGAAACATGCGTTTCTTGCTGGTTTTGCCGCAGAGACACAAAATCTTGAGGGCTATGCGAGGGATAAGCTCAGCCGCAAGAATCTCGATATGATTATTGCAAACGACGTTTCCGGAACGGAAACTGGATTTGACAGCGAATACAACGCAGTTTCAATTTATACGAGGGATGGGAAAGCCGTGCACTTTACCAGAGATACAAAGCGCAATCTGGCCGACAGTATCCTTACTGAAATTGCCAAGATCAGCGGATAGCGCTCCCATCCAGGGGCGCTATTTTTGGAAAGGAAGGAGCCGGGATGTACGCACGGGTGATTGTGGATATTTCACACACGCAGGTTGACCGCGTATTTGAATATAAGATTCCAGATGGCTTGAATATCCTGCCGGGAATGCGTGTGAAGGTTCCTTTTGGCCATATGAAGGATACGGAAGGCATTGTCATTGGGCTCGAGGCATCTTCCGAATATGCGCCGGAAAAAATTAAAGAAATTTTATGCTCCCTCGACGATTTTTGCGCACTGACCGGCGAACAGATCGGGCTTGCTGAATTTATTAAACAGAAATACAATACAACCCTCGCAGCGGCGCTTCGTTTTATGCTTCCAGCACAGGTCCGCGGCGGCAGGGTTTCTGTAAAAACGCAAAATGTGGCCCGCTTGCTTCTTGCGGGAAAAGACCTGCTGGCGGCGGAAGCCGGGCTGCTGAAAAAGGACGGCAGCGTAAAGTTCCCAAGGCAGAAAGAAGTGATCGACCTTTTAAAGAAAGAAGGTGAAGTGCCTGCGGCGGAATTGAACGCCTCGGCGACGAAATCCCTTGAAAAAAAAGGGATCATCGAAGTCGTCCGGACAGAAGTCGCCAGAGCTCCTTTTGAAAAAGCAGTTGCCCGGATCGTTGATTATGAATTGACGGAAAGGCAGAAGGAAATTTTGGAACGAATTCGCAGCAACGGAAAAAAACGTTTTTTATTGCATGGGGTTACAGGGAGCGGTAAAACGGAAATTTATATCAGGGTGATGCGCGATTGTCTCGCGCAGGGCAAAACGGCGATTTTGCTTGTGCCTGAAATCTCTCTAACTCCGCAGACCTATACGTTTTTGAAACAGCGGTTTAACGAGGAGATTGCCGTATTTCATTCCGGGCTTTCCGCGGGAGAGCGGTTTGACGAATGGATGAAGGTTAAGCGTGGGGAAGCAAAGATTGTTTTGGGAGCGCGTTCAGCAGTATTTGCCCCGCTGGAAAACCTAGGAGTTATTATTATAGATGAAGAACATGAAACGAGTTATAAGGCGGATAATTATCCTAAATACACCGCGCATGAAATTGCGGAAGAGCGTTGCCGCCTCAGTGATGCAATATTGATTCTGGGAAGCGCTACGCCACAGATTGAAACATATTACAAAGCGCGGCAGGGAGAGTTTGAAATATTGAAAATGCCAAATCGCCTGTTTGCCCTGCAGCTTCCCGCAGTAGAAATCATTGACCTGTGCAATGAACTCAAAAACGGCAACCGAACCGCCATTAGCGGCAGGCTGTACGATGAGCTGGAGCGCACGCTTGCAAACGGAAAGCAGGCAATGCTGTTTTTGAACCGCAGGGGCTATTCCACTTTTGTTATGTGCCGTTCGTGCGGTTACGTGGTGAAATGTGACAGCTGTGACGTAACAATGACCTATCATAAAGCTCAGGATATTCTCAAATGCCACTATTGCGGGCGGACGAAGGCGCCGGAGACAGTGTGCCCGGAATGCGGGAAACCCCACCTGAAATATTTCGGGATGGGAACGCAGCAAATTGAGGAGCAGGTGAAGGCTTTGTTTCCACAGGCCCGCATCCTGCGGATGGATCTTGATACGATGGGAACAAAGGATGCGCATATCAGGGTGTTTGATGATTTTGCAGCGCATAAAGCGGATATCCTGATCGGTACGCAGATGATTGCCAAGGGATTCGATTTTAAGGATGTCACGCTGTCGGCGATTCTCGCGGCGGATACAATGCTGAATATTCCGGATTACCGCAGCGCTGAACGAACCTTTTGCCATATTACGCAGATCGCGGGGCGGGCGGGCAGGAAGGAACCCGGAACCGTTATCCTCCAGACTTATAACCCGGCTCACTATGCGGTGCAGTATGCAAAATATCATGATTACGAAGGATTTTACAATGAGGAGATCGCCTTGCGGAAAATGGCCCAATTACCGCCGTTTTCCACATATGTTCAGCTTCAGTTTTCGGGGGAAAGAGAAGAGCAGGTAATCGCTGCCGTAAAGGATTTCATCGGGAAATTAAAAGCGGTGCTATTGCCGCATAAACGTGGTATAATAAGTATCAGGGCATCTGAAGCGGCTATCAAGCGGATTCGTGATTTAGAGCGGTACCACATACTGATTCATTTGAGGAACGACGAAGGGCTGATCGGACAGATTTATGAGTTATTCAATCGAACGAAATATATGAATGTATTGACCGGGATCGATATCAATCCGGTCAATATGGCTTGACGGAGGAATCATATGGCAACAAGAACCATCCTTTTGAAGGATAATCCAAGGCTGAGGAAGACTTCACGGCCGGTGACCAAAATCAATAAGCATATCACAGACCTTTTGGACGATATGGCGCAGACAATGTACGAAGCGCGGGGCGTAGGACTGGCGGCTCCGCAGGTGGGCGTGCTGCGGCGCGTTGTGGTGATCGATGTTGGAGAAGGACTTTTGGAGCTGATTAACCCCGAAATCATACATGCAGAGGGACAGCAGCGGGTAGAAGAGGGGTGTCTTTCACTTCCGGACGACGTGGGTTTTGTGATTCGTCCCGCTAAGGTGACCGTTCGCGCGTTGGATCGTAGCGGGGAAGAGCATGAATATGTAGGGGAGGACCTTCTCGCGCGGGCATTTGCGCATGAGATCGACCATCTGGACGGAATTTTATTTACGGACAAAATGGTAGAACGTGTAGAGCCGGACGGGGCCGGAGAGAACGTAGATGAGCAAGAGCTTTAAGATTGTTTTCATGGGGACGCCTGCTTTTGCTGTCCCGTCCCTTGAGATGCTGATTCGTGAACAGTATCATATTGCGGCTGTTGTGACGCAGCCAGACCGCAAGGCCGGAAGAGGGCACAAGCTGACCCCGCCGCCCGTTAAGGTGGCTGCGGAGAAAGCCGGTATTCCGGTTTACCAGTTTGAAAAAATCCGGGTGCCGGAAGGGGCTGCACTATTAAAAAGGATTGCGCCGGATATAATGATCACGGCCGCTTTTGGGCATATCCTTACGGAGGAGATTCTTGCTATCCCGAAATATGGCTGTATTAACGTGCATGCGTCCCTGCTGCCAAAGCTGCGCGGCGCGGCACCTATCCAGTGGGCTATTATCAATGGTGAAAAAGAGACGGGGATAACGACGATGTATACCGCGCTCGCACTCGACGCGGGAGATATCCTGGAGCAGGAAAGTATCGGCATTCCAGAGGACATGACCGCAGGACAGCTTTATGAAAAGCTTAGCGTGCTGGGAGCCGGCGTACTGCAGAGAACGCTGGAAAAACTTGCGGACGGGACGCTTGTGCGCACGCCCCAAAACGAGGCCGAGGCGACTTATTTTCCGATGTTCCAACGCGGGTTTGGAGAGATCGATTTTTCAAAAAGCGGAAAAGAGATTCATGATTTTGTGCGCGGTACAAACCCCGCGCCGGAAGCTTATATGATGTATCGTGATGAAAAAATCAAAGTGTACCGCGTAACGGCGCAGAAATATTCCGGAACGGAACCATGCGGAACCATATTATATGCGGACAGCAAACAGGGGCTTGGAATCCGCTGTGCGGATGGAATGGTCGCGGTCGAAGAACTGAAACGTTGCGGCGCGCGCTGTATGGACGCGAGGGATTGCCTGTGCGGCAGACCGCTTGAGGTTGGGTATCGGTTTCAAAACAGGGAGAATAGCGAAATTTGAATGCAAGGCAGGCGGCACTTGAGATTGTAACAAATGTGCTGCAAAATGAAAGCTATCTGAATCTGGAATGCAAGCGCGTATTATCCACAGGCTGGAGCGTGGAAGATAAGCGCTTTATTACTGCGCTTGCAAATACGACGATTGAGAATCTGTTTCGTATTGATTACGTGCTGAATCAATTTATTACCGCAAAGCGTGTTCATTCCGTAATTATGAATATTTTGCGGCTGGGCGCCTGCCAGCTTTTGTTCTTTGAATCTGTACCCGTATCGGCGGCGGTGAACGAAAGCGTAAAATTGGCGGAGAAATCCGGAAAGCGGCAATTGAAAGGATTTGTGAACGCCGTTCTGCGCAATCTATCCAAAAATTTTGGAAAAATACAGTATCCAGACCGTGACGAAGACCCCGTGGAATATTTCCACATATTTTACAGCTATCCCAAATGGCTGTGTGAACAATATATACGTGAATATGGGGAAGAACAGGCAGAACAGATGATGAGTTATACGGGTGACCGCTCGCTTACATGCGTGCGGCTGAACAGACTGCGTGCGGACCATGCGCCGGAAGGATATTTACCCGGACTCTACTGTGAAGACGCATACTATATTAAGGGGATGACGGCTGTAGACGAAATACCGGAGTTCGGGGAAGGCCGAATCACGATACAGGGCGAGGCATCACAGGTAACCGTATGCGCCGCCGGAATCGACAAAAACAATTATGTTCTTGATGCGTGCGCAGCGCCCGGCGGGAAGAGCGCTTATGCGGCATGGTTTGCCCGCGATGGCAAGGTGGTGGCATTGGAATTGCATCGGCACCGGGCAGAGCTCATGAAACGAACTCTGGAACGGCTGGGCGCTAAAAACACCGAAATCCATATTGCGGATGCTTCGGAATACCGGTTGGAATGGAAAGAGGCGTTCGATGTGGTGCTTGCGGACGTACCGTGCAGTGCTCTTGGCCTTTTATACCGCAAACCGGATATTAAGATTTTTAAAAAGAAAGAAGATATTCCGGCGCTTGCCGCTGTGCAGCGGCAAATATTGGAGACCTGCGCTCTTTACGTAAAACCGGGAGGTGTACTGCTGTATTCCACTTGTACCATAGATAAGGCAGAAAACGAGGATAATATCCGTGATTTCCTCAGGCGGCATGAAGAATTTGCAGAGGATGGGCTAAGCCCTTTCCTGCCTGGGGAACTGAAGGAACGAACTGAAGACGGGATGCTGCAGCTTTTTCCGCATATCGATAGCATCGACGGCTTTTTCATGGCGAGGCTGAGACGGCTATGAAAAGAGCGCTACTCGACTATTCCCTTGAGGAACTGAAAAAGGAATTTATGCAGATGGGGGAAAAGCCGTTCCATGCAAAACAGGTCATGAAATGGCTTGCCCAGCAAAAGCCAATCGAAGAAATGACGGATATTTCAAAGGCCCTTCGCGAAAAATTGCGTAAAACCTATACGGAAGGTTATACGGAGGTATGCCGCGTGCTTGAGGCCGCGGACGGTACCCTGAAATATCTATTTCGTTATGCGGACGGGAGTACGGTGGAAAGCGTGTTCATGCAGAAGGATTATGGGAATACGGTATGTGTTTCCACGCAGGTAGGCTGCCGAATGGGGTGCGTGTTTTGTGCCTCGTGCAAAGACGGCTTAAAACGAAATCTTTCAGCGGGAGAAATCCTTGCCCAGGTCGTTGCGGTGAATGCTGCCCAGGGTGAAGGACGAAACCTGAGCAACATCGTATTGATGGGCATGGGTGAACCACTCGACAATTATGGGAATGTTGTAAAATTTATCCGCATGGTAAATGATCCGGCGGGCATGGGGATCGGCCTGCGCGGCATTTCACTTTCTTCGTGCGGCTTGATAGAAGAGATTAAGCGTTTTGCGGAAGAGGGGCTCGGCGTCACGCTTTCCATATCGCTGCACGCGGCTTCGGACGAAAAGCGCGTCACGATTATGCCGACGGCGAAAAAATATAAAATACGTGATATCCTCGATGCGGCGAAAACCTACTTTTTAAAAACAGGCCGGCGTATTATAATAGAGTATACTGTAATTAACGGCTTTAACGACAGCGAGGAAGACGTTTTTTTATTAAAGGACATACTGCGTGGTATGAATTGCCACATAAACCTGATCCCGCTTAATGGCAATGAGGGGCTAGCGCTGAAAGCGCCGGACAAACGGAGGGTTTATTCGTTCTGCAAGCTGCTTGAAAGAGAAGGGCTTTCAGCTACGGTAAGAAAATCCATGGGCAGTGACATTGCAGGCGCGTGCGGGCAGCTCAGACAGCAATATATTGGTAAAAACGGGGACAACGCATGAAGACGGTAGCATTGAGCCATATTGGCAAAGTCAGGACGACAAATGAAGATTCTATATTGGTACACGACCAGAATGTACCTTATTACATGCTCGTGGCGGATGGGATGGGCGGCCATGCGGCGGGAGAAGTCGCAAGCGGTATGGTATGTACCGAGCTGGAACGCTATATCAGCGCGCTGGGACATAAAGAGCTGACGGAAAAGCAAATTTTGGATGCGATCCGGTTTGTAAACCAACGTTTGATCGATGCGGTAGAGGAAGAGCCTGCGTTCCAGGGAATGGGAACGACGCTGACCTTTGCTGCGTTCGACGGGGATAAGATCACCATTGCGCAGGTCGGCGATTCCCGCGCCTACCATAAACGTGCGGATGATATTTACAAGGTGACCAAAGACCATACGTATGTGCAGCACCTGATAGACAGTGGCGTGATCAAAAAAGGGGCCGCAGAAGATTATCCTTTTAAAAATATTATTACGCGTTCCGTGGGAATGAAGGACGTGGAGGTCGATTTCTTTACCGTCGAATGGAAGGATGACGATATCATTCTTTTATGCTCGGACGGTCTTTCCAACTATACGAATAGAAAAATCATGTTTGATATTTTGGCGGGGCCGCAGATGCTTGAAGAGAAGGCGCAGAAGCTTGTCGACGTGGCCCTTGCAGGCGGCGGAAAAGATAATATTTCAGTCGTCCTTGCGCAACGCACGCAAGAGGGAGGAGCGCTATGATCGGGCCGGACACGGTGCTTGCCGGACGCTACCGGTTGATTGAGCAAATAGATTCGGGCGGATCCGCCTATATTTATAAAGCAATGGACGAGCTTACCAAACAAATCGTTGCCGTCAAAATTCTGAAGCCCGAACTTACGGAGAACGAGGAATTCGTACAGCGCTTCAAAAAGGAAGTTCAGGCGGCGGCGAAGCTCCGCCATGCCAATATTATCCGCGCTTATGATGCCGGTCTTGATAATGGGACTTATTATATTGTCATGGATCTTATCGAAGGGAAAACGCTTAAGCACTTGATTAATGTCAATGGGCCTCTGCCTGTCAAGTATGCGGTGGCGGTGGCAAAGAAGCTTTGTCTTGCGCTTGAATATGCACATGTAAAAGGATTCGTACACCGGGATATCAAGCCGCATAATGTAATGATCGATATGACGGGAGAGCCGTATATTGCGGATTTCGGAATTGCCCGCAACATTGCCCAAAATACGATTACCGCGGAAGAAGGAAGCGTGATGGGCTCCGTGCACTATTTCTCTCCGGAGCAGGCGCGCGGTGAACGGGTGGATAAACGTTCCGATATTTATTCACTTGGGATATTACTTTATGAAATGGTGACGGGTAAAGTGCCCTTTGATGCGGATACATCCGTTGCGATCGCTTTGAAGCATATCAACGACCCTATGCCGGATGCCAAGGAATCAGCGCCCTCCCTCCCGGAGAGCATCAATAAGATCATCCAGAAGGCAACGCAGAAGGATAAGCATTTTCGTTACAAATCCGCATTTAATATGTATGAGGATTTACAGCGGTGCCTTTCTGAGCCTGATGGCGAATACGTAAAATACAGTGAGAGCAAACGAACCCAGCAGCATATCGAAGAAGCCCATGCGAAGCGGTCGAAAAAAAGCGTAAAACGGCTGGTTTTGGTTTTTGGGGTAGCCGCCGTCGTTGTTTTTGCGATCATTGCGGTTGTAAGCGCAGTGATAAATTTCAATGTGGAACGGCCCGTGCCATTACCCGACTTTGTGGGTATGACAGAGAAAAATGCCGTAGAAGCAGCACAAAAAGTTACCTCGATGCCCACCGTGACCTATGAAAATTCTTCTGAAGCGGAAAAGGGCGTTGTGATACGCCAGGACCCCGAAGCCGGAATGGATTTTAAAAAAGACGATCCGCTGACGCTCGTGGTGAGTAACGGAAGCGGCTCCGATATTATGCCCGATGTTACCAATATGGACCGGGCACAGGCAGAGAAGATTTTGCGGGAGAACGGTATTGAATGGGATCAGATCGTAGAGGATACTACGGGCGACGCGCCCATTGGATATGTCATCGAGCAGCATCCTGCGGCGGGGGAATCCGTTTCCAGGAGCGGAAGCGTATGGCTTACCGTCAAGGCTTCGCCGGATATTCAAAAAATTTCAATGCCAAATATCCAGAGCATGACGCTTCCCGATGCGTTAAACGTACTGAAGCTCAGAGACCTGAGCCTGTTCTTTATTTATGAGAAAGACAGTGATGAAGAAGAAAATACGGTGATTTCGCAGAAACCAGCCGAAAATACGGAGATATCCACCAATAGCTCAGTGGAGCTGACTGTTCCGGCATCGAGCGGAAGGAGATATAAGGTTTCCAAGCCGATTAACCTCACAATTCCCAAGGATGGAACCTCCCTGCGTATCGGGATACCCGGAAATGTAGACGGAGTTTCCGTCTACTATATTATCTATGGAGCGGTTGTTGAAGCGGGCGACCAGGCGATCGAACCAACTGGAACCATCGTAATCGATTCCGATGAGGATGTCGCGCAAAAAGATCTGGCAATCTTCCTCAATGATGTTCAGGTGAAAACGGAAACAGTGGAATTTGTAAGGGGGTAAGGTCTTATCCGGGGAAGGATCATAAAAGGAATCGGCGGCTTCTATTATGTAAGCGATGAAAATGGCGCGGTGCATGAATGTAAAGCCCGCGGAAGATTCCGCAAGGAAAAAATGAAGCCTATGGTCGGCGATCTCGTGGAATTTGAGGAACTTGCAGGGTATAATTCCATCGAAGAGATATTGCCGCGCAAAAATGAGATCAGGCGTCCGGCGGTGGCAAATATCGATAGGATGCTATTGGTGCTTTCGGCGGGGAAGCCCGCAGCCGACCTGCTGCTTGCCGACAAATTGCTGATTCAGGCGGAGCAAAACAACGTTGTCCCGCTGGTCGTCATTAATAAGACGGATACGGACGGCAAGCGGGCCGAGGAGCTGGAGGAGCAATACGCATGTTATAATACGGTCCTGACCTCTGCCAGAAACACCGAGGGGATCGACGCACTGAAGGAACGAATCAGGACGCTGTGCGTTTGCCTTGCAGGACAGTCGGCGGTTGGGAAATCATCGCTGATTAACCGGCTGGATGAATCCTTTGATCTGGAAACCGGGGGACTCAGCAAAAAGACGGACCGCGGCAAACACACAACGCGGCAGGCAGAGCTGTTTTATATTAAGGACTGCGACGCATATGTTGTAGATACGCCCGGATTTTCCATGTTTGATGTGGAGATGAAAAAAAAAGAAATTGCGGGATATTACCCCGATTTTAGCCAGTTTAGACAAAAGTGCAGATTTGTTTCCTGCCTTCACGACAGGGAGCCGGACTGTGCGGTAAAACAAGCAGTAGAAACAGGCAAAATTAACCGCGAACGTTACGAACGGTATTTGCGGATTATTCATTCTTTGGAGGAAAAGTAATATGACAAAAGTAGCACCTTCTTTATTATCGGCAGATTTTTGCAATATGGAGCAGGGCGTACGGATGATGGAGTGTGCGGGCGCGGACTATCTGCATTGCGACGTCATGGACGGCGTATTTGTTCCTAATATTTCTTTTGGATTCCAAATGATTTCACGCCTGCATGATATCAGCGACCTTCCGCTTGACGTACACCTGATGATTGTGCAGCCGGAACGTTATATCGAACGGTTTGCGCAAGCCGGCGCGGATTTTATTACGGTACATGCGGAAGCGACGGATCATTTACAGCGTGTATTGAAACAGATTACACAATGCGGCAAAAAGCCGGGAGTCGTGCTGAATCCGGCTACACCTCTTGAAATGGTCCGGTATATTCTTGACGACGTAGATATGATTTTGCTGATGTCGGTAAATCCGGGCTACGGTGGGCAGAGTTTTATTCCCGCGGTGATGCGGAAGGTTGCGGACCTTCGCGCGATGATCGACGCGTCGGGCAGGGAAATCGATATAGAAGTGGATGGTGGCGTGGACATGCAGAATTGTACACAGCTCCGGGAGGCCGGTGCGACCGTCCTTGTCGCGGGCAGCGCTGTGTTTGGTGCGGAAGATCCGGCGTTGGCGGTACGTACGCTGCGGGGGGAGTGAAATGAAAGCTTTATTGGTTGCTTCAGGGATTGCGCCTGGACGCGCCTTGTTTTTGCGCTCAGCCCGTGAAGCGGATATGACAATCGCAATTGATGGCGGGTTAAGGGTCTTCCGGGATTATGGCCTTGTTCCAGACCTGATCGTAGGTGATATGGATTCCGTGGAGGCGGAACTACTAAAGTCTTACCGTGTAAAAAGCGACTTAGTTGCAGTACCGGCAGAAAAAAACGAAACGGACGCAGCGCTCGCTGTGGACGAGGCAGTTAGGCGCGGAGCGAAAAAAATTCTGCTCCTTGGAGCGACGGGTGGACGAATAGACCATTTGCTTTCAAACCTGATGCTGCTGAAATATGCGCTGGTGAAAGGAACCGTACTCACGCTCGAGGATGATGAGCAGGAGATTACTCTTCACAGGGGGATTTTTGACCTATATGGTCAAAAAGGGCAGACAGTATCGATTATTCCCATGAATCAGCAGGCGGTGGTGACCGCGAAAGGGCTTTATTATCCGCTGGAAAAGCTTGTGCTTACCAATGAAAAGCCACGCGGGGTGAGCAATCTTTTTCTAACGGATCATGCGGTGATTGAAAGTGATGATTTTGTCTTTATCTGCAAGAATAAACAATAAAAAACAGGACAGATGCTTTGGCATCTGTCCTAAATTTGTTTCGTCATTTCAACTTATACGTAACGTTCGACTTTTCCAGAACGAAGGCAACGTGTGCATACGTATTTTCTTGTAGGAGTCCCATTTTCAATGACCCTGACACGCTGTACATTTGGAGCCCAGATTCTCTTGGATGTTCTGTGCGAGTGGCTGACTTTGTTGCCGGACACAACGCCTTTTGAACAAATCTCACAATATTTTGCCATCTAAAACACCTCCCTCTTGGTGTATACGTTCAAACAGCGTTTATTTTACCATCAATGAGCTTTGAATGCAAGTGTTTTTTGGAAATGTATGTTAAATTGCCAGCTATGAAACGGATATGCGATTGATATTGATAAAAAGTTGTTATATAATAACTATTAATAAACCATTAGGAGGTTTTTCTCATGAGTGCAAGTTTAAAGGTCGATTTGGGGACGGTAACCTATACGGAAGACTATATTGCGTCGATTGCAGGCTACAGCGCGCTCGAGTGCTATGGCCTTGTTGGGATGTCGCAAAAAAACGTCACGGAGATGATTGCCAATTTGTTCAAAGGCGACAACCTGCAGAAGGGTGTACGGATCAAGACGGACGGATCTGAAAATATTGTCGTCGAGCTGTATATTACGGTGAAATACGGCGTTTCTCTGTCAGCGGTTGCGGAAAACATTATCGACAAAGTAAAATATACGATTGAAAAAGAAACGGGCCTTAACGTACAGAGTGTGGATATTATTGTACAGGGGATCCAAATCTAAGGGGGAACTCGAATTGATCGAACTGCTGGATGGGCAGCAATTTAAAGACATGATTATAGGGGCTGCCGCTACCCTTGAAAAAAACAAAGATGCGCTCGATGCGCTCAATGTATTTCCTGTGCCGGACGGTGACACGGGAACAAATATGTCGCTTACGATGATTTCGGCGGCAAAAGAAGTGGCGGCGGCAGATCCGATGGATATGAAGGCCATTGTCCAGGCGCTGAGCCTCGGTGCGCTGAAAGGCGCGCGCGGAAATTCCGGCGTTATACTTTCGCAGATTTTTGCCGGGCTTGCGGACACGCTTTCAAAAGCGGACGGCAAGATTGATACCTCCATATTTGCAGCGGCTTTCCGCAATGGCGTCGATTACGCATACAAGGCTGTCATGAAACCTAAGGAAGGTACGATTCTTACCGTTGCGACAAAAATGGCGGAAGCGGCCGAGTTGATGGCGGAAAAGTCGGATGATTTGTATGCGCAGCTTGAATATGTGATTCTGGAAGGCGAAAAGGCCTTGAAAGAAACGCCTGAACAGCTCCCGGTCTTGAAGGAAGCGGGGGTTGTGGATGCCGGGGGAGCAGGTTTTCTTGCCATTGTGATGGGTCTCAAGGCCGTTCTCGACGGCGTAGAGGTGGACCCTGAAAACATTCTGGACTCCAAGGGAGTCGTGGTCGATTTCACGAACCTCGATACGGAAAAGGAAGATATCGAATTCGGTTATTGCACGGAATTTTTCATTAAGAACCTTTATCCCGAAGTTAAGGAGCGTGATATCGATACCTATCGGAATAATCTTTCCAAAATAGGAGACTGCGTGCTGGTGGTAGGTGACCTTTCCCTTGTAAAGACCCATGTTCACACGAATGAGCCGGGCCTCGCGCTTCAATACGCACAGATTTTGGGAGAGCTCAGTCATATCAAAATTGACAATATGCGTGAACAGCACCGGGAACTTTCCGAGCTTGCCCCGGATATCGAGGTGCCCGAGCGGAAAGAGTTAAGACAGATCGCGGTGGTGGCGGTCACGGCGGGAGACGGCATCCGAACGATTTTTCAGGATTGGCAAATTGAAGCTTTTGTGGAAGGAGGACAGTCCATGAACCCATCTACGGACGATATCCTGCGGGCAATTGAAGATGCGCCGTCGGACCATGTGATTGTACTCCCGAATAATAAAAATATTATTCTCGCAGCAGAGCAGGCTGCGGAAATGAGCGGAAAAGACGTAGTTGTCCTGAAAACAAAATCTATTCCACAGGGAATTGCCGCGGCTGTGGCCTATGACCCGGAGGCGGAACTCGAGGCGAATGTGAAGCGTATGGACAGGGTAATCGGTGAAGTAAAAACTGGCCTTATTACGCACGCGGTACGCGATACCAAAATGAACGGGAACAGGATTAAAAAGGATGATTTGATTGGAATTTCCGAAAGCGATATCGTTGCGAACGGAACCGATCTTAAGGCTGTGTTTACCGGATTGCTCGAAAAAATGGCGGACGGGGATTCTGAATTGATTACCATTTATTATGGAGAAAATGCGGATAAGGATCAGGCGGAAGAACTGGAAGCATTATGCACCGGGACTTTTGAGAATTGCGATGTTGAAGTGCACTATGGCGGCCAGCCTGTCTATCCCTATATTATTTCGGTGGAATGATATGGTTTTATGATGAAAGCCGGCGTAAAGGTCGGCTTTTTTCTTTTCGGAGGAGAAGGACGAAGCAGGAATATGGAATTGAATGAATCTGTTCGCAGCCTTTCCGGGATCGGCGAAAAGACAAGCAAAATTTTACAGAAAGTAGAGATCTCGACAATCAGGGATCTGCTTTACTATTTGCCGCGCTCTTATAAAGATTTTTCGGTTTGTAAAAAAATCCGGGACGTCAGCTTCGGGGAAACGGCCTTTTTTGAAGTCAGGATAGTTTCACAGCCGCAGGTAAAACGGCCGAGGTACCGGCTTGAAATAACTACGTTTCAGGTATCGGACGGCACGGGAATCGCAACCGTTGACATCTTCAATCAATTTTACATTAAAAACAATATTGCGCAGGGAAATACAATCTATATTTATGGGAAGCTGGAGCAAAAGTTCGGCAAGGTCCGCATCTCTTCGCCCGAACTTTATTTTAAACGGCCGGAAGAATCCTTTTTGCCGATTTATCCGTTGACGGCAGGGCTCACCCAAAATATGCTCCGAAAATTTCTGCGGGAGGCTCTGCATATTTCGGAATTTGTGGAACCCTATTCGGACGGTTTTCTGCGGAAAAACAAATTGTTTGGACTCAAAGAGGCCCTGAAGGAAGTTCATTTCCCTAAGTCACCGGAACGGGCGGAGAAGGCGCGCGCACGCATCATATTTGACGAGCTCCTTGTGTTCAACCGGATGCTGGAATTGCTTGGAGAGGAGAAGCGCTCCCAAAACAGCAGGCGCATCAGGATCAAGCCCGCCTCCGTCAAAGCATTTGTTGAACGTCTGCCGTTTGAACTGACTGCGGCGCAAAAGCGCGTGATGCAGGAAATCGCGAAAGACTTTGCAGGGGAACAGGCAATGAGCCGCCTCGTGCAGGGCGATGTAGGCAGCGGAAAAACGGTGATTGCATTTTTTGCCATGTACTGTATGCGTGAGAGAGGATACCAAAGCATTTTAATGGCGCCGACTGAGATCCTGGCCCGGCAGCACTATGAAACAGCCGTAAAATTGTTCCCGGCGGAAGAAGTCGTTTGTCTGACCGGTGCACTGACAGCGAAGAAAAAAAACGATTTGTGCGGAAGAATCCTGGACGGTTCCGTGAAAATCGTCATTGGGACGCATGCGCTTTTATACGGTGATATTTCATTTCAAAATTTGGGACTAATCATTACGGATGAACAGCACCGCTTTGGCGTAAAACAGCGTGCTGCACTCTCCGGCGGCCGGCAAGACGTACATACGCTGATCATGTCGGCGACCCCCATCCCGCGTACGCTCTCGCTTGTATTGTTTGGGCATACGGATATTTCAATCGTCGACGAGCTTCCACCGGGCCGCAAGGAGATCAAGACCTATCTGATCCACGGCCGCAAATATAACGATATGATCGTTTTTATCAAAAACGAGATATTTCTTGGAAGACAGGCTTATATCGTTTGTCCTCTGATCGAGGACAACGAGGGGATGGAAGCCAAGTCTGCCAAACAGATGTTTGACGAGTTGCAGGAATGTTATCCCGGGATTCGAATGGCGCTCATTCACGGGAAGCTGAAAAATGCTGAAAAGCAGGAAATCATGGATGGCTTTTCCTGTGGAAAGCTGCAGATATTGGTTTCTACCACGGTGATTGAAGTAGGGATCAATGTTCCGAACGCAACAGTTATGGCGGTCATGAATGCGGAGCGGTTTGGGCTCGCTCAACTGCATCAGCTTCGAGGCCGTGTAGGCCGCGGAGCGCATCAGTCCTACTGTTTCCTTGTTTCCGACAATCAAAGCGCGCATGAACGCCTGCGCGTTCTTACAAGGAGCAGTGATGGATTTGAAATAGCGGAAAAGGATATGCAGCTTCGGGGAACGGGTGATCTGCTTGGAACGCGCCAGCATGGGGCCGGTACGCTTAAAGTGGCGAACCTTATTACAGATATGAGTCTCCTTGTGCGCACGCGGGATGTTCTCGAGCAGCTAAAAAAATCAGGGGGGCGGGAATATGACGCCGTGACCGCCATCGCACGGGAACAGCTGGGGAGAAAGTTGATAGAGATCGCGCTTAATTAATTTGTTGCTTGACAGAAAAAAATGTTTATATTATTATAGTAGCGTGATATTGATTTACTACGCTAAATTATTAAAGGGATGAACGATTATATGGAACAGTTAAAAACGCAGGTCCCCGCGGGCGCCTGGGACTACCTGCCGGCAGAATGCGCGGCAAAAAGAAAAGTAGAGGATGAAATCAGGGACAGCTTTCTGAAAAATGGATACAGCGAAATCGAAACGCCTTCCTTTGAATATTATGAGGTCTTCATGCATGACTCCGTACCGTATGTGCAGGAGAATATGATGAAATTTTTCGATCAGAAAGGGCGGATACTTGCCTTGCGCCCGGACCTCACCGGGCCGATTGCCCGGGCGGCGGCAACGAAGCTTTTGATCCGGCAGGATGTTCTGCGCCTGTGCTATATTCAGAATGCGTTTGGTTTCTTCAACCGTGGAATTGCCGGAAAAACGGAATTCACCCAGGCCGGGGTGGAACTGATCGGGAAGCAGGGGGCGGATGCGGATGCCGAAGTGATCGCGCTTGCGATCGGCACTCTGCGAAAGATTGGATTGGAAGGGTTTAAGATCGAGCTTGGGCAGGTCGCTTATTTTAAGGGGTTGATCGAAGGCAGCGGTCTTGACGAAGAACAGACGGAACGTATCCGCGCTTTGGTGGACGCTAAAAATAATGTCGAATTAGAATATGAGCTTTCCCGTCTTAATATGGAGGGGCCGAAGAAACAAGCCTTGCTTGAACTGGGCAGTCTGTTCGGAGGGCGGGAGGCGCTTGTGAAGGCGGAGATGCTTGCCAAAAGCGAGGAATGCCGCAGGGCGGTTGAAAATATCCGTGAAGTGTTCGATATTCTTTGCGGGTTTGGATATGAAGAATATTTGTCGATCGATTTTGGCATTCTTAATAATTTCAACTATTATTCAGGGATCATTTTCCGTGGAATATCGGACGGGATCGGAACGCCTATTCTCTCGGGAGGGCGGTATGACGAATTGCTGAGCGAGTTTGGCACGGATGCTCCGGCGACAGGCTTTGCAATGGGAATCAAGGAGCTGCTTGTGGTGCTCGAACGGCAGGGCAAGCTGGTATCGACATCTGAAAAGACCATGGTAGTCCTTGCGCCAAGGGAGATGCTGGGACAGGCGTTTGCCTATGTGCAGGAGCTGAGGAAGCAGGGAAAACGGGTGGTCCTTGAATTGAATGGAAGCTCTTATGACCCTGCGAAATTTGAGGTCGTCGATTTTCAAAGGAGGATAAAATAAATGGAATTGACAATAGCGCTTGCAAAGGGCAGGCTTGCAAAATTTGCGATCGAATTGTTTTCCAAATGCGGAATCGATACTTCCGAATTGCGGGAAGATACGCGCAAACTGGTCGTTTGTGACAAAAAAAACGAATTGCGCTTCGTGCTGGTTAAGCCGTCCGACGTACCCGTATATGTATACCGCGGCGTGGCGGATATCGGGATAGCGGGAAAGGATACGCTGCTTGAAGAAGGGCTTCCGCTTTACGAGATGCTGGATTTGAAATGCGGAAAATGCAAGGTGTGCGTGGCCGGATATCCTAAGCAGAAAGAACGTATTACTTCAAACATTACGCGGGTAGCGACCAAATATCCGAGGATTGCCAAAATGTATTATGATGAGAAGGGGGAAGGGATTGAGATTATTAAATTGAATGGCAGTATTGAACTTGCGCCGATCCTTGATCTTTCGGACGTCATCGTGGATATTGTGGAAAGCGGCACTACGATCCGTGAAAACGGTCTTACCATTCTGGAGGAAGTATGTGATATCAGCGCACGCCTCGTTGTGAACCAGGTGAGTCTAAAAACAAAGGCGGAAAAAATCCAGCCGTTGATTGAAAAAATGAAAATTGCCCTGGAGGATATGTGATATGCTGCCGATACTCTCAGCAAAGGAGACCGACTCCATTAAAAGGCGCCTGTTGGAGCGTGCAAATACAGATTATTCCGAACAACAGAAAATTGTCGATGCAGTGCTTGAGGATGTGC
Organism: Christensenella minuta; assembly: GCF_003628755.1. Classification (NCBI taxonomy): domain Bacteria; kingdom Bacillati; phylum Bacillota; class Clostridia; order Christensenellales; family Christensenellaceae; genus Christensenella; species Christensenella minuta. The sequence continues at coordinate 861,009 of NZ_CP029256.1, read as the reverse complement.
GGAAAACCGGTGACCGGGCTTTGTTTTCCTATATTGCGCGTTTCGACGGCTTTGAGGCAAGTGCGGATAATTTGATGGTCACGGAGGAAGAGACCGATGAGGCTTTCGGAGCGGTCGACCCTGTTCTGCTCGAGGTGATGAAGGAAGCTGCGGCAAATATCGAGGAGTTCCACAATCATCAGAAGAGGGAGAACTGGTTTATCGAAAAAGGAGGGAAATATCTGGGACAGTTATACCTGCCTGTTGAATATGCAGGCGTATATGTGCCGGGTGGAAAAGCCGCTTATCCGTCCAGCGTCCTGATGAATATCATCCCTGCAAAGTGTGCGGGAGTTACCAATATTTTCGTCGCGACTCCCGCGCAGGGAGGGAAGGTCAATCCCGCGACGATCGCCGCCGCGAAAATTGCAGGAGCACATAAGATTTATAAAATGGGCGGCGCCCAGGCGATCGCTGCTTTTGCCTATGGTACGGAAAGCGTCCCGCGTGTGGATAAAATCACGGGACCGGGCAATATTTTCGTCGCGCTCGCAAAGAAAAGCGTATATGGGCAGGCGGGCATTGACATGATCGCCGGGCCGTCCGAGGTTTTGGTAATCGCGGACGACAGTGCAAATGAGCGCTTTATCGCGGCGGACTTTCTTTCACAGGCAGAGCATGACGAACTTGCGGCCTGTATGCTGGTAACAGTCAGCAGAAAGAAAGCGGAAGCGGTGCGGGCAGAGATCATACGTCAGGCGGAACTGCTCCCCAAAAAAGATATTGTCTTGAAATCACTGGAAAATTACGGAACGATCATCGTCGCGGAAACGCTGGATGAGGCGGTGGAAACAGCAAACCGGATCGCCCCCGAACATCTTGAGATTTGCACGGAGGATCCGGAGGCGCTGCTGCCCGGCATCCGGAATGCCGGATCTATTTTCCTGGGGGAATATTCGCCGGAACCGCTTGGCGATTATTTCGCGGGCACGAATCATGTGCTTCCCACCAACGGCACGGCACGCTTTTCATCACCGCTCAATGTAGACGATTTTCAAAAGAAATCCAGTGTGATATACTATTCAAGAGAGGAATTTGAAAAGGTTTTTCGTAAGGTGGCGGCCTTTGCGCAGGCGGAAGGGCTTGATGCGCATGCACGGTCCGCGGCGATTCGCTTTGAAGGTTGAAAGGGGAAAATACGTGGCAAGAGAAGGAGCGGTAACGAGAACAACAAGTGAAACGGATATTCGGCTGTCGGTCGTGCTTGATGGTTCAGGGACTTCTGAAATCGAAACAGGCGTAGGATTTTTTGACCATATGCTTACTTTGTTCGCAAAGCACGCAATGGTGGACCTGCGGCTTTTCTGCAAAGGCGATACCTATGTAGATGCGCACCATACGGTGGAAGACTGCGGAATTGCGCTCGGGGAGGCGATCAAGGCGGCATTGGGCGATAAGTCGGGAATCAGGAGATATGCGACGAAATTTGTCCCGATGGATGAAACGCTTGTGATGGCGAATCTTGATATCAGCGGCAGGCCTTATTTTGTCTATAATATGGAACTGCGGCAAAATAAAGCGGGGGATTTTGACGCGGAGCTGTGTGAGGAGTTTTTCCGCGCGGTTGCCGTAAATGCAGGACTGACCCTCCATCTTAATCTGCAATACGGAAAAAATACGCATCATATCATTGAAGCGGCATTTAAAGCATTCGGACAGGCGCTCCGCAGGGCGGCGGCGGTCGATCCTCAGATCAAGGGCGTATTTTCTACGAAGGGCGTATTATGATTGCTGTAATTGACTATGGAATGGGCAACCTGCGTAGCGTGGAAAAAGCGTTCCAATACCTTGGCTTTGATGTGTGCGTGACGGACCGCAAGGAGGACCTCGGGAGAGCAAGCCATATCATTCTGCCGGGTGTAGGAGCGATTGCGGATGCGCTGTTGCGCCTTGAACGGCGCGGCCTTATCAAAGAGATCGCGAAGCAGGCTGCGAGCGGGAAACCGTTTCTGGGGATATGCCTCGGCATGCAGTTGCTGTTTGACAAGAGCTATGAAAACGGTGAATATAAGGCGCTGGGGCTGGTGAAGGGAGAGGTAAGCCCTTTTCAGCTCGAGAATATGCGCGTACCGCATATGGGCTGGAATTCCCTTATTATGAAGGACAATGCTTTGTTTAGAAATGACGGTGAGGAAAAATATGTCTATTTCGTCCATTCCTATCATGCGGCCGGGGTTCCAAAGGAAAATATTATTGCGGAAACGGAGTATGGATACCGGTTTGTTTCCGCCGTTCAAAAGGACAATTTGTTCGGCTTGCAGTTTCATCCGGAAAAAAGCGGTGAAACAGGCCTGAACATGCTGAAAAATTTTGGAGGTTTAAAGCTATGAAGATTTATCCCGCAATTGACATCAGGGATGGTAAATGCGTTCGCTTGATGCAGGGAGAACTGCAGCGTTCCACAGAATACGGCGATCCGATTGAAATGGCAAAGCGCTGGGAGGACGAAGGCGCCTACTATTTGCATGTAGTCGACCTTGACGCGGCTTTCTCGGGTTCCTTTGTAAATCAAGATATTATTACAAAGCTGGTACAATCCATCAAGATCCCTGTCCAGATGGGCGGAGGCGTCCGGACGAAGGAAGATATTCGCGTCCGGCTGGACGACGCAGGCATTTCCCGTGTGATCCTAGGGACTGTGGCCGTGGAAGATCCGGAGCTTGTCAAATGGGCGGTGGCACGGTATAAGGACCGCATTGCAGTCGGGATCGACGCCAAGGAAGGGTGTGTGGCGATCAAAGGCTGGGCCGAGAACTCCAACATCGATCCTGTCAGCCTTGCAAAAGATATGCACAAGATGGGCGTGGCCAACATTATTTATACCGATATTTCCAAAGACGGCATGATGGAAGGGCCGAATTTGGATAAGACGGAAATGATTGTAAAAGAAACATGGATGAATCTGATCGCCTCGGGAGGGATCAGCAGTCTTGACGACATCAGGAAGGTGCGCGAAACAGGCGCTTGCGGCTGTATTGTAGGCCGCGCCCTGTATGACGGCGCGTTCACTCTGCAGGATGCGATGAAGGCGGCAAAATAGATGCTGACAAGGAGGATTATTCCGTGCCTTGACGTCCATGCAGGACGTGTCGTTAAAGGAGTTAACTTTGTTGACCTGCGCGATGCGGGCGACCCGGTGGAGATTGCAAAGGCTTATAACGCGCAGGGCGCGGATGAGATTACATTTCTTGATATCACAGCCTCTTCGGACGACCGCGGGATCATGGAGGATGTCGTTGCACGCACGGCGGAACAGGTATTCATTCCGCTTACCGTAGGCGGGGGCATCCGTACGGTGGACGATTTTCGCCGGATTTTAAAAGCTGGAGCCGATAAGATATCCATTAATTCAACTGCGCTTAAAACTCCTGAATTGATTGACGATGCGGCTGCCCGCTTTGGCAGTCAATGCGTCGTGGTGGCTATCGACGCCAAAATGAACGCACAGGGCAGGTACGACGTTTACCTGAACGGCGGAAGGGTCAATACCGGGAAAGATGCGGTCGAGTGGGCAAAAGAAGCCGTACGGCGCGGCGCAGGAGAAATTTTACTTACGAGCATGGATGCTGACGGCACAAAGGCAGGCTATAATATCGAATTGACGAAGCTGGTATGCGAAAACGTCGGCGTGCCGGTCATTGCATCGGGCGGAGCGGGAAGGCTGGAACATTTTGCCGAAGTGATTCGCGAGGCGGATGCAAGCGCGGTATTGGCGGCCTCCTTGTTCCACTACAAGGAGTTGACAATCTGGCAGGTAAAAGAATATCTAAGGAAAAATGGAATTGCGGTAAGGAGTATATGACAATGGAAATCAAATTTGATGAAAAGGGGCTTGTGCCCGCGATTGCGCAGGAGGCGCGCACAGGTGCTGTGCTGATGCAGGCTTACATGAACCAGGAAGCATATGATAAAACGCTGAAAACGGGATATGCGCATTACTATTCCCGTTCTCGAAAGCAACTTTGGAAAAAAGGGGAAACATCCGGAAATATTCAGAAGGTGGTGAGCGTGAGCCTTGATTGCGATGGGGATTGCGTGCTTTTGCAGGTAGAGCAGACGGGAGGCGCCTGCCATACGGGCGAATATTCCTGCTTTTTCAATCTGGTGCAGGAAAACGCAAAGGTGGCAAATTCGTCGCTGCTTTACGAACTGTACGATTTGATCGGCGACCGGAAAATGCATCCTAAGGAAGGCTCTTATACCAATTATTTATTTGAAAAGGGTATCGATAAAATTTTGAAAAAAATAGGGGAGGAGAGCGCGGAAGTAATCATTGCGTCTAAGAATCCGGGCACATCCGAGCTCCGTTATGAGGCGGCCGATTTACTTTATCATCTGCTGGTGCTGATGAACGAAAAAGGACTCAGCCTTACGGAATTGTTCGGGGAATTGCAGGGAAGAAGATAACATACTTGCAAAGCAATTCCAAGATGTGGTATAATAGCATCCGATAACGCACTCGCGCAGATTTTCGGCACTCGTGCCCAAAGGGTCATGTCGGAGAAACGAAGCGTGGGGAGGCATAAAACGAGGAGGTAAATTTATTATGTCAGTTATTTCTATGAAACAGCTCCTGGAAGCAGGGGTACACTTTGGTCACCAGACGCGCCGTTGGAACCCGAAAATGAAACGGTTCATTTTTACGGAGCGGAATGGCATCTATATTATCGACCTTCAAAAGACAGTCAAGGAAGTAGAAAAAGCTTATTATTTTGTACGCGACATCGCTATGGATAACAAAACGGTGCTTTTTGTCGGTACAAAAAAGCAGGCTCAGGAATCCATCGAGGCGGAAGCAAAGCGGTGCGGAATGTATTATGTTTCTAATCGCTGGCTGGGTGGAATGCTTACAAATTTCAAAACGATCAAGAGCCGTGTAGCACGCCTCAATAAGATCGAAGAGATGGAGCAGAACGGCGATATGGAATTGCTTCCCAAGAAGGAAGTTATCCAGCTGATGCATGAAAAGGAGAAGCTACTGAAGAACCTCGGCGGCATCCGTGAAATGAAAAACCTGCCGGGCGCACTTTTCGTAGTTGATCCGCGCAAAGAGCACATTGCGATTGCGGAAGCAAGAAACCTCGGAATTCCGGTAGTTGCGATCGTTGATACGAACTGCGATCCCGATGAAGTGGATTATCCGATTCCGGGCAATGATGATGCGATCCGTGCGGTGAAACTTATCACTTCCAAGATGGCGGATGCCGTTCTCGAAGGGAAGCAGGGCGAGCAGATGGAAGAGGAAGCGGAAGAAGCAGCGGAAGTACTTACGGAAGCGGAAGCGGAAGTGGCCGCTGCCGAAGAGATTGCGGAAGAGATCGCCCAGGAGATTCTCCCGGAGGTTGAAGTGGAAGCCGCAGTAGTCGAAGAAGAAAAATAAGTATCGGAGGTAGAAAATAGATGGTTTCGGCAAGTGATGTAAAGACATTGCGTGAGCGTTCCGGTGCAGGCATGATGGACTGCAAAAAGGCCCTGCAGGAAGCAAACGGAGATATGGAAAAGGCAAGCGAACTGTTGCGCGAGAAAGGCCTTGCAGCCGCCGTGAAAAAAGCGGGCAGAATTGCTGCGGAGGGAGTTGTCGGTTCCTATATCCATATGGGCGGCAAAATCGGCGTTCTCGTGGAAGTGAACTGCGAGACGGACTTTGTGGCAAAGACGGATGCGTTCCAGGCATTTGTGAAGGATGTGGCGATGCACATTGCGGCAGCGAACCCGATGTATGTATCGGAAGACGAAATTGATCCGGCTGTTCTCGAAAAGGAAAAGGAAATCCTGACGGCGCAGGCGCTTAATGAGGGAAAACCCGCAAACGTTGTTGATAAAATGGTGGAAGGCAGGATTAAAAAGTTTAAAAAAGAAATCTGTCTGCTTGACCAGCCGTTTGTCAAAGATCCCGACAAGACAGTTCAGCAGTTGGTGAACGATCAGGTCGCAACAATTGGTGAAAAAATTTCCATTCGCCGTTTCACAAGATATGAAATGGGCGAAGGACTTGAGAAGCGCCAGGATGACTTCCAGAAGGAAGTTATGGAGCAGGCTGGCCTCTAAGCCGTTGTTTTCATCCAAAAAGAAAAGGCCAAAAAGAGATTAAAAAGGCTCAAAAAGTAAAATAACAAAGACAAAAAGAGTGTTGAGTTTGTGAAGGCAAGCCAACGCTCTTTTTTTGAAATAAAAAGCAAAAGGGTGTAGGAAAAATTCAATACGAAAAGATCTCCAAAAAGCTTTTAATAAAGAAATATGGTGGTTTTATATGTATGGTGAATTTGCTTTGAATTCTGTAATTTTAAATTAGATTTTTTATGTTTCTTTTTTGGTCAAGGACAGCCGACTGGTTGGGATAAATTTCTATGCGAGATTTGCAAATATGATTTTGGAACAGGACATACCGCTGGAGTGTGTCCTGTTTTTTATACGGCAATTAGGGGAATATTATACTTACCCGAGCGGTCGTTAAAAATGCAGCGTTGGAGCCGCGTGTTTGGTTGGCAGGGCATGGGGAGGCTCATGCCGAAGATAAACATCCTAAGAAACAATATTTTGGTTGATGGCAAAAGTAATGTTTGGTATAATCGTTACAGCGAATAAGCAATAATGTTGGATTTGGAAACGGTTGAACCAAGATTCCTTTCCATACAACCGGCAGATATTGCACATTATATTTGAAACGTTTATTTAAAGGAATATTTTTGAAATGACAGGGGAAATCGCAAGCGAAAATTCAAACGGAAGCAGTGAGCGCTGTACTGTTACAATTAATTGTTCCAATTTGTTTTTAAAATTGGGACGAAACGATGGAAATCAAGGAGAACACTTCGTGTTCTCTTTTTTTAAGCAGAATGACCGGGAGGACTTATTATGGAACCAAAATACAAAAGAGTAATTATGAAAATCAGCGGAGAAGCGCTCTGTTCTCTTGAAAACAGGCCGCTTGACTTTGACATTATCGACAATGTAACCGAACAGATTATCGAGGTGGCCGCACAGGGAGTTGAGGTTGGTATTATCGTAGGCGGCGGGAACATCTGGCGGGGCGCGCGCGTTGGAAAACATATGGACCGTACAACCGCCGATTATATGGGTATGCTTGCAACGGTGATTAATGCCCTCGCGCTGCAGGATTCCCTTGAGGAGAAGGGCCTCCAGACAAGGGTACAGACGGCGATTGAAATGCGGCAAATCGCGGAACCATATATTCGCCGGAAGGCAATGAAGCATCTCGAAAAAGGCCGTGTTGTGATCTTTGCCTGCGGTACCGGGAACCCGTATTTCTCAACCGATACGGCGGCTGCGCTTCGCGCGGCAGAGATGGAGGTCGATCTTATTATGCTGGCCAAAAATGTGGATGCGGTATATGACAGCGACCCAAAAGAAAATCCGGACGCCATGCGTTTCGATACTATCAGCTATATGGATGTCATCAACAAGGGACTCAGTGTGATGGATAATACGGCAATTACCCTGTGCATGGATAATCACATCCCAATTAACGTATTCGGGGTGAATGAAAAAGACAGTATCCGCAGGGTTGTGTACGGCGAGGAAATCGGTACAATGATAAAGTAGCAAATCCGCAAAATCCTGTAAGTTGGGATTGAGTTTTAGGCCGGGGTACGGTACAATAGATATGAAATAAAAAGTACCATTTTGCAAAATCTGGAAATGATGAAAGGAATGGGTGACAAATGCAAATTAAACATGAGGCACTCGAAAAAGCCGAATCAAAGATGGATAAAACGCTCAGCGTTTTGAGAAAAGAGCTTGTCAGCATACGCGCGGGCAGAGCGAACGCACAGCTTTTGGACGGGATCATGGTGGACTATTATGGAACTCCTACGCCGATCAATCAAGTCGGCAATATTGCTGCTCCCGAGCCGCGGCTTCTCACGATTTCTCTTTGGGATGCCAGCATCCTCCACGAAGTGGAAAAGGCGATCCAGGCCTCTGATCTTGGGATCAACCCTGCGAATGACGGAAAGGTGATCCGTCTTGCGTTTCCGGAAATTACCGGTGAAAAAAGACAGGAGCTCGTAAAGCTTGCCAAGAAAAAAACGGAAGAAGCAAAAATTGCAATCCGTTCGATCCGCCGCGACGCGAACGAAGTGTTCAAAAAAGATAAAAAATCAAGCGCCGTAACAGAGGATGATTATGAAATTCTGGAAAAGGAAATCCAGACGCTGACGGACAAGAAAACAAAAGAAGCGGAAGAGATTCTTGCGGCAAAGGAAAAGGAAATTCTTGAGATCTGATCTTTTGGGACGGGAACTTCAGCAAGCGGAAGAGATTCTCGCACGGGAAGGAAAGCAATATACCGTGGTGCGCTATGTGTCCTACAAGCCCTATCGGGATGCAGATTCGGCGCGTGTGCTGAGAGTGCGGGAAGAGGACGGAAAATACGAGCTTTTGACAGGCGAATTTATTACAAGCGTTAAGACGTCTCAGGGCTGATGCCTTGGGACGCGCTTTTTAAAGGAGAATAATTTGGGAATTTTTTCTAAGAAGCGGTCTGCACAACTTACGGAGCTTGACCTCAATAGGTTGCCTATCCATGTCGCCATTATCATGGACGGCAATGGCCGCTGGGCAAAAAAACGCATGATGCCAAGGGCGGCAGGGCACCGCGCCGGAATGTATAAGGTGAAGACAATTATCCGCATGAGCAGCGATATTGGTATAAAACACCTGACGCTTTATGCGTTTTCCACCGAAAACTGGAAACGTCCCAAAGAGGAAGTTGGCGCGCTTATGGGGCTCCTGATCGAATTCCTCCAGAAGGAGCTTGACGAGATGCACGAACGGGGCGTGGTGTTCCGCACCATTGGAGACACTTCCAGGCTTCCGCAGGCAGTGAGAGACGTGCTCGAAAATGCAAAACAGAAAACGAAGGATAATACGGGTCTCGTACTGAATATTGCGCTCAATTATGGGTCTCGTACTGAAATCAGGGATGCCGTGAGGCGTATTGCCTCGGAAGTGACGGCAGGAAATCTCGCAATAGAAGAGATTACGGAACAGGTCATTTCCGATCATTTGGAGACGGCTGGGCAGCCCGACCCCGATTTTATGATCCGCACAAGCGGTGAGGAGCGGCTTTCCAATTATCTGCTCTACCAGTTGGCCTATGCGGAATTTTATTTTACGCCTGTGTTTTGGCCGGACTTCGATGAACGGGAATACGAAATAGCCTTGCTTGAATATCAGAACAGGCAGCGCCGTTACGGCGGGCTTTGAGGAGTGGTTGCATGCTAAAAAGAATTCTGTCGGCAGTACCTATTATTATTGTTGTGGCGCTCGCCGCAATTTTTCAAAGCTGGGTGATGGTGGCGCTCGCGGTGGCGCTCGCCCTGGCTACGCAATTCGAGATTGTACGCGCCTTTGATCGCAATGGCAAACCGGTCACAGCTTATCTTTCTTACGCGTTTGCTGTAGTCCTGGCGGCTTTTTTTGCAGGTTTTTTTATTTTGTTGCAAAAAGGCCTGGATTATACATCGTGGATGCCTTTGATGCTGCTTTGTGCGTTTGTTGTGCTAATTATGCTGGTCTTTATTGTATCCATGTTTTCTAAGCGGCATACGGCGGACAGCGTTGCAAATACAATTTTCACCTTTGTTTATCCCCAGCTTTTCCTTGCGCTTTTTTATCTGCTTATTTTAGGAAACATAGGCGACTATTGCCGTATGTTTGTGGTATTCCTCATGGTTCTTGTGCCAGCCATGTTTTCGGATACGTTCGCTTATTTTATTGGTATGGCATTTGGCAAGCGCAAGCTGTGTCCGCAGATCAGCCCCAAGAAAACTGTGGCGGGCAGCGTCGGCGGTGTGGTTGGCGGGCTCGTAGGAGCGCTTTTGATTTCAATGCTGTTTTGGGGAGGTAAAAACCTTGCCGGGTTTATGGCAGCAGGCGCTGCGCTGGGAGCGATTTCACAGCTCGGCGATCTTTCCGCGTCGTTCATAAAGCGTTCACTGAATATTAAGGATTTTGGGAAGATTTTACCTGGCCACGGTGGTATAGTAGACAGGATGGATAGTATTCTGTTTTGCATTCCGGCAGTATTTATTTTAACGATTGCCGGGCTGGTATAATAGTAATTGAGGAGAAATCGCTTGAGAAATATAACGATATTGGGTGTAACCGGCTCGGTAGGGCAGCAAGCGGCGGATGTGGCAAGAGCCTACCCTGAACGAATCCACGTAGGATGCGTTTCCGCACATAACGATGTCAGAACATTGGCGGGACTGGCAAACAAACTGAGAGCGGAATATGTTGCGGTCACCGGAGCCGGTGCGGATCTGGAATTATTGAAAGAACTTCTCGATTACGATGCGGAGATTCTTTCGGGTCCGGAGGCTTTAACCCGGGCGTGCACGGCGGGAAATCCGGATATGGTTGTTTTATCCGTCCTTGGAATTGCGGGCCTCCCGGCGTTTGAAGAGTGCCTGAAGCATAAGATCGCCGTTGCACTGGCAAATAAAGAGTCGCTTGTATGCGGCGGAAAGCTTGTGCAGCGGATGATTCGTGAGACGGGTACGCTCGTCCTCCCTGTAGACAGCGAGCATTCGGCCTTATTCCAATGCCTGAATAACCGTTTCGATGTGTCGGAAGTGCAAAAACTGTGGATCACCGCCTCCGGCGGGCCATTCCTGCATTGGAGTAAAGATGAAATAGATCACGCTCCACTTGAAAGAGCATTGAAACATCCGCGTTGGTCCATGGGCCAGAAGATTACGATTGATTCGGCCTCTCTTGCGAATAAAGGGTTAGAGGTGATGGAGGCCCATTTTATGTACGGGATGCCGGCAGAGCGGATCAAGGTGCTGGTACATCCGCAAAGCATCGTGCACTCCATGGTAGAGTGGAGGGATGGTTCGGTAACGGCCCAGATGGGACCAGTCGATATGCGGATGCCGATTCAGAAGTCCCTGCTTTTTCCGGAAATGCTGGAAAATCCCTGTGTAAAGCCGCTCAATTTTTATGAAATCGGCAGGCTTGAGTTTTTGGAACCGGATATGGAACGCTTTCCCTGCCTTGCGCTGGCGTTTGAGGCGATCGATACGGAAACGACTACCGTTTATAATTCGGCAAATGAAGAAGCAGTCGCCAGTTATTTGGCGGGAGATATCGAGTTTCACCGTATCTATGAATTGATTGGAGACAGCATGAAAAAGTTTGGCGGATATATTCCGCAAACAATTTCTGAGATATTGGAATTGGACAAAGACGTGAGGGCATATGTTGGAACATTGCTATGAGCGTTTGGAGGGAAATGATTGCAAATCATACTGAGCATTATTGTAACGCTGCTGGTGCTTACCGCGCTGGTAGTGGCGCATGAATTTGGACACTATATCGTAGCAAAAAAACGCGGGATCAAGGTCGCGGAGTTTGCAATCGGTTTTGGGCCGAAGCTTATCAAATGGCATCGGGGAGAAACCGAATTTTCAATCCGGCCGTTTTTTATCGGCGGATATAACAAATTTGCGGATGACGAAGAGAAGGAGCCTGTGCCCGGAGACTTTCGGGCCGCGTCACTAAAAAGCCGCTTCCTGACGATTATTGCCGGCCCACTGATGAATGTGATCGTTGCAGTCATTCTTGCGGCGGTACTCCTCATGACAGTGGGCAACGCGCAGCCTGTCGTTACGGGATTGGAGCAAAATTCTACTGCGCAGGCTGCTGGGATCATGGAGGGCGATATTATCCGTGAAATGAATGGCGTTCGTATCGATTTTACCTATGACCTGCAGGACGCATACGGCGCGGCTCAGGGAGATAAGCTTTTACTTACCGTTGAACGCGGCGGAGAGAAACTTTCCTTCAGCATTCCCTATGAGCAGGAGGAAGTAGACGGCAGGAAAGTGACAGGTATGTCCCTTTCGCTTGAACCGCGTACTTTTAATTTTTTCGAGGCTATTGTTTTGAGCTTTAAATGGCTGTTCCTGGTGACGCGCGAAATGATTATGGCATTGGGAAGCCTGTTTTTTATGGGGCAGGGAGTGGAAAATATGTCTGGGATCGTAGGCGTTGCCAGTATGGTCGGACAGGCGGCGATGATCGGCTGGGATCAGGTAGTCAATTTGACGGCTCTTCTGAGTATCAATCTTGCGATTGTAAACCTGCTTCCCATTCCCGCGCTTGACGGCGGCAAGATCGTTCTCTATGCGGTGGAAGGAATTCGCAGAAAGCCCGCCTCTCCCAGAGTGGAGGGAACGCTTAACCTGATCGGCATGGCGCTTATTTTCGGGCTTGCAATTTTCCTGATTTTTCAGGATGTACAGCGGCTGATATTGTAGAGGGTGGAAAGAATGAAAACGAAGGAAGTAAAAATAGGGAATGTTGTAATCGGAGGCGGAAGACCGATCCTGATCCAGTCCATGACGAATACGGATACAAAAGATGTCCGCGGGACAGTAGCACAGATTCGTGCGCTTGAGGAAGCGGGCTGTGAGATCATCCGCTGTGCCGTACCGGATGCGGAAAGCGCAGCCGCCTTGAAGAAGATCAAGGATTCCATTTCTATTCCACTTGTCGCAGACATTCATTTTGATGCCCAGGCGGCAATCGCGGCAATTGAGAACGGCGCGGATAAGATTCGCATCAATCCGGGAAATATTGGAGGCAAGGAAAAGATCGCCGCCGTAGTGAATGCCGCGAAGGCAGCACATATTCCAATCCGGGTGGGCGCGAACGCAGGTTCCTTATCCCGGGATATCCTCCAGAAGCACGACGGCCCTACGGCAGGTGCGCTGATCGAGAGCGTGCTCGAAAATATCCGGACGTTGGAACGTATGAAATTTGATGACATTGTAGTCTCGATCAAATCTTCCAACGTATCGGTATGTGTCGAAGCATACCGCGAGATTGCCAAGCTGGTGGATTATCCGCTGCACCTAGGCGTGACGGAAGCGGGCACTTATCATATGGCGGTTATCAAATCCGCTATTGCGATGGGGGCTTTGATTTTGGATGGGATCGGCGACACCTTGCGTGTTTCCGTAACAGGCGATCCGGTGCAGGAGGTTTACGCCGCCCGGGATATCCTAAAAAGCTGCGGTGCGCGCAAGTCCGGTGTGGAAATCATTTCCTGCCCGACATGCGGCCGCTGCACAATCGATATTGAAAAAATAGCGGACAGCATCGAACGGTTTACTCAGAATATCAAGATGCCACTTAAAATTGCCGTAATGGGCTGCGCCGTCAACGGCCCGGGCGAAGCCCGGGAAGCAGATATCGGAATCGCCGGCGGCCGTGGGGAAGGTTTGCTGTTTGCGCACGGGGAAATTATTAAAAAGGTAGACGAATTTGATATTTTGCCGGAATTGAGGCGTATGATTCTGGAGCTTGCAAAGGAAAGGAACGAAGAACGTTGAACGCGCTTATAAAAAATCTTACAAAAGTGATCGACAAAATTAACAAAGATAAGCGTTTTTCAAATCTAATACAGTTTGACCGGGTAGAATTTATTTCGGAAGAAGGGGTGCTGAAAGTATTTTTCAAAACGACGGAGCATCTCTCGCCCTTTGACTTTTTAAAAGCAAAGCGCGAATTGGAAGAATCCTGCGACGCAAAGGTAAGAGTCTCGCTTGACCAATCGCATTACGCATCCGAACTGTTCGGAGAAGAAAAAATTTTGGAGCAATATCTGAAGGATTACCTGATTCTGTCGGAACCTACTGTTATGCCCTTTATCCAACCGGCAAAAATAACGCAGGACGACCGGATTTTGGAAATTTGCTGCACGTCAAAAATGGCAGAGGGTATTGTCAGTACAATGAAGCTTAATACGCTTTCTGAGCACTTTCTGCGCGATATATACGGAGTGAACAGGGGAGTGCGCATCAGTATTTCCGAAGACGCCAATAGCGGCTATGAACCTTCCGCTGAAGTACAGAAGGCGATTTGTTCGCAGAATATGGCTCCCAAACGCACAGTGCGTCCGGCTGAAAGCCGCGAACCGGCGCCGCCGCCGTGGGAGGCCCCGCCGGTTCAGGAAAAGGAAGAGATGCAGGCCCCGTCTGCCGATCCGGCGGCGGGAACGCCAAGAAAGACAGCTCAGCAGGGCGCTGTTACAAAAATGTGCGACCTCAAGCCCGACACCCGTATCACAATCGAGGGAGAGGTTGTCTATACGGAAGACAAAGAATTGAAAAATGGGGAACTTATCAAGCACAAGTTTGTGCTTTCTGATTACACCTCCAGTATCACTTGCTTCTTTTTGGAGAGCAATAAATATAAGACGCGGCTCGTACCGCCGAAAAAGGGCCAGTGGGTCGTTGTGACGGGCCTGTGCGCGGACGACAGCTTTGAACACGAGAAAACGGTTAAGGCGCAAAAAATTGAGAGATCAAACCACAAAGACCGCGAGGACAAGGCCGGTTCAAAACGTGTGGAGTTACATGTTCATACGCAGATGTCTGCGCAGGACGCTGTTTCTGATGTCAAAAAGATTGTTGCCCGCGCTGCAAAGTGGGGGCATAAAGCGATCGCCATTACAGATCACGGCGTTGTACAGGCATTTCCCGATGCCGCCAATGCGGCCAAGGCAAACGGGATACATCTGATCTACGGCGTAGAAGGATATATGGTCGACGACTCGAAGCGCATCTATGACTCGGACGCTCCCAAAGGATTTCAGGACGAATATGTGGTGTTTGATATCGAAACCACGGGACTTTCCCATATTAACTGCGATATCACCGAAATTGGCGCTGTACGCGTTGTAAACGGTGAACTTACAGACCGCTTTCAAACGTTTGTACGGCCTGGCGGGCCGATTCCCCCTAAGATTGTATCACTGACGGGGATCAATGACGATATGGTAAAGGATGCCCCCCTTCCTGAGGTCGCATTGGCCGAATTCCGGCAGTTTTGCGGTGATAACGCAGTACTTGTCGCACATAATTCGGATTTCGATACGAAGTTTATTTTCCACAAATCCCAACAATTCGGTATCACGTACGGGAATACGGTCGTGGACTCCCTTGCTTTATGCCGCCTTGCCTTGCCTAAGCTTAAAAACCATAAGCTGAATACGGTAGCGGCACATTTGCACATTCCGCTCGAGCACCACCGTGCTGTGAACGATGCGGTATGTACTGCCAAAATTATGCTCGAATGTTTCCGCGAATTTGAAAAACAAGGCGTACAGGATATGCAGGGCGTGAACCAAATGTTCGCAGAGCATGCGAACGGGAAAAATGCAAAAACTTACCATATTATCCTCTTATGCAAAAATAAGCGGGGGCTGAAGAATCTCTATAAGTTGGTATCCTTTGCACATCTTGACTATTTTTACCGCAAGCCACGTATGCCAAAAAGCGTGATCGACGCGCATCGGGAAGGCCTTATTATCGGATCTGCCTGCGAAGCGGGCGAACTTTATCAGGCGATGCTCGCGGGCGCTGACGAAAAGAAGCTGGCAAAAATCGCTTCTTTTTACGATTACCTTGAGATACAGCCCACGGCCAACAATGAATTTATGGTAAAAAAGGGAATCCTTGCCAATAACGAGGATATCCGGCGTATCAATAGGCGGATTGTGGAACTCGGAAGGAAACTGGACAAGCCAACCGTTGCGACATGCGACGTACATTTTCTTGATCCGCACGAGGAGTATTTCCGCCGGATCATTTTCCAGATACAGGGCTACGATGATACCGGGCAGGCACCGCTGTATTTGCGTACAACGGATGAAATGCTCAGGGAATTTGCATATCTGGGAGAAGAGACGGCCTATGAAGTCGTTGTTGAGAATTCCAATAAAATTGCAGACATGACGGAGGAAATTGAACTTTTTCAGTCGGAAACGGCAATGCCCAGCCTGCCAAACGCAGCGGAAAATATTACGGAGCTTGCATTCAGAACGGCTAAGGAAAAATATGGAGATCCGCTTCCTGAGTTGATAGAGGCCCGCCTGAAGCGCGAACTGGACTCTATCGTTTCCCACGGGTTCTCGGTTTTGTATTACAGCGCCCATTTGCTGGTTAAGAAATCTAATGAAGACGGATACCTCGTTGGTTCGAGGGGGTCGGTCGGCTCCAGCCTTGCCGCTACGATGACGGGAATCACGGAGGTCAATCCCTTGCCGCCGCATTACGTATGCCCGAAATGCAAACATTCGGATTTCGACATCGATAAGGAAAAATATCCTTCCGGCGTCGATTTGCCCGATGCGGTATGTCCGGAATGCGGCACAAAATACCTGAAAGACGGATATGATATTCCCTTTGAGGTCTTCCTCGGGATCGATGCGGATAAAGTGCCCGACATTGACCTCAATTTCTCGGGGGAATACCAGCCGACCGCACATAAATACACGGAAGTGATGTTTGGCAAGGGGCATGTGTTTCGGGCCGGTACAATCAGCGCCGTGAAAGACAAGATCGCCTATGGATACGTTAAGAAGTTCCTGGAGCAAACGGGGACGCAGGCGAATGAAGCGGAGGTCAACCGCCTTGTGCAGGGGGTTTCCGGCGTGAAGAAAACGACGGGGCAACATCCCGGCGGAATTGTGATCGTGCCGCACGACATGGAAGTTTATGATTTTACTCCCGTGCAAAAACCGGCAGATTCAGCGGAAGCGGAATGGGTCACGACACATTTTGATTTCAACTCCATGCATGACATCCTGATTAAACTCGATATCCTCGGCCATGATGTGCCGACTATCATCAGGCTCCTACAGGATGCTACGGGAATTGACCCGCTCACGATCCCGCTGGATGATAAACCGACGATGGAATTGTTCTCCGGTCTGGGGCCGCTGGGGTTGAAATCAAAGGATTTGCTGGGAATACAGACAGGGACGCTCGGCATCCCTGAGTTCGGCACAAAATTTGTACGCCAGATGCTGATGGATACGAAGCCGACAACAATGTCTGAAATCGTGCGGATCAGCGGCCTGTCCCACGGTACGGATGTGTGGTTGGGAAACGCGCAGGACCTGATCAAAGCAGGGACCTGCACACTGAAGGAAGCAATCTGTACGCGCGACGACATCATGAACTACCTGGTGGATAAAGGCGTGGAGAAGCGAATGGCATTCTTTATCATGGAAGCTACCCGTAAGGGCAAGGTCGCGAAAAACGGATTCACGGAAGACATGCAAAGAGCGCTTGACGACGCGCATATTGCGGACTGGTTCGTTGAATCCTGTAAGAAGATCAAATATATGTTCCCAAAGGCGCACGCCGTGGCCTATGTTATCATGGCATACCGCATCGCCTACTGCAAGGTGCATTACCCGGAGGCATTCTATTCCTCTTATTTCACGGTTCGCTCCAATGACTTTGATGCGTCCTATGTTCTCGGCGGGCTGGACGACATCAAAAAGAACTGGCAAATGATCGAGAACAATGGAAATGCGACAGCGAATGAGAAGAACATGGCAACCATGCTCGAGGTGGCTTGTGAAATGTATCTGCGTGGCTATCATTTCCTGCCGGTAGACCTGAACCGTTCTGATGCGGAAAAATTCCTGATCGAAGAGGGGGGACTGCGCCTGCCGTTCCTTTCTATTCCGAAACTGGGTGGTAACGCGGCGGCAAAAGTGGTGGAAGAGCGCGAGAAAGGAGCTTTTATCTCCATAGAAGACCTGCGGAAACGCGCTAAGCTTTCCTCTTCCGTAATTGATGAGATGCAGAAAATGGGAACGCTTACCGGCCTTTCACAGACCAATCAGCTGAGTCTCTTCGATTTTTAGGGCTTGGTTTTGCAATTGACTATTTACCTGCGCGGCTATATAATATTAAGGTGAGTTTTTTAACTGGAATAATTGCAGTTTTTCTTTTTCACAGCGGACAAAGGCTTGATTTTGTCTGACAATTTAGAAGGTAGGAGGAACATTGATGAAAAAACGTAGCTTAGTCGGCATCATCGTTACATTCGTACTCATCGCTTTGTTGTGTTTTGTTGTCATCAACGGTTTCAGTGTTGGAATTTATGAAGTCAAGCCGCTCAATGGTATCCAACAGGGACTGGACCTGACGGGCGGTGTATACACCGTTTATCAGGCAACTGATACATCAGTCGATAATTTTGATGAAAAGATGGATGGCGCGATGCTAGTACTTCGTGACAGGCTCGATGCAAAGGGCTTCACGGAGGCGACTGTAACCAAGCAGGGAACGGACCGGATCCGTGTTGAGATACCAATCAACAGCACCAGCGAAATCCAGGATCCGAACGAGGTCGCCGAATTTATAGGGACGCCCGCTAAACTGGAATTTGTTGATCCGAACGGAAATACCGTTCTCGAGGGAAGCGATATTGCGAGTGCGCAGGCGGGGCAGAACCCCCAGACCCTGGAATATGTCGTAAGCTTTGAACTGACACAGGCGGGCGCGGAGAAATTTGCCGCCGCCACTGAAGAATTCCTTAAGCAAACGATTTCCATTACGATAGACGGAGAGACGATTTCCGCTCCGAAGGTCGACAGCATCATTGCCGACGGAAAGGGCCAGATTACAGGAAACTTCACTGCGGAAAGCGCACAGGACCTTGCAATGCAGATCGAAAGCGGTGCGTTGCCGCTCGATTTACAGGAAATTGAGGTGCGTTCCATCAGCGCGACCCTTGGTGCGGGTGCGCTCCAGAACAGCATTATGGCGGGACTTATTGGCCTTGCGATCCTATTTGCGTTTATACTGATTTATTACAGGCTGCCAGGCCTTGTGGCCTGCATGGCGCTCGTGGCCTATGTCTGCTTCGTATTGTTGCTTCTCGGCAGCGTTCCGGGTGTACAGCTGACACTGCCGGGTATCGCGGGCATCATACTTGGTATCGGAATGGCGGTCGATGCGAATGTCATCATATTCGAGCGTTTCAAGGAAGAATTCCGGTCGGGAAAAACATTGCGTACTTCCTTCAACGGGGGATTTCAAAAAGCATTTGTCACAATCCTCGATTCCAACGTCACGACCCTGATTTGCGCCATCGTACTTGCGGCCTTTGGTACAGGTACGCTTAAGAGCTTTGCGTATACTTTGATTATCAGTATCGTTGTATCCATGATTTCGGCCCTTGCCATCACGCGCGGGATTCTTAAGATGTTTATCAACCTGAATATTAAAAACCCCAATGTGTTTATGGCGATGGCAAGACAGCTTCGCGAAGCTGCTAAAGCGGCGAAAGAAGGAGGTGGCGCGCAGTGATTACGAAACACTTCAAAAAATTTTTGATTGTGCCGATTATTATTATTGTGCTGGGGATCATCTTTGGCGTTATCAACGGCGGCCTCAACCTCGGAATTGATTTTACGGGCGGCAGCATTGTGTCTATTGACTTTAAAGGCGAATTCGATACGGATGTCGTGCAGAAAGCACTCGACAATAACGGGATGGGTGATTCGCCGATCGTGAAGGCCGGAGAGGGATATACGCAGGCCGAAGTTCGTATGCGCACGCTTGATACTGATGAACTGCAGTCCACGACCAACGAAGCAATTCTGACAGATATCCGGCAAACCTATCCCGATGCTGAAATCGTGTCGGTTGATAAGGTCGGCGGCGTTGCCAGCTCGGAGCTGGTCCGCAACGCATTCCTTGCAGTAGCGATCGCATGCGGGCTGATGTTGATTTATATTTGGATCAGGTTCCAGCTTTTCAACGGTATCAGCGCAGTCGTTATGTTGGTCCATGATGTCGGCATTATGATTGCCATCATGTGTATCCTGCAAATCCAGATCAATAGTGCGTTCATTGCGGCGTGCCTGACGATTATCGGATATTCCATCAATAATACGATCGTGATATTCGACCGTGTCAGGGATAACCTCAAGGTGATGGGGACCAAACACTTCACGCGTACAGAAATCTCCGATACGAGCATTAAGGAAACACTTACGCGTACGATCAATACGTCTGTTACGACGCTGATTATGATCGTGTGCCTGTATATCTTTGGCGTCCCGACGATCAAGGAATTTTCTTTTCCGATCATCGTGGGGCTGCTGGCGGGCGTATATTCTTCCGTGTTGCTGGCCGCGCCGATGTGGGCGCTCCTTGCGGACCGGTTCGACAGGAAAAAGCAGCAGAGAAGCAAGGCCAAAGCAAAGCCGAAGAAAAAAGCGGCAAAAGCTTAATCCGGCAGCGGGGCAGCAGGTATTCCTGTGTGAGCGGCTGATCCAAAAAACAAAAAAGACCTCCTGTGAGGGGGTCTTTTTTCTAAGGAGACAATATGAGGTATATCCTGAAACAGAAGCCTCAAGTGAATAATGACCCGCGGGCAATTGACAGGCTGCGGAAAGCCTTGAAATTATCGAGGCTGACAGCCTCGCTTTTGTGTGCGCGGGGAATCGTGGACCCGCAGGAAGCGCGTGATTTCCTGAAGCCGGACGTCAGCCAGTTGCGGGATCCGTTTTCCTTCGCCGATATGCACGATGCCGTAAGCGCGGTCAAGCATACCATTGCGGCAAAAGGAAAAATTTGCGTATATGGAGACTATGATGCGGACGGGATATCCGCAAGCGCGATCCTGTACAAAACATTGAGCCAGATGGGCGCGAAGGTGGAAGTATTTCTTCCGAACCGGATGGAGCATGGGTATGGGCTTACAATGGAAAATATCGAACGGCTGCAGGGTATCTCTCTGCTGATTACTGTGGACTGTGGGATTACAAGTACGCAGGAGATAGAACGGGCACGGGAAATGGGCATGACGACGATTTTGACCGATCATCATGAATGCCCGTATGTCTTGCCAAAGGCGGATTATATCCTGAATCCGAAGCGTCAGGAGGAAACGTATCCCTTCGATTCCCTCTGCGGAGCCGGAATCGCGTTTAAGCTTTCACAGGCGTTGATCGGCGACGCGGCGCTTGAAATGATCGATATTGCAGCACTTGCAACCATTGCGGATATTGTGCCATTGCTTGGGGAAAACCGCGCCATCGCAGCGCTGGGCCTTCGTCGTCTCAACGAGGATCCGAATCCCGGGATCGGCGCGCTGATAAAAAAAGCATGCGTCAAGCGCACTTCCAATATCGATGCGCAGACCGTGTCGTTCGTGCTTGCCCCGCGCATCAATGCCGCGGGCAGGATTTCCACAGCAAAGGTCGCCTTTGAACTTTTGACAGAAAACGACTCCGCGAGGCTCGAGCAACTTGCGGAAGAGCTCTGCTCCCTTAATACAGACAGGCAGCAGCGGCAGGAAAAGGTTGTTGCCGAGGCGATGAAAATGCAGGAAGAAAGCGGGGATTCCGATCATAAGGTGATCGTCCTTTATAAACACGATTGGGATATTGGGATCGTCGGGCTTGCTGCTTCCAAGGTCTCTGAACGCTATGTGAAGCCGACGATTCTTCTTGGCGAATCTGAGCCAGGCGTCTACACCGGTTCTGCGCGAAGCATTCCCGGCGTTAATATTTATGAGGCATTGAATTCTCAGGCAAAGGTATACGAAAAATTCGGAGGACATGCAGGAGCGGCGGGCCTTACCATTCGTGAAGAGCACCTCCCGCAGTTAATCCACCGTTTAAACGAATTCCTAAAAGAGCATTATGATGAAGAGGTGTTCAAGCCCCTTAAGACATACGATCTTGGAATCACCCCGTCAGAGGTATCGAATTCATTGATTTCGGAACTTGAAATGCTCCGCCCGTTTGGTTTCAAAAATGAACAGGTAGAGCTTTTAATAAGCGGTGCGCACATCGAAGATATTCGGTCGATTGGCGAAGATAAGCATGCAAAATTCCGTATCGCAAAGGGCGGAAGAGCCGTGAATGCCGTAATCTTCGGCACGCAGGCCGCCGCGGTTCCAGGGTATGCGGATATCGTGGGCACGCTTAATATCAATACATTTGACATGAAGCCGCAGATGATTGTAAGTACGCTTTCCTATGACGAGCCATTTGAACACAAGATGCGGCAGACGCAGGAATATTTGCGAAAGGCGGCAGTGCCAACTGAAGCCGAACGAAACGCTTTTTTTATCGGCCGTGAAGGCCTGCTCGGGGTTTATGCGATTTTAAAAAACGTCAGCGAAAAGAAAGCTTTTTTTCCGGACGAGGAAAAACTTGTCCGGTTCCTGCAGAAATATGCCGCCGAGTTCACGGATGAAAAAATTATATTTGCGCTGACCGTGTTTGAGGAAATAGGTTTGCTAGAAATACAAAAAAATGATAGAATACACATTGTGATACGTTCCGGAAAACGTGAGCTTTCCGACAGTGCGGTATATCAAAAGTTTGGTTCAGGGGAGAAATAAAATGGATTTGAAGGCAAAAATCAGAAACATCGAGGACTTTCCGGAAAAAGGTGTGATCTTTCGAGATATTACGACTCTGATCAAAGACCCGGAAGCATTTGAATATGTAACGGATACATTGGCAGAGCGCGTAAAGGGACAGGATATCGATATGATCGTTGTGCTTGATGCGCGCGGATTTTTGTTTGGCTCTCCGGTGGCCTATTTGTTGAGAAAAGGGATTGTCCCAGTCCGTAAAAAAGGAAAGCTGCCTGCGGACGTCTATCATGTGGAATACCAGCTCGAATATGGGACGGGGCAGCTCGAAATGCATAAGGATGCGGTAAAAGAAGGGATGCGCATTGCAATTTTTGATGATTTACTGGCAACGGGGGGAACTGCGAAAGCTGCGTGCGAACTTGTAGAGCTTGCGGGAGCGGAAGTCGTTTCGCTGAATTTTGTAATTGAACTGACAGACCTTGGAGGAAGAGACGCGCTCGGCGGATACGACGTGTTTTCCTTGGTACAGTATTGATTGGGAGTAGTTTGGGTGTCGGAATACTATAACGATTTTATCAGGCGGCATAAGCTTGAAGATGATCCAATGCTGGAAAAGGCGTTTGTGATGGCGGAGAATGCCCATGCAGGACAGCTTCGTCATTCCGGCGAGCCTTTTTTTACGCACCCTCTCGCGGTTGCGGATATTGTTGCCGACCTCGGGCTTGACACCACCACAATCGTCGCTACGATTCTCCACGATGCGGTAGAGGATACGCAGCTTACCACGGAAGACATTGGCCGGGAGTTTACGCCCGAGATCGCTAAATTGGTCGACGGCGTTACCAAGCTCAATAATTATGATTTTAAAACGCGCGAAGAGCAGCAGTGGGAAAGCCTGCGTAAAATGTTTCTTGCCATGGCTTCCGATATTCGTGTCGTCATTATCAAGCTGGCCGACCGTTTGCATAACATGCGGACACTGAAATATCAGTCCGAAAACAAACAGATCGAAAAGGCAACGGAAACGCTTGAGATTTATGCGCCGCTCGCACATCGGTTGGGTATCAGCGCAATTCAGTGGGAATTGGAGGATTTATCGCTTAAATTCCTGCATCCGGATGAATATTTTGAAATTGCGAATAAGATTGCATCGACCCGCGAAGAGCGCGAAAAGCAGATCAATTCGGTTATTGTAAAACTGGAAGATAAGTTTGCCGAGATGAAGATCAAGGCTGAGATTGAGGGCCGGCCAAAACATATTTACAGTATCTATAAAAAGATGCGGGAAAAGCATAAGGTTTTTGAAGAAGTCTATGATCTTATCGCAATCCGTATTATTGTATCGAGTATCAAGGATTGTTATGGGGTGCTCGGTATTGTCCATACCATGTGGAAGCCGATACCGCTGCGTTTTAAGGACTATATTGCCGTGCCCAAGCAAAACATGTACCAGTCGCTGCACACGACGCTTTTAGGCGAGGACGGCAAGCCGTTCGAGGTGCAGATCCGTACGTACGACATGCACCGTACGGCCGAATACGGAATCGCCGCGCATTGGAAGTATAAAGAAGGCGGCAAGGAATCGGGCATGGATTCCAAGCTTGCATGGCTGCGTGAGCTGATGGAGTGGCAGAACGACCTCAAAGACTCCAAGGAATTTATGGAGACGCTTAAGGTCGACCTGTTTGCGGACAATGTTTTTGTATTTACGCCAAAGGGAGATGTAAAGGATTTTGTCGCGGGCGCGACTCCGCTCGATTTTGCTTACAGCGTCCACAGCGCTATAGGCAATAAATGCGTAGGCGCGAAGATAAACGGTAAAATAGTTCCGCTTGATTATAAGCTTCGGACGGGGGATATTGTTGAGATTATTACCTCGAATTCCGCGACTCCGAGCAGGGATTGGCTGAAATTTGTCAAGACCGCGCAGGCGCGGAGCAAAATCAAGCAATGGTTCAAAAAGCAGCTTAAGGAAGAAAATATCGTTAAAGGCCGCGAAATGCTGGAAAAGGAGGCCAAGCGGCAGGGATATAACCTGTACGAACAGCTTTTGAAGCCGGACTGGCTGAGCGTCCTGTATAAACGGTTTACACTCAATTCACAGGACGATATGTTTGCGGCAATTGGATATGGCGCTCTTTCCGCCAACCAGATTCTTTCCAAGCTGATCGAACAGTTTAAGATGGCCAATAAGATCGACTCCGGTTCGGAAGAACTGAAGATCGTGAAACGCACCGGAAAAGGAGCGGAAGAAGATATTACCGTTGAGGGCAATACGGGGCTTGCGGTGCGTTTCGCAAAATGCTGCAATCCCGTTCCCGGCGACGATATCATCGGCTATATTACGCGTGGGCGGGGCGTATGCGTACATACGAAGGAATGCAAAAATCTTCATAATGTAGATAAAGAGCGCCTGATCGAGGTCGCATGGGCAGGAGACCAGACGACTTCCTATAACGTTGAAATACAGATCGTAGCGGATGACAGGCCGGGCTTGATGGTGGAAATCGCCCAGGCAATGTACAATATGGGACGGGATATCACCGCCATCAACGCACATTCCGCCAAGAATGGCGTTGCTACGATTTCCCTGCGTTCCAATATTACTTCCGTTCAGGATCTTCACGACTTGATGAATAAGCTGAAAGCTCTGAAGGGCGTACGGGATGTATTCCGCGTGAATTATTGAGAGGGTAAAACTATGCGTGCTGTAGTGCAGCGGGTAAAGAACGCTGCTGTCGCCGTGGACGGTGAAACGGTCAGCAAAATCGATATGGGACTTCTTGTGCTGCTGGGTATTTCCACGGAAGATACAGAAAAAGATATGGACTATATTGCAGAAAAGTGTGTTAACCTGCGAATCTTTGAGGATTCAGAAGCTGTTATGAACCTTTCCGTGAAAGATGTCGCCGGAGAAATACTCGTTGTTTCCCAGTTTACTCTCTATGGAGATGCCCGCAAGGGAAGGCGGCCAAGTTATATCAGAGCGGCCTCTCCGGATACGGCGCGCGACTTATTTGAAAGATGCGTCTTTCTGTTTTGTAAAAAATATGAGAAAATACAAATTGGAAAATTTCAGGCGGAAATGCAGGTCTCGCTTATAAACGACGGGCCTGTGACAATCCTGCTTGACAGCAAAAAGGAATTTTGACATGAAAGTAATTCCGGTAATGACGGGCGCTTTGCTCGAAAATGCATATATTGCGACGGATGGGGATTCCGGGACGGCGATTGTGATCGATCCGGGGGACGATGCCCGGAAAATCGAAGAACAAATCGACCGTCTGGGGCTCGAAGTCTCCTATATTCTCCTTACGCACGGCCATGCCGATCATATCGGTGCGGTGGACGAGCTAAGGAAACGCTATCACGCAAAGGTCGCGGTGCATGAAAAGGATGCGGAGATGCTGACCTCCGGCACCGCTAATCTTTCCAGCTTTATGGGGCGCCCGTTCAGTATCGGTCCGGCTGATATCCTGTTGAAGGACGGCGATACGGTAAATGCGGGGAATTTGACGCTGCGTGTGCTCCATACGCCCGGGCATTCCCAAGGCAGCGTTTGCTTTCTTGGAAACGGCGTACTCTTTTCCGGCGACACCCTGTTTGAAGGCTCTATCGGCCGGACGGATTTTCCGGGGAGCAACATGGAAGAGATGCGTGCTTCCCTGCAGCGCTTGAAAGAGCTTGCGGAAGACTATGACGTTTATCCCGGTCATGGCGCTTTGACTACGCTTGGCCGGGAAAAAGCGATGAATCCATATATGGGATGGTAAATTATGTTTTCACTTTACACGGAAACGCCTTCGTTTTTCAACGATATCTGCGAAGAAATCCGGCTGTTCCTGCCGGAGGAGAAACATATTCTGAAACTTGATGACAAAAACCAAATGAATGCCGGCACAGTTCTGCGGCATTTTTTTTGGCGGGACGAAACCGGCTGGCGCAATCGCGCGGAATATTATGACGCAGGCAAAAAAATAGCCGTCCTCGAAGAGCGGCCGGAGTTTGCGGATGATAAAAAAGAACCGGTCGATATCACCGCAGGTACGTTGCTTGCGAAGAAATTGAAAAAGCATACTGTAAAGCAGCTTATTTACCGCATTATGCGGGATGTCCATCAGAAAGAAATGCCCTGGGGCTCGCTTACGGGCATCCGGCCCACCAAACTTTTCCGCGAGCTTTCAAATCGGCGCGGGAAAGGAGAAGCGCATAAGATTTTTGTGGACCATTACCGCGTTTCGGAAGCCAAAACACAGCTTGCGGAAACGATTTGCCGTGTGCAGGAGCCGTTCCTGAAGGATGTCGGTGGAGAGGATATCGATATCTATATCGGAATTCCCTTCTGCATTTCCAGATGCAAATATTGTTCCTTTATTTCGCGCGATCTGACATTCAACGAGACCATCAAGGATCAATATCTTCCGCGGTTATTTTATGAACTTGACGCACTGAAAGAGGTCATGGATCAGTATCGTATCCGGGCCTTGTATATCGGCGGCGGCACGCCGACAGCGCTTGAGCCGCACGATCTTGAACAGGTTTTAAAAAAAGCCGGCGGGTTGTTCTCGCAGCATATGGAATTTACGGTTGAGGCGGGAAGGCCGGATACGGTAACGGAAGAAAAGCTGCACATATTGAAAGAATATGGAGTGGAGCGCATCAGCATCAATGCGCAGACGACAAACGACAGCACGCTCAAGCTTATCGGGCGGCGGCATACGGCATCGGAATTTGAACGTGCTTTTGCCCTTGCCAAAAAAGTAGGTTTCCAAAGCATCAATACCGATATTATACTCGGATTGCCCCGTGAGGATGTAGGCGATGTTGAAAAAACCCTTAAGGATATTATGGTATTTTCACCCGGCAATGTGACGGTGCATACGCTTGCGATCAAGCAATCTTCAGCTTTCGCCGAGGAACGTCAAAACGATTTGCCGGGAGCTGAGACGGTCTCGGAGATGGTGGAATTCGCGCAGGAATTTCTTTCTCAAAAAGGGTATCTTCCATACTATCTCTACCGCCAGAAGTATATGAGCGGAAATCTTGAAAATGTCGGCTTTGCGCTGCCCGGGCAAGAGTGTATTTACAACATCGATATCATGGAGGAAACCGTCAGTAATCTTGCGTTTGGTGCAGGAGCGATTTCAAAGCGGCTGTTCACTGAAAAAAATTTGATTGAGCGCGCGCCAAATGTAAAAGATTTGAAAAATTATATCGACCGCACGGAAGAAATGGCTGACCGCAAAAAAAAGCTGTTTTGAAACACGCGGGCAGGTGCCTGAAAATATATGTAAACGGGCGTCCATCCCTCCGGGCTGCGGGCGGGGGGCATGCTGCCGTTCGGAAAACTGCTGTGAATAGAAAGGACGGATGATAAGACCGTGAGGATCGTTTTGGCGAGGGAGGTTATTTCTTATTTGAACGACAGGGATGCCGCGGTTTATTGACACGCTTTCGTTTTCCCGGTATAATAAAATTAATTGGTAAAGGTGATGAAATGGAGAGTAACCGTATGCCTTGCGACAAGAGAGCGGCCGCCGCGGCTGAAAGCGGCTGTGCGTTTAAGATGCGGTGAAGAACACCATGGAGCTTCCGTTGTGAAAGCAGTTTTGTGATTAGCTGCGGGCGCAGGCCGGCGTTATTGGCAAGAGCGGAGAAACTTGTTTCTCAACATGGGTGGTACCGCGGATTTTAACTTCGTCCCTGTCTGTTTCAGGACGTTGTTTTTTTATGTTTTATATTGTTTTCAGGATACAGGAGGTAACTGTAACGTGGCAGTAAAAGCCCCGAAAGGGACAAAGGATGTTCTCCCTCAGGAGAGCTATAAATGGCAATATATAGAGAATCTTGTGCGGAAAATCACCGCACTGGCCGGATATCGGGAAATCCGCACGCCTATTTTTGAACATACGGAGCTTTTCCTGCGCGGCGTCGGTGATACGACGGACATTGTACAGAAGGAAATGTACACCTTCAACGATAAGGGCAATCGGTCAATTACGCTTCGTCCTGAGGGAACGGCAGGAGTCGTACGCGCATTCCTTGAGGGCGGATTGCCGTCAAACGCGCAGCCGACAAAGATGTATTATCTGAGCGCTCCGGTGTTCCGCTACGAAAAACCGCAGTCCGGAAGGCTGAGGGAGCACCACCAGTTTGGCGTGGAGGTCTTCGGTGCGCCGGACGCGAGCATTGATGCGGAAGTAATCAATATAGCGCTTACACTTCTCAATGAACTGGGCCTTGAAAACCTGCGGCTCAACATCAATAGCATCGGATGTGAAAAATGCCGTCCACGGTATAACGAACTGCTCAGGGAATACCTGCACGGACACGCGGACAAATTGTGCGAAGCCTGCAACGAGCGCATGGACCGCAATCCCCTGCGCGCGCTCGACTGCAAGGAGGAAGGGTGCCGGATGGTGGTGAAAAGCGCGCCGCTTATGATCGACCACTTGTGCGAGGAATGTTCGGCCCATTTTAAAGCGTTGAAAAAGTATCTGGATGCCCTGGGCATTGAATATGCGGTCAATCCGTTTATTGTGCGCGGTCTCGATTATTATACTAAGACCGTATTTGAAATCATTTCCAACAGCATTGGCGCGCAGGGAACGGTGTGCGGCGGCGGCAGGTACGACAAGCTGATGAAGCAGGTCGGAGGGCCGGAACTTCCGGGAATCGGTTTTGGTATGGGAATTGAGCGCCTTTTGCTCGTCATGGAAAATGAAGGGATCAAAATTGAGCGCCCGGCGCTTACCGACGTCTTTTTGTGCACACATGGACACCAGGCGCGCCTACGCGCCGCGCAACTGGTACGCGACTTGCGCTGTGCAGGTGTAAAGGCGGATATGGATCATTGTGCGCGCAGCATTAAGGCGCAGTTCAAATATGCGGATAAAATCGGCGCAAAATTTGTCGGAGTTATCGGTGAAACCGAGCTCGCGGATGGAACGGTGGTTCTGAAGACCATGAAAACGGGTGAAGAACGTGTCGTTGTTCAAAGTGAAATCAAGGAATTGATATAAAAGAATTACTATTTTGGGAGAGAAAATCATGGGAGAATTTTTAGGCGATTGGAAGCGCACTGCGCTGTGTGCAGAATTTACTACGGATGACATTGGCAGGGAAGTAACGCTGATGGGCTGGGCAGATACGCGCCGCGACCTTGGCGGCCTTGTGTTTGTGGATTTACGGGACCGCTCGGGGATTATGCAGGTCGTATTTGATGAATCCATGTTTCAGGGAGATTTTGATAAGGTCGGCAGTATTCGCAGCGAATTTGTGCTCGCGGTAAAGGGCAAAATTGTAGAGCGTTCGGAAGATACGGTCAATCCCAAGCTGCCTACCGGCCTGATTGAGGTCAAGGTGCGCGAACTTAAGATCCTCAGCAAATCTGAAACTCCTCCGTTTGAGATCGAAGACGGCAACAAGGTGCGTGAAGAGTTACGCCTGAAATACCGCTATCTCGACCTGCGCCGTCCGGAGATGCAAAAAAACCTGATGCTGCGTAACAAGATTGCAAATTCTGCGCGTGCCTATTTAACTGAAAACGGCTTTCTCGATATCGAAACTCCCATGCTACAAAAGAGCACGCCGGAGGGTGCGAGGGACTATCTGGTCCCGTCCCGCATTCATCCGGGATGCTTTTATGCGCTTCCGCAATCTCCGCAGCTTTTCAAGCAAATCCTGATGATCTCGGGTTATGACCGCTATTTCCAGATTACAAAATGCTTCAGGGACGAGGACCTGCGTGCCGACCGCCAGCCGGAATTTACGCAGATCGATACGGAAATGTCTTTTGTGGATGCGGACGATGTAATGACCCTGCATGAAGGCTTGCTGCAAAGAGTCTTTAAGGATGTGCTCGATATAGATGTAAAGCTTCCTTTAAAGCGTCTTTCCTACCAAGAGGCGATGAACCGCTTCGGAAGCGATAAGCCGGACACGCGTTTTGGGCTGGAGCTTAAGGATGTAAGCGACATCGTGGCGGGAAGCGAATTCAAGGTATTCAGTTCGGTCGTAAAAAACGGCGGCAGCGTGCGCGCGATCAACGCCAAGGGCTGCGCGAATATCCTCGCCCGGCGCGAGATCGACGCGCTGGTCGATTTTGTCAAAATATACGGCGCAAAGGGAATGGCATGGATTTCCATTCGTGAGGACGGACTCAATTCACCGATTACGAAATTTATGACACAAGAAGAAATCGACGGGATCATGGAACGTCTGGACGGCAAAGTGGGGGATATCCTGTTCTTCGTGGGGGATAAAAATTCCGTTGTCTATGATTCACTTGGTGCGCTGCGCCTGAAGCTGGCTGAAAAGCTTGACTTGATCGAGGACAACACGTGGGACCTCCTGTGGATAACCGAATTTCCGTTGTTCGAATACAGCGAAGAGGAAAAGCGCTATGTAGCAAAGCACCATCCGTTCACATCGCCTATGGATGAGGATGTCGATAAGGTGACGAGCGATCCGGAGCATGCGCGCGCAAAGGCGTACGATATTGTGTTGAACGGTAATGAGATCGGCGGCGGCAGTATTAGGATCCACAGCACGGAGCTGCAGGAAAAGATGTTCGAGGCGCTAGGCTTCTCCAAGGAAGAAGCATGGGAGCGATTCGGCTTCCTGCTCGAAGCTTTAAAATATGGTACGCCGCCGCACGGCGGACTTGCCTATGGCCTTGACCGTCTGGCAATGCTGATGACAGGCGTGGAATCGATTCGCGACGTGATCGCATTCCCCAAGGTGCAGAACGCGTCCGATCTGATGTCGAAGGCGCCCGATACGGTAGACAGGAAGCAGTTGCGAGAACTGCATATCAAAGTGGATGAAAACTGATGCTTGACGATTCCAGAACGGTAGCATTGATCGGTGAAGAGGGGGCTGGGCGTTTGCGCGCTTCCTCTGTCGCCGTGTTCGGAGTCGGCGGAGTCGGTTCGTTTGCCGCAGAAGCACTTGCGCGGGCAGGAATCGGTACGCTTTACCTGATCGACAACGACATAGTGCAGCCGTCCAATTGCAACCGCCAGCTGGTGGCTCTTTCTTCTACGGTTGGCAGTAAAAAGGCGGAGGTAATGGCAGCGCGTGTCCGTGATATCAACCCAGCGATCAATGCTGTTGCCATTGACCGCTTTTACGATGAAGCAAGCAGCGATGAAATTTTTGCCCATAAGTTCGACTTTGTCATTGATGCGATCGACAGTTTGCGGTCAAAGGAAAGCCTGATTCTAAACTGTGCTGGGCGGGAAATTGAAATAATTTCCTCTATGGGCGCAGGTAATAAGCTGTATCCGGAGCGCTTTGCTGTAATGGATTTATTTCGCACAACGTGCGACCCGATTGCGAAGAGGTTGCGGAAGCGGCTGCGGGATGCGGGGATCAAAAGGCTCCGGGTGGTTTGCTCGGACGAGCTTCCTCGCAAAACAGGATTGAGCGAGAGTGGAAAAAATGCACCGGCCAGTATTTCGTTCGTGCCTTCTGTGTGCGGGCTTCTTATGGCGGGTGCGGCGATAAGATATCTGGCAGGTGTGGAAGAATGAATGAATCGGGCCTTGTAACGAAAACAGCCGGAGATACGGCATATGTTTTGTTCGAGCGCACTTCCGCATGTTCCAAATGCGGCGCATGCGGTATGCTCAGCGGGCAAAATGATATCACCGTTACAATGAAAAACCTTTTGCATGCGCGGGAAGGCGACCGGGTTGAGGTGCAGTTTACAACAAAAAATGCGCTCCAGTCGTCGGCGGTCGCATACATCTTTCCATTGTTGATGCTGTTTTTAGGCGTGTGGCTTGGATATGTCATCCCGCAGGATGTCTTTCCGGTAAAGGATGCGCTTGCCGCGATTCTGGGGATCATCTTCGCGGCCGTTGCGTTTTTGATTTTGAAGCTGCTTAATCCATATTTTAGGAAGAAATTCGCAAACGTATACACGATGACCAAAATCATTGAGGAAAGCGGGCAAAAATAAGTGTTCCTGAAACGAATCGAACTCAATGGGTTCAAATCCTTCTGTAACAAAAAGGAAATCATTATCAATAAGGGAATCACTGGTGTGGTCGGGCCGAACGGCAGCGGCAAAAGCAATATTGCCGATGCCATGCGCTGGGTACTGGGAGAACAGAGCTCTAAAAACCTGCGCGGCACAAGCATGCAGGATGTGATTTTTAATGGGACGCAAACACGCAGTAAAAAAGGATACTGCGAGGTCGCTCTTATTTTTGACAATTCCGATATGCGTATCAAGTCTGAATATACGGAAATTGCGGTGCGCCGGAAAATGTATCGCTCTGGAGAAAGCGAATATTCCATCAACAATACCAACTGCCGTTTGAAAGATATTCTTGAACTGTTTCGCGACACGGGCATCGGCAGGGAAGGATACTCTATCATTGGGCAGGGAAAGATCGACGAAATACTGACAAGCAAGGCGACTGACCGCAGGAAGGTGTTTGAAGAAGCGGCGGGTATTATGAAATACCGCGTCCGCAAGGAAGAAGCGGAGCGTAACCTGCGTAAAACAAACGATAACATCACCCGGATTGACGACATCATTTCGGAGCTTTCC
The DNA here is from genome assembly GCF_003628755.1 of Christensenella minuta. Lineage (NCBI taxonomy): Bacteria > Bacillati > Bacillota > Clostridia > Christensenellales > Christensenellaceae > Christensenella > Christensenella minuta. The sequence continues at coordinate 828,230 of NZ_CP029256.1, read as the reverse complement.
TCACAGATCGAACCGCTCGAAAAGCAGATGAATGAAGCGCGTGATTATCTTACGCTGCGAGATCGTTTAAAAGAGCTTGAGATCAACCTTTATTTGTATCAATATGACCGAACGGGTGAACGAATCGCCAAAACGGAGGAGCAGGTCCGGGAAAATGAGCAGGAATTTCAGGATTTGACAGAGCAGATTGCGCTGGAAAACGCACATGTTTTAGAGATCAAAAAGCAGCTTAGCCGGTTGCAGGATGAAATCGAGGAACAGAATGTCCGTCTCGGCGAACAGATGAGCGAACAGGAACGCTTAAAAGGCTCCCTTAATTTGCTGGCAGAAAAAGAGAATACGAACCAGCATGCTATGCAGGAAAATTACGAGAAACGCGATGCGTATGAAGAGCAGATTGCAGAAAGCGAGCAAAAGCTTCGCGAATTGAACGTACAGATCAGCGAGAAAAATACTGCAATCGATGAAAAGTATGCGGAAATCCTCGCCTTGCGCGTCCGGATCAAGGAAGTGACCGGGAAATCGGGAGATGCCCAGGAGGGCATCGATTCCGTACGTGCTGAGGTGGAAAGCGCGCGCACGGCTTTGCAGACAATGTTGCTCGACCTCAATGAGAAGCAGGTTAAGGCAGAGGTCCTGAGTCAGAAGAAAGAACAGGCCCAAGCGGAAATCGATCGACATAACGCACATGTTTTACAGCTCCGCCAAACAATTGAGTCGCTTAAGCGTGAAGCTATGGAATGTGACCGCCAAAGCGCTGATCTGCGTTCCGCGATGAACGAGGCTGCGCAAACGATCAGGGTTTTACAGGATGAGCGTACACAGGCGGAAAAAAAAGTCGCCGATACGGCGCGCCGTTTAAGCGAAGATGAGTCGCGGTTGAAGCTTCTGAATGATATGCGTGATGAGTACGAGGGATATTTTGATAGCGTTCGTTCCCTGTTTAAGGCGGCCAAGAACGCACCGGATATTTCCCGTAAAATCAAGGGCGTGCTTGCCGAACTGGTCGACGTTCCTAAAAAATATGAAACGCCGATCGAAGTGATCCTCGGTAACGCACTTCAAAACGTCGTCGTAGAGAATGACACTGACGCAAAGGATATTATTTCCTTCCTGCGGCAAAACAATCTCGGCCGTGTCACCTTCCTGCCCACAAAGTCGCTCAAGGTGCGCACTTTACAAAAAGAAGAAAAGTCTTTCCTCAATATGGATGGAGTGGAATGTGTTGCCAGTGAAGCAATCAGCTGTTCGGACGCAGTTCGTCCGGCCGTCGATTTTCTGCTTTCCCGTACGGTAATCGTGCGTGATATGGACAGCGCAATCGCATTGATGCGTAAAACGGATTACGCGTTCCGCGCGGTCACGATGGACGGCGACTTTATAAAACCGGGCGGGGTTATCACAGGCGGCAGCCTGAAAAAAAACAATACGGGGCTGCTTTCGCGCAAACGAATGGCGCAGGAGCTCGCGGAAAATGTTGCAGGGAACCGTAAGCTGCTCGCCGAATGGAACGCAGCGCTTGGGGAATGTGTGAAAAAAAGCGAAGCCGCGCAGCGCTTGCAGCATGAAACGTTACAGAAGCTGCGTGAGCAGGAAATCAGAACCGCAGAGGCAAAACAAAAGTTCCAAACTGCCCAGGATACGTTCATAAGCAATGAACAGGTCACGGCCGATCTGACGGATCGTCTGACGGAAGCTGTAACCGATTGTGAACAGATGGAAGCGGCAACCGAGGCGCTGAAAAAAGATACGGTGCAGGCGCAGGCGGATTTTGAAGCGCTTAGGCTGCGTCAGGAGGAAGCGGAGGCGCGCGCTGCCGGCGTGGCGGCCCAAACATCGGCGATAAAGGATAGTCTCTCCGCGCAAGAGCTTCAGCAATCAGAACTTACAAACGAAAAAAATATCCTCCTGCGCGAGGCGGAGCATCTGCGCGTTTTAATCGCGCAGGCAAAAGACGGCCTCGGACGGCTGCAGCAGAACAGCGACGCTCTTTCGGAGGAAATGAAAGAACTTACCCATTCCAAGGCAGAACTGCGGGGACAGCTTGACGGGATACTTGAACGGATCCGGCAGGCGGGCGAAGAAGCGCGCGGCAAGCTTGCGCTGCGTGATGAATGGAATGTACAGGCAGAAGAAACAGCCGGCAGGGTAGAAGCGCTTAACACACAGAAAGATCTGCTGATTGAGCAAAAATATAAATTTATCGCAAGCAGGGAAAAGCTGGAAATATCGCGCGAGAACTACCAAAACAAGCTGTGGGAGGATTATGGCCTTACCTATGCAAACGCGCTTCCATTTCTCAAGAAAGATTTTGCCTATCAGGCAAGTGTGCGCGAAATCGACGAGATTCGCGAACGGATTCGTGAAATGGGCGCGGTAAATCCGAATGCCATCGAGGATTATACACGTGTGCGCGAACGATATGACAACCTTGTCCTTCAGCGCGAGGACCTGACCGCGGCTGGAAACGATCTCCAGATTGTGATAAACGGCCTTTTATCTGGTATGAAAGAGAGCTTCCGGGAAAAATTCGCCATGATTAACGAAAATTTCCAAAAAACGTTCCACGACCTGTTCGGCGGCGGCTACGCGCAGCTCGAACTCGGGGAGGGCGACATCATGGAATGCGGAGTGGAGATCATTGCGGAACCGCCCGGCAAAAAGCTTCAGAATATCGGTCTTTTGTCCGGCGGTGAAAAGGCACTTACGGCAATTGCACTTTTGTTTGCGATGCTCAATATCAATCCTTCGCCAATCTGTCTCCTTGATGAGATAGACGCACCGCTCGACGACGCGAACGTGATTCGGTTTTCAGAATACCTGCAAACCCTTTCCAAGGAGCTGCAGTTCATCGTTATTACCCACAGGAAACCTTCTATGGCCATTTGTGATACGCTTTACGGCATTGCAATGCAGGAAAAGGGGGTTTCAGATATTGTATCGGTGGAACTCTAAAAAACAGGAGATTACAAAATATGGGATTTTTTGATAAACTAAAAGAGCGTGTAAACAAAACGAGGGAAAATTTTTCGGCCAAGGTCAACAATGTAATCAAGAATTTTCGTAAGGTGGACGAAGAGTTTTTTGAAGAACTCGAGGAGGCTTTGATCCTTTCAGATATCGGTTATGCGACCACGGAGAAAGTGATTGGGACCTTGCGCGACCAGGTAAAGGAGAATAAAATTTCAGATTCTTCCGAAATCAAGGATATACTTGTGAATATCCTTGCCGATTACATGAGCGCACCGCCGCTGGAAATTAGAAAGCCAACTGTGATGCTGATTGTAGGCGTTAACGGGGTGGGGAAGACGACCGCTATTGGCAAGTTGACAAATTACTATAACATCCAAGGGAAAAAAGTGCTTCTGGCAGCGGCAGACACCTTTCGCGCGGCGGCGGCGGAACAGCTTTCAATCTGGGGCCAGCGCACGAATGCACGCGTCATCAAGTATGCGGAAGGCGCCGATCCGGCGGCTGTCGTTTATGACGCGATCGATGCGGCAAAGGCTGCGGACAGCGATTTGTTGATTATTGATACGGCCGGCCGCCTGCACAACAAAAAGAACCTGATGAGCGAGCTGGAGAAAATCAACAGGGTCATCGATAAAGAATATGAAGGTGCAAATCGTGAAACGTTCCTTGTAGTGGATGCCACGACGGGACAAAATGCCATCGCACAGGCAGAAGTGTTTAACAAAAGCGTTAAGCTCACCGGGATTATCCTGACCAAACTTGACGGAACGGCCAAAGGCGGCGTTGTATGCGCCGTAAAGGATATGACGGGCGTACCGGTGCGTTTCATCGGCGTCGGCGAAGGTGTGGACGACCTGCAGCCTTTTGACGCACACGAATTCGCGAGGGCGATACTGGGATGATATGAAGACGCATATAACGCATTTGCGGTTTGGCGGAGATAATTGTTTTGTGATCGAAAAGGACGGTCATGCCGTGCTTGTGGATACGGGACGAAAAGCTACAAGGGAAAGATTGTTGTCGGCCCTGAGGCCGTGGAATATTAAGTTGATCCTGTTGACGCACGGCCATTTTGACCATGCATATAACGCGGCATTTCTGGCACGGGAATTTGGAGCGGTAGTTGCCCTGCACGAAGCGGATGCGGCCCTTGTGCGTGACAACCGTATTCATACGATTGATTCGCGCGGCCTGCTCGGCTATTTTATTAAAAAGGCGTCTCTGGCAAATATCAACAGAACGCATATCGAACCGTTTGTCCCGGCTTTTTATTTGCGGGGCGGACAGGACTTGGGATGTTTTGGGATCGACGCGCAGATCATTGAACTTCCCGGACATACGGCGGGTTCTGTCGGAATCATAGTCGGAAAAAAATGTATTGTCGGGGATACGCTCATGAATATGGGCGGTATCAGCCGGGCACGGATCGCGGAAGATTTCAGAGCGGTCAGTCGAAGCGTAGAGTCTTTGAAGCGGACAGGTGCGGAAGTTTTTTATCCCGGGCACGGAGGGCCGGTCTCCCGGAAACAGTTGCTGAAATTGTTTGTGTAAAGGTATCGTACTTGACACTTTCCAAAAATCATGTATAATAAAACAGGTGTAAAGGCAGTTTGCTTTACACCTGTTTTTGGAGCACAAGCGGTTTGACTTTAAGCGGGAAATGCGTACCTGCATTTAGGCTGTACAGCGAAAGTGCCTGCTGGCTTCAAAACTGCAAGTATAAGAGCAATCGGCCGCAGGGCTATTGCAGACGGCTGACTGGCGGTATGTTATGAAGCGCGAAAAGGATTTAGGTCTTAGCTTGTACTACGACTTCTATGGGAAATTTTTGACGGAAAAACAGGCTAAAATGTTTGAACTCTATTACAATGACGATTACTCTCTCGCCGAGATTGCACAGGAGTGCGGAATATCGAGGCAGGGCGTATTGGATACCCTGAAAAGGGCACAGGCAAAACTCATGGATATGGAAGGCAAACTCGGTCTGGTTGCAAACAGCAAGGAGAAATAGATGGCATTTGAAGGTATTGCGGAAAAACTTCAAAACGTATTCAGGAAACTGACATCGCGCGGGAAACTCTCTGAGGGAGATATCAAAGCGGCAATGCGCGAAGTGAAACTTGTGCTGCTTGAGGCAGATGTCAACTTTCTCGTCGTTAAAAAATTTATCAAGGAGCTGTCGGAAAAGGCTGTTGGTTCCGAGATACTCGAAAGTCTCACGCCCGGGCAGCAGGTAATCAAGCTCGTTCGGGATGAAATGACCGAACTGCTTGGAGGCAGGCAGTCGGAGATCCGGCTTGCCGGTACGCCGCCCACAGTGCTTTTGATGATGGGGCTTCAGGGCGCCGGCAAAACAACGTTTTGCGCCAAGCTTGCCGGATACTATAAGAAAAAAGGAAAAAAGCCGTTGCTCGTCGCCTGCGATATTTATCGTCCCGCCGCCGTCAAACAGTTGCATGTGGTAGGCGAACAGGTGGGTGTGGACGTGTTCGATATGGGGCAGGACAACGCTTCTAAGATTTATAAGGAAGCGGCAAAATATGCCTTGAAGCTCGGTTGCGACATGATTATCGTGGATACGGCGGGCCGCCTTCACATTGATGATGGAATGATGGCTGAGCTTAAAGAATTGAAGCAAACGGCAAATCCAACGGAAACGCTGCTGGTTCTTGATGCAATGACCGGTCAGGATGCGGTCAATGCGGCGACTACATTTAATGATAATATCGGAATCGACGGCGTGATCCTGACTAAAATCGACGGGGATACGCGCGGCGGCGCGGCGATGTCCGTTCGTTCGGTGACAGGAAAGCCGATTAAATTTGTGGGCGTGGGCGAAAAGCTTTCAGATATCGAGCCGTTCTATCCTGACCGTATGGCCTCGCGGATACTTGGCATGGGGGACGTCATGTCTCTCATTGAAAAAGCGGAGGCGTCCTTCGAGGAAAAGAAAGCCGTTGAATTGCAGAAAAAAATCGCCAAAGACCAGCTTACGCTTGAGGATTTTCTCGATCAGCTTGAACAATTCCAGGATATGGGTTCCATGAGCGACATCCTGGCAATGATGCCGGGAGGCAATAAGCTGAAGGGCATGACGGTTGACGAGAAGCAGCTTGAGCGTACCAAGGCTATTGTAAAATCCATGACACGGGAAGAACGTCTGAACCCTCAGGTCATTAATGCCTCACGCAGGCGACGGATCAGCGCAGGCAGCGGAACGGCGGTGCAGGATGTAAACAGGCTCCTGAATCAGTTCGACCAGATGAAAAAGATGCTCAAGCAGTTTTCAGGCAAAGGCGGGAAGCGGCGCGGCATGATGAAGATGCCATTTTAGTCAAGTTTTCCATACCGCGTAAAGCGGGTAATATAATAAAGTTTTATTTAAAAAATTATTTGGAGGTATATTATGTCAGTAAAAATCAGATTAAAAAGAATGGGTTCTAAGAAACGGCCGTTTTACAGAATGGTAGTCGCGGATGAACGTGCACCTCGCGATGGCAGGTACATTGAAGAACTTGGTTATTATGATCCGCTGACCAAGGATCTGAAGCTTGACAACGAGAAAGCGCAAAGCTGGATCGGCAATGGTGCACAGCCTACGGATACGGCGCGCGCATTACTGAAAAAAAGCGGCGCGATCAACTGAAGGGTGAATCACAATGCGTGAATTGGTGGAATATATTGCCAAAAATCTGGTGGACCAACCGGATGCGGTCCGTGTAACCGAGCGCGAGGAAGACAATGCGTTTATCCTCGAACTTACGGTCGCGCCAGATGATATGGGCAAAGTGATCGGTAAGCAGGGACGGATCGCCAAGGCGATCCGCACCGTGGTAAAGGCTGCCACAACAAAGTCGCCCAAAAAGTATATTGTCGAGATCATATGACAGAGTATTTCGAGCTGGGCCGCATTCTGAAACCTCAAGGCATAAAGGGCGAGGTGAAGCTAGATGCTTTTACTGACGGCTTATCCCGTTTCCTTGATCTTGAGTTTGTTTATTTCAAGAAAACAGAATATGAGCGGGTGGATATTGAAAATGCACGAATAGACGCCCGCTACGCCTATTTGAAGCTTCGGGGGATAGATACCCGCGACGATGCGGAAAAACTGCGTGGAACGCTCCTGTATATCGACAGGGCACATGCAGCCAAGCTTCCGGAAGGAGCGTTCTATATCCAGGATCTGATCGGCTGCACCGTAAAGGACGATACGGGCAAGGCGCTCGGTATTCTGCAGGATATCCTGCAGAACGGTGCCGCGGATGTCTATGTGGTAAAACTGGAAAAGGGAACCTGTATGTTCCCGGCTGTCGGGCATATCGTTTTGGTGCGGGATATCGAAAACGGCGTTATCACAGTGGATGCGCAAAGGCTTGCCGAGGTTGCGGTTTATGATATTTAATTGTCTCACGATTTTCCCCGAGATGTTTTCCGGGTTTACGGGAACAAGCCTATGCGAAAAGGCGATCTCTAGAGCGCTGATCGAAATCAACACCGTTAACTTCCGCGACTATACGGAAGATAAACATAACCGCGTCGACGCATATCCTTTTGGCGGTGGAGCCGGGATGCTTCTTATGCCGCAGCCATTGTTCAGTTGCTTTTCGGCATTGGACGAGCGGTACGCCGGGAAAAAAACGCGTAGCGTTTACATGAGCCCGGCAGGCCGTGTTTTGACGCAGTCCAAAGCCGCGGAACTTGCAGAGTATGAGGTTGTGAATATTTTATGCGGGCATTATGAAGGAGTAGACCAACGCGTCCTCGATCACCTGATTGACGAAGAGATATCCATTGGCGACTATGTTCTTACAGGCGGCGAGCTGCCGGCAATGGTTCTGATGGACTGTATAATGCGCTATGTGCCCGGCGTTCTCTCAAATGACGAATCCCTGTCCGAAGAGAGTTTCTCCGGCGGTTTGCTTGAATACCCGCAGTATACAAGGCCTTTTTCGTTTCAGGGGATGGAGGTGCCGGAAGTGCTTCTTTCCGGACATCATAAAAATATTGCCTCCTGGCAGAGGGAACAGGCCCTTCTGAAAACCCTCCTGTGTCGGCCGGAGCTTCTTAAAGACGCCGAACTGACCGGGGAAGACATGAAAATCCTGGAAAGGCTGAAAAACAAACTTGATATTCCAATCGAGTTGTGATAAAATTTTAGTGTTTTTTGAATTAGGATGGTCCGCTGCCCGAATATGCGGGTATGAACGTCTGTAGGGGAAGGAGGAAATTCAAATGAACGATATTATCAGAGCAGTAGAAGCCGAACAGCTTAAGACAGACCTACCCGTCATGAAGGTGGGAGACACCGTTAAGGTGTATGTAAAAGTTGTTGAGGGAACGAGAGAAAGATTGCAGGCATTCGAGGGATACCTGATCGCAATGAAAGGCGGCGGCCTTTCCGAGACGATCACCGTGCGCCGCGTATCTTATGGCATCGGAGTGGAAAGAACATTCCCGATTCATTCGCCCCGCGTGGATAAAATCGAAGTGCTTCGTCACGGCCGTGTGCGCAGAGCAAAGCTATTTTATTTGCGCGACAGAGTCGGCAAGGCGGCAAAGATCAGAGAATCTTAAAAAATGCGGGGGCGTATGCCCCCTATTTTTTTATACCGCATGAGCCGCATTGGAAAGGAGAAGGCAAATGGATATCCAATGGTATCCCGGGCATATGACAAAGGCCCGCAGGCAACTCAAGGAAAAGCTGAGAACCGTGGATCTCGTAATCGAAGTTCTCGATGCACGTGCTCCCGAAAGTTCCCTCAACCCGGATTTCGACGATCTCTTTTCTCAAAAAACGCGTTTTTATATTCTGAATAAGGCCGATCTTGCGGATGAAAATATCACCCGAAGCTGGCTGCGTTATTTTGGGGAGAAGGATATCCGTGCGGTTTCATTTTCCGCAGCACATGGAAATGTGGAGCGTCTGAAAAAGCAGATTGTCGAATGTGCCGCTCATCTCCTGCAACGCTACCGCGAACGTGGAATGAACAAAACCCTGCGCTGTGCGATTGTCGGAATTCCAAATGTGGGAAAATCGGCGATCCTGAACCGCCTTTCGGGAGAAAAGAAGCTCAGGGAGGGAAACCGCCCGGGCGTGACCAAGGCGCTCCAATGGGCTAAGATTGACGATCACCTGGAGATTATGGATACTCCGGGGCTGCTGTGGCCGAAATTTCAGGATGAAAAAACGGGAGCTGTTGTAGCGCTGATTGGCAGCGTTAAACTCGATATCCTTGACGAAGAGGCTCTGGCCTATTATTTGATCGGCCTTTTGAAGCATACCGCCCCGGCGCTTTTACAGGATCGCTATCATCTGAACGATCTCAATAAAAATGATTTTGAACTTCTGGAAGATATTTGCCGTTCGAGGGGATTTCTCTTGAAAGGCGGCTTATATGATACGGAGCGGGGAGCGAAAACGCTGCTTGATGAATTTAAAAACGGGAAGCTGGGCAGGCTTTCTTTGGAAAAGCCGGAGTGATTATGGGAAAACGGGAAGATGCATGGCGGGAAAAATTACAAATCATGACCTCTTATGAGCGGCCGCACTGGGAACGTGGGGAGTTGGTAGCCGGAATCGATGAAGCCGGCAGAGGCCCACTTGCCGGCCCGGTTGTGGCGGCATGCGTTATTATGCCGCCCAATGATCTAATTCTGGGAATAGACGATTCAAAAAAAGTTTCCGAGAAGCGCAGAGAAGAGTTATATGATATAATATTAAAAAAAGCTGTAGATTGCTCGGTCAGTATCGTGGATAATCATGTGATCGATGAAATCAATATTTTGAACGCGGCCCGCAGGGCTTTTGAAAATGCTCTTTGCGGTCTTAAAACGCATCCGCAGCATGTATATACGGATGCGATGGATATACGAACGGATATTCCTTGCACTCCGCTTATAAAGGGAGATGCCAGACTCTATACCATTGCGTCCGCATCAATCGTTGCCAAGGTGACGCGAGACCGTATCATGCGGGAATACGACGGGCAATATCCGGAATATCTTTTTGCAAAGCATAAAGGATATGGAACGAAAGCCCATTATGACGCGATACGCACCTATGGAATACTGGATATCCATAGGAAAACATTTTTAAGGAAGCTGTTGCAAAATGACTGATGCGATGCGTCTTGGAAAAGCCGGGGAGAATATGGTTTGCCGTTATGTCCTTCAAAAGGGCATGAAGCTGCTTGCCAGAAACTACCGTGCCGGAAAGGGAGAAGTCGATCTTATTGCACTTGATGGAAAGACGGTTGTCTTTATCGAGGTAAAGACTCGCTCCAATATGAATTTCGGGACGGCTGCCGAGGCAGTTGGATACCGCAAGCAGCAAATATTGATTCAGACCGCACAACGCTACATTGCGGAGCACCGGCTTTATGACAGCAATATTCGTTTTGACGTAGCGGAAGTTTATCCGAAGGAAGGAAGCCGCCTCAATTACATAGAAAATGCATTTGGGGTTAACTAATTGGTGGTAGTTTATGGAAGCACAAAATGAATTGATTGTATGGTTTACCGTACTCGGCGTCATTTTTCTATTCTTGATCGCCTATTTGTATTACGGAAAAAAGACGCGGAATCCTTTTGAGCAGCCCGTCTCAGCGGGAATGATATTTGCGCTGTTTGCCATAATTGCCTTATTGGTGCGCTTGGTGCTGGCTTATTCTACTCCGGGCTATGCTACCGACCTCGATTGTTTTAAAGCCTGGGCAAATTATTCCTATACCGGCGGCCTCGAAAATTTCTATACGAGTGATTTCTTTGCCGATTATCCGCCTGTTTACATTTACGTACTTTATTTCTTTGGATTTTTGCAGAACACATTTTCCCTCAATTTGGGCGGCCCTGAATTTGCACTGATGATTCACCTCCCGGCGGTATGCTGCGACATTTTGGCTGCCTATATCGTATACCGCCTGGCGGGAAAAAAATTTCGGCCCAATACCGCTCTGTTGCTCAGCGTACTGATCCTGCTGAATCCGGCGGTTATTTTCAACTCCAGTATTTGGGGACAGGTCGATATTATCATCACGCTAATGATGATACTGGTAATTTATTTGCTGGTAAAAAACAAACCGATCTGGGCCTCCGCCGCATTTATGGCCGCATTTTTATTGAAGCCACAGGCAATCATGATTTTCCCGGTCCTTGCCTTTGTTTTAATACGTAATATTATTGTATCGGAAAACCGGAAGAAAGATGTTTTGAATCTTTTGATTTCCATCGGCGTAATGGCTGGGCTTTTCTTCCTCATTCCTCTGCCGTTTGCGGGCAGTCAGGAACCCCTTTGGCTTGTTAAACAGTTCATCAGTACCGTTGGGCAATACGACCAGGCGTCTCTGAATGCGTTTAATTTGTTTGCCTTATTGGGGCAGAATTTTATTTCCTCCAGTCAGGCTGTATTCCTCGGGCTGACCGCAGACATATGGGGCTTTATCCTGATCGCCCTTGTCTGCGCCTACTCTTTGTTCCTCTATATAAGAAATCCCAAAAAGGAATTCCTGTTTGCCCTTGCGGCGCTTATCATTATGGGGGTATTCGCCCTGGGGCACGGCATGCATGACCGCTACCTGTTCCCGGTTCCCATACTGCTCCTGTTTGCCTTCATTTTTACAAAAGACAAGCGTCTGGTCTGGCCGGTGATCCTCACCTTTATTGCGCTTCTTTTAAACCAGAGCCTGTCGCTTTACTATTATCAGGTGATGATTCCGCTGGCGTGGACAATAGGCGTGTCCGCTGTCAGTATGGCGGTTTTTATCTATACGGGATATGTAATTACGAAGTTGGCGCTGGGACCCGTTCAGGAAAAAAAGGAAGATTCCGATATCTCCGCGATGGAGACGCTCGAAAAGCCTCCGGCACAGCTGCGTTTGGAAAATTTTGAAGAAAAAAGGACACTGAACAAAAAAGACGGCCTCTTAATGCTTGTAATTTCCGCAATATATGCTTTGGTTGCGTTTACCAATCTCGGGAGCTTTCAAATCCCGGAGACACCGGCGCAGCTCGAAAAAGAACCTGTTATCGCAGAATTTGCGGCAGAACAGCAAATTTCAACGGTTGAGTATTATGCCGGTTATGGGGAAGCAAATTTTGAATTTTATTATTCTGCAGATGGAATGACCTATACGCCGGTCGTGCTTGAGAAAGGAGGAAAGACGGTTTCTGAAATCGAGCATAAATTTGCCAATATGTATAAGTGGCAGATTTATACGACGGATATCGACGCTAAATATATTAAGGTCGTTCCGCTTTCGGGCTCCCTGCCGATTCTGGAAGTTGCCTTTAAGGATGCGCAGGGGAATTTATTACAGCCGCAGGATACTTCACCCTCTTCGGCACAGGTATTATTTGATGAGCAAAGCTTGGTTCCGGCTGAATCCACCTATATGACGGATTTTTATTTCGATGAAATCTACCATGTCAGAACGGCTTATGAAAACATTCATGGCATCGAGCCTTACGAGATTACGCATCCGCCGCTAGGCAAGCTGATTCTTGCCTGTGGAATCCAGATTTTCGGCATGAATCCATTTGGGTGGCGGTTTATGGGAACGCTTACCGGGGTCCTGATGCTCCCGGTCCTCTATATATTTGCAAAAATGCTTTTCAAGAAAAGCAAATATGCGGCGATCTCAGCTATTTTGTTTGCCGTGGATTTCATGCACTTTGCACAGACGAGAATCGGTACGATCGACAGTTACAGCATCCTGTGGATCATGCTGATGTACCTGTTTATGTATCAGTTTACGCAGAGCAATTTCAACAAACAGAAAATTTCGAAAACGTTAATTCCGTTGGCGTTGAGCGGGCTGTTCTTCGGCATTGGCGCAGCGACGAAATGGCTGTGCATTTATGCCGGGGCGGGGCTGGCGGTGATTTTCTTCATGACCCTTTATAAGCGGTATAAGGAATACCGGTTTGCAAAAGAGAAGCTGCTTGCCCACGAAACGGGTGCGGCGGCCGATGCAGGCGGATTGGATCATTACCGTTCCATCGTCAAAAAATATAAAATAAACATCGCTTTGATTTTGTGCTGGTGTGTATTGTTCTTTATCATCGTTCCGGCTGTGATTTATATAGCTTCGTATTATCCGTATACAATTGTCACCCAAGGAGAGGCTTACCGGTTTATTAACCCTGGGAACCTGAAAGAGCATCATAGTATTGTTGGTAATCAGTTTTATATGCTCAACTATCATTCCACACTCAATCCGGATCATGTACACCCGTTCTCTTCGATGTGGTACAGCTGGCCCGTCGATGTGCGCCCCGTCCTTTTTTTCAACGGGCACAACGACCTTAATCATACCACGTCTACGCTTTCCACGATGGGCAACCCGCTTATCTGGTGGGCCGGTGTGGTCGCGAGCTTTTGGCTGGTTATCGATTCCGCACGCGGCAAACATAGGAATTACGGCGTGACCTTTACCGCGATCGCTGCCCTCTCGCAATTCATGCCGTGGTGGTTCGTTACGCGCGAAGTATTTATCTATCATTACTTTGCTACCGTTCCGTTCCTCATTATACTGATCGTTTATTGGTTAAAGAACATAGAAAGCGATTTCAGGTATGGGAAACAATTTATGTGGGGCTTCGTGATTGCCTGCGGCGTGATGTTCGCGGTGTTCTATCCTGTCATAACCGGCATCCCATTCGATACCGATTATATAACAGCCCTGCGTTGGCTGCCATCGTGGCCATTCTACGGCTAAAGCAAGGGGGAAGGGGATTTGCTCGCTAAGGTTTTGAGTTTCGGTCTTACCGGTCTTGACGGCTATCCGGTTTTGGTGGAAACCGATGTTTATAATGGGCTTCCGGCCTACGAGCTTGTAGGGCTTCCCGATGCGGCGGTAAAGGAGTCGAAAGAGCGCGTGCGTTCCGCTATCAAAAATTCCGGATTTGAATATCCTGCGAAACGAATCACGGTAAATCTTGCTCCAGCCGACCTCAAAAAAGAAGGCCCGCTTTACGACCTTGCAATTGCCGTCGGGCTTCTTGCGGCGAGCGATCAGGTTTTGCCTGACCTGCTGAAATATATGGTTATATTCGGCGAGCTTTCGCTGAACGGGGACGTGCGGCCGGTAAACGGCATCCTGCCCATGGTGATCGAGGCAAGGAAGCGCGGCTTCAACCTGATGGTCGTGCCTTGGGAAAACGCGCAGGAGGCGAGCTATATCGGCGATATCCGCATTCTGCCTGTGAAGCATCTTTCCGAGCTGGCAAAGGTTTTAAACAAGCAGCAAAAGCCTGCGTTTTTTCCTCAGTCCGAATGGAATCCACCCCGGCAGAGGGGAGCGGCCGATATTGATTTTTGTGATATCCGTGGGCAGGAAAAGGCCAAGCGCGCAATGGAAATTGCGGCGGCAGGCGGACACAATATTCTCTTGATCGGACCGCCGGGCGCGGGAAAAAGTATGCTTGCAAAAGCACTTCCCGGTATTTTGCCCGATTTTGCGTTTGAAGAGGCTTTGGAAGTCACGAAAATACACTCCATCGCCGGAGAATTGCGTGCAAGGGATCAGGAGATCGTAAGTACGCGTCCATTTCGCAGTCCGCACCACACTTCATCCGCCGTTGCCATAGCGGGCGGGGGGATGAAGAGCCGTCCGGGAGAGATCAGTCTTGCTCACAGGGGAGTGCTTTATTTTGATGAGCTGCCCGAATTTGGCCGTCCTATTCTTGAGGCGCTCCGCCAGCCTCTTGAGGATGGCATCGTCTCGATTTCCCGCGCCAACGCAAAGGTAATCTATCCGGCGGATTTTATGTTCGTTGCGTCGATGAATCCATGCCCCTGCGGAAATTTTGGTTCGGGAGACGCGGAGTGCCGGTGCAGTCCGAACCAAATCGCGCGGTATTTATCTAAAATATCCGGTCCGCTGCTTGACAGGATCGACTTGCATGTTGAAGTCGGTAAAGTCCGTTATGACGATATTCGCGGCGGCGAAAAGCAGGAATCGTCCGCAGCGGTGCGCATACGCGTCAATGCGGCGCGCGATATTCAGGTCCGGCGCTATCAGGCAATCGGTAAATTCTGCAATGCGCAGCTCTCCTCCGCCCAGCTCGAAAAGTTTTGTGAAATTGAACCGCAGGCTGAAACACTCCTTCGGAGTGCATACGAAAAACTGAACCTGAGCGCCCGGTCCTATACGCGTGTTATGCTGACCGCGCGAACGATCGCTGATCTTGAAGGCTGCGGGACCGTTCAGGCTGCGCATATCGCAGAAGCGATCCAGTATCGTACGCTCGACAGGAAATATTGGGGAAACGTCTATGACTGAGATCACACGGGAGGAACGTTATTGGCTGTGGCTTTCCTCTGTCGACGGGATTGGCCCGGTCCGTTTCTACGACACTTTGAGCGTGTTCACCGATTTAGAACGGGCATTCCACGAATGCGCTTCCATTCCGGAACGTGTGAAGTCGGTAACCTCCCGGCAGGGGGGCGCGCTGCTTGCAAGCGCAAATGAATCCTACATCGACAGGCTCCTGGAGCTTTGCGCAAGAAAAAAAATTCATGTTCTGACCCGTTTGAACCAGGACTATCCTCAAATTCTGGCAGAGATCGAAAATCCGCCGCCAGTGTTGTTCTATAAAGGATACTTGCCTTCTTTCGATGAAAGGGCCTGCGCCCTTGTGGGATCGCGTAAGCCGACGAAAAATGGATTTTCAATCATACGGTCTCTTGCGAACGGACTCGCGGGAGAAGGAGTGGTAATCGTTTCCGGCATGGCGCGGGGGATTGACACGGCCGCCCATATGGGGGCGCTCGACGCAAACGGCGTTACGGCTGCGGTTCTCGGCTGCGGGGCCGATGTGGTATATCCGCCTGAAAACCATGAACTGTATGGCCGGATATTGGAACGCGGAGCCGTCATTTCGGAATTTTTACCCGGCACGGAACCTAAGCCTCAATATTTTCCGCAGCGCAACCGCATTGTTTCCGGTCTTTGCAACGTTCTTATCGCGGGCGAGGGCGGCGAGCGAAGCGGTGCGCGCATCACGGTTGACAGTGCCCTGAGACAGGGAAGGGATGTTTACACCACTATATGCGATTTGAAATCTCCCGTAGCAAAACTGCCGCTTTACCTGATGGATTCGGGGGCTCCTGTCGTGCAAAACGCAGCCGATGTTATGAATGGCATGGGATGGCGGATCAGAAGCGTTGCGCCGACGCCAAAAACTGAAAAAGGGGCAAATAAGCTTGATTTATTGGAGACGCGGATATATAATCTGCTTTTAAAGGAGAATTTATCGGCTGGGGAACTCGCGGAGGAAACCGGTATCACGATCAAGGATATCAATACCGTCCTTACCGTAATGGAACTTAGGGGCTTGATCGAAGGACTTCCGGGTGACCGGTTTAGAATTAACAGTTAATTTACATTACAACTGTTTTGCAGGGATTATAATATAGTATAGATATATTTGGAGGAATCGAATGGCAAAGGAAGCGGCTGGTGCTGCAAAGAAGGCTGCCGTAAAGAAGAAGACGGCAAAAAAGACGACGGTAAAACCGAAAGCGTCCAATCAAAAGCTGGTGATTGTAGAGTCGCCGGCCAAAGCAAAAACGATTGAAAAATTCCTGGGTAAGGGTTACGCGGTCCGCGCATCGAACGGACATCTGCGTGATTTGCCGAAGAGCAAAATCGGCGTGGATATCGAAAACAATTTTGAACCGGAATATACGACGATCCGTGGTAAGGCACCGCTTATCAAAACACTTAAAGACGAGGCGAAAAAATCTTCCAAAGTGTATCTGGCTACCGACCCGGACCGCGAAGGCGAAGCAATTTCATGGCATATTGCAAATATTCTTGGCCTGAATCCGGCAGATGTCAGCAGAATTGAATTCAATGAGATTACGAAGGATGCGGTTACAAACGCAATCAGTCACCCGCGCTCTATCGACATGGATCGTGTGGATGCACAGCAGGCACGCCGCGTTCTTGACCGCCTTGTTGGTTATAAATTGAGTCCTCTGCTTTGGAAAAAAGTAAAAAAAGGACTTTCGGCCGGACGGGTGCAAAGCGTTGCGGTTAAGGTGATCGTTGATCGTGAGAACGAAATACGTAATTTCAAGCCGGAAGAATTCTGGACTATCAGCGCGAACCTTAAAAAGGACCAGCAGGAATTCGAGGCGAAATATTACGGTCCGGGAGGGAAGAAGGCCAAGCTTAATACGGAAGCGGACGCTGCGGCCGTTTTAGATGCGGTAAAGGGAGCGGATTTTATCGTTTCCAAGGTGAAAAGCGGTACGCGCAAAAAGAATGCCCTGCCTCCGTTTACTACGAGTTTTTTACAGCAATCTGCTTCAGGCAAGCTTGGCTTTACCGCAAAAAAAACAATGATGCTTGCCCAGATGCTATATGAAGGCGTTCCGCTGAAGGATGGGAATACCGTCGGCCTCATCACGTATATGAGAACAGATTCGACGCGTGTATCGGCAGAAGCGCAGGACGCGGCCTTAGCCCACATCAGGCAGGCTTACGGGGATGAGTTTGCACCTGCAAAGCCCAACGTCTACAAGGGGCGTAAAAACGCGCAGGACGCGCACGAGGCAATTCGCCCCACCTATATTGAGAATACGCCGGACAGTATCAAGCAATACCTGACCAGTGACCAGTATAAGCTTTACAAACTGATCTACACACGCTTTCTGGCAAGCCAGATGGTGCCCGCGCAGTTTGAGACCCTGAGTTACGATATTGACGCCAACGGACAAACCTTCAAGGCAAGCGGTTCCCGTATCCTTTTTAAAGGACATCTTGCGGTCTATGACTCCAAAACGGAAGACGACGATCAGAAGATGCTCCCAAAGGCAGAAGAAGGGGAGATGCTGGAGTGCCTTAGGGTAACGTCCAAGCAAAATTTCACTCAGCCGCCGGCGCGTTATACGGAAGCCGCCCTGATTAAATTTCTCGAAGAACGGGGAATCGGACGCCCGAGCACGTACGCGCCTATTATTTCTACGATTCAGGACCGCGGTTACGTCCAGAAAGAAGCAAAATCCTTCGTTCCGACCGAGCTTGGAGAAATCGTGACGGATTTGATGGCAAAGAATTTTTCCGATATTGTCGACATTACATTCACCGCCGATATGGAAGAAAAACTTGACGGGGTGGAACAGGAAGGCAACGATTGGAAGAAGGTAATCGGCGATTTTTACGGCCCTTTTGAAAAAGACCTCGAGGCCGGAGAGAAAAATATCGAGCGCATCAGGCTGCCAGAAAAGGTCTCGGATGTTATTTGCGAGAAATGTGGGGCAAATATGGTTTATAAAACAGGCCGGTTCGGTGAATTTCTCGCGTGTCCGAACTATCCGGAATGTAAGAACACCAAGCCTATTATAAAGCAGATCGACGTACCATGCCCTAAATGCGGCGGAAAGGTGGTTATCAAGCGGGCAGGAAAATCCGGCAAAAGCTTTTATGGCTGCGAAAATTATCCGGAATGCGATTTTGTGTCCTGGGATAAGCCGCTCGAGGAAAAATGCTCCGAATGCGGGGCCTATATGGTGGAATCGAAATTCCGTTACGGTGGGAAGACTTATAAAAAATGTTCAAATCCGGAATGCGTGACGAATCAGAAAAAGAAAACGGATGGAAAGAAAGAAAGTTAATGTAATTGGCGCAGGACTCGCCGGATGCGAGTGCGCGTATCAGCTTGCAAAACGCGGGGTTCCCGTACGGCTCTATGAAATGAAGCCGGAAAAGAAATCTCCCGCGCATACATCGAATTTGTTTGCGGAGCTTGTGTGCAGCAATTCTCTTCGGTCCGACCGTATCTGCAATGCGGCGGGATTGCTGAAGGAAGAAATGCGCACACTCGGTAGTCTTGTTATGCGTGCGGCGGATGCAACGAGCGTCGCTGCAGGCGGGGCGCTTGCCGTAGACCGGGAAAAATTTTCATCCTACATTACAACAGAGATCCGCGGCAATAAGTTGATCGACATCCGCAGTGAAGAGGTAATGAACTTTTCCGGTTTTGATAATGAAACCACGATCATAGCCAGCGGCCCGCTTACCTCTGATTCCCTCTCAGAGGCAATCAGGGAACTTACCGGAGAAGGCCGCCTGCATTTCTTCGACGCTGCTGCGCCAATCGTTACGGCAGACAGCATCGATATGGAGCATGCTTTTTTTGCCTCGCGTTACGGCCGGGGAAACGATTATATTAATTGCCCGATGACGCGGGAAGAATACGAAGACTTTTATCAGGCTCTTATTACAGCGGACTGTGCCGAGCTGCATGAATTTGAACAGGACGGCGTGTTCGAGGGATGTATGCCTGTTGAGACGATGGCGGGGCGCGGACATGATACGCTGCTCTTCGGGCCGCTGAAGCCCAAGGGCCTGACGGATCCCGGGACGGGGAGGGAACCCTTTGCCGTTGTACAACTTCGTTGTGAAAATGACGAGGGCAGTATGTACAATCTCGTCGGGTTCCAGACGCACCTGAAATTTTCCGAGCAGCGGCGGGTATTCGGTTTGATTCCGGCGCTGAAAAATGCGGAATATCTTCGCTTTGGTGTTATGCACAGGAATACGTTTCTGAACTCGCCCAAACTCCTTGACCGGTATTACCGCCTGAAAAAAAATCCTGCAATTCGATTTGCGGGACAGATCACCGGTGTGGAAGGCTATGTAGAGAGTATATCGAGCGGCCTTTTGAACGGAATCTTTGCGGCCTGCGAATATCTGGGGAGACCGTTGCCGGAATTTGACGACACGACCGCTTCAGGCGCTTTATGCACACATATTTCCGGTGCGGTGACCGGCAATTTTCAGCCAATGAATATCAATTTCGGGATCATGCGGCCGCTGGGACAAAAAATCAAAAACAAGGAAGAAAAAAACACGCGGATAGCAGAGCGTGCGCTTGAAAAAATCAAAATGACGATCCGTGAATACGGATTGTAGACGGAGGACACAAATGGGACTCAAAGGAACCACGATACTGGCAGTAAAAAAAGGCGATAAATGCGCGATTGCGGGCGATGGACAGGTAACGCTCGGCGAAAGCGTCATCATGAAAAAAGGAGCGACCAAGGTGCGCCGGATTTATGGCGATAAAGTTGTGATCGGGTTTGCCGGAAGCGTTGCGGATGCGTTCGCGCTTTCCGAAAAATTTGAAGCGAAGCTGGAAGAATACGGCGGAAGCCTGCAGCGGAGTGCCGTTGAGCTCGCGCAGGAATGGCGCAGTGACAAAGCGATGCGCCAGCTTGAAGCAATGCTGATCGCAGCCGACCAGGAAAACTTGCTGATTATTTCAGGAACGGGCGAGGTGATCGAGCCAGACGACGGCGTTTGTGCGATCGGTTCCGGCGGCACGTATGCCCTTGCGGCAGCGCGCGCCCTGATCCAGAATACGGACCTCCCGGCAGAAGAAATCGCATATAAGGGACTTAAGATCGCAAGTGAAATTTGCGTATATACCAACGATAATATCACAGTGGAAGAAGTGTAGGTGAAAGAGATGTCATATTTAACGCCAAAAGAAATCGTAGCGGAACTCGATAAATATATCATAGGACAGAATAAGGCCAAAAAAGCCGTAGCAATCGCCCTTCGGAACCGTTACCGCAGGAGCAAGCTCGACGCCGAAATGCGCGAAGAGATTACGCCGAAGAATATCATCATGATAGGCCCCACCGGCGTGGGAAAAACAGAAATCGCCCGGCGTCTCGCAAAATTGATGGATGCGCCGTTCGTAAAGGTGGAGGCAACCAAGTTTACAGAGGTCGGCTATGTGGGCCGCGACGTAGAATCAATGGTGCGTGACCTTGTAGAATCCTCGATCCGCATGGTGAAACAGCAGCGTTTTGAAACAGTAAAAAACCGTGCTGCAGCAAATGCGGAAGAACGCCTTGTGGATATTCTTGTTCCCAACAAGCAGGCGCGCCAGAACACCAATCCACTCGGTGCGTTGTTTGGCGCGCCGCAGATCGAATCTGCGCCCGCCGAGAGCGATGAGGAAAAACAGAAGCGTATGTCCCGCAGGGACGAGATTCGCGCGAACCTGCGTGCTGGGAAACTTGATAACCTGGTGATTGAAATTGAAGTCGAGGTAAGCCAGGGAATGGGCATGGAAATTCCCGGCATGGGCGGGGAAAGCATGGGCGACCTGCTTTCCGGCATCCTTCCTCCCAAAAAAAAGAAGCGCAAAGTGAACCTTGTGGAGGCCAGAAAAATTCTGGAGCAGGAAGAAGCGGAAAAATTGATCGACATGGATGAAGTCACGCAAACCGCGATTGAGCGGGCGGAGCAGGATGGCATCATCTTCCTCGATGAAATCGATAAGGTTGCGGGAAAAGGAGCCGGCAACGGCCCCGATGTCTCAAGGGAAGGCGTACAACGCGATATTCTTCCTATCGTTGAAGGAAGCACTGTGGTCACGAAATACGGTCCGGTCAAAACGGACTATATGCTGTTTATCGCTGCCGGTGCGTTCCATGTGGCAAAAATTTCCGATCTGATCCCCGAGCTTCAAGGACGCTTCCCCATCAAGGTGGAGCTTGAAAATTTGACAAAAAACGAATTTGAGCAGATCCTGACCCAACCGAAAAACGCAATTACAAAGCAATATGAAGCGCTTCTTGCGGCAGACGGCGTTACTCTGAAATTTACCGTCGATGCGCTCAAAAAGATTGCGGAATTTGCGCAGGTCGTCAATGAAAACACAGAAAACATCGGCGCGCGTCGGCTGCATACGATCATGGAGAACTTGCTTGACGATATTTCCTTCAACGCGAACGGGATCGAGCCCGCTGTCGACGTAGTGATCGACGAGAGCTATGTTACGGAACATCTGAAAAACGAAAAGCAATATACAAACCTGCAAAAATTCATCCTGTAAATGCGTATGCCGCATATTTATGGTATAATGAATTAAAGAAGACAGCAGATATTAGAAAAGAGAGATAGAGAGATTTTGGAAAATAATAATAATAAAAGTAAAATGCCGAGGCAAAGGCAGCAAAACAATAAGACAAAAGCTCCGGCGCCATCGGTCAAAATTATTCCCCTGGGGGGAATTGGCGAAATCGGCAAAAATATGACGGTGATCGAATTTGAAAACGATATCATCGTAATCGACGCGGGTATGATGTTTCCGCGCGAGGAAATGCTGGGCGTTGACTATGTTATTGCAGATACGGCGTACCTGCAAAAGAACGCACAGAAAATCAAGGGGATTTTCTTTACTCACGGGCATGAAGACCATATTGGCGGCGTGCCGTATGTGATGCAATCCCTGAATGTCCCGCTTTATGGCTCCACGCTTACAATGGCCCTGATTGAAGCGAAGCTTACCGAGCATCCCGGGGTCGAGCCGGAAATCCACATTGTGAAAAACGGCGATAAGATCAAGGCGGGCGTATTTACGGTCGAGTATATCCATGTCAGCCATTCCATTGACGATGCAATGGCGCTCGCAATCACGACGCCGATTGGGACGATCGTCCATACTGGCGATTTTAAAATTGATCTTACGCCCGCATGCGGAGAGGTCATGGAGCTTTCGCGTTTCGCGGAATTTGGGAAGAAAGGCGTTCTCGCCCTGATGTCTGACAGTACGAACGCAGAGCGACCCGGGTTTACGATGTCTGAGAGTCAGGTAGGGGAAACGTTCGTCAATTACTTCCGCCAGGCGAAAGGGAGAATTGTCGTGGCTTCCTTTGCTTCCAATGTTCACAGGATTCAGCAGGTAATCGATGTTGCGCGTATTTTTAACCGGAAAATATGCCTTTCCGGGCGAAGCATGATTAAGATTGTGAATGTCACGCGCGAACTTGGGTATCTGAATGTGGATGAAGACATGTTTGTCAGCTTTGACGAACTTAAAAAGCTGCGCGACAATCAAGTGGTTATCCTGACCACGGGCAGCCAGGGCGAAACAATGTCCGGCCTTGTGCGCATGGCAACAGGGCAGCATGCGAAGCTCAGCGTCAAGGAAGGCGATCTGGTCATCATCTCTGCTTCGCCTATTCCGGGAAACGAACGCTACGTATCGGATGTTATTAATATGCTGTACCGCAAG
Organism: Christensenella minuta; assembly: GCF_003628755.1. Taxonomy (NCBI): domain Bacteria; kingdom Bacillati; phylum Bacillota; class Clostridia; order Christensenellales; family Christensenellaceae; genus Christensenella; species Christensenella minuta. The sequence goes on along the minus strand of NZ_CP029256.1, from coordinate 805,217 downwards.
GGGGCAAGTGTAATCAACGATTCGGTTGATATGGTACATGTTTCCGGCCACGCCTGCGAAGAGGAACTGAAGCTGATGCTTTCCCTTGTAAAACCGAAATTCTTTATCCCAGTGCACGGCGAATACAGGCACCTGTATAAGCATGCCGCTCTGGCGGAAAAAATGGGAATCAAGAAAAAAAATATCTTTATTCCGGAAATCGGGTCTGTAATTGAACTTAACCGCAAGGTCGGCGTACAGAAGGATACCGTACAATCGGGCAGCGTGCTCATTGACGGCCTTGGCATCGGAGACGTGGGCAATGTGGTACTGCGCGACAGGAAGCAGCTTTCTTCGGATGGTTTGTTCATCATCGTAGTGACGACTTCGAGCGAAACGGGAGAGCTTCTGGCCGCTCCGGATATCGTTTCGCGGGGTTTTGTCTATATGAAGGAATCTGAAGACCTGCTTGACCATGCGCGCGACCTTGTGATTGACATCGTTGCACATTGCAATGCAAACGGTCTTTCTGACTGGTCGACGCTCAAGAGCTCCATCAAAAAGGAAATTTCAAATTACCTTTACGATATGACGCAGAGAAGCCCAATGATTCTGCCGATCATCATCGAGGTATAATAGAAGGGATTAGTTTATGGTAAACGTTTATGATAAGGCGAATGAGCTTGCGGGGCTAATCAAGCAAAGCGACGAATATAAAGCGTACGACAGAATCAAAGACGAAGTCTATGAGGATGAGCAGAACAAACGGATGATAAAGGATTATAAAAAGCTCCAATTTGAAGCGCAGGCCGCCTACCTGACCGGACAGGAACCAGCTCCCGAGCTGATGGAAAAAATCCAAAAAATGGGGGAAGTGCTTCAATTCAATCCAAAAATTACCGAGTTTTTCTCCGCCGAATATAAGTTCAATACGCTGGTTTCGGATGTCTATAAAATTATAGGAGACGCTTGCGACGTTGGCGCAAACATGTTTGACGAAGACTGACACACAGGAGTGAACGCCCTTGGCAAAAAAACTGGAAAATCCGTATGTGGACAGGGACATGGACCTTGACAGGCCCGCGGTGCTGTCCAACGGAAAAAAACCGAAGAAAAAACCGTCTTCCAAATCAGTATGGAATAAACTGCGGCCGTTTTTGACATTTATCATCAGTCTCTCCATAGTAGTTCTGATTGTATTTGGTGTAGTCAATTATGTCAAAGAGCATTATTTTGACCCGGTCGACGCAAACGACTCCACGAGGATCGAAGTGGAGATTCCTAAAAATTCTTCCTTGAGCACCATTGCGGATATCCTTTATGAGAACAACTTGATCCGCAATAAGCAGGTGTTTAAGTTGTATGTGGACTTTTCCGACATGTCTTCCAAACTCAAAGCCGGCACCTATGAACTGTCTCCTGATATGACGTTTGACGATATCGTCTATACGCTTCAGGAGGGAAATGTTGCCGATGCCGAGATCGACATCCAGTTCATTGAAGGCCGAACCGTGGAGGAATACGGAAAAAAACTGGTCGAGAATTATGGGATTCTAAAGAATACGGACCATTATCTGGAGCTTGCCAAAACAGGCGGTGATTTTGTGAACGAATATCCCTTCCTTGCCGAAGCAAAGGCAAAGGACGATGCGCGTCCCGCTGACCAGCGCCGGTATTATCTCCTGGAAGGATATCTGGCACCCGATACTTACCGGTACCTTACGAGTGCAACTGAGGAAGACCTCATCAGGAAGCAACTCGATCAGTTCAGCAAAATTCTCTCCATGAAGAAGGAGGGAGAAGAGTTGACGTATCAGGAACGTGCGGAAGAGCTGGGGATGTCTGTCGATGATATGGTAACGCTCGCTTCCATTATTGAGCGCGAAGCCTCAAGCACTGATTATTTTGCCAAGGTTTCGGCGGTCTTCCACAACAGGTTGAACGACAGGGAGAATTTCGGATATCTCGATTCCGACGCAACGCAGGCCTATGGACTCGGGATTACAGGCCGTCTTAACCTGATTGACAGCGAACTGACAACGCCGACGCCCTATAATACAAAGTGGAACGGAGCCGGTACGCAGGGATTGCCCGCCGGACCGATCGGTAATCCGGGACGGGCGGCTATTGAGGCGGCGCTGTATCCGGATGAAGCCCTGATGCAGGACGGCGACCAGTACTATTACTTCCTTGCGACGGATATTGAAAAGGGTGAAATGGAATTCGTACATACCAATGAAGAGCTTGAAGCTCTGAAAGCCCAGTGGCAGGACGAATGGGCCCGCATTGACGCCGAAGCCTCAGCAAAGGCGGCCGGCGGACAATGATCGAATTGCTTGCCCCGGCCGGGAATCTCGAGACGCTTGAAACAGCCCTTTATTTTGGCGCGGACGCGGTGTATATGGCCGGAAAACAGTATGGTCTTCGAGCCTTTGCTGACAATTTTACGGAAGACGGCCTGCGGCGGGCGGTTCAGGTGACGCACGCACAGGGAAAAAAACTATATATCACAGTGAATTCGGTGCTTTGGAACCGCGATCTGACTGAGCTCGCGCCTTATCTTCGTTATCTTGCGGAGATTGGCGTGGATGCGGTAATCGCAACCGATCCGGCGGTTTTGCAGCTGATAAGTAAGTTCCGTATTCCGCTCTCCATCCATATAAGCACGCAGGCAAATACGACTAATTATTTGTCTGCTTCTTTTTGGCATGAACGCGGCGCCAGCCGTATCGTTTTATCGCGCGAGGTTTCACTTGCGGAAATCGCAGAAATGCGCCAAAAGGTCCCGGGTGATCTGGAACTGGAGGCATTCGTTCACGGATCGATGTGTATTGCCCACTCCGGGCGCTGTCTTTTAAGTTCTGTTCTCACGGGGCGAAGCGGGAACCGCGGCGCATGCGCGCAGCCTTGCCGCTGGGAATATTACCTCTATGAGAAAGGATATGAGGGGCAGTATTTTCCCGTCATGGAGGATAATCAGGGTACTTATATCATGAATTCGCGCGATTTGATGATGATTGAGCACATTCCAGAGCTGGCGGAAGCCGGAATTACGAGCTTCAAAATTGAAGGGCGGATGAAATCAGCTTATTACGTTGCATCGGTCGTGCATGCATACCGCCGTGCAATCGACAAATATGAAAGTGATCCGCAGGGTTATCGCTTCGATAAGAGTCTAAAAGACGAATTGGTTAAGTCTGCTTCACGAGGCTTTACCACGGGTTTTTATTTTGGAAATCCTCACCAGGAAGGGCAGGATACGCAGCGCACCGTTGATCCGCGGGCCTATACCTTTACGGGAAAAGTGATTTCCGTGCCGCGTTCCGGCGTCTTGGAGGTCGAGCAGCGTAATAAATTCAGTATAGGAGAAACTCTGGAGGTGCTTTCTCCATATTTTGAAAACGCGTCCTTTACGGTGCAGTTTATTTACGATATGAATGGCACAGAGCAGGAAAGCGCGCCGCATCCACAGCAGCATGTAAGGATCAATTGTCCGTATGCGCTGCGGCCGGGCGATCTTCTGCGCAGACAGGATGAAAGGGGAAGGTTATGATTAGATTTGGCCCTGCAGGCAACTCTCAGGCCTTTTACGACGAAGGGCACAAGCATACCTATGAAGCGCCCCTGTGGCTTTACGAGCAGGGATTGAACGCATTTGAATACTCTTTTGGCAGGGGGGTAAAGCTCAGGGAAGATACTGCCGCCAAAATTCGCGGCCAGGCGGAAAAATACGGGGTCGCCGTGAGCGTACATGCGCCTTATTACATCAACCTTGCAAACAGTGATCCGGAAAAGTTCGGAAAAAACCTTTCCTATTTTCGTGAATCAACAGTTGCGGCGGGGTTTCTCGGCGCAGAACGGATTGTATTCCACCCCGGATCCTGTGCGAAAATGGATCGGCGGGTTGCGTTTGAAAACGTATGTGAAAATTTGAAAAAAATCCTTTCTATCCTCCGGAGTGAGGGATATGATAATTTTATCTATTGCGCGGAGACCATGGGTAAGTTAGGCCAGATCGCCGACCTTGACGAGGTTGGCATCATGGCGCAGCTTGACGACTGCATCTATCCAGCTATTGATTTTGGGCACCTGAATGCGCGAACGCTCGGCGGGATACAAACGAAAGAGGATTATGCCGCCGTTTTAGAGAGCCTTAAAAACAGCGCCGGAGAAGAAAAAACGCATAAAATGCACGTCCATTTTTCCCATATCCAATACACGGATAAGGGCGAAAAGATGCATCTTACCTTTGAAGATAACACGTGGGGTCCGTTTTTTGAGCCTTTGGCAGAACTGCTAAAGGCCGACCTGAAAATGGAACCTGTCATTATCTGCGAATCGAGCGGCACGCAGGCTAAAGATGCGGTAGAAATGAAACGAATGTACGAGGAAGCATCATATGAATCAAAACATCATTGAAGCAATCAGAAACACGGATAAAGCGGATGCCTATCTTCTTTCATCCGTACAGAACGTTGCCTATGCGACAAATTTTTCAGGAGATTGTTCGCAACTTCTGATTACGGCAGCAGGGGCGTATTTTTTCACTGATTTCCGCTATGTGGAGCAGGCTCGTATGGAAGTAAAAAATGCGGAAGTCATCATGACAGGCGGCGGGGATCGTCTGCCTAAAATAAACGAGTACCTTTCCGGAAACTCGATCCGGACACTGGGCATCGAAAAAGACGACGTAACGGTTAGGGTGTTCGAGGGGTACCAAGGAACATTCGAGCCCTATTACAGCTATGTCGATATCGCGGAGAATCTTTTGGTGCTGCGCATGGTGAAGACGGAGGACGAACTGGCTAAAATAAAAAAAGCGGCAAAGGCGAATGAGGTTGCCTTAACTGAGACGCTTCCGTTTATTAAGCCCGGCGTAAGCGAACTCGATGTTCGCGCGGAGCTGGAATACCGCATGCAGCGGCAGGGGATGGATCTCGCTTTTCCGACAATCGTGGCCGCAGGCCTCAATTCGGCACTGCCGCACGCGACTCCATCCGGATATCAATTACATGAGGGCGATTTGCTTACGATCGATTTTGGCTGCCGCTACCAGGGATATTGTTCCGATATGACACGTACTTTCGGTATCGGAAATATTGACGGACAACGAAAAAAAATATATGATATAGTTAAGCATGCGCAGGAAAGTGCGGCTGTTGCGGCAGTTCCGGGCGCCGATACGCTCGCGGTTGACGCGATTGCGCGGGATATCATTGCGGGCCATGGGTATGGCGAGTATTACGACCACGGCACCGGGCATGGAGTGGGACGGTTCATTCACGAGCTTCCCGTTTTGAACCCGCGCACTTCTTCTGTCCTCGAAGAAAATATGGTATACACCGTGGAGCCTGGTATCTACATTCCGGGAATAGGCGGCGTACGGATTGAAGACATGCATATTGGCGGACAGGGCAGTGCTTATACATTTACGAAAGATTTAATTTTGTTATAAAACAGGAGGTATGGTTGCATGGTTTCAGCCGGAGAATTCAGAAAAGGCATGACAGTGGAGATAGACGGACAGGTGTGGGTCATTGTTGACTTCCAGCACGTAAAGCCGGGGAAGGGTGCGGCGTTTGTGCGTACAAAGATCAAAAACGTCGTCACCGGGAACGTTTTGGAACGTACGTTCAATCCGACGGAAAAATTCCCCAAAGCGCATATCGACCGAAAGGAAATGCAGTATCTGTATTCGGACGGAGAGCTCTATTATTTCATGGATACCGAGACATACGAGCAACTTCCTTTGAACCATGATAAGGTAGAGGACGCGCTGCCCTATATTACGGAAAATATGAATGTAACGATCAAGTTCTTCAAAGGGGAAGCGTTCTCTGTTGAACCTCCGAACTTTGTCGAACTCACGATCACGGAGACCGAGCCCGGTTTCAAAGGTGATACAGCAACCGCCGGTAACAAGCCTGCTATTATGGAAACAGGCGCAAAGATTATGGTTCCTCTCTTCATTGATACAGGCGATAAAATCCGTATTGACACCAGGACAGGGGAGTATATGGAACGCGTATAAAGCTATTTATCACAAATATGTTTTTTCATAAAACGTTTGGGGTATAAATGCTTTATATAAAAATGAATCGGAGGCGATTTAATTATGGCAGACACAAAACTGAGCACACAGGATACAAGCGCGGTTAAAAAGGAAAGTAACGGTACGATTACATTCGCAAACGAAGTGATCGCAACAATCGCAGGTCTTGCGGCAGTTGACATCCCGGGCGTTGCAGGTATGAGCGGCGGTTTTGTTGATGGCTTTACAGAACTGCTCGGACGGAAGAATCTTTCCAAGGGTATCAAAGTTGAGGTCGGTACGGAAGAGGTCGCGGTTGATATCGCCATCGTCGTAGAATACGGCACTCCCGTTCCCGAAATTGCTCAGAATATCCAGATGGCGGTGATGAAGGCGATCGAGACCATGACGGGACTTAAAGTTGTGGAAGTCAATCTGAATGTACAGGGCATCAAGTTTAAAGAGCAGGGTGCGTCCGTGCGCAAAGAAAAGGAACCCAAAGAAGAAAAGCCGGAAAAAGCGCCCAGAGTAAAATAAAACGCAGCCCGCAAACGGCGGACAGGTTCTGTGCTTAGTTCAAGCATAAAGTCCAATATACCCGGTCTACTAGGCCGGGTATATTCAGTAAGTCTTTATTCGGTACTATCGTTTGGAGGAAAAACATATGAAAATGAAGGTGGGGACTCGTGTCGTCCTGACAATCTATCTCATTGCTGTCATTGCGTTATGCGGATTTATACTCGCAACACTTGGCGGCCTTATCCCGGGCAGCAATTTGTCGGATTTTACAAATACGGTCCTGAACGGCTCTATTTGGTTTAAGGTGCTATATGCCGTCATCGCGGTGGTCGTTATTATCGTGAGCTTTATGCTGATGTTCTTTGGAACGGGAAAAGCTCCCGCGCCGAAAACGGCAAAGGTTGCGTCGTTTGAAAGCGGTAATATACTGATTACCGTAAAAGCGATCGAGGAACTCGTAGAACGGTATGTCCATGAGAACAAGGATGTAAAGGGGCTGCGGACAAATGTTGTCTCACATGAAGATACGCTCGATCTGGCCATTGACATTTGTGTGCTTCCCGATGTCGATATTCCTGCTGTAACAAAAGAGCTGCAGGCGGGACTTTCGGCTTATATCCAGCAGCATACCGGAATTGCGGTAAATGAAACAAAAATTATGGTGACTGGCTTGAAAGAAAATTCCGCAAAACTTTCCTGATAAATCGGAGGCGCGGGAATGAAAGATAAATTTTTTGAATGGTATGGCGAGAACAGCGGATTGTTTTGGGGGATTATAATTGGTCTGCTCGTTGCAATTCTGTTCCTAACCATCGGATTTTGGGCAACTATTTTGATTGCGCTGTGCGTGGGGGTCGGCGCTTTCCTCGGTTCGCGCCCGGATATCCGCCTGATGATTAAGGAATGGTTTATGGGACTTTTTACAAAAAGAAACTAGCGAATACGGAGGTATTGTTTTGGCATGAGCAGGACGAGCGCGCGCGAGACTGCAATGAAACTTCTATACGAATACAGCGTCACTGGTACGCTCAGCAAAGATTCTCTAGAAAACGCGCCGGATGCTCTTGGCGCAGAATCTTTGGATGAAAATAATCTGCGTTATGTCGGGGATATCGTTGCCGGTTTTACTGATAAATGCAATGAAATCGACGAGATTATTTCCAGTAACAGCAAATCCTGGAAATTGGAACGAATCGCCAAGGTAGATCTGGCGATCCTGCGGCTTGCCCTGTACGAAATCCTTTATATGGATGACATTCCGCAAAAGGTGACGATCAACGAAGCTATCGAGCTCGCAAAAAAGTATTCTGCGGAAAAATCGTATCAGTTCGTCAATGGTCTTTTGGGAGGCTACCTCCGAAACGGAGGAACGAAGTGACCGTATACCTGGGAATTGATACAAGCTGTTATACAACTTCGCTTGCAGTAGCGGACAAAAACAAACGAATTTTATGCAATTTAAAAATACCGCTTGAGGTTGCTCAAGGCAAAAAAGGCCTGCAGCAGTCTCAGGCTGTATTTCTTCATATCAAAAATTTCGAACGGCTATTCCGTGAGCACCAAATCGCGGAATATGGTTCCATAGCCGGGATCGCCGTAAGTGAAAAACCCCGTCCACAGGAGGGCTCCTATATGCCGGTCTTTACCGTGGGAACAATGGTTGCTGGAAGTATCGCCAGTACGGCAGGCGCACCCGTACTATTTACCACGCATCAGGAAGGACACCTGGCGGCAGCGATGATTGGCAGGGAAATGCCGGCGGAATTTCTCGCCATGCATGTATCCGGCGGCACAACCGAACTCCTCCGCGTAAAAAGCAATAACGGCTTTCTTATCGAAAAAATAGGCGGCACAAAAGATATTGCCGCAGGTCAGCTGATCGACAGACTGGCGCAGAGGCTGAATCTTCCTTTTCCCGGCGGCGTACATGTCGAAGCGCTTTGTGCCGGCGGAAAAAATCTGGGATTCAAAACAAGCGTACTGGGACGCGAATGCAACATCTCCGGACTGGAGGCCCAAGCGTTGCGGGCGGTGGGAACGGAAATTCCCAGGGATATTTGCTTTTCCGTCCTTTATGCACTTGCTTCGACGCTGGAAAAAATGCTTAGGCACGCCGTGCATGGCACGGGTATTCGGGATATACTGATGTTTGGCGGAGTAATGTGCAACCGCCTGATCCGGAATTATTTGTCTTCAAAATTGGAAGGAATCCGATTTGCAGAAATAGAATATTCTTCTGACAATGCGGCGGGGCTCGCCGTTTTGGCAGCGCAAAAGGGGGTAACAAAATGAGCGCACAAATTTTAAGCGGAAAAGAACTTTCGGCAGAAATCCGGACACAGCTGAAACAACGTGTTGCGGAGCTGAAACAAGAAAAAGGAATCACGCCGGGACTCGCAGTCATCCAAGTAGGGGACGACGGCGGTTCCACCATTTATGTCAACAATAAAGAAAAGGCCTGTGCGGAAGTTGGCATTTATTCTGAGGTAAACCGTTTGCCCGAAGAGACGACCCAGGAAGAGCTGCTTGCCTTGGTTGAGCAATACAACAAAAACCCGAAAATCCACGGCTTGCTGGTGCAACTTCCGCTGCCCTCGCATATCGATGAAACAGAGATTTTAAAGGCGATCAATCCTAAGAAGGATGTCGACGGCTTCCATGTCCAGAACGCAGGCAGTTTATTCACGGGTCTTCCGGGCCTTATCGCCTGCACGCCCAAAGGAATCATTAAGCTGATAAAGAAATCCGGCATCGATCTTACCGGAAAAAATGCCGTGGTAATCGGGCGAAGCAATATCGTAGGGAAACCCGTAGCCATCCTGTTGCTGAATGAAAACGCCACAATCACGATCTGCCATTCCAAGACAAAAAACCTGCCCGATGTTTGCGCTCAGGCAGACGTTTTGGTCGCTGCCATCGGCCGGCCGGAATTCGTAACCAAAGAATTTGTAAAGCCGGGCGCCGTTGTAATCGACGTTGGGACGTCGCGTGTAGACGGCAAACTAAAGGGCGACGTAAAATTCGATGAAGTCAGCGAAATCGCCGGATATATTACGCCGGTTCCTGGCGGGGTCGGACCTATGACGATCACGATGCTGATGGAAAACACTGTAGATGCAGGAGAAATGTATGGATGAACTCGTCCTGTCCGTTCATGAACTGAATACTTACGTCTCGGATAAACTTTTCAGCGATCCGTTTCTGGAAGAAATCTGGATACGCGGGGAAGTTACGGATGTGAACATGCGGCATGATACGCTGTATTTTGTTCTGAAGGACGATATGGCTTCCGTTGGATGCCTTCTTTTCAATTGTGTTGAGGCGGTCGAGTGTTCTGATGCGATTATTGAGGGACAGACGATTCTCGTACGCGGAGAAATTTCCCTTTACCGGAAAAATGGAAACTACCGGATCATTGTGAAAGAGGTAGAACGGGTCGGTCTCGGCGAATTATATGCCCGCTTCCAACGTATCCGGGAGAAGCTGGACAAGCTTGGGGTATTTAACGAAGAGCGGAAACGGACGCTTCCCAGATATCCGAAAAAAATTGGGATCGTAACCTCCGGACAGGGCGCGGCAATTCAGGATATCCGTAATATTGCACAACGCAGGAATCCTCAGGTCAAGCTTGTCCTGTATCCTGTTAAGGTGCAGGGGCCGGACGCGCCTGCCGAAATCGTACGGGGGATCGAATACCTGAATGAAAATACTGATGCGGATATTCTGATTGTCGGCCGCGGCGGCGGCAGCGCAGAAGACCTGTTTGCATTCAACGAGGAAGAGGTGGTGCTAAGCATTTACCGATCCCGCATTCCCGTTGTAAGCGCAGTCGGGCACGAAACGGATTTTACCCTCTGCGATATGGCGGCGGATTTGCGCGCACCGACTCCTTCGGCGGCGGCGGAGCTTTCCATCCCGCCACGCGATGATATTTATGCCGGTATCCTCGCGCTCCGCGAAAGCATTGCGCAGCGGCTTTTTCAAATACTATACGAAAAAAAAGCCGTATTCGAGCAGGGCAAACGTTCCCTGCGCAGAGAGGTGCTTTTGCTTCGCCTTTCTCATGCGCAGGAAAAGATAGATACTTACCGTGCGGCGGTTAAAAACAACACATTTCATCTTTATAAAAATCGCGAGATGCAGTATAATAGCTATAAATCATCCATTGAGAACCTGAGCCCCATGAGCGCGTTCGACCGCGGATATTCTATTGCGATGCACGGCGGCAGGGAACTGCGCAGTACAAATGAAGTGGCGGCAGGGGACGAAATCGAGATTATTTTAAAAGACGGCACAATAAACGCGTGTGTCACGGGGAGCAAAAAACATGCCTGAAAAGGACCTTGAAGCATATCTTGACGAACTAAAGCAAATATCCGAAAAAATATCTGATGAGGATATTAAGCTTGCGGATGCCGTTTCCCTCTATAAAAAGGGGATGGCCGCCGCGGATAAAGCTTCCAAACTCCTGGAGAAATTTGAGCAGAAACTTGAAATTATCCACGACGACGAAAGCGAGGAGTAAAAATGCCCGATATCTTGAGCAAATATACGGAAATCGTAAACCAACGGCTGAAGGAGTTGCTGGACTTAAAAAATGTCCATCCTATGATTAAAGATGCCATGAATTACAGCATCATGGCTGGCGGAAAGCGGCTTCGCCCCACACTTAATATCATGGCGAATGCGTTGCTGTCCGGCAATATGCGGGAAACGCTAGATATTGCGTGCGCAATCGAAATGATCCATACGTATTCATTGATTCACGACGATCTCCCGGCCATGGATAACGACGATCTGCGGCGCGGGAAGCCCACCAGCCATGTGATGTTCGGCGAGGCATTCGCAATTTTATGCGGAGACGGGCTGCTCAATTTTTCCTACGAGGTGATGATGAAAAACGCGCTGCGTCATGCATCTAATATGAATTCACATATGAAAGCGATGCTTGAAGTTGCCACCGGTGCAGGCGTATACGGCATGATTACCGGACAATGCGGCGATATTGAAAACGAGGGACAGATACTGACGGAAGTTGAACTTAAGCAGGTTCATGAGCATAAGACTGGGGCGATGATTAAAGCTTCGCTTCTTTCCGGGCTTTTGCTGTGCGACCCGCGGCAGGAGTATATCGATGCGCTGACCGTCTACGGCAACAACATCGGTCTCACCTTCCAGATCGTGGACGATGTGCTTGACATCGTCGGCGATGCGAAGAAGATGGGAAAGACGCTCGGGAAAGATAAAACATCCAAAAAATTCACATTCCCAACGCTTTACGGTGTGGAAAAATCTATGAAGATCGCGGAAGAGAAGACGGAAGAGGCCGTAAATGCCATGAAGGTCTTCGGAACACGCGGGCAGGAGCTTACCGACCTCGCGCAATTCATCCTAAAACGCGAAAAGTGAGAAAATTATGAAAATAGCCATTGACGGCCCTGCCGGGGCGGGAAAAAGCACTGTCGCTAAAGCGATTGCCCAAAAGATGAATTTTAATTATCTCGATACGGGTGCAATGTACCGCGCCGCTGCCTATGCGATGATCGAACAGGGGATCGAACCTTCCGACCGCACAGCGGTTCTGAACGCATTGCCGGGACTTTCCATGAAAATCATTTATAAAGACGGAGTCCAGAAGGTCCTGATCGACGGAAAAGATGTGACCCCTTACATCCGTACGCCCCGCATTTCTAGGGGTGCGAGTGATATCGCGATTATTCCTGAACTGCGCCTGAAGCTGGTGGATATTCAGCGTGAAGTTGCAAACACATACGACGTGGTGATGGATGGACGCGATATTGGCACGTATGTTCTGCCGGACGCGGATTTTAAGTTCTTCGTCACCGCTTCTCCACACGAGCGTGCAAAGCGCCGGTATCTCGAATTGAAAGAAACCCTGCCGGAGGCCGATATCAATGAAATTGAACGAGACATCATTGCGCGGGACGAAACCGATTCCACGCGTGAGTTCGCCCCTCTGCGTCAGGCAGAGGACGCGATCCTCGTCGATACGACTGAGATGGACCGCGACCAGGTAATCGCACATATTTCCGCTATGATTTCAGGAGCAAAGTAGGGAGGGCTATGGTTTATTTTCTTGCGCGCGTTTTTGCTTATATCGTATTAATGCCTATTTTTTTTGTTAAGGTTGTCCACAAGGAAAACCTCAACATTCATGGAGGCTGCGTTGTGATTTGCAATCATATTTCTAACTGGGACCCGATCGTGCTTGGACATAGCGTAAAAACGCAGCCGGTCTGTTATATGGCAAAAGAAGAGCTGTTCCGCAATAAAGTTGCCAATTGGTTTTTGCGGCGGCTGCATGCCATCCCTGTAGCGCGGGGGAAAAGCGATCTCAAGGCTGTAAAGACAGGGCTTTCGGCTTTGAAAAGCGGAAAGATTCTCGGCATCTTCCCGGAAGGGCACCGCAGCGAAACAGGTAGCCTGTTGCCGTTTGAGCCAGGCGCGGCACTGATGGCGCTGCGTGCGGACGTGCCGGTGGTTCCAGTCTACATCAGCGGTAATTATAAACTTTTTCACCAGATCAAGCTATATACGTATCCCGCGATCCATTTGAAGGATATCGTGGGAGATAAAACAAACAGCGCTGCAATCGAAAAAGCAACGGAGCACTTAAAAGCCGTTATGCTTGAATTACAGGAGCAGGCATGTCAAGAATAGTAGTAGCGAAAAATGCCGGTTTTTGTTTCGGAGTAGCCCGCGCGGTCGATACCGTAAACGAAACTGTTGGAAAATTCGATCATATCTATACGTATGGCGAATTGATCCATAATAAAGACGTTATTGCCGATCTCGAAAAAAAAGGGATTCGCGTAACCGAGGACCTGGACGCGGTTCCCCGTGACCAGAGCACGGTTATCGTAATCCGGTCGCATGGTGTATCCAAGGCGGTTTACGACAAGATCAGGGAACGCGGTTTTGACGTGCTCGATCTTACCTGTCCGTTTGTAGCGCGTATCCACAAACGCGTAATCGAGGCGGGCGATACGCCCGTTGTGATTATTGGGACGGAAAACCATCCCGAGGTTGCAGGGATCAAGGGATGGGCGCAGGGAGAGGTGTATGTTGCGGGCAGTGCGGAAGAAGCGAAAAAACTGCCGCGGCTTGAACATGCGCTTGTTGTCGCCCAGACGACCATTACCCACAAGCTGTGGGATGAGGTCGTCGAGGTGCTGAATGAACGTTCGGAAACGCTTGATCTTTTCAATTCGATCTGCGATACGACACAAAAGCGCCAAAAAGAAGCGGTAGAGCTTGCGCAGGTTTCGGATATTGTGCTTGTGGTAGGAGGGAGACATTCTTCCAATACGGAAAAATTATATCAACTGTGCAAGAGCCATTGCGAAAAAACCTATTATATAGACAATATAGCGCAACTTCCACTTGAAAAAGTGACGAATCATGTTATAATAAGTATTGTCGCCGGTGCATCGACACCGGATTGGTTAATTAGGGAGGTAAAGACACTTATGAGCGATGTCGAAAAAGTTGTGGATACGACACAGGATACGGAGGAACAGGAAGTAGTGTCCACTGAGCAAGAACAATCACAAGCAAACGAGGATTTCATGGCTGAGATTGAGAAATCGTTTGTCTATATTAAGAGGGGGCAGATCGTGACCGGAACGGTTGTTCAGATTTCCGACAGTGAAATATGTGTCAATATTGGCTATAAATCTGACGGTATCATCAAAAAAGAAAACCTTACCGCCGCCGGGGACGAAAACCCTATGGATCTCTTTAAGGTAGGCGATGAGATTGAAGCCGAGGTCGTAACACTGAACGACGGCGAAGGGAACGTTGTCCTTTCCAGAAAGTCAATCGAATCCAAGCTAAAATGGAAAGAGCTTGTGGAATCTTTGGATGAGAGTGCCGTTTATACGGTAAAAGTTGATAAAGTAGTTAAAGGCGGCGTGCTTGCCAAGCTGGACGGTTATGATGCGTTTATCCCGGCTTCGCAGCTTTCCCTGCGTTATGTGGAAGACCTGAGCGAATTTGTTGGTCAGGACCTCGAAGTCAACATCATCGAGGCGGATAAGCGTCAAAGGCGTTTTGTCCTGTCCCATAAAAATATCCTCAAGGCGCAGGCTGAGGAGCAGGAAAAGAAGCTCTACGATACCTTTAAGAAGGGTGACAAGGTAACCGGAAAGGTGAAGCGCCTGACTGATTTTGGTGCGTTTGTTGATATTGGCGGTGTAGACGGGCTACTGCATATTACGGATATTTCTTGGGTAAAAATTAAGCATCCTTCGGACGTTCTCAAAGTAGGAGACGATATCGAGGTGCAGATATTAAATGTAGATCCGGAAAAGAAGCGGATTTCCTTGGGCCTTAAACAGTTATCTCCGAAGCCGTGGGATCTGGTACCCGAAAAGTATCTCGTAGGCGATACGGTAGAAGGTACGGTCGTTCGTATTATGCCATTTGGCGCGTTTGTTTCTCTTGAACCTACGATTGACGGTCTGGTTCATATTTCGCAGGTGACCAACAGAAGGCTCGAGAAGGTCGAGGAAGAGCTTCGGATCGGCGACAAGGTAACGGCTAAAATCATGGAAGTGAATCCTGCGAAGAAGCGGATCAGCCTAAGTATTCGTGCGCTGATGGACGAGCCGGAAAAGCCTGTTAAACAGGAGACGGATTCCAAGCAGAAGGAAGAAAGATTCCATTATGAGATTCCTCCGGTAGAGGAAGCGACGTCTTCTCTGGCAGATTTCTTCCCGAAAATGGATACTGACGATTCTCAGGACGAAGAATAAATATATAAACTGGAAATATTATATTGAATTAAACGCACAAAGGGCCGCATAAAGCGGTCTTTTTGCGGTTTAAATTTTTACTCATGAAAATCTTGAAAAAAAGAAGAAAATCCTATTGACTTTTAGGCTAAATTAAAGTATATTATAAAGCGTCGCAAATAAAAGGAGTATGCTTCTTCGGGGTGTAGCGCAGTTTGGTAGCGCACGTGCTTTGGGAGCATGGGGCCGGGGGTTCGAGTCCCTCCACCCCGACCAAAAAGCTCACGCCCGAATTTGCAGCGAGGCCCCATGGTCAAGCGGTCAAGACATCGCCCTTTCACGGCGGTAACCCGGGTTCGATTCCCGGTGGGGTCACCATTAATTACTTTGAGCAGGGTTTACTCTTATTTTGCTTGCGGGCCCTTAGCTCAGTTGGTCAGAGCGGTCGGCTCATAACCGATTGGTCCGGGGTTCGAGTCC
This sequence comes from Christensenella minuta, assembly GCF_003628755.1. NCBI lineage: Bacteria > Bacillati > Bacillota > Clostridia > Christensenellales > Christensenellaceae > Christensenella > Christensenella minuta. The sequence goes on along the minus strand of NZ_CP029256.1, from coordinate 789,452 downwards.
CTGAGGGCCCACCAATAGAGCAAAAGCCCGTAGGGCGTAAAAAAGGGTAAGCAGCATGGCAGGACCCGCTGCCAAAGTTGGCCTGGTAGTTCAGTTGGTTAGAACGCTAGCCTGTCACGCTAGAGGTCGAGAGTTCGAGTCTCTTCCAGGTCGCCAATATGCCTCTGTAGCTCAGTCGGTAGAGCAGGGGACTGAAAATCCCCGTGTCGGTGGTTCGATTCCGCCCGGAGGCACCATTTACACCTGCTGGTGTAGCTCAATTGGCAGAGCAGCTGATTTGTAATCAGCAGGTTGCGGGTTCAAGTCCCATCACCAGCTCCAACGTGGAGAGATTCCCGAGTGGCTAAAGGGAGCAGACTGTAAATCTGCCGGCGACGCCTTCGATGGTTCGAATCCATCTCTCTCCACCAATTTTGCGGATATGGCGGAATTGGCAGACGCGCACGGTTCAGGTCCGTGTGAAGGCAACTTCATGGAGGTTCAAGTCCTCTTATCCGCACCAGACCAACATAATCCGAACCACATTTTCCCCGTTGAGGGATGGATGGGTTCGGATTTGTTATATACTTCTCTAAAAAGCCATACATGAGCAGCACGCCGTTGAAAAGCCGGTAGACTGGCGTGCGCCAAGGTTCGTACCACGTGGTATGGACCTTTTTGTTTACTCATAAATTCCCGTAATTTCTCTCTTTTCCTCTAATTGTTATGAAAATGTTATGGAATATATCTGCTTATTCCCGAAACTGCGGCAAATTCTTTTCAAAACGCAGGCTCCTTTTAATCAATCTGTGACATTTATCTGTTATCCTTTATTCATACCGGTAATTTATATTCTAATCACATCATTATACCGGCACGTTGTGCCGGGTTCCAACGGTAAAGGAGGATTCCATAATGAGGGAAGATATCTTAAAAGCACTTGCAGCCGATGAAGATGAGGAACAGAAGCTGGAACAGATTTCCAATGTCATCAATCTATATGGCGGTAAAAGGGACAGTCTGATCCAAATCCTGCATCTGGCTCAGGAAATTTACGGCTATTTACCGCTTGGAGTACAAAAATTTATTTCGGAGGAAATGGATATTCCTGTTGCGGAGGTATCAGGAGTCGTAACTTTTTATTCGTTTTTTGCAACAAAGCCAAGGGGCGAACACACGATACGGGTATGCATGGGGACCGCATGTTACGTACGCGGAGGGAAAAAATTGATTGAACGCCTACAGGAGTTATTGGGAATTGAATTGGGAGATACGACCTCCGATAAGAAATTTTCCTTTGAGATCGCGCGCTGCATTGGCGCCTGTGGGCTTGCACCCGCAATGATGATTGACGAAAAAGTCTATAAACAGGTCAATCCCAACCAACTGGAATCTATTTTGGCCCAGTACTAGGAAATGGAGGCAACATAAGTGAAACAAGCGATTAGAATAACAGCGCAGCTTGATGAAATAAAAGAGCGGTATACCAGAAAACAGGAAAGCTATGAACGCAATATACTTGTATGCGGGGGTGCGGGATGCGTTTCGTCGAACTGCGCCGAGATTGTCGAGGCGCTGGAGCGTGAAATCGGTCAGCGCGGCCTCACCAGGCGAGTCAATGTCATACAAACTGGCTGTATGGGAATTTGTGCGGCCGGTCCTGTGATGCTCGTCCTGCCCGAACGCATTTTCTATACGAATCTTACCCCCGCAAAAGTACATGAAATTGCCGAGAATCATTTAGAGCAAGGCGATATTCTGGAGGAATATACCTTTTATGACGCGTCCCTTCACCGCCATGTTCCTGTAATCGACGATATCGAATTCTTCAGGTCGCAGGTGCGAATCGTTCTTGAAAACTGCGGCCGTATCGAATATGACAGTATCAGGGCATATATCGCAAAGGACGGTTACCTTGCCGCTGCGGACGCGCTGCTCTGCAAAACGCCGGAAGACATCATCTCAGAGGTGGAAAAATCCGGTCTTCGGGGGCGCGGGGGCGCGGGATTTCCAACGGCAATCAAGCTGTGGAGCGGACATGACCAGGTAAGCGATCAAAAATATATGGTGTGCAACGCCGATGAAGGCGATCCCGGGGCATTTATGGACAGAAGCGTAATCGAGGGCGATCCTCATTCCATAATTGAGGGAATGATCCTCGCCGCTTATGCTATTGGCGCGCAAAAAGGATACGTATATATCCGCGCGGAATATCCCATTGCGGTAGAGCGCCTTGAGCATGCGATTGACGAAGCGCGTTCCTACGGCCTTTTGGGTGAACGCCTGTTTGGTACGGACTTTTCTTTCGATCTTGAAATCCGGATTGGCGCCGGCGCTTTTGTCTGCGGCGAAGAAACCGCACTCCTGTCCTCCATCGAAGGAAGGCGCGGGGAACCCAAGCAAAAGCCCCCGTTTCCCTTTGAAAGAGGGCTCGACGAATCTCCAACGATCATTAATAATGTGGAGACGCTGGCAAACCTGCCACGTATCGTTCGCAATGGGGGAACGTGGTACTCTGGTTTCGGTCTTAAAAATGCTCCTGGCACAAAGGTATTCGCCCTTGCCGGAGACGTCGTAAACACGGGAATCATCGAGGTCCCTATTGGTACATCGATAGGAGATATTATCTATAAAATCGGCGGTGGGATGCGCGAAGGAAAGGAATTCAAAGCAGCGCAGATCGGCGGACCATCCGGAGGCTGCATTACCAAGGAGAATCTGAATGTTCCGGCGGACTATGAGTCCCTGAATGCGCTTGGGGCGATCATGGGTTCGGGTGGATTGATCGTCATGAACGAAGACACCTGTATGGTCGATACTGCCCGTTTTTTCATGGATTTTATCTGTGAAGAATCCTGTGGAAAATGCGCCGCCTGCCGAATTGGGACTAAACGGATGTTGGAAATTCTCGAACGGATTACCGAAGGTAAAGGAGAGCAGGGGGATATTGAACTTCTGACGAAAATTGGGGAAACCGTAAAACAAACCGCTATGTGTGGGCTCGGGCAAACCGCTCCAAATCCTATTTTGTCAACGATCCGCAATTTCAGAGAAGAATACGAGGAACATATCAACCGTAAATATTGCCGCGCGGGAGTCTGTTCGGAACTGTTTATCTCTCCTTGTGAGAACACCTGCCCCGCAAACGTCAATGTCCCGGGATATATTTCCCTGGTCGCCGCCGGGAGATTTATGGACGCTTATAAGCTTATTATGCAGGAAAATCCATTTCCAGCCGTATGCGGACGGATATGTACGCGTCCATGCGAACGTAAATGCCGGCGGCGGACGGTGGACGAGGCGGTAGCGATACGTGATTTGAAACGCTTTTCCGCAGACTATGCGTTCAAACATGAAGAGCCGTTCCAAATGACGCTTACATTTCCCAAAAACGGAAAAAATGTAGGGATTATCGGTGCCGGTGCTTCAGGGCTTACCTGCGCATACTATCTCGCCCGCCTCGGTTACGACGTGGACGTTATGGAGGCGCAGAGCGTTGCGGGCGGTGTGCTTGCGTTTGGAATCCCTGAGTATCGTCTCCCAAAGGATATACTAGCGCATGAAATCCATCTGATCGAACAAGCAGGGGTAAACATTCTGCTCAACAAGGAAGTTGGTGTGGACGTCGATTTCGCAAATCTTAAGGAATACTATGGCGCGCTCTATGTGGCGACGGGCACTCAGTTCCCGCAAAAAGTCGGGATACCGGGTGAAAACCTGAAAGGAGTCCTGCCCGGTATTGACTTTTTAAAAGACATACACCTGAAGCCGGATATGCGTCTGGAAGGAACTGTCGCAGTGATTGGCGGCGGAAATACCGCCATCGATTCGGCGCGGACGGCACTGAGACTCGGTGCGGACCGGGTTATTGTCCTCTACCGGCGCACGATAGATGCGATGCCCGCGTATCAGGATGAGGTTCTTGAGGCCATTGAGGAAGGTGTTGAGGTCATGGAGCTTACGTCTCCTGTCCGATTTGTTGGGGACCGCAACGGGCAAGTTGCCGGGATCGAGTGTATCAGGATGGAAATTGGCGTATTTGATTCTTCCGGGCGGCGCAAGTCAACTCCTATTGAAGGCTCCAACTTTGTTTTAGACGCAGCCACCGTCATCCCGGCAGTCAGCCAATATGCAGACTTGCCTTTTATCGGCAAAGATGAGATCGGCGTGACCGAATGGGGCACATTTATCATCGATAATATGACTCAAATGTCAACTATGGATGGTGTTTTTGCCGGTGGAGACGTTACGCGCGGGCCTGATGAAGTAATTCGCGCAATTGCAGACGGAAAACAGGCTGCTGCTTCAATCGATAAATACCTCGGCGGAAAGGGTGTCCTCAATAAGGGGCAAGTGATCGACATTCCGAATGTATATGACGAGGGAGAGATCGTCTTCCATAAGAGATTCGAGCGTGAAATCTTGCCCATAGGGGAGCGGAAAAAAACCTTTGACGAAGTCGTTCTCGGATATCACAGGATCAATGCCATTGCTGAGGCAATGCGTTGCCTGCACTGCGACAGGAGGTAAGTCATGGTACATCTCACGATCAATCAAAAGCCGGTCACCGTGCCGGAGGGAACCACGATTATAGAGGCGGCGAGGCAGTGTGGAATTCATATCCCAAGCCTTTGTTACCTCAAGGATATTCACAAATTCGGATCATGCAGGATCTGTTCCGTGGAAGTGGAGGGTGCCAAAAATCTGATGGCCTCCTGCGTGACAGAGGTACGGGAGGACATGGCCGTTAGGACGAATACAAAGCGGGTACGCGATGCGCGCAATATGCTCTATGAACTGTTGCTTTCCGACCATTCCAAAAGCTGCCTTTCCTGCAACCGAAACCAGAGCTGTGAGCTGCAAAAACTCGGAGAGACTCTTGGTGTCACGGAAACCCGTTTTAAAACAGACAGTTCCCGCCAGCACGTCGACGCTTCCGTTTCCATTACGCGCGATCTATCCAAATGTATTCTGTGCCGCCGGTGCGTTACGGCGTGCAATCAAATTCAGGGCGTGGGCGTACTGAACGCACAGCAGAGAGGTTTTGATACAGTGATCGCTCCGGCGATGGGACTTCCCATCAGTAAGGCGAACTGCACTTTCTGCGGACAGTGTACAGTCGTATGCCCTGTCGGTGCGCTTAAGGAGACGGATTCCACCGCACAGGTATGGCAGGCACTGAACGACCCTGAAATACGCGTCGTGATACAGGCAGCCCCGGCTGTGCGCGTAGCCCTCGGGGAGTTGTTCGGCTATCCTCCGGGCACAAGCGTCACTGGAAAGATGGCGGCAGCTATGCGTGCTCTCGGGGCGGATGACGTATTCGATACAGACTGGAGTGCGGACCTTACGATTATGGAGGAAGGTGCGGAGTTCCTAGAGCGGCTGACAAAGTATATGGACAGGGAAGCAGCGGTGCTGCCTATGATTACAAGCTGTTCGCCCGGCTGGATCAAATATATCGAACATTATTACCCGGAACAAACGGCGCATCTTTCTACATGCAAATCGCCCCACATGATGCTCGGAGCTATGGCAAAAACATATTATGCAGAGAAGAAAAACATCGATCCGGCAAAAATGTTCGTCGTATCGGTTATGCCCTGTACCGCAAAAAAATTTGAAATCACGCGCGAAGAAATGAAGCGCAAGGGAGTTGCCGATGTGGATGCCGTAATCACGACTCGTGAGCTGGGAGCAATGATAAAACAGGCTGGCATTGATTTTCATGCCCTCGGGGAGGGAACTTTTGACGAGCCGCTTGGGGTATCTACAGGCGCGGCTGACATTTTCGGATTGACAGGCGGAGTGATGGAGGCTGCGCTGCGCACGGTATATGCTATTGTATGCGGACGAAATCTGCCGTTTGAAAATTTACATGTTGCACCGATCATGGGACTGGAGCAGGTCAAGGAGGCAATCCTGCGTTTTGAAAAGGTATTGCCCGAATATGAAAGTTTTGAGGGGAAAGAGGTCCATATCGGAGTAACGAGCGGACTGGCGGGTGCAAAGCAATTAGCCGATCAGATCGCCCGGGAAACATCGCCTTACCATTTCATCGAAATCATGGGGTGCCCCGGAGGCTGTATCACCGGTGGCGGGCAGCCGCGGAGCGCTGATCCAGAGGTACGTGCAAAGCGCCAGGCGGCCCTTTATGCCGAAGATGAAGGCAAATCGATCCGCCAATCGCATGAAAATCCCTCTATCCAGGCCCTCTATACGGAATATTTGGAGTATCCGGGGAGCAAAAAGGCACATAACCTGCTGCACACAAAATATGTGAAGCGCGGTACATTGGAATTTGCAGATGGTTTTCCCGATAAAAAGCCCCCTGCAAGTCACAAAGACGGGCATACCCGCGGGCAGCATAGGCCCCAGAGGCTTACCGATGACCTTGAAACAGTTCGCGTCAGGACGCTGGAGCAGGAAAACGAACGGCTACGCGGTGAACTTGCCGAGATGAAGGAAACCATAGACATTTATAAACAGGTGATTTCCGATTATACCGGAAAGAGCGGAGGGAAGTGACCCCTTTTCATGTTAAGAAGGCTCATACGCCGTATGGGTCTTCTTTTTTTGTAGGTTGCATCATAAAAGCATTTTCCTTATAATGAGGTCATAAAAGGGGAACGGAAATGACAAATTTATTAATCGCAGATGCAGATGCGGAAACGCGTCTGAAAATCATGAGCTATGCGGATGCCAATGAATTCCTGATCGACGAGGCCGGGGATGGAATCAGCGCCATTAAGCTTTTCCGCCGTAAGGAATATGACCTTATCGCACTGGATGTCTTTTTGCCCGAACTTGACGGCCTCAATGTATGCCGCCAGCTGAGAAAAATATCGCCGGTACCCATCGTGTTTTTGACTGCAAAAAGCCGCGAATTTGACCGCCTCGCCGGTTTTGAAGCCGGCGCTGACGATTACATTATTAAACCTTTCTATGTTTCCGAATTATTTGCGCGTATTCACGCCATACTGAACCGGTGCAGGGAAACCCAGAAAAGAACGCTTCTGGCGGCCGACGGACTATCTGTTAATCTGAATTCCCATACAGTGTGGGTGGACGATATACAAATCTTCCTGACGCCAAAAGAGTATGATCTTCTGGTGTTTCTGCTGCAAAATCCTAATCGGGCGTTATCCCGGGACGCGATCCTCTCCAATGTTTGGGGCGATGAATTCAGCGGTACTGACCGAACGGTGGATACGCATATCCGGACCCTACGCGATAGCATCGGCCCATACGGCAATCACATCCTGACGGTATGGGGAATCGGATATAAATTCGAGAGATAAGCCAGCAAGGCAAAAAAGATAGCCTTGAAAGAACACTTTTTCTGTAAAAAGAAACAATTTTCATCATTTCCCACTACCATATTTGTTAAGTTTATGTTACAATTATTTCAATATCCGGAAGGAGTGGACGGTGTGCGAAGGAAGTTTATCAAGGTAAGGCGACATACCTATTATCCTTTTTCATTGCGTGTCAAACGTTTTTTTCTGAATATTAAAGATAAAATGTCCCGCATGTCAAAAACAAAACGCTGGACGATGACCGGTTCTGTCTGTGGAGTTGCGGTGGTCGTCGTCCTTTTATTTGCATTCGGCGTTTTTGGCAATGTGCCTTTTTTCAGTTCCAATACCAGCGCTGCAAATGCAGATAATACACTTCCCGCGGACGAGCCGCTTACCGCCGTGGCGGAGCCGGCTCCTTCTCCCACGCCGCAGCCCACGCCTGAGCCAACGCCGGATCCCACCCTGAAAGAAGGGATGGAGGGGCCGGAAATCCAGACGTTGCAGCAGCGCCTGATGGATCTCGGTTATCTTGATATTGATGAAACAACGCAATACTATGGTCCGGCAACGGCGGGGGCAATCAGCTTTTTCCAGCGCCAGCACGGCCTTGAACAGGACGGTGTATGCGGTCCCCAAACACTCGCAGTCATCTATACTGACGAAGCCAAGCCCTACACCCTGTTGGAGGGAACGAGCGGCGACGATGTGGACCTTTTACAGGAGCGTTTGCAGGAGTTAGGCTACCTGGGGAAGGCCACCGGTTATTATGGTACAGAGACCGTCGATGCGGTCAAACGTTTTCAGGAACGAAACGATCTTGGGGTTGATGGGAAAACCGGTGAAATGACGCTCGCTCTGATCTATTCGGCAGACGCAAAGGCAACTCCTGAAAAGGAAGCGGAGATTCAGCGCAAGGGTAATATTGATACGTTTATCTCCGTCGCGGAGGAGCAGCTTGGCTGCCCGTATATATGGGGCGCATCGGGGCCGAATTCCTTTGACTGTTCTGGTCTTGTCACTTATTGTCTGCGGCAGGCCGGTTCATCGACCGGACGCCTGAATGCGGCGGGTTTTTCACAAAACTCCGCATGGGAAAAGATTTCTTTCGATAATTTGCAGCGCGGAGACCTGATTTTCTATTCCAACAATGCGGGAACGCGGGTCGGGCATGTCGGTATCGTAGTCGGCGACGGGATGATGATCGACGCTTCCTCCTCTAACGGGAAGGTAGTGCACCGCAGCTACGACACCTCCTATTGGCGAAATCATTTTGTATGCGGCCGACGGCCCTGGTAAGAATAGTTTTGATTTATTTTAAAATCTGTCCGAAAAACGGACAGATTTTTTGTATGGATGAAACTTTCCCCGGTGGATTTTGTTTGATTTTTGCATTATAATAGTAACATGAATGAGATGGAAAAATTAAAAGCTGAAGTGAAAAAAAAGGGGCTGAAATATCACATTATCACATATGGATGCCAGATGAACGCGCATGAATCCGAAAAAATCGCGGGAATTCTGGAAAATATTGGATATACGCCGGCAAACTCGAAAGAAGATGCCGATTTTATTTTATTCAATACCTGTTGTGTCCGTGAAAATGCAGAGCAAAAAACGTTCGGCAATGTGGGCCGGATTAAAAAGCTCAAGCAATTAAATCAGGATATGCTTGTCGCAGTTTGCGGCTGCATGATGCAGCAGGAGAAGGCTGCAAAGAAATTGATGGAAACGTTCCCGTTTGTGGATATCATTTTTGGAACGCATAACCTCCACGAACTTCCTGGAATGATCTTGTCATATAAATCCGGCGGGGAACGTTTTTACAGCGCTCCCGAAACTCAGGAGCTGCATGACGACGTTCCGCAAAAGCGCGCGGAAGGGCCTCTCGCGTCCGTCAATATTATGTATGGATGCAATAATTTTTGTTCATATTGCATTGTTCCCTATGTACGGGGACGAGAGCGTTCCCGCAGCGCGGAGGATGTCATGCGCGAGGTCTCCGGCCTCACAGCGCAGGGATATCGCGAAGTGATGCTCCTTGGGCAAAATGTGAATTCTTATGACGGAGGCATCAATTTTGCCCGGCTTCTTAAACGGATCTGCGGGGAAACGGATATTCCGCGTATCCGTTTCATGACCTCACACCCCAAGGATTTATCGGATGAACTAATCGAAGTGATTGCCGCGTATCCGCAAATTTGCCGTCATATTCATTTGCCCGTCCAATCGGGAAGTTCGCGTGTCTTGCGGAAGATGAACCGTAAATATACACGGGAAGCATATATTGCGCTTGCGGAGAAAATTCGCGAAAGAATTCCCGGGATCGCAATTACCACTGATATTATTGTCGGGTTTCCCGGCGAAACGGATGTCGATTTTGGGGATACGCTATCTCTGGTAAAAAGGCTTCGGTTCGATTCTGCATTCACTTTCGTTTATTCTCCGCGCAGCGGAACCCAAGCAGCGGAAATGCCGGATCAGGTTGATGAGGCGTTACGGACGGAGCGTATCATGGAACTGGTGGCACTGCAGAATAAAATTACGGAAGAGCGCAATCGGGAGTACGAGGGAAAAACCACGCAAGTTCTCGTCGAAGGGATCAGTACCAGAAATCCGGGGCATGTATGCGGACGAACAAGCACTTCCAAGATGGTAAATTTTGAAGGCGGCGCAGATTTGATCGGCCATTTTGTGGATGTAAAAATTACGCGGGGGAAAAAAACGACTCTGTTTGGCACGCTGGTTGAAGAGGGAATGTAATGGCGGAACTGACACCTATGATGAAGCAATATCTCGATCTCAAGCAGGAATATCCCGATTGTATCCTGATGTTTCGCTTAGGCGATTTTTATGAAATGTTTTTCGAGGATGCTGAAACTGCGGCACGCGTCCTTGAGATCGCGCTCACAGGACGCAACTGTGGACTTGAAAAACGCGCACCCATGTGCGGGGTCCCACATCACGCCGTAGACGGTTATATCAGCCGGTTGATTGAAAACGGCTATAAAGTCGCGATATGTGACCAGTTGGAGGATCCCCGCGCCGCACAAGGAATTGTAAAACGCGGTATTACGCGAGTGGTTACGCCGGGAACCGTAATTGAAAACTCGATTCTGAATGAATCCGAAAACAATTATATTTTGTGCATCCATTTTGGCGAAGAAAAGTATGGTGCTTCGTATTGCGACGTTTCTACAGGGGAATTCTTTGTTGAGGAGATGGATGACGAAACCGGGCTCTTAAACGAGATGACACGCCTTAATCCCATGGAAATACTGATAGCGGATTCTCATGCAAAGGATCTACTGAGGATAACGGAAAAAACACGTTTTAAAAATACATTTGTAAATCCGTACTTCGATTGGGCTTTTGAGAAGAGGACTGCGGAAAAAGCATTATGCGGGCATTTCAAGGTCAATTCGCTCAAAGGATTTGGCTGCATGGAATTAAGCAGCGGAATCAGCGCTGCCGGCGCCCTCATGCAGTATCTGGTCGATACGCAAAAAAATGCGTTGCTTCATATTACAACACTTCGCACTCTAAACGATAAATCCTATATGACGCTCGATCCCAATACGCGCCGCAACCTGGAATTGACGCAGACGTTAATGGAGGGCGGTAAACGCGGCTCATTGCTATGGCTGCTGGACAAAACCCGGACTGCTATGGGTGCGCGGCTGTTGAAAAAGATGATCCTCCAGCCCCTGAAAAGCCTGGAGGCGATCAACGAACGTTTAGGTGCGGTAGAAGAGATCAAGGAGGGCCTTTATCTGCGCGAATCCCTTACGGATTCCCTTGGAAGCATTTATGATCTTGAGCGTATTATCTCGCGTATTTCCTATGGGTCAATCGACGCCAAGGACTGCCTGTCGCTGAAACGTTCAATCAAAGCTCTGCCAACGGTGCGAGAGCTGCTGAAGGAGACTGCGAGCCCTCTTCTCGGGCAAGTCTATCAAGGTCTTGACGACTTACAGGATATTTTTATCTTGCTTGACAATGCAATCAATGAGGATGCGCCGGTTGGTATCATGGACGGCAATATCATCAAGCCCGGCTATGACGAGGAGATCGACCGCTTGATTTCCGCTTCCAAAAACGGAAAATTGTGGCTGGCGGAACTGGAGGCGCGCGAGAAGGAAGAAACCGGTATCAAAAACCTGAAAATTGGTTACAACAAAGTATCTGGATACTACATAGAGGTAACAAAATCCAATCTTTCACAGGTTCCATACCGCTATCTGCGTAAGCAAACCCTTGCAAACTGTGAGCGGTACATTACCGAGGAACTGAAAGAGATGGAGGATACGATCCTCGGCGCGGAAGAAAAACGAAAAACTCTTGAGTACGAGGCCTTTCTGAAAATACGCAGCATCCTCGGCAATAACATCGTGCGTATTCAGGCTTGTGCGGCCCGTATTGCGCTTTTGGATGTATTGCAATCCTTTGCCTGTGTTGCATATGAAAATGCGTATGTGCGCCCGGAAATGACGGATGACGGTATTTTAGATATCAGGAACGGCAGACATCCTGTGGTGGAAAGCATTCGCAGGCAGGAATTTGTGCCGAACGATGCTTTCCTCGATAATGATAAAAGTAATATGTTGCTGATTACCGGCCCAAATATGGCAGGCAAAAGCACCTACATGCGTCAGGCCGGCCTGATCGTATTAATGGCGCATATTGGTTGTTTTGTCCCGGCAACAAGTGCGCATATTTGCCTGGTAGATCGTATTTTCACGCGTGTGGGCGCATCGGATGACCTTGCGTCCGGTCAAAGCACTTTTATGGTCGAGATGAACGAACTGGCCAATATCCTTAACAATGCAACCCCAAAAAGCCTTCTGATCCTCGATGAAATCGGCCGCGGAACCAGTACGACGGACGGTCTTTCCATTGCCTGGGCAAGCGTGGAATATATCATCACTAATTTGCGTGCCAAGACATTGTTTGCTACCCATTATCATGAACTTGTCGAGCTTGAAAATATGTTTGCGGGAATCCGCAATTATTCGGTTGCAGTAAAAGAAATGGGGCATGACATCATCTTCCTGCACAAAATCATCAAGGGAGGGACGGATAGGAGTTTTGGAATCGACGTTGCCAAGCTGGCCGGCCTTCCGGAGCAGGTCATTTCACGGGCACGCGTATTTCTCGACCGGTTCCAGGAATACGAAGTATCGCTTGGCGGGCTCCCAGCAGAAAAGGAAAATTCTCCGCAGTCAAAGGCTGAGCTACCCGAATGTGTAAAAAAAATCAGCAAGGTAAATATTGACACCTTAACGCCGATCGAAGCGCTGAATCTTGTGTATTCGCTCAAAAAGGAGCTTACGGATGAATCGTAGAATCACTGTTTTAGAAGAGGCCGTCTATAAAAGAATCGCAGCGGGGGAGGTTGTTGTAAATCCTGCCGCAGTTGTAAAGGAATTGATGGAAAATTCCATGGATGCAGGCGCGACTGCGATTACGGTGGAAATTTCACAGGGAGGAAAGGAATTGATCCGTGTTACGGACAATGGTATAGGAATTGTTGCTGAAGACGTCCCCCTTGCCATTCAGAAGCATGCGACCAGTAAGATCAGCACGCTCGATGATCTGGACAAAATTGGGACTCTGGGGTTTCGTGGCGAAGCGCTTTCCAGTATTGCCGCCGTTTCGCGCCTCATGATCCAGACCCGCACGGCAGATAGCCCGGAAGGAACTGTTCTTTCCGTCAGCGGAGAGCATGGTCCCGAAATCATATCCGCCGGGCTGGCGGAAGGGACGACCGTTAAAGTGGAAAATTTATTTTACAATATCCCGGCGCGGATGAAATTTTTGAAAAATACATCGCGCGAAACGGTTAATGTGACTTCTGTCGTTTCAAAGCTTATTTTTGCCAATCCACATATTTCGATTAAATATATCAGTAATGGAAAGGTCGTTTATCATAGTCCTGGCAACGGAAATCTGAAAGACGCAATCGTGGCGGTCTATGGAAAGGATATGGCCCATAAGCTGGCGAAGACAGATCATACGTTTGGAGAAATCCATGTCCATGGACTCGTTTCCCAGCCTACCTTCCTTTATAAGAGCACTAATTATATGTGTTTTTTTCTAAACGGCCGTTATGTGCAGTCGAAAAATCTGCAGAGCGCAGTGCTTCGTGGCTATGGGGAACGGCTTTTGCGGGGGCACTATCCGTTTTCCATACTGCATATCGACCTTCCCCTCAGCCGCGCGGATGTTAACGTTCATCCGAGCAAGCTGCAGGTAATGCTCTATAATGAAACGGATGTATTGGATACAATCCAGAAAGCCGTCCATACGTCTCTTGAAGAGAGCAGCGCGCCTCCGGTCCTTTCTTTTGCAGAATTGGAAATACCTCCAGAAAAAACAGGTTTTCCGGTTAATGAGAGACAGACGGAAGCGTTCCCGGAGCTGCGTTCTGCGAAAAAAATATACGAACCAATGTCGTCCCGGGCCGCGCAATCTCCAAATCATATCATGCCTCCCCGCGAGCCGTTAAATGTGTTCCAGCCTGCGCAGGATTTCGAGGCTTTGATTGACTCTGTAGCCAAATATCATGCGCCGGAAGAAGAACAGGAGATATTTGAAGATGTGCGTCGTCTGACCGATTACCGTGTCATTGGGCAAATATGGAATACGTACGTAATTGTCGAGTGTGCGGACCGTCTTTATCTGATCGACCAGCATGCCGCCCATGAACGTATTAATTTCGAGCGAATGAAAAAGGCTGCCACAGAGGGCGGCGCGGCAGCTCAGAACCTCCTGGTTCCGTACATCGCGACATTACCGGCAGAAGATTTTTCTTTGCTCACCAGGAACATAGAGCTTTTGCAGTCTCTCGGTTTTGAGCTGGAAGAGTTTGGTCCGTTGACCTTCAAATTCAGCGCATTACCCGCACAGGTCGAAAAAAGTACTGCGGAGAAATTGATTGAAGAAATACTATTTGAACTGCGCAATACCAGGGATGATATTCTGCTGATGCGCGATGCCGTGATCCGCGCTTCCTGCCGTTACAGTATCAAGGCCGGATACCAGCTTTCCGACGAACAGATCGAAGAGCTTATCAAAGAAATTACAGAGCTGGAGACGATCCCGAATTGTCCGCATGGGCGGCCGATTGCTGTCGTGCTCAAAAAAAGTGATTTGCAAAAAGGGTTCAAGCGTATTGTATGAAAAACAAAGTCTATGTAATTGTAGGGCCGACCGCTTCCGGTAAAACTGCGGCGGCGATAGAGTTGGCAAAGCTGTCTGGCGGCGAAGTGATTTCCGCTGATTCCATGCAGATTTACCGCGAAATGGATATTGGCACGGCCAAACCGGATGAGACGGAGCGGCAGGGAATCGCACATCATATGATCGATATCGTCTCTCCGGACTGCCCTTATTCTGTCGCTATGTTCCAGAAGGAGGCCTTTGGGCGGATCGAAGATATATTGAGTCGGAATAAGACGCCGATTATTGCTGGCGGAACCGGCCTTTATGTCAATGCACTTACCTATCGTCTTGATTTTACTGAGACCTCCTACGATCTTAATTTTCGTGCTTTGCTTGAAAAAAGGGAAGTGGCTGAGTTATTCAATGAATTATCTGCAAAGGATCCTGAAGCCGCCGCACGTATTCACCCTAATGACAAAAAACGCATGATCCGGCGGCTGGAAATCCTGCATCATGGAGATGGGAAGGAAGAATACCGGTTCCGCGTTCCCAATGACGATTACGCTTTTATAATGGCCGGACTCTCAACGGAAAGGGAAGTGCTGTACGAACGGATCAATAGGCGGGTCGATTTGATGATGGAGCGTGGACTGCTTGAGGAAGCACGGCAACTATTCGCAAAATACGGCAGTATGCCGACCTCCATGCAGGCAATCGGCTATAAAGAGCTGGTCGCGTATCTAAATGGCGATACGGATTTTGCAGAATCGGTTGCTTTACTAAAAAAAAATACGCGCCATTACGCCA
Source organism: Christensenella minuta (assembly GCF_003628755.1). Taxonomy (NCBI): domain Bacteria; kingdom Bacillati; phylum Bacillota; class Clostridia; order Christensenellales; family Christensenellaceae; genus Christensenella; species Christensenella minuta. The sequence goes on along the minus strand of NZ_CP029256.1, from coordinate 774,204 downwards.
AACGGCAGCTCACCTGGTTTCGGCGGGACAGCCGAATACGCTGGTATAACACCGCTGATTATCCGAATGCAATGGCAATTGCCAAAGAAATTTTAAGACAGGAGAATAATCATTTTTAATATGGACATTATTTCGTATATCAGCAAGCATTTTCATATTGATCCCAAACTTGTAGAATTCGTATTTGAATGTGAAAAAGAAGTGGCGCCGGTCTTCAAATCATTTCAGGAAACCGCACAGGCCAACCAATTTCGTGTGATTGAAGCATTCCAGAAGAATGATGTATCCGCACGGCATTTTTATGCGTCAACGGGATATGGCTATGGCGACGAAGGACGCGAAAAGCTGTGCCGTGTATTTGCGGATGCGTTTGGCGCGGAGGAAGCGATTGTTTCTCCCATGCTGATGAGCGGTACTCACGCAATTTCTACCGCCTTATTTGGCCTTCTTCGGCCCGGAGATACCTTATATTCGCTTACCGGGAAACCCTATGATACGTTGCTTTCCACGCTGTATGGCGCAAGCGGCTCCCTCGAGGAATATGGAATCCGGTTCCGTTGTGCACCGCTTAAAAATGATGGCAGGATCGATATCGACGCTGCTATCGCCGGGATCAAGAGCGATCCAACCGTAAAAGTAATCTATTTGCAGCGTTCCACAGGCTATGAAATCCGCCCTGCCTTTACGGTTGAAGCTTTGGGTAAGGCAATTGCAGCAATTCGCGGCGAATTTCCGGATAGAATTATTATGGTCGACAATTGCTATGGGGAATTCGTATGTACCGAGGAACCCACTTCCGTCGGCGCCGATGTGATCGCTGGTTCCTTGATTAAAAATCCCGGCGGCGGCATTGCGCCTACCGGAGGATATATCGCGGGGAAAAGCGGCTTGATCGAAAAAATTGCCGGACGCTTTTCCGCGCCCGGGATCGGTACAGAAATCGGGTCCTATGCGTTTGGCTACCAGCAATATTACCAGGGATTTTTTATGGCGCCCCATACCGTCTGTCAGGCTCTTCAAGGAGTGGCGCTTGCCGCGCGGATATTTGAGCGGTTGGGCTACCAGTCCCAGCCTTCCTGTAATGCCATACGGGGGGATATCACACAATCCATCATATTCGGCAACGAAGAGGCCATGACGGGCTTTATACGCGGCATACAACGCGCTTCAGCCATTGACGGGCATGTTGTACCATATGCATGGGATATGCCGGGATACGACGATAAAGTGATTATGGCCGCGGGAACATTTGTTCAGGGAGCTTCTGTCGAATTAACCGCCGATGGTCCCATACGTGAGCCGTACGCAGCCTATCTTCAGGGTGCGCTTACCTATGAACATGCAAAATTGGGCATCCTGTACGCACTTGATTCGATGGGCGCAGCATTGCAAAATAATAGAAAGATATAAAATCTCGCAATAAATAATGTGGAACTTTGATTTATTTCCGTAATTTAACTGCACGTGATGCCCGTTTCCGGTTATCCTCAGACATCGCTGCATAATGCTTTCTGGTTGTGTTTACATCTTTATGCCCAAGCACGTCCGCTACCAAATAGATGTCACCTGTTTCATCATAAAGCATCGTGCCGTAAGTGCTACGGAGCTTATGGGGAGAAATCTTTTTCAGCGGGCTTGCAATGCGCGCATACTTTTTTACCATCAGCTCTACGCTGCGCACAGACATTCGTTTGCCTTGCATAGAAAGAAAAAGTGGGGAGGCAAGCTCATAATTTCCACGTTCCTTGCGCTCGTCAAGATAATTTGAAAGCGCTTGTGCCGTCTCCTCATCAAAATAAAGCATTACCTGATTTCCGCCTTTACGAGTCACCTTGAAGCATCCATTTTTAAAATCAACATCATTAACATTGATGGATACCAGTTCGGAAACACGAATTCCTGTCGTCAGGAAAAGCGTCAGAATGGCTACATCACGTGTTACATTTTTTTTGTGATATTGCTTTTGCTTTTCCGTAAGCTGCTCGCCGTTCTCTACAATATCAAGCAAATTTGCCACTTCGTCCGGTTCCAGCCGAACAATCGCTTTTTCATGAAGCTTCGGCGTATCCAGTAACTCGCATATATTTTTATCTAATACGCCTTTTCGATAATAGTGCTTAAAAAAAGAGCGCAGACAGGCAACCTTACGCGCCTTTCCACGTTCATGGTTTTCAATAAATTTTTCGTCGTTATCCGGCGCAGTATACAGGTTAAGATAATCCAGAAACAGATAAAGATCATCCACAGTAATCTTGCCAAGGTCTTCCTTGGTAATTTCAGAACCTTTCCGGCCAATGAAAGAGGGGATTTCCCTGACTAAAAACTGAAAAAAAATACGTAAATCCGCTGCATAGTTCACACGTGTTAAAATCGTAGAGGTATTTTCCATCGCAATAAAAAAGCTAGTGGTAAAGGATGGAAGGTCCTTCATAATCTCACGCAGTCTTAACGTCATTTTTTGATTCAAATTATGGTGATAGTCCGGGGAATTACTCATATCCAATAAAATTCCTTTTATGCAAAATTCCGTGGTTAATAACGCGGCTTCCTTAATTATAGCATTTTTTGGCCTGCACCGCAACTAACTATTCGCAAAACTTGTGTTTTGCGAATAGTTAGTTGACGCTTCCTTTCATTCCCTGACTCGGTTTTACTCCTGAATTCGGCACTAAATTTTATCGGTCATCACCTTAAGAATACAGATTTTATTAAATCAATTTATCAGTCTACAATATTCTTTTTGATTTGTCCGCGCGCCAATTTATCACAAAGATTATTCAGCTCGTCATCCGCATGGCCTTTTACTTTATACCATTTAACAACATGATTCTTGGAAGCATTGAGAAGTTGCTTCCACAGGTCCTGATTCTCCACGGGCTTTTTTGCAGCTGTTTTCCATCCGTTGTTTTGCCAAGCAATGATCCAGCCTTTTTCAAAAGCATTGTGAATATAGGCGCTATCGGTATGGACTTTCACACTGCATCTCTCCTTAAGCGCGAGAAGCCCCTGGAGAGCCGCTGTAAGCTCCATGCGGTTGTTTGTCGTATCTGCTGCAAATCCAGAAATTTCCTTCCGGTTCCCCCGGTACTCAAGCACACAGGCCCAACCGCCCGGCCCGGGGTTCCCCGAACACGCGCCGTCGCAATAAATAATTACTTCCTTCAGCATAAATAAATCCTTTTGCCTTATTTAGATAGCTCTTTTGATTTTGCCACACAGGCATCGACCGCCCATTCAATAATCCCACGGGTCTCGTTCATATCAAAGACCTTCATCGCCTCAATAGTCGTTCCACCCGGCGAACAAACATTATGTATCAACTGAGACGGCGTATCCCCCGTTTGCTTAAGCATTTCACATGCCCCCTCAAACGTCTGGACGGCAAGACGCAGGGAAATATCCTCCGGAAGACCATGTTTTGCTCCCGCTTTTGCCAACGCATCGATAAACATGTATACGTATGCAGGTCCGCTCCCCGATACCCCTGTCACGCTGTCCATAAGACTTCCGTCCACATGCTCGATAATACCTATTGATTCAAAAATTTCTTCAATAAAGGCCTGTTCATCTTGTGAAAGGTCCGTCTGCGCCTGGATACAAATAGCTCCCTTTCCCACCAGCAACGGCGTATTAGGCATAATACGCATGATGCGTGCTTCCGGTTTGAGCAATTGCCTGATCTTTTCCACTCTTACACCAGCCGCAATAGAAACAAAGGCCTTCTCCTCCGCAGTGATCTCTTCCAGAATTGCCGGCAATATATTGGGTTTTACGCACAGAAATATGATATCCGCATTTTCCGCGACACTGTTTGCATTTTCACAAACTGCTGCGCCATCGAAAACTTTGCATTTCTCCATATCCTTGTCATAGACATAAAACTCTGTGATACCAGCCTGCTTCATGCCCCCAATAATCGCCGCCGCCATATTTCCACAACCGATAAAGCCGGTTTTATAAACTTTCACAATGGTTAATCCTCCCCATGGCTCTTTCTGCTTTTTTAGGTTTTCAAAAACATTATAGCATATTCCCGGCTAAAAAACATTCCGCAAATACAAGAACCGTCCGTGCTTTTAAAGCACGGACGGCCCGAGTTTTATTACATCCTGCTGAAAGGAGGAAAAATGAGTTATTTGATTGTTGTCACAACCGTTACGTCTGGATGTAATCTTAAAAGCGAAGAGGGAAATTCCGTATCGAGGCTTGTATCCTCTTTCAGACGGCAAATCGCATCCGCCTTGTCTTCCCCATTTGCTACCATTATAATTTTCTTTGCTTTCATAATCGTACCTATTCCGATTGTAAGAGCCTGCTTAGGTACCTCTTCCGTACTTTTAAAAAAGCGTGCGTTCGCCTCAATTGTGCTTTTCGTAAGTGTTACGCAATATGTGGAATAATGCAGGCTGGCAGCAGGTTCATTGAACCCGATATGTCCATTCCTTCCAATTCCGAGAAAAGCAACATCAAGACCTCCAAGCCCGTCGATCATCTCTTCATATTGCACCGCCGCCAATTCCGGTTCTAAAGCCATCCCATCCGGTGCATGCGTCTTTGCGAGGTCAACATTGACATATTGATAAAGATTTTCATACAGAAAATGATAATATCCCTGCTCGCTTTCCCTTGAAAGCCCAACATACTCATCTACATTAAAAAAATTCCCCAGGGAAAAGTCGACCTTTCCTTCCCTGTTCAGCTTTGCCAATGCCTGATATGTCCCGACCGGAGTCGAACCCGTCGGAAGCGCAAATACTGCGGATGGATTTCCATTCAGTTCTTCCGCCAAAATCCCGGCCGCGGCTTCACTCATTTGTTCGTAGCTATCCGATAATATAAATTCCAAAACAAATTCTCCTTTTCAAATTATAATGCAACAATCATATCCATCGCGGGTTTGTTCGCATACAGAGATACATAAGGGTACTCCTTATAGTTCGGCAGCATCTCAAGCGTAACGTAATCATCATACCCGATTATTCCCAGAGCGGCCATAACCGCTTTAAAATCGACATCGCCTGCAAAAAGATCCACAAAGGCCCCTATCCCGCTTTGATCCGCACGATAATCACAGAAATGTATCTTTTTGATATGGCTTCCCAGTATTTCGATCCATTGTTCAGGATAACCGATATAGATAATATTCCCTACGTCAAAATATACGCCAACATACGGGGAGGATATCTCTTCCACAAACCGCTTTGTTTCAAGCGGTGAAAGCAGGAAACGATTCCATACATTCTCGATACCGATATTGACCTTAAGCTGTTCGGCAAGCGGTGCAAGTCCTGCGATCGCTTCCTGCGAGCGTTCGTAAGCAATGTCATAACGTATTTTTTCCGGCTCAACTGCAAAGTCACAGCCGACATATCCCGGCACCACCAAAATAGTGTCTGCCCCGAGCAGTGAAGCAATTTCCAGCTGCCTTTGTACGATCCCCCTCGCCTTCGACCGAATCGCCCGCGAATCTGAAACCAGATTATTGTCCCACAAGGACCAGACGCCGACACTTGGTATTTCAAGCCCAAGGTCCTGAGCGATCTCCCTGATTTTCAAGACTTCCTGATCCGTCATAGATGGGTTCAGGCTGCCATTCTCACTGACTACCGGTTCCATACCACTATACCCAGCCGCCTTGATCTGCTGTGCCGCTTCTTTTACATCTACATTCTGGGCAAACGAGAAAAAACTAACTCCTTGTTTCATAGCCTGCTCCTTAATTTATGATATGCGTTTCAATTCCGTTGATTACGCGCTCCCGAAACTCTTTATTCGCCGTATCGCAGCCAATATCGGAAAGTGCCCAAAGCGCCGCGCCGCATACCGGCCTTACGGCGAGCGGGCGGAATATGATTTTCCCTCGGCCGAAACGCCGCTCCGTTTCCGCCTCCAAAGATTCAATATGTGTTTTATCAGCAGCTTTTAAGAAAGCGGAGCCAATCAGTACCACCTCGATAACGTCCCGGTGTTCAAGTTTCAGTTTCCGCACGATCGCCGTAACATATTCTGCAATCTGCCTGCCCATTTTCGCAAGGTATCCTCTCGCAACTTCGTCTCCCCGATGCGCGGCCTCGAACATCATCGGCGCAAGATGCTTAATCTGTATGGCACCTTCCCCCACCTTTTGTACAAGATCATCCATCAGATCGTCAGGTGAATCAACGCCAACCTTTTTCATAAGCATTCCAGAGAGCATTGTCGGCTTCCCGTTTAAAATCAAATCCCTGTGAACGAGGCGCACAATATTACGGCCAATCATATAACCACCGCCGATATCGTCCATAACGACAGCCTGCCCGCCAACCTGCATCATCTCGCCTATTTCCCCGATCCCGGTGAAACTGCAGCCCGTACCATTGATGATTGTGATTCCCACACCGCTCACGATCCCTGCTTTGATTCCAAGATAGCCGTCGTTGCACACCCGAAAATCCTTAAGTCCATTTTGGACAATCATTTCGCTGATCTTCTGCTTTTGATATTTTGTATCAACACCGGCCATGCCAAAAACCGCGCGCCGAATCTGCAGGGGCTCAATCCCGTTGCGATCAAAAAGCTCCGTGAACATTTTCTTCAGTTCACGTTCAAGCTCCGGCATTCCTCCCGGCAGAAATTCGTGCGAAGTCGTCCCCCATTTCAGGTAATCGACGAGCTGTCCCTCCGTATTGAGAAGGACACAATCTGATTTCGTGCCTCCGCCGTCAAGCCCGATGATATATTCTTTAGCCATTACAATTCGACAACCTTGCCCGTTTCGAGGGATTCCTGAATCGCACAAATCACCTCTACAACGTGTCGCGAATCTTCAGGCGTAATTACATCGAACGGCTTCCCGGATTCAATATGGCCGACAAAATATTCAAGCTCAATCTGGTAAGCATCCTTTTCATCGATGTTAAGCTTTCTTGGCTCATGCCCGTTTTCATACAGGATGGCTGCACGCTTCGAACTGCCTACATCTTCAAGATTAAAGCCCGCGACCATGGAATAATCGACTGTTTTCGTTTCCCCGATGATCCGGAACGTCATAGTGAAAGGATAGTTTTCCGTCATATCGAAAATGCCTTCCACTGTCGCATAATTACCGTTTTCAAACTTGAGCGTAGTCATAACAAAATTCCAGCAGCCGGTTTCGCTCGCTTTTCCGACCGCATAAACGCTTTTGACCCTGCCGAATAAGTATTGCATAAAATCGATATCATGCAGATGCAGGTCGAACAGGCCACCGCCGCTTTTATTCGGATCGCGATGCCACTGCGTCCAGTTGGGATGCTGTGCAATGCGGTTCGCGTATACCATCCGAACATCTCCGAAATCTCCGGCATCATACATTTCCTTGATTTTGATATACTCAGGCCAGAACCGTACTACCTGTGCAACCATGAAACGGACGCCCGCTTCTTTTACGGCCGCAAGCATGCGGTCCATAGATTCCAGAGACAGCGTTACTGGCTTTTCGCAAAGGATATGCTTTTTATAACGCGCAGCCAGAAGGACATATTGCTCGTGCAGGAAGGTGGGCAGGCAGATGTCGACAATATCAACCTCCTCAGTTTGTAACATTTCTTCCGCATCGCTATAATATTTGCAGCCAAATTCTTCCGCGGCTTTTGTCCCTTTTTCCTCATCCACATCGACGATCGCCACAAGCTGTGCATTGTCCATATTTTTGTATGCGGTAGCGTGCGCATTTCCAATAAATCCGGTTCCAATAATAGCAGATTTCAGCATGGTATTTTCCCCTTTCGTATGGTCAGCCCGGCCGATTCTTAATTACAGTCCGCTTCAAGCGGTCCGCCAAGCTCCTTGATATAGAACAGTTTCCCTGGAAGCGTAGGTACAAAGCTTGCCGGCACCCACATATCCGGCCCATAACGGAGTGCCACCCAGAAGGACATACCCTGCCACATCAGCTCACGGCTATACGTCCCGTCACAGCCGCCGATCATTTTATCGGACTGAAGGAACAGACCCGGCCCGATTGTATTTGCAAAGGCAGGAACCTGCGTCGTCCTACTTTTGAAACTATGCAGGGCATTTTGCTCGATGGTAAGCGGATGCAGTTTAGCGCCGAAACGATGTGTCTGCTGCTTCCATTCCGCTTCATCTTTATAATCCGCTGCAAAATGCGGCTCCCAGAAAGCAATATGGAATACGCGTCCAATGCCGTATACCGTAACCAGCTTTCCGCCCGCCTGTTTGATTTCTGCTATCTTTTCGGCATACTGCGGAAGAAACTCCTTTGTCGCAAAATTACGTTGATTCTCAGGAACCGTTAAATTACCGAGCGGACCATAAAAAGCATCCATCATTGCATTTTGGAAAGAGCCTTTCGCTTTCGGGTCTACTGTATTCCCCTCCTCATCGCTCCACTCGTCCATATTAAAACCTGTAACATGCTCGCAGTCAACATTCCATTCTTTCAGGAAATAGACCGCCCACTGATACATGCCCATAGGGCCGACCGGAAAAATCAACGCCAGTTTTTCACCGCGATCTTTTGCATCCTTGATTGTCACGGCAATTTCGTGTCCCATCATCATGGCAAAGGTATCCGCATTTTCACACACAACCGGCCGGAATCCTTTGTTCCAGAAAGGTTGCGCAACAACCGCCTCTTCCGGCCTATGCGAACAGCACTCGTCAATTTTTTTAAGATCCCATCCGGCAGGGTAGAAATGCTCCATATTTGAATTCTTGATTGTTGATAGTAAATCCATCTCGGCCTCCTCACCGCTGTATCGTCAAACGCAACAGTAAACTATAATATTTAACTTGCTCATTCCGGCAGCAGGCGTTTCGTCGCAAAACGCGGCCACCCTGCGTACTGGCGGAATCCCTCTGCATAAGGCACGCTGCATTGGAGGCCTCTGTATTTAGAGCAGGTGCGTACAAAATCAATAAAATCGATCTTGTCGTGATCCAGCATCCATTTGATTTGGCTTTCGTGGCAAGCAAGCGCTTCAAGCTTCAGTTCGATCGTATCCGTAACATCTACGTACTCCGTGGGAATAAAGTTGATGCCTGCAAGAGTATCCATAAAGAAAATGGGAACAATCGTGCCAAAGGCTTCCGCCGCTTCGCTGATCCCCGGAAGGATCGCCCCTTTCATATGCGGAACCGTCGCGCCAAAGCTTGCATGAAATGCCAACTGGCTCGTTTGCATATGGTCCCTCATATAATCGTCCGGATTATGCGTAATAATAAGATCTGGTTTCGCGTAGCGGATCACCTCGACAACCTTTTCAATCGTATCACGGTTCGAAGCTTCGACATTCATATCCCCTACATCGATATTGACAGACTCCGCGCCAATAATTTTCGCCGCATTTTCCGCTTCTTTTGTCCTGATATCGCGCAGCTCGTCAGGCATGATGATAGCATGTCCCAGATTGCCGTTGGCAACATGGCACATAATGACCTCATCTCCACGCTTCGCATATTTTGCGAGCGTACCTGCGCACGCGATCTCAAGATCGTCGGGATGACAACCAATTGCAAGTATATTCATTCTGCTCACTTCCCTCTTACGTTAGTTCTTTCTCAAATTGTTGATATTGCTCAGTACAACTGCAATTACAATGATGATACCGGTAACGATCGTCTGCGTATAGGATTCTACCCGCAGGATATTCATTGCGTTTGTAACAACACCCATGAACAAGCAGCCGAGGAACGCGCCGGAAATAGTCCCGCGCCCACCCTCGAAGGTAATTCCGCCGATGATAGCCGCCGTAAGCGCATTCAGCTCATAGCCGGAACCCGCGCTCGCGCTGACCGAATCAAGTCTCGCGGAAAAAACGATTGCCGCGACTCCGCAGAACAATCCGCTGATAATATAAATCCCGATTTTATGCATATCGACATTAATACCCGATAGATAAGCGTTCTTTTCGTTTCCGCCGATCGCTACCAAACGCCTTCCGTATTTTGTGCGGTTAAGCAGAACATAGGCCACGAAGATCATTGCAATCAGGAAAAATAACATGACCGGAAACACGTCCGCAATTTTCGTGCTGCCGATTGCATCAAGCGTTCCGTTGAAGCTCATGATGCGCCCGCCGGAGATTGTCAATGAAATACCGTAAAAGATTTGGCTGGTACCAAGCGAGATGATGAGCGGTACGCATTTGCTTTTTGCAATGATAAACCCGTTGAGCGCACCGCAGGCAATCGCTACGATAATACCTACCAGAATAGCGAGCGGAAGCGCAACTCCGCTGGCAATCAGCGTTGACATGCAAATCGCGGAAAGGACCATCAAGTTGCCGATAGAAAGGTCGATCCCTCCGCTGATTAGAAGCAGCGCCATGGCCATCGTCAGGATGCCCATAACGGAAATCTGCTGGAATATCTGGATAATATTCTTCAGTTCGATAAATTTCGGATTGATAATTGAAACAACAATCACAATGCCTACAATGACGAACGCAAGCAATATGCGCTGATCTTTGAAGTTAAGGCCGGATTTCTTTTTCAAAGCTCTTTCTTCACTCATGATTTGTTTACCCCCAGTGCTCTCTTGATTATCTCTTCTTCCGTAATCTCATCTTTCTGCAGTTCCCCGGTAATTTCACCGTTTCGTACAACCAATACTCTGTCACTCATGGAAATAAGCTCGGGCATATCCGAAGAGATCATGATAATGCATTTTCCTTGTTTCGTCAGGTTGGACATCTGTTTATAGAATTCAACCTTGGCATTCACATCAATTCCGCGGGTCGGTTCATCGAAAATATAAACTTCCTGATCCGCAAAAAGCCATTTTCCGAGAACAACCTTTTGCTGGTTGCCGCCCGAAAGGTACTTAACCTCCTGCATCACGGACGGAGTCTTCACATTCAGGTCCTTGATAATCCCTTCAATCAGCGGCGGTTCCTTTTTCACATTGATAAAAAAGCCCTTAATCTTGTTGCGAAGTCCCACGATTGTGGTATTCTCTAAAACAGAGCCTCCCAGCATCAGGCCGAGCTTCTGGCGGTCTTCTGTAATATGAGCAATCCCTGCGTCGATTCCATCTGCAGGATTGTGGATATCCAGCTTCTTTCCATGCAGGTAGATATCTCCGGCGTATCTTCTGTCCGCACCCGATACTGCGCGGATGATCTCCGTACGGCCGGAACCGACCATGCCGGAGAATCCCAGAATCTCTCCTTTGCGGACATTAAAGCTGATTTCCGGAGAATCCTTTGTCAGTTTAAGGCCCTTGACCTCAAACATAACATCGCCGATCTCATGCTCCTCCTTTGTATAGAACATATCGACCGGGCGCCCGACCATATCCCGGGTAATGGTTTCAAGCGGAATATCCTTTTTCTCGTTTGAATACGTACTGACTACCGCACCGTCGCGGATCACCGTAATACGGTCTGCGATCTGCACTACCTCGTTCAGGAAGTGGGAAATATAGATGATGCTGATTCCCCGCGCGGCAATGGTCTGCGCCAGAGCCAGCACTTTTCCCGCGTCTTCCACATTAAACATGGAAGTCGGCTCGTCCATAATCAATATTTTGGGATGTGTAGAAATCGCTTTTAAAATTTTAACAAACTGCTGTTCGGCAACAGATAAATTCTCAATCGTCTTATTAAGGTCGATATCGATCCCCAGGTCCTTCATTTCAGCTTCTGTTTCCTGAAACATCGCCTTAAAATCGACAAAACCAAATCTCTTTGTCTTTTCACTTCCGACAAAAATATTTTCAACAACATTCATGGTCGGAACCAGATCGTTTTCCTGATATACAATATTGATGCCCAGCTCCTGCGACAGGTTGGGATCAAGCGTCTTATAACTCTTCTCTCCAACAACAATAGAGCCCCCATCAGGTTTGTATGCACCGCTCAAAACCTTCATCAGCGTACTTTTTCCCGCACCGTTCTCGCCGACCAGACAATGGATTTCGCCTTTGTAAAGGTCAAACGTGATACCGGAGAGGGCGCGTACTCCCGAAAACTCTTTGATGATGTCTTTCATTTCAATGACAGGCTTATTGTTTTCATAATCAATACTCATACGCAACAACCTTTTCCCTTTTATTTATTTACCGGGCTCCCTTGCGGAAGCCCGGTAAATAAGAGAGATTACTTATTTTGCAATATCTGCGCCGCCATATACATAATTGTAAGCCGCTTCATAGTCGTCCCATGCGATGAACTTGCCCATGTCGTCAGCGGAAACCGCGATAACCGGCAGAGGCTGGAACGTATCCGTAGGAGCCTGACCCAATACAACGGAGTCATACAGGTTCTTGAACGTCTGGATACCCTGGATGGAAACCGGAGCCGTCATGTTTGCAGCTTCGACACCGTCAACGAGCATCTGATAATCGTCCGGAGACCCACCGGTGGAAACGATCGGAATATCTTCCATACCCGCTTCTTTCAGAGCCTGGTAGCAGCCTTTGGCCATCAAACCGTTGTTCGCAAAGATATAATCGAATTCCGCACCGCTCTGGATGAAGTTCTGGGTTACGTTCATAGCTTTTTCAGTTTCCCAATCGCCATGCTCCGTGCCTACGATCTCTACTTTATCGCCAAGTTCAGCCATAGCTTTGTCGACGCCTTCCTGATACTTCTCGTAAACGCCTGCGCCTTCCTGTCCTGCGCAGAAGAAAATTTTCGCGCCCGGCTTCTGTTCTGCGATATAATTGATCGCAGCATATCCGATGTCGTCATATTTGCATGCAACAGCCGCAATGTAGTCGCCCGGATCAGGCGTATCCATTTCAAAGTTCTCAATCGTTACAGGAATCCCTGCGTCATTTGCCATCTTAACGAGCTGTGCGCCCTGCTCGATGGAAATCGGGAAGATTGAGATCCCGTCAACTTCCTGCTGAATAAGAGATTCCATTGCCTTAACGGATTCCTCAACACTGTTTTTGGAATCGAGCGCCACTACTTCGACATTTACGTCAGCCTGCGACGCGGCATACTCGAAAGCTTTCTGGGAATAGTCGTTCCAGATGTCAGCCGTGTTGTATGCGATATAGCCAAATGTATAGCTATCTTTCGCACCGGCTTCAGGGGATTCTTCAGCAGGTGCCGAGGATTCCGGAGCTGTGGACGCTTCAGCGGAAGCGGATTCGGAAGGCTCAGCAGCGGGCGCCGAGCAACCAACCATCGTTGCGCCTAAGGCGACAACCAGTACTACCGCAAGAATTGTCAGTAAGATTTTTTTCATTTTCGTACCTCCATTTAGATATAGTTTATTTAGCAGAACTCCTGCCAAAACTTTAGATTCTTCCAATCGATTTCAGATAGTCATAACTATCCTTTACAGCCTTGTTTGCGACCGCAAGGTCCTCGGGCTTTTTATCACGCATACAGAAATCTTCCGTATATTCGATCTCAATGCTGTATGGTCCCGTATACCCTTCCGAATCCATATATTCCATAAACTTCTTCAATTTCAAATTGCCGGAGCCAACTCCCGGAAAGTTCCATTCCTTCATCTCCCCGGCTTTATCCTTCAGATGCACATATTTCACATCGCCGACACAGCATTTTATTTCTTCTTCCGGATATTTGCCGCCGTAAAAGACGACATTGGCTGTATCATAATTGATGGCCACATGGGGAGAATCAACCATTCTTGTCACCTTGTAAAGAGATTCGCCTGTACCGTATTCTCCGTGAACTTCAAGGACCATTGTCATATGATACCGCTCAAGTTCCGGCACCAGGTCTTTCAAATGCTTAGCGAGAATCTCGTCGGAAAAGCTTTCCCCTTTTCCAAAATGGGCCTCTCCGGTAGAACTGATAATGTATTGGCACCCCAATTTGGAGGCGAGCTCAATATTTTTACGAAAATCATCCAGCCGCTCCTCTTCCATCAGGTTGCAATGTCCGCTCATACCGATTGCCGTAAGCCCAAGCGAAGCAAGTTTTTGCTTAACCTCTTCGATCTGCGCATCCGTCATATCGGAAGAGACATGTTCCGTCCAGCCGCGTACGGCCGCAAGCTCTACATACCGGAATCCGGCGGCAGCAATACCATTAAGCGCTTCATCCAGAGTAAACCCATGATACGTGTTGGTCAGCACTGCAATTTTGTTGTCCATGTTTATCCTTCCTCCTTTTTAGAATAGAGTCATCGTGCATTTCTGTACCGCTTCGTTTCTGTCAAGCGACATTACACTGTCCAGATAATATTTTGCCATTCCCAGGTTGGCCCCAAATTCCTGTATTTGCGTATAGCGTATCTTCGTCTCATACAGGGATTCCCAATAAGATGATCCCTTCGTATATTGGACCAGCATTTTAAGAAACCGTTCCCCAAACCTGTGGGCGATTCCCCCGATCACAACTTCCTGGGGGTGAAACATGCTGAAGATATTGCGGATCCCGAAAGACAGCTTGGACGCCATATCCTTTATGATCTGGCAAACCATCATATCGTCATGAAGAAACGCATAAATAACCATTTCTATATCCAGCCTGCTCAAATCGCTTCCGCAAAGCTCGGTAATAATGGAATAGCTTCCGCCGTCTATCTTTCGTCTTGTTTCCCGCACAATGGCAGGAATGCTAATCATTCGTTCGAGACAGCCCCGGTTGCCACAAACGCATTGCGGGCCGTTCATATCAATCGACATATGGCCGATTTCACCGGTGTTGTGCTTTGTATCATTAAATATCTTGCCATCGATAATAATTCCGGCGCCGATACCATGCGTATAATTGATATAAATTAAATTTTCGATCCCATCTGCCGAGGCAAATTCTTTTTCTCCATATGCGTAAGCAGCGGAGTCGTTTCCAATCAGAAGGACGGCCCTGGGGAAAAGCGCGGACATATCCGCAAGGAATTTCCCTTCATCCTCAATCTCAAGTATATTCAGTAACAAGCGCTGACTGCCGCAATCCGCAATCGCCGGAACAGCAACGCACATGGAGATAACATTCTCCCGGCTCAGTGCTTCGGATTGTTTGAGGATCGCATCCATTTCAGTGACATAATCGTTTCCCTTAATGCGGCGTTTTATCTTTTCCAATGGCTGGCAGACCATATCGTAAAGTACATACTCAATGCCGTCAAGGTCGAGCCGGAAGGTTACGATTTGGCGCCAGTTCCTGTTGACCTCCAGCATGATGGGCTTTCGCCCCGCCGTTTTGGATACCCCCTGCCCGACGGACACGAGGACCTCATTTTCAAGTAATTCGTCAACCAGGGAAGAAACAGCGGTGGTGCTGAGTCTCATATAGCGCGCAAGCCAAGTGCGCGACACGCGTTTGTTTTCAAGCACCAAATCAAACAACTGGCGCAAATGATATGATTTGAGCTGTTGCTGGTTCACCAATTCAGTATCGGCTGTGCCCTGGTCTCCATATACAAACATCAGAATTTCCTCGCTGCTCTCAGTAACGGTCCAATATTTTAATTGTAGCTTTTTGAATAATTAGTAAAGTGGGTTGTCTTATTGATTTAATATTACTCCCAAACTTCCATCCCGTCAACTATTTTTTTTCAAAAAGCAAATTTTTTTATTTTTGCATATTGTTCGCGAAAACAGAGGTGCTTTTGGAACTTTTTCCCGACTGATTCAATTTTCAAGGTTCCCAACGCGATTAGTCATCCCACTTTGCAATTAATCTATCTTTTGCCATTACAATCGAAAAGGGCGTTTACATCTCTGTAAACGCCCTTGTTCACTACAACTTTGATTACAACGATTCTATCACGCTCTGCGAAGTATGTCAAGCCGATTGATGAAAAGGGGCGTTCCTGTCTTTTTATTTTCCAACTTCCGACCGAAGCTCTTCTTTGTATTCCTCCAGATCGATTTCCTGGCCTTCTTTGCGGGATTTTTCTGCCGCAAAACACATGACGTGGCTATCGACGGCACCCTTTGTGCTTGTCCTGCCGCCTTCCCTGCCTTCGCGTACCAACTTGATAAAATCGGTCATGATAAAATAATCTCCACCCGAATGCCTGTCTAATACCGTAGAAACCCGTATGGTATCATGCCGCCCGGTCGCGAAATCTTTGACGACAAATTCGCTTTTTTCCAAATTCCCTTCAATTTCGCCTCTGGTGCCCGTAAGGCGGATTGTCCGGTAACATTCTTCGGAATAAGCCGTCATCGAAAAAGCCACCGTCACTCCGTTCTCATATTTCATATTAATCACCTGCGTATCCACTACATCATTATCACAATGGTATACGCAGCGTCCAAACGGACCGTTTTCGAGCGCTTTCATCTTCCCTTCCGGGCTCGTATCGAGAGAAATCATATCCACATTGAATCCCGACCTTGGGACAGAATACATCTTCGGCGCATAAAAGTAGCAGGAATCCGAATAGGGACAGCCATCCGTGCAGCGAAGCGGCGCGTCTTCCGGTGCATTTTCCGCGTTAAAATATGTAGGCGTCGAATAGCTAGACAACCGAACGCAACGAGACCCCGTCAACCAATTTAAAATATCCATATCATGGCAGCACTTGGAAAGAATCATTGGGCCGGCATTTTCTTCCTTTGAGAACATACCGCGCACATAGCTATGGGAAAAATGTGCGATCCCCGTATTCTCGCAATGCACGATCGTTTTCAGTTCACCAATCGTCCCTTCATCCAGCACACGTTTGATTTCTGCGAAAAAGGGAGTGTAGCGAAGAACATAGCACAGCATGAATACTTTATCATAGCTTGCGGCCATGTCGCCAATTTCCACGCTTGTAACCGGCTCCTGTGTGATAGGTTTTTCAAGGAGGATGTGATATCCCTGCTCCATCGCCTTTTTGGCCGGTTCATAATGATAATTTTCATTTGTGCAGATCAGGATTGCATCTGCCAGCTTTCCCTTTGCAAACAGATCGTCCCAGTTGGAAAAAGCCATTTCATCCGGAATATGGTGCACTTTCTGGAAATGCTTTCTTTTTTCGTCGTTTTTTTCTGCAACGGCAACAAACTGAATTGTTCCCGGATTATTGATGGCATAAGATGCATACGCATTTGCACCGCGGTCTCCCGCGCCTATCAAAACTGCTGTAACCTTTTTCATAATCGACACCTCATATAATAACTTCGATATTTTATCTGCTCTTGATATTACTAAATATAACCGCTATCACGATTATAACACCCAAAACAACCGTTTGATAAAATGCATCCACTCCCAAAATATTGAGTGCATTATTCACAATGCCAAGAAGCAGCACACCGAAAAATGCACCGAGGACAGTTCCCCTCGCCCCGGAAAAAGACGCGCCGCCAATAATAGCCGCCGCGAGGGCGTTTAATTCATATCCCGATCCGTTGGTGGGCAAGGCCGAGCCAATGCGCGAGGTAAGAACGAAGGCCGCCAAACCACAGATACCGCCGCCCAGAACAAACGCGAGCAGCTTATATGCCTTTACCGGAATCCCGGAAAGGAACGCCACCTCGGAATTACCGCCGATAATATGCAGCTTGCGGCCAAAAGGCGTATACCGCAGGAAAACGAACATCAAGAGCATAACGATCACAAGTACAATCATCGGCATTGGAATCAAGCCAATTTTTCCCGTTCCAATAAACGGAAACGCACCCCCGATGGATTGATAAGTCCCTTGCGATATTACCTGCGCGAAACCAAGGTAGATATAACTTGTACCTATGGTCACAATCAGCGGTTCACATTTAAATTTTGTGATAATCAGGCCGTTCAATGCTCCCGCGCCGAGGGCCGTGGCAAACATAATCAGGAGCGCGAGCCACGGATTTACCCCCTGCACGCTGATAAGGTTGCACAGTATAACGCTGCACAGACCGATCAGGGCGCCGTAGGAAAGATCGATCGCCCCCATAACGAGCAGCATCAGCATAGCGCTTGTAAGGATTCCTAATACCGCTACCTGCTGGAATATCGTCAGAAAATTCGCCACTGTGAAAAAACGCGGATTAATCAGCCCGGATATTACACACAGGGCGATTATAACGACCGGCAGAAAAATCATTTCATTTCCAATTTTGGCCCTGGTTCTCAAAGTTTTCTCTTTCACTTCACTTCACCTCTAATGCAGATTTAATAACGTTTTCTTCCGTGATTTCGCCGCCCGCGAATTCGCCGACAATTTTACCGTTCCGCACGACCATCACACGGTCGCAAAGCGAGATGACTTCCGGCATGTCGGAGGAAACGACCAAAAGTGATTTCCCCTGCTTTGTCAAATCGTGCAGCAATTTGTAAATTTCAAATTTCGCATTGACGTCTATCCCCTTGGTAGGTTCGTCAAGAATCAGAATATCAAAGCCCTTATGCAGCCATTTTCCGATAATCACCTTTTGCTGGTTGCCACCCGAAAGCATCCCCGTTTCCTTAAACATGCTCGGTGTTTTAATATCCAACGTTCGGATCATTTCTTCGGAAATATCCATCTCCTTTTTGGTACTGATAAACCCATTTTTCAGGGGAAGCTTCAAAAAAGTCAGGTTGCGCAGCACGGAAAGCGGCAGCACCAACCCGGATTTCTGCCGATCTTCGCTGACATACCCGATTCCATTTTGGATCGAGTCGTGAGGGCTATTGATATGAAGCGGTTTCCCATCTTTTTTGATTTCACCCGCAGCGCGCTGGTCAAGTCCGTATATTGCCCGTATAATCTCCGTCCGTCCAGATCCCACCATACCGGTGAGGCCCAGTATTTCTCCTTTTCTCAGGGACAGGTCAATGGGTGCATCTTCATCCTTCAGTTTCAGTCCTTTTACTTCAAAAAACACTTCGCCAGTGTTCGATTTTTCCCGTTTATAAAACATGTCGACAGGGCGTCCAACCATATCGCAGGTCACCTGTTCCATATTTACCGCGCCATCCTTGGCATGATAAGTGGAAATCAGCTTCCCGTCGCGCAATACACTGATCGTATCGGCAATCTTCGCCACTTCCTTTAAATGGTGTGAAATATAAATAATACCGATCCCCTTCCGACTAATATTCTTCACAAGGTCGAGAACCATATCGGTATCCTTCATGTTGAACATCGCGGTCGGTTCGTCCATAATAAGCACTTTGGGACTTGGCGCAAGCGCTTTTAATATTTTGACAAATTGTTGATCCGCGGCGCTCAGGCGTTCCACCGTTTCATAAGGATCAAGCTGAATCCCGATCTCGTCCATCAGTTGTTTCGCGGCCTCGCAGGTTTTTTTCATGGAAAAAAAGCCTGCCGTCCTATATGGCACATCCGTATAAATATTCTCTGCTACCGTAAGCTGCGGAACCAGAATGATTTCCTGATGAATTACCTCTACGCCCTTCCTTTTCGCAATAAGCGGCGTTAAATGCGGATATTCCTTCCCGCCGATGGCGACTACTCCCTCTTCCGGCTTGTATGCGCCGGACAGAACTTTGATAAGCGTAGATTTGCCCGCGCCGTTTTCGCCGCATAGGCTGTGTATTTCGCCGGGCTTAAGAGTGATCGAAACATTATCCAACACCCGGGTCCCGCCGAATATTTTGGAAATGCCTTTTGCCTCTATCAAATAATTACCCGTCTTTTCCACCATGGCTTCTCCTTTACCAAAGATGGGGTACGGGCAGGACACCCTGCCCGTTATCCCCTATCCTTCATGTCAATCAGTCATTTTGTCAGTCAAGACCGCCAATCGCTTCGATAACCTCCGCGCCCGGGGTCCACGGAATAATCTGGTCGATCTCTTCCTTAGTTGCGGGAAGCAGCGGCAGATACGTCATCTCTTCTACAGCTTTCCCGTTCGTAAGGTCATAGAGCTTCTTTGCCGAAAGCGCGCCCATATACGACGTCGGGGCCGCGATTGTTCCATAGAGGTCTCCCGATTCGAGCATTTCCACCCCCAGCGGGCTTCCGCCTGTCGCGATGATCGGAATCTTGTCTTTGAGGCCTGCTGCATCCAGCGCCTTTACAACGCCCTGCGCAATTTGCTCGTTGTTGGCAAAAATCACATCAAATTCTTTTCCGGACTGGATCAAATTCTGCGTAGCGTTCATGCCTTCTTCGGCCGTCCAGTTTGTAGGAGCCGACTCTACCATTTCCGTATCCGCGCCATCCGCGATCGCCGCCGCAATACCATCATTGTACGGCTCCGTAATGTTCATTCCCGGCTGTCCCATAATATATACGAATTTAGAGCCGGGGTATTTGTCGCCGATCATTTTAGCCGCCGCATAGCCGATATCATAATAGGTGCAGCAGGTCACGGCGTCACGGTCCACAGAGTCGGCCGGAACCGCGTTTTCAAACACAATCGGAATGCCGGCATCACGTGCCATCTGCGCCACACGCGCATCTAGATCCGGGCTGAAGGAGTATACCGAAACCGCATCTACATCTTGGGAGAGCAGGTCTTCCATGCCGGCGAGTACTTTTTCCATATCGTTCTGCGCATCAATTACCACAGGTTCTACGCCCAGCTGCTCACAGGTATATTCAAAGTTCTGAACACCGTAGTTTACCCATTCCAAAGCACGATCGTGTGCAATTTCACCAAACTTCAATTTTTTTCCGCTGTCAGCGGCAGACGCGGATGCTTCGCCGGAAGATGCCGGGGAAGCATCGTCAGCCGGGGCCGATGATTCTGCTGCCGGTGTAGCCGGAGAGCAGGCAGCAAATACAAGTACCGCTACCAATAGTACGGCAACCAGTGCCAGGATTCCAGACTTTTTCATCATAATATTCCTCCTTATTATTTCATTTTCTATTTCAAGCATTCCCGCTTAAAATTCCGTTTTTTCGTACACCAATCAAACCGGGTGTCCCGCGCAGCATTTTCCGCTGCGCGGAATACCCTGATTCCCAATTTATACCATATGCCGTTTTATCTTGTCAGCTGTTCTAAAACGTCGATCGGCAGATCGTTAATTGGCGCATTATTTGGATTAGTAAGCGCATCGCCATCTACATTCTTGCCGAATACCGCACCCTCGATTACCGCGGCATGTAAGTTCCGCGGCCGTACAGAGTCGCCGATATTGACAATCTGCAATCCAGCTTCAATCGCTTCTTCGAGAAATTCCACATTGGGTTTTACATGGCATGTAACAACCGTATCAACCGCAAGCTCAATTCTGCTGAATTCTTTGTCCTGCACAATTACTTTCCCGTTTCCAACTTCTAGCACGGTCGCGCCCTCAAGGATTTCAACCTTGTGCTTATACGGATGCGGAGTAAGGGCTTCTGCCTCCTCCAGATTGAAGCGTTTACGCGCTACATACATATGAATCGTTTCTACCTTGGCTGCAAATTGCGGCTGTTCCGTTACAACGGTAACTTCTTTACCAATAGAAGCCAGGAATTGCGCGGTGTCCGCGGCTGCATAATGATCCCCCCATACCAGGACTTTCTCGCCCACTTTGGCCATTTTGCGTCCGCCCGGATTGAATTCGCAGTTTACCTTGGGACAGGCCAGTACTTCTTCAAATGGCACGACCGCTTCTGCATTACCAAATACAGGAGGAACATAGGAAGACGCACCCGTCGCATTCGCCACAATATCGAATTTTTTGAGTTCTTCAACAGACGGCGTATGGTTCAGCACTACTTTTACATTGTCAAGCTTGCGAAGCTGATTCCGAATCCAGTCGGCATACCATTTCATTTTTTCTTTTCCCTGCACCAGGCAGTCTCCCAGAATAGCGCCGCCCAATTCGCCTTTCCGTTCAAAAATGGTAACTTCGTGCCCGCGCAGCGCCGCATGCCGCGCTGCCTCCATACCGGCAGGGCCGCCGCCGACCACCGCGATGCTGCACGGTTTATCCGCTTTTTTCATCTTTGCGAAGCTTTCATCACCCATGGCCGGATTGATCGCACAGGTAACCTGGCGTTTTGCCATGTGCGATTCCTGCCAGCACCCTGTCAGACAGGAAATACACTTACGGATATCATCGTCTTTTCCATATTTTGCTTTTACCGGCCAATATGGGTCGCACAGCAGCTGACGCGAAAGCCCCACCATGTCCGTCAAGCCTTCCCCGATAATCTTGTCGCAAAATGCAGGAGTACGAAGCGAGTGGCTGATGATAACCGGAATATCCACGACCTTTTTAATGGCTTCAGACGCATAAGTCGTCCATCCCTCGGGATAGTACATCGGATCAAAACCCGCGCCGGGGCTTTCCTGTATGCACTGGCTGACGTCAAGTGCGGCAACGCCTGCCGCCTGCAATATCTGCGCCACCTTGATGGACTCGTCAAGCTCCCGGCCGCCCGCTACCCATTCGTCTGCCGAATAACGCACGATGATCGGGAATTCATGGCCGCATTTCCGCTGGATCGAAGAAATGATTTCAAGAACGAAACGCATCCTGTTTTCTAGGCTGCCGCCATACCGGTCCGTCCTCCTGTTGAGGTAAGGACTCATGAATTGTGAAATTAAATAGCCATGTGCCGCGTGCAGGCCTACCGAATCAAATCCGGCCGCTTGGCACCGCCATGCCGCATCCGAGAATTTCCCGACAAGGTTAATAATATCCTCTGTGCTCATCTGGCGGACCGCTTTGCCTTTCGCCTCTTCGTTTTCATAAAGTATTTCATGGCTTTGGGACCACGGCATGCTCATGACCATATCGCTGGCGGAATATACGGGATAGCGGGGCATAGCCCCCTGCCGTCCCGGATGCTCGAGCTGGATGCAGGCTTTTGCGCCATAACGCTGGATTCCCTGTGCCAGCCTGTTCAGGCCGGGAATCAACTGGTCTCCATCTGCCGCCGTGCAGTTAACGGTCGATTTCCCCGTTTCCATTTCCGGAGTAGTCGCGCCTACAATAATAAGCCCCGTGCCACCTTTTGCAAGCTGGGAATGGTGATATACGTCCCTTTCGCTTGCCTCCCCATTGGAGTAAGACGCACCGATATCCGTCGGGACATGGCAAATGCGGTTGGGTACCACCATATTCCCGATCTCGATTGGTTCAAACAAGTGCTTGTAATACTCTTTCATTTGAAAATCCCCTTCATTCTTAATCGTTCGTATTTAGGTTTTTACGCTTTAGATTTTTTATATTGATATGGCCAAAAAGAGTGCAAAAATACGATATCCGGCGTCCTTTAGAAACTAGCAAATACAGGACGCCTGTGAACAATAATAAAAGTCACAGACCCTGCCGGCGAACCGGGAATGCTCAGTATCCGCGCATTCCCGCCGGCCTTTGAACTAAGAGAGGTTATTTTAATTACTGGTCAGTTGCACTCGGGAACGAGCGGCCCTTCCAGCTCTTTGACAACAAAGAATTTCCCGGGCAGAGTCGGCATCCAGCTTGAGGGAACCCACATATCCGGGCCATACTTGAGCGTAACGAAAAATGTCATTCCCTGCCAGTTCATACCGCGGCCGACCGCACCGTCCACGCCGCCGATGCAATAATCGGAATTCAGGAACAGGCCGGGGCCGATGGTATTCGCACGCGCCGGGATCAGCGTAACGCGGCTTTTGAAGCTGATAAGCGAATTCTGTTCGATCGTCATGGGATGCAATTTTGCTCCTACACGGTAAGGCGCCTTTTTCCATTCCTCGACATTCGCATAGTCTGCCGCGAAATGCGGTTCCCAAAACGCGATGTGGAAACACCGCCCAATACCGTAAATAGTAATCAACTCGCCGCCGCCGTCTTTAATTTTCTGAATTTTTTCAGGATACAGCGGTAGATTATCTTTCGTTGCAAAATTACGTTGGCTTGGTGGAACCGTCAGGTCGCCCAAAGGCCCGTAAAAATTCTGTTCCATAGCGTTCTGGAACGCTCCAGGGTCGTCGGAGGGAAGCGTATTTCCTTCCGCGTCCGACCATTCATCCATATTAAAGCCCCACACGTGATCACAGCTACAGTTCCAATCCCTGAGGAAGTAGACCGCCCACTGATACATCCCCATTGGTCCTACCGACAGAATGAGCGCCATCTGTTTGCCCGCGTCGCGCACGCGCTTGATCTGCTTTGCGATTTCATATCCCATTTGCATATTGAAACTTGCAACGTCTTCACATTCTTCTGTCCTAAAATCCTTGTTCCAGTGCGGCATCCGGTCAAGTGCATGTTCCGGGGGAGTCGCACAGCAATCTTCTATTTTCTGCAAGTCCCATCCTGCCGGGAAGAAATTTTCCAGCATCGAGCCCTTGATTGTGCTCATCATGTTCAGTTCCATCATCAATTACCTCCGTTTATTTATTATATTGATATATTCTGTCGCATTCACAGGATACATTATACAGCTCCTTTAAATAGCGGCTGCGATCGCGTATCCCTGTATTGTAGACTTCATCCACCTGGCTGGGGTAATGTTTGAACGCAAGCTCCAGTATTTCCTCGGGATGGTGCGCAAAGGCCTTATCTGCAAGACCGTTCGCGGCTATAAAATCATCGTTTATTTTGCTCTCAACACCGTCCATCATTCCCGCATAGGGTTTATCTTCGGCAAAATACACAGCTGCGCGCCGCGAGCT
Organism: Christensenella minuta; assembly: GCF_003628755.1. NCBI lineage: Bacteria > Bacillati > Bacillota > Clostridia > Christensenellales > Christensenellaceae > Christensenella > Christensenella minuta. Next base: position 749,819 of record NZ_CP029256.1, on the reverse strand, counting down.
TCCGGCCTCTTTGGCGGCGGTAAGCCCCGCTTCGCGGACAATGAAATGATCGATATGCCCTTTCATGGAAAGCGGCAAAATAACGGCCGTATCCTCCTGGGCCATATAGTCCATGGCCGCATCTTTCATGCGGGCGAGAATCTCCCGGTCGTGACCGTCCATGTTTTCATAGCTTCCAAAGGCCATCTCCATCTCGCCTTCTCCCTCGTTCAATATCTTCCCCCGCACCTGGCTTTCTTCTTCGCCCATGACACGGTAGAAATAATTATGAGGTCCAAGCAGCGCGTCAAGGCATTCCAAATCCTCGATCAGGCGAATGCCGGTCGCGTATTGCACGCGCTTGAGGCTTGCGTCCTTATTGCCCTCCGAATCGCGTTCCTGATAATTCGAGCGCGAAAAAGTGCTGATATTAGTCAGCTTCTTGCTTCCAAGAAGACCGTGTTCCTTTAGTTCGAGAAGATAACCGCCCAAGAAAAACAGAAAGTCATCATAATGCGGTGAAATACATACAATATTTTTTTCGGGAATTACATCCACAATGTTCGGATAAAACATATTCTCTCCTTTCATCTGTAAGCTACAAGGAATTTTTCTTTATTCAATTATCTCGCCGTTGAGTTAGTTTTTTTCAGTTTGAAAAGAAGTATCTACAAAAAAATTATAAACTATATTTATATTAATAACACAATAGTCAGGCATTTGTCAATCCCTAAAATTTAGATTTGGATAATTTTTTCTGTGATAATGGTATCGAACGTATAGGACGTAAGCATATCAAGGCCGCCAAAAAGCTGGGCCTTCTCGCCCAATGTCGTAAGCCGGATATGTACATCATGATAGATAGCTTTTTTTACATAGTGGTCAATCCGTTCCAGTGTTTTCCTGTTCCTGCCGTCAAGTACGCCACCCAATATGACAAGTTCCGGGTTCAGGATCGATATGATATTGATGATCGCAATGCTCCACATCCTCACGGTTTCGTCATATACGGCTTCCACTGCCCGGTCTTCCGATATGGCGCGTTCGATCATATCAAAATCAAGGAGGCCATTCTTCAGTTCCCGCCCCAGTGCAGGAGCCTTCCCTTCCGCAATCAAATGCTCACACTTCCGGTAAAGAGTCGCAAGGCCGGCAAGCGTTTCGAGACAGCCCTCCTGCTCCCGGTATTCGTAATCAAGGTTATGGGTGTCAATAATAATATCTCCAAGCTCTCCGGCCACACCGTTCTTCCCATTGAAAATCCCGCCGTTGAGCAGAATACCTGCGCCGATTCCGCTGTACTTGGTGATATCTACATAAACAATATCATCTACATAGGGAAAACGACAAATTTTTTCCCCAAGAGCACAGAACCGCGCCTCATTTGAAATGAGGACCGGAATGTTCAGTCCCTCCATGATCTGCCTGCGCAAATTCTTGTCATTCAGACCGGAGAGGTTCGGAATACGCCGAATCACATGGTTCTTGTCGTCTACAACGCCCGGAACCGCTATACTGGCAGCCAATACCTGATCCTTATCGAGAGAAAGTTTTGCCGTCAGCGAAAAAACAAGCTCGGCGAATTTATCCGCCAATTCCTCAAGCGTGATATCACGCGCAATTTTTCTCGCCGCTTTTGCGATAATATGTTTCCCAAAGTCAGCAATCCACGCCGAAACTGAGTCTGTTTCGATAAAAAAATGCACCAGGTATCCGCATTTTCCGTTGAAAGAAAACAGCTCCGGATGGCGTCCCATTTCGATACACGTTTTCCCGCACTTCACAATAAACTTCGCTTCCAGAAGTGAAGCAAGCACGCGGCTGATCGTCGCAAAGCTAAGACCGGTCGCTTGTGTAATATCGTTCGCTGAGACTTCGCCCGTATGCATAATGTAACGCAGAATATTGAGCATATTCTTGTGTCGTTCACTGATAGTTGAATAGGTCGGCATTTGTTTTTTCTCCCTATATTAGCCCATTATACTGTAAGGCACGCCAAAAAACAATGCGCTGACAAAAAAAGCACCGGTAAAAACGCCGGTGCCCGCTTTCAGAGTGGCAGGGGTGGAGAGGATCGAACTCCCACAATTGGTTTTGGAGACCAATGCACTACCATTATACTACACCCCTATTTACCAAAAGCAACATATTAAATTATACCCGAAACCCCGTCTTGCGTCAATTACTTTCCTACAAAAAAACCGCTTTTTGATAAAGCGGTTTTTATTCTTTAATTGGTCAATTACGCTCATCCAGCGCGATATACGGCCGCTCGTCCTGGATATTCTTATAAGCTGGACGAATAATTTTACCCGCATTGGAAAGTTCTTCAATGCGGTGCGCGCTCCAGCCTGCAATACGCGCAATCGCAAAGATCGGCGTAAAGAGCTCTGTAGGCAGCTTAAGCATATTGTATACGAATCCGCTGTAGAAGTCTACATTTGCGCTGACGCCCTTATATATCCTGCGTTCTTTGGCAATCACTTCAGGCGCAAGCCGTTCTACCAGTGTATAAAGCTTAAATTCATCGGAAAGCCCCTTTGCCTCCGAAAGGTTTTCGACAAAACTTTTGAATATATCCGCACGCGGATCGGACAGCGAATAAACCGCATGGCCCATGCCGTAAATAAGCCCAGCTTTATCAAACGCCTGCTTATTGAGCAGCTTAGTAAGGTAATCCCGCACCTCGCTCTCGCTGGTCCAATCGGAAAGATTTTTTTTCATATCCTCGACCATTTGGACAACCTTGATATTCGCGCCGCCATGCTTCGGGCCTTTCAGCGACCCAAGGGATGCCGCCACCGTGGAATAGGTGTCTGTCCCCGAAGAAGAAACGACATGCGTCGTAAAAGTTGAGTTGTTGCCGCCGCCATGCTCTGCATGGAGCACCAGTGACACGTCAAGGATTTTTGCTTCCAGTTCGGTATATTTACTGTCCGGCCGGAGCAAATGCAGAATATTCTCCGCAGTCGAAAGTTCCGGATCCGGTACATGAATAAAAAGGCTTTGCCCGTCGTGATAATGGCGGTATGCCTGATAGCCATACACCGACAATAATGGGAACAGGGCGATCAGCTGCAGTGATTGGCGCAGCACGTTCGGGATCGAAATATCGTTTGCCTTGTCGTCATAGGAGTAAAGCGTGAGCACGCTTCGCGCGAGAGTATTCATCATATCCGGGCTCGGCGCCTTCATGATAATGTCACGAACAAAACTGGTCGGCAGGGTGCGGTAATGCGCCAAAAGCTTCGTGAAATCGGAAAGCTGCTTCTTATCGGGCAGGTTTCCCATCAACAGAAGATATACGACCTCTTCAAAGCCGTGACGTTTTTCCTGCATAAATCCCCGCACAATCTCTTTGATATTGATTCCGCGATAGAACAGTTTTCCTTCGCATGGAATGCGTTCGCCATCCTTTTCGATAAAAGACTGGATATCCGATATTCGGGTAAGGCCTGCCAAAACGCCCTTGCCGCTGATATCGCGCAACCCACGCTTGACCTCATATTTTGTATATAATTCAGGATCAATAGTGCCTGTCTGATAGATTCGTTCCGTTAGTTCGTAGATTTCCGGCGTGATTTCAGAAATATTTTTATTTTCCATTCACTTTCCTCCTCTTTCCAGTATTTTATATTGATTCGCCGGCAGCGTTTTGCTTCACTGCCCCCTTCTCCATTCTACCCCTTATGATAGAACAAACACTCTGTCATGCATCGGATGATCCATGGCTGATTTTGCTTCCCACAATTAATCACAGTTCACGATTTCCTAATAAACGGGTAACAAATTGTTAATAATTTTATTATACTACAAAAACGGCCTCATGTAACGCTTTTTTTATTGCCCAGTTTGTAAAAATCCTTTTGCACACACGGTTTTTCTTTTTTAAAAAACACTAAGCATACAAAAAAAAGCGTCCAAAACTATAATTTTGGACGCTTTTTTAATCTTCGTATCCGGATTAAATCCGGTTTACCTTTGTGTCTTTCGCTGCCTGCGCGACTGCTTTGGCGACCGCAGGAGCAACCCGCTGATCGAATGGCGACGGGATCACATATTCAGAAGTTAGCTCCTCTTCGGGAATCAGGGCCGCGATAGCGCGTGCAGCAGCAATTTTCATCTCGTCGTTGATGTCGCTGGCGCGCACGTCGAGTGCCCCCCGGAAAATACCCGGGAAAGCAAGTACATTATTGATCTGATTCGGGAAATCGCTGCGTCCCGTACCCACGACTGCCGCACCTGCCTTTACGGCAAGATCAGGCATAATTTCCGGGACCGGGTTCGCCATCGGGAAAAGGATCGCATCTTTAGCCATAGAACGAACCATATCTTCCGTCACGGTTCCCGGTGCGGAAACTCCGATAAATACGTCCGCACCCTTCATAACCTCCTCGAGGCTTCCTTTTTTCTTTTTTCCATTCGAGATCGCGGCCATTTCCGTCTTTTCTTCGTTCAAATCGCCACGGCCCTGATAAATTGCTCCATGACGGTCGCACATAACCACATCCTCGAGTCCCATAGCCATCAAAAGTTTGATAATGGCAATTCCCGCAGCGCCCGCGCCCGATGTGACGACGCTGATATCATGAATGTCCTTTTTTACGAGTTTCAGCGCATTTAAAAGCGCTGCCAGCGTGACAATGGCCGTTCCATGCTGGTCATCGTGAAACACCGGGATATCGCATTTCTCCTTGAGTTTTTTTTCTATCTCAAAGCAGCGCGGCGCGCTGATATCTTCAAGATTGATTCCGCCAAAGCTTCCGGCCAGCAACGCCACAGTATTGACAATCTCGTCGGCATTCTTGCTGCGAATACAGAGCGGGAATGCGTCTACCCCACCGAACGTTTTAAAAAGCACGCATTTGCCTTCCATAACGGGCATTCCTGCCTCCGGGCCAATATCCCCCAGGCCGAGAACTGCCGAGCCGTCCGTTACTACCGCAACAAGATTGTGACGGCGGGTATATTCGTAAGAAAGCGAAGTATCCTTTTCAATCTCAAGGCAAGGCGCCGCAACGCCAGGCGTATAGGCAATAGACAGGTCCTCTTTATTTTCAAGCGGTACTCTGCTCGTCACTTCTATTTTACCCTGCCATTTTTTATGCATTTCGAGCGCTTTTTTTTCATAGTCCATCAAAAAACCTCCCCCTGCTGTTAACTCCAATATTTTCTCTATCGTATTATAGATAAACAAAATATTGTCATACTAAAACAGGGGGAAATGTCTTTCCGGCTTATACCTCAGAAAAAACGCTGCCAATCTTTTCCTGCAGCAGGAGATCCGCATTGTGGTCATATTGAGTCGGCGACTGGTTGATGAGAACCAGCCTGTCTCCCCGGTAATAATCAATCAGGCCAGCAGCCGGATAAACAGCAAGCGATGTTCCGCCAATCACAAGCATGTCGGCCTGCGAAATATTCTGTATGGATCGCTCAACGGTCCCATTATCGAGCGGTTCTCCATACAGGACTACGTCGGGCTTTATCACACCGCCGCAGGAGCAACGCGGAATCCCTTCTCCCTCAGCGATCCGCTTCACATCATAGCTTTTCCCGCAATTCATGCAATGGTTCCGATAGACCGATCCATGCAGTTCAAGCACATTTTTTGATCCCGCTTTTTGGTGGAGTCCGTCGATATTTTGCGTAACGACTGCGGTAAGCTTTCCCTCATGCTCCCATTCAGCCAGCTTCTTATGAGCGGCATTCGGCTGCGCATCAAGGGCAAGCATCTTCGCCCGGTAGAATTCATAAAATTCTTCCGTATGTGTCATAAAAAATTCATGGCTAAGTATCACCTCGGGCGGATAACGGTATGTCTGGTGGTAAAGACCGTCAACACTGCGGAAATCCGGTATTCCGCTTTCCGTAGATACTCCCGCACCGCCGAAGAAGACGATCCTGCCGCTTGCATCAATCATATCCCTCAGTTTTTGAATTCCAGACATTTTTGTCCTCCCTTTCTAACCGATTGTGGTCATGCAAAAATTGTGTTAAGATAAAATTTGTTTACAAAAAAATAAAAGGAGATATTCTCGTGGGAAAATCCACTTTTAAGTACGACCTCATGCTGCTGGTTGTGGCACTTACATGGAGCACCGGATTTATCGGCACAAAATACGCGCAGGATTATGGAATGTCTTCTTCCCTGATCGTTGTATTCCGCATGCTTTTTGCGTCCGCCGCTATGCTGATAATCTTTTTTCCCCAGATCGGGCGGCTCACGAAAGTCCAGATCAAACACGGTGTAATTGCCGGCATATTTATGTCAGCCGGGTTCCTGTTGCAGACGATCGGCATGCAGTATACCGACGTCTCGAACAATGCCTTTCTGACAACGACAAACGTTATTTTTGTCCCGTTTATCAGCTGGCTGCTATTAAAAAAACGTCCGCCCCTTAAAACTTTCCTCGCGGTCGCGATTGGCTTCTTCGGCATTTCCATCCTGACTCGGGCGCTCGATACGACAATCTCTTTCAGTCTCGGAGATATTCTCTCCCTCTTGTGTGCCGCCTCTTACGCAATGCAGATTGCATATATCGGATATGCGGCCAAGGAGTCGGAAGCAGCATCTTTCTCTTTCGTTCAGATCACAGTAACGGGTGTCGTTGCGCTCGTTTATTTCCTTCTCTTTGAACAAAAAGCCTCATCAATGCCTATGTTAGGAGCAGCCGTATGGATCACCCTGTATCTTGGCGTGGTATGCACGGCGCTTCCCTATTGGCTCGAGTGTACGGCGCAAAAATATATTCCGGCGGCGCGGTCCGCCCTCATTATTTCCCTCGAAGGAATGTTCGCAAGCATTATTTCCGTGCTTCTTGGGCTTGAAGCCCTCACCTGGTCACTCATAGCGGGCGGCGCGATTATCATGGGATCAATCGTGATCCTTGAAGCCGATTTTCGGAGAAAAAAAGCCCTTCCGCGTCAGTAGTTTTCCAGTGCCCTCAGTACCAGTTTAAACACGTTCTGCGCCGTCATATGGCGAATATACATCCGTTCATCCGCCTTGTGGTAATTAATATTAAGCCTCAGTACCGTTGTAAGCTTCTCGCTGTCAATTCCGATATACACGAGCCCTACCGGTTTTTCAGGCGTTCCGCCTCCGGGCCCCGCGATTCCCGTAGTGGAAACGCCAATATCGGCCCCGGAAAGCTTTCTCACACCACGCGCCATCTCCTCTGCCGTCTGCTCGGAGACCGCTCCATGCTTGGCAAGCGTTTCTTTGGAAACGCCGAGGACACGGTGCTTAATTTCATTTGCATACGAGCATATCCCACAACCAAAAATTTCACTTGCTCCCGGTACCTGCGTGATTCGTTCCGATACAAGCCCGCCCGTACAGCTTTCTGCCGTTGCGACCGTTACCTTCTTTTTAATCAATTCCGTCACAGCGGCAGTTTGAAGATTCGGTACATCGATCCCATAGATATACTGGCCCAATACCTCGCGTATCCGTCCGATCACAGGCGCAATCATTTCTTCGCATTTTTCTTTCGTATCCGCAGAGGCGGTCACGCGCAGGGTAACCTCTCCTTCTTTCGCATATGGGGCGATGGTGGGATTGGTGCTGTTTTTCATCAGATCATGCAGCGCGTCTTCCACACGCGATTCTCCCATGCCAAATACCCGTACATTGTGTGAAATCAAAACTTTATCTGAGAATCCCATCAAATAAGGAAGCACCGAGCTCTGGAACATCGGCTGCATCTCCGAAGGCGGTCCGGGGAGCAGGATCGCCGTCTTTCCATTTTCCGAAACCGCGAGTCCGGGCGCCGTTCCGTTGCTGTTCGGAAAAATAGTCGCCCCCTCCGGCATCATCGCCTGTTTCCTATTATTTTCCGTCATAGGCCGCTTCAGGCGTTTAAAGAAGCCTTCTATACTTCCCAGCGATGCCGTATCCATGACCATTTCCTTATGGAAATATTCCGCCACCGTCTCTTTGGTAAGGTCATCATAGGTTGGGCCGAGCCCTCCTGTCATCACAACGACGTCCGCCCGTGAAAAAGCGAGCGTAAGGCTGTCTTTCAATCTTCCGTCGTTGTCTCCTACAACAGTTTGATAATAAACGTCAATACCGATTGCGGCAAGCTCTCTGGCAATATAGGCTGCGTTGGTGTTGATAATATCTCCCAGCAGCAGCTCTGTCCCCACGCATAAAATTTCAGCTTTCATGTTCCATTACTTCCTTATCCATAGATTATCTGTCCAATTTTGCGGTAAACACCGCTTTTATATAATTTATATTTTGAGAGCAAGCGCATTCTTTTCAGCGCGTTACATTCCCCAAGGCTCGTGAACACGCGAATCAGCTCCTTCTGTTCGTCGCTCAGCATATCCTGATAGATTTCCAAAAACGCTTCCGCTTGCCGGTAGGTCGCGGCGATCGATTCGCGTATCCCTCCGGTGTTAGACAATTTTTGCCTGAAATAGGAGGCGCTTTTCACGTCCTTGGCTCCCACCGCATTGGCCTGATGCTGGCGGTAATGGATGCGGTTGGGCGCGACCACGATATGACCGAACGCAGCGGCGGCAAGCCCGATCCACCAGTCATGCATCAACGCTTCCTTCCTTGTCCGAACGATCCGTACAAGCGCACGGTTCATCATCACCGTACAGCCGGTAATATTATTCTGCGGAAGCAATTGATTCAGATATAAACGCTCCGGATCCAATTTCTGCAAGGCAAACAGCGAGGGATAGAGCACGCGGTCGTCCCCATCCACCACCGTAAGATCGGAATGCGCAAGAAGCGGGCCTTCTCCCAGATCGTCCTCCGCAATTTTCATGGTCGCTGCCGTGAGCGCAATTTTATCCGGTTGCCAAATATCGTCTTGGTCGGCAAACATAACATAGTCCCGCTTTGCATAAGAAAGAAGGGCAAAAAAATTATCACGTGCATTTCCGATGGATTGGTCGTCATGAATCACGGTAAACTTATCCGGATAAGCCTGCCGGAACCCTTCGAGAATAACAGGAGTACCGTCGGTTGACCCGTCATCCCTTATATAGACATGAAAATCCTGCATGGTCTGGCCCAACAGGGAGTCCAGCATTTCCTTAAGATAGGCTTCCCCATTATAGGTTGCAAGCAATATGTCGACCATCGTTTTCCTCCGCTCCTGAATTCCCTATCTAATTTATCACGAATATCGGTAAAAAAAAAGGCTTGTTCTTTTTTATTTGCGGAAAGAAAAAACGGGAAACGCTTGTTTCCCGTTTTCCTGTTGTCTAAAATCAATAATTGTCTTCCTTGAGCTGGAAATATGCCTTCGGATGCTGGCAAACCGGGCACTTCTCCGGAGCCGCTTTGGATTTCTGGATGTGACCGCAATTGATGCACTGCCAAAGCACTTCCGTATCGCGCTCAAACACCTTGCCGTCCGTAAGGTTGTCCGTCAGCTTGCGGTATCTGTCCTCATGCTCTTTTTCAACAGCGGCAGCGCCTCTGAACTCGCGGGCAATTTCCGCGAAGCCTTCTTCTTCCGCAATCTTGGCGAAGGAAGGATACATCTCGGACGTTTCATAATGCTCGCCCGCAGCGGCGTCCTTCAGGTTGGTAATTGTATCCGGCACTTTATTGTCCGGATGCAACCATTTGAACCACAATTTTGCATGCTCTTTTTCATTGGCAGACGTTTCCGCAAAAATATTGGATATCTGAACGTAACCGTCCTTTTTTGCTTGTGAAGAATAATAGAGATATTTCATGTGCGCCATGGATTCACCTGCAAAGGCATCCTGTAAACATTTTTCTGTTTTCGTTCCCTTTAAATCTTTCATAAAATACATACTCCTTTTCATGATTTATCAATAACTCGGATGGTTAATTAATAAACTCATGACAAAAATTTAAACACTTTTTGTCCGCTTTATACGTTTATTTCTCCCTGCATAGAGAGATCGCTGTACTTTCCAAGAACAGGGTCCGCTACTTCCCGGATAAAATCTTCTGTTTGCACCTCCGCAAGTCCGGTAAAATTACGCGGGTCCATAATGTCATCGATCTCCTCTGGCTTCATGCGGAAGGCCACATCCGCTTTAATCAGCTCGATCAAATTATTGGCCTTTCCTTCTTCTTTTACACGCGCGCCCGCCTGCATGGAATATTCACGAATTTTTTCATGCAGCACCTGCCGGTCTCCTCCGCGTTTGACGGCATCCATCAGGATTGTTTCCGTCGCCATGAAAGGGAGTTCCTCACGAATACGCTTTTCGATGACCTTCGGATAAACGACCATACCGCTCGAAACATTGAGGTAGATGTTCAGTACTGCGTCAAGCGCCATAAAAGCCTGCGGGATCACGAGCCGCTTATTTGCACTATCGTCAAGCGTCCGCTCGAACCACTGCGTAGAAGCCGTAATCGCCGGGCTGGACGCGAGGCTGATAATATACCGGGCGAGCGAACATATCCGCTCAGAACGCATTGGATTGCGCTTATATGCCATTGCGGATGATCCAATCTGTTTTTTCTCGAAAGGCTCTTCGATTTCCTTCAGGTTCTGCAGCAGACGAAGATCGTTTGCAAATTTATATGCGCTTTGAGCGATAGAGGAAAGCAGGTCGGCAACGATACTATCAAATTTGCGCGGATAGGTCTGTCCGGTGACCGCGTATACTTTTTCATAGCCCAGTTTCCGCGCCACCTTGCGCTCAAGCTCTTTGACCTTATTCGCGTCTCCCTCAAAGAGCGTTAGGAAGCTCGCCTGCGTACCGGTCGTTCCCTTTACGCCGCGAAGCCTTACTTGAGATTTTACAAACTGAAGCTGCTCATAGTCCATCACTAGGTCCTGCATCCACAGCGTAGCGCGCTTGCCCACCGTCGTCAGTTGTGCGGGCTGGTAATGCGTAAAACCAAGCGTCGGCATATCCTTATAATTCAGGGCGAATTCTTTCAGGCGCGCAATAACGTTTACAAGCTTTTTCTCGATCATAGAGAGCGCCTGGTCCATTACGATGATATCCGTATTATCCCCCACATAGCAGCTCGTCGCACCGAGATGGATGATTCCCTTGGCCTTCGGGCATTGCACGCCATAGGCATAAACATGCGACATCACATCGTGGCGCACTTCTCGTTCACGCGCCTGTGCCACATCATAATTGATGTCCTCCGCATATCTCTTCAACTCATCGATCTGTTCCTGCGAGATGGGAAGCCCCATTTCATGCTCGGCTTCCGCCAACGCAACCCACAGCCTCCGCCAAGTTTTAAATTTCATATCGTCGGAAAAAATGTGCGCCATTTCCCGGCTGGAATATCTTGTGATTAGTGGATTTTCGTAAACGTCCTTCATTGAATCAATACCGCCTTTTCGTTTAAGATCATACTTTATTATTGTATCGGTTTTATCCTTTGTTTTCAAGGCAGGCAACCATGTTTTTCCCCTGCCCGCAGTTAAAAAAAGAAGCGGTTATAAAACCGCCTCTTTACTATTTTGCATAATCCGTCGTTCTCGTTTCCCGAATTACATTGACTTTAATCTGTCCGGGATAATCAAGTTCGGCCTCGATCTTTTTCACGATGTCTCGTGCCAGTAAAGTTGTTCCTGCGTCGTCTATCTCATCAGGCTTTACAATGATCCTGACCTCGCGGCCGGCCTGAATTGCGTAAGATTTATCAACGCCTGCAAATGAATTTGCAATTTCCTCAAGATTTTCAAGACGTTTAATGTAATTTTCCAAAGATTCTCTTCGTGCGCCCGGTCTTGCAGCGGAAACCGCATCGGCAGCCTGCACCAGAACGGCTTCCACCGTCTTGGGCTCCACATCTCCGTGGTGAGCCGCGATTGCATTGATGATATCTGCGTTTTCCTTATATTTCTTTGCAAGATCAGCGCCGATTTGGATGTGCGGCCCTTCCACTTCGTGGTCGACCGCCTTTCCAATATCGTGCAACAGACCCGCACGCTTCGCAAATTTTGCGTTTGCTCCGATTTCGGCAGCCATCAGGGAAGCTAGATGCGCAACTTCTATCGAATGTTTTAAAACATTTTGACCGTAGCTGGTACGGTATTTCAACCTGCCCAGCAAGCGGACAAGCTCTGGATGCAGAGAATGAATCCCAACGTCGAATACGGCCTGCTCACCGGCTTCCCGGATCTGCGTATCGACTTCTTTCTGGGCCTTATGCACCATTTCCTCAATACGCGCGGGATGAATCCGTCCGTCCACAATCAGTTTCTCAAGTGCGATTCTTGCAACCTCGCGCCTTACCGGATCGAATCCGGAAAGAATGACCGCTTCAGGAGTATCGTCTATGATAAGATCGATCCCCGTTGCCGTTTCCAGCGTCCGGATGTTCCGGCCTTCTCTGCCAATGATCCTGCCTTTCATTTCGTCGTTGGGCAGATTAACCACGGACACCGTACTCTCCGCCACATGGTCGGCGGCACATTTTTGAATCGCAAGCGACAGAATGTTCCTTGCCTTTTTATCTGCCTCATCCTTTGCCTTTTGCTCAATATCACGCAGCATCACCGCCATATCATGGCGCGCTTCGTGCTCAACCTTTTCAAGCAGGAGGCCCTTGGCTTCATCAATCGTCATGCCAGAAATATGCTCTAATTGCTCAAGCTGCTGAGCATGGACGTTTGCAAGGTCTTCTTTTGCTTTTGCGATTTCTTTCGTCTTTCTGTTGACCTGTTCTTCTTTCTGCTCAATACTGTCTAACTTCTTATCCAGCAGTTCTTCCCTTTGCACAAGTCTCTTTTCAATCTTTGTAATTTCGTTTCGTCTTTCTCTTGATTCCTTGTCAAATTCGCTACGCAGCTTGTGAACTTCTTCCTGAGCCTCGAGCACCGTCTCTTTTTTGATGACCTCGGCACGTTTTTGCGCTTCGTCGATCAATTTTTTAACGGAATCCTCGGCACGGCCGATTTTTGACTCTGCAATGTTGCGCCTGTAAAAGTAGCCGACAATGAGGCCAATCACGAGGCCGCCTACGCCTACGAGGATAGGAATTATCACATCCACTTAGCAAATTCACCTCCCATTCTTCCATAATTCTGTTTTCAAATTTCAACTTGGCAAGTTTGTAATAATAACAAATATAACCAATATATATTGTATCTTTATTTGGGGCCAATGTCAATTAAATACGCTTGTCCCGGCAAGAAATCCGGTGGAAAATGCGATTTGAAGGTTAAAACCGCCTGTTTTCGCGTCTACATCCATTACCTCGCCCGCAAAGTAGAGATTTCGCACCAATTTCGACTCCATTGTCGACGGGTTGATTTCCTTCACACATACGCCCCCGGCAGTAATGATCCCTTCCTCTATCGGCCGCGTATCGGCAATCGCAATAGAAAAAGCCTTCAGGCTCCTGCAAAGGCGCTCCCTTTCTTGTCGCGTAACGCTGTGGACCGCTTTTTCCGGATCGAGTCCGCTTTCCACTAAAAACGGATGCACCATTTTTCCCGGCAAAAGCTCAAGCATAACATTCTTAAGCTGCTTGTTTTTCGCCTCTTCAAATTCGCGTAAAAGTCTTGCGTCCAGTTGTTCCAAGCTGAGGGCCGGTTTCAAGTCGATCTCCGCACGCAGGACAAGCGGCTGTTCCTCATGATTGATGAGGCTGCTTGCAGATAATACTACCGGTCCGGATATCCCAAAATGTGTGAACAGAAGCTCGCCCTGCTCGGAATATATCCTTTTATCGTTTTGGAAGAGGGAAAAATTTATATTCTTAAGGGTCAGCCCCTGCATCTTAGGACAAACATGATGTACATCTTCAAGCGGAACCAATGCCGGGTGCGGCGGCACGATGCGGTGGCCGAACTCCTGCGCAAACCGGTATCCGTCGCCCGTTGACCCGGTCCGCGGATAAGATTTTCCACCCGTAGCGATCAATACCGCGTCCGCATGCAAATCAGTGCCGTCTCCCAAAGACACGATAAATGTCTCTTCCTGTTTTTCGATCCGCTTCACCGCGGTATCCAGCCGAAGATGCGCTCCGGCTGTTCGTACAAGGCGGAGCATAGTCTTAATAACGTCATTCGAGCGATCGCTTTGCGGAAACACCCGCCCCCCGCGCTCAACCCTGGTCTGCAGTCCGTTCTCGTTTAAGAGGGTAATAAGTCCCTCGTTGCCGAGCGTATAAAGCGCGCTCATAAGAAATTTACTATTATGCACGATCTGTGGGAAAAAATCACTGATATCACAGTTATTGGTAATGTTGCAGCGCCCCTTCCCCGTGATAAAAAGTTTCTTGCCCGCCTTTTCGTTCTTTTCAATTATAGTTGTGGAAACCCCGCGTGACGCAGCCGCATAAGCCCCCATCATGCCCGCAGCCCCAGCTCCAATAACAATCAGTTTATTCATAGATATCCTCGTCGGTTATCTGCGCGTCGAGCTCTTTTGTTGCATATACATCATTTGTCTGCCACAGTTCTTCAAGGCGGTTGAAATTCGCAAATAATACGTCTTTCTTGCGCAATCCCAGCATAATGATGAGCAGGTTGATCACCGCCAGCGGTGCCACAAAAGAATCTACAAATGAGTTCATATAACTTTTAGCCGTCAGAGTATAGTCTGCAATCTGAGCGGGCGGAGAAGCTTCGTTGTCTGTAATAGCAACAACCTTACAGCCGCAGTTTTTTAGATATGTCATTCCCTCGATCGTGCGCATGGAATAGCGCGGAAAACTGATCGCGATTGCCACATCCTGCTCGTTAGCCGTAAGTATCTGGCTGAAAATGTCACTGCCGTCAAAACGGATCAGACGGATATTTTCATTCATATAGTTCATATAATACCGCAGAAATTCCGCCAGCGGGCCACTCGAGCGGGTGCCCAGAATATAAATTTTTCTTGCCTTGTCAATACTGTCTACAATACGTTCCAAATTCTCCGTATTGATATGCTCCCGCGTGACGCGCAGATTGTTGATATCTGTTTTAAAGGATGCGTTCACGACTTCATCTGAGGTTAAGCCCTCCATCATGTTAAGCCGCTGCGCCGTCGTTAATTTGGTCTGGATGACTTCCTGTAAATCCTTTTGAAGCTTCGGATATCCGTCGTACCCGAGTGCATATGCAAAGCGCACGACCGTGGATTCGCTTACCCCCACCAATTTGCTCAGGGTCGCTGCCGTCATAAAGGCGGCTTTATCATATTCCTTCAAAATATAATCCGCAATCAGCTTTTGTCCTTTGGACATTTTGGCATATTCGCTGTTGATACGGTCTATCACATTACCGACCATTCTCTCCTCCAATTACACATAATACATTTAATGGTCTTTATTATAACAAAAAATGCTTAGAAATGCAATTTTATCTCTTTCATCTTGCATTTTAAAGAAGTCAGCTCGTCCCGGGCGGTTTGATTCCATTTTAGGGGCGTTATCGTGATGTATCCCTCCCGGTTCCACTTGATATCGGTCTGGTGTTTTTCGTTATATTCATCCTCCATCAAATGTCCGCTAATCCAAAAATATTCTCTTCCAAAGGGATCCGTTCGTTTCTCATAGGTATCGTCATAGGCGCTGATCCCCTGCTCGCAAAACCTAATGCCCCGGATAGCGCTTCCAGCGGCGGCTGGAAAATTGACATTATAAATACACTCTTTTAGTTCTTCCACCGCAAATGCCTGCATCAGCTGCACCGAAAGATTGGCCGCTTCCCTAAAATACGCGGAACTGTCTTCATCTTGTGTCCTGAGAAGCGACTGGGAAAATGCAACCGCCGGGATACCGAGCATGTTTGCTTCCAAAGCGGCATTCACCGTTCCCGAATATACGATGTCGGAACCCAGATTTGCCCCTATATTGATCCCTGAAAGCACTATGTCCGCTTTTTTATCCAGCAGGTGCGCCATGCCGATTTTTACGCAGTCCGCCGGAGTGCCCGCGACAGCGTAAGCCGGCATCCCAAATCCATCTACAGGTTTTACTGTAAGCGGCATATCCATAGTAAGCGCATGCGCACACGCGCTTTTTTCACGGTCGGGCGCGACCACCGTCACGCGATGACCGATATCCGCTACCGCCTCTGCCAGTGCGCGGATTCCGCACGCATGGATTCCGTCGTCATTTGTAATCAGAACATTCATTGCATCTCTCCTCCTGCATTCATTATAACAAAAAAGAAGCCGCAAGTTCTATGCGGCTTCTTTTTTTTCATTATACCGGGTGGATCATGTTATCCTTATCCAGCATTTCCGAATCTAGCTTGTACTGGTTCGCGCGCCGGAATTCAAAGAACTTCGGTGCTACCTGCGGGAACATTGCGTAAGTTACGATATCTTCTTCCTGCTCCATCCATCCTTTGACTTCTTCCCTGTATTTATCCATTTCAGGAGGAAGGAGGTCTGCCGGCCGAACCGTGATGATCTCATCGTCTCCGATGCATTTTTTCCGCACTTCTTCGTTGACCGGCGCAGGCAGTCTGCCATATTCGCCACGCAGCATTGCCTTGGATTCCTTTGTCACCATCTTATAGCGTTCGCCGGAAAGAACATTCAGCACAGCCTGTGTGCCGACGATCTGGCTTGAAGGCGTAACCAGCGGCGGGTAGCCAAAGTCTTCACGTACGCGCGGTACTTCGGCCAGCACGTCCATAAGTTTATCTTCCGCGCCCGACTGTTTAAGCTGGCTGATCAGGTTTGAGAGCATTCCACCCGGAACTTGGTACAGAAGCGTGTTGATGTCGATGCCCAAAACCTTAGGATCAAGGAATCCATCGGCTTTCAGCCTGTCCGCAACCTTGGTAAAATATTTCGCCGCTTCCGTCAGCTTTTTCAGATCAAGTCCCGTATCGTATTCGGTCCCCGCAAGCGTTGCGACCATGGATTCCGTTGCCGGCTGGGACGTGCCGTTTCCAAGCGGCGAAAGCGCCGTATCAATGATGTCGACACCCGCTTCGATCGCCTTCAGATAGGTCATATCCCCCACGCCGCTGGTGTTATGCGTGTGCAGGTGGATCGGAACCTTGACATGCTTTTTCATTGCCGAAACGAGATTATAGGCCTCGTAAGGCAGCAACAGGTTTGCCATGTCCTTGATACAGATGGATTTCGCACCCATCTGTTCAAGCTCCTGGGAAAGTTCAATAAAGTAATCCAGCGTATGCACCGGGCTTGTCGTATAGGAAAGCGCGACCTCCGGCCATCCGCCGTAACGGTTAGTCGATTCGATCGACTGGCGCAGATTGCGCGTGTCGTTAAGCGCATCGAAAATACGGATGACATCAATCCCGTTTTTGCATGCCATCTTTACAAAGAAGTCAACGACGTCGTCTGCATAATGTTTATATCCGAGAAGATTCTGTCCGCGCAGAAGCATTTGCAGTTTTGTGTTGGGCATCGCCTTCCTGAGCTTGCGCAAGCGCTCCCACGGGTCTTCATTCAGAAAACGGAGGCACGCGTCAAACGTTGCGCCGCCCCAGCATTCGATCGACCAATAGCCGATGCTGTCCATAAGGGGCGCGACTGGAAGCATTTCTTCCGTCGTCATGCGCGTCGCCGCCTGCGACTGGTGCGCGTCCCTCATGATTGTATCCATAATATTTACTTTTGCCATAGTTGTTTCTCCTTCAGTTCATTAGCCAAACAGCGAGAGCAGCACGCCTGCCGCCACTGCCGAGCCGATTACGCCTGCCACGTTCGGACCCATTGCGTGCATGAGCAGGAAGTTGGAAGGGTTCTCCGCCTGACCGACCTTCTGGGATACGCGCGCGGCCATAGGCACCGCGGACACGCCGGCGGAACCAATCAACGGGTTCACCTTGCCGTGCGTCAGTTTGCACATAAGTTTTCCAAGCAGCACACCGCCAAGTGTACCGCACCCAAAGGCAATTACGCCGAGGATGATAATGCCGACTGTCGTTCCGGAAAGGAATACAGATCCGTTTGTCGTTGCGCCGACCGATACGCCAAGGAAGATCGTGACGATGTTCATCAGTTCGTTCTGGGCTGTGTTGGACAGCCTGTCCACCACGCCGGATTCACGCATCAGGTTGCCAAGCATCAGCATGCCGACAAGCGGCGCCGCTGCAGGTACAAGCAGGGATACGAAAATTGTAACTGCGATCGGGAAGATGATCTTCTCGCGCTTCGATACGTGGCGAAGCTGTTCCATCTTGATGGAACGCTCTTTTTTTGTCGTGCACAGCTTCATGATCGGCGGCTGTATAACAGGCACGAGTGCCATATATGTATATGCCGCCACCGCAATCGGCCCCAGGAACTCAGGCGCCAGCTTTGACGTAACATAAATTGCCGTCGGTCCGTCCGCACCTCCGATAATACCAATCGACGCCGCGACATTCGGATCGAACCCGACGAGCAGGGCCAAAATAAGCGCAATAAAGATGCCAAGCTGTGCCGCAGCCCCAAGGAGCAAACTCTTTGGGTTTGCAATCAACGGTCCAAAATCTGTCATCGCGCCGACGCCAAGGAAAATAAGCGGCGGATAGATGCCAAGCTTTACCCCGAGATACAAATAATCCAGCAAACCGGCTGTCCCCTGGAAGTTCGTCCAGTCTACATGTCCGCCGGCAAAAAGCTCCGTATGGTACATTTCCGCAATCGGCAGATTTGTCAACAGCATGCCGAATGCAATCGGCAAGAGCAACAACGGCTCGAATTTTTTAACAATGGCCAGGTAAAGCAATACGCATGCTATACCTATCATTACCCACTGCTGCCAGTCACTAGCATTAAAAAACCCGGTCGATTGCAAGAAATTGGATAATGTCTCTCCAAAATTTTCCAAAATGAATCAACCTCCTCAATAGTTTTAGTCGTTTTAACCAATTACCACAAGAAGGTCTCCGGTTTCTACGGAAGCTCCTTTTGCAACTGAAATCGTTTTGACTGTCCCTGCATGAGGAGCCATAATTTCATTTTCCATTTTCATTGCTTCAAGAATGACCAGTATGTCGCCTTCCGCAACCTGCTGGCCTTCCGTTACTTGAATATCGAGAATGTTCCCCGGCATCGGCGCCGTGACTTTAATGCCGTCGGCGGGCGCTGCTGTAGGAGCGGGTGCCGGCGGAGCAGCCTGAGGTGCCGGAGCCGGCGGAGCGGCAGGCGCCGCTGCAGGAGCAGCAACCGGGGCGGCCTGGGGCGCGGGTGCACCAACCTCTTCTACATCTACGTTATAAGAATTTCCATTGACATTAATAATAAATCTGCGCATGTTTGTTACCTCCGAAATAAATTTGATTACCAGTTCGTGATCTGCGAATCCCGTCCGGCACGGTTCCATGCCCGAGATCCGCCCGTCCTTTTGTAGGAACGGATGACGAAAGGTGTTGAACTCCCTTCACTTTCCATTGCCGCTGCGACTGCCGCAGTAAGGACCGCAAGAAGTTCATCGTCCTGTACCTGCACTGTCGGTACTTCCGGCAGAGGCTCTTTCATTACCTTTTCAAGCCTCGATTCCGGTTTTTTACGTTCCTTCAGTATGGCTGAAAGGACTATGATTACAACGATCAGCAGGATCAGGCACGTAAATACGACTACAAGCCCTAGCGCCGTCGTTTCACCAGCTATGGAAAATTTTTCAGCTAAACTAAGTCCACTGTTCATGACGATCCACCTTTCCTAGAGCGGAAGCACGCCGTGCTTCTTCGGCAGCTTGTTTTCCCGTTTTGAAATCGTCATTTCGAGTGCGGCCACAAGAATCTGGCGGGTATGCGCGGGCTCGATCACATCGTCGATCACGCCCTGAGCCGCTGCCTGCCACGGATTCGCGTATTCCGCGATATATTTGTCTTTCATCTGGGCCTTTGCAGCAACACCGTCTTCTGCTTTATCAATTTCATCCTCATACAAAACGAGCGCGCCTGCTTCGGAGGGCATAGAGGATATCTCCGCATTCGGCCACGCATAAACCATATCAGCGCCAAGCGCTTTAGGGCACATTACAGCGAATCCATCTCCCACTGCTTTGCCCGTAATCAGGGTAAGTTTGGGGATTCCCGCCTGCGCATAGGCAGAGATCAGGCGCGCCGCATCCCGGATCAGAGAATCCTGCTCCGCTTCCACGTCGAATTTCGTACCGCCGCAATTAGCAAGCGTAACAACCGGTATATTAAAGGCATCCAGCAGTTCCACGAACCGCGCCGCTTTCTTCGCGCCTGCGCCCGTAATATCCGTATCCGAATTGGCGATAAAACCGCATACATTGCCGTTGATCCTGCCAAAGGCAAGAATTATATCCGCAGCGTAAGCAGACTGAAGTTCAAGCAAATCGCCTCCATCGCAAACCGCAGCTATTACCGCTTTTGCATCGTACTTCTCTTCTCCCGTAAACGGAAGCTGACGATTAAGGTCGTCTGCCGTAACTTCGTAGGGCGCTTCGTCCAAGTTGTTGGACGGCAGGAACGAAATAAGCTTTTTTACGGTCCCAGCGCATTCGTCTTCATTCGCACATACAAATTGTGCAAGTCCGGTCTTTTCAGCGTGATTCCTGGCACCGAAAAATTCCTTCGCCTCAATGCCCTTGCCAAGTGCAGACGCATATATCTGCGGTCCATGAAGCGCAACAGCGGAAATACCGTCTACCATCAGTGTAAAATCGGATACCGCTGTAATATAGGCTGCTGTGCCAATGCACGGCCCCGCCACGATCGTAACCGTGGGCACCACGCCCGAAATTTCATTATATTTGTTCAGGATCGCCGCCGTACTGTCAATCGCCGCAATCCCTTCCGAGATACGCGCACCGCCTGAGTCGAGCACGCCAATGACCGGAACACCGTTTTTGGCAGCCATGTCCATGACCTTGATAATCTTAGACGCATGCGCCGCGGAAAGCGACCCCGAAAGGACCGTATAATCCTGTGCGTAGATAAATACCGCCCGGTCTGCAACCGTCCCGTATCCACATACTACGCCCTCGCCTGTTTCGCTTGCGGCCTCAAAACCCGGGGTCGCCAACGTACGCTTTACAAACTTTTCGATTTCAACGAAGCTGCCCTTGTCGAGCAGGCTGCTGATTCTCTCACGCGCAGTCTTTTTTCCAGCGGCGTGCTGAGCCTGAACATTCTGCTCATTACCCGCAAGAACTTCTGCGTTCTTTTGCCTGAGCTCTTCCAGTTTGCCCATTATGATACCTCCATATTAAAAATTTAAAATAAAAACAAGGTTACACGTTTCCATGCTTTCGCACGAATCACCCGATGCATATGCGTGCAAAGAAAGCATAAAATACAAGGAGCGATAATTATTCCGTGTAATTAAAAACTTATCCTACTTATACAAATTCAACATGTGGCCTTTATTTCCCTGCCAAAAAAACATTTTTTTATAAAGAAATAAATTTTTTTAAATAGGCCACCTCTTCATCCGTCAGCATTCGATAAGTTCCCTTCCGCAGGTTTCCCAATTTGATATCTCCGACAGCAACTCGCTTCAAATAGCATACATTTTTCTCAATTGCCGCAAACATCCGCCTTACCTGCCGATTTTTCCCCTCGGTAATAATACAAAGCACCTCGCTGCGGTCCTTTGCCTCCGATAAAAGCTTTAAAATACAAGGAGCCGTTTTATACCCGTCGTCAAGAACTACTCCTTTGGCCAGCTTTTCAAGCTCTTCATCCGTTACTTCTGAATCTATCACCGCCAGATATTTTTTGGAGACGTTATGCCGCGGATGGGTAAGCGCGTTGGTAAGTGCGCCGTCATTTGTCATCAGCAAAAGGCCTTCCGTTGTAAAGTCCAGCCTGCCCACGGGATAAAGCCGCTCTTTTACATCCTTCACATATTGCATAACGGTTTTCCGGCCGCTTTCATCATGGCAGGTGGACACGCATCCCGCCGGCTTATTGAGCATTAAATAGATTTTCTTCTTCGCGGGTTTTACGACTCGGTTCAAATATTTTATCTCATCTTTTTCCGGATCGACAAGAAAGCCCATCTCTCGTATGGTTTTTCCATTAACCTCTACCCTGCCAGCGGCAATCAGTTCCTCCGCTTTCCGGCGTGAAGCAATACCCGCATCCGCTAAAAATTTTTGCAGTCTCATGATTTTCCCCCATAAAAAACAGCCCTTACTCCAGGCTGCCTTTTTCCAATTCCTCAAAATCTATTTTGGGAAGCTCTTCTAAGGAGGATATCCCAAAATGCCTTAAAAACTCGTCCGTCGTTGCAAAAAGTGACGGCCGTCCAAGGACATCTTTTTTCCCAACTACATGAATCAGCCCCTTTTCCACCAGTGTGGTGACCGCGTAATTCGATCGAACCCCCCGGATTTCATCAATCTCAGAGCGTGTCACCGGCTGTTTATAGGCTACGATGCTCAGCGTTTCCAGCACGGATTTTGAAAGGGAAGTGTGCTCATCCGGGACAAGCAGCGCTTTGATATAATCCGCATATTTGGGATTTGTGCAAAGCTGTATCTTGTCTCCCAAACGAACGAACAGTAAGCCCTCCCCGCGGTTCTTTTTTTCTTCTATGATTTCCTGCAGGAGGATATCCAGTTCATCGGGATCCATACCGAACAATTCCGCAAACGCCCGAATCTCAACGGCATCGCCGGAAACGAATAACGCAGCCATAACAGCCCCGCATATTTCATTCTTATTCACCCTGCATTCCTCCCTCCTGATACATAAGCGCAATATCCGAAAACGCTTTTTTCTGGCGCACCGCAAGCTTGCCTGCATGCCAAAGCTCTAAAAGCGCAACAAAGGTTACCGCAACCTCCATATGGGTCGCTTGTACCTCAAACAACGAAAAAAAGGAAATCCTTTTTTCCCGTTTTAACCGTTCCAATATCTTCTTTTTTTGTACCCGGATACTAAACGTATCCTGACGGATTTCCACCCGCCGCCGTTCTTCCGGTTCTTTTTCCCGGTTCCTCAGCAAGTCAAGAAATGCCATATAAAGCGTATCCGCATCGCTGCCTTCTATGACCAACTCCTGATCGATATCTACAAGTTCTTCCGGCAGTTTATAATAGATATCCTTTGCGCCGCTCTCCATCTCCGCAAGCCGTTCGCCCGCCTCTTTATACAGCTTATATGCGCGCAGCCTCTCAATCAACTCAGTTTCCGGATCAATAAAATCTGTATCCTCGAGCTCTTCACGTTTTGCTGGTAAAAGTGCACGGGATTTGATATACAAAAGCGTTGCCGCCATATTGAGGAATTCGCTTGCCCGATCCATATCGAGTTCGCCGATCTGGTCCATATAGACCAGATACTGCTCGGTGATCTCGGAGACAAAAATATCCTGCAGGTCAATTTTTGCCTTGCTGATCAAATGCAGGAGCAGATCGAGCGGCCCTTCGAATTGAGCGAGCTTAATAAGTATATGAGAAGACATATGCCTGCTGCAAAATTCCTTTCATTCCCGGAGCGAATACACTGAAAAACGAATCGTAGGTTCCAATCAGCCAATAAGTAAAGTTTCCTAGAAGCCATCCTGTAAAACCGCTGATAATCAAGATCAGCAGAATAATAAATCCGTAGCGGTATAAAACGTTGATAACCGCAGAGGCTTTACGGGTGAGGAAACTGCTCAGAAACTGAAAACCGTCGAGCGGAGGGATCGGTATTAGGTTGAATATCCCCAAAGTAATATTCAGAGTAATGATTGGCACCATGATATGAATGAATATCCCATTTGTAACCCCAAGTCCTATCGCGATGAACAAAACCGCCGCCGCAATAAAGGACAGGATAAAATTCGCAATGATACCCGATAACGAAACGATAATGTTGTCCTTTTTCGGATGCTTGAAATTGCGGGAATTGACAGGTACCGGCTTCGCCCATCCAAAACGAAACAAAAGCAGGCAGATCAGCCCGATCGGATCAAGATGTTTGACCGGATCAAGCGTCATGCGCCCAAGGTTCCTTGCGGTCGGGTCGCCGCACTTATAAGCGGCGAACGCATGGGAATATTCGTGGATCGAAAGCGCCAAAAGTACTGCCGGTATGCTGTAAAGAAGCATCATCCAGTAGCTTGGGCTTGTAAAGTAACTAAACATATTTCGGGCTCCTTGTCTCTTTGCTGCTTAACATGCTTAACCGCTCTTTAGATTTTAAGCATATGAATTAATTTTAACACTTTTACAGCAGTTAAGCTATCACAATTTTTGGAGGAAACCATCGACTAAAGCGCACATCCTGGATGCAACCTTTTTTCCTGCTTCGAGAACTTCCTCCATGGTGAGGGCATGCTTTGCAACGCCCGCCGCTAAATTGCTGATGCAGGAAACCGCTACGGTCTCTGCCCCTGCATGCGATGCGGCAACCACCTCGTGCACAGTAGACATTCCCACCGCATCCGCACCAAGTACGCGCAGGGCGCGAATCTCTGCCGGTGTTTCATAGGAAGGGCCCACCATATATCCGTAAACTCCGTGCCGCAATGCAATCCCTTCCTGCCGCGCCACTTCATCGATTATTTTGTTCAGCCGCTTCGAGTACGCGAAAGACATATCGGGAAAACGCGGCCCAAGTTCGTCGATATTCGGGCCGGTAAGTGCGTTATGCGCGGAAAAATTAATGTGATCCGTAATTACCATAAGGTCTCCGGCGGAAAATTCCTTATTGATGCCCCCGGCAGCATTCGTGAGTATAACGTATTTCGCGCCAAGCATCAGCATCGTGCGCAGCGGTACGACCGTCTCCGCCGCCCGGTAACCTTCGTAGCAATGGAACCGCCCGGAAAGCAAGGCGACTTTTTTCCCCTCCTTGCATCCGAACGTTAACTTTCCCGCATGGCCGGGCGCCGTCGAGACCGGGAATCCCGGAATTTCGGCATAAGGAAATTCGATCACAATGTCCTCTACCGTATTTCCATAATCGCCAAGCCCGGAACCCAGCACAATGACGGCCTCCGGCCGGAAATTTGTTTTGGATTCGATATAATTTTTTGCAATAGTCAACCGTTCTTTCATACTATTCTTCCTTTCCTATTCATACCGCGAAAGTATTTTTTCCGCGAGTGTCGCAATGAATTCTCCATTCGTGGGTTTCCCCTTTTCAGAGCTGATCGTATAGCCGAAATATTCGTAAAAGGCTTCCGCGTCGCCGCGTATAGCTGCCGTTTCAATCGCATGCCTGATGTTACGTTCCACACATTTGGCCGTGGATCCATATTTTTTTGCAAGCGGCATATAAATATTCACATTAAACGGGCGCATCTTTGCCGGCTCCATGCAAGCGGTCAGCAGCGCCTCACGCAGCAATTTATATCCCTTGATATTCACCGGGATCCCCAGTCTTTTCAATGCAACGGATATTTTCCCCGCAATCAGCTGGTCGCTCTCCGCACGGATATTCTGTCGTTTTTTCAGGGTGTCTGCCGCCTCAAGGACTCGTTGTACAAAATATTTTTTCACATAAGGCTTGACGATAACATATGCGGCTCCCAACTCAAACGCTTTTTTGATAATGAGCTTCCGGTTCATCGCGGTCAGCACAATTTTAACCACGTCCCTTTCGGGAAGCATATGCTCCATAAGTTCAAAACCGTCGTATCCGGGAAGGATCGCCTCCACAAGGACCAGGTCCGGATGATACCTATCATAAAGTTCAAGCGCCTCCCCGCCGTCGGTCGTACATAAAAAAGATGCCGATTCTTCCCGGAGCATCTCTTTGATCTGTTTTACATAATCATCTTTTTGTTCAACAATTAATGTGCGCCTGAACCTTGCCAATGCAAACCTCCGCCCTTACCCTCCGAATGCTTTTTTAATCTTCTCCGCGTTTTGGCGCAACTCCGCTGCGTATATCCGCGAGCTTTCGGTTTCGATCCCGCCAGCAAGGCGCGCAATTTCATCAATCACGCCGTTCCCCTCAAGCCGTGTAACCGCCGTATGCGTCGCTCCGTCCGCAGAATGTTTTTGGATCAGAAAATTTGCATCCGCCATTGCCGCAATTTGCGGAAGGTGGGTTACGCAAATAACCTGTCTGGATCGCGAAATAGAAGCCATTTTTTCAGAAACCACAAGCGCCATCCGTCCGCTGATTCCGGTATCAATCTCATCAAATATCAAGGTAGAAATGTCTTCCAGCCCTGCCGATATATTTTTAAAAGCCAGCATGACCCGTGACATTTCTCCGCCGGATGCGATTCTGGAAAGCGGTTTTAATGGCTCTCCTTCGTTTGTTGAGAGATAAAATTCCATTTCATCAATTCCGTCTCTGCGCCATGGTGCTTCCTCACGTCCAGGCAGCGCAGAAAACCGCGCCTCAAACTGTGCGCCCGCCATCCCGAGATCGCCGAGTTCTCTCAAAATGGCGGCGGAAAATTTTTCCGCCGCCTTGCGCCGCAGGCCGGACAGGTTCTGATATTCCCCATACAACTGATCTTTAAGCGTCTCAATTTCATTCGTCAGGCGGGCCGCATCCAGTTCTGCATTCTGCAACCTTTCAAGCTTTTTCTGCGCCTCCGCACAAAAGTTCAAAATATCTTCTTCCGAATTTCCATATTTCCTCTTCAGCCCGGCAATCAGGTCAATTCGCTCTTCAATTTCGGCCTGCCGCTGCTCGTCGAATACGACGGCTTCCAGATAGTTCCGCAGGTCGTGGGCACATTCCTCTAAAGCAAAGACGCTCTCCTGCAAGCGCTCCTCCGTTTTTTCATAGGCCTCGTCATACATGGAAATTTGCGACATCAAACGAACCGTATCCTGTATAAGGGAAAGTGCGCTCCCGCCCTCTTCCCCGCCGAGGTATATCTCCGTATAGCACGCGGAAAGGTTCTGCGCAATCGTCTGCGCATTATTAAGCTTGTTTCGCTCCTCGCGCAGAACGTCCTCCTCCCCTGCAAAAATTTGCGCATCTGTGATCTCCTGTATTTGAAAAGACAGCAGGTCCATGCTGCGCGCACGTTCTTTTTCGTCTCCGCCCGTATCCTCAAGCTGCTCCTGCACCTTTTTTAATTGTGAAGCTAGCTTCGCAATCCGTTCTTTTGCCTCGCCCACCTCCTGGCCGCAGTAATTATCGAGGAAAGCCAGATGATTCTTCGCATATAGCAGGGACTGGTGCTCGTGTTGCCCGTGAAGGTCCACAATCCGGTCCATCAATGCTTTGAGCGCGGAAAGACTTACCACCGTCCCATTGATCCGGCATATATTTTTACCGGATGCAGAAAGATCCCGCGAAACGATCAATTCATCCTCCGCATCAAGCTCGTTTGCATCGAAAAAATCCGCGAATACCGCAGGATCAATGCAAATATTCGCTTCAACATGCGCTTTTTCCTGTCCGCTTCGTATAAGCTCCCGGTCGGCTCGTTCACCCAAAAGAAGATTCATTGAATCGACCAGAATTGATTTTCCCGCGCCGGTTTCTCCCGAAAGAACGTTGAGTCCCGCCTCAAATTCGATATTCAGTTCATCTATCAGGGCGATATTCTTCACCGCCAGGCTTTGTATCATTCGTGTATCGCTTTCTTATCTATTCAGCATTTTAGAAAACCGCTCCACAATTTCTTCCGCAGCTTGCTCGCTGGTTGTAGCGACGAAAATCGTATTGTCGCCCGCGAGTGTCCCAAGAACTCCGTTATAGTGCATGCTGTCCACAACTTCCGCCGCTGCGCTTGCGCTTCCGGAAAGCGTCTTGATTACTACAAGGTTGACCGCACTTTCAATCGAAACAACAGTATCACGGAAAATGCGCATCAGGATGTCCATATCGTTCCCCTTGCTTTTTTTGTTGTCTGCATATTTATACGCTCCCGACGAAGCCTGTACTTTGATAAGATGGAGTTCCTTGATATCCCGGGAAATAGTAGCCTGCGTTACCTTATAACCTGCTTCATTAAGAAGCGCTACAAGCTCCTCCTGCGTCTCTACTTCGTTATTTTCAATGATCTCTAGAATTTTATTCTGTCTTTTGGATTTCATGGCAAAACTCCTATTTCTTCGGGCCGCTCCATTGGGCAAGCTTATCTTTCAGCTGCGGGAAAAACATGTCGTTGGTAAAGCGCAAAAACTTCGCTTTCATTTCCGAACGCTGAATAATTACCTCGTCCGCATCACTCAAGTAATGCAGTTCCTGTCCGTCCGCCGAGAAAGTCACGTTTTCCTCTCCTTCATGCGGACGAACCGTAATCGTATCGCTGTACTTAGTCACGATACTCCGCGCATACAGCGAATGCGGGCACATCGGCGTAATCAGTATGCAGCTTACGTTCGGGGCAATGATGGGGCCTCCGGCCGATAAAGAATATGCCGTCGATCCGGTAGGAGTCGCAACGATAAGCCCATCCCCATTATAAAGCTCCGCTAACGTTCCGTTCACGTAAAGGTCAAGCTGTACCATCCGCGTACGGTTGATCTTCGTAATAATAAAATCATTGAGCGCAATAAACGGACTGCCCGCCCCATTGATCCTCGCTTCAAGCATCATCCGTTCGTCGATCACATAATCTCCGCGCTTGATATGGTCAATCATACGCTCTATATCGGGAAGGTTGATTTCACTCATAAATCCAAGGTGCCCAATATTGATTCCTATCAACGGAAAGCCAAATGAAACATACTTGCGCGCCGCGCGCAGAATGGTTCCGTCTCCGCCCAGAATAAAAAGTGCGTCTGCCTCGCCAGCATCCTTATATTCGGAAAGCCCCAACAATGCGGCCGTATCCGAATCATAGCAAACACTGCAGCCGGCTTCCTCGAGCGCGCCGATCACCCTGTCCGTCGCCTGAAGGCCGGGATCTTTGCCCTTATTTGTATAAATACCGATTTTCAGCATATGAGCCTCCGCACCAATCCATTTCCCGTTTCATTATACATAAATATGCATAGATATACAAGTTAATTTAGTTTTCCATGCGCATCTTCCACGACCTGTTCGGTGTCAAGCGGGTATTCCCGCGGCTCGATTGAGAAAAGTGCAAGGTATTCGATGTTTCCATTGGGTCCTTTTACCGGCGAATACGTGAGACCATGCAGAAAAAATCCGCAGGAAAGCGCGTTTTCTACCGTCTGCCGGATTACTGCTTCATGTACCTTTGCATCTCTCACAACGCCTTTTTTCCCAACAAACTCCCGCCCTGCCTCAAATTGCGGTTTAATCAGTGTGACTATTCGGGCATTTTCTCCAATAATACGCATAATAGCCGGAAAAATAAGTTTTAATGAAATAAAGGATACGTCCACGCTTACAAAATCGACCGGACGATCCTGCTTCTCCAAATATCTGGCATTTGTGCGTTCCATCAGCTTTATGCGCTTGTCATTCCTAAGGCGCCAGTCAAACTGGCCATAACCAACATCCACCGCATATACAAACTGCGCACCATTCTGTAACATACAGTCCGTAAATCCTCCGGTCGAAGCGCCGATATCCATGCAAACGCTTCCCTCCAAAATGAGTCCAAACTCTTTTACCGCTTTTTCAAGCTTCAGGCCGCCCCTGCTGACGTAAGGGCAGGCATGTCCTTCTACTTCAAGCTTAACATCCTCCTCAAATTGCTCAGACGGGCTTTTAACAGCTCTCCCATCCGCCTTCACCTGTCCGGCAATAATAAGGGTCTTGGCCTTTTCCCGGCTTTGCGCAAGGCCTTTTTCTGCAATCAGCACGTCAATTCTCTTTTTCATTCTTTTTCCTGCCTCCATTGAAAAAGTTTGCGACCGTACCGATGGAAAGAACAATATCTTTATTTCTTTTGAGCGCGATTGTTTTTCCCCATGCTTTCCCTGCGACTGTCGCCGCTGCAATCAGGGCTGAAATCGCAATCGATACCATAAGATCTGGAAACGGAAACTCAAATACCAGCGCTTTCAGGGTGATGGCGGCCCCGGCCGCCCCGCTCACAATTCCACAAATATCCCCAATCACGTCATTGCAAAAATTGGAAACTACATCCGCATTCTTGAGCATCTTGAGTGCATAATGCGCTTTCGTATTTTTTTTTGCGGACATCGCGATAAACGGGGCCTGGTCGCAGCTTGCGAAGGCTACTCCCACAATATCGAACAGTACGCCAATCGCAATCAGCGCCGCCAATATCCCCACGGATGCAGGAAGCGACAGATTGGAAATAAAATATTCCGCAGCCACGGAAACGCCTGCGGAAATAAAAAGCGTAATAAAAAATATCTTAATCGTCCAGTGCTTGATTACCTTCATCGAATCCTCACTGCGGCCTAATATTGCGGCCGGTATTAAAAAATTGGTGGTGACAATAAGAGTAGACCTTGCAGTATATGGTCCGGTAGGATTTCCCCGGAAGCTACTCCCCGTCGCCGAAAGGAGCGGTTTCCCTTTGAAGCCTCCGGTGCGGTGTTACCACACGCACGACCGGATTGCCTGTTCAAACCACACTATAATCCCCTTATTGCCTGAAATACAGTCTAGGAGCTTTCCTCAACAGCACAAATCCAATTCCTAGTCTCTTTTGCCAGCATGGTTTTTTACAGTCGTGCTCGCCATTGCCCGTACGCTGCAAATGGCTTGCAAATTATCCCGCATTTCCACCATGCCAACTCAAGGCAGGCTACTCTGTACACAGCTTAGTACCGCATAGCAGGTTTTTCCCTGTCCAGTAATGGCAAGCCACCACCGCAACAGGTCTCCGCGAAAGCTGGGTCAACGCCCATATGCCCTTATGGATCGCCCTTCTTTCTTAACTCCCAGCATCAGCTCCCGACGGGGCGTCAGCGGCCAACACCAGAAACTTCATCGATGTGCCCTATAACGGATTTTTAGGCCCGTCTTCGGAATCGGCAGTACCGACTAGAATACTGCACCACCAAAACTTATCATGCGCATACCGTAGTCACGGTAAACGCAATTACTTTTTTTCCTCTGCCTCCGGTTCCTCCGCCGGAGCCTCATTCTTATATTTACCAAGCCCATACGTTTTGAGGACCTGCTGTTTCACCTCTTCCATGATTTCCGGATTCGCCATGAGGTACTGCCGCGCATTATCGCGGCCTTGTCCGATATGTTCTCCCTGATAAGAGAACCACGCGCCGGACTTTACGATCAGGCCAAGCTGGGTTCCGAGGTTCAGGACGCTTGCCGGTTCGCTGATGCCTTCTCCATAATAAATCTCAAATTCAGCCGTTTTAAAAGGCGGCGCCACTTTGTTTTTCACAACCTTGATACGGGTCCGGTTACCGATCATTTGGTCGCCCACCTTGATCGTTTCAATCCGCCGCACATCGAGACGCACAGACGCATAGAACTTAAGCGCCTTGCCGCCTGTTGTCGTTTCCGGATTGCCGAACATAACGCCGATCTTCTCACGCAACTGGTTGATGAAGACAACGACTGTATTGGTTTTATTGATCGCACCTGCCAGTTTACGCAAAGCCTGCGACATCAGGCGGGCCTGAACGCCTACCGACGAGTCGCCCATCAATCCTTCGATCTCAGATTTCGGGACCAGCGCCGCGACCGAGTCCACAACCACAATATCGATCGCTCCGCTGCGCGTGAGCATATCTGTAATTTCGAGCGCTTCTTCACCCGTACTGGGCTGGGAAACGTACAGATTGTCAATATCTACACCGAGATTCTTAGCATAAACCGGATCAAGCGCGTGCTCGGCGTCGATAAACGCTGCCGCGCCGCCGAGTTTTTGTGCCTCTGCAATCATATGCAGTGCCACAGTCGTTTTACCGGAAGATTCCGGTCCATATACCTCGATGATCCGCCCGCGCGGCACACCCCCGATTCCGAGCGCAACATCCAATTCCAGGCAGCCCGTCGGGATTGCTTCAATATTCATATTTTTCGACGCGTCGCCCAGCTTCATGACCGCGCCCTTTCCAAATTGTTTCTCAATCTGCGCGAGAGCCGCGTCTAAAGCTTTTCCTTTATTATCCATACTTTTTCCTTTCCATTATCAATCTGCAAACACACTGCGGTTCTTTACAAAATATTCGATGCAAGAGTAGACCGACAAAGCGACGCTTACCCAAATCAGAATCGTTCCGATGGAAACGGGAACAAACATAAACGGCCAATCATTGAGCATCAGCAAGATGATCGCAATAAACTGCACCACCGTCTTAAGCTTTCCGGATTTATCCGCTGCGATCACAACGCCCTTTGAGGCCGCAACCGAACGCATGCCGCCTATAAGGAGCTCCCGTGCTTCCAAGATCAGCACCGCAATGAACCCAACCTTACCCCAATCCATAAGCAGCAAAAGCGCCGCGAGTACCAGAAGCTTATCGGCAATCGGATCCCACAGCTTGCCGAAATTGGAAACCTGGTTGTTTTTACGGGCAAGGAACCCATCGAGCCAGTCCGTCACCGCCGCCACTATGAATATTATAGCAGCCCAGATGTTCCAATGCGGTAATCCCGTGAAATAAAACAGCACAAAAAACGGAATTAATATAATTCGGATGATCGTCAATATATTGGGCGCATTCCATTTCATTTTATCAATTCTCCCATGCAGTCATAGCTGTAAGCCATCGTTATTTTTACCGGATAATATTTTCCCTCTTCAAGCGCTTCCTTTGTCTTCACAAAAATTTTCCCGTCCACATCCGGCGCCTCCGCATAGGACCTGCCGTAATAAAGACCCGAATGCTCGTCATATCCCTCTACCAACACTTCGTATGTTTTGTCCACGCGAGCCTGATTCCTGTCCAGCGAAATGGAAGATTGCGTATTCAGCACAGAGTCGCGCCGGAATTCCTTCTCCTCCTCGTCGATCTGGCCTTCCATCTCCGCCGCGGGTGTTCCCTCCTCCTGCGAGTAAGAAAAAACACCCAAACGGTCAAACTGATATTTTTTCAGATCCTGGTACAGATGAATCACATTTTCACGTTTTTCCCCGGGGAACCCTACAATCACCGTAGACCGTATGATAAAATCCTCCGAAGCGTCGCGTATTTTCTGCACAATGTCGTCCAGTAGCTTCGAGGTGTTACGGCGATGCATCTTCTGCAATATTTCATCATCCGTATGTTGGATCGGAATGTCAAGATATTTTACAATATTGTCGTGCCTGCACATCACTTCAAGCAATTCATCTGTAATGCCGTTCGGATAGCTATAGAGCACACGGAGCCATTTTACTCCCGGAATTTCGGCCGCCCGGTCCATCAGCTTCGCAAGATTGATTTCTTCGTTAAGATCTTTTCCATATCCGGTGGTATCCTGTGCGATCAAAATGATTTCATTATAACCATCACGTGCGAGCGACGCGATCTCCTCAAGGATATATTCGGGCTTCCTGCTCTGATATTTTCCGCGTATGGACGGAATAACGCAATAACTGCAGCAATTATCGCATCCTTCTGCAATTTTCACATAAGCGGTCGGCGGAACCGTCGTCAATACGCGCCGTGAAAAGCTCTCGTCGATTGCCTTGTCCGGATAGCTGTCAAAACGGCTTCCTTCCACTACCGATTCGATCGCCCGGCGAATTTCCTTATATGCCGCGGTTCCAAGAAACGCATCGACACGCGGGACCATCTGCTTTAACCTTTCATGATAACGCTCCGGCAAACATCCGGTTACAATAATCCCTTTGAGCTTGCCAAATTTTTTCTGCTGCTCGGCTTCGAGTATTGTATTAATGGATTCTTCCTTCGCATCGCTGATAAAAGCGCACGTGTTAATAAGCATGATATCCGCATCCTGCATATCCTGCACAAACTCATATTCATCCTGCAGCTGGGCAAGCATTTCTTCGGTGTCAATCCTATTTTTCACGCATCCGAGCGAGATAACGCCAATCTTCACAGTCATTTTCTATCATTCCTCTTCCTGTGGATTCATAACCTTTTGGAGTTCCTCTTTGGTAATAAGCACCTGCCGTCCTTTGCTCCCGTCCATCGGCGAAATATAGCCATGCTCTTCAAGCTGGTCAATCAGCCGTGCAGCGCGGGCATATCCGATGCGCAGACGGCGCTGCAGCATGGAAGTTGACGCCTGGTCATATTCCACGATTGTTTCAAGCGCACGGATAAAAAGTTCGTCCGTCTCCGCCTGCCCGGCGATAGGGCTTGCGCTGTCTTTGGATATTCCATCAATCACTTTTGCATCATAATCGGCGGACAACCGCTCTTTCAGGAATTTCGCCACTGCTTCTACCTCACGGTCAGAAATAAAACAGCCCTGTAACCGTACCGGTTTCGGCGCGCCCGACGGATAAAACAACATATCTCCCTGCCCGAGAAGCTTCTCCGCTCCCGCCATGTCGAGAATAGTCCGCGAATCCACCTGGGATGATACGGCAAACGCCACCCGCGACGGAATATTTGCCTTGATAATCCCGGTGATAACATCCACCGAAGGACGCTGGGTTGCAATCACAAGGTGAATCCCGCTGGCGCGCCCAAGCTGAGCGATCCGGCAGATCGCATCCTCTACTTCTCCCGGTGCAACCATCATCAGGTCCGCAAGCTCATCGATAATAACGAGGATATGCGGGAGCGTCTCCCCGTCTTCTTCGGCCCGCATCAGTTCATTATACTTTTTGAGATCTTTTGCGCCTTTGGCCGCAAACAT
Organism: Christensenella minuta; assembly: GCF_003628755.1. NCBI lineage: Bacteria > Bacillati > Bacillota > Clostridia > Christensenellales > Christensenellaceae > Christensenella > Christensenella minuta. The sequence goes on along the minus strand of NZ_CP029256.1, from coordinate 715,446 downwards.
GCGGTAGCGCATCGTCATCTCATTGACCGCCCAATTGATCGCCGAAGCTGCTTTTTTGGGATCTGTAACTACCGGAATCAGCAAATGCGGAATATCGTTGAATACGTTAAGCTCCACAACCTTCGGGTCAATCATAATCATTTTGACCTCTTCCGGGGAAGCATGGTACAAAATACTGACAATCAGGGAATTGATGCACACGCTCTTGCCTGATCCGGTTGCTCCCGCAATCAACATATGGGGCATTTTTGCAATATCCGCGTAAACGTTTGCACCCGCGATATCTTTCCCGAGCGCGAATGCGATCGGGCTCTTGATCTCTTTAAATTCCTCATTGCCCACAAGCTCCCGCAGCCCGACAGAGCTTGTTTCCAGATTTGGTATCTCAATGCCCACCACTGGTTTCCCGGGAACGGGCGCTTCAATCCGCACATCGCGCGCTGCAAGGTTCATCGCAATATCGTCGGCGAGATTGACGATTTTGCTGACCTTTACACCGGGCGCAGGCTGCACTTCATACCGCGTGACAACCGGGCCGCGGCTGACATTGACAACTTTTGCGCTAACATTGAAGCTGGCCAGTGTATTTTCGAGTATTTCGACATTTTTCTTTAGATCCGCAGAAGACGTTCTCGCGCTTTTTGCAGGCAGCGTAAGGAGGTTGAGTGGAGGCTTAATGTATTTTTTTGCAGGTGCGATGCTCCCCTGCACTCCGCCGACCGGAGCAAATTCCGCTGTTTGCTGTGGCACCTCTGTCTGTTGCCGGTCTAGCTTCGGCTGTTCCGCCGTCACTTGAGAAACACCGATCTTGCGCCTTCCTTTAGGTTCCGGCTGTATCTCGTCATCAAACTCGATATCCGTATCCGAAAATACCCTGCGGTATTCCCCAGGATCGTAATCGGTAAATTGCTCCGGTATCTCCTCTGCCGAATAGATTTCATCTGTCGGCTGAGGCTCTTCCACATGCATATTAAATTCGTTTTCTTCTTCCTGCCGGATGCGCGCCGCCTCTTCCTGCCTCGCACGCAGTTCTTCTTCCCTCTCTAAATCGAGGCTCTCAATATACAGGCGTTTCTTTTCGCGCCGCTGCTCTGCGCGGGTACGGTATTCATCGTATGTGGTTTTGACCACGGTTCCAATCTCTTTGCTCACCCGTTTAATAGAAAGATTGGTAAGCGCGATCACACAGGCCGCAATCCCCGTAATAAATACAATACAACTCCCCACCATCCCGAGGAAGCGATAGGTCCAATAGGTAAGCAGCGCTCCAAGCACGCCGCCGCCCGCATGGTTTGCCGCCCCAAAATCATAAGATGCTTTCACAAACCCGCCATAGTCTCCGCCCTCTGTATAAATATCGCCGATGGGAATCAGCTGTGCAAGCGAAAAAACAAAAAATACAGCCAAAGCCAGCAGAATCAGCTTCCCCGCATTCGGTGCCTTTTTTCGCGCCGCAATAAACAGGACGCCGATGACGCCAAGAATTACGGGCACCACATAACCGATTGCGCCGCACATCCCAAATACAACGCCCGCAATCATATTGCCAAAGACGCTGTCTATATTCATGTAAATCGTGATTGCAACAAAAACAGCCAGCCCTATGATGATGATGCCGGCGATTTCGTTTTTCTTGTTGGTGTTCTTTCTTTTCCGTTTCTTACGAACTGCCATGAAAACCCCTTCAAAACCCAGATAACAATCTTATTTATTATAGCATCAAACGTACCACATTTCAATTGCCTTGCCTTCGGAAACTTTGTCCTTCCGCATATCGTTTATAAAAAGAACAGATATGGAAAGCCTTTCCATACCTGTTCTTTTGAATCGAAATAAAACCGATCAGAAAACAGCCGCGCGGAGCACTTCTCCGTCCGGGACTCTGCCAACGCATGTCACTGTCAGCTTCTCAAAATCAAGACAGTCATCAATTATATCTTTCATGTCCTGATAACGGACTTCTTCCATAAACCGCAGCACTTCTTCATCCGAATAAACATTGCCTGTGAGGATCATCGATTTCCCGATCGCGCTCATTTTGGAAGACGTGCTTTCCAAAGAAAGAATCAGGTTGCCCTTGGATTGTTCCCGGCTTTGGATAAATTCCTCCTCCGTGATCCCTTTCTCTTTCACGGTCTTAAGTTCCTTTAATATCATTTCAGCAACTTGCAGCGTATTATCCGCCATCGTCCCCGCATATACGCCGTACATACCTGAGCTTGCATAGAGCGCGGGATAAGTAAAGACGGAATATGCCATGCCCATCTCTTCACGGATTTTCTGGAAAAGACGCGAACTCATGGAACCGCCAATTACGTTATTGACAATGTTCAGCGCATACTTTCTTTTGTCGCTCACCTTGATTCCGGGCATGCCCATACACAGGTGGACCTGTTCAATGTCCCGCTCAATTATCTCGAATCCGGCCCGTTGTGGCGCAAATTTCCCGCAGTCGGCAAACGCGGGCACGTTCAACGCGCTTTGATTGACGTTCTGCAGCAGACGGTTCAGGCAGTCCCGGAGTTCCTGCTCGTCAAAATTTCCTGCTACAGCTACAACGATATTGGAGGCCGTATAATAACGCTTCATATAGTCCACAAGGTCTTCGCGCCCGAACCGACGGATATTTTCCGCCGGGCCAAGGATCGTTTTTTCAAGAGAGCAGCCGTTGAAATAAGTACTTGAGATGAGATCCATCGCGAGGTCCTCCGGGTTGTCGTTGCTCATGGCGATTTCTTCCAGTACAACATTGCGCTCCTTATCAAGCTCCTCCGTCTGCAGCGTAGCGTTACAAAAAAGATCGGTCAATATTTCGAGCCCGTCCGACAGCTTTTCGTCGATTACCTTGATATAATAGCACGTACATTCCTTGGAGGTAAAAGCGTTGATCTGTCCTCCGATATTATCCACATCCACGGCGATCTGCTTAGAGGTGCGCTTCTCTGTTCCTTTAAACAGCATGTGTTCTATCAAATGGGAAATACCATTTTCTTCGGGCGTTTCCGTTACAGATCCCGCTCCCACCCAGATACCCGCGGTTACGGAATGGAAATTCGGAAGCTTTTCGGCGATCAGCCGCGCCCCGCATTCCAGCTTTTCATTGATAAATGTTCCATCCATAGCAAAATCCTTTCATGATACAAAAAAGCCGACATGGGTCCCAAACGGTTACCGTTGCCCCCATTCGCCGGCTTTTTCTCACTCGTGTTAGTTCAATTCTTCCGGTTTTACACCCTTGTGCGTCAGATTGATCCTGCCCTGCTTGTCAATCTCGATGACCTTTACGAGCAAGGTGTCGCCGATATTGCAAACATCTTCAACCTTTTTCACATAATCCTTGGAAAGGTTGGAAATGCGGCACATCCCTTCCTTGCCCGGCGCAAGTTCCACAAAGGCTCCAAAGTTCATGATGCGCGTAACTTTACCATTGAACACTTCACCAACTTTTACGTCTTTTACAATTGTTTCGATAATCTTGCGCGCCTTAGCCGCAGCTTCATCATCAGGCGTCAGGATCGCAACGCGTCCATCGTCTTCGATATCGATCTTCACACCGGTGTCGTCAATAATTTTGTTGATAACTTTGCCGCCCGAGCCGATTACTTCACGTATTTTGTCCGGATCAATCGTGAACTGAACAATCTTCGGCGCATAGGGCGAGAGATGCTCGCGCGGGGCGGCAAGCACTTCATTCATTTTGTCAAGTATGTAAAGTCTTCCGCGCAGAGCCTGTGCCAAGGCACGTTCAAGAATCTCCTTATCGATTCCCTTGATTTTGATATCCATCTGGATCGCCGTGATTCCGTCCTTGGTGCCGGCTACCTTGAAATCCATATCGCCCATGAAATCTTCCAATCCCTGAATATCCGTAAGGACAGCAACCTTTCCGGTGTCGGGATCTTTAATCAGACCCATTGCGCAGCCCGCCACCGGCTTTTTCATAGGAACACCCGCATCCATCAGCGCAAGAGAACTTGCACATACGCTCGCCTGCGATGTGGAGCCATTGGAGCTGATGACTTCAGAGACCGCACGGATCGCGTATGGAAATTCTTCTTCCGAAGGAAGCATCGGTTCGATTGCACGTTCCGCAAGCGCGCCATGTCCGATTTCGCGGCGGGAAGCACTACGCATCATTTTTGCCTCGCCGGTAGAGAACGGCGGCATATTGTAGTGGTGCATATAACGTTTGAAATCTTCGTCCGTAATTCCGTCGAGGTTCTGGCCTTCACGAAGACCGCCAAGCGTTACAATATTCATAACCTGTGTCAGGCCACGCGTAAATACCGCGCTTCCGTGCGTCCGTTTAAACAACCCCGTCTCACACCAGATCGGGCGGATGTCTTCATAGCCGCGTCCGTCGGGGCGAATTCCGTCGTTCATAATCTTGCCGCGGAGTACTTCTTTAGTCATTGCATAAAGCACGTCGGAAATGTCGCCCGCGCTCTCAGGAAACTGTTCCGCAAAATGCTCGATCGTCTCTTGCTTCACCTGTTCTTCACGCGCTTCGCGTTCGTCGCGCTCGAAAGTATCAAGGCTCCATACCACCTTGTCCGCAGCATATTCACGAACTGCTGCTTCCACTTCTTCCGCCGGCTTGTGGATTTCTATTTCCTGTTCCGGCTTTCCGATCTCATCTTTAATGTTCTGAATGAACGCGCAAATGCGTTTAATTTCTTCATGCGCAAACAGAATCGCGTCCAGCATTTCCGCTTCGGTCACTTCCTTCGCGCCCGCTTCCACCATCATTACCGCGTCCTTTGTACCGGACACCGTAAGGTTCAGCCTGCTCTTTTCGCGCTGTTCGCTGTTTGGATTGATGATGTATTCCCCATCGACCATACCGACAACGACAGAGCCCGTTGGGCCCGCAAACGGCAGCCCTGAAATGGAAAGTGCCGCAGACGAGCCGATCATGGCCAATACTTCCGGCGGATTGTCGAGGTCTACAGACATGACCGTCGCAACCACCTGTACATCCTTGTAGTATCCCTTCGGAAAAAGCGGACGAATAGGGCGGTCGATCAGACGCGCTGCCAGAATAGCCGAAGTGGCAGGCCTTCCTTCGCGCTTGATAAATCCTCCCGGTATTTTACCGGCAGCGTACATTTTCTCTTCATACTCTACACTGAGCGGGAAAAAGTCAATTCCTTCCCGTTCCGTTTTGGAGCCCGTTGCATTTACCATAACGGCCGTATCTCCGCACCTTACAATGACGGAACCGCCCGCTTGAAAAGCATACTTGCCGCTCTCGATCGAAAGAGTACGGCCTCCGAGTTCCATTTCATACATGTGATCCTGCATAGTTTCCTCCTATGTTCTTTCTTTATATTCCCTCTATTGGTAACGAATCGATAAAACCGGAACACCACGCAGGCGTCCCTCCGCCCGGTGGTGTCCCGGCACCTGGCATGCAAAAAGAGCGAGACAAGCCCCGCTCCTTATCGCTTACTTTCTTAAATTCAGGCTACTGATCAGGCTTCTGTAACGCTCAATATCTTTTTCCTTCAGATAGTTGAGCAAGTTGCGCCTTTTACCAACCATTTTCAGCAGGCCGCGCTTCGAGTGCGCGTCTTTTTTAAATTGTTTCAGATGTTCGTTCAGGTGATTGATCCTGTACGTCAGGAGAGCAATTTGCACTTCCGGCGAACCGGTATCCCCTTCTTTCTGGGCATACTTCTGAATGATTTCTGTCTTAACTGCTTTGTCCATTTCTTACCTCCATTTTTTTGAAAACTCGTGATGCTACGGTGACGTCGGAGTTGTCGTACATCGGAGCATCCGATAATCAATACGTATTATAGTTTACCACAGAATATGGTTTTTGTAAACCTCTAAATCCCTGAGCATTTCATATGCCAAATGCGCATCCTGCGCAATTTGCTTCTGCAGTGCGTCAACGTTCGGGAACGTTCGTTCTCCGCGCAGGAACGACACAAAATTAACGCGCATCCATTCATTGTAAACATCGCCGGAAAAATCAAAAATAAAGGTCTCCACATTAGGAACGCCCGCATCCGAAACGGTAGGTTTTATGCCGACGTTCGTCACCGCCGGATAACATTTCCCGTCGATCTGAGCGATCGTAGCATATACCCCGTAACGCGGCAACAGCTTGTCCGTTGAAATATTAGCCGTTGGGAACCCAATCGACGACCCCAGGTGCTTTCCTTTTTCAATCTTGCCGTCGATGAAATAAAAGCGTCCGAGCAGCGAAGCCGTCTGCTCCATCTCTCCGCGTTCGATATGGCCACGGATCAACGTGCTGCTTATTTTGCCGTCTCCACATTTTACTGCAGGCACAATGCATACCGTATAGCCAAACCGCCCCGCCTGCTCCTGCAGATACCCAGCGGTTCCTTCCGCATTCCTACCGAAACGGAAATCGAAGCCAACCGTAATATGTCTGGCACGCATATCCTTCACTATTCGTTCCATGAACGCTTCCTTGGTCAATCTGGAAAATTCACGGGTAAAGGACTGCTGGTAGAGCATGTCCACATTCAGGGAAGCGAAAATAGAAGCCTTCTCCTCCGCCGTATAAATATTCTTATAGGCTGTGTGGTTTGGCTTTGTATCAAACGTATAGACAAGGGACTTCAGCCCCGTTTGGCACTCTATATCATGGATCAGCGCCATATGCCCGGCGTGTATGCCGTCAAACAGGCCGATCGCGACAGCCGTCTCCTCGCTGAGCGGCAAATCATTTTGTGTCAGCAGTTTCACCTGCGAAGATCCCCCAATTCTTTCAGCATGGATACAATCTTCAGTGTATCCCTTTCTTTTTTACCTATCCCAATCAGCTCACCTTTACAGTAGACCGTATATTCTTTGTCCGGCTCTACGGACAGCTTCGCCTTTGCCAGGTCGATCGGCGTTCCCGTAGTAAGGAAGCGGTATAAATATGGGTCACAATATATCGGTTCCAGAAAAGAAAGCACCTGCTCCATCGGCTGTACCGCCCTTTCTACATCTCCCGCCTGCATCAGCATTTCGACCTCAGGCAGCGTGTACGTATCCTCTATCCGAATACCGCACGTTTCCGTCCGCATCAAGAACGACGTGTAGGCACAAGAAGAAAGCGCCTCGCCCATATCCGCACACAGGGTGCGGATATAAGTGCCTTTGGAACAGCGGATTCGCAAAAGGAAACGGTTGCAAGTCCCGCCAAGCAGCTCTATTTCATGTACACGCACTTCACGGAGCGGCTTTTCCACTACAATGCCCTTGCGGGCAAGCTGGTAAAGTTTTCGGCCTTCGTGTTTTACCGCCGAATACATTGGTGGCCTCTGCAAAAGCTTGCCGGTAAAATCCGGCAAAATACAGGCCAGCATTTCCTTCATTATATTGCTTTCACAAGTGCGGGTTACACTCCCATAACTATCCTGCGTATCTGTTTCGGCACCAAAGGTGATTTCCGCAATATATTCCTTATCGCCGCGCATGATGTAATCAGCGATCTTGGTCGCGCGTCCGACACAAACCGGAAGCACGCCTGCCGCCCCCGGATCAAGAGTGCCCGTATGACCCGCCTTTTTCTGCATAAGAATCCTGCGCACATGGGAAACTACGTCGCTCGACGTCATCGCCGGAGGTTTAAGTATGTTCAAAACGCCGTTCACTTCAGATAATTCCTCGCCGCTTTTATCAGTGTCTCCGTGACATCATAAATATTTCCCTTTAGCATACATCCGGCTGCTTTGACGTGTCCTCCGCCGCCAAATTGCGCAGCAAGTTCTCCAACGTCGGCATAGATATTTGCACGAAGGCTGATTTTGTAAGTATCCCGGCTCATTTCGCGAATAAACGCGGCAATTTCCACACCTTCGACCTCGCGTGCATAATCAATCAATATCTCCGTATCAGATAAATCCGCACCGCTTTGTTCGATATCATCCAACATAATGACCGAAACTGCCAGCATTCCGTTTTCATAAAGCCGGATTTTGTCAATGAAGCGCGCGATCAGCTTCGTTGCCCCAAGCGACCGCCGGTTGAAAATCTGCTCTGCCATTGCGGATAGTGGCAGTCCCTCGGCAACCAGCCGGGAAAATAATTCCAAAGTCGTTTTTTGGGTATTGGAATACGTAAAATTTCCCGTATCCGTGGAGATCGCCATATAAACGGCCATCCGCACCGTTTCGTCCGCCCGCGCTCCTAATTCTTCCCCTAACTGCCAAATGATTTCTCCGGTCGCCGGCAAGTCCGCCACATAATTAATTTGCGCATAATTGGTGTTGGAGACATGATGGTCTATGTTGCAGTTAGGCAACTGCATAAACAGCTCCTGAGCATACGAAAGCCGTTTCGCGGTTGCGCAATCAACCGCAACCGCCGCGTCATAAGATGCGGCCGAAACGTCCCCCAGTATCCGGTACAAACGCTCAAAGCGTCCAAACCTGTATTTTGCAGGCGGTTCACATAATAAAATAACCTCGGCGGACTTGCCAAGATTATTTAATGTTTGTGCAAGCGCATAAGCGCTTCCCAACGCATCCCCGTCCGGGTTCAGGTGAGTAAATACCGCAAATTTATTGTGCTGCTCCAAAAATGCAACGACTTCCTTCATTTCGTTTCCTTACTGTTCACATCATCGATCAGCTTTGAAATTTTGATGCTGTATTCGATTGAATCATCCAATACAAAAGCAAGCTCTGGGACGCGCCTTAAATCAACCGCTCCCGCAAGCTTCATACGGATAAAAGAAGCGCCGTGCGTTAAAGCGTCGATAGAAGCCCGCTTCTCTTTCTCCGTTCCATATACGCTGACATATACCTTGCCAAATTTCAAATCCGGCGTAATCTCGACCTTTGTAACAGTTGTCATGCCGGACAGTCGATCATCCTTGACGTCGTTCCTTATGATTTCGGAAAGAGCGCGTTTTACCTCTTCGTCAATCCTATTAATCCGGTTTGTAGCCATAAGCGCTTCACTCCTTAACGTGCGATTTCATGCATCTCGAAACACTCAACAACGTCGCCTTCCTTGATATCGTCAAAGCGTTCAAGGGAAAGTCCGCATTCATATCCTTGCGCAACTTCCTTGGCATCGTCTTTAAAACGCTTCAGAGAACTGAGTGCTCCTTCATAGATAACCACATTATCCCGCAGCAAACGCGCCTGTGCATTTCTGCGGATCATGCCGTCCGTCACATAGCATCCCGCGATCGTACCTACCGCCGAGACCTTAAAGGTCTGACGCACTTCCGCATGACCGATCACAAGTTCTTCAAATTCAGGCTCGAGCATCCCTTTCATGGCGGCAGTGATATCTTCAATTGCCTTATAAATGATACGATAGAGCCTGATATCGACCTTCTCCCGCTCTGCGGCCGCCTGTGCCATATTATCCGGACGGACGTTAAATCCAATGATAATCGCATTTGCGGCGGAAGCAAGCATTACGTCTGTCTCCGTGATCGCGCCTACGCCACAGTGGATCGCGCGCACGCGCACTTCCTCGTTGGAAAGCTTTTCGAGGGATTGGCGAACCGCCTCTACGGATCCCTGCACGTCTGCCTTGATAACAATATTGAGATCCTTGATCTGCCCTTCCGCGATCTGACTGAACAGGTCGTCAAGGGAAACCTTGGACATCTTCTTGAGCATTTCCGCCTTTTGCCGGTCTTTTCTTTCCTCGGCAACCTGCTTGGAAAGCTTATCCGCAGGAGCAGCGTGCAGGATATCGCCCGCAACCGGGACCTCGGAGAATCCAATGACCTCCACCGGCTGGGACGGAAGCGCTTCATTCACTGTCTGTCCCAGGTCGTCGACCATAGCACGCACCCGGCCATAGGCCGTCCCCGCAATAATCGTGTCTCCGGTCCGAAGCGTTCCGGTTTCCACCAAAACGGTCGCAACGGGTCCGCGTCCCTTGTCAAGCTGCGCTTCCACAATGGTCCCCTTCGCAAGACGGTCCGGGTTTGCTTTAAGCTCCTGTACCTCTGCTACAAGCAGGATCATCTCCAGAAGCTTATCGATTCCTTCGCCCGTCTTCGCCGAAACCGGGACGACAATTGTTTCGCCGCCCCATTCCTCGGGCAGAAGATCATGCTCCGTCAGTTCCTGCATGATTTTTTGAATGTTCGCGTTCGGGCGGTCGATCTTGTTGACCGCAACAATGATCGGAACGTCCGCAGACTTTGCATGGTTGATCGCCTCCACTGTCTGAGGCATGATGCCGTCGTCCGCCGCAACTACGATAATCGCAATATCCGTTACCTGCGCCCCCCGCGCGCGCATCGCCGTAAACGCTTCATGTCCGGGCGTATCGATGAACGTAATCTTCTCACCGTTCAGTTCCACCTGGTAGGCGCCGATATGCTGGGTGATGCCGCCAGCTTCGCCTTCCGTAACCTTGGACTGCCTGATCTTATCGAGCAGTGAGGTTTTGCCATGGTCTACATGGCCCATAATGGTGACGATAGGCGGACGCTTCTGCAACTGTTCTTCCGTATCGGGCGCTTCCTCGACCAGAATATCCTCTGCCGTTTTCTCTATCTTCTGTTCAAGCTCAATCCCAAATTCACCCGCAACAAGTGTAGCCGTGTCAAAGTCTATCTGAGAATTGATGGTAGACATCATCCCGAGCAGCAGCAGTTTTTTCAGGATTTCGGAAACGGGTTTCCCAATCTTCTCCGAAAATAATTTTACAGAGATCGTCTCCTCGGTAATCACCGCTTTTTCAATCCTGATCGGCTCGATTACCATTTTGGGCTGTTGCTGTTTTTTATGCCGCTTCCTCGAGCCTTTCGGGAAATCGTCATCGTCGATATTAAAGACGCGCTCCTTAATCTTGGGGCGCTTCATGCGCTCTTCTTCAAGCTGTTTTTTCGTCTTTTTCCCATGCTCAAAGCCGCCCGGCTTCGCGTTCGTATTCGCGAATTTCTTAACAGGCTTGGCGTCGCCGCGTTCCTGCTTCTTCGGCGCTTCCTTTGTTTCCTGTTTCTGGGGTATTGGTTTCTCTTTCGCTTCCGGCCGTCTCCCCTGCGGCGCACGCTGCTGTTGCTGCTGCGGCTCCCGTGCGGCAGGGCGGGCGGGCTGCTCCGTTTTCTTTTGTGGAGCCGCCTTATGCGCTTCCGCCGCTTCTGCCGGTTCAGGCGTTTCCGTCTCTTCCTTTACATCCGTTATTGCCGCCTTTTGCAGGGCTGCCTTCTCTTCGGCGGCCTTGGCCTCCTGTTCGGCCAGACGTTTTGCCTCTTCCTCCGCGCGCTGCTGCTCTTCCTTTTCCGCACGCGCTTTCTCATTCTTGATTTTTTCAATATCAAGAATTTTGGCTTCGATGGCTTTTATATCACGGATTTGGCCGTCAGCCTCCGTTTGCATTTCCAAAATGCGGTTGAAAATATTCTGCGCATTTGCGAGAAGCGATTTGTTTGTTTCTAAAATTCTAATCTTGCTCAATAGTTTCACCCCCGGAAATAGCGTTATATTTGTCCCATGCGCTTTGTGCAAACTGTGGACACACTATTCCTATGACTTTATTGTTTGGTTTGTGGAGACTCCTGCCCAATACCCCGCTCTCATCAAGAACGATGACCCTCACGCGGTAATAGGTGCAGGCATCCCCTATCTCTTTTTTCGTATTTTCAGAAGCACTCCCGTCTACAATGACGAGCTTCGCTCTTCTTTTCTTGATCGCTTGATCGACTCCCTGCGCTCCATAGACAAGTTTTCCCGCCCGGGCCGCAAGTCCAAGGAATCTCAGGAACTTTTCATTTCCCATGCCTGCACGCAATCCTCATGAGCTTTTCGTAGATGGTTTCATCCATTTCGCAGCGCATCACCTTGGGGAAAATTTTTTTGGCCTTCTCGATACACGCCTCATCCGCACACACATATGCGCCGCGCCCTTGGGCCTTGCCTGTTTCGTCAACGGAAAGCATACCCTCTTTGGTACGGACAAGCCGCACCAACTCCCGCTTCGGTTTTCCCGCACGGCAGGCGACGCACATCCTAACCGGCTGCTTTTTGTTCAAACCAACCACCTTCTTATTTGTCTTCCTCCGGATTCTGGTCATCCGCTGCAAAGTTGTCGAGAATGATATCTTCTTCGACTTCTTCCACCGCTTCTTCTTCATTCAGCTGGTCTACGATTCCAAATTCACCAGCCATCGAATCAAAACTTGTATCCGCATTTGCAAACGCTTCGCCGAAAACCTCCTGCTCTGTCTGGGATTGGCTCTTGATATCGATCTTCCATCCCGTCAGCTTCGCGGCAAGACGCGCATTCTGTCCCTCTTTCCCGATTGCAAGCGAGAGCTGGTAATCGGGTACGATCACTTTGGCGGCCTTTTCGTCTTCATTAATCTGGACCATAACAACCTTTGCAGGCCGCAGCGCGTTTGCGATGAACTCGATTGGGTCCGAACTCCACGGAACCACGTCTATTTTTTCGCCGCCCAGTTCCTCCACCACCTTTTCAATGCGCGTTCCTTTGTGCCCTACACAGGCGCCTACCGGGTCTACGTCCTTTTCATCGCTCCATACAGCGATCTTGGTACGGCCTCCCGCTTCGCGCGCAATACTCTTAATCTGCACGACATTTTGCCGAATCTCCGGCACCTCGATCTCAAACAGGCGCTTAATAAGCGCAGGATGGGTGCGGGATACAATGATCTGCGGCCCCTTGTTCGTCTTTTTTACTTCAAGGACGTAGACCTTCAGGCGGTCGTTGATATTGTACTGCTCGGAATATACCGTTTCGCTTACGGGGATAATGCCTTCCGCACGGCCAAGCTCTACATAAACGTTTCCGCGCTCAATCCTGTGCACAATCGCAGTCAGCACCTCATTTTCCTTTTCGGAATATTGATCGTAAATAATGCCGCGTTCCGCCTCGCGAATCCGCTGTACGACGACCTGCTTGGCGGTCTGTGCTGCAATACGCCCGAAATCACGCGGCGTCACCTCTGTCTCGAGCACGTCGCCCGCTTCATACTTTTCATTGATCGCACGCGCATCGGCTACGGAAATCTCCGTCTCCCCGTCTTCCACTTCATCGACCACATTTTTAATGGCAAACACCTTAATCTCGCCCGTATCTCCATCAATCTCGACACGCGCATTCTGATCCGTACCGAAATGACGTTTATAGGCCGAAATCAATGCCGTCTCGATTGCCTCCAATAAAATATCCTTTTTTATTCCCTTATCATGCTCTAAATCTGATAAAGCTTCCATAAATTCCGTATTCATTATTCTATCTCCTTATCAAAAATCCAAATGCAGGCAAATTTTTGCAGTTTCCTTGCAATCGAAGATGATCTCGTTTTCGTCCGTTTCAATCGTAACGCTCGCCGGCGTATAAGCTGTCAATACGCCGGTATATTCCTTTCGTCCCTCGAAGGGCTTGTAAAGCTTTATATCTATTTTCTTGCCCATGCAACGCGCAAAATCGCGTTCGCTTTTAAGCGGCCGGTCAAGCCCGGGCGAAGAAACGCACAGGATATAACTATCCGCAATCAAATCCTTTTCGTCGAGGATCGTTTCAAGCGCCCGGCTTACCGTCTCGCAATCATCGATCAGCACGCCGCCGTCTTTATCAATATAAACCGTAAGCAGCCAATCCTGCCCCTGCTTTGCATATTCTGTGTCCACATACCGGAACCCTAAGGCCTCAACGACAGGCAGGGCAATCTCTTCCACCAGGACACGCGTATTTTTTGCCATAACAGCTCCCATAAAAAGTATTCATAATGCGAAAGAGTGGGTTTTCACTCCCACTCTTTAGTCAAGCATTTATTAACCTACTTAAGAATACCATAACAGCGCCGTTTATGCAAGTATTTTTTACTTTTTGGATAGACTCAATTTACGCTCGTTTCCATGCATTAAGCGTTCAATATTTTCGCGATGGCTCCAGATACCCAAAATGGCAATCACAATCACCGCAATATAGTGATAGGGATCTCCAGGCGCGACAATAATGGCGGCAACAGCGCTCAGAATAAGACCTATAATGGAACCGATGCTCATGATCTTCGTTGAAATAACAATAATAATTGCAACTGTAAAAATAATCAGCGTCGGTATCGTCTGGATAATGAGTAATACGCCGATCGTCGCGGCGATTCCTTTTCCCCCCTTAAAATTCAGGAAGCAGGAGTAATTGTGCCCCACAATCGCAAATACGCCCGCAACGCAAAGGCCGATTGTTCCTCCGAAATGCAGGCCAATCAGCGCCGCGAGCAGGCCTTTCAACACATCTCCTGCAAATACGAGCAGTCCCATCCCCCAGCCATAACTGCGCAGCACGTTCGTTGTCCCGGCATTTCCACTGCCCTTTTTACGAATATCCTCATGCCTGATCTTCTTGGTAAAAATATAGGAAAACGAGATCGACCCTAAAAGGTATGCGATCACTGCGCACAAAATAAGTATCAGGACCTCGTTCATACCCTATTCCCCCTTTTCATCACTCTTCTGTCTTACTATTATTTTAATCGGTGTGCCTGTAAAGTCAAATGTTTTACGCAAATAATTTTCGAGGTAGCGCTGGTACGAAAAATGCATCAGCGCGGTTTCATTGACGAACAATACAAACGTGGGCGGCTTAACGCTTACCTGCGTCATATAATAGATTTTCAGCCTCCTGCCTTTTGTCGACGGCGGTTCGGCAGCCGTAACGGCATCTTGCAGGCAGTCGTTTAGCACGCCCGTCGGGATGCGCCGGATATTATTTTCATACGCGGTATGCAGCATCGCAAACAGTCTGTCAATACGCAGTCCTGTCTGCGCCGAAATATAAATACGCTGCGCGTATGGCATAAACGCCAAATCTGCGGAAATCTTTTTATTGTATTCCTCTATAGTATAGGTGTCCTTTTCAACCGCGTCCCATTTATTGACGGCAATGACACATGGCTTCCCTTCGGAATCAACATACCCGGCCACTTTAACATCCTGTTCCGTGATTCCTTCGGTCGCATCAATCATAACCACCGCTACGTCCGCCCGGCGTACCGCTCCAAGGGCGCGGATTACACTGTAACGCTCAATTGATTTATCGTCGATACGCCCCTTTTTGCGCATTCCCGCCGTATCGATAATCGTATATTTTTGCCCGCCCCGCTCAAAAACAGAGTCGATCGCATCGCGTGTCGTTCCCGGGATATCGCTTACGATTACGCGGTCATAACCAAGGATTTTGTTGGTCAGGGAAGACTTGCCGACATTCGGCTTGCCCACCAGCGCGATCTTGAGGGTATCGTCCTCTTCCCCGTCGGTCTCGTATTCGCCCAGCCCGCTGATCACGAGATCGAGCAGATCGCCAAGGCCCAGCCCCTGTGAAGATGAAATGCCAATCACTTCGCCAAGGCCCAGCTCATAAAAATCATAGATATTCTGTTCATCATTTTTATTGTCGGTCTTATTGACCACGACAATCACCGGTTTTCCGGATTTGCGAAGCATTTTTGCGACTTCGTAATCTTCCGAGGTAATGCCTGTTTTGCCATCCACAAAAAATAAGATCAACTGCGACGCTTCGATGGCCAGTTCGGCCTGCATGCGCATCTGCCTTAAAAGCACATCTTCCGTGTCCATATCGACGCCGCCCGTATCGACAAGGGTGAATTCCTTTCCAAGCCATTCCGCATCCGCATAGATCCTATCGCGTGTGACACCCGGCGTATCCTCTACGATCGCTAACTTCGTTCCTGTAATCCGGTTGAAAAAAGTGGATTTTCCGACGTTCGGCCGACCCACGATCGCAACCAATGGTTTTGCCATAAATTTCTCCTCATTCCTCAAGCAGAGCTTGTATTACTTCATATCCGTCTCCGCTGGCTTTGTAGCACGGCGCCCCCAAGGCATTTGCCAGATCTTCAAGCGTGACACCGTCAAGCATTGCATTTTCATTTTCCTTAAAGCAGTATCGGCTCAGGAAAAAAGCCTCTTCCTCCTCCCGCTTCACCTGGGCGGCAACATCCGCTCCGGTCAAAAGGCCGGCGACCGTAATCGTTTCGCCAAAAAAATTATTCTTGACCTTGTGAACGCTTACGCAGATTCCAAAAATGTTTTCGATCCGCTCCGCAAGCCCCACCAAAAAAGGATGGAAATCTTCTCCGGTAATAAAGCCAATCTTTTGGTAACGCGGTTTTCCGTCCCTTAACGCCTCAAGCGCTTCGCCTGCCTCGCTCAGAAACATATCCACAAGGCCGACGCCATTTTCAATCTGCACAAAATCCTCATATGCCTCATAGGGCGGAAGATCTACTCCGGCACGGATGTACATCTCGTCCGAAGCAAACACAAAGCGCGTTTCACCGTTGTTTTCCAAAAAGCGCTCCTGAAACCCTTCGATGATACGGATGGCTTCCCTCGCCGTCTCCCTGCTCACTATGGAAAGCGGATAACGGTTTTCCCGGTATTTCGTAAGTCCGGCCGGCACGACCGCAACAGACTGAACTCCCGGAAAAAGGCGGTAAAGCTGCTCGATCGTTTCCTGCAAAGCAACGCCATCGTTAAGGCCCTCGCACATTACAATCTGCGTATGCATACGAATCCCATTTTTTGTAAAACGGCGAATCAAGTCAAAGGTTTTGCCCGCATCCTCATTACCAAATAGCAATTTGCGCAGCTCGTTGTCATACGCATGTACCGAAACATAAAGCGGAGATATCCGCTGCTCGATAATACGCTCTATTTCTTCCTCTGAAAGATTGGTAAGCGTTACATAACTCCCCATCAAAAAGGACATACGCCAATCATCGTCTTTGACATAGAGGGTCCTGCGCATATGCTTCGGCATCTGGTCGACAAAACAAAATATGCACCTGTTCCGGCAATTTATTTTCTTTCCGAATCCGTCGCTTTCAAAGGTGATTCCCAACTCTTCATACGGCTCTTTTTCGATTTCAATCTCTTCGATGATCCCGCCTTTTTTCCGTACAGCAAGAAGGATTTCGTCCCCTGAAAGCTCATAGATATAGTCTATATAATCCCGGAGCTTATGTCCGTCAATTGAGAGCAAAACATCTCCGGGTGAAATCCCACATTCTTCAGCGATACTGCCGGAATCTATCTGTTTTACAACCATTCACGCTTCCTCAAAATCGGGCGGAATATCCTTCCGCCCGATTCCCAAACACTACCTTTTGCCTTATTTATACAGTGGAAATGCTTCGCAAAGCTCTGAAACGCTCTTTTTCACCTTATCCGATGAAGCTTCTCCATTCAGGATCATATCCGCGATTAAATTACCGATCGCTTCCATCTCTTGTTCTTTCATCCCCCGCGTTGTTACGGATGGCGTTCCGATCCGGATACCGCTTGTAACAAACGGGCTTAATGTTTCAAACGGTATCGTATTCTTATTAACTGTGATATTCACCGTATCCAGAAGAGCTTCGATCTCCTTGCCTGTTTTTTCCTTTTTCCCTACGTCAACAAGCATCAAGTGATTATCCGTTCCTCCTGAAACAAGCCGCAGGCCGTTATCCGCAAGCGCCTTCGCAAGTGCCGCCGCATTTTTCACGATTTGTTTCTGGTATTCCTTGAATTCCGGCTGCAGCGCTTCCTTGAAAGAAACCGCCTTTGCCGCAATGACGTGCATCAGCGGGCCGCCCTGCGTACCCGGGAAAATTGCTTTATCAACAATCTTCGCATATTCTTCCGGGCAAAGGATCATGCCGCCGCGCGGGCCGCGCAGCGTTTTATGCGTCGTGGTGGTTGTAAAGTGCGCGTAAGGAACAGGATTGGGATGCAGTCCCGCCGCTACGAGCCCCGCAATATGAGCCATATCTACCATAAGATACGCGCCCACGGAATCCGCAATCTCTCTAAATTTTGCAAAATCGATCGTACGCGGATAGGCACTGGCGCCTGCAACGATCATCTTCGGCCTATGCTCCAATGCAAGATCGGAAAGCTTGTCGTAATCGATCCTTTCGTCCGTCTCGCTCACGCCATAGGGTACGATGTTGAAATATTTCCCTGAAAGATTCACGGGACTCCCATGCGTCAAATGTCCGCCGTGGGAGAGGTTCATCCCCAAAATTGTATCGCCCGGCTCTAGGACGCCGAAGTAAACCGCCGTATTTGCCTGTGCGCCTGAATGGGGCTGGACATTTGCGTGTTCCGCGCCAAACAGCTTTTTCGCGCGTTCCCGGGCAAGGTCTTCTATCTCGTCCACAAACTGACATCCGCCGTAATAGCGTTTTCCCGGATATCCTTCCGCATATTTATTGGTCAGGTGAGAACCCATCGCCTGCATCACTGCGGGAGATACAAAATTCTCTGAAGCAATCAGTTCGATATTATGTTCCTGCCGGTTCAGTTCGCGCATCATCGAATCATAAATTTCCTGATCCGTGTTCTTTACTTCCTCAAATTCAAACATCGCATTTTACTCCTTATAAAATTTATCAAAATCCGCGATCGCAGATTTAGCTGCACTTTGTTCCGCTTCCTTTTTTGAATTGCCAGTTCCTTCGTGCAAGGCCTTTCCGCCTACGGAAAGCTGCACGTAAAACACCGTACTATGCGGCGGTCCTTCCTGGCGCGTTACCTTATAGGATATCTCCTGTTTCACCGTCCTCTGAATAAGCTCCTGGAACTGGGATTTATAATCATGGTCGTTCTTACGGCGCATGGCGCTCTCGACCGCCTCCGTAAACAGCCCACGGACTACCCGCTGGGCTTCTTCAAATCCCCCGTCCACATAAACGGCACCCATAAGCGCTTCCATAACGTTTTCAAGAATGGATGTCTTTTCCCGTCCGCCCGATTCCTCCTCGCCTTTTCCGAGGAAAATGTAAGACCCCAAAGCGATCGACTGGGCGATCCGTGCAAGGGATTTGGAGCATACAATATCCGCTCGCCGCTGGGTCAGCACTCCTTCCGAAAAATTTGGATAATTCCGAAAAAGATCGCCGCTGACGATCAGTTCGATTACCGCGTCCCCCAAAAATTCCAGGCGTTCATAATTAGGCACATTCCCGCAGGACGGATGTGTAAGTGCGCGCTCTAAAAGCTGCCTGTCGCGGAAGGAATACCCGATTTTTTTTTCCAGTTCTTCATGCTTCATCTTCATCCGCCAGCTTAGCTATTTCTTGTCCGATTGCGCCAACCACATCTCCGGCGATAAATTTACGTGCCGCGGCGATTGCATGGAAAATCGCATCCCTGTTCGAGCTTCCATGCGCCTTCATAACGCCGCCGTTCAGCCCCAAGAGAAGCGCGCCGCCGTACTCTTTATAATCCATCTTTTGTTTTAGTTTGCCAAACACGCCCTTCATGAATAAATATCCAAATTTAGCGCTCCTGCTTTCCTGAACATAGCCTTTCAGCATCCCAAGAATCGTTTTTGCGCAGCCCTCCAGGAATTTAAGGACAATGTTCCCTGTAAACCCGTCGCATACGAGTACGTCGAACTCGCCGGAAAGGAGCTCGCGTCCCTCGGCATTTCCTACAAAATTAATCGGTGCCTGCTTCAAAAGCTGGTATGCTTTTTTCGTCAGTTCGCTGCCCTTTTCTTCTTCCGCACCATTGTTAATCAGCGCGACGCGCGGCGCCTCAAGGCCAAAGACCTTTTGCATATAAATGCTGCCCATAACGCCGAACTGCTGTAAATACTGCGGCTTTGAATCCGCGTTTGCTCCGCCGTCGATCAAAAGCACCTCTCCGGTTTGCGAGGGAAGCACCGGTGCAAGCGCCGGGCGCTTAATACCAGGAAGGCGTTTCACAACCAGCGTAGAACCGGCAACAAGCGCGCCTGTACAGCCGGCCGAAATCAGCATGTCTCCTTTTTTCTCCGCCAGCAAGTTAAGGGCTACCACCATAGAAGAATCTTTTTTCTCCTTCAAGGCCCGTACGGGAGAATCGTCCATCTCAATCACCTGCGTTGTTGGTACGATCTCTATTCTGTCCGGGTCATAAGCCGATTCGCTGAGCAGCGCCTTGATTTTAGCCTCGTCCCCCGTCAGCAAGAAGGAGGTGTCGTTAAATTTTTCGAGCGCCGACAAAACGCCGGCAACAATTTCTTCCGGCGCATGATCGCCGCCCATTGCATCAATAATAATCTTCATGCCGTCTCCCCTGTAAGCGATGTACAATAGTTACAGTATACACGAAAAAGCGTGTTTTTCAAAGGGCGGATTAACAAAAAAAGGTTTGCTTTACGCAAACCTTTTTACTATTTCTTATTTTGCCGCTTCTTTCGGCGCAACTGCCAGCCTGCCGTTATAATAACCGCAGTTTGGACAAACTCTGTGAGCCAGTTTCGGCTGGTGGCACTGGGGGCACTGAGATACAGCCGGGGCCGTCAGTTTCCAATGCGCTCTTCTCGTATGTTTACGCTGCTTCGACGTTCTATTCTTTGGTACTGCCATTTTCACACACCTCCCTTAAGGTCAAAACAATCCCTTTAATTTTGCAAACGGATTTGTCTCATCCGTATCTTCCGGTTTACATCCGCACGAGCCGCGGTTCAGGTTCTGCCCGCATGTCGGGCAAATGCCTCGGCACTCTTCTCTGCACAAAAGTCGATGCGGCAAACTCAAAATGATTGCGTCATACACCAGTTTGTCCAGCGATAGTACGTCGCCTTCGTAGGTATACTCTTCTTCTTCCTGTGTACCGGTCCGAAAGATCGTTTCATCGAAACGATAGGCTATTTCCATCTCCATATCGTCAAGACACCGGTCACAAACGGTGTTCAAAACCGTTTCAAACTTTCCTCTGACAGAAATATTCCGGTTAAGCGCAACATACTCTGCATTGAACTCAAGCGGCTTTGCGAAGCTTATGTCTTCTCCCAAAGCAGGAGCTCCTTCATACTGGAAAATATAAACCTTTCCTTCATTTTTCAACGCTTCCCGAATGTCAATCTCTATCATTGCTCTTCTCCATGCAAGAAAACGAGTACCACTACATTATATTTTTATGCAGCGCGCTTGTCAACTATTTTTTCTTGCCGGAAGCCTCTGCTTGCTCCAGGTTTACTTGCAGCAGATATCGTAGGTATCTTTCGCAATCGTCATTTCTTCATCCGTCGGAACTACGAGTATTTTTACCTTGGAATCTGCAGCGGAAATATCCATTTCCTCTCCGCGCAGGCCGTCGTTTTTCTCTTTGTCGAGCTTCACGCCCATAAACTCGAGTCCTTCAAGCGCATGCATACGGACGTCCCAATCGTTCTCGCCAACGCCGCCCGCAAAGGTGATAACATCAACGCCGCCCATTGCCGCCGCATACGCGCCGATAAATTTCTTCAGGCGGTAATTAAAGACATCAAGGGCAAGTTTGGCCCGCTCGTTACCTTTTTCCTCTTCCGCCCAAAGATCGCGGAAATCGCTCGACACGCCGGAAATTCCCCAAACGCCCGATTCCTTGTTAAGATAATTGATTGCTTGGTCTACATTCATGTTCATTTTATCCATAAGGTACGGAACAATCGCCGCGTCAAGGTCGCCGGAACGCGTTCCCATCACAAGCCCTTCAAGGGGCGTGAAGCCCATGGACGTATCCACCGAAACGCCGCCGTCGACTGCTGCAACGGAGGAACCGTTACCAAGATGGCAGGTGATGATCTTGAGATCCCGTATATCCTTCCCAAGCATCTCCGCTGCACGATGGGAGACATATTTGTGGGATGTCCCGTGGAAACCGTATCTTCTGACTTTATAGTCCGTATAAGCCGTATAAGGAATTCCGTAAAGGAACGCTTTTTTCGGCATATTCGCATGGAACGCCGTATCAAACACCCCAACCATCGGTACGTCGGGCATCAGGGCGCGGCATGCGTCGATCCCCATCAGGTTGGCCGGATTGTGGAGCGGCGCAAGCTCGATATTTTCCTTGATCGCTTCCATCACTTCATCCGTAATCAGCACGGATTCGCTGAATTTCTCACCGCCATGCACAATTCTGTGCCCAACCGCGCAAATACCGGAAAGGTCTGAAACCACGCCGTGTACAGGATCCGTCAGCGCCGCGATCACCTGTTTCATCGCGTCGTTGTGGTCCTTCATGGACGTTTCGATTTCTACCTTGTCCTTGCCGGACGGCTTATGCTTGATGACGGAACCGTCGATGCCGATCCTTTCGACAAGGCCCTTTGCGATAACATCTGCATCGTCCATGTCGATCAGTTGATATTTCAGGGAAGAACTTCCCGCGTTGATTACCAAAACATTTTTCATTTTCCTATACCCCTTTTGATTAGAAAGACTGAGCCTGCACTGCCGTGATTGCCACAACGGAAACGATATCTTCCACACTGCATCCGCGCGAAAGGTCGTTTACCGGACGCGCAAGTCCCTGACAAATCGGGCCGATCGCTTCCGCGCCGCCCAGTCTCTGGACGAGCTTATAGCCAATGTTTCCCGCCTGGATATCCGGGAAGATCAGCACATTTGCATGGCCTGCAACCTTGCTGCCCGGACTCTTCAACTGGCCGACCGCCTCGATCAGCGCTGCATCCGCCTGTAATTCGCCATCAATATTCAATTCGGGTGCCATTTCCTTGGCAAGCTTCGTCGCTTCAATTACTTTATCCACATGCTCATGCTTTGCGCTGTTTTTGGTCGAGAATGACAGCATCGCAATTTTGGGATCGTCGATTCCGGCAAGGTCTTTTGCCGAGTCCGCGGAAGCAACTGCAATTGCCGCAAGTTCTTCCGCGTTGGGATCGATATTGACCGCGCAATCCGCAAATACCATTACGCCGTCTTGGCCCCACTTGCTGTCCGGATGCTCCATAATAAAGCAGCTCGACACGATCGGTACGCCCGGCTTGGTCTTAATCACCTGCAACGCCGGACGAAGCGTATCGCCCGTGGAATGAATCGCTCCCGATACCATGCCGTCTGCGTCGTTTGCCTTAATCATTAAAACCGCATAATAAAGCGGGTCTTTTGCGGTCTCAAGCGCCTGTTCGGGCGTGATTCCCTTTTTCTTGCGCATTTCATAGAACATATCGGCATATTCCTGAAGCTTCGGAGAATTAGCCGGATTGATGATCGTCGTGCCGGAAAGGTCGGCCTTTTTCGTATTGGCCGCTTCGATTTCCTTTTCATCGCCCAAAAGAATTACATTTGCAATCCCCTGCTCCGCGATCTTCGCCGCCGCTTCGATCGTACGCGGTTCACTTCCCTCAGGCAGAACGATATTTTTCTTAACCGATTTCGCCTTATCCTTGATTTTGTCCATTAATGACATTTCTCTGCACCTCACGATTTTATAAATGAATTTTAAATTTTTGATTTCTCTGTTATAATGACACTTATATATTATATATAAAAAAACAACGCTTTGCAAAGGTATTTTATGAAAATCGCCGGAATCATCTCCGAATACAATCCCTTTCATACCGGGCATGAGTATCATATCCGAAGGACGTGTGAAAAGCACGGCGCAGATCACATTATTTGTGTGATGAGCGGGAATTTTACACAACGCGGCGAACCTGCGGTCTGGGATAAATGGGTACGGACGCGCGCGGCACTTTTGGGTGGGGCAAGCCTTGTGCTGGAACTCCCTTTCGCTTATGCGACTCAAAGCGCGGAGGGGTTTGCCGAAGGCGGCGTCGCAATTCTCGATGCGCTCAATTGTGTAGATGCCCTTTCTTTTGGCGTGGAAACCACTGATCTTGCCGCGTTGTCACAGGCAGCGTCGCTGCTTTCCGCTGAGCCGAACGGTTTTCAGGCCGCATTAAAAACAGGTCTTGGAGCCGGCCTGTCTTTTCCTGTTGCACGCGCACAAGCGCTCACCGCTTGTCTTCCCGCGACCGATGCCGCTACGTGGCAGCAGCCGAACAATATCCTGGCGATCGAATATCTGAAAGCAATAATTCGGCGGGGAAGCGCGCTCCGGCCTCTGCCTATCGAACGCCTGGGCGGCGGATACTCAGAATCCGTCCTCACGCCCGGTTATGCAAGCGCGCGGGCCATTCGTGCCGCAATCAAGAAAGGAGACGCTTCGTACCTCCGTTATATTCCCAATGCGGAAGCTGTTCCAAGTATAGACCCCGTATTTGGAGAGGCCCTTTTTCCTCTTCTTATGTTTCAACTCCGCCGCAGGGATACTGCCAAAATCGGCAATATCTATGGCGTAGCCGAAGGATTGGAATACCGCATCTGCGAGGCCGCGAAAAAAGCGCAAGGCTATGAGGATTTGGTGACGGCTATCGCCAGCAAGCGTTATCCCCGCTCCCGTATCCAGCGCATTTTACTTTACTGCCTCTTCGGCATTACCCGAGAACAAATGTACATGCTGACAGGCTCTCCGCTCTATGCACGCGTTCTTGGGGTCCGCAGGGATGCCCTCGGACTGCTTTCCCGCCTTGCGGCGGAATCTGCTGTTCCTATTGTGACTAAAGCCTCTGAGTTTCCGGAAAGCCCGCTGCTGGATATGGATATTCTGGCAACGGATATCTATTCCCTGCTCACAAAAAAAATCGCGCCGGGAAAGCGCGATTTTACACAAAGGCTCCTTATTATTTGAGCCCAACCAACTCCTTGAGTTCCGGAAGCACTATACGCGCCGCCTCTTCCCCGCGCGTAATAATATTTTGGATGTCCTTATATTGGCTGCCGTCAATCCCGCTGACGTCGGGAAAAATGCACAGACTTGCTTTTGGAAGGTTTGTTTGCGCAAGATACCAGTCTGCGACAGAAAAAGAGGCCTGTGCAAGTCCAATCATACTTTTGGGCGGTGTAATTTCTTCTCCCCGGTATCCGACGTCCACCGCGACCACCACGTCGGGTTCCATCGCCCACGCCGCGCCAATCGCGGTGCGGTCGATCACGCCGCCGTCCACATAAGAAACTCCGTCGATCACATGCGGGGTAAACATCCCCGGGATAGAAATACTCGCACGGACGGCTTCATGGACCGGCCCTTCCGTGAATCTTTTCAGGGTGGCATTACGCAGGCACGTCGCAATACAGCAGAACGGGATTTTTGATTTCTCGATCATAATGTTTTTCGTCATCAGCTTGATAAGCTCCTGAACCCTGCTGCCTTTCACGTACCCCTTGGAAGACAGGGTCAGGTCAAAATATTTTTTAAAATCAAATACCACCGCAAGATTTTCCAGTGTCTCAAGATTGGCTTCCGAAGCATAGATTCCTCCGATCAGCGAACCCATACTGCAGCCGGCAATCGAATGGATTGGAATTTTATTTTCAATCAGGACCCGAAGCACGCCAATATGTGCAAATCCACGAGCGGAACCACCCCCGAGTGCAAGCCCCATTTTTTTTATTCTGGCCATATATTTCTCCTACAAAAAAAATCTTTATATCATTATCCAATAGCATAAAGATTTTTCTTTAAACCTTTTATTCAAATTCAGCCTGGTCTTTGTTCTTTTTGTTGATAAAGTTGGACTGGTTTTCTTTTATAATATCCATATACTCCTTCATATAGGAAGACAGGTCTTCAAGGACATTCACCGCATAATCGTTTGCATTCACACGGATCTCATATGCCTGCTTCTGCGCCGCGTCGATGACTCGGTTGGCTTTTTCATAGGCAAGCTGCGTCACCTTGTGCTCCTCTACCAATTCGGACAGCCTGTTGTCGACTCCGTCCAATATGTTCTTTGCCTTGCCCTGCGCCGAATCAATGATCTCACGCTTATGATCCAAAACCTCCTGCGCATAGACGATTTCTTCAGGCAACGCCGCCTTGATCTCTTCCAGTATTTCCAGAACAAATTCTACGTCGATGGTCTTTTTATTTCCAAACAGGGATTTTCGGCTATTGTCTACTTCTTCAATGATCTCATCCAGCAAATCAAAGACTTTCATTTTGCATTCCCTCCGTTTATCATATCAGCCACTTCTTTCGGAACATAATCGGATATGTCTGCACGAAACTCAATTAATTCCCGCACTGCGCTCGAACTGATAAAATAGGTTTCCGGTTTGGAAAGAAGCGCAACTGTCTCCGCGCCTGGAAGCAATTTCCCATTGATAACGGAAAGCTGCTGTTCCAGCTCAAGGTCGGTCCCCGTCCGAAGGCCGCGAATAATGATGCGGCAGTCGAGTTTTTTCATCAATTCCACAAGCAGTCCGTCAAAAGCCACTACTTCAACGCCATCCATCCCGGCGGCTGCGCGCCGTATCATCTCTATCCTCTTATCCACCGAAAAGAGATTCCTCTTCGCCGGATTATTCAATACTCCCACAAATACTTTCGGAAAAAGATTACGCGCACGGCCGATAATATCCATATGGCCTTTGGTAATCGGATCGAAGCTGCCCGGATATATGCAAGCTTTCATTTATCCCTCTTTCCACCGGAAAAAATTTAAAAATGTTTTTCCGTATTTTTTTTGTTTTTCCACCATATATCCCGCAAATTCAATTTCCAGCGGAGCGTTGCTTTCCGCCACAATGATCGCACCGTTGGAGAGCAAACCGTATTCCACAAGGCCCTCCATTGCCGGTTTGTAAAAACCGCTGGTATACGGCGGGTCTATAAATACTATATCAAACTTCTTTTTATTTTGAAATAGTTTCATAGCGTTCCCGTACTCATTTTTAATAAATACCGCACGGTCTTCCATTGCCGCCGCAGAAATATTATGCTGGATCGCCCGCTCCGCGCCATCGTTGCAATCGACAAACACCGCCTCCCGCGCTCCGCGCGAAAGGGCTTCAAGGCCAAGCGCGCCGCTGCCCGCAAATAGGTCCAGCACGCATTTTCCCCTGATTTCAAACTGGATCCGTCCGAACATAGCTTCCCTGACCCGGTCAAGTGTCGGCCGCGTATCAAGTCCTTCCTGCGTCATCAGTTTCAGGCCGCGTCTTTCGCCCGCAATAATTCTCATCGAATGATTCCGTCCGGTGTAACGATCACATCCACCCGAACGTCATGCGTTTCGGCGGGAATAAAATCTACGATTTGAAAATCATAGGCAAGGGCGATCTTTTTAGCCTGCCTAGCCCGTTTCAGGAAATCGTCGTAATATCCGCAACCAAATCCGATCCGGTGGCCATTCCGGTCAAAAGCGATACCCGGTACGATCACAACGTCTATTTTTTCCGGTTCCAAAAAAGAGGCTTCTCCAAACTTCGGCTGGGCAATTCCAAATTTGCTCAGTTCAAGCCCCGCACTCTTAATATCGGCCGCAAACATTTCCTTTTTCCGCACACACGGAAGATACAGCCGCATCCCGCGAAACATAAGCCAGCCCGTGAGCATTGCCGTCTTTACTTCGTTATCAAAATCGCTGTAGGAAAGCACGGTGCCGGCACCCTCGAATATCCCGCTTTCCGTAAGCAATTCATATATTTTTGCAGATTCGTCGTCAATATATTTCGAGGTAAGACCTCTCCGCATACTGAGTATTTTTTCGCGTATTTCCTGCTTTGTCATTTTTTCTCCCTACCGGCTAGACCCCGGTTGTATCGTCCAAATAAATCCGCGGCACCCGTTCGTTGAAATCAAGAAGGACTTCATAGCTGATGGTCCCGCAGAGTTTTGCAATATCATCCGCTGAAATCAGCTTGTCTCCCTTTCTTCCCAGCACAGTTACGAGGTCGCCCGCCTGCACCACTCCCCCAACATCCGTCACATCGATCATGGTCTGATCCATACAAACGCGTCCAATGATGGGAGCGTAAAATGAACCGCAATCCGTTGTTACAATCATTTTCCCTTTGTTAGAAAGCAATCTGTTATAGCCGTCTCCATAGCCAATCTGAACGGTTGCGACTCTTGTCGTATGCTGTGCGGTAAAAGTGCTTCCATAGCCCACGCTTTCCCCTCGTGCGATATCTTTGATATGGGAAACCTCAGCAAAAACCTCCATCACCGGTCTAAGTGGCACCGCGTCTTTGTCCACTTCCTCCGAAGGATAATAGCCATACATGGAAATACCAAAACGAACCATGTCGTGCGAAAACTGCGGCAGATCAATCGTTCCCGCGCTGTTGTCCGCATGGATGGCAGGCCGAAACCCACGCTCCCTCAAAGTTCCGATATAATGCAGGAATTTCTTATGCTGCCGGATCGCATGATCTTTATTTTTTGCGTCACTGTTTGCGAAATGGGTAAAGACTCCTGCCAGTTTCACATTGCTGCAGCTATTCAAGGCGCTGATACATTTTTCAAGCTCACTGTCGCTGCGTATCCCAATACGACACATCCCCGTATCGAATTTGAGGTGGATCCTTGCCTCTCCGCCCTGCTCCGCGCATAGTTCCTGGAGAAAGGTAATATCATCCGGCGTAAAAACGCACGGCTGCAAGCCGAGGCGGAGGGCGAGACGCAGTTGTTCATGATTGGAACGTCCGATGATAATAATGGGAAGCCCAATCTTTTCCAGCGGCACTGCTTCTTCCGCAAGGGCTACCGCTAACATGCATGCGCCCGCCTGTTTTGCCGCACGAGCGCATTCCACCGCGCCATGCCCATACGCGTTCGCCTTTACAACCGCAACAATTCCACATGCGTCCGGTACATTTGCCGCCGCATTCCTGATATTTTGCTTCAGATTCCCGAGATGGATTCTGGCATATGTCCTTCTATACAAAATTCTGCCTCTTAAATATTATAAATCATTTCACCTGTCAGCATTTTCAAGCCCGCATTTTGCAAGATTTCAAATGCTTTTTCCGTCTCTTTTACATGAAAAATGACAATCGCGTTTTCACTCCTCGTTCCGACAAAGGAATAAAGGTACTCCACACTGATCTCATTTTCATGCAAAACCTTCAACACCTGCGCAAGGCCGCCGGGCGTATCTTCCACTTCAATCCCGAGCACCGGTGTCATTGAAGCCGTAAAGCCCTCCTCGCGCAAGACTTCAAGCGCCTTATCCGGATCATTGACAATGCACCTGAGTATCCCGAATTCCGACGTGTCCGCAATAGAAAGCGCCTTCAGGTCAATGTTATGGTCGGCCAGCGTTTGCGTCAGGCTATACAATCTTCCCTTTTTATTCTCAACAAAAGCCGATATCTGTTTTATCAACATCTTCTTTCCTCCCTCAGCGTTTCTGCACAGATTCTCTTCCGGTATATTACAGAGCATATCCAAGTTCAAATGCTTTTTCATTCAAATCCGCAAATTTCGGTTTCACCACACAGCGGACCGCTTCTTTCCAGATTTCCTTGTCTATTTCCATATTCTTGGCAAGAACGCCAAGAAGCACGGTGTTGACGGCTTTTACACTGCCCGCTTCATTGGCGAGCGTCAACGCGTCCACAAAAACTGCATTCGGAAAATGTTCTTTGATCTTTTCCGGGATATTTTCCGGATAGGCTGCCGCTCCGGTAATTACGGGCATCGGCAGAATCTGCTGGGAATTGCAATACAGCTTCCCGCCATCCGGGTTCAGATAAGGAAGCCAGCGCAGGCCCTCCAACTCCTCAAACGCCAGAAGAATATCTGCACCGCACTCGTCGATGACGGGAGAATATACCTTTTCTCCTTTATCACCAATGCGCACATAGGTCACTACGCTTCCTCCGCGCTGCGCCATACCATGTACTTCGGAAAGTTTAACGTCATATCCCATCTTCAGGGCGATTTGCCCGAATACCATACTCGCGAGCAGCGTACCCTGGCCGCCGACTCCGGCTATCAATATACTTTTCATTCACACCCTCCTTCAATCGCATGGAACGGGCAAACGTCCGCACACAATCCACATCCGATACACAACGATGCATCGATCCGCACTGCGCTGCCGCCTTTTACAAGGGCCGGACATCCAAGCTTCATGCACGCTCCGCAATTACGGCACGCGTCGGTAACGGTAAGCGTCCCTTTGATTGAATTCTTATCGATCAATACGCATGGGCGCTTCGTAATAATGACGGAAACTTCTTCGCGTTCCGTTTCCTCCCTCAGCGCCGCCTCAAGTGCCGGGAGGTCGAACGGATCGACGACGCGCACATATTTCACTCCCAACGTTTCCACGAGTTTCGGAATATCTACCGCAGGAGCCGGATCACCCTTTGCGGTTTTCCCTGTTGCCGGATGATCCTGGTGTCCCGTCATGCCCGTCGTTGAATTATCCAGAATCAGCACGGTCGAGGTTGCACCGTTATAAACCATGTTGATAAGGCCGGTAATACCGGAATGCATGAAGGTGCTATCGCCGATTACACTGACAAGCTTGCGTGCGAACTCCTTCCCGCGCGCCTTTTCCATTCCATGCGCCATCCCGATGGAAGCACCCATGCATAGCGTCGTATCGATTGCGGACAACGGGGCGCCCGCGCCAAGCGTATAGCACCCAATATCTCCCATCGCGGTCAATTTCAATTTGTTGAACATGTAATAAACAGCCCTGTGGGGGCAGCCCGGGCAGAGCACCGGCGGCCGCTGGGGCAGAGCGCCGACTTCTACCGTCCGGCAATGCTCGCCGCACAACCTTTCCCGGATCATACGCGTGGAATATTCCCCCTGCACCGTGAAAAGCTCTTTTCCCTTTACCTCGATTCCCATAGCCCTAATCTGATTTTCAAAAAAGGGCTCCAATTCCTCGATCACGTATAACGTCTTTACCTTGGAAGCAAATTCCCGTATCTTCTTTTGGGGCAGCGGATACACCATGCCGAGTTTCAGAATGCTGGCGTTTGGCATTGCCTCCTTCACATAGTTATAACACGTCCCGCTGGTAATGATGCCGATCTCCGCGTCGGCATATTCCGCCCGGTTAAGGTCTGCTGTCTCCGCATATTCCGCAATGTCCTTCATACGCTGCTCAACAATAATATGCCGTCCCTTCGCCATACCAGGCATCATAACATATTTTTTGATATCCTTTTGATATTCCTTAAGCGGAACCTCCCGGCGTTCCTCCACCTCAACAATTCCACGGGAATGTGAAATCCTTGTGTTGGAGCGCACCAGCACGGGCGTGTCGAAACGCTCGCTCAGCCCGAAGGCCGCTTTTATAAATTCTTTTGCTTCTCCGCTGTCTGCCGGCTCGAGCATCGGCACATGCGCGCTGCGCGCATAAAAACGGGAATCCTGTTCATTCTGGCTTGAATGCATTCCCGGATCGTCCGCGACCAAAATCACCAACCCGCCGTTTACACCCGTGTACGATGCGGTGAAAAGGGGGTCTGCCGCCACGTTCAGTCCTACATGCTTCATGCAGCAAAGCGCCCGCGCGCCGCCATAGCTCGCACCAGCGGCAACTTCAAGAGCAACCTTTTCATTTGGTGCCCATTCGGCATACACTTCGTCATGTTTTACGATATTTTCAGTAACTTCCGTACTCGGCGTTCCCGGATAGGAGGAGACGACATTTACCCCCGCCTCATACGCTCCTTGCGCGTACGCCTCATTCCCAAGCATAATTCTTTTCATTCCCATACCAGTCCTCTTCTAATATAAAGCTTCCTGCCATTAAAGCCAGCAAGAGTATATTTCAATTATTGGCTGCGCATATCTGTGACACGCCGCGCTTTTCCTTCAAAGCGCTTCAGGGTATGCGGCTCGGCAAGCGTCACTTTGACATGCATATTCAAGATCGAATAAATATTATTCGCTATTTTTTCCCTCAGGTTTTCGAGCGCCGAATAACTGGTCAACAGTTCCGCATCCGCAACCTCCACTTTAACTTCGATCCGGTCAAGGTGCTTTTCTGTTGTAAGCACAATTTCGTAATGCGGCGCGACGTCGTCCATCCCCAGCAGAACTCCTTCGATTTGCGACGGGAAAACATTCACCCCGCGGATCACAAGCATATCGTCCGTCCGCCCGGAGACCTTCTCCATACGCGTTGTCGTCCGCCCGCATTTACACGGCTCATCCATCAGGCGCGTAATATCCTTCGTACGGTAACGCAGGATCGGCACGCCTTCCTTGGTCAGGCTGGTCACGACAAGCTCGCCCTTCTCTCCCATGGGAAGCACCTCGCCCGTTTCCGGATCGATGACCTCGGAAATAAACTCGTCATCTGCGATGTGCATTCCGTTTTGTATATAGCATTCCCCGGAGAAGCCGGGGCCAATGACCTCTGTCAGCCCATAATTTTCCGTGTCTGTGATGTTCAGATATTTTTCGATTTGTTTTTGCATCTCTTTGGTATGCCCCTCGCCGCCAAAAAGACCAAGACGCAGTTTCAGTTTTTTAAAATCGATGCCCATTTCCTGTGCGGTCTCGCCAAGGTACATGGCATACGACGGCGTACTGATCAGTACGGTGCTGCCAAAATCCTGCATGAACTTAATCTGGCGCTTCGTATTGCCGCTGGAGACTGGAATCACACTCAGGCCCACGCGTTCGAGGCCGTAATGCAGACCGAAACCGCCTGTAAAAAGGCCATACCCAAAGGAAATCTGGGCAATATCGTCCGGTACAACGCCCGCCGCGCATGCAACGCGCGACACAAGCCCCGTCCACATATCAAGGTCATGCCGCGTATAACCGGTGACCACCGGGTTCCCCGTCGTCCCCGAAGAGCCGTGGAGGCGAACGATCTCTTTCATGGGCACCGCAAACATATCATACGGATAATTCGCCCGAAAATCTTCCTTCGTTGTAAACGGTATTTTTTCAATGTCGCGAAGGGTTTTGATATGCTCCGGTTTCAGCCCGATTTCACTGAACTTCTTTCTATAGTGGGGTACGTTGTCATAACAATACTGCACCGTATGTCTGAGCCGCTCAAGCTGTAGTTCCTTGATCTTCTTTCGGTCCGCACATTCAAATTCCCTATCCCAGATAATATGTTCCAACGTATTCCCTCCTAAAAGAAAAGCGGTACTACCCGCTTAAAAACGATTAAATATTATTATAATACATCTGCGTGAAAAAGGAAATAGCTTTCGGAGGAAGCGAAAGCTATTTTAAAAACCGCTGCCGTCAGACTGTGACCGTAACGGCCTCGCCATTCTCTATGCTGCGGGTAAACACATCCGCAATATCGCCGGTAAGCAACGCCGACCAGCACGCGAGGATAAAGCCCTTGTGTGCAATAATCAATATCCGGTTATTTTCATATTCAAACAGGATATCGTGGATAAACTGTCCGCAGCGCTCATAATAGGCCTCTACCCCGTCTCCCTGCGGGAAAACAAAAGTTTGCCAATCCTGCATATACCGCTGCCACTCCTGCGGATACTTTTGCTGCGCTTCAGCTGCGGAAAGTCCTTCAAACAAGCCGAAATCCGTCTCTTTGATCTGCTCTGATTTCAGGATGATTTTTGGCGTATCCCGCAACTTGCTCAATACATAATCCGTAGTCTGGAGCACGCGCTTTGCGGTTCCATAAAAAACGGCGTCAAAATGCTCGCCCTCAAGCTTCTCAGCCGTTTTCTCCGCGCAGGCTTCCCCTTCCTTGCTGAGCGGCAAATCAAGGCTGCCGCTGAATACGCCTTTTTCATTGGCTTCCGTCTGCGCATGGCGCAAAAAAGTAAAACTGGTACTCATAGTTCCTCCTGTATCTTTTTCAAAGGGATCAATATTCCGCTCACCGCAAAATAGGCTTCCTTCGCTTTTTGGGCGAACATGCGGTTTGCCTTCCCCGCCGCATCCCGAAAAATCCGTCCCAACGGATACGCCGGCACAAGCCCCATTCCCACTTCGTTGGAAACGACAAAAAAACGCGCCGGGCTTTCCTCTATCGCCGCAAGCAGCTTGCTGATTTTTTGTCCTACCGTTTCTTCCAGACGCTTTTGTTCCGCAAAAGACAGCGTGTCACATTCCCAATCCGCCTTTTCCCGCAAAAGAAGATTCGTAATATATACGGTGATGCAATCTATCAGATAAGCCTCATGACTGCTCCCCCGCACTGCCTGTTCGAGATCATACGGCGCTTCATACGTTCTCCATTCCGAAGGCCTTTGCTCCTTGTGCCGCTCAACCCTCAGCTTCATCTCATCATCCGTGATTACCGCTGTCGCGATATAGGCCACATCCTGATATTTTCCCGCCAGCCGTTCTGCATGATAGCTTTTCCCGCTTCGTGCGCCGCCTGTAATAAATATAATTTCCCCCATTTAACCACCTGCTTTCTGTCCATGACGAAAAAGGCGGGGGATTTCAATATCCCTCGCCCATAACCGCTAAAGCGTAGTCTTCCGCTTGGTAAGGCTCAGCCTTGCCATTGCCCGCGCGAGCGCAATCTTATTTCGCCGGTATTCCTGTTCACTCCGCCTCTGGCGCAAGCGCTCTTCTGCACGTTCCTTTGCACGTTCCGCACGTTTAACGTCGATTTCTTCCGGCCACTCGGCCGCCTGTGTAAACATAATGGTTTCATCCGGACGGATTTCAAGAAATCCCTCCGCCACCGAGCACATCAGCCACTTTTTCCCCGTATTTATTTTTACCTCGCCCGGAACGACGGTCACAACTTCCGATTCGTGGTTCTTCTGAATTGACATTTGTCCGTCTTCCGTCGGAAAAATCACAGACACAATGCTCTCGCAAAAGAAGGACCGTTCGGGCGTCAGGATTTCGAGTAAGAATTCCGAAGCCATTATTTTATTCCCTTTGCTTTTTCTTTCGCCTCGTCAATATCTCCAACCATGAGGAACGCCTGCTCCGGCAGATCGTCCGCCTCGCCGTCAAGGATCGCCTTGAAACTCCTGATCGTATCCTTGAGCGGTACATATTTTCCTTTGATCCCCGTGAATATCTCCGCCACAAACATCGGCTGTGACAGGAAACGCTGTACTTTTCTCGCCCGGAATACCGTAATCTTATCTTCCGGGGCAAGCTCTTCCATCCCGAGGATGGAAATAATATCCTGCAGCTCCTTATAGCGCTGCAGCGTATGAATAACGCGGCTTGCCACCTCGTAATGCTCTTCTCCCACGATACGGGGATCGAGGATGCGCGAAGAGGACTCCAGCGGATCGACAGACGGATAGAT
This sequence comes from Christensenella minuta, assembly GCF_003628755.1. Lineage (NCBI taxonomy): Bacteria > Bacillati > Bacillota > Clostridia > Christensenellales > Christensenellaceae > Christensenella > Christensenella minuta. The sequence goes on along the minus strand of NZ_CP029256.1, from coordinate 680,655 downwards.
GCCAAGCTCCGCAATACTCCGCGAAAGTACGGTGATCGCATCAAGGTGCGAGAACGTTGTCGCGGGGGCCGGGTCTGTCAGGTCGTCGGCAGGAACATAGATCGCCTGCACCGACGTAATGGAACCATGTGTAGTTGATGTAATGCGTTCTTCAAGCGCTCCCAGTTCGTTCGCCAGCGTCGGCTGGTAACCAACCGCAGAAGGGATGCGCCCCAACAGCGCCGAAACCTCGGAGCCTGCCTGAATAAAACGATAGATATTATCGATAAACAGCAAGACATTCTGCTGCGTTTTGTCGCGCAGATATTCCGCCATTGTAAGGCCCGTCAAGGCCACCCGCATACGCGAGCCCGGAGGTTCATTCATCTGGCCAAATGCCAGCGCCGTTTTTTCCAGGACGCCGCTTTCCGCCATCTCGCCGATCAGGTCGCGTCCTTCCCTGCTTCGTTCACCAACGCCGGTAAACACAGAGTATCCGCCGCTTTCCGTTGCGATATTATGGATCAGTTCATTAATCAGGACCGTCTTCCCAACGCCCGCGCCGCCAAACAGGCCGATTTTGCCGCCCTTTGCATATGGCGCAATCAGGTCGATTACTTTAAGGCCGGTTTCAAAAATTTCAGAGACCGGATTTTGTTCCGCAAACGGCGGAGCCGGACGATAGATAGGCCAATACTCGTTTGTCGTGATTTCGCCTTTGCCGTCGATCGCTTCCCCCATGACGTTTACCACCCGCCCAAGGATATTATCTCCGACCGGTACTGTAATCGGCTCTCCAGTATTGTACACCTTCATGCCGCACGCAAGGCCTTCCGTTGCTTCGAGAGCGATACAGCGCACAACGCTATTCCCAATTTGTGAAGCAACCTCCATCCACACGCGCCCGTCCTTGCCCTCATCATTTTTCGCGTAAAGGATTGTATTGATGGAAGGATCCGTTTTTTCGGCAAACTTTACGTCGATAACAGGCCCCGTTATTCTTATGATTTCGCCTTCGCTTACAATCTTATAATCATACATACATTCCTGCTCCTTAGGTTAGTGCTTCCATCGCGCCCACGATCTCTGTGATCTCCATAGTAATCGCCTGCTGGCGCGCCCGGTTCAGCTCAATACTGAGCTTGCTGAGCATTTCGGCTGCATTTTTCGAGGAAGAATCCATCGCCATCATACGGGCGCTGTTCTCGCTCGCGAACGCTTGAATCAGCGCGCCATAGAGCAACCCGATAATGTATTGCGGCACAAGCACGTCAAATACCTTCCGCGGAGACGGATGGTAATTCATCTCATTCTCGTAATCGAGCTCCGTTTCAATGTCCGCAAAGCTTGAAAGCTCCACCGGCAGCAATTTCAACGCCGTCGGTACCTGCTTCACAGAGGAATAATAACGCGTATAGAGAAGATAGACCTCGTTCATCTCGCTGTTTTTATACATCTTTGAGAGGTCATCCGCAAGATTTCGCGCCTCGTATAATGTCGGATTCTGGGAAATATGGAGATACTCCACATCGATCGGGATTCCCTTTCGTTCAAAAAATGCGCGCGCCTCCTGCCCGATCGTTATGACGAATTTTTCATCCGGTGTCATGAATTCCGAAGCGAAATTCAAAATATTGTGGTTGTAAGCGCCGCATAATCCCTTATCCGCGGCAATCACAATATAGGCCGGATGCCCCTTTTCATGCTTTTCTAAAAACGTATGGTGTAATTCATGGGAGTGCACAAGGATATCCTTGATCGCGCTTCTGACACGGTTGAAATACAACAGGTTTGCATCATAGCGTTGAATCGCCTTTTGCATTTTCGACGTCGAGATAAGCTTCATTGCGCTCGTGATTTTGCTTGTGTCGCCGATCGCACGCATACTGTTTTTTACATCCGCAAGGCTTCTCATGATTTAGCAGCCTCCGCCGCCTCTATCCGGGGCGTTTCTTCACTTGATGCATCATTCGCCTTCTCCGCCAAAAAACCGCGTTCAAATTCTTTCACCGCGTCAAGAATCAGTTTTTCGTTTTCTTCGGAAAGCTCTTTCGTTTCCTTGATCGCCCCGCGGATCTGCGGATACTTGGCATTCACGAAGTCCAAAAATTCTTCGTTGAATTTGCGTACCTTCTCCACCGGGATATCCATCAACACCTTATTGGTGGCAACGCACAGCAAAATAACCTGATTTTCGACCGAATACGGCGTATATTGTGGTTGCACCAGCGCTTTTGTAACCTTTAGTCCATTATTAAGTGCATCCTGCGTAGCCTTGTCAAGGTCGGAAGCGAACTGTGAAAACACTTCCAGCTCACGGTATTGGGCGAGTTCCAGCCTAAGCGGTCCCGCAACCTTGCGCATCGCTTTAATTTGGGCACTCCCCCCCACGCGCGATACGGAAAGCCCCACATTTACGGCCGGGCGCTGTCCGGAATTGAATAATTCTGTCTCCAGATAAATCTGCCCGTCCGTAATGGAAATTACATTCGTCGGGATATAAGAAGAAATATCCCCTTCCATCGTCTCAATGATCGGCAGAGCAGTCATTGAACCGCCGCCAAGCTCGCCTGAAAGTTTCGCAGCGCGTTCAAGCAGCCTCGAATGCAGATAGAAAACGTCGCCCGGATACGCTTCGCGCCCCGGAGGCCTGCGCAGCAGCAGGGACATGGTCCTGTATGCGACAGCGTGTTTGGACAAATCGTCATAGACAACGAGCACGTCCTGTCCGTCGCGCATAAACTCCTCTGCGATTGCACATCCTGCGTATGGGGCGATATACTGCATCGGCGCGGTATCGCTCGCCGTAGAGGCTACGACCGTTGTGTAATCGAGCGCGCCAAATTCATCGAGCCGGTTGACAATCTCCGCAATCGTAGAAGCCTTTTGAGCGATTGCCACATAAACGCACTTAACGTTCTGGCCTTTTTGATTGATGATCGTATCGACCGCTATTGCCGTTTTTCCGGTCTGGCGGTCGCCGATAATAAGCTCCCTTTGTCCGCGGCCAATCGGGATCATGGCGTCGATTGCCATAATACCTGTCTGCAACGGCGTATCAACCGGCTGTCTGTCGATAATTGCCGGCGCCGGTGTCTCGATCGGCCGGGATTTTTCAGTCAGTATCCTTCCTTTCCCATCGATAGGAAGACCGAGCGGATTCAGGACGCGTCCCATGACGGCGTCACCTACCGGTACCTTTACCACATCACCGGTATGACGTACCATTGAGCCTTCCACAACCTCCGCCACGCCATTCAAAAGAACGGCGCCAACGCGTTCAAGTTCCAGATTCATGACGATTCCGTATGCATCATTCTCGAACTGCAGAAGTTCGCCGTATTTACACCCATCGAGCCCACGTACAAAGACAACGCCGTCGCCCGTACGTTCTACGATGCCGATCATCGAAATATCATATTTTACGTCAAACTGGGTAATCTTGCTTGCGAGGTCTTCCCCCACCGCCGTATTCCCAAGCGCCCCGTCTACGTTCTTTTTCAGGGCGGCTATGATATCCTCAATATTTTCACTACTTGTATTGATCGAATTGTCGCCAATATACTCCTGCATCCTATCCAGATAAGATTTTGCGCTGAGGTCGTAAACCATATTGTTTACCGTCGCGACAAAACCGCTGATAAGGGATGGCTCCACAGTAATATCGAAATCTATTTTCGCATCAAAAAGCTTATCAAACTTCCCGGTGATTGCGGATATTTCATCTGGCGTAAATTCAGTTGCACAAACGAGTTTGCCCTTCATTTCCAAATGTTAACTCACCTTCTCAAAAAATTCGTTGATGACATTCTTGTTATCTTCGTAAGATACTTCACGCTGCAGCACCTTTTCCGCGATCTGAATCGCCATGCGCGTCACTTCCTGGCGCATTTCGAGCACCGCCTGCTGCTTCTGCGATTCAATATGCTTTTCCGTACGCGTGCGAATCTCATCCGCACTTTCTTCCGCTTCGGCAACAATTTGCCGCGCTTGTTCATCCGCAACGGACTTGCTCTTGTTAATAAGCTCCGTTGCAAGATCCTGCGCGTTTTCCATCATTTCATCATACTTCGCCTTCAGTTGTTCCGCATCGGAATACTTCTGCGCCGCTTCATCGATCTGCTTTTGAATTTCGTTTGTCCGGTTGCTCAAAAAGCGCGTAATCGGCTTATAAAGCAGCCACCGCAAAAAGAAAAACAGAATAATAATGTTGACAATATAGAGTATGATTTCCAGAAAATTAATTTCCATCTCAAATTTCCCCTGTGCTTATTTGCGCACCCCGTGTGCGCCCCTACGTTCTTATTTTCCCATTGTGAAGATCATGATAATAGAAATAACAAAACCGTAGATCGCCGTAGATTCCGCAAGCGCAAGACCGATCAGAAGCACCTGGTTAATTTTCCCGGTCGCCTCAGGCTGCCTTGCCACAGCCTCGCACGCTTTGCTTGTAGCAATGCCCATACCAATGCCTGCACCCATGCCTGTAAAAACGGCCAAGCCTGCGCCGATTGCAATTAAACCCATATCCATAACTTAATTACCTCCATTATTCATTAAAATATACAAGCGGCACGCCGCTCAAACACATTTATGCTTTTTCCTCGATGAACGACATCGTCAGCATTGAGAACACATACGACTGCATGCCAAGGTGGAATAAAATGAAATAAATAGAAGCAAGCGCAGGTACGCCGACTGCAAAATACCCCATCGCTCCATAGAGCATATCCATAACCACAAGTCCGCTGAACATGTTGCCAAACAGCCGGCACGCAAGCGAAATCGGAACCGCTACCGATGAAAGTACATTGATGGGAACCATAAACGCCTTTGGCTCCGCATAGGTCTTGAGCCACCCTTTCACACCGCGAAAGCGGATCGAATAAGCAATAATAAGTACGAACGTAATCAATGCGAGTCCGATAGTGCAGTCTAAATCCGTAGCGGGAGAACGGATTCCCATAAATTCCAGAAGTCCGCTGCAGATAATAAAACCAAAAATAGTCATAATATACGGCGCAATAGAGCTGGCCTTCTTGCCCGCGCCCATAATGGATGTGGAAAATTTATTCACACCCTCCACCATAAGTTCCATTACGTTTTGCAGACCCTTGGGCACCCGTTTGAAATTTTTCAAAATAACAAAACGAAAAATGAGCCCAAATACAATAATGGCCAGCGTTGTACCAAAGGCCGCAATCAGCGTTGTCGATACCGTCCATCCGCCAAAAACCGTCACCTTGTCAGGGAATACGCTTGGTATATCCATTATTTTGCTCACCTCCACTCTGCTTATACTTTTTAATTGTCAAAATGCTTGTAACAACCGGAATCCCGATCATGGCGGCCGCAGCTCCTGCCGCGCACCAGACCATAGCTGTCAATGAAACGAACCTTGCCATCAGCCACAGCACTACAAGGATCAGCACGAGCTTGACAATCGTGACAGGAACCGCAACGGCAGTATTTCTTCGTTCGGAAGTCATCATCCCTATCAATTTCTTTAGCAGAAATACCTCGAAGGTCCCAAGGCCAAATCCGATGAAGATTCCCCACATATTATCTACCTGCTCACATTTTTAAAAAAAATTCTAAATCCTAGTGTAGTCCTATTCCTTGCAGAATGCAACCGCAAATTCCAGCTGAAAACGGTGTTTGCTTCTATTATTCGCGTGATACGCACGCTTCCCCACGAATACTCGCGATATTCAATAGGTTTCAAAAAAACACGCCGTCTGTCTTGGAAAATACTCTCCACACTTATCGCCAGCCGGAAAAGCTCCCGCTGCCGCTCGGGCTAATCCGCCGATTGAGAGTGAAAGATCGGCTTTCCCATCCGTTTCTTCTACTTTGTTTTCTCCCCCAACCGTTTTTTCTATTTTCAGATTATAATGTTCTCCCAAAAAATCATCCTCTATTTCAAGAATAAACCGCTCTTTGCAAACCGGGACTTTTTCGAGCAGCGAAACCGGATTCAATATCCTCATCATAGTAAATTCCTCCGAATCCCCATCATTTACTGAAGGAATAATGTAGTTCACGGTCCTGGCGGGGATAGAGTTCAGCAAAGGGCCGCTGTCTTTTTCTTCCGGGCATACCAGTTCAAATACATCTGCGGTCCCATCTTCCATATAGTAAAGAGCATAGGAAGCAATCTCCTCCGTTTCGCTTACGGCCGCATATCCGCCATCTGCCAAGAGAAGGCGCAACCATTGTGAGAAGCGTCCGCCTGTACGGTGAAAAGCATTGTCGTAATGTTCAATATAACTGCAATAGGCAGCCTCCATGCCGTGCACCGGGATTTGGTCCATTCGTGAACAGATCAAAGTCCTTCCGTTTTCAAGCCCGGGACGCGGTATTATACGTCCTTTTTTTACGTATGCGACCGTTTCATAGCCGAACCGGCGGTAAAAATCGTGAAGGAACGGATGCAGGTATGTAACGGCAAGCCCGTGCCTCCTCATATCCAACATTGCATTCCGTACCAGCTCACGCATTAAACCGCGCTTTCTCGCTTCGGGCATCGTCGCACAGCCCGCCAGAAATTTCGTTTCAAAGTCAGCGCCCGCAATCTTTGCCTGAAACTTCAACATAAAAAGATCCGCTATGAGTTCACGCCCTTCATAATAACCGAGTGTGTTCTCATAGCGTACAATTCCATTAAAATATTCTTCAATAAAAGCATCCGAATCCCCAAAACAAATCTTCCATATCTTTTTCGCCCTTGCTTCGTCTGTTCTTGAAAGCGGCCTGATACTCATGTCGTTTCACCACTCAAAATCACATCGTATTTTTCCAGCATAAATACCGGATGATAAGACTGTTTTGCCTTGCGGATTCCCGGGACTCCCATGTCTTCCGCGCGATTGATGTATGTGCAATGGGACCATACGTTCTTTACAAAGGCATTATTGACGTAGGTAAACAATCCATTATAATCTGAACGCGCCTTTTCAATGTGGATAATTGCCGTATCTTCGCTAATCTGCTCCCCGAATGAAAACGCGACGACCTCGCCCGCAATCTTAATCACACAACCCTTGAAGTTGAGCTCCCGCCAATGATCGAGCGCTTTTGTAATGGAAAGAAGCTCTTCTTCCGCCTCCCTTGGGTCTGCGTCTTTATCCAGTGCCCAATCCTCCTGAAGCTTTAAGCATTCGTCCCTATATTTATCATCATAAAGATCGAACTCACTCTGATAAGTGCGGAGGAACGCATTGATATGATTTCTCTTGGAATGATATTTTTTGCCGGAAAGATCGATCAGATCCTTGGCGTGATACACATATTCCGAATTATACTCATCATAGACAAAACCATAACGGTCGCCGCAATCGTTTTTGATCTTCTCCACCATGCGCGGTGTTGCGCACTTAATATAGAAGACCCCTCCCTTGTCTGCCATGTATTCCTCACACTTCCGCATATAAGGCTCAATCGGCTCATTTGGGTCTTTAAGGTAGGGAGGCAGCATAAAGGGTTTATATACATCACTATACATCCAAATATACAGGCCATTTCCCTCCACTGCCATCTGGATATCCCACGCCTCCTGCCATGTATACATATTGGAAAAGGAAGCTTCGGAATGCCGGAATTGCTGAGGCAATACAAAACTATCGAAGATCGGTTTATCTTCCAACTCTAACGGTTTAAAATTAAGCATAGATATTATCAGTCCTCACGATTTTCATTGCAGACGAGTCCGCGTTCCGCATCCAGTTTGATATGCGTTCCCGTCTTAAGAATCTGGGTCGCGCTCACCGCGCCTACCAATACGGGGATATCAAGAGCCATACCCACAATCGCGGCATGTGTATCCGGCCCATCCTCTTCTGTTATTATACCCGCGGATTGTTTCATTAAATCCAAAATATTATTGGAGGTTGTGGGAACCGCCAGAATGTCGCCACGTTTAAAGGTTTGCCGCGCCTCCTTTTCCGTCCGCGCGACGCAAAGATTCCCGGAGGCGCACAGTCCGTTGATGCCCGTTCCTTTGACCAATACGTCGCCCACGATATGAACCTTCAAAAGGTTCGTAGTCCCTGCGATACCAAGCGGCACCCCGGCCATAATTACCACGAGGTCTCCGTTTTCAAGCAGGCCCGCTTTTTTTCCATAATTCACGACCATCTCAAACAACTCGTCCGTATTCAGCTTCTGTTCCACCTTCATAGGAGTTACGCCCCAGGACATATTGAGCTGGCGGCATACCTGCTCCTCTGGCGAACATCCAATAATCGGAATGGAGGGCCGGTATTTTGAAACCATGCGTACAGATCTCCCCGTCTTTGTCACGGCGATAATGGCAGACGCGCCAAGGTCATACGCAGTCGTACAGGCTGCGTGTGAAATGGCGTTTGTTACATCCGATATCTGCGCCATATCGTTTTTCTTAAACCGCATTTCATAGTTGATGTCTTTTTCCGTGCGCAGCGCGATGCGGGCCATTGTCTTTACGCACTCGACCGGGTATTTCCCGGCAGCCGTCTCACCCGACAGCATAATTGCGCTCGTCCCGTCGTAGATCGCGTTGGCGATATCCGTCGTTTCCGCACGCGTCGGCCGCGGATTATGCATCATACTCTCCAGCATCTGGGTCGCCGTAATGACAATTTTACCAGCCCCATACGCTTTGCGGATCAACCGTTTTTGCAATACCGGCACTTCTTCGAGCGGTATTTCCACACCCATATCACCGCGGGCAACCATAATCCCGTCTGATACGCGCAGGATATCATCGATGTTTTTTACGCCTTCCGCATTTTCAATTTTAGCGATAATTTTTATACTCTTGCACTTATATTCATCGAGAATATGTTTGATGTCAAGGATATCCTGTTCGCTGCGGGTGAAGCTTGCTGCGATAAAGTCAACATCATTCTCAATGCCAAAAACAATATCCGCACGGTCTTTTTCACTGATATAAGGCAGAGATACGGAGAATCCCGGCACATTTACGCCCTTTCGGTCGGAAAGCATTCCTCCGTTCAACACCTTGCATGTGATCTCCGTATCGGTGATACACATTACCTGCATCTCAATCAGGCCATCATCGATCAAGATGATCGCTCCCTGGGCAAGGTCCTGCGGCAGGTTCTTAAACGTTTCTGAAACGCAGGTCTCGTCGCCTTCCACCTCGCGCGTCGTAAGGGTAAACGTATCGCCTTCGTGCAGTTCAATACGGCCTGTTTTAAAGGTTCCGATCCTGATTTCCGGCCCCTTGGTATCTAAGAGGCAGGAAATATGTTTTCCCGTATCTTTGCTTATTTTTTTAATTTTCCGGATGCGTTCCAGCTGAGTTTTATGATCGCCATGCGAAAAATTAAGACGCGCCACATCCATGCCGGCTTCCACCATGCGTCTGATCGTATTTTCATCTTCACTGGAAGGTCCCAGTGTGCAAATAATTTTTGTCTTTCTCATGTGTCATTCTCCCGTACGATTTAAAAATTTATGGTAACAATCCCATTCTAACATAGAACTGCTAAAAAGTCTTATGCCCGCGCTCAGCTAAAAAATAAAGGCTGCGCTCCCGCAGCCTTTATCTTACCAGTTTTTGTGTTATTCTTCCATATCTTTTTTTGCTTGTTCAATGATTTTTCCCGCCATCTGTGCAGGAACCTCTTCGTACCGCTCAAACGTCTGCTTAAATGTCCCGCGCGCCTGTGTCATAGACCGCAGATCCGTCGCATATTTAAACAATTCGCTCAGCGGCACCTCGGCCGTTACTTCCTGCAGACCGCCCTCCGGATTCATCCCAAGAATCCTGCCGCGCCGGCGGTTGAGATCGCCAATGATATCTCCCATATACTCGTCCGGAATCGTAACAACAACCTTCATGATCGGTTCGAGCAAGATAGGATTCGCCTCCGCAATACCCTTCTTAAACGCAAGGTTTGCAGCCACTTTAAATGCCATTTCAGAAGAGTCAACCGTATGGTAGGAACCATCATAGAGCGTACATTTCAGTCCTACTACAGGGTAGCCCGCCAATACGCCTTTCTGTATGCTCTCCTTCAGGCCCTTTTCTACCGCCGGTATATATTGTCTCGGTACAACGCCGCCAACAATCTTATCTTCAAATATAAAGTCTGCGAGTCCGTCCGGCACCGGAGAGAACTCAATCCATACATCACCATACTGCCCATGACCGCCCGACTGCTTCTTATGCTTCCCCTGTGCCTTAACAGCTTTTTTAATCGCCTCACGATACGGAATCCGCGGATCGTGCAGTTCGCCTTCCACATTAAATTTGCTTTTCAGTTTGTTGTTAATAACCTCAAGGTGCATCTCTCCCATGCCGTTAGCCAGCATATCACCCGTTTCCGTATCCTTTACAAGTTTAAAAGTCGGATCCTCGTCCTCTAAACGGTGCAGGCCTGAGAACACTTTCTCTTCCTCCCCTTTCTTCTTCGCGCCGACCGCAAGACAAATGCACGGTTCCGGGAAAGCAAGCGGAGGGAATTTCACAACGCACGAAGTAGAGCACAGCGTATCACCAGTCGCCGTATGCTGCAGCTTGGCAACCGCGCCAATATCCCCCGCCTCAAGTTCGCCTATATTAATTAGCTTTTTGCCCCGCATAATGCCAAGGCCCGAACACTTTTCCGGTTTGCCCGTATTGGCGTTTGTAATAGACATATCCGATTTCAAAGTGCCCTGTACAATTTTTATAATGGACAATTTCCCCACAAACGGGTCTGCAATGGTCTTCAATACATGCGCCGTGAAAGGAGCGGAAGTATCGATTTTGAGCGTTACAGAATTACCGGAAGCGTCGAGCGCCTCAGTGCCCGGCATTTCCGCCGCATTCGGCATAAGGGCAATAATCTCGTCCATCAGTTCCCGCACTCCGGCATTCGGCGCCGCTGCACTGACAAACACGGGCGCGATGTTTCCCTGGAGGATTCCCGCACGCAGTCCTTTCAATATATCATCGGTGGAAAGCTCCTGTCCGTCGAAAAACTTTTCCATCAGCTCTTCATCGTTGCCGGCAGCATTTTCTACCAGTGCCTCCCGCAGGCCCTCCGCGTCTGCGGAACATTCCGCCGGAATATCCGCTTCTTTCACATTCTGCCCGTCAAACAGATATGCTTTCATGCCGATGATGTCAACGATCCCCTCAAACTTGCCGTCCTTCATAATCGGCATTTGAACCGCTGTGATTGAAGAGGTGTACTTCGTCCCCAGCGCAGCTACGGTTTTTACGTAGTCGGCATGTTCTTTATCTACCTGATTAACGAGAAATGCACGCGGGATTGCATGCCTGGAACAATAATCATAAGCCTTCTGAGCGCCGACCGGAACTGTTCCGTTTGCGCTCAGTACAATGAGGGCGCTGTCGCAAAGCTCATATGCCGCGACCGCTTCTCCTTCAAAGTCAAAGTATCCGGGAGCGTCGATCAGATTGATCTTTTTATTCTTCCACTCAACGGGTGCCAGCGCAAGCCCGATTGATATTTGCCGTTTAATTTCTTCGCCGTCATAGTCCGTCACGGTATTTCCATCTTCCACGCGGCCCATGCGCTCTGTTGCGCCGGAATCATAAAGCATTGCCTCGACGAGCGTCGTCTTCCCTTCTCCGCCGTGCCCGACAACCGCAATGTTAAAAATGTCTTGTGGATGATATACTTTCATGTAATAAGCCTCCCTAATGATATTTATTTATGTGAAGCCTCTTAAACTTAAATTCCATATTTGAAATGAAGATATATTCAGTGTAACAGATTCCTGCTAAAAAATAAATAAATTTTTCAATTTAATATGGAATTTAAAGGCATTCTATGTAATAATAGGAAAAGCACTTGAAATTGAGGGGTATTCTATGAAAAAGCTTACGGAAAAACAGTTGAATTTTTGGCAAATATTTTTAGGCATCGCCGCCGGGATCGGTATCTGGCTGGCAATTTATTTCGGCAGCGAATCCGATAATATTCTGCTGCAATATTTATTCGTCATTATATTCGCCGTTATCATATTTGGGCAGCGCAAAATTGAACGTACGCTCGATATGCGGCTGACTCTATTCACTAAGTTTTGGCTGATCGGCCTGATTATCGGACTTGGCTTGTTCATTCTCGTAGGCGCCCTTACAGGCAGAATGTTTAACTGAGCAGTAAAAAATCCGGCCGACGGCCGGATTTTTTTATTTACAAATTTTCCCGGAAAAGCTGCATGGTCTTCTTGAACAATTCCGCATTGGTCGGGGGCGTGTAGGTAATCGCGTCCGCGCCGCAGTCAATCGTTTCCCGGATACTGTCATCCGTGGGGCCTCCTGTGGCGATAATCGGAATATACGGATATTTATTGCGTATCCGTTCAATGATGCGGCAGGTATTGTCCGCACCCGACACATTGAGGATATCCGCGCCGCTTTCAATTCTTCGCTCAATGTCTTCTTTTTCCGATACTACTGTCACCACGACAGGGATGTCGACGCGCTTCTTAATCTTCGCAACGATGTCGTTGTCGATTTCCGGGCTCAGCACGGCTCCCACCGCTCCACGGAATTCGGTTTCCAGCGCCAGATGCACCGCCCGTTCATCCTTCAGTTCTCCGCCTCCGACGCTGCACATCACGGGTACATCTGCCGTCGTCATGATCGCCTGATTGATGGAGGGCTGCGGCGTGAACGGATAGACTGCCATAACCGCATCCGCATCGGTATTCCGAATAAGAGCAATATCCGTCGTAAATAGGAACGACCGAAGAGTACGTCCGAATATTTTAATTCCCGGTGCCGACCGAATTACATCGGGTACGGAAATAATCAAATAGCGCAGCTTGCTTTCAAATTCCTTGGCAGGCATAAAAAACCTCTTTTCACAGGTCAGATTCTCTTACTAAGTATCATACATCTACCACGAAAAATCAACTATAAACTGAATAATTTGGAGCACAAATTGTTTCCGCATACAAAAGCAGGCGGAAATACCGTTTATTTTCCGCCTGCTTTTGTTAATCCGCTCGGTTATCCGCATTTGGAATAACCGCAGGAACGGCAGATATTGCATCCGCCTTCAAACGCCAGCGGCTTTCCGCATTCCGGACATTTGGAATCATCCGGTACCTCGGGCTCGTCCTGCATGACGAGCGGGGCAATTTTTTCGCTCTGCATTTGTGCCACCGTCTGCAGAACCCGGCCGATTGCGTCCGGGCAGGACAGCACCTTCACGTCCCCGCCCTTACGGAGTGTGGAATGGCAGCGGATTCCGCGCAGCTGCTCAACAATGGATTCTACATCCATGCCGGAACGCAGCGCCGTCGAGATCAGGCGGCTCGTTGCTTCGGACTGCGACGGACATCCACCCGCGCGCCCCAAATTCGTAAACACTTCACAAATGCCGTTTTCATCATAATTCACCGTAATATAGAGATTCCCGCAACCAATCTTGACTTTTTGGGTAACCCCTTGCGTGATCTCCGGCCGCATCCTCGGGGCGACCCTGCCTGCATCCTTTTCCATTGTGACGGCAGAGGCCTGTGCTTCCTCCGTTTTATTTACCTTGCCAATATTCAGGACCTGCGCGTCGCGGGAGCCATCGCGATAAATCGTGACGCCCTTGAGCCCAAGCTCGTACGCCAATTCATAGACTGTCCGCACATCGTCCTGCGTCGCCTCGCGCGGGAAATTCACGGTCTTGGAAACCGCATTGTCCGTATATTTTTGGAAAGCCGCCTGCATACGGACATGATATTCCGGTGTAATATCATGCGCAGTTACAAAGATATCGCGAATATCCTGCGGTATTTCTTCAATATGAGCGATCGTGCCTTCCTGCGCAATCCGGGACATCAGCTCTTTACTGTAGAGTCCTCTCTCCTTCATAACTTCCTCGAAGTAAGGATGTATCTCAAGAAGTTCATCGTTATCCATAACGTTACGAATATAGGAAAGGCCGAAGATCGGTTCAATCCCCGAAGACGCTCCGCAAATGATCGAAATCGTACCCGTAGGGGCAATAGTCGTAACAGTGGCGTTTCTCTGGACGATCCCCTTTGATTTAAATACACTCTCCGAATAAGTCGGGAATGTTCCCCGTTCCTTTGCAAGCTCGTTGGAGGCGTCCCGCGCGGTATCCCGCAGAAATTTCATCACTTTTTCCGCCAGTTCAATCGCCTCGTCGGAATTATAAGGGATCTTCAGCTTATACAAAATATCCGCAAACCCCATCAGTCCAAGCCCGATCTTGCGGGTAGAAAGAGTCATTTCCCGGATTTCATCAAGCGGATAATTATTTACGGTGATAACATTGTCAAGAAAATGGACCGCGTGCCGAATCGTCCGCTCGAATTCCTCATAATCCAATTCGTATCCGCCGCCTTTTCTGATGAGCATTGCATCGAGATTAATAGAGCCAAGATTACAACTTTCAAAAGGCAGCAGTGGTTGTTCGCCACAGGGGTTCGTGCTTTCCACCTCCCCGAGGGAAGGCACAGGGTTATCGCGATTGATACGGTCCAGAAACACAATGCCCGGCTCCCCATTGGTCCATGCCATTTTTACGATCAGGTCAAACACCGCAGGTGCGTAAAGCCGTCCGCATTCTTTTTTATCATGCGGGTCGACCAACGCATATTCCCGTTTTTCGTGAACGGCTTTCATAAACTCTTCCGTAATTCCTACGCTGATGTTAAAATTTGTGATCTCTGCCGTATTTTTTTTGCACTGAATAAAATCCATGATATCAGGATGATCGATACGCAAAATGCCCATATTGGCTCCGCGGCGGGTTCCTCCCTGCTTTACAGCCTCAGTCGCCGCGTTGAAAACCTTCATGAAGCTAATTGGCCCGCTGGCAACGCCGCCTGTGGAGTTCACCGCAGCGCCGGCCGGCCGCAAACGCGAAAAGGAAAAGCCTGTTCCGCCGCCGCTTTTATGAATCAGCGCCGCATTTTTCAGAGCATCGAAAATGTCTTCCATGCTGTCCGATACAGGGAGAACAAAGCATGCGGAAAGCTGCCCGAGCGGCCGCCCCGCATTCATTAGCGTTGGAGAATTCGGCATGAATTTCAATCGGGACATCATATCGTAAAACACATCCTGCGTCGCCTTCACGTCCGCATCGATATTGAATTCTTTATCCGCTTCTGCGATGGCTTGTGCCACACGCTTGAAAAGATCATCCGGTTTTTCGGTCGGCTGCCCAGCCGCGTCTTTCTTTAGGTAACGTCTTTCCAACACTGTTACCGCATTTTTGCTCAACATCAGAAAATCCCCCTGTGCAATATATTTAGTGCGAATCGCATGATTTCAACACTACATATAGTACACCAGGAGGAATTGAATTACCAGCCCTTTTTTCTTTTATTTCAAAAAAAATCGGAGAAACCGCTTAAAAATGCCGACATTATGCTCTTCTCCGGATGAAAAAAAAGCAACAGCGCCTTCTTCTGTCGAATCGCTCAAGAGGCCTTCCGAAGCGAGTACATTCGCCACATGCCTTGCCGTACCATACATCCCGTCAAATATTTCACATGATCCGCCGCAAATTTTCTTCGCCACGTCGCGGATTTGCGCACTTACAAACGAATAGTGCGTACATCCTACTACAATACCACCAAAATTCCGCCCCCTGTACGGCAGGAACCTTTCATACAAATAGGCTTTAATATGCGGATCGGAAAGGTTGCCCTGCTCGACAAGCTCCGCAAGACTGTCGCATTCAATATTAACTACCTGGCCAGCCGCGTTCAGTTTATCAAGAAGGTGCCAATACCGCTTCTGGTGAAGCGTCGCTGGTGTCGCCAAAACGGCGATTTGATCCTGCGGGTGCTTTTCTACTGCTGGTTTCACCGCTGGCTCGATGCTGATAATTGGAATATTATATTTTTCACGCATCGCCTGTACCGTGATGCTCGTTGCAGTGTTGCAGGCAATCACGATCATTTTTACGCCCTTCCCGCACAAAAAATCTCCACAGGCAAGCGTAAGGTCTCGGATTTCATTTTCCGACCTCGTACCGTAAGGCGCGTTTGCGCTGTCTCCATAATAAATGAAATTTTCATGCGGCAGGCATATCTTTGCCTGAGCAAGCACGCTCACTCCGCCTGCGCCCGAATCGAAAACGCCGATCGGCAGTTCTTTTGTCTGCATATTCCAACCTGATTTCTTCTTGTCAACGTTTTTTATTATATAACAAGACGTGAACGGAGTAAAGGGGCCCCATTTACGGTAATTCTGCTAAAAACATCTTGCAAAGGGGCTTATAATGTGATAGAATACCATTTGCTGGATCAAAATATTACGGGGGGTGAAACGATGCCTAACATTAAATCAGCAAAAAAGCGCGTAAAGGTAATTGCCAAAAAGACTTTGCAGAACAAAATGATTAAGTCCGCACTTAAGACGGATCTGAAGAAATTTGAAGCTGCGGTCGCTGGAAATGAAGCAAATGCAAGCGATCTCTATAAAGACGCTGTCAGCGCGGTAGATAAGGCTGCTTTAAAAGGTACGATCCATAAGAATAAAGCAAATCGTACCAAAGCACAGCTGGCAAAAAAGTTAAACAGCAAAGCTGAATAATTTTTTGCCTCCCCCATTAAAGATAAAATACAGAAGGCTGATTCACCCTCAGCCTTTTTTGTTTGCATTCATATAGATATCCACAAGCAGCGGGTACAGGTCTGTCTTCAGGCTGATAATCCCCTGTTTTGCATCAAAATCCATTTGGGCGAGCTTTTCAAGCGCGCGCCTGATCTGCCGTGCCGTAAACTGTTTGCATTGGGCGAGTGCCCTGCGGGCGGCAAATTCCCACGCCCCTGTCGCCTGCATGATATGCGAAATAATTTTTTGCTCTGGAAAACGCGCATCCCGGCATGCCCGCGCAACCAGCATCTGGCGGAAATTATTGGCAAGGAGCGTAAGGAAACCAATCGGGTTACTGTCTTCCGCAAGCATACGTTCAATAAGCGCATATGCCTCCCGTGCGTGTCCGCCCACCATCAGGTCGTGAATCTTGTATACATTATACTGCATGGACTTCACGGCATACTTTTCAATATCATCCGCAGTAATATCCCCGCGGCAAACGGAGGAAAGCTTTTCGAGCTCGCTTTTGATAACGCCCATATCCCCGTCTGAAAGCGCGGCAAGAGCTTGCGCATTCCTTGCGGAAATCAAAAGGTTCTTGCGCTTGGCCGCTTGCACAATATAGGCGGTAAGCTCGTTATCCTTCATCACATTGCATTCAACAAACATTCCGTTTTTCATAACATATTTTACGAATGCTTTTCGTTTATCCGCCTTTCCACGTTGTACAATAAGCAGAACATTTTGCGCCGGCAGATTGGCCTTTTCAAACGGAGCGCTGAGTTCCCCCGAAGCAGCGGACGAAAGAATATCCGTATTTTTAATGACAACGACCCTGCGTTCTCCCATAAACGGCAGCGTCTCAAGAGAACGCACCACCGCTAAAGGCTCCGGGCGGTCCTCGAAAACCGAAAGATTCAATTCGGGCATCTGTATATCCAAGGCTGACAGAGTAGCATGGAATGCCTGCCGGACCTGTGCGTCGTCTTCGCCGCTCAATACAATGAAGTTCTTAACCGCACCTGTTTTGATCTGTTTTAATACTTCCTGTGCTTTCATGAAACACGCTCACTTTTCCGTCTGTATTTGAAGGTTTCCCTGCCCGTTTACCAGAATCGTCACCGCTCCGTCCGCCGCAGTAGTAAACAGCTTGACGCCGTTTGCCCGAAGCAGTTCTATGCCCGCCGGACTTGGCAGCTCTTTCCTGTTCTTTTCCTTTACGGAGATCACTGCATATTGCGGCTGAAGCTGCACAAGCAGCGCATTTGTTACCGCGCCCTCTTTGCCTCCGCCCGCGGGTTTGAAAACGGGCACTTTTTCCGCAAAATCCATATCTTCCGGCATAGTCTGTGCGAACAGGCATACCGGCTGTCCCCGATAGTATAAAACCAGCGACTGATATTTGCCGTCACTTCCCACATTTTCAAGGAGGACATTGTCGCTCATCTGTATTTTATCATACAATGCATATTCTTTCACGGGATATTGTGCATCATATTCTTTGGCTTGGTAATTTCCGGGAACATAAAGGGCCCCGATACGATTGGTCGCCGCCAGCTGTTTCAAATTTTTGGTCCGGTCGTTCGTCACGATAACCCCCTCAAATACAATCCTGTTTTTCTCAGCATAGTCGCTGATATTGGAGTATTGAAGATTACCGCCGTTATCGATCAGGTAGTCTTTCCCCTCTGCAGAAATATGAATTGCATCCCCTGTTCCTACGTCCAGTATGACTGCACGTACCGGCACAGACGGTACGGCTGTAATTCCCGCAAACAAAACTGCTCCGGCAAGGGCTCCAACAGCCAGTACTCGGGTCTTCCGCTTAATCAGCATATAGTCCGAACATAGGAAGATAACCGCCATAATGGCAATGCAGGCCCAGACCGGGAATCCATTTATTTCTATAAACCCCAAAGAGCTCCGGGCAATTTGCTCGTTGAGCCAGGTAAGGCCCCGGATGGAGAGTTCTGCCGGTAAGGCGAGTATACGGCCTAATTGCGGGGCAGCGAGCGCAAAGACAGTTCCAATACCCGTAAACAGCACAATAACGCCAGCCAGCGGGATAGCAAAAAAATTTGCCAGCGGAGCGGCAAGCGCGATATTATTAAAAAAATACGCGGTCATGGGAAAAACCGATGCTGTCGCCGAGCAGGAAGTGGCCAGCGGCACATCAAGTTTTGCTTTATCCAGATGAATCTTCCGGAACGCCCGCGTAAGCGGAGGGTTTAAGCACAAAATGCCGAATACAACGCCATAGGACATTAAAAGCCCCGGCGAAAAAAGCTGGGCGGTATTGCCGAGCAATGTGACTATGAGGGCTGCCGACAGGAATACGAGCGTATCCCGCTTTGCGAATTTCCATCTCCCTATAATAACAAATATCGTCATCAGAACCGCC
Organism: Christensenella minuta; assembly: GCF_003628755.1. NCBI lineage: Bacteria > Bacillati > Bacillota > Clostridia > Christensenellales > Christensenellaceae > Christensenella > Christensenella minuta. The sequence continues at coordinate 661,738 of NZ_CP029256.1, read as the reverse complement.
CGCAGGATAGAAGGCGCAAACCCCGTCAGCGCAGCATAAAGCAGAAGTAGGATGATATTGACAGCAAACCGCAGTTTCCGCTCCGCCTTTAGCTTTTTGAGCAAAAAATTGAACGCATAGGAGAGGATTGCAACGTGAAGGCCGGAAATCGCAAGAATATGTGCAATCCCTGTTTTTGAAAAGCCGTCTCTGATCTCCTGCGGGATTTCGTCTTTGATTCCCAGAAACATTGCCTTAGCGATAGGCGCGCTTTTTTCTGAAAGAATTTGATCTATCTTTTCTGCCAGTTTTTCACGAATCAAAAACGGATATTGGTACCATGACCGCCGGCTTCCCTCCGTTTCTACCGACGTCCGGTACAGGCTGAACCCGGCCCCTTTTCCGGCCAGATACATTTCTTCGTCGAAATCTCCCGGGTTGCGCGGTGGCGACGGCGGGACTATTTCCCCTTCCGTCGCCACCGTTTCTCCATATTGAAGTATTTCGGGAGAATATAGTATGACTTTTTTATTAAAATCCCGCTCTCCAATCATTACATTCGTCAGGAGATAGACATGCGTCTCTGAATCCATTTTGGAGCGGTCGGAAACATACCCTGTTATCCGGCAGGTCTCCTGTACTTCAAATTCCGGAAAATCCGTATGAAACTGTATCTGGAATAAAAACGCGCCCAGAAAAAATATAAGCAGATACAATGCAATAAGCATACGTTTGTTTCCAGTGATAAAAAGGATTACAAAAATAAGACCGCATAAAATCCACGCGGGCAGCGAAAAAATCTCGGGTAATCCAAGATAGTAAGCCGCGGCAATACCGAGCACCAAAAAGAATGCAAGAAAAGCGACAGGTCTTGAGTTTAAGACGCGCTTCATCTCTTCCCCCCATCACCGGGACCGCAAGTGCGGTACATTTATTTTATATATGATATTGTTTCATTTCCTCTACTATTTCCACCGGCCTGAACACTTCTGCCGCCTCGCTCAGAAGCATTTCCTCTTCATAAGAGGGATTGATATGCGTAAGCAGCAAACGCCCCACGCCGGCCCTCCGGGCCGTAAAGGCCGCCTCGCGAACATACATATGCGGAAGCGCTCCTGTATTTTCCTCGGCAGATAAAAAGCCGCTGTCGCACAAAAAAGTGACCGCTCCGCTGCAAAAATCCGTTAGATGGTCGGTATACCGGGAATCGCCTGAAAATACGAAGCTGTCTTGTCCTTCCCGAAACTTAACCGCGTAACATTCTACAGGATGGATCGTTCTGCAGAACGAAAGCTTGACGTTTGTTTCCGGTATTGTAAAGTCCAGCGACTCCGAAATCTCCATTGCCTCGAAACATGGACAGGCGTGCAGTATCCCATATTCCTTTTCCGGCGTATGCGGAAGCAAAACAGGAAGCAACTTATCCTTCAGCGCATACCGCAAAACAAACATATCGCTGCAGTGGTCGGAGTGCAGATGGGTCAACACAATAAGATCAAGATCGTCGAGCGCACAAAATTGCTGCAATCGGGAAAGGCTTCCGCTGCCCGCATCGAGCAGCACCCTTTTCCCTCCGCATTCTATCAAATAAGAGGTAGTCGCGCCTCCCCGCCTGGGATAAGGACCATATTTCCCGAGTATCGTAAGTTTCATGCCGCCATCCTCAAATTCAATTTCGTCCTCATCATCACCATCGGGTGATAGAGTACGATTGCAAGCACCGCGCCGCATCCCGCCTGAATCAGGTTTGGGATCAGGGTAAGCAGCGCCCCTCCGAAACCCACTAAGAATATTTCATAACCAAAATATCCGAATGCCATAACCAGTGCTGCAGCCACGCACGCCGCGGCATATTGCTTTAAGGCATTACTTTTTTTCGTGATAAACCCGACAAGGAGCGCCATGCAGGCTTTGATAATAACTGTCGCCGGAATATATACCGTGGAACCAACGGTGAGGTCGGCAAGGCCGCTTCCAATTGCAGCGGCCCCCGCCGCATACGGTCCTCCCAAAATAAAGGCGGAGCAATAAATAATCACATCTCCAAGATTGAAATAGGCGCCTTTCACAGCAGGTATCTGAATTACCAGCAATATGGTCACTACGTAAACCAGCGCTGCCGTAACCGCCGTTGTCGTGAGTCGTCTTGTCTTTACATCCATTATCCGTTCTCCATATTATTCGTCCTTGATGATTCCTGGATTTTTAAGCAGCGGATCGGCCACATTGATGATTCCGCCTCCAAGGCTTTCCACGCGCTCTCCGTCAAGCAGGAACTGGACCCGTTTGATATTCTCAATATTCGTCAGCGTATTGACAATAGAATAAATCATCATCGATTCATCTTTCCTGCTGATCCCCTTCAACTTATCGGAAATCGAGGCTTTAAAGTCAACCACCGCCGTATCCTCTGCAAGATAGACGTCGTTGACATCGTCCATTGATATCCCCGACAAAAAGGCGGGACTCACATCCTTATCATCCAAGCCCGCCGGGCCGCGCATCAGCTCTGCGAGTATTTCTTCCGGATAACCCGCCGTTTCCTGCGCTACCATGCGCTCCACACTCATAAACAGTGTATATGTGGAATTTGGAAAGTATAGAAGAATATTGTTCCCCAGTAATTCGTCGCTCATCGATTGAGTATAGACGACCGGCTCCGCCTGTGGACTGCCGTTCACATATATTTCTATCCCGTTTATATCCGGCATAAACCCAATGATCGTTTTTGCCAGCGCCAGAGCAGCGATTTTTTCCCCGTCGTTGAATTGCTGCGTGATCGCCACAGGCGCCTTGTTAAAATTAAGGCGTACGACGGCCTGTCCATCTTCAAGGGTGACAATCTCCGTCCCAAGCAGCTCGGCTATGGTTTTATCGATCACAGGCATATGCTGATAGGTGTTCTCCGGCCCGCGCATCATTGCTTGTACAACAGCACTGACCATTTCTTCCGGGTCATTCGTTTCAAACTGGAAGCTCCTTGCCTCCGGCACTAAAAACTGCTCTGTCCGGTCCAGAAAATAGAGCATGATGTCCATAGACGGCTTTTCCATGCGGGCCCGCTGCTCGATCTTCGTCTGTTCTTCCTGAAGAGTCCCCTTCGGTTTTTGCAGCACGCCGATAGGCCGGCTTTCATACCCCGACTGAACGCCGTTAACAAAAATATTGATATAGGACACGCCCGAGAAATCTACGAGAGTCGATACCACTGCGAGCTCCATAATCGTAATCTCTTCGTCCGTTTTTTCGGAATCGGTGTTTAAAAACACATTAATCAAATTCGGGAGTATTTCAATTCCTTCATAAGAAAATCCGTTCGCAACCGGTCCGTAATTTTCCGTCGACGGCCCTTCCAAAATCGCTTCAATAATCCTTTTTTCAGCACGCTCGTTCTGTCCTACCGTCAGCTTTCGCGTTTCCGCCGCAAGCGTCAGTTCCGATTTTGATTTATCCAAAAAATAAAGGGCAGGATTAATAATAATGCTGGGGTCCAAATTGACTTCCTGCATTACCATATCTGCTTCCGCATAATTGTTTTGTTGGTTCGTATCCTCCCTCACGACGGAGCAGCCCGAAAGCAACAGCGCTCCCGCAAGTAGGATGGCCAATAACCGTTTCATATATCACCTACGACAAAAAATTCCGTTTGAATGTGGTATACGTCATTTTCCACACATCATTTTCCAGGATCAGGCGGAGCGGGACGTTGGAAACCGTCTTTGCATCCCCATCACGCAGCTTTAAGACATAGCTGGCCATTACCACCTCGGTGAGGTCGTCCGCGCTTTGTATCTCATCCCCGATTTCAACATCCGAAATGACAAGCTTGGCCGCTGTGATTTCGCTCTTGAAATCTTCAAGTGAAGGTTTGTCTTCCCCGTAAAGATTTTTAAAAGAAATGTAGCGGTACAGCATATTCCAATCCTTATTTTCAATGCAGCTCATGATCTCGCGCAAAGTATTCCGCCCGTTCAGGTCGAGGTCTCCTTTGCGTTCCAGCGCCTCCGTGGTTCCTTCCCCGTCCAGGCCCGCCTCCTCTAGCGTCAGCGGCCGTCCCGTACCCGTGCCGTCGTCGTCGATGTAAATCTGCACCCGCGAAAAATTTCCCTGCTCCACAATCGTATTTACGATAGAATAGGCGGCCAGCATTTTCCTCGTTTTTTCGTATGCCTCGTTTTCTGTCCCGTCAGCCGAGGTATCCTCCGGCGGCGTTAAAAAGTCCTGGCTGAGCGTTACGGAAAGAAATGTGCCGTCCTGCGTGACATTTACCACTTTGGTATTGGGATTAATCAGCTGGGTTAAATCGGTACGCGCAGTCGAAGGCCCTTTTATCAGTTCCGCAATAATGGAAGCCTCGGAATTTTCATTAATAGGAACGGAAAACACACGGACTTCACCAATCAGGAGAGCCTCCTGCATATACCCAAAATATAAACGGGCTGTTTCCTTGTCTTTGCTGACCGCTTCCGGAAGCGGATTGATTTGAATCGCCGCTTCCTCCGAAGGCACAGCGGACGGCGCCTCGCTCTGCTGCGTGCAGGCCGCAATCCCCAAAAAAGAGAGGCAGCATAATGCGATACAAACAAGTTTTTTCCATTGCTTCATAATATGTCCTCCGTATGCTGGACCAGCGGAACCACAAGCGTGAACACAGAGCCTTTGCCTTCCTGGCTTTCCACGTCTACGCGTCCGCCATGCATCAGGGCGATCCGGCGCACAATATGAAGGCCGAGGCCCGTTCCTCCGGTTTCGCGGGAACGCGCCTTATCCACCCGGTAAAAACGTTCAAAGATATGCTCCAAATGTTCGGGGCTCATCCCGACTCCATTGTCTTCAATACGTACGGCTCCCTCGCCGCCATGATGCTTTGTCGTCACAAACACATGACCGCCGTCGCCTGTATATTTAATTGCATTTTCAATCAGATTATTGATTGCCTGCCGTAATTTCAGCGGATCGCATTCCAGTTCGAAATCGTCGCTGAGGTCTGTCCTGACTCTGATATTGCGCTCCCGTGCAATCGGTTCAAGCGCATTGACACATTTATTTACAATAGAAGAAATCCGTACCTTTTCAAGATTGATTGTCACGATGTCGCTGTCCATCTTGGAGAGCAGAAGGAGATCCGTAATCAGGCTGTTCATCCGGTCTATTTCTCCGTTGATATCACCCAGAAATTCCTTATACACTTCTTCCGGCACATTGTCCTGATACAGCATCGATTCCACCAGTATTTTCATAGAGGCAAGCGGAGTTTTCAGTTCATGGGAAGCATCCGATACGAATTCGCTCCTCTGCTGGTCCATATTCTGAATCCGGCCGCACATCATATCAAAAGTCTGCGCCAACTCGGCGACCTCGCCCTTTCCGCGGATATTCGCCCGTTGAGAAAGATCTCCGTTGGAAATCTTTATCGCAACGTCGGTCAGTTTTTTAATCGGTTTGGTAATCAGATTCGTTGTAAAAAGGCTGATGATAATAATAATTCCGCAGGCGAGCAAGAATATGGCAAGCGTACGCTCCTGCAGCATACCGGTCGCATTGACCACATCCTGAATGCTGGAAGAATAAAGCACGGCTCCTATAATCTGGCCATTGTGGACAATAGAAGACGTGCAATAAACGGCCCAGAAATCCCCGCTGGGATCACTGATGGAATGAAATCCATAGGAAGATGAATTCCGGCCATACAAAATATCGTTTACCTCCCGGTCTGACAACTTAACCCCGTTCAGATCGGAAAAACTGTCAACAACAACAATCCCGGAACTGTTCAGCACCAGAAAACGGCCGCCGGAATCATTCCCATTATTGACCACGATGTCATATATCGTACCCGCATCATCATCCGAAAGATACGGCGCTACCTGAACCGCAGTGCTGTTGGCCGCCTTTGTCAGCGCTGAAACACGCTGGTTGACCAGATAATCTTCTACCAGCGATGAAACCGCAACAGACACCAGCCCAAATACGATTCCTACAAGGATCAGGTAGATGACGGCAAATTGCCATCTAATAGAGTATAGCAGCTTATTTGTTCGTAAAATAATAGCCAACTCCCCATTTTGTCAAAATATATTCCGGCTTTGCCGGGTTTTGTTCGATCTTTTCACGCAGGCGGCGGATATGTACGTCCACAGTACGCAAATCTCCCTGATGTTTCCAGACGAGCTCCAAAAGTGTATTCCGGTCGAATACCTTGCCCCTGTTCGTAATAAAAAGATTCAGCAGGTCAAACTCTTTGGCAGTAAGGTTGACATCCTCGTCTTTAATCTCAACGCTGCGGTTAATCAGGTTCACCTTCATATCTTTCACCTGGATCGTCTGCGTATCCGCCACCGTTTTTTGCGCACCCGCACGGCGGAGGATTGTCTTAATACGCGCTTTCAGTTCAAGCATATTGAACGGTTTTGTCATGTAATCGTCCGCGCCGAATTCCAAGCCCATAATCTTGTCCATGTCTTCCCCTTTGGCGGTCAGCATGATAATAGGCACCTCCGAAACGCTGCGGATCTTCTGGCATACTTCCATTCCGTCAATTTTGGGTAGCATCAAATCCAGAAGGATAAGATCATGCTTTTCCGGATCAAAAATATTGAGTGCTTCTTCCCCGTCATAAGCAACGTCGATCACATAGCCTTCCTGCTGCTCCAGATTAAAACGCAGTCCTTTCACCAGAGTAGGTTCGTCATCCACGATCAAAATATTTTTTGCCATAATGAATGCTCCTTATTAAGACATTAATTTATTATAGCATACCCGTTATGATTTTGTAACATTTTCTTATAGAAAAAGGCGGTAAATGCCGCTTTTTCAATGGTTTATTCTACCTCCCCCGCTTCATCCGCGCCTGCCGCCGGAAAATCAACCGGCATCCTCCGCATCTCCTCCCATGAGCGAAACGACATCCAGCGCCTTTTTAAAAAACGCGCCGCGCGCAAGACTGCCGCGCCGGAGTTCCGTAAAAATTCCCCCGTCCCTCAGAAACAGGATACGGCTGCAGTAGCTTGCCGCAGCCGCATCGTGCGTTACCATCAGGAGCGTAGTGCGGAACCGTTTGTTCATATCGGAAAAGCTTTCAAGCATCCTGCGCGCCGCACGGGAATCGAGCGCGCCTGTCGGTTCATCCGCAAGCACTAACGCGGGCTGTGTCACAATTGCCCGTGCAGCCGCTACGCGTTGCTTCTGGCCCCCGGATAATTCCCCCGGATATTTACCCAGGATGCCGCTGATTTCAAGTGCATCCGCCACCTGCGCTACGAGAACACGAAGCTCTTGATAGGGCACTCCATTGATCGTAAGCGCAAGCGATATATTTTCATAAGCGGTCAGCGAATCGATCAGGCTGAATTCCTGAAAAACGAATCCCAGCTGTTCCCGCCGAAACCGCGCGATATCCCCCGGTTTTATCTGTGTCACGTCGGTCCCATCGATATAGATGTGCCCGGTTGTCACGGTATCAATTGCGGAGATACAATTAAGCAAAGTCGTCTTCCCGCTGCCGGACGGTCCCATAATACCTACAAACTCACCACTGTCCACACAGAAGCTGAGTCCGTTAAGGGCTTTTGTGACATTCCTGCTGCTTCCGTATATTTTCTCTATGTCTTTCACCCAAAGCAAATGTCCCATTGTCTTTACCTTATACTTTTTTATAGTCAGGAATGATTTCTAGCGCTTCAGTTTCGCTCATCCCCGCATTGACCAGAAAGAAGGCGCTCACCAGGACCATAACCGCATAAAACATTTTTTTCACTTTCATCACTCCTTTTCTTTATTTGATGCCTTAATTATAGGCCACACTTCTTAACGGCGGGCGCCTAAAATTCTTACGATATTCTTACAATCTTCCAGTCCTAATAACTTCCGTTATTTCTTGCGTCTTACGCAAAAAAGAGGCTTCCCAGCCTCTTTTTTTGTATTCCTGACCGGGGAACGATATCCTGTTCCCAGTTCTTAATATCCTCTCGCCGCGTCCGCGTTTTTATATAGCGTTTAATTGGCCGTCCGCACAGCTCATATTCCTGCTGTGTGCCAAAGCACCTTTACACTATGATAAGCTCACGTATTTTTCTCGTTTTTATTGCTTTTCGCGGATAATCTTTTTGCTGCTGAAATAAGTTGCCGCAAAATAAATTCCGTAAATCACCGCAATGATTGTAAGGCCCCAAAATACATCCTGATAGACGTTTTCATACCACATCATATTAATCATACTCATCAGGCCTTGTATTCCGAAAACCGCATGGACTGCCGCTACAGCAAGCGGGATCAGAAAATAAATTGCGATCTGTTTCAACAACGACCTGTTGATCATTTTCTCTTCCGTGCCAAGCTTCCTGAGCGTCGCATAGCGCTTCTTGTTGTCATTTGCCGCGGAAAGCTGCTGCAAGGCCAGGATGACTGCCGCCGTCACAAGGAAAGTGATGCCAAGGTATATCCCCACAAACGAAATCGTCACGCGCAGGCCAATACTGGAATCCTGCGACCTCAGCGCCGACGTAAAGTTGCTGAATGGACGTTCCTGGTCCGGGTTCGCTCTCCGCAGCTCCGCCTGTTTATTGACCAAGGCCTGATCTGTCTCTTCCTTGGGCGCATTGTCTACATAGACCCCGTCGACTGTTACTTCCTTCAGTTCAAAATTAACAACGTCCGCATCCGGATAAATGAAGATCATCGGCGCGATGGCTGCGGAGCCCATGATCCTCGTATTTGCCATTCGAATACGATCCGGTGTGAGCGCATATTCTTTTCCGTTCGAATTGATTTTGTGACCGTCGTTTACATATTGTTCAAGGCTTTCCGCCATCATCTCGTTATAGGTTACTGCGCCGATTTCGTTTTCGCCAATCTGAATTTCCGGTTCGCCGATCAAACGAGGGAAGCTATTAAACTGCGAAACGGGAATTGCGCCCGCAAGGGCCTTCACGTCCATATTGTTCGACATTTCATTCGCCTGCGCAATGTCGAGATATTCGGCAAAATCCGTCAGCATATCCACATCGCTGTCGTAGCGCGCGTATTCCGCCGTTTCCTTGAAAAACTCGCCTACGGGAATTCCATAAGCTTCAAGCGCCGCGACCCCGCTTCCAGCGCTTTCAGCGGCTGACGGCTCCATGAAATATTCCGCATCAAATCGAAGGTCGCGCACAGCTTCCTTATTTACCGCGGCAGATACGCCTGAGCTCGCACCGAGCGTCACGATCGTCACAAACAGCATCAGACAAATAAGCGCCATTGATGTATGCGTCGAATTGATTTTGCTTGTAAGCTGCCTTGTTACAAACAGATTAAGTCCTTTGTAATATTTCTTTTTGTTTCGTGAAGCAATCTTGTATACAAAGCCGGAAAGTCCCGCAAACAGCAAGAACGTGCCTGGAATACCGAACAACATCACAAACGGAAGATACATAATCAGCATTCCTTTGATAATCAGGTAGTATGCAATGAGAATCAAGACGATCCCCGCAACCGTCATCAGGATGGAGACCCATGTCTTTTTTCCGATAACTCTTTCGTTTTCCGCATCCGAATGCAGCAATTTGATTACCTTTTGCTTGGATATCCTTATCGCGTTGAAAATCATCACGCACAGGAACATCACCCCAAAATAAATAATGGATTGGATCGCCGCCTTCGGTGAAAAAACAAAAACATATTCCTTGAGCTGCACTTCAAACATTTTCGCCGTAATAAGCGACATCCCCTGGGAGAACAGAATTCCCAAAAGAAGGCCTACCACGAGTGCAATCACGCCCACAAGCAAGGTCTCCATCATCAGGATATCCGCCACGCGGCCCTTTCCCATCCCAAGCATAAGATAAATGCCCAGTTCTTTATTCCGGCGCTTGATTAGGAAATTATTGGCATATAGGATCAGGATCGCAAGTGCAACGGCAACGAACGTCGAAAAAACCTTAATGCTCTCCAACATTACCTGCGCCGAGGACGCCTTGTTTTCGTTGAGGTCCATAATCGCCTGCTGCGCGTCGAGTGAGTTAAACGCATAAAAAAACATTACCGCAAACATCAGCGTGATAAAGTAGACCGTATAGTCGCTGATGCTCTTGCGGACATTTCGGAAGGCTAATTTACACAGCATCGGCTACGTCACCTCCCAAAAGGGACACCACTTCAATAATTTTACTGAAGAAATCTTTCCGGCTGTCCATACCCCGCACAAGCTCGGTAAATATCTTTCCGTCTCGCAGGAACAGGATGCGGCTGCAGTAGCTTGCCGCAAACGCATCATGCGTCACCATGAGGAGCGTCGCCCCCAGTTTTTTATTCATATCTACAAAGTTTTCAAGCAGCATACGGGACGATTTCGAGTCGAGCGCGCCCGTCGGTTCATCCGCGAGGATCATGGACGGGTTTGTGATGATCGCCCTTGCTGCCGCAACGCGCTGTTTCTGTCCTCCGGACATTTCGCAGGGATATTTATAAAGCACGTCGTTTATTTCAAGCGTTTTGGCGATATTCTTGATACGTTCCTTGATCTGTCCGTACCCAACGCCGCATATCGTAAGCGCAAGCGCGATATTTTCGTAGCCCGACAGCGTGTCCAGCAGGTTAAAATCCTGGAAAATAAACCCGAGCTGCTTCCGCCGGAATTCCGCAAGCCGTCCTGCCTTCAGCATAGTAATATCCGTATCGTTTACCGCAATGTGGCCGCTCGTTACCATATCGATGGTAGAGATGCAATTTAAAAGCGTTGTTTTCCCGCTTCCGGAAGGACCCATGATCCCGAGGAATTCGCCTTTGCCCACATCGAAGTTGACATCGTCCAACGCTTTTGTAAGGTTACCTTTTCCTCCGTATATTTTTTCTACATTTCTGACCTTTAGCAGCGTTTCCATTTTTACCTCCCAATAGATGCTCATTTCAAAGCCCCTGACTGCATAAATAGATTCGATCAGGATGCTTTGCGCATCCTTCTGTGGTTTTATTATATACAGGCCAGTGAAAAGCACCTATCGTTTCGCCTTACGCCTCCCTTACAGTTTTGTAAGAAAAAAAGCCAAGCGCCGCTTTGGATTATTGCATTTTAAGCATCGAACTTTCCGGAAAAACAATAGTCGCCGTTGTCCCTTCTCCATATTCGGATGAGATTTTAAATCCATGTCCCAGCTTTTCGCATAGCCTTGCGCACAGATAAAGCCCCATCCCGGTCGATTTCTCCTGCTGTCTTCCGTTGGTGCCGGTAAATCCCTTTTCGCACACTCTGCCAAGTTCTTCCTCAAGGATGCCAATCCCGTTATCCGAGATATTGAGAAGGACAGCATTGCTATCTTTGCGGGCGGTGATCCATATTTTCGCGTCGCTCTTATCGCAATACTTCACCGCATTCCCAACGATTTGGTTCAGGACAAATTCGATCCACTTAGCGTCGGTATTGACACAGATATCGAGATTTTCCGTTTCAAGGCGGATTCTGCGCTCGATCAACATCTTTGCATTCCTGCGTGCCACGGCATATACGATATCCTTCAAATTGGTTTTACGTATCATATAATCTTTTTCGACCGCACTGCTCCGCGCATAAAAAAGCACTTGCTCCACAAGGTTTTCAAGTGCATCAATATCCTCCGCGAGCCCTTTCGCGGCCGGTATCTCTTTATGGTTTTCCAGCACCAGCCGCGAAGACGCGATTGGCGTTTTGATCTCATGAATCCACATTTCAATATACCCGCGATATTCCTCCTGTGCCTTACTGTATTTCTTTATCTCTTCGAGCATCGCTTTATTTGCAATATGGAGGGAATCGTAAAGAATCATCCCCTCCCGGAAGCCCGGCCTCTCCATAATCTCAGCAATCAAGTTTTTCTGTTCAAGTTCATCCAGCAATAACAGAAAACCATTATAGAACCTTTTTCTCCGGTGGTAATCGACGAGCAGCGGAATGATAAGGCAGGCAGCAATAACTGTCCCGAAAAACACAATAATCATCGATCCAACGGCAAGCAGGTAAAACAAAAGCGCCGCCGATGCAAGAATCAGCAGATCGAATAACAGAAACAGTATTTTATCCTTCAGATAGTCAATCAGCTTCATTTCAGCAAATACCCCTGTCCCCTTTTCGTTTCGATCACATCCGCAAGGCCGGCGTCTTCCATCTTCCGGCGCAGCCGGTTTACATTCACATTCAAAGTGTTTTCATCCACAAACATATCGCTGCTCCACAAGTCGTTCATCAATTCCTCGCGGGAAACTATGTTTCCCGCCTGCCGGGCCAGCGTATTCAAAATACGCAGTTCATTCTTCGTCAATTCGATTTCCCGCCCGTCATATTCTAGCAGGCTTTTGGAAAGATTCAGTACAAATCTGCCACAGTCAAGTTTATCCACCGTATGGTAGGCCCTTTTTAACACAGAATTAATGCGCGCGAGAAGAATCTGTGTGTTATAAGGCTTGGTAATAAAATCGTCTGCGCCCAGATTCATACTCATCAGCTCATCCATTTCCGTATTCCGGCTCGTTACAATGATAACAGGCATGGTGGATTGCTTGCGTATCTCACGGCAGATAGAATATCCGTCGACCACCGGCAGGTTGATATCAAGCAAAAGCAAATCCGCTTTTTCCTTAAGGATCGCGGATACTACATCGCTCTCAAACTCCTCGACCGAGCACACGGAATATCCGTATTTTTGCAGGAAGGAGGTTAGCTCTTCCCGTATCTTCTGATTGTCTTCCACAATACATATTTTCATTGAAATCATCCTTTCTTTCCACTTCATTATAAAAGAAGCCCGTAGCCTATTCAATGCGCTTTCCCGGTCTTAAAAAAATCTTAAGCATTATAGAACCAAAAAAGACAGCCGGCGGCCGTCTTTCCTTGCTTCTGCTTATTTTGTATCTTCCGGAAGCCTGAACCAAAAAACGCTTCCTTTTCCCAGTTCGCTTTCCACGCCATATTCCGCATGGTGCAGTTCAAGCACTCCCTTTACGATGGAGAGTCCAAGTCCCGTCCCAACAGAAACGCGTTTGTGTGTTTTATCCACCTTATAATAACGATCCCAGATATACTCAAGCTGACTTTTGGCGATCCCTTCACCGTTATCCTCGACGGAAACGGTAACTATCCCATTTTCGGCCCGCTGCCGCACAATAATCCTTTTAATTTCACCCGAATAATTGATGGCGTTATTAATCAGGTTGCATAGCGCTTGTCCAATCTTTACTTCATCCCCCAACACATATGCATCCCGTTCGCATATGAAACTGATATGATAGCCTTCCTGCTCCATCAGCTTAATATAACGCGCAACAATATTGCTAATCGACTCCGTCAGGTTGAAACGCTCCATGTTCAGTTCCTGCGTTCCTGCCTGGAGCTTGGAAATATCCATCGCATCGTTTACAAGGGTCGTCAGCCGTTTCGCTTCATCAATGATAATCTGAATATTCTTCGGCGAATTTTCCCCGGGAATATCCCTCATAACTTCCGAATAGCCAATAATCATCGTAAGCGGAGTGCGGAGGTCGTGAGAAATATTGGCCAAGAGTTCGCGTCGGAGTTTTTCCACCTTCGAAAGCTCACGCGAGGCGTAATTCAGCGTATCCGCAAGTTCGGCAATCTCCCGGTATCCCCCATCATCAAAATGTACGTCGTACTCGGCTCGCGCAAGTTTTTTGGCTCCCTTATTGATCTTTACAATCGGCCGCGATATCCACTTAGAAATCACAAACGCGAGGAACAAAGCGCAGCCAAGCAGAATAATCGTAATATAAACAAGCTGAACGCGCAGGGTATCTACCGTGGCGTCTACAGGCGTAATCCGCGAGGTAAGCACCAACAAAATGGGCGTTCCATCTTCCGGGGTCACGATCTGTGAATAAATGAGCGTCTCAAACCCGCTCATGCCGCGCGGCGGTATATTATTACCATTGAACAGCTGTTCATTATAGTCAGGATTTTCAAATTTTTCCATCCTCAATATCTCGATCTTGCTTCCGCCGCTTTCCTGCGTCTTCCGTGCAACTACCGCCAATTCACTCTGGGGAAGGTTCGGCATAGTATCCGTGCTATAGATCGCATTTCCCTCCATATCCGCAACTTCGACGCGCACGTCAAAACGGTCGCCAATCTGGTCGATCAGCGTTTCTACGTTCTCATTATCGATGTTTTGCGAAATGGTCTGCGCTGTTTTCTGGATTTCGTTTTTTTTAATCGCCTGATAAAAATCATTCAGGAATACAATCTGGAATAACCATAACAGTACGATCATTGCAACCGCAAAAATCAGTATATAGAAAAAGATTTTCCATTTTACACTCATCGTATCAGGCTTCAAACCGGTAACCCACTCCCCTAAGCGTCACAATATAATCGCGATACTCCTTCAAGGCGCTGCGCAGCAGCTTGATATGCGTATCAAGCGTCCTGTCGTCGCCATAAAAGTCATAGCCCCACACCTCGGTAATCAGCTTCTCCCGCGTGAGCGCGATCCCCTTATTCCTGGCGAGATAGTATAAAAGCTCATACCCCTTGGGCGACAGCTCCGCCTTCTCCCCGTCCACATATACGAGCATCGCCGAAGTATCGATGACAAGGCCGCCAAACGTTATTTTTTCATTTTCCGCACCGCCCCTGCTCGAGCGCTGCAGGATTGCGTTCACGCGCATCATCAATTCTTTGGGTGAGAAAGGTTTGACCACATAATCGTCGATTCCCAGCTCAAAACCATGGATCCGGTCATACTCCTCTCCGCGCGCGGAAAGCATCAGCATGGGGATATCCTTGATTTCCCGGATTTTACTGCATGCGGAAAATCCGTCGAGCTCAGGCATCATAATATCCATGATAATAAAATCATAATCATGGTTACGGCACATAGCAACCGCCTCCATCCCATCCTTTGCCTCCTCGACTTCGTATCCTTCAAATTCCGCATATTTACGGATCAGGGCGCGAATATTTTCTTCATCGTCTACAACCAGAATCTTATACATATATTTCACCACCGCATGTTTACTTTTTACCATTCTATCCGCATAATGTGAACATCGCGTGACAGGAAGCTGTTTTGTATCAAAAAACGGCCCTGAACAGGGCCGTTTTCAGCATTACAATTAAGCTTTCCCGATATCGTGCAGAAACTTGTGGTAATTCTTTTCAAACGTTTCATCGCTGCTCGGTTGGTAGGTCTTGATCCCGCACGAGGCTGCGCAAACCTGCCGCGCTTCCTTCAGGCCTTTCAGTATTCCCCGCCCGATCCATTGGGTAAGGATATTTCCAATCCCCGTAGCGTCCGCCGGACCGGCCTTTACTGGCTTATGCAGGTAATTCGCCGTAAGCTGGTCGAGGAACGTATTCTGGCTTCCGCCGCCAATGATATGCAGACATGGGAACTTCTTTCCCGTCAGGTATTCGATGTTGTCGATCACATAACGGTATTTGCATGCAAGGCTTTGCGTCACAATCCGTACGATCTCAAAATCGTTTTGAGGCGCATACCCATGTTCCCGCGCCATTTGCGCGACAACCTCCGGCATATTGGCAGGCTCGAAAAGCCTGCTGTCATCCGGATCAATAAACACTGTATCGCATGTAGTAACCTTGCTTGCCTCTTCCGCAAGCCCTGCAAAGTCGTAATCCTTTCCCTGCAGGTTCCACATACGCACACATTCCTGAATGATCCACAGCCCCATCACATTACAGATATAACGGTTTCGCCGCATAACCCCGCCTTCGTTTCCGAAGCCAAGTTTCATGCTTTCCTCCGTCATGATATTATTTCTCAGTTCTGCACCCACAAGGGACCACGTGCCGCTCGAAATAAAGATGAACTCTTCATCATCCTCCGCCGGTGCTGCCACCACCGCCGAAGCCGTATCGTGGGAACCGACCGCATAAATTTCTGCGGAAGGCACCTGGAGCTCATCCGTCACATCCTTTGCTATTTCACCGACCTTATCTCCCGCATATACTATCGGCATAAAGATTTCCCTTGGCAGGCCATAGGCCTTGAGGATATCCTCATCCCATTTGTTTTCTACGAGATTATAGAGGTTCGATACGCTCGCAATCGTATATTCCGAATATTTCTTTGCACCCAGCAGGTGCGAAAGATAGTCCGGTATGAAGATCAGTTCCTTTGCGATCCCGAGGATATCCGGATCCTGTTCCTTTTCTGCAAGCAAATGATAACTCGTCTCAAAACGCTGAAACTGCTGCCCCGTCCGCTTGTATACCTCATATTGCGGCATCATCTCAAACGAGCGTTCTATCCAGCCAAAGGTGCGGCTGTCACGGTAATTGCGCGGCGTACCGATCATTGTTCCATGTTCGGAAATTAAGGCATAATCGTTGCACCATGAATCGATTGCAATCGATGTGATCTGCCCGCTGAACTCGCGCTGGGCCAGCGCATAGCCCATTTTGATTTCATCAAAAATGCGCAGAAAATCCCAATATGCCCTGCCCTGTGCAAGTACGATCTTGTTTTTGAATTTGTGTACCGGGTGGATCTCTGCTTTTCCATCCTTAAGCTCGCCCACGAAAAGCTTGCCACCGGACGCGCCAAGATCAACCGCTAACGCCAAGCCTTCCTTTTTCATTCGTGTAAATTCTCCTGCGCCGCATATACCGCCGGTTTAAAGATGTTCGCCATCGCATCATATTCCACACGCTCTACGATGCTGTAGGCTTTATTAAGCGTAGGTGCCGCCGCGACGATGCCGTGCTGCGGCAGTATCCCTTCGAGCCCCATTTTCTGTGCGCGCTCACGATTGTTCATAAAATACTCGTTAGTACGGATCGCAAGCTCCTCGGAATAGGCCCACGCCTGATGGATCACGCCGCAGTCTCCCATTTTCATGGTCGCTTCCGTCACGGACGGAATCGGCTGGCTGAACGCCGCAAAACACATGGAAAACTGCGGATGCGCATGGATCACCGCGCCAAACTCCGGAAAATTTTTAAGCAGCATCGTGTGCATCTTGCTTTCACGCGAAAGCTTGTCCGGCCCCTCAATAATGTTGCAGTCATAGTCGATAATCATCAGGTCTTCCGGGTTCAGGCGGCACCTATGATGCTCCGACATCATAGTAGGTGTAATCAATACGCGGTTTTCCGCCACACGCTCGGAAAGATTCCCGCCTGCTGCATTCGTAAGCTTGCGGTCATACAAGAACCGAATGATTTCCAGCATTTCCAATCTTCTATCCATATAAGATAATTCTGCCATTTTAATTGCCTCCCAGCATAAACTTTATATTTCCGGCATCGCCGGATTTTAACTTTTTAGCGGATGACTTCGATTTTAACGTCTTTCATCCATTCTTTTGCTTTTTCAATATCAAAGCCAACCGTTTTATTGCTTGCCGCACAAGTTGCGGAAAGCGCAGTCGCATATGCAAGCATATCCATGACCGGCATCGGATTGCACTCGAGACCGTAGATAAGCCCGGTCAGAAGGGCATCCCCGCATCCCGCCGTGTTGCCCACCTGCACTTTAAGGCCATAGCCACGGTAGATTTTTCCTTCGTACCGGAATACCCAGCCGTCCCCTCCCATGGAGACCATCACCACCGGAATATCCGGAATTTCATCAAGCGCGCCGACCACATCGTCCGCATTTTTAAGTTCGCGGCCCACAAGCTCGGACAGTTCTTCAAGATTAGGCTTAATCAGCTGAGGATGATATTTAAGTCCTTCCTTCATAAATGCACCCGAGCTGTCAAGATACAATTTCAGGTCCATTTTCTTCGCGATCTCAAGAAGCTTCTTCTGAACGTCCTTATCCTCCACATTGGAGGCATCCCCCGCGATAATCAGCGTATCCCCTTTCTGCATCTGGGACTCCATCAACGCCAACAGTTTTCCCGTAATCTCCTGCGTCAGGACCTCTCCTTTTCCTCCAAGAAACGTGCAGTTCCTGTCTTTATCAACCACCAGATAATTTGTGCGCGTCTCCGGCGTTTCATACCAAAGGTAGTGTGTATCCGACCCCGATTCCTTCAGGACATCAATCACTTCCTGCCCACAGCTTCCAAAGGAAACACCGAACGTACGGTTCGGAACGCCAAGAAGTGAAAAATTATACGCCAAATGCGTCCCTTTCCCGCCTAGGCATTTTTCTTTTTTCTGGATTCGGTTCATGCAGTTTTCCTGAAAGGATTCGATGTAGAGAATTTCATCCATCGCTGGATTTAAAGTAACTGTATTAATCATACGATTCTCCCTCTGATTTTGAAATTTATACCTCATTTATTATAATACGGAAGCGGGTTTGCGTCAAATTTTGAAGGGCCAAAAACACCATAAAATCAATGTGGTTTTTTGTCCGTTTCGTTCTGGAAATATAAATTTTTTTTGAAAAAATATTTTCATTTTTTACCTGCTTTCTATTGAAACTGCAGAAACGATTTATTATAATAAAATTAGATGTATCACATTATCTCGAATGGAGTCTTTTCATGAAACAGTATATTATTGCATATGATTTTGGAACCGGCGGCATCAAAGCGTCTTTGTATACCGCCGAGGGTCTTTCCCTCGCCTCGTCCTTCGAACCTTACGATACGGTCTACCCGCACGTCGGCTGGCATGAGCAGCGGCCCAGCGATTGGTGGCAGTCCATTTGTATAAGCACGCAGCGCCTGCTTGAAAAATCTGGAGCTGACAAAAATAAAATTGAAGGACTTGCGATTTCGGGCCATAGCCTCGGCGTCGTTCCGGTCGACAAAAACGGGGAACTCCTGCGCGAAACAGCGCCGATTTGGTCGGATACGCGGGCGCAAAAGGAGTCAGATGAGTTTTTTGCATCGCACAGCAAGGATGATTGGTATATGATGACCGGAAACGGCTTTCCCAGCCATCTGTATTCGGCTTTCAAGCTGATGTGGTACCGCAAAAACGAACCGGAGATGTTTGCCAGGATTGCAACGGTACTGGGAACGAAGGATTATATCAATTATCTTCTGACCGGAAAAATGTATACCGATCATTCTTACGCTTCGGGCATTGGCTTTTATGACCTGAAGAAGGGGCAATACGACGAAGCTTATATGAAGGAAATGGGACTTCCCGCCGATATTTTCCCGGAGATCATCCCATCCACCGAGATTATCGGTACTTTGACGAACGAGGCTGCGGAAGAAATCGGCCTTCCCGTAGATGTCAAGGTAGCGTGCGGAGGCGTAGACAACTCGTGCATGGCGCTTGGCGGCCGCTGCATTGCGGACGGACGCGCCTACGTGTCTCTTGGTTCCTCGGCATGGAACGTGGTATCCAGCTATGAGCCGATCCTTGACACCAAGCTCTCTCCTTTTGTGTTCGCGCACTGTATCCCCGGTTTATTTGTTTCGGCAACCTCTATTTTCTCGGCCGGTTCTTCTTTCCAATGGGTCCGCAATCAGCTTTGCAAGGATATCATGCAGAATGCCGGCGACAGGGATCCTTACATATTGATGAACGAACTCGCCGCACAGTCGCCTATTGGTTCCCATAAGCTGCTTTTCAATCCGAGTCTTGCGGGTGGCACGGGAGCGGATCTCACACCCAATATTCGCGGCGCCTATGTAGGTCTTGATCTCAAACATACGCAGGCGGATTTGATCCGTTCCGCAATGGAAGGCATTTCCCTTGCCCTGCGTATCGCGCTTGACTATATGAAGACTATGACTGCGCTTCAGGACGAAATACTGTTCGTTGGCGGCGGAGCCAACAGCCCGTTGTGGCTGCAGATGTTTGCCAATATCTACGGCATGGATGTTATCAAAACAAATGTCGGCCAGGAAGCCGGCTCTCTCGGCGCGGCAGCGATCGCGGCAGTCGGCTGTGGAATGTGGAACGATTTCTCACCGATTGATCGAATCCATAAAATCGAAAGCGTGAGCCATGTCGATCCTGTGGCGCAGGCCGAATATAATAAGATTCTTGAAGTTTACAAGGAAGCGGCCGATTATCTGGCTAAAATCGGCGATAAATTGTATGCGCTTGATATTGAGGAATAAGAAAAAGGGGAATACTTTTTCATGATATCCCCTGCCAAAACGCACAAAAAGACGCACCGGGAAAGGATAACGGAGTGTAAGGATTACCTCTTTCCCATGTGCGTCTTTTTACATTTCCTGTTTCCTATTTGATTTCGGAAACCTCAACACGCCGTTTTTCTTCACTTGAGAGTGCCGCCGCTTCAAGCGTACGGATAATCTTTTCCCCATCGTGGAAATTCGGCTCGATCGTTTCATTTTTCTCGACAGCTTTGAGGAAGTCTGCCATCGCATGTACAAACGTATTCTCATAACCGATTACATGGCCGGCAGCCCACCACGCGCCCGCATACGGATGCGTCATGTTAGTAACGAGAATCGTCTTATAGCCCTGTTCGTCGGCCGGATCGTCGAGATTTAGATATTGAAGCTCGTTCATACGTTCAAAATTGAACGTAAGCGCGCCCTTGCTGCCATAAACTTCAAACGTATTGTAATTTTTACGGCCTGCCGCAAATCTCGAAGACTCAAAGGAGCCCAGCGCGCCGTTTTCAAATTCGGCGATCATGAAGCTCGCATCCTCTACCTCTACCTTGCCCTTTTCACTGTTTACTTCGCCACCTGCGGAGAACGTTGCCGCACGCTGGCCCGGAAGCGGCCGCTCTTCGATAAACGTCTTATTCACAGCCGTAACTGCCTTTACTTCACCAATCAGATATCTGGCAAGGTCAATCGCGTGAGAACTCAGATCAAACAGCGGACCTCCGCCCGCGAGATCCTTCTTGAAATGCCAAGTCAGCGGGAAATTCGGGTCCATGACCCAATCCTGCAAATATACACCTCTCCAGTGATAGATCGTACCCAGTTTACCCTCTTCGATCATCTGCTTTGCAAATGCAACCGCCGGGACCCTGCGGTAGTTATGGTTTAAATAATTTACTACACCGGCCTTGTCCGCTGCTTCCGCCATTTCCCTAGTCTGGTCGTATGTAACCGCACAGGGTTTCTCGCAGAAAATGTGCTTTCCCGCTTTGGCAGCGGCAACTGCCATATCCTTGTGGATGTAGGTAGGTGTCACGATGTCTACGATATCAATATCGTCGCGGTTAATCACTTCTTCCCAATTAGTGGAAATCTCTTCCCATCCCCACTTTTCAGCAAACTCCCTCGTCAGCTCTTCATCCGTTCCAAAGTTTACTTTGAGTACGGGTTCGTAATCGACATCAAAAAACTTATTGACGAGCGTCCACGCATAGCTGTGGGCTTTTCCCATAAAACCACTGCCCATCAGGGCAATATTCAATTTTTTCTTCATAGCAAATCTCCTTTGTTTATTTCAGTGAATCGCCAATTTTGCGAAGATTCTTTACGCTGATGCCAACTGCTTCATCCTCAAAGCCAGCCCAGTCACTGTGCGGATGGTCGATCTCAACGGCAAGGAATCCCTTATAGCCGTTCTTGTGGAGGATTTCGGCCAGTTTCTGGTTGTCAATGAGGCCCATTCCTACCGGTACACCAGCAAAGAAGAACCAATCGGTGGGGTTTGCGGAAGGCTCAATCTTCAGGTCCTTGATGTGTGTGGCAAATACGTAGGGAGCCAATTTTTCCATCCCCGCAATTGGATCGTCAAGCAGGCGCAGGAAATTCCCAGTATCAAAATTCACGCCAAAATTCGGAGAATCAACCCCTTCAAGAATCTGATAAATTTCATCTGCCGTGAAGTCGATATGATTTTCAACGGCCATTCTCACACCATTGTCTTCCGCGATTTTGACTGCTTCTTTAAATTGTTTAATCAGCGCTTTCACCTGTGGACCGTGGTCTTCATGCCGGAACATCAGGCTCGATCCGGTTACGCGCATCGTATCCGCGCCGATCATCCTCGTGCAGGGAATCAATTTTTTCATATCCTCAAAGGCCTGCGGATTTCCGCCTCTTTCAAGTCCGTCCGGATGTCCCCATGCAAATACCCGGTCAAAGCCATATTCGTCAAGCTGGCCTTTCAGGTCAGCAAGATAGGCTTCATCGAAACTTGGGAAGAAGCACGATTCCAGCGAAACGCCGTCTACATCAAGCTCTTTCGCCCGGCACAGGAAATCTTCCATCGTCATATTTTTTTTAGGTGCTTCCTGATCGTCATATACCTCGCCAAAAAATCTATGGTAGCAATAACTGTCAATACCTATTTTCATCTTCTAGTCCTCCCTTTCCTGAGCTTAATAATTATTATAGAACTGTCGGCTCCAAGCCGAATACCTTTGCCATTTGAAGCAGCTGGACCTTCCAGTCGCCGGACATCACAATAGCATGGTGCGAGCTTAATCCCTCCATTACCTTGTGACCGTCATTATAGCGGATCAGGGCACCATTGCGGCAATCGCTGCCCGGATACTGCACATAGTCTTCAATCTCAGCCTCAATAATAACAATATGCTTCATATCCGCCGTGACTTTTGCCAACGTTGCGGGCCCTTTCGGCAATTCGCAATCCACTACAACAGCGTTGTCATCTACGATTTCAAGCGCCTTCGGCCGGAGAATCCACCGCGAGCAGAACTGTCGTGCCACGAGTCCGAAATATCCGCAGTGCACTACGAGTGCATGGTTGTCCGGATCCTCAATGTCCGGAAATTTATCGATTTTCTCATGCGCAAGAGCAGCCATCCCAACGAGGAACGGATAGACATTACTCATCATAAACGGTGCTTTCAGCGACTGGTAGATCATATAATTGGAAAGTAGCGTAAGCGTATCTCCCTCGCAAGCAAATATGATGCCGTCCCGTTCAAACAGCATATTCCATGCGAGGCACGGAGTGCTGTCGGAATAGAAACTTTCGTTCAGGCAATTGCAGCCGATACCAACTACATTGCCTTCTTTTTCGCATTCCGCTTTAGCGGCAATATATAGCTTTACTGCCGAAAGAAAAGACTTTTCTGTAAGGTCTTCGGCTTTGTTGATATCCCAGTCGGCACTTATCTTGCGCGCTTCGTCATCAGATATAGCCTTCGCATCCTCCGCAAGTTTTCTCCAGCTCTTATGAATCAACTTCATGCCGAAGGCGTTTGCCATTGTCTGAGTCGCTTCATCCTCCCACCAGTAAAAACGCTTGAAGATATAGGCCTGCATACCTTCGCCCGGCGTATCCTGAAACATCAGGAATTTTACGCCTTGCTTAAGCTGCACCTTGGCCGCAATTGCACGAATGACAACCTTGGCCAGTTCAATGTTGTAGGGTGAAAAGACATTCATACCTTTTTCGCGGAGATAGTATACAATCTCCCAGTCCCACATTTCCACCGTACCAAACTTCGATGTCAGAACGATCATCGGCAAATCGTACTTTTTAAGGCTTTCACTCTCCTTGAATGCCGCACCGATCAACTGCGGAAATACAACCGCATCCGCCGCTTCCGGCAGGGCGTTTCCTACACAAACCGGTTCAAGAAATTCAGCAACATCACCGTACATTTCTTTCAGCCTGTCAAGTTGCTCTTTAAACTCTCCCCGTTCCCTCTCATTTGCCGCATCAAAATAAAGCGGCACCAGACGTGCTTTCATCATAACAGGTTAACCTCCCTCATTTTTTCTCGATCGAGAAACCATTTCAAACTTATCATAACACTCTCTTATTATAGCACCAAATGATAGAAGCATCTACCTCAAACAACAAAATTCGATAATAATTTCGCACTAAAAAGCTAGTAAAAAATAACATCCAACACTAATATATCTTTATTGTAACACAAAACGAAAATAAATCAATGGATTTACTAAAAAAAGCCACCGTTTCCGGTGGCTTTTTGTCAGACTTATAATGCTGCGCAAATCTCGATTTCCGTTCCATCCGGATCTTCAATCAGGCATACGCGTGAACCCAGGTGCGTAAGGCTTTCCGGGCCATAGCGAATCGGTACGCCTTTCTCTTTCAAATACGCCGCCCATTCGTCTACATCATCGACGCGTATTGCAAGATGTCGGTAACCGAGATCGCTTTCCGCAACTTCTTTCTTTTCACTGGAGCCATGATAATCGAAAAGCTCAATCCGGGAATCTGCTCCCAGCTGTAGGTAGTAGATATCGTTATCCCCATTGTCAATCTTTTCCCGCAAAATCGGCAACTTCAGCAAATCATGGTAAAAATGAAGCGCTCTTTCCATATTACTGACATTAATTCCGATATGATCCGCTCCTTCTATTTTCATACTTAAAATACCACCCGTTCCTTGATTTCGGGAGATACCAAAACCTTAAAGAGGTTAGGATTAGTGCGCAGTTCCTTAAGCGCATCCTCCAGCTCTTCCAGCGGAACCACCATGGAAATCATCGGCTTCGGATCAATTCTCTTGTATTCGAGCAGGCGAATCGCATCGCCCCAGTCATTGCCAATCCCTGCGCACGAACCACTGACCTTCTTCTCTCCCAGAACAAAATCATAGGGTGCGAGCTGCATCAGATCGTCCGTCGCGCACACGCCGAACGCTTCCAGCTTTCCGCCGCGGCGAAGCATGGCGAACGCCTGTTCATATGTGCTGTGATGCCCGACCGCTTCAATTGCATAGTCTGCGCCAACGCCGCCCGTAAGCCTTTTCACTTCCGCGATCGGATCGTCCACCTCTTTGATATTGATCGTATAATCGATCCCCATCTCTTTGGCCATATTGAGGCGCAGCTCACTGTCACCCACCAGAATTACCGGTGCACAGCCGCGCAGCTTTGCTAACAGGGCATGCACGACTCCAAGACCGCAGCCAATCACAACGCAGGAAGAGCCAATCCTGGCATCCATCTTTTTACTTGCCTGCAGAGTCGCAGTAAGAGGCTCTACAAACGTTGCCGTATAATCGTCCATGCTGTCCGGAATATGATAGATATTTTTCCACGGTGCTTTTACATATTCGGTAAAGCCGCCGTCCGTATGGATACCAAGCTGCGTAAAGGATTCGCAGAGCAGCCCGTCGCCCCGGCGGCAGAAATAACAGGTTCCGCAGGTGAGGCAGATGTCCACCGCAACTCGATCACCTTTTTTGATTCCCTTCGCATTTTGGCCCACTTCTTCGATCACACCGAAAATCTCATGCCCTGTAATCAGCGGAAGCTGGTCTGCCGCATATTTCCCGGTATAGATGCTCCAGTCAGAACCGCAAATGCCGCAATATTTTACCTTGATCAGCACTTCATCATCATTGATTTCCGGAACCGGAACTTCCTTCAGAACCATATTGTTTGGTGATTCCACAACCTGTGCCTTCATCATTCTTGCCATTTCATTTTTCCTCCTGTTAAGTTTATTTCTCGCAGGGATTGTTGAATATCTTATCGCGTCTTCCCTCATACGGCGCCTTGATAATCAATGGCTTCAGGAAGGCCGATACCTTCTCCACTCCGTCTCCTACGCTCATCGTCACATCTTCATGCTCATAGCTCAGAACGTAATCATATCCCACCATCGACAGCTCCGTAATCACCTTCTTCCACGGCACGCTCCCCCAGCCAGGTATCCGGAACCGGAACGTACGGTCAAGCCTCTGCCAGTCCCCCTGCATCAGAATCCCTCCGTACTGGATGTTGTGCTCTACGATCTCCCCGTCCTTTGCGTGTACATGGAATATCCTGTCTCCCAGCTCGTCCACAAAGTTCTCGATCCGAAGCCCAAGGTAGATCAGGTTCGCCGGGTCCATATTGAACCCGAGGCACGGATGCCCGTCCACAAGCTCGATCGCCTTCTTCGCCGTGTGAATATCATAGATGAAGTTGTTCGGATGCGGCTCTACCGCAAACTTCACTCCATATTCCTTGAATTTGTCCAGGATCGGCGTGAAATACTTCACGAAATCCCTCTCCATCATTTCCCATCCCTGGGGGCACGGAAACGGAAAATACCTCCCCCAGTTCGTCACTCCCGTAAAGCCGTTTACCACCGGAACCCCCAGCGCGTTCGCCGCCTGCGCCGTCTTGATAAGGCTCTCCGTTCCGTACTTGATCTTTTCTTCCTTCGTTCCTTTGTACAGTCCGTCCGTATCCTCTCCCCACGGCCCCAGGATCAGCAGTGAGTCCGCATGGTTTGACAGCGCCGAGATCGTAATCCCATAACTCTCCAGCATCTTTTTCAGGGTTTCCGCGTTGTTCCCTTTCAGAATCTCGTCGCAGTCGAACTGCCCATTCCCTATGTACGCCGGAATCTCCATCATCTCATAACCATGCTCGCTCATGATCTTTGCCACTTCTTCAAGGCTCAGATGCGCATAGTTTGCCGCAAAGAATCCTAACTTCATTTCCTTACCTCCTGTTTATTTTCATATAGCTTACAAGTCCATTTTTTTCACACTACATTTTTGAAAATGTTGTTTTTAGTTGTTTTCTGTCTGTTTATGTTTCTATGATATACCAAAAGCCGCTCCAAGTCAACAGCAACAAGAGAAATATGCCATGAATTTTTTGATAGAATGTACGGACATTTTTCCGATTATTCCTTCGCGCATTTCCAATCGAAACAGCCGCTAAATTCATGTCTAAAACCGCCCCTTTTTTCCGCCCAAAATACAGCAAAGGCTGCGAAACATAGGTTGCCGCAGCCCTCGTGCATATCAAACTGAAAAATTTTTATTTATTTGCGCGCTTCCTTTACGGCTGCCACCATTTCCTTGGCAATCCGCGTAATGGATTCATAATCGCCGGTTTTCGCTCCCGCCGTCAGGTCTCCGCCTGCGCCGACTGCAACTGCGCCGGCGGCAATCCATTCACCCGCATTTGCGGCGTTCACACCACCCGTAGGCATAATACGCACCTGCGGCAGCGGCCCCTTAATGTTTTTAATCATCTTCGGACCCGCGAGGTTTCCGGGGAACAACTTCACGATATCCGCCCCTGCCTCCAGGCAGTCAACCGTTTCTTTAATCGTCATTGCGCCGGGCATGCACGCAACCTGGTAACGCAGGCACATTTTTACCGTATCCGCATTAAGGCAGGGGGCCACAATAAACTGAGCTCCGGCCAGAATTGCTGCGCGCGCCGTCTCCGGGTCGAGAACCGTACCCGCGCCGATCAGCACGTCTTTAGGATCATAGCGCTTCGCAAGTGCTTTGATAATATCCACGGCACCCGGTACCGTAAACGTTACTTCAATACCGATAATCCCGCCTGCAATGCACGCATCAATGATCTTCATAACTTCTTCTTCGCTGTTGCCGCGTACAACCGCCACAACTCCGCATTCTTCAAGTCTTCTCAGAACTTCTAATTTTTCCATATTATCCACCTGCTTATTTATTTAAGACATACGGGCAATTCTCGCCCGAAAGAACCGCGATCACATTATCGACCGCCATGCTTCCCATTCCGCTCACCGCTTCCGCCGTATGTGCGCCTGTATGGGGCGTGAAAATTACATTATCAAGTCCCTTCAAAGGAGACTCGATCAGCGGTTCCTGCTCAAACGCATCAAGACCAAGACCGCCGAGTTTGCCGCTCTTCACCGCATCCGCGGCAGCCTGTTCGTCAATAATTCCTCCGCGTGCCGTATTGATTACAACTGCGCCGTCTTTCATTTCTGCGATTTTTTCCGCGTCAATCATATGCCGTGTCGAATCATTGAGCGGTACATGCAGGGAAATGAAATCTGAAGTCGTAAGGACCTCGTCAAGGTCCATCCTGCCGATTCCGTTTTCCTTTGCAAACGCTTCGTCAAAATAAGGATCGTATGCATTGACCGTCATTCCGAACGCTTTTGCGCGTGTTGCGAGATTCTTTCCAATCGCACCCATGCCTACAATGCCAAGCGTCTTCCCGCGAAGCTCAATTCCCTGGCTTCGCGGCCATTCGCCTTTCTCAACCGCAGCATGCAGCTTGGGGATATTCCGCGCCGCACATAGCATCAATGCAAATGCAAGCTCGCACACCGCTACCGAGTTCGTACCCGGGGTATTGGTTACTTTAATCCCTTTTGCCGTTGCCGCAGGCATATCCACACGGTCAACACCCGCGCCATAACGCGAAATTACCTTCAAAGAGTCCGGCGCCTTGCTGAGCACGTCCGCAGTGATATAATCAAGGCCGGCTACATAACCGTCCACACCATCAAGGCGCTCCAGAATCTCTTCCGCCTGTAACGGCCGCCCGAGGTCATTGTAAACAACCTCGTCCGCAAACGCTTCCAGCTTCGCCTTTGCAGCAGCATTCTCCGGCTTCAGAAAGGAAGTGGGAGTTACCAATATCTTCATGCTCATTCACCCCACTTAGGATTCGGTACAGCTACCGCCTTGCCATCTTTTTCTACAACGAGATTCCTGTATCCCTTCGTTTCAATCGTGCCATAGTCGTGGCCCGCATCCCCACGGAATACGAAGAACGTCACCAGCGGTGTATCGCCGATATTGATGCTTCTGTGAGCATAACGCTTAGGGACAT
Source organism: Christensenella minuta (assembly GCF_003628755.1). NCBI lineage: Bacteria > Bacillati > Bacillota > Clostridia > Christensenellales > Christensenellaceae > Christensenella > Christensenella minuta. Next base: position 633,412 of record NZ_CP029256.1, on the reverse strand, counting down.
AAACAGCCTCGCCAGCCGTCATTTCCTGCAGCGACCAATCTCCCTCCGGACTTTCGAGCAGCATATAACCATGTCCGCTCAGACAATAATACACTTCCCCGGTATCGAGGATGGTATGGAAATGCCCCTTCGTCATGAAATATTCGTCGCCTACTTTTCCCGGATATGTGATGCTTGTGCCAAACGCAAGGTCGCCGGGAAGCTCGGGAGCGCCCATTTCATAGAACTCATATACAAGCGGATCATTTCCGCCTTCCAGCATTTTATCAAACGCTGCATCGTCCGCATACATTCCCTTCATTTGGGAAAGATAACGCTTTGTGCTTTCCGCTGTTTTAGAAAGACCGTTTATAAGGTCAAAGTCACACGTAAAACCACGTACCCAATCAAATTTTTCCGCATTACCCATTTTTAGTAACCTCCGAACGTCAGTGCCGCATATTCACGGTTCACTGGAGAATCCCCGCGCGCTCACAGCGCTGCCTGGGAGTAATCATTGATAAACAAGATTCCGCCGCCGGACCGGCGGCGGAATCCGATCCATTTTTAGTTTATCTCTGGTTGAATTTCGCAGCGATCTTATCAAGCTCATCCAGAACTTCGCCTTCGATCGGAATATCAAACACTTCCGAAATAACCTGAGTCCAGCCGTAAATAAAATATTTCCAGCCATCTTCCACATGGAGGTTCTTTTCCTTCTCCTGCGCTTCCGCCTGATGCATAAACAGAAGGTCTCCGCGGTAGTTGATCTCCCATACAAGACCATCCTGCGGGAACTGAGCCGCATCCGTAAGCGGGCTGCCCGGGCGGTCTTTCCCAAGGCCGGTCGCATTGATAATCAAAGACCCCTTGCCCATTTCTTCCATCACCTTATCATTCTGGCCCGGTTCGGGAGTCAGATAATAAGAGCACTTCACGCTGCCCGGATTGAGCGTTTTGTTGATCGCTTCAATCTCATCTAGCCTCGGCTTGGAGCGGTTGCCGATCACGATTTCCGACGGATAGTTCCCTGCGAATTCAGGGCGCATAAAGTAAGAGCACATGGAGATCGCGCTTCCGCCCGCACCCATGATAAACACACCCGCTTCCGGATGGTCTTTCCAATAATTTTTCGGAACAAACTCTTCCAGTGCAAGACCGCTCGAAATCGGGTCTTTCGCGTGTCCGCACAGCTTGTCTCCCCGCTTGGAGATAGACGACAGCTCGCCAAACTTCTGCGCATATGGATCAAGATATTCAAACATATCTTTTGTCGCGTTGTAGAGATCAATCTTGTGCGTCGTTACAAGCGCGCCATAGGACAGCGGATCATTTTTGATGAATTCAACGACTTTTCTGTATTTTTCAGGCTCGGCATGGATCTCGATATCGATTCCCTTCATGACCGTATCCTTCAGGCCAAGAGCTTTCGCCCATTCCGGGAACACCTTCATGATAGAAGATTTCCCTGTCGTTACCCCAATGAAGTACATTGTCGGTTGTGTTGCGGGTTCAAAGTTAAACATTTTCTTACACACTCCTTTTTTCTTATTCCTTACTTTATTTTCAATGCCTGCTGCGGATTTGCAACGAGCATCTTATGCATGGTTTGTTCCTCTACACCGCGGCCTTCCATAAACGGAATAAACGTTTTGAGGATAAAATCAAGCCCCATATCTGCGCCATAGCTGCGGAGGCGGGCATTTGTAGTATCCAGTCCCAACAAAAGCTGTGTATCAAAGCCTTCCTTGAGCATAAACTCAATCAGCTCGGCTTCCTGCGTATCGTCGTGGTATTTCAGCCTATGGATGGTGTCATATTCCATAAACGCGCCCGTTTGCGCACATTCTTTGTTATAGCCGAAGTCATACCGCGCACGGTCCAGATGGCACAGGATCAACTGATCCGTGCTAAGGCCCTTTTTCACAAAAAAATCCACAACATGCAGCGCATCCGCTTCCTGTTCGATGTGGACCATAACGGGAGCTCCTGTACTGAGCGCCGCGCCTGCGGCAGCTTCAAACAGTTTTTCATACGTTGCATCTGCGTGGATTCCATTTTTATCGATCGCCGTTTTAATCTGCCCTGCACGGCAGCCAAGGCGCTTTGCCCCATCCCGTTTGGATGAAAGCATACCGTCTTCGATTTCCCCGATATAAAGCCTCGTGATCTCGTCTGCATCTTTCTCGAAGATATAGCTGTTTTCGTAATAAAATACCGTCTTATGAAAGCCGGTGGACGCAATAATCTTAATACCGCTTTCCACCGAAGCCTTTTCGAGCAGCTCCGCCATACGTCCGCCGAGAACAGGCTGTGCATCGACTATCGCGCCGCCGCCTGCGGCGCGATAGTCGTTTAATTCAGCAAGAGATTTTTCGTAGTCGTCCATATACAGCACCGGGGTCACCTCGTAAGACTTATCCATCTCGAGGAAAATATGCTCATGGCATTGGCAATGCCCCAGCGTCTCTGGGGAAACATCCCCTGTTACGGTTCTTACAAAATCACTCATCTATACCCATTCCTTTATCCGAATGTTATTACATTCTTGAGTCCTTTTGCCGCTTTCGCATTATCAAACGCTACCAGGATATCCTTAATATCGTAGTGTCCCGTGATGATGCTCTTAATGTCGATCAGGCCTTCCGAAACAAAGTCAAGGGTCTGCCTGAACTGGCAAATGCTTGCACGTGTCGAACCCGTCAGGAACAATTCCTTATAATGCACGAGATTCGTATCAATCGGAACAGGCTGCTTTGACGCCGGTATGCCGCCGAAGAAATTTACGCGGCCGCCATAGTTCATAAGCGGAAGCATCGCCGCCTGTACAGCTGGCACCGGGCACGCTGTGATCGCCACGTCAAGGCCTTTCCCACGTGTCTGCTCTTTCACAAATCCCGGAAGATCTTCACCGCAATACGTCACGATTCCCGGAATGATCTTTTCGCATTCCGCAAGGCGTTCCGCCGACAGGTCATTCATCATAACCTTCGCCGCGCCCGCCATCTTGGCAAGCATCGCATGCATGATACCGATTGGCCCCGCGCCCACAACCAGAACATATTCACCTGGCTTGATATCGCATTTCAACGAACCGTTATATGCGCAGGAGAGCGGTTCGTTCACCGCCGCTTCTTCCGCGGTCACTCCCTCTGGCATCACCATCAGGTTCCCGTAGATAATTGCTTCCTTCGGAACTTTTACATATTCGGCAAACGCCCCGTCCATATTAATTCCGAATGCTCTATAATTATCGCACAAATGCGGTTGTCCTGCAACACATCTGTCGCAGATTCCGCAGCCGATATTCGGCGCAAGCGCTACTTTCATGCCTTTTTGATAGAATTTTACATTTTTTCCGACCTCAACGATCGTGCCGCCGAATTCATGACCGAGCACACGCGGATGCGCTTCATCCACTCCCGCATAGCCATTCTGCCACATACGGACATCCGTACCGCATACGGCCGCCGCGTCTACCTTCAACAGAATCTCATCTTCATTAATCGCAGGCACCGGAATATCATCCAGCCGGATATCATTCGGTCCATATAATCTCAATGCTAACATAGTTTTCCTCCTCAAAGCTCAATAATGCGCTTTTCCGCAATCGACTGGTTCCCGATCTCTACAATCTTTACCGCCATTTTTCCGTCGTGTCCCGTTACTTTCGGCTCCGTATCGTTCAGAATGCACTCCGCAAACCCAATGTCCTCTGCCAGATACGCATCCTTGAAGAGAGTCATCCAACTGTTGATATAGGGCGTGGAAATTCCGCTTTCCGGAGCTGCCACCGTATAGTTGCTTCCGTTTTCCTTCCCAATATGAATCACGCCCTTCGTGCCTACGACCTCCACCTTCGCATCGTAACCATATTGCACATACGCGGCGCCGTCGATGGAGTACTGGATTCCATTCTCGAATACGCCCGTCATTACAACGCTGTCGTAATAATCTGGATACTCCTCTGCAACTTCACGGTTCCGGTAATTTCCCGCAATCGCATAGACAGACTTAATTTCGCTCCCGGCAAGCCACCTTACACAGTCAATATCATGGCTGTTGAGTTCGGCAAGGACGCCGTTGCTCTTCTTGATATCATACATCCACGGCCGCGGTTTGCTGGGTCCGCGCGTATTGGAGCGAATCAGCACGACATCTCCGATTACGCCCGAATCAATCACTTCCTTCGCTTGGATAAAACTTGCGTCATGCCGCCTCATAAAGCCAATCTGCAACTTCACATTGTTCCTCTTTGCGGCTGCTTCCATCTCCTCGCATTCCCGGGAATCCATAGCCATTGGTTTTTCGCAAAAAATATGTTTTCCCGCGTTTGCGCAGTCAATCACGATATCTTTATGCAGATTGGTGGGTGAAACCACAACCACGGCGTCAATCTCGTCGTCTTTCAGTACTTCTTTATAGTCCGTATAATATTTTGTGATTTCCAGTTCTTCCGCAGCAGCTTTTGCCGCATCTTCCACAACATCGACAACTGCCGCCATATAAGCGCCGTTCACCTTGTTTTTAAAATTGTTTGCATGGATCATTCCCGCACGTCCTGCGCCGATCAGACAAATTCCAATTCTGCCGTTTTTCATAGTTTTCCTCCTCCGGAACGCTCAAAATCTGATATGGAATTTCAAATTTTTCATTACCTTTATTATACTGAATTTATTATCGTTTTGCAATAGTTTATTATCATTTATTTTCGCTTTTCATGAAAACAGTAGCGTTTTGTTTACATTTTAGCAATTTCAATCGTCACATCTTCGCGTTCCAAAAGTTCAACATATTCAGGGTCTACTCCGCTGTCGGTAATAATTAAATCAATCCCCTTAAGGTCGGCAAACTTCACAAAGGTCGACGTATCGAATTTAGCGCTGTCCACAAGCAAAATGACTTCATCACCCAATGATACCAGTTTCTCCTTGACATGCGCGGTATCAATATTGGGAGTCGAAATTCCCCGTTTCGCACTCACGCCGTTTGCCGCCAAAAAGGTTTTATCCACATTGAGGTCGGAAAGCGTATCGATCGCTTTCTGTCCGGCGGTGCAATGAAAATTCCTTCGTACCGCCCCTCCTGCCATAATAATGTTCGCCTTGCCATTGCGCTCGAGAAAAGCCGCAATCTGTAAATCGTTTGTCACAACCGTCAGGTTTTCGTACGTCACCAGCAGCTTGGCAAGCTCAAAGGTTGTAGTCCCCGTGTCAAGGGCAATCGTATCGCCCTCGTGCACATATTGTGCCGCACGTTTTGCAATCGCCTTTTTTTCGTTTACATGCTCTATTTCCTTTTGATAGGCGTTCGGCTCGTAATTGGCCTTGATATTGCTGATCGCGCCGCCATGCGTACGCTTCAAGAGGCCGGCCTCTTCAAGCTCACGCAGGTCATTGCGGATCGTCGCCGGGGAAACGGAGAACTCCTCGCACAAATTATTTACTGTCGTTTTGATATTCTTATTTACCAAATCGACAATCATATGCTTGCGTTCTTCCGCAAACATACCGTCTTCACCACTTTTGTTCAATACTCCCTCCTCCTTTCCTATCCTTCAATCTCATATACGCCGCTCTTGTAAACCGGCTCCAGGGCGCTGATTACATTCAGATACTGCTCCGCATATTTTTGGTATTTCTCATGATTTTCCATATTCGGCTGGAAAGCGGCTCCCTCCTTGCCAAGGTTTTTCATCGGCTCCTTGTAGTCGCTGAACACGCCTGCTCCGCAACCTGCAATAATCGCGCTTCCGGCAAGCGCCGTTTCGCCCTGTTCATAAGCTACTACAGGAATTCCTAAAACATCTGCTTTAATCTGGTTGAAAAGAGGGCTCTTGGAACCGCCGCCCGTTGTATACAGCTTTTCAAATTTTGTGCTCTGATGCTCCTTTTTCAGAATACTGAAATAATATGCATATTCATAGGCAATTCCCTCCATGACAGCCCGATACATATGTCCCCTGCCATGCTTCCAGTCGAGGCCGATAAAGCTTCCCTTTACATAAGGATTGTTAGGCAGAACGCGCCCGCAGAAATGAGGAACAAATAATATCCCTTCGCTTCCGGCAGGAAGGTCTTTTGCCTCCGCCATCAGCTCATCATAGGAAGCGGCGGGTTTTCCAGTAAATTCATCCCGGAACCATCTTATACACAGGCCGCCTCCGTTGATATACGCAAGCGGATGCCACAGGTCTTCGACCGGAGAAGGCATCTGTACCAGCGTTTCAAATTCCGTATCAGGATGGTATTCATCAGACGCACAGCAGAGTACCGAGGCCGTCCCCGCCGTATCCATCAACATACCCGCTTCTATGATTCCAGAGCCAAAGGCCCCCGCAGCAGTATCTCCAGCACCGACTACAACTGGAATTCCTTCTACCAGGCCGCTCTGCTTCGCAAATTCCGCTGTCGTCGTCCCGGCGATCTCAAATGAGGACGCGATCCGTGCCATCTTCTCTTTTGCTACCCCAAAGAGATCAAGCAGTTCCTCCGACCATTCCTTTTTCAGGTTGTCGCCAAAATTAGAGAAATGAATACAAGTATGTGTAAAGGTTGCCTCTTCTCCCCTCAGACCACATATTTTCCCCACGACGTATCCGCTTGGAAGCACAAATTTTGCTGTTTTTGCATAAGCTTCCGGCTGTTCATTTTTCCACCATAATATTTTAGGCCCATGCGTATAAGAAGCCGGTCCGCCGCAGATTTCAATGATCCGCTTGCCCGCCCGCTCCTGCATTTCATGCATATATTTTCCGCAGCGCATATCAAGCCATGAATCGTAATATGTGGAAGCCTCTCCGTCAGCACTCACACCCATAATTCCGGCAGACTGGCTGTCGATTCCAATGGAACATACATCCGACGGCGCTATCTGAGACTTTTCCATAACTTCCTTTATAGTTCGTACGCAGGAACCATAGATTTCATCGGCCTCCTGCCATACCACCCCCGGTTTAGGGCTAATCAGGTTAGATACTTCAAATGCGTCCGCCACCATATTCATATTCGTATCAAAAAGAATACATTTCGTCCCCTGAGTCCCGATATCCAAAGAAATAATATACTGCATGATAAATCCCCCTGTTTCATTTTCACATGATTTATGTTTTTATTTGCGATTGTTTATTTTCGTTTGTTATCATTATAATGCTTCTGCAGAAGCGTGTCAATATAAAAGAAAATTTCCTCTGTTTTTCCCATATTAGATATTGTAAGGGCCTTTCGGCATAAAAAAGACTCCCGCCCGCCAAACTGGCGGACAGGAGTCTTACTCTGTTTTTAAAGCATGAAATTTTATTAATCTTTTTTCTTATGCTGTAGCAATACTGCGCCAATGATAATCGCGCCTTTTACCGCATTGACCAGATATACGTTCATGCCGACGATCGTCAGGATATTGTTGATAACACCAAGAATGATAACGCCGAACAGAACGCCAATCATATGGCCCTTGCCACCCTCCATCGCGATACCGCCGACAACCGCCATAGCGATTGCATTCAGCTCGTAGCCATTACCGGAAGATGCGGAGTTGATGGAATTCATTCTCGAGGCTTCGATGATCGTTGCGATTGCAACAGTGAGGCCCATCAGCACAAACGCCATAATCTTAACCTTATCCGTATCGATACCGGACAGTCTGGTTGCCTGCTCGTTAGAGCCGACCGCATAGATTCTCCGGCCGAGCACCGTATACTTGGAAATGTAGAAACAGACAAAGAAAACAACCGCAAAGTAGATCAGCGGCAGCGGGAAGACTCCACCGATTTCATAGTTTGAAATCTGCAGGAAATTATCTACCTCGCCGGAAATCCCACGGGCATCCAGAATAAATATCGCCAGAGAACGGTAAATGTACTGCATACCTAAGGTAACGATGAACGAAGGAACACGTCCCTTTGTTATGATCGCGCCTACGCCCGCAGACAATGCGCAGCTGAACAATACCGCCACGATCAGTGCAATAACGATATTTCCCGTCGCATTCAGCACAGACAAAAGGACGATACCAACAACAACGAGCTGCGTACCGACCGATAAGTCGATGTTTCCCGTGATAATGACAAACGCCATACCAAAGGCGATAATTCCAAGTACCGTATTGTTACGGAATATATTGATAAAGTTTTGCCCGTTCATGAACGTCGAACCGCCAAGAATCGTAGCAACGATAATCAGTCCAACGGCTACCAGGATAATGGAATATTCTCTGACAAATTTATGCCACCCGGTATTCTTTTTTAGCTCTTTTACTTCTTCAGACATTATTTTGCCCCCTCTCAATCTAATACACCGCCGGTAGAGAGTATCATAATGGCTTCTTCCGAGAGCTCGCTGCGACGCAGTTCTCCCTTAAGCACGCCATGATACATAACCAATACACGGTCGCAAATTTTTAGGATTTCCTGTGCTTCACCCGAAGTGACAATGATTCCCATCCCGGCTTTTGCAAGTTCCATAATAATTCCATAAATCTCATTCTTAGCGCCGACGTCAACACCCTGTGTCGGGTTTGACAGGATCATAATATCAGGATTCGCGGTCAACCATTTTGCAAGTACTACCTTCTGCTGATTTCCGCCGGAAAGGCTTGTAATCAGATTGGCAAGATTGTCCACCTTTATATTTAGTTTTTCTTTATATTCCAGAGCAACTTTGCTTTCCTTGGTGTGCGAAAGGGACAATCCGTTTTTATACTGATCCAGCGTAACGATCGTCATATTCTGCATAACCGTCAGATCTTTTATGATTGCATTTTCTTTCCGGTTGGAAGGAAGCATTCCAATGCCTGCTTTTTTCGCTTTCGCAGGATGATTATACTTTACAACTTTCCCGTTTTTCTCAATAGTTCCGCTGTTAAAAGGCATATCGCCAAACAAACCGCGTACCAATTCGTCTTTGCCGTCCCCAAGCAATCCGGTGATACCGAGGATTTCTCCCGCATGCAGGTCGAAGCTTACATGCTCAACGTGCCTGTCGATGCATAAGTCGTCCGCCTTCAGGATAACCTCTCCGATTTCATGGGGCTTATATACCTCAACATCCATAACGCTTTTGCCAACCATCATTCTGGCAATATCGGCCTGTTTTGCAAGCTCTCCGTTTTCTTCCCTGATTGGGTGGGTTCCTACCATTTCGCCATTGCGCAGCACGGTATAATAATCGCAGAACTCTACAACTTCCCCCAATTTGTGCGAAATAAAGATAATGGTAACGCCATGCTCCTCGATCAGGTTGCGCATGATCGCAAATACGTTTTCTACCTCAGGCTGCGTCAGTGATGTCGTAGGCTCATCCATGATGATAAGCTTGGCGTCCATCAGGATCGATTTTGCGATCTCTACAATCTGCTTGTAGGACGCCTGCAGATCGCCCATCATTGCGCGTGGGTTTATATCAACGTGCATACGCTCGAAAACTTCTTTTGTCTTGTCGATCATCGTGCTTGCATCCATCGCCCCGCTTTTTTTGCGCAGCTCATGGCCCAGGAACATATTCTCGTATACGAACAAGTCGTTTACAACATTTAATTCCTGGTGAATGAACGCAACCCTGTTCTTCTGGGCTTCTGCCGGGCTGTTGATTTTTACCTGGTTTCCGAATAATTCGATGCTACCGCTGTCCATGGAAATGACTCCGCCCAAGATATTCATCAGTGTTGTTTTTCCGGCACCATTCTCGCCAAGCAGCGCATGGATTTTTCCTGTTTCAACATTGAAATCAACACCCTTAAGCACAGGAACACCGCCGAAACCTTTATGGATATCATTCATTTTCAGTGCATATTCCATTTACGCATGTCTCCTCGTTCATGGTCTGGCAATTCTCTCTCATCACTGCCAGTTACAAAAATCCTCTTGAAATAATCCAACGGGGTCATATGGCCCCGTTGGATATTTCCTCATAGTGTCACAATCCTCTTTACAAAGCCAAGGCTTAGTAAGGAGCGTCCTCCGTGATGTTGTTGTCTTTCAGATACTGCTCAACGTTTTCGCGGTCAACGCTTGTGGTCGGGATGATGAGTTCTTTCTCAACTTCCTTACCAGCGATCAGGTCAGCAGCAACCTGTACTGCATCCGCCATCATGTAAGGAGCATACGTCTGAGAAGAAGCCCAGATGTCCGGATAATCATCGAACAGGTCGAAGTATGTCTTCGCGCCGCCGCCACCGGTGATAACTTTGATGTCCGTACGGCCATTTTCTTTAATAGCCTGCAGGATACCCTGGGACATTTCATCGTCGGAAGAATAGATCGCATCGATTTCCGGATGCTTGGTCAGCACGTCCGTCATAACCGTCAGAACCGTCTCGGGAGCGCCATTGTCGGAAGCGTATTCGCCAAGGATTTCAAGTTCCGGATGCTCAGCCGCAACGGATTTGAAGCCGTCGACACGTTCTTTGAAGATCTCGCCATAAGCCGGGATGTTCATGATAACAACTTTGCCGCCTTCCGGTCCAAGCTTGTCAACGATGTATTCGCCGCCTGCAACACCCATGCCCGGGTTGTCACCAGCTACATAATAGTCAGGCTGCACGTCGCCAAGAGTACGGTCGAAGTCGATCAGCGTAATACCAGCATCGAGAACTTTCTGAGCAGCAACTGCCAGTTCGTCGTTCTCAGGCATCATAACGATGTACTCGCAGCCCATCTGGATCAGCTCGTCGATCTTGTTTGCCTGATCGTTTACGCTGTCGGACGCAACCAGTACGTAGTTGAGGCCGAGCTCTTCAGCTTTCTGCTTTGCAGACCACTGAACTGCCGCAACCCAACCCGTCGGGTTGTTCGGTACCGAAATACCTACGAGCGGACCTTCGCCATCTGCCGCCGGTTCAGATGCTTCCGTGGACGCTTCGGCAGAAGCTTCTGTGGATGCTTCCGTGGACGCTTCCGCCGAAGGCGTTGCAGCCGGAGCCGCACAGCCTACGAACATGGCCACTGCCAGAACGACGCAGACCACAAGAATCAAAGACTTTTTCATGTTTTGTTTCCTCCTACTTAGTTCTTAGAATATCTCAAACGGCTTATGCCATATTGAGCAAGAAGTGTTAGGGCGGTTCTCACCCTGTTAAAATGTATTATACTTCACGAGCATACATTTTTCAACATTTATTTTTTATTTGTTATTAAAAGTTTATTGTTTTCTCTTCTTTTTCGAAACCCTTCGCTAGCATATATTGTTATTTGATACCATTTTGTTATCTTTTCGTAAAACCTCATAAAAAAATCAGGATTTTCTGTATTAAAATCGTAACACTCCTGTATTCGACATACCCCAAACCCTGATGATTATCTTTTGCTCTCTAAATATAATCAGTTTTTGCAGATTTGTCAATACCAAATCCACAGCCGGATACGCGCTTTTGCATGTAATACCTGTTTAATATGGTAAAACCGCTCCTCTGGAATAGCGCAAGGAACGGTTTTGGTGCCGAAGACCGGGATCGAACCGGTACGGGGGTTAAATCCCGCAGGATTTTAAGTCCTGTGCGTCTGCCAATTCCGCCACTTCGGCATAAAAACAAATATCAATTTGACCCATATATTTTACCATAAATGCCGGTGTAATACAATATGGTCCGTCATGATTTTTGCATTCCGTGCTGCAACTTAGATTATGCCCCGGGAGGCCGTCGTCCAGACCCCCCGGAGCTGCTGTAATTATTTTGAATCAGGTATGATTTTGGGTTAATTTCCCTTTTTCCTTTCGCACGTTAACCAGTACGTTCGTGTAATACTTATTGTAGGTGCAGCAACCAATGTGCTCCTGCCTGATTAATAGCTCGAGGCAGTTGTCGCACAGCGTGCAGAAATGAATATCTTTCTCGTTGCCGTCCGCAAGCTTTTTAGGCAGCAGCGGATCAGCAAAGGACTGCCGGCCAAGGCCGATCATATCGACGATGCCTCTCTCGATATTATGCGAACCAACCTTGAACATCGTGTTGTCTTTCGGATCGATCATCTGCAAGTTCTTGTTGCCATTGCCCCATACGGAATAGTTGGAACCAATCAGGACAGTCTCCGGTTTAAGAACCTTCTTGAATTCCTTCTGGAAATACGGATGCAGGTAGGCAATATAGGGATAGTTCTTTTCTGCCTGCGTAAGTGTAACCGTAATAGACGGGCTGCCTGCGGACTGAACGATATACTGCGCTCCACGCTCTTCAAGGCCTTTAATCAGATCGAGCGGCTCTGTCAGGTCAAGAATCGGAGAATCCGGGCCTTCCGTTCCGAATCCGCCCGGGAAGCCTTCCCATGCGGAGATTTTGGAACCGATCAGGAAGTTCTTATCATTGACTTCCTTCGCAATCCTCTCGTACAGGTCAAAAGCAAAGCGTCTTCTGTTCTCCCAGCTTCCGCCGTATTTCCACTTGCGGCTGTTGAACGGACGCAGAATTTGCGAACCAAGGTAACCATGGCACAGCTTCATATCAATGCCATCCGCACCAACGTCATGAGCAATCTTCGCCGCCAGAACGAAATCGTCAATGATTTTATCCACTTCTTCTTCCGAAAGCAGGTCTCCGCCATAGCTATAGGAAGGCATAACAGTAACCCTGCGCGAGAACTTCGGATTGCTCAGTTCTCCCGAATGCGTCAATTGGAATACGATCAGCGGATCTTTGTTTACCTCCTTCAGCTTTTTCATAAAATTCGTGAGTGCCGGAACATTTTTTTCCATAATCATCAGTTGAGCCAGTCTTGAACGGCTTTCCTGCGTAATGGAAATTGCCTCTAAATCGATTAGCCCCCATCCGCCTTTATACAGGTTCTCATATCTCTGATAGGTGAGATCGGTCGGATTGCCGTCCGCATCCGCGTCCGTACATTCCATCGCTTGTACAAAAAATCTGTTTTTGCACTCTCTTGTCCCGATCTTAATCGGATCAAGCAGGGTTTCCTTGTAACTCATTTCACTATCCTCCTAAAAATTTTCTAATATACTTAGCTTATTTAATAGACTTATTTCTCGCAGGGATTGTTGAATATCTTATCGCGTCTTCCCTCATACGGCGCCTTGATAATCAATGGCTTCAGGAAGGCCGATACCTTCTCCACTCCGTCTCCTACGCTCATCGTCACATCTTCATGCTCATAGCTCAGAACGTAATCATATCCCACCATCGACAGCTCCGTAATCACCTTCTTCCACGGCACGCTCCCCCAGCCAGGTATCCGGAACCGGAACGTACGGTCAAGCCTCTGCCAGTCCCCCTGCATCAGAATCCCTCCGTACTGGATGTTGTGCTCTACGATCTCCCCGTCCTTTGCGTGTACATGGAATATCCTGTCTCCCAGCTCGTCCACAAAGTTCTCGATCCGAAGCCCAAGGTAGATCAGGTTCGCCGGGTCCATATTGAACCCGAGGCACGGATGCCCGTCCACAAGCTCGATCGCCTTCTTCGCCGTGTGAATATCATAGATGAAGTTGTTCGGATGCGGCTCTACCGCAAACTTCACTCCATATTCCTTGAATTTGTCCAGGATCGGCGTGAAATACTTCACGAAATCCCTCTCCATCATTTCCCATCCCTGGGGGCACGGAAACGGAAAATACCTCCCCCAGTTCGTCACTCCCGTAAAGCCGTTTACCACCGGAACCCCCAGCGCGTTCGCCGCCTGCGCCGTCTTGATAAGGCTCTCCGTTCCGTACTTGATCTTTTCTTCCTTCGTTCCTTTGTACAGTCCGTCCGTATCCTCTCCCCACGGCCCCAGGATCAGCAGTGAGTCCGCATGGTTTGACAGCGCCGAGATCGTAATCCCATAACTCTCCAGCATCTTTTTCAGGGTTTCCGCATTGTTCCCTTTCAGAATCTCGTCGCAGTCGAACTGCCCATTCCCTATGTACGCCGGAATCTCCATCATCTCATAACCATGCTCGCTCATGATCTTTGCCACTTCTTCAAGGCTCAGATGCGCATAGTTTGCCGCAAAGAATCCTAACTTCATTTCCTTACCTCCGCATTTTTTATTTTATTTAAATTATTTATCATTCACGCTCTTCGCAATGAAAAATATCCATAATTACATTGTCCGATTGCAGCATCTCCTGATAACGGGGCTCTAGGCGCTTATCTGTAATCAGAACGTCGCATGCGTCGATCCCGGTAAGCTTCACCGGGCCGTTTTTTTCAAATTTAGTATGATCCACGATACAAAACGTTTTTTGGCTTACCTGCATCATATTTTTTTTGAACGCCGCTTCATTCATACTGCAATCCGAAAGCCCATACTCCAGTGAAATCCCATAACACGAAATAAATGCCTTTGACGGAATAAATTCGGTATGCATATATTCGGCAATCGATCCTGAAAGATACATTTTCTCCCGGTGCAGCACTCCTCCGCTGCTGATAACGGTAACCTGGTTTTCAAGCGTCGACGCAAGCTGCAGCACATCTACGGAATTGGTGAGCAGGGTTACGCTATATTCCGGATTAATAAAACGAATCAGGTTTAAAAGAGTGGTGCTGTTGTCGACAAAAATCGTATCTCCTTCTTCGATGAACTGTGCAGCCTTTTTGCACAGCTTTACCTTTTCTTTATAATGTTGCTTTATTCTAAGCGAATGCAGCGTGTCGGCTTCCTTTTTCTCCGCAAGCACAGCCCCTCCATGGGTTCGCTGCAAGACTCCCTGCATTTCCAGTTCTTTCAAATCGCGGCGTATCGTTTCCGGCACAACGCTCAGCATCTGCGCAAGCTCGCTCACTTCCGCCTGCCCCCTGGCTTCCAGAAGATCAATAATTTTACTTTTGCGCTCTACTGCCAGCATTTTGCACCTCCTGTCTTCCATGATACGATCATCTATTCTTGTTTGGAATTGTTGATTTTAGTTGTTTTCTGTTTGTTTAATGCTATAGTACAACAAAAAGCCACATTCGTCAACTATTATTTTGAAATATTTCAGGAATAATCACAACATATTTTGCCAATTCCTTAAATGTTTTCATTTTCTGAATAAAAATGCCAGCATCAGCCGCTTCGTACGGCTTTCGAGCAAAAAAATATCGCAACTCACAAATGTAAGTTGCGATATCCGGTACCGCTTTAGCGGCTGGAGGCGCCACCCAGATTTGAACTGGGGGTAAGGGCTTTGCAGGCCCCTGCCTTACCACTTGGCTATGGCGCCATTTGGAGCGGAAGACGAGATTCGAACTCGCGACATTCGCCTTGGCAAGGCGACGCTCTACCACTGAGCCACTCCCGCTTATGTTCCCTCCGGGCCCGGAAGCCCGGAAAGGGATTCTATGGCGACCTGGAAGAGACTCGAACTCTCGACCTCTAGCGTGACAGGCTAGCGTTCTAACCAACTGAACTACCAGGCCATAGAAATAAATTAGCAAGAATTGAATGGTGGGAGTAACAGGGCTCGAACCTGTGACCCTCTGCTTGTAAGGCAGATGCTCTCCCAGCTGAGCTATACTCCCACACATCACATACGCACCGAATTCACAGCGCGTTTATTATTTTATTATAAACTCACGTCCCTGTCAAGCCTTCATGAAACTTTTTTTAAAGTTTTGTCCAGGCCATCCTTCCGATTATTCCTCCCCTTCTTCGCCATCGTCTTCATAATAAAGCTGCTGAAAAATCGCCCACAGTTCGTCCAGCTCCTTTTCCGTTTCAATAGGCAAATATACATCCCCTTCATCGTCCTCCCTGATCCGCATAATCAAAACTTCGCCCACGTCAAACTCTTCCATTTTCTCAATGGGCGTAAAGGCGACATAAAAATCTTCATCCACTTCAAAAGTAAGCAGATGCTCGAACTTCATTACATTCCCGTCTTCGTCCTGCATTTCAATCAAGTTCATTTCTTCTTCGTTCATTGTTCTCCTCCTTATAAGCTGTCCATATAACCTTGCAAAATATATACGGCGGCAATTTTGTCCACGACCGCCTTTCGTTTTTTCCGGCTCATATCAGCTTCCAGCAATGTCCGATGGGCGCTTTTAGTTGTCAGCCGTTCATCCCAGTAAACAAGCTTTCTGCCGCAGGCGGCTTTCAATTTTTCGGCAAAATCCTGAACCTTTTCCGCCTGTTCGCCTAACGTTCCATTCATGTTTTTAGGAAGTCCCACCACAAGGGTATCTACATCCCGACAGTCCATAAGTTCGCAAAAATAACGAATATCCGCTTCTTCATCCCGGCGCGTATAGGTTTCAATCCCCTGCGCGGTAATCATCAATAAATCGGAAAGCGCCACGCCGATACGTACATCTCCTACGTCTAATCCTAAAACCCTGCCCACTCAATTCTCCTTATATATACAAAAAATCACGCCTGCCAGTTTCTGATTCAGGCGTGATTCAATTGTTTTACATTTGCTTGATATAGTAACTTACGAGTTCCTCAAGCAGTTCGTCACGGTCGACGCTTGCAATAAGGGAACGCGCGTTTTTATACCCTGTCACGTAGGTCGGGTCACCGGAAACGATGTAGCCTATGAGCTGGTTCACCGGATCATAACCTTTTTCACGCATTGCCTCGCTTACGATACGGATGATACCGCGCACAGGATTCTCCAGTTCCTTATCGAAATTGAATTGCATCGTCTTATCGAAATCTGACATTGCCCCGCCTCCTTTACTGTAACTGCCTGCTTTTATTATAACCCAAACGGGCCAGGAAGTAAATTGCTATTTGTTCTCCGCGAGCACCTTACTAAGCGCAGCCTTAAGAGCATCCTCCGCAAGAAGCGAACAATGCACCTTTTCAGCCGGCATTCCGCCAAGTTCATCTACAATATCATTCTTGGTGATTTTCAGCGCTTCTTCTATCGTCTTTCCCTTGACCATATCCGTCAGGATACTTGAACTTGCAATCGCTGCGGCACAGCCATAGGTCTGAAAGGAAATATCCTTGATGACATCACCGTCCATCTTCAGATAGACCGTCGTGGTATCTCCACAGGTAGGGCTTCCCGCCTCGCCTACAATATCCGCATCCTCCATAACGCCTACATTATGAGGCTCCTGAAAATGTTTGATTAGTTTTTCCGTATACATTTCTTCTGTCTCCTTTTTCTTTATGCGTGCGCCTACCTGAACAACGGCGATATTTTCCGCAGCCGTTCCGCAAGCTTCACGAGCTCATTTACCGTATAGTCCACCTGTTCCCTGGTGGTCGTTTCTCCCATGGTAAAGCGAAGCGCGCCCTTTGCAATCTCCGGCGGGATTCCCATAGCAAGCAATACATGCGAGGATTCCAGCGAACCGCTGGCGCACGCAGAACCGCTCGAACACTCGATCCCCGCAAGGTCAAGGCTCAGAAGCGAGGCCTCCGCTTCAATAAATTCCAGCGAAATATTTACATTGTTGCACAATCTCTTTTCCGGATGTCCATTGAGCTTGGTGTAAGGAATCTTTTCCATGATCTCATGGATCATGTAGTCCCTCAGCTCTGTGAGCCTGCTGTTTGTTTCCTCCAATTCTTCCGTCGCCATGACGAGTGCCTTGGCGAGCCCAATAATCTCCGGCACGTTTTCCGTCCCCCCGCGGCGTTTCCGCTCCTGCGCGCCGCCGTGCATAAAGCGCTCAATCTTAACTCCATTGCGAATGTAGAGCATTCCAATTCCCTTCGGGCCATAAAACTTATGCGCCGAAACGGACAATAAATCTACATTAGCCGCCTGAACGTCAAGCGGCAGATGGGCGGCGGCCTGTACCGCATCCGTGTGGAAAAGCACGCCCGCCTCACGCGTCACCTTGCCGATCTCGGCAATGGGGTTAATCGTACCCACTTCATTGTTGGCATAAACCACAGACACGAGAACCGTATCGTCCCGTATTGCATCCTTTACCTGCTGCGCTGTTACCATTCCATATTCATCTACCGGTAAAAAGGTAACGTCATAGCCATTTTTCTTTAGATATTCAGCCGTATCCATAATCGCGTGGTGCTCAACAGCGGTCGTAACCAAATGCTTTCCCTTGGCCTTGTTGGCCTCCATCACGCCTTTGAGGGCCCAGTTATCGCTTTCCGTACCGCACGCCGTAAAATATACCTCATTGGCATATTTCGCGCCAATACACTTTGCAACGTCTTCCCGCGCCTTATCGAGCGCATTTTTCGCATATCTTCCGCTTTCATACATACTTGAAGGGTTTCCAAAGTGTTCTTTATAATAAGGCTTCATCGCCTCGAGCACTTCATCTTTTACGTAGGTCGTCGCTGCGTAATCCAAATAAATCCTGTCCATCGCATCTACCTTCTTTGATCTGAGATTCTTATCCGGTTAATTAATAAACCGGTCATTTTTCCTTTAAACAGTTTTTGTTTCGAGACTGATAAACGATCCCATTGCGCCGGTATTTCCCCGATCCCTGCGGTGGGAAAAGAACAAGTCCTCCCTTGTATAGGTGCAGATATCTGCGCAGGTGATATTCTCCGGCAAGGCATTTGCGCGGTCAAGCTGCTCCAAGATTGCATGCTGCAAATCGACATACAGCTTACCGTTCTTACGGATGACCGTCTCGCTCCCGAAACGTTCGCTAAAAGGCTGCGCTACGTCTTCGCGCACCTCGAAACACTCAGCCATAATGTGGGGACCTATCCCAATCAGGATATCTTTCCGCGCCGACCCGTATTTATGCAGGAACGTTTGTACGATCTTGGCCGGAAGGCCTTCGTAAACGCCCCTCCAGCCCGCATGGCTTACGCAGGCGATTTTCTGTTTTTTATCCGCAAAAAAGACAGGAACACAATCCGCGTGCAGCGTAACCGCAGTAATTCCCGTCTCATAGATAATCATCGCGTCACATGGAGGCAGATCGCTTTCGCGTGTAATTCCCTTGCCTGCATCCGCAACGGAAGCATTGTAAATGCCGTCCCCATGCGCATAATTCACCAGGGCAAGCGATTCATAGGATACGTCAAGAACCCGGCAGACACGCCTGTAATTCTCTTCTTTGTTCTCCGGGGAATTTTCCCTTGTTTTACTCAGATTAAGGGACGCATAGCATCCCCGGCTGACACCGCCCTTGCGCGTTGTATAGCAATGCTTCCAAAAGCCCGCTTCCAGAAAAGAAGGAATCGTTAGAAAAGAAACCCCGCTTTTTTCCTGCAGTAAAAAACCGCGCTTTACCCTTGTTTCAAACGCGTTCATTTATTTCTCCGTCAAAAGCTTGTTGAGTTCTTCCCGGAATGTATTGATATCTTTGAACTGGCGATAAACAGATGCAAACCGCACATAGGCGACTTCATCGAGCTTTCGCAGGCCTTCCATCACAATCTCCCCGACCTCGTGGGACGTGATTTCCTGACTTGGAGAATTATACACGGAACGCTCAATCTCGTTAATCAGCTCTTCGATATCCTGAAAAGACACTTCGCGTTTCTCGCACGCTTTCACAATGCCCTTCTTGACCTTCTCAATATCAAATACTTCCCGCTTTCCGTCCTTTTTAATTACAAAAACAGGAAGACTCTCAACCTTTTCATAGGTTGTGAAGCGCTTCCCGCATTTCAGGCATTCTCTCCGCCTGCGGATGGAGGTCCCATCGTCGACCGGACGGGAATCAACCACTTTGCTTTCCGGAAAATCACAATAAATACATTTCACTCGCTTTTCCTCCGCAGTAAATTAGATCTATTGTGTTCAGTATATCACATTTTCATAAGAAATACATGGTTTTTCACTATTTGACATCATCGCCCATAGCCGCCTTTAAAAGGAAGCTGAATTTTCGTTCCACTTTGCTGACGCACGACTGAGAGACTCCGGCGATCCTGGCAACTTCCTTTTGGGTCCTTTGCCGTTCTCCTCCAAAGCCAAAACGCAGACAGATGATCTTTTTCTGCTTTGGCGGAAGCCTTTTCGCGGTTTCCTTAACTCTTGCAAGATCAATACTGCGTTCCATTTCCGCCCATACCAGATCTTCGCCCGATTCCGCCATCCTCTCTGCCTTCCAGTTTCCCAGCGGCACTTCGCGTCTTGTATTCTTGCGAAGATACATCAAAATTTCATTTTCAATACAACGGGAAGCATAGGTGGAAAATTGTACATTTTTAAAGGGGTCAAAGGTGTCCGCCGCTTTAATCAGTCCAATGTTCCCCACCGATACCAGATCTTCAAATTCAGTTGCCCGTCCAGTATATTTGTTTGCCACAAATGTAACGATCGCAAGATTCTTTTCAACCAGCGACCTTTTTTCGTACAATCCCGGTCCGCTTATTTCAGGCAGGTCTTTTGCCGGGAAAAGCGGTACGCCTGCATTTTCCTTGCCACACAGCTGTTTCTTCATTCCCGTCCCCTTGCTGCTTTTGGCTGTATGGTAACATTATTTACTCAATGAATTATGTCGATTTATGTAGGTTTTAATGAAATTATTTAATGAAATTTTATGTTTATTTATATTTAATGAAAAAAAGGCCCTTTTCTTTAAGAAAAAGGCCTTATACTATCTGTTGGAATTAATAATCGGTGCGGTTCCTTCTTGGCTTCTTTTTCAGGAAGGAAGGAATTTCGAGGTCTTCATCCCCGAATGCATCCAAAGGCTCAGGATCTTTTACTCCAGATTCCTTTAATTCCGGCATGGGAGAAGTGTTCGTATTCAAGGTCGCCTTTTCACGATGCGGAATCGGAGGTTCCAGATTCAGGGAAACCTCGTCCGTAAATTCGATCTTCTCTTCTACCTTCTGTTTTTGAACTTTGGGCATACCTGCCGTCTCTGGTGCGTCAAAGCCGGTTGCAATCACAGTAATGCGCACTTCGTCGTCAAGCGAGGGATCAATGCACACACCGAAGAACACATCCGCCTCCGGATCTGCCCCCTCCTGAATGATCTTCGCAGCTTCCTGAATCTCATACATACCAAGGGAAGGGTCGCCTGTCACATTAAAGATGATTCCCCGTGCACCTTCGATTGTGGTATCCAGCAGGGGACTATTGATCGCCTGCTTCGCGGCTTCCACCGTTTTATTTTCGCCATAGCCGATTCCAATGCCCATGTGCGCAATACCGCGCAGGGTCATAACCTTCTTAACATCTGCAAAGTCCAGATTGATGAGTGCCGGCTTGCCGATCAGGTCGATAATCCCCTGGATTCCCTGACGCAGGACATCGTCCGCCACGCGAAACGCGTCGACAAGCGGAGTATCCTTTCCGACCGTATTCAACAGCTTATCGTTGGGGATCGTGACGATCGTGTCCACAACCGATTTCAAATCCTCAAACCCCACTTCCGCAGCCTTCGCGCGCGGATGCCCCTCAAACCAGAAAGGCTTAGTGACAAAACCGATCGTGAGGCAGCCGTCTTCCTTCGCGATTTCGGCAATAACCGGCGCCGCACCTGTGCCTGTGCCACCGCCAAGGCCGCAGGATACAAATACAAGATCAGCCCCCTTTACCGCCTGCTCCAGCTCGTCCCTGCTTTCCTCTGCCGCTTTACGGCCTGTACCCGGGTCCGCTCCGGACCCAAGACCCTTTGTAAGCTTTTCGCCGATTTGGATTTTCTGATCCGCCTTTGACAGGAATAAAGCCTGCTTATCAGTATTTACCGCAATAAGCTCCGCTCCTTTTACGCCAAATTCTATCATTCTGTTGACAGCATTGTTTCCCGCACCGCCAACACCGAAAACGCGAATCTTCGCGAAATTTTCACTGTTATTATCAAATTCGAGTGACATTTGTTTTCCTCCTTGTTATGGATAAATTATTCAAACAGTACATCCTTTCCTTTCCCAAAAAGTCCTTTCTTTTTGGCTGGTGGTTTGCTTTGAATGTAACCGTCATACGCATATTGCATAAGTGCATACGCCGAATGCATATCCGGCGGCTGCAGCTTTGTATTCGGAACCTTTATCAGGGAAGGTATCCTGCCGGACACCGCCCGGAAAAAGCTATCCGAGCCTTTCATGAAAGCAAGGCCTCCGCCTGTAAGGTAGACGTTGATTTTTCTGCCGATTTTTGCCTCCGCCTTGGCCACATGCTGGTCGATATAGGTAATCAGATGTTCGACACGCGCATCGATAATTTCCTTTAATAAATCATAAGGATATTTTTTAAGCTTCCCTTCCGAGTCCTTTGCAAACAATTGGGAAATGCTGTTGTTATCGCTCAGGCCAAATGTATACCGGCGTTTCAGCTGCTCCGCCGTTTCCGCCTCAACCTTCATGGCATAGGAAATATCACTTGTGATATGGCCGCCGCCCATCGGAATCGTGGCAAAATACAAGATGGAATCGCCATAGATCAGGGAAACATTCGTGCTGTAATAACCAATGTCTACTAACGCTGCAAAAGAATCCCGTTTTTCAGCCGTGAGCAGATAAAGCGCCTCGGCAAGCGGCTCGGGAATAAAATAATCTATCCGGACTCCCAAATGATTCAAAAGATCCATGACATCCTTCAGGAAAAATTTATTCGCGAACGTAAAAGAAGCGCACCCGCGCAGAGTCTTTGTCGGAATGTCGTAGGGCTCGAGATAGACATTTTTATCGTCAAGCAGGAACCACGCGGGCCACTCGTGCACCAGTGTCAAATCGTCAAGGATATCGAACCGGCGCGCGCGGTCAACCAGACGGTCGACATCACGCTCGGTAACACGTCCTTTTACCGGCACCTGAGCCGTCTGCGTGATGACCTTAATAAAAGAACCCGGTATCCCGACATCAGCGCTTCTGATACGAAATCCGGTTTGCCGTTCACACGATTCCAATGCCTGTTCCAAGGCATAAATCACATTTTTGGAATCCACCCAATTTGATTTTTTAATTCCCGCATAGGGAATCTGCGAGTACCCTAAAACCTCCAGCCCCATACGCTGTTTTTTTTCAGCGACGGTGCAGGAAATTTTTGAAGTACCGAATTCGATAACCGTTTTGAAATCTCTCATTCAAAAACCAACCTTAGCATCCTGTTTCCATTATACATAAGAAACCATTATGCATATAATATCACATTTATTTGGAAAACAAAACACTTTTGTATATTTTTTGTCATATTCGCCCCGTTTGGCCGGACATATTGCACAATAGCAGAAAGACCTATTCGCCGCTCTGCGGCGAAGCTCCTTCATTGGGATCGGCATCTCCCCCATCCCCCTGCGCGTTGTCATCCTCTGGAGTTTGCATTCCGTCCTCCTGCGTTGTGGGCGTACTGTCTTCGGTAAGCTGATAGGTTGCCGATATCCCCATCGTTACGTCTAATATCCCCGTTGTATTCCCTCCGCTCGCGGCAAGCTTTGGAATCATGCGCTTTATCATTTTCACCTTATCAGTTACCTTGTCAGACTGCCCAAATTTAATTTCAAGGCCGTCACGGGTTTTCATTTTGATGTTGTTGATATCCGTCAGGTCCACCGTTTCTATCAGGTCTTTAATTTCTTTTTCTTCAAGCGCATTTATCAGCTCCGTATAGACTGTAAGCTTAAAGCTGTCCTGTGTTGAAATTTGTTTTCCCAGGTTCACCGCATCGATCGCGAAGCCCGTCACCGTAGGATATGTCCCTGCCGGAGGCTCCGCCAGCATCTCAAGAACGTTAGCATTCACGTCCACAAGAAGGTAAGGGTATTGGTCCGAATATAGGACCACTGCCGCCGGTTTACGCTCCACGACAGCAACCACCAAGGTCTTTGGGTATTTTTTTGTAATGCTGTCTACCTCGAGGTACGGTTCCGTTTCTATCTTTTCTTTGATTGCATCCGTATCTACGAAAAACATATGTGTTTTTGGCTGGATATCCGCCAGCTTTGCGATATCACCATTGGAAAAATCCGGATGATCGCCCTGCACCTCGATGTCTTCCACCTGAAAATAAACATAAGTAAAGTAACCGGCTCCTGCAAGAATCAAGATCACCAGCACGACCGTCAAAATTGTCTTCCCTACACTATGCGCTTTCCGCCGTTCCTTCATGATTCCTCCATTATGTCTTCTGGCGCACTGTGTTTGCCATCATAATCCGCCTGCCCTGTTTAGATATATTGAGCAATATCCCAATCATGCTCATAAATATAATCAGCGAAGAGCTCCCATAGCTGATGAACGGCAGGGATACCCCCGTTGGCGGCAGAGAGGCGGTCACGACGCCTACATTGACCACCACCTGCAAACCGATCAGCGTAATAATGCCTGTCGCAAGCATTGTCCCGAACAGGTCCGGGGCAGTCGCCGCTACCTTGATTCCCCTGTAAATCAGGAAAATGAACAAAGCGAGAAGCAGAACCGCGCCGATGAGTCCAAGTTCCTCCGCAATGATCGAAAAAATAAAGTCCGACTCCCCATAAGGAAGCCAGGAGAGCTTTTGGGTCCCGTTTCCGATCCCCTGCCCGAAAAGCCCGCCCGACCCGATGCCGTATAAGGACTGTATTACCTGGTAGCCGTCCCCCGTCGGATTCTGCCACGGATCCATAAAGGATGCGAGACGCGCAACCCGATAGGGCTCCTGCACCATGAGTACGACTCCTCCGACAACCCCGATGCCGCCCAATGCGGCAAGGTGCCAGCCCTTCACCCCACCCACAAACATCATGATAAATGTGAGCGCCGCCAGCACAATGATCGCCGAATAATTCGGCTGGAAATACAAAAGTACGCAAATTGGCAAAAGCACAATAAGGGGGGGGAGCATTCCATAGCGCAGGGTATCCATACGCTTGCGGTTGAGATAAACTGAAGATGCGATAAAGATAATCAGCGCAATCTTTGCAATTTCCGCCGGCTGGATACTGATGCCAAGCACCCTGATCCACCGCGACGATCCATTCAGGTTCACTCCTACGCCGGGTATGAGCACCGCAACCAGAAAAATTCCGGCCAGCGCTAAAATAATATAGCGAAGCTTGAACAGCTTTTTGTAATCGAAAAATGCAAAAAAAACCATTGCCGCCAAACCGATTGCCGCGCCGAACAACTGTTTTTTGAAAAGCGCCAAGCCATCGTAATCATATTCCTTGGAAGACTGCGCCATATAATAGCTGGCGCTGAATACCATGATGACCCCGTAGGCGATTAATATCAACGTTACGATCAAGATCGAATAATCGATCGATCCCTTTTGTAAAATGCTCTTTTTCTGCATGTTAAAGTCCGTTCACAATTTCCTTGAAGATACGCCCCCGCTCCTCAAAATTCCGAAACATATCCCAGCTTGCGCATGCCGGAGAAAGCAATACGTTATCACCCTCGTCCGCTATACTGTAGGCTTTGAGAACCGCATCTTCAAATCCATTTGCCCGGATATAGTTTTGATAGCCGCAGTTTTCGGCCGCCTCGATCAGCTTGCCTGCCGTATCGCCAAGCACAATTACCGCCTTAATCATCGGCGTAAATGCCTGATACAGCGGCACAAAATCACTTTTTTTGTCGTACCCTCCAAGAATAAGCACCGTGGGCCGGACCATAGCGCGAATCGCATTGAGCGTCGCGTCGGGATTCGTCCCTTTCGAGTCGTTGATAAAGGTAACGCCGTTTACCGTACGCACAAACTCGATGCGGTGTTCTACTCCCGGAAAAGTTCGAAGCGTATTGGCTATTACTTCCGCCGATATTCCATACAAACACGCGAGAGCCGTTGCCGCGAGTGCATTTTCGAGGTTATGCCGCCCGGGGATACGCAATTCCTCCGCCGGCATAATATCAAGCTCTTTTCCGTCCAGTGAAAAACAAATGATTCCGTCTTTTACGTACGCCCCATTCGGCGGCACTGTGGACACGCTGAACCAAACGACCTTTGCTTTGATTTGCGGTTCCAGCTCTCTGACAATATCATTATCAAAATTCAGTACGCAATAATCTTTTGGAGTCTGGTTCTTAAAAATCTTCGCTTTGGCGGCAATATAATTTTCCATCGTCCCATAACGGTCCAGATGGTCTTCCGTAATATTGAGGATCGCACTTTCACGCGGGCGATAGGATTCTATAGTATCGAGCTGCAGCGCAGCTGTCTCCGCGACTACCACGTCTCCCGGTGCCGTCTGCATCGCCTCTTGTGTGATTGGCACCCCAATATTGCCCAGCACATGCGTTGAAATACCGGCATTTTTAAATATTTCTCCCGTCAGGGCCGTCGTTGTCGTTTTCCCATTCGTGCCGGTAATCGCAATAAAATCCGCCTTCGATACGGCGAATCCAAGCTCGATCTCGGCAATAACTTGCTTGCCGAGTTCATAGGCCCGGCGGATGAAAGGCAATCCCAGCGGAACGCCCGGACTCAAAACAAGGATATCCATTTCCGGAATTTTATCCATCGGGTCCTGCCCCAGCATATCACGATAGGAAAACCCATCCAGCTCATGGAGCAGGTCTTTCGGCAAATCTTCCCGTTTCTTCACATCATAAATCGTCACATCGGCGCCAAGCCTGCACAGAAGCGCGGCAGAGGAAACGCCGCTTTTCGCCATTCCGATGACCAGTACTTTTTTATTTTTGTAGTCCATAATATGCCTCCTGAAGTACGCTTAAAACGAGAAGAAGAACATCAGAAACGCGCCAATACACAAAAGTGTCGTCGCAATCATATAACCCGTTACGACCTGCGTTTCGCTTGCCCCGCCCAGTTCAAAATGATGATGCAACGGAGCCATACGAAACACGCGCTTCCCGCGCAGCTTGAAGGACCCGACCTGAATGATAACCGAAACTGCCGACAGCACAAACATAAAACCCATAATGGGCAGGAAAAGCTGCATTCCAGTCGCAATTCCCATTGCCGTAAGCGCTGCGCCAAGCGCAAACGCCCCGGTGTCTCCCATAAAGACCTTTGCCGGGTGCACATTGAAACACAAAAAAGCAATACAGGACCCCGCAACCGCTGCTGTAAACATCGTCATATTGGACATGTCATTAACGACTTCCGCATCCGTCACCGCAACCGCTCCAATTACGCTCAGTACAAAAATAAGCAGAAATGTAGACGAATTAATCAATGTAATCCCTGTTGCAAGCCCATCGAGCCCATCCGTCAGGTTAACGCTGTTTACCATTGCAAGCAGGACAAACATCGTAAAGGGAATGAATCCCGCTCCCATCTGCCAGTCCGCGGAAGAAAACGGCACCATTACGAAATCAATCCCCAGCCAGTAATACGCAAGGCAGGCCACGGCTGCCGCGGCAATGAGCTGCAATACGATCTTCTGCCAGGCCCGCAGGCCAAGAGAGCGTTTCTTGAAAAGCTTTAGACCGTCATCCAGAAAACCGATAACCGTGAACGCCAGAACAGTAATGACCGCAAACAGCGTATATTTGATATCCCCGGAAGAAAAAATGAAACTGGACACAATAATGCCTGCCAGCATCGCAATTCCGCCCATGGTAGGCGTCCCTTCCTTCACAAGGTGGGTCTGCGGACCGTCGTCGCGCACATGCTGCCCCGCCTTTGCTTTTTTCAGAATGGGAATCAATATTTTTGATGCCGCAAAGGTAATCACAAACGCAATCAAAACCGTAAGCAGCATTCCTGTTATAAAATTCATAGAGCGTCGACCCTCAATTTTCCTTTATTTTTTCGCAGGCCCGAGCCTGTTCATTATTTCCTCAACAATCACCTTTTCGTCGAAGTCGTGTTTTACGCCTTTGATTTCCTGATAATCTTCATGTCCCTTGCCTGCCAGAAGGATCACATCATCCTTTTTGGCATTGCGGACCGCGTGTTCGATCGCTTCCTTGCGGTTCTCAATACAGATGTATTTTCCATCCGTCTGCCTCATGCCTTCCTCGATCTGTGCCATAATGGCTGCCGGTTCCTCAAACCGGGGATTATCCGACGTAATGATCGTGAAATCGGAGCGTTCCCCCGCGATCTTCCCCATAATAGCCCGTTTGCTGGAATCCCGGTTCCCGCCGCAGCCAAAAATTGTCACCACCCGCGCGGGCGCAAAACTTTTGGCCGTATCAAGCGCATTTTTAAGGCTGTCCGGCGTATGGGCATAATCCAGTATAATGCTGAAATCATGACCGTGGGTATCCAACGGTTCAAACCGCCCTGCTACAGGCTTCATGTTTTTCAGCCCCTGCTCGATGCAATAGCTGTCAATTCCTGCGGCATTGGCCGTCACAACTGCCGCCATTGCATTATAAACAGTAAAATAGCCGGGGATCGGCACTTCAATGTGCAAATCCCGCCCGTCTATTTCAACTGAAAATTTTGTTTTTTCGTGCGTAAGCTCCAAATCCTTCGCCGCATATTGAATAGGCTGGAGCACGCTGTATTTAACAACCTCACGTTTGGCCGCCCCCATCATATTAGCTGCGCTATCATCGTCGATATTGATTACGGAAATCTCAGATTGCTCAAACAGCATACTTTTTGCCTGAATATAGTTATCCCACGTTTCGTGAAAATCTAAATGATCCTGCGTCAGGTTGGTAAAAATACCTATATCAAAATCAATCCCATAAACGCGCTTCAGAACCAGCGAATGCGAAGACACCTCCATTGCCAGTACTTCACAGCCCTCATCCGCCATTTCTTTCAGCAGCCGTTGCAGGTCTATCGATTCGGGTGTCGTACGTTCCGTGTGGATCACTTTGTCCCCTATTATATTGCGGATCGTCCCAATGAGGCCTGCCTTCAGTCCTGCCTGTTCCGCAATGGCCTTAATCATATACGTAGTTGTCGTCTTTCCATTCGTCCCTGTGACGCCGATCATTTTCATCCGCCGGGCGGGAAAATCGAAAAAACGGCAGGCTGCAAGCGCCATTGTCTCCCTGTCGTTTTTTACAACGACCTGCGGTATGTCAAGCTTTTCCTGATATTCCGTTACGACGATCGCCGCCGCACCTTTTTTCGCAGCATCCGGCGCATACTTATGCCCATCTTCAGCAAATCCGGAGATACAAAAGAAAAGATCTCCTTTGCGCACTTTTCGGGAATCATATTTCAGATCCTTTATTTCTGTTTCTCCGTCCCCATATACTTTGCAAGGTATATCGCGAAACAATTCATTCAATGTCATTTTCAGCATCCTCCCGAAATCCGGATTATATTATACCACAAAGTGTTGTATCCTTCTACTCCGCAGACGCAATTTGTAGTCTAAAATCAACAACGATATTACTTCCCTTACTGACCTGCGTTCCCGCCGCAGGCGATTGCCCCTGTGCTACGCCATTTCCTCTCGCAATAAATACAAGCCCTGAAGAAACTGCCGTATCCCTGGCCGCCGCCATATCCATACCTGTGAAGTCCGGGACGGTCACCATTTCGGCTCCCTCCTGCTGCATCGCCTTAGTCTCCATAGAAAGGGTAACCGTGCTGTTCTTATAGGCCGTTTCATCCGCAGCCGGCACCTGGCTGGTTACGACGCCGTTTCCATCATAGGAAGACTGCAGGCCTGCATTTGCAAGCGCATCACGCGCTTCCTGCAATTCCATTCCGACGACGTTCGGTACAGTTACTTTCTCCTGTTCCTGCATATTTTCACTGGGCATAATATTTCCATTTTTAAGCGCCCCTTCCAGTGTTTCCTGCACGTATGGAGCGCACGCCGTTTCCACGGTCTCGGTCGCGGGCATCCCCGTAGCTGTAATCATCACCATATATTTTGGATCGTCGGCCGGCGCATATGCAATATATGTTGAAACAACTCTGCCCTGCACGACGGCTCCGTCCTTATATTGATGTGCATATCCGCACATCGCGCCGGTAGAGTAGCCCGCAACGGCAACTCCATCCGTCTGTGCCCTGCTTTCCATTACCGCTTTGATTTGCGCAGCCGTTTCTGCCGTAACGCTCTGTCCCTTTGCCTCCGGCTCGTAGGATTCCACCATATTGCCATCGGCATCGGAAAGGCCAAGCACCATCTTAGGCGTATACAGGGTGCCTCCGTTTATTATGGAGCCCGCAGCGCCCGCAAGCTGCATTTGGGATATTTTAAGATCCGTCCCCGTACCCATCACCGCCACATCTTCTTCCCGCGCATAACGTTTTTCGGTCAGATCCCCTGCCGTATCGGTAGAGAAATCAATCCCTGTTTTCGTTCCGAAGCCAAATCCCTTCAAATATTGATAGAACACATCACGCCCCATAGCGCCAGCCTGCATTGCCGCTCCTATGCTGCAATGGTTCAGCACCGTATTCGCCATATCCTGCGAACCATGAGCGTTACTGCACGTAATGACTTCTCCATCCACAATATGAGAACCCGTACATGCGTATTCGCCGCCTAGGGTCCCGCTGTCAAGTGCCGCCGCTGCTGTAAATATTCCAAAGATGTTTCCCGGCTCGTATGCGGTAGCTGTGATTACATTGGCGGAAAGCGCAGACAGCGCCTCCGCATCATCACGCGGCGGAGAATTCAGGTCAAATTCGGGAATGTTCGCCATAGCGAGCACTTCTCCGTTGGTTACGTCCATTACAAGCCCTTGGACGCTCTCCGGCGATTGTGTTTCATAAAGCTTTTTGCAGGCGGTTTCCAAAAAGCTCTGGGTGATTTCGTCAATAGTAAGCACTACATTCAAGCCGTCCTGCGGTTGAATCATCATTTCCTGCCCATTGGGTACACCGCTTCCATCCTTCGCCGTTTCAGCAACCTGCCTGCCCGCACGGCCCGAAAGCGTGGTGTTGTAGCGCCTCTCGATCCCCGTCTGGCCTTCGCCGTCAAGCGTCGTATAGCCAATCACCTGCGCCGCAAAATCTTTATTGGGATAAAAGCGTTTTACATCGTCCCGGAAAGCAACTCCATCCAGATCGAGCGCTTCGATCTGTTCTGATTGCTCCATGGAAATTTGTCTTTTCAGCCAAATTTCCTTTTTCTCCGTATTGGCGGCCTTCTGATAAACTTCCTCACGGTCCAGTCCGAGTATCTGCGAAAGCTGATCCGCGACCTCCCCTGCGTTTTGCGCCTTCTCAATCTTTTCTGGCAGGAGCACTACCGTATCGGCCGCCGCGCTTTGTGCAAGAATTTGCTGATTCCGGTCCATAATAGAACCGCGCTTTGCGCTGACCTCCGTATCTTTGACCCATTGCGATTCGGCCTGCGCCTTCAGGTCCGCGCCTTTCCATAAAGACCAATATCCCACTCGCGTCATGAGCAGGATAATGAGTACAATCAATATAATCAATAAGACAAGCAGTCTTTTTCTTGTAATCAGGACATGCGAGGTTGCCAAACCGTTAACTCCTTATCCTCATGCCTGAAACCATCCTTTCAAGGCCTCCATCAGGTCTCCGAAAAAGCCCTGGATGCCTTCAAGGAAGCTGGCCTCTCCATCCGTACTTTCCCGAGCCTGAACAGCTGCCTGTTCCGTCGCAGCCTGCTGCACGCTGCTTTCCGCAGCGGCAGTTTCCCCTTCTGCTTCGGGTTCTAAGTAGACGATCTGCTCATCGGTTGGATAGTACATCCCCAGTTCTGTAGATGCCTTCTCCTGAATGCTGTTCAGGTCCTGGCTGAGTGCATTTTCCATTTTAATTTTATCCAGCTCGTCTTTCAGCGTTTCGTTTTGCGTCTGAATCTGTGTATTCTTATAGCTCAGATCGCTGATCGAGGCATACCGGATCACGATCCCGGTCAAAACTGCAAACACGACAGCGATCAGCAGGATCGTGGATATCACCCCTTTCTTCTTGGGGCTTTCATATTCTACCGCGATAGGCTTTACGCCGCTATATGCGGTGTTTTCTATCTCGGAAAGTCGTTCCCGTTCATATCCGCGCACATATCGTTTCGGGGCTGGAGCAGCATATCCGCCATAGCTCGCCGCCTGACGCGGCCGTGCATATTCGCCACGTCGGTCGTACCTTTCGGAATACCTTCTTTCGGACCTTCCCGTTTGCTGCGTTCCATAGGCATAATCGTTCCCCGCTGCATATCCGCTTTCATAAGCGGGAGCAAGCCTTCTGCCGCCTACAATATTCTTCACGCCAGTCTGGCGAATGCTGTATCGTTCGCCTTGCGCTTCATTCCGCTGTGCAGCCGCATAACGCTGGCGCTGAGCCTGTTCCGGCGTTCTTCTCGTCTGGCCTTGCGCTTGCCGCCGGGATGCCTGCTGCTGGCGGGCCTGTGCCGGGCGTCCTTCCTGCACCCCTACCCTCCGGGCCGTGCGAATTTCATCCTGCTGCTGAAGGCGGCGGCGTTCTGCCGCGATTTTCTGCATGCGGTAAGCTTCCATATCGGAAATACGGCCGCGCTGCGGATCATTTATCCTGCGAGGCAGCTGTATTCTTTCATAATTGTCATATGCTCTCTGAGGTATCGCGTTCATGTGCTTGTTCCTTTCGCTATCTCTTTTCCGCTACCCGTAATTTTGCGCTCCTCGCGCGTGGATTTTTTTCCAGTTCTTCTGCTTCCGGCAGTATGGGCTTTCTTGTGATTATCTTAATCTGGCTAACCTTTCCACATACACAGACTGGAAAATCCTTTGGACATTCGCATGGATCAAACAGTCTTTTGAAGGTTTGTTTTACGATCCTATCCTCGAGCGAGTGGAAGGTGATTACTGCTAACCGCCCTCCACTTCTCAGGACAGAAACATAATCCTCCAGTGCTTCTCTGAGTCCTGTCAATTCCGCGTTTACTTCGATCCGGATCGCCTGAAACGTTCGCTTCGCGGGGTGCGGTCCCTCTCTTCTCGCAGCTGCGGGAATCGCCTGCTTTATAATTTCTGTCAATTCCTTCGTTGTTTCTATTTTTTTTGTTTCACGTTCTTTCGTAATGAATTGCGCAATGCGCGCCGCCCAGCGTTCTTCCCCATATTCCCTAATGACCCTCTTTAGTTCGTCTTCGCTGTATCCATTGACCACTTCATATGCGGAAAGCGGGTTGCCCCGGTCCATCCGCATATCGAGCGGAGCCTCCGCATTGTAGGAAAAGCCGCGTTCTCCCTCGTCGAGCTGAAAGGAAGACACGCCCAGGTCCAGCACGGCTCCGTCAATTTTTTCGATCCCCAACCCCTTCAGGATCGGCTTGATCCTTTTAAAATTATCGTGAACCAGGGTTGCTTTACTTCCATAAACGGAGAGCCGCCGTGCGCAGCGCTCGATCGCTGCCGCATCCCGGTCGATGCCGACCAGCTTTCCATTCGGTCCTATCTGCTGCAGAATTCCATCCGCATGTCCGCCGCCGCCAAGCGTTCCATCCACAATAATCTTTCCGTCCCCAAGGTTCAGCATCTCGAGCATTTCTTGGTAGAGCACCGGAACGTGCCCGTGCGGTCTCATATCCCAAGCTCCGCCAGTTTGGCAAGCGTTTCTTCGTAATCCTCGTAAGCGCTGTCGTTATATTCTTCCCAGCCTTCTTTCGACCATATCTCCGCACGCGTCATCACGCCGATAATAACGGTCTCCTTCACAACGCCGATGTGGTCCCGCAGACGCTGCGGCAGGAGAATCCTCCCCTGCTTGTCCCCCTCGCACTCGCAGGCGCTCGCAAACAGCATGCGTGTGAAGCTCTGGGCGGCCACGTCGGATATCGGCAGGTCCTTGAGTTTGCCGGAGAAATTCGCCCATTCTTCCGATGAAAACACAAAAAGGCACTTGCCTACGCCCTTCGTTACGATAAAGGTCTCGCCTAAATCGTCACGAAATTTCGCCGGCATGAACACTCTGCCTTTGGCATCTATGTTGTGCGTGTATTCACCGATCAACATCTCCGCGCGATACTCCTTTCCCCACTTTTAACCACTTTACACCACTTTTAATCAAATTTTACCATTTCCGCCACCATTATGCAAGGGTTTTCGCGAGAAATACAAAAAGACAGCGAACTTATTTTTTCGCTGTCTTGTCGCTTTTTTTGCTTATGCGTTATCCTAACGAATCCGTTTCAGCTTGAAATCGAGGTAGTCCGCCGAGACAAGATTGTAATTCACTCCACCCGTTTTTACATCCGTTAAATTTATATTTTTTAAAATGTCGCCATGCAGGTGTCCGAACACCACTTCCGCCGCGCCTTCCCGCTCCAGAATCTGTGCAAACTCTGTATTTTTCATGTTTTGGTAAATAGGCGGAAAATGCATCATCACAATTTTTTCATAATCCGGATACTTTTTCGCGGACTCCAGAGAAAGCTGGAGACGTATCTTTTCGCGTTCGTAAATTTTTAAATCGTTTCCTCCGAAGCTGCTGTCTTGCGGAAGAGTCCACCCGCGCGTACCGCAAAAAACCCATTTCCCCACTGCAAGGCAATTGTTCTGCAAAATATAGGTGTCGTTATGCAGCATGGCATTCACTTTTGCCAGCGATCCCCACCAATAATCATGATTTCCCTTAATCATGATCTTCTTACCGGGCAGGCTGCAGATGGCATCGAGGTCCGGCCGCGCGTCCTCCAGCTTCATCGCCCAGCTGATATCGCCGGGGATCAGCACAACGTCTTCTCCCGCAACGCGTTCCCTCCAGTCAGCGCTTATCTTTTCAAAATGATTTTTCCAATGTTCCCCAAAAATATCCATGGCTTTGGGCTGTGCATTGGAAAGATGCAAATCCCCGATTGCATAGATATTCATTCCGCCGCCTCCTGCAGGCCTATCATTTTTTCAATATACCCCAGCACTTTTTCTTTTCCTATCCGCCCCGTCGATGAAACAGGAATGATTTCAAATTCCAAATCCATGTCAAGAGACGCTTCAATATGTTTGGCCATCCGGACTGCATAGTGGTAGCGCTTCGACTTTGCGATTTTGTCCGCCTTTGTTGCCGCGACCATAAACGGAACACCAAAATGTGCCGCCCACTCAATCATCTGCAAATCGTCCTCCGTCGGCTTATGACGAATGTCGATTAGGATTACAAGAGCGCGCAGATATTCAGCGGCGGCGAAATAACATTCCATCATCTCCGCCCACGAATCACGTTCCGATTTTGACACCCGCGCAAAACCATAGCCCGGAAGGTCGACAAGGTAAAAAGAATCATTTGCAAGGAAATAATTGATGAGGCGTGTTTTCCCCGGTTGCTTGCTGACATAGGCAAGTTTTCCGTTATTGGTCAAAAAATTAATCAGGGAAGATTTCCCCACGTTCGATTTCCCGGCAAAAGCAATCTCCGGCTTTCCATCATTTGGATAGCCGGAGGCATTCTTCATACTGGTGTGAAAGCTCGCCTTTTTGATCTCCACTATTTTTTCTCCGTCACAAGGGCATGCTTCAGAACCTCGTCAATCTCCGAAGCAAAGATGAAATGAAGCTCGCTTCTTACAGACTCGGGGAGCTCTTCAAGATCGCTTTCGTTATCCTTGGGCAGGATGATCGTATGGATGCCGGCGCGCAATGCGGCGAGCGCCTTTTCCTTGATTCCGCCGATCTTGAGCACCCTCCCGGTCAGGGTAATTTCTCCTGTCATTGCGATATCATGCCGCACCGGTCGTTTGGTCAGTGCCGAAACAAGGGCTGTCACCATCGTGACGCCTGCCGAAGGTCCGTCCTTGGGGATGGCCCCTTCAGGCACATGGATATGGAGGTCTGTTTTTTCATTGATATCTTTAGGGAATTTCAATTTTCCAGACATCGCCCGTACAACAGATATTCCCGTTTTCGCTGACTCCTTCATAACATCGCCGAGCTGCCCCGTGAGTTCCATTTTTCCCGTCCCCGGAATGATTGACACCTCAACAGGCATGGTTTGCCCGCCGACCGCCGTCCACGCAAGGCCCGTCACAACCCCTACCGTATCACGCTTCAGAACATTTGTCTCGCTGCATTTTGGCAGTCCCAAAAATTCCTTCAGGTTTTTTTGCGATACAGAAATCCGTTCTATTCCATCCGCAACAATTTTAGCGGCAGACTTCCGCATAATCGCCGCAATTTCCCGCTCAAGGCTGCGCACGCCGCTTTCCGCCGTATAGCGGTGAATAATGTCCATTAGCGCCGCATCGCTGATTTTGACGGAAGACGGCTTCAAACCGTGCTCTTTCGCCTGTTTGGCAATCAGGTGCTTTTTCGCTATATTCAGCTTCTCGACATCCGTATAGCTGTCGATATGAATAATCTCCATCCGGTCATACAGCGGTCCCGGGATCGTACTCACATCATTTGCCGTCGTAATAAACATGATCTTCGATAAATCAAAATCGATGTCAAGATAGTGATCGCGGAACGTATTGTTGATCTCCGGGTCGAGCACTTCGAGCATAGCCGACGCAGGATCGCCGCGAAAATCGCTGGACATCTTGTCTATCTCATCAAGCAGAAACAGCGGATTCATACTGTCCGCCTGTTTAATCGAAGTAATAATGCGTCCCGGGATCGCTCCAATATAGGTGCGGCGGTGCCCGCGGATTTCCGCTTCGTCATGTACGCCGCCAAGGGACATCCGCACGAATTTTTTATCGAGGGCACGCGCAATCGAATGCGCAATCGACGTCTTTCCCACACCGGGAGGTCCGGCAAGGCAAAGAATTGGCCCATGCATATCATTTTTTAGTTTTCTTACCGCCAGAAATTCAATAATGCGGTCCTTCACCTTGGCAAGTCCATAATGATCCTGGTCGAGGATACTACGCGCATGCGCAAGGTCCATATTATCCGTCGTTTCTTTGCCCCACGGCAGGCTTACGATCCAATCGATATAATTTCGCAGTACGCTGATCTCCGGCGACCCCGGCGCCATGCGCGCCATGCGCGCAAGCTCCTTTTCCGCCTTGGTACGCGCTTCCTCGGAAAGCGGCAGTCCCTTTATTTTTTTCCTCAGCTCTTCGATTTCGTCCGCATCGTTCTCAGTCTCTCCCAGTTCTTTTTGGATCACCTTCATCTGTTCACGCAGGAAATATTCCCGCTGCGATTTATCGATCTGCTGTTTCACGGAAGAGGCGATTTCTTTGTCGATTTCTAGAATGTCGATCTCCTTTTTGAGGATATTCATCACAAGCTGCAGCCGTTCAAGTTCGTCAATACAGCTTAGGACCTTTTGCTTATCATCCAACTTGATCGCTACATTGGAAGCGATCATGTCGGCAAATTTGCCCGGTTCCTCAACTTCGCTGACCGTAAAAAGCGTTTCTCCCGGAATCCGTGCGCCAAGTGCTGCAAACCGCTCAAACAGATCTGTTACACGGCGCATATACGCTTCCTTCACCACTTCTTTGGAGGGATCGTCGTGCGTTTCGTCCGGAACCACTTCCACCTCCGCCTGTAAATAAGGCTCGCGCGCGGCATAAGACAAAATGCGGGCACGGCGTTCCCCTTCCACAAGTACGCGAAGCGTATCCCCGGGAAGCTTCAAAACCTGTTTTACTTTCGCGATCGTACCAATCTCATATACGTCCTTGATTTCCGGCATTTCGATCTTCAAGTCCTTCTGCGTTACAAGGAAAATCTCCTGCCCCTGCATCACGCATTCTTCTACCGCGGCGACGGACATTTCCCGTCCCACGTCAAAATGCAATACCATATAGGGGAAAATCACAAGCCCCCGAAGTGCCACCATGGGCATAACTATTCTATCCAATTGCTGTTTCGCTCCTTTAGTTTCCATTGCAGTTTAAATTATACCTTAAAATGCTTTTCATTTCAAACATCCCTGCCGTTTTCACCGGCGCTCCATATCGGGCTTTCCCATTGAATCCACGAGCTAATATGGTAATTTTAGCAGCTATACTTTTTCATTCTTCAATGGCATACAGATATTTTTCCCCGCCGGATCTGTATTCGGCATAAAACCTGCCCCGCGAATCTGCCCCGCGTCTCCAACAATAATGAAGGCGCCGGGATCGATCTT
Organism: Christensenella minuta; assembly: GCF_003628755.1. NCBI lineage: Bacteria > Bacillati > Bacillota > Clostridia > Christensenellales > Christensenellaceae > Christensenella > Christensenella minuta. Next base: position 595,838 of record NZ_CP029256.1, on the reverse strand, counting down.
ATAGATCAAATGATACAGCTTTGTCACCTCCGGCCGGTGTACCGCGCATACCAGCATCTCACCTTCCCGTCCGGTATAGACGCCCCGCGATTTAAGCGCCGTTACACCGCGCCGCAGCCTGCACAATATTTCGTTCGCGATCCGGTCGTTCTCCTTGGAAATAATGAACAGCATCTTCCCTGTAGCCACACTGGTACCATAGAGAATCACATCGATCACTTTCGATTCGATAAAAATCACAATCACGGCGTAAAGCGGGCTTTCCAGGTTTTCGTAAACAAGGCCGGAGCATACGACGACAACAATATTGGTCAGCAGGATCATTTTTGCCATGGGGATATGCGGGAACCGTTTATTGATTAAATTCGCGACGAGGTCTGTGCCTCCCGTCGTACCGCCCCTCATCAGGATCAGCGCAAGCCCCGCGCCATAGAGCGCTCCCCCAAAAACGATTGTAATCAAAGGGTCTCCATGATAGACTGGAAGCAGCCCCTCCGTCAGGTCAATCATAGCTGAGGAGATGACCGTTGCAACAACGGTTTTGATGATAAATTCAAATCCAAAGGAAAAAAACGCCGTGATGAAAAGCGGAATGTTCATTACGGCCACCATCGTACCAATGGGAAGTCCGAACGTGTAATTCAACATTGTAGCGATACCCGTAAGCCCTCCCGGAGCAATATTATTCGGCGAAATAAAAGTATTGATCGCAATCGCAAAAATCAGGCTGCCTGCCAGGAACAAAAGCAGATCAACAGTAAGCACTTTCCCTTTTACATGTATTTTCTTTTCCATAGCCGTTATTCTCCCCGCGTCTCCCGAAAAGTTTTTTATTTTATCATACCGGATATCATTTACATTTACAAATAAAAAGAAGGCTTTTGCCTTCCCTGTCTATCAAGCAGGCCCCAAGACGATTCCTGCGGCTCTTCATGCCAGTCCTTAAAATAATGGAAAGCTACTCCCGTTTCATTCGCGAATAGCTTCCCACACCGTCTCACCGCTGCTCACGTCTCCGTAAAAAGAGCGGCAAAACCACAGTTGGTGCATTTTGCACAGGCAACCTCGGCGCTGCCAGTGCCCGTCCCGCTTAGAATATAGGTCTCTTCTCCAACATCCCATTTTTTGTTTCCGCAAATCGGGCATGCCGTTCCTTCCGTCTCATCCCACGCATGTTCGACTAATGTTTTCTTATTATTCAAATCTTTTCCTCCTTCCCGGCAGCTTCCGCCCATTGTTTATTCCATATCAACAATCTCCTGAGATTGGTATCTTATTTCTAACCGGATGCGCACGTGCAAAACATTAAGAAACAATAAAAAACAGGCATATTCCTCAGAAGGAATATGCCTGTTTTATTGTTCAATGAAGCTTCATTCTGTCAGCGGACTTATTTTGATTTCACAACCGCATGCGCTGCCGCGAGGCGTGCAATCGGCACACGGAACGGCGAGCAGGATACGTAGTTAAGTCCAAGGCTGTCGCAGAATTCAACCGTAGACGGATCGCCGCCGTGTTCGCCGCAGATTCCGAGTTTGATGTCGGGGCGGGTCTGGCGGCCAAGTTCTACAGCCATCTTCACGAGTTTGCCAACGCCATCCTGATCCAGCTTCGCAAACGGATCAGATTCGTAGATTTTCTTCGTGTAATAGTCGTCAAGGAACTTTCCGGCATCATCACGGCTGAAACCGAACGTCATCTGCGTGAGGTCGTTCGTACCGAAGGAGAAGAATTCCGCTTCCTTCGCGATTTCATCAGCCATAACAGCAGCTCTCGGCACTTCGATCATCGTACCAACTTTGTAGTCGATCTTTTTGCCTTTTTCTTCCATAACTTTCTCCGCTGTCTCAACAACGAAGTCTTTTACATATTTCAGTTCCTTCAGGTCGCCGACGAGCGGGATCATGATTTCAGGGACGATATCGTATTCGGTTTCTTCCGTCACTTCGATCGCAGCTTCCATAACCGCTCTCGTCTGCATCACCGCAATCTCAGGGAAGGTAACCGCAAGACGGACCCCACGATGGCCAAGCATCGGGTTGAATTCATGCAGCCCTTCAATGATACCCGTCAGCTCGTCTACGTCAAGGGACATTTCTTTTGCCAGGTTCGCGATATCCTCGGGATCCGTAGGCAGGAACTCATGCAGCGGCGGATCGAGGAACCGGATCGTAACCGGATTACCCTTCATTGCCTTATAGATGCCCTTAAAGTCTTCCTTTTGCATCGGAAGGAGCTTCGCCAGAGCTTTTTCTCTCTGCTCAACCGTCTTGGAAACGATCATTTCACGCATCGCGGCAATTCTGTCTTCCGCAAAGAACATATGCTCCGTACGGCACAGGCCAATACCTTCCGCGCCAAATTCCATTGCCTGCTCCGCGTCGTGCGGCGTATCGGCATTCGTGCGGACTTTCAGCCTGCGGATGGAGTCTGCCCAGCCCATAACCGTAGCGAAGTCCCCCGTCACCTGGGCTTCCTGCGTCTCGATCGCTTCGCCGTACACATTGCCCGTGGAACCATCGAGAGAAATCCAGTCGCCTTCTTTATAGACTTTACCGTCTTCCGTGGTCATCGTCTTCGCGCATTCGTCGATTCTCAGCTCACCGCAGCCTGCTACGCAGCACGTACCCATGCCGCGGGCAACAACAGCCGCATGGGACGTCATGCCGCCGCGCGCCGTAAGGATGCCTTCGGAAGCGTACATACCTTCGATATCTTCAGGCGAAGTTTCCTGCCTCGCGAGAACGACCTTGTCACCCTTTGCCGCAGCAGCCGTCGCATCATCAGCCGTAAAATACAGTTTACCGCAGGCAGCGCCAGGAGAAGCCGGCAGCCCCTTTGCGATCGGTTTTGCTTTCTTCAGCGCGTCCGCGTTGAACATCGGATGGAGGAGCGAGTCGAGCTGCTTGGGCTCTACCTTTAAAATCGCTTCTTCTTCCGTCAGTTTTCCTTCTTTTACGAGGTCAACAGCGATCTTAAGAGCAGCCGGAGCCGTCCGCTTGCCGTTTCTCGTTTGCAGCATGTAAAGTTTCCCGCCTTCAATGGTAAACTCCATATCCTGCATATCTTTGTAATGGTCTTCGAGGGACTGGGCAATGTTTGCGAACTGCTCATATACCTCGGGCATCTGGTCCGCGAGGTGAGAGATCGGCTGCGGCGTTCTGATACCGGCAACAACATCTTCGCCCTGCGCGTTCATCAGATATTCGCCATACAGCTTCTTTTCGCCTGTGGAGGGGTTTCTTGTGAAAGCAACGCCCGTGCCGCAATCGTCGCCCATGTTGCCGAATACCATGGCCTGTACGTTAACCGCCGTACCCCAGCTGGCCGGGATATCGTTCATGCGGCGATAAACGATTGCTCTCGGGTTATCCCAGGAACGGAATACAGCCGTTACGGATTCGAGCAGCTGTTCCTTTGCATCCTGCGGGAACTCTTTGCCCATTTCCTGCTTATAAATTTCTTTATATTTCTTGACGACTTCTTTCAGATCGTCCGCATCCAGTTCCGTATCCATCTTAACGCCCTTGGCGTCTTTTGCGGCCTGGAGCTGTTCTTCAAACTTTTCTTTATCGATGCACATAACAACGTCGGAGAACATCTGGATAAATCTCCTGTAGCTGTCATACGCCCAGCGAGGATTGCCGGATTTCTTAGCCATGCCCTCTACAGCAACGTCATTGAGGCCAAGGTTCAGAATCGTGTCCATCATGCCCGGCATAGAAGCGCGCGCACCACTGCGTACGGATACGAGGAACGGATTTTCCGGATCTCCGAACTTTTTGCCCGCGATCTCTTCCGTCTTTGCCATTGCGTCATAAATCTGTTCCACTACTTCGTCGGCTATTTTTTTGCCGTCTTCATAGTACTTTGTACAAGCCTCCGTGGAAACCGTGAAACCCTGGGGGACCGGCAAACCAAGGTTGGTCATTTCTGCCAGGTTTGCGCCTTTGCCCCCAAGAAGGTTTCTCATGGAAGCATCACCTTCTTTAAAAAGGTATACATACTTTTTCGCCATCTAAAACTCCTCCTGAATTTATATTTATTAAAAATTTTTTTCACTTATTTGCGTATTGTGCGTATAATGAAGAGCCACGTCTATTATACATGAACAAATGTAAGAAAACAACAAAAGATTACACTTTTACAAAGATTTTTCGCGGAAACATTTCATTGTTTTCAGGCGCAATTCCATCATATTTTCCAGATATCTGCTCATAAGATCGATCACGCTTTTTGCGTCCGTCTCTCCGGCTGCGTACTGCACAATATCCTGCGGCCGGGCCTCTCCCATTTTTTCAAGGCTCAAAAGTGCGGACCGGGGCACAGAAACGGTAGCCACATGTGAAACGCATTCCCTACAGATTTCCCCTCCTTCTTCCATGGAAAAAGCCGCCGGATCGCCGGCTGCTTCGTTTCCGCATACCGCACATGTGCCGATTGCCGGGAAAATACCCATCCGTTCCACAATACGGGCAAAGAAATAGGCGAGCGCCCGCGTGTGGGAAAGCGTCCCCTGCTCCATCGAAAAAAGAGCATAAATAAGGGCAAGGAACAAATCCTCGTAATCATCCGTGTTTTGCAGCAGCTTATCGGAAAGCTCGAGCATCACGCAGGCAGCGGTAAACTTGTCAAAATCATTCTGGACACGATAGAATTCCTGCTTCACAAGCGCGGCGGTCAAAAACAGCTTATCTCCTTTTTTGTAAAACTCGTACTCACCGCATGAAAGCGGCTGCGCCGCTGTAGCGATATCGCTTTTCAGCCGCCGTGCGCCGCGCGCCTGAGCATCTAGGCGCCCATCCGAGCGCGAAAAAAGCGTCAGTATCTTATCGTAATCTTTATAGTCTGCCGTACGCAGTACAATACAATAATGCTTTTCCACAGCATTCCCTTCATTTCTTTGGCATAAGCGAAGCTATTGCCGTTCGTCGTAGCCAAGCGTCCGCAAAACCCCGGCCTTATTCCGCCAATCCGGTTTTACCTTTACCCATACCTGCAAAAATACTTTTCCACCGAACAGCATCTGCATATCCTCCCGCGCGGCTGAAGCAATTTTTTTCAGCATCCTGCCCCCCGCGCCAATAATAATTCCTTTATGTGAATCCTTTTCGCAGTAGATTACCGCATCAATATTTGTAAGGTCTCTGTCTTCTTCCCGCTCGAGTTTCTCCACAACAACACCGATCCCGTGCGGTATCTCCTTTCCGATGCTTTTCAGCGCCTTTTCCCGGATAAATTCCGCCGCAATCACCTGCTCCGGCTGATCCGTAACCATATCGGCAGGATAATACATCGGGCCTTCCACCAGATACCGCTTCAAATATTCGGCCAGCTCCGCAAGTCCAAGCTTCTCGGCGGCTGAAATACGAAAAACCGGCTTGCCGTATTTCCTCAGTATCGTTTCCTGTTCCGCCGCGCGTTCGCCGTCCACCGCATCAATTTTGTTCAGCGCAATTACCAGCGGTGTTTCGCTGTTTGCAAGACGCGTCAGAATCTCTTCGTCCTTTTCCCGCACGCCCACCTTGGCGTCCGCTACAAATAAAACGGCGTCCACATCCCGCGCGGTCTGCTCCGCCGTTTTCAGCATAAATTCCCCCAATTTGTTTTTCGGGGTCTGCAGGCCGGGCGTATCCATAAAGATCATCTGGCAGTCTTCCCGTGTAAGCACTCCTGTGATGCGGTTACGCGTAGTCTGCGGCTTTTTAGATACAATGGCAATCTTCGTTCCTACAAGTGCGTTAAGCAGCGTGGACTTTCCCACATTCGGGCTGCCCGTCAGTGCAATAAAGCCAGATTTAAATTCCATTCCATTCTCCCTCAGCGAATAATCAGTTCTCCCACCTCAAACACAAGCACTGTAATCACAACGCCCATAAGCGCCCCAACCAGCACTTCTGCAAAGGTATGTACTTTTGTTTCCATGCGGCTTTCCGCAACGATCAGGGCAAGCACCGCCGCGAAAGTCGAAGCGACCGGATCGGCGGATACAAAGGCAATGGCGGTAAATAATGCAAAAGCAAAGGCGGTATGCCCGCTTGGCATCCCCCCTTGGATATAATTCCCGCCCTTTTTCATAAAACGGGATTTCATCACAATTACGGCCACAAACACCAGCATCAGGGCCGCAAACGTAATATAAGCGGGCAGGTTGTTGATGTAGCTTACCGACGCATAAGAAATTGTATACAGCTTCCGGAAAAAAACGAGGTAGCCCACAACAAGCGCACTCATTGCCGCAACAAAGACACCTCCCGCCGCGACGTCCTTCGCAATACGGGCGAGCTCGTTATATTCACCTTTGGATGCGATATCCACTACCGCTTCGATTGCCGTATTAAACAGCTCGGCAAAAAATACGAATGCAATCACAAGCACCAGCGCAATCATCTCAAACCGGGTAACCTGGGTAAGAAGCGCAGTAATCGTGACAACAACCGCAAGCGCAACATGGATTTTCATATTGCGTTCCATTTTAAAAGACTGCAAAAAACCGTTGATGGCATGATTGAAGCTGTTCATCAACGATTTTTTCGGCCTGTATTTTTTCCCGCTTTCGTTAGATTCCATCCATTTCCCTGCCAATATTCACAGATTGCAGGAGCGCTTCCTGTTTTTGTGTCATGATCTTCTCTTCCTCGGGCGTCATGTGGTCGTATCCCACCAGATGAAGCGTTCCGTGAAGCGCCAGAAACGCCGTCTCCCGCACAAGCCCGTGGCCGTACTCCTCCGCCTGTTCCTGTGCGCGCTCCATTGAAATAGCGATATCTCCGAGAAAAAGCTCTCCTTCCACATATTCCGCTTCAACCTCGTCAAGGCACTCCGCCAAGGGGGTGGAAAGCTCATATGCCGGAAAGGACAATACGTCCGTCGCCTGGTCTATCCCACGGAATTCACGGTTTAACTCCCGTATCCCTTCGCTGTCCGTAAACAGAAGATTCAGGCATGCAGGAACGCCCAGTTCCGCCTGTGCAGCGTCGAGCGCGGCACAGATTGCCGCCGAAATCTTATCTGTCACTTCAATTTTATCCTGTTCGTCAGAGAACGTTATCGTCATCTTCTGCTCCATGTATCTTGATTTCCGGATATTTGATCCGCTGGTGGTAAACGCCGTCAAAGATATTGATAAAAGCCTCGGCGATCAGTTTCAGATCCCGCCTGTTGAGCGGTGCATTATCAAGCTGGCCTTCATCATAGCGTGCCTTAATCAATTTGTGCACCATCGCCGATATTTCCTCGCGCGACGGGCTGTCCAGGCTCCTGACCGCCGCTTCCACAACGTCAGCGAGCATCACGATAGCCTGTTCCTTTGTCTCCGGCGGATTGCCTTCATACTGGAAGTCTTCCTTGTTCACATGCGCATCCTTTTCCAGCGCTTCCGCGTAAAAATACCCTACCGTTCCGCTGCCATGGTGATTGCGCACGATATCAATGATCTCGCGCGGCATTTTGTATTTGCGCAGCAGCTCTACGCCCGCAGGTACGTGATGGCGGATAACTTCCGCGCTTCGCTCCGGCGGAAGCGAATCGTGCATGTTGATATTGTTTCTTTGGTTTTCCTTAAAATACAAAGGATGCTCTATCTTACCGATATCATGGAAATAGGCGCCCACGCGCGCAAGCAGCGAGAACCCGCCCACCGCATTGCATCCCGCCTCTGCAAGATTGGCAACGAGGATACTGTGGTGATAGGTGCCCGGCGCTTCAATCATCAGCCGCTTCGTCAGGGGATGTGTGGGATCGGAAAGCTCAAGCAGTTTGGTCGGCGTCGTCAGATTGAACGCATTCTCAATCAACGGCAGCACGCCAATGCTCACGATGCCGCACAGCACGCCGCTGCCCACAACCATTGCTATAGCCGAAAGCATTTGCTGTACATTGTGGACCTGATCGGAAAGCAGGGGCACCTGCAGCATCCACACCAACAGCGAAATGACAACTCCCGGGATTGCCGCTACAAGCCCCGCGAGCACAAGCCGCGAACGGTAGCGCATATCCTTCAGGATGTAAACCGCAAAAAAGCCTCCCGTCAGCATAATCAAAAGAAGCATCAGCGACGTAGTGCTGAACAGGTTTTGCCCGCCTGTCGTAACACTCATCAAGAGCAACGACAGGAACACGCTGTATACAATCGCATTTTTAGGCGACAGCAAAACGGCGCCCAAGATGACGAACAGGAACACGGGCAGTAAGTGAATTGCCACAATCTGCGCGATCGAGGTAATTCCATAGGCCGCCGCGGTAAGGATCGCAAGAATTGCGATCTTTTTGGTATCCAATAAAAGCTTACGGTTAAATACCGCGAGGAATACGGCGTACATTATAAACATCAATACAATGTAGATCGTCACCGCCGCGTACGGCTTGATCGAAGTGGATTCGGCCGATAACATCCCAAGGCTTTTTAAAACTTCATATTGGTCGTCCGTAACAAGTTCGCCTTTGCGGACAATATTCTGCCCTTTTTTATATTCAATGGGCGTGACCATAGCCGCGACCTCGTCCCGCTTTTGCTGGGTCGCTTTTTCATCAAACACCATGTTGGGATACAGGTCGTTCGTAACGACAGCCGAGACTAGCTCCTTTTCTTCATCGGTCATGTCGCCCTGCTCCGTCACTGCGCTGATTACATCCGTTTTAGCCGAATCGATATCGTCCGCCCGTACGCCCGTATAAAGAACGTCCTGCACATGGTTGGTGATGGAATCCTTCATGTCCGTAAGCTGAGTTGAAGTCATACTAACAATCTGGTAAAGCTGCGCCGTCGTAACATATTCGGGCAAAAGGTCCTTCAGGGTGTTGACGTTGTCTTCTGTGAGAAGCGTCTCCCACTCCGTTTTCTTCGGATCGAAGGGCACGACCGCATAGGCCGTAGGAACGGCAGTGGGCTGGGCTGGGTTTGCGGCATTCGCCTGCTGCACAGCCGTAATTTCCTGCTCCACTTCCTGCTGTTTCTTTTTCTGGTCGGCGCTATAAATTTCCTCGGCAGCGCCGCGGGCATTTTCAAATGCGGTAAAATCTTCGGAAATCTTTTTGACAATTTGCTGTGTCGTATTCGCATCCGTGTTATAAACCGGGCCAATTTTCGCTTGTTCTTCTTCAATAACACGCTGTGTCACCGCTTCGTCGATCACGTCGGTCGGGGCGGTGATCGTAATATCCGATATCTCTCCGCTTGTAATGTCATATGTCTGCGGCATTAGGGAGAAAAGCGCAATTGCAACGCAAATCGCAAGTGAACCAAACGCCATCAGGAGGTTCATCATTGCTTTTTTGCGGAATGTTTCTTTAAAAACCATGTTCAATCCTCACATACGGTCAAACGATCGTATTTTTTCGCCTGTTTTCATATCTCTCAAAGGCCTTTATAATATTCCTGACCAGGGGATGCCGTACAACATCCTTCTGATCGAGATGAACGATTGCAATATTTTTGATGTTTTTCAGTATTTCAACTACCTTTTTAAGCCCGGATGCCCTTTCCTTCGGAAGATCTATTTGGGTAATGTCGCCCGTAACGACGACTTTGGCGTTTTCTCCAAACCGCGTGAGGAACATTTTCATCTGCTCCATCGTACAGTTTTGCGCTTCGTCCAGAATAATGAATGCATCATTCAGCGTACGGCCGCGCATATAGGCGAGCGGCGCCACTTCTATCACACCTTTTTCCGAAAGGCGGGTATATGCGTCCACGCCCATAAAGTCGTAAAGCGCGTCATAGAGCGGACGCAGGTATGGGTCGACCTTGTTTTGCAGGTCTCCCGGTAAAAATCCGAGGTTTTCTCCCGCTTCCACCGCTGGCCTGGTCAATATGATGCGTGAAACCTGCTTATTTTTTAGCGCAACAACGGCCATCGCCATTGCAAGATATGTTTTTCCCGTTCCCGCCGGCCCGATACAGACGACTACCGTATTATCCTTGATCGCCTGGATATATTCCTTTTGCCCATAGGATTTGCATTTGATCTGCTTGCCCTTTGCCGTAATCGCCACTACGTCAGACATCATCTCGCTCACCAGCTCCTGATGTCCGTCGTATACAAGGTTCATTGCATAATTGACGGAATCCTGATTAATGGTCTCGTTCTTTCCATACATCTTTTTCAGGACTTCGATCACATCGGCCGCAGCCTGGACCTTTTTCGCTTCACCGGTAATGCATATCCCGTTTTCCGTCGCGCGGATCGCCGTATCCGTCTCCGCTGATATAATATTGATATTCTCATCAAAATTGCCGAACACGCCGGCCATTTGCTCCATGCTGTCGAATGAAATATCGATCTGTGTTTCTGTCAAGTTTGAAAATTCCTCCTGCTTTCATACCCACATATGAATAGTATCATATTTTTTCCAAAAAGCCCACACCTTATTTCTATTCAAAAAAGCAGGCCTCCCGCATTGTGCGAGTGGCCTGCTGCTTTTTGTTTTCACATTGGAAGCTCAGTGCTTTCTTTTTCTTGCCGCTTCTGCTTTTTTCTTTCTCTTTACGCTGGGTTTTTCATAATGCTCACGTTTCCGGATTTCAGCCAGAACTCCTGCTCTTGCACATTTACGCTTGAATCTTCTCAGAGCACTTTCCAGTGTTTCGTTTTCGCCTACGCGTATCTCAGACATTAATCTCCCCTCCTCCCGTACTCTGTTCCCATCCAAGATAGGAACTGGGAGCTATTTCATACTTCTGTATTATAGTAAAAGCGCAGCGTTCTGTCAACAGCTAATTCCTGCTGACCATCTCCATGCCCGCCGCACGATGCGCCGGAGCCGAAAAATTTCCTGTCAAGCGGTTTTCCGCCGCAAATAAAGCTCATTCGCCGCCTGCCGCTGTGTCAGCCGGGCGGCCATTCCATATACCGCCCGCCCAAAAGATGCATATGCAAATGGTGCACGGTCTGCCCTCCGTTCTCACCGGTGTTAAACACAAGCCGGAACCCATCCGCCGCGATCCCTTTTTCTTCGGCAATTTTCTGTGCCGCTTTCACCATCGCGTTAATATATTCAAAATCTTCACCCTTTACCTCAAGAATGCTTTTTAGGTGCTTTTTCGGTATGAGCAAAATATGTACGGGCGCCTTTGGATCGATATCCGTAAACGCATATACAAACGCATCTTCATATACCTTGTTGGACGGGATTTCGCCCGTTACTATTTTACAAAACAAGCAATCTTCCATATTTGCACTCCTTACTTCAAGATTTCTCCATACAGTATACCATTTTTATACTTTTTTAACAAAACATTTTGCAGCGTACCTGGCATGCCTGCCGCACGGACACGAAGATACCTTTCGGTATATCCTTCCGCAAGGCCGTCGTCCGTTTCCTGCTCAAACAATACTGTCTGCACGGTTCCAAGAAACTGTTCCGCATATTCGCGTTCCAGTCTTTCTCCAATTTCAATCAGCTGATTCGCCCGCCCGCGGCGCACCTTCATTGGCACCCGGCACTCCATTGAGGCCGCAGGCGTACCTTCACGTTCCGAATAAGGGAACACATGAATCCTGAAGAATCTACATTCCTTCACAAATGTGCACGTTTCCGCAAATTCTCCCTCAGTTTCTCCTGGAAATCCGGCGATAATATCCGTTGTGACCGCCGGCTTATCATAAGCTTCGCGTATATTGGCAATGTATTCCAAAAATTGCGCGGAAGTATATTTCCGGTTCATTCTCATCAGAATGCCGTCGCTGCCGCTTTGAAGCGATACATGGAAATGCGGGCACACCTTTTCCATATTCTTTAGCTCCCGCAAAAATTCCCGGGTCAGAATATGCGGTTCGAGTGAGCCCAAGCGGATGCGACTGATGCCTTTGATCTCATTAAGGTCGCTTAGTACATTCAGAAGGCTTTCTCCGTTATCTTGCCCATAGGATGAAATATGAATCCCCGTGAGCACGATCTCCCGGACGCTGCGCGCCGCAAGCGCCCGGGCTTCCGACAAAATGCTGTCGGCGCCGCGTGAGCGCACGCGCCCGCGTACGTACGGAATGATGCAATAGCTGCAAAAATTATTGCACCCTTCCTGTATTTTGATATGCCCGCGCGTAAGCTCTCCTGCCGATGAAACCGGCATCTCCTCGAATACGTTCCCGATTTCACATACTCCGTCGATCTTTTTCCCTGTGAGGCACTCCCTGACGATCTGCACGATTTTGCTTCGTTCTTCTGTCCCGATAACCGCGCTGGCCCCCTCAATTTCCAGAATTCCTTCACTGTCGCGTTGAGCAAGACAGCCGCATACGCAAATAACCGCCTCCGGATAATTTTTATGCAGGCGGCGGATCATATTCCGCGACTTTTTATCTGCGGTATTCGTTACCGTGCATGTATTGACCAAGTAGACATCAGCTTCTTCATGAAATTCCACCCTCTCGAAGCCGGCTCGTTCCAGAAGCTCCACCATTGCGTTCGTATCATATTGGTTTACTTTGCATCCAAGCGTATAGGCCGCAACTCTCATGTCAGTTCCCCATATATTCATAAGCGATCATTGCGGCAGCGGCAAGGCCTGCCGTTTCCGACCGGAAAATCAGCTCCCCGAGAGAGCAGGAAACCGCTCCCGCCTCCTCGAGCAACCGTACCTCTTCCCGGGTAAAACCTCCCTCCGGTCCGACAAACAGGAATATCTCCCGGCACCGCTGTTCCCGAAGCGCCTCTTTGATCGTCCTATGCTCTTCACTCTCATACGCAACCAATTTTAAACCGTTTTTATTTTGCAGCTCTTCCGCTGCTTTTTCAAGGGTAACAATGTCTCCTACCTTGGGAACATAGGACCGTCCGCACTGCTTCGCCGCCTCCATAGCAATACGGCTTTCGCGCTCAACAAGCTTCCCCGCCGATTTCGCATCCGGCCGCTTTACGCACCGTTCGCTCAGGAACGGAACAAATGCCCGCACTCCGGCCTCGGTGCATTTTTGTATGGCATAGTCGAGATGGTCGCTTTTAATGACCGCCTGGCAAAGCGTAATTTGGACCGGCAACTCTTTGCCGGATTCCTTTTTCTCAACAACCGCCACAGAAATGCTGTCCGCGTCGTTTCCAGTAAGCGTGCAATAGTAATCTATGCCGCTTCCGTCAAACAGAATAAGCATATCTCCCTCCTGCATCCGCAGTACGCGGGAAATATGCTTTGCTTCCTGTCCTGTGACCGTAATATGTTTTCCGGTAATATCCGGCCAATAAAAACGTCTCATCCTCTGTACTTACACGCGATTGCCCGCCATTCTCCATCTTCCAGAATCTGGATCACCTTAAACCGTTTCTCCTCAAGCGATTTTCGCACGTCATCCAACCGGGAATCAATAATACCCGAACAAATGTACATGCCATTTCGCTTCATATATTCCTGCGCTACGCCGTTGAGCGCAATCACCACATCCGCAATAATATTGGCGACCACGATATCCGCCTGCGTACCCTCGGGGACCTCCGCAAGCAAATCTGATTTCCTGACCTCAACCGTATCCGCGCAGCCGTTTCGCTGTGCATTCTCCCCCGTCACCGCCACCGCGACAGGATCGAGATCGAGCGCATAGACCTTTTCCGCACCGAACTTTGCCGCGGCGATGGAAAGAATACCGCTTCCGCAGCCCGCATCGACCACTGTCATACCCGGCTCGATATATTCCTCCAAAAACCGTACGCACATCCGCGTCGTCTCGTGATTTCCCGTCCCGAACGCCATCCCCGGATCAATTTCTATCACAACATCCTCAGGCGCAGCTGAATAATCCTCCCATGTTGGTTTGATAACAACAAAATCCGAGATTTTAACCGGCTTGAAATATGCTTTCCACGCATTCTCCCAATCTTCCTCCCTTACCGTCCGGGCACTGATCTCAAGGCGGCCCAGCGGAACGCCGAGGTTCATTCCTTTTACACGCCGCACACGTTCCTTTATATCCGCAAGAATCTCTCGTTCGCTTCCATCGCACGGGAAAAAGGCCGCAACGCAAAACGGGACCTTTTCCAGAACTTCTTCATCCAGATAATCCCAAGGAAGCCCGCCCTTGGCGCATGCTTCGTTATCCCCCTCAACGGAGACCCCCTTTGCACCCGCTTCCATAAGTAAGGCGGAAAAAATTTCTTCCGCTTCTTTTTGTGTCCGTATTCCGATTTTCAGCCAATCCATTTACCGTACCTCGCAACAAACTTCACTCTATTATACCCACAAACCATTTCCCATTGCAACAAAAAAGAGCAGTTTCCTGCTCTTCCCTGAAATAGCTCAAAAAGCGTCATTCGGCTTGGAAAAAGTCGTTTCTTTATCCTTTGAACGGATTTTATCTTCAAAATCACGCAGTATCTTCTTCTGGCGCTCATTCAGCTTCTTTGGAATCTGTACATTGGCACGCACATACAAATCTCCCATGCGGCTGGAATTCAGGTACTTGATCCCTTTGTTCTTAAGGCGGAAAACAGTTCCCGGTTGAGTGCCAGCCTCTATTTTATAGCGCACCTTTCCGTCGAGCGTGGGGACTTCGACCTCGTCTCCAAGCGCCGCCTGCATCATCGTGATATCCATATCGAGGTAAAGATCATTTCCCAGCCGTTCAAATAATTTATGCGGTTTTACGGAAATCACAATCTGCAGATCGCCTGCCGGACCGCCCCGTTTGCCCACATTGCCCTCGCCGCGCATCGTCAGTACCTGTCCGTTGTCGATGCCCGCCGGAATATTTACGGAAATCGTACGCTGGCGCTGTACCGTTCCTTTTCCCTTGCATTTTTCGCACGGCGTATCTACAATAGTTCCTTCTCCCCCACAGGTGCGGCAGGGCTGCACATTGACAAAACTGCCGAACATCGTCTGCTGCTGTACGCGCTCCTGCCCTGTACCGTTACATGTCGGGCATGTTCTGCGCTCCGTCCCCGGTGCCGCCCCGGTGCCGCCGCATTCGTCACATGCTTCAAGGCGTGTAATACTGATATCGTGCTTTATTCCCTGCGCCGCGTCTTCAAAAGAAAGCCGCATATTCACACGGATATCGCTGCCGCGCTGAGGTCCGTTTGCCGGGCGGCTTCGCATCCCGCCGCCAAAAATATTATCGAAAATATCGCCAAATCCGCCAAAGCCCTCAAAGCCGCCGAAGCCGCCTTGTCCGCCGAAGCCACCCGCGCCGTCCGCAGTCCCGAACGTATCGTATTGCTGACGTTTCTGGTCGTCGCTCAGCACCTGATACGCCTCGTTTACTTCTTTGAACTTCTGCGCCGCACCCTCATCTCCCTTGTTCATATCGGGATGATATTTCTTGGCAAGCTTCCTGTATGCACTTTTAATTTCGTCCGCGCTTGCGTCTCTTCCAACGCCAAGCGTTTCGTAATAGTCCTTAGCCAAAATTTACGCTACCTCTTCCATCAGAATCTTGAAAATCTCCAAAAGCCAAAGTGCGACACTCTGGCTTTTGGAGGAAATTGATCCGTTCTCTGTGGCTTTGCGCCCTATTTGTCCTTCTTGTCATCCTTTTTATCATCGTCAACGACTTCATAATCCGCGTCTACCACGTTGTCGTCCTTCTTTGTACCGCCGTTCGGATCATAATTGGGGTCGAAGCCCGCGCCGCCCTGTGCGCCTCCTGCCGCGGCGTTTGGATCTCCGCCCGCCTGCTGATAGATTTTGCCGAACGTATCAAAGGATACCTTTTGCAGCTTTTCAGTTGCAGATTTGATCGTATCCGGATTGTTTGTCTTCAGCGCTTCCTTGGTTGCGGCCAGCTCATCCTCAATCTTTTTCTGGTCGTCCTTCGGCACCTTGTCGCCAAGGTCTTTCAAGGTTTTTTCCGTCTGATAGATCAGGGAATCCGCGTTATTGCGCGCTTCGACCTCTTCCTTGCGCTTTTCATCTTCCGCCGCGAATTTCTCCGCGTCTTTTACTGCCTTGTCGATCTCGTCATCCGACAGGTTTGTGGATGCCGTAATCGTAATCTTTTGTTCCTTGCCAGTCCCCATATCCTTTGCGGAAACATTCACGATACCGTTCGCGTCGATATCGAAGGTGACTTCGATCTGCGGAACGCCCCTCGGGGCCGGAGCGATGCCGGTAAGCGTGAACCGGCCGAGCGTTTTATTGGCGGCTGCCATTTCACGTTCGCCCTGCAGTACATGGATCTCAACACTGGTCTGGCCATCTGCGGCGGTAGAGAAAATCTGACTTTTTTTCGCCGGGATCGTCGTGTTCCTATCGATAAGTTTTGTGCAGATGCCGCCCATCGTTTCAATACCAAGGGAAAGAGGCGTTACGTCAAGAAGCAGTACATCCTTGACTTCGCCGCCAAGAACGCCCGCCTGAATCGCCGCGCCCATTGCCACACATTCATCCGGATTGATGCCCTTGAAGGGTTCCTTGCCCGTAATCCGTTTTACCATGTCCTGTACGGCCGGAATACGGGAAGAGCCGCCTACAAGCAGGATTTTGTCGATATCCGAACTGCTGATACCCGCATCCTTGATTGCATTTGTGGTCGGCCCTTCTGTTGCGGCAACAAGGTCGGCCGTGAGTTCGTCAAATTTCGCCCGCGTAAGGTTGAGATCGAGATGCTTCGGTCCGGTAGCATCAGCCGTGATGAACGGCAGGTTGATATTTGTCTGCATCACGCCGGAAAGCTCGATCTTCGCTTTTTCCGCCGCTTCCTTTAACCGCTGCATTGCAATCTTATCGCCGGAGAGGTCGATCCCATTGCTCTTTTTGAATTCGTCAACCATCCACCCGACAATCTTATCGTCAAAATCATCGCCGCCGAGGCGGTTGTTTCCGCTCGTAGCGAGCACTTCAATTACTCCGTCGCCGATCTCGAGCAGTGATACGTCGAATGTTCCGCCGCCCAAGTCATACACAAGAACCTTCTGGTTATTGTCTTTTTCAAGCCCGTAGGCCAGCGCCGCTGCCGTAGGCTCGTTCACGATACGCAACACTTCGAGGCCTGCGATTTTACCCGCGTCTTTCGTCGCCTGCCGCTGTGAATCGGAGAAGTACGCCGGCACCGTAATAACCGCCTGCGTAACCGTTTCTCCAAGATAAGCTTCCGCATCAGACTTCAGCTTCTGAAGGATCATCGCAGAAATTTCCTGCGGCGAATAGGTCTTGCCGTCAATGTCTATCTTCCTGTCCGTTCCCATGTCGCGCTTGATCGACATAACGGTATGGTCCGGATTAGTGACCGCCTGGCGCTTTGCAACTTGGCCGATCAATCTTTCGCCATTATTTGAAAAAGCCACGACGGACGGTGTCGTCCGCGCGCCCTCCGCGTTTGGGATTACGACGGCCTCGCCGCCTTCCATGACTGCTACGCATGAATTTGTTGTTCCAAGGTCAATTCCGATTACTTTACCCATTTATGAAAACCTCCTGTAAAATTGTTTTTCAATTCTTTATTTTTGATTATAGATAAGGCGTTCCGCCTTATTTTTACTTTGCAACCTTTACCATCGAGTGCCGCAGCACCTTTCCGTTCAGGCTATATCCTTTTTGCAGCACTTCGACAATCTGATTGGTCTCAAACCCTTCTTCTTCCACCTGCATCACCGCATTATGCACTTCCGGGTCGAACTGTCCGTCTGCGCCGATTTCTTCCACACCCAAGTTCCGGAGCGCGTCCTGCATTTGCCGCATAATCATCGTCATTCCTTCAAAGAACGCTTTGTCTCCGCATTCTGCGGCCAGCGCGCGTTCAAAGTTGTCGAGGATCGGCAATATCACCATGACGGTATCCGCTACGCCGTTTTGAAATGACGATGCGGCGAGGGTCGCATTGCGCTTCTTATAATTCTCAAAATCCGCCCGTTCCCTTTGCAGCGCGTTTAAATATTCCTCTTTTTCCGCTTCCAGAATCTTCAGCTTTTCCTGCGCCTTGTCCTTTTTGGCGGCAGCTTTATGCTTCGCCGTCTTTTTTTCCTCTTTTTCCTCAGGCTTCGTCTCCTCCGCCCGCTCTTCCACAACCTGTTCTTTTACTTCTTCCGCAGCCCGTTCTTGCTCCACCTGCTGCTTCTCCTGTTTTTCCGCCAATTTTCTTACCTGCCTTATTTTTTATTCTCTGTTTGCAGCAAACATGAAAGAATGTCGCTCAAACTCATGCCTACGTAATTCAGCACGGAAAGTACGCGCGCGTAATCCATGCGTGTCGGCCCAATCACACCAAACGATCCGATTTTCTCGCCGCCTATCTTATAGGTTGCCGTCACGATACTCATATCCTTAAAATCATCATAAGGATTCTCTTTTCCAATCCTGATTGAAAATTCAAGGTCGGTCGCTGCGGACATCACCTTATAGAGCACGTCTTTGGTCTCCAGAAGCTGCAGGAAATGCTGCGCTTTGCTCACATCTTTATATTCCGGATAATTGAATATATTTTGCGCCCCGCCAAACACAAGCTCTTTTTTCTCACGATTAAGGTTGATGGCGTCAAGTACCTCGCTCATAATCATCTTTTGCTCTTTCAGGCTGTCCATACACGAACTTTTGATGATCTCTTCAGCTTCTTTCAGCGACGTATTCTGGACCTGCTCCGTCAGCATGTTGGAAAGTGCCTCAAGTTGGTGCACATCCATCGCAAGCGGTACGTTAATCATTTTGTCCTGCACCAGCCCATTGTCCGTTACAAAAATCAAAAGTGCTTTTGCTTCGGTAATCTTTACAATCTGGATGCGTTTCAGCTTTACGCTTTCAAGGTTCGGCGCCGTCACCATCGAAATATGCTTGGTGGCATCCGACAGCGCTTTAGCCGCTGAGGTCAACACCTCGCCGATCTCGTCGACGCGCGTATCGAAATAATTGCGGATGAACATCGCCTCGTCTTTGGTAATGCGGTCGATGTGCATCAGCCGGTCCACATATAAGCGGTAGGCCTTGTCACTCGGCGTTCTCCCCGCTGAGGTGTGCGGTTGCTCAAGCAGCCCCATTTCTTCAAGGTCTGCCATCTCGTTTCGGATTGTCGCCGGACTGTAATCAAGATCCGGTTTTTTGGAAAGCGTACGCGACCCAACCGGAATTCCGGTATCAATGTAATCGTCGATGATCGCTTTTAATATTCTCAATTTTCTGTCTGACAATTCCATGCCGCGCGCCCTCCTTTCCACCTGCAGTATCTTTATATACACAAAAAACCGGTTTAAAACCGATTTGTTAGCACTCTTCATTGTCGAGTGCTAATTCCTTGATATAAAGATACCACCGCGCCGGGTGGTTGTCAATACGGTTTGTTAAAATAATAAATGTTCCAGATGAATATTTTATGAACAAACGCCGTAATTTGCGATCTTTGCCAAGCTCGTCTCCCTGCGATTACAGGTTGCAGACCAGCAGGGAAACCAGTTGATTTTGAAGATCGAATCCGCGCCTTGTAGGATATAGGCCTCGTCCGTCTGTTTTTGCAAGGCCCAGTGAAACCACCTTTTCCATCTCTCTGGAAAATGCCTCTCGGAAATCTTCATCAAACCTGTTCTTGTAATCGAAAAAAGAAAAGCCTTTTTTGAGCCGCAACTTTAGCATAATATACTCCATCTTACGTTCCTTTTCCGGCACGAGCACGGACGAGGCATACCGCAGCCTTCCCTCTTGCATATCGGAAATATATTCTTCTACGTCCTCCGTATTGGAAAAACGCATCTGGTCCATGCAGGAGTGTGCCGCCGCCCCAAGTCCGAGATAATCGTGCACATTCCAATATTTCAGGTTGTGCATACATTCAAATCCCTCTTTTGCAAAGTTTGATATCTCATAATTGACAAAGCCCCGCTCCGCCAGAATCTCCTGGGCCATATGATACATCGCGAGATCCATATCCTCGTCCGCCGGCACGGCCGCCCCCGCGCTCACGGCATGAAAAAGCGGCGTTTCCGGTTCAATTTTCAGCGCATAGGCCGAAATATGCTCAGGCTCCTTCTTCAATATAAAGCGGAGCGTTTCCCCCCACTCCCCGCTTTCCTGTCCAGGCAGCGCATAGATCGCATCTATATTGATATTTGAAAATCCGGCATCCCGCGCGAGATTATAGGCACATTCAAACTGCTCCCGCGTGTGCTGCCTTCCGAGCACCGCCAGCAAACGATCCTGGGCTGCCTGCATTCCGATGCTCAGGCGGTTGATCCCCGCTTGACGGTATTCCTTCAGACTCCGTGCGTCCAGCGAACAAGGATTGGCTTCAAGGGTAATTTCCGCGTCTTCTTCGATGTCAAAGGCACAGCGCAGTGCATCCATTGTTTCCGTAATATAGCACGCAGGCGGAAAGGACGGCGTTCCCCCGCCGAAAAAAACAGAATCCACCTTTCTGCCGTACATCCGACCCGTCATGCCGATCTCGTTTTTCAGCGCACAGAAATACGCATCCATAAGCTCTGTACGCTCTAGAGACACAAAGTTGCAATAACTACATTTTTTTAGGCAAAAGGGAATATGTAAATAAATGCCCAGCATATTTTCTGCCTTCTCAGGTTCACTTGTCCATTTTAAGCACGCTCATAAAGGCCTCGGACGGCACCTCTACGCTGCCCACCTGACGCATACGCTTCTTGCCCTCTTTCTGCTTTTCAAGCAGCTTCTTTTTGCGGCTGATATCGCCGCCATAACATTTTGCCAAAACATCCTTGCGCAGCGCCTTCACCGTTTCCCGCGCAATGATTTTCCCGCCGATCGCGGCCTGGATTGGAATCTCAAACATTTGCCGCGGGATTACTTCTTTGAGTTTCTCCGCAATGGAACGACCCCGCCCGTAAGCGCGTTCCCGGTGCACAATGATTGAAAGCGCGTCGCACATCTCGCCGTTGAGGAGGATATCCAACTTCACAAGGTCGCTCTTGGCGTAGCCCTGCACCTCATAATCCATGGACGCATATCCCCGCGTCCTTGATTTCAAATTGTCAAAAAAGTCATAAATAATTTCGTTGAGCGGAATCTCGTAATGCAGAAGCACACGCGTCGCTTCAATATATTCCATATTCTTGAAGATGCCGCGTTTCTCCTGGCACAGTTCCATCACCGCGCCCACATAGGTATCCGGCGTCATCACGCTCACCTTGGCAATGGGTTCCTCCATATACTCGATCATAGAGGGATCCGGAAGGTTTGTCGGATTGTCGATCTCAAGCTCTTCTCCGCTCATCATGCGCACACGGTAGGAAACGCTGGGAGCCGTGGTCACAAGATCAAGATCGAATTCGCGTTCCAGCCGCTCTTGGATAATCTCCATATGCAGCAGCCCGAGGAACCCGCAGCGGAAGCCAAACCCAAGGGCCACGGACACCTCCGGGTCATATAGAAGGGATGCGTCGTTCAACTGCAGTTTCTCCAGCGCGTCGCGCAAATCGTCGTACTTGGCCCCGTCTGCCGGATAGATACCGCAGTATACCATCGGCGTGATCTTTTTATATCCTGGCAGCGCCTGTGCGGCAGGCCGTCGATCGTCTGTTACCGTATCGCCCACGCGCGTATCCGCGACATTTTTGATGCTTGCTGCAATATAGCCCACGTCTCCCGCCTTCAACTCTTTGGTCGGAACAAGCTCAGGGGCGAATGCGCCGACCTCCGTAGTGTCGAACACCTTCCCCGACGCCATAAACCTTATTTTCGTTCCTTCCTTTACACATCCGTCAATCAAGCGCACATAGCTGATCGCGCCCTTATAGTTATCGTAGTAAGAATCAAATACCAATGCTTTTAAAGGTTTTTCTTCATCGCCCACCGGTGCGGGAAGTTTATCTACGATTGCATCCAGTACCTGCTGTACATTTTCCCCGCTTTTCGCACTGATACGCGGGGCGTCGGATGCGTCCAGCCCAAGCACGTCTTCGATCTCCTTGGCGATTTCATCCGGACGCGCGCTTGGCAAGTCCACCTTGTTGATGACCGGAATGATCTCAAGGTCATTGTCCATCGCAAGATATACGTTTGCAAGAGTCTGGGCCTCGATTCCCTGACTCGCGTCCACCACAAGTACGGCTCCCTCGCAGGCCGCGAGCGAACGCGATACCTCGTAGGTAAAGTCCACATGCCCGGGCGTATCGATCAGGTTCAGTTCATACTGGACGCCTCCACGGTCGTAGAGCATGCGCACCGCCTGCGATTTAATGGTGATCCCGCGCTCCCTCTCAAGGTCCATCGTATCAAGGAGCTGTTCCTTGATGTCCCTCTGCGCGACCGTGCCCGTCATTTCGATCAGCCTGTCCGCCAGCGTCGATTTCCCGTGATCTATATGGGCTATAATACAAAAATTCCGTATATTCTTCTGATACTCGTTTTTCATGTGTTCTCCTAATATTGATTCTCTTTTCTTATGATACGCAAACCCCATCCAAAAATCAATAAAATAATCGGTAGCCCGCCGCACGGTTGTGGTATATAATAATAATTAATGAAGCTTAGCTTCTGTACTTCTGTAAAAAAGGAGGGGATTTTTATGAACGAATATCAGGAACTGATAGATTTATTGAACAGCAAGCGGTTCCATGCCGAATTTTTTGAAGACACCGGCTCTGCAAAAAAGCGCATAATGGAGCTTATTTCGGACGCGGATTCTATTGGCATCGGCGGCAGCCAGACCATCAAGGAATCCGGATTGTTCGACGAAATTGCCGCGACCGGTAAAACGATCTATTCCCAGACGCTCGAGCGAAAGAAAGAAAAGCCGGACAATATGGCGGTATGGCGCAGCGCAATGGGTGCCGACGTATACCTCACGTCCACCAACGCCCTCACGCGCGAAGGAGACCTCATCAATATTGACGGCAATGGCAACCGGGTTGCGGCAATGTTTTTCGGGCCGGATAAGGTGATCGTCCTGTGCGGGATAAATAAAGTCAGCAAAGGGCCGCACGATGCGATCGCCCGGATCAAAAAGACCGCCTGTCCCCGGAACGCAAAGCGTCTTGGCCTTCCCACGCCTTGTGCTACAGAAGGCGTATGCAGGAACTGCGGTCTGCCCGAGCGCATGTGCAAAGTGACAGTGCGCATCCAATATCCCCCGAATGGGAAGGATATCCATATCCTGCTGGTAAACGAAGTCCTTGGTTTCTGAAATCCGGGAGCTTTGCAAATAATATCTTAAAAACGGGCGCCGCAGATCATTCGGGCGCACAAATCATACAGGAGGAACTCTCATGACTTATCAGGAGACCTATCGGGTCTGGAAGGACGCCCTGAAGGGCACGGAATATGAGGCGGAGCTCGAAGCTCTCCCAAAGGATGAAGATGCTTTGCAGGATTCTTTTTATAAGGAAATGGAATTCGGTACCGCCGGGATGCGCGGCATTATCGGTATGGGAACCAACCGCATGAACGTATTCACGGTTAAACGCGCAACACAGGCTCTTGCGAACAATATCCTAGCACATGGCGACCCGGCCGCCGGGGTGGCGGTCGCCTACGACACACGCAAATACAGCGATCTTTTTGCACGCGAAACGGCAGGCGTGCTATGCGCAAACGGCATCAATGTGTTTATGTACGATACGCCGCACAGCGTTCCCCAGCTTTCTTTCACCATCCTTGAGCTGAAAACCACGGCGGGCGTCGTGATTACCGCAAGCCATAATCCGCCCGAATACAATGGGTATAAGGTCTACGGAGAGGACGGCGGACAATGTCCGGTCGCCGATTCCGACCGTATCACCGAATATATTTCTCAAATAGACGATATGTTTCGCATTCGATCCATGCCGCTTGACGAAGCGGAGCGCAAGGGGTTGCTTGCCTATATTGGGAAAGATTTAGATGAAATTTATTTTGGAAAGGTCGAAGCCCTGTGCATCCATCCCGAGACCATGAAACAGCAGGCGGACAAACTGAACATCGTGTACACTCCCCTGCACGGAACGGGCAACGTGCCCGTGCGGCGCGTTTTAAAAGACCTCGGGATCAAACGGCTCCATGTCGTTCCCGGGCAGGAGCATCCCGATCCGGCATTTCCGACCGTCAAAGCGCCCAATCCCGAAGAACGGCAAAGCTTCGATCTGGCTATGGCGCTCGCAAATCAAAAAGACGCCAACCTGATTCTCGCAACCGACCCGGACAGCGACCGTCTTGGCGTTGCCATCCGCAACGCGGATCATGAATTCGTAATCCTGACCGGGAACCAAATTGGCTGCCTGCTGATGGACTATATTCTCTCACAGAAACGGCAGTCTTTTACCGGCGACGAATTTGTAGTAAAATCGATTGTCACCAGCGATATGGTGGATGTGATCGCAAAGCACTACGGGGTCGAGCTTCGCAGCGTATTTACGGGCTTTAAATTTATCGCCGAACAAATCAAGCTTGCGGAACGCACGGGCAAAGGCAGATTTATCTTTGGCTTTGAAGAAAGCTACGGCTATTTGCAGGGTGCGTTTGTGCGCGATAAGGATGCGGTACAGGCGGCCATGATGATTGCTGAAGCCGCATGCTGGTACAATTCTCTCGGCCGCACGCTGTACGAAGTGCTCATCGATATGTATGAAAAATACGGCTGGTTTGAAGAACTCGTCATTTCCAAGACGCTTTACGGCAGGGAAGGAATCGAAAAAATCCAGGGAGCGGTCAGTACTCTGCGCAAGAAATATCCTGAAACAATCGGCGGCTTCCACGTGCTTGCGGTGCGCGATTATCTCAGGCAGGAGCGGATTGATATGCAGACGGGGAAAACGGAGCCTTTGGGCATGGAGCAATCGAATGTGCTCTATTTCGAGCTGGACGGCGGCCGTTTCATTATTCGCCCTTCCGGCACGGAGCCCAAGCTGAAATCGTACCTCTCCACTTCCTCAATGAACAAGCAGGAAGCGGAATACCAGCTCAATAAATTAAAGGAAAGCGCCGTCAACCTTATTGACAAGCTCACGGAATAGGAATAAAACGAATGGAAGCAGCAATCAGGCACATGGTAGTATTTAATCTCAGGTACGACAAGGACGATCCCCGTGCCAAGGACTTTATCGCAACGGCAAAGAAGGTGTTTGCGGGCATTCCCTTTGCGCAGAACGTCATGCAATGCTGGGAGATCAGTCCGAAAAACGGCTATACTTACGGGTTTTCGTTCGACTTCATGAAGCCGGAGGATTACGAAAGCTACAACAATCATCCCGATCACTGCAAATTTGTTGAGGAACGCTGGAACACCGAAGTGACGGATTTCATGGAGATCGACTTTAAAGAAATGTGATCTGCAGCCAAAGGCGGCGGAAGAACAAAACAGCCGGGGCTGGTTTAAGAACCCCGGCTATTTATTTAATTTCCATCGCTTTGCCATGATAATGCATGCGGCGGACGGCCTCACGGGATTATGGCTCCGTATGGACCAGCTTCCCATCTTTTACCATCAAATATTCGTAGTCATACGGATTCTCCACATCGTAATCGGGTTCGGATAATCCCTGCAGCAGGTCCGGCACAATGTTTCCCGCAATTCCAGCCGCGTTTCCGGCATTTTTCCTGAGATTGTCCGCAAGCCGCTTATTATCCCCGTCGTAATTCTCGATCACAAGATTCGCGATATCGTATCCCTGCACCGCCTCATTCTCAGGAGTTTCTCCATATTTCTCCTCATAACGTTTCGCCCATTCCTTGTATTCCGCGCTCTGATCCACCGGATAAAAAGCCGGCATAACCGCTCCTTCAATATCCTCGAGCATATCGACCGTCGCCTGTGAACCGAGCGTAAAGCAGGTCAGCAGCCGCATATCCGGCTGCGCGTTTCTGACGGCACACAGGATGTCCGCGCCCCATAGCGACCTGTAATACGGGACGTATGCGGTATCTATTCCCAGCGCTTTCCATGTGGCCATCTCCTGAGAGAATTCAACGCTTCCAAACGGCTCGGAAAGCGAGCTCCCCAACTCTATATAGCCGGTATCCGTTTCGTTGTCCGCCTGGTTTACCATCGTCATTGCACGCCCAAAGCCGACAATCTCATCAAGCTCAAATTCCGTCCCGCTGTGGATGCACCCGACGCGCCTTGCGCCCGCCTCAAACGCATACAGCCCTATGGCGTAACCCAGGTGCTCCGCGTTCAGTGAAAACGGGAAAAAAGTATTGTAGCCTTCCTGTACCGTTTCGTCATAATATCCCTGCACGGCAAAAAGCGCTTTCCCGCTGTCATTCATAACCCGGGCAGCCGCATTGATTACTTCGTAATCCTGCATCGTCACGACCGCAGTAATATCCGGGTCGTCGGCAAGGCTTTCTATCATTTCCATGGAACCTTCAAAATCCATGGTGTCCAGCCCATGGGTTTCTACGGTGACTTGGTAGGGGCCCTCATATTCGCCGAGTGCCATTTCCATTCCTTTTTGGTAGCGGGAGACATTATAATCCATCCCTTCCCTGCACACAAGGGCAATCCTGATCTTGTCCGCATCCAGTTGGCCGGACTCTCCTGTACATCCCACAAGGGGCATGGCCGCCAGAAGCACGCATAATAATAGTGTGAATACTCTTTTCATTTTATCCACCGCTCTTCAGATTTGCCGGACGGCAAATTCATAGAACAGCCCTTTCCTTTTCATCAGTTCGTCATAGGTTCCTTCTTCAGCGATCGCCCCGTTATCTATCATCACAATGCGGTCGCATTGCCTGACTGTGGAAAGCCGGTGGGCAATTACGACCCGGGTGCAGCCAAGCTGCGCAATGTTTTCCGCGACTTCGTTTTGCACTACATTATCGAGCGCGCTGGTCGCTTCGTCAAACAGCAATATTTTAGGCCTCCCTACCAATGCACGCGCAATCAGGATACGCTGTTTTTGCCCGCCCGATATTCCGCCGCTTCCCTCGCTGATCATCGTCCTCATGCCCATGGGCATAGCCGCAATATCGTCCGCGATTCCCGCCAGCCGGGCGGCTTCCCATGCATCCTCCATGGTGCTCCACGGGGCTGTGATAATGATATTGGAAAAAATATCTCCCACAAAGAGTTTCCCGCTTTGCAGCGCTACGCCGACCCTCCGGCGAATGCTGCGCAAATCAAAATCCATGAGGTCTTCCCCATCATAATAGACCGCCCCGGCTTCGGGTGTCTCAAAACCGATCAGGAGGCGCATGAGAGTAGATTTTCCGCATCCGCTCCGGCCCACAATACCTACATATTCGCCCGGCTTCACATGAAGATCAAAATCTTTCAGTACGAGCGGCATATCTTCTCCGTAACGGAACGATACGTGCGACACTTCTATTTCACCTTTCAGGGAAACCGCCTGCTTTTTATTTTCCGCTGGTTCTGGCTGCGCATCATAGATCGGCTGGACCAAATCCACCAGCGGCTTAATTGCCGCGACCTGCGCCACAATGCCCGCAAGCGACAAAAGAGCCGCAGAAATCGCTCCATAGGCTACAGAAAAGGCAATATAGTCAGACTGTGACACTTCATTGCGCCCCGCGACCAGGTAGAGAAGAATCGTTCCGCCGAGAGATATGGCGCCGGAAAGCGCCGACCCGATTTTAATGATAAAGGGTGGGTTATACTGCAGTTTCCCTTCCTGCGCATACAAGGACGCCCATTTAGAAAATGCACGTTTTTCCGCGCCTGCCAGTTTGATTTTTTGGATCCCGCCAAACAGGCTGAACGTAAGTCCGCTTTTTTTGGTCGCGATCTGTGCCTGCTGCTTCATAAATTTCATCCGTATGAGCACAGTCGCCACGATCACGCCCAACATCACCAGAATCGCCAGCATACCCGGCCCGACAAGGGTTGGCGCGAACGATTGCATCTGAAACAGATAGACGAAGGAAAACAGAACCGAAAGCCCCGTTGTAAGAATACTGTCCGAAACAATTTGCGAAACGGTATTCATACTGCTGACGCGCTGGGAGAGCTCTCCGGCTGAATATTCCTTGAAAAACGACACGGGCAGAGAAAAAATCCGTGCCATAACCGCGCTTTGGGAAGCAAACGACATTTTATCCCGCAGGCGCGACATAACAAGGCTGCGCGATATCCCAAACAGCAGGCTTCCCACGGTCGCTCCCACAAGCAATGCCGCGACGGGAAGGATATCCTCCCTCAGGTTTCCCGGAATGATGTTATCGAAAATCAATTTGTTAATCATGGGAAGCACCAGGCCCAAAAGGCTGACACACAACGACGCGGCAAGCACCCATATAATATCCCCGACAGAAATACTTTCCAGCCTGAATTTCAGAAAATCCATTAATTTCAGCGGACGCGCGGGATAGCTTCGGTAAAAGCAATACGCCTCCGCCCCGATCTCTCCGGCGTTTTTGGAACCGACCTTAATACGTCTCCCCTGTCCGTCGCAATAAAAATATCCGCCGCCCAGCGTAGGCAGGAATGCCGTCACGGTCCCGTCACGCAGCTCTCCCAGCAACGGTCCAACGGTTTCCTTCCACCATGTTCCCGTAAGCTGTACACGCCGCCGCATAACTCCCGACGGCCGCAGCATATAGTCGAGACGCTCATTGTTATCCTGCATTTCTTCCGGCGGCTCCGGCGCTTCTACCCGAAGACACCGTAAAATCTGCTGCACCGCAGAAAGCGCTTCGTCCCCAGTTTTTCCAGACCGGGAACGATCTTTCCCAAAGATGGAAAGAAGGTCTTCCAGCGCCGTATTCATTGCGTCATGTTCCCGCTGATCTCTATCGTGCTGCATAAGTGCGCCTCTTCCTCCCTTTTCAGTTTTTGAGCAGTTCCCGGTATCGTCCCTGCGCAGCGATCAATTCCGCATGTGTGCCGCGTTCACAGACCGTTCCTTTGCTTAAGACAATGATTTCATCGCAGTCGCGTATTGTGGACAGCCTATGTGCGATTACTACCAGCGTGATCCCCATAGCCCGGATATTTTCCATCACACGCTGTTCGGTTTTTGCATCCAGCGCGGAGGTCGCTTCGTCCAAAATCAATATAGAAGGCCTTCTTACAAGCGCCCGCGCGATTTCGATGCGCTGGCGCTGCCCGCCCGAGAAATTCTTTCCGCCGTCATCCACAAGATCGTCATATCCTTTTCCCCGCTTCATGATGTCCGAATGGATTTCCGCCGTCTTGCATGCCTCAATAACCTGAGCGCGCGGAATAGACGCATCCCACATCGTAATATTGTTTTCTATGGTGTCTTCGAACAATACGATTTCCTGGTCAACCACGCTCAGGGAATTGGTAAGGATGCCACGGGGAATATCCTCGCGTTTCATTTCGTCCAGCAATATTTCGCCCGACCACGGAGGATATAATCCGGATATCAGTTTTGCAAGCGTGGATTTTCCGCTGCCGGACGAACCGACAAATGCCACGCTTTCGCCCGGCATAACATGGAGGGAAAAATCCGTAATCAGGGGGTCCGACAGTTTGGCATATCCGAAGGTCACATTCCTCAGGCTGATTTCGCCGCTCAGCTTTCCGCCGTCCTCCTCATCCCCGGCTTCGGGCACATCCGTTCGGTAGTGGAACACGTCGTCCACCCTTTCCATCTGCGTCCGCATCTCAATAAATGCCGAACCCACCCCGGCAATTTCGTT
This sequence comes from Christensenella minuta, assembly GCF_003628755.1. NCBI lineage: Bacteria > Bacillati > Bacillota > Clostridia > Christensenellales > Christensenellaceae > Christensenella > Christensenella minuta. The sequence goes on along the minus strand of NZ_CP029256.1, from coordinate 566,416 downwards.
GACCGGCGCAAGAAATGAAGACAGGAAGCCCTGGAACGCCATCAGCATACCAATGGTAAACTGACCGTCCAGTATAAGGTACACCCCCAGTACGAGAACCGCAATATTCGCGATCTGCTGTACGAACTGTGGGATGATGCTATAATATTGATCGGCCTTTTCCATGCGCACTTTCCCGTTGTTCGCACGCGTATAGGTGCCGCTCCACCGTTCAAAGAAGCCGTTTTCAGCACCCGCCGCCTTAATGCTTTCAATCATATCAAAGCCTGCCGAGGCGACCCCGGAGAGCAGCCCCATATCGCGCTCGATCACCCGGCTGAAATTAACGCGCCGGTTGGAAACAAGGCGCATAACAATAAGATTTGCCGCAACTGCGGCAAGCCCGATAACCGACAGCAATACGCTGTAACGGAACATGACCAGTAAGTACAATACCAATAAACAGGCGTTGACCGCAAGCGGCGCGATCCTCCCGATCAATGAAAAGGCAATCCCCTCGTTGCTTTCCTGCCGTGAGGCAATATCACCAATATAACGCTGTGTAAAAAATTCCACCGGCAGTCTCAGCACATGCCACATGAAGGACGCGCTCGCCTGTACCGCCATCTTTCCCTGTATCCGCAGCCAATAGATGTTTTGGAGCGCGGCGGTAATAAATTGAAACGCAAGCACCGCCGCCATTACACTGATAAGCGGTACAAGCCATTCCGGATTCTTGCCGGACAAAATGTTGTCAATAAATATCTTTGAAAACAGCGGAATCACAATCCCGATTGCCGCGCCGATAAGCGACCACAGCATAACGAACACAATTAGTTTTCCGCTGCCATGCAGCCTTTTCCGCGCAAATCCCAAAACGCTTGCCGGTTTTCCGCCTGTTTCAAACTCCTCGGTGGTTTCAAAGCACAGCACGATGCCCGTAAAAGCACGGTCGAACTCTTCCATCCCAACGGCCACTCTGCCGCGGGCAGGATCGTTCAGGATTGCTTTACCCTTGCGGAAACCGCAGAGAACAACAAAATGATTGAAATTCCAATGCAGGATGACGGGAAAGGCACACTTCTTTACATCGTCGATCTCCATGCGGTATCCGGCCGCATCAAGGCAGTAACTCCGCGCGGCGCGAATCATATTACGCGCGCTGCTGCCGTCACGGGATACGCCGCAGTCGGCGCGTACCTGCTCCAGCGCAAGCCATTTTCCATAATAGGCCAATATCATTGCAAGGCATGCCGCGCCACATTCGAGCGCTTCCATTTGCATTATAACCGGGACTTTCACGACTTCCTTCGCCATGCGCTCCCCCTTAAATTCCCATCAAAAGCTCATACGGCTTTTGTTCGTCCAATACCACAAGAATATCGCACACCATGCCGTTTGAAAGCTGAACCGCGTTCCCTGCCGGATTTGACCAAAGGGCGGAATTTGCCTGCCCCTCGGCTTTGGGATCAAGCGTAATAGAAATCCTTACTTCGATCTGGTTGCCTTCCCCCAAAATATCCGCTACATATTGCCTGCTCCCTACGGCAGCTTCAATATCGCTGTCCGTCACGGGATAATCCCCTATACTTTCGATATATCCGTACATATAGCCATATTCTTCCCGGGACACATAGGAAGGGCACGCCTGTATTTCCATTCCGGTCGTCAGCCGCCGTGCGGTATCCGCGGGAACATAACAAATCAGCTGGTAAATATTTGTTCCTTCCTCCATCCGGGCGAGGCTTACGACCTGCTCGTTGGCCTGCACAATATCATATACATGTTTGGCGTCCAGCACGACTCCCCAGGACTGAGAGCGGACAATCGACGCATCGATATATTCCTGCCGTTTGGCAGCGATAGCTTCCTCATCCGGCTGTTCCGCCGCTTCAAGTTCCTGAAGCTCCGCAAGCAGCTCCGGCTGGGGAATGACCGCAAGGACGTCATGTGGAAGGACCGTATCTCCCGTGCTTACCCGTATATCCTGAATCTGCCCCGAGGCCGGCGCGCTAATAGAAATAACACCGCTTCCCGGGAATATAATCCCTTTCATATCCATGGTTGTGGGGATACGCCCCACGGCAAGCCACACAGCAACCGCCACAATAATAGCAAAGCAGGCAATGAGCACACTCCAGATACCCGGATGGGTCACTTTAATATATTCATCCAGTTTTTCCGGCGTTTCCGCCTGTTCAAGCGATGTTTTCCGGAAAAGATCTCCCATATTTTCCTCCTTGCCCTTTTCTCACCGTTTTTATTCATGTAGTCCACAGGGCCCTGGTATCGCCTTCAGAGCCGGCGCAGCGAATCCGTCCTCAGCTTTGCGAGGGTCCGTGAAGCCACCGTCCCGACCGTGCTTTCATTCATTTTCAGCAACGCCGCAATTTCCCTGTTGTTGTATCCCTCAAAAAATTTGTAATAGATAACAGGCCTTTCCCGTTCTTTTAGCTTCGCCAGTTCTTCAAAAATAATTTTGCGCTTTTCAGAAGAAATCTGTTCCATTTGGGTCTCAAAATCAACAGGAATAACAACGCCCGCCGTTTCATCGTCAATCGAAACCGTCTGTTTCCGCATCCGGTAAAAATCGATTAACACATTTTTTGCGATCCGATAAATCCACGTATTAAAGGAAGCCTTTTGCGAATCGAAGGCATCAGCGCTTCGTGCTGTTTTGGTGAAAATCTCGCTCACAATATCTTCAGTGTCTTCTTTTGACAGGATGCGGTAAAAAATATAGTTGTAAATCTTCGGGAAATATTCCCGGTACATCGCCTCAAAGCCTCTTGGGGCGGTGATATCATGGTCCATCCTATTCTCCAAATTAAAATTAAATTTGATGACAAGATGACTATATTATACCACAACAAGAAAGCTCCGGCTACTCAAGCATTGTCCCCTATTCGTCCTTTTTCTTTCCAAGCAGTTTATCCGCAGGATCGGCTTCCGCTTTTCCGGATAGGTCGCCCGCGGCGTTGATCTCCATAAGCTCTTCGTCGCTTAGCCTGTTTAAGCGCTTTTCCCGGATCCTTCCGAGGAGTTTTTCTTCCATGTCGCTTTCACGCGAAAAATCAAACGCTTCTTTATCATCCGGCGCTTTTTTCGAAAACGGAAAAATTTTTTGTGCCTTTTTCACGCTTGTGGTCTCCCGTCGCATAGATTCTATTGATATACGCCGAATTTCAAAAAGTATCTCATTCAGACGCAGCCGGCCCGCAAAAATCCGGGCACCCATCCGGATAAAAAGGCATTCCCTCATTTTGGGGAGAGTCCTCCTTTTTCATTTCAAATGCGCCGCTCTCAGGCCCGCACCTGCCTTCACCGTTTTAACTTTTCCGCGACCCGCTGCGCAATACGCTCGACCAGAGAGTCAAGGGCCGTCGAATATTCTCTTACTGTTCCTGACTGCGGCATAAAATCAATGCCGTTCATCTCTTTCGCGCTGCACATCGGTTCCCCGCCGCAATGGTTTCCCATATTTTCACGCGTCTTGAGAAGGGGCTCGATTTGCTTTTCGCTCAAATAATTCGCTTTGCCCAGAATATTTTCCGTATACATAGTAATCATAGCATAATATTCCACGGATTCCAGCCGGTAAAACGCCTGCAGAAGGTCTTTGCCCCAGGTAAGCGCGCCGTGATTAGAAAGCAGTACCGCGTTATGGGTCGTACAAAAAGGCGCAATGGAATCCGGCACCTCCTGCGTTCCCGGCGTTGCATATTTTGCCACCGGTACGCTGCCGAGAAGTACGATCGGTTCCGTCAGCAGCGGACGGTCGAGCGGCAGGCCTGCGATAGCGAACGCCGTCGCAGCTGGCGGATGCGCATGCGTCACCGCCATGATCTCTGGATTTTCCCGGTAGGCGCGGACGTGCATTTTCACTTCCGAGGACGGCGCATAAGCCCCTTGCTTCAAAATTTCCCCGCCGAGCGTCATTTCCACCAGCATATCCGCATCCATAAACCCCTTGGATACGCCTGTCGGTGTGGCCAGGATCACATCCTTCGCGATCCTGCAGCTGATATTTCCGTCATTGGCAGCGACAAAACCCTTTTGATACATCCGCCTGCCGATATCGAGTATTTGTTCTTTCGCTTTATGCACAGATAGATATGCCATTATTTTTCCGCCTTTGCTTTCCGCTCAAAAATTTCTTTCAGTGAAGCGTCGTACGGCGGATAAGCCACTCCGTGTTCGGTGATGATCGCCGTAATAAATTCCGCATCCGTCACATCAAACGCCGGATTATAGACCTTCACGCCCTCCGGCGCCATCCGCTTTTCGTACCACATTTCCGTAACTTCCTCTGCGGAACGCAGTTCGATATGGATATCGCCGCCTGTTTTACAGCTCATATCGATCGTTGAGGTCGGCGCGCATACATAAAACGGAATTTTGAACCGTTTTGCCGCCAGCGCTACATAGGATGTTCCGATTTTATTGGCTGTGTCGCCGTTTTCCGCAACACGATCGCAGCCGACAAATACGGCGTCTACCCATCCCTGTTTCATGACGGAAGGCGCCATATTGTCGCAGATCAATGTCGTATCGATCCCCGCCTGCGTCAATTCAAAAGCCGTAAGCCGCGCTCCCTGCAGCAACGGACGCGTCTCATCGCAAAACACGTGAAAACCATATCCCCGCTCCTGTCCGAGATACATCGGCGCAGTCGCCGTGCCATATTTAGCGGTGGCCAGCTGTCCTGCATTGCAGTGCGTCAAAAGGCCCATTCCGGGTTTCAGGAGGGCAAGGCCATTCTCGCCAATCGCCCTGCATACGCGAATATCTTCCGCCTTGATCTCATTGGCTTCCCGCAGGAGTAATTTTTTGATCTCTTCGATCGGCTTTTCTTTGTTTGCGCGCACAACCCCATCCATTCGCCGCAGCGCCCACGAAAGGTTTACCGCTGTCGGGCGAGCCGAATCCAGATAGTCCCTCGCCGCCTCGAATTTCGTATAAAACGCGTCAAAATCCGTTTCGTTAATTTCTTTTGCCGCAAGATAGATGCCAAATGCCGCGGAAACGCCAATCGCCGGCGCGCCGCGCACCTGAAGCAGGTAGATTGCATCCCAGATACTTTTCTGGTCTTTCAGCCGCAATATCTCCCGCCGTCCGGGCAGTTGGGTTTGGTCAAGAATCAAAAGGGCGCTGTCCTCGTCGTCGAGCGCCACTGTCTCCATATCAAAAATCGTCTCCATTGTTTCTCCCGGCATTATTTTTTCTTTTCACTTCTGTATCCGACACGCGTATAGCTCTGCCGTTTTTCCAGTTCGGCGTTCTGTTCCTTCGGTATTTCCGGGGGCACGTCAACCGGCTCAAAATCAGTCGTCAAATATTTCGCATATTCCTCGTAGGGAACGGAGTTGGTATTCTGGCTGGGCTCTTCTTTCTCGGAAAGCTGGTCAAGCTCACGGTGCAGCGCTTTGAATTCCGCCGTAAGGTCGCAAACCGGGTCAATCTCCTCCAATGAGGGATCGGGTTTTATTTCCGCTTCTTCCGTTTCTCCTTTGATATTCTGGCTCAGCCGTTCTTCTCCGTCCCATGTCAGCGCTTCCGGAATGGCGACCACCATATTGATGGCGGCGTCTCCCTGCTGAAAGGTGCATACGGCGGCGCACACCACGATCTGCCCTTCCTGCGCCCCAAGCTTATCGGCCACTAAAAAAGGCTGGCCCTCCGCCTGCATCGTCCTCATATCGACCGGGACCGCAACAAGAAGCTCCGCCCCATATAATTCATCGGATTTTGTGATGCTTTTTGCATTTCCCACAACCTTGGCTAATTGCATGCCGTATTCCTCCCCATCTGCTAGATGCCTTCGTACTTCATATTAATATCTGGAAAACACAATGTCAACCGCGCAGGGTAAATCCTTTGTGCAGAAAAGCCGCTGCAGTGAGGCCGCAGCGGCTTTTCCTGTTTGGGTATCTGCCGAAGCAAATAGCGATATAAATTATATAGAAGAGGAAAGTATCATACTTCGTATTTCTGCATCATCTTTTTTGCGAAAGCAATGCTTTCCCGGACAAACGTATCTCCATCCGGTGCGAGCTTGCGCCACACCCATGTACTCATATTGTCCGTGCAGTCGGAAAACCCTTCAAATCCCAGATAACCATCGAAGCCAATTTCCTGAAAAGCACGGAAGATTCCGTCCCAGTCCACATGGCCCGTCCCCGGTATCCCACGGTCGTTTTCGCACATATGGAAATTGGAAAGCTTGCTTCCCGCTGTCACGACCGCATCGTGGAAATTTTTTTCCTCTACATTCATGTGATAGGAGTCAAGGTGAATAAATACGTTTGGTTCGCCAATCATGTCTACCAGGCGCACGGCTTCTTCTGCCGTATTGAGCAAATAGGATTCATACCGGGTGACCGGCTCAAACGCAATCGACATGCCAAAATCCGCCGCATACCGCGCAATCTCGCGCATGCTGTCCGCGCTGAACTGCCACTCTTCCTCGGAGGGCATCTTTTGGGCATCCTTTAAGTATTGCGAATAGATCACGCCCGAAAACATTTTTGCGCCTGCTTCAGCGGACGCCTTGACACAGTCCTTCAGGTAATTTACGCCGTTTCTCCGTACTTCCGGATCGAAGGAGGTGACGTCTACATCATCGGCAAGCAATACGTTTGACGTTGCCACTTCAAACCCGTCGAGACGCTCCCTGACCGCCTTGGGGTCGAAAAGATCAAGGCGCATCAGCGGAATTTCGATGAAATCAAACCCCCATTCCTTTACTTTATCAATGATGTCCAGCGTGTCATTCGACCATTCGCTGCACCATTCGTACGCGTGTATTCCTAATTTCATTTTAACCTTTCCTTTCCTGCTTCATGAACTCTTCCACCTGATCGCGCATGGGGATCGACCTCTGCGCTCCCTTTACAGTCGTGCTGATGGCGGAAGCAACGGAAGCAAATTCAACTGCCTCCGCAATTTCCTGCCCGTTTGAAAGCGCGGCGGTGAATGCGCCAAGGAAAACGTCGCCCGCTGCCGTGGTATCGATCGCATTTACCTTGGGCGGCAGGAATTTCTGCGCTTCTTTTCCGGTCCACGCCAGACAGCCATCTTTTCCAAGCGTGATAAGCGGATGACGGTATCCCAGTCTGCGCAGGATCTCCATACACTCCCGGGCCGATGCGTCATCCGTGACCTTCATTTCCGCAAGCTGTCCTGCCTCGATCTCGTTTGGCTTGATAAAATCCAGCAGCGGAGGAATATCCGGGGGGATGGGCTCTTTAGGAACAGGCGCCACATCCATCACGACCGTCATTCCCTTGCTTTTTGCCATACGAACCGCCGCAAAGACAGTAGGCAACGGGATTTCAGCCGTAATCAGCAAAAATCCGTACTGTTCAAAAAGCGCTTCGTGCTCTTTTACATCCCCAGGCGTTATGAGCGCGTTTGCACCCGGCGTAAAGGAAATTGAATTGATCCCTTCGGCATCGATCCGAATCATAGCGACGCCTGCCGTCGCGCCCGGCTCTACCAGGATATTGGAAGTATCTACCCCGTCTCCCTGCATGGCGGCCAGCAATTCTTTGCTGAACATATCGTCGCCAAGCTTACCGAAAAAACCAACCTTTCCCCCCAGCCGTGCCGCTGCTACCGCCTGGTTTCCGCTTTTTCCGCCCGGGCAGGTCGTGAAATTGTCCGTTGCCACCGTTTCGGCGGGCGCGGGCATACGCTCCATGAACATGTTGAGATCCATGTTAATACTGCCCATGCACAAAATGCGGTTCTTATCCTTTTCCATTGCGAATACTCCATACCTCGTCCATAAACCTCCGGGTACGTTCGAGGCTCACAGGCTTTTTCCAGCTATTGTCTTCCTTGAAATAGCTCCCCACGATCGCACCGTCGGAATACTTCAGCAATTCTTGCACATTTTCGCTCGTTGTACCGCTGCCAAGGAACACCGGAACATCCACATGCTCCGAAAACTCGCGCACCTTTTCAGGCGTAGGGGCGATCCCCGTTTCAAAGCCCGTAACAATAAGCGCCTCCGCTCCCTCCGTGACCGCATCGTTTGCCTGCTCCGCAAGCGTCCTGTCGGAAATGATAAAGTGGCTTCCGTGCTTTACGTTCACGTCGCATAGGAACAACACGTCGTCACGCGCGCCTAATGCAGTGCGGTATCTCGAGAGCTTGCCGCCCACCCCTTCGAGGATGCCGGCATGAGAAACATAGGCATTTACCCACTCAAACACGCGAATCCACCGCGCGCCTACCGCAACCGCTATTGCGAGCGCCTGTTCCGCGCCGTTGAGATGGCAGTTTACACCAATTGGGATCTTAACATTCTGCTTCACATTTACCGCTGCCGCCGTCATCGCGGCAACTGTTTCGTCGCCGATATCTTCTCCTTTTACGTAAGGATAATCCCAGATGTTTTCGATCTGCAGCCCGTCCACACCGCCTTCTTCCAGGAGCTGTGCTTCCTTGACCGCGGTATCTATAATCCGCTCCATACACATATTTTTTTTATCATACATCGGCGAACCGGGAAGCGGCCGCAAATGTACCATGCCGATGATCGGCTTTTGATGAGTAAAAATCGATTTCAGGTCTTGGCCCATAGTTCTCGTCTCCTTATTTCATGACCGTTTCGATCTTGTCCTTTACCTGCTGCGCTTCTTCGGGGGCAAGATAGCCAACCGTGACTTCCGCATGGAACGTTTCTTTTCCAGGCAGAATACGCACATTTCCTTTTTTCTTTTCCGCGAGATAGCCTTCCGGCTCCGCAGTCGCCGGGAGCACCATACCCATGGACTTCCAGTCGTCGTGGTTCACCATCCAGCGTACGCCGCGGTTTAAAACTGCCGCATCATACGTTGTGTAATCCGCCGAGCCGTCCTTGTGGATGTAAAGGAAATGCGCCTTGCCTTTTTCATCGCCCCGCACGCCGCGCAGGAAAAGTACGATTTCCGGATCGTATACATCTCCTTCACCAATTACGCGTGTGACAGATACGTCTTTCTGCACCCGGCCCAAAAGTTCCATAAATGCCGGATCCGGTTCGTTATACTGCGGAATGCTTACCCGGACGACCATATTTTCCGGAGTCCATGGAAGCGTCTGATAAATTTCCGCGCCCGGCTCCGGGGCGTTGTTGACATGGCACATATACATCAGGTCCATCGGATGCGCCGCCATATTCTCGATTTCAATTCCCACATCGATAAGGGTGCTGCCTTCATAAACCTTCGCGATAGGCCGCGCCATATAATGGCTGCCAAATGCGCGGTTGTATTCATATTCCCCTGTCACGCCCATATATCGGCCTTTTTCGTCCTCACCACTCACAAGGAACGCCCGATCGTATGTCACGTATGGAAGTTCTCCATGGTGCCCGTGATCATCCTCCGGCGAAGGGCAACCCATTGCCAGCGCGCCGCAGTGCATCACGTAGCATCCGTAGGTGTCGCGGAAAATCCCGCGCTTGCGCGGCTGGTCGAAGCTTGTTTGCATTTTGAGGGAGCGGCCGCAGAAGACCGCATCCCATACCATTTGTCCGTTGAAAGGGAGCACCGTGGCATACCCTTTGCTGTTTTCGATTTTGACGGCGCAAATTCCGCTTTCATAGCGGAAAAGGTACGCCTTCAGTTCTCCTGCATCCGCAAACAGCGTTTTGTTGTCTGTAAATGCAGCTTCGCTTAATCTTATCTTCATTGTCATCCCTCTTTCGTCTTTACGCCTTTGCTGCTTCTTTTGTCCTGTCATTCTTGTAGGAAGTCGATATCCTCTTCTTCTCCCTGAGTTCGGTAAAGTAGTTCAGCGTCAGCACCGCAAGAAGCACGCCGCCCCAGATAAGCTGGCGGTAGAAATTACTGATCGTCGGGAACAAATTCAGCCCCGAAGAGAGCACCTGCAAAATCAGGATCGCGAGCGCAACGCCGCCGACCTTTCCGAACCCTCCGTTCGGATTTACGCCGCCCAGCACTACGATCAGGATGCACTGGAGGGTATAGGCGCTGCCATAATCCGGCTTGGCCGAATTATAGTTTACCAGCATAATCAGTCCGGCAATCGCGGAAAGCGTTCCCGAAAGCATATAAGCTTTATTCGTCACCGCCGTATTGTTGAGTCCGCTGAACTTGGAGGCAACAGGGTTGGAACCCATCATATACAGGCTCGTCCCGAACGTTGTCTTATTGAGCATGATACTCAGAACAATGACAGCGCCGATAAATATGAACAGCGCCAGCGGGATAAAGCCCGCCACCAGTGTCTTCCCTGTCTCCGCATACATTGCGGGCAGACGGCTGATAGAACTGCCCTGCGTAATAATCAGTCCTATGCCTGTGAAAAGCTGCTGGCTGCCAAGCGTAGCAAGAATCGGCGGTATGTGGAGCCGCGAGACCAGGTTGCCATTGAGGAACCCCGCAGCGCTGCCCACTACGATCCCGAGGATCACAGCAAACACAATGACCATCATTGTTTGTCCATCGCTTGCCCCTTCCGGTACAAACGCAACAAGCGTCGATGCCGCCGTAATCGCCGTCAGGTTTGCCATACCTACTACCGACAGGTCAATCCCGCCGAGAAGCATGGTCAGCATAACGCCGAGGGACATGAGACCAAATTCCGGAAACTGGTATACCATGGATTGGAAATTGGCTACCGTCAGAAATTTCGACGGATTGATAATGCTGAACGCAACGACGACCAATATAAAGATAATCAGCAGTCGTGCAAAATTTTTATCGTGCCCATACCAATTCTTGATTCGCATGGAAAATGTTGCATTATTTTTCATCTCATCATTCCTCCCTTACGAACCGGCCTTTGAAAGGCTGGGTTTTCTTTGTTTTTGGCTGCGCAGTATCTGCACAGAGGATACCGCCGTACCAATGATTATCAGAAGACCCGTCATGAAGTCCTGCCAGTAAGCCGGTACGCCGAGCATAATGAGGCTGTTCTGCACCATGGTCAAAAGGAAAATGCCAAGGATTGTGCCTGTGAGCGTTCCCGTACCGCCCGTAATACTCGTGCCGCCGAGGACGATCGCCGCGATAACGGTCATTTCCATACCGAACATATTCGTCGGGTGCACCATATTCATCATGCATGCGCGGATAATCCCTGTAATGCCGGCGACAACGCCCGCGAAACAGTATACAAAGAATTTCGTTTTTACTACTTTGAAGCCGGCGCGGTTTGCGGAGCTTTCGTCTCCGCCGATCGCATAGATACCCCGCCCGAGCATCGTGTAGCGCAGGATGATAAATGCAATCACTACAACGACCACAAGCGCCAGGAACGCCGTCGGCATCATGGAAGTTACGCCATCCGCGTTCTGCGAGACAAACAGGCTGCTCTGCCCGAATTCCTTCATCGAGGGCGGGAGTGTATTAATCTGCTGTGCATTGAGTGCGCCCTGCAAAATCCCGCGGAATACGCTCTGCGTACCCAGCGTGGCAATCAGTGCGGGCAGCCGCATCTTGGCGATGAACAGGCCGTTGAACGCGCCGCAAGCGAGTCCGATTGCACCCGCAAAGAGGAACGGGACGATAATCGGTCCCGTGTAGTTCATTCCGTTGAGCACGACCGTCACGATATAGGACGCAAGTGCTGCGAGCGCCGGGAAGGATACGTCGATCCCGCCGGATACGATAATCATGAACGTCCCGATGCTGAACAGCGCGGGAACAATCAGCGCATTGGCAAGGTCAACGAGGTTGTTCCCCGTAAAGAACTGGTTGCTGCGCGCCTGTATAATCAGCGCCAGGACGATGATTACAAGGAAAATATAAAATTCTGTCTGATGAGTCAGTTTTTTTATTTTATTCATAGCTTCGCTCCTTTCCTCAGCCGTTCACGGCAACGTCCGTGACCTGTTTTGTGAGGTCGGCTTCCGTGACCTGGAGCGGGTCGACTTCTCCTGTTATCCTGCCGCCGCGCATAATCAGTACCCGGCTGCAATTCGTGATTACCTCGGGGAGGTCGTCCGATATGATGATAATCCCAAGGCCGCTCTTTGCAAGTTCGTGCAGGATCGCATGCATATCATGCTTAGAGCCGATATCAACGCCCACTGTCGGCCCGTTGAGGATCAATACTTCCGGATTCGTCGCCAGCCACTTCGCAAGCACAATACGCTGCTGGTTTCCGCCCGAAAGCGTAGAGGCGGCAAGGTCCGGATCCGCCACCTTGATCTTAAGCTCCTCGACCCACTTTTCCACTTCGCTCTGCCGTTTCTCCTGGTCGATCATGCCAATCTTCGAGGAAAGGTCCTTGAGTTCGGATATTACTATATTACGGCCGATAGACTGGTCAAGGAACAGTCCTTCCGTAAGGCGGTCTTCCGGCACATATCCAATCTTGTTTTTCATTGCTTCCCCAACCGAAGTAAGCTTAATTTCTTTTCCATTCATAAAAATCTTTCCCGCCGTCGGCTTTTTCAGGCCGAACAGGGAAAGCGCAAGCTCCGTACGTCCGGAACCGAGCAACCCAGTGATCCCAAGAATCTCGCCTTTGCGCAGGTCGAACGTAACGTCTTCATAGTCGCCTTCGCATGAGAGGTCCCTGACTTCAAGCACGGGCTTCTCATCCTTGATCTCCGCTGTAAAATGCTTGTTCTCGAAATGACGCCCCGTCATATAATAAGTAAATTTATCGCTGTCGAGCTCCGAGGTGTCGCCGTCTTTGACATTCTGTCCGTTCCGCAAGATAGTAAAACGCTCTGAGATTTCAAATACCTCGTCGAGCTTGTGGCTGACGAAGAGAATCGCGATTCCCTGACTCTGCAAATCCTTGATGATTTTGAAAAGTGCCTCTACTTCCTTTTTTGTAAGGGCCGTAGTAGGTTCATCCATGATGATAAGCTTTGCATTATTGATGAGTGCGCGGGAAATCGCCACGAGCTGTTTATCCGCAACCGGCAGAGTCCCAACCTTGGCTTCAAGGTCTACGTTAAAGTTAATTTTGCTGACCGCCTCCTCGGCGATCGCGCGGAAGCGTTTCCAATTTACAAATTTCCGCTTCTGCATAAGTTCGCTGTTGTAAGCCAGATTCTCCATCACCGATAAATTGGGGAAAATCGAAAAGTCCTGATAAATAACCTGAATCCCATTCATAATCGCGTTGATGGGAGAAAGCTGATGGGTCTGGTCGACCCCATTAAATTCCACTTTGCCGCTGTCAAGGCTGTAAACGCCGGAGATAATTTTGATCAACGTCGATTTGCCGCAGCCATTTTCTCCTGCGAGGCAATGTATCTCACCCTTTTTTATTTCGAGGTTGACGCCCCTAAGCGCCTTTACACCCGCAAACGACTTAATGATATCCGTGGCTTTTAAAATATATTCGTCCTGCATAGATACCCAATCCTTTCGCCGCTTTTTTTGGCTGTTCAAAGGCTTTTCTACAGCGGACGGCTTTGGAGCCGCCCGCTGTAAGCCTGTTTTTAGAAATTATATTCGTCCACGTTTTCTTTTGTGAGCGTAATGTACGCGCTGCCCGTCAGAACGTGCCCGTCGAGCGTGAGGTTATCATAACCGTCAAGGCCGAGATCCGTTCCTGCGCCAACTTCTTCACCGTTCAGAATCAGCGTGGCCAGTTTGCACATTGCATAACCCGCGTCTGCCGGATCCCACAGGGTAAGGGCGGAAACCGCACCGCTGTCAAGCAGTTCTTTATTTGTCTGCGGCATGCCTGTACCAACTGCAAACACCTTGCCGATAAGGCCCGCCTCTTCGATTGCACGGCCTGCGCCGGGAGCATCGAAGGAGGAGGTTCCTACGAATCCTTTGATGTCAGGATACTTTTTGAGAACTTCTTTTGCCTTCTGGTAAGCAGTCTCAGCATTGTCATCCGTAACGATGCGCTCGTCGATCAATTCCATGTTCGGATAATCTTTTTCCTGCGCTGCGATTGCGCCGTCCGCTTCCATGTTGTGGGAGTCGTTCGTAAGGGAGCCGACCATGCAGATATATTTGCCTTCGCCGCCCATTGCTTCTGCGAGTGTGTTCATGATGTATGCGCCGTACTCGTCATAATTGAACGCTTCGAGGTCATAATCGCAGTTTTCCATAGATGAAGCTTCATGCGTAACAACAACGATTCCCTGGTCGCGCGCTTTCTTCAGAACGTCTTCCATTGCGCCCGGGTCGTGAGGAACAACGCACAGTGCGTCAACGCCCTGAGCAATCAGGTCTTCTACAACCTGAATCTGCTGCGCCGCGTCTGTTTCAGCCGGTCCCTTCTGGAATACGGTCATACCGGGATTTTCTTCCTGATACTTCGCTACGCCTTCCTCCATGCGGACAAACCACGGGTTCGTACTGTCCTTCGGAACAACAGCGATCGTATAGTTCCCGTCGCCTTTCGCCGCGCCGCCGTCAGCGTCGCTGGATGCCGATGATTCCGTCCCGGCCTCAGTCGATGCTTCTGTGGAAGTTTCCGCGCTTGCGGTTGTGCTTGGCTCTGTTCCGCCACTGCATGCCGTAAACAATGCGGCGGACATCACTACTACCAATAGAATTGCCAAAATCTTCTTCATTTCTTTTCCTCCTTTAGTATGGTCCTTTATTATATTTTTCCATTTTCAGGAAAACTCTATGTTCGCATTTATTTAAAGCGCTTTAAATTTCAATTTGCTTTTAGAAAAGCGCTTTTACCGCCTTAAGCTCTACCTTTCAACTGTCAGTTTTTTGGGATTGCGCTCCTTCGCGGGGAACGCTTTAAGGTGCTTTGAATGCTTTATTTACTGATGGACCGGCCTTTTGACCGCTTAATTTTCTGTTTCTTTTACAGGCCCGCTCGACTGCCTTTTGATCATTGCCGGCTTTGTCATGATATGCGGTTCCTCCGGGATTTCTCCACGGACGACCTGCAACAGCATATCCACTGCCTGCTGGCAGGTCCCTTCGATATCGGAATCCATGGAAGTAATCCCCACCATAGATAGTTTGGAAAAAATTGTGTTGTCGTACCCCACTACCGACACATCCTCCGGTACACGGATTCCCGCCTTTTGCAGGGTGTTGATTACACCGAGCGCCATCTCGTCGTTCATTGCGCAGATTGCCGTGAAATCACGCCTCCTGCCAATCAGCTCCTCCGTAACCAACGCCGCCTGGTCATAGTGGATATCTTCGCATTCGATCAGATTTTCGGCAAAGACCGGAATTCCCTTCTCCCCGAGCGCACGGCTGTATCCTTCCCGCCGCAGCGAGGTTGTAGGAACCGTCCTGTTGCCGCCGATAAACACGATGTTCCGGTGACCGAGGTCTGTCAAATGCTTTATCAGCATATAGGTGCCTTCACGGATATCCCCCATCACATACCTGATCTCATCGATCGTATACAGCGACGTAATATACACCAGGGGAATATTGTATTCCCGAAGCGCTTTCTGGTACGAGGTAAGGAATTTCGTAGGTTTGTTCGTGGGCACTGCCAGAACCCCTTCGATTCGCTTTGAGATAAACGTCCTGATAATCTCTTCCTCTATCTGCGGGTCGTTGTTAGACATGGCGGCAAGAAGGCTATAGCCCGCACGGTTCACAACCTCATCGATCGCCCGGAGGATATTGGCATAGAATACAATGTTGATATCCGGCACGATGATGCCAATGGTGTTGCTTTTGTTTGTCGCAAGGCCCTTGGCAACCATATTCGGAAAATACTTGAGTTCTTTGGCCGCCTCGTGCACGCGCTTTTTCGTTTTCTCGTTTACCAGAGAATTATTATTCAGCGCAAGCGAAACCGTCGCTTCCGATATCCCGAGTTTCTTTGCAATATCCTTGAGTGTCGTCGCCATTTTACCGACCTGCTTATCTACAGTTTAAGGAATGTAAAAGATCAGTCTTACTATACCTCCATCATAATTCAATTGTCAAGGATTTTTTAAAGCGCTTTAAAACTTTACTTCCCACACAGCCACCGTACCATATTTCCAAACAACGGACGATAGCTTTCCCAGTCCATGAATTCTTTCGGGCCCCAATGCGGCGCGCAATCCGACGCAAAAGCGAGCGTACGCCCCTTCCCGTACTCCATAACCGCAATAAACGTATCCTCGCCAATTACTGCGAGTTCCTTTGCCCCGTCCTTCACCTTGATTTTGTTGTATCCGAGGAAAAATGGCCAGTCTTTCCCAATACCCCTGAAGATCGGATGCGAGGCATCTGTGACCCGGGGCACAATTCCTTCGGGGCACTCCACACGGTCGTCATAATTCAATATTTCAACAGGCAGTGCTTTTGCGAGCGGAGTCATTGCGTAGCGCGCCTTGTTATCTATGCCCGCAAAACTGAGATACCCACCGATCATCGCGACGCCTCCGCCCTGTTCCGCATAGTCTGCCAGCGCCTGCAGTTTATTGGGGCTGCGCTGTCCACGGTAAAACGTATCCGGCGAAAGAAGCAGGGTGTTACTGCCGATATCGCTCAGGATAACCGCGTCGT
This sequence comes from Christensenella minuta, assembly GCF_003628755.1. Taxonomy (NCBI): domain Bacteria; kingdom Bacillati; phylum Bacillota; class Clostridia; order Christensenellales; family Christensenellaceae; genus Christensenella; species Christensenella minuta. Next base: position 550,016 of record NZ_CP029256.1, on the reverse strand, counting down.
ATTCATTGAGCTTTCCTACCGTACCGGGGAAACCCGCCTGCGCCTCGTGGCTGGGTATAAAGTCAACGTCAAAGCCTTCCCGCCTCAGCACATCCGCCAGCATATCCCCGCAATGTTCCTCGTGCCGGCACACGTTGAAGATGTCAAATCCTTTCATATGCGTCTCATGGACAGTCCATGATTCGCCGACCAAAAGTACGTTCATTTAGCGCCTCCTTTTTAGCGGGGTTATTTCCCAAACATTAAATCTCTCAGCATTGCGCTCACTTCACACGCATTTCCTGTCGCATAGATCTCTTCCAGTTCTTTTTCATCGATGCGGTTTGCAAGTCCGGCAAAAATATCCATCCACCGCACCGTTTCATTGACCGCATCCCTGCCGTCTTCGCGGTAAGGATACTGGTCGGTTGAAATGTATCCGTCATATCCGGTTCTCTTCAGCCAATAAAAGAACTCGATAAAAGGAATCGTATGAATTGATCCCGCGATCATATCGTCGTCCCAGAAACCGTAATTGTCATTCATGTGGACGTGCAGCAGCCTGTTGCCGTATTCTTTGGCAAGCGCAACGGATTCCGCCACGTTTTCGCCCGCTACGTGCGCATGTCCGTAATCGATCGTTACACCGCTGTTTTCCCTGCCCAGCTTTTCAAGCATCAGCAGAATCACCGCCATCGTCGAAGGATAGGAGAAATTGCGCGGCTCTTTAATCTTATATTCTATCGAAATATTGACGTCCTTACGATAATCGCAGCATTCCTGCACGCCTTCCGCAAACCATTCATGCTCGCGGATATAGTCGCCCTGGAAATAATAATCATAGCCGTCCTGCCCCGGCCACAGACTAATCAGATTCCCGCCCAGTTCTGCGGAAATATCCATTAATTCTTTGGTATCTTCCACCGCCTGTTTACGAATTGCAGGATCCTTGGAGGTAAACGCCCCCTTGCCCCATTTCATTTCCCCGAAATGGTCGGGAATAATCGATACAAGTTTAAGCCCGTATTCTTCAAGGTTTCTCCGAACCTGATCCACATTTTTAGCCGTAATATTCCAATCGCTTACAAGCTCCACCCCGCTGACGCCGTCCACGGAAGCGACGCGCCGGAACATTTCGTCAATCGTGCAGGGATCAGAATACCCGCCGCTCATATAGCGGTCTGCACACATGCCCACATTTGCAAGGATAATACTGTATTTTGGTTGAAACATCGTTACGCCCTCCATCTCTAGCAGCTCTTTTTCATTTTGTTCCAAGCCGGCATACGCCGGTCAATCACTGATTTGCGAATTACAATCTGCGCGTCGATCACGCTGTGCGGCACCCCGATCGCCGTCCCATTAATCAGGTTCAGGATATTCCGGAAGCAATACAGGCCCATTTCCTCCATATTCTGCGCAATCGTAGTAAGAGGGGGATCGAGATTGGCCGCAAGGGAAATATCGTCAAACCCGGTGATCCCGATATCGCCCGGAATGCGTATCCCGTATTTTCTCAATGCGGAGATCGCCCCGGCCGCAATGAGGTCGCTCGTCGTTACAAAGACCTCCGGCAGCTTCCTCGTGCCATGCCGTTCTAGATGTTCCCGCAAAAAGCAATTGGCTGCCGTTGCCTTGTCAAGTTTCAGATCGGGATGGAACAGCATAAATTCCTTATACTGTTTCAATCCGTTTTCTTCCATTCCCGCTTTAAACCCGAGACAGCGGTCTTTGAGGTTGTCCATTTCCAGCGTTTCGGACAGCAATCCTATCTTCGTATAGCCCCACTCCTTCAAAAGGGAGATCAGGTTGCGCATCGCGCTCACATTGTCTGTTGTCACCGAAGGCAGCGACGATCCCGCTATCTTCCGGTCACATAATATTACGGGAACGGATTTATTCGCCTTGCGGATGATATTTCCATCCATCGATCCGCCAATAAATATGATACCGTCCACACCTTTATCAAGGAGCGCGTCCACGCCCATGCATTCTTTTTTATAATTGAATGCCATTTCGCAGATCATCGTCGTATAGTTTTCCTGAAGGGCCACATTCATGATAGACTGGACGCACCGCGCATAAAATTCGTTTTTGATATCCGCAACCATGACGCCCACGACTTTTGAATTCTTATCCCGGCCTCTCAGTCCATAGCCGTTGGGCACATAATTGAACCGCTGTACCACCTCGATTACACGCTGCCGGGTCGCATCCGAGATTTTCGCCGTACCATTCAGCACATGCGATACGGTTGAAATCGACACGTTCGCTTCCCTTGCCACGTCATGGATCGTTATTTTTTTCTTTGCCCTGTCTTTCATCATCTGCAGATGCTCCGATAAGAACCTAACGCAAATTTTATTAAACCGCTTTAAATCCCTTTTTTATTTAAAAAATCTTTCTTCCTTCGTCGCCTGAAGCAAAATGTTCTATAGTTTTTCTTTTGGATTAAAATTACTTTGACTGTTGTTTGAAGTATAAGGTCTTTTCTTCAAAAAGACAACTCTTTTTTATGCCGCTTCAATGAAAATTTCTACAGTTATTTTCACGTTTTTTTATTAAATCATAATACTTACGTCATTATTTTGTAAAATAAACTATAAAAATTCAGCTTTAATCATTTTTTTAAATTTATTAAACCATTAAAAAGAAAATAGCGTCAAATAGTCAGTAAAAAATTTTCATTGATTTTCCTCCGGATTTTATATCCGGTATAAAAACTTTACTTGCAGAATATGCAAATAAAAACAGGCATGGTCACCCATGCCTGCCTTATCGTTTCGGGTATCAGTCTTTTTTCATACGTATCGTGAACCTGCTGCCTTCCCCAAGCCGGCTCTCCAGTGTAAGTTCGCCTTCGTAAAGCGCAACGATGTGCTTGACGATCGCAAGTCCAAGCCCGGTTCCGCTTACCGTAGAACCTCCCGAATTTTTTGCACGGTAGAAACGCTCGAAGATACGGTTCGCTTCATCCGCGGGCACACCGATCCCGGTATCCTGTACTTCGATTTTTACAAAAGCGTCCTGCTCGGAAAGCCGGATATCGACGCTTCCGTCTTCTTTATTATATTTAATGGCATTATCGCACAAGTTCAGTATCAGCTCACGGATACGGTTCTTATTCGCCATCATTTCGGCCGCCCCGCTGACATGGACTTTCAGATTCCGTTTCACGATATTGTCTTCGAGAAGATGCAGCACATCCTCCGTTACTTTCACGATATCTACATTCTCGATCGTTTCGTCGATACTGATCTGCTCCAGTTCAGACAGCATGAGGGTATCGTTAATCAGGCCCATCAGACGGTCCGATTCTTCTGAGATACGCTTTGCATACTCCCGGATGCTCTCTTCATCCGCAGCCATGCCATTGGCTACAAGCTGGGCAAATCCATTGATAGAGGTAAGCGGGGTTTTCAGTTCGTGGGAAACATTTGCCGCAAAATCCCGGCGTACGCGTTCAGAAAGCTCGATATCCGTCACGTCGCTGATTAGCACGAGCATCGCATATCCGCCCTTCCCATTCATAAAGGACGGTTCGTCAACGATGCTGGTATAGAACCGATATGTACGCCCATCTTTGTCATTGCGCGCCTCAAACTGCATGTTTTTCTTTTTAACAAGCGATTTTTCAAGCTTGGATATGATATCCGGGCGGCGGATATAATGGAGGATATTCTCACTCAACGGTTCTCCATTCACACCGAAAATATTTTTAGCCGCCGTGTTGATAAGGAGCACATCCTCTTTTTCATCCAGGATCATCAGCCCTTCATTAATGCTGTCGATGATAAGCGCCGTCTTACGGTTCTCAAGCTTTACCTTTTCGATATAACGGTTCAGCCGTTCCGAAATGCGCGAAAACGCCTGCGCGATATCGTCAAATTCCGGATAAGGGCTCTCGATGCTGAGTTTTTTTTGCTTCCCTTCAATGTATCCCTGTATGGAGTCATGAAGCTGACTGAACGGCTTCAGGGTGTTGCTCACAATCTTTCCGGAGAGAAAAACAGCCAGCACCACAAGAAGGATGAACACAATAATAATAACCGGCAACGTCTGGTTGACCACTGCAGTCGCATTGTCAAGCGGCATAGAGTTGCGGATAATTACCCCGCTTGGCATTTGCTTGGCCACATAAATCATATCTTTTCCGGTAGTCTCGGAATAACGGACCTCCGCTCCGAAACCGCCATCAAGCGCTTCCTGGACTTCAGGCCGTTCGAGATGGTTTTCCGTCTGCTCCGAAGCCGCCTGAGTATCCGCAAGCACGGTTCCGTCCGCCGCTATGATCGTGATCCGGTTATTTTGCCCGTAAGCCTTCTGGTACTCATCCGCCATTTCCTGATAATCGGTCCGTCCCCCAATAGAAAGCTCCATCGCGTTGATGTTCCCCTTCAATACGGCAATCACATCGTTTGTATAGGTTCCCTTGAAGCTCGCCATGGAAACCAGCACCGTTACCACCAGCGCCACCACCAAAATACAGGTAGTTAATTGTACAATTTTCTTTTTCACGCTTATACCTCAAACCGATAGCCTACGCCGCGCACCGTTTTGATGTGTTCGCCGCGGCGTCCTATCTTTTGTCGCAATGTCTTGATATGCATATCAACCGTGCGGGTCTCGATATCCGTATCGATGCCCCATATTTCATTCAGGAGCATTTCACGCGTCAGCACAAGACCGGGATTCCGCATAAAATAACGAAGGATTTCAAATTCTTTATATGTAAGCTCCGTTTTCTCTCCGTCCACGTAAAGCGTATGCGCCGAAACGTCCATTTTCAGCCCGCCGGACTCAATTGCCTGCTGGGGCCGCGCGCTTCTCCCGCGCCGGCGGATAACCGCATTTACCCGTGCAATCAACTCCAGCACGCCAAAGGGCTTTGTAATATAATCGTCAGCCCCGAGGTTCAGGCCCGAAACTTTATCCACCTCCGTCGTACGGGCGGTCAAGAAAATGACAGGGACGTCAAACCCGTTTTGTGAAGACAGCCGTTTGAACAACTCAAACCCGTCGATTCCGGGCAGCATGATATCCAGGAGAATGACATCCGGCTCCTTATGCTTTTCATATTGTTCCAGAAAATCTTCCCCCCGTTCGTACGCATCCACCGTAAATCCCGCCGACCTGAGCGTACACAGGATGAGTTCCCTCACCGAAGCATCGTCTTCCACTACCGTAATATAAGCCACTGTTTCTTACCTCACACGTTTACTACGCATATTATATCACACAACATCCCTCAGAGAATACGGCGGTCTTTGTGTACTCCGGTCTCCGAAAACACCGCCCATTCCGCAATGTTTTCCGCATGGTCCCCGATACGTTCCAAGTACTTTGCGATCATCAGGAAATCCACGATTTGGTCGATTTTCTCCCGATCCTCGATGGCCATATTCAGAAGTTCCGTCTTTACCACGTCATACAGGCGGTCCACTTCATTATCCAACTCGATAACCTCTTCGGCAAGTCCCATGTCCCGGTGCACATAGGAATCCACCGCCATGTGAACCATCTGTGCCGTCGTGCGGCCCATTTTAGAGATATGCCGCGGCCGCGGGATCGTAATTTCCTTGCATACGGAAAGCGTAATTTCGGAAATATCCGACGCTTGGTCGCAGATGCGCTCGATATCCGTAATCATTTTCAGCGCCGTAGAAATGATCCTCAGGTCCTTTGCCACCGGCTGCTGCTTCATAATCAGCTTCATAGAGCGGCTCTCGATCTGCCGCGCCATCGCATCCACGAGGTCGTCGTCCTCAATAATTTCACGCGCGCCCGCCTCATCGCAGTTTTCGATGACCTTGACCACCTTGGTAATCGTTTGCTCCGCGCGGGCGCCCATACGGATCAAATCCAGGTTCAAATCTTCCAGTTCTATATCAAACTTATTTCTCATAGTTTCCCCTTTCTTTATCAGCCGAAACGTCCGGTGATGTAGTCTTCCGTCCGTTTATCCTTCGGCATGCTGAACAAATCCTCCGTCTTGCCGAACTCTACCATTTCCCCGAGCAGAAAGAATGCGGTCCGGTCCGAAATACGGACGGCCTGCTGCATATTATGCGTAACGATGACGACGGTATACTTTTTCTTCAGTTCGCTCATCAGGTCTTCGATCTTTGTCGTGGAAATCGGATCGAGCGCCGAAGTCGGCTCGTCCATCAGGATCACTTCCGGCGAAACCGCAATCGCCCGCGCGATGCACAGCCTCTGCTGCTGTCCGCCCGAAAGTCCAAGCGCGCTTTTCTTCAGGCGGTCGCGCACCTCCTCCCACAGCGCCGCACCCTTAAGGCTGCTTTCCACAATCCCGTCGAGATCGCTGCGGCTCTTGATCCCGTGCACCCTCGGCCCATAGGCAATGTTGTCATAGATGCTCATGGGAAACGGGTTCGGCTTCTGGAATACCATCCCAACCTTTTTCCTGAGGATCGTCACATCCACCTTCGGATCATAGATGCTTTCCCCGTCGAGCAATATTTCCCCCGTTATTCTCACACCCTCTACCAGATCGTTCATGCGGTTGAGCGTTTTCAGGTAGGTAGATTTCCCGCATCCTGAGGGCCCGATCAGCGCGGTGATCTTACCCGCTTCGATTTCCATATTCACATCTTTAAGGGCATGGTTTTGCCCGTAATACAAATTCAGATTTTTTGTTGAAATTTTGATATCCAAGGTGCTACCCCTTTCCACTACTTGTTCTTGTTGCCGAAGCGTTTACTGAGATAATTGGTCAGCAGGTTGATGACAAGGACAATAATTACAAGCACGGCCGCGATCCCGAATGCGGGCTCATTTTGTCCTTTCGCGGCATATGTGTAGAGCTGTACGGTGAGCGTCGCCCCCGACTCCGTCATATGCCCGAAAAAGTTTGCCGGCATGTTGGTGCCAATTCCAGACGTAAAAAGCAGCGCGGCCGATTCGCCCACGATCCTGCCGACGGCAAGGATTACTGCCGTGATGATCCCGGGCAGCGCGCCGGGCAGGATGATCGTACGGATCATATGCCATTTGGTCGTTCCAACTCCAAGGGCGCCCTCCCGGTATTCGTTGGGTACTGTTTTCAAAGCTTCCTGTGTCGTCCGCACAATGATCGGCAGGATCATCAGTACGAGGGTCAGCGCACCCGCAATAATCGAATATCCGAGGGCCAGCGTCACCCCGAAAAACATTGCCCCGAACAGGCCGAATAATACGGAAGGTATTCCCGCCAGTGTCTCCGTCGTAAATTCGATGATCTTAACGATCTTCCCGCGCTTCGCGTATTCGTTGAGGAAAATGGCTGCGCCCACTCCGATCGGCGTTGCGATTAGAAGCGTGATCCCGATCATATAAAGCGTATTAAGGATACTGGGAAGTATCCCTATCGTCTTATTGAGCGCCGAGGGCGCTGTAGAAAGAAATTCCCAGTTCACATTCGGAAGCCCGCGCACCATGATATAAACCAGCAGGTAAAACAGAATCACAACCGTGAGGATCGCGCAGGCATAAATGGCGAATTTTTGCGCCGCATCCTTAGGGCGGCGCTTCTTTTTCATCAGGCTGATGTCATTGGAAAGTTTTTCCGCACTACTTTTCATTGGCCGCGGCCTCCTTTTTCAAAAGTGTGTTGAGGATGACGTTGATAACCATGATGAAAATAAACAATACAAGGCCGATACTGAACAGGGCTTCCCGGTGCAGGCCGGATGCGTAACTCATTTCTGATACGATACCCGTCGTGAGAAAACGGACGCTGTTGAAGAGCGCGGGCATGTTGGCCACATTGCCGGAGACGAGGATAATCGCCATCGCTTCGCCGAGCGCCCGCCCGATGCCGAGCACGATACCCGTGATGATTCCGGATTTTGCCGCCGGAATCTGAACCCTGAAGATTGTCTGCATTTTGGTCGCTCCCATTGCGAGCGACGCTTCCTTATATTCCTGCGGGACCGCTTTTAATGATGTGATGCTGATATTGACGACGGTGGGCAAAATCATAATGGTGAGCACGATAATTCCGGATAAAAGGTTTGCCCCGCCCGTAAAAATGTGCGTCGGGTCGTTTGCATACAAAAGCGTTTCCAGTTTCGATATCTGCGGGACAAGAATAATCATCCCCAAGAGGCCATACACCACCGACGGAATACCCGCCAAAAGCTCAATCGCGGGTTTCACAACGCCCGCAACCTTTTTATGGGCGACCTCGGAAACAAATACTGCCGCCATCAGCGCAATGGGAACGCCGATCAAAATCGTGATTCCCGTCCCCACGAGAGACGTCAATATCATGGGAAGTATCCCAAATTTCGGATCGGCGGCGGTCGGCGCCCACTCCGTGCCGAACAGAAAATCCTTGAGTCCGATTGTAAACATTGCCGGCGCGCCGGAAACTATCATATAGATCGTAATAATCAGAACCGCTACAATCGCGAATAATCCGCATCCGATAAAGATTCCCTTCATCGCCTGTTCCAGAATTGTTTTGCTCTTCCTGCCGCCTATGATTGTCATGCTGGCATTCATATCTTTCTCCTTAGCATTAAATTCTTCCTACCATCGAAAGGGACGCGGACTTACCTCCGCGTCCCTTCCTGAATCTATCCTGGAAGAATTATTATGAAATCGTGATTAGCTTGTTGTCCGCTACAACTGCCTGTCCCTCTTCTCCCATCACGAAGTCGAGGAACGCCTGCACCTCGGGGCGAAGTTCGCCTTCTTTTGTCGCCATGATGAAGGGCCTTGAAAGCGGATAGTCGCCCGCCTTAATCGCTTCTTCCGTCGCTTCCGCGCCGTCTATCCTGAGAGCCGTTACCGTATCGTCAAGCGCCTCGAGGGACACATACCCGATGGCTGCAGGCGTTGCGGAAACTGCCGTCTTGACCGCACCCGTTTCATTCAGCTCCTGTGCGTATTTGCACTGGTCTTCTATTTTAAGCAATTCTTCAAACGCACCGCGCGTACCGGAGGAAGCTTCGCGTCCAATCACTACGATCGGCTGGTCGTCGCCGCCGAGGTCTTTCCAGTTTGTGATCTCACCCGTGTATACTTTTACCAGGTCTTCCGACGTAATTTCCGTTACTTTGTTGTCCGGATGGACAATTACCGCGATACCGTCGATAGCAATCGTGTTTGCAACAAGGCCCGTCTCGTCGTCTTTCAATTCCCGTGAAATATTTCCGATATCGGATTTTCCGGACTGTGCGTCCTGTACGCCGACGGAAGACCCTCCGAGCTGCACGTCAACCGAAACATCGGGATAGGTAGCCATAAAGGCTTCCTTCAGGGCATTTGCGATCGTCTCCATCGAGGTGGAGCCAGACATCTGTACGCTTCCGGCGAGCGTCTCGCCAGAAGCATCCGCGGAAGCGGATGCTTCTGCCTCTGTGGATGCGCCTGCTTCCGGCGAAGCAGCTTCGCTCGGCGCTTCCGGGGATTCCCCTGCTGCCGGTGCCGAGCAGCCGATTACCGCAAATACCATGCAAAGTACCAATGCTGTGACTGTAATAATTTTTTTCATTTTTGTTCTCCTTGTTTAAATTATTGAAAACTTTAACGATGAGTGTATTATAAAATGCCAATGTAAAATCAAGTATTTGATTCTGTAAAATCCGTGTAAAATCAGAGAAATTCCGTTGTTTGTGGGGCCGTAAAGCATATATGAAAGCAGACTTTCGCTATATCAAGCCGTTTTTAAAGCAAAAAAATACCGCAGCAAATACTGCGGTATCAATACCGTTTGAAATCAATCAGGAATCAGCGGCTGCACGTCAGTCTTCGACGGTAACCTTTTCCATAACGATATCGGCAAGCGGGCGGTCTGAAAAATCCGTTTTCATAGAAGCAATCTCGTCGACAACCTCCATCCCCTCAACAACCTTTCCGAATGCCGCATACTGCCCGTCGAGATGCGGGGCGTCCGCGTGCATGATAAAAAACTGGGAACCCGCAGAGTTCGGATCCATGCTGCGTGCCATAGAAATCACGCCGCGCTTGTGCTTGAGCGGGTTATCATACCCGTTGGAAGAAAATTCTCCCTCGATGCTGTATCCCGGTCCGCCGGTGCCCGTTCCTTTAGGACAGCCGCCCTGAATCATGAAGCCTTTGATTACCCGGTGGAACTTAAGTCCATCGTAAAAGCCTTCATTGACCAACTTTTTAAAATTCTCTACCGTTTTCGGAGCAGCTTTTTCGTCGAGCTTAACCTTGATGGTGCCGCCGCCTTTTATTTTGATTACGATCATACCTCTGCCTCCCGGTATATGCGCAGCATTGCGCTGCTTTTTGCGTACATTATACTTGATTTCACTTTTTTTGTAAACCGCAACCGCACATCCGGTACCCAGGCAAAGCGTGGTTCCTGTACTTTTAATAGGAAACGCGGGAAAGCATTCCATTCAGGAAAGCAATCGCCACACCAAAGTTGGTAATCGGGATCCCGGCATTTTTCGCATGTTCTATTTTGGAGAGCATATTTTTACGGTTCACCATACATCCGCCGCAATGTACGATCAATTTGTATTCCCCGAGGTTCTCCGGGAACCCATGACCCGCCGTATTTTCAACCACGAGGCCTCCGCCCGCAAACTGCTCCAGCCAGCCAGGCAGTTTTTCCCGCGCAATATCGCCTTTCATGGCATGGTGTGTGCAGGATTCCGCGATCAGCACCTTATCGCCCGGTTTCAGGCCGGCAATAGCGCGCGCTCCTTTTACGAACTCCTCGATATCTCCCTTATATTTTGCCATCAGCATAGAGAAAGAGGTCAGGGGAATTGTCTTATCAAGATGCTCATTCACATATTGGAACACCTGTGAATCCGTAATCACAAGCCGCGGCGGATTCTTTAGTTCCCCAAGCATGGAAACCATATCCTCCGTTTTAACGGAGATCACCCGGCATCCCTTGTCGAGGAGGTCACGTGTCACCTGTACCTGCGGAAGAATCAGCCTGCCTTTTGGCGCCTGAATATCCTGCGGCATTACGAGCATCACGCTGTCTCCCTTTTTGGCAAGGTCTCCCACGATGCTCGGAAGCTCGTAATCCCGCGCATTTCGCACGATCATTTCCTTCAGCGCATCGATTCCCCGGCCCGTTTTCGCATCGATTACCACCGTATTCTCCCCGCTTGGCGCCGCAACCCCTGCACCATCGCCCCCAAACGTATTATAGGCAATAATGACCGGCGTTTTCTTTGCCTGGAACCGCTTCATGTATTCCTGCTCCGGTCCAAGGTCCTGATCCGCGCTGTTAATCACAAAAACGGCGATATCAGCTTTGTCTACCACTTCGTCCGTCTTGCCGATACGCGCCCGTCCAAGAGCGGTCCGGTCGTCAAGCCCGGCCGTATCGATAAACACGACCGGTCCTACTGGCAAAAGCTCCATGGCTTTATAGACCGGGTCGGTCGTTGTGCCCGCAACATCCGAAACAAGGGCGATTTCCTGCCCTGTTATGGCGTTGATCGTGCTTGATTTTCCCGCGTTGGTCTTGCCGAAAAACGCAACATGAAGCCGGTTTGCCCTCGGCGTTTCATCTAAATTAGACATGCCTGCTACCTCTCAATCACAGCTTTTCACGAAATCACCAGGACGGATGCAAGGGACCGGCAAATACAGCTCCTTCCCCGCTACCGCCGCCGGCCATTTTATAATCAGAACCGGAAATCACGTTCCCCGTTTTCGATCTTTGCTATATAGCCCTTCGCTTTTTCCCGCACCGCATCGTTAGGAATCTCTTCCAGCTGACGTTCAATCAATTCGTTCGCCATTTGCTTAAATTCATCATCGCCGTAATCCACCGCATATTCCTTAAGCGTCAAAAGCGCATTCGGCTGGCATATATTGCCGATCTGTCCTGTTTTCGCAAGGCGCATAAACCGGTCTCCGGTCCGGCCCTGCCGGTAGCACGCCGTACAGAAACTCGGGATATAGCCGTCCCGGATCAATTCCTTCGTCATTTCGATCGGCGTCCGGTGGTCCTCGATCTCGAATTGCGGCTGCTGTGTTTTGATCGTATAACCGCCCACACCCGTCGCGCTGCCCGCGCTCACCTGGGAAATGCCGAGCTCGATCACGCTGTCACGGTACGCGCCGCCCTCGCGCGTGGAAAGAATCATTCCCGTATACGGAACTGTCATACGCATGATCGCGACGATCTTCTTATAATCGTCATCCGACACTGCATGCTCGTAATCTGTTTTCTTGACGTCTCCCGCATCACGGATGCGCAGCATGGAAATCGTGTGCGGGCCTACGCCGAATACCGCCTCCAGATGCTCCGCATGCATGATCTGCCCCACAATGTCAAAATGCCAGTCATAAAGGCCGTACAGCACACCAAGTCCCACATCGTCGATCCCCGCCTCCATGGCGCGGTCGTGCGCAGTCGTGTGGTATTCATAGTTGCTCTTCGGCCCTTTCGGATGCTGCAGCTCGTACGTCGGCTTATGATAGGTCTCCTGGAACAGGATATAAGTCCCGATTCCCGCTTCCTTAAGCCGCTTATAGTTTTCAACCGTCGTCGCCGCTATATTCACATTCACGCGGCGGATCGCTCCATTGTCAAAATGGATGGAATAGATCGTTTTGATGCTCTCAAGCACATAATCAAGCGGGCAGTTCTTCGGGTCTTCACCCGTTTCGAGCGCAAGCCGCTTGTGCCCCATCTTTTCGAGCGCCCTGACCTCCTGCACAATCTCTTCCTGTGTAAGTTTTTTGCGTTCCATACACGAGGAATGATGATAACCGCAGTAACGGCATTCATTGACGCAGTAGTCCGAAAGATAGAGCGGTGCGAACATCACGATACGATTCCCGTAAATATGCTTTTTGATTTGCTTTGCCGCGGCGAACATCTTTTCGATCAGTTCTTTATCTTCCACATAGCTTAAGGTTCCGGCTTCCTCGTGCGTCAGCCCGCCAAAGCCGCTCGCCTTATGGATGATACGCTCTACTTCCTTTTTGTCCTTTGCTTTTTCCCTTGCCGCCGCAAGCGAACGCTCTATTTCAGCGTTGTCCATAAACTCGGCGGCTGTTTTCCCCATTACATTGTACATACTTTCCCCCTATTCTGCGGATAATCCAAACTCCGCAAGCCTTTTCCTTAATGTTTCATATTGTTCTTCGAGCGGCACCTCCAGCGCATCCCTGCCCGGGTAAATATCGTAAAGTTTTCTATACTCAAAAGGCGTCGCTTTCTGCATGATGACGTCCGCACCGCAGAGCAGCGCGTTTTTCATTCCCCCTTTGACATTGAGTGCCGTTGTAGACGGCAGGTGGCATTTTGGAAGAAGGAGCCGCGCCAGCGCAAGCACTTTAAGCGTCTTATGCGGGTCCCCGTCCGGCGCACCGCCGAGTTCTGTATCCGGATGGGCGATAAACGGCCCGATCCCCGCCATTTCTACCCCTTCGTATACAAGCGTCATCAGGTCCTGTGCAAGCGTCTCGTCCGTCTGCCCCGGAAGGCCGACCATGAATCCCCCGCCGAGTTCAAAGCCGAGCGCCCTGATCCTGCGCTGGGCGTCAAGCCGCGTTTCGAGCGGTACCCCATGCAAAGATTCATAAAGCACCGCATTTGCCGTCTCGTGCTTCAGCAAAAACCGATCCGCCCCTGCTTCCCGCATCAGCCGGTATTCTTCGAGAGTCCGTTCTCCAATCGATAAAGTTACCGCACAATTTGCCCTTTGTTTGATCCGCCGCACAATATCCGCGAGCATTTCCGCTGTGTAAAAACGGTCTTCCCCGCTTTGCAGGATCACGGTGCGGTACGTTTCCGCCGCGCGGACGGCGGCGTCTGTCAATTCATCCGGAGGCATACGATACCGTTTAGCATGTACCATCTGCGCACTGATCCCGCAGTAGGCACAGGTGCAACGGCAATAGTTGGAAAATTCTATGATCCCCCGCACAAAAACTTTGCTGCCGAATTCCTCGGTTTTAACGCGGTTGGCCTCATGGAATAGTTCCGCATCCACGCCCTCGTCTCCGATCAGCGCGGTGAGAACATCCATATCCGGATGCTGCGTATCAAGCGTATGATTTCCCAGCGTATAAAGCGCCATATCCTCTCCTGTTTCCAGCCGATAAAAAAGCTGCCTTTCCAAACGAAAAGACAGCTGATAAAATATCGCTATTTCAAACGCCGTCCTCTCACTCAGATTTCTCCTTGTGGTCAGAAGCAAAATTTCGATCTTTCTATATCATATTATAAACCGGCCTCAATTACAATATGCAACCGTTATTAAATTTATTTCAGTACCGCGCCGTTAACGCGAAAGCCCGGCAATCGCGCATCCCTTGAGCACCGCATTTTCCACGCTGATTACGTCTGCCTTGATGCCGATCGAATCAAGATACGGAAGCAGAACCGTCAGCGCTTCCTTTTTGAGTCCGAACATTTTCTCATAGGTCGTTCCCTCAATGGTCATACATACTCGGTCGTTTTCCTTCGCGGCCTTTACCGCAACCGCCGCCATCTGCAGGGCTAAGAACCTGCCCGCGCGAAGGACGATGTTGAGCAAAATCTCCCGTGCGGCGTTCCGGTCCGCTTCCGCCGTAAAATATCTGCCCAGCGCGCCCGACCCGTCCGTCAGGAAAGCGTTCACGTCGACGGTCGAGACCGTCCCTGCCATGGAAAATCCTTTTTCAAAGACACCTTCCCGCGCCGCCGTGCGCAGGGTAAAATCACACAGGGGGCCCAAGTAGCCGCCGCTGGTCATTTTCTCAAACACCCCGATCCCAGGGTTTTGTGTGCTTTCGTCATAGGCAATATCGATATCGCTGCGCGGCACCTTATTATAGCTGCCCGCCTCCGTATTAATCACCATCAGGCCCTCTTCGCCGCCTTCAAGCTTCGCGATGTTGCGCATATATTCAATATAGCAGCTGTTGCTTCCCGTACCAAGTATCGTCCCCGTAAAGGAGCCGTATCCGTCGTTCAGTTTTTCCGCTTTTCCGGCAAGCGCCGTTGCCACGGAGTCGTTTACCACAACGATATTACAGCCGTCCGCGCCCTTCTTCGCCAAGGCCGCGCAAATCTCTCTGCCCAGCAGTTTTCCGCCTGCATTTTTCACTTTGACTTCTTTGGTGATTTCTACGATCTCGCAGTCGATATCGGGCAGTATTTTTGCCCGGTAAGCGAATGAAATCACAATATTTTTCGTGATTTTCGTAAAAGGCAGGATATAATCCGCCAAAATATCAAAAAATTCTTCGGCCTCAAGTTCCTTTTCCACACCCGGCATCAAATACCGCTGGAATTCCTCCGTGCAAAAAGAGCCGTCCTCGGAAAATTTCGCCACCGCAACGCGCAGATTCGTCCCGCCCGCGTCTACGCAGATCACCGGTTTTTCCCGCTTCACTTCGCTTTTCAGCGTAATATAGGAAGGGATCATCAGCAGCGAACTCTTCTCGCCGCACAATCCCTTTTTCATTTCATCGATGTAAGTGTCCATCTCGTTTTTTACGTCAATGGACGTGTATTCCATTTTATGTTTCCTGATAAACTCGTTTGCAGTCAGCATATGCGTTCCTTTCATTGCTTTGATGTTCTCTCATTATTATACTGTAAAATCCTTTTTTTGCAATGCCATTTGACGAACGCTTTCGCCTGCCGTACAATGGATACGATCAAATTTTTTGACGAGGGAGATCACTTTATATGTTTGAAGAAATATTGGATGTCAGCGGCTGCGCCTGTGGGAAAAACCATACGCTCCAAACGCGCGAATATATTGTGGAGAAAGACGCTATGAAAAAATTGCCCGCGCTTCTTGCCCGTCTGTTCCCATCGGCAAAGCCCCTTGCTGTCTTTGACCGGAATACTCACAGGGCGGCATATCCGAAATTTGGCGCAGCGCTTCCCGAAGTTCCCGCCTGTATTCTTGCAGACGATGAGATTCACGCGGACGAACGGCAAATCGATCTGGTGACGCAAGCGCTGAGGGACGGCGGCCACGATCTTCTTTTGGCGGTCGGTTCCGGCGTTATCTGCGATGTTGTCCGGTATGTCGCTTTCAAACAGGAGCTTCCATTCATCGTGGTTCCAACTGCCGCAAGTGTGGATGGTTTCGTTTCCAATTCCGCAGCGATGACCCTGAACGGAGCTAAGATCACCCTGCCCGCCAAGGCGCCGAACGCCGTGGTCGCGGACCTTGAGGTCGTCGCCGCCGCCCCGAAAAAAATGACTGCTTCCGGCGTGGGCGATATGCTCAGTAAATATATCAGTATCGCCGACTGGAAGATCGGCCATCTGATTACCGGGGAATATTTTTGCCCTTTCGTAGCCGACCTTACGATCGAGGCTGTCGATATGATCGTGCAGAACATTGAAAAGATTAACAGCGGCGACATCGATAGTTTCGGCATCCTGATGAAGGGCCTCCTGCTTTCAGGCGTCGCGATGCAGATGGTCGGGATTACGCGGCCTGCGTCGAGCTTTGAGCATCATTTTTCACATTACCTGGAAATCGTACCCGTCGAAGGCGTGAACCGAGCGGCGCTTCACGGCGAAAAAGTGGGGATCGCAACAATCCAGGCTGCGAAATATTACCCCATATTTGCCCGGCGCCTGAGCCGTATCTATAAAGAAAACATTCCCAACCAGTTCGATATCGAACGTGTCAAGGGCTATTACGCGCAATACCCTGCGGGAATCGTTGCCGCGATTGAAAAGGAAAATACGCCTACCATTACCGCGAAGCTTGACCGCCGCCTTCTGGAACAAAATTATGATGAAGTCCTGCGGATTGCCGGCGAAGTTCCCTCCGCCGAGGCGCTTACGGAAACGCTCCGGGCCATCGGCGGGTATACCAGCTATCACGATATCAATATGACGGACGAACAATTTAAAGAAACCATGAAAGTCTGCTGCTACATCCGCAACCGTTTTACTCTGCTGCGGCTCGTATGCGACTTTGCATTATTTGATTTTGATGCGGAGCTTAAGGTCTGAACCGAAGCAAGATGCAAGCAGAACAGCCTTGCGTGCCGGTCTGTTTTTTGTCCGGCGCTTCCATACTGCAAAAAGCATTGTGCCGGAAGGCCTGCTCTGCTATAATAGTAGAGGCGTTTTTTGGCGCCACAGCCTTACATAAATCAATTTCGAGGTGCGAATTATGTCTAGATGTGTTGGAACAGTTTCACGCGGGATCCGGACTCCTATTATACGCGAGGGCGATGATCTTGCCGCCATCGTCGTTTCGAGCGTGCTTGAAGCCGCGAAGGAGGACGGCTTTGCCCTGAACGACCGCGATGTGATCGCCGTGACCGAAGCGGTCGTGGCCCGTGCGCAGGGCAATTATGCCACTGTCGACAATATTGCAAGCGATATCAGGTCCAAGTACGGCGATAATACGATCGGCGTTATTTTTCCCATACTTTCCCGCAACCGTTTTGCGATCTGCCTGCGTGGGATTGCCAGGGGCGCGAAAAAAATCGTCCTCATGCTCTCCTACCCTTCGGATGAGGTCGGCAACCATCTTGTTTCACTGGATCAGGTGGAGGAAAAAGGCGTCAATCCGTGGAGCGACGTGCTAACGCTCGAGCAATACCGCGAGCTGTTCGGGGTGAACCTCCATCCTTTTACGGGCGTAGATTATGTGGATTATTACGAAGGCCTTATCCGCGAAGAGGGCGCAGAGGTGGAAATCATTTTCGCGAACGATCCATGTGCGGTTCTTCCTTACACCGACCACGTGCTCTGCTGCGACATCCATACGCGCGTGCGCTCCAAGAATAAGCTGACGGCGGCAGGCGTAAAAACGCTTTATTCCCTCGACGATATTATGGCGGAGCCCATTGACGGCAGCGGCTTCAACGCCAAATATGGTATTCTTGGCTCCAACAAGTCAACGGAAGACAAGGTAAAACTGTTTCCGCAGTCGTGCGAGGAATTTGTAGATGCCGTGCAGCATATGGTCTTTGAAAAAACAGGAAAAACCGTCGAAGTTATGGTATACGGCGACGGCGCGTTCAAGGACCCTGTCGGTAAAATCTGGGAATTGGCCGATCCTGTCGTTTCCCCCGCGCACACCGTCGGGCTTATGGGCACGCCCAATGAACTTAAGCTGAAATATCTTGCGGATAATCAGTTTGCAGATCTTGAAGGCGAAGACCTCCATACCGCAATCAGGCAGTATATCAAGGACAAAAACCAGGATCTTAAGGGTTCCATGGAATCGCAGGGCACTACGCCCCGCCGGTTGACCGACCTGATTGGTTCGCTGTGCGACCTGACCTCCGGCAGCGGCGATAAGGGAACTCCCGTTGTGCTGGTACAGGGATACTTCGATAACTACGCCGATTAAAACAGGACCTTATAAAAGCCGCTGCTTACGCAGCGGCTTTTATTTTTTGCTCCGTCTGCCGGGACGCTTTTTACCATATATTTGTCCCGTATTTTTTAAGTTATCCCTTTACTAATTTACCACGATGAATTATAATATCATCGTAACCTAAAATTATGGCACAAGGAGAAGGAATGAAATGAAAAGAATATTGTTGATTGCGCTCGTGGCCGTCCTTGCGGCTTCCGTTTTTGCAGGATGTGCGCCTGCGGCAAGCGGGGAAGACGCCCCCGCCGCCAATGAAGAATATGTAAAGCTGGGGGAAGAAGCCGCCAAAAACGGTGATGAATCCCTGAAAAACGTTATGGATAAAGGCGAATTTGTCGTCGGTCTCGACGATAGCTTCCCGCCCATGGGCTTCCGGGACGAGGACGGCAACCTGACCGGGTTTGATATTGAGCTTGCGCAGGCGGTCGCCGAGCATATGGGCATAAAAGCCAACCTTCAGGCAATCGACTGGAAAGCAAAGGAGCTTGAGCTTGAATCCGGCAACATCGACATGATCTGGAACGGATACACCATTACCCCGGAACGTCAGGAGCAGGTGTTGATGAGCGAGCCCTATATGGAGAATGAACAGGTCGTTGTTGTACCTGCGGATTCCTCCATTAAGACCCTTGCTGACCTCGCGGGCAAAAAAGTCGCGGTTCAGGATGGCTCTTCCGCACAGGAAGCAATTGCCAGCAATGCCGAACTGGCTGCCTCTATCGGCGAGCAGATCGACTTTAAGGACAACGTAACTGCGCTGATGGACGTTTCCTCCGGGCAGACCGACGCTCTTGCAGTAGACCTTGTAGTTGCGAACTATTACCTCGCCAAGGAGCCGGGTAAATATGTTATACTTGAAGAGACGCTGTCTCCCGAACAGTATGGCATCGGGTTCAGGAAGTCCGATCAGGCGCTGCATGACGCTATCATGCTGGCGCTTAGTGAAATGAAAGAAGACGGAACCGCCGCCGACCTGAGCGAGAAATGGTTTGGCAAGGACGTTACCACCTTCTAAATTTTACGGCAACCGAATCAACCGGGCAGTGTTTCGCGATACTGCCCGATTTTTCATCTTTTGAATCAGAGGTATCATTATGAACATTCTTGGTACATTTGCAGAGCTTGCCCAGGGTCTTGGCGTAACCTTGGCATTATTCGCGCTGACGCTGGTTTGTTCGATTCCGCTCGGATTTCTCGGCTCGCATGTAAGTCTCGGGAAAAGCAAACCTGCTAAATTCATCTATAATATTTATCTGGTGGTCATGCGCGGTACGCCCCTCATCCTTCAGGTACTATTTATGTATTTCGGCCTCAATCTGGCGGGCATCCATATCGGGCGGTTTGAATCTGCGCTTCTCTCTTTTGTGCTCAATTATACGGCCTATTTCAGCGAAATTTTCCGCGGCGGTATCCAGTCCATCAACCGCGGCCAATATGAGGCCGCCTCCGTTCTCGGGCTTTCCCGCGGCCTTACAATGCGCAAGATTGTAATCCCCCAGGTATTTAAGATCGTACTTCCCTCCCTTGGGAACGAGGTAATCAATCTTGTAAAGGATACGGCCCTTGTGAGCATCATCGCCCTCGGCGATTTGCTAAAGATCGCATATTCCGCATCCATGCGCGAGGCCAATATCATGCCATTGGTCGCGGCGGCAGTTTTCTATCTGGCTATCAATGCGATCGTATCTCTCGTACTGAAAAAGATCGAAAAGCGCATGAATTATTACAGGATTTAAGGTGAACCATATGAGCGTACTCGAAGTAAGCAAACTGAACAAGAGTTTTGGTGGCACACACGTCTTAAAGGATGTGGATCTTTCCCTCGAAAAAGGCGAAACCATGGCGATTATCGGACCGTCTGGCAGCGGAAAGTCCACCCTGCTGCGTTGTATTAATTGTTTGGAACGAGCGGAAAAAGGCAAGATCATCCTTGACGGCATTACCATTGCCGAAGAGAAAGATGGGACGACTGAATACCTCCCTGACGAGCAGCTGCGCGACGCACGCCTGCATCTTGGCATGGTGTTTCAGAATTTCAATCTGTTTCCCCACCTCAATGTATTGGAAAACCTGACGCTGGCACCAATGAACGTGGACCGCATTCCAAAGGAAAAAGCGGAAGCGGCCGCAATGGATCTGCTGAAAAAGGTAGGACTGGCAGATCGTGCAGACGCCTATCCCTGCGAACTTTCCGGCGGCCAGAGCCAGCGTGTGGCGATTGCCCGGGCGCTCGCCATGGATCCTGATATCCTGTGCTTTGACGAGCCGACCTCTGCGCTTGATCCAGAGCTTACAGGCGAAGTGCTGCAGGTTATCAAGGAGCTCGCGGCAGAACATATGACGATGCTGATCGTCACCCACGAAATGGGCTTTGCCAAGGAAGTCGCAAGCCAGGTAGTATTTATGGACGATGGGCGGATATTGGAACGCGGCACACCGGAAGAACTTCTGGTGAATCCGAAGGAAGCGCGTATCCGCGCCTTCCTTGACAAGCTTTTAAGCGTATAAAGGCGCTGAAAAAAGCCAGCCACATGGCTGGCTTTTGTTTTTCTTTCATTTTTTGAAATGAAGTGTTAGTATAATAGTAACATAAAATATCGCATCCTGGAGAGATTCAAAATGACTATTACCAAGTTGGAGCAAGACTATACGATACGCGCTTACGATGTGGATACGCGGGGAAAATGGAGGCCGTCGGCCATCCTCACACGCATGCAGGAAATTGCCGAAGACCACGCCATCGCCGTTCATTGCGGCAGGAAGGAACTGGTGGAGGAACGCGGAATGGCATGGATGCTCACCCGCCTGCACCTTGAAATGAAACGTTATCCAGACCTTATGGATGATATCCGGGTCGTGACATGGCCGGGCAAGCCCACACGCCTCTTTTTTGTGCGCCACACCATGTTTTTCGATGCACAGGGGGAAGAGCTGGGACGCGCCACTTCCCTGTGGGTGCTGTTTAATATCAAGGGCCGTTTCCTCTGCCGTACCGGGGATATCGGCGAGAATTATCCTTACGACCTTTCCCATGGCGCTGCCCTCCCCGACCCCGGCAAGATCAAGCTTCCCGACGATATGGAGCTTATCCGCACGCGTACAGTGGCGTACAGCGAAGTGGATATGAACAGCCATCTCAACAACGCGAAGTATGCCGACTGGATCTGTGAGCTTTTTGATCTCGATACCCTGAGGCATCATTCCATCCGCGATTTCAGGATCAATTTTATTGCCGAAGCCTATATGGGCCAGCCGGTGGACCTGTACCGCAGGGATGCGGACGGCGTATCTTATATCTGTGGAAAAACGGAAGGCAAAACAGTGTTTGACGCTTCCGTTATTTGGGAAAAGGGGGGGATTAGATTATGACGAAACGTATTGGCATCCTAACGAGCGGCGGGGATTGCCCCGGGCTCAACGCTGCGATCCGCGGCGTTGCGCGCGCCGCATACGACCGCATGGAGGGCGTAGAGATCATCGGCATTGCCGACGGTTATTCCGGCCTTATCAAGGGCGATTACCGCGTTATGGACAAAAGCGAATTCTCAGGTATCTTGACGCTGGGCGGCACGATCCTCGGCACGGCGCGCACTCCGTTCAAGGATATGCGCAAAATCGGCGACGACAACGTTGATAAGGTATCGAGCATGATGAAAAATTACGAGAAAATGGGGCTCGACTGCCTATGCACGCTTGGCGGGAACGGCACGCACAAGACGGCGAACCTTCTTTCCGAGGAGGGCCTCAATGTCATTGGTCTTCCGAAAACCATCGACAATGACCTTTGGGGAACAGATGTTACCTTTGGCTTTCATACCGCCGTCGATATCGCAACGGATGTGATCGACCGCGTCCATACCACAGCCGCAAGTCACGGCCGTGTGATGGTGGTGGAGCTGATGGGCAATAAGGCCGGATGGCTTACAATTTATTCCGGTGTTGCGGGCGGCGCGGATGTTGTGGTGATCCCAGAGATTCCTTACGACCGTGAGACGGTGATTGAAGCGGTGCGGAAACGCGCGGAGCGCGGTAAAGCCTTCTCTATCGTCGCCATCGCGGAAGGCGCGGTCAGGAACGACGAGGTGGATTTGAAGCGAAAAGAAATCCGCGAAAAACGTTCAGCCGAAGGTTTTACGTCGGTATCGGCCCGGCTCGCCCACGCGATTGAGGCAACGACCGGGATCGAAACGCGCGTTGTGGTTCCCGGCCATATCCAGCGCGGGGGCAGCCCCAGCGCATATGACCGTGTGCTTTCGACAAAATTCGGCGTGCAGGCGGCGGAGCTGATCTATCAAAAAAAATTCGGCTATACCGTGGCCCTGCAAAAGGGAAGGCTCACGGAAAACAAACTGTCCGACGTTGCCGGAAAGACGAAGCTGGTCACACTGGACAGCGACATCGTCCGTGCGGCGCGCAATATTGGCATTTGTCTGGGAGACTGACAAAAAAGCCGCTGCATTTCGCTCGTGCAGCGGCTTTTTCTTTACAATTTTATGGCCCCGTAGGTTTCTTTCAGGCCATCCGCCATAAGACCCGCCCGTCCCGCATAATACCGCAGGAAGCCTTCCGCCACTTCGGCATTGCCGGCCTTTACAATCACCGGCTTCTTCAGGAACATACACAGTGTTGAGGTAAAACTCCATAGATCAAAGTCCGCCTCCATCCCTCCAAAATCCAGGATTACGGCATCCGCTTCTCCCGCATCCTGCGGGATCGCATCCATCAGGCAATAATAATCCCCGCTCTGCATCCCTGCAAGGATACCGTCCGTATGCACATTCATCTCCACGGTTTTAATTCCGCTGACCGGCACCGCTTCGTATGCGGATGCAAGCATCTGCTCTGTACGGCGCTCTCCCTGCGGTAATTCCATATGGTCTATCTCCTCGCGCAGCGCCCGGATGTGATCCGGCCCGCTGCCGCAGCATCCGCCGATCAGACGCACTCCGTTACCGATAAAGCCTGCCGCGGAGCGGGCGAAATCCTCCGGCTGCTGCTTGAAAACGGCCACTCCCGACTCCATCTCCGGGAGTCCCGCATTAGGCTTTACGGAAAGCGGTATATCCACGGCCGCTCCCATTTCATGAATAGGCTCTAAAAGGCTCTCCGGCCCGCCTGAACAATTTGCGCCCACGATATCCGCACCGAGAGCCGCACAGGTAACAGCGCACGCTGACGGCGTATTCCCGGACATCGTCCGTTCTCCCTCGAACGTCATACTGGAGATAATCTCGAGGCCGCCCAGCTCCTTTGCCGCGACAATTGCCGCCCTCATTTCATTCAGGTCGGTAAACGTTTCAAAATTCACGATGGAAACGCCCGCCTCTTTCATGGGCCTAAGCTGCTGCCGGAAGACCTCAACCATCGAATCAAAGGTCATGTCCCCCGCCGGCTGAAAAAATTGACCGGTTGGGCCGGCGGAAGCCGCCACCGCTACGCCAGTGCCTTCCGCACACGAAAGAGCAAGCCGCGCCCCTTCGTAGTTGATCTCATAAAGTTTATCTTCCAGTCCATGGTTTTGCAGCGACGGCGCGTTTGCGCAAAATGTATTCGTTTGGATAACATCGGCTCCGGCGGCAATATAGCTTCCATACACTTCTTTCACCTTTTCCGGATGCGTCAGATTCCATTCCTCGGCGCTGTCTCCGCCCGAAAGGCCCTTAAGTTGAAGCATTACTCCCTTTGAGCCATCATAGATAAGTACCCTGTTTCTGCATTTTTCCGCTAGATTCATATAAGTTTCCTTTCTTATATCATGTATCATACTTTTTTATTATAGCGCATCCCGCCCGTTGTTTGAAACATAAAATTGCTTATTAGCATGAAAACGTGGGTATCATATTCTTATCGCTTCTGTAATAAAGAATCTCACAACTAAAACGTTTGGGTTGCGTATTCTTTGTTGCATAAGCATGCAGCATTCCTTATTATATTAATTCAAAGTAAAGTGCTGTAATAAAAACTTCGGAGGCATTTTATCATGAACCAAATTCGATTGCGGGACAAGAGTCTGTTGAGGCGGTATGAAATAATCGGTGCTATAGCGGTCTGTATACTGGCGCCTGTATTCCATTTTCTTTTTGAATGGTCGGGCGGCAACCTATTTGTCGGGATGTTCGCGGCGGTCAATGAAAGCGTATGGGAGCATACCAAGATCGTCTATTTTCCATTCCTCTTTTACGCAATTGCAGAATATTTTATTTTGAAGCCCGATTTTCAGCGTTTTCTCATTGCCAAGGCCGCCTCTATGGGGCTTATTCTGCTGCTGATGATTACATTTTTCTATACGTATTCCGGCATGTTCGGCGTGGAAAGCCTGATTGTAGATATCATCTTTACCTTTGTGCTTACGATCATCGCTTTTATCGTTTCTTACCGGATTTATACCTCAGAACGGGGTTACGAGCAATATTTTCTTTTGGCTCTGCTCCTGTTCTTTGCCGTCCTTGCGATGGAGCTTTTCTTCACGGCGTTTCCGCCCCATATTCCGCTGTTTCAGGATTCCGTTACGGGTTCGTTCGGCTTTCCCGCAGCATAAAGAAAGGCAACAAAAAACCGGCTTGCCGCCGGTTTTTTTATTGCCGCATTATTTTGAATGTGCTTTCCAAAGGCCGTGAAGATTGCAATATTCAAAAATAACGAATTCATCCGAATCAACATGAAAATCCGCTCTCGGATGCTCGCCCGGTTTCAGTACGTGGCGCTGGATCGAGTCGGGCGTCTCTACCGCAATCCATTCGATATGATGCTCGTCAAGCATGGGATGTTCCACGCTCCCTACCTGCACGGAAATAACATCGCCGTTTTTCTCATAGACGGGCACATGCTTCTCCTGCGCCGCATCCACCGTATTGGGTTCAAGCTTCACCATCGGCTTGCCGCAGCATACGAGCTGCCCGCCGCCGTCCTTCACCATTTCAACAATATTTCCGCATAATTCACATCTGTAAAAGATTACCTTTTCTTCCATTACCGTTTCCCCTTATTCAAAAAATTCAGACGCTGCCATCTGTGATTTTTTAATAAACACGCGCGCTCCCAACTAAACCTTATTGGCGCTTTTTCCCGGAGAAATAAGAAATATATTCGAGCTTGGGGGCATCCGGGAATAAAACCGCATGGAGGTCCAAAAAATAATCGTCCGTCATGCTCGCGATATAATCTACCACCACCTGGTTCGGTTCTTCCTGCAAATAGGCTTCCTTGAGGCCCTCCGCCCGCGAAAATCCACTGTATACATGGTTGATATGATGGCGGAAAATGGGGGAACCCTGGTCTCCTTTTACAAAGTCCTCCAGTAATTTATCGTATACGCGTGCAAACATTTTACGGATCGTGGGATAAGGCTCGTTTTTATCCTGCGGGCCGTAAATCCGTTTAAAGTTCACTTGTTTTTCATAAGCCAGCGCCGCAGCATACTCTTCATCCAGCTTGATATAGGGTTTTCCGTAGCTGTTCGACACCACATTGGTAATAATGTTGTTGATAAAATCGGAATTGGTAGACCCCAGCACATTATTTTCCGAAAACGGCTCCTGCACGCCGATTTTCAGGATCTGCGCGTCCTGCCGGTCCTTTCCCAGATACGCGATCACATCCGCAAGGCGCACTACGCACCCTTCGAGCGTTGCGGGCACCAGCTTGCCTACCGCGCCGGCTTCCGTATAGCACTCCTCCATCTGGCGTTCAAATTCCTCGAACGCTCCTACAGCATCCCGGGAACGGTATCCACGCGGTTTGTATTCGCCGCTCACCTTCTCTCCGTTATGGCACAGTATACCGTTCAGCACCTGAAGGCTGAGGTTTAAAGACAGCACTTTATCCAAAATACGCGCGCTGTGTACGTTATGGTTGAAATAGCGTCCCGTATTCGCATGGTAAAGCTTGGAGAGGAAGCGTTCTCCCGCGTGTCCGAACGGCGTATGTCCGAGATCGTGACCAAGGGCAATCGCCTCGATCAGGTCAAGGTTCAGGTTCAGCATACGGCCGATATTGCGGGCGATCCGCGAAACAAGCTGTACATGCAGAATGCGCCGCGTAATATCGTCGTTCTTATAGAGGGAGAATACCTGCGTCTTGTCTGCATAGCGGTTAAAATAGCGGCAATAAAGAATACGCTCACTGTCCTTCGCAAAATTCGGACGCTGGACGCGAAAGGTTTCCTTTTCCCGCCGCATCGAGCATTTGTCCCGCGTCGCGCACTCGTACATTTCATCCTGCTTACGTTTCAGGTCGGCATAAACCGCTTCCTTCACTTCGGGATCAAGCTCCAAATACTTTTTCTCGCGTTTTTTATCCATAAACTTTGTCCTCGTGCCTTTATTATAGCATAAAGCGCAGGATGCGTCCTTTGTAAATTTATTCTGAACAAACGTTCCCGTCGTTTGCCGCAGATGTAGAACGTGTATTAATATATACAATATTCTATATTGGAGGAATCAATAATGAAAAAAGGCTTATTTGGGACTCTGGCACTCGCCGTATGCTCCCTGTTTGTTCTCGCGGGCTGTTCGGCGGCGAAGCCGTCCGCCCCGGCTGATGGCCTCGTGCTTGCCGCAGCGGGTATCGTGACAGACATCACAACGGCGGATGGGACCACCAGCATCACAGTCGACGGCAGCAACACGGATTCAGGCGCAACCTACCAGTCGATGATCCTGCATACAACAGACAAAACTCCCGTCGAAAGGGACGGTGAAACGGTTATGTATGAGGACGGCTCCATAAATGTCGGCGACGCGATCGAAGCCTATTTTGCGGCTTCCACACCCGTAACGGCTTCCGAACCCCCGCAGGGAACCCCGGATAAAATCGTCGTGACTGCGCAGGGCGATAGCGGGACGGCTGCCGGCGTGCAGAAGGAATTTGGCGGAACGATTACGGAGATCAACGAGGATGGCGACTACCTTCTCGTCTATGTGCAAAAGGCAGAGGGCGGTGACGCGGCAGATGACCTGCGCGCTGTGGTATCGGCAGATACCGTAATCTCTTCCGAAAGCGAACCGGGTAAGGCGCTTGCCGCAGAAGCCCTCGCAACGGGACAAAGGGTCACTGTTACTACGGACGGCCGCATGACCTTCTCTATTCCGCCGCAGGCAAATGCACAGGCCATTGTGCTGCATGATGCGGAAGCAAAGTAAACCAATATTGAAAATGCCTGATCCTTCCGGATCAGGCATTTTTTATGCGAACGCGGATCTTTCAGTAAAGGCCCGACGGTTTCTCTGAAAGGTTGACTATAATATTTTTCATCTGCGTATAATGTTCAAGGATCACCTTATGCGTCTCCCGGCCGATGCCCGATTCCTTATAGCCGCCAAACGGCGCGCCTGCCGGGAAAGAATTATAGGTATTGACCCACATCCGCCCTGTCTTTACGCCCCGCGCCACACGGATCGCACGGTTCAGGTCTCTTGTCCATACGCCGCCGCCAAGACCGTATTCGCTGTCATTCGCAAGGCCAATAACCTCGTCTTCCGTCTTGAACTTGATTACGACCGCGACTGGTCCAAATATTTCCTCCTGCGCGACACGCATATCGTTTTTCACATCCACAAGCAGTGTCGGGCGCATAAAATAACCTTTGTCGAGTCCATTTTCCGTGATGCGCACGCCTCCGCAGGCCACTTTTGCGCCTTCCTGTTTTCCAATCTCAATATAATCCAGCACCTTTTTGAGCTGCCCCTTCGAAATCTGTGCGCCCATCTGGGTATCTTCCTTCCACGGCTCGCCCACCTTTACGCGGTCAAACCGCTGTACCGCATCTTCGATAAAACGGTCGTAGATATCTTCCTGCACAAATACGCGCGAACCCGCGCTGCATACCTGCCCCTGGTTAAACAGGATGCCAAGCTGCACTCCTTCCATCGCCATTTCCCAGTCACAGTCCGGAAAAAAGATATTGGCAGATTTTCCGCCCAGCTCGAGCGTCGCCGGGATCAGTTTTTCCGCTGCCGCTTGCGCAACGGAAACGCCAACTTCCGTCGAACCCGTAAATGCAAGCTTGGCAAAGCCCCTGTGCCGCAGGATGTACTCGCCCGATTTTGAACCCTTGCCCGTTATGACGTTAAACACGCCAGGCGGCAGGATGTCCTGTGTGAGCTTGGCCAGTTCAAGCACGGAAAGGGGCGTGCTGCTTGACGGCTTCAGCACGGTACAGCAGCCGGCTGCAAGCACGGGAGCCAGCTTCCATGCCGCCATCAGGAACGGGAAGTTCCACGGAACGATCTGCCCGACTACGCCAATGGGCTCCCGCAGGATCAGATTCAGGGTATTCTGATCCAGCATCATCGCTTCTCCCTCTTCCGTGCGTACCGCACCCGCAAAATAGCGGAAATGGTCAGCCGCAAGCGGTATGTCCGCATTCATTGTTTCGCGGATGGGTTTTCCGTTATCCAGCATTTCGATTTGTGCCAGCCGTTCCCTGTTTTCATCGATGACCTCCGCTACCCGGAACAATATTTTCTGTCGTTCTTCCGGGCTCACATCCTTCCAGGTTTCCCAGGCGCGCCACGCCGCCTCCACGGCTATATCCACGTCCTGTTCCGTTGCCTCCGCACAGGTGGAAATCTTTTCTCCGTTCGCCGGGCAAAATGTATCGAAGGTCCCTCCGTCGCTCGCTGCCGACCACTTCCCATCAATAAAGAGTCCATATGTTTTATCTGCTATCTGTTTCATTGTTCTTTTTCCTTTCCGGGGATTTTAAAATGCTTCTATAGATTTGCTTCATTATTAAACCGTACGGGAAAAAGGAACATTAAAAAAAGCGCGGAACCCGCGCTTTTTTAACTTTACCGGTCGCCCATGACCATAACCATGACTGCTTTTTGTGCATGCAGACGGTTTTCCGCCTCATCGAAAATCTCCTGCGCATGCTCCTCAAATACTTCGGCGGTGATTTCCTCTCCGCGATGCGCAGGCAGGCAATGCTGCACCATAGCATCCGGCTTTGCGACCGCCATAACATCCTTGTTGATCTGAACGCCCTTGAAAGCCTTCTGCCGCTCCCGGACCTGCGCCTCATGCCCCATAGATGCCCAAACGTCCGTAAAGAGTACATCCGCGTCCCTTGCCGCCGCATAAATATCGCCCGAAATGGAGAAGCCAGAATACTTCTTTGCAAATTCCAGCACCGACGGATCTGGCCAATAATTTTCCGGAACCGCGCACGCAACTTCCATGCCCACCGTAAGGCCGCCCACAATCAATGAATTCGCCATATTGTTCCCATCGCCGATATATGCCATCTTAAGCCCATCGAAGCTTTTCTTATATTCGCGAATCGTCATCAGGTCCGCGAGAACCTGGCACGGATGCGCGTAATCCGTAAGGCCGTTGATAACCGGAATACTGCCGTATTGCGCGAGGTCTTCCACCTCCTGCTGCGCATAGGTGCGAATCATAATGCCGTCAAGATAACGCGACAACACCCGCGCCGTATCTTCAACGGGCTCACCCCGGCCGATCTGAAGATCATTCGAGGAAAGGAACAGCGGATAACCGCCGAGCTGATACATACCGACCTCGAAGGAGACCCTTGTACGCGTGGATGACTTTTGGAAAATCATGCCCAGAGTCTTCCCCGCAAGAAGCGGATGCTTGACCCCCTGCTTGTTTTCCGCTTTCAGCCTGTCCGCCAGATCGAGTATCTCATTGATCTGGTCCTTATTCAGATCGCCCATTTTGAGTAGATGCTTCATGGTATTTACCTCATTTCCAATTCAATAGTATAATTATACATCAAAATGAATATTTATGCAAATTATTTTTAGCGTTCCGCCTGTTGCTCGCAATAGGCACAGCGGTAAATCCCCCGTTCCGCGTCCGTGAGGTTAAACACATGCGGAAGTTCCTGCTCCACCGAGGTAATGCACCGCGGATTTTTGCATTTGACGATATTCACCACACGCCTAGGGAGAGTAAGATTCATTTTTTTTATGATTTTCCCTCCGTCGATAATGTTCACCGTGATATTCGGATCGATAAAGCCAAGCATCTCGAGATCCGTTTCGATCTCATTTTCAATTTTGATGATATCCTTTTTACCCATACGGTTGCTTTTTACGTTTTTGATGATCGCTACGGCGCAATCGAGCTTATCGAGCCTCAGATAATTATAGATACTCATTGCTTTCCCAGCCTTGATATGGTCGATCACTACGCCTCTTTCCACACTATCGATACTTAACATTACGCATTTACCCCCAACATCGTCATGATAAGAGCCATCCTGACATACTTTCCAAACAGCGCCTGTTTGAAATAGACCGCCCGCGGGTCTTTGTCTACTTCCACGGAGATTTCATTGACCCTCGGCAGCGGGTGCATCACAATCATGTCATCTTTGGCAAGCTTCATTTTTTCCGCATCGAGGATATAGCTGTCCCGCAGGCGGATATAATCTTCCTCATTGAAGAAGCGTTCCCGCTGGACACGCGTCATATAGAGGATGTCGAGATCGGAAATGATCTCCTCCAGCCGCTCATACTGCACATAGGTGACGTTCTCATTGTTCTTGAGCACATCTTCCTTGACGTAGCGCGGCACCTTAAGCTCTTTGGGCGAGA
The DNA here is from genome assembly GCF_003628755.1 of Christensenella minuta. NCBI lineage: Bacteria > Bacillati > Bacillota > Clostridia > Christensenellales > Christensenellaceae > Christensenella > Christensenella minuta. Next base: position 519,157 of record NZ_CP029256.1, on the reverse strand, counting down.
TAAACACAAATTTAATATTCGTGTACCGTGAAAGCGCCCGAATCAAGGAATGTACCGTACGGCCGAATTTAAGGTCGCCGCACATTCCGATCGTCAGATGATCAAGCCGCCCTTTCAGGGAACGGATCGTAAGGAGGTCTGTCAGAGTCTGGGTGGGGTGCTGGTGCCCGCCGTCGCCTGCATTGATGATCGGAATGCATACATTCTGCGAAGCAACCGTCGCCGCACCTTCTTTTGGATGACGCATCGCGATAATGTCCGCATAGCATTCCACCGTGCGCACCGTATCCGCTACGCTTTCCCCCTTGGAAGCCGAACTGTTGTCCGCCCCCGCAAAACCGATCACATCGCCGCCGAGCTCGTGCATCGCCGCTTCAAAGCTCAGCCGCGTACGGGTCGACGGTTCAAAAAAAAGTGTCGCCAGCTTTTTATGCCTGCACACTTCCTGGTACTTTTTCGGTTCCGCAATAATTTTGTCGGCCAAATCAAGCAGTTCGTCGATCTCCTCTGTCGATATGTCCATCGGGTCCAATAAATGTTTCATCAGGTTCCTCCTGTTTTGTCGATTTGGTACATAATCCGCGCGTGCGGCTTCCCCTGAAGGCACAAAAAAATGTCTTCCCCATGACAGAAAGACATTGCGATTGCACGAAAAAACAAATGTGTAAAACCTTATCAGCCTCTCTGTACCAATTTAAAGGTTCTTATGTATCCTCAACTATTCTACTACACAAAAAAGCAAATGGCAAGATAAGAATTTTCATGTTTCCGCGGATGAAAAAGCGTCCATTATTAAAACAGAACAAATAATTTGGGGAAAGGAAGTGAAACAAATGTCACATAGTATGGCAGTGAAATTCATCGCACTCGCAGCGGTCATCATCGTGGGCCTCGCAATGATTTTTGTGACGATTCCAAGCACTCCGCTTCCCGTGCAAAATCTGGCGGAAAGCCTCACTATGACCGCAGATACACAAGCCGAAACAGTTTCGGCCTCAATCAACTGATTTTTTTCTCTCATCATATAAAAGGGCGCGGTTTCAAACCGCGTCCTCTTTGCTTTTATTTGTTTTTTATCACCACGTTCCGGTATGGATATGGAATCTCTATCCCGCGGCGGTCAAATTCTTTTTTTACCGCATACCGCAAATCAGACAGGATTGGAAAGCTGGAGGATGTATCCGGCGTCCAAACAAATGCTCTCAGCTGGACCGCAGACTCCCCAAGGTCCTGCACGCGGACGGTGACAGGCGGAATCCCGCTGTTCTTTTCCTCCTCCGAGCGCACGTCGAGCGTTCCCCCGTGGGCCGCAATTGTATCCGCAAGGATCTTCATCGCAAGATCAATATCGCTGTCGTAGGAAATCCCTACGTCGAGGAAGCTGCATACATTCGCCTTTTCCACCACATGGGAAGCGCGTATCATATCTTTGTCAATAATACTGTTGGGAATCACGATGCTTTTATTGGAAGCGTCGAGAATCGTCGTGTGACGCAAACCAATATCCTTGACTACGCCCATAACAGGCGGCGTCACATTCAGGATTTCGATAAATTCACCTACCTCAAAAGGCTTTGCCGCGCTGATAGAGATGCCGCTGAACACGTTACCGAGCGTTTGCTGGGCCGCAAGACCGATGACAATACCCGCAATTCCCGAGCTTGCGAGAAGGCCCGTCCCAAGATTACCCAGCGGTTTGATCGTGACGAGCACGCACAGTATGGCGATAATAATAATCGCCACATAGATCAGGCGGTAAAAAATCCGGGCATTTCCCGTCAACTTCCGTGCGAGGAAATGCTGGATCAGTTTGATGATAATAAAAGCGGCCGCCGCCACGATGGCCGCATAGATGACCGTGTTTACAAGCCCGCCGAGGGCAAAGGTTTCTTTTTCCCAGGCGGTATAGGAATCCACAGCATTTTGCGCAATATCATTCACGGTTTGGTCGGCCAGACGGCCAACGCCGGCATCCATTAATGTCATACCGTATCTCCCCAACTAAAAATTCTGAACGGTATATTGATACCCAAAAAATCCCCTTTATTACATCAGCGGCGCAAAAACACGCAAAATCGCTTGCATCAGGCGGATATACCATGGGCGATGGCATATCTCGTCATAAGATACCTCTTCGCACACCTTAAGCGTCTCGAGATAGTCCTCCTTCAACTGCCCGATGGCCTTTGTCCCATAGAGCCATACGCCGCACTCATAGTGCAGGAACAGGCTGCGGTAATCGAGGTTGATGGTGCCGATAATCCCGAATTCGTCGTCACACACGAAGGTCTTGGTATGGATGAACCCCGGCGTGTATTCGTAAATCCTGACCCCCGCCTTCAGCAGTTCCTCGTAATGCGCGCGGGTAAGCAGGAATACCATTTTCTTATCGGGAATATGCGGAGTGGTAATGCGTACATCCACGCCGCTTTTAGCCGCATTTTCAAGCGCAGTCATAAATTCGTTGTCAAGGATCAGGTACGGCGTGTTGATATAAAGATACCGTTTTGCCCTGCTGAGCATATTCATGTAGGTGTTTTCACTGACGTATTCGTCATCCATCGGATCGTCCGTGAACGGCTGGACATATCCGTCGGACCCGCGCCCGTCCAATTCCTCCGGTTTCGGCCGGAACACGGAATAATCGCTGTCTTCCTGCATCATAAAGTTCCAGGCCTGCAGGAACATCACGGCAAAGGCCCACGCCCCCGCCCCCTTCAGCATGACAGCGCCGTCTTTCCAATGCCCGAAACGCTCGATTGCATTGATATACTCATCCGCAAGATTTGCTCCGCTGCAAAATGCCGTATGCCCGTCGATCACGGTCACCTTGCGGTGGTTGCGGTTGTTGAAGATCGAAGATAGCTCCGGCCTGAGCGGATTGAATACCGTGGCCTTGATCCCCATTTCCCGCAGCCGCTTGAAATAGCGGAACGGAAGCGTACGCGCGCAGCCCATATCGTCATACATAAACCGTACGTCCACACCTTCGGCTACCTTACGCTGCAAGATTTCAAGTACGCTGTCCCACATGACGCCTTTCTCCACAATAAAATATTCCATGAAGATATAGCGTTCCGCTTTTTCCAACTCTGTTTTAAGCTGTCCGAAAAAAGCTTCCCCGCTGGAGAAATATTCGGATTCCGTTTTGTCGTAAACGGGAAAGGTGCTCGCCCGGCGTATATAGTCCGTCTGGCGCAATGCGTCGAGGCTCTTTTGTTCAAGTTCATGCGTCACGCGTCGGTCCTGCCCCAGAAGCGGCCTTGATTTTTCGAGCTCCAGCTCCGCTTTCCTGCGCAGCCTTCTCGTCAACTGGCGCTGGCTGAAAAAGATATACATCAGTACGCCGAACACGGGCAGCACCAGAATCACAATGATCCATGCAAGTTTATAGGATGGATTCTGCCGTTTGTTCACAATATAAAGCACCATCACAAGGCTTATCACCCAGAAAACCGTCCGGATGACCTCCGACTGGTCGTCAAAATACAAAAAAAGGCTGATAATGATCCATGCCTGAATGCCGATCAGTGCGAACACGATGAACATCCGGCTAATAAAGAAACTGAAAAATTTTTTCATATGATACTCCCATGGGTTTGCCCCAGCTACCATTTTACGTTAAAACAAATTTTTGCGCAACAAACAAAAAAGCGCGCACAGGCCGTGCGCGCTTTTTCAGTTTCTTATTTCTCCGGGACTTCCGGCAGGCTGTCAAACCCTTTTTGCAGTTCTTCATCTGTTGGGATATAATCGTTCATTTTCCCATCATGATAGGATTCATACGCCGTCATATCGAAATAACCCGTCCCCGTAAGGCCAAACAGGATCGTTTTCTGCTCTCCCGCCTCCTTGCAGCGGAGCGCTTCATCGATTGCCGCGCGGATCGCATGCGCGGATTCCGGCGCGGGCAGGATCGTTTCCTTTTTGGCAAATAGTACCGCCGCCTCAAACACCTTGCTTTGTTCAACAGAGACCGCTTCCATATATTTGTCGTGATACAATTTGGACAGGATCGGCGACATTCCGTGATAGCGCAGGCCGCCCGCATGGTTCGCGGAAGGAATGAATCCGCTGCCCAGCGTATACATTTTTGCCATTGGCGTAATTTTGCCCGTATCGCAGAAATCGTACGCGTATTTCCCGCGCGTAAAGGACGGGCACGAAGCCGGTTCCACCGCAACGATCCGCGGATCCGCTTTTCCGGTCAGCTTGTCCTGCATAAAGGGCGCGATCAGGCCGCCCAGGTTTGATCCGCCGCCCGCACAGCCAATCACGACATCCGGATACTCGTCCAGCTTTTCCATTGCGAGCTTGGATTCAAGGCCAATGATCGACTGATGAAGCAGCACCTGATTGAGCACCGATCCAAGCACATAGCGGTAGCCTTCCGTGGAGACCGCTTTTTCCACCGCTTCGGAAATCGCGCAGCCGAGACTGCCCGAGGTATTCGGGTTCTCCGCCAATATTTTGCGGCCAATTTCCGTCGTATTGCTCGGGCTGGCGATCACGTCTGCGTCAAACGTCTGCATCACCGCTTTGCGGAAGGGTTTTTGCTGGTAAGAGACCTTCACCATGAATACCGTAAGCGGAAGCCCAAAATAAGAGCATGCTTCCGCCAGTGCAGTCCCCCACTGGCCTGCTCCCGTCTCGGTCGTAAGGCCTTTCAGTCCCTGATCCTTTGCATAATAGGCCTGTGCGATCGCAGAATTGAGCTTATGGCTGCCTGAGGTATTGTTTCCCTCGAACTTGTAATAGATTTTTGCGGGCGTATCAAGCGCTTTTTCCAGATTGAACGCGCGGATCAGCGGCGACGGGCGGTAAATTTTGTACATCTCGAGCACTTCGTCCGGGATATCCACATACCTCGTCTCGTTATCCAGTTCCTGGTGCGCCAGCTTTTTGCAGAACACCGGGTAGAGGTCCTCTTCCGTTGCCGGCTGCATTGTCGCCGGATTCATCATCGGCGCAGGCAATTCTTTCATATCTGCGCGCATATTATACCACTGCTTCGGCATCTCGTCTTCGTTTAAATAGAGTCTGTGCGGAATCTTTACCATTGCTTTGTTCTCCCTTCAAATGTTCTGTTTTTAAAATCAAAAAAGACTTTTGTCCCAACTTCTGGGACAAAAGTCTTAACTTCTGCGGTGCCACCCGGATTGGCGCAAAGCGCCCTCTCTGCCACAATCAACCAATTGTGTTTCCATGGTAACGGCTGGAAATTCCGTCAGGTATTACTAAACTTTCGTTGTTCTCCCTGCCCTCATCAGTCCATTCACCGAAAATCCTGTGCTGCAATGATCTCACCACCCATTGCTCTCTTAAAAGCGGTATTCCCGGTTACTCCTCTGAATCACTGGTTTTCTATTTATAATTGCTAATTATAGCAGGCTTCCTCCGGTGTGTCAAGCGGAAAATCACCTCTCCGTTTCCGCCTGCTTTTGCATCGCCTTAAGCTCCGCCGCCGTAATGGTATACTGCTTGTCACGGCCGCTTTGCTCGGTGAAGCGCCCGTCCTGTTCCCTCTCGTTGCGCGAATCATAGAATAAAAAAGGCACCGGCTCCCCGCCGTGGGCGCCGGTATCGGAAAACGTAAAGTGGTCGGACGCCACAGACAGCGTATAATCCTCCCCGATATTTTTAAGGAAGTCTTTCAGGAACACCCTGTCTATCGCCTCTACGGCTTCCATCTTTTCCACCGGCTGGAGCTCGTGGGAGAGATCGTCCGTTTCCTGAATATGGACATAAATATCCTCGTATTCGCGCACTGCCCCAATCGCCTTTTCCAGCTTCTCTTCAAGGAAATCCTCAAAGGTACGTCCTTCGCGTTTGGTGCCGATATTAGGAAGTCCGGCAATCGTTGTGATCCCGTCCATCAGCAGGGTTTCCGAAAGCGCGACGCGTCCGCGGGTATCGCCCTTGATTTCAGGCATAACCGACGCGCCCCACATCCACATGCCATTTGCAGGGATAGCCTTTTCCTGCAGGAAGTCATACGATTTTTTCATCAGGTCAAAAAACTTTGCCTGTTTTCCTTCCGTCCTGATAAACGGAGCGATATCCTGCCCAATGATATCATGAGCGGGCATAAAGTCTACCGGGTAAAGCCTTTTCCCATTCTTTACAATCAGCGTACAGCGGAACGATCCGCAATAAATAAGCTGAAATTCGCCGCCGAACACCTCTTCCGCCAATGCGCGTACAACCGGCTCCGCAACTTCGGTCGCAATATCGTATGCGCTGTAGCTTTTAATACGGCTCGTCTCAAAAGAATCGCCTTCAAAAGTCACGAGATTGCAGCGGATGTATAGATCGTCTTCATTCATCGGCAGATGCAAGCCTGCCGCTTCGATAATCGAACGTCCCCGGTATGTATACGGGTCAAACCCGAGGAGGCTCAGGTTGGCTACCGCGCTTCCCACTTCAAGGCCTTCCGGGATAGTGAGCACCGTTCCGCCGAGCGCCTTTCTGTACAGCGCGTCAAGGTTCGGCGTTTTGGCATATTCAAGCGGCGTCTTCCCGTCCAGCGCCGCATTCGGCCGGTCGGCAACGCCATCTAACACTAATGTGATTTTTTTCATGTCTTTCTCCCTTTGCCGCAGTTAATTTCTGACCCCATTATACGCTATTCGCGCTTCGGGTTCAATCACCGGGAGGCAAAAACGCTTTTTGGCACAAAAAAACCATGCCGCCCTCCCGGGCGTGCATGGCTACTGCGCGCCGCTTGTCGTCAAGCCGCCGCGCGCATTTCCCCGACTTTTTCAAAATTACTGCGCATCAGGCTTTCCACCTGCGTATACCACGATTCCGATCCACCGCAGTAGTTTTGGCTCACATCTTTCGTGGTTTTGCCCCGGTAATATTTTCCATTTTCATCAAGGTAATCGTCCCGCAGCAACGTCGCCTGGTATTCCACACAGTCCTGCTTGGTCGGAAATTCCATATACCCGTCGTTGCCATTCTTGATTCCGCCGAGGTTATTGCAATTTTCGGCGAGCTTGCTCTTTCCGAATCCGCTTTCGAGCTGCGCCACACTAATCAGAAAAAGCGCGTTGATACCGTGCGTCTGTTCCTTTTCTGCATAGCACGTCCCCAGCCCCTCGAGGCCCGAGTCCGCAAGCAATGCCTCCAGTTCTTCCGCCGTGCATCCTGAAAGGACCGTCAGGTCACCATATGGATCATATTCATAAGGCGTGACCAAAGTTTCATCTGTAAATGTTTCAAACACTGCCTGCGAAATACTTTCCCCCAGCGCTTCCGCACTGGTTTGGCCAATTGTTTCCGCCTCAGTCTGCGCAGGCAATTCCGCAGCCATTACACGCGGCAATGCGGTAATGCCGATTGCCAGAACAAGCACTCCGGCGCACATAATTTGGCAGGTTTTCACAATCGTTCTTTTCATACTGATTCCTTTCCCTTTTGGGGTGCCCCGTTATTATACCTCCTGAGCACCATTTTTGCAAGCTTTTTGCATTTTTTTAGGGAATTCGTTTATCAATATTAAATAAAACACTTATTGATTCCCCACAGAATTAGGGGTACACTAAGTCTTGTGAAAAGGAGCGAACATGCTATGGAGCAGCAAAAGATTTATTTTCGTGATCTGAAAATCCGCACGGACCTGCAAGTCAAAAATCCCGACTGCGGGTGCGTTGTCAGCGACCGTATCTCTGTGGATGGTTATGAAATCGGCATCATGTACCGGGACTTTCCGATCCCCGGTACAATGGATTCCGGCTGGGTATTCCTTGCCGGCGACGAAGATACCACCTACATGAACACCCCGGGAAACACCGCCGCCTTTCCCTTGAGTACGATATGCAGCTATGACCCCGCCGTACTCCCTTTCCTCGATGCCGACTACGAGACGGCATTCATTCGCGAGAAAAACGGCAAATTTGCAAAAGCCGGACATTTTTTTGATGAAGAATAGAGCCGGATTGTCTTACCTGGACACAAAATCGGGACCGAGGTGTAAATTATGACCACACGAGAGACGGGTTTGAACCACGCCCCCCGAATCAATAAAAAATATCTTCCGCTGCTTGCCGGAATCGTTTGGAGTATTGCAGGAACAGCCGTGCTTTCCATCGGTCTTCCCGCTCTGCTTGGAAACCTTGAGCCATTATGGCTCTCCCTTCCGGTGACCGCGGCGGTCTTTTTTCTTTTTTTCAAGTTTATTTTCTTCCGGCTTTTCCGCAAGCATACCGCGCGGATCGAAGCCTTTCCCCGCCCAAAAATATGCGCGTTCGCCTTTTTTGATGTAAAAGGCTATATCATTATGGCCTGTATGATTACATTCGGTATTCTGCTTCGCTCTTCTAACCTGCTTCCGCAGGCCGTTCTTGGAATGTTGTATACGGGGATCGGCGCGGCTATGATCGGCGCGGCGGCGAATTTCATCATCCATTTTATCCAAACACAAGCCGCTATGCCCTAAAATCATTTCGCATAACGGGCCAAACCGCCCGGTATTCCTTTCCTGGCTGGCCCAAGCCGCGATAAAAAATCCCCGGGTGTCCGGGGATTTTGCGCCGCAAAATCTTCTATTTCATGAGTTCGCCTACCATTCGGTTTACAAGCCCTCCATCGGCCTTTCCTGTTACGAGGGGCATCAGGTTTTTCATGATACTTCCTTTGTCCTTCGGTTCCGGCTTTTCGATGCCAAGCTGCTGCAGGACACCTGCGATGACTTGTTTGATTTCCTCCGCATTCATCTGCTTCGGGGCAAAGTCCGCCAAAACAGCGATGCGTTTTTTATTCATATCAATCAAATCCGCCCGGGCTGCCTTTTCCGCCCCGGCAAGGCTTTCCTCCGCCTGCTTTATCTCCTTCAGGATAATGGTATTTTCTTCCTCTTCGGTCAAAGCTTCTTTTTTATCCTTTGCCTTCGCTTTCAGCGCAGACAGCAGGAGGGTCAGCGTCTCTTTCCGCTCTGTATCTTTTGCTTTCATTGCCGCTATCATTTCTTTTTGCACCGTTTCGATCTTACTCATCATGCTACCTCCGCTTTTTATTCCTAGTCCTTTTTCATACAGGCTACCACCTCATCCCGTCAAACTTCCATCATTTTGAAATGAAGCGCCAGCCTGGCTTTTTATATAAAAATAATATCCAGAAACAGTAAAAAAGCCGCTTGTATAGCGGCTTTTCGTGGTGGACCACCAGGGACTCGAACCCTGGACACCCTGATTAAGAGTCAGGTGCTCTAGCCAACTGAGCTAGTGGTCCGTACCGGTCATGGAGCGGGTGATGGGAATCGAACCCACGCATTCGGCTTGGAAGGCCGACGCTCTACCATTGAGCCACACCCGCATAATTTGCCCGAAGGTCTTTTGGACTCCCCCTCTGCGGGGCTGTCCGTCACTGCAAAGCTTTTCGCCTCACAGACGGAACGAACGCGAGGACGGCTTGTGACATGGAGCGGGTGATGGGAATCGAACCCACATAGCCGGCTTGGGAAGCCGGTGCTCTGCCACTGAGCTACACCCGCATTTCAATCTTTTCAAAAATGTACGTTCCCACCGCTTCGATGGGAACGACATTTCATATCATGGAGCGGAAGACGAGATTCGAACTCGCGACATTCGCCTTGGCAAGGCGACGCTCTACCACTGAGCCACTCCCGCAGATGAAATTGGTGCGGGCGAAAGGACTCGAACCTTCACGCCTAGGGCACCAGATCCTAAGTCTGGCGCGTCTGCCAATTCCGCCACGCCCGCGCTAATACGCGTCCGTCGCGCGCAAGAATTATTATAATAGATAAGCCTTAATGTTGTCAAGAGAATTCTAACTGAAAAATGTCTTTTTCTCTCACTTCTTTAAAGCATACGCATTCCCGCGCACTGACTTTCAAGCCGCCGTTTCCGTTCCTTCCAATCCGGCATATGTCTGGAAAGAAAAGCCTTGAAACCGGCTCCGTGGTCGGGATAAAGAAGGTGTGTCAGCTCGTGCAGAACCACATATTCAATGCCCTCCGCCGACGCGCACATCAAATAGTAATTAAACCGTATCGTCCTCTGCGTGCTGGTACAGCTTCCCCACAAGGTCTTCATTTTCCGTATTTTGATGACCGGCTTATCCTCTTCATCCTGCCCCAAAACGGGGTACCATTTATTTACGACATCCCCAAGGTAAGCAAGTGCCTGCTGCACCCACCAGTTCTGGAGCACATCTTTATACTCCTCCGGCTTGCTGCAAAATATCGTCATGTTTTCGCCGTTCAACGCCACGCCGGTCCGGCGGTCCTTCACAACCTCCAGCGCATAATTCGTCCCCATAAATAAAACATGTTCTTCATCTGAATCCTGCTGCCGGAGCAGGCTGTTAATGTGATTTTCGATCCACGCGCTTTTTGAGGACACAAATTCCTGTATCCTCCCGCTGCTTACGCCAAAAGGCGCGCTTACGCACACGCTCCCGTCACGGCGGACACGCAGGCGGATATTTTTCATCGCTTTTCTGGTCACATCAATGCCAAGGTCGCTGCCATCCGATAATTTAATTTTCATATTTTCGTCGCCCATATTGTTTATTATAGCACATTCCAGGAAAAAAGGCACCTCAAAAGCAGTTGATAAAACATTGCATATTCAGTATAATATAAAGGCATTCGGGCAACGCGCCGTGCATACCGGCCTTACAGCAGCGGCCGGATTAAAATTGGGAGATTTGAATGGATACGAAAATTACAATTCCTAAAGATAAAAAGATACATTTCATTGGGATCGGCGGCTGCTCCATGAGTGGGCTTGCGCAGATCCTTGCCGCCAACGGATATGCCGTAACGGGATCCGACATGAAAGAATCAGCGTTTACCCGCCAATTGGACCAAAAAGGCATTCCCGTCACTTTCGGACACGATGAAAAAAACGTGCATGGAGCCGGGCTTGTGGTCTATACAGCCGCAATCAAGCCCTATAACCCGGAGTATGCTTACGCGGCTGCGCACGAGATTCCGATGCTTGAGCGATCGAAATTGCTGGGGCTGATCTCCAGCCAATACCAACGCGTAGCCTGTATTTCGGGCTGCCACGGAAAGACGACCATCACTTCCATGCTCGCGCTTATCATGCAGCATTCCGAGGAAGACTGCACCGTCCATGTGGGCGGCATGGTCGATTTCCTCTCCGGCGGCGTAAAAGTCGGTACGAACGATGCTTTTATCACCGAGGCATGCGAATATGTGCGCAGTTTCCTTACCCTGCATCCGACCCATGTCCTCGTCAACAACATCGATGACGATCACCTCGACTGTTACCGCGACATCAACGATATTTTCGATACCTTCGTAGAATTTATCCAGAAGCTGGGACAGAACGGCATCCTGCTCCTGAACCAGTCGGATACGCTTGCTTACCGCTTAAAGGACTATGCGCCCTGCCGCATTGTGACGTACAACGACGGCCCCGCAAGCGATTGGTATCTGGATTCCCCCGAATTCAACGAACTTGGCTGCGGCAGCGGAACCGTGGTCTGCCGCGGAGAAAAGCTGGGGACGCTGGAGCTTACCGTACCCGGCTTGCACAATCTGCGCAATGCCCTTGCAGCAACCGCTTTTGCCCGCGAGGTATTCGGCGTTGACGTCGATATCTCCATCCGTGCGCTTAAAGATTACCGGCTTGCCGGACGGCGTTTTGAATTGATCGGCGAGAGGGACGGCGTGCGCGTATTCCACGACTATGCGCATCATCCAAGCGAGATCGCGGCATGCCTAGAGGCCGCTTCCCTCGTTCCCCATCATAAGCTGTGGGTTGTTTTCCAGTGTAATTCCTATACAAGGGCGCGTACTTTGAAAGACAAATACGCCCAGTGCTTCGGCAACGCGGATGAAGTGCTGATGCCGGACATCTATCCCGGGCGGGATACCGATACGCAGGGAATCCACGCGCGCGATGTAGTGGCGGCGATCAACTCAAACTCGTGTTCGTGCATGTATATCCCTACTTTCCAGGGTATCAAGGATTACCTCCTCAAAAACTGGAAGCCGGGCGATATTGTAATGACGCTTGGTTCCGGAGATATCAACAAACAGCAGATGATCTTTTTTAAGGATTAAAAAAAAGCATCCGGAGGGATGCTTTTTTTGATTTCCTCTATTTAAAATCCCGGGTGAAAATGTCGCTGTGTTCAATCAGGCTTTCCACCGTGTCGAAACCAAGGCGGTGCAGCAGTTCGATCACATAGGGATTATCGATCGGCGTCGGATAGGCTGCCTGCGCCCCGTAGTCCTCCACATACTCCGTTCCCTCCCCGCGGTCGATGAGCGCCTTGGGGCCGCCCACGCAGCCGCCTGCGCAGCCCATACCTTCAAAGAAATTGGCATTTGTTTTCCCTTCACGCAGTGCGGTCAGCATCTCCCTGCATGCCGGAACGCCATCCGCCTGCTGTGTACGCACGGTGATTTTCCGATCCGGATTCAGCCGGCTCACCGTCGCCTTTACAGCCTCGCTCACTCCCCCCTTCCGAGCATAAATCCGTCCGGCCCGCGAAGAATGGTCCTTGTCGTCTTCCGGAAGGGCATCCGGTTCGATCTGCATTGCCTCGAAAACATCCCGTACTTCCTGGAATGTCAGCACATAGTCTACCGCATCCGCAACATCCTGCTCCCTTGCCTCCGCCTTCTTAGCAATACATGGACCAACGAAAACGGTGAGCGCCTCCGGATAAAGCGACTTCACTGTCCGTCCGCACGCCACCATTGGCGATACCGCTCCGGGAACGTGAGGCATCAATTCATGGTAAACCTTGCGGATCATGGCAATCCACATCGGGCAGCAGCAGCTTGTAAGCTGGTAATCGGACTCCTGTAAAATATTTTTATCGAACTCGAGGGCCTCCTTAAGCGTCAGGATATCCGCGAACAGCGCTACCTCAATCATGCCGTCAAAACCGAGTCTCTTGAACGCGGTCCGCAGCTTTCCGGGCGTGACCCCCGGTCCCAATTGTCCGGTAAACGCCGGGGCAATCAGCGCATAGGCGGGGCCCTTGCGGTCCCGCAAGGCGTCCAGCACGGCGATCACATCGCGGCTCGCCTTCAGCTTTTCCCGGTCGCAGCCATTTACGCAGGCACAGCAGCCGACGCACTCTTTCGGATCGATTTCAATTCCATCTTTGCCGTTCGGCCGGATCGCACCGAATTCACATCCGTCCGCGCACTCCCTGCGCCGCTCGGGCGGGCAGTCGCACGCGCCTACCTTCCATACCAACGGATAAGCGCCCGGATGAAGCAGGCAATTGAGGTCGTCCATATCGCATTCCCTTTCCTCGATTTTCCCGCCTTGGGCAGCTTTGCTGAGCAGCCTTCTGTAAATTTCATCAAACGTAGCCATACTTTCCTCCCTCTCAAACAGTCCTTTTTATTCTTAAAGCCGTTTAGCTTAATTAAAACAGCGGCAAGGAATTTCCCTGCCGCCCTGTATTCCGGGATCAGCCGATATCCACATCTTCGATCCGGTATTTGCTTTGGTGCTCGATGGGAATCCACTCCGTACGGGGGCGGAACAAGGCTCCAAGAGCAATAAACATCATGGTCAGCAAGAAAATCGGATAAAGCACTATCCCGCGCAGCATCGGCCTGATTTTCCGCGCTTCCAGCTTCAGCGTCAGAAACGCCACCAGCAACCCCAGTCCAAAATTAAACAACGAAAGCGCCAGCACTACCGGTCCTGCAAACGCCCTGAATCCCGGCATCAGAAACATCATTAATATGCTCGCCACGTTGAGCGGCAGGGCGAGCCCCGTCGCCGGGATAAAAAAGATATACCATGCGAGGTCAAGCGCTTTCAAGTTCCCGTGAAACACCTCCCGCATGATTTTTTTGAAATACAGGGGAATACACTGCATCCCGCCGACCATCCAGCGGAACCTCTGTTTCACTGATACGCCGTATTCCGCCGGTTGTTCGTCGTAAAATACGGCTTTCCTTGCGGGAACGATCTTATGGCCTTTTAAGATCTGCTGGATTGAAAACTCGACGTCCTCCGTGAGGGAATATGTCGTCCAGCCGTCTTCCCCGAGCGCGGACAGCTTGAAAGCAAAGCCTGTTCCGCCCACCATGCTGGAAAACCCAAGAGTATGGCGGGAGGTATAGTAAAAACGCTGAAGCATCAGCCAGTAAATGGAATATACTTCGCTGACCCACGAATCATGGATATTCTTGGTGTCCCGGTATCCCAGAGCCACATCAGCGCCGGAATTGAGCGCGCGGTTCATTTCCGTAAGGAACGAAGGCGCCGCCAGATTGTCTGCATCGAACACACATACTGAGTCGTAGGCGTCCGCATATCCGCTCAGCAATTTATTGATCCCAAAATGCAGGGCATAGCCCTTTCCTTTTTTCTTTTCATTGAAGCGTTCAAATACCGTCGCTCCATACTTTTCCGCGACGCGTGCCGTATGGTCCGTACAATTATCCGCCACCACAAAAACATGAAAATTGCGGTATTCCTGTTTCTTCAGGCTGTCGATCAGGTTCCCGATCACGCTTTCTTCATTGCGCGCGCAAATCAGCACCGCAAAGCGGCGCTCCACCGCTCCCCCGGGCTTCAACTCCCGGGGTTTGGCAAGCCCCGCCAGAGTCGTGATAATCATCCAGACCATAATGGGTGCAGAATAAATGGATAATATAATAACGATCCATTTACAGATTTCAAATCCGGGATTCATTTCCCCATACCCCCGTTTCCTGCCTTTTTCAGGCTTCTGCTTCTATTATATCATTCCAAAAAGCCTAAATTCTTAAGAACCGCTTAACAACTCTTAAAGATTACCTCCGTCTTCAAAAAGCGGCGTGCTGAAATACCGTTCCGCCGTATCCGGGAGAACGGTAACGACCGTTTTCCCCGGCCCGAGCTCCTTTGCGAGCCGCAGCGCCGCCGCCACGTTCGTCCCGCTCGATATCCCACACATCAGCCCTTCCCGCCGCGCAAGGTCCTTTGCGGTACTGATCGCCTCGTCGTCCGTCACGATACAGATATCGTTATAAATTTTTGTATTCAGATTCTCCGGGATCAAGCCGTCCCCGATACCCATCTGCAAATGCGTCGCAATGCTCCCGCCTGACAGGATTGCCGCGTTTTCCGGTTCTACCGCCCAGATCGTTATTTCCGGATTCTGCGCCTTAAGCACTTCACCAATACCGCTGATCGTGCCGCCGGTGCCAACTCCCGAACAAAAGCCGTGGATCGGCCCCGACACCTGTTCCAGTATTTCGAGCGCCGTATGGTGCCTGTGCACCATCGGGTTAGCCGGATTGGCAAATTGCTGGGGGACAAATACGTTCGGGTCTTCCGCCTGCATCTTAAGCGCCGTTTTAAGGCATTGTTCGATACAGTCCCCGATGTTCCCGTCGTCATGTACAAGCTTTACTTCCGCGCCGTAATGCTCCATCAGCTTCCTGCGTTCCTCACTGACGGAATCCGGCATGATAATTACCGTCCGGTATCCCTTTACCGCGCCTACAAGTGCAAGGCCTATCCCCTGATTCCCGCTCGTCGGTTCAACGATCACGGAATTCTTGTCCAGAAGCCCCTGCTTCTCCGCTTCCACGATCATATTATGGGCTGTGCGCGTTTTGATCGATCCCCCTATATTGAGCCCCTCATATTTTACAAGTACCTGTGCGCAGTCTTCCCCCGCCATCCGGTTCAGGCGAATCATAGGCGTGTGCCCGACCGCTTCCAGGACGTTATTATAAATCATCAAACTCTCCTCGTTTCCTAAGCATGCCTATATATTATATACCGTATCGCCCTGTTTTGGAATACGAAGATTTTAATCCCCACCGCTTTGACACTCAATTGTCACCCCTCTATAATATAATTATACGAAGAATGGAAAGGGGCGTTTTTATGGACAGGACAATACTTCATTGCGACTGTAACGCATATTATGCGTCTGTGGAATGTATCGCGCGTCCAGAGCTGCGTAACGTCCCTATGGCAGTCTGCGGCGATCCCGAAAGCAGGCGCGGCATTATCCTTGCCAAAAACGAGCTTGCCAAGGGCTATGGCATTGTGACTGCCGAAACGGTGTGGCAGGCGAAAAAAAATGCCCCGAGCTTGTCCTGGTCCCGCCCCGCCGCGGAGAATACACGAAATATTGCAAACTAATCAATGAGATTTATGCCGGATATACCAGTAAGGTAGAGGCATTCAGCATCGACGAATCATGGCTCGATGTAACGGGCAGCCTGCATCTATTCGGTTCGGGCAGGGAAATCGCCGATATGCTCCGCAGGCGGGTGCGCGAAGAACTGCAACTCACCATTTCCGTCGGTGTCTCCTTTAACAAAGCATTTGCAAAGCTTGGCAGCGACTATAAAAAGCCGGACGCGACCACCGTGATTACACGGGAGAATTTCCGCACGCTCCTGTTTCCCCTGCCGGTAACGGATATGCTGTATGTCGGCAGGAAAACAGCGGATATCCTGCAAAAGGTCGGCGTTCACACCATCGGCGCGCTGGCATCGCTGAAGCGCGCCGAAGTCTCGAAGCTGCTCGGCAAATCCGGCGAACTCGTCTGGGAATATGCAAACGGGCTTGACGAAAGCCCGGTGCGGGAGATCGGCCAATCCGACCCGGTCAAAAGCATTGGCAACAGCATCACCTTCCGGCGCAATCTGGCCGGCGAAAGCGATATCAGGGCGGGCGTGCTGATGCTGGCGGACAGCGTCGGCGCGCGCCTGCGCAAATCAGGCCTCTATTGCCAGACCGTTCAGGTCCAGATCAAGGACCCAGATTTTAGGGTCATTTCCCGCCAAAAGACGCTGCCGCGGCCGATCCATCTCACAAAGGACCTCGCGGAGACGGGCTTGGAGATCATTTTTAAGGCATGGGACCCGGAAAAACCGATCCGTCTTATTTCCCTTACGGCTGCCGGGCTTACGGAAAGCGAGGAGGGAGGGCAGATTACGTTTTTTGATGCGCCGCCGGTACGCAGCAAAAAGCAGGAAAATCTGGAAAGCGCCATCGATAGGATCCGAGGAAGATTCGGTAAGGATGCCGTTTCCTACGCTTCCGTGCTTAAAACGGATATTGTTTCCAAACGCCAAAACGATATTCCCCTGTTATCTGAAAATAAATCCGTTTTTTCGGGTGAAGACGATTAAATGGCCTGAAACTATTCGGTTTCAGGCCATCTGGTTATACGTTATATGTTTCCGAAGTGATTTTTCCGCCTTTTCCGGTCCAATCGGTATGGCGCGGCGTACCGGTTTCTTCCTCGAGCGTGTATCCGTGCGCTCCGAAATAGTCGCGCTGTGCCTGCAGCAGGTTTGCCGGGAGCTTCGCGCACCGGTAACCGTCGAAAAAGGAAAGCGCGGACGACATCTCCGGCAGCGGGATTCCCCGCAGTATGCCTGCCGCCGTTATTTCTCTCAGGGCCGGGACTGTTTTCTTCAATATCCCGGCAAATTGCGGCGCCATCATCAGGTTCCTGAGTTTTCTGTCGCAGAAGGCGCCGATCATGTCTTCGAGCATCCCGGAGCGAATGATGCAGCCTCCCCGTCACAGCCGCAAAGCGGTCCGCAGGTCGAAATCCCAGCCACAAGCTTCCGCCGCTTCAAATTTTCCGGCTCCATAGGTATCCATGAACCTCTGCTCTGCAGCCCTGTCGATGTCATAGACCGCCACCGGGTATCCCTTGCTTTCCATATTACGCGCAAGGTTCGATCCCATTACCGCAAGCCCTATCATTCCAATCTGTGCCATTTTATTCCTCCGGCCGCTTTTTGATGCTTTCGTGCGGAAGGACCGCGTGGACGCCCCGCACTCCGTTTACAACCTGCGTCACATTCAAATCTACCAGCAGACTCGCCATCGCGAGCGCTTCCCGCTTATGGAAACCGTATTTCTTCTCCATAAAACGGACCATATGTCCGAGCGCCATATAGGCCGCATCCGTCAAATCTCCGCCGTAGCCGAAGGTGATCCACCCGGCGGGCGTATCCGCAGCAAGGAACTCCGCTTCTTCATGGACCAACTCAAAGGTAATCTTTACTTTCTCGTAGGGACATTCGATTGCGGTACATCCCGATTCGCCGTTTCCCTGCGCCGCGTGGCCGTCTCCTAAGGAAAAAAGAGCGCCTTCGTGAAAGGCCGGGAAATAAATGGTACTTCCCGCAGCGAGTTCCTTACAGTCCAGATTCCCGCCATGCGCCCCCGGAACATAAGTGGTAAACGCTTCTTCCCCTGCGGGTACGACGGCGTAAATCCCCATAAAGGGGCGAAGCGCCACCCTGTGCCCTTCATTGCTCATACAGGTCTTGTTCTCACGGTCGATATCCCATGTAAGGAAATATTCCCCCTCTCCGCAGCCGATACGCCTCAAATGGTCGGGATCGCCCATACCGACCCTGCTCCATCCCCAATTCCCCGGAACCAGCTCGTCCACATGGACGGCAAGCGTCATACCCGGTTCCGCGCCCCGCACATACACCGGCCCCATCAGCGCCTGCCCGCAGTCCGTCTCGCGCGAACGCGGGAAAAACATGCCGCTGCCGCTCCTCGGCTCCATACATTTTTCCGTCCGCCAATCCGCTTCCAACGTTTCAAACTCTACGCTGTCCCCCGAGTCGATCGTAACCGCTGCCGGAAGTTCCGGCGATAACGCGCCGTGCAGCGCTTCCCGCGTCGGTTTCAGTCGAAATACAGCCATCCAGGTTCCTCCTTACCGCCTGAAACGCGCCAGAAACGCATCCAGCCTTTCCCTTGTCGGAAGCCCTTCATTATCTCCCGCAACCGTTACCTGCATCGCGCCAATGGCATTGCCGCGGCGCACCGAGTCGATAAAATGCAATCCTTCAAGGCGCCCGCTCAGGACGCCGGCTGCGAAGCCATCTCCCGCGCCCACGGTATCCACCACCCGTTCCAACGGATATCCCGGCACCATATGCCGTTCCTCCCCTTTACAGGCATACGCGCCCTGTCCGCCCATTTTGATAATAACAGTCCGCACACCCATCTCCTGGTAAAAATCCGCGATCCCGTCCGGGTCGCTCCTTCCGGTCAGTATGCGCCCCTCCTCAAGCCCGGGGAGCACCATGTTTGCATGGGAGGCAAGATCATTCAGCGTCCGCACCATCACGTTTTGGCTGTGCCACAGCTGGGGGCGGAGGTTGGGGTCGAAGGAAATATAGACCCCCTCCAGTTTCGCTTTCTGTACCAACCGGTAAGCCGCGGCGCACGCGCTTTCAGAGATCGCCGGAAGAATCCCTGTCATATGCACGACGCGCACCCCGTTAAAATCAACATGTTCCACATCTGCCGGCGTAAGATAAGTTGCCGCGCTGTTTTTCCTGTAATACTCCAGCACCGGGTCCCCCGAATTCACACGGCTTTTCATCACAAGGCCGCTTTGACGCTCCTTATCAAACGTGATAAACTCCCGGCCGATTCCCTCGCGCTCAAGCGCGCGGAAGATATATTTCCCGAATGGATCCATCCCGAGTTTTGTAATGTAGGTGACCTCGTGGCCAAGCCGCCGAAGCCCGATGCCCACATTCACTTCCGCTCCCGCAAGAGACCGCGTAAAGCGTGACACATCCTCGAGCGCGCCTTCCTCATCCGCATGAAACAGCGCCATTGGTTCTCCCATCAAAATCGCATCTGCCACTCTGGTCTCCTCCTTATTAAAATCAGCCTCCAGATTCATATCTTTCCACTTTTATCATAACGCGATTATACTTAAAACTCAATGGCGGATAAATAGCCTGGAAAACGGCCGCTCTGTATATAGCTTCAATTTTCAATATCCTCAATGGTATATTGGCTTACATGAGCAATCGGCGTCCACTCTGTCTTCGGGCGTATCAATGCCGCAAAAGACAACGCCGCCATTGAGAATATGAAAACCGGATACAGCAAAATTCCACGAAGCATCGGCCTAAGTTCCTGTTTTTCCAGGAATAGCGTTCCCGCGGCCACTACTGTAAAACCAGCCCATGTGAACGCAAGCCCCACCAGCAAAAACAGCGCCGCGAATTCACTCAGGGCCGGATGCAGGAGCATCATGCCAAAGGAAGCCAAATTGAGCACCAGGGCGAGCCCATTTGCCGGGATTACGAGGACATACCATGCAAGGTCAAGAGCTTTTTTGTTGCCATTTCCAGCCGCCTTGATGATTTTTTTCAGGTAAAGAGGTATGCATTGCATGCCGCCCGCCATCCAGCGAAAGCGCTGTGAAACGGATGCTCTGAAGGAAATGGGTTGTTCGTCATAAAATACAGCCTTCCTTGCGGGTACAACCGTATGACCGGCACAAACCTGCTGGATCGAGAATTCTACGTCCTCGGTCAGGGAATAGGTAGTCCATCCTTCCTCGCCCAATGCGGAAACCTTAAAGGCAAATCCGGTTCCTCCAACCACCCCGGAAATCCCCATATGGTGGCGCGGTAAATAATAAAAGCGCATCAGCATGAGCCAATAAATAGAATATACTTCGCTGACCCACGAATCGTGGATATTTTTGCCGACGCGGTATCCCTGCGCAATCTGCGCCCCGGAGCACAGGGCAAGGTTCATCTCCTTCAAAAAAGAACGGGAAACAAGATTATCTGCATCGAATATACAGATCGAATCGAAGGTTTCCGGGTATTCCGCAAGAATGCGGTTGATCCCCCAGTGCAGGGCAGCCCCCTTTCCCTTTCTTTTCGGGTCGAACCTTTGGTAGACAATCGCTCCCATCCTCCGCGCTTTCTCTGCCGTACCGTCCGTACAATTATCCGCAACCACAAATATGCGATACGCTTCCTCCGGGTAATCCTGTCCTTCCAGACTCTTCAGTAAATTTCCAATCACCTGTTCCTCGTTGCGCGCGCAAATAACAACAGCGAAACGATTCGCCTTATGCTCTACCCGTTCCAGCTTTTTCGGTTTCCGCAGCCCGGCCGCCCCCGTGACTGCCATCCATACCATAAGGGGCGCTGTATAAACGGTAATCAATATCGTAATCCATTTGAGAATCTCAAATCCAATACTCATAGTCCCGTCCTTTCGATTTTCTACTTATAAATCGGCGAAGCGTCCATTAAACAGGATTTCGTTCCCTCCTGTTTATTAAATTCGAGATCGGGTTATACAAGATCGAAACTGGTACGAAAGGATTATTAATGAAGGTTCTGCATATTTTCAGGAGCAGGCTGTTCCTGTTCTTTACAATCATCGGGATCCAACTATGGTTCGTTATTTCCGCGGCATATATGCTCGGCGGCACATTTCCCATCCTAAACGGGCTTCTTCGCGCGGCCAGCCTTTTCTTGGTGCTGTGGATCGTCAATAAAAAGCAGGATCCTTCTTACAAAATTGCCTGGATCATCCCGATCCTTGTTTTTCCCTTGTTCGGAATCCTGATATACTTTTTCTTTAGCCAGCGCAAGCTCCGGCGAAAGGAGCGCAGGCGGGGACAAAGCATATACCGTAATACCGCAGCCTGCCTTTCTGATGATGACGGAGTTTGCAGGCTGATCGCAGGAGAAGAACAGGATGGGGAACGCCTGCTTTCTTATATTCGTAAAGCGGGCAATTACCCTGCATTTTCCAATACGCAGACCGAGTTTTTCGGTATGGGAGAATCGTTTCTTGCCAGTCTCCTGCACGAGCTGAAAAAAGCCGGACAATATATTTTTCTCGAATTTTTTACGATCAATGAAGGCCGTGCGTGGGAGGCCATACTGGACATATTAAAACAAAAAGCGCACAACGGGATCGAGGTGCGTATTTTATATGATGACATGGGATGTATCGACCACCTTCCGCATAATTATTGCAGGGAGCTTGAATCTTATGGTATCCGCTGCGAGGTCTTTAACCGTTTCGTTCCGGTAGTGGATTCCATGTTCAACAACCGCGACCATCGCAAGATCGCGGTGATCGACGGCCGAACGGCCTTTGTATGCGGTACGAACCTTGCAGACGAGTATTTTAATCTAAAAGAACGGTTTGGCGTTTGGAAGGATGCCTGCCTAATGATGAAGGGCGATGCCGCCTGGGGATTCCTGATTGTTTTCCTGCAAATGTGGGATTTTGCCGCACATGAAAAAACAGATGTCTCCCTGCTGCGCCCCCTCCAAACCGATGCCATACCTGCGGACGGCTATGTACAGCCTTATGCCAGCAACCCGTTTGACGATTTGCCTTTGGCGGAAAACATATACCTTGGTATGATAGCCGGTGCAAAAAAATACCTCTATGTCAACACCCCTTACCTGGTGCTCAATTCATCCCTTCGCAACGCGCTTTGCGCCGCCGCGGGAAGTGGAGTCGACGTACGCATCACCGTTCCGCATATCCCGGATAAAAAAATTGTTTTTTTACTGACCCGCGCAAATTACCGCGCGCTATTGGAATGCGGAGTGAAAATATACGAATTCACTCCCGGGTTCATTCATGCCAAAACCTATGTATGCGACGACAAATTTGCCGTGGTTGGTACGATCAATACCGATTACCGCAGTTTATTCCTTCACTTTGAATGTGCCGCCCTTCTTTACCGTAATTCTTCGATTCCGGTGATCCGTGATGATTTTCTTTCAACACTGAAAACCTGTCGTGAGATTTCTCTCGATGAAATGCAGAAGGAAAAATGGTATATTAAATTTCTGCAGACGGTCCTAAATATGTTCGCCCCGCTTTTGTAAAACAAAAAAGAGGACCGGAGCAAAAGCTTCGGTCCCCGGTGACGGCTTATAATTCATTCAGTGCATCCTGGCAAATCGGGGTGATCCCGTTTTTGGTCAGAACCTCAATCGCCTTTTCGTTGTTCTCCACCCGGAAGATCATATAGGCGGTATCCTTTTGCCTCGTAATAAACGCATAGGTATATTCAAGGTTTACGCCGTTATCTCCGAGAATGGTAAGCAGCTTGGTCAAACCGCCCGGCTCATCCGGAATCGCAACCGCGAGCACCGGCGTGATCGAGCAGACATATCCAGCATCTTTCAGCACGCACGCCGTTTTATAGGTATCGTCCACAATCACGCGAAGTATCCCGAAGTCCTTCGTATCGGCAACCGACATTGCCCGCATATCGATGTGGTTCTCGTTCAGCACTTTCACAAATTCAGCCAGCTGGTTCGGTTTGTTTTCCAGGAAAACGGAAATTTGTTTGACTGTCATGGCATGGTCCTCCCTTTCTAATAGAGATTGCGTTTATCAATCACGCGCACCGCTTTTCCTTCGCTGCGCGCAATTGATTTCGGCGCGACAAGCTGTACCTTTGCATAAATACCGAGCATCGCCTTGAGGGCCCCAATGAGCTCTTCCTCCCGCCTGGCGATCTGCCCAAGCGAATCAGAGAACATCTCCGGCGTCATTTCCACCTGTACCTCAAGCTTGTCGCTGTTGTGCTCCCTGCTGACCGTAATCTGGTAGTTGGCCGGATAACCCTTGTTGAGGAGCACCGTCTCGATCTGCGATGGGAATACATTTACTCCCTTCACAATCAGCATATCGTCGCTCCGGCCCATGGGCTTGGTCATCTTCACATGCGTCCTGCCGCAGGAGCACTTTTCATGGCTTAAAACACAGATGTCGCGCGTGCGGTACCTGAGCAAGGGGAAAGCCTGCTTAGTGATGCTGGTAAAAACCAGTTCACCCTTCTCGCCGTCCGGAAGCACTTCTCCCGTTTTGGGATCGATGATTTCCGCGATAAAATGGTCTTCATTGATATGCATCCCCGTCTGCGCACTGCATTCAAAGGATACGCCCGGTCCGGAAATTTCCGTCAGGCCATAGATGTCATAGGCCTTGATGCCAAGCTTGTCCTGGATGTCCCGGCGCATTTCCTCGCTCCACGCCTCCGCGCCGAAAATACCGGCCTTGAGCTTGATCTTGTCTTGCAGGCCGCGCTCGCATATCGTTTCCGCAAGGTAGGCCGCATAGGAAGGCGTACAGCATAAAATCGTGGACCCAAGATCGATCATGAACTGTATCTGGCGGTCCGTGTTCCCCGAAGACATCGGCAGTGTGAGCGAACCGACCTTATGCGATCCGCCGTTCAGGCCGGGGCCGCCGGTAAACAGACCGTAGCCATAGCTGACATGCACCACATCGTCTTTTGTTCCGCCCGCGGCCATGATCGCCCGGGCGCAGCAGTCGTCCCACAGGTCAAGGTCGTGCTGCGTATAAAACGCCACGACGCGCCGTCCCGTCGTCCCGCTGGTGGACTGGATGCGCACCGCGTCCGAAAGCGGAACGGCCAACAGCCCGTAGGGATATGCGTCCCGAAGGTCGTCCTTGGTGAGGAACGGCAGCTTATGCAGGTCGTCCACAGACTTGATATCCGAGGGCGTCACGCCCTTTTCCTCCATCATGCTTCTGTAATAAGGCACATTGTCGTATACGTGCTTTACCGTACGTACCAAGCGTTCGTCCTGCCATGCGCGGATCTGTTCGCGCGAAGCACATTCGATCTCCGGTTGATAATAATGCTCCATTCCTTTTTGTCAATCCTTTCTTGTTATCTTGCTCTTCTGTTCTCTTATCTATGATACCATTTCAAGGTTTTTCCGCAAAGATATTTTTTCTCTCCGGAGCGCATATTCTTACCGCGCCTTCCATGTCGCGGGGACAAGCAGCATCAGCATCGGGAATATTTCCAGCCTGCCGATCAGCATGTCCGCGGAAAGCACCAGTTTGCTGAAGCCCGAAAACGCGGCATAATTCCCCATCGGTCCCACAAGGTCGAGTCCCGGGCCGATGTTGTTCATGCACGACACAACAGAGGTGACCGTCGTCTCCAGCGAAAAATTGTTGATCGAAATCAGCAGTACGGAAATCAGCGCTATGAGGATATATGCCGTGAGGTAGCTGTGCACACCCCGCACCGTATCTTCCTCTACGGTGCGGTCGTTCATCTTAATCAGCGCGACCGACCGCGGGCGCAGAAGTTTGCGGACGTCGCGCACAAAGGATTTCCCAAGAAGCACCACCCGTGCCGTTTTGATCCCTCCGCCCGTTGACCCCGCGCAGGCCCCGAGCACCATAAGAATCACCAAAATCGTTCGCGAGAGCTGCGGCCACATATTGAAGTCCACAGTCGCAAACCCGGTCGTCGTCATAATGGACGCGACCTGGAACGCCGCATGATGGAAGCTTTCCCCCACACTGGCAAACATAGGAAGCACATTGATTGTAATGAGGATGATCGAACCGAAAAGCAGGCCAAGATAGACCCACAGCTCCTCGTTGCGCAGTATTTTGTAGTATTCGCGCATAATGACCAGAAAGAAAATATTAAAGTTGATTCCAAACAGAACCATAAATACGGTGACGACCGACTGGAGATAGGGACTGAAGCTTGCCATACTATCGTTCAGCACAGAAAATCCCCCGGTGCCCGCTGTGCCGAACGCCGTCGTTACGCTTTCAAAGACCGGCATCCCACCCGCGAGCAAAAGCACGATTTGCAGCAGCGTCATGCCTACGTAGATCGCATAGAGTATCTTTGCCGAATTGTGCATCCGCGGCACAAGCTTATCCACCTGCGGTCCCGGACTTTCCGCGCGCAGTATATGCATCGTGTTCCCAGAATTTTTCGCCAGCGGCATGATCGCCAGCACAAAAACCAGCACGCCCATACCGCCCAGCCAGTGGGTGAAGCTGCGCCAGTACAAAAGGCTCATCGGCACCGCTTCCACATCCGTCAGGATACTTGCTCCCGTCGTCGTAAAACCGGAAACTGTTTCAAACAGGCTGTCGATAAAATTGGGAATCGCGCCGCTGACCCAAAAAGGCAACGCCCCGAAAACGGACACCACAAACCACGCAAGGGCAACGATAATAAAGCCCTCGCGGGCATAAAACACTTTTTTTCTTGGTTTTTTAAGAAGGGTCAGCAGGCTCGCGCCAAGCAGCGCCGCAATCGCCACAAGAAAACCGAAGGCTGCCATTTCTTCCCGCTGCACAAGGGCTATAACCAGCGGAGGAACCAAAAGCACCGCTTCCACACGCATAATGAGACACAGCACATATAGGACCATACGGCGGTTCATTCGCGCGCCTCCCGAAACCGGAAGCGTTCTTCCTGCTCCTCAAAAATATCGTTCAGATCATGGACGATCTTTTCCGCTGTCGTCACTACGATCACGGTATCGCCCGGGCGGATGGAATCCGATCCCTGCGGAATGATGATTTCGCCCTGCCGGCTGATGCACGCGATCAGGATATCCTTTTTGAGCCGCAACTGGCTTAAAGTCATGCCCAGATACCATGTGTTTTCATTTGCCTTGAATTCAAGGGCTTCCATACGTCCGCCCACGATCCTGTGGAGCGTAATGATGGAATCCTCCGTCGTATTATGCATCGCGCGGACATACCGTACGATCTCGTGGGAACACAGCTCCTTAGGGCTGACGACGCATTCGATACCGCGGTCGCGGAAGACCTCGTGGTATTCCGTGCGGTTGATTTTGGTAATCACCTTGGATACGCCCGCAAAATCGGCGTACATTGAAATGATAAGATTTTCTTCGTCGATATTGGTCAGCGTTACCACCGCGTCCGTACCGCCGATGCCCTCGGAATCGAGCACTCCCCGTTCCGAGCCGTCCGCCTCGATGACCGTCGCGCGGGGGAGCGCCTCCGCAAGAAGCAGGCATCGTTCGGGATCGATCTCGATTATTTTTACATCCACACCGGAAGCGATCAGGTCCTCGGCAAGGTAATACGCAATATTTCCTCCGCCGACGATCAGCACGTTCCTGATTTTGCGCCGTTCCAATCCAAGGTTGTGGATCAGCTTCGCAAGGTCTTTGGAAGATGCCGTCACATAAAGTTTATCATGCTTCCTCAGTTTGAAGTTTCCGTCCGGGATCAACACGTCGTCGCCGCGTTCCACAGCGCATACGAGCACCTTGACCCGCGCCGTCTTATAAAGCTCCGCAAGTTTCTTCCCGATCAGCTTGCTTTCTCCGCGCACTTCGATTTCAACGATTTCCACGCGTCCCTTGGCAAACGAATCGCGCTGTAGAAACGACGGGAACTGAAGCAGGCGAAAAATCTCACTCGCTGCGGCAAGCTCCGGGTTCACCATCATGCTCAGGCCCAGTTCGTCTTTCAGAAAATAGAGCTGATGCGCGTATTCCGGGTTGCGAACGCGGGCTATGGTGTGCGGACAGCCAAGTTTACGCGCAATAATGCAGCAAAGAAGATTGATTTCGTCTGCGGAAGTTGCGGCGATCAGAAGATCGCTGTGTTCCACATCCGCAAGTTCCTGCACCTTGAGCGTCGCGCCGTTGCCGTGCACGACCATAACGTCCAGTTCCTCCACCGCCTCCCGCAGAACAGCCTTGTTGCTGTCGATTACGACAATATCGTGACCTTCTTTTGCCAACTGCTCTGTCAGTGCGGAACCAACCTTTCCGTCCCCGACGATCGCAATCCTCATGATGTGGATCTCCATTCAAACTTTTATTGTTGTTTTGGAAGGATTGGTATCAAAATGTATTCATACCGCCAATCCGGCATATCTGATTCTATCATAAACCCTGACCCCGGGCAATAGCGATTTCAGCGCCCGCCCAAAAGGTCCGCCGCCTTTTGATATCCATTCCGGCGCCCAAAACATTCCTTTCGCCGGACCTGTCCGTCAGCCTTCTTCATCCAGCAGCTTAAGCGCCGCCTGAAGCTGGAGATCGGTCTCGGAGGCAAGCGGCTCCTCCGGGTCGCGCGCCGGATCCATGGCTACGGCAACATCCGGCTCAAGTCCGTGTCCGTGGATCGGATACCCGTTTTTCGTGAAATAGGCCGTCGTCGTAAGCCTGACAACGCTTCCGTCCCCCACCGGGAAGGTCTCCTGCACGATCCCTTTTCCAAAGGTCTTGGCACCGACCAGTTTGGCCCGCTCATAATCCCGCATCGCACTCGCGAAAACTTCCGATGCGCTCGCCGAATTTCCATCCACCAGCACCACGGAAGGCAGGTTTACCTCGTGGCCGTCCTTTCCCTCATAGACGCTTTTTTTCGCACCATTTTTATCCGCCGTATAGACAAGCAGTCCATCGGGCAGGAGATAATCCAGCATGTCGGCCGCGCTGTTGAGGCTTCCGCCCAAATTCCCGCGCAGGTCATACACAAAGCGGGTCGCGCCGCTTTGAACAAGGTCGTCTACCGCCTGTTTAAATTGCTCCGTAGTCTCTGCCCGAAAAGACGCAACCTGTATGTACCCCGTTTCCGCATCCAGCATCTGATGGGCCACTGTCTGGGAAATAATGGGTTCGCGGATAATCGTAAGATCGTATTCCTGCCCGTCGGAGGGCCGCCGCACTCTCAGGGCAAGTATACTCCCCTCCGGGCCGATCCCATAGTTTTCGATCAGGTCTCCAAGGTCCATTTGGGTGACGTCGTTTCCATCCATTTCAAGGAAGATATCTCCTTCCTGCACTCCGGCCTTGTCTGCCGGGCCGCCGGATTCCACGCTTACGACGGAGGTTTCAAGGGTATCCGGATCCTGCGCCACAGTTGCGCCCATTCCGCAGTAATTTCCATCCATTTTCCGTTTATAGGCCGCATATTCGTTTGCGTCCATATAATAAGAATACTGGTCCCCCAGACCGCTGAGCATACCCTGATAGATATAATATTCCCCGTTTTCCGCATCTTCATCGAAATAAAAATGTTCGTCAATCAATGCCTGGATCTTTTCTATTTTATCGAAAACAGGATACAGGTTGAGATTGGTACCGGTTTCTCCGCGGGCGCTTCCCGCCATTGTTATAACGAAGCCGACGATTACAAGCGCCGCAATTCCGCTGATAAAACCTTTCCAATATCCCTTCCGTTCCATAAGCGCCTCCTGCCGGGTGTTTTACCGTTGATTCTATTTTACTACCCGCGGCGGCGGATTTCCACGTATCTCTTTAGATTTTTATCCGCTCCAAGTTTTTACAATGCCAAAAGTTTCTGCACAACAAAAGCCTGTTCCGGTGAACAGGCTTTTGTAAGGATCAAAGGCCGGAATTTATTTTCCGTATGAACCGCGCACCCTTTTGCACGGCGGTACCGCAGCTTCGTTCTCCATCCGCAAGACCCGCGGTTCAGTTCCCGCTTTTATCGCAGCTGGCACAGTGCGAACAGGACTCGCAATCAGGGAACTGTCCCGCATCATATGCGATCCCATTTTTTTCGTAATAGTTCTGAATTGCCGCTTTGATGGCTTCTTCCGCCAGCACAGAACAGTGCATTTTATGTGCAGGCAGCCCGTCCAGTGCTTCGGCAACCGCCTTGTTGGTCAATTCCAGCGCTTCTGACAGCGGTTTCCCTTTAATCATCTCCGTCGCCATAGAAGACGAAGCGATTGCCGACCCACAGCCGAATGTCTCAAATTTCACATCCGAAATGGTATCGTGGTCTATTTTCAAATAAATCCGCATGATGTCGCCGCATTTTGCGTTGCCGACTTCGCCGACGCCGTCCGGATTCTCAATCACTCCTACATTGCGGGGATGCGTAAAATGATCCATTACTTTTTTACTGTATAACATAATCTTTCTTCCCTTCCTGTAAATCTCTCCATACGGGAGATAAGCTTCTCAAATATTCAACCACCTCCGGTATCTCGCGCAGGAGATACTTGATTTCTTCTTCAGTATTCGTTTCGCATAGGGACAGGCGCAGCGATCCATGCGCGATCTCATGGGGCCGCCCGATCGCCAGCAGCACATGGCTCGGATCGAGTGAGCCGGAGGTACAGGCCGAGCCCGAGGATGCCGATATCCCCTTCTCATCCAAAAGCAGCAGCAAGGACTCGCCTTCTATGCCCTCAAAGCAAATATTTACATTCCCCGGCAGCCGCCTGTCCCGGTCTCCGTTCAGGACGGAATGAGGGATCGCAAGCAGGCCGTCGATCAGCTGATCCCTCAGCCTCGATATTTTCCGGCTGTTTTCCTCCATACGGGCACTAATCTCATCAAACGCCGCCGCCATACCCATAATCGCCGGAACGTTTTCCGTTCCCGCCCGCTTTCCGCGTTCCTGCGCGCCGCCTTCGATCAGGCTGGTAAGCGGGATGCCCTTTTTGGCATAGAGCGCACCGATCCCCTTGGGACCATGAAATTTATGGGCAGACAGGGAAAGCATATCGATGTTCTCTTCCTGTACATTGATCGGCAAATGCCCTACCGCCTGCACGGCATCGGTATGGAAAATTACGCCGTGGGTACGGCATACCGCGCCGATCTGCCCGACGGGCTGAATCGTCCCGATTTCATTGTTGGCGTACATTACGGTCACAAGGCAGGTGTCCGGACGTATTGCCGCCTCTACCTGCCCGGGAGACACAATTCCGTTCTCATGCACATCGAGGTAGGTGACTTCAAAGCCCCGTTTTTCCAATTTTTTCAGCATATGCAGTACTGCGTGATGCTCGAATGCCGTGGAAATAATATGCTTACGCCCTTTTCGCTCCCCTATGGCCGCGGCAGATAAAAGCGCCTGATTATCCGACTCGCTGCCGCCCGAGGTAAATGTAATCTCCGCCGGCGTGCATCCCAGATTCCGCGCGATCGTTTCCCTTGCCTCGTCAAGCGCTTCCGCCGCCTGCTGGCCCAGGCGATACAGGCTCGACGGATTACCATATTCTTTTTCCATATATGGAAGCATCGCTTCAATGGATTTCCGGCTCATTTTCGTGGTGGCCGCATTATCCGCATATACTTTCATTTGCCTCACTCCTTCATGTAAATATTCTTTGCAATTTCAGCCCTGACCGCCTCATACCAAAAATTTCGGCGCGAGGTTCGGTCCACAGCAGCATCTTTTTATATCTATATAACATATATGTTTACTATGTTTTAAATGTACACCCGTTTTTCGTCTTTGTCAAGACAGAATAGGCCCGTCCCACAAAAAAATAAGACCGCATTGTGTCTCTTGCCGCATCTTCCGGCCCAGGCGCCACTAAATATAGTATTCATTTGCCGCTGCCGCCTGACTTTGGTTCCGGTCAAGAACGTCCTGAAGCGTAATTCCGTCCAAATAGTCCATAATAACCTTATTGAGCCCCTGCCAAATGTTCAGCGTCGGGCATTCGCCGCTGCGCTCACACAGGTTGGGTGTGTCGTCAAGACAGGCAACCGGGGTCAAGCTTCCCTCTGTTATGCGCAAAATCTCCCCTACCGTATATTGATCCGGGCTTTTGGCAAGGATATAGCCTCCCTGATAACCGCGGTTCGTCTTCAGCATCCTGGCATTATTTAGCAAAGGAACAATTTGCTCCAAATATTTTTTGGATACATTCTGCCGTTCCGCAATACTCTTTAAGGTAATAAACCCTTCCTGCTGATGTTGTGCCAAATCAAGCATCATCCTAAGCGCATAGCGTCCTTTCGTCGAGATTTTCATACTATCACCTCCACCTTACTAATTACTAATATAACATAGGTTATGTAAGTTTTCAACAATGCACGCCCGTTCCTTCATCCCGCCCCGCCGTTTTTGATTTCCAGGCGGCTTATTGATGCTTTTTTCGGTCTTGACACCGCGCCCCGATGGTTGTACAATAATTCCTATATAATTAATATGTTTTATAGGTTATTGCGTTTATAAAAAGAATAAGGAGAGCCATAATGGAGAAAACAGGTATACGCCAACGATGTTGCCGCTTATAGAAGGCAATCTGTAAACCAACCAAATTCTATCCTCAATTACAAAAGGAGCGATTTCTTATGAAAATATACGATAAAATTACGGATTTGATCGGCGGTACGCCGTTGCTCGGGTTGAACAATTATGTAAAAAAACACCGCCTGGAAGCAACTTTGCTCGGCAAACTGGAATATTTCAATCCTGCCGGCAGCGTGAAGGACCGAATCGCCAAAGCCATGCTCGACGATGCGGAGGCAAAGGGATTGCTGAAGCCCGGGACGGTTATCATCGAACCAACCAGCGGCAACACGGGGATCGGCCTTGCCTCAGTCGCGGCTGCAAGGGGCTATAAAATTATTCTTACAATGCCTGAAACAATGAGCGTCGAGCGCCGGAACCTGCTCAAGGCATATGGAGCTCAGCTCGTCCTGACGGAGGGCGCGCTCGGCATGAAGGGCGCAATTGCAAAAGCCAACGAACTGGCAAAGGAAACTCCCGGCAGCTTCATTCCCAGTCAATTTACAAATCCTGCCAATCCGTCCGTTCACCGCAATACCACCGGCCCGGAAATCTGGAACGATACTGATGGCAGGGTTGATATTTTTGTCGCTGGCGTGGGAACAGGCGGTACGGTCTCCGGGGTCGGCGAATATTTAAAATCCCGGAATCCCGATATAAAAGTGGTAGCTGTCGAACCGGCCGGATCCCCGGTGCTTTCCAAGGGTACGGCAGGTCCCCACATGATCCAGGGAATCGGTGCCGGGTTTATTCCCGAAACGCTGGATGCCGGGATATATGATGAAATCCTCACGGTCGCAAATGAAGAAGCCTTCGAGTCCGGGAGGGAGATCGCACGGGAAGAAGGCGTGCTGGTAGGAATTTCTTCCGGCGCGGCTGTGTTTGCGGCAGCGGAGCTTGCCAGGCGGCCGGAAAACAAAGGAAAGGTGATCGTCGTCCTCCTCCCCGATACCGGTGACCGTTACCTTTCTACCCCCATGTTTTCCGAATAAAAATTTACATATCCAAGTCCATACAGATGCGCTTTTGCAGCTGGAATCAAAAGGACCATCCTTTGGCGGGCGCCCCATAAAGAACCATCAAGGGCATTCAGACTAGACCCTCGGCAAACGGAATGCGACAACAAAAGAGGGCTGTCGGCGGAAAGCTGGCAGTCTCTCTTTTGCGCTGAGCGGGGACGGGCTTTGCCCTCTCCTCGATAAATTTCAATTTACAGCTTTTCAAACTGTGTACTGTCCCTGCCTTCTGTATTTGCCGCATTGGGCGGCAAATTTAGGGCAACGGTGTAAGCAGCCAGGATGCACTGCGCATTTTTCTCATATGCGCTGGGCATATAAGTCAAAATTAATATGCCATTCACCGTTGTCCTTTACGATAACATCCTGCCAATGAAAATTATTATCCTCGATTTTGGCAAAAACCCATTTTCTCTTTTCATCCTCAATATTCGTAAGGACTATTATATCGTCTCGTTTACTCGCTTCAAACCGCATAATTTTTCCTGTATAACAATAGGCAATATCCCATGCACACGTACCGGGATTATAGACGCGAAGCGTCGTTCCGTATTCATAACCGGGCAAGATAATAACATCCTGAATTGCCATTCCATCAAGAACCCATGAAAAATGCCATTCGCCTTTAATCGAATGAGAATTGCTATTATCAATATAGTCGATTTTCCAGCTGCCGATAAGCTTCCCGAAATAATTAAATTCTTCGGGCAGCTCCACATTTTTGCTTTCGCTTGTCAACGTTTCGAGAAAACTTTGCATACGTTAATTCCTCCGCTAATATAAACCTGCCGCAATTTCGATTTGCCGTTTTTTCTCCTCCATTCTATCATAATTCCAAGAATGCGGAAATGCCGGGACCGCCGCAGCATACAGAGAACAACCAAGGTGGAGGACGGTATGAAGCTGAAACCAATCGCTTCTCACCCCAGCTACTTGGCCCGCCGGTAAAAAACAGGCGCCGTCCACATGAACGGCGCCTGCCGGAATCTTCCGTTTGTTTTACTGTTTTTTACCAAACCGCTTTAAACGCCGCTTCCAGTGCCGCAACCAGATCATCGGCATTTTCCGTACCGATAGAGAGGCGGATCGTATTTGGTTTGATCCCCTGATCCAGTAATTCCTCCTCCGTCAGCTGGGAATGAGTCGTGCTGGCCGGATGGATCACCAGTGATTTTACATCGGCCACATTCGCAAGCAGGGAGAAAATTGCCAGATTATCAATGAATTTCCGGGCCGTTTCAGCAGTTCCTTTGATTTCAAAGGTAAAGATGGATCCCCCGCCATTGGGGAAATATTTTTGATATAGCTTGTAGCTCGGTTCGCTGGCCAAAGACGGATGATGAACCGCCTCCACCTGCGGATGCCCGTTGAGGTAATCGACGATGCGGAGCGCGTTTTCCACATGCCGCTCCACCCGCAGGGAGAGCGTCTCCAGCCCCTGCAGGAATAAAAACGCATGGAAAGGGGAAAGCGTGGCGCCAGTGTCGCGCAGCAGTATCGCGCGGATATAGGTCACAAAAGCCGCCGGTCCCGCCGCATCCGCAAAAGAAACGCCATGATAGCTGGGATTCGGCTCCGATATCCACGGGTATTTCGCGGAACTTTTCCAGTCAAAGCGTCCTCCGTCCACGACAACGCCGCCGACAGCCGTTCCGTGTCCTCCAATAAACTTGGTCGCGGAATGTATGACAATATCCGCCCCATATTCAAGCGGCCTTACGAGATACGGCGTCGCAAACGTGGAATCCACCACCAGCGGGATATTATGCTTGTGCGCGATTTCAGCGACCTCTTCAATATCAATGATATTGGAATTTGGATTGCCCAATGTTTCGATAAAAATCGCTTTTGTGTTTTCCCTGATTGCTTCTTCAAACGCTCCCTCCCGTTCCGGATCGACAAAGGTCGTAGCGATCCCGGCCGACAGCGGGAGCGTATGCTCCAGCAGGTTATATGTACCTCCATAGATCGTTTTGGACGCCACAATGTGCTCGCCCGAGCGTGCCAGGGCATTGAGCGCGTAAGTGATCGCCGCTGCGCCCGAAGCGAGCCCAAGCGCCGCTGCGCCGCCCTCAAGGGATGCGATTCTCCGTTCAAAAATATCCTGCGTCGGATTGGTCAGCCTTCCGTAGATATTACCGGGATCCCGCAGCCCGAAGCGGTCGGCCGCATGCTGGGAATCATGGAATACATAGGAAGCTGTCGCGTAAATCGGGACAGCTCTTGCCCCCGTTGCGGGATCTGCTTCTTCTTGGCCGATATGCAGTTGCCGGGTTTCAAAACTCCAGTTCTTTGAATCTTTAATGTTTGTCATCTTGTATCCCTCCTGATGTTATCGTTTCTATACGCCGTTTTCAGTGTGCCCGTTTGGAACCCACGATACATTGGCACATTCGCTCAAGGCTTAACAGGCGGGGATAGCATGCGCAGCAGCAGCCGGTTCCCCATAAAGCATTTCTCACTGTCTTTACCTCCTATCCTCGGTTCCAGTTTACGCCGCCGTGCCTAAGCTGTCCAATACAGGAAAGGTATACATAGATATAGATTATGCCTATATGCTTTATGGGTTATCTTATTTGATATTGATCCAGATAATTTTTCGTTTCTTCAATATACAATTTCCCAATTTCGCTGAGTAAGCTGTTTTTCTTCACGACATACCCGATCTCCATTGCGCTGTTTGGATTCAGCTCGTCTGCCTCAAATGGAACGGTAACAAAATCCGTTCCATTCAATTCCTCGCAAATGATTCCCGAGCACAAGGTATAGCCGTTGAGACCTATCATCAGGTTCAGCATCGTCGCACGGTCATTGGCCTTGATCGTCCGCGCATATTCGTTCGTACTGAGTATTTCCTCCGCAAAGTAAAATGAACCGTTGTCACCCTGCTCAAACGACAGGCACGGGTATTCCTCTAGCTGCGAAAAGCGGATCGCCCGGCATTTTGCCAATGGATGTTCGCGCCAGAGATAGACGTAGGCCTGGCAATCGATCAGCCGATGGAACTCCAGATGATTGGCCCTCAGCAGCTTTGCAATGGCCTTACGGTTGAAATCGCTCAGGTACAGTATCCCGATTTCGCTTTTGAGAGTATTGACGTCGTCTATGATTTCAAGCGTCTTCGTCTCCCGGATCGCAAATTCATATTTTGACGTGTCGAACTTTTTCACCGTCTCAACGAACGCCTTTACAGCAAAGGAATAATGTTGGGCGGAAACTCCGAATTTTTTTTTCAGGGTCCCGGGCTTTCCATATTTTTCAAGGATCGATTCATATTGCTGGTACAATTGGCGCGCATAGAGCAAAAACTCCATCCCGTCATTCGTTAGGCTTACGCCCTTTCCGCTGCGGTGAAAAATCGTGATCCCAACCTCTTTTTCCAGTTCCTTGATGGAACTCGAGAGTGAAGGCTGGGATATATAGAGAACCTCCGCGGCCTTATTCAAAGAACCCGTTTCCGTAATCGTAATCAAATAATGCAGTTGCTGCAACGTCATATAAATCCCCCTTAATGGTTCCGGCGCCAATAAAATAAGCCAAAAAGCTTCGGGCCGCATCACGGGTCCGGCGGACCGCCTGCGGCACTCATATCCTATTTTGTACATATATATAGTAGGAATTATAATGGAGCAACGCCACCTTGTCAATAGAGGCCCCTGCCGGCCGGTATCATCGGGAATGCACCCACGGCCGTACCCGGCTAGTGCACATATGCCGTTTGCCATATCTGCACAAAGCGAAAACACATGCCCCGTGCCTTTTCGTCACTTTTTACGCAGATGCTTTTTCAATATTTTCAGCAGTTCCCGGATGTCGATCGGCTTGGCGATATGTGCGTCCATTCCGCTTTCCAGGCAGCGCCGGATATCCTCTGTAAAGGCGTCCGCAGTCATAGCTATGATCGGGATACCGCAGTCTGTACGGCCCGATTCCCGAATTTGTTTCGCCGCTTCGTATCCATCCATCACCGGCATCCTGACATCCATTAGTACCGCGTCATAATATCCCGGGGGCGACGCTTCATACCGCTCCACGCATTCGTTCCCATTTTTCGTCCACTCAATGACAAAGCCGTGTGCCGACAGCAGGGTGTTGACGATCTCCCAGTTGATCTCGTTGTCTTCCGCCAGAAGAATCCGCCTGCCGGTATAATCGTCGGCTTCTTCCCTGTCTTGTTCATATTCCGCACGGTAATATTCGCTGAACGGAGCCAGGCCGTAAAACAACGTTGATTTAAACAGGGGCTTGGAGATAAAGCCATTGATCCCCGCAGCGCGCGCTTCCTCCTCAATCTCGCTCCAATCGTATGCGGAGATAAGCAGGATGGGTATCTCTTTGCCCACACATTTCCGTATCTCCTTTGCGGTTTCTATTCCGTCCATACCCGGCATTTTCCAGTCAAGCAGGACGATTTGGTAATCACGCCTTTCCCGGTGACGACGGATCGTCATCTCAACCGCGGTTTTCCCGTCGAAGGCACAGTCTGCATCCACTCCGATTTCACCGAGGGCTGCAACGGCGGTCCGGCAAAGCAGTTCGTCATCGTCAACCACGAGCAGTTCCCAGTCGGGAAGGAACATATCCTTTTCCTGATCCGCACCCCGTTCAAGATCAAGGATAATATGGAATTCCGTTCCGCGGTCCACTTCGCTCCTAAGCTCGATACTGCCTCCCATTTCATCGATAATATATTTTGTGATTGCCATCCCGAGGCCCGTACCCTCTGTTTTACGGACGCGGCTCGTATCTTCGCGCGTGAAGGAATTGAATATGCTCTTTTGAAATTCCGGCGACATGCCGATGCCCGTATCCATGACCCGAATATCATTCCTTACATAGCAAGCGCCCTTTGGTGAATTCTCCTGCGCCAGCCTCACCTCAATTGTTCCACCCTCTGGAGTAAATTTGACCGCGTTGGACAGCAGGTTCAAAAATATCTGGTTGAGCCGCACCCCGTCACAATAGACATGCTCAGTCTGGATTGTTCCAATAAATATATCGAAATTCTGTTTCTTCGCTTTTATCTGTGGCTGCACGATGTTCGTGATGCTGTCCATGGTTTCCCGGAGCGAAAGCAGGTCCATATTGAGGGACAGCTTCCCGCTTTCTATTTTAGACATATCCAAAACGTCATTAATCAACCCCAGCAGGTGCTTGCTTGAAAGGGTGATTTTTTTCAGGCAGTCCTGAAGCTTGGCCGGATTGTCGAGGTTTGCCGCAGCAATTGCCGTCATTCCCATGATCGCATTCATCGGCGTCCTGATATCATGGCTCATGCTCGACAGAAACGCACTTTTCGCACGGCTGGCGCTTTCCGCTTCTTTTTTGGCAATTTCCAACAGCCTCATCTGCTGCCGGGACATACGGAAATATCTGATGTATGCAAGGAGCATTGCCAGTACAATGACCATGCACCCGCCGATAGCTACATAAATCCGCTGGTAAAGCAGGCGTGTCGTAGGCCCCTGCAGCAAACCATACGGCAGAACCGACACCAGATACCAGTCTGAATCTTTAAGCGGAATAAAGTGGGTATTGCGGATTTCTCCATTAATTTCAATAACCATCGAGTATTCTGCGCCCGCCGCCATAGCCTCGGAAATCTTCCCCACCACCTCCTCCGGGCTTTGCCCGTCAAAATTTCCGTAATCCACGATTCTATCAAAATAGGAGCTTTCTGCGGCATCCGCATTGCGGATTACATACGTTCCATCATGACGGATAATGTGCGAATAGACCTGCGTCGCGCCTATTTCAAGGGACAGCGTTTCATTGACTGTTTCCATCGGCACTCCGGCAATAAGAAGCGTGCTTATTTCCCCGTTTCCCATTGGATATGCGGCAGGCATTCCAATGAGCAGCAATGTCTCGCCGTCTTTATTCTTCGCGTCCGTTATTTTCGCTTCCCCGCTTTTCAATGCGGCGGTAAACGCTTCTTCGCCGTCGACCACGATTTCCCCGCCAAGTACGTCTTCATAGGACCCGTTCCCGGAATACAATCCGAGATAATTGAATCCAAATACCGCCGCACTGGCAGCCAGCTCCTCTGCCGCTGTATCCGCACCGTCGGCTTCTTCCTGCGGATTGCTCCCTGTCACACCGCGCAGTTTCGACTGGTACAGTTCCATAACGGTCGCAAAGTGCATGGAAATCTGCTTTCCCATTTCCGACATGTAGATTTCGCCGACATCGCTGATCGTCCTGTCGTTTTCGTCGATCATATACGCTGTGATCCACACGAACACGCCGATACACAGAACCAAAATGCAGATAAGGCTGATCCATAAAAATTTCCTTACATTTTTTGCCATATTTCCCGTCTTTCTTCCCGTTTGGAACGGCAACCCAAAAGCTCCCGACTCAGGATAAATATTTTGCCATCACTTCGCCCATTTTCCGCAGATCGATCGGTTTGGCAATATGTTCGTTCATGCCCGCATTTCTCGCGTGGTCGATATCTTCCGCGAATGCATTGGCCGTCATTGCCACGATCGGCATTTTCCGCGTATCTTTCCGGTCCATATTCCGTATGGCGACCGTCGCCTCATAACCGTTCAGGAAGGGCATCTGGATATCCATAAAAACCATGTCATAATATCCTTCCGGCGAATCCTCCACCATCCGCACCGCTTCCCTGCCGTTCTTGGCCCATTCGACCCGTATCCCCGTCATTTTCAGAAGTTCCTCTACAATTTCCGCATTGAGTTCGTTGTCTTCCACCAGCAGGGCGCGTTTGCACGAAAAATCCAATTGTTCTATCATCTCTGTTTTGACTTCGGGCGCCTGCCCGCCGATATGCAATATCTCCTTGAAACAATGGATGAAACGGCTTTTAAATAATGGTTTGGAGATGAAATGATCGACTCCGGCCGCTCGTGCTTCCGTTTCGATTTCCGACCAGTCGAAAGCGGAAATAATAATAATTGGAATATCCGGCCCGATATTTTCCCGGATTGCTTTGGCCGTCATAACTCCGTCCATCCCCGGCATTTTCCAGTCAAGAATTACTGCAAAATAGTCCTCTTGGCTTTTATGCTTGTCAATCGCGCGGCCGACTGCTTCCCTTCCGGAAAGGCACCAGTCCCCTTGCATCCCGATGTCGTTGAGCATAATGCATGCGCTTTCGGCGGTAACCCGATCGTCGTCCACAACCAGCACGGGAAGTCCGGCCAGTTCTTCTACATTATCATAGTGCTCTTCCTGCAGTTTCAGGTGTATGGTCACCGTGAACTTTGACCCCTTTTTCGGTTCAGACTCCACCTTGATGTCTCCGTCCATCATTCGGATCAGGTTGCGGGTAATCGTCATCCCCAGCCCTGTCCCGTTTTCCTTTAATACCTCGTGGTCCTCTGCCCGGGTAAACGGCTCAAAGATAACATCCTGAAACGCCTTTGTCATACCAATTCCGTTATCCTCAAATACAAATTCATATTCCCCGTACTCCGGGTTCTTCAACGGCCGTTCATGAATCCGAACGTCTATTCTCCCTCCATCCGGCGTGTATTTCGTCGCATTCCCGATCAGGTTCACAAAGGCCTGCTGGATACGCAGGCTGTCCCCCACCACCCACTCGTGCTTCAACTCTTCAACCGTCACCCGCAGGGTATGGCCGTGCTCATTGATCTGCGGCAGCACCATGGAAACCATGTTGTCGATGAGGTCCGCAAGATTGAATCCCTCTTCCTGCAATTCCATTTTTCCAGACTCGATCTTGCTCATGTCCAGCACTTCATTGATGAGGGACAGTAAATGCTTGGATGCGGCAGTGATTTTCCCGAGGCATTCTTGTACTCTCTCCGGGTTGCCGATCTGCGTCCTTGCAATAGCCGTCATCCCAATGATCGCATTCATCGGCGTCCTGATGTCGTGGCTCATGCGGGAAAGGAATTCAGTCTTTGCCGCATTCGCCGCTTCCGCACAATTATATGCTTCCTGCATCGCCTGCTGCTGCATCAGTTTTTCCGTTTTGACCTTATCAATGTCAAACTGGTACATAATGGCCTTCGTCGGAATGCCTTCCTTATATTCCACCGCCTGATAGCTGGTCCTCCACCAATTACGGTTTTTACACATAGTCATATATTCCACTTCAACCCTGCGTTCCTTAGACAACGCTTTCCGCAGGTACGTAAGGCTTGTGAAGCCGATATAGGCTTCACGGTATTCCGGCGCTGCCAGCGCTTCGCACAGCCAGTCCATCATCTCGCTGTAACAGCCGTCGTCCGGAAATTCGGGCATCAGCTCTGACCCGCCGTAAGAAAGTGTCGTAAACATATCGTTTTCCAGATCCACCTCAAAGATGCCGATATATTCGTCTTTCAGGCTTTGCAGGACATGCTCCAGCTTTTTATGCGATATTTCCCGTTGCTTAATATCTGTAATATCCGCGATTGTCCCGACAATCCGCTGGAACCCGCCTTTCTCCTTCATCATGGAATTGGTGATTGCATACCACCGCTTTTCCCCTGTTTTTGCACTGTAAAGCTGCACCTGCACGGGCTTTAAGGTATTGCTTTTGAGCAAATCCTCCATAATTATAATATCCCCTTTGGGGCATAGCTCTCCCCTGCTCAATTTTTCATGGAAATGCGCAAAGGTATATTTCACCTCTTTTCCGCCGCTTTCCGAAAGCGAGGGAAAAATAGACAGCAAATCCTTTTCCTCTTCATACTCATAGGTGTACCGGTCCGAGGAAAGCACAATTTGCTGGTAACGCTCCTGCGCCATATCCTTGATATACCGCTCCGTAATATCCCGGTATACGCCTACGGCCATGCCGGTGGGTTCTCCGTCTTCCCCAAGTATGGCGCGGAACTTAAGATCATAAATCACCTCTATCCCATCCGCCGGGATCAGTTTAACGATCCCGCCCGATTCCTTTCCGCCCCGGATCATTTCTTCGTGGATACGGATATAATCCTGTTCCGATTCCCTGGCGACAATTCCCCTTTTGACCATTTCATAAGGCACGCCCGTCTGCACCTGTTCCACGTTAAACGCCTGTGCCGTCCTCTCATCGACCTGAATCTTCTGCTCTTTCGTATCGTACGTAAACACCAGGCTTCCGCTTTCCTCCGCGGCAATCTGGAATGCCTTCATGCTGTTATATAATTTCTCGTTGCTCTCCTTAAGCGCCAGATTCGCTTCTTCCAAATCCCGTATTTTCTGTTCCATCGCTCCATTCCCCGTATGCCGATATAAAATATGAAACCGTTTCTCTCCAAGCTCTATTTATTCCGATCTCGCGACTTCTGCCGCAAAACACTCACCGTCTATTTTTTTCAATACATTTTTAAATTTCCGTTCCATATTATTCTATATATTCTAAATATATATTTATATTTCGGATTTGACAAGTCATATATGCGTTGTCTTTTTTATTAGGTGTAAACCAAGGAAAGTTCCGCCATATATTCGCTCTCCGCCGGCGGCGGCGTCCGGGACGA
The DNA here is from genome assembly GCF_003628755.1 of Christensenella minuta. Taxonomy (NCBI): domain Bacteria; kingdom Bacillati; phylum Bacillota; class Clostridia; order Christensenellales; family Christensenellaceae; genus Christensenella; species Christensenella minuta. The sequence goes on along the minus strand of NZ_CP029256.1, from coordinate 477,097 downwards.
CCTCCTCATTTCATTTCACCGCGCGGCTTTGATCCGGTTAAACGCCTTGCAGCAGCCCTGCGCACCGCATGAAAAAAGACCGCAATACGCGGTCTTTTGGGGATTCCTTACAAATGTCTATCCTTACTCAGGGAGCTGATGCAATAATATATTCCGTTTTCCGGTCAGCCTAAATTACCGTACGTCATTTTCTAACCCTTACCGCGCGGCCGCCAGCACCGATTCTCCCTTGCCGCGTTTCGCGCCCTCCGGCAGCTCCTTTCCCATGTCAAACAATTTTTTAAGCGTCATCCTGCGCATCGTGAAAACCATCGCGTTCTCGATCCCATCAAAAAACTCCCGGATGGTCTGCTCCGCCCCGTCTTCCGGCCCGTCCGCCTTTGGCTCGTACAGCACAAAATCCCCCTCCATCGCTATGAATACCTCATACACAGAGACTTTTTCCGCCGGACTCGCCATCCGGTAGCCGCCGTAGCATCCCTGCTCCGAACGCACGACCTTGCTTTCTTTCAGCTTCCCCAGCACCTTTGCGGTATACAGGCTCGAAAGCCCCAACTGCCCGGACAGCTCCCCCGCCTTGACCGTGCGGTTCCCTTTCCCGTAAAGGTATTGCAGGATCCTCAGCGCATACCTGGTGCTTGCCTGTATCCTCATCATCATCTTACTCCTCTTAACCTGCCAGCCTGCCAAACGCATAGAAATGCGCCTGCCAGTAGTCCGTCTCCATGCTGCCATACCCAATCGGCTTGCCGGCGTGCAGCATATATCCGTTGCCCACATAAATGGCGACGTGCGTCACCGTGTTCGGCGTGTCATACGTCCCCTGGAAGAACACCAGGTCTCCCGGCCGCGCGTCCTCGCGTTCTATCCGCCCGCTCATATTGTATAAGCCCTGCGCGTCCGTCCGTTCCGTCTCATACACCCCCGACTGGTTCAGAGTCCAGCACACATACCCCGAGCAGTCGAACGACGTTTCCGGCGTCGATCCGCCCCACACATATGGATAACCGATGTATTTCTTCGCTTCCGTAAGCAGCTTTAAGTAGCGTTCGTCGTTGTATACTGCGCCCGGATAGCCGTTCTCCCCGCCGTCCGTGAGCAGCGGGTCGAGGTTGTCCGCGCTTTGGATGGTCGGCGCGGTCAGCGACAGGGCCGATGCTGGAATGTATGCCATGGCGCCGCCGTCTGCCGCCACCGCGTTCCACTTCCCGTTTACATTGACCGCGTACACATCGAGCGTTTCCCCCATCTGTACCTCTCCCGCTTCGGGCGCATCCTGCTCCGGCAGGCTCCTGAGCGTAACGTCGCACAGCGCCCGCCCCTGCCGGATTTCGCGCGGCAGCGACTCCGCAGCTTTCGGCAGTACCAGCGGAAGCCCGCCCTGTCCCGCTGTAGCTTCCGTTCCCGGAAGCCGCACAGGCAGGTCGAACGCATACGCCGCCCCGCACGACAGTATCCCCAGCACCAATATTCCTATGACGCATAGCTTTGCCTTGCTCACCATCTCATATCCTCGTAAGCGCCGTTCCTTCGCTTTTTGCCAGCATCCGTATCCTTGCCGTGAATATCTGCGCGACCACCGGGTCGAATTGCGTACCCGCCTTGCGTCCTATCTCCGCGACCGCTTCCGTTGCACTGCGCTCCTTTTTGTATGGCCGCAGGCTTATGATCGCGTCGAACGCGTCCGCCACAGCGCAAATCCGCGCGATGGCCGGCGTCGCTTCTCCTTTTCTGCCGTATGGATACCCGCCGCCATCCCAACGCTCATGGTGCAGGCACGAAATATCCAGCGCCGCCTTCCGTTCCTCTTCGCCGACGCCGACCGGCCAGTGCCCTTCGCGGTATAGCTCCTTGGCATACAGCACATGCCGGTTCATGGCCTGCCGCTCCCCCGCCGTCAGCGCGCCCGGCTTCTCCAATATTTTGAGCGGAACCAGCAGCTTGCCTATGTCATGCCACAGCGCCAGCGTGTGGATTTTATGCCGAAGGCCCCTGCGCAGGCTCTCGTCCTTTGGATAGACGCCTGCCTCGAGCGCCCATCCATACAATATTTCCGTGTAGCCCGCTACCCGCCTGCTATGGCCGCGCACATCCTCCGGCAGCTGCGCGAACAGCGTCAGCATCACACATTCAGGGTCAGCGCCAGCAATACGTCGTCGTGCCGCGCCGCCTGCCGCAATATCTCCTCGCCCAGCACTGTGTCCGCCTCGATCCGGAAGCTGCCGTCCTCGCTTGTCACGGTCTCCTTCACCGTTTTTCCCATCAGGTATTGGAACGATTCGCTTTGGAACGCTTCCCCCTGTGGCTCCGCTTCCTGTGTCACCTTGAGGATATTCGTTCCTTCCGGGTCCACGAACACCATTTTCCCCGCCATCGTCACGATCTTGCTTCCCTCGAACTCCGTCTGGTTGTCCAGATACAGCGTCCCGATCTCTCCCGTCTTTTCCTCAAAGCTGAAATCCTCCACCTTGCCCACCATGTCGCCCGTGGACGCAAGCACCGTCGTGCCCAGCATGAAAAAGCCCCGTTCGATCACTTCTAGAACCTCTGTCGACTCGTACATCTTCTTTGCGTTCTCCACCGTCTGCGTCATGATGTAGTCCGCCCCAATGCCCATCACATCCGAAATACGCAGGGCGTTGAAACCATACCCGTTGTTTGTTTTGAGCACCAAATATTCCACCTTCCTAGTCTGCGGGTCGATCATAAAGTCCTGCGCGCTCCCGTTCTCCATTCCTTCCCTAATCCCCAATACCTTCAGTCCCAATACTTCGCTTGCCCGTTTCATCCTTCATTCCTCCTGCTTGTTTTCTTTAATATGATAATCATGGATTTCAGCTTCTCGCGTTCCTCCACTGAATAGTCGTAATCCTTGTAAAAAATCTTGACCGCCAGTACCAGCGCCGCGTCAAACTCCTTTGCCAGCGTCAGGCATTCCACCGCCTGCATATCCGCCCTCTTGCGGATCGTCTGGTCCGCCGCGTGCCGCGCGCACTCGCGAAACTGCTTTGCCGCAAAGATGTAATCCTTGCGCGCCTTGAGGTCAAACCCACGGATCAGCTCCGCCTCCGCGTCGTAGATTTTTATCATGGTTCTTGGAAAAGAAGGTATATTCTCCAACGATTCCTCCTGTTGCCGGGAGATATATGCTTCCGGCTTCACCGCTTCGCCTAGCCCGCTCCCATATTCCCATGGTCCGCCGCCCAAAACACCCGCTGACAATGCTGTGCGGTTTCGCCATGCTTCCTGCGTGCCGCTTCCTTCATTCCATTCTGGTTTTTCCGGGTCTTCTTCCATACTTGGCGGCTCCGGCTCCGCCCGCCCGGACATCTCCGGCAGCGGCTTCCCGCTGCGTCCCAGCCTGCCCTCATATCCCGCGGTACTGCCTTTCTTCCCGGCCTTCCTATGCTTTGCAAGGAGCAAGGCTGTAAGAAGCACGATTACCAGCACGGCTGCGCCAAAGGCCAACAAAAGTGGGTTTTGCAATAGCCGCCCTATGCTTCCTTCCTGCCCGGGCTCCTTTGTTTCCAGCGGGAGGGTTTTCTGCGTTGCTTCCGGTGCCGCCGGGGGCGTTGGCGTTGGTTCAGGTGTTGGTTCCGGGGTCGGTTCTGCCGTCGCCGCCGGGACTGCATCCTCCCCCAGCCGCAGCGTTCCAAGCTGCGTTTCCGCAGCAGCCAGCGATTGCCCGTCTTCGTCCTTCCGGTAGATGACCGTCACGGTGTAAATTGCGCCGCCCTCCGTGAGCACGCTGACCTTCACTGCGTAATCCGGGTTTTTCAGGCTGTCCCCCGCGAGGACTGCCGCCTGCTTCCCCGCAACCGTTTCTTCCGCGTCCTCCCCGAACATATATTCTTCCGCAAGGACTTCCCGCAGCTCCGCCGCTTTTTCCCGCGCCGGACCTGCACCTTCTTCTCCGCCAGCTGTTTCCCCTTCGGCTTCCCCCTTAGTAATTTTTTCCTTTGTTACCTTCAGTGAATACGACAGCATCCCCCCGTCCGTATATGCTCCCGTGAGCGCCATCGGGTTTTCTTCCTGCGCTGCCATCAGCATCTCACCCGTCATGTTCGTCCCGTTCGGCGTGTAGTAATATATGTTGCTCCCGTCCGGTATCTCCAGCAATATTCCATCTCCCTGGTACGAAAACGCATGGGCGGTTACCGGGAACAAAAGGAACGCCAATATGGCAGCCAGCGCGCATATTCTTTTATTCCACCTGTTACTTGTTCTTTCCATCCGCGCCCCTTATGACCACGCCCTGTATCTCGTGGAACGTGTCCCTTGAGATTTCCTCGCTGTATATGACTTCCCCGTCCTTCAGGTAATTGCGCCTGACCTCCGCTACATATCCCTTCCGGCCCTTGGTTTTTACCACTGTTTTTCCCACCGCAAGCTCGTCCGTATAGATCACCTGCGGCTTTGGCTCCTGGTATTCCTCCACGATTTCGCTTTTAATTTCGATCTCGTATTCACTGGGCTGCCCATAGATTGCCACGTCCACAATATGCTCCTCGAACCGGGCGGAGAAATATACCGGCCACTGCGTCGTATTCTTTATCTTCAAATCCTTGTTGTCCCAGTTGAGCGTCGCGTCCAGCCCTACCGGCAGGTAATCCGACGGCCATGAATGGTGCACGCGCTCCACGATCTCCATGTTTGCAAGCAAGGCGGCGTTATACAGCGTACCCGTAAGCTGGCAGATACCCCCGCCCAGTTCGTCCGTCAGGTCCTTCCCGTCCGTTATGGCGGGCGCCGGCAAAAAACCCTTTTCCGCCGTCCGTTCCCCCACCAGTTCGTTAAGCGACAGCGTTTCCCCCGGCGCAAGCGCCAGCCCGTTGACCGCGCTGCACATCAGGGAAATATTGTTGTCCCGGTTTGCATGAGATGTGGTGAAAATGTGGTGGAGACATTATTTTAAAAAGCAAAAATAGCGCTGAAAGCAATAAAAAACCCGCTCGATTTGAACGGGTTTTTTCAATTAGAATCCGGCAGCTACCAATCCTCCCACACCGTCACCAGTGCAGTACTTTAGGCGTATAAGGGCTTAACTTCTGTGTTCGGAATGGGAACAGGTGGATCCCCTTAGCTATCGCCACCGGAAATGGCTCCCCAGGTTGGGTTTGAACCAACGACCCTTCGGTTAACAGCCGAATGCTCTACCGCTGAGCTACTGAGGATTATAAACTTTTCAAGGTTGCGGTAAGGGTTAAATCCAGCCCCCGTGCTCTACCGCTGAGCTACTGAGGAATATTAAATTTAAAGAGGTGCTCAGCACACTCAAAACTGAATAGTAAATCATGAAAGAGAAAGTCTTAAGTCATTTGTGTTAGACTGCTGTTTCAACTTTCGTTGATCAAGCCCTCGACCTATTAGTACTGGTCAGCTAAATACATTGCTGCACTTACACCTCCAGCCTATCAACCTTGTAGTCTTCAAGGGGTCTTACTCCATAAAGGATGGGAAGTCTTATCTTGTGGGGGGCTTCACGCTTAGATGCCTTCAGCGTTTATCCCGTCCGTACGTAGCTACCCAGCCATGCCGTTGGCACGACAACTGGTACACCATTGGTACGTCCATCCCGGTCCTCTCGTACTAAGGACAGCTCCACTCAAACTTCCTGCGCCCACGATGGATAGGGACCGAACTGTCTCACGACGTTCTGAACCCAGCTCGCGTGCCGCTTTAATTGGCGAACAGCCAAACCCTTGGGACCTGCTTCAGCCCCAGGATGCGACGAGCCGACATCGAGGTGCCAAACCTCCCCGTCGATGTGGACTCTTGGGGAGATAAGCCTGTTATCCCGAGGTAGCTTTTATCCGTTGAGCGACGGCAATTCCACTCTCATACCGCCGGATCACTAATCCCGACTTTCGTCCCTGCTCGAGGTGTCCCTCTCGCAGTCAAGCTCCCTTATGCATTTGCACTCTAATGAATGATTTCCGACCATTCTGAGGAAACCTTTGGGCGCCTCCGTTACTCTTTCGGAGGCGACCGCCCCAGTCAAACTGCCCACCTGGTACTGTCCCCGAGCCGGTTCACGGCCTCGGGTTAGAACCCTAGTATTGGAAGGGTGGTATCCCAACAGTGACTCTGCGTCAACTGGCGTCAACGCTTCTCAGTCTCCCACCTATCCTGTACATCCAATACCAAAATCCAATGCCAAGTTGCAGTAAAGCTCTACGGGGTCTTTCCGTCCTATCGCGGGTAATGAGCATCTTCACTCATACTACAATTTCGCCGGGTACATTGTTGAGACAGTGCCCAAGTCGTTACGCCATTCGTGCGGGTCGGAACTTACCCGACAAGGAATTTCGCTACCTTAGGACCGTTATAGTTACGGCCGCCGTTCACTGGGGCTTAAGTTCCCTGCTTCGCCTTACGCTAACAGTTCCCCTTAACCTTCCAGCACTGGGCAGGCGTCAGCCCGTATACTTCATCTCTCGATTTCGCACAGACCTGTGTTTTTGCTAAACAGTCGCTTGGGCCTATTCACTGCGACCTATTTTACTAGGCACTCCTTATCCCGAAGTTACGGAGTCATTTTGCCGAGTTCCTTAACAATGCTTCTCCCGATCGTCTTAGGATTCTCTCCTCGCCTACCTGTGTCGGTTTGCGGTACGGGTACCTACCATTCTCCTTAGCAGCTTTTCTTGCCAGTGTGGATTCACAGACTTCCATACTTATTTTCTGTCCCCATCACACCTCAGGCTTCGCGGAAACCGTACTTCACTAATTTCCACCCTCAGTGCTTAGACGGGCTCTACCATCAGCCCGCTCCTGCTATCCTCCTGTGTCACTGCGTCAGTCAAACGAATGGTCGGTAGTACAGGAATATCAACCTGTTGTCCATCGCCTACGACGATACTGTCCTCGGCTTAGGTCCCGACTTACCCTGGGCGGACGAGCCTTCCCCAGGAAACCTTAGGCTTTCGACGGTGAGGATTCTCACCTCACTCTCGCTACTTATGCCAGCATTCTCTCTCGTATTAAGTCCACCACTCCTCCCGGTATGGCTTCAATCCTAATACGATGCTCCTCTACCGCGCATCTTACGATGCACCCATAACTTCGGTGGTAAGTTTTAGCCCCGGACATTTTCGGCGCACAATCACTCGACTAGTGAGCTGTTACGCACTCTTTAAATGAGTGGCTGCTTCTGAGCCAACATCCTAGTTGTCTCTGCAATTCCACATCCTTTTCCACTTAACTTACACTTTGGGACCTTAGTTGATGATCTGGGCTCTTTCCCTTTTGACAATGAAACTTATCTCACACTGTCTGACTCCCGAGTAGGTAATATATGGTATTCGGAGTTTGATAAGATTCGGTAAGCCGTGAAGCCCCCTAGTCCATTCAGTGCTCTACCCCCATATATCTTCACTCGAGGCTAGCCCTAAAGCTATTTCGAGGAGAACCAGCTATCTCCGAGCTCGATTGGAATTTCTCCGCTACCCACAAGTCATCCCCGCATTTTTCAACATACGTGTGGTTCGGTCCTCCACGGTGTTTTACCACCGCTTCAACCTGCTCATGGGTAGGTCGCCCGGTTTCGGGTCTACAGCATGCAACTTATTCGCCCTATTAAGACTCGGTCTCCCTTCGGCTCCGTGACTCCAGTCACTTAACCTTGCTGCATACCGTAACTCGCTGGCCCGTTCTACAAAAAGTACGTGGTCACACTTTCCAATAGTGCTCCCACTGCTTGTAAGCACAAGGTTTCAGGTTCTCTTTCACTCCCCTCCCGGGGTGCTTTTCACCTTTCCCTCACGGTACTATTTCTCTATCGGTCATCAAGGAATATTTAGGCTTGGAAGGTGGTCCTCCCGGCTTCCCACGGGGTTTCACGTGTCCCGTGGTACTCTGGTGCCCATCTCGCTGACTCGTATTTCGCTTACGGGGCTTTTACCCTCTTTGGCTGCACTTTCCAATGCTATTCAGCTATATTCGTCAGATCGATTCTATGGGTCCGCAACCCCGGATGTCCGAAGACTTCCGGTTTGGCCTCTTCCCATTTCGCTCGCCGCTACTTTGGGAATCACTTTTGTTTTCCTTTCCTCCGGCTACTTAGATGTTTCAGTTCACCGGGTTCCCTCCATATACCTATGAATTCAGTATATGGTAACATCCTATTACAGATGCTGAGTTCCCTCATTCGGATATCTGCGGATCAATGTTTGCTTGCAACTCCCCGCAGCTTTTCGCAGCTTGACACGTCCTTCTTCGGTTCTTGATGCCAAGGCATTCACCCTGTGCTCTTCATAGCTTGATCTTTTCGTCTACTTTTCTTTTTCCCTAAGACTTTCGCAAAATTATATCTTACCCTTTTTTCATCTTTGCAGATTAGTTTTTAGATATCTTTTCGCTCTACTCTTTCGTTTCTACTATTCAGTTTTCAATGTGCTTTGAGGCTATGCCTCAATCCCCTCATGCGCTCGCCATGCTCACACATGGTGCTTTCTGTCTTTCCTATGCTGCCGCTTTGGGGCTCCCTTTCTTAGTTTTCAGGGATCGCGCCCCGCAACCTTTCGGTTGCTTTGGTGGGCTCAAGTGGACTCGAACCACCGGCGAGATAACTTATGCGCTCACTCTCGTTCGCGCAACCGCTTCCGGCCGTCACCTTTCTTAGTTTTCAGGGATCGCGCCCCGCAACCTTTCGGTTGCTTTGGTGGGCTCAAGTGGACTCGAACCACCGACCTCACGCTTATCAGGCGTGTGCTCTAACCTGCTGAGCTATGAGCCCATTTTCAGTTAGCTGCTCCGGTGTCTCCCGCTTTCCCCCACTTGGTGGAGATGAGCGGAATCGAACCGCTGACCCCCTGCTTGCAAGGCAGGTGCTCTCCCAGCTGAGCTACACCCCCATTTTAAATCACATACATCTCTGTATGTGCTCTAAAAGGCTTACTATGCAGTTTGCTGTTTCAAATCATACAGTACCGAAAAGAAAATACCTTACTCGCGCTTTCCTAAATCTTCTCTTTTCTACACCCTAGAAAGGAGGTGATCCAGCCGCACCTTCCGATACGGCTACCTTGTTACGACTTCACCCCAGTCATTGATCTCACCTTCGACAGCTCTCTCCTTACGGTTAAGCCACTGGCTTCGGGTGCTCCCAACTTCCGTGGTGTGACGGGCGGTGTGTACAAGGCCCGGGAACGCATTCACCGCGACATGCTGATTCGCGATTACTAGCAACTCCGACTTCATGTGGGCGGGTTGCAGCCCACAATCCGAACTGGGACCGGCTTTTTGAGATTCGCTTCCCCTTACGGGTTCGCTGCCCTTTGTACCGGCCATTGTAGCACGTGTGTAGCCCAAGACATAAGGGGCATGATGATTTGACGTCGTCCCCACCTTCCTCCGAGTTGTCCCCGGCAGTCTCACTAGAGTTCCCGCCTTTACGCGCTGGCAACTAGCAATAAGGGTTGCGCTCGTTGCGGGACTTAACCCAACATCTCACGACACGAGCTGACGACAACCATGCACCACCTGTCTCTCTGCCCCGAAGGGAAACTGTATCTCTACAGTCGTCAGAGGATGTCAAGCCTTGGTAAGGTTCTTCGCGTTGCTTCGAATTAAACCACATGCTCCGCTGCTTGTGCGGGCCCCCGTCAATTCCTTTGAGTTTCAACCTTGCGATCGTACTCCCCAGGCGGGATACTTAATGCGTTTGCTTCGGCACGGAACCCTATCGGGCCCCACACCTAGTATCCATCGTTTACGGCGTGGACTACCAGGGTATCTAATCCTGTTTGCTCCCCACGCTTTCGTGCCTCAGTGTCAGTTACAGTCCAGAAAGTCGCCTTCGCCACTGGTGTTCCTCCTAATATCTACGCATTTCACCGCTACACTAGGAATTCCACTTCCCTCTCCTGTACTCAAGTCACACAGTTTCAAATGCAACCCCGGGGTTAAGCCCCGGTCTTTCACATCTGACTTACATGACCACCTACGCACCCTTTACGCCCAGTAATTCCGGACAACGCTTGCTCCCTACGTATTACCGCGGCTGCTGGCACGTAGTTAGCCGGAGCTTCCTCCTATGGTACCGTCATTTCTTTCGTCCCATAGGACAAAGGTTTACAATCCGAAGACCTTCTTCCCTCACGCGGCGTTGCTGGGTCAGGGTTTCCCCCATTGCCCAATATTCCCCACTGCTGCCTCCCGTAGGAGTCTGGACCGTGTCTCAGTTCCAGTGTGGCCGATCACCCTCTCAGGTCGGCTACCCATCGTTGACTTGGTGGGCCGTTACCTCACCAACTATCTAATGGGACGCGAGCCCATCCTGCATCGAATAAATCCTTTTACCTCAAAACCATGCGGTTTCGTGGTCTCATGCGGTATTAGCAGTCGTTTCCAACTGTTGTCCCCCGTTGCAGGGCAGGTTGCTCACGCGTTACTCACCCGTCCGCCACTCGGTATACCCACAGTTCCTCCCGAAGGATTCACAAAGGGCAACCTCGTTCGACTTGCATGTGTTAAGCACGCCGCCAGCGTTCGTCCTGAGCCAGGATCAAACTCTTAATTAAAATCTTAACGCCCTCTCGGACGTTTTTAACTAACATATTGATCTAGGCTCCGCTTTCAAGCATTTCCTTTTCGTTCTTGGTACTGTATTGATTTTTCAAGGTTCGCCGCGTTTTTTGCGGCTTATTTATAATACCAAACTCCCTTCCCTCTGTCAACATCTTTTTTCAAAAAATTTAATGCTTTTTTGACATGTTTTTGAGCGCCCGAAAAGTATGTATTTTACGCGCACTTCATATAGCATAGTTATAAAACGGAGCCACTATATTTTGCCTTTTCCGATTCAAAACAGGGAAAGCTGTTTTGGTTCCGGCGGCAACTTTTTATATGCCGCAATGATATCCCGCATCCGGAAGATTAAGCCGTATTTTTTACATTCCGCCTGAAACAGGCTGCGCAGCTTCTTTGCTTGCGGGGAACCGCAGAAATAATTGCTTCGGAATACGCTGCGGTATTTCCGGCTGAGTCCGGGAAAATGCTCGTCCAGCTTTTTATAATAGTAATCCCTTTGATTCTGGCGGAGCGTCATGCCGAACGCGGGAAAGATAAACCGCGCCCCGTTTTCATACGCGAGCCGGATCATTTCCGCCACATTCTCTTCCGTATCCGTAATATAGGGAAGCATAGGAGTAAACAACACACCCGCAAAGATACCCGCGCGGCTAAGTTCCCGAATTGCCCGAAAGCGCTCCGACGAAGCCGGTGCATACGGCTCGATGACCTTCGACAAGGAATCATCCACGGTCGTGACCGTTATCTTGATGTTGGCGCAGTGTTTCCGGGAAATCCGTTCGATCAGATCGATATCCCGCAGCACAAGCGTACTTTTGGTATCGAGCGCTACACCGAAACCATATTGATCCAGCAGCTTAAGCGCGCCGCGCGTCGCTTCCATTTCCTCTTCAAACGGATTATAGGTATCGGACATCGCCCCTACTCCCACAACGCCTTTCCTCCTCTTTTTCCGCAGCTCGCCTTCCAGAATCTGCAATGCGTCCTTCTTCAGCCGCACCCGGTCAAACTCCTCCACGCCATAGCACTCGCTCCGGCTGTCACAATAAATACAGCCGTGGCAGCACCCCCGATATAGGTTCATATTATAATCGTTGCCAAACCACGAGTCGTCTTTGGGCCGGGCAAGGATCGTCTTCGCAGGTACAAGTTCCATATCAAAAGCCCTTCCCCTCCAAAAAACCGATGAACTTTTTTCCGCTGAAGATTTCGTTGGTTACAAATGTTCCATTATAATAGACTGAAAAGGTTGGAAACGGAGAGGGTGCCTCTTGCGCTTCTTCCTTAGAGCCAATTTTTTGAAAGCAAACGGAGGCGCCTCGTTCCCCGGCAATCTTTTCCAGAAATGGATATACTTTGCGGTCCACGGGCAATGGTCCGTATAATAGACCATAACGCCCTGCTGTGCAGCAGTCCCTCTTTTGACGCTTTCACGGAATCTTGGGATATCGCATTTCCATCAAACGGCAGATACAGAAGTTTAAAAAAAGGCGGCGCGGTATCCGCCGTCCGAAACCCGCGCTTTTTATAAAACCCGGGATCGGAGAGGAAGGGCCGTTTTTTGTCGGCGCAAACTGCCGCAAGTCCTTTTTTCCCCCAGTTCCTTTGCCGTTTCACTGCACCGCTCCAGCAGCGCAGTACCATATCCTTTTTTCGTGAGCGAACCGGCGACCCAAAAACAATCGATAAACAGATAACCGTCCGCGGCGATCGGCGCCCATGCGTTTTCCGCCGGGACAAATTCAATCAATGCCTTTCCCCGCGCGTCCGCCTTCCAGAATTGGTAGCCATCGGCAAAGCAGCCCTTCATCCATTCCTTTTTCGCCTGCGTACTTTTTTTGTCGGAAATCGCGCAGCACACATGCTCCCTGTCAACCGTATCTCCGCTTATTTCTATTAAATTCCCCAATTACTCCTCCACCCCGATATAGACGTGTATTTCCTCGGGCTGCCCGTCCTTCCCTGGAAAATATTCTTCAAAGTCGCTGATATACGTCCTTTTCAGCGGCATGCTCCATACCACGTTCCAGATTTCTCCAAGCCCGTTTTCCGGATCTTTTGTCACGAATCTTGCATAACTCCCGGCGCGGATCTTTTTCACCGTGAATACAGGCATTCCGCTCCCATTTGTTTCACACCCGGCAAGATAGGAATATGGTTTTGTAAAGTCGCCGTCATAATCGGTATACAGACCGATATAATTTGTGTTTATCCGTCCTTGGATCATTTCCCCTTTACCATTCCCAAGGAAATCATTCCAGAGCGGAAAAATATCGCGCATCGCCTCTCCGTCTTTGTTTTCCGTTCGGATTTCGATACCTTCAACTTTTTTTCTCCTATCTTTACAACTTCATAATCCATACCTGTTTTGCTTCCTTTCCTATTTTATCGTTTGAAGCCAGCATAACAGATATAATATGACGCCATATGTCAGTTAAGCATAATTTTCAATCATTTTTTCGAGCCGCTTTGCAATAATCATCCGGATTGAACCGTTCCTTTTCCAAGAGCTTCCTATACAATGTGCAGTGATCCCTGTGAAAAGAAACAGATTCCCGCATGGCCTCCAAAAACAAAGCCTCCGTTCCATCCAAGTCATAAATAGCTTTCTTCCTTCGCGCCCATGACGTTTCCTCCTGCCCGTTTAGCGTTTCACATCTTCTGGCAAGCCGGGCAATAATAGATACTGCCCCCTAAATAGGCTTCTTTCTTGATTCCGCCTCCGCATTCCGGACAAACCATGGCTGCATTGTTTTTGCTGAGAATCGTCCGGTAGCCGCCCGGATTCCCATACAAATCTTTTTCCGTATCGCGGCCGCCTTTTTCCGCCATATCCCGGAGCACGTTTTTGATAGCCATATAAAGCTCTGCGGTCTCCTGCCCCGAGAAATCCCCCGCCTTTTTCTTGGGGTGGATTCGCGCCGTCCACAGGATATCCTGCAGCACCCCGTTTCCAAGGCCCGGGATTCGCTGCTCCGTCGCAAGGAATGCCTTGGCGGAAATCTTTTTCCGGTCTACGCTGTGAAGAAGCGACCGGAAATAATCCACATCGAATCCGTCCTCCAGCGGCGATGCCTTTTCCCGCGCCGCAAGGTAATACGGGTTATCGTTTGTCCCTGCGCGGAACGCCGAAAGCGCCCCATACATCTGCACGCTCCCCACAAGCGCGCTCCCATCGTCAAACGCAAGGTAAAGCTGGTGCCTTTTCGGCTCCGCCTGTCCCGGTGCAAGGAAACGGAGATTGACCCCGTCGTTGAAATCGAGCCGCATATCCTCCAGTTCAATCTCGACATGCCCTCCATAGGAACGGCTCTCACCCGCTGTTTTCCCCCGCAGGAGCACGCCATAATGTTCCGGTTCCCCGGCAAAGAACGCGAAACGATGCGGGCTTTTCCCCGCAATAACGCGTTCGATCCTTTTCCCCTTGATTGCTTTCGTAAGCTGGTTTGCCAGCGTGACGCTTTCCGGCAACTCGATCATTGTGTTTCCTCCTACAAGTATGGTTGATGGTTTAGTGTACCATACAAAAACGGACACCATATGTCATATTAAAGCGCACGCCGCTTCCGCAAACAGGATCCGGCCGCCGGTCTCCTCCGCCTAAAAAATCACCTCGTCGACCACACCGCCGCCAAGGCAGGCGTCTCCGTCATACAAGACGCAATACTGCCCCGGCGTGACCGCCCGCTGCTTTTCTGCAAATTCAACGCGGTACACGCCTTCGCCGCACTTTTCGGCATGCGCCTGCTGGTCCGGCTGACGATAGCGCACCTTGGCCATACAATCGAAGCCCGGCTTCTCCTCTCCTCCCGAAATAAAATTCATTCCACTCATAACAAGCGCACGGGAGAAAAGCAGTTCCGACTCCGCACCCTGCGAAACATATAAAATATTATTCTCCATATCCTTCCTGACGACAAACCAGCGCTCACCCGTTCCACCCTTGGAACCGCCGATGTCAAGCCCCCGCCGCTGTCCGAGCGTATAATACATCAGTCCGTCGTGCCTGCCGACGACCTTCCCGTCCAGCGTTTTCATATCGCCCGGATTGGCAGGAAGGTAGGTCTGCAAAAACTGCTTGAATTTCCGTTCCCCGATGAAGCAAATACCCGTAGAGTCCTTTTTTTTCGCTACCGAAAGCCCTGCCTCGCCGGCAATACGCCGCACGTCCGCTTTTTGCAGCTCTCCTATGGGGAACATCGCCCGTTCGATCTGGCTCTGAGACAGCATGCACAGGAAGTAACTCTGGTCTTTCCCTTCATCGAGGCCTTTTTTGAGATATGTCGTCCCATTTCGGCGCTCGAGCCGCGCATAATGCCCGGTCGCAAGGAAATCCGCTCCCGCTTTTTTTGCAAAGTCGAGGAACGCCGCGAACTTGATCTCTTTGTTGCACAGCACATCCGGGTTCGGCGTCCGCCCACGTTTATATTCCTCTAGGAAATACCGGAACACGCGTTCCCAATATTCATGTTCAAAATTAACGGTATAATAGGGGATATCGATTTTTGCGCAGACCGAGCGCACGTCGTCATAATCCGCCGCTGCTGGGCATTCGGAATCCTCCGCGCTGTCGTCCCAGTTCTTCATAAAAACGCCCACAACATCATAGCCCTGTTCCTTCAGCAACAGTGCCGAAACCGCCGAATCCACGCCGCCTGACATTCCCACAACGACGCGCTTTTTCTGGTTTTCCATAAAATTTTCTCTCCGGTCTTCTATATCATGCCGCCCACTTATAGTATAATCGTTTATAGGAATTATGCAAGGAGGCGCAAATGGCCGGAAGACGAAAGAAAAAAACAGCCGCAGGCGCGATCATCACTATTTTATGTATCGCGGGCTTATTGCTCATGCTCGCGCTTGGAACGGACGGCGCTTTCCTGGATTCGTTCGGGGATTTCCTCGGGAGCGCCGCATTATCTCCTTCGGCGGCGAACGTCGCCAAACTGGTTCCCGGGGATAACGATGATTTGCTGCTCTATGTGATCGATACCGGAAATTCCGACAGTATGGTACTCCTGACGCCGGATGGGCATTCCCTGCTGATCGACGCGGGTGAAAGCGACGATGCGGGCCGTATCCTCGATACGCTTTCCGCACTTGGGATCGAATCGCTCGATGCCGTGGTAGCTACGCATCCGCATGCCGACCACATTGGCTCCATGGCGGCTGTGCTGAACCAGATTCCCGTAGGCACAATCTATATGACCGATTTTGTAACGACAACAAAAACCTATGAAAAGATGCTCGGCGCAATTGAAGAAAATAATGTTCCCGCAGTCAATGTGACGGATGGATATGCGTTTGACCTCGGCGGCGTCCGTTTTACGGTCCTGAACCCGCAGGCCCGCGAGTATGGCGACGCCAACAATTCGAGCATCGTGCTGCTTGCCGGATACGGCGGTACAAAGTTCCTGTTCGAGGGCGACGCGGAAGAGGAAGCAATTGCTGATATGCTGGCAAATGATTCCGGCCTGATGGATGTGGACGTCCTTAAGGTCGGCCATCATGGTTCTCATAATGCCACCACGCAGGAATTTCTCAACGCAACGACTCCCTCCCTCGCCATCATCAACTGCGGCGAAGGCAACGATTACGGACATCCGCATAAGGAAACCCTCGATATGCTCGGCGCAATGGACGTTACAGTCCTGCGCACCGACCAAGACGGCGATATTGCCGTTTTCTCAGATGGAACTGCCGTCCGCTATGCGGCAGCGGCTTAAAAGAGTAACCAAACCGCCGGGCGTTAATACGCGCCCGGCGGTTTGATCCATCAGCCTAGTTCATCCACTTCTACCGTAATATAGTTTTCGCTGATCCCATACGCCTGTGCGATAGCTTTCTTGATCTGCCTGCCGATCCCGGGCTTATCGCTCTCCGGATTCGCTTTCAGCACGTCGAATATGACCTGGTCTGTTTTTTCATCGTCGAGCCGGGAAATATCTATTTCATCCGCAATGGCATAATCCGCATAGACCTTGGCTCCATAGCGGCTTGCACTGCTTGCGCAGAAAGAGCTTAGTTCCATCTGGTCGTTTTTATCAAACCAGAATACATAATCATCCACCTGTACGACCGCGTTCTCATTCCTGTATTTTGCGTGGAGCTTTGTTTCAAAAACGGAGAATTCTTTACGGTCCATGTCCTTTACAGTTCCGTTTTCCCGGTGGAACGCATACCCCATTTCCTCCGCCCGCTGTTCCGTCGAGGTCTCAAGGCCGGTCATCCCGCATGCGTCCTCAAAGCTCTTTAAATCCGTTTCATAAACGCGCGTAATATTTCCGTTCCCATTCCGTTCCACGAAAACAAACGCGCCGACTTCTGCAAAGATGCCGCACGTCATGGTATTGTATCCTTCGTCACGGAGCCCTGCAAGGGGCTTTCCATTAAACCAGTAGTTTCCGTCGCTTTCGTTCAGGGTTACGCCAAAAGGCTCATACGGCTTCATATCATCCTGTTCATCGTCCCATTCGCCGTCCTCCGGGCCAGAATAGGCCACAGCGGTCTCCCGGGTTTCTCCGAACGGCCACTGCCCCACATTACGTTCCTCCCTTGTTTCCGCAACCTTCTCACGGCCAAGACCGGCGGCCGATTCCATCATTTCCCCTACTTTTCCATAAAGCGGCGCGCAGCTGCATAAAACGCCCGCCACAAACAATCCCGCCGCAGCTGCGGCGGCCGTTTTTATGACCTTGCTTTTTTTGTTGTTCATTTTTCCTGCCTCCGTTCCGGTTTCCCTGCTTTTATTATAGAGGGGAACGGAGCGAAGTGTTTTACGGCCCATTGAACACTTTCTTAAAATTGTATGAAAAAAGGCGGCCTCAGGCCGCCGCTCTATTAGTCTTTCAGAACCAAAAAAACCGGGCAATGATCGCTGCCCAGAATGTCCGGGCAAATATCCGCATCCTCGATCCTGTCCTTCATATCCTCCGACACCAGAAAATAATCGATACGCCACCCCGCGTTATTCGCCCGCGCGTTGAAACGGTAGGACCACCATGAATACCGTCCCGTTTCATCTGGATGCAGGTAACGGAAAGAATCGATAAAACCGGAATCCAGAAGCTCTGTCATTTTTTCCCGTTCCTGCGGCGTAAACCCAGCGTTTTTCACATTCGTCTTGGGGTTCTTAAGGTCGATCTCCGTGTGCGCCACATTGAGGTCCCCGCACACGACTACGCCTTTCTTTTTATTCAGCGTATGCAGGTAGGCGCGGAAATCGTCTTCCCACTTAAGGCGGTAATCAAGGCGCTTCAAACCCTCGCCGGAATTTGGGGTATACACGTTTACAAGGTAGAAATCCCCGAATTCAAGCGTAATAACACGGCCTTCACGGCTGTGCTCTTCCACGCCAAAATCATAGGATACGCTGAGCGGTTCCACCTTTGAAAATACTGCCGTGCCCGAATATCCTTTTTTCTCTGCGCTGTTCCAATATTCATCATATTCCTTAAAATCAAATTCCGCCTGTCCGCGCTGCATTTTCGTCTCCTGGACACAAAAAACATCGGCTCCGCTCTCATAAAGATATTCAAGGAAGCCCTTTCCCGCCGCAGCCCGCAGGCCGTTTACATTCCACGAAATCAATTTCATTTTGTCACCTTCTATCCAATTCTGCCATCTGGTCTGTTCTTTTATTGATACACTGCCTCCCGGCGCCATATTCAGTCCTTTTTGTGTTTGGCAACCCGGCAGGCCTCTTCCGCCTCGATCTTAGCGCGGCGCGCCGCCGCTTCGAGCTTCAGGTATTCTTTCTTTGCGGCCTCCGCTTTTCTGGAAAGCTTCTGCGCCGCTTCCACCGCTTCCTCCGCGTCGCTGTCCTTTAAGGACTGTACCGGGTCGAACGTATCCTCGCGGTACAGCCATACGAGCACTGTAAATAGGAATATTCCGGCAAGAATAATCCCTGTCATCTCTGTCAGGCTGGTGGTCCCCAAAAGCCCCATCAGGGCAACCAGAACGATCCAGATGACCAATACAAACACCAGCGCTTTTTTAAACATCAGTGAATAAGAATTGCGCAGCGTCAGTGCGAACAGCATCAGGCTCACTGCAAGCGATATGGAAGATATTTGCGCGCAGAAATTATGCAGGGACGAAAATCCGGGAAATGTCTCGGGCAGAAACGGAAAGAAATTCCCTACGATCAGCACTACAATGGCAAAATAGACGAAACCGCGTATCTTAGAGTGCGTATTTTTAGTGAGCATCAGCAGATAGCCCATAAAGCTGGCAAAGTATGCGCAAAATACGATTGTCCAGATAATGAACCAAAAGTGCATGTTTCCGCTCGTATTACCCATCGCCGACATGGACGTCGTGAGAATATTGTCTTTTGTGCCCATAATAAGCGTAAAAAACGGAATGATTCCAAGTGAAAATATCCCATAGAAGATCAGGCCCCCAAAAAGCCGTCTCCTGTACTTCGACATTTCGTCTTTCATAAATGATCCCCCCAGTTGTTGATACCTTTAAGATATCATACAGGCATAGCTTCTGGCAATCAAAAGAACCTCTTGCGCCGCTCCCGCTTCCTCTCTGAATATATTTTACTTTTTTATCCAAAAATAGTTGCGCTCGCAACTATCATGTGCTATAGTATTTTAGGTTGCAGACGCAACTATTTTTATGGATTGGGGTGATCCTTTTGCCGAAACGGCATTTTACGTTAAATAAATATGCTTCTATCATCAACAGATATGGTATGCGTTATTACGACCAGGAACTAAATTCCCTCGGCATCGGTGCGGGACAGCACTTTTTCCTCGTCCGTATTTTCGAGAACCAGGGGATCAACGTCTATGATCTTGCAAAATGCGGCCACTACGACAAAGCCACCGCGACCCGGGCGATCCACAAAATGGAGGAATACGGCTATATCCGCCGCGAATCCGACCCGGCGGACGGGCGGGTTTGCCGCCTGTATACCACCGAAAAGGCGCAGCCCATTGTCGATTCCGTCTATGCGGCGGTCTTGAAATGGAATGATATCCTTACCCGGGGCATGTCGGATGAAGAAATCATTCTTGCGGAGCGGCTGATGGAATTGATGGCAAAAAACGCTTATGAATTTACAATAGACAACCAAGGAGGAAAGACGGTATGAGTGAAACGGTACTTACGGAAACAAGAAACCCATTAGGCTATGAACCGATCGGCAAACTGCTTAAGACCTTTGCCTGGCCGGCCATTATTTCATTTTTAATTAATTCGGTTTACAACATTGTGGATCAGATTTTTATTGGCCAGGGCGTCGGTTACCTTGGCAACGCGGCAACGACGATTTCGTTCCCGATTATGACGATCCTGATTTCCTTTGCCGCCCTTGTGGGAACCGGCGGCAGCGCTTATGCCGCTCTCAAGCTCGGCGAAAAAAAGGAAGAGGAAGCGCAGCGCGCCCTCAACAACGGATTTATCCTCTCCATCATTATCAGCGGCGTGATGATGGCGGCTTGCTTCCTGTTTCTTGATCCGATGCTGAAAGCCTTCGGTGCGACGGCAGACAGCATGGCTTATGCAAAAGAATATTCGACGATCATCCTTTTGGGCACGCCTTTTAACGTCGTGAGCATCGTCCTTTCCAACATGGCGCGTACGGACGGCAACCCCAACCTCTCCATGTATAGTATTTTGATCGGCGCGGTCCTTAATACAATACTTGATCCCCTCTATATTTTTGTGTTTCATTGGGGCGTAACGGGCGCAGCGATCGCCACCATCACCTCACAGGCAATCTCAACGGTTATCCTTTCCATTTATTTTGCTAAAAGCGGAAAGAGTATGCGCTTTGAAAAAAAATATATGAAACTGCACGGACGTACCTGCAAAATGATCCTGACCCTCGGTATCTCATCTTTCATCACGCAGATCGTGGCCTGCGTTACACAGATCGTGATGAACAATTCCCTCGTATTTTATGGCAACCAGGCGGGTGTGGGCGGCGATATCGCGCTTTCGGCCATGGGAATCGTAATGAAAATCGCCATGATCCTCGCGGCCGCCTGCATCGGAATCGGCATTGGCGCGCAGCCTATTTTGGGCTTTAACCGCGGCGCCGGCCAGCCGAAGCGGATCAAAAAAACCTTTGTGATGGCGGCATGGATTTCCACCGTGGTCGTTATTGCCGCATGGCTTGTGTGCCAGTTGTTTCCCGAAGCGATCCTCAGCCTGTTCGGTGACGCGGAACCCAACTTTACCATGTTTGCCGTAAAATGTATGCGTCTTTTTCTTGGCGGCATCTTCTGCGCGGGCTTCCAGATCGTCTCGACAAGCTATTTCCAGGCGACGGGCCAGCCGTTTAAGGCGACCATTCTCTCCATGCTGCGGCAGCTTTTGCTGTTGATTCCGCTTGTACTGATCCTGCCGATGTATTTCGGGCTGGACGGCATCCTTTACGCGGGGCCCGTGGCCGATGTCGGCTCTGCCGTCATCGTGGCGGTTTTCGTGATACGCGAGATGAAGAAGCTCAATGCATGGATTCGTAAGGAGGACGCGGAGGGAAAACAGGAGGGCCTTGCGGCCGCATAAATAAAAACATAAAAAAAGCACGAAACTCCATCGCTCCGTGCTTTTTGTTTTTTTATTTTACAACTCTTTCGAGCAGGCCCTGGAAAGCGCAGCCATGCCGTGCTTCGTCCTTCGCCATTTCATGAACCGTATCGTGGATCGCGTCGTAGCCAAGCTCTTTTGCTCTCTTTGCAAGCGCCAGTTTGCTGGCCGTCGCGCCGCATTCCGCATCCGCGCGGAGCTGCAGGTTCTTCTTTGTGTCTGCGTAAACAACTTCGCCGAGAAGCTCTGCAAATTTGGAAGCGTGTTCCGCTTCTTCAAACGCCGCACGCTTGTAGGTCTCCGCAACTTCCGGATAACCTTCCCGGTCGGCCTGTCTCGCCATCGCGAGATACATACCGACTTCCGTGCATTCACCCATGAAGTTTTCCCTCAAACCGTTCACTACTTCTTCGTCAAGCCCCTGTGCAACGCCGATTTTATGCTCGTCCGCCCATACGCGCGCGCCGCTCTGTACTTCATCGAACTTGGAACCGTCCGCTCCGCACTGCGGGCATTTCGCCGGCCGCTCGCCCTCTACCGTGTAACCACATACCTGACATACATACTTTACCATTTCAAAATACCTCCCAATCTTTTACGATTAGACGCCCACGCGTCCATCTTTCTAATTATACACAGTCTCGAATATACTTAAACAAAATTTTTTTACTTTTTAACCTCCTGATTGAAGGGAGCCGTTTGGTGGTATTAATATATAATAACCTGCATAAACGGCCGTATAGAACATTGCTTGCATGGACGGCTAACAAACGGCATACGCTGGTTTGCCTGCGCCGGCGGAAGCCGGCCTGCCAAAAAATACGAACGATCGGGGTGACTACCATGAGTCATGCGGCAGAAACCGTAATGATGCAAAACGAATACTTTTATACCGGGCGTACCAAGCCTTACGAATTCCGCATGGACGCCCTCTCCAGCCTGCGAAAGGCAATTATCAGGAATGAATCCGCTATTTTCGACGCGCTCCATGAAGACCTTCTGAAAAGTCCTTTCGAGGCGTTTGAAACGGAAGTCGGCATCGCGATCGATGAGATTACTTTTTTAATGAAGCATCTGCGGCGCTGGATGAAGCCCAGCCGCGTACGCACCCCTCTCGCGCAGTTTCCGTCCAGAAGCTTCGTGCTTGCGGAGCCTTATGGAGCAGCGCTCATTATGTCGCCGTGGAACTACCCCTTCCAACTGACCATTGAGCCGCTGGCGGGAGCCATTGCGGCGGGAAATACTGCCATATTGAAGCCGTCGGATTACTCGCGTGCTACCTCGAAGGTGATCGCGGATATCGTGCACGCAACCTTTCCGCCGGACTATGTGGACGTGGTGCTCGGCGGCCGCGAATCTAACCAAGACCTTCTGCAGCAGCAGTTTGATTATATTTTCTTTACGGGCGGCGTAACGGTCGGCAAGCTGGTCATGGAATCCGCTGCGCAGTTCGTCACTCCCGTTACGCTTGAGCTCGGTGGGAAAAGCCCATGTATCGTGGATGAAACGGCCGATCTCGACGTGGCGGCAAAGCGGATCGCCTGGGGCAAATTCCTGAACGCCGGCCAAACGTGCGTGGCGCCCGACCACCTATACGTCCAGGAATCCATAAAGCATAAATTCCTGCCCAAATTAAAACAAGCGATCACGGAATTTTATACGGAGGATCCCCTTACCTGCGGCTGGCTGCCGAAAATTATCAATCAAAAGCATTACGACCGTCTGCACGGCCTGATGGCAAACGAGGAAATCATCTTCGGCGGCAGGAGCGATCCGCAATCCCTGCTGATCGAACCTACGATCATCGATAACGCCGCATACAACCATCCGGTCATGCAGGAAGAAATTTTTGGGCCGCTGCTTCCCATCCTCGAATTCCGCAATCTTTACGATGCGGTCACGGAGATCAGGAAGCATCCCAAGCCGCTCGCGCTTTACCTTTTCACGGGTAACCGGAAGACAGCCAAAAGCATTCTCGGGACGGTATCCTTCGGCGGCGGTTGTGTGAACGACACGATCGTGCAGCTTGCAACCTCGCGCATGCCCTTTGGCGGGGTGGGTAATTCCGGAATGGGCAGCTATCACGGAAAGGCAAGCTTCGATACGTTCTCGCATTATAAGAGCATCGTACACAAGTCAAGCCGCATCGACCTCCCTATCCGCTACCTCCCGCCAACCGGGAAGAAGATGAAGGGGTTGCGTAAATTTATCGGTAAAAAATAAAAAGAGACGAAAAGGCCGGAATTTGGTACGCCGCACTGTTCAAAAAGCCAGGAAAGCGGTCTCTGACGGACTTATTTTCCACAGCGGCCAAGGCTTTCAATATACCCTGCATGGATCAACTCTACTGAAACAGTATTCCATATTGCCGTCTGCGTCAAGAGCCGGGACGCCTTCGGATAATGCACCTGCTGAAAACTTTTTTAGAATACTCAAAACGAAGTGCGTTTACAGGCAGAAACTTCAGGGCATCGATCAGGCAAGGCAGATGATTGATGCGTAGATATCTTTCTACAATTATGAACGCATCCAGCTAAAGTCAAAACTGACGCCGTTTTTCAAACGGCGTCAGTTTGCATAATCTTTAGTTGTTCCCTTTTTTCGTGTCTCTTTCACGGATAATGGTTCAATATTCCGGCCCTTTTTTGCCGGTTTTATTCTTCGATCTGTTCCGGCCCCGGCGTTTCCTCCGTTTCTGCCGGGAAACAAATCATGACTTTGAAGAGGTCGCCGTCGATTTCGATCTTGAACGCGCCCTTCATAAGCTCCATGAAGTTCCGCGCGATGGAAAGTCCCAGGCCAGAACCCTCCGTATGACGGGATTCGTCGCCACGCTTAAAGCGCTCCATCAGTTCTTCCTCCGTCATATTAAGCGGATCGCGCGATACGTTCTTTACGACAATGCAAGCCTGGCCTTCGCTGCGTGAAAAATCGATATACACCCGCGAACCGCCTGCCGCATATTTGACGGCGTTATCGATCACATTGCCGATCACCCGGAACAAAAGCTTCCCGTCCGCATATACGTACATCTTGGCCTTTTGTTCCGCCGTCACGAATGTAAGGCCCGAGGCTTCTATCTTATCCGACATCTCCCCCAGCGCCTGTTCCATAAACTGGACCAATTCGATTCTGGAAACTGAAACCGTCATATCCCCGCTGCTTGCCTTGGCTGCTTCAAACAGGTCGTCCGTGAGGTATTTCAGCCGCCGCGATTTCATATCCAGCACTTCCAGGTAGCGCGGCGCATTTTCGCTCGCAAGCCCCTCTTTTTTCAGCAAATCCACGTAGGTAAGGATCGAAGTCAGGGGTGTTTTGATGTCGTGCGATACGTTGGTAATAAGCTCCGTCTTCATGCGCTCGGACTTTACCTCCTGCGTCACCGCCGCGTCGAGTCCTTCCGCGATATGCTCGATTCCCGTCGCGATCTCATCGAAGTCCTGCCCGCCGCCTTTCACGATCCGGTATTCGAGGTCTCCCTCCTTAATACGGCGCACCCCAACTGAAATATTGCTTACGGCCGCGGCCTTTTGCAGTATGTATTTCAGCACGGCCGCAAGATAGATAGAGATGAATACAAGGCCGATGAACACGCCCGTTCCTCCCATCAAAAAACCAAAAAGTACGGTAATCAGGCACAGCAGCATCCCGCCAATCAGATACCAGATCACAATACCGATTCCTTTTGCCTTGGTACCGCTTTCCCGCCAGATTTTTCCAAAGCCTGCGAATACCCGCCCGACCAACGTATAATTCTCCTTCCGTTTTACCCGGCGCGAAACGCTCATACTCCACATCAGCAGGAGCGCGATCCCGACCGCCGTATAGACGGAGATGCGGATAACCTGCACCGCTCCCACGGCGCCCGGCAAATCGATACGTTCGTTGTGGAACAGGGCCAGCATCACAAACTCGATCAGGACCAGTGCGATCCCGCCTATGTCGAGCCATATGGAATCCATGAAGGTGACCTTCACCTCATCGTTTTTGGGGGACCGGCCCGCAGTATACATAAGCCAGATGAACGCCAGCGCGAAAAGCACGAACCATACAATCGTCAGGACGATCGTCGTCAGGTACCCCCTGTAGGCAATACCGTATTCCCTGCTGCTCTGCTCATAAAAGGTATCGGACATCCCTGTGAATATGGAAACGCCCGCAGCTATCTGCCGCTCCGTTTCCTCCATATAGGGATAGGACACCGCTGTATCTGCCGTCAGGTTGCCGTAAAGCCCCGGCTCCGCCCCGTTCCACGCATAGGCCCCGTTTCCTTCCAACTGCCTGATCCATTCTACGGGGTCGCTCTCGCCTTTGGGAACGTTCGTATGGATCACCCTGCCGTCCGCGACGACCGCAAAGTAATAGTTTTCATTGCTTCCCAGGTTTTCCCGCGCCTGCTTTTCCATGAAGGCGTATTTTTCGTCCACATAGCTTTCCGCATTCACCAGAAGCTCCGCATATTTCTTGTTGATGGAATCGATCTGCTTCTGCGTATACTCATCAAGCGCCGGAAGCCCCGCTTCTTGTGCGCTTGCAGCCGCCGCAATTTCCGTGCTTAAAGAATCAGGCTGGCCCTGATCCTCGCCTGCCATTTCTGTTCCCGCCGTGTCTCCCGGCGCTGTTTCGTTTCCTGCAACCAAAGCTGCAAATTCTTCCTGAAATTTTTCAAGATACGCATCATAATCACCCTCCAGATCCGTCGTGCTCAGCACCTCGCTGATTTCACCGGAATAAGAATTCTTCAGTCCCGAGATATAATTCCGCAATTCGTTCTGTTTGGATGAGTCGTCATAACCGTAAAACGCATATTCCACGGAATTCGTATATTCCTGCATCGTGGAAAGATACTCCGCGCTTTCAACGTATTTGTCGCTCGTCATCGTATTTGCGGGATCATATTTCTCAAGACGTACTATGGAAAAAGAAATCAGGCATCCGGTAGCGATACAAATGATCCAGGCAATGATTTTCAGCTTTAAATCATACTTTGAGCTTATCAATTTTGTATCCAATCCCCCACACCACCTTCAAATATTTCGGTTCCTTTGGGTTGATCTCGATCTTCTCACGGATCCGGCGGATGTGTACCGCAATGGTGTTTTCCGCACCCACCGCTTTCTCGTCCCATACGCTTTCATAGATCTGCGTAGTGGAGAGAACCCGCTCCATGTTCTGCATCAGGTACCGCAATATTTTGTATTCCATGGGGGTGAGCTTCACCGGCTCGCCGTCAACCGTAACGGTCTTTTTCATGTCGTCGAGCACGAGTCCGCCCGTTTGGAGCACACCCTTCTCCTGGGTCATGCTTCCGAGCGATGTGTAGCGCCGCAGCTGGGACTTCACCCGTGCGATCAGCTCGAGCGGATTAAACGGCTTTGTCAGGTAATCGTCCGCACCGGAATTGAGACCCAGAATCTTGTCGTTGTCTTCCGACTTTGCACTCAGCATGATAACGGGGATATTTGCGCTTTCCCGCAGCTTCATTGTGGCGCGGATGCCGTCCATTCCGGGCATCATGATATCCATGATGATTAAGTGTATCTCCTGCTCTTCCGCATACTTTACGGCCTGAGCCCCATCGTATGCCTTCAAAACCTCATAGCCTTCGTTCACCAGATAGATCTCGATCGCGTCAACGATTTCCTTGTCGTCGTCACACACCAGTATCCTCATGTGTTCCTTACCTCCGTTATAATGGCATCTTGATCCATACCATTATAACATGCCTTTTCTTTTTTCCCTAATCTTAGGATAGGCTAAAAATATTAAGAACAAACCTTAAACTTTCTTAAAACTTTATGACAATTCCATCGGTTTTATTACCGTCCCGTTAAGTTCGTATAACAGCACTATTTCTTTGTGAACACTGTGTGAATTTATGGGCACAGTATCTTTTTTTCCTGTATAATGAAACCAATTCAAAAGGGCATTTCTAATAAAACCAGAATGGCAAACGAATGAAATAACTGGAGGAAAACGTTATGAAAAAGATCATCGTCGTTATGATATGTGCCGTCTTGTTTCTGACCGCCTGTTCCGCAGCCCCGTCCGAAACAAACAGCAGCGCAGCCACAGCCGGCCCCGAAATGGGATATGAATCTGCCGGTGCCGTCAGGGATGAAGGCGTAACGGCGGAAACCGAAGAAGCCGGCGGCCTGGGCGGGCTTTCCAACCCCGACTTGCCCGAAACGGACCGCAAGCTCACTTACAGTGCGTCGTTCGACATCAATACCAAGCAATATGACGCGGATTATGCAAAAATCAACGCAGAGCTCTCAGCGGTCGGCGGCTATGTCGCGAACGAGGAAAGCTCGGCCTATTCCTCAGAAACAGGCAAAAATTACGGCCGCAATTCTTATCTCTCCCTGCGCGTCCCCGTCGATAGCCTGAACGCCTTTATGGACAGCCTTTCGGGGATCGGCGAGGTGGTCAGCAGGCATAAATCCACGGACGACCTTACCTCGCAGTATTATGATACGGACGCACGCATCGAAATGCTCAATATGCGCAGGGACCGCTTGATGGGCTATCTTGCAAGCGCTACGAAGGCGGAAGATATCGTCGCGTTCGAGCAAGAGCTTTCCGATGTACTTTACGAGCTCGACCAGCTCCAGGGCAGTAAGCGCCAGATGGACCAGCTGATCGATTATGCAACGGTGGACGTTACCCTGACGGAGCTCATCACACCTGAAACCATCGGCGCGGACGGTCAGCCGCTCGGAGACCGGGCGTCCGACGCATTCTCCATGTCTATGACCGGCGTGGGGGAATTCATGGAAAACTTTGCTATCTTTTGGGCGGCTGCCCTGCCCGTGATTATTCTGCTCGCGATTTTTGCGGCGGTCATTTATGCGGTGATCCGGCTGATCCTGTGGCTGCGTAAAAAATATTACGTCAAGCATCCGGAAAAGGTCCGTCGGCCGCAGCCCATACAGCAGCCCCTGTATCCGCCGTATTCTCCGCAGGCGCCCCCGCAAAATACGAACGATTCCAAAAAATAACGGCACCAAAAAAGCCCTTCCGGATTCGGAAGGGCTTTTTTTCATTTCCACTATGCTCCGGCCTTTTCTTTTTCCCTGAAAATCATGCGGTCAATGCCGGCAATCGTAGTTTTCTCCAGCTGCTGCCGGCAGACATCGTCAAGGTCCGCATAAATCCCGTCCATCACGGAAGCCATCCCTGAGGCGATCAGGCATTCCATATCGGAGCGTCCCGAATGCCACGATGCAGCGACCATCGGTTCCCCGATCGCTTCATTCACCATGCGCAACGTGACCTTATCCGCGTCAAGTGTGAAGGAATAACCGCCTTCCGCGCCTTCCTTGGTCGTCAGCAGCCCCGCCTTTTTGAGCTTCGCCATCACCTTGCGGATGCGCGCCGGGTGCGTACATACATTTTTTGCAAGCTCGTCGCTGCTCACCATTTTTTTCTTGTGATTAAGATAGACCAAAGCGTGGACCGCTATGGTAAATTCACCCGTCATGGCCGTCGTCCTTCCATAATTCTTCCGACATTGCCATCATAAATGATGGAGGGTAAAAATGCAAGTTTTTCTTATCCCTCCCGCATGAACAGCTCCTTCAGCGCCTCGCTCACCGTCCGGCGCAGGCCCGCTGTATCCCGGAAGTTTGCTCCGCCTGTCCTGCCGCTCCGGTTTCCACTGCCGCTGTCTGGACGCAGACCGTTAAAAAGAATTTTCCTGCCGGCAGTAATGTAATAAAAACACGCCTCTTCCGTTCCTTCATTCCATAGCCTTCTCCACCTCGCTGCCGCTCACCGTTTCATACGGCCAATCATTGATGCCTCCCATGTCGTAAACGTTTGTGTAGCCCATTTCCACAAGCTTATCCGCCGCCTGCCTGCTCCGCACGCCTGTACGGCAGTAGACGACCAGCCGCGCATCTTTATCCGGCAGCTCTGCGGGCGGGGTATCCGAAATCGTTTCATTCGGAATATTGACCGCCCCTCCAATATGCTTTTCCGCATATTCCTCCGGCGTGCGTACATCTACAAGCAGGATGCCGCTTTCCCCGTCCAGCATCTCCTTCGCCTGCTCCGCATCGATTTTATGATAAGCCGATTCCCGCGCGGCGGTGCTTCCGGCCCCCTCTGCCGCGTCTTTCCCTTCCATATTGCCTGCCGCCGCACATCCCGCAAAGGAAATAACCGCCGCGGTAATTCCGGCGATCACGGCAATCCACTTATGGTTCACCTCCGCGCCCTCCTGTTCTGTAATTTTTTCTATATCAGTTTTCTGTAATTATATAACTCACAGTTTTGTATGTCAAGGATTTATTTCCGCAAGGGATACCCGGGCAACAAAAAACGGCATACCCTCTGCGGTACGCCGTTTCCCCTTGTTAGGCGGTGAGCGAGTATCCCTGCTTGCGGAACGTTTTAATCAGCTTTTTCTGATGCCCGTCGTCGATTTTCGCCCTTAAAAATCTGATATATACATCCACAACGTTGGAGAAGCAATCATAATCGCAGTCCCAAACATGTTCCAAAAGCTCCGCACGGGATACAATTTTGTCTTTATGCAGCGCGAGATATTTTAAGACCTCGTACTCTTTTGCGGTAAGCCTGATATCCTCATCTCCACGCCGAACCGTCCGATTATCGATATCCACCGCCAGGTTGTCAACCATGATACGCATAAATGTTCCATCCTTTCTTCTCTTAATTGCTGGCACCCAGCCGCCCATACACGCTTCGCGTGTGCGCGTGGCTGTTTACGCATACCATACCACCCATGTTACATGTTATTAATAATCCTATTCCCCGGTGTCTAATCATATTTCATGAAGTTTATTTGTAAACTTTTAATTAACAGATGGCTTACAATACGCTGGCAGAGCGCAATCCGCGTTTACAATAAAAAACCGCAGCTCCCGAACGGAGCCGCGGCTTATTTTCAGCATTTAATATGGAAATACCTCATTGATCTCAAGATGCTCCCCATCCGGGCCGCGGAACGTCAGCCACTTGGCTCCATTCGGGAATACATTCGCGCCCAAGACCGGAGCGTCCATCTCAAATTCAATCCCGCGCTCTTCCAATATTTTCTGAATACCTTCAATATCTTCCACCGCGAGGGCAATATGGTCTACCCAGCCGTCCTGCCGCTTTTGCGGATTCGCCGTGCGCACCAACTCCAGCACCAGGCTGCCATTTTTTACAAACGCCACGTTTGTAACGGTGCCGTCTTTTTCCTCTACCCCGCATTCCCAGATCGTCTCGAAGTCAAGAACGTCCTCGTAAAATTTTTTGCTGCGCTCAATATCCGTAATGAATACGCCAATGTGCGCGAGCCCTTCCATTTTTGCCATAACAAAACCCTCCCCTGAATAGAATTCTTAATTCAAGGATAGCGCTTTTACAGCCGGGATGCAAGTAAAAAATCAACCGCAGTCAAGCTGCTCCAAAAGCCGCTGCGCATAATCGCCGTTCGGGTTGTCCCGTACATCCTGCGGAGTTCCCTGCTGCACGATTGTTCCCTCGTTCATAATCAGAATCCATGTACCCAGGCGCACCGCTTCGCGCAGGTCGTGCGTCACGAACACAATCGTCACGCCCGTCCGCCTGTGGATTTCGATGATTTCATCCTGCAGCTGCTTGCGCGTAATACCGTCAAGCGCTCCGAACGGCTCATCCATCAGGATTATCTCCGGCTGTGCGGCAAGGGCGCGGGCTATGCCGACGCGCTGCTGCTGTCCTCCGGAAAGCTCGCTGACGTTTCGCGAAAGCATCTCCATAGGCAGCGCCGCCATATCCATCAGTTCGCGGATCCGCTCCTCAGGCAGTCTATTTTTTTCCAGCCGCGGTACATATTCGATATTTTCCCGCACATTGAGGTGCGGAAACAACGCGCCTCCCTGTATCACATAGCCGATCCCCCGCCGGAGCGCGATCAGATCGGTATGGGCCGTATCCCTGCCGTCCACCAGCACCCTGCCGCCGTCCGGCATCAGAAGGCCGTTAATCATTTTCAGCATCGTCGTCTTGCCGCCGCCCGATCCGCCGACCACTGTAAGAAAGGCTCCCTTCCGTATCTCGAAGCTGAAATCCTTCAAGGCATATTTGTCCTCGTAGACCTTTTGTACCTTGTCAAAAGCAATGATGGTTTGCTGGTTCATAATAATCCCTTTTGCGTCAGAAAATCGACCGCCACCGTCTTTTCATCCTCATTGTCGTTTTCCACGCGGTAATTGAGCTGCGACATTTCCTCGTCCGTCAGGATGCCGTCCATCTTCATCAGCACGCCGCGCAGCTCCGGATGGGCTTCGAGCACCTCTCCGCGTACAATCGTCCCGCAATAATAGGAGGGAAAGAAATCCTTGTCGTCCTCCAATGTTTTCAGTTCGTATGCGCCAAGCAGTCCATCGGTCGTAAAGGCGTTTATCACGTCCACCTCGTCCGCGCCGATCGCCTGGTATTTAAGGCCGATATCAAGATCCGAAGTGTCCTTGAAATGATATCCATACGTTTCGCAAAGCGGATCGTAACCGTCTTCACGTTCGTAAAAATCATATTCGGCCCCGAATTTCAGGTTTGGGGTAAGGGCGGCGAGGTCTGAAAAGGTCACGACGTTGTTTTCCTCCGCAAACTCCTTTTTCACCGCCAGCGTATAGGTGTTGTTAAAGCCGTAAAGCCCCACCCACTCCATCTTGAACTGATCCTTATATTCCTCTTGCAGCTTTTTGTACATTTCATCCGGCGATGACTGCTCCGTGTGCTTCAATATGTCCGACCATGCAGTTCCGGTATATTCGGGATAAAGATCGAAGTCCCCCTTTACCATAGCCGGGTGAATGTTACCCGTTCCGCCGGCGATCCCCTTGGTGATTTCCACATTAAGGTCCGTGTCCTTCTCAATCAGCGCCGCGAGCATCTCGCTGAGGATAAACTGCTCCGCCATCGGCTTGGTTGCGATCCGTACCGTATCGCTGGCCTTTCCCGAGCACCCCCCCAGTAAAAACGTTCCGCACAAAACCGCCGCCATCAGCAGCGCCGTCCATTTCTTCTTTTTCATTTTTTCGACCCTTTCCCATTGATCTTGCGATAAATTTTTCTTTCAAAGATGCCTGCGACCGAATCCGCAATCAGGGCAAGCGCCGCAATCAGCAGGCTGCCCGCCACCGTCATCGCCATATTGTTCGTGGTAATCCCGCGGTAGATCGCAACGCCGAGTCCGCCCGCGCCTACAAAGGATGCAATACCGCACAGCGCAATCGTCATGACGATCATATTGCGCGCCCCTGCAAGAATAACGGGCATTGCCAGCGGCAGCTTGATTTTAAACAGCAGCTGGGACTCTGTGGACCCCATCCCCTTCCCGGCTTCGATAATAGCCGGAGAAATTCCTTTGATGCCGGTGTGTGTATTGCGCACCATCGGCAAAAGACCATATACCGTAAGGGCAATCACGGCTGTCGTGTCTCCGATTCCCGTGGCCGGGACGAGGAAACCGAGCATCGCGATCGACGGGATCGTATAGATAAGGTTCGTTACCCCAAGCACCGGAAACGCAAGCTTGCCATGCTCCGAAATTACGATCCCAAAAAAAATACCGATCAGTGCCGCCAAACCGATCGCAATAAATGAAAGCTGGAGATGCTGCAGGATAAGTTGTGCAAAAAAATCCCATCGCGTTGCATATAAGTTAAAGACTTCTGCGATCATCAATTTTTCTCCCTGATTTGCATGATGGTTTTTTAATAAACAGTATTGGCTTTATTGTACCACTTTATTCCCATAAAAGTTCCAAAAAACAGAAAAAACCGTCTTGCCTTGACAAAAGTATCCCGTTTTGGTATGCTGATATTATTAATTTACTAGTTTAGTAATTTACTAATAATATTTTAGGAGCATTGTTATGAAAATACCGACGAATTTGAAACATAAACCTGTCATCGTGGCAAAAGATTATTCTAGGATCGATGGCAAATACGCCTACGCGACGGACGTGCAAGGGCTTTCCGCCGGGCTTGCCCAATGGAACGACCGCGGGAAGGTGGATATTTCAGCCAAAATTTGGCGGTATACCGGACAGAAATGGTCCCGCCAGTCGGAAGAGCTCCCTCTCCACCGTGTGCTGGACCTTGCGATCTTCGTATGCGATACCCTGAAATACTTCCGGGACGCCTACCGCTACCCAAAGCTTTACAATCCCGAAAAACCGCAGTTCGACCGCGTGGGTATCCAGGGCGATGCGATGACTATGGAAGTCTGCACAGACAACGAGAAGATCGATGAGGATATCCTGCTCTTCTCGCAGGCGCTTTCGGACGACAGCGAGCTTCTAGGCGAACGCCTCTCCGTACTGTCCCGTCTCCTGAAAGATATGGGCTACTGATGCGCCGGGGCTGGCCAGGTAATAAAAGCTGCATGAAAACATGCGGCTTTTTACTTCCGCGCCCGTCTGTTTCACGCGCGCGAGGCAATAATTCATATGGTTTTAGTTTGTCGCGAAAACCGTTTTTTCCGCGCCCGCAAAAATACTGGATTAACTTGCTCCCGCACGCATTGACAGCGGATTTTGAAACCTTTATAGTAAGAAGGTAAACAATGAAGAACGAGGAGAGGATCACTTGGATTACAGAGCTTTTGATACAAGCGTACAGGAAATCAAATATAAGGTTCTAAAGGAGGTCGCGACGCTCGCCTGGGATGGGAATCTGGACAGCGGGCTTCTACAGATCGCCGAAAAAATCATGCCCGGCCCCAAACCTACCATGCGGTGCTGCATTTATAAGGAACGTGCTATTATCAACGAACGCGTCAAGCTCGCTATGGGCGGCGATCCGGATAATCCAAATGTCGTCGAGGTGCTGAATATCGCATGCGACGAATGCCCTGTCGACGGTATCCGCGTATCGGAAGCCTGCCGCGGGTGTATTGCGCACCGGTGCAAAAACGTATGTCCCAAGGACGCGATCGAGATCATTGACCTCAAGGCACATATCAATCCCGATAAATGCATTGAATGCGGGCGTTGTGTCTCCGCCTGTCCCTATAATGCCATTACAAAAATGGTCCGTCCGTGTGAAAACGCCTGTAAGGTTGGCGCCATCACTATGACGGAGGATAAAAAGGCGGATATCCATGATGAAAAGTGCATCTCGTGCGGCGCATGCGTCTACCAGTGCCCGTTTGGCGCGATTTCTGACCGCTCCTTTATTCTGGAAGCGATCAATCTGCTGAAAGAATCGGAGAACAACACGAAATATAAAGTATACGCGGTGGTCGCTCCCGCCATTTCCAGCCAGTTCAGCGGGATCAAGGTAGAGCAAATGGTCGCCGGAATCAAGCGGCTGGGCTTTTTCAATGTGGTCGAAGCGGCGCTCGGTGCAGACATGACCGCTTATAAAGAAGCCGAGGAACTGTACGAAAAGAAATTCCTTACCAGTTCCTGCTGCCCCGCTTTTGTGCGCTATATCAAAACCGCCTTCCCCGGCCTTGCGCAGCATATTTCACATAACGTCTCGCCGATGGAAGAAATTTCCACTTATTTAAAAAAGATGGATCCGCACGCAAAGATCGTCTTTATCGGACCCTGCATCGCGAAGAAGATGGAATACAAGCTTCCCGAGGTGGACGGCATCATCGACTGCGTCATCACCTTCGAGGAGTTGCTCGCGCTTTTGGACAGCCGCTGGATTGACCTCAATGAGATGCCGGAGGAACCGCTCGATAACGCTTCCTATTATGGCCGTATTTTTGCGCGCAGCGGCGGCGTCTCTGCCGCGGTAGCGCAGGCGCTGAAGGAGCATGGCTACGACGATTTTACCTGCAATCCCGCCGTATGCAACGGCATCGAGGAATGCAAAGTAGCTCTCCTTAAGGCTTCCCGTGGTATCCTGCAGGAAAACTTTATCGAGGGAATGGCATGCCAGGACGGCTGCATCGGCGGTGCGGCCTGCATCACGCACGGTCCGAAGGACAAGAAGCAGGTGGATGCTTACGGAAACGAAGCCAAGGAAACCACGATCAAAGAATCTATTGGTATCTTAGGTATGATTAAGGAATAATTTGCCAGACAACCCCCCCGGAACGTTCCGGGGGGTTATTGTTTCCTATGAGCCATTGCCTTTTATTACGCTTCCGCCCGTTCTTTCAAGGGCACCATCAGCGCTTCCATTTTCGGAGAGACTACCGCCGCTTTTACCGGCTCGCTCCTGTTGGTAGAAATTGGCACAAAGTGTGCCTTTCCCGGTGAAACGCTGATTTGCATCCCCGCCTTCACGCGCAGCATCACGTAACTTTCCGGCACGGCCTCCCCCTCCCGCAGGTCGCAGAACAGCATCACTCCCTCGCCCGATACGAAGTAGAATACCTCCGCGTCGATGTGGTATTCCACTTCATCGTATTCAATCGGCTTGAACCTTCCTTCGACAAGCCCGCCTGATATTTCGTTCGTCGCGAATTTCGTCACGATATCCGACGGCCGCCAGTCAAAATAATCTCCCGTCGGCCGGACCTCGTTTATCATCTGCACTTCCACACCGTCGATCAATCCATCTTTCCAATCCTGTATTAAAAGCTTCATTTTATTTCCTTTCTCCGCTTTTTTATTCAGTCCCTGCCGCTCCATACTTCCGCCACATGGTTCATAATCCCTTCATTGGCCCGGTATAGAGCACGGAAAGTCTGATATCCACCGCGATATATTTCAAGATTGTTTTTGTTCGGCACATACTTCCTGTCTTCAAACTTTATCGCTGTCCGGCAGGCCTCTTCCGCATCTTTATAGATTCCCGTACCAATCCCCGCCAGAAGCCCAATCCCGAGCGCCGCCTGTTCCTGCGCGCTGGTCACGGAGATTTCCTTTTCAAAAATATCCGCCTGCATTTGCAGCCAAAGCGCGCTCTTTGCCCCACCGCCCGAAGCAATGATCCGGTCTGTCCTGACCCCCACTTCCTCCAGGACCGTAAGGCAATCTTTCATCGCATACACAACGCCTTCCATCACGGAACGCACCAGATGACGCGTATCGTGCTTCAGCTTCAGCCCAAAAAACATTCCTTCCGCATCCGGGTTCATATGCGGTGTACGTTCCCCGCCGAGATAGGGCAGGAAAAACAGTCCCTCGCTTCCCGCTTCCGTTTCTTCGGCCAGCCCTGTCATTTCGGGATAATCCTTGGCCTTCAAAACATTGTCCCGCAACCAGTGCATTGAGATCCCGCCGCCGAGAATCGCCCCGAATACGGCATAAGATTTTTCAATGGCATTGCAAAACGTATGGATGCGGAGTTCCCGGTCATAGATGTCGCTTGCCGAACAGGTCGCCATGGTGGCGCCCGTACCAATATTGGCGACCATCAGTCCTTCCTTATAAACACCGTTTCCTATAATCAGCGCGCTTTGGTCCCCCGATCCATAGATCACCGGGATTCCCTTTTTAAGCCCTGTTTCACGGGCGGCAGACTGCGTCACGCTTCCCGCTATTTCGATGGATTCATAACATTCCGGAAAGATATGCCTATCTATATCAAACAGGTCTGTCATTTCGTAATACCAATTGCGCGACGGCAGATCAAACAGGGTCGTCGCAGAGGCATCCGTCACCTCACAGGCCAGTTCTCCGGTAAGCTTCAGCCGAATATAATCCTTGGGGCTGCATATCTTATCTATTTTTGCATAGAGCTTTGGGCGCTCTTGCTTTATCCACAGCAGGGACGGAAATGCAAAACCGGTAAAAATACGGTTATGGATATGGGAAACAATGTCTTCCCTGTCCACTTTCCGGTAAATTTCTTCCACCTGCTTTTTAGACCGCTGGTCTACCCAAATAATTGGCGGCATAACCGCCTCACATTGTTTATCGAGCGCCACAACGCCATGCATCTGTCCCGTGATCCCTATACATGCGACCGCCGCGAATTCCGCCGGGGCTTTTTCCTTCAATACCGCCAGAATACATTTTACCGCTTCCCACCACTGGCCTGTATCTTCCTCGGCAAAATTTGCCGCAGGCACCATCACGTCGTAATCCTTCCCCGCAACTGCAACCGTCCCCTTTTCAGAATCCAAAAGAATCGCTTTTGCACTTTGGGTCCCAAGATCGATCCCCAATATCACCGCCATATTCGCACCTCTTTATTTACAGACATTTTCAGGCCGTGCCCGTTTATTTCCCTTTGGCGATCGCCGCGCCCGAGCTCGTGCCCAGCCTATTTGCGCCGGCACGGATCATACGGACCGCATCCCCGTAAGTCTTTATGCCTCCGGAAGCCTTTACCCCTATGTCCGGGCCTACGGCCTCCCTCATCAGGCGAACGTCTTCCTCCGTCGCTCCTCCCGTTGAAAACCCGGTGGACGTTTTTACAAAATGCGCACCCGCCGTTTTGCTCGCATCGCACGCACGCTTCTTTTCCTCATCCGTCAGCAGGCATGTCTCCAAAATGACCTTTACGATTGCTTTTCCTCGCACGGCGTCGACAACTCCGGCTATATCGCGCTCCACCAGATTCCAGTCGTCCGATTTGATTGCTCCTACGTTAATCACCATATCCACTTCCCTAGCGCCGTTTTTTACGGCATCGGCCGCCTCAAACGCCTTGGCCTCAGGCGTGCACGCCCCCAGAGGAAAACCGATCACGCAGCAGGGCGTGACGCCGCTTCCTTCCAGTTGCTCCGCCGCATAGCGGATATAGCACGGATTTACGCATACGCTTGCAAAACGGAATTCTTTCGCCTCCTCGCATATCTTTTTCACTTCCGCAAGCGAAGCCTGCGGTTTTAAAACCGTGTGATCGATATATGCTGCAATTGCCCGCGGGTTCAGTTCCATTTCGTTTCTCTCCATCTTCTTCTTCCTTTCTACTATAAAACGTGCAAATCAGCAAATGCTCCCTTTTTCATAGAAGCGTTTTCCCAGTGCATCGGCCATAATAATCGCGGTTTCTACCATCTCTTCTGTCACCTTGAACGGCTCGTTCTGCCAGCAGGAATGCATAGAATTTTCCGCAATCGCTGTTATGTTCTGCCTATTTGCTTCCACGGCCAGATCTTTTAAGGTTATGGGCAGGCCCACCGATGCACAAAAGCGATAAATCCCATCAATCATCTCTGGATCGCGGTTTTCCATAACAAGCTGGCACAGAGTGCCGAACGCTACCTTTTCCCCATGCATCGTCTTTGCGCCTTCCGGCAGTGCAGTAAGTCCGTCCGCAACGGAATGCGCGCCCGCTGTCGCGTTGTTTTCAAATCCGATTCCGCTCAGCAGTACATTTGCCTCGATCACATTTTCCAGCGCCTCATTCACCACGTGGTTTTCCACTGCGATTTTCGCGCTTATTCCATATTCCATGATGACCGCAAGGCATTCCCGGGCGATCGCTTTGCCTGCGCAGGTAGCTCGGAAACCGCCTTCATTATGATAGACAAGATTCGGACTGTCGGAATTCCAATTTGCTTCCGCCTCAAACAGGGTTGCTAGCGCATCCCCCATCCCGGAGACCAGGAACCTCACCGGCGCATCCACAATGATTTTGCTGTCTACGATCAGGACCGCCGGGCTGACATCATAAAACCATTCCCCTTTATGTTTCCCGTTTGCCTCGTAAATAACCGAGAGCGCGCTTGCCGGGGCATCCGTCGAAGCGATCGTAGGAACGATAATAACGGGTTTTTTCGTTTTATATGCCACTCCTTTGGCAACGTCGATCGTTTTTCCTCCGCCGACCGCCACGATTACATCCGGCTCCAACCTTCGGGCCTTTTCCGCATACTCCCCGATCAATTCCTCCGTTACTTCACTGTCAAAAATCAGCGTTTCCACACTGCTGCCGCCCCTGCCTGCCAGTTCTTTCAGTTTCCTGGACATTTCCACATAAAAAAACTGGTCCACAACCGCCAAAACACGGTGGCCGAATTTCCCCGTATAGCAAAAAATATTATCAAACTCTCCCGGTCCCTGGATATATCTTCCCGCCGAGCACCAACCTCTTGTCGTACTTTCTACTCTTCCCATATGCATCCGCCGGTATTCTCCGGCCTCTCCTTTCCTCGGCTCTCCCCGGTTCACCTCTGCCGGAGCGCCTGTTCTATTTCCCGTTCCAAATGTTTTGCCGTCAGGCCGAATGTTTCCTTCAAGTATTCCACCGGGCCAACCTGCCCAAAGCGATCCTGTACACCGATGCGCCTTAGCGGGACCGCTTGTGCGCATTCCGCCATCACCTCGGCTACAGCGCTTCCGAGTCCGCCGTAAATACTGTGGTTTTCAAAAGTCACGGCCAGTTTTTTGCCCTCGACGCAGTTCCGTACCAGCGGAACGTCCAGAGGCTTTATTGTAAATAGGTCAACTACAGCCACAGAAATTCCTTTCTCTCCAAGCATCTTTGCCGCGTCGAGCGCATCCCGCAATAAAATCCCGGCTGTGAAAATAACCGCTTCCGTGCCATTGACGAGTATATTGCCTTTTCCAATCTCAAAGGTAGAGCCCGTCTCATAAATCTGCGGTACTCCCTTACGGTTCGCCCTGATGTAATGAACTCCTTTCATTTCCGCCAACCGGTCCACCAGCCACTCAAGCTGTACGGTATCGGCCGGATCAAAGATCATCGCCTCAGGGATCGAGCGAAAAAGTGCTACGTCTTCGTAGGAGGAATGCGTGCCCCCGTTCGCCGCTGCGCACACACCCGGGTCGGATCCATAAATATTGACCGTGTTGTGGGAATACGCTCCCGCCATAAACACCTGATCCATGACGCGCCTTGTCACAAAGGGCGCGAAGGAATGTACAAAGGGAATAAAGCCTCGTATCGACATGCCCGCCGCGACCCCGATCATATTGGCCTCCGCGATTCCCATCTCAATGAATTGTCCCGGCACTTTCTTTTTGATGATCGAAAACCTGGAAGCATCCGCAAGGTCCGCGTCCATCGCCACTATGCGGCGGTTCGTATTCATTATTTTTACCAGCGCATTTGCAAAGGCCGCGCCCATTTCTCCTTCCGCCGGGGACTGGCCCGATATCATTTTCCACATTATTTGCTTATCTCCCTTCCGCAAGCTGCCGTTCCAGCTCTGAAATTGCTTTGTCCGCCTCGCTATCCACCGTCTCGTTAAATTTCACGGAATGGTTATCCTGCATTTTTGCAAAAAAGTCCACGCCCTGTCCTTTCACCGTATCCAGTACAATACAGGACGCCTGCCCCTTGCGTTTTTTGCATGCGCTGATCGCCAGCGATATTTTCTCTTCGTCGTTTCCGCAAACACGATCGGCCGTAAAGCCAAACGCCTGCATCTTCTTCACAATATCCTGCGGAGCAATAATTTCTTCGGTATATCCGTCCAGTTGTTTTTTATTTTCATCGATAATCACGATCACGTTATCCAGCCGATAGTGCGCTATAAACTGGAACGCTTCCCAGCATTGCCCTTCATTTAGCTCGCCGTCGCCCGCTACCAGGTAAACATATTGCTGTCGCCTTCCCTGCATTTTTAGCGCCATACCGATCCCGGCGGCGATAGAGGTCCCCTGTCCGAGCGAACCCGTCGTCACATCGATCCCCGGCGTTTTCAGCCGATCCGGATGGGAAGGCAGGCTTGTCCCGCCTTCATTCATCGTATACAGCATGTCCCGCTCAAAATATCCCTCCAACATCAGCGCGCAATAAAGCGATGCCGCCGAATGTCCCTTGGACAGCACCAAATAGTCGCGGCCATCGTTCTTCGGGTCTCCGCTGTCATGCTTCAGCTGGTCCTTATACAGTGCCGAGAGCAGCTCCACGATGGACATCGCGCCGCCCAGGTGCCCGTATCTCCTCCATTTCAGCATTTTCAGAAGCTCTATACGGATCTGCCTGGAAAATGCCTTCATCTCCTGTCGCTTTGTTTCATTCATCTTTCTGTTTTCCATTCCATCTTATTCTTCCACCTGTTTTTCCCTGCCGGGAAAAACAGGTGCGCTTCTCTTTCGTCCCCCGCCCGTTTATTCACAGTTGATTAATACTTTGCCGTTTTTACTGTAAAGTTTGGTATCAAACACCATCCCGATATCTTCGAGCGGCACGATGTCTGTAATGATTTTGTCTACATCCACAATGCCCTTTTCGAGTAAAAAAATCGACCGTGCAAACGTATCCGGATTAACAAAGGAGGCCTTCACCGTAAGCTCTTTTTTGAACAGCTCAAACGGTTTTATTCCCGCCACATCGTCCGGCCCTGTAAGGCCGAACAGCATTACCACGGCGCCCTTTCCCGCATACCTGACTGCGTATTCAGCCGTGCTGACGCGCCCGGCGCAATCGATCACCCGGTCGACGCATTCCACATTGTTCTTTCCGAGGACCTCCTCCGTATCGTCCTTAGTGGGATTGATTACAATTTCAGCGCCATATTCTTTCGCCCGTGCAAGCCGTACCTCTACCGGGTCGACCGCAATGACCCTCGCCGCGCCTGCGCTTTTCGCAAGCTGTATCATAATCATTCCGATATTCCCGGCGCCTACGACCATCACCGTATTTCCGGGACGGATGTCCGTGAGGTCGATTCCGTGCAGACAGCAGGAGATCGGCTCAATCATCGCCGCCTGTTCGTAGGACACCGAATCCGGTATTTTATAGACCAAGCGTTCAGGAACTGTCAGATACTGTGCGAAACCGCCGTCCGCGGCTGTCCCGAGGCCCACCATACGATTACATAAATGCTTCATGCCATTGGTGCAGTAATAGCAGGTCCCGCAATAGTCGTTCGGGTCGGCCGCCACCCTGTCGCCAGTGCGGATGCGTGTGACGCTTTTACCCGTCCTCACAACCTCGCCCGAAAGCTCGTGCCCGAGTATGGTTTCCCCATCTACCTCTGCGGAGCCTTTGTCTCCTTCGTAAATATGAACGTCCGTACCGCATACGCCGCAAAACCGCACCCGGATCAGCACTTCATCCTCTTTTGGCTCGACACAGGGCATTTCCCTGATTTCCAATTGATGTTTTCCTGTAAAAACAGCTGCTTTCATCTCACACCTCATATATTTTTCAGACCGTTTCATCCTTTTTGTTTGTCGTGACCTGAAGCAATACGGCGCCCACAATGATGAGTCCCTTGATGACATCCTGCGGATAAGCCGGGACTGCACACAGGTTCATGATGTTTGTGATGAGCGCCAGCACAAGCGCGCCAAATACAGCCTTCAATACGTCGCCGCTGCCTCCCGCAAGGCTTGCTCCGCCAATTACGCAGGCCGCAAT
Organism: Christensenella minuta; assembly: GCF_003628755.1. Classification (NCBI taxonomy): domain Bacteria; kingdom Bacillati; phylum Bacillota; class Clostridia; order Christensenellales; family Christensenellaceae; genus Christensenella; species Christensenella minuta. The sequence goes on along the minus strand of NZ_CP029256.1, from coordinate 434,822 downwards.
CGCATCCAGCTCCTGTCCGTCCCCAATGGTAGCCGTACCCGTTGAAGACCTCGCCGCCACAAGTATGCCCGCAAACGCTGACAGGACAGCAGACACGATGTAGACAGACGAAACATATTTTTTCACGCGGATGCCCGCAAGCTCCACCGCCGTTATATTGCTTCCTGTCGCAATTACGATGCGTCCATAGGAGGTGAAATGCTGGATGAAAATAAACGCCAGTATGATAACCAGTCCGATAATCAGGATTGGATAGCCGCTTTCACTTTTTACCAGGGTATTCAGCGTCCCGTCTTCCATCTTGATCGGCGAACCGTTCGTGAGCATAAACGCGATTCCCCGTGCAATGGTCATCATGGCAAGGGACGCCACAAACCCCTGGAACTTAAGATAAGCCACCAGAATGCCCGTTGCAATGCCCAGCAGGGCACAAACTGCAACCGACACAATGATCGCCAGCCCCCACCACGCCATGCCTGCTTCCGTAATCAGTATCGCGCAGAGCGACGCGCCCAGCGCCATAATCGAGCCGACCGAAAGATCGATCCCGCCGGTCAGGATAACGAACAGCATGCCGATCGCCACCAGAATCGGCGCAATCTGCTGCAGCATAATGTTCGTCAGGTTCATTGGCGTAAAAAAGCTGGGAGACATAAAGCAGCAAACGACAAACAGTCCCGCAAAGATCAGATAAGTATTATTTTCGATCAGTATTTTTTTAATACTGCTTCCATTTGGATTTTTCATATTCAGCCCCCCATTGAATAATTGATCAGTTCTTGTTCCGAAAGCGACTCTTTATCCACTTCTCCGGTAATCATGCCCTGGCGCATAACGATCACCCGGTCGCACATCCCTATAATTTCCGGCATTTCGGACGAGATCATAATAATCGCCACGCCCTCTTCCGCCAGTTTATTGATGATATTATAAATTTCGATTTTTGCGCCAACGTCCACGCCGCGCGTCGGTTCGTCCAGAATAATACATTTACAGCCTACGCCGACCCACTTTGCCAGCGCGACTTTTTGTTGGTTGCCGCCTGAAAGACTGCTTACGTTATCTTCGATCCCGCCGTATTTGGTTGCCAGGTCAGCCAGGATATTTTTAACGTACTCCTCTTCCTTTTTCTTTTTCAATATGCCCGTTTTCGTCGTGATCCGCTTTATGATGGGCATCGTCGTGTTGATCTTGATCGACTGATTCAAAAGCAATCCTTCTTTTTTCCGATCCTCTGGCAGATATCCAAGCCCGCCGTCCTTCGCTTCCTGCGGATGCCTGAAATCGACTTCCTTGCCGAGATATACAATTTTATCCGCCTGCTTCTTGGCAATCCCAAACAATGCCTTCATGATTTCCGTCCGTCCGGACCCAACCAGTCCGCTGAAACCTAGCACTTCACCAGCGTGCGCCTCGAAGGAAATATCCCTTACAAATCCTGCCGTGCTGAGGCCCGATACCGAAAGCACCACCTCGCCGATCCTGGCGCTGCGCGGCGGAAACATTGTCGAAAGCGGCCTGCCGACCATCTTATTAATGACCCTCTGTTTGTCCACATCCTTTGTCGCCATCGTGCCGACATATCCGCCGTCCTTGAGAATCGTTATATTGTCGCTAATCCTGAATATTTCCTCAAGACGGTGCGAAATATAAATGACACTTACGTTTTCCGCTTTCAGCCGTTCAATGATGCCAAATAATTTTTCGATCTCCGAAAACGTCAAAACTGCCGTCGGTTCGTCAAGGACCAACACCTTCGCATTGCGCGTAAGGCATTTGCAAATCTCCACAACCTGCTGGTGCGCCACGCTGAGCGTTCCCACCTTTACCGCCGGCGAGATATCGGAAAAACCAAGTTTGCTCAGTTCTTCCTGGGCGCTTTTCCTCAGCTCCTTCCAGTTGATGATGCTGCGCCCCTTTGAAAGCCGGTCAATAAAAATATTTTCCGCTACTGTCAGGTCAGGAGCCAGCATAAATTCCTGATATACGACTGCTACGCCCAATTCCTTTGCTTCCTTCGGCGAAGTAATCTGCGCCGGTTTCCCGTCGATGTAGATTTCACCTTCGTCTTTTTGATACGCGCCTGACAGTACCTTCATCAGCGTTGATTTACCTGCTCCGTTTTCTCCCACCAACGCGTGGACCTCGCCGGGCCTCACGCTGAACGACACGCCGTCCAAAGCTTTTACACCGCCGAAATGCTTTTTGATATTACGCATATCCAGCCTCAATTCGTCCACTGTCGTCTTTACCTCCCTTTCCAAGCCATTCTTAATCCTCTATGGCAATCTTTTACCGTGCGCCCACCGCAGGAGGTGGGACGCACGGCTTTTTACTTGCTACAACTTCCAGTTTCGTCCATGTGATTCGTTACAGTCTGCAATCAGAATCCGTAATCGTATTCCTGCTCGACATTTTCGCTCGTAACCGCGATCGCTTCGGTCATCGTGATCGGATCGTAGCTTGCCGCATCTTGTCCGTCAACCAGGATCTCTTTGGCGATCTGCATGCCCAATTCGGCAATTTTACCGGGGCTGTTCTGGCCGATTGCAAGGAATGTGCCTGCCTTGATCGCATCATATCCGCTGAACGAACCGTCTGCTGCCGCAATCAGCATAATGTCTTCGCCTGCCTTCTTGCCCGCATTGTCGATCGCCGACATCGCGCCCAGCACCATCGAGTCGTTTTCGCCCATAATCAGATTCGTATCCGGGTTCGCCGTCAGGATGTCTTCCGCCGCCTCGAGGCCGCCATTCTCTGTCCAGTTGCCCCAGCCTTGGCCTACAATTGTGAAGTTTGCGTCCGCATTTTCGCCTTTCCCGCCGCTGATGACCTGCTGATCCAGCTCCTTGGCCGCCGTCCATGCCTCTTCTTCCGTGCAGCCGGTCCGCTCCATGATAATGCCTGCCATCAGACCCTGCCTGCGCTGCTCGCCTGCGATGCTTCCCTTGTTTCCCGAAAGCAGGATTCCTTTGATCGCCGTATCGGCTCCGTTTTTCTCATTGAACGTTTTCACGAATTCCTGTCCGACTTTAAGGCCGTTCTGTTCATTGTCGGAGTATACCGTCGTGATCTGCGCGGTTCCGTCGTCCACGCCACTGTCGAGGTTAATAACGCCGATGTCCGCGTCTGTCGCAAGCTGGATGCTCGCCACCGCCGCCGTCGGGTCTACGCAATCAAGGAAAATCAGGTCGACACCCATCGAAACGAGTGTCTGCATATTTTCGGTCTCTTTCGCGATATCGTCTTCCGCATTGAGGACCACGCATTCCCATCCGGCTTCCTTCGCCATTTTCTCAACATCATCGGCAAGCGTCTTATAATAGGCTCCGTCCATCGTCCTGATCGCAAAACCTACCTTGAACTGTCCGTCCGCCGTTTCTGCGGAAGCAGATTCCGACGCCTTTGATGCTTCCGGCGCTGCTTCCGATGCTTCCGGCGCTGTCGAAGCAGATGGCTGCGATACGCCCGCCGCGCATCCTGCAAAGGCGATCACAAAAAGTACGCAAAGTACAACTACTAAAAGTTTTTTCATCTTTTCCTCTCCTTTGTGGTTCATTTAGTTTTGGGTTGTAACATGTAAAAAAGTTCAGATTGTTTAACATTTGTGCTTCTTCATCCAGAAGATTATCATAATAAATCATTTATGTCAATAATTAAATTCATAATTTATCAAATATTTTCATATTATTCGCTAATATCGATCTATATATAGTCATCCATCCCCATGGAAACCTCCAAGGACAGCTTTTATATCGGTATTTCTCGTTTAATTTTTATAAATTTATTTTTGTTTCCGTCAATCTTTCTTTTCGATAAACATTGTTTTTTCCACATTTGTCCTATTAAAACGCTGTTTTCTCATCCCTGTCAGCGGCTGTGCTTTTCCCTTTTTCAAGCTTATAAATCACAAAAGATCAATAAAACGATCTTCTGTGATTTATTTCAGGCGCTTTTTCCTGCAAATCATTGACAACGCACTCAATAGGGATTAGAATGGAAAAAGATGGGGTTTGGCCGTTTGCTGCGGCAATAAATGATAAGGGGCAATGATCGTGCTTCCACTGGAACGAAGGCAAAAAATCATTGATTATGTCAACAAAAAAAATACCGCGCTGACCGGCGAATTGTGTGAACTGACCGACGCTTCTATCGCTACTATTCGCAGAGACATCAATCTTCTGGTATCCAAAAACAAACTGAGGAAAATGCATGGCGGAGTACAAAAAATCAAGCAGGAAACCGTCAATACGTTTTTTGATTATGCAAAAATCCGTCAGGACGACCCATTTTTCAAAACCAAGGACAGCAACGCGCGTATAGCCGCGTCGCTCATCGAACCGGGCGATGTGCTGTTTCTGGGCGGTGGGCTTACCTGTACGCTGATGAGCCGATATATTAAAGAAATCGAAAACATTACCGTTGTTACGACCAATGTAAATGCAGTTGTGGAACTGGCCACCTCTCCGGCGGTCTCCGTGATGCTGATCGGCGGCGATATTTTTGTCGGGCGCACTCACATAGAGACCCTCAGTGAATTTTCGACCGGCCTGCTTCCCAAGCTTTATTTTGATAAAGCGTTTTTCACGGTTGACGGTATCGATCTAGAATATGGCTACTCTATTATCAAGCGTTTCCAGCTCCCTTTATATTCCTATCTGCTGAACAATTCGGATCAGACTTATGTTTTTCTGGACGGCGGGAAGATCAACAAGCGTACGTTCCTGTGCGTCTGCCCGCTTGAAGAGATCAACAATATTATTTGTTCCGAAAGGCTGCCAAAGGAATATACGGATTTCTATGCATCCGAAAATATCAACGTATATAAGTAACAGCAAACGTCCCAACGCCAGATACAGATAATATTTGTGTTTCTTCTATCCTATATGCTTTTGCGGCTTTACAGCTGCCTTGCCGACTATATTGGGCTTTTTTTGTCGGCCTTTTAAGGAGGAGATAGATCAATGAAATACATGCTGGGCATAGATATCGGTTCCCAATCGCTTCGCGTCTTTCTATTTGATGAAAAACTCGAAGCTGTCTCCCACCGCAGTACGGCGCAATACATCGAAGTAGAACGTCCCCTGTGGGCCACGCAGAACGCAAATCTTTGGTGGCCGGCCATTTGTGGCAGTATCCGGTCTATCCTCGGGGAAACGGGCGTCGACCCGAAGGACATCCTGTCTGTAGGCTGCTGCGCGCATATGCATGGCGCAGTGCCGCTCGATAAACAGGGAGAGCTGCTGGATGAAAACATACAGTTATACTGCGATAAACGTACCTATGAACTGGTCGGCCGTCTTTACCAAGACGGAACGGCCGAGGAATTATATGAAACAGCCGGGAATATTCCCGCTACCAGTTGGTTCGGACTCAAAATCCGTTGGATCAGGGAAAATCAGCCAAAGCTTTACGATGCGATCCATAAAGTCCTGACCCCCAAGGATTATATCAACTTTAAGCTGACGGGGATGGCCTGTATCGACCCTACGGAGGCATCCGGTTCCCTGCTGCTTGATGTGGCCACCGGCCAGTGGTCAGACCTGTTGATCCGCAAAATCGGAATAGACCGGGAAAAGCTTCCCGCAATTGTTCCTGCCACCGCCGTTGTCGGGGAGGTCTCCCGGCAGGCAGCGGCGGAAACCGGGCTGTATCCGGGCACAAAGGTTGCGGCAGGCAGCGGCGATATGCCAACCTCCATGTATATTTCCGGAATTCACCGGAAAAATGTCATTGTCGATCTTTCCGCCACAACCGGCGTCATTGCCTGCCACTCAAGGCACCCCATTCTCGACAGACGGCTGCTGAATATCCACAGTCCTGTCTCCGGCTGGATCGTATACCGGTCTCTGGACGGTTCCGGAGCGGATTACCGCTGGCTCCGGGACACACTTGCCGCCCGGGAAGTTTACGAAGCTGAAAAAGCGAGGGCAGATCCGTATGATTACCTATCCTCTCTCGCGGAAAAAACGCCCGCCGGGGCAAATGGCCTGTTGTTCCTTCCCCATTTTCTCGGTGAAAGAACAATGGGCAGTATGCATTCGCGCGGCGCGTTCATCGGCCTGCACCTCGGTACAGAGCTTCCCATTATGACGCGCGCCCTTCTCGAGGGGGTGGCTTTCGATTTGAAGCGTACGATCGACGTGCTCGAGGCAGACAATGTGCGTGCAGAGGTCGTCCATCATGTCTCCGGTGCGGCCAAAAGCCCGGTCTGGAGTCAAATCAAAGCGGATATTTACCAAAAGCCAGTCTATACGCTGCAGGGAAACGAAGACAGCGTCCTTGGTGCGGCCCTGCTTGGTGGGGTTGCCGTCGGGCTGTTTTCCTCGCCTGCCGAAGCAGTGGATGCCGCTTTTTCCATCAAGGATATCTTCGAGCCTAATCCATGCAATAAACAGCTCTATGAAGATCTGTACCATGCGTTTTGCCAGGCGCACGATGCCCTGCAGCCGGTATATGAACGGCTCTCCATTCACTATTGATATGTTCCGGCGGTCCCCGCCGTATCTTTTGTTTTTGCACTAAAATCCGGGCCGCCAGCCCGGCCTGTTGCCTCTTTCAATATCGCAAGTGAGATCATTCCCCTTCTTTGCGGCGTGCAAGCGCCGCCGCAACAAATTCGCGGAACAACGGATGCGCCTTGTTGGGACGGCTCTTGAATTCCGGATGAAACTGGACTCCGATAAAAAAGTCGTTTTCCGGGAGTTCTACCGCTTCCACAAGCCTTCCGTCCGGAGACAGCCCCGTCAGCCGCATACCCGCCTCCTGCATTTGCCGCCTGAAATCATTATTGAATTCATACCGGTGCCTGTGCCGTTCGGCAATCTCTTCTGTGCCATAGGCCCGCCGCATGATGGAATCCGGGGCAATGCGGCATGGATACGCGCCCAGCCGCATCGTGCCTCCCTTTTTCTCCACATCCACCTGTTCGGGCATCAGATCGATAACGGAATAAACGTTGTTGCCGCTAAATTCGCGTGAATTTGCCGTTTGATATCCGAGGATATTGCGCGCAAATTCAATAACCGCTGCCTGCATTCCCAGGCATATACCGAGGAACGGTACATTGTGCTCCCTCGCATATTTTACCGCCGCAATTTTCCCTTCGATCCCCCGGTTGCCAAATCCTCCGGGAATCAATACCCCGTCTGCACCGCCAAGCTTTTCCTCCGCATTGTCCTCGCCGGTCTCTTCTGCATCCACCCATTCGATCTCCACATGTGCTCCGTTTTCATATCCGGCATGTGCGAGCGCTTCCGCTACGGAAAGATATGCGTCGCGGAGCTGTACGTATTTTCCGACGAGCGCGATCTTCACAGGCTTTTTTGCCTTCTTGATACGGGCGATCATTTGTTTCCACTCTCTGAGGTCAGGCTTTCCGCATTCGATATGCAGCTCCCGGCATACGAGATCCGCAAGTCCATTTTGTTCGAGCATCAGGGGCGCCTGGTAAAGGATCGGAAGTGTACGGTTTTCAATGACACAATCCGGTTTGACGTTGCAGAAAAGCGCGATTTTTTGCTTGATGCTTTCCCCCACCGCCTCATCGCTGCGCATCACAATGATATCGGGCATGATACCAAAGGACTGCAATTCCTTGACCGAATGCTGTGTAGGCTTCGATTTGTGCTCGCCCGAGCTTTTGATGTACGGCACCAGCGTTACATGGATAAACAGGCAGTTATCCCTTCCTGCCTCGCAGCTTACCTGGCGGATCGCCTCCAAAAACGGCTGGCTTTCGATATCGCCCGTCGTTCCTCCGATCTCGGTAATCACCACGTCCGCGCTTGTCTTTTTGCCCACGGAATAAATAAACGTTTTGATCTCGTTTGTCACATGCGGGATCACCTGCACCGTTTCCCCAAGGTATTCCCCCTTCCGCTCCTTGGTCAGCACGTTCCAATAGACCTTGCCTGTCGTAAGGTTGGAGAATTTATTGAGATCCTCGTCGATAAACCGCTCATAGTGCCCGAGGTCAAGGTCCGTCTCTGCGCCGTCTTCCGTCACGAAAACTTCCCCATGCTGGAAGGGGCTCATAGTGCCCGGATCCACATTGATATATGGATCGAGCTTCTGGGCTGCAATCTTAAGGCCGCGCGCTTTCAAAAGCCGTCCGAGTGACGCCGCCGTGATCCCTTTTCCAAGTCCCGAGACAACGCCGCCCGTTACAAAAATATACTTTGTCATCTTACCCTCCCTATGCCTCATATGTTTTAAGCAATTCTTCGGCGACCTGGCGCTTCGATACGCGCATGTCCATCGCCTGCTTTTCAATGTACCGGTGTGCCTGCGGCTCCGTCATACCCAGCACCTGGATCAATACGCATTTGGCCCGGTCGATGAGTCCCATGTCTTCCAGCCTGCGCGAAAGCTTTTTATTCTCGTTGTGTATCCCAAGCATCCGGTTGCGCGTTGCACAGGCAAGCCGGAATGTCTGGCGGAATAACGATTTGGAAAGCGGCGTCAGCGCAACGAGGCCGCCCGCCGTTTCTACCCGCAGGATGCTCCTGGCGTCCGTATCGCTCTTCGCCACTACGATGATTCCGCAATAGCTGTTGCGCGAGGCATATTCGGCAAGCTCCTCGCCAAATTCATCCGGGAGAGGCGCATGGATCACGAGAAGATCGACGTCCATCCTGCTAAGCGCCCCCCGCGCGTCCCTGCCGCTGCCGGCAAAGACCATCTCATGATCGCCGTATTCTTTTACCAGGCTCACAAAAAAATCGCGTCCCTTTAAAGACCCGGACGTAAGCAATATCCGGCTCATAAGCAGCCCCCTAATTCTGCGTATAAAGCTGGCGGTAAGGATTTTTAGAATCCGGGCGTAGGACATAAAAATCACTGTCCGCCACCGCTTTCTCGCTGTGTCCGAAAACCCTGCAAAATTCCTTGATATACGCTTCGATTGCCTTCATATCTTGCTTTTCCGCTTTTTTTACGATGATTTGGCGGGGAAGGTCGGCCGGCGGCGTCTGGCACCGCAGATAGATTCTTCCGCCGTGCATCCCCATCCCGCAGAAATTCCCCACAGGGCGTTTGCATCCCATGCCGAGCACAATGATCGTTCCACCTGCCTGGTATTCTCCGAGAAAGCTCCCCGCCGAGCCGCCAATCACCAGCACCGGGCTTTTTTCCTTATATTCCTTCATATGGATTCCCGCACGGTAACCGACGTCGCCGTTGACAAATATTTTACCACCACGCATCGCATATCCCGTCGCGTCTCCCGAAGAACCCGCAATATAGATCGTCCCGTCGTTCATGGTGTCGCCCGCCTGATCCTGTGCGTTGCCATGCACAGTGATGATGCTGCCGTCAAGATAAGCGCCGAGCGCATTCCCCGGCGTACCGTTAATTACGATCTTTTTCCCTGCAAGCCCGCTGCCAATATACCTCTGGCCCATGCAATGATCGATCACGACTTCTTTTCCCGATGCCTTGATCTGCTCGTTTAACTCCTTGAAATACATACCCGCCGCATTGATATTCATCCCGCTGCACCTCCCAGCTTTTTATCCCGTTCCTTTCTTGAAAACGCCATCAGCTGTGGTTTTTCCCTAATCAGCTCGTAATCGATCGTTTCAAGCGGCGTCCGCTCCCTGACCAGCGCGGTATAAATGCCTGCGCGTGCAACATCGCCGATCAGGATAAATCCTTTCAAAACGCCGTTTTCAGAAACGAGCATTTTGTAATCCCGGCCGCTTTTACGGATAAACCGTTCCCCGTCATAGCTTCCGGCGGTAATCATATGCAGGCCGAAAAAACCAATGGCATTCATAGGAATCGCCTTATCATATTCCTTGCTTCCCCCCGCCATATTAATCCCCGCGCACTCTCCCTGCATATACGCGTTCGGGAGGAGCGCAAGCGGCCGGGATTCACCCGTTGTGATATCATAGCTTTCCGTGCAGTCCCCGGCGGCATAGATGTCCGGCAGCGACGTCCTGCACCGCTCGTCCGTCACAATTCCCCTGCGCGCTTCGATCCCCGCTTTTTGTGCAAGCTCCACATTGGGCCGCACTCCTACAGCGGCAACCAGTACGTCAAAACCGATCTCCTTCCCGCTTGACAGCACGGCCGTGTTTCCCTTGAACTCCTGCACGCCGTCCGACAGGTGGAAATGGATTCCCTGCGATTCCATGTGTTCCTGAACGGGGCGTGCCGCTTCCGCATCCAAAATGCTCGAAAGTATCGCCGGTGCCAGGTCGATAACGTCAATCTTCCCCACCTTATGTGCGATTCCTTCCGCACACTTAAGTCCAATGAGTCCTGCTCCCAGGATGAGCACGCGGCTGTCCGCCTTGAGCGCCGCATCGAGCGCCTTTGCGTCGTCAAGCGACATAAACGTATGCCGTTCGCTCACCCCGGCAAGTCCTTCGATCTCCGGAATAAACGGCCGCGAGCCTGCCGCGGCCAGTAATTTATCGTATTCAACAACCGTTCCATCCTCAAGGAGCAGCCATTTTTCCCGCGGTTCTATCCTTGTTGCCTTTCTGCCGAGCATAACCGTACAGTTCATTTTTTGGTAAAAATCACCGGGGCGGTATTTCATCCGCTCTTCCGTCGTCTTTCCGCACAACAGGTAGGAAATCGCCGGACGCGAATAGGTGTGGTAGGGCTCGTCGGCGACCACTACGATCTCACCGTTCTTGTCCTGCTGCCTGATTCCCTCGATACATCCGACCGCTGCCGCGGAATTTCCAATGAGTACATATTTCATGCTTATCTCTCCTCAAACACGATCGCCCGGTTCGGGCAGCCTTCCACGCAGGCCGGCGTCCCGCCTGCTGTCTCGACGCACAATTCGCATTTTTGCATCACTCCCGTACCAGACGGCATGATTGCTCCATACGGGCACATCAAAATGCAGGTACAGCAGCCGACGCACTTATCCTGGTCGATCATGATAATGCCGTCCTCTACGGAAAGCGCTCCCATGATACATCCGCGGGCGCAGAGCGGCTCCTCGCAATGGCGGCAGGAAACCGCAAAGTGGATATTTCCTTCCTCTTCGATGCGGATACGCGGATTGATATGCACATCCTTCAGCGCTTTTACCATGTCTGTTTCCGCTGAACCCGCGAATGCGCAGTTATATTCGCAGAGGTGGCACCCAAGGCACCATTTTTCATTTACATAAATTCGCTTCATCTTCACTCACCCGCATACTTTACGCCAAGGATGCTGAGTTCCTTCTCATTGAGTCCAATCCCGCGCAGCATCAGCCTGTTCCCCTTCAGGGCTTCGATGGAATTGATCCCCATACCGCCCATCATTTCCTTAATCTCATGCTCCCATGCACGAACGAGGTTCACAAGCCGCTCGCTGCCCACATCCGGGTTCAGGCGCTTCACCAGCTCCGGTTCCTGTGTGGCAATGCCCCAGTTGCATTTTCCCGCCTGGCAGCTGCGGCACAGGTGGCAGCCAAGTGCAAGGAGCGCACCCGTCGCGATATACACTGCGTCCGCGCCAAGCGCGATCGCCTTCACCACATCTGCGCTGCTGCGGATGCTGCCCCCAACGACGATCGATACATGGTTGCGTATCCCCTCTTCGCGCAGGCGTGCGTCCACGCTCGCAAGCGCAAGCTCGACCGGGATCCCCACATTATCACGGATACGCGTGGGCGCCGCGCCCGTTCCGCCCCGGAAACCGTCAATCGCAATGATATCCGCCCCGCTGCGCGCGATCCCGGAAGCAATGGCCGCCACATTATGCACCGCCGCGATCTTCACGATCACCGGTTTCTTGTAGTCCGTCGCCTCCTTTAAGGAATAGACAAGCTGCCGCAGGTCCTCGATCGAATAAATGTCGTGGTGCGGCGCGGGCGAGATCGCGTCGCTTCCTTCCGGGATCATGCGCGTACGCGAAACGTCATCCACAATCTTTTGTCCGGGTAAGTGTCCTCCGATCCCGGGCTTCGCACCCTGCCCCATCTTAATCTCTATGGCCGCCCCTGCATTGAGATAATCCTTGTGCACGCCGAAACGGCCGGACGCCACCTGTACGATCGTGTTGGCGCTGTATTCGTAAAAGTCCTCATGCAGGCCGCCTTCCCCCGTATTATAGAAGGTACCCAGTTCCCGCGCCGCACGCGCAAGGCTTTCATGCGCGTTATAGCTGATCGACCCGTACGACATCGCCGAAAACATAATCGGTACGTTAAGCCGAAGCTGCGGCGCCAGATTGCATATGATCTCCCCGTTTTGGTCCCGGAGGATATGCTCCGGCTTTTTCCCAAGGTAGGCGCGGGTCTCCATCGGCTCACGCAGCGGATCGATGGAAGGATTCGTCACCTGCGACGCATTGATGAGCAGCCTGTCCCAATAGACCGGATAGGGTTTCGGATTCCCCATCGAGGAAAGCAGTACGCCGCCTGTTCCTGCCTGCCGGTAGAGTTCTTTGATCGTCTCTCCCGTCCAGTTCGCATTTTCCTTAAAGGTATGGTCTGTCTTGACTATTTTAAGCGCGCGCGTCGGGCAAAGCGATACGCACCGGTGGCAATTCACGCATTTTGCGTCGTCGCTTTTCATTGTGTTCAGTTCCGCGTCAAACGTATGCGCCTCGTTGGCGCACTGCCGCTCGCATACGCGGCACGCGATACACCGCTCAGGATTGCGCACCACTTCATAATCAGGATATAAATAATCGACTGCCATCTTACGCACTCTCCTTTGAGCATTCGTTTTGTCCGTGTCTGTTGTTAAGCGTTACAATCACCGGCTCGCCTCCCCGCGGCGCCCATATCTTGTCCGGCTCGGGGCAGACCGTGCGGACCGCGCACTCTTCGCTTGCCACATAGACCATGCCGCCCTTCTCAGCCACGACCATGGAGCGCAGTTTCAGCCGGTCGTTCAGCGCCATCATCCCGCCTTCAAATCCCAGCAGGATGGAAAAAGGCCCGGTAATGAGCATACTGGAAAAAGCATTGCGCAAATAGGTAAATTTTGCGCCTTTTTCAGGCGGCATGCCCTCGATCGTACTCCAGAAGGGAGCCGCGATCACGTTTGCGGTCTCTTCATAGCTGAGTCCCTGCCGTCTTCCCAGGTAGTCGATCATATAGGTGATGACTTCCGTGTCCGTAAGAAGCGTACATTTATATCCGAACATTTCGATATAACGGCGGTTGGCGTCGTAAGAGGATATCTCGCCGTTGTGCACGATCGACGTATCCAGCATGGCAAACGGGTGCGCCCCGCCCCACCAGCCGGGCGTATTGGTCGGATAGCGCCCATGCGCCGTCCAGCAATATCCGCTGTATTCGTCAAGCCGGTAAAACTCGCCGACATCCTCCGGATACCCCACCGCTTTAAAAACGCCCATATCCTTCCCGCTGGAAAATACGTAAGCACCGTCGATTTTCGTATTGACCTTAATCACGCTGCGCACGACGAATTCCTTTTCGTCAAGCTGGCTTTCCTTAAGCTTCGTATGCAGCGGCGTTACAAAATACCGCCAGATAAGCGGTTCATCCGTGATGCGCGGATGCTTTTGGGTTGGTATCTTGGAGAGATTGATGATATCGAAATGCTCCTCCAGGAACTCCTCGCAGGCAAGCTTTGCCGCCTTATGGTCGTAAAAGATATGAAATGCATAATAATCCTTATATTCCGGATAGATACCATATCCTGCAAATCCGCCGCCCAGCCCGTTGGAACGGTCATGCATCGTGGCAATCGATTTTATAATAGAGCTTCCGTCCATCCGTTTTCCTTCTTTGGAAAACATTCCGGAAATTGCGCATCCCGACGGGATTCTTACTTGGCCTTCTCTTGGTTGCATCACTTTTTCCACCTTTTTTCCGATACATTTTTTACATCCGTTATGATACGCTCCAAAAAAACTCCTGTCAATAGAAAAATGAAATATTTTTATTATTTCTTGCATTTTATGTTTCGTTTTATGGATTAATCCGTTGTATATTTTCTTTATATTGCAATTTATCTAAAAAATATTTCATTTTTTCATTGAAATCCCTTGACTTTTCATTTTTGCCGCCTTATAATTCAAAACGTGGACAGCAAAGGCGCTGCGGAAAAACCCGAAAAAACTTTTCCCGCAGCGCTTTTCAAATTTTGAAGGAAAATCTATAAGAATAGGAAGGATCAATGAAAAATGACAAAGGTACCGGAATTGTTTGGCAGTATGGTGTTCGGCGATGCGGCAATGAAGGAGCGCCTGCCCAAGGAGACGTACAAAGCCCTGAAAAAGACGATTGAGGACGGGAAGGACCTTGATATCGGCGTTGCGAATGTCGTTGCGAATGCGATGAAAAATTGGGCGATCGAGCACGGAGTCACCCATTTCACCCATTGGTTCCAACCAATGACGGGGACGACGGCTGAAAAGCACGACAGCTTCATCTCTCCCACACCGGACGGCAGGGTAATTATGGAATTCTCGGGCAAAGAGCTTATCAAGGGCGAACCGGACGCATCGAGCTTCCCTTCAGGCGGCCTGCGCGCGACCTTCGAGGCGCGTGGATATACAGCTTGGGACCCGACCTCTTACGCGTTCATCAAGGACGGTATCCTGTGCATCCCTACAGCCTTCTGTTCGTATGGCGGCGAAGCGCTCGACAAAAAGACGCCTCTCCTGCGTTCAATGGAAACGCTTAACGACCAGGCACTGCGTATCCTGCGGCTGTTTGGGAATACCCAGGTCAAACGGGTCCTCACGACTGTGGGGCCTGAGCAGGAATATTTCCTCATCGACCGCGAAATGTACGAAAAACGGCGGGACCTTAAGTACTGCAACCGTACCCTTTTCGGCGCGAAACCACCCAAAGGCCAGGAGATGGACGACCATTATTTCGGTTCGATCCGCCCGCGGGTATCCGCATTCATGAAAGAGCTTGACGAGGAGCTGTGGAAGCTCGGCGTGCTCGCCAAAACAAAGCACAATGAGGTGGCTCCCGCCCAGCACGAGCTGGCGCCGATCTTCACGACAACAAATATCGCGACCGACCATAACCAGCTTACGATGGAGGTGATGCGGCGCGTCGCTTACCGGCACGGCCTTGCCTGCCTGCTGCACGAAAAGCCCTTCGCGGGCGTAAACGGCAGCGGCAAACACAACAACTGGTCGATCTGCACGGATACGGGCGAAAACCTTTTGAACCCAACCGACGATCCGCACGGCAATCTGCAATTCCTGCTTTTCCTGTGCGCCGTTATCAAAGGTGTGGACGAATACCAGGACCTGATGCGCGTTTCCGTCGCCGGCGCGGGCAATGACCACCGCCTCGGTGCAAACGAAGCTCCCCCGGCGATCATCTCTATGTTTCTCGGGGACGAGCTTACAAACGTGCTGGAATCAATCGAAACAGACAGCGATTACACCGACCAGGTGAAATGCAATATGGAAATGGGCGTACACGTCCTCCCCAATTTCCAGAAAGACACGACGGACCGCAACAGGACTTCGCCATTTGCGTTCACGGGAAACAAGTTTGAGTTCCGGATGCTCGGTTCAAGCCTCTCGATCGCCGGCCCTAACATCATCCTCAATACCGTCGTTGCGGAAGAACTCAGGCAATTTGCGGATGAACTCGAAAAGGGCGGCTGTTTTGCTCAAGACGTACTGAAGTTGATCAAAAGGACGATGAAGGAGCATAAGCGGATCATCTTCAACGGCAACAACTATTCCGACGAATGGGTGGCGGAGGCGGAAAAACGCGGACTTTTGAACCTGAAGTCCACGGCGGACTGCATGCCCTACTTCATTCACGAAAAGAATGTGAAGCTCTTTACCGCGCATCACATCTTTACCGAGGCGGAGATGCATTCGCGCTACGAGATTATCCTGGAAAATTACTGCAAAACGCTGAATATTGAAGCGCTGACCATGCTGCAAATGTCCAAGAAGAGCATCATTCCTGCGGTAAGCGCATACACAAAGGAACTAACCGACGCCGTTCTCGCGAAAAAGCAGATCGGCGCGGAGGTAGCGGCGGAAGAGCGGCTCGCCTGCGAGCTTTCCTCGCAGCTCACCTGCTTTGTGAAGGCGGTCGACGCCCTCGACCAGGCGCTTCTCGGCGTAAAACAATTCGGCGAGATCGGCGAATGTGCGAAATATTACCGCGAGTATGTGTTTGCGGCCATGCAGGAGCTCCGCGGGATTTCCGATACCATGGAAACCTTTGTCAGCAAAAAAATCTGGCCATGGCCAACCTATGGCGACTTGCTGTTCAGCGTATAAGCGTGCGGCGGGCGTCTCAGCTAAATATCGCTTGACACAAAGGCGTGTCTCCCCATTATTCCGGGAGGCGCGCCTTAAATATTTTTAGGAGGTTTCATTATGTTTTCTTCAGTTGACACAGTATGGGTGCTCTTAGGCGCAGCGCTGGTCTTTTTCATGCAGGCGGGTTTCGCGATGGTCGAGACAGGCCTCACGCGGGCGAAAAACGCCGGCAACATCATTATGAAAAATTTAATGGATTTTTCACTCGGTTCCGTCGTCTATTGGGCGGTCGGATTTGGCCTGATGTTCGGCGTATCGGCGGGCGGTTTCATCGGCACGCCGGATTTCTTTGTGCAGAACGAATACCTGATGGGCGATATTCCTCCATACGTATTCTTTATTTTCCAGACTATGTTCTGCGCTACGGCGGCAACAATCGTCTCGGGAGCAATGGCGGAGCGTACCAAATTTTCTGCATACTGCATTTATAGCGTTATCATAAGCCTCGTCATCTACCCGATCTCCGGCCATTGGATCTGGGGCGGCGGCTGGCTTTCGGCCCTCGGCTTCCACGATTTTGCGGGTTCCACGGCGGTCCATATGGTGGGCGGCGTAGCGGCGCTCGTCGGTGCGAAGATTCTCGGCCCCCGGATCGGCAAGTACGGCCGGGACGGAAAACCCAAAGCGATCCTTGGGCACAGCATCCCGCTTGCGGCGCTCGGCGTATTTATTCTATGGTTTGCATGGTTTGGCTTCAATGGCTGCTCCACCCTCAGCGTACAGGGAGACAGCGCCAACTGGGCGGGTAAAATCTTTACGACAACAAGCCTTTCCGCTTCTGCCGGCGCGATCGGCGCGATGTTCATTACATGGATCCGCTATAAAAAGCCCGATGTTTCCATGACGCTTAACGGCGCGCTCGCCGGACTCGTGGCAATCACCGCAGGCTGTGATATGGTCGATCCGTGGGCGGCGTTCGTCATCGGCCTTGCGGCGGCGTTTGTCGTAGTGTTCGGTGTGGAGCTGCTCGATAAAAAGCTCAAGATCGACGATCCCGTCGGCGCGGTCCCGGTCCACGGCTTCTGCGGTGCGGTAGGAACGCTTCTCGTCGGCGTCTTCGCGGTGGACGGCGGCCTCGTATATACGGGGGACGCCTCCTTCCTCGGCATTCAGGCGCTTGGCGTCGTCTCCGTTGTCGCCTGGGTGGCCGCCACCATGACGATCGTATTCCAGGTCCTGAAACATACGGTCGGCCTGCGCGTTTCCAAAGCGGAAGAGCTTGCGGGCCTCGACATCGAGGAACACGGTCTTGCGAACGGCTACGCCGACTTCATGCCCGCCACAGCAACCGGCTTCCTGACGACGGAAGGCATGAAGACTGACGAGCCGGCGTCCCTTGAAAAAGCGGTGCCGGTAGAACGGATGCCCAAGGAAGCGGCCGGCGTTCCCTCCGGCGATGTAAAAATGACGAAGATCGTCGTGATCGCCAACCAGGATAAATTCGGCGCTCTTAAGTCTGCGCTGGAAAGCATCGGCATCACAGGGATCACGGTATCCCAGGTCATGGGCGCGGGTATGCAGAAGGGCCACACAGAATATTACCGCGGCATACCCGTGGATATCAACCTCCTGCCCAAGGTAAAAGTCGAAATCGTTGTCTGCAAGATCCCCGTCCGGGCGGCGATTGACGCGGTCAAGGAAGCGCTCTACACCGGGCACATCGGCGACGGCAAAATCTTTGTCTATGATGTGGAGAACGTCGTCAAGGTGCGTACGGGCGAGGAAGGCTACGATGCCCTGCAGGACGAATGTGACTAAAAGCAAAACGCCTTACGAAAAAGGAATGGCTTTCGCCATTCCTTTTTCTATCCTTCGATATCATACAGCCTGACCGCAAGGCAGTATTGCCTGCTTTCGTGCGGAGGGACCCATTTCACATATTTTTGCCTGTTGATAGAGTCCGGCACGCCAAGCCACGGCTCCGCCGTGATCCTGCCTTCAAACAGGGTGCACACGACCAGCGCTTCATAGGAATCATCCGTTTCCAGAACGGCCCTGTAGCCGTCCGCGCTGTTTACTATTTGCGTGCCGCCCGGTTTTTTTTCGTAAAAAACATAGTCTCCCGGCTGCGTAAGGTCGGGCGCCCCGTCGTTTAAGTATTCCGCCCCGTCGATATAATTTATATATCGTTTCATGTTTGCTTCCAATGTGAACCGCGACTTGTCCGAAGCGGTAAAATAATGATGCCAGCCAAAATAATGCGGCATGGGTTCATTCGAGCGGTTACGTACCGTCGTTATAAAGTACGCGGTATTCCCTTCAACCTTATAGGTAAGCTCCAGCCGGAAATCGAAAGGAAAATTCTCCCGCATTGACGCTTCATGATTGGTAATATAAAGCGTCACACTGTTTTCCGCCGTTTCCTGTACGCCGAACTGCGCCGATTTGACAAGCCCGTGGAAAGGCATAGAATAGGTTTTTTCGCCAAGCCGGTAACTATCTCCCGCGGTCCTGCTCGGGAAAGGAAAAAGCACCGGGCAGCCGCCCGCAAGGATATTGGATTGATGAAGTACGGCTTCATCAAAGAAAATAATCTCTTTTCCATGATAGCGAAGCCTTGTGAGCATCCCTCCGTAATCCGGGAGCGCCTCCCCCAGGATTCCGTTCCGTTTGTCTTCGATCGTTATTTTTTTCATCGCTTCTCCGCCTGCTTTGGATACGCATGCGGGGCTCCCGCTAAAAGCCCCGCGCATATCCTTCCAATATCTATATGAGGTTTACGAAACCGTGATACCTCCGTCGGCGACAAGCACCGCGCCGTTCATATAACTCGCGTCATCGCTTGCCAGGAACAGGGCAATATTGGCAATGTCCTGCGCCGTTCCCCACCTCCTAATGGGCGTTCCCTGCGTCAGGAACTTTTGTTCGTCAAAGGTCGGCTTGTTGAGGTCGCTTTCATAAATCATCGGCGTGTGGATCGCTGCCGGCGCAATACAGTTCGTACGTATTTTTTCCGGGCCGAATTCCACCGCCATAGACCGCGTAAGAGAAATCGTCGCCCCTTTGGACGCGCTGTATGCGTCGCAGTTCGGGATGCCGATCAGTCCGCAGCTCGACGATGTATTGATGATGCTTCCGCCGCCGCGTTTTTTCAGCAGCGGGATCGCCGCTTTCGAGCAATACATCATCCCAAACAGGTTGATACGGATGATCTGTTCAAAAACAGCCACGTCAAGCACATCGAGCGCGGCGTCCTTTGTTCCCCAGAATACGGAGGCGTTGTTGTACAGAACGTCGATCCCACCGTACTTTTCTCCAATTTCTCCAAACACATCCTGCACCTTCTGCCAGTCCGAAATATCGAGTGCAAAAAACTCCGCCCTGCCGCCGTCCGCGGCTATTTTTTCTTCTGTTTCCCTGCCCATCTTTTCGTCTTTTTCCAGGATCAGTACGGCCGCGCCTTCCCGCGCGAAAGTCTCCGCCGCCGCACGGCCGATTCCGCCGCCTCCTCCTGTTACTGCCGCAATTTTTCCAGATAATTTCACAGCGCTTTCTCCTTTCACCAAACCGTATATCCGCCGTCCGTCACGAGGACCGCCCCCGTCATATAGTCGGATGCGGAAGATGCCATAAACACGGCAATATCGCCGATATCATCCGGCTCTCCCCATTTTTTGAGCGGAATCTGCTTCAGGGAATCCTCATAAAAATCCGGATGCTCGTGCACATAGTCTTTATTGATGTCCGTCATATAATAGCCCGGGCAGATTGCGTTGACCGTAATATTGTATTCCGACCATACGCCTGCCATCAACCGCGTCAGGCATTCGATTCCCGCCTTAGATACATCGTAGGCCCCGATCGTCGGGTTGCGCATGGCAACATGTCCCGTCATGGAACCGAGGTTGATGATCTTCCCGCTCTTCTGGGCAATCATGATCCTGCCCACATGCTTCATCATCAGGAACGTTCCCGTCAGGTTTGTCCCCAGGATACTGTTCCATTCCCCGAGGGTTTCCTCTTCCAGCCGTTTGCTGCTCCGCCCGACAGCCGCATTGTTGACCAGGATATCGATCCTTCCCGCCGTGTCCGTCACCATCCGGCACGCCGCCTTCACGCTCTCCTCATCCGTAATATCAAGCGCGCAGGCATGGGTCCTGCCGCCGCACCCCTCGCCGATCGCCCGGGCCGTTTCTTTCAGGCGGCCGAGGTTGCGGGCCATGAGGAACACCTCCGCGCCCGCCTCGGCGAGGGATTTCGCGAACGCTTTCCCCAGCCCCTGCCCGGCTCCGGTAACAACCGCGGTCTTCCCGCTCAGGTCAAATTTATTTTTCATGGCGCCTGTCTCCTTATTGTTTCTTCACCCTGCTCAGTTGCATTCCGCTTCCAGCGGACCAGCCAGCTCCCTAATAAAGAACAGTTTCCCGGGCAGCGTGGGCATGAAGCTTGCAGGCACCCACATATCAGGTCCGTAGCGCAGCGCCACCCAAAGCGACATTCCCTGCCACATCATCCCCCTGTCGTAGCATCCGTCGCAGCCGCCGATAATTTTATCGGACTGCAGGAATAGGCCGGGACCAATCGTGTTGGCAAAAGCCGGAACCTGCGTGGTTCTGCTCTTAAAGCTGTGCAGCGCATTTTGTTCAATAGTAAGCGGATGCAGGTGCGCCCCCAGCCTGTGCGTCTGCTTTTTCCAGTCCCCGATGGAATCGTATTCCCCCGCGAAATGCGGTTCCCAGAAAGCAATATGGAACACCCTGCCGATCCCAAATACGGTAACGAGCTTGGCGCCTTCTTTTTTCAGCGCCGCGATCTTTTCCCCATAGGCCGGAAGGTTCTCCCGGGTCGCGAAATTGCGTTGGTTTTCCGGTACGGTCAATTCCCCGAGCGGTCCGTAAAAGCTTTGTTCCATAGCATGCTGGAAGGAGCCGTTGTTGTTTTTATCGAGCGTCGTCCCCGTTTCGTCGCTCCATTCGTCCATATTAAAGCCATATACGTGTCCGCAGTCCACATTCCATTCCCGCAGGAAATACACTGCCCATTCATACATTCCCATCGGTCCCACCGGCAGGATCAGGGCGAGTTTTTCCCCTGCGTCCTTTGCCCGCTTGATGGTAAGGGCGATTTCATGCCCCATCATCATACCAAAGGTCGTATTGTTCTCGCACATCACAGGTTTAAAGCCGTCGTTCCAGAATTCCTGCTTTTCAAAGATTTCTTCCGGCCTGTGCGCGCAGCACCCGTCTATTTTCCTGAGATCCCAGCCCTTGGGAAAAAAATATTCCATGTTGGAATTTTTGATTGTCGATAATAGATCCATGATTTCCACCTCTGATTTTTATTGTTTGCATATATTTGATCCGAACGCCCGCACGCGCGGGTCCGGTGTCTTTCATTCTCCGGCGGTCATATACCCGGGGCGCGCCGGGCCTGCGTCAGCGCCCTGCCTTTCCGGCAGCTTTTGCGTTTCACCGCTGCTTCCGGCCGGAATATCTCCCGTATTCCGTCCTGCCGCCGCGGGTCCGAAAAATATTCACATCCCGCTTGTGCCGGTATACCCCGGCTTCGCTTCCCCGGAGCGGAGGAAACGACCGGTATCCTCCGCCCGAAAGAAGAAAACGACATGGGTCTTAATATTTCACTGTCACCGGTTCCCTCTTCTCTGCGGACTCCAGCACCGCCAGAAGCGCCAGCGAGGTATTGGCCGCATCTTCCGTGCTCACGAGGAACGGTTTCCCGTCGATCAGGCGGTCCACGAAAGAACGGATGCTTTCATAGGCAAATCCTTTTACTTTTCCGTCTACACGGTTTCTTACGATAATATCAGGCGTCGTTACTTTTTTGTCCGTCACTTCCTGAATCATGTTGTGGCTGGAGCAGTCGATGTTAATCATACCGTCCGTACCCAGCACCGTGAACTTGATGTCATTGATACAGGTGTTCGCGTTCGGTGTGATCCACCCGTTTTCC
The DNA here is from genome assembly GCF_003628755.1 of Christensenella minuta. Taxonomy (NCBI): domain Bacteria; kingdom Bacillati; phylum Bacillota; class Clostridia; order Christensenellales; family Christensenellaceae; genus Christensenella; species Christensenella minuta. The sequence goes on along the minus strand of NZ_CP029256.1, from coordinate 412,670 downwards.
ATCTGTGCAATCCCACCGTTTTTGAATTCGATTGTCGTAAGATACATATCCGGTACGTCCACCCCGAGCTTCTTCAGTACGCCTTCGCGGGAGACGGCATAAACGCGTTCCACCTCACTGCCCATGAGCCAGCGGAGCGTATCGAGGCAATGGCTCCCGAGAAACCACAGGATCGAGGACTTCGCGGCCCACGACAGCATGTCTGTTGCAACCCACTTGATGTCGTTGAGACGGCCGTAGGCGCTGTATGGCGTGCCGAGGTTCCCCGCGTCGATCGATTGCTTTGCCGTATTCACGGTGGGGTTCCACCTATTGTGGAGGTCTACCATCGCGCGGACGTGATTTCTCTCAAACGCTTCCATCATGTTCATCACGTCCTCGCGCGTGGTAGCCAGCGGCTTTTCAATCAGCAAGTCCTTTTTCGCGTTCGCGCACGCAATGGCAATATCGGCATGCAGAAAATCAGGGGTGACAATCGCAATTGCGTCACAGCTTGATTTTTCCGCCATTTCCCTGTAGTCCGTATAAACTTCCCCTACGCCGAATTTCGCGGCCAAGGCTTCCGCCTTTGCCTTGTCTTTGTCACAGATCGCAACCGTTTGCGCAAAGGGGTGTTCGTTATAGATGCTGGCGTGCGTTTCTCCCCAGATTCCTGCGCCGACGATGCCCATTCTCAGTTCTTTCATATCTTTCTTCCCTTCCATTCTGGATTCGTGCCATTCGCCGGCCCATGCCGCCGGGCTCCTCCCCGGCGGCATGGCTCCGGCATGTTGCTCATAGCTTCGGGTTTAGAATTCGTAATCGTGTACGTTATCCTTGGTGAAGATAATGCTCGGGATATAGCCGACTGTTTCACCTTCGGCCACGATCAGCTTGCCGCCGTATTCACCGTAATCCTGTCCGTCCTGCGGAAGGCTTCCGTCCTTGAGGTAATTGACAGCCGCCGCAACCGCGTCATAGCCCATCACGCCGGGATCCCACAGCGTCAGCTCCGGGATAATCCCCGCATCCACATATTCCGCGCACTGGGACGGAAGGCCTATTCCAAGCGAGATGATCTCACCCGTTTTTCCTGCGGACTGGATCGCCATTGCCGCCGCCGGCGGATTTACGGACGATACGCCCGCGAACGCCTTAAGGTCTGGATAGGTCTGGATCAGGTTCTCCGCCTGGGATACGCATTTCTCAAAGTTATCGTCGCAGGCTTCCGTTGCCACGATTTCGATATCCGGGTAACCGGCCAGCACTTCTTTGATCGCATCCAGCCTCTGGTTCAGCGTTTCCGAGCCAAGGCCGCCCGTCAGGAGCGCAACCTGCCCTTTGCCGTCAATCTGCTTTGCAAGACTCTCGCCGATCGCCGCGCCGCTTTCCTGTGCGTTGCCTGCCGTTACGCAGAACAGCCTTTCGCTGTCGGGAGCGTCGATATCAAAAGTAAATACCGCGACGCCCGCTTCCATCGCCTTATTGATCGTCGGAATGATCGCCGTGCTGTCCGCCGTGGAAACAAGGATTGCATCGGCGCCCTGAGTAATCAGGTCTTCGATAAATGTGATTTCCTGGTTCACGTCCTCAGAAGAAGGTCCGGTATAGGAGATGATCTCAGCACCCATCTCGGCGGCCGCTTTTTTAGCGCCTTCCGCCGCATAGTCAAAGTAAGGCGCACCCATCTGCTTTACAACGATGCCGATTTTATAAGGCTCTCCGTCGGCTGCCTGCGGGGCTTCTGCTCCAGAGCTTTCCGCCGGGGCCGCGCTCTCCGCCGCCGTGCTTTCGGCCGGGGCCGGGCTCTCTGCCGGGGCCTCAGCGGAACATCCGATTACGGACATAACCATGATCGCCACAACTACAAATGCTACCAATAATTTGTATTTTTTCATTTTTTTCTCCTTATTTGTACCATATTTTTACATCTTTCATTCTTCGGCCGCATATGCGGTCCTTTCCAGTTAAACCGTCGTTTTCGCGTACCACCTCCCCCCCAGGCCTGCCTTTTTTATACGTTTGCCGCCGCTTTGTGTTTCTTTGTTTTGGATCCTCCGCTGCGGCGTCTTGAATCATAACCGACTGCAACAAGCAGTACGCAGCCCATGAATATCATTTGCCAGTAGGCATTGATTCCAAGAAGATTGAACCCATTGATAATAAAATTCAGTATCAGGACCCCGATAATGGTCCCGGGAATATTCCCCTTGCCGCCCGCGATGCTTGTCCCGCCGAGCAGGGCTGCCGTTACCACGTCAAACGCTGTGTTTGTGCCCGCATCCGGGGACGCCGAAATAAGGCGAGAAGAAAAGATGATGCCCGCAAGCGCGGAAAGAAGCGCGCTCAGCACATAGACCATAATCGTTATCCGGTCCGTATTGATCCCGGAAATATTTGCTGCTTTTGGATTTCCGCCCGTGGCATACACGAAACGCCCGAACTTTGTGGACGTCATGACCCACGCGAACGCTACCGCCACCACAACCATCAAAATGATCGGGATCGGAATTCCGGCGAGGCTCCCGTGCGCAAGTCCCTCGTATCCCTCCGGGAAGCTGCTGACTGGGCGGCCGTCCGTGATGACATATATAATACTGCGGAGCGCCGTCATAGTCGCAAGCGTACCGATGATAGGCTGGAAACGCGCCTTGGCGATCAATACGCCGTTCAGCAGGCCGATCACCGCCGCAATAACGACTGCCAGAATAATCGCAAGCGCGAAATTCATTCCCATGCCGTAGCAAAGCCCCATAACCGCGGGAACGATCGCCATTACGGTTCCCACCGAAAGGTCGAATCCGCCGGCGATGATTACGATCGTCATGCCCACCGCGACGATCGCCACTTCACTGATGCGGGTAATTACCGTAACGATATTGTTTGCGGTAAGGAAGCTCTGGTTTGCGATCCCCATGATAACGAACCATGCGGCCAAAAAGATCAGCAGGGCGATTTCATATCCAAATTTCGAGAAAACGTTCGATTTCTGAGAATTCAGCTTCTGCATTACTGTCTTCTCCTTTCCTTATATAATGTTCTTGCCGTATCGAGCAGCAAGGCCAGTATGATAACCACCCCGGTGATAAGGCCCTGGTAATTGGCCGATATTTTAAGCAGCGTCATGCCGTTCATCAGCAGTCCCATAAGGATTGCCCCAAGCAGCGTGCCCAATACGGAACCCTTCCCGCCGAGGAAGCTGACGCCGCCAAGCACAACCGCGCCAATCGCGTCCATTTCATAGCCCACGCCTGCGCTCGGCTGGATCGCGCCCGTGCGTCCGATGAAGATCATCGCTGCAAGGCCGGTCAGCAGTCCCGAACACATATAGATCATTTCTTTCGTTTTATCGACGCGGATCCCGGCAAGGCGTGCCGAATCCTCATTGCTGCCGATCGCATAGACATACCGGCCGAACCTCGTATACTTCATAATGATCGCGAAGAGGATGATGACCGCCGCAAGGATGACCGCCGGCGCGAAATCGTTTCCCATCACAAGGAAGTCCTTGGGCAGGTTCGTCGTCCATTTCCCGCCGGAATATACGTAGGCGATCCCCCGGAAAATGTTCATCGTACCCAGTGTGACGATGATCGGCATTACCCGCAGCTTTACGATCAAAAAACCGTTCAGGAAACCGCAGGCCGCGCCGAGCGCAAGGCAGATCAGCAGGACGGCCCACGCCGGTGCGCCGATACCGATAAACGATCCTGCCACCGCACATACAAGGGCAAGCATCGAGCCGATCGAAAGGTCTACGCCCTTTGCGATAATGGCGAGCATCATTCCCACCGACATGATTCCGTTCACCGCGATCTGCTTGGTGATGTTCAACATATTGGTGCCCGTAAAGAACGTGCTCGACTGGACACCGATAAAGACGGCTACAATGACGATGAACAGAACGATCGTTACCTCGGGGATGCCCAGCAAAGTGCTCAGGAATGATTTCTTATGCCGTTTTTTTGTTTCAACTGTCATTTCATTTTTCACAATATCAATACCTCCTGTTTAACTCTCCGCGGTTCTCAGCTGCTCATGCCCGTCGCATAGCCCATAACCGATTCCGGCGTTATTTCGTCCTTGCTGAAGATCCCCGCAACCTTGCCTTCGTGCATAATCATGACCCGGTCGCTCATTCCCATTACCTCGGGAAGCTCTGACGAGATCATGATGATGCTGTATCCCTGGGCGACCAGCTCGTTCATCAGCTCGTAAATTTCGGCCTTTGCGCCCACGTCGATCCCGCGCGTTGGCTCGTCAAAGATCAATATTTTGGACTGGCTGGCCAGCCACTTGGCAATAACGACCTTCTGCTGATTGCCGCCCGACAGGTTCTGTGCAAGCTGCTCAATCGACGGGGTCTTAATCGAAAGCTTTTCCACATAGCCGTCCACCAATTTTTCCTCCTGCTTGAACTTGATGGTAAAATTCTGTTTGTTTTTTGCAAGGGAAGGCATCGTCACGTTGGACTGGATCGACATCATCAGTACCAGCCCCTGGTCTTTGCGGTCCTCCGGCAGGAAACCGATCCCCAGCTTAAGCGCCTCCTTCGGCGAGCGGGGAATCCTGCACGGGCTGCCGTAGACCGTCATCTCCCCCGAATCGACACGGTCGATACCGAAGATCGCCCGCGCCATTTCCGTGCGGCCTGCGCCCACAAGCCCCGATATCCCGAGTATTTCGCCCTGCCGCAGGTCAAAGCTAATATTTTCAAACACCCCCGCAGCCGTAAGGTTGTTGACCGAGAACACAACTTCGCCGATTTCGTTCGTCCGTTTTTGGAAACGGATATTGACGGTCCGTCCCACCATCATCGAAAGTACCTCGTCAAGCTCCGCGTCCTTCGTATCCATCGTACCGATATATTCGCCGTCCCGCAGAACGCTGATCCGGTCCGATACCTCAAATATTTCTTCAAATTTGTGGGAGATATACAGGATCGAGACTCCTTCCGCCCGCAGGTCCTTTATGATCCCCATCAAGGTCGCTACCTCATGCTCCGAAAGCGAGGAGGTCGGCTCGTCCATAATAATCAGCTGGGCGTTCATCGTAAGGGCCCGCGCAATTTCGATCAGCTGTTGGTTTGCGACCGTAAGCGAGGCCACCTGCGCCGTCGGTGGTACGTCTACCTTCAGCCGCGCAAGCGTTTCCCTGGTCATCCTGTTCATTTTGGCCCAGTCGATCAGTCCGTTCGCCCTGCGCGGTTCACGCCCCAAAAAAACATTTTCCGCGACAGACAGCGCCGGACAGAGCGTAAGCTCCTGATAGATGGTGGAGATTCCCGCCTGCTGTGCTTCCCACGGATGATGGACGTCAAGCGGTTTTCCCTTCCACAAAATTTCTCCCGACCAGCCGTCAAGCGCTCCGGTCAATATTTTGATTAATGTCGATTTTCCCGCGCCGTTTTCCCCCACCAGGGCAAGGACCTCGCCCTCCCTGATGTCAAGCTGCACCTTGCTTAATGCCAGCACGCCCGGGAATTCCTTCGTGATGTCGTTTAACTGCAACAACGTATTTGCCACTGTCTTCACCTCTCATTTCACATTCTGTTACCTGCTCCGTTTTTACCAGGCCATGTAACCGCCGTCCACCTGGATGATCGTCCCGTGTACGTAATCGGATGCGTGCGACGCCAGATAAAGCAGCGTTCCCGCCAGGTCCTCCGGCTGCGCCATGTGCCCCGCCGGGATCAGGCTGAGCGCGAGGTCGTAAAACCCGGGGTCCGCAGCAAAGAATTCCTTATTCGGGTCCGTCATGAAATATCCCGGGGCAATGGCGTTTACATTGATGTTGTATTTTGCCCATTCCGTCGCAAGCGCCCTTGTCAGCCCGTCGACCGCCTGCTTGGATACGTCGTACGATCCGCCGTGAACGCCCTTGTTGATAACCTTGCCCGATATGGACGACATATTAATGATTTTGCCCTTCTGCTTTTCAAGCATCACCTTGCCGGCCGCCTTCGCGCAGATAAAGCTTCCGTTTACGTTGATGTCGATTACCTTTTGCCATTCCCTGAGAGTCGTGTCCTGCGGCGCTTTGTTGAGCCGGCCGATTCCCGCGTTGTTCACAAGGATATCGATCGTGCCATATCTTTCGACGCATGCCGCGACCGCTTTTTCAACCTCCTGCTCATCCGTGATGTCCGCATAGCAGCTCATCACGTCATAGCCCGCGTCCTTCATTTCCCGCTCCGTACGCAGCAGATCCTCCTCTTCAAACGAAAGCAGGCATACCTTTGCGCCGGCTCCGGCAAGCGTGTTCGCGAACATTTTCCCAAGGCCCTTACTGGCCCCTGTAACAAAGGCCACCTCTCCTTTAAGATCGAAAAAATTCATCATGAAATAAACCTCCTGTTATCACTGTGATTTTTGAGAACATGAAATATAGATTCAGTTTTTAAATGTTTCCTGGTGAAATGGCTTTGGACTCACTGTTCTTTTCCGCCACTTCTCTTAAAATGGATCGATCGGAAATCTGCCGTTAGTCCTGGGCCTCTGTTTGCCAGCCTTTAATTTTAAACGCCTCCCGTCCTCAGCCAATTACTTCCTTTGCGATAATATGATTAAAAACATATTCCTTCAATGCCTGTATCCCGCCGATCAGCTGGGCATTTTCGCCGTGGACGCTCAGCCTGATGTCCGGTCTGAACATCCCAAGGCGCGAAAACATATCGTTGAGCGAAGTCAGGATATATTGATTTTCCGTCGAGATTCTGCCCCCGACAACAATCAACTCCGGATTTATCATCAGGTCTATATTAATCAGGATCGCGGCCCATGCTTTGAGCGTTTGTCCCATAATCTCCTTGACGTCTTCGTCTCCTGACACGGCGGCTCTTTCCAGTATTTCAGGCGACAGGGGTCTGCCGTTCTCTTCCTCCATCATTTTTCCGAGTATCCCGCAGCCGCCGCCACGCAGCTTTTCTTCTATGCGGTGATACAGTGTCTGTAGGCTTGCTTCCGATTCAAGCTGCCCTTTCCCGTTCAGGTAATCCTCAAAAGTACGCCTGCTGTCAAAATAGGTCTGCCCGACTTCGCCGGCATAGTTTCGTCCGCCCTTTACCAGCTTGTTCCCGATCACGATTCCCATGCCGATACCGGTAGATTCCGTGATCGTAATATAGGCGAGGTCTTCAACAAAAGGATAGACCGACGTTTTTTCCCCCACCGTGGCCAGCCACGATACGTTGTTCACAATGACCGGGACCCCCAGGACTCTTTCCGCATAATCGAAGAACCTTGTGTCGCTCAATAAGTATACATCCGGTATTTTATGCACCATTCTGGCCTTCTGGTTGACAACCCCGGGAACCGAAAACCCCGCGGCCAAAAGCCTCCCGGCACGCTGGCCGTTCGCGCTTGTCAGTTCGTTTCTGATCCGGTCAATAATCTCCAGCAGTTCTTCCAGCGTTCCCTGCGGGTTGTACCCCGTGTGGCTTTTTCCTTCCGGATGGCCCGTGATGTCGATCAGATAGCCGTAAATATCGGTAGCCGTCATATAATAGTGGATCATATATCCGTATTTATCGTTGATACTGAATAATTCCGGGCTTCTTCCCTTTTCCTTTTTCTCTTTCCCCAGATATTTGATAAGCTCTTTTTCCTTCAGATTCCGAAAAACCCTGCTTATGGTCGCTGCGCTGATCCCTATCTTGGAAACGATATCGGAGGCCGAAACCTTTTCCCCGGAAATCAATTCATCTAGTATTTGCAGCTGATTCCTATCCTTCTCGGATAGCTCTGGATTACTAATGTTCAGCATACGGTCCGTCCTCAATTCCAGTAACTGTTATCCTTACTGCATTTCCCCCTGCGGGGTTTCCCTATTTAGTTATAATCGCCATTGATTAAAAAAGGATACGTTATTAACCGGCCCCAAAAAGGCGGTATAGGGAACGAAAAAAGTGGCTGGAAATAAAAAAAGCCACTCAGAATGAGTGGTTAATAACGTATAGGTTTTTTACAACTGTCAAACTCTAGTTTAACTTTATATTTATCATAATATGCTTTTCCCGGATTGTCAATCATTATTTTTAGCCTGAAAATATATTTTTATTTTCCGGTTTAATTCCCGTTTTTTCCTTTTATCTGCTGTATTCCCCGATATGCGCAATATATTTTCATCGAGAAAATATATCATTTTTCGCATTCCTGTTTTGCATCATTTTTGTGAACTATTCTCCCGTTCCCTTGGGCCGCGTTCCCGCCTGTGGTATACTGGTTGGAGAAATGACACAAACAGGAGCTCATATATGAAGCGTTTTCTTTTTACAGTATCGTGCCTTCTTATGATAAGCGGCATTGTTTTCACGGGCTGCTCCAGGGCCTCCACCGCGAACACCTCCGCAAATACGCCGTCCCCGGCCGTTGCATCCACGACGGCGCCGTCTTCCGCGCCGAGTCCGAGTCCCTCTCCTTCCCCCGTGCCGGCTCCGTCCACAACGCCCACGCCCGCACCGACAAAAACGCCGATCGAGGAGATTCTCATCGATTATGAAGCGATTTCCGCGCTCGACGGAACAAAGGACGGCTGGGGGCAGGGCCTTGAAAAGGACGACCTGAACCGTCCTGTCGGCGCTCTGTCCGCGCAGGAAACCTATGGAAAATACAGCGCCCTGTTCATCATGCCCGAGGAACAGAAATTTTACCTTACGTTTGACGAAGGATATGAAAACGGCAATACGGCGGCAATCCTCGACGTGCTGAAAGAAAAGGACCAGAAGGCTACCTTCTTTGTCACCTATTCCTATGTGCGCGATAATCCTGCGCTTGTTCAGCGGATGATTGATGAAGGCCATGTAATCGGCAACCACAGTGTTCGTCATCTTTCCATGCCTGATCTCACGCTCGAAGAGGCGCGCGGCGAGATCGTAACGCTGCATACCTTCATGCGTGACACCTACGGCGTCGAAATGACGGTCTTCCGACCGCCCATGGGCGAATATTCACAGCAGACGCTCGCGCTCACGCAGGCGCTCGGTTATAAGAGCGCGTTTTGGAGCTTTGCCTATTACGATTACGAACCGGACGACCAGATGGGCCGGGAGGCTGCCCTGGCAAAGGTCGCCGAAAACATCCATCCCGGCGAACTCGTGCTGCTCCATGCAGTTTCCACGGACAATACGGCAATCCTTCCCGACCTGATCGATATCCTGCGCGGGCAGGGCTACGAAATCCTGCCACTGCAATAAAATTGCTTCCGGCACCAAAAAAGGCCGCACAGAAGGCGGCCTTTTTGTTTCTTACCCTGCCTCGTGTACGGCCCGCGCCATCTCCTGCGCATACGCCGTTACATGCGGAACGCAGTCCGCCCCATACCGGGCGACGATCTTCATGATCGCGCTCCCCACGATCGCCCCGTCCGCCTTCCGCGCCATCTCCTCCGCCTGCTGCGGCGTAGCGATGCCAAAGCCGATTGCGCAGGGAATGTCCGAAACCTCCCTCACAAGGGAAATCATTTCCCCCACGTCCGCTGCAATAGCCGTGCGCACTCCCGTCACTCCCAGCGACGATACGCAATACAGAAATCCCTCCGCTTCGCGTGCAATGGTCCTGATACGTTCCTTTGAAGTGGGAGCGATCAGCGAAACAAGATCCACTCCATATTCCGTGCAATACGGCTGTAGCTCCCCTTTTTCTTCAAACGGCAGATCTGGTACGATCAGCGCATCCACGCCAAGCTCCGCGCACCGCTCCACGAACCGTTCGCTCCCATAGCTATAGATCGGGTTAATATAGGTCATGAAAGCCAACGGCACGCCTGTCTTTTCGCGCGCACGGCAAACCATTGCGAATATCCCGTCTGTCGTTGTTCCCGCAGCAAGCGCCCGCTCGTCCGCCGTCTGAATCACCGGTCCTTCCGCCACCGGGTCCGAAAACGGGATGCCGATCTCAATCAGGTCCGCCCCCGCCGCAGCCAGTTCCACAATCAGCTCCTCCGTCACCGCGAGACTGGGATCGCCCGCCGTAAGAAACGGGATAAACGCTTTTCCTCCGGAAAATGCCGCTTTTGTTTTAGTCATGGATATCCACCCCCCTGTAACGCGCGATCGCCGCGGCGTCCTTGTCTCCCCTGCCCGAAATGTTCACAACGACGATCTTATCCTTGCCCATCCCGGCCGCGGCCTTTTTTGCGTAGGCCACAGCGTGCGCACTTTCGATTGCCGGAATGATCCCTTCCGTACGGGACAGGTATTCAAACGCTTCCACCGCTTCACCGTCCGTAACAGGCACGTATTCCGCACGGCCCGTATCGTGCAGCCATGCGTGCTCCGGGCCGATGCCCGGGTAATCGAGCCCGGCGGAGATCGAGTATACCGGGGCGATCTGTCCGTATTCGTCTTGGCAGAAATACGATTCCATGCCGTGGAAAATTCCCGGCGTTCCTCCTGCGATCGTCGCAGCGTTTTGATCCGTATCCACTCCGTGCCCCGCCGCCTCACAGCCAATCAGGCGTACGCTGTCGTCGCCGATAAAATCGTAAAACAGACCCATGGCGTTGCTGCCGCCGCCCACGCATGCAATCAGCGCATCCGGCAGCCTGCCCTCTTTCGCCAGCAGCTCCTTTTTTACCTCTTTTCCAATCACACTCTGGAAATCCCGCACAATCGTGGGAAACGGATGCGGTCCCATCACCGATCCCAGCACGTAATGCGTATCGCTGATGCGCGAGGTCCATTCCCGCAGCGTCTCGTTAACAGCGTCCTTCAGCGTCCCCGTCCCGCTGGCTACGGGATGTACTTTCGCGCCCAAAAGCTCCATACGGTAAACGTTCAGCGCCTGCCTCTCCATATCTTCCTTTCCCATGAAGACCTCGCATTCCATGCCCATCAGCGCGGCGGCCGTGGCCGTCGCCACGCCGTGCTGGCCCGCGCCCGTCTCCGCAATCACGCGCGTTTTACCCATTTTTTTTGCCAAAAGCACCTGTCCCAGCACGTTGTTAATCTTGTGCGATCCTGTGTGGTTGAGGTCTTCGCGCTTCAGGTAAACCTTGGCGCCGCCAAGGTCCCGGGTCATACGCTCCGCATAATAAAGCAGGGATGGACGGCCCGCGTAGTTTTCAAGCAGGTCTTTCAGCTCTTCTTTAAATGCCGTGTCGTCTTTATACCGTTCGTACGCCTCCTCGAGCTCGATGATCGCATTCATCAGCGTCTCCGGCAGGTATTGGCCGCCGTGCGTACCGAATCTTCCTTTTTTGTTCATAACCTTTTCATTTCCCCCATCAGCTCTTTAATCTTATCTTCGTCCTTATAGCCGTCCGTCTCGATCCCGCCGGATATATCGACGCCAAACGGTTCCACCCGGCGCACGGCTTCCATTATATTTCCCGCATGGAGCCCGCCGGCAAGGAAAAAAGGCTGCGCCGGCTGTGCACGGGCGATCATGCTCCAGTCTGCGGTTTTTCCCGTTCCGCCGTATACGTCCGGCGAAAAAGCGTCGATCAGCAGCATGTCCGCACCCAGCGTTTCCGCATGCCGGATGTCGCCTTCTGCGCGCACTCTGACCGCCTTCCAAACGGAGACCCCCAGCTTCTTTACCCCGCCGATATAACCTGCGTCCTCATCGCCGTGGAGCTGTATCACATGGAGCGGCACTTCCCGCATGGTCTTTTCCAGGCTGGAAAGCGGTTCGTTCACAAATACACCCACTGCTTCGATGTCCGGAGCCAGCATCCGTCCAAGCTGCGCCGCCTGCGCCGGGCTCACCTGCCTCGGGCTTTTCGCGAATACGAAACCGATATAGTCCGGCCGGTAGCGGTTTGCAAAGACGATATCCTCTTCCCTGCGCATACCGCACAGCTTTATCTTCATACGCCCTGCCTCAGTCCGGCCAGCTTTCCCGGAATATTGTCCGAACGCATCAGCGCTTCGCCGACCAGCACTGCATCCGCGCCATAAGAAGCAACGGCCTTCATGTCCGCATTTGTCACTATCCCGCTTTCCGCGACCACCACCCTGTCCGCCGGGATCAGCTTTGCCAGCCTCTCCGTCGTTCCAAGGTCCACCTCAAATGTTTTAAGGTCGCGGTTGTTGATGCCGACGATCCGCGCGCCCGCGTCAAGCGCAATGCGAAGCTCTTTTTCGTTATGCGCCTCCACCAGGCACGCAAGCCCAAGCGTATCCGCAATACGCATAAAGCGCGCGATGGTGAAGCTGTCGAGCAGCGCCGCTATAAGAAGCACTGCGTCCGCGCCTATCACAAGGGATTCATAGATTTGGTAAGCATCGATAATGAAATCCTTGCGCAGGATCGGCAGGTCCGTCTTTTCGCGGATCGCCTGCAAATATTCGCTGCTTCCCCCGAAATAATGCTTTTCCGTAAGTACCGAAATTGCGTTCGCCCCCGCCTTCTCATATTCCTTCGCGATCCCGATCGGCGTAAAATCCTCACGGATCACCCCCTTTGACGGCGAGGCCTTTTTGACCTCGGCGATCACGGAAAGCCCGCTTTTTTGAAGGGCGCCTAAAAAGTCTCTGGGCGTGCGTTCGTCCTCCGCCGCACGGTCCATGGCCTCTTTTTCGCCCATGACCTCCTTCTCATATTCCAGTTGCTTTTTCCTGTAAGAAACAATATCGTCTAAAATCATGACGTTTCCTTTCCGAAGCCGCGCGTCCGCGCCTTCAATTCCCCAAGCTTTCCCATCGCCGCGCCCGTATCCACCGAGGCACGCGCGAGGGAAAGCCCCTGCCCGATATCTTCCGCACTCCCCGCGATGACAAGCGCGCACGCGGCGTTCAAAAGAACAATATCCCTCTTGGCTCCCCGTTCTTGCCCGCTGAGGATCGCAAGAGTGATCTGTGCATTCTCTTCCGCAGTCCCGCCCGCCACTTCGCCGATGTTTGCAGTCCGCATTCCATAATCGCGGGGGTCCAATTCATATTTAATCAGTTTGGAGCCTTTTATCTCACAAATTTTCGTTGTTCCGGAAATCGTGATCTCGTCAAGCCCGTCGCTCCCATGCACCACCATCGCCCTTTTCACGCCAAGATTCTGGAGCACCTTCGCCATCGGCTCCATCAGTGCCTCGTCGTATACGCCAATCAGCATATACCGTGTGAATGCCGGATTGGCGAGCGGTCCTAAAATATTAAACACACTCCGCACGCCGATCTGCTTTCTCGGCATGGCGGCGAATTTCATCGATCCGTGGAACTTCTGCGCAAAGAGAAACGAAAGTCCGCAGGCGTCGAGGCACTCGCTCGCCTGCGCGGGCGTCATATCGATCTTCACCCCCAACGCCTCAAGAACATCCGCGCTCCCGCTCTTGCTCGATACGCTGCGGTTGCCGTGCTTGGCCACGGAAAGCCCCGCCCCCGCCGCCACAAATGCCGCGGTTGTGGAAATATTAAAGGTATTCGCAAGGTCGCCGCCCGTACCCACGATATCGATCGCCGCAGCGCTGTGAGGCATCACCGCAGCTTTGCTGCGCATCACACGCGCAAAACCGGTTATCTCATCAATGGTCTCGCCCTTCATGCGCAAGGCCGTAATAAACGAGCCGATCTGCGCATCCGTCGCGCCGCCGCTCATAATGCAGTCCATTGCCGCATAGGCTTCGTCCTGCGTAAGGTCCGTTCCCTCAATCACCTTGAAAATATACGGCTTCAGCAGGTTGCGCTGTTCCGGCGGAAGCAGCGTCTCGTCAAAATCGAGGCGCCGCACCGGGACATGCGCCACGCGGTCCAGGAAATTCTCAAGCATTTTTTGTCCGCTTTTTGTCAAAATAGATTCCGGATGGAATTGTACTCCATAGGTCGGGTGTTCCGTATGCGAAACGGCCATGATCTGCCCCGCCTCGTCCCGCGCCGTGATTTCAAGACAGCCGGGCAGCGTATCCTCGTCCACGATCAGCGAATGATACCGGGCGGCAAGAACCGTCCCTGGCAGGCCATAGAACAGAGGGTTATCCTGCTTAAGTGCAATGCTGCTGGCCTTGCCGTGCATCAGCTTGCCTGCGCGTACGATTTTCCCGCCGAACGCTTCCGCGATCGCCTGGTGTCCGAGGCACACGCCGAGAATCGGCATCCTGCCGCTGAACATCCGCACCGCGTTCACGGATATCCCGGCGGAGCCCGGGTATCCCGGTCCCGGTGAAATAACGATCGCTTCCGGAGCCATCCGTCCGATTTCGCCAAGAGTGATTTCGTCGTTGCGGAAGACCTTCACCTCCCCGTAAAGCTCTCCAATCTCCTGGTAAAGGTTATAGGTAAAGGAATCGTAGTTATCGATCAATACTATCATAAGGCTGCCGCCTCCTTCACTGCATTTACCGCCGCGAGGGCTTTATTCTCCGTTTCCGTAAATTCCTTTTCCGGATCGGAATCCGCTACGATGCCAGCTCCCGCCTGTACATACGCCTTGCCGCCCTTAAACAGCACCGTGCGGATCGCGATGCACGTATCGATGTTCCCGTCAAAGCCAAGATAGCCGACCGTCCCGCCGTAAAGCCCGCGCCGTTCGTTTTCCAGTTCGTCAATAATCTCCATCGCGCGCACCTTGGGCGCTCCCGACAGGGTCCCCGCCGGAAGCACCGACATCAGCGCGTCCACCGCCGAAAGGCCGTCCTGCAGTATCCCTTTTACGTCGCTCATGAGGTGCATCACCTTGGAATATTTTTCAACTTCCATAAATTTGGTCACTTCCACCGTGCCAAATTTGCTTACGCGCCCTACGTCGTTCCTGCCAAGGTCCACGAGCATCGTATGCTCCGCGCGTTCCTTGGGATCGGAGAGCAGCGCCTCCTCAAGCTCCGCGTCTTCCTCGTCCGTCCCGCCTCGGCGGATCGTCCCGGCAAGGGGCTTTGTGGTAACGATCCCCTTTGTGACGTTCACCAGCATTTCCGGCGAAGCGCCCGCGATGCTGTAATCCCGCAGCTTAAAATAGAACAGGTACGGCGACGGATTGCTCGCGCGAAGAACGCGGTATACGTCAAACGGATCGGGCGGATTTGTGATTTCAAACCGCTGTGACAGCACCACCTGGAAGATGTCGCCGCTTTTAATATACTCCTGCGCTTTTTTAACGTTTTCCACATACTGTTCTTTGGTAAGATTGGAAGAAACGGCAATCCCTTCATTTGGTCCGGCATGGCCGGCCGGTGTGAAAGCATTTAACCTTCCCGCAATTTCTTCCGCTTTTTGGATGCACGCCCCGTATTGCTCGTCAATACCTTCATCCGCGTAAATATTCAGGATAATCACCGCCTTGTTGGTCAGGTGGTCAAAGGCCACGATCTCATCATACAGCATCAGATGGCAGTCTGGCATATCGAGGTCGTCCTGCGGCGCGTGGGTAAGTGTTTTTTCCATATAGCGCACCATATCGTAGCCAAAATATCCCACAAGCCCGCCCGTCATCTTGGGCCGGTTGGGAAAGACCGGGGACTTGTATTTCGCCATGAGGTCCGACAGGTAGGAAGCTGGGTCCTTTGTCAGACGCACCGCCGCATGCCCGTCCTCGATCATAACGGCCTTCCCGTCTTTTATCTTAAGCTCCATTTTGGGATGTACGCCGATAAACGAATAGCGTCCCCATTTCTGTGAATTATCCACACTTTCCAGAATAAAGCAGGTCTCTTCCCCCTGTTTTAACGAGTTGAAGATATTGATTGGCGTACAGCTGTCCGAAAGGATTTCGTAAAACACTGGTACGACATCGTATTCCCTGAGCAATTCTTCCACTTCCCGTTTGTCTGGATACAACATTTGATTCTCCTTTTCTTTCCCTTCGCGCCCCATCCGGCGCTTTTGCAATAAAAAAAGCTTTCCGTCCTCCAAGGGACGAAAAGCTTCGCGGTGCCACCCAAATTTCAGATCAATCCTCTGATCTGCTCGTTACAGATACGGCGCTTACAGCGCTTATATCCTTTCCCTTAACGCGGGAATCACGGCGAGGTATACTCAAAAAATTCCACCTGCTCCTCACGGACCCATTCGCCACCGGCGTATGTACGGGCTTTCCACCAGCCGCCCGCTCTCTTTGACATCGTTTCCATGGCTACTTACTTCCGCTCTGCGGATTTTCCTTATTGACCTCCATTATAAATCCGGCCCCGGTTTCTGTCAACACCCTCTTCGCCCGCTCTTTTGGAAATATAATTTGTGAATGCAAGCCTTTTTTCTACAATTCATCAAAATTTAACCGTTTCTTAACCGGATCCATGGTAATGATATAGTATAAAGGATATAACAGCTAAAAATCGGATAGGAGCAGACAATGAAATTATTAATCATCGAAGATGAAGAAGATTTGCTGGCCGCCTTAAAGGCAGGCTTTGAAAAGAAAGGATATGTGGTGGACGCCGCCGTGGACGGGACGGATGGATGCGAGCTTGCGTTTATAAACGACTACGACCTTATCCTTCTGGATTTGAACCTGCCCGGTATGGACGGGCTCGAAATTCTCAAAAAGATACGGGAAAACGATCTGCACCAAAAGGTGCTCATCCTTTCCGCGCGCAGCGATTACGCCCAGCGCATCGAAGGCCTTGACCTCGGCGCGAACGACTATCTGGTAAAGCCCTTTGATTTCGGCGAGCTGGAAGCGCGCGTCCGCAGCCTTTTGCGCCGCAGCTTCACGCAAATGGGTGCCGTTCTTAAATTCGGCAGGTTCTCACTCGATACCTGT
Source organism: Christensenella minuta (assembly GCF_003628755.1). NCBI lineage: Bacteria > Bacillati > Bacillota > Clostridia > Christensenellales > Christensenellaceae > Christensenella > Christensenella minuta. The sequence goes on along the minus strand of NZ_CP029256.1, from coordinate 396,063 downwards.
GCACATCTTTTATATACGGATCAGGACGAAATCATAGACCTCGCCCCCAAGGAATATTCTATTCTTGAATACCTGCTTCTGCACCGCGGCAAGGCGGTCAGCGCGGAGGAGCTGATCGAGCATATATGGCTTAGTGACAGCAGCCTTTTTTCCAACGCCATCAAGGTTCATGTGAGCACTCTGCGCAAAAAGCTCGCCGCCCATACCGACCAGGAGCTCATTACCAACCTGCGCGGCGCAGGTTATTGTATCTTAAAGCCCGTGCAGAATATCGACGCAAAACTGCGGAGGCCCAATCTATGAGGAAGCTATCGCTGCGCATGCGGCTGACTCTGTTTACCGTGCTGCTGTTGGCGGGAGTATCCGTCCTCTTTACCCTTTCCACCATCTATAACGCGCAATTTTCGTACGTCGTCCCCTATCTGGATTCCGATATAAATTTCAATGAATTCGAAGTGTCCGGGAGCACCATTACCTCATCGCAGGCGGCAGGTGACGACGTCCCCGGCGAGTCTGAAGACTACGAGCTGTACACGCCGGACCAAATGGCTGCCGTATCAGTGATGAATTCATCAACCGCCCAGTTCAACAGCATCAGCCTGTGGATCATGCTCGCGGTCATCGGCGGCGGAGGCCTGCTCACTTATTTTCTGCTCGGCCGGGCGCTTCGGCCCGTGCGGGATCTGAGCACGGAGATTGAGGGCATCACCGAGCACGAGCTTTCCCAGCGTGTCAATGCCGGCGACGCACACGACGAGATCAGCAGCCTCGCCCATTCCTTTAATACGATGCTCTCTCGCCTCTCCAAAGCGTTTTCCTACCAGAAGCGTTTTTCGTCCGACGCGGCGCACGAGCTGAAAACGCCGCTCGCGGCGATCAAAACGAATCTCGACGTGCTGCAATTGTCGGACGCCCCCACCACGGAAGAATACCGGCAGACGTTCAGTGTCGTTAAAAAGCAAACCGAACGCATGATCCGCCTGGTGGACGACCTGTTCACCATTTCTTCACAGCGCGATTACGATTTTAACGACGCTGTAGATTTTGATTCCATGTTTTCAGACATCGCCGCACAACTCGCGCCGCGCATTGAAGAAAAGGGGCTCACCTTAAATATCGATCCGGGCGGCCTCACAACGACGGGCAACAGCGTCATGCTTATGCGCGCCTTCTCCAACCTCGTCGAAAACGCGGTAAAATATAATGTGGAGGGCGGCAGTATCGATATCTCCTCTTCTGCCGACGGTAAAAAATATACCTTTGCCATAATGGATACGGGCATCGGCGTCCCAGCAGAAAAACGGGAGCATATTTTTGATCCATTCTACCGCGCGGATGATTCCCGCTCCCGCAAAATAGGCGGTGCGGGCCTTGGTCTTGCCATTGCCAAAGATATCATCGAACGCCACGGCGGAACGGTCTCCGCCGCCCCGGGCGAAAACGTGGGTACGGTATTCACTGTTACGCTCCCCCGTATCCCCGCAGAATAAAGCTGATCCCAAAAGCGCATCCCGTCCAAACGGCAGGGTGTGTTTTTTTCATATCCGTCTTAACCGTCTCTTAATCCTTCCTCCTGTATGATAAGCAAAGAAAAGCTTTTGGAGGATACCATGAAAGTTAAGAAACCATCTAAAAAGATGATCGCTGCCCTGGCTGTCGTCATCGCAGGGATCAGTATAGCGAGCTATTTCGGCGTGACAAACGCCGCCGGCAGCGATACGCCCGGGGCCATCCAGCGCGAATATCCCGTGACCCGCGGCGACATCACCGCCGGCATCAACGGACAGGGCGTTCTGCATTACGGCTCCGCGCCGCAAAATTTCAGTGAAGCGGTCGTCATCGGCGAGGCGCTGGTCAAACCCGGGCAGGCCGTCAAAGCGGGCGATAAGCTCGTCATGGCAGATGAGGGAAAATTGAGCGAAGCGATCGAAGCCGCGCAAAACGAGCTTGAAAAAGCACGCATTGCCTTAAAACAGGCCCAAAGCGCCAAAACACTTGGAGAGCTGAATGCGCAAAAGGAGGCCGCTTCGCAGGCCGTAGGCAGCGCAGAAGCGGATGGCCAGCTCGCACAGGCAAACAGCGCAGTCGATTCCCTGCGGCAGCAAGTCGATGCGCTCACTGCGCAGATCAGCGAAACCGATGCGCAGCTCGCCGCCCTGCCCGAGGGCGGCCCGCAGGCCGCGGAACTCAATACTAGGCGCGAGGCCCTCACGGCCGAGCTTGACGCCGCCAAGCAAGAGCTCGAAAGCGCACAATTAAACCGCTCTTCTTTAGAAGACGCAAAAAACAGGCAGGATGAGGCACAGGCAAAAAACGATGCGATCGATAAAAAAATCGCAGGCGAAAATTCCGGCAGCCTGCAAAACGCCATCGATCTTGCCATGCTTGATGTAGATGCCGCGCAAAAGAAGGCCGGCCAGTTACAGGCCATTAAGGATGATCCTTACCTTTACGCAAGCACAGACGGCGTTATTCTCTCCCTCGACGCGGCGCCGGGCGCGGAGACAAAGACGGAATCTCCCGTTGCCATGATCGGCGACCCAAATACGAAAACACTCACCGTTCCCGTCTCCCAGTCGGACATCGGCAAAATCGAAGAAGGACAGGATGCGGAGTTTATGCTCGACGCCTTCGGCGACCAGAAATTCACCGGCAGGGTGCAGTCCCGCAGCCTCGTCCCCATTAAGGACAGCAACCCTGTCTCCTATAACGTAACTATCTCCGTCGATCCAAACGACGCTGAAATGCTGGACGGTATGAGCGCCAACGCGACCATGGTAATCAAGCGGCAAAAGGACGTATTGCAGCTTTCCAATAAGGCGATCTTTGTCCGTGACGGCAAGCAATACGTGAAGATGAGAAACGACGACGGCACCCTGCGCGACGCGGAAATTACGACCGGTTTTTCGGATGGCAAGGTCAGCGAGATCACCGGCGGCCTTTCCGAGGGCGACACCGTGATCGTGGAAGGTTAACGTTATGAGACTGATTGAAACACTGCGCATCGTATGGATTAACCTGATGCAAAATAAGTTCAAGGTGCTTTTAACGTCTCTTGGGATCATCGTGGGCGCCGTCACCATCGTCATGGTCATCGCCATCGGCAAGGGCGGCGAGGCGGAAATCGCCGGACAGTTCCAGGGCCTCAGTGCGGAGACCATCTACGTCAACCCGGATTACAGCAAAATGTTCGGTTCGGGCGAGGACATGAGCAGCCTCCCTAAACTGACGCGCAAGGATATGGAACAGATGCTTGAGGAAAACAACTATTTGCAGGATATCACCCTGCGTGCCAGCTACTATGCCGATGCCACCGTCAACGGTCAGAAAGTATCTTCTCAGATAACGGGCGTGCTCGAAAACTATGAGAAGATCAACAACCTTGCCGTCGTGCAGGGGGAAAATATCTCGGACGCGGATGTGGAAAACGAAGCCCGCGTAGCCGTGATCGGCGACGGACTGGCACAAAAATATTTCAAAGGTCCGGAGGATGCTGTCGGCAAGACCATCAAGGCCGGCGAGCAGCAGTATAGGATCATCGGCGTCTTGGAGCGCAAGGGCGACGGTATGCAGGGTGTGAATCCCGACGACACGATCTTCATTCCCTTCACCACGGGCGAGCGCTTTTTGGGGGACGATTACACCATTCCCCAGGTCGTCGCCATGGCGGATAATTTAGGTCATGTTCAGGCCGCCATGAAGCAGCTGCAGGGCACGCTCAACTATATCCTTGAGGACGGCAGCGCCTACATGCTCGAAGACGCGGGCAGCCGTATCGACGCGGCCATGGAGTCCGCGCGCACCATGAACGTACTGCTCATTTCCGTGGCGACCATCGTGTTCATCGTCGGCGGTATCGGCATCATGAACGTGCTCTTCGTATCGGTCAAGGAGCGCACCAAGGAGATCGGCATCCTGAAGGCTCTCGGCAGTTCCAAAAAGGATATCATGACGCAGTTTTTGCTGGAATCCGTTATCATCAGCCTGTTCGGCGGGCTTGCAGGCGTGGGCCTGTCCTATGCCTGTATGCCACTGATGGACTATACCGATATCCCCGTACTGCCCACGATCGACGGACAGGTCATCGCGCTGCTGTTCGCGGTGGTGACGGGTACCCTGTTCGGTTTTTACCCCGCATATAAGGCGTCCCGCTTAAAACCGATCGACGCCCTTAACTATGAATAAACAAACATGAAAGGAAAACAAAAACATGAAAAAATTTCTTATGGCGGCCTTATCGGCCATATTGTTCCTCTCCCTCGCGGCATGCTCTGCGCCCGCCGCACCGGAGGCTTCCCCATCCGAAAATTCCGGAGGCACAGATGCCCGGACAGTGGAAATCCTGTACGGCAAGGTCAAATCCCTCGTGGGCAACAGCCTGACGCTCGACCTCGCCAAGCAGCCCGAGGGGGACGGCACATCCACGGTAATCCCGGAGGGCGCGGTTCCGGACACCGGCGGCGAAGCTGCCGATGGATATGAAGCGGCTATCGGCAGCAGCAAAAGCGTCACCATCACAGACAGCGGCGATGCGGGCGGAAGCGAAAGCGAGGGAGACGGCGGCTCTGAGGGCGGCATCGGTTACTTTGCCGAAGATACAAACGGCAATATCGTCCAGATAAGCCCGGAAGATATGCCTAAATTGGAGCTCGAATACACGGGCGAGACCAAAGAGCTGTCCATCCCCGCGGGCCTCAAAATTTACGACTCTGTCGGGCAGGAGCTCAAAATGTCCGACCTGAAAGAAGGCAATGTACTGATGGTGATACAAAACGAGGACGGCTCTATCTCGTCCATCGCCCTTATGGAGTAGGCAATGGAACACTTCTTAAAGCTTGCCGGCGTCAATAAATCCTATGCCGTGGGCGAAGAAAGCCTGCACGTATTAAAAAACATCACCCTTTCTGTAGACCGGGGCGAATACATGACGATACTCGGTCCCTCGGGAAGCGGGAAATCTACGCTGATGAACATCCTTGGCTGTATGGATACGCTTGATTCGGGCAGCTATTTTCTGGACAGCGAAGCGGTGCACGAACAAGGCGACGGCGAACTCACCCGCCTGCGCAATGAAAAGATCGGGTTCATCTTCCAGAAGTATCACCTTGTCCCGCAGTATACGGCGCTGCAAAATGTTATCATGCCTCTTTTGCTGCGCGGCCTTTCGCGCACGGAAGCAATAGAACAGGCGGAGGGTAGTATCCGCCTCGTAGGCCTTATGGACCGGATCAGACACCGTCCGAATGAACTTTCGGGCGGCCAGCAGCAGCGCGTTGCCATTGCCCGGGCCCTTGTAACGAAGCCCGCCCTGCTGCTGGCCGACGAGCCGACAGGCGCGCTCGATTCTACAACAGGTAAAGAAATCCTGGCGCTGTTTCGCGAATTGAACGAGGCCGGAAATACGATCGTGATGATCAGCCATGACGTCAACGTCGCTGGCGCAAGCAAACGCATCATCACCATCAGCGACGGCCGTATCAGCGAATGACCGCATCCGCACAGCGTGCTTTCATGCGGGCGTCCATAAAAAACCACCGCCCTTTCCGGGCACAGCCGTCATAGGCTGTGCCCTTTTGATTTGGAAATCCTGCCGTCTCGTCCGCCTGTCCGTCCTTTCTTTGCTTTACATAACATTTTCTGGTATCGTTGTTCTAAATACAAGGCCTGCGGATATTACGGATTATAAAGGATCCTGCCGGCGGCGCCTTATATCTATACAAGCACAATGAACCAATATAGTTCTGTCCTTATGGATTTTCCCTGCGGAATATGGTATATTTGTAGCAAATAAAGAAGAAAGCGTAAACTTTAAGCCATGGGTAAAAAGGAAGACGTCTATGCACTGCTCGACGCAAAGGGCGTCGCATATGAAACGATAGAGCACGAAGAGGTCTTTACGATTGAAGATATGGAAAAAATCGGTATCTGCAGCCGCGGAAACGTCTGCAAAAACCTGTTTCTCCGCAATGGGAGCGGCAAACGCCATTTCCTTGTATGCGTGCAAAAAGATAAAACCGTAGACTTGAAACAGCTTGGCGCGCTCCTCGGTTCCCGCATGAGTTTTGCCTCTGCGGAACGCCTGCGAAAGCACTTAGGTCTCACGCCCGGCGCGGTTACGCCGCTTGGTGTCCTAAACGATAAAAACGCGGAGGTCGAGGTCGTGATCGATCAGGACCTCGCAGGCGAAATGCCGCTGGGCGTGCATCCGTGCGAAAATACAGCGACCGTGTTTCTCAGCTTTGCCGACCTCCGGCGGCTGATCGAGGAGCATGGGAATCCCATCACTTGCTGCAAGCTCTGAATTTATTTCCGGCGGAAAGGAGCCTTGATGAAAGAAACCGTTGATTGCCCCAAATGCGGGGCGCAATTTGAATTTGAAACCTTCCCCTTGGCGGAACGCGCGGAAAAAATCCTTGACCTGACAGCCTTCCGGGCGGCATGCCCTTCGTGTGGGGCGGAGCTGATGCTGCCTTATCCATGCATTTATCACGATCCCGCAAAGCGCGTCATGATCCGCTTTATTCCCCGCGGCTTTGATCTTACCGACCTGCCCCCGGACGTGCCCGCGCCGCAGCCCGGTTATTCGCTGCGCGATGTGTTTTCCACCCATAGTTTCCGGGAAAAGGTTCTCATTTTCAACCGCGGCCTTGACGACCGGGCCATCGAATTGCTGAAAATCCTCACGATCCAACAAAACCCGGAGCGGTTCGACGTGAAGGACCCGGATGTATTGCTGCTCGCGGATGCGGATAAAGAAGCCCTGAGCTTTTTTGCCCTTGCAAAAGACGGAAACGATTTTATCCTCAAAACACCGTTCGGGCTGTACAACCAGATGCTCACAGAGCTTTCCTCTCCACATTTTGAAGAGTCGGGAGATTTTGAAACAGTGGATTCGCAGTGGGTCCTGGACCATTTCCGCCTGCTTGAAAGCTGAAAACGGTCCGCCCAACAGGGTGGCCGCATGCAAACCGTATTGAAAAAAGCCATCCCGGCGGGATGGCTTTTTTTATTTCTTTTGCCCGTAATAAGCGTTTTTGCCATGCTTTCTTAGGTAGTGCTTGTCAAGCAGGCTCTGCGGCATCCGCTCAGGGCCGCCGCCTTGAAGGGTCCGTCCGACAAACGCCATCTTGGCTATTTGCTCCAAAACCACTGCATTGCGCACCGATTCCGCTGCGCTTGCGCCCCAGGTAAACGGTCCGTGGTTTTTCACCAGCACGCACGGCACAGCCAGAGGATCAAGGCCCGCGAAGGTCTCCACGATCACCTTGCCGGTATTAAGCTCATACGCCCCGCGTATTTCGCCCGGCGTAAGTCCACGCGTGCACGGCACGTCCCCGTAAATATAATCCGCATGCGTCGTTCCCGCCGCGGGAATGTCCATCCCCGCCTGCGCCCACGAAGTCGCCCATTCCGAATGTGTATGGGTAATCCCCGCCACTCCTTCAAAATTACGGTACAGTTCCAGGTGGGTCTCAAGATCGGAGGACGGGTTCAGGCCGTCTTCCAGTATGCTTCCGTCCATGCCCACAAGCACGATATCTTCCGGCCGAAGCGCATCATATTCCACACCGGACGGCTTGATCGCGACCACATCCCCTTCCCGTTCGGATACATTGCCCCAGGTAAAGGTAATGAGCCCATATTTGGGGAGCAGCATATTCGCTTCATAGACCCTGCGTTTCAGTTCATCCTTCATGTGCTTTTTTTATCCTTTTCAAAGTTTTCATTACGTCGTTTCCGCCCCGTCCGAAATAATCATGGAGTTTCTCATACTCTGCATAAAGCGCGTCGTATGTCTTTGCCTCCTCCTCGTCCGGCGTATACAAGACGTCTTTCAGCTTGCCCATTCTTTCCGCCGCTTCGAATACGCTGTCATACCCGCCGGCGGCGCTTCCTGCCGCCACCGCGCCAAAAATCGCCGCGCCCAGTGCCGGGCCTTGCTTGCTGCCCGAGATGCGGATCGGCTTTTTGATGATGTCCGAATATACCTGCATCATAAACGGGCTCTTTTCCGCAATGCCGCCTGCGGCATAAAATTCGTCGACAGGCACACCGTGCTTTTCAAAGTTCTCGATAATCGTACGCGTTCCAAATGCTGTCGCTTCTACCAGCGCGCGGTACATCTCCTCAGGCTTCGTCTGGAGCGTCATGCCGAGCATGACTCCCGTAAGGTCTACGTCCACAAGGATCGAGCGGTTCCCGTTCCACCAGTCAAGCGCCAGCAGGCCGCTTTCTCCCGCTTTCTGCCGTCCCGCCAGCTTTTGCAGGTAAACCTGGATCGGAAGGCCCTCTTTCTCCGCTTCTTCCCTATAGCTTGCGGGAACGCAGTTTTCCACAAACCATGCAAAATGGTCGCCCACACACGACTGCCCCGCTTCATATCCATAAAATCCCGGAAGGATTCCGTCCTCCACATATCCGCACACACCGGGCACTGCCCGTTCCTTTTCGGAAAGCAGCATGTGACAGGTGGACGTCCCCATAATAGCAAGCATCTTGCCCGCCCCGCTGATCTTTACCGCGGGAACGCATACATGCGCGTCCACATTGCCGACAGCGACCGCAGTCCCGGCGGCAAGTCCCGTTTTTTCCGCAATTTCCGGGGTGATTCCGCCCGCACGGCTCCCCAGGGGCAGGATGTCCGTTCCCAGTTTTTCCTCCACCACGTTCTCCAGCCGCGGATCGAGTGCCGCAAAATATTCCCTGGAAGGGTATCCCTCCTGTTTATGCCACAGCGCTTTATATCCGGCTGTGCAGGAATTGCGCGTCTCTTTTCCGGTCAGCTGCCATACGAGCCAGTCCGCCGCTTCGATAAAACGGTCCATCGCCGCATAGACCTCCGGACTTTCGTCCAGTATCTGCCAGATTTTCGCGAACACCCATTCCGACGAAATTTTCCCGCCATACCGGGCCAGCCATTTTTCCCCGCGTTTTTCCGCTGTTTCCGTGATTATATTCGCTTTGTCCTGTGCCGCATGATGCTTCCACAGCTTCACATAGGCGTTCGGTTCGTCCGCATACTCAGGCAGGAAGCAAAGAGGCGTCCCATCCTTCTTCACCGGCAGGACGGTGCACGATGTAAAATCAACGCCCACGCCAATCACATCCGCGGCAGCTACGCCGCCCTGTTTTAGTACATCCGGAACGATATGATACAGCACGTCGAGGTAATCCTGCGGATGCTGGAGCGCCCAGTCCACGCCCAGTTTTTTCCCGGACGGCAGCGCTTCGTCCATGACAGCATGCGGATACGCCATTTCACTCGACGCGATTTCTGCCCCCGTCACAACGTCCACGAGCACCGCACGGCCTGATAACGTCCCATAATCAATTCCAATCGAATATTTTCCCATGTCATTCCCTCCCGGATGGAAGCTATAACTTCCCTTTTCTACTATTCTAATCCCTGAACGGTTATTTCGCCACTGGATTTTTGTGCTTCTGTAATAAAATTTATCATTTATTTTCATATATCCCTTGTTATCCAGGGAAACATCCTGTTTCTCTTTTCCAAATACAAAGGAGGCCGAACCATTCGGCCTCCCCAGTTCAGTTTGATTTTTGATTACTTGTAGGTATCTTTCGTATAGTCTTCCGGTGGTCCGAGATATACGACATTGCCGTCCACCGAGATATCTGGAAATCCGTCGATCGTCATATCACTTGAAAGCTCGTTGCCATCCAATAGATATTTCGCAACTTTAACAGTGAGTGCGCCAAGGTCCTGCGTATTCCAAAGGAATGCGATATCCAGCGAGCCGTCTTCAATAAATTCCTGAGCGTCCTCCTTCACTGCCGTACCCACAACCGCAATCTGGTCCTGCAACCCTTTCTCACGGATTGCCTGCGCCGCGCCCAGCGGGCAAACCGTCGCGTATCCAACAATGCCCTTAAGGTCCGGGTAAGCCTTAACCAGGTCAAGCGTTTTACTATAAGCTTCCTGCTGTTTTTCTTCCGTTGGAATCGGATCCGTCACAAGGTTTAGATTTGGATATTTCTCCGCCGCATAGGTCTTTGCGTAATCAATCCACAGGTTTTGGTTCGGTGCGGAAAGCGAGCCGGTCAGGATCGCATAATCCCCACTGTCACCCATCGCTTCGACCAGCATATCAATGGAATGTTCTGCAAATTCCTTGTCTTCGATCTGGTGGATAGACGCATCAATCAACGTTTCGTTGTCTACCGGGGCGTCCCAGTCAAGACATACGATTCCTGCATTTTTTGCCTTTTCGAGTGCCGGGACGACTGCCGCCGGATCATTGGGGGCAACTGCAATCGCATCTACGCCCTGTGCAATTAGGTCCTCGATCATCTTTACCTGTTCCGCCGCATCCGCCTTTGAAGGGCCAGTATAAATGACCTCCACTCCAAGTTCATCGCCTGCTGCTTTGGCGCCGTCGCCCGTCTGTGTGAAATACGGGATGCCAATGAGCTTCGGAACAACTGCAATCTTGTAATTGCTGTCGCCTGCTTCATCTGCCGTTTTGTCCGCACCCGACGTATCTGCCGCAGGCGCTTGCGTTTCGGCCGACGCTGATGCGGATGCACCGCCCGCATCTGGACTGCCCGTGCAGGCCGCGAGTGAAAGCATCATAGCCGCAGCGAGCAAAATTGCCACTAACTTCTTCATAATCATTTCCTCCTGAATTTATTGATAGTTCGGAACGCCGCAGCGTTCGGGAAATTAAATCGTATTTGATTGCACGTCCGCTTTTACCGTCCGGGCTTTCACAAGATTGCGGTCGGAAAGCTTCTTGCTCAGGAAGCGGATTGCTAACACGCCAATCAGAATTGCACCTATAATAATGTCGATCAGGTAGCGGTTGATCCCAAGTACATTCAGCCCTGTCGTTACAATCTGGATAATGCCAACGGCAATCACCGTTCCAATCACAGAGCCATGGCCTCCCATAATGCTCGTGCCACCAAGGACTACCGCCGAAATGCTCATCATTAGATAGGAAGAGCCATAGTCAACGCGTGCTGAATTATAGCGTGATATCATAATCAGTCCGCCAATTGCCGCCATCACGCTTGAAAATATATAGACCTTTAAAACTGTGGCCTTTGTGTTTACGCCGGAAAATCTCGCTGCTGTTTCATTGCACCCTGTCATATAAACCCGCGATCCCCATGCGGACCGCTCAAGAAGCAGATAGGCCGCAATGATCGCTCCGATATAAATAAGCATGGGAACAGGGATTCCAAGTACGTTTCCCCCTCCGAGCGCCATAAATTCTTCAGGAAACCCGGATATTGCCCCGCCTTGGGTAATATTGGTTGCAATCCCTTGAAACAGTGTCATAGTTCCAAGCGTTACAAGCATTGCCGCGACGCCGATATAGGCAATCACACCGCCATTAATTAATCCCGTTATCACCGCGGCCAGCATCGCCACACCGATTGCCGCCGCGATCCCGGCTCCAACGTTTGTCGCCGCAAAATCGCTCGACAAAACATAAGCTGCAAATATTCCGGAGAGAGAAGCAATATAGCAAATAGAGAGATTCATTCCCCCGGTCAAGATCGCCGCCATCATACCAAGCGACAACAGGCCGAGTTCAGGCATTTGCGACATCATGGAGCCAAGGTTATAGGCTGTTAAGAACTTATCCGGCGCGAGAATGCCCAGTATGATAAAAACTGCGATAAAAATGCATGCGAGCGTCAATTCGTTTGCATACTTTTCCTTCAAGGTTTTAAACGCTTTCATGTGTGCGCCTCCTTATTCTTCCACGTCTACGCGGACGAGTTTTTCTTGTTCCCGATTTCTGTTCAGCACGTCGATAGAAACTGCGACCACGATAATCAGGCCAACCACGATGTCCTGCCAATAAGTGGGAATGCGTGCAAGAATAAGTCCGTTTTTCATAATCGCCATCAGCAGCACACCCAGTACGGTTCCCGTAACAGAGCCAGATCCGCCCATAGTGCTCGCTCCGCCGATTACCACACAGGCGATCACATCCATTTCCAGTCCGGTGAATGTATTCGGATCCACCTGCTGCACGATCGATGTATGAACTACCGCTGCAAGACCTACGGTCATACCTGTAAACACATAAATTAATGTCTGTATCTTGTTTACGTTGTAACCAACACGTACTGCCGAGGACGCGCTGCCGCCGATAGCATAGACCCCGCGCCCTACTAGTGTATATTTCAAAACCAGCGCTGTGATTGCAATAAGTGCGGCAAAAATTATGACCTGAATCGGGATTCCAGCGACGGTTGTCGTACCAAAATTTTTGAAATCCTCCGGCAGATTGGTGATCCATTCCCCGTTTGTCCAATAAAGCACCGCTCCGAGAACGATAGACATTGTGCCAAGCGTGGCGACAATCGGGGATATTTTCAACTTCGAAATAATAAGTCCGTTCGCGAGTCCGACAGCCGCTCCCACCGCAACCGAAACGACCAGCACGGCAAAAAGATTTGCTCCGCTGACTGTAAGCAGCTTTCCTGAGATCACCGCGCATAAAGCAATCGTAGACGATACCGATACATCGATGCCGCCGGAGATCAATACGGGCAGCATTCCCAGCGCCATAATGCCGATTACTGAATTGCTTTTCAACACATCAATAATGTTGTCCGCCCGTAAGAAGACGCTGTTTGAGATCGCAATTACGACCGCAATTACGACTACGATCATAAAAATCGTAAACTCCCTTTTTTTTACCAAGCTTTTTATCATCTTGCGTCCTCCCTCTCAGCTCACGACTGCCTTATCCATGATAAGTTCTTGTGTCAGGTCCTTATTCACAAATTCTCCCGAAATTCTGCCTCGCCTCATGACAAGGATGCGGTCGCTTACCGCAAGGACTTCCGGCAGTTCGGACGAAATCACGATAAGGCTCGTGCCCCGATCTGCAAGCTGCCGCAATATTTTATGGATTTCAGACTTCGCACCCACATCTACACCGTTTGTAGGCTCGTCGACAATCAATATTTTTGCGTCCGTAGCGATCCACTTTGCAAGGACCACCTTCTGCTGGTTGCCGCCGGAAAGTTGCATCGCCAGAAGTTCTTCATTGCGTGGGCGCACGTCCAGCTTTTCTACCCATTCACCCACTGTCTCTTTTTGCTTTTTACGGTTTACAAAACCAAATTTTCCTGTATACTTTTTAAGCTGTGGCAGTGCAATGTTTTCCGCCACCGATTTATCAAGCACCAACCCCTGGGTCTGCCTGCTTTCCGGTATATATCCGATCCCTGCGTCCACGGCGCCCCATGTATTATCGATATGAGTTTCCCTGCCGTCAATTTTCACGGTGCCGCTGTCCGGCCGATTTAAGCCGAAAAGCGCCTGTACCATCTCGCTCCGCCCTGCGCCGACAAGGCCGGTGATCCCCAATATCTCTCCCTTGTGAAGCGTGAAAGATATATCTTTAAAATTCCCTTTTTTACTCAGATGGGAAACCTCAAGTACCACCTCGGATTTTTGTACCGGGTTGGCAAGGCTGTCAAATTCAATCTTCCGGCCCACCATCAGTGAAATAAGTCCCCCACGGTCAATTTCTTCTTTTTTACAGCTTTTGATATACTGGCCGTCCCGGAATACTGTGAAACGGTCGCTGATCCGGAACAATTCGTCCATCTTATGACTAACAAACATCACGGCAATATTTTCCGCTTTCAGTTTCTCAATAATGCCATACAGCGTTTCCACCTCCGTCGTCGATAGAGCCGAAGTCGGTTCGTCCATAATAATCATCTGTGCCTTTTGCGCCACCGCACTTGCGATCGCAACCATTTGTTGCTTGGCGACTGAAAGATTTTCCAGCGTTTCTGACGGACTGATATCTGCGCCCACAATCCGGAGCGCTTCCGCAGCCTTTTTACGTATCTCTTTCCAGTTCAGTACCTGTCGGTTCTTTTCGATCATCTGATTGATAACGATATTTTCTGCCACGCTCAGATTGCCGAACAGGCTGAAATCCTGATAAATAACGGCAATTCCCTGCCGAATCGCATCCATCGCATTATGTATTTTTGTTTCTTTTCCATTGATTTTGATCGTTCCGCCTTCATCCGGTTGATATACCCCCGACATAATTTTAATCAGGGTAGATTTTCCCGCGCCGTTTTCGCCCACCAGGGAATGCACTTCCCCAGGGTAAATATCAAAATGAACATCGCTGAGCGCTTTTACTCCCGGAAACGTCTTGCTGATATGATCGATTTCCAAAAAAGTCTGCATGGTTTTTCCCCTCTCCGGAAAGTTTTTTCTTCTTCATGATTCATGAAAGGTTGAAGTACGTTGTTGTTTGAATTGTATGAAATGGAGCTTTAATTGTTGACCTCATTATAAAATCATGAATTTAAATTGTCAATATTTTTTATAAATCTTTTTTATAAAATATGATTAATTAACTGGCAATTTTTGAATTTCTCGATCCAAATGATTGCTTCCGCAAAATTCCCGTCCGAAATTCAGAACGTAATGGCGATTTTAAAATCACCGTATTTTCCGGTGGCACAATCAAATGCTGCTTCCCATTCATCCAGCGGAAAGGTTTTGGATACGACGCCTGCTGTTTTCAGGTCTCCGTTCATAATATGTTCGATGACGAAAGGAAAGCAATAAGGACTCAGCTGTGAGCCGCGGAGTTCCAGCTCTTTCCCGTCTCCTATGATGGACCAGTCGGCAGATGTTTCCCCGGCAAATACGCTGAATTCAATGAAGCGTCCCTGCTTCCTGATCATTTTCAGGCCTTGCAGCACGCTCGAGGGATGCCCAGTCGCCTCGATGTAAACGTCGCAGCCATAGCCGCCCGTCATCTCAAGCACTTTTTGTGCAACATCCGTTCCTTTGGGGTTCATCACCACGTCAGCGCCGAATTCCGCCGCTTTTTCGAGCCTCTCAGGCAAGATATCAAGCGCGACGAGTTTCGCCGGATTTTTCATCCTTGCATAGGCGATCATCCCGAGTCCGAGCGAACCGGCGCCCGAGATCACTACGAAATCTTCGTTTGTTATTTCCGCCCTGTCCACCGCATGCTTCGAGCAGCCGTAGGGTTCCACCAGTAAAGCATCAAGCAAGGGCATTCCTTTCGGAACACGATGCAAGACCGCCGTCTTTGGATAGCGTACATATTCAGCCATTCCACCATTGAGAAAATTCTTGAATCCGAATACATTGTGCGGCTCGCATAGCCAATACCGTCCTGTCCGGCAGTATTCGCATTCTCCGCACGGGACGATCTGATCCGCCGTTAGCCGGTCTCCGATTTCATACTCCGTCACATTTTCACCCTTATCTACCACGGTCCCCAAAAATTCATGTCCGGGAATAAATGGAGGCTCCACATAGGCTGGCTGTATATCGTCCCCCCAAAATCGCGCGGCGCCAAGCTGACATTTCAAATCTCCGGCGCAGATTCCGCATCCTTCTGTTTTGATGATAATATCGTCCGGACCGCAATCCGGCGTGGGAAAGTCTGTCACCAATTTATATTCGCCGGGTCCATAGGCTACAAGCGCTTTCATTGTCTCAGGTATCTTTTTCATAAATCCATCCCGCCCTTTTGCTCTTTTTGTTTTTTAATTTTCTTTTATGAATTACTTTAATAAAAGTATTTTATATTTTAAAGTATACCTATATTTTCCAGAAAGTCAATAGTAAATTTTTAAATGTATTGAATCATAAAAAAGCGGAGCCTATCGGCTCCGCTGCTGTTTTTATTTCCGGATAGATTATATCTGCTCAAAAAATTCTGCAACAAAAGGCAGCGCCGCGCCTGCGGCGATCGCTTCCGTCTTATATTGGCATGGCAATAAAAACTGTTCCGGATCGTCCTCAAACATATTGCGCTGGCGGACCATTTCCCAAAGCTGTTCCATATAACCGTCGATATATGAGCCTACATAGCCTCCGATAATAATTTTGCAATCGAACAGCATCCGCAGGTTATTGACTGCCAGCGACAAATACCGCAAATAGGAATCCCATAGCATCCTGCTTTCCATATCGCCGTTTTTCAATTTTTCAAAAAAGACGCCCAGGTCCCCATCCGTCGTATCTGATAATACCGTCGCCGAACAATAGGTTTCGAGGCATCCGTATTGCCCGCAATAACAGGGCCGCCCATCCGCCACTACAGTCATATGCCCAACTTCTCCACTGCGTTGGTTATCTCCTTCATATACCTTGTTGTCCAACAATACCGAACCGCCTATATTATTGCTTAGGCAGATATAAAAAGCATTTTTGATATTATGCAGCGACCAGATTTCTGCAAATCCCGCCGCATTTGCGTCGTTATAAAGCAGAGAACGGTAAGGGATATATTTGGAAAAATTAGCACACGTCTCCCCTGTAAAGTTCAAAATGCGCCCATAAACGACTTCCTGCCCATCCCCGGAGATCAGGCCGGGCACGCCCATCCCAACGCCCAGCACTTTCTGCGGATCGGTATGGGTCTTTTCGAGAATTTCCCTGACCCCTTCCCCAAGCTTGCTGTAATATTCGTCCGTCATCGAAAAGTCTATTTTTTTCTTTAAAGTTTCGATCACCTTGCCATCCAGATCGACAACTACGATCGTATTACGGTGTTTCTGGATATCAATTCCGACCGCTACTTTTGCATCGCTGATAAAGGTGAAGGCCGTCGCGTTCCGGCCTCCCGTATTCCCGATCTTTCCCGCCGTATCAAGAAGCCCCTTCTCCTGCAGCTCCTGCAAATTCTGCGTCACTGTGGGCAGGCTCAGCTGAAGCGCATAGACAATGTCCTGTTTAGACACCGACCTGCTTCTTCGCAAAAATTCGTATATCTTTTTACGGTTCATCCCCTTAATGTCCATTCCGGACTTCCCTTGCTCCATTGTTCATCCATCCTTATTTTTTAAAAGCATTTTATAAAACTGTTAGCTCGAGTATAATACAGTTTTTCTTCAATTTCAACCTATTTTTGATACTTTTTTCACATATATTTTTACGAATTCACCTCACGCATTTATAGTTCGATTGGCCAACATAATTTTTCTTGACATGGGAAAAAAGCAGTGCTACTATAAACGCAAGATTAATAAATATATTTTAAAAAAGTATTTTAATTATTAAGGAGTGTCCCTCATGGAAAAGAAAATCGCAATCGTAACGGGTGGTACGCGCGGCATGGGACAGGCCATCAGCATCGGCCTTGCCCGGGAAAATAACATTGTTTTTGCACTATATCGTTCGGATGAAAAAAGTGCGCAGGAAACACTTGAAAAAATGAGAAATTATTCTCTGGAATCAGATATTCTACAATGCGATGTCTCCAATCGCTCCTCTACGGAGCGTGCCGTACGGGAAATAGGAGATAAATACGGCAGAATTGATATTCTGGTGAATAATGCCGGCATCTTTGATTTCTGTTTTATCGAAGACATTACGGACGAATATTTTGACCGCGTGTTTAATATCAATTTTAAAGGACAGCTGCATATGATTCAGGCCTGTATCCCCTATATGAAAAAAAACCATTATGGAAGGATCGCCAATGCTTCCTCTATCTCAAGTACATTCGCCGATTGCGGACTCATCGCTTATGCAGCGAGCAAAGCTGGTATTGACATGATGACGAAAACAGCCGCAGGTGAGCTTGCCCCCTATGGGATCACCGTAAATGCTTACGCCCCGGGCATCATCCATACAGATATGACAGATTCCATGATAGTGGAACGTGGCGACGTTCAGGTAAAGCAAATAGCCCTGCAGCGTTTTGGGAATGGCGAAGATGCGGCTGCGCTTGTTTGTTTCCTGACTTCTCCTGGTGCCGGATATATCACGGGTGAGATCATTGGTGTGGATGGCGGTTTCTTCAAAGTCCAAAATCCATACCGCGCATATGAATATGTAAAGGAGAAAGAACACGCCGGAGAGTAAACGGCTTTTTTCCATAGACCAGTTCGCGCAGTATGCGCTTTGCAACCATGCAGGCTTTACGGCCTGTCTTCCGCAGAAACTGTCAGCCCTTTGGGTCTGTTCCTTTCTGCCGTCCATTTCTCCTCCTTGCACGGTATACATTTGCGGCGCGCATCTGTACATCGCATCTTGTTAAACGGCCGTAAAAAACTGCAGCCCATTGGCTGCAGTTTTTTATCTCTATTCACATGTCGACCGCGGTATATTTTTACGGCACGCCGCGATCTCCTCGAGCGTAGGCATGGACGGGATCGCCCCGCGCTTCGTGGCTGTAAGCCCCCCTGCCGCGTTTGCAAAATCGAGTATATCGTCAAGCTCCTCCTTTGTCAGCCGGTCGATATCCTGTACATCCCGGTCCCTCAGGCGGTAATGGACTGCTCCAAGAAAAGCGTCGCCCGCACCCGTGGTATCCACCACGTCAACTTTGAAGGCCGGCATCTGCCCCGTCCCGCACTCCGCGCAATAGAAGGACCCGAATTCGCCGCGCGACACGAGCACCAGTCCCGGCCCCTGTTCCCGCAGCTTTCGCGCGCCAGTCTCAAGGTCGCTCTCTCCCGTAAGGAGCAGCATCTCTTCCTCAGATACCTTCAGGATATCCGCCATCGGAAGCGCATTTAATATTTCCCTCACAGCCCGCTCTTCTTCGTCCCATAGAAACGGCCTGTAGTTAGGGTCATAGCTCAGTATCTTCCCCTGATCTTTCGCAAATCGGATCGCGGCATGTGCCGCGCCCCTGCATGGATCGTCCGTAAAGGAGATCGATCCATAATGGAAAATATGGCTGTCCGCAATGATATCCCACCGGAGTTCGTCCTCCCTGAGCATCATATCCGCTCCCGGCTTGCGGTAAAAACTAAACGACCTGTCGCCGAATTCATTCAGTTGGACGAATGCAATCGTTGTATTGACGTCCGCATCCATTAAAACGCCTTCAGTTCCGATCCCGCTTCCTTTCAGGACATCCACCAGGAATTTTCCGAAGTCATCCCGCCCCACCTTGCCGATAAAGGCCGTCCTGCCGCCAAGCTTCGCGTTCATGGCAAGCACATTCGCCGGCGCGCCGCCCGGGTTCCGCGCAAACCGCGCAATTCCCTGATCGTTCACTCCGTCGGGTGTAAAGTCGATCAACACTTCTCCAATGGCCGCTACATCATACATAAAATTGCCTCCCGCTTCCCTTTTCTTTGATTATAATGTCTTTTCTATCCCGCCGCAAGTTTCTTTTCGGGAAACTTTGCTTTTCCAAAATTCCTCCTGCCCGCTCCGCGCTTATTTCCTCTTGCGTCGTTTCGGCCGCTCGCCCGGCACAGGCGCCCTCTCTTTCTTGGTGCCCGGTTAACCCATCTTCAGCGATATCCCCGAATACCGGTAGGCCGTCGCAATATTCCGTCTAAAAAAAAGAACGCATCTTTGAAATGTGTTCCTTTCCGGTCCGCCGATGAGAGACCTCCCACCGCTTTTTCACTTCTGCCTGTTAACAAATACCCTCTTTACTTTTTTAAGAGGTATTTTCCGATCTCTCTTTTCAGTGTTCTCTCGTCAAGCGGCTTTGCCAGGTGTCCATCCATTTCCGCTGCTTTTGCTGCCGCAATATCTTCTGCAAAAGCATCTGCCGTCATAGCCAGAATAGGGACCTCGCGTGCGTCTTCCCGCCCAAGTGCGCGTATTTTTTCCGCCGCCGTATAGCCGTCCATTACCGGCATCTGGATATCCATCAGAACCATATCATAGGTCCCTTCCGCCGATCCGGCAAACACCCTCACTCCCTCCTCGCCATCACAGGCGATGTCTACCTCCGCTCCCGCGTCCGTCAAAAGATCAACGGCGACCTCCTGGTTCAGCAGGTTATCCTCAACCAACAGGAACCGTTTCCCGGAAAAGTTCCTTTGCGGGCCTGCCCCTTTCGTTTCCGGCCCGTCGGCCGTTTCACCCAATACATACTTCCGGAGTCCACTGCACAGCGTGGATGCGAAAACGGGCTTTGTCAAAAAACCGCTCACCCCTACATCCTGTGCTTCTTTTTCGATATCGCTCCAATCATACGCTGAAATAATCAAAATGGGGACCTCTCCGCATATCCTGCGGATCCGCCTCGCCGTCTGGAGCCCGTCCTGCCCCGGCATTTTCCAATCGAGGATAACGGCGTCATAAGCTTCACCCCTGCGCTTTGCCTCCCTGACCTCTTGTATCATCTTTTCCCCGCAATCCACCCAATCTGCATAAATGCCGAGGTGGCGAAGCATTTCTACGGTATACTCACACATAACCACATCGTCGTCCGCCACGATTACACGCAGATTCGGGAAAGTGCCGCCGCAGGGAGAAGCTTCCTCTATTTTCAGCGGAAGCGTCACGCAAAAAACCGTACCTTTTTGGGGTCTGCTTTGCACTTCGATTTTACCGTTCAGCAATTCCACCAGTTTTTCGGTAATTGCCATGCCAAGTCCTGTCCCTTCCGTCTTGTCTGTCCGGCTGTCCCGCTCGCGGCTGAAAGCGTCGAAAATATGCGTCAGGAATTCCGGCTGCATACCGACGCCCGTATCGGTAATCGCAAACGTGAACAGCGCAACATCCGGCTGCCCAGAGACCGTCTCCCTCACATCCATTGTAATACTGCCGCCGCAGGGCGTAAATTTGTATGCGTTGGAAAGGATATTCAGGAAAATCTGCCGCAGCCGCAGGGCGTCGCTCAGGAATTGCTCATGCACCACTTCCTTAAGCCGTATGGAAAATTTCTGGTCTTTCTGCTTGAACTGCGGCTGCATAATGGTAACGATATTTTCCAGTTCTTCGGGCAGGGATACCGTATCGCTGCGCAATACCATCTCCCCGTTTTCAATTTTAGACATATCGAGAACGTCGTTAATCAGCCCCAAGAGGTGCTGGCCGGACAGTCCGATCTTTTTCAGGCAGTCCCGTACCTTTTCCCCGTCGTCAAGATGGGCGAGCGCAATATCGCGCATGCCGAGGATTGCATTCATCGGCGTACGGATATCGTGGGACATCCGGGAAAAGAAATCCGACTTCGCTCTGCTTGCTTCCTCTGCCTGCCTCAGCGCGCAGCGCAGTTCCTCTGCCTGCCTCTCAAGTTTTTTCTGCATCTCGCGCAATTCCGTCTCGTCCGTAACGTCAATATAAATAACGAGATACACCGGATCGCCGCCCTGCCAGTCGACGCAATCGGCGTTAATCTGGAGCCACGCTTCCTTCCCGCTGCAGCTGCGCATATTTACCATAAAATGTACCGGCTCGCCCGCCAGCAGTTCCTCGCGGTGCGCTTCAAATGCTTTTATGTTCCGCTCCACATTTTCCCGGGATACGGAATACTCCTCATTTTTCCAGCTGTCCTTGCCGAAAAAATCCAAAAAACGGCCGTTCGCTTCGATCAGGGTAAAGTGGAGGTCTTTCTCCACTTTGTATTTGGCAACGAAACCCGGCAGGTTGTCGTAAGTGACCGACTGCTCCTGTTTTATCCGCATCACATCATCAACGTCCGTCATTACGGAATAGGCCACCTGGTATCCGTCGATATACTCGTCCACAAAGGTAGCCGCAATCTGTATCCAGCGGTATTCCCCGCCTTTCCGCCGCATCCTCGTCACGATGCTGTATCCGTTCCGTCCTTCCCCGATCGCCTGCATCACGGCGCCAACAAGCTCATTCCAGAGTCTTGGTTCCTCCGCATAATAAAGATCAGGACGGTTGTGGAATAACGCCTCATATTCCTCTTTGGGGTAACCTATCGTTTCATAATAAAAATCGTTCGCCCAAACCATCGTAAAATGTTCGTCCAGCAAATGCTTGCTCACGCTGACATGGAGCATATTCATCAGGGTATCGTATTCGTAGCCCTTGACCGGGATATCACTTTTTTGTTCCTTCATAATCCTTCTCCCCTATTCAATGATCCATCGGGGACAGCACGCTCAGAAGCCCTTTAAGGGAATCGTCGTAAAAACAGTACCGGTTCTTTCCCGCTTTCTTTGCCGCATAGAGCGCCTGGTCGGCCGCATGGAACAGCACATCATATTCCACTCCATTTTCCGGAGCGAGCGCGATTCCCATGCTGACAGATATGCCAAATGTTTTATACCTTCCCTGTAGGGTATTGAATATGCGCCGGATGACCCCTTCAATATCCCCCTCATACTCCAGGTACATCAGGAATTCATCTCCTCCGACACGCGCGGCGATGTCGCTCTTGCGCATACATTTCCGTACTTTTCTCGATACATATTTCAGCACCTCATCGCCGAACATATGTCCGTATTGGTCGTTTGCCTCTTTAAAATCATCCAAATCGAACAGCATTACGGCAGAATGCTTTCCGGACTCCGCCAATTCTTTGCAGATAACCTGTCTGGCGGCCGAATGGTTGTTAAGCTCGGTCAGCGAATCCTGCGCAGCCTGCCTTTTCAGCTTCACAAGCTTCGTCTGTTCCTCATGAACATCAATGAACTTCCCAATCACTCCAATTATCTTTTCCGGATCCTCTTCTTCCCACAGGGGCCGCGCGACCCCCTTATACCAGCGGTTTTCTCCCTTCACATGAAGGCAATAGATGTTATTTACAATCGGATAGTGCGGCGAAGCGCCGCGCAGGCGTCTTTTCAGGTCCTGATAGGCCTCCGGCAGCAAAACCTCTTGCAGGTCCACGTTCCGTTCCGGATGCTCGATCAGAGTCCCGAGGCCTAACTGCTGCGCGCCCCATTCCGATATAGTAAGTATATCTGTCCTGCAGCTGTACTCGAATTGAATTTCTTTCGACATAGAGGCAAAAAACTGGTATTTTGTCCGCTCCTGTTCCAACAGCGAGAGGGTGCGGCTCGAAACTTGCCCGTCCGCAATCATCTGGTTGGATAACTCCTGTATATTTACTTCCGATACGGTATCGAGGGAACGGATCTTAAGCTCCTCCGTCAGGCGCGGCCCCATCGCTTGCAGGCATTGCAGCAAAAGCGGGTTAAACGCGCCGCATTCCCCGCCTAAAATCATCCGCAGGGCAGTTTCGTGCGAATAAGGCGGCTTATACACCCTAAGGCTAGTCAGTGCGTCGTATACGTCCGCAAGCGCCACCACCTGCGCCTCAATCGGGATATCCTCCCCCCGCAGTCCATCGGGATACCCCTGCCCGTCGTACCGTTCATGATGCCACCGGCAAATATTGTAAGCTACCTGTATCAAGTCCTCATGGTGGCGCTGGAGCGCATCCTCCATGATCTGCGCTCCAATGGCGCTGTGCGTTTTCATGACCTCGAATTCCTCCGGGGTCAGCCGTCCGGGTTTGTTCAGTATTTCTTCCGGTATCGAAATTTTCCCAATGTCGTGCAATGCGGAAGCATTGACGATCAGGGCAAGCCGTGCCGCCGGAAGCGAATACCGGTCGGTCGTTTCCGCCAGCTTTCTGAGCAGCATTTCCGTCAGGGTGCGGATATGAAGCACATGCAGGCCCGATTCTCCATTCCGGAACTCAACGATATTGGATAATATCTCCACCATCAGAAAATTGTTCCGTTCCTTCTCCACGATCTGCTCCGTCACCATGTCTTCAAGCGTTTTTTGCTTGGAATAAAGCATAATGGTGTTACGGACCCGCCGTTGGACCGTCTTTTCGTCAAAGGGCCTGCTGATATAATCGGTGGCTCCCAAATCGTAGGCGTGGTCAATGTAGGAAGAAGCGGTCTCCGAAGAGATCGTAATTACTGGAATCTGGGTGATCCAGCCGCTTTTGTTCATCACCGCAAGGACCTCAAAGCCGTCTATCCGGGGCATAACGATATCCAACAGAACCAAAGACACCTCGTAATGCCTGCGCTGCAGAATCTCAATCGCTTCCACGCCGTCCCCCGCTTCGATGATCTCATACTCCGCTGCCAGAATATCCGCCAGCATCGCGCGGTTCATTTCCGCGTCATCCACGATCAGGATCAATTTTTTCTTTTTCATTCCACATGAGTTCTTTCTATATTGTTAAATTCCGGATATATGCCACCGTTCGCACATATTCCTTCCGCACCTGTTCAAAAAGCGTCTCGGCCTTTTTTGTAATCTTCCTGTCCCGCAGCTCCTCCGTAAGAACGTCCGCCATCCGGTATAATCTTTCGATCCCCAGATTCATGCAAATTCCTTTCAGCGAATGGGCCGCCCGGAACGCCTCTTCTCCCCGTCCTTCTTCCAATGCGGCACAAAGGGCGGGATAGCTCTCATCCTCAGGAAAAAGGGATAAAAATTTTTTCACACGTTCTTCCTTTCCAAGGCGGCGGACTATTTCCCTGTAGTCCGACTCCAATTTGGTATAGCATTCTTCTATCGTCATCGCATGCTCCTCAGTTATCCTTTCAGGAACGGGTCAAAAGCCGCCTCTTTTTTCAACCCCACTTATATAAAGTCTTCCCGCTTGCGCGCAGATACAACTCCCGCGCGCCTACAGCTTCCGGCCCACCCGTTTTCACCGTTCCCGGGCGAAACATTTCATGGAGCCTTCACCAGCCAAGCATAAGACCCCGGGCCACTTCCGTATGCGCGGCCGTCATCTTTCCTGCCTTACTATAGGTACATTGTAACCCAACCGGTCAGTTTACGCAAATTGAGGCAATCCTGCAAAGACGTTGAACTATGTGTAGAAACGGTGTAAAAGGCCTTTCCACACATCAAGGCTGCCGGATGCATATCCGCCATAATTCATATTGACTGCCTCAGTTCCGTATAGCAAACCGGCCCGGGGCCGTCCTCCCTTTCCGCAGCGCCGCGCCTATGCAGGATTTCTGTTTCCCGGGATCATATATGGTTATGTATTCCATACCAAAACAACAGGGAGGTGGCATTTATGCTTTTGATTATCATACCGCTCATTTTGATTATTGCCTTTATATGGCTTATCGTCAAGCTAAAGGTGCTGTGGTGGCTATTCCTGATCGGCATTGCCCTCATGCTGTGGTGGTTTATTGCCATATTAATTTAGAAGCAGCCGCCTTAAGGCGGCTGCTTCTAAATTAATATGGTATTCTTCCCCGGCGCGATCCCCATCATTTCAGCTGCTGGTCATTTTCAAAAAAACCCTCCCACGGGTCTTCGCGTTCCAGTCTTTCTGCCGCGCCCTCTATTGTAATGCCGTTCGGAGCGACCGCGTCAAGCTCTTCCCAAAAAATCGGCGTGGAAACGGGAGCGCCCTTCCTGGCCCGCACCGAATAGGGAGCAACGCTCGTGGCTCCCCTTCCGTTGCGAATCCAATCGATAAAGATACGGCCCTTCCGCTGTTCTTTCCTGACATTGCTCGTATAACGACCGGGCCTCATTGCTTCCATTGTCTTCGCCGTTCTGCGGGCAAATTCATGGAAGGCGGTCCAGTCGGCCGCAGGCCTGAAAGGTATGACGATGTGGTATCCTTTCCCGCCGCTTGTTTTAAGATAGGCTTTCAGTCCAAGCTGGTCCAGCAAACTCTTTAGATCCCGGACTCCCGTTCTGGTTTTTTCCAAATCCAGCCCTTCGTCCGGATCCAGGTCAAACACCATAACGTCAGGCTTCTCCAGCGTTTCGACGCGGCTTCCCCAGGTATGGAACTCGAGCGTATTCATTTGCACCTCTGACAGCAATCCCTTTCGATCCGTTACATAATAATATTCTTCCGGTTCGCCGCCGTTCCCGGTCAGGGAAACCGTGAAAATCCCCCGTTCATTTGCGGGATGCTTTTTAAAAAAGCAGGCTTTTGCAATCCCTCCGGGGCAGCGCACCGTGCTTAATATCCTGTTCTTCACATAGGGAAGCATGCGGTCCGCCGCTCTGGAATAATGTTGCACGATGTCTCCTTTTGTAATACCGTCCTCCTGATAAAGAACTTTTTCAGGATGCGTTATCCTCACATCCTCCGTTATTTCTTTTTTACCCACCGCTTCTTTCTCGATTTCCGGGATGCTCCCGTATTGTTCTTTCATTTTGCTGGCCGCTCCTATCTCCGGCATCGTCCGCCCTGTCCTGATGCTGGTCAGGAATTGGCCGGCATCATAAACGTTTTCAAACCGGTCCTTTTCTTTAATCAGCAGCCAGTTCCGGCCATTCCCGCCGGGCTTCGGCTTCATCCTGACAAGCGCCCATTTTCCTTTCAATCTGCTCCCTTCCAGCGTAAATTTAAGAGAGCCGGCGGCAAAGGCCTCTGCCGGATCCATCAAGGGCTGCCAAATACCTTCATCCCAAATCATCACGGTCCCGCCTCCATATTGGCCCTGGGGGATCGTTCCCTCAAAATTGCGGTATTCCAGAGGATGATCCTCCACCTGTACAGCCAGCCGCTTATCATGGCTGTTATACGACGGTCCTTTGGGCACGGCCCAGCTTTTGAGCGTACCGTCCCATTCCAAACGAAAATCGTAATGATCCCTGCTTGCGATATGATGCTGCACTACAAACCGGAGCTGTTTTGGCCGTTTCGGCGCAGTCTTCCCTTCCGGTTCGCCCGTTCGGCCAAATCGCCGTTTCCGGTTATATTCTTCCAACGCTTTATCCATAAGGCCGTTTCTCCTTATTTTTATCCACGCGAACTCCGCGGTGCTGGCAAAACCGCTTCTCTCGGTTTTTTATCCAGCCTAAGTCCCTTATATACAGGCTGCCTTATGCCGCCGCCCGGCGTACGGTTCAGAAACTCCACCCTGCATACCAGTCTCGGTTCGATCCAGACTATATTTCGCATCCCGTCCGGTAATTTTTCTTCAAAGGGCTGCCGTTCTGTTCTCTTTTGTCCTTCTATCACCGAGAAATCTTCCTGCGATTCGCGGAGCGTTGCGCGTCCCATATATAAAAGCCTGCCTGTTGGACCATACTGCCCCAACACAAGGCTTATAATGTGATTCAGCTTTTTTAAGTAGCCGCATACGACAAAATCATCATCCTGTATGTTTTTTATTTTGATCCAGTTCGCCGTTCGCCTGCCGGGATAATACTTGCTGTCCATTTTTTTGCCGACAATCCCTTCCAGCCCTTTCCGGCTGGCTAATTCAAAAAATTCGGTTCCGCGCTTTTCAATATATTTCGAGACCGACAGGCGTTCGTTTTCCACAAGCGCTTTTTCAAGCAATATTTTCCTTTCCAGCAGCTCCCGGTCCATCAACATATCGTTTTGCAAGTAAAGAATATCAAAGGCGATGAAAGTAACGGGAACTTTCTTTGACAATATTTCTATCTTCGCCTTGTTGGATGTCAGCCAGCGCTGTTTCATCTGCTCGAAACCGGATATCCCGCTCTCCGCCACAACCAGTTCTCCGTCCAGGATACACTTTTGGCTGGCCTGCCTGTGGAGCGAAGCGAGCTCAGGTACTTTCTGCAGCACCTTTCCTCCCTGCCTGTTGACAAGTGTGGTGCCGCTGCCGTCTAAATAAGCAAGGCACCGCTCCCCGTCGAATTTAAGCTCGTACAAGTAATCGCCGCTGTCAAACGGCCTGCCTTCTTTTCCAATAAGCATGGGCCTCAGTGCTTTGCCTTCAAATACGTCCATTATTTTCCCGTCGCCCTTTTCGCGTTTTTTTGTCCGTCTTTTCCAAGGCTGGCCTTGAGCGCATCCATAAGATCGATGATATTGCTTTCCTTCTCCTCTCCCGGCGCTACAATCTCCTGTCCTTCGATCTTCTTCTCAATCAGTTCTCTCAACTTCTGCTGATACCCGTCCTGATACTGCTCCGGCCTGAATTCCCCATTCATGGTTTCAATCAGCTGCTTTGCCATGTCAAGCTCCGCCTTGCCCACCTTCGTTTTAGGTAATTCTCTGGGGATATCCTTCACCTCATCGGCATAAAATAAGGTTTCCATGAGGATCCCCGTTTTTTGCGGAAGCAGCACCAGCAGCGTTTCGCTGTTCCCCAGCACAGTCTTCCCCACGGCCGCTTTCTTTTCTTCGTACATCGCCTCGCGAAGGAGTTCAAATGCTTTTTCCCCACCTTTTTCCGGCAGGACATAATAGGACCTGTTATAATAAATCGGATCAATTTTTCCAAAATCGGTAAAAAACATAATTTGGATCGACCGGTCCTTTTCCGTCTTGATTTTCTCAAAATCGTCATCTGTTATGACAACATATTTGCCCTTTTCATACTCGAACCCCTTCACGATGTCGTTGCTGGTCAGTTCCCGTTTGCAGGAAGGGCACGTTTTTTTATACCGGACCCTTTCATGATTATCCTTTGCCAATTGATTGAAATGGATATCGTTATCCTGCACAACAGTATATAGTTCCGCAGGGATATGCACCAGCCCAAATGAGATAGCGCTGCGTTGCGTTTTTGCCATACGATCAGTTCCTTTGCTTTCATGATACATACATATATAACCCGTTTCGGCTTTTATAAAGTTTTTTTTGCGGAGCGGGAAAAAAACGGGAGCGCCCTTTAAGGACTCTCCCAAATCATAGTATATAGCACGATGCAAGTGTATATTCTGCAAAACCAGGGAATACATAATAGATTTTTCTTGCAGCAGATAAGCAGTATTTACAGAAATCAAACGGA
Organism: Christensenella minuta; assembly: GCF_003628755.1. Classification (NCBI taxonomy): domain Bacteria; kingdom Bacillati; phylum Bacillota; class Clostridia; order Christensenellales; family Christensenellaceae; genus Christensenella; species Christensenella minuta. The sequence goes on along the minus strand of NZ_CP029256.1, from coordinate 367,662 downwards.
ATGATTGAAGAATAACCCAATCGCTTTTTTGTATTTACACTCCATTCTCCGCCTTATACATCATACCCCAGTCTGTCATAGAATCCAAAACTGGTTGCAGGCTTTTTCCCGTTTCCGTTAGCGAATATTCCACGCGCGGCGGTACTTCCGCATAGACTTTGCGTTTCACAATGCCGCCTTCTTCCATGGCTCGTAGATTAGAAGTCAATACTTTTTGGGAAATGCCGCTTACAGACTTTCGCAACTCCCCGAAACGTTTTGTACCTTCCATCAAATCCCGCAGTATAAGTACGCGCCATTTTTCCCCCAAAAATAAAAGAGTGGTTTCCACAGGGCAAGCAGGCAAATCTTTTTTCATATCATCACACCTTCCAAATTGCTTTGTTGCGCAATAGTCACCATAAAGTAACTACGGTACTTTAAAGTGCTTACTTTACAATATTGCCTTATATCCGTATTCTAATGTTATCGACAGGAAAAAGCAAGCCGAAAATTTAAGGAGGATTCGAAAATGAAAATTGCAGTAATCGGAGCAAGCGGAAAATCGGGTAGTGTTATAACAAAGGAAGCCCTTGCGCGGGGCCACAAGGTAACGGGAATCGTGCGGGATGCTTCAAAGGATGTACCCGCGCAGGCTCAAAAAATGACAAAAGATATTTTGGCCCTTACCTACGACGATCTGAAGGACTATGACGCGATTGTTGACGCTTTCGGCGTATGGGCGGAAAAAGATTTACCGCAGCATAAAACATCGCTCATGCACCTTGCGGATGTTTTGAGCGGCAAACCCAACCGCCTGCTCGTCGTTGGCGGCGCGGGCGGCCTGTATGTTGACCCACAGCACACTACCCGCGTCATGGACACACCGGACTTCCCGGACACGTTCAAACCCCTTGCAATAAACATGTGCGCGGCGTTTAATGAACTCAAAACCCGCAATGATGTGAACTGGACATATATCAGCCCATCCGCGAATTTTGATGCGGAAGGCGCGCGCACCGGCAAGTACAGGGCAGGCGGCGAAGAACTGCTTGTCAATTCCGCTGGACAAAGTGAAATCAGTTACGCGGATTACGCGATTGCTATGGTGGACGAAATCGAAAATGGCGAGCATATCAAAGAGCGTTTTACCGTTGTCGGCGGGTAAGGACAATATATCCGCAGGGAAAGGAATACAACATGAAAAAGCCATTGATCTTTATTTTATGAAAAGCTGTACTTTGTAACCTTAAAGGGTAAGGATTTCCATGCACAGCTTACCCACAACGGGTATGCGGCGATAACAGAAATGGCAAAGGATTGCCTCGGAAAACCGCAATCCAAGCTGTATCCGTATGGATATCCCGTACAAATTGAACAACGAAATTGTCTTCCCTGCGGGAACTGCAAAGAGGCTTGTTTGGCAGGAGCAGTGATATACAGAGGGTTTGCAGATGAAAAATGATTACGGCAAAAGGCTGGAACGGGCATATAAGGCGGTGCAAAATGCGGAATATATTTTGATAGGCGCGGGCGCGGGGCTATCCGCTTCGGCGGGATTATCCTATTCCGGTGAGCGGTTTGAAAAACAATTTGCCGACTTTATCAAAAAGTATGGAGTGGAAGATATGTATTCGGCAACCTTCTACCCATATAAGACACAGGAAGAGCTATGGGCGTATTGGGCGCGGCATATTGCCGCTAACAGATGGGACGTTCCTGCCCTGCCATTATATAAGGAATTGCTTAAACTGATACAAGACAGGGACTATTTCGTTATCACAACGAATGTGGACGCACAGTTTGAAAAAGCGGGGTTTTCCATGGAAAGGTTTTTCGCCATACAGGGCGATTACGGCTTTTTCCAATGCGCCAAAGGATGCCACAGTAAGCTATACCGAAATGAAGCCGCTGTGCGTGAAATGATAGAGAATGCTGTTGATCTGAAAATACCATCTAGCCTTGTTCCGAAGTGTCCGATATGCGGCGGGGATATGTCCGTGCATGTGCGGAAAGACGAATACTTTGTAGAGAATGAAGTGTGGCGCCAAAACCATACGAGGTACAGCGATTACATCAAAAAAGTACTGGATAAAAAACTCGTGCTGTTAGAGCTTGGCGTCGGCTATAATACACCGGGCATTATCCGTTTTCCTTTTGAGCAGATCACATATCAGAATGTGGATGCAACCCTTGTCAGGTTCAATCGGGATTATCCGAACGGTGCAAAGGAAAATATACGGCGCACGGTTGCTTTCACGGAAGATATTGCACCTGCCATACGCACATTACTACGCTGTGAAGGAGGACATCATTATGGAACAGGCAAAACGTCTTGATTATATGCTGGATTATCTTGTGCATGAACACCCGGCAGAGGATATACAAATTCCTAACGGCTACGCACAAAAACGGGCGTTATTGCGTTCGCTTGTGAATATTCGGCCGCCCAAACCTGTTTCAGAGGAATTTCTTTCTGTACAGGATGCTTTCCTGCAGGAAGAAACAAAAGCGAAAGGCAGTGTCAGGCTGGAAGATATACCTCCCTGTCCATCGGACGATAGGTTGTACCTTTGGCAAGGTGATATTACCCGGCTTGCAGTTGACGCGATTGTAAACGCCGCTAACAGCCAGCTTTTGGGTTGCTTCATCCCTTGCCACGGTTGTATTGACAACGCCATTCACACGGCAGCGGGCGTACAGCTTCGGCAGAATTGCTTTGACATCATGCAGAAGCAAAAACACGCAGAGCCGACAGGCAGCGCAAAGATCACGAGCGCCTATAACCTGCCCAGCAAATATGTGATTCATACCGTTGGCCCAATCATTCACGGCGATTTGACACAGGAAGATTGCGGCCTGCTTGCGGCCTGCTATAAATCATGTCTTGATATAGCCGCCGAACATAAATTGAATAGTATTGCATTTTGCTGTATTTCCACAGGCGAATTTCACTTCCCGAATAAAGAAGCCGCAGAGATTGCAGTACAGACAGTAAAAGACTATCTAAGGCAAAACACGGCTTCGATAGATAGGATCGTGTTCAATGTTTTTAAGGATATGGATTTTAACATTTACAAAAATCTAAATAAAAACCGCTCAAACCCTATCGGTTGAGCGGTTTTCTTGGTCTGGGTGGCGATACAGCATCCACGCAAAAAGCTCATAACAAAGGGATTTTCCAGCAACAAAAAGCAGTATTTACCCTAAGAATCAATCTTTTTTGAGAAACGAGATTACTATGCGCTAAACAAGGTGCAAAAAAGAAAAAATCCTAAACTAGCATTATATCTACCTAATAATTTGATTGTTAACTTCATTTTTCTATAATTTATGCTTTGCAAAAAGATAATTATACATGTTTTGCCTTTTTATATGTTATAATTAAAATAATTCTATTCTATTTGCTAAAACATTCACAAAACAGGAGAAGCCAGATGGCAGAAACTATTGCTGATATTTGGAAACGAGATAAAGAAACGATTGAGAGTAAAAGTTTAGCGCAAATATTGTCTTTTTCTGGCGAAGGCAAGTTGATGGATAATAGCCGAACCTGTCAAGAAATGAGAGAGTTTTTTGATCTATTGCCAACAGAACAAATCGAAATCTACATCGAAGAGTGTTTGTCACTGCCTTTTGATTTCTCAGGATATGCTCTTCAAGATCTGGTAAATGAGCTGGGCAAAAGATTGGGCTTTAGCGTGGAACACGGACTCTATAGAGGCAAAAAGGACTCGATCGGATTTGATGGTTTATGGCTATCGAAAGATCATGATATAGTTATTGAAGTTAAGACTACAGATACTTATTCCATAAATATTGATACCATTGCGGAATATAGACAAAAGTTAATAAAGTCAGATAAAATTCAAAGTAATCGATCATCTATATTGATGGTCGTTGGTAGAAAAGACACTGGAGGACTGGAGGCGCAAATTCGGGGCTCAAAGCACGCTTGGGATATACGCTTAATCAGTACAGATGCTCTATTAAAGCTATTGCATTTAAAGGAAGAGCTATTGGATGACGAAGCTACTTTTGAGCATATATGTCAAGTGCTAAAACCTATGGAGTTTACTCGATTAGATTATCTGATCGATACAATTTTTATTGCTGGGCGTGATTCACAGGTTGTTGAGGGATCGGTTTCTGAAATAATACAACATTCTTCTAATCCTGAACAAAAGGATAAGCAAAAACCGGTAGCATTCCACGATGCATGTATCTCGGTCATACAAAAGAAAATGGGAATACCTTTCAAAAAAAGGATGCGAACACTGTTTGACAACTCAGAAAAAGGTATCGGATTAACTTGTGCAGTTTCAAAGAACCATGGAACAGATAAGAATGGAAGTTACTGGTTTGCTTTCCACCCATCGCAAAAAGAGTCGTTAAGCAAGTATAAAAAAGCATATATTTGTTTTGGCTGCGGGAGCTCTGATTTAGTCTTTATGTTCGAGTATAATAAATTTTTGGAATACTTAAGTAAGATGTGGATAACGGATAACAATGGACGGATGTACTGGCATATTGTTATCCGACAACAAGGTGATAAGTATTTGTTAGCTCGTGGTGAAAAAGATCATATCGATATAACAGATAGCATATTGCATATTAGTTGATCAAAAAATTTTCATTCTAAATAACATACTGTGGCTATTTGGGGGGAAATTAAAATCGAGCAGTATAAACAACAAATCCGAACGCTTCTTTTATAAAGAAAGGTTCGGATTATTGTCGTTTGGTCTGGGTGAGAGGATTTGAACCTCCGACCCCCTGAACCCCATTCAGGTACTCTACCAAGCTGAGCCACACCCAGACATTTATTTCTGACACCATAATATTTTATCAGATTTTTTTGAAATACACAATCCTTTTCTGCATAAAAAACTCCCGCAAAAGAAACGCGGGAGTTTTTTCTTCCAGTCTATTTCGCTGGCATAAAGAAAGCCACGTCTCCGGTCCCCATCGCTTCTCCCTGCGAATACTGGTTTACCGTACCGACGCTCCATCTCTCCTGCGGTTCTCCGCCTTCCATCCGGTTAAAACCGCCCTGCTTATCGCCCCGGATTACATCTCCATTTTTCAGTTCATATTCCGGGTATCCATTTTCCTCGCGCTCCGCGGCAACCGTATATCCCTTTTCTTCCGCCTTTGCGCGCGCATCCTGGAACTCTCCAAAAGGAACTTCCTGAAATCCCAAAAAATATTTCTCTGTCATGATATCACACCATCCTTTTCCTTTGCCTGATGGTATATATATAAGGCATTTTCCCCAAACCAAACAAATTATTCTTCCGCCGAAACCATATCTGTCACGAGCTTCACAAATCTCCCGCTGTCGATCTTCGTGCCAAACCATGTGTTCCCTCCGGCAGCACCGGGCACGCATTTCCCAGCCATCTCTCCCGCAGTGAGGACGCCGATTGCGGTATTTTCATACTCCACCAGTGTGGGCTCCACCAGTACGCCGATGCACAGTGCGTCATGCACCGGACAGGCATAAAATCCAAGCTCACGCTCGTAGGTCCCCGCATATAGCGCGAGCAGACTCCCCACAAACTGCGCCAGCCTGCTTGTTGAACATCGGAGCGCTTCGATCTCTTCCTTCCCGAATAAAGCGCGCATCGTCACGTCAAGCGGATGCAAATAGATTTTACACCCGCTCGACATCACAATTTCCGCCGCCTCAGGGTCCACATAGAAATTAAATTCAGCCGCGGGCGTAACGTTGCCCGGTACGTACACCGCCCCGCCCATAATTACGAGGCATTCCACATTCCGCCTGCATTCCGGGCATTGCCGGAACGCCGCCGCAATATTGGTCAGCGGTCCGAGGCACACGAGCGTAACCTTCTCTTTTGCGGCATTCAATGTCTCCGCCAGATAGTCTACAGCATTCTTTTCCTGCGGCCGCTCCGCCTCCGCATCAAACCGGTAGTCCCCCAGTCCGTCTTTACCATGTATCCTCTCGCCGGACTGGTTCAGCAATTCCCGTTCCAACGGTTTCCCACATCCGGCGTACACAGGTACGTCTTTTGCCCCCGCAAAAGCAAGTATGTTGAGCGCATTGCGCACGGTGTTCGCAAGTCCGCTATTGCCCGCCACCACCGTCACACCCATCAGCGCGAGGCCTGCCGCCCGCGCCGCAAGCACAAGTGCCACCGCGTCGTCGTGGCCAGGATCGCAGTCGATAATAATATTCCGTTTCATTGCTTTCCCTCCTCCCATCCAGTATACCGCAAAATATGGTAAGCGGGTGGGAAAACCGTTTATTAATAGCATAACTCGAAAGGAGCGATATTATGGCAGACAGAAATATCATAAAAACCGTAACAGGGATCCATACACAGGATGGAGCGGGCGTGAATTTAGTGCGCGTCATCTCTGGACGCGACGTGGAGGACTTCGATCCGTTCCTCATGCTCGACGCGTTCGATTCCAAAAATCCCGCCGATTATATCAAGGGGTTCCCCTGGCATCCGCACCGTGGGATCGAAACCGTGACTTATCTGATTCACGGCGGTATCGAACACAGCGACAGCATGGGCAATAAAGGGAGTATTTGTGACGGCGGCTGCCAGTGGATGACGGCCGGAAGCGGCGTGCTCCACCAGGAGATGCCCCAGGCTGCGGACCGCATGCTTGGCTACCAGCTTTGGATTAACCTTCCCCGAAAAGATAAAATGACGGAGCCTAAGTATTTCGATATCACAGAGGATATGATTACCGCAGTCGAACGCGGCAGCGCGACCGTGCGTATCATCGGCGGGTCCTTCGACGGCCAGGATGGCCGGGCGCAGGGCGGTTACGTGAAGGCCGACCTGCTCGACGTTGCGGTCGCTCCCGGCGGGACGCTCGCGTTTCCAACAGATGCCGAAAAAAATGTATTTGTGTATCTCTTCGAGGGAAGCGCGCGCTTCGGGGATGGCAAGCAGCTTATCCCGGAAAAAACCGCGGCCCTGTTCGGCCACGGGGATCAATTCACCGTGCACGCCGGTCCCGACGGAGTCCGTTTCGCCTATTTTGCCGGGAAACCGCTCAAAGAACCGGTCTCATGGGGCGGCCCCATCGTAATGAATACGCCGGACGAACTCGACGAAGCGTTTTCCGAATTGCAGGACGGTACGTTTATCAAACACAAATAACAGTTCCTGGCATAAAAAAAGGCGGGCCCTTTACGCGCGGACCCGCCTTTTGTTTCACAATAGCCTTACGCTTCGCTCACTTTTGCTTCCTCGAATTCCTTTTCGATATCGGCAGAAGGTTTTTTATCCAACAGGCTCACGATGACGCAAACCGCCAGCGCAAGCAGGAAGCCGGGCACGATCTCATACAGCCCTGTCGGTCCAGCCCACAGCTGGTTCCACAGGATCGAAATCACGAATCCGGTCGCCATCCCGGCAATCGCGCCTCTCGCCGTCGTCCGTTTCCAGAACAGCGCAAGTAGCACGATCGGACCGAAAGCGCTGCCGAAGCCCGCCCATGCGAAGGAAACGACCGACATGATAGAGGTCTGCGGATCGCGTGCAAGCACAGCCGCGATCACCGCGATAATAATCACACCGATTCGCCCGATCCACATCAATTTCTTTTCGGAAGGTTTTTTCTTTGTAAATTTCTCATAAATATCAGCCGTAATCGCCGAAGACGCAACCAGCAGCTGGGAATCCGCCGTGCTCATAACGGCCGCAAGAATCGCCGAAAGCAGAATGCCCGCGATTACAGGCACAAAGAGCTTCCCTGCCATCACCAGGAACACGGTCTGCGCGCCCGCCGCATCCGTGAACATATCGCCGAGGTACACCCGGCCAATGATACCCACCATCACAGCGCCCGCAAGCGCAAGTACGATCCATCCCGTGGCAATCCTCCGCGAGGTCTTTATCATGCGCGGTTCTTTGATCGCCATATAGCGGATGATAATATGCGGCATACCGAAATAACCGAGGCCCCATGCAAGGTTTGAGATCAGCACCATCGGCGAAAGCGGCGTGCCGTCCGTATTGGTAAACGGGTCGAGGAACCCGGGCGCAATGTTGTTCGCCGCGTTTACCGCCTCCGTAGGCCCGCCAAGCTTACCCATAGCGGCAAGCGGCACGACAAAAATCGCCACCAGCATCAGCATGCCCTGAAAGAAGTCCGTCCAGCACACAGCCTTAAATCCGCCCATAAACGTATAAACAATGATGACCGCTGCGCAGATAATCATCGCCGCCTGGTAATCCATCCCGGGGAAGACCGCCGTAAATACCGTCCCGCCGGATACAAATCCCGAGACTACATAAAAAGTAAAAAAGACCAGAATAACCGCTGAACTAATCAGGCGAAGGACGCCTTTTTCATCCTTAAAGCGGTTTTCAAAAAATTGCGGAACCGTAATTGAATCGCCCGCCACATAGGAATACTGGCGCAGGCGTTTGGCAACGACCAGCCATGAGCAGTATGCGCCCACAGCGAGGCCGACCCCGATCCATACCTCGCTCATACCGGAAAGATACAGCGCCCCCGGCAGCCCCATCAGGAGCCACCCGCTCATGTCCGATGCCTGCGCGGAAAGCGCCGTCACCGCCGGATTGAGCCCCCTGCCGCCGAGCATATAATCTGAAAGGTTGGATGATTTCTTATAAAAATAAAACCCGATCAGCAGAACAAAGACAAAATAGCCAATAAAAGAGATAACTACGCCCCAATCAAACTCCATACAAATTCCCCTTTTTCGATATGAAATGAAACAATTGATTTATTTAGTATAACGAAAAATACGCTTCTGTGCAAGTTTTGCCGCACCAAAAAAAGCGGCTGCCAGAAGGCCGCCGCTTTTTTCCCCGGTTTTACTGTTCTTCTTCCGTCTCCAGATATTCTTTTGCTTCGTTTACATAATGCTCTACGAGGCTGCGCTGATAATCGATATCCTTCTGCCCCAGCGTCCGCGTCGCCTTGGCAGGCGACCCCATGATCATGCTTCCGTCCGGGAATTCCTTGTTCGGCGTTACAAGCGCCCCCGCCGCCACAAGGCAGTTCTTCCCGATCTTAACGCCGTCCAGCACCACCGCGCCGATGCCGATCAGGGACCCCTCCCCGATCTCGCAGGAATGCAGATTCGCATTATGCCCCACCACAACATTATCGCCGATCACAAGCGGCTCTTCATCGTTGGTATGCAGCACACTGTTATCCTGCACATTGGAATTTTTCCCTATCAAAATCGGCTGCCCGATGTCTCCCCGCACGACTGCACACGGCCAGACGCTCGCATTCTCCTTCAATATAACATCGCCCGCAACCACCGCGCTTTTATGTACGAAAGCCGTTGCGTCGATCTGCGGCGTTTTCCCTTTTACCTTTGTAATCATAGTAAGTCCTCCTCGAAAACCTTGATCGCTATCGCGGTCTCGATCCGCTTTTTTTCCGTCTCGCAGCCAATTTCATATGGCTTCCTGATATCCCCGGTGGAATGGTATGCGTTTGCCGCACACCCGCCCGAGCAATAATATTTCGCCCAGCATTCGCTGCATCCTTTTTTGGTGAAAACATGGGTATCCATAAACATCTTTTTGATTCCCTGGTCCACATCCGCATCATGGACGTTGCCCATGTAAAAATCCTCCATACCGGCAAACTGGTGGCAGGGATAAAGGTTACCGTCGGCCGTCACCGCCAAATATTCGCTTCCCGCCCCGCATCCCCGGAGCCGCTTGTTCAGGCACGGACCTGAATTAAGATCGATCATAAAATGGAAAAAATTGAATCCCCGTCCCGCCTTTTCCCGCTTCAGGTATTCGCGCGCCAGAATCTCATATTCATGTTTCAGCTGCGGAATATGCTCCGCCCTGATTGCATAGCTCTCGCCCGTTACCACCGGTTCCACGGAAATCTGGTCAAAGCCCGCATCAGCAATTGCGCATACGTCGTTTGAAAAATCAAGATTTTCCGCCGTATAGGTACCGCGCACATAGTATTCCTGACCTTTGCGCCCGTCCACGATCTTGCGCGCATTTTCCAGCACCCTGTCGTAGCTGCCTTTTCCGGCGACGTTTTTACGCATCTTATCGTGTATCTCTTTTCGCCCGTCAATACTGATGACTACGTTTTTCATCTCTTTGTTGATAAAATCCGCCATCTCGTCCGTCACATGGTAGGCGTTTGTCGTCAGCGTAAAGCGAATATTCTTGCCATGCGCCTTTTCCTGCTGTCTTCCGTATTCCACGGTCTGCTTCACAACATCAAAATTCATCAGCGGCTCGCCGCCGAAAAAATCAACCTCGAGGTTCCTGCGCCCGCCGGAATGCCCGATCAAAAAATCGATTGCCGCCTTTGCCGTCTCCGCATCCATCAGCGCCCGCGCCCCGTGGTATTCCCCGGTGTCCGCAAAACAGTAAGAGCACCGGAGGTTGCAGTCCTGCGCAACAAGCAGGCACAGCGCTTTAATCACAGGTGTGTTAAACTGCGCGTTTTCGCCGCTGATTTCGCATTCCGAATATAAAAGGCCCTGCCGCTCGAGCTCCTCGATCTCATCCAGCGCCTCGCGCGCTTCCTCCCCCAGGTCGTTTACGATCTGTTCGTTTGTCTTGCCCGCATTTTTAAATGTAAGCACGCTCATTGCGGTCTTATCGATCGCGTGCACCGACCCGGATTCCACGTCCAGCGCCGCATACTTCCCGCAAAACTCTATTAAATGAACCATTATTTCCCCTTCTTAAAACGCATTCGCATTTTTCTGCCGCGCACGCTTTGGAAAACGTGCGCTCCGGCCGGATGCCGTACATGAAAAAATGGCGGCATTGTCACATGCCGCCACCTCATTACTCTAAAAAAATCAGTTTTTCTTTTCGCACTTCTGGTTTGCGAGCGTGCACGACGTTTTGCAGGCCGATTGGCATGACGTCTGGCATTCCCCGCAGCCGCCCGTACGCAACGTATCCTTCAGATTGCTCTTGGTTACCGTCTTAATGTGCTTCATCAGAAATTCCTCCCTCGAAACTTTTACCCGTGTATTGTACCACACAGCATCCCGAAACTCAAGTTATTTCCCTTTTTTTGAGGTCTTTTCGGAAGAATCTTTGGCGTCGTCCTTCTTGGCGTCGTCCTTCTTGGCGTCTGTCTTCTCCGGAATTTCCTTTCCTTCCTCAAAGCTCTCCACAGAAGCGATCGCCCCCTTCGAAAGCACCAGCTTCGTCTTGTCCGGACCGCACTCGATGGTCACGAGGTCCTCTTTAATCATAACGACTTTACCATAGAAGCCGCCGATCGTCTTAATCATATCGCCCACGCGCAAATTGCCGAGCATGTTTTTAAACTGTTTCTCTTTCCTCTTGTTCGGAACAATAATCAGTACGATGAACACCACGATCAGCAGGATCGGGAAGAGCATCATCATCATATTGCTGGAACCGGCTGCGCTTGTCGCGCCACCATCACTTACTGGCATACTTTTTACCGCCTTTCAAATTCAAAAATCACTAATATTTATAATATCGGTAAAGCACGCGCAAGTCAACCATTATTTCGCTTTATATGCGGAAATCTTCCATGAATCCGCGCCTGAATTCGCCAAACGTTCCCGCCTCGATATGCCCGCGTATCTCCTCCATCAGGCGGATCGTAAACCTCGTGTTGTGAATGGAAAGCAAAATAGCGCCCAATATCTCCCCTGTCTTAATCAGGTGCCTGATATAGGCCCGCGTATGATTGCGGCACGCATAACAATCGCAAGCCTCGTCGATGGGCCGGAAATCCTTCGCATACTCCGCATTGCGGATCACCAGCTTCCCGTTGCGCACCAACGCCGTCCCGTTGCGCGCGATCCGCGTCTGTAATACGCAGTCAAACATATCCACCCCGCGGGCCACCCCCTCCACGAGGCAGTCCGCCGTGCCCACGCCCATCAGGTAGCGTGGCTTTTCCTCCGGCAATGTGTCCGTGACCACATCGAGCATCTCATACATCACCGGCTTTGGTTCCCCTACGGAAAGCCCGCCGATCGCATTGCCGATAAAGTCGAGCCGGGCAATCTCCTCCGCGCTCTTCTTGCGCAGGTCCGGATACATCCCTCCCTGCACGATGCCAAACAACGCCTGGTCGTCCCGCGTCTGCGCCTCCTTGCACCGCTTTGCCCACCGGTGTGTCCGCTCCATGGAATGCTTCGTATAATCAAAGTCCGCCGGATAAGGCGTGCATTCGTCGAGCACCATCATAATGTCCGAGCCGAGAGCCTCCTCTATTTCCACTGCCTTCTCAGGGGTGAACATATGCCGCGACCCGTCGAGGTGCGACTGGAACTCCACCCCTTCCTCTGTCAGCTTCCTGAGGTCGCCGAGGCTGAACACCTGAAACCCCCCGCTGTCCGTCAAAATCGGTTTTTTCCAGTTCATAAACCGGTGCAGCCCGCCCGCTTCGCGGATCAGTTCGTGCCCCGGCCGCATATAAAGATGGTAGGTATTCCCAAGGATGATCTGCGCGCCCGCGCGGAGAACCTGGTCGTTCGTCATCGCCTTGACCGTAGCCTGCGTGCCCACCGGCATAAATACGGGCGTTTTGATCTCGCCGTGCGGGGTCGCAAGGCGCCCTGCACGCGCCTTGCTGCCCCCGTCTTTTTTCTCAACCTGAAAACTAAAATTCATTCGTTACCTCGCTCGCCGAATCCCGCTTTTCCGGGCTTTTGCGCGTTTTTCCAACTTCGTCCGTTCCATTTTATCAAAAAACTTACAGGCTTACAAACCTGTCCGCAATATTTTGCACAAATGCGCCGTCGTGCTCCACAAACAGCATGGTGGGCGTGCATTCGCAGATCAGCCGCTCGATCTGCATGCGCGACAGTACATCGATATAATTGAGCGGCTCGTCCCAAATATAAAGGTGCGCCCGTTCGGCGAGGCTCCTTGCAAGCACGACCTTTTTCTTCTGTCCGGCGCTGAAATCCGCCATATCCTTTTCAAATTGTTCCCGCGTAAAGTTAAGCTTGCGCAGCAGCGTCAGAAACAAGGTCCGGTCAATCCCGCTTCCCTCCGCATACGCGTCAAGCGGACCCTTCAGGAAGGACGGGTCCTGCGGAACGTAAGAGACGACGAGTCCCGATGCGGTAAAAAGCATTCCGCCATGGTCGATCTTTTCCCCGCTTATCAGCTTCAGGACGCTTGATTTTCCGCTGCCGTTTTTCCCCACCAGGGCGATTCTCTCTCCCCGCTCCACGGAAAAGCCGACCGGCCCGCAGATTTCCTTGCCTCCATACCGGATGCGGACGTCTTTCAGCTCCGCCAGCCGCTGCGCGTGAAACGCAAGCGGCCGCACAACCACCTTGTCCGTCCTTTCTATATTTTTCAGCAGCTTCGCCTTTTCTTCCGCAGCCCTTGCCGTACGCACCTCCGCCGCCTTTGCCCGCTTCATCATTTTCGCGGCCTTGCGGCCGATATACCCCCGGTCCGGCCGCAGCCCGGCAACACGCTGCCCTTTCTTGGACCGCTCCGCCTGCTCCGCCCACTCCGCTTTCTGCCGGGCGGTCCCGGACAGCCTGCGGACCTCCTTTTTCAGTTGATTGTTCCGTTCCAGCTCGTAGGCATCCCGTTTTTCCTTATGCGTGAGCCATGCGGAAAAATTCCCATTTAATAATTCAATGTTTGTCCGGTTGATCGCTAAAATATGGTCGACACACAGGTCCAGGAAATTCCTGTCGTGCGACACGAGTATAAATCCTTTTTTCCGGCGCAGGTACCCGGCCACCGTATCACGCGCCCGCGCATCGAGGTGGTTGGTCGGCTCGTCGAGCAACAAAAAGCTGTTTTCCTTCAGGAACAACGCCGCCAGCAGCACCTTGGTTTGCTCGCCGTTGCTCAGCGTTCCAAACGGCCGCCGCAAAACGTCCTGCCGCACTTCGAGAAGGTTCAGTTCCCGGGAAATCTGCCATTCTTCCATAGCCGGGCATATCCCGCTTACGACGTTCCCTGTAAATTCCCATGGGTCGGCATTTTCAAACGGAAAATACTCAAACTTTACGGCGCTCGAAATCGTACCGCCGTATGAATATTTTCCCATAAGCAGCTTCAGAAAAGTAGTCTTCCCGCAGCCGTTTCGTCCCGTAAAGCCCAGCTTCCAGTCCGTATCGACCTGAAAGGAAACATGTTCAAAAATCATATCACAGCTGCCGTCGTAGCAAAACGACAGGTCGTTCACGCTGATTTGCGACATTGCCATCACCCTCCTCCGGGCGTCCGTTCCCTCCTGCAGCAAAGACCGGACCAATACGAAAAAACCTGCAGGAAAATACGTTATTTTCCTGCAGGTCATAGGTACCGCAAACAATTCTTACTCTGCCGGCAATCCTGAAACGTAATTTCTTGCACGGGAAACCACGAATGCAAAGCATCCCTTTCTCCCAACATAAAATGTCTTTAGCAAGAAATATTGCGCATCAAACTGCCTCCTCTTTTTATTACCGCTACTATACCATCCGCAGGCCGGGCCGTCAAGGCCTTTTCCGCCTGCCGAAAAAAATCAGGGGCCGGCTCTTGCCTGCCGGATCGGTCTTTTTTATTCTAAGTAGGGAGCAGTCGGTCTTTCTTCCCGGCCGCAGGTCCAGCCCCTCCGCATATCCTCACCCGTTTCGCCCTGATTCATCCTGCGTTCTCCCCAAGACGGCAATACCGCCGGAACGCCTCCGCGTAACTGCCTTTCCGCGCGGCATCGGGGATATATTCGCTCACATATCCTTCACAAATCGCCTTCTGCGCCGTAAACATATCGGGATATGCCCCGCATGCCACCGCCGCAAATACCGCAGCACCGCGGGCACAGGCCTGCGCTGACGCCGAAACGGAAATTGGACGTTCCAGCGCATCCGCCATCGTCTGCATCACATAGGGGGATTTCTGCGCAATCCCCCCGACGGCGATTATTTTTTCAATGGCAAGCCCTTCCCGGCTCAGGCTGTCAACAATCCGCTTCCAACCGAACGCCGTGGCGAAAACAAGGCTTTGAAACACCTGCGGCGGCTCAGTTCCAAGGGAAAGCCCCGCGATCGCTCCGCGTGCAAATTCATCCGCATACGGATAGCGCCTGCCATTGAACCAGTCGAGCGCGGGCAGCGCGCTCCCTGCATCGAGAGCCTCCGCCTGCCTCGTCAATTCTCCGAGCAGCTTTTCCGACAGTTCCCTTCTCGTTTTTTCATCCCCAAACTGCTCGCTTGGCCATATCAGGAACCGTTTCAGCCATGCGTATACGTCGCCAAAGGCAGACTGCCCCGCTTCAATCCCCATATACCCGGGAAGGATCGAATCTTCCGCCATCCCGCAGGCGTAGGTCATCCGCCTGTCCCGCAGGCGCTCCGCCCGCTCTATCATCATGTCGACGGCGGAGGTCCCAAGATTGGCGACGAGGACCCGCTCACAGATCCCCGCTCCCACCGCGCCGGCATGCGCGTCAAACGAGCATCCGCCCACGGCCGCTCCCGCCGGCAGGCCAAGCCTCTTCGCCCATTTTTCGCACAGCGTACCAACTTTCGTCCCCGCCGGCCGCACGTTCCGGCCAAAATTAAGGGCGTTTTTTTTCAGCGCCGGATCCAGCGATCCAAGGCACTCCGCATCCGGAAGTCCGTTCCACTCGCTGTGCCACAGCGCTTTATGCCCGGCGGCACACGAGCATCGGTACATCGTCAGCGGGTCCGTATTGCCGGCAAGTTCTCCCGTAATCCAGTCGCAATGCTCGACCCAGCTAAATGCGGCCTCCCGTATTTTTTCCGACAAGCGGCTGGTGCGCAGTATCTTCGCCCAATACCATTCGCTGGAATAGACGCCCTGGTACTTGGTATAATCCAGTCCATGCCAGTCAGAGAGTACGCGGTTGATTTCTCCCGCTTCGCTTGCCGCCGCGCGGTCCTTCCACAGATGAAACATCGCTCCGGGTTCTTCTTCAAAGCCCCTTGTAAGCGCAAGAGGAGTTCCCGCCCGGTCGACAGGGCACGGCGTCGAGCCGGTGGTATCCACCGCGATTCCCCGTACCGCCCTTCGCACTCCGTCCCCGGCCTTTCCAAGCGCTTCCGCGGCAACCGTTTCCAGCGCTTCGAGGTAATCCGCCGGATGCTGCCGGAAAATCCCTTCCTCTGGCATCTGGTACAAACCATCGTCCCACCTTGGGTATGTGCATACGGCTTCCGCGCACATAGAGCCGTCCGCAAGGTCCACTACCACCGCGCGCACCGAATCGCTGCCAAAATCCGCCCCCAGCACATAATTTCTTCCGCTCATGGGCGTTTCCATCATTGTCTTGCCATCTTCCTGTTTTTGAGGATATCAAAACCTACGGCCAAGATGATAACCAGTCCCTTGATAATCATCTGTACATAAGACGAGATATGGAGCAGGTTCAGGCCGTTGCTGAGTATTCCGATCACCAGCGCGCCGATAATCGTCCCGCCGATCGTCCCGATCCCGCCGTTGAAACTCGTACCGCCCAGCACCGCCGCAGCGATGGCGTCCGCTTCATATCCGTTGCCTGCCGTCGGCTGGCCCGAATACATCCGGGATGCAAGCACGATGCCCGCAAGCGCTGAAAGGATACCGGAAATCATATAAACGCGGACCGTAAGGCCCTTGATTTTGATGCCCGCAAAACGCGCCGCATTCTCGTTTCCGCCCACCGCATACATCCGCCTGCCGAATTTAGTCTTGTAAAGCAGGATCGACATCACGACCGCGGTCACGACAAGGATATAGATCGGGATCGGGATTCCAAACAGGTAACCGTTGCCAATCACCGTAAACAATTCGTTTTTCGAGGCCACGGACCGCCCATCCGTAATCAGGTAACACAGCCCGCGCAGCGATCCCATCAAAGAAAGCGTCACGATGAAAGGCGGCATGCCCGTGAAAGCGATGATCGTGCCGTTTATCAGGCCGATCGCCGCTCCGAACAGGAGCGCCACGATGATCGCCGGAGCGATCTCAACGCCGCCTTCCATCAGCATAACCACCGCAACGCCGCTCGCCCCGACCACCGAGCCCACGGTCAAGTCAATCCCGCCGATAATCAGCACAAAGGTCATGCCGATCGCAAGGAATGCGTTGATGCATATTTGCCGCAGTACGGTAAGCAGGTTATTTGCCGTTAAAAACGAGTCCGTCGCGATAGACAAAACCGCGCAAAGCGCAAGCAGCGCAATCAGTATGCCCATGTTATTTTTGAAAAAGACGACGACCGGGTTCGAGCCGGCTCCAATCTTGTTTTCATTAATTTTTTGCATTTTCTTTCCCTCCCGAAGCAAACCACATAATTTCTTCCTGCCTTGCCCTTGATGTTTCGTTATTGTCAAGCACTCCCGTCACCGAACCTTCGTGCATAACGACGATCCGGTCGCTGAGGTTGATGATCTCCTCCATTTCAGAGGAAATCAGCATAACGGCTTTTCCCTGCTTGGCAAGTCCGTAGATCAGCTGGTAGATTTCAGCCTTCGCGCCAACGTCGACGCCCCTCGTCGGCTCGTCGAGGATAAAAATATCCGGGTCGGCAGCCATCCATTTCCCAAGGACCACCTTCTGCTGGTTGCCGCCGGAAAGGAACTGCACCTTTTGTTCCGGAGACGTCATCTTGATAGAGAGGGCGTCCGCGTACTTTCCGGTCAGCTCGTTTTCATATTTTTTGTTGACGCCTACATTCTTGATGAATTTATCCAGCACGACGATAGAGGTGTTGTATTTGATTGTGTGCATCAGGAACAGCCCTTCCGTTTTCCTGTCTTCAGGAACATACCCGATGCCATGCCTGATCGCATCCTGTGTATTTTGAATATTCACCAGTTCGCCGTTTATGTAAAGCTCCCCGGAATCCACCTTGTCGATCCCAAAGATCGCCCTGGCAAGCTCAGTCCGTCCCGCGCCTACAAGGCCGGCAAACCCGACGATTTCCCCTTTCCGCAGGGAAAAATTAATATCGTTAATTTTCTTGTTGGAATAATGCTTGACTTCCAGGCAAACTTCGCCCACATCTATTTTCCCGTCCCGTTTGAAAATCTCCGAAAGCTCGCGGCCAACCATCATGCTGATTACCTTGTCCTGCGTCAGATTTTCCACCGTATCCGTCCCAATCATTTTTCCGTCCCGCAAAATGGAAATAGAATCCGCTATTTCAAAAATTTCGTCCATCCTGTGAGAGATATAAATAATGGCAATCCCTGATTTTTTCAGTTTATCTATCTGCAAAAAAAGCTGATCTATCTCTGTTTTTGTCAAAGAAGAAGTCGGTTCGTCCATCACGATGATCCTGGCGTTCGACAGCAGCGCCCTGCTGATCTCCACCATCTGTTGTTTCGCAATGCTCAGGTCCCGCACCTTTGTACGTGCGTCGACGCCCAGCCCCATCTCTTCCAGGACCGCCTGCGACCTGCGAACCATTTCCCGGTCGTTCAAAAGCGCTCCGCCCTTGATTTCTTTCCCCATAAAGAGGTTATCCGCGATCGACATGTTCTCCGCGAGGCTGATTTCCTGGTGGATGATACCAATTCCGTAATGCTGTGCATCCTGTACCGTATTGATTTTGGCTTCCTGCCCGTTGATCCGGATCGTTCCCTGTCCGGGGTCCATGTCATAGATCCCGCCCAATATTTTAATTAAGGTCGATTTTCCCGCGCCGTTCTCGCCCATCAGGGCACGCACTTCGCCGGCCTTCACATTGAATTCAATGCTGTCAAGCACCTTAGCGCCCGGAAATGTCTTACTGATGCCCGACATTTCCAGATAGTATTCATTTTCCATACCTGCCCTCCATAAAGCAATCAGTCGAAATCTTCCATATGCTTCATATGTTTTGCAAAGCATAGAGGGAAAAGGTGCCGCCATACCGTGGACGGACAGCGGCACACCCCTTTACCCTCGATATTTTCAGTATCCTGGAATTTGAATTATTCTCCCGCTTCCATCGTCTCGGCCGTAACCAGCGCGCTCGGGACCTTGATGTCCGCTTCTACCGTTTCACCCGCGATTACCTTGTACGCAATCTCGATGCTCTGCTTGCCGATTTCAACCGGATCCTGGGAAGCCGACGCAAACATCTTGCCTTCCTTGATTGCGGCCATTCCGTCTTCGGAACCGTCTACGCCCACGATCTTGATCTGGCCGAGCTTACCCGCGCTGTCAACGGCCGCCGCGCAGCCGATTGCCGAAGGATCGTTGAGTGCGAACACACCCGTAAGGTCCGGATACGCCTGCAGCATATTTTCCATCACCGGCATTGCCGTATCGACGCCGGGCTGGATTTCCTGCTCTTCAACGATTTCGATGTCGGGATATTTGGAGAGCGCGTCCTTGAAGCCGTTCGCCCTGTCCGCGCAAACCTGGGCCACGTTGTAAGTCAGCATCACGACCTGTCCCTTGCCTTCAAGCGCTTTTCCAAGCGCCTCGCCGATCAGCTGGCCCGCCATGAAGTTGTCCGTTGCAACCGTGCTCGCCACGAGGCTCGTATCGTCGACCGGCGAGTTATAGCATACAACCGGAATGCCCGCCGCTTTGCACGCATTCAGCGAAGCCTGGATTCCGTTCGAGTCCACAGGGTCGATCATCATAACGCTGACGCCCTGCTGGATCATGTCCTCGATGTCTGTGATCTGCTTTGCCGCGTCGAACCCGGCGTCCATTACGATCAGCTGGTCGTCGCCCTGGACTGCGGATTCCATGCCGTCCAGTATTTCAATGTAGAACGGGTTAGACTGGTCCGCCACGGAAACGCCTATTTTGATCGCCCCCTCCGCCGCCGGCGCCTCTGCGGAAGCTTCCGTGCTTTGTTCAGCCGGAGCGGACGGTTCAGCAGCTGCCGGTGAATCTGTCGTGACTGCCGAACAGGCAACAAGTGCGATTGCCATGAACAGGGCCACAGCGATCAGTGAAAATTTTTTCATAATGATTTTCCTCCATTTTTTATTTATTTAGCGTTTTAGCTAAAATTTTTTCTTTTTTAACCGGCTTACCATGCCGTATAGCCGCCGTCCACGAGATATACGGCGCCCGTCACAAAGCTGGACGCGTCCGACGCCAGGTAGACCGCGATCCCCATCAGCTCGTCCGTCTGCCCAGATCGCCCCATGGGCGTCATGGAGAACCAGCGTTCGATTGCCGGATCCTTGCGCTGGTAGCGGTCTTCGCTCATTTCCGTGCGCATGTATCCCGGGCAAAGCGCGTTCACACGCACACCGCGCATCGCCCATTCCGTCGCCATAGACTTAGTCAGCATGATAAGTCCGCCCTTGGAGGCGTTGTACGCGCATTGGTTCTGCGGCGTATTGACGATCAAGCCGGACATAGAGCCGATGTTCACGATGCTCCCCTTGCCCTGCTGAAGCATCACCTTGCCAACCTCCCGCGAGACGATAAACGGTCCCGTAAGGTTAACGTCAATGACCTCTTTCCAGTCCTCCGTGGTCACTTTCTCCGCGTCGTCGCCGAGCCATGTCCCTGCGTTGTTGAACAGGATATCGATTTTTCCGTATTCATCCATTACCTGGGCGACCATGGTTTTCACATCGTCCTCGTTGCGCATATCGCCCTTGATTACGGTGCATTTCACGCCCTCCTGCTCAATCAGCTTCTGCGTCGCAAGCGCCGTTTCGACCCGCCGGGCGGCGATCACGATGTCCGCTCCCGCCTGGGCAAGGGCGATCGCCATAGACTTGCCCAGGCCCTGCCCGCCGCCGGTAACAATCGCCGTCCTGTCTTTCAGGGAAAACTGCTCCATTACATTTTTTGTGCTCATAATTCCTTCTCCATTCCAAATGTTTTTACAATTCGATTTTGATGTGGTTTTCCTTTGCATACTCCACCACACAGCAATCCGTTTTATAAATGCGTTCCGGAAGAACGATCAATACATGTCCCGCGTCCTTGTGGAGCGGAAAACCTCCAAAATGCCATACGCCCGTTTTCAAGATCACCATCGTCCCTTTTGGAACGATAAAGGCCCGTGTCGAACCGGGAACCGGCGCCCCTGTCGGCGGCGCCACATGGATCACGATATCATCGTCCATGGCAATAATGCCCTCTCCCGTCGTATTATGGTATTCCGCCATCGTAACGACCATTTCATCCGCCCCGTGCAGCAGGAGCGGCGAGAAGGCGACCGGCATATCCCCGGAGACTGGGAACAGGCCCTTATCGTTGAAAAAATCTCCCAGGCTGTTTCCTTCCGGCTCTGTGATATTCACATAGGTGCCAAATTCCCAGAACGCTTCCCGCGTCAATTTCTCTGCTTTTATTGTTTTCATTGCATTTCCTTCCATCTATTTCAGTTCCAAAGCTTCCTTTGCCTTCTTTACGATCGCGCCGGTGCTGATTCCGTACATCTCCAGCAGCCGGTCTGCGTTTCCGGAACGCCCGAAGGTGTCCTGCGTGCCGACCTTAAGCACCGGCACCGGGCAACATTCGCCCACGACCTCGCTGACCGCGCTGCCGAGGCCTCCCATAACGTTGTGCTCTTCCGCCGTTACGATCGCCCCGGTCTCCCGCGCCGCCGCCACGACCGCTTCCCGGTCGATCGGCTTGATCGTATGCATATTGAGCACCCTTGTCCGCACGCCTTCCCCCGCTAATATGTTCGCCGCCTCGAGAGCCTTGCCCACGGTGATCCCGCAGGCAATAACGGTAAGGTCGCTTCCCTGACGCATTTCCACCGCTTTCCCGATCTCGAATGAATACGCCTCAAAGTCGGTAACCGTTTCTACGGCTGCCCGGCCGATCCGAAGATATGCAGGTCCTTCATACTGGTTCAACGTAAGCACTGCCTGCCTTGTTTCATTTCCGTCCGCCGGGCAAATGACCACCATCCCGGGGATGCTCCTCATCAGTGCCATATCCTCCAGGCACTGGTGGGTCGCTCCGTCTTCACCCACGATAAGTCCGGCGTGCGTACCGATCAGCTTCACATTGAGCCCCGGGTATGCCACCGAATTGCGAATCTGGTCAAACGTTCTGCCCGCTATGAACATCGCGAAGGAGCTCACGAAGGGCTTAAGCCCAAACGCCGCCATACCGGCTGCCATACCAACCATGTTCGCTTCGGCGATTCCTACATTAAAAAACCGTTCCGGGTAAGCTTCCCCAAACATACATGACATAGTACAGGTGCTCACGTCCGCATCCAGCACGACAACTCTTTCATCCGCTCCGATCTCCTTTAGCGTGTCTCCATATACGTCCCTTGTAGAAATTTTTCCTTTCATCCCCTCAGCTCCTCGCTTCCAATTCCGCAAAAGCCTGCTCAAATTCTTCATCGCTCGGCGTTTTTCCGTGCCACTGATTTTTGCCTTCCATAAAGGAAACCCCTTTACCTTTGATGGTATCCGCAATAATCATGTGCGCCTTTTGCCGCGTCTCCTTTGCCGCGTCGATTGCCTGCGCGATCTCCCGCACGCTATGTCCGTCGATTCTTTGCGTATGCATTCCAAAACTTTCAAATTTCGCCTTGAGGTCGCCTGTATCCAGCACCTCCTTTACCGTACCGTCAAGCTGCACCTTATTGCAGTCCAGTATAGCCACCAGGTTATCGAGCCCATGCGCTCCCGCATACATCATCGCTTCCCATATCTGGCCTTCCTGAATTTCCCCGTCTCCCAAAATTGCATAGACCGTGCATCCGTTTCCCGTCATTTTCGCGGCCCGGGCCATCCCGACCGCCGCCGAGAACCCCTGGCCCAGCGATCCGGTCGACATATCCACTCCTTCGACATTCCTCATTTCCGCGTGCCCCGAAAGCGACCCGTCGATCTTGCGGAACGTTTTCAGCCGCTTTGCCGGAAAAAATCCCCTCAGGGCAAGCGTTGGATACAGTGCCACCGTAGCGTGCCCCTTGGAAAGTACCAGCCGGTCCCGTTCTGCCCATTGCGGGTTTTCCGGGTCGATCTTCATTTTTTCAAAATAGAGCACCGCCATAATTTCCGCAAGGGAAAAAGCGCCTCCTATGTGCCCGGACCTTGCTTCCTTCACCATTTCAAGCCCGGTTTTCCGTATTTTCCACGCCTTGTCCTCCAAGTATTTTTGTCGTTGCGTCTCCATCGCGTCCTCTCCCTCCGCCGATTGCCGTTTATTTTTTGATTTGCGTCCATCCGTATGCGGGACGGTCATCCCGGCACGCCATTTGTCCGCATATATTTAAACGTTAAAATATATTTGTATCGTATCAAAATAATTTTTATTTGCTTTTATTCAGTCTTTTTATTATTGATTTTTCTTTTTATATTGGGGTTTATTGCTTTTAAAAGGCTGCTGGCCTTTGTTGTAAGTTTATATTACAATAATTTTTGTAACGTGTCAATAATTTTATTTTTGAATTTTAATTTTTTCTTGTAACAAAAAAACCGTTTCCCATAAGGGAAACGGCCATTACGCGTTCCGTTATCTCAGGTAAATCTTCCCAATCTCCGTATCCATCCTGTCAACCGCTTCTTTTGCCGTGCATTTTTTCGTAATCGCCTCATTTACCGTGCTGCCAATGATCTTTTCAAATACATTTTCCGAAATACACCTGCCATCCGCCGTATTCGGCGCAAAGCGCTTTTTCGCATCTTGAAATACCTCGAACGTCTCCTTGTGCCATGGATACAGGTTCAGAAGTTCCGTACTGTCGCAAATGCTCGTATACGGAATGATCCGTCCCAATACGGCGTTCACCACCGACATCCGCTCCGAAGCCGCCCATTTGATGAATTCATACGCCGCCGCCTTTTCCTTGGAATGACTGTTCATCCCGATAGACCATCCCCCGAACAGGGAAGCGTTCCCCGGGACCACATCGTATCCCACCTTGCCGACAACGCGCGATATATTCCTGTCCCGCAGGATAGTCACCTGGTCGGAATACTGCACCATCATTGCGGAATTTCCCTGGCAGAAATCCATCGCCTCGTCATCCCACCACCAGTCCGGTGCGTCAGGATGGGCATAATCATAGCATTCAATATAGTTTTCCAACGCATACACCGCTTTTTCGCGGTCATTGATCGCCGTCTCGCCATTGAAAAGGTCGATCCCCTGCGCCCATATGCGCGGCAGATATTCGCTCGTCGCTCCGGTGGGTACCCTTCCGGACAGCGAGGTCCCGTAAAGGGTGTCGGAATCCGGATTGAATTTCCGGGTAAACAGGCGGGCCACCTTATTATATTCTTCCCATGTCGTCGGAACCCTCAGCTCTTCCTTATACCACTCAAAATAAAGGCGCTGGTTCTTCAGCTTCTCGAAAAGGTCCTTGCGGTAAAACAGCAGCTGCGTCGTAAAACTAAAGGGCAGCGTCCACACCCGGCCGTTCATCAGCGAATAGGCGTCGAATATCTGTCCCGGAAACCTTTCCCGCAGCTGGGAAGCGTCTCCGATATAATCCTCCAGCAGTTCAAGGCAGCCCTCCACCACAAGTTCTTTGACCCACGGCACGTCAAGGGCGAACACATCATATTTCCCGTCGCTGCTCCTCCAGATTTCATCGAGCATTCCACGGTAATTTATCAGGTCTGCCTGCACCCCAATCCCCGTGCTCCTCGTAAAATCATTACACAGATATTTCACCGCGCGGCCCGCATGGTTGTTCGGCAAAAGAACCCGCACACGTCCTTGCCGCGGCTTTCCGGCTTGCAGCTTCAACAGCTCTTCCTGCTTTTCCTCCGGCTTTATAAGACGCTCTTCGGCGCCTCCTTTCGGGTTTCCAATCAGCCCCGCCAGCATCTCGAACGCCATCTTTCCCATCTTCCCATACGGAAGGATCATGCTTTCCTCATTTGCCGCCGGCGTGTCCGTCCACCGCCTGCTCTTCATGATAATCAATTTGGGAATATCTTTCCCGTCAATGCTTGTAAGCGCAACCGCTTTGCGCACTCCTTCCGCCAAAACCTCGCTCGTCACATAAATCGCTTCGGGCTTTTCCTCGAGGTTCAGGAGGCGGACCGCCTGCTGCATCGCGCTTTCCTTGTCATATTCGGTAGTCAGCAGATAATCGTTGCGGATCTCGATATCGGCGGAAAACAAGGCGTTCAGGTACGCGTCGACGCAGGCCGTATCGAAAGAATATTCCCGCGGTCCCGTCAGCATCGCAATCCTTTTGATCCCGCAGCCGATCTGCCTGTTGATATTTTTTATCAGGACCTCCCTGACGTCAATGCCGACAAAGCCGCAGTTTTCAATTTTGCGGAGCATCCCTACAACGCGGTGCCCGCCCTTCTCCAGCTTCTGGAACAACCGCTCGTTTTCCGGTTGACAGGTAATCAGCAGGATTCCATCTGCGTTGAACATCCGCGCTTGGTTCAATATCTGCTTCTCCCGGTAAGGAAGCTCGCTGCACACAAATACGTTCAGGGAAAAACCGCGCTCTTCCGCCATCCGGGTTACCGCATCGAATATCTCTTCAAACTCCGGTTCGTTGAGATTGGGAAAAACCACATAGATCGTATTTCCGTTTTTGCTGGTCTTCAGGTTTTTGGCGAGGGCATTCTGCTCATATCCAAGCTCCCTCACCGCCGCTTCCACGCGCTTTATCTTATCGCTGCTTACGCCCTTCACACCATTCAGAACGTTTGAAACCGTGCCTTGAGATACGCCGGCAAGCCGCGCGACGTCGCGCATGGTCGCAATCTTGTGCCGTTCCAGCTTCCGCTCCTTGTCCTGATTCCCCTGAAATGTCTCTGGCATACCTCTCCCTCACCGTTCGCCTTCGGCCGATTAATGATTTTGCTCATTTTGTTCAAAATCAATCAGAGCGCCAAATCCGGCATATTTTCCTTATTTTAAAACATTCTTCGTTATTTTCAATCATTTGATTACTTTTTGAACGTTTCATTTATTTTATAATAACGGAAACAAAGGTTGAAGTCAACCGCAAATCTCTCTATTTCTTTCTTCCCGGGCCGCTCGTCCTGCCCGCGTTTCCATTCAGCCCGCAGCGCCCGGAGCTTCCTGCAATTCAAGGAATATTTTCCTGTAATTTTCGGAAAACACGCTCCCCTTACGCCAGATAAAGGTCAGGTCGTGCGTGAGGGAAAACTCCTCCAGCGGAATCTTTTTCAGAGTGCCTTCGCATAGCTCTCTGCGCACCGCCGCTTCATACAGGAACGTAATCCCGCAATTTTTCCCGACAAGTGTTTTGATCGCATCGATATTGCTGACCTCGACAAAATTCCCGAAGTCTTCCAGCATAAGGTTTCGCCCCTCGAGATACCGTTCCAATATCTCCCGTGTGCCCGATCCCGCTTCCCGCACAATGATCCGCTCCCCGGTCAGGTCCTCTATCTTATGCACCTCCGTCCTGAACGCATGGTCCGCCCCGCATACGGCGATATACGGTTCCGTCGCATAGACAAGGTGCTCGTACTCGCTTTTGGCAAAATTGCCCTCTACCAGCGCAAAATCGATCTCGCCGCCGTCGAGCTTCCGCAGGAGCTCCTTGGTGTTCGATACGTCCATCCGCAAAGCTGCCTCCGGATGGTTCGCCAGATAGCGCGCGGCAGGCTCGGGAATCACAAATTCCCCCACCGTAAGCGTGACGCCGAAACGAAGGCTTTCCCCGTCTCCTAGGCCGCCCATCTCCTCCTTTAAAGACATCACGTCATGTTTCATGGTAAGCCCCGCGCTCTGCAAAAGCCGTCCCGCCTCCGTGATCTCCATTTTCTTTCCCTGATACGCAAACAACTTCGCGCCGTAATAGTCCTCCAGAAAACGGATATGCTGCGATACGGCCGGCTGGGTAATATTGAGCCGTTCCGCGGCGCGCGTAAAATTCATGGTCTCACACACCATCAGGAACGTATCCATCCTAAAATCGAGCATGATATCCCTCCTTTTATATATAATAACATATATTTATCATTATATAAATATATATAATTTTAAATTATCAGCTAAACTAGTATAATGATATTTGTATTTACAATTTTTATCTATAGTTAAGGCAGGTTAATGGTATGAAATTTTTAAGAACGAACTGGACGGGGATCATTTTGTGCCTCTTGATCGCCATTCCCGCATTTTTTCTCGGCAAACTTCTGCCCGTGGTCGGCGGGCCGGTGTTTGCGATCCTGACCGGCATGCTCCTGGCTCTCCTGATAAAACGGAAGGAGGTCCTCCAGCCGGGAATCAACTTCACTTCCAAGAAGATCCTGCAATGGGCGGTGGTGCTCCTCGGCTTCGGTATGAATCTGGCGGAGATCCTGCGGCTAGGCGCACAGTCCTTGCCGATTATTATTTCCACGATTTCCACCTCGCTTATTCTCGCATTCATCCTGTACCGCGCCATGAAAATGCCTTCGCGCATCTCCACTTTGATCGGCGTAGGCTCCTCTATCTGCGGCGGCTCCGCCATCGCAGCCACCGCCCCCGTTATCGGCGCGAACGACGAGGAGATCGCCCAGTCCATCTCTGTCATCTTCCTGTTCAATGTCATCGCCGCGCTCATTTTCCCAACGCTCGGCGGCGCGCTTGGCCTCTCGAACGAAGGGTTCGGCCTGTTTGCGGGTACGGCCATCAACGATACCTCCTCCGTCACGGCCGCAGCCGCCGCGTGGGACGGAATTCACGGCAGCAATACGCTTGACCAGGCGACAATCGTGAAACTCACGCGCACCCTCGCGATCATTCCAATCACCCTGGTACTGGCCTTCGTGCGTACGCGCAAAGAAAAAAAGCTGGACGCGGCGGCCGGTACCGCATTCAGCTTTAAAAAAATATTTCCCTGGTTCGTCCTGTTCTTTGTCCTTGCCTCGGTCGTCACAACGATATTCAATCTTCCGGCGTTCGTCACCGGCCCGCTCAAGGAACTCAGTAAGTTTTTCATTATCATGGCAATGGCGGCCATCGGCCTCAATACCCATATCGTAAAGCTGGTCAGGACAGGCGGAAAGCCGATCTTCATGGGGCTCGTCTGCTGGATCGGTATTGCCGCCGTAAGCCTCGGTATGCAGCACCTCCTCGGCATCTGGTAAAAACGTCAGTAAAAAGGACAGGCGCTGAATGAACCGCATGTCCTTTTTTTATTTTAATTTTACCCCGCATACCTCCGCATGCTGTAAATGGATTCCGATATGCCCCACGCCGAAGATGATGGAAAACAGGATCATCCAGATTATTTTCCCGTAAACGCCCAGCAACACAAAGGCCGCTACGGGCAGCGTCGCCAGCGGAACGGGAATTCCATAAAAGCTGCGGTACATATTCCGCGCCCGCCGTCTGCTTTTGAAATACCGCACCCAGCATAATTCGTAGAGCGCCATCGCCGCGAAAGCAAAAACCAGCCATAACGTCCACGGTGTAAAGGGCGCAAAATTGAAATCGCTGAACATCAGCGCGCACAGAAAACAGCCAACCTGTCCAATGCGCTCCAGCAGCATCAAAATACCGTGTTCAAAGCTGTTGTCGTAATCTTCGGGCGGATTCCTGCTCCATAGAATATTGGGAACGATAAGCAAAACAAGAAAAATAAGTCCCACATATGAAAATCCCAAATGCCCAAACATAATCCTTCCCCCGTTTTATAAAAATAGCTCCGGTTCCCGCCGGTCCTTAAGTCCTTCCTCAAGCTGGTGCAAATGACACAGATAGCCCTCGTCGTCAAAATATTTCGCGTGCTTCGGGCATGCCTTCACGCACGCGCCGCATTTGATGCAGATTCCGCCGCATTCCCGCACATTTTCACGGGAAATACTGCCCATCGGACACACATCCACACAGATTCCGCATCCGCCGCAGCAGTCCGCAGTCCGTGGTTTTACCCTGCGGATATCAATAGGGTTCCCTTCCCCGTCGCGCGGCATATAATATCCCCGGTAAGGGAACGGTATTCCCGGAATCTCCGGGCCGGAAACGGTTCCCATCTCCAGTTTGGTAAATATCTTCTCCGCAAACCGCTTTGCGCGTTCCATATCCTTTTCATCCGGCCGTCCCTTTGCAAGCCTGCGGGAAAACGCATGCTCACCTATAAACGCCGCACCAGCGGCGGGCATGAATCCGTCCTTTACGAGAATGTCCCGCAGTTCCGCCAGCGCATCGTCAAAATTACGGTTCCCGTATAAAACGACGGGTACGGCAAGCGCGCCGTTCCCGGCAACCGTATCCAAGTACCGCAGCAATACGTTTGGTACGCGGCCCGCATAGACGGGTATACCAAACACGGCGATATCTTCCCGCTTAAACTCCGGCCATCCGCGCCGCGCGGCAGGCAGCGTGAAATCAAATTCATATTTTTCCGCCCCAAGGCGTTCGCCAAGTACCCGGGCAACAGCGGTGACGATCTTTTTGGTCGTACCCGTCGCGCTGAAATAAACGGCCCATAACTTCATAACGTTTCCTCATACGATCATCATTGCGTCGCCAAAACTAAAAAACCGGTAACGCTCTTCCACGGCCTGCCGGTAGACGTCAAGTGTCGCTTCCCTGCCCATAAGCGCGCTTACGAGCATAATCAGCGTAGACTTCGGAAGGTGGAAATTGGTAATCAGCGCATCCACAATCTGGTATTCATAACCCGGATAAATAAAAATATCCGTATCCGCGCTCCCCGCCTGCACGAGACGGTTCCTTGCCGCGCTTTCAAGGGTGCGAACCGAGGTTGTCCCCACGGCGATCACACGCCTTCCTTCCCGCTTGGCGGCATTAATGGTCTCCGCCGCCTGCGGGCTTACGCTGTAATACTCTGAATGCATCACGTGTTCCTCTACCGTTTCCTCCTTCATCGGACGAAACGTACCTAGTCCCACATGCAGCAATATTTTCACGACCGTAACGCCCATTCCCTCAATTTTATCCAGCAACTCCGGCGTAAAATGCAGGCCCGCCGTGGGTGCGGCGGCGCTGCCGTCCTCTTTTGCGTATACTGTCTGATAACGTTCCTTCCGTTCGAGGCGCTTTGTGATATATGGCGGAAGCGGCATGTTGCCGTACTTGTCGAGCAATTCTTCAAACACACCGTCATACCGGAAGCGCACCTCGCATACGCCGTCTTCCTTTTTGCAAAGTAGCTCCGCACAGAGATCGCCGCCAAAATCCACCCATCCGCCCGGCTTCAGCTTTTTGCCCGGACGCATGATCGCTTCCCAAACGTCAAGCTTGAGGCGCTTTAGCAGCAAAAATTCAAAATCCGTTCCCGTCCCCCTCTTTTTCCCGTACAAACGGGCGGGAAGGACCTTCGTTTCATTTAAAACGAGCACGTCCCCTTGTTTCAGGTAATCGGTCACATCGTAAAAATGCCGGTGGCTGACCTCCTGCGTTTCCCGGTCGTATACAAGAAGCCGCGAATGGTCTCGCGGCTCGATCGGAGTCTGTGCAATCAGTTCTTCAGGTAAATTGTAATCGAAATCAGATGTCTTCATAGTGTCCGCTCCAGCTAAAAGAGCCGGGTTTGCCCCTTGCTATCAATATTCTTCGGCAGCGGGAGTCCCATATGCCGGTATGCATTTTCCGTCGCACAGCGTCCTCGCGGCGTCCGCTGGATAAAACCAAGCTGCAAAAGGAAAGGTTCGATCACATCCTCGATCGTGCCCGATTCCTCACCCGTGGTCGCCGCAAGCGTGTCGAGGCCCACCGGCCCGCCGCCAAATTTTGTAATGATCGCGTCAAGGATCAAACGGTCGGAATTATCAAGCCCGAGTTCATCGACCTCCAGCAGCTTCAGCCCCTGATCCGCCGCATCCCTTGTAATGATGCCTTCCGCCCTCACATCCGCAAAATCGCGCACGCGGCGCAAAAGCCGGTTGGCGATACGCGGGGTCCCGCGGGAACGCCGCGCAATCTCCGCCGCGCCTTCTTCATCTACCTCGATCTCCAATATCCTTGCGGAGCGCTTTACGATCGTTTTAAGCTGATCGGTGTCATACATCTGCAAACGGCCCATGACCCCGAACCTGTCCCGCAGGGGCGAGGTCAGCATCCCCGCGCGCGTTGTCGCCCCCACCAGCGTAAAACGAGGCAGGTCGATGCGCATCGACCGTGCGGACGGTCCTTTCCCGAGGATAATATCCAGCGCGTAATCCTCCATCGCCGGATAAAGCACCTCCTCCACACTGGAATTCAGGCGGTGGATTTCGTCAATAAACAGCACGTCCTTATCGGAAAGGTTCGTCAGCAGCGCCGCGAGGTCTCCCGGACGCTCGATTGCCGGTCCGGATGTTATGCGGATATTGACGTTCAGCTCCTGTGCGATAATATGTGCCAGCGTCGTTTTCCCAAGGCCGGGCGGGCCGTATAAAAGCACATGGTCCAGCGCTTCCCCGCGTTTTTTGGCAGCTTCGATAAAGACCGCCATTTTTTCCTTGACCTTATCCTGCCCGATATACTCCCCGAGCGACTGCGGACGCAGCGTCACATCCGCAGTCACGTCTTCATTCATTTTCATTCCCGAAACAATACGGGACTCTTCTTCCATACCCTATGGCGCTCCCTTCGGTCACTTCGGGAAAACACACCGCAGGGTTCTGTTTGCTTTACAAAAGAACCTCTGAACCGCCACAACCGGGCCATCGCCCACGGCTCGGCCTTCCCGACGGTTTGTCTCCCGTTTTTTCCCGCTCTAACTTAATTCCCCGCGCATGCCGGCGCGCGGAAACCCTGCTTGTTTCTGACGGCCCCTTGAAATCAACAGCGCTAAGCCTGCCGCATTCCGGGACGCTCCCTTTGCTCCGCCCTTTCGGGATAAACTCAGCCCGCCGGGATCAGCGCTTCGGACACCTCCGCCAGCTTTTCCTTCGTGGCCCCCCCGGACATTGTCACCGTGTAGGTTGCGTCCGCAAGCGTATCGTGCCACTCGCTCATGCCTTCCTTGCCTTCAGTATAGCTGATGGTATACGGATAATCTTCCCATGACATTTCTTCCGTGGTATCAAATTCCACATACATTCCCGCAAGGTTCTCCTGCGTTCCGGGTGCCATGCGGAACGTATATTCATCGCCGTTCCATGTGAATATCACCTGTGCAATTTTATCTTCTTCCAATACGGAATAGGAGGCGTCCGCCGCTCCTTCGGGCAGCGCGCTCATCGTAAGGCCTGTTTTTTCCTTCGCTTCCGCCGCGTCCGCAACCGTACTCCACGGATTCGCGATCTGCGCGGGCTCTTCCGCCGCGGGCTGCGCGGCGCAGGCCGCGAGCGCCATAACCAATATTGCCGCCATCAGTACGGTCAGTATCTTTTTCATCGTTTTCTGTTCCTTTCTGTTTTCGGGTTATTTTCCTATTCTCTTCAGCGCAAGGGCCACAAGCTCCTCCGCCGTATCTCCAAGGCCCCGCACCGCAGCGACCGCGGCAACGGCCTCCTGCCGGTTATATCCGAGCCCCGCAAGCGCCGCGGCCGCTTCCGCCGCCGCATCCTGCGAAAATTCCGCCATGTCCACGCCGGCGCCCACCGCATCCTCGAAGTCCACCTTTTCCTTCAGCTCCAGCACAAGCCGCTGTGCCGTTTTCTTGCCAATCCCCGGCACATTGGTAAACGCCTTATCGTCGTTTGAAATCACAGCTGCGGCGATATCGTTCACCCGCATGACCGAAAGCACGGACGCAGCCGCTTTCGGACCGATCCCGCTGATCGACAGCAGCTTCTCGAACATCGTTTTTTGCTCCTGCGTCAGGAACCCGTAAAGGGTCATATCGTCCTCCGCTACCTTAAGATAGGTATACAGCTTTGCTTTCTCTCCCGTTTTGATCGAGTTCAGGGAAAACGTGTCCGTAAATATCTGGTAGCCCACGCCGCCCACGTCGATCACCGCATAGGCCGCCGCCTTCTGTACGACTTCCCCTGCTATATATGCATACATAGATGTTTACTCCTTCAATTCCAGAGGCCTGCGCGCCTTACTTGATCTTTGTGTTAAGTATCCCTGCCGTGTGTGCGCTGTGCGCATGGCAAATCGCCACCGCCACCGCGTCCGCCGCGTCGTCCGGCTTCGGTGCTTCCTTTAGGGACAGGATCGTCTTTACCATCATCTGCACCTGGTTTTTATCCGCCCGTCCATATCCCACCACCGCCTGCTTGATCTGCAAGGGCGTATATTCGTAAAGCTGCTCCGTCCGTTCAGACGCTGCCACAAGCGCCGCCCCGCGCGCCTGCGCGACGCTGATCGCCGTCGTCACGTTCTTGTTGAAGAACAATTCTTCAAACGCAATCGAATCCGGCCGGTACATATCGATTAACTGGGCGATCCCGTGGTTAATCTGCTTTAAGCGGACCGGAAACTGCTCGCCCGCCTCCGTCAGGATCGTGCCGTAATCAATCAATTTCAGCCTTACCTTTTCGTCACAGCTTATCACACCATAGCCCACTGTTGCAAGGCCGGGGTCAATACCGAGTACAATCATTTTCACCTTTCCTTTTGCAGAACATTCCGAGTTAAATACAGTATACATGATTACTTCTTTTTTCGCAATTTTGCGCTGGAAATAAAAAAGTTTGTATTTTTTACAAATTCCCTATTGCATAATTATTCATTTTTATGTATAATTATGAATATCAAATGAATGCAACGCACCTTGGGTGCGCGGAAAAGGAGTTTTGTCATGAATGCAAAGAAACAGTATAACAAGGTAGTTCTCGCGTATTCCGGTGGTCTCGATACCTCCATCATCATTCCGTGGCTCAAGGAAACCTACGGCGTAAAAGACGTAATCGCGGTATGCGGCAACGTCGGGCAGGGCAAAGAGCTTGACGGTCTGTACGAAAAGGCCATCAATACCGGCGCGTCGGATGCATATATCGAAGACCTCACGGAAGAATTTATCACCGATTATGTCTACCCGACAATGCAGGCGGGCGCGGTATACGAAGGAAAATACCTGCTCGGCACCTCTTTTGCACGTCCGGTCATCGCAAAGCGTTTGGTCGAGATTGCCAAAGAAGTGGGTGCGGACGCTATCTGCCACGGCGCGACCGGCAAAGGTAACGACCAGGTGCGGTTCGAGCTTACCGTAAAGGCGCTTGCCCCGGAAATCGATATCATCGCCCCCTGGCGTATCTGGGATATCAAATCCCGCGAGGAAGAGATCGAATACGCACAGGCGCGCAACATCCCCGTCCCGGTAGATAAGGAGCACAATTACAGCATGGATGCCAACATCTGGCATCTTTCGCACGAAGGTTCCGACCTCGAAGACCCGTGGAACGAACCCAAGGACGACCTCTATATGATCTGCAAAACGCCGGAAGAAGCGCCGGATAAGCCATGTTATTTCACTATCGAATTTGAACAGGGCATCCCCGTTTCCATCGACGGACAAAAATACGGCCCGGTCGAGCTTGTCGCCAAGCTGAACGAGCTTGGTGCGGAAAACGGCGTAGGCATCGACGACCTGGTGGAAAACCGTCTCGTGGGCATGAAAAGCCGCGGCGTATACGAAAACCCCGGTGGACGCATCCTCTATACGGCGCATGCGGGACTCGAAATGCTGACGCTCGACAAAGATACCATGCATTACAAGGAAGGCGTGGCCGCGAAATACGCGGAGCTCGTATATGACGGCAAATGGTTCTGCCCGCTGCGCGAAGCGCTGGCGGCATTCTTGGCCGAAACGCAGAAAACGGTCACCGGGACGGTGCGTATGAAGCTCTATAAGGGCAACTGCACGCATGTCGGCCTTAAGTCCCCCTACTCCCTGTACAGCGAAGAGTTCGCCACCTTCGGCGAGGACGAGGTATACGACCACAAGGATGCGGAGGGCTTCATTAACCTGTTCGGCCTGCCGCTCAAGGTGCGCGCCCTCGCGCTCAAAGACAAAGAAATCTGATCCCCTATCATTCTCTGCGATAGCAAAAACCGGTACCCCTTGCGGGATACCGGTTTTGTTCCTTTGGGGCGCTTACGAGAACTGGCTGTTGTACAGTGCGGCATACACGCCGCCCGTCTTCATCAGCTCGTCGTGCGTTCCCTGCTCCACAAGGTCGCCGTCCTTCAAAACAAGAATCAGGTCCGCGTCAAAGATGGTGGACAGCCTGTGGGCGATTTGGAAATTGGTCCGCCCCTCCGTCAGCTTTTTCATCGCGTCCGTCATCAGCTTTTCCGTACGCGTGTCGACGGAGCTTGTCGCTTCGTCCAGAATCAATATCTGCGGATTTGCGCAGAACGCGCGCGCGATCGTAAGCAGCTGCTTTTGCCCGGAGGAAAGATTCCCCGCGCTCTCGTCAATCACGGTATCGTAGCCTTCCGGCAGGGTGCGGATGAAATAATCGGCGTTTGCCATCCGGCACGCCTCCTCCACCTCTTCGTCCGTCGCTTCCGGCCGCCCGTAACGGATATTGTCGCGAATGCTGGCCGAATACAGCCACGTATCCTGCAGCACCATCCCAAACAGGCTGCGCACATTTTGGCGCGTCATGTCAGTAGTGTCTGTCCCGTCGATCCTGATCGCCCCGCCATTGAGGTCGTAAAAACGCATCAACAGGTTGATGAGCGTCGTTTTTCCGGCGCCGGTCGGCCCGCAAATCCCTACCTTTTGCCCGTGCTTTATTTCCGCGTTCATGTCGGTAATCAAAATGCGGTCGGGCGAATACCCGAATTTCACATGCTCGAAGGTAATATGCCCCTCTGTTTTTTCAATATGAACGGCGTTCTCCCGCTCCTCCGGTATTTCTGGTTCATCCAGGAACCCGAACACGCGGTCGGCCGCGGCAAGGGTGCTTTGCATCATGTTGACAATATTGGATGTCTGGATAATGGGCTGTGTAAACTGCTGCATATATTGCAGGAACGCCTGGATCGCGCCGATGGTAAGCGAGCCGCCCGCTGTCAGGAGGCCGCCGAGGATACAGATGCCCACGTACCCCAGGTTTCCCACCAGGTTGGTGGCGGGCATCATGATGGAAGACGCGAACTGCGCGCGTCGCGCGTCCTCGTTGAGCGTATCGTTCATTTCATCGAATTCGTGTTCCGCGCGGTCCTCCCCGCCATACAGCTTCAATACGTCGTGTCCCGCGTAGTGCTCCTCCACATAGCTGTTGACGGCCCCAAGGCCCTCCTGCTGGCCCTTGAAAAACGCCTGTGATTTCTTCGCGATACGCGAGCAAACGAACAGCGCCACCGGAAGCACGACGAGCGCGATCAGCGCCATCTGCCAGTTTAGGGTAAACATCATGACCACGATGCCGATGATCGTAAAAATCGCCGTCAAAAGCTGCGTCATGATCTGCTGGAGCGAAGTCGATATCGTTTCGATATCCGTCGTCGTGCGGGATAGCACATCCCCGTGCGTGTGCGTATCGTAATAATTCAGCGGAAGCTTTTGTATCTTCTTGTCCACATTTTCCCGCAGGTCAAACATCGCCCGCTGTGCGACCTGCGCCGTGGTTTTCTGCTGCAGGTATGTAAAGAATGCGGAAAGCCCGTAAATGGCGACGAGGATCATCAGCACCATCTTCAGCACCGGCATCTCCCCCTCTTTAAGAGGAGGTCCGGCGTAGTTTCCCTCCGCATCGACATTCTCGCGGATTTCCCCGATACCCGCCAGCTCGGGGTTATTGACGTCGAGGTTCAATACGCCCGTTTGGTTATACTGCGCGCGCATGGTAATCACGTTCGTTGCCGTCCCGAGGACGCGCGGACCGGTGATCAGGAATACAACGCCCACGATCGCGCAGATCAAAAGGAAGACCACTTTTTTCCTGTACGGCTTAAAATAGCCGATCAGCCGTTTTGCGGTTGAATTCTTTTTCGGCGATTGCTTGCTCATTCCTCCTCACCTCCCCCAGCCAGCTGTGTTTTGGCGATCTGCTCATAGATGCCGCAAGTTCGGAGCAGCTCTTCGTGCGTTCCTTCCCCGATTATTTTTCCCTGGTCCATTACCAGTATTTTGTCCGCATTCATGATCGTACCCACCCGCTGGGCCACGATAATGACGGTCGCATCCTGCGTACTTTCCCGGATCGCCCGCCGTACGGCTGCGTCGGTTTTGAAATCCAGCGCCGAAAAGCTGTCGTCAAACACGAAGATATTCGCGTTCGTCGCCATGGCGCGCGCGATTGCAAGGCGCTGGCGCTGGCCGCCGGATACGTTGGTTCCCCCTTCTGCGACGGGATCGTCATACCCCAGTTCCTTTTTGGAAATAAAGTCGTCCGCCTGGGCGATCCGCGCGGCGCGCTCCACCTGCCCGTCGCTCATATCCTCGTTGGAAAAAGCGATATTAGAGCGGATCGTCCCCGCAAACAGGTTCGACTTTTGCGGCACATAACCGATTCGCTTGCGCAGCGCGTCAAGGTCGTATTCCCGCACGTCTACGCCGTCCACCAAAACTGTACCTTGCACAGGGTCGCGCAGCCGCGGGATCATGCAGATCACAGACGACTTCCCGCTGCCCGTCGCCCCGATGATGGCGGTGGTCTGGCCGGGCATCGCGGTAAAGCTGATGCCTGAGACCGCCGGCGTATCCGAATTTCCATAGGCAAGCGTCACGTCGCGGAATTCCACAATTCCGGTCTTTTTCTCCGGGATTTTTGGATTCACCGCATCCTTGATGGCAGGCTTAATTTCCAGCACCTCCATAATGCGCTCCGCGCATACGCTGGCGCGGGGCATCAGGGCAAAGATCAGCGACATCATCACCAGCGCATACATAATCAGCATCAAATACTGGATCAGCGCCATCATATCGCCCACCTGGATCACGCCCTGGGAAATCTGCTGTCCGCCGAACCAAACGACCGCCACCGTACCAAGATTGATAATCAGCATCAAAAGGGGCATCAGCGTGGACACCTTCACCTGCGATTTGGTCGATGTCCGCGTCATATCCTCGTTGGCCTCTTCAAAGCGTTTCTCTTCCCGCTGTTCAGCTGTGAACGCGCGCACGACGCGCACCCCGGTAATGTTTTCGCGTATAATCAGGTTCACCTTGTCGAGCTTCGCCTGCATCGAACGGAAAACCGGAAACGCGCTGCGCAGCACAAGCACGAGGAATACCACGATAACCGGCATACAGACGACCAGCACCATCGCAAGCGTCGCGTTCTTCTGGAAGGCGAGCGTAATGCCGCCAATGCACATGATCGGCGCCAGTATGATTACCCGGAACAGCATAATGGTAAAATTCTGTACCTGCAGGATATCGTTCGTAGAACGCGTCGTCAGGGACGATGTCCCCACCTTGTCAAATTCCTCCATGGTAAAGCGGTCAATATGGCGGAACAGCTTTTTGCGCGTATCCGTGCAAAAGCCTACCGCCACTTTGGAAGCAAAATATCCCACGCCGATGGCGGATACCGATCCGGCAAGCGTGATACAAATCATAATGATCCCGGCCGTAACGATATAGTTCATATCGCCCTGAACGACCCCCCGGTCGATGATAAGCGACATCATAGATGGCAGCATCAGCATGGAAAATGCCTGTACGAAAAGCAATAAAACCATGAGAATCAGCTGCTTTACATATGATTTCAATCCTTTGTAAAGCTTTAGCATACCGTCCCCCCCAATTTATCTGTCATAATATATCCGGCATGGAATATCCAAGCGAGAGCATAAGAATAAGATAGCAAACAGCCGCCCCGACAGCCAGCGCAATACTGACCACCGAGCAGATTTGTTTGCTTTTATATGGACTTTTGCGCCCCTTGCTCCCAAGGATAAGCGCGGCTGCCGCGCAGGCAAAGCCTATCCAGAACCACATCCCGTCCAAAAGCACGGCGTATGCGAGCGCGCCGAGCGCAACATTCAGGCCGGACCAGATTTTCATCCCTCTTGTCTGCATCGTCATATCCTTTTTTATTGTCTTACGAAAAAACGGGGCGCGACGGTCTGTTTCAGCGTCCCGCATTTATTTTGGCCGGCCAGATCGCCCAGCGGCGGCTTCCCGCCTGCAGCGGGCACGGCAGGAAAGCGTTGCGATGCGGTCATATCGAATTATCAGCCCGAATTCAGGCCGCGCGGCAAAATAATTTCCGGGCGGCAAACGGCGATATGCCTTTTTCCCCGCACATCGCCGTTCTGTCGCGGAATTTCCCGCCAAATACTTTGTTCGATTCTGTCATTGCAATGGATCGGCGTTATTTTTTATAAGCAAGCTTTCCCGAGCAGGCCTCCGCAAACAGTGCTACGCCGCCCACGATCAGGTAAATCGCGAAAATCCATTCCATAGTAAACCAACCCGCGATCGGCGCGCAGATAATCAGGATGCCAAGCACCAGATTGATGATGCCGCTCGCGAGGATCCATCCCGCTCCCGGCTCGCCCGCTTTTTTGAACGCGCCGTACGACGAAATTTGCGTGATACCGCCGAACAGGGCGAAGAAGCCGATGATGAATGAGAACGTGGAGATCATATTGATCTTCCCATACTGTCCGCCCAGCGCTTCTGCTAAAATCATGATGCCGAGGAGCGTAAAGATGATTCCGTTGGCAATCGTCCACCCGTTGCGGTAATCCGCGGGGGTGCGGACATAGGCGACGATTTCAAAAATTCCGTAGGCGATGAAGCCGATCGTCACCAGGTAGGCGATCCCCAGCCCCATGATGAGCGGAGCGGCAAAAATCAGGATGCCGAGCACCACCATGCAGATGGCAATAACGATCCCTGCCGTTTTGTTGCCGCCCGTCATTTTGCGGGCCACATCGTTCATGCCCGCACGCCGCGTGGTCCTTTGTTCGTTCTGACTGCTTTCGTTACCCATAATTTATGATTCCTCCTGTTTATTCCATCATGCCCGCCTTGCGCGGCCATAATAGGTTTCATGAATAGTATACTCTTTTTTTTCGCGCTGTGGCAACCCTCTGCGAAGATTCCCCAAACAAAATACGGGATTTGCCCTGATTATTATAGAATGGAATCCTTTCGATCGGCGCTCCATCCCAAGCAGCGAAAAAAGCATGCCCTGCCGTTGCTCCTCCCCTTGGGATTATTTTTTGCTTTTTTGCGGTTTACATATTGACTTCTCTGGTTAGCAATGGTAAACTTTCAGGTGGAAAAGGGTTAGTAATTGCTAACCCTTGTATTTCGCCAAGATATTAGCGTATGCTAATCGAAAGGAGTGTTTATCATCATGCCGCTTACATTTGCCCCTGCGGGGAAAAAAGCTTTTATCTGCAAGATCAAGGGAAAAGATGATGTGCGCCATTTTCTCGGAAGCCTTGGTTTTGTGGAGGGCGAACATGTGACCGTTGTGTCCGAGATGGGCGGAAACATGATCGTAAACGTGAAAGATACACGCATCGCGATCAGCAAAGCGATGGCCGGCCGTATCATGATTGCGGATGCGTGATCCCTTTTAGACCAAAAAACGCCTTTGCGTTTGGAAGTATTGTATTTTTTTGCGCCCTTTGGCGCATGCCGGAAAGGAGGAACGGTATGAAGCATGAAACATCCGAAGCGAAAACCCTGCGCACTGCTCAGTGCGGCGAGACGGTAACGGTAGTTAAACTGACTGGCTCGGGAGCCGTAAAGCGCAGGATCATGGACATGGGCCTCACAAAGGGAACCCAGGTCTATGTGCGCAAGGTTGCGCCGCTCGGCGACCCGGTCGAGGTCACTGTGCGCGGCTATGAACTTTCGATCCGCAAGGCGGACGCCGACATGATCGAAGTCAGCTGATATTTTGTGGGCGTATCGCGGGGATTTCCCTGCATTTTTTTGAAGCGATTGTTAGCTTAGACTAACTTTTGAGAGGAGGAAGCAAATGAAACTTGCACTGGCAGGCAACCCAAACTGCGGTAAAACCACCATGTTCAATAACCTTACGGGTGCATCGCAGTACGTCGGCAACTGGCCGGGCGTAACGGTTGAAAAAAAAGAAGGCAAATTAAAAGAGCATAAAGATATCATTGTGACGGACTTACCGGGTATCTATTCCCTGTCCCCTTACACGCTGGAAGAGGTTGTTGCACGGAATTATTTATTAGAAGAACATCCCGACGTTATTATCGACATCGTAGACGCAACAAACATCGAACGCAACCTGTACCTCACGACCCAGCTTCTGGAAACGGGTGTGCCCGTCGTCATCGCGCTCAATATGATGGACGTAGTTAAAAAGCGCGGCGATAAGATAGATATCAGGAAGCTGAGCGAAAAACTCGGCTGCCCGATCGTTGAGACTTCGGCGCTGAAAGGCACCGGCCTCACGAAGCTGATCGAGACGGCGCTCGGCGTAGCGAAGACGGTGGCGGTGCAGCCCATCGTTCACAAATTTGCGGCGGATGTGGAGGCTTCCCTTACGGACATCGAGGGGGTCCTTTCCGGCGTTGTTGACCAAAAAAACCTCCGCTGGTACGCGGTCAAGCTGTTCGAGCGGGACGAAAAAGCGGAGGCGCATTTCAAGTTCAAGGCGGATACCAAAAACAAAATCAACGAGATTGTCAAATTGTGTGAAAACCAGTATGACGACGACAGCGAAAGCATCATCACCAACGAACGCTATCTCTTCATCCACAGCCTGATGCGCGAATGCGTAAAGAAGCGCGAAGAGCAAATGACGATCTCCGATAAGATCGACCGCGTAGTCACCAACCGTGCCGCTGCGATCCCGATCTTTATCGGCGTGATGTTCCTTGTCTACTTCATTTCGGTCAGCTGGCTCGGGACTATCGTTACCGACTGGGCGAACGACGTCCTCTTTGGCGAATGGATTTCCGGCTGGGCAGAGGGCGGCCTTGCGGCAATCGGCGCGGCCGATTGGGCGCAAAGCCTTGTCGTGGACGGCATCATCGGCGGTGTGGGCGCAATTATCGGCTTCGTACCCCAGATGCTTATCCTCTTCGTACTGCTCGCGCTGTTGGAAGACTGCGGCTATATGGCGCGTGTCGCTTTCATCATGGACCGTATCTTCCGCAAATTCGGGCTGTCCGGTAAATCCTTCATTCCGATGCTGGTTGCTTCCGGCTGCGGCGTTCCCGGAATCATGGCAAGCCGTACGATTGAAAACGAATCTGACCGGCGCATGACGATCATGACGACGACGTTCGTCCCCTGCGGAGCCAAGCTTCCGATCATTGCCCTCATCGCGGGCGCGATGTTCCCGGAAAATTCCTGGTGGCTGGCGCCGTGTGCGTACTTCCTCGGAATCGGCATGGTCATCGTCTCCGGTATCATCCTGAAAAAAACCAAACCGTTCGCGGGCGAACCGGCTCCCTTCGTGATGGAGCTTCCCCAGTATCGTGTACCGGGCGCCAAAGGCGTATTGATCCACATGTGGGAACGCGGTAAATCGTTCATCATCAAAGCCGGTACCATCATCTTCGCCTCGACAGTCGTTATCTGGCTGCTGAGCAACTTTAACACTTCGTTTGAAATGGTGGATACGGGCGAAAGTATGCTGGCGGGAATCGGCAATGCCATCGCCCCAGTCTTTGCACCGCTTGGATTTGGCGACTGGCAGTCCTCCGTCGCGACGATCACCGGCCTTGTGGCCAAGGAAAACGTCGTGGCAACGATGGGCGTCCTGCACGGTATCGCCGACGCGACCGAAGAAAGCGTGGCTCTGCTCGCCAGCGTGGCCGGTACGTTCACCGTGGTCAGCGCCTTCTCCTTCATGGCATTCAACCTTCTGTGCGCTCCCTGCTTCGCAGCGATCGGTGCGATCAAGCGCGAAATGGGCAATGCGAAATGGACATGGGCGGCGATTGGCTACCAGACGCTTCTCGCGTATGTGGTCGCGTTCATCATCTTCCAGCTCGGCAGCGTATTCGTTCTCGGGCAGCCCTTCGGTGTCGGCGCAGTGATTGCCGTAGCACTGATCGCCCTTATTGTATGGCTGATGGCACGCAAAGGCTACGACCCGTCGAAGAAGAAGGAAACGCTTTCCGCTGTGGAAGCAAATTCATAACAAAACCGATTGATTTTAACAGATTCTCTAACCCCCCTTGGGCCGGAACCTTCCCGGCCCGCCCAAAAGGGTAAAAAATCCGGCAGGCCTGCCGGATTTTTTCTTGCCTTTTTTTCTATTTTCCGCACGTCCGGCGGCGGTCCCAAAACGCCGCTGCGCCGCTCTGCTTTCAAAATCAGGGAATTCGTCCTCTCCCGCCGCAGCTCAAAGCGCCGTCTTTCCCTTGCCCGCGCCCCGCTATTTATGATGCTCTTCCACATATTCCCTGATGCGGTCAAAGGTGCGGACGCTGATAATGTGCTCGATCCGGCAGGCGTCCTGCTCCGCGATGTCCGGCTCCACTCCCAGCGTTTCGATCAGGAACTCCTGGATTAGCGTATGCCGCTCGTAGATCTCTCTGGCCTTCTGCAGTCCTTTATCTGTCAGCTCGATGAAACCGCTCTTATCCATCGTAATATAGTCCTGCTTCTTCAGGATACCCATTGCCCTGCTGACGCTTGGCTTAGAGTAATCCAGCTTGTTTGCAATGTCAATCGAACGGACGCAGCCGAGTTTTTTTTGCAGGAGCAGGATCGTCTCCAGATAGTTTTCCCCAGATTCACGCATTCCGTTTCCCCCTCTGTTTCTTCGTCCCCGAAGTTATTGTATCTATTGTAACATACGCCTTTGGGGTTCTCAAATAAATTTTTGCAATATGGGGTTGACAAACTCGGGCCGGAGTGGTAAACTTTAATCATGGTTAGCGAAGACTAACTAAAATTTTACCAAGCGAGTTAGCATATGCTAATTCCGGTAAACCATCCGCCCGAGGCGGAAACAGTACGGAGGCCGACTCTCCTGCGTACTGCACGAAAAGATACGTTCCCCATACGTACATACTCCTGATATGTTTTGCGCCGGGTTTCAAGGTCGATGACCTCCGATCTCAGGGCCCGGCGAAAACCAGGAAGGCCGGTACGGGGGAAACAAAGGAGGCGTTAAAGTGAATCCCGGAACCATTCTCGTAGTTGTAATCGTTGCCGCTTGCTTTGGGCTTTCGATCTGGGGACTGATTCGGCAGCAGAAAAAAGGAGGATGCTGCGGATCGTGCAAGGGTTGTTCGCACTCATCCTCCTGCCACACAGGTTCCACCCATAAAGTTTGACCCCCCATTCTTAAATACAGACCTCCGGAAAGACGGCCTATGCCATGGCCGTTTTTTCATTTTCCCCAAAACCGTAAGGATGAAAAAGTCCTTTCCGCTGCTTGACATAAAATTTTTCCTTTGCTATAATTTAGCGGACTGATACCGCCGCTTTTTGTTGGTACCGGAAATTAGATCGTGCCGTGCCGCTGCACCGCCGGGTGCGCGTCACATAAAATGCACAAATTTTTTCGTATTGTTAGGCCTTCGGATACGCGAAGGCCTATTATTTTTTGGCATCCGGACCCCTTCACGGCGTGCGGATCCGGGTAAAACGCTAAAATCACGCCGGGAAGCATCCCTCATGCGCCCGGCCGGGAGGAAGAAATGGAACAAACGAACATCCTGAACCAAGGCATCTACAAGACGTTTTTCAAATACGTCTCCCTGAATGTGCTGAGCATGCTCGGGGTTTCCCTGTATGTCCTCGCGGATACCTTCTTTGTCGCAAACGGCGTCGGCGCGGACGGGCTGGTAGCCCTCAATCTCGCGCTGCCCGTGTTCAGCCTTATCAACGGCACGGGTCTTCTCATCGGCATTGGCTCGGCAACTCTCTTTTCCATCGCCACCGGAAAAGGAGAGCGTGGCGCGGGCAGCCGCATTTTCACACAGTCTTTCCTGCTTGGCGCGGTCCTTGGCGTAATCCTTACACTGTGCGGTATTTTCCTGAACCAGCCGATTGCAATGATGCTCGGCGCCAACGGGGATCATATCATCTCCATGACGTCAACCTACCTCAAGCTGCTGATGGTATTTTCCTGTGCGTTTATCCTCAACAACCTGCTCGTCGCGTTTGTGCGTAACGACGGCAATCCCCGCCTCGCGATGTTCGGCATGCTTGGCAGCTGCCTCTTTAATATTGTGTTCGACTATATTTTTGTCTTCCCCATGCAGCTCGGCATTTT
Organism: Christensenella minuta; assembly: GCF_003628755.1. NCBI lineage: Bacteria > Bacillati > Bacillota > Clostridia > Christensenellales > Christensenellaceae > Christensenella > Christensenella minuta. The sequence continues at coordinate 322,868 of NZ_CP029256.1, read as the reverse complement.
CGGCGCGGCCCTCGCGACCGGGGTCTCTCCCATCCTCAGCATGGTAATCCTGTCCTCGCATTTCTTCCGCAAAAAGAATCATTTCCGTCTGAAAAAGACCCGCCTGAATGCAAAAGAGCTTATAAGCTCCGTTCTCACAGGCATTCCCTCTTTTATTACGGAATTTTCTTCCGGCATAATCATTTTCCTGTTCAACATGGTAATTATGGGCATCGCCGGGGATATCGGCGTGGCGGCATACGGCATCGTCGCCAACCTTGCGCTGGTATGTATCGCTATCTTCACGGGCGTCGGCCAGGGAATACAGCCCGTCGTCAGTGTGAATTACGGCGCGGGACGCATGGGGAACGTACTGCGCACCTATCTCCTCGGCGCGGCGCTTGCTTTCGTCCTCGGCGGATTATTTTACCTCGCCGCCCTGTTCTTTCCAGACCAGATCGCCTCCGTTTTCAACAGCGAAGGAAACGGGCAGCTGCAGGCGCTCACGCGGGATGGGCTTTCTATTTATTTCTTCGGCTTCCTGTTTGCGGGCGTGAACGTGGTGACGACCTCTTTTTTCGCTTCCATCGCGCGTCCAAAGCCCTCGTTCCTGATTTCCGCCCTGCGCGGCTTTGGGCTGATTGTTCCCTGCCTTCTCCTGCTGCCGCGCGCGTTTGGTCTGAGCGGCGTGTGGATGACGGGGCCGGCCGCAGAGCTGCTGACCTTTATATGCTGCGTGGCGTTTATGCTTTCATTTTTCAAAAAACACCGCGTACGTGTGCCAAAACCGCTGGAAGCCAATTGACTTTGTATCCGTGGTTTGATACGATTTTTATAGGATATTTGCATGCCTCCGGGATCCTTCCGGGCAGCGGCAGGCCTTCCCCGCAGGGGAATTTCCGTAAAATAATCCGTTATCAAACGAGGTGGATTTTATGACGCAATGGGATTCGGTACTCTACCTAAAATATGAGCAGGAACGTACGCAGCCCTCCCGCGACCTCGCCGCGCGCCTTCCCCAGAAAGGAGTTGCGCGCGTCCTCGACATCGGCTGTGGTCCGGGAAACAGCACGCATGTATTGCGGCGCCGTTATCCCGGCGCATACATTCTGGGAACAGACAGCTCCGAAAACATGATCTCCCGCGCGCGCCAGTCCTATCCGCAGGAAAGCTGGCAGGTGCTGAGCGCACCCGGTGGTTTCCGCCGCTTGCCCCGTGATTTCGATCTGGTGTTTTCAAACGCCTGTATCCAATGGATCCCCCGGCATACCACGCTGGTCCCCGCCATGATGGAGCTTTTGAAGCCGGGCGGCACGCTGGCCGTACAGGTTCCCATGAACTTCCATGAGCCGGTCCATCAGATAATCGGCACAGTCGTCCATTCCGCAAAATGGAGCGGCCTTCTTCCGTCGAAGCGTATTTTCCATACGCTGCCGCCCGAGGAATATTACGCCCTCCTATCCGGTATCTCTCCAAGCTTTTCTATTTGGCAGACCATCTATTACCACAGTATGGATTCCGTGGAGGATATCCTGGACTGGTACCGCGGAACGGGTCTGCGTCCTTATCTGGAACAGCTTCCCGCCGAAAAAAAGGAGGAATTTGAAAAAGATATCCGTACCCTCCTCCGGCAAAAATACCCTATGCAGGAAAACGGCAGGATCATTTTCCGTTTCCCGCGCTTTTTCTTTACCGCCGTGAAATAAGCCCCTCCCCGCAAATGGACGGAACGCCAATATCCGGCTGGATTTTTGTGCGCTGCTCGTCGGGTGGTTGATATTCCGGTCAAAGCAGGGAATGGACTCATAAAAAGAAAAAAGCGCTGGACGCATAGAAGCGGTCCGGCGCTTTTTTATCCAGCGCACAGGTGCGAAAGATATAACGCGGCAACAATTCCCATCCTTATTTGAAAATAGCGTTGCTTTTGGCTATAGCCGTTTTTCCGGCCATGTCAGCCGGTCCGCTTCCGGTCGGATTTTTGGATTTTCTGCGGCCTGCGGCTCCTGTTTGGCGTTTTCCTCTTTATTCGGCTCTATGCTGCGTCGTTCCGGTTTTTAATATACAGGCAGCTTTTTTCACAGAACCCGTTTTCTTGGGCCAGGCTGGATTTTTCCACACTTTTCAGCAGGAATTCCTATATTGCTGCAGCATGCCTAATCCTGCGATCCCTGTACAAAAGGCACGTCGTGCGCCACGTCGCCCGGGCTCCAGTTGTCCGTGCTGGGAATATCCTGCGGATCGATGACCGGGCGCTCCTCCGGCATATCCGCAAGCACGAGCTGTTTACGGATGGCTGCCGTTTCCTCGTCGTCCGGGTCGCCGTCGCGGATCACGCATACGGTCCCCGGCGCGATGTGAAACCACATCCATTTCGCGTCCGGCACGGTAAGGCGGATGCACCCGTGCGAATCGGCGGTTCCCAGCTTTTCCCATACCTCTTCGATATACGTCGACGTATCGAATTCTTCATACAGGATCGTATGGAAATAGATCGCCCCGCGTATCTGCGTCCAATACTGTCCGTAGGTCTTATCACGCACAAACTGGCTGAACCGCACGTGGTACTTATCCATTTTGAACGTTCCCTTGGGCGTACAGTCGTCCTTTCCGGTCGAACATAGCATATAACGCACGGGGACCGTGTAACCGCCGTTCTCATCCTGCGAATACACCATCGTCACCTGGTGCTCGATATCCACAATAATCTTGTAGGTGTCCGCTGCCGGGAACCCTTCCGGATATTGGTCGCGCGTTCCGTCATCGCTCATTACCAATTCTTCAAACGTCATATTGACGGTAGGTGCAAATTTTGAGAACGGGTCGCATTCTTTGGCATCGCCGGAATAAAGGAGTTTCTGGGTCTCCTCCCCCGCGATCCCGTCCGCCTGCAAACCGTTTTGCTTCTGGAACGCTGCGACCGCCGATCTCGTCCTCGATCCGTAATAATCCGTTGCTTTGTCCTGCACAAGGTATCCAAGCTCCATAAGCGCCTCCTGCAGCGCCTGAACCTCCGGCCCCTGCGCACCCTCGGAAAGCTCTGTATAAGGCGTGGGCGAAGGGGAAGGAGACGGAGAGGGCGTGGGTGTCGGTTCTGCCGTAGCCGTTTGCGGCGGCGGTCCGTCCGGCGCCGGCTCATCTTCCTTTGCGCAGCCGAATACAGCTCCCACGCAAAGCATAAGTATAACGATAAAACAGCCCGCTTTTCTAAGATTCATTTCTTCTCCTTCCCCGCCCTGTTCGATGGTTGAAAGCCACTCTCCCGGCCCGGTGCTTAAAGCTCACTCCACCCGGTCCAGCGCTTAGAGTTCGCCAAGCAGCCTTTTGGCCTGCCGGATATGCTCCCGCACCATTTCGGGCGCCGGGCCGCCGGGCACGTTCCGTGTATGTACACAAGTTTCAAGGCTGATCGCGTCAAAAATATCTTTCTCCGCTTCCGGCGCAAACTGCCGCACCTCCTCCAGCGTCAGTTCGTCGAGCGCCTTCCCCTGCTGCTCGCAATACAGCACCAGGCGGCCCACCACCGCGTGCGCGTCTCGGAACGCCATTCCGTTCTTCACAAAATAATCCGCCGCGTCCGTCGCGTTCGTAAAGCCAAGTCCCGCCCCTGCGCGCAACTTATCTTTTTTCCATTCCGCCGTTTTCAGCATGCCGTCCATCACCCTCAGGCATGCCTTCAGCGTATCGGCCGCGTCAAAGGCGCTCTCCTTGTCTTCCTGCATATCTTTGTTGTAGGCAAGGGGCAAACCCTTCATTACCGTCAAAAGCGCCGTAAGGTCGCCATACACCCTTCCCGTTTTGCCGCGGATCAGCTCCGCCATATCCGGATTTTTCTTTTGCGGCATGATGCTTGACCCCGTAGAATAAGCATCCGAAAGCCGGAGCGTTCCATATTCGTTGGTGGAAAATAGAATGATCTCCTCGCACAGCCGCGAGAGGTGCATCATGCAGATTGAGGCCGCCGCAAGGTATTCAAGGGCAAAATCACGGTCGGAAACCGAATCGAGGCTGTTGCGCGTAATGCCGGACATATGAAGCTCCCCGGCCACCATCTCCCGGTCGATCGGATAGGTCGTCGCGCACAGCGCCCCCGCCCCGAGGGGCAACACATCCGTCCGCTTTCTGCAATCGAGAAAACGCTGGATGTCGCGGTAAAACATTTCAAAATAGGCCATCATATAATGCCCGAGCGTCGTTGGCTGCGCCTTCTGCAGGTGGGTATACGCCGTCATAATGGTACCGGTGTTTTCCTCGGCGATATCGACAAGCGTACCGCACAACACAGTCAGGCGCTCCGTGGTTTCGTCCACCATGCGTTTCATGTAAAGCCGAAAATCCGTCGCCACCTGGTCGTTGCGGCTGCGGCCCGTATGCAGCTTTTTACCCGTGTCTCCGATCCGCTCCGTGAGCAGCCGTTCGATGTTCATATGGATGTCCTCGTCGTGCACAGAGAACTCCACCTTGCCCGCATCGATATCGCCGAGGATCGATCTCAGGCCCTCCGCAATTTTGTCCGCGTCTTCCTGCGGGATGATTCCCTGTGCACCGAGCATATGCGCATGCGCGATGCTTCCCATGATATCTTCTCGGTACATGCGGCTGTCAAAGCCGATGGAGGACTGGAACCCCTCCGCAAATTCATCTGTATTCCCTTCGAATCTTCCGCCCCATAATTTCGACATAAATCATTACTCCTACCGTTTTTCTTTGTATGGTTTATTATAACACAAAACGGCGCAAAAAAAGACAGCGTAATGCTGTCTTTTCGTGTACCCCTAATCGTCGATGCCAAGCCTGTGTTCGAGCTGGTCTTTGGCTGCGCCGAGCTGATCGTCCAGCTGGCCGAGCTGGTGCTCGTAGCTGCGGTAATCCTCCTGGGTAAGCGTTCCCGACCAGTATTCCATCTCGAGCTGGCTGTCGAGCGCGTCGATTTCATATTCGAGCATCTTGAATTCCGACTTCATCTCAAAATAGAGATTCAGGCTCTCCTCATAGGTCGCCGGCACGGTAACCTTCGCGGCTTTGTCTGCCAGCGTCTGGACCTCTGTTCCAAGCGCCGCGACAGCGCTCGCATAGTCTTCCCCGGCGGGAAGCTCCGCCGATGGCGCCGGCAACGGATCAAGGGGCGGCTCTGCCGAAGCTTCCGAATCTTCCCATTGCCCGTAGTACACTTCGTCTTGCAGATCATATATCTCCTGCCACAGACTGTCAATCTGGTCTTCAAGGCTATTTAAGCGGCTCATAAACGCCGCATTCGTATTGCCCATGCATCCGCTCGTAAATACCACGACAATCAGCACTGCTGCAATTATTAAGACGGTCTTTCTCTTTCCCATGTTTTTTCCTCCCGGTTTGTTTCCCCGCTCAGCTGGTTAAGCATATTATATCATGAAAAAAGCTTTTTTGCATTCGGTGTAATTTGGTGCTACAATGGTGCACGAAAAGAGGGATGGAATATGCTGTACCAGATTTATGAAGGAAATATGTCTTCTGTAGATAAAATCGTCCAAACGGACGGCTATTCCTATGTTTCCGCCGTCACGGTCTCCGAGGCGCTCCAATATTTTCCGGAAATAATCCCCAGAACGCTGGCGGTACGGATTTTTGAGAATCCTTCCATGCGGTTTGAGAATCATGAGCAGTTCGACTTGCTGTGCCTGCCTTTGTTTCGTTCCTTCCGCGATCTTAAACACAGCCCTTCTGTCTATCTGTTTATTCAAAAGAACATTGTGTACTTTGTATGCGACGAATGTAAAAATCTTGTTTCCCTGCTCGAACAATTTGCCAAAAACAATGCCGGGACTGCCGGGCTGGGCAGGCTGCTATGCGCGTTTTTTGAATATCAGCTGGACGACGACCTCACTGAGCTAGATAACATCGAAAAACAAATTGCGGATCTCGAGGGCCGCGTACTGACGGACCGCCAGGAAAATTTTACCGAGGAAATCATCCGGGAACGTAAACGCCTGATGGCGATCATGCGCTATTATGAAGGCCTTCTGAGTATTCTGGAATACATAGCCATGAATGAAAAGCATGTTTTCAGCAGCCGCTCCGTTCGCTTTTTGAATATCATTCATGGCAAAACACAGCGGCTATACGACAAGGCAAAAAATTTACGCGAATACGTATCGGAAATCCGCGAGGCCTATCAGGCGGAGGTCGATATCCGCACCAATAATATTATGAAGGTCCTGACCATTGTGACGATCATTTTTATGCCTCTGACGCTGATTGTGGGCTGGTATGGGATGAACCTGCGCATGCCGGAATACGGTGTTGCGGCCGCTTACCCGATCGTGATCGTGATTTGCATCCTCGTTGCGGTGGTGGGAATTGTTTATTTCAAAAAGCACAAATGGTTTTGATTCCCTGGGCTTGCGGCAGGGAGCTTTGATGTCCGTGGGGCAGGGAACATAATCAATCAACTGATACGTCGTAGTATTTTGAAAGTTTAATTAATACCCATACTGGAATTTCCCTCTCGCCTCTTTTCTATCTCCCATATGCACCGGGTCGCCATACGATTACCGTATTGATAAACGCCGGCGCGCAGGATGCTCTGCAAAATGTATGCTTTAGAACACTGTTTTAAAAAAGAAGCCGCCTGCGTGCGGCTTCTTTTCGTGTCTTATTCACTTACCATCATCGCCTTAACGCCGTGGTTTCGGTCCGCGATAAAGCTTTTCAGCGCCTCCGGGGCGTCTTCCAGTGCAAAGCGGTGCGAAATCAGCGGTTTTACGTCGACGATTCCCGCTTTCAGGAGGCCGATCCCCTCCGGGAAATACAGCGCCGGGATCGCGTTCGACGCTCTGATCTGCAATTTTTTCCCATGAATAACGTTGGAGTTCAGGGAAAACGTTTCCTTTTCCCCATAGCCGATCCCCAGGAAGGAAACGATCCCTCCCACCGCGCATATCCTGGTTGCCACATCGATGGTATCCGGCGGCGAGGTAACGAGCACGTGGTTCACGCCCCCGCGCTCAAACGCGAATTCCGCAAGGTTCACCTTGTCCGTAAAAATAACACCGTCCGCTCCGAACTGTTTCGCCAGACCAATTCGCGCGTCCGCTCCTGAACGCTGGGCGGCATATACCCTGCGCGCTCCGCTCTTTTTCGCCATCTGCAGCGCCATAAGGCCGATTGGCCCGAGACCCATTACAAGCACATCGTCATTCAGTTTAATATCCGCTGTTTTGATCAGGTCGATCGCCACGCCGAGCGGCTCCAAGAATGCGCCTTCCTCAAAGGAAAGGCCGCTGAACTTCACACACAGAAGCTCCGGCGCAACCACATATTCCGAAAAACCCATGCTGTTATCACCCATTGACATGAAATTAGGACCGTTCATATCGAGGTCTACGCGTCCGTTGAGGCTGACGTCCGCTCCCGGATCAAAGATAGACGTTTCGACAGCCACATGATCCCCCGCGGCAAGCCGGGTAACTGTTTCCCCTGTCCGCTCGACGATTCCCGCAAGCTCATGTCCGAACGGCTGCCAGTCCTCCGCGGCATATTTGGCAAGGATATTGTCGTGTCCGCAGTATCCGCACGCTTTTACGCGGATCAGCACTTCTTCCGGCTTCAAATCCCGCAACTCTACATCCCTTATTTCAAACTGATAAGGCGCTTTTAGATAGGCCGCTTTCATATATGATTGCTCCTTTCTGACTTTTATGCCCGGACCGCAGGGCCGCGCCTGTTCCCGGCTTTTGCTTCTGTATCCCCGGAGATACAACCAAGCCTTTGCCGCGTGCGGCAAAGGCCCGTAAAATAATGACTGATAAGTTTCAGTGTTTTCTTGCTACTTTACCCGATATCGCTTCGGCAAAAAGCGCGGCGCCCGCGACAATCAGGTAAATACCGAGAACGAGCGCGACCGAAATAAGGCCGGTAAAAGGCAGAATCACCATCAGCACGCCGATGATGAGGTTCAGCACCCCGCTCATCATCAGCCAGCCGGTATCCTTGGCGTCCAGCTGTCTGAACTGGCTGTAGGAAAAGAATTCCAGGATCCCGCGGTATAACGCGAAAAAGCCGAGCACCGTCGTAAATATCCCCATCATGGCGATCTGGTTTTCAGGATCTCCGACCGAAAGGACAATAATCACGATGCCCATAAGCGCAAGAATCACGCCGCTGGCAAGTGAGCCTTCATTACGAAAGGGCGGCGACGTCCGGAAAAAAGCCACCAGCTCGTATATTCCCATTAAAAGAATCCCGGCCGCAACCGTATAATTGACCGCAAAACCGACGCCTTCCGGCATCACCAGCAGCAGTATGCCAAGCACGATCATACAGACCGCAATGATACATCCCATGACCTTATGCTGTTTTACCCGTTTCACCAGAAGCTCTTCCGCTTCCGGTTCCAGATCCGGTATCAGGTTTTCATTATCCATATGTCATTCCTCCTAACGTATCTGTCCGTCTCCATCGATCACAAATTTGGCGGTAGTGAGCTCCGCAAGGCCCATCGGCCCGCGCGCATGGAGCTTTTGTGTGGAGATACCGATCTCCGCGCCATAACCGAACTCAAAACCATCCGTAAAGCGTGTGGAGGCGTTGACGTACACCGCCGCCGAATCCACATCCGCCTTGAAACGCTCCGCGTTGCGGTAATCATTCGTAATAATGGCGTCGGAATGGCCCGTTCCGTGCATATTGATATGGTCGATGGCGGCATCCACATCGTCGACTACCTTCACGGAAATAATATAATCGAGGAATTCCGTGTCGTAGTCTTCCTCCGTCGCGGGGACCGCGCCGTATTTCTGACAGAACGCGTCTCCGCGGATCTCCACTTCTTTTTCTTTCAGCGCCCGGAATACCTTCGGCAGGAATTCCGCCGCGATACCGCGGTGCACAAGCAGGCTCTCCGCCGCGTTGCACACTGCCGGCCGCGAGGTTTTCGCGTTGACCGTAATCGCTGTCGCCATTTCAAAATCTGCGGTCTGGTCGACATAAATATGGCAATTACCTACCCCCGTCTGGATGACCGGGATGGTCGCGTTTTGTACAACGGACTGAATCAGCCCGCCGCCGCCCCGCGGAATGAGCACGTCTATCAAATCGTTCAGCTTCATCATTCCGGCAACAGCTTCCCGCGAGGTATCCGTGATAAGGCCCACCGCTCCCTTTGGCATACCTGCCGCTTCTCCTGCGCGGATCAGTACGTCCGCGATCGCCTTATTGGAATGGATCGCTTCGCTGCCGCCCTTCAAAACAACCGCATTTGAAGTCTTGAGGCACAGGCCGACCGCATCCGCCGTCACATTCGGGCGCGCCTCATAAATGATGCCGATCACTCCCATAGGCACACGCTGTTTCGCAATCAGAAGACCGTTCGGGCGCTTGGTCGCATGGATAATTTCGCCGATCGGATCGGGCAACTCCGCTACGTCACGCAGGCCCTGCGCCATTGCCTGTATCCGTTTTTTATCGAGCGCCAAACGGTCGATCAGTGCGGGCGTACGCCCTTTCTCACGCGCCGCGTCCACATCAAGCGCATTTTGCTTCATAATCTCTTCGGTGTGGGACAGAAGGCCCGCCGCCATCGCCTCAAGGATTCTGTTTTTCTCAATTGTATTCAGGCGGTTCATTGCAGATTTTGCCGCTTTCGCCGCTTCTGCCACCTGTATTACCTTACCCATGGGAACACTCCTTTTCCGTTTTTTTCAGTATAACATTCCCTTTCATGAAGTACAACACGCCTTTTGCCCGTTTTCGTACAATCCATGCGCTTACTTTTCAAAAACAATGCTTTGCCCGCGTGTAAGCGGCATCACGATGCGTCCGCGAAAGGGTGCCAGCACCCTTGATGCGCGCAGCGCATGCGCCGCCTCTGCGCCCGCACTTCCATAGTGCATGGGAACCACCATCTTCGCGCCAACATGTTCCATAAAATACTCGATCCCAAGCAGCATGCTGTCTCCCAGCCGGGGATCGACCGGGATAAACGCAATATCGATTTGTTTGTCCGCCAGCAGGCCGATTTCTTTTTTGTAATCGCGGGCCATATCCTCATTCCACCACGGGTCTTCCCCTTTCCAGTGCCACCAGTTGAGGTCTCCCGCGTGATAGATGGAAAGCCCGTCCACTCTTGTGAGAAACGCCACGCCCTCGTCTGTGGAACGGAAAGTCTCTACCGTCATATCTCCAAGGTCATAGCTACGGTGCGGCGCAGCCATCAGCGCGCCCGCACGCGAAGGGATGTCGTCAGAAAGTACGTAACGAATATCCTGGATTTTATCCGCCCATCTAAAAATCATGGGATTAAAATGATCGCCATGGGCATGGGAAACAAAGACGGTAACATACTTTCCCGCAAGCTCTTCCGGGACGATTATGCCGCCTGCAAGGCCCTGCTTTCCATTGGCCGGATGCTTAGCCCAGCAGTCAAAAATCAAAAAATGCCGCTTCGTTTTTACTGCAAAGCCGCTGTTGTCAAGATACGTGATCTGCGTTTGCATAGCCCACTCTCCATTGGTTTTCTCTCTATCTATTATTATAACCAAAAAACCGCCCCTGCCGGACGGTTTTTCTGATTTTTTATTTTTCCGCCTGCCATTTTTCGCGGCCATGCGTATAGGTCGGAAGCAACAGCGGAGACACCTTATCGCTCACGATGCCGGCATCCGCCATTTCCTGCGCATAGGCTTCCACATGCCTAAGGGTCAGCTTTCCGCCCTTTACATTCTTCGCCTTTGCCGCCGCGTTCTTGCCCGCGTTGCGCCCGAATACGATGATATCGAGAAGCGAATTGCCCATCAGGCGGTTCCTGCCGTGGATGCCTCCTACCGCTTCACCGGCGATAAATAGGTTTTCCACGCCGCTCTGGCCGTCAACCGAAATATCGACGCCGCCGTTCTGATAGTGCAGCGTCGGGTAGACAAGAATCGGCACCTCGCGCATATCGATGTCATATTTCATATACATCCGCAGCATTGCCGGGATTCGTTTTTCAAGCGTTCCTTCGCCGTGAATCATATCGATCATCGGCGTATCAAGCCATACGCCGCAGCCTTCCGGGGTCGGGATTCCCTTCTTGCGCGCCTTGCATTCGCGGATGATGGAAGCTGCCGCGACGTCGCGCGTTTCCAACGGATGCATAAATGCCTCGCCCTCTGAGTTGATGAGCATCGCCCCGAGCGAACGCACCTTTTCCGTTACAAGAGCACCGAATATCTGTTCCGGGAAGGCCGCGCCCGTCGGATGGTACTGCAGCGTATCCTGATAAAGCAGCTTCGCTCCCGCGCGGTAGGCAAGAATGAGGCCGTCCGCCGTCGCACCATAGTGGTTCGAAGTCGGAAAACCCTGGTAGTGCAGCCTGCCCGCGCCGCCAGTCGCAAGAATCACCGTCTTCGCGCGCGCCACCAGGTATTCGCCCGTTTCCATATTTTGCAGCACAGCGCCTGCCGCACGGCCGTTTTCATCGAGAATCAATTCCACTGCCGCTGTGAAATCCACAACCGGGATTCCTCTGTTCCAAACCTCGTCGCGCAGCACGCGCATGATCTCTGCGCCCGAATAATCGCGCGCCGCGTGCATACGCTTGCGGGACGTACCGCCGCCGTGCGTGGTAATCATCGTGCCGTCCGGCGCTTTATCAAACATCACGCCGAGATCGTTGAGCCATTTGACGGCCCCCGGCCCTTCTGTCACAAGTTTTTTCAGCAGGTCCGGCTTGTTTGCATAATGTCCCCCGCCGAGCGCATCAAGGTAATGGATTGCCGGGGAATCGTTCGCCTTGTCGGCAGCCTGGATGCCGCCCTCCGCCATCATGGTGTTCGCATCGCCCATCCGCAGCTTAGTCACAACCATCACGTTCGCGCCGCCGCCCGCGGCCTCGATAGCCGCAGACGCGCCCGCGCCGCCGCCGCCTATGATGAGCACGTCCACATCATAGGCAATACGGCCAAGATCAAGGTCCAGCCCTTTGACGCGGCTGTTTGCCTGCAAAAGCGCCGCCAGCTCCTTCGGGACTTTTTCCCCTTTATTGGGACCTATTTTCAAATTTTCAAAGCCATCCGTCTTATAATCCGGATGAAATTCCCGCAGCAGATTGTGCTTTTCTTCGGCGGTCATCCTTTTCGGCTCCATGCCGATCCTCTGTGCCCTTGTCGCCTCGACTTTCTTCGCCGAAGCAAGCATTTCCGGTGTAAACATATTTCCCGCCTCCTTAATCCTCGTCTGTCGGTGCCGTCTGGTCGCTTTCGATTTCCCTGTGGTTGTAAAGCTCTTTCAGTTCCTCAATGGGCTTTGCCGCCACATCCTCGAGCAGCTGGGTGAAGTCGCCGTGCTCAATGTCCTTCACGCGCTGTGTAAGGTGTTTCGCTTCGGGCGCGATATATTTTCCGGTAAGCCTGCGCGCAAGGACCGCCACCTGCGGATGCGATATCTCGGCAGGGCAGCGCGCGGAGCATGCTCCGCACATCACACAGTCAAACGAAAGCTCTGCGCATTTGCCGTATTCGCCGCGCTGGGCGTGCGCGATATACTGCATGACCTTCAAATCCTGCGTACATGCCTTGGTACATGCGTTACAGCCGATGCACTTGTAGATTTCCGGATAAAGCTGCATCATGACCTGCTCGTCCGGGCGCACCTCCCCGATATCGTAAAGCGGCTTCACAATCGGGAAATACGGCAGGGTCGCAACATACATATTGTCCTCCACCGTTGTCTGACACGCAAGGCAGAATTTCAGCGTGTTGTCACCTTTGACGCGGTAGATCGTCGTGCACGCTCCGCAGAAACCGTTGCGGCATCCGCATCCGCGCACAAGCTTATATCCCGCGTATTCCATCGCCCCCATGATGGTAAGGCCCGCTGGGACACTATATTTTTTTCCAAACAGGAAGACATTTACCATTTTCTCCATAACCTTCTGTGTCTCTCCTCTCAATCAGTACTCGTCCGGCAGTTCTTCAAGCTCGTCGCAGCGAAAAACCGGTCCGTCCTTGCACACGTATTTGGAACCGATGTTGCAGCGTCCGCACTTGCCGACTCCGCATTTCATCCGCAGCTCCATTGTCGTATAAACCTGCGTCTTATCGAAACCGAGCTCAGAAAGCGCGCCCAGAACGAATTTTATCATGATCGGCGGTCCGCATACGAGCGCCGTTTTATCCGTAGAAAAGCCGAGTTCTTTCACATAAGTAGGCACAAAGCCCACATGACCGTCCCAGCCTTCCTGTTCGCGGTCAATCGTAAGATATACGTTCACATTTTCCGCATTCGACCATTCGTTTTTGATTTCATCGAAATCCACAAGATCTTCCTTGGAGCGCGAACCATAGACGATATCGACCTTCCCATAATTTTCACGGTAATGCAGCACATAGTTGATTACCGAGCGCAGCGGCGCGAGGCCGATGCCGCCGGCAATAAACAGCAGGTCCTTGCCGCGAAGCTCCGTTTCCACCGGGAACGCATTGCCGTACGGTCCGCGAATCGTAATCTGCTGCCCAACATCCATCTGGTGCAGCCAGTCCGTAAGGCAGCCGCACTTTTTAATGCTGAATTCCATAAATTCCGTATTCGTCGGCGACGAAGTGATGGAAAACATCGCTTCTCCTACCCCCGGGATGGAAAGCATGGCGCACTGGCCGGGCATATGCTTGAAAACCACGCCCCCCCCGGGTGACACCGCACGGAATGTTTTTACGTCCGGCGTGTCCTTCCTGATATCCGTAATGACCCCGATTTGCGGGATCAGCGTATCGTGTCTCATATTCATACCTTATTCCTCGCCTCCGGTCCCAACGCTTTTACGACCTTTACAATATTCATGGAGATCGGGCACTTTGCAACGCAGCGTCCGCAGCCTACGCATGAATACATCCCGTCGTTGTTGGCGGGGAAGTATACAAGCTTGTGCATGAACCGCTGGCGGAAACGCTCCACCTGGCTTTTGCGCGGATTCCCGTGCGCCATGCGCGTAAAATCGGAATACATACACGAATCCCAGCAGCGGTAACGCCGGATTTCCCTTCCCGTATCAAAATCGCGGATGTCGTAGCACTGGCAGGTCGGGCATACATAAGTGCACGTTCCGCAGCCAAGGCACGCCCGGGAAAGCTCCGTCCATTGTTCGGAACCGAACAGCTTTTCAGTCGCATTTCCGTCGATTCCATTAAGGTCGAGGTCCTTCAAGGGAAGCTTTTCCATGATCTCCCCAAGAGCTTTTACGGCCGGTTCGATCTCCGCTTCATCCGCCGCCTCAAGCAGCGAAAGCCCGGAAAGGAACGCTTCTCCCTTTTCCGTCAAGGCCTTTACATAGAGCCCGCCGTCCGCGATCCATGCGGAAACATCCCCGCCCGGCCGTGCCGGATCGATCCCAAACACCGAACAAAAACACGTTTCTTCCGGCGCGGAGCACGAAAGCGTTACAACGACGCCGTTTTTCCGCCGTGCCTGGTAGTAGGTATCCACCGGGTCGGAGAGAAATACCCTGTCGAGAACTTCCATCCCCTTTGCGTCGCATGCGCGCACTCCGAAAATGACGAATTTCTCATCCGGGGCATCCGGGGCGTCGACAGAAATTTCTTTTCCCTGCATCTTGAAGGAAACCAGGTCCTCACTCTGCGGGAAAAACAGATCCTTCGGGGATTTCACTGTATGGAGCGCACTGAGGTCTACCTCTGCGCCTTTCTCCCACTTCCCAAAATTGACCGCGCCTTTTTTCTTCAGGGGAAGATATAATGCCCGCTCTGCGGCAATCGCGGAAAAAAGCTCCGGAATGCGGTCTATCGCTATTTTCTGCATCAGTTCTTCCCTCCTTTGATGGCGCCTGGCTCCACATCGTCCTGCGTGTAGTCCACCAGCGGCCATGGCGAGTTGTCGTCCGCACCGGCCTGATATTCGCCGTAATTTTCGTTGATATCACGAATGAACTTGCGGTTCAAAAGATGCAGCGGAATCCCCTGCGGGCACACGCGGCTGCATTCCCCGCAGTCCGTACACCGGCCCGCGACGTGAAACGCGCGAATGATATGGAACATGTTTTCTTCAAACGTATCCACATTCGCCTTGCTGCCGACGCCCGATGCGTCGTTGTCAAACACGCACTTCAGGCATGAGCATGCAGGACACACATTCCTGCACGCATTGCAGCGGATGCACTTTGAAAGCTCGCTGCGCCAAAACCCGAACCGGTCGTCCGGCGTCATCTGCATGAGCTTTTCGACCATACCGAACCGACCGTGTGTGCGAAGCTCCACCGGCGCCGGGTCTTCGACCGTATCGTCCGCCGCCATATATTCCGGTCCCTTGCAGGCTAAACAGCGTTCGAGCAGAACGTCGTTTAATTCGCACTCTTTTTCGCCATACATCGTCTGCACTATGAGCTTTCCGCCGTCCTCCGAGATGCTTTCGATGCCCTTGATGCCTCTCACATTCAGCTTTTCCACATCCGCGATGCCGTGGCAGGGGATACCCAGCACATAGACCTTTTCCCGGTCGATCCGGTGTTCCTTTATAAGCTGGTTGAAGCTATAGGTATCGCAGGGCTTTAAAAGCGCAAGCACCCTGCCCTCTTTTTTACTCTCCGCAATGAGATATTTGCTCAAATTCGCGCCGCAGAAACTGTTGTATACGAGACGGTCCAAATTTTCCGCCGTGAAAACAGCAGGCGTATTGTCGTAGCAATAGTCGCCCTTTTCCCAGCCGAGCACCCGGTCCACCGTGCCGTCCGCAAGCAGCGCGCGCGCTTTTTCCCTGATTGCTTTCTCTACCGCTTGCATCTCAGATCCTCCAGTCTCTTATTCTCACCCAAACCATGGATGGTCTCTACAAATTCATTCATCACCTGCGCAAAGCGCTGGCCTTCAGCCGCCGACACCCATTCCACACGCGTGCGTCCTTTTTCAATGCCGAGGTATTCAAGCATACTGAACAAAAGCGCCATACGGCGGCGCGCATAATAGTTCCCCGTCGAATAGTGGCAGTCTCCCGGGTGGCACCCGTTGATAATCACGCCGTCCGCACCGCGCTGGAACGCCCGCAGGATAAACAGCGGATTTACCCTGCATGAGCAGGGTACGCGGATAATTTTTACGTTGGCCGGATAGTTGAGGCGGCTCGTTCCCGCGAGGTCTGCACCGGCATAACTGCACCAGTTGCAGCAAAACGCGACGATCAAAGGCTTAAATTCGCCCGCTTTTTGCTTTTCTACCTGCATATTGCGTCCACCTCCGCCATGATTTGTTTATTGGTAAAGCCCTTGAGGTCCATCGCTCCGGACGGGCACGTAACCGTGCACGCGCCGCAGCCCTGGCATACGGCCTCGTTGACCTGCGCCACTCTGCGCGTTTCGCGCACGCCGTGGTCGTTGATCTCTTTTTCCACATATTCGATCGCGCCGTACGGACACACATTCTGGCAGGCCGAACACCCATTGCACAAAAGCTCGTTCGCACCCGCTACGCACGGATTACACGTCAATTTATCTTTTGCCAGCAGCCCAATGACCTTAGAGGCGGCGGCCCCTGCCTGTGCGACCGTTTCGGGGATATCCTTCGGCCCCTGGCATATGCCCGAGAGGAATACGCCCGCCGTCGGGCTTTCCACCGGACGCAGCTTGGGATGCGCTTCCGTGAAAAAGTCATTCGTATCCATGCTCGCCGTCAGCATCGTCGCCAGCGGACGGGCGCTCTTATCCGGCTCGATCGCTGCCGCGAGGATCACCATATCCGCATCGATATGCATCTGCGTGCCGCCGATGAGGTCGGACGCCTGTACCTTAAGCACGCCGTTTTCCTCCGCGACCTTGCCGACCATGCCTTTGACGTAATTCACGCCATACTGCTCTACCGCGCGGCGCTGGAACTCATCGAAGTTTTTCCCCGGCGTCCGCACGTCGATGTAAAATACATAAACCTCCGTGTCCGGATATTTCTCCCGCACAAGCATCGCGTGCTTCGCGGTATACATGCAGCATATTTTGGAGCAATACGGCTTTCCGCACTCCGTGGTATCGCGCGAGCCTACGCATTGCACAAACACCAGCGTTTTCGGATGCCTCCCGTCCGACGGGCGAAGCAGCACGCCCTTTGTGGGCCCTGCCGCGTTCATTAAGCGCTCGAACTCAAGGCTCGTTACCACATCCGGGCTTTGGGAATACCCATATTCGTCAAAATCATCCATGGGAATCGGATTAAAGCCCGTCGCTGCGATGATCGCGCCGTATTCCCGTGTGATAATCTCGTCCTGCTGTTCAAAATCAATCGCGTTTGACGGACAGCTCTTTTCACACAAGCCGCATTTTCCCGTCTTATAGTGAATGCACGCACTGTGATCGATGACCGGTACGTTGGGCACGGCCTGTGCAAACGGCACATAAATAGCGCTGCGGGTATTAAGCCCCATATTGAATTCGCTTTTCGCCTTTTTGGAAGGACATTTCTCCATACACACACCGCAGCCCGTGCACAGGTCTTCCTTTACGTTCCGCGCTTTTTTGCGGATATCCACCGTAAAGTTGCCGACAAAGCCGGAAACCTTCTCTACCTCGCTGTACGTATACAGGTGAATCTTCTCGTGCTGTGCCGCGTCCACCATTTTAGGCGTCAGGATACATGCTGCGCAGTCGAGCGTAGGAAACGTCTTATCAAGCTGCGCCATCTTTCCGCCGATGGTCGGCGACTTTTCAACGATATCTACTTCATAGCCCGCGTCCGCGATGTCGAGCGCCGTCTGGATCCCTGCGATACCGCCGCCAATGACAAGCGCGCGCTTTGTGACCGGACTCTCTCCGGCAGTCAGCGGAGCGTTGAGGTTCAGCTTGGCAATCGCCGCTTTCGCCAGGATGATCGCCTTTTCCGTTCCCTCTTCTTTATCCTTATGAATCCACGAGCACTGCTCGCGGATATTTGCAATTTCGACCATATACGGATTAAGCCCCGCGGCCGCCGCCGTTTTGCGGAAGGTCGCTTCATGCATCCTCGGCGAACACGAACAGACCACGACCCCCGTAAGCCCGTGCTCTTTGACCGCGTCCTTGATCTTGGCCTGCCCGACCTCGGAACACATATACTGGTAATCTGTGGCGAGAACAACCCCCGGCTCGTTTTTGACCGCCGCGGCGACCGCCGAGACGTCCACGGTTGCCGCAATGTTGCTTCCGCACCAACAGACGAAAACTCCTATCCTCTGCAAGAAAAACTCACTCCTCTCGTCGCAGCGCCCTTTTACCCGGTTCGCCCTTTTGCGCGAACCTCCCTGGGGCTGCTGCTCCTCTGCCCCGCAAAACTCATTCGCTTCGCTCATTCGAGATTGCGCGGGGACCCCATTCTCTGCGCTGTTTATTACTTCCCGTACTTCCTGAAAGCGCTGGTAATTGCCTGCTGCGGCATATTTTCATCCAGCTTTCCCGGAATTTCCTGCGAGCTTAAGTGATTGCCGCCCTTCTCGCGAATCACGAGCAGGCGCACCGCTTCAATCAGTTTTGCCGGCTCTACGCCGCGCGGGCAGCGTTCCATACACGCGAAACAGGAAAGGCATTGCCACAGGGACTCCGATTTCATCAGCGGTTCGATGTTGCCCTTTTTGACCATCGAAACAAACTGGTGCGGATGATATTCCATCTCATCGTAGGCCGGGCATGTTCCCGAGCATTTCCCGCACGTCATACACTTCCCGGGATCGACGCCGCTCATCCGCAGCACCAGCTCCTTGCGTTCCTTTTGTGCGTCCGTCACTGTGCCTCGCCCCTTTCCTTAAGCCCCAGCGCCTCCGCGAGCAGTTCTGTGAAATAATAGACCGAAACGCCCGTTTCCCCGCTGTTTTCTTCCAAATTATATTTGCACAGGGGACACGCCGTCACAACGGCTTCCGCCCCATGTTTGGCCGCCGAACTCAGAACCTTTCCGCTCATTTTCTTCGGTGCCTGCTTATCCTCCACCACCACATATCCGCCGCAGCATTCGTTACGGTACGGATATTTCACCGGCACGGCGCCGAGCGCCGCAATAAAGTCTTCGATGATCGACGGATTTTCCGGGTTATCAAACTTCATCTCCTTGGCGGGACGCAGCAGCAGGCAGCCGTAATAGGCCCCGATTTTCCTGCCTTTGAGCGGGTTTACCACTTTCTTCTCCAGTTCGCCAAATCCCACGCGGTCACGCAGCATTTCAAGGTAATGCAGCACAGTTGTTTCGCCCGCATAATCTTCATCAAGATTTAAATAGCGGTTTACCTTCCCGCGTATATCCTCATTCGACTTCATATCGCCGTTGACCCGCTTTAATACATGATGACACGCCGAACAGAGCGTAATAAGCTCGCCCGACGACGCCCGGGCATCCGCGAGTGCGCGCACCGCCGAAAGCTTGGTCGCAACCTCGTCAGCCGCCATCGGATAAACCGCGCCGCAGCACTGCCACTCTGGCAGTTCACAGAGCTCCACGCCGAGCGCCTCCGCAGATGCGCGCGCATATTGATCCAGGTCTTTTGCCTTTGTCTTCAAAGTACATCCCGGATAATAACTAAATCTCATGTTACCAGTTGCCTCCAAATTCACGCCGCTTTTTAAGCGGCTTTCCCCTGATTCATACAGACCTGTTGCAGCCATAGCGGATAAAGACACCGCCGATGCCGTAGCACGGCGCTTCGGCCGGTCACACCATTTCTTCCGGATGGAACACCTCGTCAAACTTTTCGGGCGTCAGGAACCCGAGTTCCACGCACGCCTCCTTCAGCGAGATATTCTCCCTATAGGCCTTTTTGGCCGTCTTGGCCGCATTATCGTAGCCGATATACGGGTTGAGCGCCGTTACCAGCATCAATGAATTGTGCAGGTTGTGCGCCATCTTTTCCCTGTTGGCTTTGATGCCTGCCGCGCAGTTTTTGTTAAAGGACGCGATACCGTCCGCGAGAAGCCGCACGGATTGCAGGAAATTATAGATGCACACCGGCATAAATACATTCAGTTCAAAGTTACCCTGCGATGCCGCCATCCCGACGGCCACATCGTTGGCCATCACCTGCACGGCAATCATCGTCATCGCTTCACACTGGGTGGGATTCACCTTGCCCGGCATGATGGAGCTTCCCGGCTCGTTCTCCGGAATAAAAATCTCTCCAAGTCCACAGCGCGGGCCGCTTGCCAGCCACCGTACGTCATTGGCAATCTTCATCATATTCGCGGCAAGCGCCTTGAGCGCACCGTGGGCGAATACCAGATCATCCTTGGACGTTAAGGCATGAAATTTGTTTTCCGCCGTCACGAAATCCTTCCCCGTAAGAAGCCCTATCTGCTTTGCAATTTCTTCCGCAAAGCCCTCGGGCGCGTTGAGGCCGGTGCCCACCGCCGTGCCGCCGAGCGCAAGCTCTTTCAGACCCGGAAGCGCCGCCTCCAGCATTTTCCTCGTTTTTTCCAGCATGTTGCGCCATCCGCTGATCTCCTGGGAAAATGCGATCGGCGTCGCATCCTGCAAGTGGGTGCGGCCGCTCTTCACAATGCCTTCGTTTTCCCGCTCGAGCCTCTTCATCGTTTCGATGAGCGCGTCCATCTGCGGCATCAGTTTATCTTCGATCCCAAGCACCGCGGCAATGTGCATCGCCGTCGGGAACGTATCGTTTGAGCTTTGCGATTTATTCACATCGTCGTTCGGATGCAGCAGCTTTTCTCCCGCGATCTCGTTTCCGCGGTTAGCGATTACTTCATTCGCGTTCATATTAGACTGCGTGCCGCTGCCCGTCTGCCATACCACAAGCGGAAAATGGTCATTGAGCTTGCCCGCGGCCACTTCATCACACGCCGCCGCGATCGCATTTTTCTTTTCCTCGCTAATCTTGCCAAGGTTGAAATTCGCGATCGCCGCCGCTTTCTTCAAAATTCCGAACGCATGCGTGATCTCACGCGGCATTACTTCCCCGCCGATCTCAAAATTCTGCAGGCTGCGCTGCGTTTGCGCCGCCCAGTATTTATCTGCCGGGACTTTCATTTCTCCCATCGAGTCCCGTTCGATACGGTATTCCATATAGTTCCCTCCAATCAGATATTAACCTGTTTGATGACTCCTTTGAGGACGTCCGCACTATGCTGGAGTTTTTCAAGCTCCTGCTCCGTCATTGCGGGAAGCACGTTTCCGCAGATACCCTGCGGCCCAAAAATGAACGGGATCGAGAGGCACACGTCGTCGATGCCGTATTCGCCGTGCAGCATGGAGGAAACCGTCATAACGCGGTTCGAGCTGCCGAACAGACAGTCCACGATATGGCACACCGAAATGGCGATCGCATAGAAGGTCGCGCCCTTGCGCTCAATGATCTTGCCGCCCGACGTGCGGATATACTGCTCGATCTCTTCCGGATTGAGCTTTGCCTTGATGCGGCCGGTAAAGTTGAAGCCGCCCTTGTCGTCAAGTATTTCGACGCTGCCCACACGCGCAGTAGACCACGGGACAAAAGAACTGTCGCCGTGCTCTCCCATTACATAGGCATGGATGCTCTTCTGGCTGATGCTGAGGTATTCCGCAAGGCGCGAACGCAGGCGCGCGGTATCGAGGATTGTGCCCGAGCCGATGATCCTGTTTTCCGGCAGGCCGGACACCTTGCAAAAGGTGTAGGTAAGTACGTCCACCGGGTTGCTGACAAGAATATAGATCGCGTCCGGCGCATGCTTTACGATCTCCGGCGCAATTTCGCGGATCACGTCCACATTAGTCTGCGCGAGGTCGATCCGGGACTGGCCGGCCTTACGGGGCATGCCAGATGTGATGACCACTACATCGGAATCCTTCGCATCTTCATAAGTCCCCGCATAAATCTGGATCGGGGAACAAAACGGCGTACCCTGGCGAATATCCATCGCCTCGCCGAGCGCCCTCTCGGTATTGACGTCGATCATTACGATCTCGGAAGCGAGTCCGTTAACCGCCATCGTATACGTGATCGTGGAACCGACGCTTCCAGCGCCAATGATCGTTACTTTCCTGCTCATTACTGCATCCTCCTAAATTTGTCGCATCTGCAAACATACAGGCTTACGCCTTTTCTAACTTCTCTTTTCAAAAAAAGCAGGCATTCCACGCCGCTTATGATCCGCGGTGCGTACGCCCTCTCTTTTTGACTGTGATACTTTTTTGCATGCCGGATATTCCGGGACTGCACAAAGCCTAAAGCGTCCTTTCCCTTCACGCTCCAGGCCACCTTCAAGCCATTCTTTTTGCCTCTCTGCAGTCATCCTATGGCACGCTCCCCATGCGTATCATGCACCAAAAACAAAGTTTGTGTATATTTTAACAAATTATAGCGTTTTTGTAAATACTTCCGCGCCTCAAAAGGCGTAAAGTTCATGATTTTTTAACGCGCTATTGTCTTTTTTTTCACAACTTAACATTTTATACGTAACTGAGCCGCATCTTGTAACACGTTGTTCCCATTCTTTTCCTAAAATGCAAAACGGGGCTGTTTCATCTGATATGAGACAGCCCCGCCATGCTTCGTCAGGATTCGTTTTTCTCCGCGATGGCACGCTTCACTTGCTCAGTGAACGCAGGCAGTATCTTTGTCACATCGCCCACGACGCCATAATCCGCCGCCTCAAAAATAGGCGCGTATTCATCCTTATTAATGGCAATGATAAGGTCCGAATCCTCCATGCCCGCAAGATGCTGGATGGCTCCTGATATACCGCATGCAATGTAAAGATCCGGACGGACCGTCTTGCCCGTCTGGCCGACCTGCCTGTCCTTCTCTACCCACCCCGCGTCCACGCACGCGCGGGAAGAGCTTACCGTCGCACCGCCTCCAAACGCCGCCGCGAGGTCTTCAAGCAACTGGAAATTTTCCGGGCAGCCCATCCCGCGTCCGCCGGATACGAGTATTTTCGCATCCTGAATATCCATCTTGTCGCTGACCTTTTTCACAATGTCGAGAATTTCCACATTGAAGCTTTCCCGTGGAAGTTCCACCTTGTAATTTTCGACCTTCGCAGAAGATTCCGCCGCCGGATGGATGCGCTGCATCACGCCCGGGCGGACCGTCGCCATCTGCGGCCGGAACTCCGGACAGATGATCGTCGCCATAATATTGCCGCCGAATGCGGGCCGCGTCATGCGCAGGTTTTTGGTTTCCGGATCGACCTCAAGCCCCGTGCAGTCCGCCGTAAGGCCGGTATGCACACGCGCCGATACGCGCGGCGCTAGGTCGCGGCCGATGGCCGTCGCGCCGTAGAGCACGATTTCCGGCTTTTTTTCCTGAATGATCTGCGTCAATACATGCGCATAAGGCTCCGTCATATAAACCTTAAGGCCCGGATCGTCCGCGAGGACCACATTGTCCGCACCGTAGCGTCCAAGCTTTTTCGCCATATCGCGGATCTCCGATCCGAGGACGACCGCCGTTACTTCTGTTCCAAGGTCCTTCGCGAGCTCTTTTGCCTTGCCGACCAACTCGAGCGACACGCCCGCGAGTTTACCGTCTTCCTGCTGTGCGAATACGAATACGCCTTTATAATCCTGTATATTCATTGTATCACCACTTTCCGTCACAGTACGAATTTACTGCGGAGCGAGTCCATCAGGAACCGGACCGAATCCTGAACATCCGTATTTACGACCGTTCCCGCCGCCTTGAGGGGCTTGGTAAAGGATTTCCACACCCGCGTCGGAGACCCTTTAAGGCCGATATTCGACCGGTCTACATCGAGATCTTCGAGCGTCCAGATGGTAACTTCCTTTTCGTGGTAGGCGTCCCAGATACCCATCGGCGTCATATAGCGGGGCTCGTTTAGCTCCGCAAGCGCCGTAATAAGGCACGGCATTTTCGCCTTGATGATATGGTACCGGTCCTCGTACTGCCGCTTCACGACAATGCTGTCTCCCTCGACCTTGATCTCTTCCGCATAGCTGATGTTGGGCAAATGAAGATGCTCCGCGATCTGCGGGCCGACTTGCGCCGTATCGCCGTCGATGGCCTGCCGTCCGGTGATGATAAGATCGAAAGGCAGCTTCTTTACCGCTGAAGCGAGAGTGGAGGAAGTCGCCCATGTATCAGCACCGCCGAACGCCCTGTCCGTTATCAGGATCGCCTCGTCCGCGCCCATTGCGAGCGCTTCCCTGAGCGCAACGTCCGCCTGCGGCGGTCCCATGGAAATGACGCTGACTTTCGCGCCCATTGAATCTTTTAATCTCAGGGCCGCTTCAAGGCCCGCTTTGTCGTCCGGATTGATAATGGAGGGAACGCCCTCGCGAATGAGCGTGCCCGTCTTGGGATCGAGCTTCACTTCATTCGTATCCGGTACCTGTTTGATGCAAACAACTATATTCACTGTGTTATCCCTCCTGCTTTACTTCAAAACTGCGCCGGAGATGACCATGCGCTGCACCTCGCTGGTGCCTTCGTAAATTTCGGTGATCTTTGCGTCGCGCATCATGCGCTCCACAGGATATTCCCGCGTATATCCATAGCCGCCCATCAGCTGCACGCATTTGGTAGTTACTTCCATCGCCGTTTCCGCCGCAACGAGCTTTGCGGTCGCCGACTCGACGGAGAAGCGGTCCATCGTATCCTTGGCAATCGCCGCACGGTAAACGAGCAGCTGTGCCGCATCGATGCGCGCCTTCAGGTCCGCGAGCACGAATTGCGTATTTTGGAATTTGGAGAGCGGCTTGCCAAACTGCTTGCGCTCCTTCACATAGGCCACCGTTTCATGAAACGCGCCCTCGGCAATGCCAAGCGCCTGCGCCGCGATACCGATCCTGCCGCCGTCGAGCGTCGCCATCGCGATCTTGAATCCCTGGCCTTCCTTGCCCAGCAGGTTTTCCCGGGGCACGATGCAGTTCTCCATGATGAGCTCCGCCGTCGCGCTGCCGCGTATCCCCATTTTACGCTCTTTTTTGCCGACCGAAAAGCCCGGGAAATCCTTTTCAACGATAAATGCCGAAATGCCGTGGTTCCCCTTGGATTTATCCGTCATGGCAAAGATTACGTACGTATCCGCATATCCAGCGTTCGTGATAAATATCTTCGTGCCGTTCAAAACATAATGGTCCCCTTCCAGTACAGCCTTTGTCTGCTGTCCGGAAGCGTCCGTTCCCGCACCGGCTTCGGTAAGGCCGAACGCGCCGAGTTTTTCGCCCTTCGCGAGCGGTACGAGATATTTCTGCTTCTGTTCTTCGTTGCCGAATTGCTTAATGGGGTTTGAGCCGAGCGACGTATGCGCGGACACGATTACGCCCGTTGTTCCGCACACACGGGAAAGCTCTTCCACGCACATGATATACGCAAGCGTGTCGCAGCCCTGCCCGCCGTATTCCTTGGGGAAGGGTATGCCCAAAAAGCCGTATTTTCTCATTTTCTCCACCGTTTCGACCGGGAACCGTTCTTCCTCGTCCAGCTCCTCCGCGAGCGGCTTCACTTCATTTTCAGCAAAGTCCCGAAACAGGGTCCTGAGCATCTGATGTTCCTTGCTTAATGTGAAATCCATATCGTTCTCCTAATCGTTTCGATCCGGACCCCATTTTGAGTCCCGGATGCAGTGTATACGGCGCGTGCACAGGGCACGGCTCATTGTTTCCGTTTCCTATTTGTTCCTGCGGTATGAGGACACGATCCCCATTTCCCTGCGGTATTTTGCGACCGTCCGCCGGGCAATTTTTGCTCCCCGGCTGTGAAGGCGCTCTGTTACCGCGCTGTCCGTGAGCGTGGGGTCCTGCGCAAGCATCTCCCGGATGCTCCTCCTGATATAATCCCCGCTCACACGTTTCTCCCCCTCGGGAATACTGCGCGAAAAGAAGCCCTTCAGGGCAAATATGCCCGCATCCGACATCAGATATTTTCCCGCTACGGCCCTGCTGACCGTAGAGGGATGCACACCCAGCTCTTCCGCGATATCCGACATTTTGAGGGGCTGCAGCGCTTCATCCCTAAGGAAAAAATCCTGCTGCGCCAAAACAATTTTTTCCGCCACGCGCCGCAGCATCGTCTTCCAGAGGTCCACAGACTGCACGATCCGTTTTGCAAGCGCCCGGCGCTCCCGCAAATATGCCTTTGCCTCGCCGTCAAGCCCGCCAGGCTCGTAAGCGTCGTTTACAAACGGCCGGATAATCTTCCGTTCGTCGAGGATCACGCGAAGCCTGTCCCCATCCTTTTCTACAAGAATCTCGGGGAAAACATACTGCGCGGCATCCTCCGGCGCAGTGTTGGAAACACCCGGTTTAAGCGACCGCAGCAATTCGCAGCAGGCGCGGCTTTTGGCCGCTGATATCCCCAGCGCGGACGCAATGCCCGCATAATCTCCCCGGGCAAGCTCTTCGAGGTAATCCCGGGCAATCCGGTAAGGCGCCTCCTCCGTTTCCCCGCGGCGTTGAAGCTGCAGGCACAGGCATTCGGAAAGGCTGCGCGCCCCCACTCCCGCAGGATCGAGGGACTGCACCGCTGCAAGCGCCCGCCCAGCCTGCGCCGTACTGACCTTGCACAGCCGCGCCATATCGGCGAGCGGCTCCGTAAAATATCCCCGGGAATCAAGCGCGCCGATAATTTCCTTTGCTGCCCTGAGTTCGTCCTGGTCAAGCTTTTTCAAGTCAAGCTGGCTCCGAAGACTCTCCGCCAGCGTTTCCGGCGCAGCCTTTTCAAAGCTTTCCCCATAATAACGAACCGCCCCGAAACCAAGGCCACGCTCCTGCCATTGCGGTTCAAGCGCCTCGAGCACGGGATTTTCAACCGTCTGTTCCCGCACATATTCGTTCAGCTCCCATGCGTTTTTGGAAAGCAGGAACAGCGCCTGCTGCATCTGCTGGGACGCAACCTGTGACTGTACCTGCTTTTGTTCAACGGAAAGCCGCATACCTTACAGCGCCCCCTCCGGCTGCCACGCCCAATCCCGGCGGCGGCCCCCAATTTGGAAACGCATTGCTTACGCCCAGATTTCTTCGTCCGTCGGTATCTTCTTGTCCTTATTGTAAAGGCCGATCTGCGAAACGTTAATCAGGTGCGTATAGTTGAGATTTTCGGAAATGCTGTTATTGCCCCAGGAACCGCAGCCAAGCGTCGTGGTAGGAGAGAATCCGTTTGTGAGCGCGCCGCCCGCCGTCGTGGAGGAAGGCTGGTTGACAACAATACGGCTCACAGGCATATATTCGCCGACCATGCGTACGTGCTCCATATCGTTTGAATGGATGGAGCACGTGTGGCCCTTGCCCTCGTAGCAAAGGTTCTCATAGGCTGCGCTCATCGCGTCGTCGAACGTGTCGTACGGGATCGCGATCATGAACGGACACATTTTCTCCTTGCACAGCAGGTCCGCCTTGCCGCGGCCGCGCGCTTTCAGGAGCACGACCTTTGTGCCTTCCGGTACGGAAACGCCCGCAAGGGAAGCAATCTTCTGCACACTCTGGCCAACCACGTCCTTGTTAATCACGCCGTCCGGGAAAATCGCCCCGGCAAATTTCTCAACCTGCTCCGGATCATCAATATAGTAAGCGCCGTTCTTCTCAAACGCTTTAATCACCGTATCATATT
Organism: Christensenella minuta; assembly: GCF_003628755.1. Classification (NCBI taxonomy): domain Bacteria; kingdom Bacillati; phylum Bacillota; class Clostridia; order Christensenellales; family Christensenellaceae; genus Christensenella; species Christensenella minuta. The sequence continues at coordinate 295,424 of NZ_CP029256.1, read as the reverse complement.
CGTCCGACGGGATCATTACACACTGTTCGCCCGAACAGATGATACCGTTATCGAATTTACGCCCCGCAATAATCATGGAAGCCGCCGCGTCATAGTCAACGCCGCGGTCAATGATAACCTGCACGTTGCCAGGTCCGACACCAAGGGCCGGTTTCCCGCTGGAATACGCGGATTTTACCATGCCTGCGCCGCCCGTTGCCACAACGACGTCAGCCGTTTTCATAACTTCCTGCGTCATATCGAGCGAAGGATGCTCGATCGTCTGGATCAGGTCTTCCGGCAGGCCCAGCTTTTTAAGCTCGGCACGGAACAGGTCCACAACATATTTGTTGAGGTCGCTCGTACGCGGATGCGGCGCGATCACAATCGCGTTTTTCCCCTTCAGCGCGAACATCGCGTTGCACATCGGGGTAACCACCGGGTTGGTGACGGGCGTTACCGCGCCCACAACCCCCTTCGGCTTCGCGACCTTGATGATGCCCGTTTCCTTGTTTTCCTCAATGATTCCATAGGACTTTTTGCCCTTCAGGCTGTTCCAGATACATTTGGATTTTCCCTGGCATTTGGCGATCTTGTCTTCCACCACGCCCATGCCGGACTCTTCCACCGCGCGCTTCCCAAGCTCTTCGGCACGGTCGTAAACCACTTTGCCGATTGCTTTTACCGCCGCATCCACCTGTTCCTGGCTCGCATTCTTCTCGTACTCGGCCTGCGCCTTGTGGGCACGCTCGAAAATTTCTGCTACTGTTGCCATTTCAAAATCCTCCTAAATAAAATATTCCATTTAAATTTATATACAATTTTACTTATATTATTATAGTGGTTTTTTGCCGGAATTCAAAGTTATGTAACTAAAAAAAGCTTTCGCTGCCGCCATTCGATTCTTAAGTTTGGAAAAGGATTTTCAGGATGCAAAATTCCGCCCCTCAGTGTATAATATATAATTGTGATAATAGGAACAATCGCCGCACGGCTGCGGCTTATATGGAGGGAACGGTATGAACGATAGAATCAAGTGCGAGAAATATCTTAGTAAAGTCATGAGCGCCGACGAGGCGGCAAAGCTCATTTATCCGAACGCGACCATCGGTATGAGCGGGTTTACGCCGGCGGGTCATGCCAAAGCCGTGCCGCTTGCCATTGCGAGGCGTGCGGAAGCAACGGGTGAAAAGCTAAACCTCACGGTGATGACGGGCGCTTCGGTGGGCGACGAGATCGACGGCGCCCTTACGCGCAGCGGCGCAATGAAGCGCCGTACGCCCTACCAGACGAATTCCACCGTCCGCAACGCCATCAACGCGGGAGAGATCGATTATTTCGATGTACATCTGAGCCAAGTAGCCGTATGGGCAAAAAACGGATTTTTCGGCGATATCGACTTTGCGATCGTTGAAATCATAGGCATTGACGAGGAGGGACACCTGATCCCTTCCACTTCTATCGGTGCGGCGAACACCTATATCGAGTGCGCAAAACACGTCATTCTGGAGGTCAACACCACGCAGCCCGAATCGCTGCGCGGCATCCATGACGTTTATACGGTCGAGCGCGTGCCAAACTCGAAGCCCATCCCGATTATCCATGCGGACGACCGTGTGGGAACGGATTATTATCCGTGCGACTTCGACAAGATCGCGGCGATCGTCTATTCGGATATTCCGGACAAAGGCCGCTCCGTACAGCCTGTGGATGAAATTTCCCAGAAAATTGCGGATAACATTATCGAGCTGATTACGAAAGAGACCGAGGCCGGGCGTCTTCCCGTGCCGCTTCCTCCCCTCCAGTCGGGTGTGGGCGGAGTTGCCAACGCGGTGCTCGCAGGCCTGAAAAAATCGAATTTCACGGACCTCAAGGTCTATTCCGAGGTCCTTCAGGATGCAGTGTTCGACCTGATCGAAGCTGGAAAAATTTCCTTTGCTTCGGGCACGTCGCTCACCATTTCGCCTGATTTTGAAGAGCACTACAAAGCGAATTTTGAAAGCTACCGGGATAAGATCATGCTGCGTCCGCAGGAGATCAGCAATCATCCTGAAGTCATCCGCCGACTTGGAATTATTGCCATGAACACGGCGATTGAGACCGATATTTACGGGAATGTCAATTCTTCCCATATCAACGGCACACGCATCATGAACGGCATCGGCGGCAGCGGCGATTTCGCGCAGAATGCCGGCCTCTCCATTTTCATGACTCCTTCCACGGCGAAAAACGGCACGCTTTCCTGTATCGTTCCGTTTATCACCCACGTTGACCATACGGAGCACGACATCCATTTCCTCGTAACGGAATACGGCTACGCCGACCTGCGGGCGACCACGCCGAAAGAACGGGCGCGGAAGATCATCGATACCTGCGCGCATCCGGATTTCCGGCCTATGCTGCACGATTACCTCGACCGTGCGTGCGCACAGTGCGCGCACAAGCATACGCCACAGCTTCTTGGCGAAGTGTTCCAGGGAAAATAAACTGCATTTACCCAAAAAAAGGTATGGGGCCAAGGCTCCATACCTTTTTTATCCGTACCGTCGGCTTTTTTACGCAAATACGCCCGGATTGCAGCGGTACAGGGAACACGGCCTTCCCCCGGTGCGGTAATTCACCGCCTCGGTAACCTCGCCTGCCTGCCGAAGATAGGAAAGGTAACGCCGTACCGTGATGCGCGAAAGATTGACCGTTCCCACAATATCTTCACAGGAGAAGCTGGTATCCGGACTGCTCGAGAGGACCGCGCGGATTGTATTGAGGGTCTTTTTCTGCAATCCCTTTGGAAGCTCCGGCAATTTCTCAAGCCCGCTATAGAGCCCGTCCGCCTGTTCCTGCGTAACGGTTTTCTGGGCAAACAGGCGTTTGCGCCTCAAAAACCGTTCCACTGCCTGCTCGAAACGGTTTGTATCGAACGGGTCTACAAGGCAGTCCGCCACGCCAAGACGCAGCACACGCCTCAGCGTGTCGCAGTCTCCCTCGGCAATATAAGCGACTATCTCGCTTTTCGCGCCCAGTATCCGCAGCTGTTTCAGGAGGGAGAGTCCGAGCCGCGGGTTTTTGCACAGGTCGATCAGAAGCAGGTCCACCGGATGAGATACGAAATATTCCGCGGAAATCCCTTCTTCAAGCGGTATCATATCCGTTATGAACCCGCATCCCTTGATCGTGTCCGTCATCGGCGTGTGCAGCCTTGCAAGACCCTGTTTTAAAACCGTCATACGATACATATTACATTCTCCTCGGCGCCGGATCACTTACGCGTTTTCCTGCGCGCTAAGCCCAATCAATACAATTTCTTATAAATGTCGTAGACCTTTTCCCGTGAGAGCTCCACGTAGTTATTGGCCATAAGGCGTCCCTGTTTTTCCATTACGTTACCGGTAAACGTTTCAAGCTCCTCTTCCTTGACGCCATATTCATGCAGCGGCTTACACTGGATGATCTGATTCAGCAGCTTTTCAAGCTCGTCATAGACCACGTCTTCGCCACATCCGAGAATGTCCGCAATGAACTTGTTCAATTTTTTGATCTTCCCGCTCGGATCGATCTCCATATATGCCTTAAAGACACCAATCAGCAGGCAATAATTTGCCTCGCCGTGCGGTACGTGATAAGTACCGCCCAGGGGGTAGCTCATGGCATGAACCGCCGCGCAGCCCGCGTTGCCAAAGGCGATCCCCGCATAGTTGCTGGCGAGCAGGAAATCCTTCAGGAGCGGCATCCGCGCATCCTGTCCGTTCGCCGCGATTTCTTTGTATCCGTTCAGAATCATTTCGATCGCCTGATAGCCGAACATCTCCGTATACGAGGTCGCCTTAGGCGAAAGGCTGGACTCGAGCGCATGGATCAGCGCGTCGATAGAGCTTGTCGCAAAGAATTTGAAAGGCAGCCCTTTGAGCAGTTCGGGCACCAGTACGGCACTGTCCGCATACATCTCGTCCACCGCAAGACCAAGCTTGGTGTGGCGGCTCTTTAATTCGAGGATCGCGATGTTCGTCACTTCGCTGCCCGTTCCGCAGGTTGTGGGTACAAGCACCAGCTCCTTATCCTTAACGATCTCCGCCTTCCTGTCGTAAAGGTCCAGGATGGGGCTTACGTTCTTGAGTGCGAAGATTTTGGAAATATCGATAATCGTACCTCCGCCGATGGCAATGATGCGTTTATAGTCGCCCTTCATGTCGGCATACATTGCTTCCGCCATTTCGTCGGAAGGCTCTCCTGCGCCGTACTTTTCCTGATACAGCACATCCGCCTTGATATCAAGGTCCGTGAAATACGGGTTAAAGATATATTCGTTGGTGATGATGAGGTCTCCCTCGCCAATCTTATATTCCGCGCAAAACTCCTTGCAGGTGTCGAACGAGAATATTTCGGGTTTGATCGACAATTCTTTCATAGCTTTTCTCCTTATTAGTCCTGGTCCTCGTATTTGCATTTAAACTTGTTCTCGAAAAATTCGATCAGCTGCGGACGGAAATCCGGATGCGCGATCCGTATAAGGCGCACCGCGCGTTCCCGCAGCGTAATACCCCGCAGGTCCGCGATACCGTACTCCGTCACCACATACTGAACGTCATACCGCGACGTCGTGACCGCCGCGCCCTCGTCGATAATGCTGACGACTTTGGAGACCTTACCCTTCGCCGCCGTGGAAGGCATCGCGATAATGCTTCTGCCGCCCCTGCTCATCGCCGCGCCGCGCACAAAGTCGACCTGTCCGCCTACGCCCGAAATCTGCTTGTGGCCGACAGAAGTTGAAACCACCTGCCCCATCAGGTCTACCTGTACGCAGGAGTTGATGGATACCATATTGTCGTTCTGCGCGATGACGACCGGATCGTTGACATAATCCACAGGGTATATCCCCACGGCCGGATTATCGTCAAGATAATCGTACAGGCGGCGCGTGCCCATAGCAAACGTCAGGATACTTTTGCCGGGGTGCAGGTTCTTTTTCCTGTTGGTGATAACACCCGCTTCCACGAGCTCCACCACGCCGTCCGAAATCATTTCGCTGTGGATACCAAGGTCCTTTTTATCCTTGAGAAACAGCAGCACCGCGTCCGGGATGGCCCCGATTCCGAGCTGGAGGCAGTCGCCGTCGTGGATGAGGGAGGCGCAGTTGCGCCCGATCGCTTCCTCCACTTCCGTGATTTTCGGGTTCGGCAGTTCAAGAATCGGTTCGTCGAATTTCACGAAATCGCTGATTTCGCTCACATGTACAAAGGAATCGCCGTGGATACGCGGCATATATTTATTTACTTGGGCGATCACCGTTTTCGCCTGTTTTACCGCTTCCATCGTGTAGTCCACCGAAATGCCGAGGCTCACATAGCCGTGCTCGTCCGGGGGCGTCACCTGCACGAGCGCAACATCCGGTTTGCAGTTCGTACGCAAAAGCTCCGGCTCTTTGGAAAAATAAACCGGCGTAATATCCGCGCGGCCTTCCGCGCAGGCCGCGCGCGTCGTCCCGCCGAGGAAAAACGCATTATGGCGAAAATGCTTCTCCATGCCCGGCGCACAGTAAGCCGATTTGCCCATGGACACCATGTGGATGATCTCCACATCTTCATATGCCTCCGCATTTGCCACCATAGCGTCCGTCACATGCACCGGCTCGCCCGTTGCATGAGCGATCACCACACGGTCTCCCGACTTAATTTTCTTTACCGCCTCTTCCGCGGTCGTAAGTCTCGACTCAAAAATCTCTTTCCAACCCATCTCTGGCCTATCTCCTTTGCAATTGTTTCAATGTATTCAGAAGCCCGTCATAAGCGTCCGGCTCCGTGAGGATCGTCCTGCCGTATCTTCCTGCCAGCCCGTCCACAAGGGCGCACGCGCTTTTGCATCCGCATACGACGACCACGTAATCCATATTGAGGCCGGGCGCCGCGGACATGATCTCGCTCTCCGGCAGATCCTCCCGCAGCCGCTGCGCAATATTAGTCCTGTCATAGCGCGGGTTGCATCCCCCGCAGTATTTAATCCCTATCCTCACGCCGCTCTCTTCTCTGTCTCAATATTTCCTTTGCCATGCTCCACGTTTCGTCGCTTACGCCTGTTATGAGCACGACCTCTTTTACCTCCGGCACCCCCCGTTTTACTTCCGACCCAACGACCGATTCAAGCGTCAGGGAGGCGGAGGGACAATTACTGCATTTGCCTAAAAACCTTACTTTTAAAATGCCGTCTTCAAACGAAACGATCTCAATATCACCCTCGTGCCCGCCGAGCTCCGGCCGCACCTTTTCTTCCAGCACCCGTTCGATTTTTTTAAGTAGTTCCTGTGACATGGGCTTTCCTTTCGTTATGACGCGTGGCCACAGGCATGACGTCCTTTGACCCCTCGCCCTCAGATGCAGGCATCCGAACCTCGTGCGGCCGCAAGACCATCCTTCCTGCCGCCGGCACGCCTTCCAAAGCGCGCCCGAATACGGCGCAGGTTGACGCTCGGCGGCTGCCTTGCGCGGCGCACGTTGATACGCACCTCCGCGCCTCACCTGCCGGACGGCCAACCTGCATCCGCCTCGGATATGCGCCGTTATTCCTTAATGTGGGCGATCTTTTTCGCCAGCTCTTTCTTCATGCCAAGGTTGCCCTGGCGCGCGATCATGATCCGCTGTGCCTGGGGACTGCCCGCGCCGTGCATGGACTCCGTACGGTAACCGACCGCCGCCGTACCGAGGGCTAGGTTTTCGATCAGGCGCAGGATTCTCAGGCGGTTTTCCGTGGAAACGCCTTCCACTCCCTTCAGGTATTTCTCCACGTATTTACCGAGCTTCGGATCGCGGAAATCCTTCTCTGATGGCGCCGTAACCATGATGCCGCCCGCAATATCCTCCGCAAGGCGGACAATCTCATATGGGAAGCGCGTTACGTTCTGTTTGCATACATTGGCAAGCAGCAGGTCAATGATATAGTTGCCCGATTCCGTCTGATGCCCTTCCGCCGAGCACGCAATACCGCACGCATACAGCGTTTCGTTGAGGTGCGTCATCTCGATCAGCTTGTCCTTGATGTGCGAAGCCTTTGCCGCGCCGTTGTATTCCGCAGCGACCGCCGCCGCACCGATCAGCACGTCGCCCACGCCGACCTTGCAGCCGCCGTAGCTCTGGCGGTGATAGCCCGCGAAACGCTCAACCAGCATGCCCGCGAATTCCGTTTCCCCATTGAGGAAGATTCGGTCGTTCGGAACGAATACGTCATCGAAGATCGTGAGGGCCTCTACGCCGCCGAATTCGGAGTTCCCTACGTCAAGCTCACTGCCCTCCAGCTTACGCGTATCGCAGGACTGGCGGCCAATAATCATAAAAAGGCCGGGAGCATCAAGCGGTACGGCAAATGAAACGGCATAATCTTTATCCTCCGGCCTCATGGAAACCGTAGGCATAACGATCACTTCGTGGGAATTGAGCATGCCCGTCTGGTGCGCTTTTGCGCCGCGCACAACGATGCCGTCCGGACGGCGTTCCACCACGCGCAGGTACATATCCGGATCGGGCTGTGCATGCGGCGCCAGCGAACGGTCGCCTTTCGGGTCGGTCATTGCCCCGTCCACCGTAAGGTCGTTGTCCTGGCAATAACGCATGAACTTCAAAAAATTCTCGTGATAGTTCGTGCCGCATGCTTTATCCGTTTCAAACGTCGTGCTGTAGATCGCATTGAACGCGTCCATACCAACGCAGCGCTGGAAGCACGCAGCCGTCTGCTGTCCGAGCAGCCTTTGCATTTTCACCTTCTTGATGAGGTCGTCCGTGTTGCGGTGGATGTTCGTGAAACGGTTGATCTTCCTTCCGTCCTCGAGCGTGACCGTCATCAGGTCTTCATATTCCGGCATCTGGGCCAGATCATACGTCATGCGGACCGAGTTGAGCGACGGGCGGAGGATTGGATCGTCCACCGGGCTGTCGACCTTCTTGCCAAACATATATACTTCCATGTTGATTTTGCGAATACTTTCGATGTATTCTTCGCCTGTCATTAGTGCCATAATTTGATCTCCCTTTCCATTCTCTCATATTCCCCCCGGCTTTTCGCCGGTTTATTCCTCTATTATTATACATGCAATTATCGTGCCAAGCGATAGGAAAATGTGATTTTTTTATCAATTTTTTGTAAAAAATTAATTTTTTCCGGCGCCTGCACAAAAATCCAACCAAAAAACCGGATTTCATCCAAAAAATTTGTGAATTCCGGCCTGATTTTCCATTCTAATATTTAATGCCGCCGCGCTTTCGCCGGCAGAAAGAGTATTCTGTTTCATTTCTGCAACAGCTTCAGCTTGGCATTAAAATTGCATATGGGGAAAAATACTTTTACAGTGCCCTTTTTCGCTTTTTGTTTCATTTGTGCAACATGTTTCATTTGTGCAACATCCCGTATTTTTCCCGGTATTTTTTCCGCTTGCGCACAAAGGTCGCCGCATCCATGCCGAGGCTTTTTGCCGCGTCGCGCACATTGCCCGTCTTCCCATAGGCGCGCTCAATATAATCAAGTTCAAGCCGCTCGGTCACCGCTTTGAGGTTCACCTCTCCATATTCCTGCGGCAGGCCTGCCGCAGGCGGCGTATGCAGGAAAAAGTTCCCAGCGGAAATATCTTCCGTACTGCTCATGACCATCGCCCGTTCCACCACGTTTTTCAGTTCACGCACATTTCCCGGCCAGCGGTACTCAAGCAGCGCGTCGCGTCCGGACGAAGTCAGGTATTTATTCATATTGTATCTGCGGTTCAGCTCGCCCAGGAAGCGTTCGGCAAGTGGAATAATATCTTTCTTTCTCTCCCTCAAAGGAGGAATCGTCACAGGAAATACGTTGAGCCGGTAATAAAGGTCGGCACGGAAGGTTTTTTCCCGCAGCATATCCTGCAGGTTCCGGTTCGTCGCAGCGATCACACGCACATCCACTTTAACGGGCCTGTTTGACCCAATGCGCTCGATTTCCTGTTCCTGCAGGACGCGCAGAAGCTTGACCTGCATATCGAGCGGAAGTTCTCCCACTTCGTCGAGAAAAATCGTGCCCTTGTCCGCAACTTCAAAGAGGCCCATTTTCCCTTCCCGGTTCGCGCCCGTAAAAGCGCCGCGTTCATAGCCGAACAACTCGCTCTCGATCAGCGGCGCCGGAATCGCGCCGCAGTTTACTTTGATAAACCGTTCCTCGCTGCGGCTGCTGTTCCGGTAAATATAGGAAGCAATCCTGTCTTTACCCGTTCCGGTTTCCCCCGTAAGGAGCACCGTCGTATCAAGTCTGCTCACCCGGTCGATCATATGCATCACCGACAGCATCACCGGGTCGTGGACCACCAGCTCCCCATCGCCGATGATCTGCCGCCTCATGGCCTCCAGCTCGGATACGTTCTTTGCCGACAGTTTTTCGTTCTGCCGCAACTGGTCTTTCAGCTCATAGAGCTCCGTTACGTCGCGCACATTGGTAATCACCAATACGACCTCGCCCGATTCGTCGAGCGTGGGTGTGCTGGTGATGACCGCACGTTTCCCCGTCTGGAATTCCTGCTCCAGCGTCACGGGCTCGCGCGATTCGATCGCCATCAGGGTGCCGGATACATTGATAATATCGTCTTTAACGAGGTCGCGCATATTTTTTCCCAGCACATCCTCGCGTTTCAGCCCGGAAATAATCTCGTAGGATTCATTAACCATGATCGTGTTCGCGCTGCCGTCCGTAATATAGATTCCATCGTACGAGCCGCCGATCACCACGTCAAGAATACTTTTGGCCCGGGAAATATCCGATAGTATTTCCGTTGCGCCGCCTTTTTCATAATAGGCGGGAACCCTTTTTTTCATAAGCTTCTCCTTTGTCCGGACCTGTTTACGGTAATTTATAGAGGATACGGGGATGTCCTCCCGTGTTATAGTCGATACCGCTCATGATACGTCCGGCATCTGCGAGCCGTTTGAGGTAGCGCCGCACAGTAACATCGGAAAGCCCGGCTTCCCGCGCGACCTCCTTAACGGTGAAGCTGCGTTCCGGTGCATTCCGGAAGCAGCCCATAATATGCTGCTCCCGTCCGCCGCCCGCATCCACGGCGGCCTGCGGCATATGCAGCAAATGGTCTACCGCCTCCTGGTCCGCGGCCTTAAGCCCCGCCGCGATCTGCGCGCGCTGCGCATACCGCTCGAGGCACTGGCGGAATCGTTCATAGGTAAAGGGCTTGATCAGGTAATCCGCCGCGCCGAGGCGGAGCGCATGCCCGAGGCTTTCCCCGCTCCGTTCTGCCGTCACCGGAATTACATCCGCCGGGACGTCGTTTTTAAGCAGGTCCTTCATCAGCTCTTCCCCGGAATATTCGGGCATACGGAGCTCGAGGAGCACAAGGTCCACCGTATTCCCGCAGAGAAAGTGAAGCGCTTCGCGCCCGTCTGCAAATTCGCCCGCCACAGCAAAGCGGCAGTCGCGTTCCAAATATTCCCGGCTGATATATGATACCATCGGATCGTCGTCTACGATCACGACCCTGAATTGCTTTGTTTCCATATTGTAATTGTAAGAGATTCCCCAAACAGTGTCAACCAGGCTTCACGGAGCCTTTGCAGCGGGGAACGGCGGCCAAGAGGGTTATGGGCGAAGCATTTTCGGCGAAGGGCCGCTTATGTTTCCGCCCCCGCTCCAGCGCCGATTCTGTTTTTGGCTTTGCGGCTTTCTATCAGCCCTGGCAGGATATTCGCCATAGAACCAGCCAGGATCAGCACGATGCCTGCCACCATGTTACAGGGGATAACCTCATGCAAGATAAAGAACGTAAGGACCGTAGCGAGCACCGGTTTGAAAAAGAAGATCAGCGAGGTGCTGTTCGCGGAGGTTTTTTCCATCGCCGTAAAATAGGAGGCAAAGCCCGCGCCCGTGATGCCGATAAAAATATACAGTACGAAGCCTATATTTTCCATGCTGTAGCCCGTGAAGAAAGGAATATCGGCGAATACGCCAAGGCCGTTTCCCGCCATAGTGGCGGCAAAGGCCGGGATGTGGCTTATGCCGGCAAACGCCAGCAGTTCAAACGCGCCAAACAGGAAGCTCATACAGGTGACGGCAACACCGCCGTATTTCGCGCACTTCCGTTTGCCAAGTACGCCGTAAAGCGCAAAGGTAAGGACGGACAGCAGAGTAAATACGATTCCCGAAACGCCGATCTGTACATGGAATGGATTGATAATGACGATAATGCCTATGATCTCGAGGATAATCGCGGCCACATTGCGGCGGCGAACCGCTTCGTGCAGGAGCAGAGCGGCAAACACCATGACAAATGCTGGATTACAGGAAAAGAGAACCGCAACTACCGATGCATTGGTATCTGTGATGGCAAGCTGGTAGAACGTCATACTGACCGCGACGCCAAGAAATCCGAGCAGTGCAAAAAAGCGGAGGTCTTTTACTTCTATGCGAACGCCTCTTTTTTTCATCGTATTGACTGCAAAAGGAATGAGGAATACCCCCCCCGCCAGAAAACGTGTCATGGTAAGCTGCATAGGATTGAAATCCCCTGCAATCTCTTTGAGGGCAATCTCCATCGTGCTGAAGAGAATGGTCGAAATAACGATATACATCCAGCCCTTTTTCACAAAAACAACTTCCTTCCGTCACAAACTCCACGATTTATGATACTCCGGAAGGGTGCATAAGTAAACTCAATAATATTTATATTATATATAAGCTAAACTTATTTTAATGTATTCAGGAATTCCTGCGCCGCACGCGATATTTGTCCCCTGCTTCCCGAAACGATGCAAATACTGCGCGCAGGAATCGAATGTTTCGTCCGCACCTCAAAGGTCCGTCCCGCACGAATGCTTTCTTCCGCAAAAAAGCGGACGACGATCCCAATGCCCATATTGCGTTCTACAAAAGGTGCGACAAGGTCGGAGGTCGCGACCTCGAAATCGGGTTCGAGCACCGCGCCGTGCGAATAAAAGAATTCGTCGAGATAGCGCCTTGTACTTGTCTCGCGCCCAAGGCATACGATCGGATAGTCCGCAAGCTCCTTCAGAGACAGCGTTTTTCCCCTCAGCGCGCCGAATTCGTCTCCGGCAATGAAGATATCCCGTATCTCAGCGGCTTCGCGCACGGAAAGGTCTTTATAGTGTTCCACCGGCGATCCCACCACGCCAAGGTCGATCTTCCCTTCACGCAGCGCCGCGACCGTTACCGGAGTGGAAGAGTTTGTCACGCTGATCTTGATTTTCGGATGCTTTTTGTGGAATTCTTCAAGAAACGGCAGCAGGTAAAACTGGAGCGTCATATCGGATGCCCCGATCCGTACCTCTCCCGCTTCAAAATCGAGCATGCCTTCCACTCTTTTCTCCCCCAGCAGGATCTGCTCATATCCTTTTTCCACATGGAAATACAGCGCTTTGCCTTCCGGCGTCATCTGCACGCCGCTGCGCGTGCGGAAAAACAAGCTGCACCCCAGCGCCTCTTCAAGCTGCCGGATCGACTGGCTCACAGCGGGCTGGGAAACGCAGAGCGCCTCTGCCGCCAGCGTAATACTGCCGAGTCTTGCCACATAGTAAAATGTTTTATAATAATCCAGATTGATATTCATCGCTTTCAGCCCGCAAAATAATCGGCGATACCGTTCAAAAGCCCCTGTGCGCACTGGTTCTGATAATCGTTTGAAATAAGCAGGGCCTCCTCGTCTCCGTTTGACAGGCACCCCATTTCAATATTGCATACCGGGACGGTGCTCCAGTTAAAACCCGTCTGGTCGTCCCGCGCGATGATCCCGCGGTCGCGCGCGCCCGTGGCTGCAAGATAGGCCGCGAAAATCGCCTCGCCCGCCGCCCGGCTTTGCTGCTCAAACCCTTCCGCGTGTTCACCGGCAGGCACAAGCATCATTGCGCCGCGCACCGACGAATCGTCCACACCGTCGCAATGGAGCCTGAGTACGAGGTCTACGCCTGCGCCGTTCATCATTTTGGCGCGCTCCTGGTTCGAGATGTCGACATCCGCCGTCTCATGGGTCATCACCACTTCCGCACCATTTTCCTCCAGCAAATCACGCAGCTTCAATGCCACATCAAGATTCACCTGATATTCCGGAGTGCCGGTATTCTTGCCGTCCGCACCGGAGGTCACCTTATTTTTCGTCACCGGAGAACCGGGAGCGGCAGCTTCCTGCTCCGGGTTTCCTTTTCTTTGGTGTCCCGGATCGAGTCCTATTTTCACTCCGGAGAGCGGCAGGGTACATTCCTTTGCTTCCTCCGCGTAGATACGCGCCAGCGTTTCTATTCCCGCTATACCGTCCTCCGCAAGCCCGTTCTGCCGTTGGAAAAGACGCACGGCACGTTCGGTTGCCGGGCCAAATTTTATCGTATATTCATCGATGTTCAGATACCCGAGCTCGCCGAGGCGCTGCTGCAGCGCTCTAACCTCCTCGCTTTCCATCCCGCTTTTAAGCGTCGGGTCGGGCGTGGGCGCAGCCATGGTCGCAGAGGGCTGGGCCGGAACGGGAGTTGCCGTGGGAGAAGCCGTGGGGGCCTCCCGTGCAGCTTCCGACCGTCCGGCCGTAGCCTCCTCCGGCCGGGCCGCGCATGCCGCGATCCCCGTGCACAATATCATACAAATCAATACGGTCCAGATTTTTCTCATCGCTTTACGCTTCCTTTCGTATACCGCTATTATAGCCATACTTCCCCGATTACACAATGCTGCGCCGGCATGCTATAATAAAATGTACCTATTAAGGGACGAGTTGGCGTCTTGCAGGCAGCTAGGCCTAACACCCGGGAAACCGTACGGTTTTCCGCGGTCATTTGCAAAACCGCAATAAAAACTCAGCAGGAGGAAGCAATGAAAGCACTTATTACGGGCGCAAGCTCGGGGATCGGCCGGGATATCGCATATGAGCTCGCGGGCCGGGGCTGCGACCTGATTATCAGCGCGAGGCGCGAGGAACGCCTCCTTGCACTCAAAGAAAAAATCCCGGCGAATGTCCGCGTCATTACGGCAGATTTATCCAAACAGGAAGAATGCCTGCGCCTTTATGAGGAGACGCGCGGGGAGGATGTCGATATCCTAATCAATAATGCAGGCTACGGCGTCTTCGGTGCGTTCGATGAAACGGTTCTTTCGCAGGAGATCAGCATGCTCGACGTAAACATCTTTTCCGTGCACATCCTCACCAAGCTGTTCCTAAAAGATTTTATTCAAAAAGACAGCGGATATATCCTGAATGTCGCTTCTTCAGCCGGGTTTATGCCCGGGCCTTTGTTTGCATCCTACTACGCCTCCAAGGCGTACGTTCTGCGTCTCTCGCAGGGAATCCATGAGGAGCTTAGGAAAGCGGGCCGAAACGTGTATATTGGCGCCCTGTGCCCTGGCCCGGTGGACACGGAGTTCAACGCTACCGCAGGCGTGCGGTTCGGCATGAACGGGCTTTCTTCCGAATATGTCGCCAAATATGCCGTCAGAAAGATGTTCGGCGGAAAAACGGTGATCGTCCCCGGGGCAGTCATGAAAGCCGCTCATTTTTTCTCAAAGCTGCTGCCGGACAGCATTGTCGCGAAGATGGCATATGGTATCCAGAAAGGAAAGCAGGGAAAATAAGTTTTCCTTTTTTCCCTTTGTTTATCTGTACAGTATAAAGCGAAGGAGGAATGGAAATTGGAAATCGCAATCGTAACGGGCGCATCTTCCGGTATGGGAAAAGAATTTGTAAAACAGCTTTCCGATCTTGGCGGGCTCGGCCAGATATGGGTTGCCGCACGTCGTGAAGAACGTTTGAAAGAGCTTGCCAGGGAAGTTTCGACCCCCCTGCGCATTTTTGCATGCGATCTGACGCAGCCGTCCGGCATAGAAGGAATCAAGGCCGCACTTGCCGCGGAGAACCCCAACATCCGCTATCTCGCGAATTGTTCCGGCTTTGCCAAATTCGGAGATTTCGACGCGGTGAGCGAAGCGGATTCCCTCTCAATGATCGATCTTAACGTGCGCGCCCTGACACAGATGACCCTCGCTGCAATTCCTTATATGGAATCCGGCGGGCATATCCTTGAGATCGCCTCCACAGCTGCGTTCCAGCCCCTGCCGGACATGAATATTTACGCCGCAACAAAAGCATTCGTACTGAGCTATTCCCGCGCATTGAACCGCGAGCTCGGAAAGCGGGGAGTGACTGTGACGGCAGTATGCCCGGGCTGGACCAAAACGGAATTTTTCGACGTCGCCAGAAAAAATGCGGACGCGGGTGCGGTACGGAACTTCTTCTTTCCTTCCCTTCCCAAAAATGTCGTCGCGCGCGCGATCAGGGACGCACAAAAGGGCCGGGATCTTTCCGTATATGGAATTTTTAATAAACTGCATTTGTTTTTTGCCAAAATCCTCCCCGCAGGCTCGGTGATGACGCTGTGGGGGGCAATGAAATAGCAAATAAGCGCTTTTTAAAAATTTGCTGAGAACGCAAGCGTAACATTGCAAATATTCAGGCTCCGTATTCACCGCATCCGTGAACAGCTGCATGGATGCGGTGAATGTGTCTTTTGCGTACGTAAAACCATCCATGCCGCCTGAACAAAAAAATTGGCCATAAAAAAAGCCGTCTGCCTTTTACCCCTTAGGCAGACAGCTTATTCTCTTAGGGTCGTTTTACTGCGGATCCTCAAATGTGCCGTTATTGAGGACGTAAACATCGCCGTCCCGCCCGTCGGGCCAGTAACTAATGATAAGATACTGGGGAACATCGGGATGCTGCGGATCATTTGAAGCCTCGTAAAAAATAGAATATTCAAGTTCTTCCCCTAGCGTTTCATTCATTTTCCCGGTAAGGTATTGCTCAGCCGCTGTTGAATGCTGCGCGTTGGCTGGAATAATGATCTGCCCTTGCAGTTCGTACTCTTTCGCCGCAGCAAGCGCCGTCGCGTTTTGGAACGTCCTTTCGATCAATTTCAGGTCGGAGTGCGCCACTTCCGTACTGGCGGACTTCAGATATCCGGCAATGTTCGGAATCAAAATTGCCGCAAGAATTGCCAAAATTGCGATTACAATAATCAATTCAATCAGTGTGAACCCTTTTTCTTTGTCTGTCTCATCAGGTATTATTCCTTTTTAGCTTTTATGGCTTCTGCGCACAGCAGAGCCCCCCACACATAGTCCATCCCCGTCAAAGCCATAATTATTTCTTAACCTAAAAGCAGTATAGCACCGTTAAATCCCCTTTTAAATAGCCGTCGGTTCACTTGCCCCAGGGCGCCGCCCTCGCTGACGCTTCCAGCGTCATTCACCCTACTCTTCGTCCGGCAAGTCCGCATTATGGTAAACGTTCTGCACGTCGTCGTTGTCCTCGAGCATATCGAGCATCTTTTCAAATTGCTTTCGCTGCTCTTCCGAAAGAGAGGTCATGGTCTGCGGAACCATATCGATCTCCGCAGACAGGAATTCGTATCCCTGCCCTTCCAGCGCCTCACGCACCGCCGAGAAATCTTCAGGCGCCGTTGTGATTTCGTATGCGCCGTCCTCAGCGGAAAAATCTTCCGCTCCCGCCTCGAGCGCCGCTTCCATCACGGTATCCTCATCGCCCGCTTCCGTATCGATGACGATCACGCCCTTTTTATCAAACATAAAAGATACGCTTCCATTGGTGCCAAGCGAGCCGCCGAACTTATCGAATGCATGCCGCACCTCGCCAACCGTCCTGTTTTTATTATCCGTCATTGTCTCAACAATTACCGCGGCCCCGCCAATGCCATAGCCTTCGTAGGTCAATTCTTCATAATTGATGTTACCGAGCTCTCCCGACGCTTTTTTAATCGACCGTGTAATATTGTCGTTCGGCATATTGTTTGCCTTTGCCTTCGCGATAACGTCACGCAGGCGCGAATTGCTCGCAGGATCCGGCCCGCCCAGCTTAACCGCTACCGCCAGCTCTCTTCCTATTTTCGTAAAAACCTTGCCGCGCGCGGCGTCGGCCTTGCCTTTCTTGTTTTTAATCGTTGACCATTTGGAATGTCCGGACATAAAATTCACCTCAAATATAATCTTATAGGGGAAATTTCCCTTTTTAATACCCTAATGATAGTACCATAACTTCAGTTTCTTGTAAATGTCGCACCACGGCCAACTATGAATAATTTATGAAAATCATTTATTTAACCCCGGTTTTATGCTAAAATGTTTCCATGTATAGGCATGGCCTTTGCATTTTTCCCATGCTATGGAGGTAACAAATCTTATGGCTCCTAAAAAAGAGTTTCAGGATAAAGTAAAAAAATTGGGCGGCAAAGCCAAAGACACGATGAAATCCATCGGAAAAAAGTTCGGTGAACTTGGCTCGAAGGTAAAGGGCTTCTTTGCGCTTGACAAGGAGGAGGACCAGGCTAAAGCGCCGGAAGCGCCAAAAGAGCCGCGGAAAAAGCCTGCTCCTCGTACCATGCCCGTTCGTGCCGCGTCAAAATCGGAAACAAAACAATCCGCCGATAGGGAAAAAACTCAGTCGATTGATATTCTTTCCGTTCCTGACGGTAAAAAGGTTAAAAAGAGCAAACCCCTGCCGCCAAAACAGCAGATGAAAAAACCGGCGCGGCCCGCTAAAAATCCGGCGGAAGCTCCCACCGAGGAAACCGTCGTTTTTACGGATGATATGACGCGGCAATTTTCTCCCGGCATGGTAAAAAAGGCCTCGCCTCCGCAGGGTAAAAAAACGGTCCCTAAAAAGGAATTGACCCAGCCGGTCCCGGTTACGGGGAAGCGTTCGATTTTCAAGCCGCGCGAGAAAAAGCCGAATTTTGCTTTGGGCGTAATTCTTACCACGATCAAAATGTCTTTTGTCGCCATCATTATAGCCGTCGCCATCGTGCTGGGTTCCGTCATGGGCGTCGCGAACGCATATCTCGGGACAACGCCCGAGCTTGACGTTTCTAAAATAGAAAATCAGAGTCAGAACACAAAAATATACGATTCAGAGGGCGTCGAACTGGCAACCTATACCGGCCTTGAGAACCGGGAATGGGCTAATTTGGAAGAAATCCCGTCAGACCTGCAGAATGCGGTGATCGCCGTGGAGGACATTCGTTTCTACGACCATAACGGCGTCGATTTCCGCCGCCTTTTGGGCGCGTTCGTCTCGAACCTTTCCTCCAGTAAAACGGAAGGCGGCAGTACGATCACGCAGCAGCTGGTCAAGAACGAATTGCTGACCAATGAGCGCTCCTATAAACGCAAGCTCCAGGAGGCGTATCTCGCGATGGAGCTTGAAAAAACATACAGCAAAGACGAAATCCTTGAGGCGTACCTGAACGCGATTCCCCTTGGCGGGACGGTATACGGCGTTAAGGCCGCCGCAAAAGATTATTTTGGCAAAGAACTTTCCGAGCTTAATCTGCGCGAAATGATCTGTATTGCCGCCATTACGCAGAACCCCACGAAGTACAGTCCCCGGCGCGCGACATATACTAGGCCGGAAAACCTGCCCGGACTTGTGAACCGTATGAACATCATTGCCGAGCGGATGTATTGGAACGGAAAGCTGACAAAAGAACAATATGAAGATGTCGTGACCCCCGCCGAGAAATACCTTGCGCCTTCGTGCCTCGAGCAGAACGAAGACGGTACGTGGAAGCTGAAGGAAGATACGGACATGGTCCTTAGGGACGGTTACCTCGATACGTGGAAAGCGGAAATGAATATCCTTGAGGAGTCCCCCGCCAATTCCCTCTATCCTTATCCCCATTTTATTGAATATATGATCTATGACGTCCAAAACTTTATGATGGATAAGGAAGGGCTGGAGCATACGACGGCCAACCGCCAGAGGGTAGATAAAGCGCTGCGTTCGGGCGGGTATAAAATTTACGCGACGATCGATACGGATATGCAGCAAACGGTTCAGGATACACTTGCAAATTGGGACGATTATCCTAATATGGATCCTATTATCAAAACCGATGCGGACGGAAACTCTTATGAAGTAATCCAACCGCAGGCTACCGCTGTTGTGGTGGAGAACGCAACCGGGAATCTGAAGGCGATCATCGGTTCCCGTACGACACCAGACAAAATGAAAACCTTCAACCGCGCCTATGACGGGAATAAGCAGGTGGGATCGTCCGCAAAGCCTATTGCCGTATATGGCCCGGCATTCGAGCTTGGATATGGCCTCACTTCTTATGTGCCCTACATCAAGCAGGACATCAACGGATGGCTGGGAGACGATGGGCTGCCGACCTATCCGAAATGGCAGGGCGAATTGTCCGAAGGCCCTATTACAATCGAGGATGCGATCGTTCATTCGCTCAATATCGCTGCGGCGCAGACAATCATGAATTATGTTACCGTTCCAACATCCGTGGAGTACCTGTATAAGCTAGGTGTGTCCGAGGCCAGCCTCGAAGGGACGGCTACAGGCTCCGGCCTGGCGATGGGCGGCTCCAACATCACGCCTATCGAGATGGCGGGCGCATACGCGACTATTGCACGCGGCGGCGAGTATAAACAGCCCGTTTCTTTTACCAAGGTCCTCGATGCAAACGGCAATGTCGTGATTGATACGGAAAACGACCGCGAAATCCACGAAGCGTTTAAGCCGTCTACCTGCTACATGCTGACCGAGGCGCTTGAAGAAGCTGTGAAATCCGGTACAGGCTACGAAGCCCGCCTTGATAATATGACCACGGCAGGCAAGACGGGAACAAATGCGGATAATATGGGCGTATATTTTGCAGGCTATACGCCGTATTATACCTCTACTCTTTGGATTGGGAACGACGAAAACCTGAAAGGTATGGGCGGATCTTCTGTACATACAAGTGCGCCTTTGTGGAAGGCCTATATGCAGCAGATACATGAGAATTTGAGCGATCAGGCGATCATGCCGGGAGACGCATCGGATTATAACCTCATTTCCACTACAGTGTGCAAATACTCCAATAAAAAGCCGTCAAGCGGCGCTTGTGAGCCCGTCACCGCCCTGATGCCGGCCGACAGCCCGCTCCTTGACCAGGAATGCGATGTATGCCGTTATTCAACGAGTGAAGAGATCAAAATGTGCGGCGAATCACATATGCGTTTTGTCGAGGGCAAATGCCCGGAAGAATTGGCATATAATTATACAGTCAGCTACCGTACCTTTGCGGAAGGCTCTCCCTACTATGGGTGGCGTTCCGGCGGCGGGATTTCTGTAACAACCAATGAAGACGGGTCTATCGCAGAGGATCCGACGCAGGACTGCACGATAGACCATCAGGCTCTGCTTCCAACCGTATCACCGGCTCCTGCGGTGCCTACGCCTTCTGTCCCGGCAGTCCCGGATCCGGACCCGGTGGAACCTTCGCCCACGGTCGTGCCCGAAGGCGAATAACTGCACACAAAAAGGTCCGCATTTACAGAATGCGGACCTTTTTATTTTATTTATTCAAAAAAAGAACCGCCGAAGCGGTTCTGGTTTTGTTCCTTTTCAGCGCGCGGCCTGCGCACCAAGTTCAAGCGCCTGTTCATTCATCGGGATCAGATGCGCTTTCTTTTTGCCCATAATCTTCTCAAGGCATTCGATGATGGTCTTGTTTTCCACAACATGAGCGCATTCGTTATACGCCCCCAGCATCACCATATTGGCCGCCTTGATGCTCCCCGCCTGCTCCGCAAGCGAGTTAGCCGGAACCTTGATTACCTTGATATCGGTACGCGTAGGCTCGATTTCAATCAGGTCGGAATCCAGCAGAAGCAAACCGCCCGGTTTCAGGTCCTTTTCATATTTCTCAAGCGACGGCCTGTTCATCACGATCAGGCAATCCGCCTCGACCACAACGGGCGAGCCAACCTCTTCATCTGATACCACAACATTACAGTTCGCCGTACCGCCGCGCATCTCCGGCCCGTAGGACGGAAGCCACGATACGTTCTTGCCTTCGTTCATCCCCGCATATGCGATGATCTGTCCGGCGAGCAATACGCCTTGTCCGCCGAAGCCTGCCAAAATAATCTGTTCTGTCATGATTATCTGCCCTCCTTTGTTACGCCCAGAGGATATTGCGGAATCATGTTATCATTAAGCCATTTCAGCGCTTCCACCGGACTCAGCCCCCAGTTTGTCGGGCAGGTGGAGAGAATTTCCACAATGGAAAAGCCTTTCCCTTCCATCTGGTATTGAAATGCTTTCTTGATCGCTTTTTTCGTTTTTACAATGTTGGGCACATTATGTACGGAAGTCCGTTCGATGTAATACGCCCCGTCGAGCGTTGCCAGCATCTCCGCCATCTTTACCGGCATTCCCTGCGTTTCCGCATTCCTGCCGTAAGGCGAAGTCGTCGTGACCTGGCCGACAAGGGTCGTAGGCGCCATCTGGCCGCCCGTCATGCCGTAGATCGCGTTGTTGACAAAGATCGTCGTAATCTTTTCTCCGCGCGCGGCGGCATGCACGATCTCTGCCGTACCGATTGACGCAAGGTCTCCGTCTCCCTGATAGGTAAAGACGAGATCGTCCGGACAGGCCCGCTTGATGCCCGTCGCTACAGCCGGCGCACGTCCGTGCGCAGCCTCCATCATATCGCAGTTGAAATAATTATACGCAAATACCGCACAGCCGACCGGCGCAACGCCCACCGCTTTATCCTGCATTCCCAGTTCCTCGATGCACTCAGCAACCAGCCGGTGGATAATGCCGTGCGTACATCCCGGACAATAATGGAAGGGCACGTCTGTCAGCATTTTCGTCTTTTCAAACACCTTGGCCATATTATTTGCCCTCCTTCAATTTTTTCAGTGCGTCCACGACAGCCCCCGGAGCCGGAACAAAGCCGCCCGTCGTGCCATAGAATTCCACCGGAACCTTTCCGTTCACCGCAAGCTTCACGTCTTCGATCATCTGCCCCGTGTTCATCTCGACACACAGAATCCCCTTGACGCGGTCTGCGGCCTTCGCAAACGCTTCCGCCGGGAAGGGCCAAAGAGTGACCGGCCGGATCACGCCGACCTTGATCCCCATTTCACGGGCCTTTAAGGCCGCATTTTTCGCAATGCGCGCCGTAGTGCCGAACGCCGCGATAATATATTCCGCATCTTCCGTCATAATCTCCTGCACGCGCGTTTCGTTTTGCGTAATCTCGGCATATTTTTCCTGCAGCTGGCGGTTCACCTCTTCCATCGACTCCGCCTCGATATAAAGCGAATTGACGATGTTGCGCGGGCGCGATTTATCCTTCCAGCCGTTGGCCGCCCACGTCTTTTCCGGCAGCTTGCGTCCTTCATGTTCTTTGAACTCTACCGGCTCCATCATCTGGCCGATCATGCCGTCCCCGAGGATCATTACCGGAATCCGGTACTCATCCGCGATATCAAAGGCCTCCGCTACGAGATCGGCCGCTTCCTGTACGCCCGACGGCGCGAGCACCACCATGTGGTAATCTCCGTGGCCGCCGCCCTTTGTCGCCTGGAAATAATCTCCCTGCGAAGGGAGAATCCCACCAAGACCGGGACCGGAACGAATCATGTTCACAACCACGCAGGGAAGCTGTGCGCACGCAATATAGCTGATGCCCTCCTGCTTCAAGCTGATTCCCGGGGAAGACGACGACGTCATCGCCCGTGCTCCTGCGCCCGCGGCCCCATATACCATGTTGATTGCCGACACTTCGCTTTCCGCCTGAATGAACGTTCCACCCACCTGAGGCATACGCTTTGACATATACTCAGGAATCTGATTCTGAGGCGTAATCGGGTAGCCGAAATAATGCGTACAGCCCGCTTTGATGGCAGCTTCCGCAATCGCCTCGTTTCCTTTCATCAATACCTTTGCCATATAAATTCACCTTATCCTAAAAATAAAATAATTTCTTATTTGTCTACTTCGAGCGCACAATCCGGGCACATACGCGCGCACGATGCACAGCCGATACAGTCCTCCATATGTTCGATCCCGATCGGATGATATCCCTTCGCATTGAGGTGCGATTTATCGATCGCCAAAAGTTCCTTCGGGCACGCACCGATGCACAGGCCGCAGCCCTTGCACGTATCCTCATAAATTGTTAATTTTGCCATTGTTTCTCACCTTTTTTATGTAAATTTTTTCGTTTATGTTGCAAAAAAACGCTTAAAAACGCTTCCATTTAGAATATCACTTTTCATCTATATCGTCAACAAGCCAGTCTGGAAAAGTGTATATGGCAAGCGGTATTTCCGGGATATCCCCACCCTGCGGCCGGAATGCGGCAAGGATTTCCGGCTTGCCCGCAATGTAAGAAACCGGAACTCCTGTTTTTCGGCTCACCTTTTCGCAGATTTGCTGCCCGTGCGCAAGGTCCGCCGCCGTGGTCTCGCGGCCAAGGTTAGTGTTGTTGATAAGTCCGTCCACCTGAAGGCGGATACGTCCGCTGATCTGCTCCATCATTTCGATAATCTCCGGGACCGTCTGCTGCAGCGGCCTGCGCGCATTGACAACATAATACAGCATCGTCTCGTCCCTATGGACGCTGAATTTTGCCAAAAGCCCGCCAAGCGCGGCCGCCCCTACCGGGTCGCCGCCCGCATCGAACACCGCCGTTTCGCTCTCAAATGCGGCCATCACCTCTGCGGACAGTACCGGGACATCCACATTTGTATTGGCATACGGCGGCGCGATCAGGCGTATGCCGTGATCCGCGAGAAGCTTCTCGCTTTCCGCACTCCGAAAATACGGATTCACAACATCCATATCCACCAAAGTGGTCTTCCGGTCCTTCGCCAGCGCCAGCGCCGTATTGAGCGAAATCTCCGTCTTGCCGCTTCCGTAATTTCCCGCAAATATATTAAATCTTTTCATCGTTTTCCTCCCGTATGGCAAGGGCACCGTAACGGTGCCCCTAAACTGCTTTCAATTGAGTTGGATTTTAGCTGATCGTTACCGTAACCGTCGTGCTCGAGGAAACGGGCCGCACTCCAAGGTCCGGCTCGTTTTGAAATTTCACCGGTACATTTTGGTGTACCCCTTTTCCAAGCCCCGTAAGATCAACGAATGGTTTCAGCAGGGATGCTGAAAAATCACCGAGAGCCGCCTGCGTGCCATACACCGTTACGTCCACGGCCGAGGGCGTAATGGAGACGTCAAGATTGTCGTCTTCCAGATTCCGTGCGGCAATCCGCATCGCCGAATACGTCTGGCTGAGTTCCGGCTGCATGATCGTAAGCTGGACCTGCACCTTGGAAGGCACGGATGCAATCACGCCCTCCGGCAGCCTAACATTCGCTTCCACAATGGTATCACCCATTGCGTTGTCAAGGACAATCGGTTCCAGCGTAACCGTACCGATCGATTCAATGTCTTCAAGCTTGCCCGCAATATTAACAGCTTGTGGTTCGACGGTAACGCCTGTGATCTCATAACCTTCCGCCAGTCCCGATGTGGTGCTCCTGACTGCCTCAAGGTCGATAGGCACCTCTTTCTGCGGATAGACCGGCAGCTCCACAATCACGGAACTGCTCCCGGTAAAGTTGTTGGCAGGAATCGTTTCCCCTTTGCTGTCCACATACTCTACGGTATAACTTGCCGTTGTCGGTCCTGTCATTTCGCCGACGTCAATCTTGCAGATTGCTTTCGCAACGCTTTCTACCTTGGAACGGGCCCCCCGAATCTCGATGGTCTCGTCTTCAAGAACCGGTTCCCCGTAATAAAATCCTTCCTGTTCGCCCGTAAGCTGTACATCGACCGGAACAGACCGTGGAACGATCTCTTCCACATTGACCGTAACGGTGGACGGCTCCACATTGACCGTCGTATCATTGAGCGAAGATTTCCCCTCCACGCGAAGGGTATATTCCCCTATGCCGTCAATGGAGGACAAGTCTACCGTGACCTGGATCATATTTTCATTCAAATACTGGAGGGCGTCCGCCCGCGCCTGCGCCGTTACCGTCACCGAACTTAAAAGCTGGGCCAGAGGCTCCGACGTCGTAAGGTCTTTCTGCCGCAGCTCATCCGCCGCAGTATAGGTAACGGGAAAGTCGCGGAAAGTCTTTGTCTTGTACGGATTATCTTCCGCAATCACAAAGCTCCACAGAATAAAGGCGAAGATCAGCGCAATCAGCTTCATCTTCCAGTTCTGTACGAAAAGGCGCTTGATGACCGCAACGATTTTACTCATTTGTCATCACCCACCTTGCGCTTGAATTTAAAGGTCGCAAGCTTACCCTGCTCCTTGTTTCCCGCCTGCGGCATATACAGCTCTTCGAGTATCTCTTTTAGAGCTTTGGCGTCAATATAACGCTTCAAAACGCCGTCATAGGCAAAGGAAATGATCCCTTTTTCCTCCGAAACAACGACGATATACGCGTCCGATACCTCGGAAATCCCCAGCGACGCCCGGTGGCGCGTGCCAAGTTCCTGCGCTACCTGCTTGTTGTCCGAAAGGGGCAGGAAGCAGCCGGCCGCAATAATACGGTCGTCCCGCAGGATCATCGCGCCGTCGTGCAGCGGCGTATTCGGATAGAAAATATTTTCAATCAGTTCGCTTGAAATATCCGCATCCAGCATCGTACCCGAATCAAGCACGTCCGCCAGGCCTGTCTTCCGCTCGAAAACAAGGATCGCTCCCACCTTCTGCTTGGACATATTCAGCACTGCGCGCGAGATTTCCTCTATGATGTGTTCTGCGTTTTGCACTTCAATCTGTGATTTTGTGGCAAAGCTGAATATTTTCCCGCGGCCGAGCGCCTCGAGCGCGCGGCGGATCTCCGGCTGGAAAAGGATAACGATAACGATCGCCCCGGCCGGAATCACCGCATTCATCAGCCACGTTGCCGTCTGCAAGCCCATCGCCACAAAAATACGCGCCAGGATCAGGATCACGCCAAGACCGATCAAAACGCGGATCGCCCGTGTTTTGGCCAGTATCTTAATCAGCCAATACAAAATCAGCGCAACGACAAGAATATCGATTACGTCCATCCAGCTAAACGCCATCAGGCTATTTTTGAGCGGCTCCCAAAAATCTGTCAAAATATTTTTCTCCCAGTTGCTATTGTTTCACGCACAGAAGCATCGTAAGGTCGTCCTCAGGCTTGCTGTGCAGTTCTTCCCGCACTTCGCTGATAAACTGGCGGCTGCTGAATTCTTTTTTCCCCAGCAGCTCGAACAGTCTGTCCTTAACCTTGGGATCGCTGTGAATATTATCCACTCCGTCCGTATAGATCAGCATACGCATGCCTTTTTTGAATTCAAAAAATCCGTCCTGGAATTCCTCCTCGCCAAACCAGTCGCAGAGCGGATGGGACGGCATATACAGCTCTTCAAAATTGCCTTCGTGATAAATCACGGGCATTACGGAAAAGCCCGCATTGGAATAAGCCGCGCGGTTGGTCTTCAAATCGATCACCGTAATAAAGGCCGTAATATAGATCGAATCGGAAAGATTCAGGTCGAGATATTCCTTTTCCGCATAGCTGAGTATTTCCGAGGGAAGAAAATTGCCCGTCAGGCAGGCCGCGCGCACTACGCGCGAGAAAAAGACAGCGAGCATCGCCGGCATCACGCCGTGCCCCGAAACATCCGCCACATACATAACGAGTTTATCATCATAGACCGTACAGTCATAAATATCGCCGCCGACCGCTTCGCACGGGAAGAAGCCCGCCGTAAGCTCGTAATCGCCGCCAACCTTGGGCAGCGCGCCCTTTACCAGGGCTTCCTGCAGTTTCCGCGCCAGCTGCAGGTCTTTCTGCATTTTCGCATTCTGCATCAGCAGATTTTGCTTGATGTTGTAGTCAAGGGTAATGTCGCGGAAAACTTCAACGGCGGCGATCGTCTTTTCGCCTTCGTCTTTCAGGGGAGATACGGTCACCGAATACACACGTCCGGAAAGCTTGCGCGTCAGGCGCTGCGTCTCGCCCGACAGCATTACCTCGTGCGACAGGCAGCGCTCACACCTCGTTTCCTGATGGAACGGCGTATAGCATTCCATTCCCTCCTCGTATCCGAAACGCTCATCAAAAGCGCTGTTCGTCATCAGGACCCGTCCGTCCCTGCCAATGACCCGAACCATGTCGCTCATCGCATTGATGATGGATGCTATATATTCTGTGCTGTACGTTACACGGTTCAAAAATCAATCTCCTTCGATTTCATCCAGAAATTCCTGCAGCCGGGTAATCGAAGCGCCGATCTCCCCGCAGGTCTTGTTTTGTTTCAGGAGCGCCACGTCCGTCAGGGGCTTTCCAAGCGCGATCCTCTCGGAGCTCATTTGATTCAGCGTTTCGCGCTCCCTTGCAAACTCACGCATTTTTTTATCCAGTTCATTCAGCGCTCCGCGTTTCTTCTCCTCACTGTTCACCTTCATCGTTTAATCCTTACTCATCCGCGAGCATCGCAGACAATACCCCCGCCCTGTCGAAAACACGAATTGCTTTTTTCTGCGTGCAATACACCGTTATTTTATCCCCGGCAATGCCGCGCACATAGACACGCCGCTGGCTGATTCCTTTTTTACCTTGATAAACGACGATCACGGGCCTGTCCTCGCGCTTGGCAAAGGCCAGCGTCCGATCGATAATATCCATTATTTCCGCCCTTTACGGTCTGTTTTCAGATACCCATGTTTATTATAATAGTAACATATTAAGCATACTTTGTTAACAAATTTTCCGTAAATTTTTTATGTCCATACTTTATCGAACCATACGGTCATGCTATAATGGGTGCAAGGTATTTATGATGGATATGACGTTATGGATGAATTATCAAGCAATCGGCACAGTCGCTTTCTTTGCAGGCGTCGTGCTTCTGCTGATTGAGCTACTGCGGCGCGGCCTTTCAAAGCTGAGCGCTTTTTCATATGCCTGTTTTATCCTGAGCAGTATTTTTTTGTCGAGCAGCGTTCTGATGTGCGTGATCGCAATTGCCGGGCTGTCCGTTCTGTTTGGCATCCTGCTCAGATTCTACCGCCGGGAACGCCGGCGCATGCGTGATAACGAAGATGGAGGCGAGTCATGAAAATATGTCCTCTGTGCCATACAAAATTTGAAGATTCCGCTGAATATTGCCCAAAGTGCAAGGCGCAGCTGGAAGATTTTGAAGAAGCGGAAAAGGAAGAACAAAAAGCGGTCCCGAAATCGTTTTGGATCGCCCTTCTCGGTACGTTTGCTTTTATCGGCGGAATGATCCTGCTCTATAAATTGGTTTACGGCGCTTTCATGTAATAAGCGGCTGTTGATAAAAATTTTAATATATTCGGGAGAGAGGAAATGTCAAAAGTAAGAAACTTGGCTTCAACCATAAAACATCTTAAAGGAGAAAGTTTTAAGCGCGCGGCTGTCATGATCCGCGACTATGGGTGGGGCGAATTTTTCCATAAGCTGGGAACCAGAATCAAATACGGACCCGGCACGGCAGTTGTCAACAACAACATGTACGGCGGCGAGCTCGCAGGGGAATCATTCGTAAAAAATCCCTCGGAGCATAAAGGATACCAGGCGGAAGAGCGGGTATCTTTTACGTTCACCCCGTCCGTTCCCAATATTGGGCGAATTGAATTATTGACGCAAAACAGGGCCGGCGGAGGCGCTTTGGAAATAACTGTCTCAAAGGGAGACGCCGTTCTTCTTCACGCCGAAGTGGGCGGCGTGGCACACGACGACTATACGGCGATTGATTTTCTGCCGATCTGCGGCGTAATGGGTGCCGCGCTTACCGTTTCATTGACCTGTAAAAACGGCTGCGGCGTCTATGTGAACAGAAACAAACGGCGGCATGGTTTTTCCGTAGACGGCGGCGGAAGCGTGGGCTGCAGGATATACACTGTCCATAACGCCGAATATCTTCATTGGATCGCGAATAATACGCCGACGGAAAAAGAACTTAATTATCAGCGTGCACGCGTTTTCAATTATATGCCAAAGATCAGCATTGTTGTTCCGCTCTATAATACTCCGGAAAAATTCCTGCGTCAGATGATCGAATCCGTACAGGCGCAGACCTATTCCAATTGGGAATTGTGTCTTGCCGACGGCAGCACTTCATCGAAGAATTTGGGAGAGATCGCCCATTCCTATGAAGATGCGCGGATACTCTACCGAAAGCTCGAGGAAAACAAGGGAATCTCCGGGAACTCCAACGAAGCGATCCGTATGGCTACGGGAGATTACGTTGCCTTGCTCGATCACGACGATCTGCTGATGCCCCATGCCCTGTATTCCTACGTCGAGCTTGTAAACATAGACCGTGATTATGAGTTCATGTATTCGGATGAGGACAAAATCACTGAAGACGGAAAATACCGTTTTAATCCTTTCTTCAAGCCAGATTTTGCTCCCGATACTTTGCATACGTTCAATTATATCACGCATTTCTCAGTCTTCAAAAAAACGCTCCTGGATAAGATCGGCGGATTTGAAGACCGTTTCAACGGCGCGCAGGATTTCGATATTATTTTGCGCGCTACGGAAAAAGCAAAAAAAATCGGGCATATTTCCGATATTTTGTATCATTGGCGGATATCGGAAGGCTCTACCGCGCTTGCGTCTTCCGCAAAGAGCTATACCGTAGAGGCTGGCCGGTCGGCTGTCGAAGCGGCATACCAGCGTTTGGGGATCAAAAACGCGCATGTCAGCAGCTGTCAGTATCCGAATTATTATATTACGCGGTACGATCTTCCCGACCCCAAACCCCTGATTTCTATCATCATTCCAAATAAGGATGAGAAAAGAACACTCGAAAATTGCATTACATCGATTACGGAAAAGTCGACCTATCCGAATTACGAAATCATTATTGCAGAGAATAACAGCACGGAAAAGGAGATTTTTGATTATTATGCGCAGCTTGAGCAGGATTCCCGTATCCGTATCGTACGCTGGGATCATCCGTTTAATTATTCGGCGCTCAATAACTATGCTGCATCCCAGGCAAAAGGGGACCTCCTGCTGTTTTTAAACAACGATATTTCCGTAATCAGCCCGGATTGGCTTGAACAGATGGCAATGCACGCCATGCGCCCGGAGATTGGCCAGGTCGGCGCAAAGCTTTACTATCCGGACAATACGATCCAGCACAGTGGTATCGTCCTGAAAATTGGCCCGGTTGCCAATCATCCGCACAAATTTCTAAGCCGGTTCGATATCGGCTATTTCGGCCTGCTTGTCGCCCCGCACAACGTTTCTTCCGTAACGGCCGCCTGCGCTATGATGCGCGCTTCCGTTTTCCGTGAAGTCGGCGGCTTCGACGAAACCTTTACTGTGGCCTATAACGACGTTGACCTGTCTTTAAAGGTGCGTGAAAAGGGTTATTATATCCTGTGGACGCCGTTTGCAGAGCTTTACCATGACGAATCAAAGACCCGGGGGCTGGAGACCACCCCGGAAAAAATGGAGCGCCTGGACCACGAAACAGCGCTTTGGCTCTCCAAGTGGGATAAAAAATATCCATATGATCCCTATTACAATATCAACCTGACCAATGAGAAGCTGGATTATTCCGTAAGCCCGAACAAAATCCTTAAGGACAGGACATAATCCGTGGTTTTATTCCGGCCTTTCATTGCATGAACATACGTTCAGTGATAAAATAGTAGCATTATGAATTACGAAACTTGCACTGTCCTGCTGTTCGGACATAACGAAAACTTGGAACAGGAACTGAGGCGGTCCGGTATGATTGTGGATGTTTTTGCAGATTCCGGGCTGTGCGGAAGCTTGAAAGACGCTTCTGCAAATTCAAAGGCAGAATTTTTCCTTACCCTGCGGGCGGACGGCGGCTTTATGCCGGCGGACGTCCTGAAGGTCGCGGACGCGCTTCTTGCGGACCCGTCGAAGGTTTATCTGGGCGAACGTACGCTGCCCGAAAAAAAGTCCCTTCCGCAAAACGTCTATGGCTTTCTTTCAGGGCTCGAGGCAAAGGATATCACGACTTCGCTATATGGCATGTCCCGTGAATTCCTCGAGACGATATCGTGCATAAAGGCAAAGGACGGGGCTTTTTTCCAAAACATCCCCCTCGTTGCGCGCGCTAAAAATATTTTGGTGGAAAGCGTTCTTGTCGAATCCTCCACAAACGAAACGCCCGGCTGGAATATTCTCCTTTCCACCGGAAAGCTCTATCAAGTGTTTATCAAATTCAGTATTGCCGCATTCATTGCCTACCTGGTGGATATCGGCACGTTCTATGTGTTCCAGAAGCTGTTTTCCGGTATGGACGACGAATTCAAGATCTTGACCGCCACCGTGCTGTCCCGTATCCTGTGTTCGATTGCAACCTATCTTTTGAACCGTGGAGCCGTCTTTAACTCTAACGCAAAATCCACGGGCGCGGTGGTGCGCTTTGTAATTCTTGCGGTCGGCCAGCTGGTCGCTTCCTGGCTGCTCGTGTGGGGGATAGGTTCACTTTTGGGCGGCGGCGACGCAGTCAATACGATGCTCAAGGTTGTGGTAGACCTTGTGATCTTCCTTGCAAGCTTCACGATCCAGCGGGACTGGGTGTTCAAGGAAAGCAAAGGATTATTAAAATAATCCGCCGAAGCGGTGTAATTAGATGTTTCGCATATTCCGAGACTGTTTAATTATAAATCAGAATATTAACGAGGAGTGGATCAAATGAATATTAAACACATTACCGAAGCTCAGTTCGATGCAGAAGTTCTGCAGCAAAAAGGGATTGTACTGGTTGATTTTTATGCTGATTGGTGCGGGCCGTGCCAGATGCTCGGGCCGATTCTCGAAGAAGTCGCGGATGCCCTTGGCGACCGTATTAAAATCGTGAAGGTCAATGTAGACGAGGCGCAGGGCCTTGCGCAGCAGTATGGCGTAATATCTATCCCCACCGTGTACCTGTTCGACGGCGGCGCCAAGATGTCCAAATTTGTGGGCGTAAAATCAAAGGAAGAAATCATCGATTTTATCGAAAACGCCTAATGTATAATCCGGCACAGCAAAACGTCAATAAAAAAACACTCCCCAAAAGGGGAGTGTTTTTTTGATTCATGCTTTCTTATACGGGGCAAACGTTGACCGCACGGATCTTGCTCGAGTCGCGCGTATCCTGCTCTGTGTCATACGTTACTTTCTGGCCTTCGGAAAGTGTCTTATATCCATCAGTCTGGATCGCCGAGAAGTGTACGAATACATCATCGCCGCCATTGTCATCCGAGATAAAGCCAAATCCTTTTTCTGCATTGAACCATTTTACCGTACCGCTGTTCATCAACCAGTACCTCCTAATAATAATAACCCACGTACGGGCGCCGCCGAACACCCAAGCTTATTGCCCCGGCATAACATGCTGTAACCCGGCCATGAAACAAAAAACACATATTTCGCAAAGCATCTACCGTAATAAATGACTTGCAAAATATGTGAAATCATTAATACTACATCCGAACTGCTAAGTTGAATATAGCATGAAATATATTAATTTGTCAAGCATTCGATGCCCTTTATGAAAATTTTTAAATCGGCGGGAAACGATCAAAGCAGCTTCCGCCGCCGGATTTTTTCCCGGCTTCGGAAGCTGCTTCATTATTTCCCCTTACGGGGCAAGAGGTGCCAAACGGCGCTTTATTTTGCTTCGACTTTATGAGTCACTTTCGTAGAGCCGTCAAGCTTCTTTTTGGCCGCAGTTTTTTCTGTTTTTTTGCTGCCGTCCGCATATTTTGTCGTTTTCTTTTCTACGTCCTTATGCGGTGTTGATTTTGTTTTTTTCGTTGTTTCCATCAATTTAATCCTCCATTTTTTATTGTAAACGCCGGCGCATTGCCCGCGTATACGTCCTTGTTTTTCTGCCGGACGGCTTACTCGTGATATACCTGTTCGGATTTCACTTTGTCTGTATTCCGGTCCGGTGCGGCGTTATATTGCCGGCTGACGTCTTCCTGGGCGCTGCTCGCCGGTTCTTCGCTGCGGGACATCTTTACTTCAGTCTTACCGCCATCCCCGTTTCCCTGCGCTTTTGCTTCCTTAGGACTGGAATGATCGTCTTCCCTTCCCTGCGCCAGATCCTTGCTATCCTGTCCGCTTTCATCGGAGCCGTCGTTTTGCTGGGCTTCGATCTGCTCGATCTGCTTTTCATTTTCATCGATCTTCTTGCCGATCTCACGCATCTCGTCCGTATATTCCTCTTTTTCGCGGACCATCTTGCCAAGCTTGATATAGTTCTCGTCATTCTCCTTTTCAAGAGCCGCAACCTGTGCGTTCACCTTCGCGTTGTTCACCATTTCTTTGGATTTGCTGGCGATCGTCTCTCCAAATGAAATCAATCCGTCCTTTGCCTGGCTCAATACGCTGCCGATCACTTCCCCAGCGCTTTTATCCGTCTTATGCTCTGTCTGCATCTGTGCCATTATTCATTCCTCCTTTTTACATGCGGGTGTCGCCGCTAACATTTTGCCTGACGTCCCTGGCCGCTTCCGTTTCGCGCGTTTTCTGCTCGATGCGCGCATCGTTTTTCATTTCAACTGCATCTTTCTGGGCCAGCTTCATTTCAACGTCGCGTTTGCTTTCGAGCTTCGTCAGTTTCTTCTGTGCTTTGAGCTCTTCCACTTTGATTTTGGAATCAAGCTTATCCAGCTTTTCTTCCGCCTTCTTCTGTTCCCTTGCCACGTCTTCCTGCAAGCGGTTGATCTTTTCTTCGTTGTACATATTGGAGCCTCCATTCCTGTTCGTTTTATTTCCGGGATATCTCTCCCGCCGGTTGTGTTTCCATTTGTAACCGCGCTCTTCCGCCATAAACGGATACGCGCCTATTTTTAATTTTTCCGTCTTCGGTACAATTACGGATTTTCCGCTTTGCAAAAAGATTTTTAGGCAGTCATCTCTGTAATATTAAAATTTAGAGACTCCGGTCCGGCGCTCCGCCATTTCCAGTCTCGCATTCAAAAAAGATTAAAGATTTCATGAAATGGTTTACGTCAAACGCGGAGCGGTTAATCATAGGGTGCGAATCATTAAATGAAAATGGAGGACTTTAAAATGAAACAAAACAATATCCTGAATCTGATTATGGGCATTATTCTTTTTATTATTGGTATTGCCCTGCTTGCAAACCCCGTTGGCGGGATGGAGGTCATTATCCTCATCCTCGGCATTATCATGATTGCTTACGGTGTAATTACGATTATCTCAAATTACAGTAAGCGCACTGAGAATGCCGGTGTGTTCGGCGCTTACACCATCCCCGTAATCGTGGCGATCCTTGGTATCCTGCTGATCGTCTTTCGCGGACCGACAGCGGGAATCGTGCTGCCGCTGATTATCGGCATCTGGATGATCGTAAACGGCGTAATCAGCCTTACAACTGCTCCGAACAGCAGCTTAGCGTCGAAGATTTTATCAATTATTACCATAATCCTGGGCGTTATCGTGCTGATCTGTATGGCGGCGGGCGCCAATTTCCTCGGGACGCTGCTCGGTATTTTCCTGATCGTTTTCGGAATCATTACCATCGTCCAGTGGTTCTCCGGCAAAAAGTAAGCGCCTCTAACGGAATACAACAAAAGGCCGCTCTTTCTGAGCGGCCTTTTTACATGGTTTTTATCATTACGCCCCTTACCCGCTGTAAAAAGATGCACGGCGCTATCCCTGCAAAACGCCGTGCATCCAAAGGAAGTAAGAGGACTGGTTTATTGCAACTCCCGCGCGATCTGCCGCTGGATATATTTCTGGCGTACAAACAGCCCGAAGAACACCACGCAAATCAAAATGATCCCCTGGATCAATTCCGACATCTCCGCGCTCACGCGGCTTACGGTCAGGCCGTTCTGCAGGAACGCCAGCATCAGCGCGCCTACGACCACCTTGTAGAATTTGCTGCCCGCGCCGCCAGTAACGGGAACGCCGCCCACAAACATCGCGATCATGACCTGAAGTTCAAGGAAGTTGCCCATCGTCGGGGAAATCCCACCGATGCTGCCTACCGTAAATATCCCGATCATTCCGGCCATCGCTCCTGAAAGCGCAAAGCCCAAAATCTGGTATTTTGCAACCGATATCCCGGCAAACTTGCCTACCGTCTGGTTTTCGCCCATGCAGCGCGAAAAATATCCAATTTTTGTATATTCAAACAAGTACCACATAAGGGCGATCACCCCAAGGAAAATCGGCAGCTTAATCTCCATGCGGTTCAGCATCAGTATCTGCTGGTCCACAAAGAACACCTGCCCGTTGGTGATAAACGCCACCAGCGCACGCAGCGCAATTAACATCGCCAGCGTCACCATCAGGGAAGATACCTTGCATTTGCTGACAATTACACCGTTTAGAATCCCTACGCCAATGCCCACCGCAAGTGAAATTACAATAAATGCCCAGAAGCCCAGCGACATGCTCGCGATCCCGGCGATCGTCCCGCATAGCGCGACCAGCGAGCCCATGGAAAGATCCGTACTGCCCTGAGCCGCTACAAACACCATTCCGCTGCCGCCCAGGCAAAGAGGAATCATAATGCTGATTACCGTAAGCAGATTGGTCGCCGACCACATATTGCCCTGATTGATGATGGTAAATATGACAATGATAACGATCAGGCCGACAAAGGGGAACAACCGCTGAAAAAACGTCCAAAAATCTTTTTTCATCACAGCATCACCTCGATTATTTTTTCTTCCGTGAAGACTTCGCTCCTCTTCATAACCGCGGCGAGCCGGCTGGCCTTCATCACCATCAGGGTATCCGCCATACCGATCAGCTCCGGCAGCTCGTCCGATACGACGATCATGGCGACTCCCTGCTTTTTGGCTTCCATCATAGAACGATAAATATAAGATTTGACTCCTACATCCACACCGCGCGTCGGGCAGTCCAAAATCAACACTTCCTTATCCTGGATCATCCACCGGCCAAGATTGACCTTCTGCCTGTTGCCGCCGGAAAGGCCGCTGATTACCTGTGTAATGCCTTTTGTCTTCACGTCAAATTTTTTGACGACCCGGTTGCTGACCTCCCGCCGCCGTCTGGGGCTCAGGAAGCCCAGCCTGCCCTGTGTCATATCTACAGCTGCAAGGCATACGTTGTCCTCGATCGAATCGCTGACCATCAACGCCTGCTTATCCCGGTCCTTGGGAACATACCCCATCTTTTCCAGCATCGCCTGGCGCGGGGATTTAATTATGGTATTCGTTTTCGTAATCCTGACCGTTCCCGACCATGCCGGGCGAACCGCAAACAATGTTTCCGCAAGCTCGTGGATACCCGCACCCGAAAGCCCGCAGAATCCGAGTATCTCGCCCTTGTGCAGGTCAAATCCGACTCCTTCAAACGCGTCATTCGTAAGACCTTCGACGCTCATGACGACTTCGTCTTCATAGCTTTCCACCTGGTCGCTGCGGTAATAGTCTCCTTCAAGGTCGCGTCCTACCATCATCCGCTTCACGTCGTCCGGCGAAATGTCGTCGCACTGGCATGTCTCCACAATTTTTCCGTCCCGCATAATCGTGATGCTGTCCGTTGCCTCGATCATTTCTTCCACGTCGTGCGTGACCATTAAAACCGTTTTCCCATCGTTCCTAAATTTTTTGATGACCTCGAACAGGATATCCCGGTAATTTAGGGAAAGCGCCTGTGTGATCTCATCCAGGATCAGCAGGTCCGGATCGATGGAAAGGGCACGAATGAGTTCCACGATCTTTTTTTCTTCCACGGAAAGGGACCCCGTCAGCGACTGTACCGGGAACACTGGAAAATTCCATTGTTCAAACTGTTCCGCCGCCGCCTGATAGAGCGCCTTCATATCCAGTACGCCGCCCTTTTCAAAACGTTTTGTCCTGCCGAGGAAAATATTTACACCGACCGGAAGCCCGTCGACAAGTCCCAGCTCTTGGACGACCGTACCGATTTTATGATCGCCCGCATCGATCGGGTTCTGGGGAAGGTAGGCGGCGCCGTTCATCGTCATTTCCCCGCTGTCCCTCGGGGCGAGCCCCGCGATCATGGAAATCAGCGTCGACTTTCCCGAACCGTTCTCTCCGATCAGCCCGCGCACTTCGCCCGCCGCAAGCGTAATGGAAACGTCGTCGTTCGCATGGGTGGCGCCGAAATATTTTTTCATATGTTCCGCACGGAAAATAACCTTTTCAGTTCCGCTCATTGCACTACCCCCTTATATTTCCTTTGCGATAAGATGCCGCAGATAATTACGGCGGCGCCCATGAACACCTGCTGCAACGTACCGGACGGCACTCCGAGAAGTGTCAAAACATTGAAAATCGACGTCAGCAGGAAGGCGCAGATAATCGCTCCCACCGTAATATTGAAGATACGGTCAAACGCCTTGGCCAGCAGAAAAGCCGCCAGCGGCGTAAAGATAACCGAAATACTCGCCAGCCCCGTCGTCGGCGCAACGCGCCCCGCAAAGCTCATATTCACCGCGCTGGCAAGCCCGAGGAACATCGCGCCCACAACGCTTGCCGCCAATACCGTTTTGCTGACATTTATCCCCATCATCTTGGCCACGGAGCTGTTGCTGCCCACCGCGCGCAGTCCAAAGCCCAGATTCGTTCTGTTGTAGATCAGGAACGCAACGACCACGCATATCATAATCACGATCACGTTCACCGGCGGAGCGCCCAGCTCCCGGTAAAGGTCTCCAATCGAGACCGATTGCGTCCCCTCAGCGATCATCGATGCATTGTACAGCGCCCCGATCGCTTCATATACCATCGTCATCCCCAGCCCGAAGATCCAGGCCGGTATCTTAGTGACCAGAATCAATTTTACGTTGAGCAATTCCAGCCCGATCGCCGTCGCGACCGCGCCTATGATAAGTCCAAAATAACCGAGTCCCAGTTGGACGGCCAGAATGCCGCCTACATTGCTTGCCAATATCATCATTGCCCCGGTGGAAAGGTCCATGATTCCCGATGTAAAAATAAAGATAAAGCCCAGCACCACCAAGGCCGGCACAATTGAGCTGGTCAGGATCGCCAGCATATTAGACGCGGTCAGGAACCTCCATTCCGTGATTGCGCTCAAGATGATATAAATCACGACAATCGCGGCAACCGCGAGTAGCGTCGTTTTCCGTTGCGCACTTGCCGCCTTTGCCTGTAGCTCGGAATTTATCCGGCCGCTGCCTGTATTTCCCA
This sequence comes from Christensenella minuta, assembly GCF_003628755.1. NCBI lineage: Bacteria > Bacillati > Bacillota > Clostridia > Christensenellales > Christensenellaceae > Christensenella > Christensenella minuta. Next base: position 257,463 of record NZ_CP029256.1, on the reverse strand, counting down.
TAGCAACCTCCCTCCTACGGCTCCTTTCGCAGAAAGAGAACCAAATACCGATACAAGGCGCGCCCTCGCCTCGCGGGAGGGCGTGCCGTATCTTTGCCTGTTTGTCAGCCTGCCAGGGCCGCGTCCAGTTCTTCCTGCGTCAGCAGTCCTGCGTCTACCTTTGCCTGCAGCCTGCTTTCCACGGTATAGCCTGAAATTGCATCGTTGAATGTATCGTATGTTACGCCGGGGCCAACCATTGCCTGCATCTCTTCATCGGAGAACGGCTGCGAATTGATCCAGAACTGATTGTAAAGGTCGACAAGGCTGCTCGGGAGTACCGCCGCGCTTACCTTAAACAGGGGCGCTTTTCCTTCGGGATCCTTGATCGGATTTCCCTGCAGATAGTTTATCAGCAGCTCTGCCGCAAAGTCTCCGCCAACCCAGTGCGCACCGTTTGCCGCGCTTACCACGCCGCTTTCAAGGCCTTCCAGCACAGCGGGGTCAAGATCGGTCGCAAACATTTTCGCGCTTACCTCGGGATGCTTTTCCAAAGCTTGGATCGTTGCCGAGGCCACGTCGCCGTTGGTTCCATATACGCAATCAACGTCCGGGTGCGCCGTCAGCAAGTCGTTCGCGCGGGTCAGGGCTTTGTCCACCGTGGGTTCGCCCCAGCCGACATCCAGAACTTCTCCGCCTGCCGCTTCAAACGCCTCCGTAAAGCCTTCCACACGCTTGATGTGCGTCGGGTCTGTATTGAGGGCAGTTACGACGATTGCCTTTTTGCAGCCCTGCGCCGCCGCATATTCGCCGATGGTCTTGCCGGTAACAGAATCGTCTGTTACGGCGCCGCCCACATACATCGGGCTTTCCTGAAGCTGTGCCGCCACGTCGTCCGCCGGGATGTGGTCGACGATCGCAAACGGTACGTTCGCCGCTTCGCACTTTTCAGCGATCACCGGGAACAAAGTGTCGGACATGCCGAGAAAGATCAGTCCGTCCACGCCCGCGGAAATCATGTTGTCCACATTCGTTACGGATTTTTCCACCTGCGTTTCATCGTTGGTTACCATCAATTCGATATCCAGCGCGTCGCAGGTCGCCTGGATCGTGTTTTCCAGAATATCGACCGAATAGTTCCCTTTCAGGATGTTGTTGTGGCCGATCAGCAGTTGTCCGCCGCTTCCCGCCGCTTCTTCACTTGCCTCGCCGGATGGCTCCGGGCTCCCCGCTGCCGCGCTTTCCGCCGGCGCGGAGCTTTCCGCCGTTCCCTCCGTCGCTGCCGGCGTTCCTGCACATGCCGTCAGAAAGCATGCGCATACGATCACCAGCGCCAATACTACCATGAGTGCTTTTTTCATTGTTCTTCCTCCTAATATTTTTCGTTTTTGTGGTTACACAAACGTTTCATACCGTGTCCGTCTCTTAATGGAAGCGGTTCATCGCCGCCAGCATCGCCTCATAGCGCCGCTGTTTTTCGTCGTCTCCAATGCCTTCCATTGCCGGTGCGATCACCTTGTCCCAATACTCGCTGAGTTTTCCCGTCGCCGCAAAAAGGATACTGAGTTCCACGCTTTCGCGCGTCAGCCTGCCCTCGGGGCAGTGCTTCATCAGTTCGTCCAGCGCGCCCGGGATCATAACAAGCTTCCCAAGCGGGGTGTCTTCGTTCACGCCGTAAGGGTTATATCCTTTTACTTCAAAGGACGCTTCCGCGCAGATATTCCGCGCAGAATTCCCCACCAGCACCTTGTAATATCCTGGCTCGATCTGCCATTTTTCCGTACCGTCGTCATAGCTTTGCAGCATATCTGCGGTGACCGTAAATGTGATCTCCTTTTCCTCCCCCGGTTCCAGCCAAACCTTGCGGAAGGCCTTCAATTCCTTGGGCGGTTTCACCAATGTCGGTTTTTCCTGCGCGATATAAAGCTGTACGACCTCTTTTCCCCCGCATCTGCCGGTGTTCTTCACCTTCACGGTGGCGGAAAGGTCGTCGCCCTCCCTATCCACGTTCATACAGTCGCGGTCCAAATGCAGGTGGCCGATCCCGAATTGCGTATAGGAAAGCCCAAAACCAAACGGGAACATGGGCTCGATATTTTTCATGTCGTAATAACGGTAGCCCACAAAAATGCCCTCGCCGTACATCACCTTCGCGCCCCGGCCCGGGAAATTCCCATAGGTCGGGCAGTCTTCATAGCGCTTCGGAAAGGTGAGCGGCAGCTTGCCCGAAGGATTCACCCTGCCGTACAGGATGTCCGCCGCCGCGCGGCCGCCTTCCATACCGGGGATGAACACGCACAGCAGCGCGTCCGTATCGTCAATAAATTCCCTAACGTCCACAGGCCCGCACACGTTCAGTATCACAACCGTTTTCTTTCCGGACCGCTTGGCCTCTTCCAGGGTTTCCTTCAACATCTTTTCATCTTCCGCGTCTATACTCAGCGATGCGCGGTCAAAGCCCTCCTGGCCGATCACGCCCACCGTTACTACAACCGCGTCCGTATCGTCCGTAATCTCGCCGAACCGCACACGCCCGTCCCCCGCGATCGTGCGGCTGCAGTCATAGACATTGCTGGTCCGGTCGGTAATCACGTTCGCGCTGCCGCCGCCCGACTCGATGAATTTTTTGCTTTTCCCTCCAAAGAAACTGATATTTGCGTCCGTGGAAAACGGAAGCGTACCTCCCTCGTTCTTCAGCAGCACGATGCCTTCCTTGGCCGCGTCGTACGCAGCTTGCCGGGAATCCTCAATGTCGATTTTTTCCGTCTTTTTCCCCGTCATTGCCGGAGCTTCCAACATCATGTTAAGAACCCTCTCAAGTGCAGTATCGAGCACTTTTTCCGGCAGCCGTCCGCTTTTGACAGCCTCTACGATGGGTGCTATACTCCTCGGCCCCGGCATATCATAATCGTTTCCGGCCCGCAGGGCCTCTGCTTGGTCGTAAGCGCCGCCCCAGTCCGAAACGACGAAGCCCTCAAAGCCCCATTCGCCGCGGAGCACGTCCGTCAGCAGCCAACGGTTCATCGCGCAGCATTCCCCGTTGATTGCGTTATACGCGCTCATAACCGTCTTGCTTTTTCCCTCCTGGATGCACGCCCTGAAACCCGGGAAATAAATCTCGTACAGCGCGCGCTTCTGTACGGTCTCGTCCACGCCCCTCCTGTCCGTTTCCTGGTTATTGGCGGCAAAATGCTTGGGATTGGCAAGTACTCCCTCCTCCTGGACGCCTTTTACAAGCTCGGGGGCAAGCTGTGCCACCAGGCAGGGGTCCTCGGAGTATCCTTCAAATAATCTTCCGCCGAGGGGATCCCTGTGGATATTGACGTTCGGCGTTCCCAGCAGTACGTCGACGCCATAATAATTCGCTTCTTTTCCCAGCGCTCTGCCCACCCTGCGGATGTTTTCCCCGTCCCAGGTCGCCCCGAGCAAAATCCCGGAGGGAAGCAGCCCGGCATCACGCCTCCGGGAATATACGCCTTCATCTTTTCCTTCATCATGGCGACTTCTTTGCGGGTTTTCTCATCGGCCTGCGCCGCGGCCTGCTCGTCCGCGTCGAGCGCAAGCAGCTCGGGAACAGCCTGCGCTTCCGAATTCATATCAAAAAGTGCGCTGCCGCCTTCCGTCGACATTTTATGGTTTTTGCAAAAGCAATCCAGATACATCTGGAAATAATTTGCGCCCGTGCCTCCGTCCAGGAAATACAGGGACGGTATCCCATACTTTTCCAGCCCGGTGCCGAAAAAAAGAGACCCTCCGGTCAAAGCGCCCGCCTTCTCTTCAAGTGTCATTTGTCCTATGATCTTTTTTACAGAACTACGGTCCTTTAATCTTTCCATGGTGCTTCCTCCTCTTTCTGTTCAAAAAATGCTTTCCGTCCGGTACGATTGTACGTTTTCCTGCGTAATAAACACGAAGCCCGAATCCGTCGTATCCGGTACGTCGTTGCCATTGATATGGTTTACCGCATTTTCTACCGCGAGTTTTCCCATTTTATAAAAGTTCTGTGCCAGCGACCCCCATGCTTCTCCCGCTTCAATGGCGTCCAACATCGGTTCCATGGCGTCCGTCCCGAGCACCGTGACCTTGCCCAGCATGTCCTTTTCCTTCAGAACTTCCACAACGCCGGGCGCGCCTGCTCCTTCCATAGACCAGAAAAAATCCACTTCAGGATGTTTCTCCAATATTTCATATGTCCTTTGGATCGCCTTCAAAGAGTCCGTGTCGTCCGTTTCCCGGACCACTACCTTCACATCCGGATATTTCTCCTCCAGAACTTTCAAAAACGCCTCATATTCCTGGATCTGGTTAATCACGTCATAATCCGTGCACAGGACGGCGACGTTTGCCTGCCCGCCGGATTTTTGCCCGATCAATTCTGCCGCCTCCTGTCCGAAGCGCTCCACATCGGTGCCTACGTAGGAGTCGCGCAGCTCTGGCGCGGAATCTCCGCAGACCGTTACGACGGGTATCCCGGCGTCCGCTGTCTTTTTCATCACATCCACAAACAGTTCCGGCTCGATGGGATATACGATGATCGCGTCATAGTCCTGCTCGATCGCTTCTTCCATCACCCCGACCATATTGTCCGCGTCCGTAATGTCCGGCCCGCGCCACGTAATGGTCGCTCCCAGCTCTCTTCCCGCGTCTTCCGCTCCTGCCTTCGCTTCCAGCCAGATCGGATGCTTCGCAAGCGGCGTGATGAACATGATCTTCATGTCCGTTCCCGCTTCCGTCACCGATTCCTCCTCAAACACGATGGCTCCCTCTGTTGTGCGGCATGCACACAAAGCCAACAGGCATACAATTACCATTCCCATTGCCACAGCGCGCTTGAGGCGCCCTGCGGCCGTTCCATATTGCTTTTTCATTTTGTGGTCACTCTTCATTCCGGAATTGTGCAAGGCTCGCTTGCTGTTCTCATCATACTGAAAAAAGGAGGTGCTGTATACTCAAAATTCTTTGGAACAAGGTGCATTATTTTACGATTCTTTCTTTCTTTTGCCGAATCGTAAAAAAAAGGGATACCTTCCGTTTGTGGTGTCATGTTATGATAGGGTTAGGTTTATAAGCAACTTCTCATTCACTTTTATGTTTTATACAGGGAGCTTTTGATAAATGGACCGTTTTTTGAGCAAGCTATCGTTTTGGTATTTCAGTATTCCCTTCCGCCGGAAAACCGTCTGTTTTTTCCTGCTGCTCGTGACCATCGTAACGCTGATTGCCGAAGGCTTCGGTTACGTTTTTTACCGCGATATCCTTACCAAAGAGATCAGCCAGCAGCTTTATGGCACGCTTTCTAAGATCGACGATAATATTTCCCAAAGCATGAACGCCGTGGAACAGACCTCGGAGGCGCTCTATGAAAACACTGTCATCAACAGCTATCTGAACGCGGATTTTTCCGATGTGGAACAATCCAAGGCTGCTTCCTCTGTTCCCAACGAACTGCTCAATGTTCTGATGGATTCCAACGGCGACCTTTCGTCCATCTATATTTCACGCGCGCAGGCGGTAAGCCTCCATCAGGGCAAACTGTTCGATTACGCATGGGACTCCATCAGGCTAAGCTCCATCTTCCAGCTGGCGGAGGCACAAAAAGGCGATCCAGTATGGATTTATGACTATTACACAACTTCCCATCTGCTCACGGAAAACAACCGTATCCTGTGCAACGCCAGGATTTCCTATCATGAAAACGGCGAGCCAAAGGCCCTGATGCTGGTCAATCTCAAAGAGTCTGCCCTGACGGACGCCCTTACCGTTGAAAGCAACGAGTCCGGTTCCTCTTACCTGATTATGGATAATGAAGGGACGGCAATTGCCCATTCTCAAAATTCCTTTTTGGATATCTACACCGCCCATCTGCCATTTGTAGACCATATCCTTGCGCAGCAAAATTCTTTTTCCTTCACCATCAACGGCGTCGATTACCTGGTCAACTGGTCTCCGTCGCAGAATTACGACTGGTACCTTGTCAGCTTCACGCCCTTCGATTATATCGACAACAATTTAGCGAACCTTTTCTATATCATCCTGATGACGTTCCTGCTCGCTATGGTGATCGGTACGTTCCTGAGCTTTTTCTTCTCGCGCGGCCTCACCTCCACGATCACAAGGCTTTCGGCAATGCTGCCGCGGGTGGAAAAGGGCGACTTCTCGGTACGCGCGCCTGTGCGGGGCACGGACGAAATCAACCAGCTCTCCCTGCAATTCAATAATACGCTGAAAAAATTGCAGGACACGATCGACGAGCTTTCCGCCGAGCAGGTCGCCAAGCAAATGATCGAAATCAATGCGCTGCAGGAACAGATCAACCCGCATTTCCTCTATAATACGCTGGAATCAATCAACAGCCTCGCAATCCTGCGCGGATACAAGGATATCAGCCAGCTTGTTCTGGCCCTTTCCCATATGCTCCGTCTGAGCGTTAACAAGGGAAACGCCTTTTTAACGCTGGAACAGGAGATCGACCGCGTACAGAATTATCTTTACATCCAGAACATCCGGCACGACGGTAAATTCCGCCTCATTTGCCGGATCGCCTCTGGAACTGAAAAACAGCCCGTAATCAAGCTCCTTTTGCAGCCCCTGGTTGAAAACTCGATCATCCACGGCTTTGAATATAAGGAAGCGGATTGCGTCATCGCTATCCGTTCCTTCCACCGGGGGAACACGCTCGTGATCGAGGTCATCGACAACGGGTGCGGCATCAGCGAAGAGACCCTGCAAAAAATCGAAGCAACGTTGCTGCCCGAAACCAAGCCGGGGAACGATATTTACGGGATCTACAATATCCACCAAAGGATCCGGCTTCATTACGGCGCACAGTATGGGATTTCCTTTACTTCATTTGCCGGACATTACACAAAAGTGACGATCATTCTGCCGTATGACAATCACAAGGACGGAGGACCCAATGTATAAAGTTTTAATTGTCGACGACGAAAGTCTAATTCGTAAAAACATTGAATTCTCGATCGATTACGAACACCTGCCGCTCACCGTATGCGGCCTCGCAAAAAATGGACTCGAGGCCTCGGAGCTGGTAATCAGCCAGGACCCCGATATCATCATTACGGATATCAAAATGCCGGTGATGGACGGAATTGCCCTCATCCACGAACTGAAGGAAAACAACATCGAAAAAAAGGTCATTGTAATCAGCGGCTATGACGATTACGAATACCTTCGTCCGGCGCTTACCTACGGCTCTGTCGATTACATCTGCAAGCCCCTGGACCCGCAGGAACTGAACCGCGCCCTGCTTACCGCGGTCGGCGAACTGAACCGGGAACGCGAAGCACAGCGGCGCGAAGAATCGATGACCGCACAAATAGAACAAAACCGTGCCTATCTTTTGGAGCACTTTTTCACCGAGATTGCACAGGACCGTCTCCGGTCCCAGGAAGAAATCCGCCAGACGCTGGACCTGTTCCACATCCGTTCGCTCGCCTCCGGTTATATGTGCTTCGCGATCGGATGCGATTCCGCTTCCGATATGTCCGCGCTGGACTTCAATTGCTTTGTTCTGTCCCTGCGTGAGCTGTTTTCAAATGAATATACAGGCTATGACGTTTTCTTCGCCCAGAACGACGCGGACCTGTTATGCGGCGTAATCGCTTCAGAGCACCCTTTGAGGGAGGTGGAGCTGGGCGACGCAGTCGCGGAACGGTCGGAACGCATCCTGCAATTCCTCACCGATTCCAACCACATTTCAGTCACTATGGGGCTTTCCGGCGTACACAGCAGCGAGGCCGATCTCCCCGAAGCTTTCCGCGAAGCCGCCACTACGCTGCACGACCGTTTTTACCAGTCTGCGTCGCCGGTACGTTGTTATACGGAAGTTTTTTCCAGCCACACCTCCACGCAGCTTTCTCTGCTCGACATCGAAAAGAAAATCCTCCAGAGTATCTCTTCCTCCGATTATACCCTTGCATCCGCCAACACCGGATTATTCTTCGACCTCCTTTTTTCCTCCGGACAGTTCCAGCGGCATACCCAGCATCTTGCGCTGCGCGGACTGATCCTGCACCTGGAGGAATTCATTTACGAGTCCGGCATTTCGGGAAAACGGATTCTCGGCCTGCTGGACGATGTCAGGCAGAAATCCGCGTCCCCGGAGCATATGTTCGTTACCAAGCAGAACCTTGACGACCTGATCCTCGAGATCATCCGCAGTATCTCCGCCAACCGCAATGAAAAATACAAAGATATTATCCAGCGCGTGCTCCGTTACCTGCAGGAAAATTACGCCTCGGATATCGGACTCAACGACGCGGCCGAGCAGGTCCAGCTGACGCCGAGCTACCTGAGCTCCCTTTTTAAGCAGTATTACGGAAAAAGCTTTTTGCAGTGCCTGACGAACCTGCGTATCGAAGAGGCAAAGCGCCTGCTCAAGGACCCGGAGCAAAAGATCGCGGACATCGCTGTTAAATGCGGCTTTTCAAATTCAAAATATTTCGATAAAATCTTTAAAAAACAAAGCGGCTATACTCCAACAGAGTTCCGGCTGAAAAAACCGGAATAAAAAAAGCGCCGCGGCGCTTTTTTTATTGAATGTTTACCGTACTTCCAGAGTGGTCTCGAGCGCATGCGCATCCGCGGAGGAATTCCCCACGATGATGCGGTAGCTGATCGGGTCCACAGCCCACTCGCCTTTCGCATCGTCATAATACGCCAGATTCCTCACAGCAAGCGGAATGCTCACCGTTTTCGTCTGCCCCGGCTCAAGCGATACGCGTTCAAATCCCCGCAGGTCCTTCAGATGGCGCTCTGCCGACGGATTACAGTAGCCCGTATACAACTGTACGATTTCCGTTCCCGCCCGTTTCCCCGTATTCGTCACGTCGACCAGCACTTTCACGGTATCCGCTTCCCCGGCGGCCTTCGCGCTCACACGCAGGTTCTTCAGTTCAAATTCCGTATACGAAAGCCCGAAGCCAAACGGATACCGCATATCGTAGCCTTCCTTATCCGCGAGAAAATAACCGTGGTAATAATCGTACTGCGCTTTTACCGCGTTCACTTCAAAGAACGGAAGCTGGCTCTCATCCCTTGGAATGGAGACGGGCAACTTCCCGCTTGGCGATACATCCCCCAAGAGGACATCCGCAAGCGCGTTTCCGCCCTCCATGCCCGGATACCAGAGCATCACGATGCCTTGTACGTCCTCACACCACGGGTCCATGATGATCGAGCTTCCGCCCATCACGCAAACTGTAACGGCCCGGTTGTTCTGCGCACAAGCCTCGATCAGGCGCAGGTCGTCTTCATGCAGACGCAGGTTGCTCCGGTCGCCGCCCACGATACCGTCGGCGCCGCCGCTGAAGGTTTCCATGTACTCGCCCTCGTCCGCGCACGTAAGTCCTGCGATAATAACGACGGCATCCGCATCTTTTGCTTTCCCGGCCGTCCTTTTAAGATCGGCGCCGTCGTCATAGAAGATGGCAGCTTCCCCGGCCCGGCGGTATATCCCTTCGAGGGGTGTTACGGCATAAGGCGGGCGCACCGCACTTGAGCCTTTCCCGTCTCCGATATTGACTTTCTCCGCAAGCTTCCCTGCGATAAGTATTTTCTGCCCTTTTTTGTCTTCCAGCGGCAGGACAGCGTCGTTTTTAAGCAGCACGAAGGACTCCTGTGCCGCACGGCGGGCAAGGTCTATGTGTTCTCTGCATACGACCTTGCCCGGTTCGGGCTTCGTGCCGGCGTTCACCTGTGCAAAACGAATTTTCTGCCGCAGGAGACGCAGGACGGCGTCGTCAATCACGTCTTCTCTCACGCTTCCGTTCCTGACCGCGTCGACCAGCTTGGTCCCCCAATGAATCGTCGAAGGCATCTCGATATCCATGCCTCCATTCACAGAGTCCTCCGTGTTCCGTACGCAGAAAACAAAATCCGAAAGGATAAATCCATCAAAGCCCCATTCTTCCTTCAATATTTTCCGTTGCAAGTAGGCGCTGTGCCCGCAGGGCTCGCCCCTGAAATAATTGTAGGCGCTCATCACGGATGCGGCTCCCGCTTTTACGCAGCGTTCAAAATGAGGCAAATAGATTTCTCGCAGGGAACGTTCATCCATATCCACGTCCACTTCAAACCGCGTATTTTCGATACTGTTCGCCGCAAAATGCTTGATACAAGCCATTACGTGGTTCTGTACGCCGTTCATCAGCGCTTCCCCCATAGCCCCCAGCAGATGGGGATCTTCTCCAAACGATTCCTGCGCCCGGCCCCACGCGGGATGCCGCACCAAATTGATACATACGCCCCCGTAGTAATTTCCGCCTTGGGCCCTGATCTCTGTTCCGATCGCATTCCCGATCTTATATTCGAGCTCCCGGTCAAATGAGGCCGCGCGGCCGACCGGAACCGGAAACGCCGTGGAGTGATACATAACCACTCCGGTTGGCCCATCCGAAAACTTGACTGCGGGCAGACCGAGCTCCGGGTCTTCCCCGCCGTAATAAGGAGTTTTATTGTATTCGCGCGTTATGCTGAGGGCAATAGAATCCAGCGACTCATCGCCGCTCATTTGATTGACCTTTTGCTCCAATGTCATGCCTGCCAGCACTTTTTTCGCCAGATCGTCAACCTGCTCTTCCGAGAGGCCGTGCAGCCCTTCAAATCTTCCCCATTCGCTGTCGATATGACGCGGCGGATGCTCGGCCTTTTCCTGCTTTACCCGAGCCTTAAGCGCTTTCATCTGTTCGTCCCCGAGTCCAAGCGCCTCTTCGTAGCTGGTGAGATATGTTTTTTTCATATATGCCATTTTCACTATCCCCTTTTTTATAATGATCGGTCCCCATGCTTCTCATTATACGAAGATCAGCGCGGTTTCCTATCCCAAATCCTTTTGATCGCGGTATACATTTTTTAGATTGCTGCGGCCGTCCGCAATGCGCTGCAAAACCCAAAGCAGGTGGCAACAAGCAAACCGGTGTAAAAAGCACGCGCTTGCAAGTGCTTGGGCAATGCGGGCGTTACTTTTTCGGAAAAGAAACGACGAACGCGCAGTAAGATTTTTCAAGAAAAAGAAAAAATCGGAACAAAGCAAGCTTTGTTCCGATTTGGTGTGCCCGGGAGGATACATCGCACCGCGCTTCCCGCACGCTCTGTTGAACTCTTCGGTTCGAATCCTCTCCCATTAAAAAAACGCCTCCACACTTCGTATGGAAACGTTTTTTGGTGTAGCCTCTTTCAATAAATCCGAACCCTCTATATCCCGAAGGGAAATGGTCTTTGCACCTTCCGTATAATTTAATGTGATGACGACCTTATCGTCATATAAATAAATCGCGTTGACGAAGCTGTCTATCAGCCTCTGTCTCTGCTCCCGTTTCGTGATATCGCTGTCCCGGAAACGATAGATGAAAAAGGATATCTGCTCCCTCGTCAATAAAGGATGCCGTATCTTCTCCTGCAGGATACTCGTTTGCAGTTTGCTTTTCGTTTCCTCCAGTTCCCGCAGCCTTTCCTTTGTCGATTCTGTCAAAAGTCCCTGCTGGATCGCGTCCAGCAAATTTCGTATCCCATTTTCCGTTTCCGCAAGCTGCCGTTCCAGCAAAGGAAGCTCCCTGCTCTCCTTGGATTGCAGATTCAACAGCGCGTCGATCAGCCGTTCCAGTTCGTCGTCATGCATCAATTCCTGCATAATGCGGCTGACTACAAAGTTCTCGATCCAGTCCTTTTGCACAGCTTTTTTATCACAGGTCTTTCTTTGCTTGGTATTCGTGCATTTGTAGTAGCGATAGATCTTCGCCGTATGGCTCGTACCGCTTTCCCCCACCATAAAGGCTCCGCACTTTCCGCAATACAGCTTTGTCGTCAGCAGATAATCGTCCTCCGCCTTGTGTCTTGCCGGAGCCTTCTTGTTCTGCTTCATCCGCTCCTGCGCACGTTCAAACAATTCTTCTGAAATGATCACAGGCATCCCGCCCGGCGTTACGATATCCCCATAGCGGTATTCGCCAAGATACCGCCTGTTTTTCAGCATGTGGGAAATGATATTCAAAGAAATCGGTCCGCCTCTTGAAGAACGGATCCCCTTAGCGTTCAGCCCGTCCGCGATCTCTTTCATTGTTGCACCTTCCGCATATTGGTTGAAAACTTCCTGCACAATGGGGGCAGCAACTGGATCGATCTGAAAATGCCGTTCGCTGTCGACCACATATCCCATCGGTATACTGCACCCGTTAGATTTGCATTTCAGCGCATTTTCTTTCATGCCGCGCCTGACCTTTTCGGAAAGCTCTGCCGAAAAGAATTCTGCATATCCCTCTAAAACCGATTCCAACAGGATACCTGTCGAGTCCTCTGCGATACTCTCCCGTGCTGAAACGACTTTCACGCCGTTTTTCCGCAGGATCATCTTATAATGGGCGGAGTCGTAGCGGTTGCGCGCGAAGCGGTCGAGCCGCCATACGATCGCCACATCAAACAGCCCCTTTGTGCTGTCCTTTATCATTCGCTGGAAATCCGGCCGGTTATCCGTTTTAGCCGAAAGTGCCCGGTCAATATATGTTCCAAGAATATTGATATCCTGTTTTTCTGCAAACTCCATACATTCGCGAATCTGTCCTTCAATGGATTCCTCGCGCTGGTTGTCCGAGGAATACCGCGCATAGATCACTCCGTTCATTGCTTCGATTCCTCCGGATTCGATTTCGCCAATTCGCCCATATCCTTTACCAGATTTCGGAAAGTTTCCTCGCCGTCCAAATAAACGTCATTGTAATAAATCGGCTTGCCGAATAAAATTTTTACCGCTCGTTTTATTCGTTCCCACACGGTATTATAATTGTGATCATATCTGGAATCCTGAATCGAAATATTATAACCGATGTCTCCTTCTTCCCACACCGTCTTCTCGATCACAAACGTACAGCATTTGCAATCGCAGGGCAAAGTGATCCTTTTGCTGATTGAGTTCATGATTTTCCTCCCGCTTTTGTCCTTTAGAAATCATCTGGCTGTGCAATCGCCTTTCAACCCATATAGCCAATGCCAATGCGGAAATAATCGAGATACTGTTTGAATGTATCCTGCGCCGCAAGACAGGTATCGGTCAAATATCCCTCTGTATGATGCCATTCGGCCAATCCCCGATAGTAAAACATTTTTAATTTATCATCGATGATAAAGGGAACGATATTATGCTTCAAACACTCTTTGAACAGGATAAGCCGCCCCACACGCCCGTTTCCGTCCTGAAACGGATGGATCAATTCAAAGCGTACATGGAAGTTTATTATATCATGCAGCGTCGGCGATTCGATTGCCCTATATTTTTTGAGCAGGGAATTCATCTCTGTTTCTACATCTTCCGGCAGCGTCGTTGCTTTTCCTCCGACTTCATTCGGCAGCCGTTTATATTTCCCAACTGCAAACCAGCTTTTCCGCGAGTCGCTCGTTCCATTCTTTAAGGTCTGATGAAGTTCTTTAATCCATCTTTCGCTGAGCATTTTTCCCGCGTCTTCAATCACCATATCGATACAGCGGAAATGATTGACCGTCTCGATAATATCGTCTACATTCATCCCATCCTCTGCGACGCCAATAGTGTTCGTTTCAAAAATATACCGCGTCTGGTCGTGGGTGAGTCTGCTGCCTTCCATATGGTTTGAATTATATGTCAGGTCGATCTGTATCTTATGATAGATACCCCCTCTCATACCGGAATCTTTTTCCGCACGCAAAATATCCAGAAGTACCTGCATCGTTTCTTTTTTCTTGTTGGCGCGTTTGGGTTTCACGGCGTTTTCCGGGATATTCCACGTCTTTCCTTTTCGGAACGCCCCCGGTATTCTTCCGTTCGCACAATAATTCCGCACGCTTCTCTCAGATATATCCCATTTTTTAGCTGTTTCCGCAACCGATAAGAATTTCATAGCAGTACCTCATTCACTGCTTTTATTATACCACGGATTCGGCAATATATTGATAATTTTTTTATTTTTTATGTTTTTAGCCGATATTCTTTAAGTTATGAAAATATTCAAGTATATTTTTATTTTGCAAATAATATCTGTTACTTTTATGAAAAGATAATATAAAATTCCCGTATAGATTTTATTATACTGCCTATTCTAAAAAGTTACAAGTGGGTAGTGGATTTAGCATATATATTGTACAAAAAACTATAGAGAGATTAACTATTAAAGCATGGCTGGTTGTATCTTGTTGTTTTTATTGACATCTATTCCCGTAAGGTGACTGGATGGATCATGGACACCATGGTTCGGGATACGTTGGTTTTACCAGTGCTTACCCAAGCAATCTGCCGAAAACATCCGCCAGAGGGATTGATTATTCATACAGATAGAGGTTGCCAATTTACAGTACGCAGATTTCAGTCTATGTGTATTCGCTGCGGCTTCCGGCAAAGCATGAGCCGAAAAGGTAACCCTTATGACAATGCTATTATGGAATCTTTCTACCGCATCCTAAAAAGAGGGCTTGTTCAGGATGTCAAGTATGACAATCCCGAACAAGCCCGCATGGATATCTTCAAATACATTGAACTTTACTACCATACATTCCCATACATTCTGCTTTAGGTTAGCTCAGTCCGGCGTAATTTGAAGCTATAAAGATTTAACCGCTTTTAACTTTGTGTCTGTTTTTTGGGCATGAACAAATTTCCCTTCAAAATATTGTCTGCTTTTTGTGGCGCTTCAAATTTGATGCCCTATCTAACTTTTATTCTCCAAAAAATTGATCTAATTCCGATGCCAGAAGCTCTGGGCATTCCTCTGCCATCTGGTGGCCATAGTCGAGGACAACACTGGTGACATCTTCTGCAACCAGTTTCATTTCACGTTCCACTTCTTCGAAAATGAATTCTCTGCCTCCCAGTGCCAACACCGGCATTTTTAGCTTTTCTTTGGCCGCTTCGAGATTCCACTCCGCATCTTGGAATGTAGCTCTGTAAATTTCGCACATACTCCGGATGCTGTCTGGCTTTGAATAGCATCGGATATATTCATCCATCGCATCATCTGGAATATTACAGTCCAGCGCCTCATTCTTTAAGAACTGATCAAAATAGATCCGTTCGCGTCCCGTAATCAGCGCCTCTGGAAATGCCGGCACATTATAAAAATTGATGTGCCACAGCCAACGGTTACCTTCCACATTTTCCGGCGTCAGATGAGACCATTCTTCCAGTCCGAAACCGGGCAGGAGCATCTCGATATAGGCAAATTTCATTACGCGGTCAGGATACTTTTTTGCGATGCAGTATCCGCACGCCGCGCCCCAATCTTCTCCCGTCAGATAAAACTTATCGATCCCGAGCTGGTCGGCCAGCGATACGATGTCGTCCGCCATCGTCATCATGTCATACCCGTCTTTCGGACGGTTTGAATCCCCAAGGCCGCGGAGATCCGGGCATACGACCGTGTATTTCTCCGTTAGGATAGGTATGAGTTTCCGCCAGTAATAAGAGGTTTTGGGAACGCCGTGAAGCAGGATCAGCGCCGGTCCCTGCCCTGCCGTGTAATAATGCAGGCGAACTCCGTTGCAGGTCTTGCGGGAATGAGTTACCTTGTTGCCCTGAAAGTCCAAAATATCTTGTTTCATGTTTTCTTCTCCTTTTTATTTTATTAAAATTAATTGCAGTCAAACTTTTTTGCGTTTTTCTCCAAAGGCGATCGCCAAAATGATGATCGCGCCCGTCACCATATATTGCTGTGCGATATTAAGTCCCATAATCACGATTCCGTTATTAATCACGCCGATCAAAAGCGACGCGACTACCGTTCCTATGATCGAGCCCTTTCCGCCGGACAGCGCGGCGCCGCCGAGGATCGCCGCGGCGATTGCGTTTAGCTCAATGCCGCCCTCCCCGATCGTGCTGCGTGCCGTTTGCATCAGGCCTGCAGACAGCATACCGGAAATGGCGGCCACGATCCCAATAACCAGCATGACCATAAATTTAACCTTTTTTGTGGAAATGCCGGAGAACTCCGCCGCCACTCTATTAGCCCCGGTCGCGAGCACCTCGCGCCCGTAAGACGTTTTCTTGAGCACGACGTGCCCAATCAGCAGCGCTGCCGCCGTCCAGATCACCAGCACCGGCACGGGGCCGATGCTCGCCTGTCCGAAAATATTGTTGAACGCTGCATCGCCAATGATGACCGGCTTGGTATTGGTAAGCCACATATCTGCCCCTCGAACCACCATTTGCATACCAACTGTTACGATAAACGATGGTATGCCAAGACCGGCAACGAGCGCCCCGTTGGCCGCGCCCACAAGCGCTCCTCCCGCGAGACCCGCTAAAATGCCAATGAACGCGTTCCCGGTCGCTTGGATCGCAAGGGCCGCAAAGATTGCGCCAAACGCCGCCGTCGCTCCGACCGAGAGGTCGAATTCGCCTGCCGCAATGGTAAACGTCATTGCGACCGCGATCAGCGTTGTCATCGTAGTCGTCCTGACTATGCTCAACAGGTTGCTTGGTTTTAGGAAACCAGAATCACCGATTGAAAACAGAAAGAACAGGAAAACGCCGATGAAAACAAAGTATACGATGTAATTTCTCCATTCAAAGCTTCTTCTGCTAGAGACCTTGGATTGCATGATGAAGCACCTCCTCCGATTCAATTTCTCGCCCGGACAGTTCTTTATTGACCGTCCGGTTGTACAGGACCAGGATCCGGTCGCATGCCGCCACCAGCTCACTCAATTCCGACGAGATCATCAGTACCGCAACACCCTCGTCGGCAAGCTGCCTTATGATACGCAGGATTTCGGCTTTGGCCGCGACGTCGACGCCAATGGTCGGCTCGTCGAGAATCAAAACCCTGGGGCCGCGCGCAAGCCATTTGCCCAGGACAATTTTCTGCTGGTTGCCGCCGGAAAGCAGCATGGCCATCTGCTTGATGCTATCCGCCTTGATCGACAGCTTCTCAATATATTCCCGGGAAATATCCGCCCCTTTTTTATCGTCGATCAAAAAACCTTTTCTCATCTGCCGGACGCTTGGAAGCATAAAATTGCTTTTGATGCTGTGCTGCAGAATCAGCCCTTCCTGCCTGCGGTCTTCGGGAACGAGTGCGATTCCTTTATTCATCGCGTCTTTTTTGCTTTTGATGGGTTCACCCCGCATGGCAACGTCTCCCGTCCAATTTCTTCTGATGCCGAAGATGGATTCGACAAGCTCCGTCCTTCCGCTCCCCATCAATCCGGCAAGTCCCAGTATTTCTCCCGGGTATAGGTCAAACGAGACGTCCGCGAGCTTATTGCCATACGCAAAATCCCTTACGCGCAGCACGGGATCGCCGGACTGTTCAAAATTCCTTTCCACACGCTCAAAGGAGGTTTTGGCCGCTGCATCGAGCATCTTATCGATGATTTCTTCCATTGTAGTATCTCTGCTTTCGACCGTTGCAACGTTGACGCCGTCGCGCAGGATCGTCACCCTGTCGCAAATTTCAAAAACCTCAGCCATCCTGTGTGAAATATATATGATGGAGATCCCCTTTTCCTTGAGCTGGCGGATCACCTTAAACAGCGCCTTCGTTTCCGTCTTCGACAAAGAAGACGTAGGTTCGTCCATAACCAATATTTTTGCATCCTGAGACAGCGCCTTTGCGATTTCGACCATCTGCCAATAGCCGACGTCCAGCGACTCGACCGCAACCCGGGGATCGATATTGTCAATTTCCAGCCATTTCAGCAGTTCCTCAGCTTTCTTCATGTTTTTTCTATCATCGATCAATCCGCCCTTTTTCCACTCGCGCGTAATGTAAATATTTTCCGCGACGCTCATGGCGGGCAGCAGGCTGAACTCCTGGTAGATCATCGCGATGCCCTTTTTGTGCGCATCCTCCACACTGTGCAGGTCGGCCTCCTGCCCATCGATCCGTATTTGCCCCGCGTCCTTTGTATACACGCCGTTCAATATCTTCATCAGCGTAGATTTTCCGGCGCCGTTGCCTCCGAGCAGGGCGTGGACTTCACCCTTTTTCAGGGAAAAATTCATTTTTTTCAGGACAGGAACGCCGTTGAATTGTTTTTCGATATTGTGCATTTCCAAAACGTTTTCATTCATCTTTGCCACCCTGTAAAATGGGCTGTAAGGCGGAACCGGAAAGGTCCTGTTCCGCCTTGTCCCATTCGGATTTTTTACATATTTTCAGTTTACTGCTTCAGCGCTTCGGCAGCCTCCGCAAACAAGGGTTCGCCGCATACCGCTTCATAAGTATCCGCAAGATTGTCGCGCGTAACGATGGTCGGTACGACTTCGATAAATACCGGTACGTCCGCGCCGATCAGGGCAAGCACGCCCGCCGTCGCTTCGGCGACTCCCTGCTGGTAAGGATCCTGCGTGCTGATCCCCTTTACATATCCGCCCTGCGCCAGGTCCAGCACGACCTCGTCGCTCATGAGGTCCGTACCGATTGCCAGATCCTCCGATGAAAGCCCTGCCGCGCGTGCCGCTGAGATAATGCCGATTGCCGGCTCGTCCCACTCCGTATAGATCGCGTTGATCTCCGGATGCGCCGTGAGCAGCGCAGCCGCGGACGCTTCCGTATCCAGCGCGTCCTCGAACGGCGCGATGGCCACGATGTTGACGTCCGGATATTTTGCCGCCATCCTCGTTACAAACCCTTCATACCGGTCATTTGTGGCGGTAAACTGCGGCGCGTAGTATAATATCCCGACATTTTTTTCCGCTTTGCCTTCCAGCGACTGCGCAACGATGTCGGCATGCCGCATACCATTCAGAAGATTGTCGCACGTAACCGTAGTAACGTAGTCCGTGCCCGCTTCAAGTCCGTCTACCGCCTGATCCATAAACACGATTTTGATTCCGGCGTCCACTGCCTTTTTGCACACATCCGTGAGGGTAGCTTCATTCGTCGGATGGATAAAGAGAAGATCCGGTTCCATCGCGATCGCCGCTTCAATATTGGAGATCTGCGTCACGTCGTCCGAATTCGCATCCGTCGTTGCAATCACCTCGATCCCATAGGATTCGAGCGTGTCGGTAATGCCCGCAACCTGCTGGTTCGGCCAGAAGCTGCCCGTCCACCGCATGCACAGCGCCGCCGTCATTCCGTCGAGGGCTTCGATCTGATTTTTCTGATCCTCTGTCACGGCCGCAGCGAAATCGCTTCCCAGAACCGCTTCCTCTCCATTCGGCCCAAAATTGAGAACCGATCCGTCAAGCGCCGATTCCGCCATTTTAAGCGTATTTTCACTGGGCTCCTCATACCAGAAGGGCTGCTGCCATCCATACTCCGCCGCCATTGCATTCAGGCGCTCCGTTACGCCGCCCTCGGCGGGCGCCGCTTGGCTTCCTTCGGCGGTCGGCTCTGTCGCTTCCTGCGTTGCCTGCCCCACAGACGTATCCGCGGAGCTTTCAGGAGCCGTCGTTTCGGCGCAGGCTGTAAAAGCAGCCGCAGCCATCGCAATCACTACAATGATCGCCACTAATTTTTTCATTTCTTTCCTCCTTGTTTTCTCTTGATATTGGATGTTTCCAAAACCTGTTTCGCTCAAACCTTTTCCCATGCGCGGCTCGCGCCCGACCTCAGGACGGCGTCGCTGATCCTCTCGATCTGGTAGCCGTCTTCAAAATTAGGCGAGGCCTGTTTGTTTTCCGCAATCGCCTTGATGAAATCGTAGCACTCGACGATCTTGGTCTCCGTATATCCGATTCCCAGCGCCGGGATCGGCCACAGGCCTTCTCCATAAGGGTGGGCCGGGCCGGTGTAAATCGTACGGAAGCCCCGGCGGTCTCCCCCGTCGCTTGCAAAGCAGACCTGCAGTTCATCCCTGCGTTCGTAATTGAAATAGATGGAGCCTTCCGTCCCGTGGATCTCAAGCGTAATGAAGTTATTGCGGCCCCACGCATTCCTCGTCGCCTCTATCGTGCCGAACGCGCCGCTTTTGAAATTAATCATAAAGCAGCACTGGTCGTCCACGTCAACCTTTCCTTTCGGCCCGCTGCCGCCTTTCACATTCCCAAGGCTGTCCGCGGAACCGGTTTGCAGCGGCCGTTCGTTTATATACGTTGCGACACGCGCGTTTACCTCGTCGAAGTCTCCGATGAGGAACCGCGCCATATCGACCACATGCGTCCCGATATCTCCAAGCGCGCCCGAGCCACAAACCTTTTTCTGGAACCTCCAGGAAAGTGGGGAATCCGGATCGGCCGACCAATCCTGCAAATAGGTCCCGCGGAAATCCAGGATCGTCCCGATCGCCCCTTCGTCAATTAATTTTTTTGCAAGCTGTACTGCGGGCGTCCGCCTGTAATTGAACGCAAGCATATTGATTACGCCGGCTTTCCTAACGGCGTCGCGCATCTTTTCGGCTTCCTCGAGCGTTCTTGAGATCGGCTTTTCGCACAGGATATGCTTCCCGGCTTCTGCCGCCGCCACAGCGATTTCGTAGTGCGCGTCGTTTGGCGTACAGATATCAACGATATCGATCTCGGGATCGTCCACAATGTCGCGCCAATTCGCCGTCCCCTGCCGGAATCCCAGCCGTTGCGCCGCGTCCTTCGCGCATTCCTCCGTCAAATCGGCAATGGTCTTTTTGACCGCCATCCCCGGCGCCGGCCAAAAAAACATCGGCATCCCGTCGTATGCAATGGAATGTGCTTTTGCCATAAATCCCGCGCCGATCAAACCTACCTGATAAGTCTTCATTTGTTTCTCCTTTCAATTTTTGTTTCTTAAAATCCCTGTTTCTTCAAATAATGTGACGTGATCCGCGCCCCCTCTGCCGGATCGCCCGTCCAGCCGTCGCATTCAATCGCGATCTCGATCTTGTGCGGCGCTTTTTTGAGCGCCTCCACGATTGCGTCTATATCGAGTATCCCGATGCCAAGGGGGCAAAACATACCGTCGTCCATAATGTCCTTCAGGTGGATGTAATCGATCCGGTCAAGATATTTTTTTACGACCTTAAGCGGATCCCCGCCGCCCTTTTTTACATGGGCAAGGTCGGGGCACAGCCGGATACGCGTATGCGGCATGACCTTGTCCAGCTGGACCGGGGATTCTACCAGCGACCCCATATGAGGGTGAAAGCTCGCCCGCATTTCCAGCTTGTCCGCAAGGTCGCAGACCCGGTCAAGCGCTTCGCCCAATTTTACGTAATCCGATTCCCTGATCCCGTCGAACCGGATCGCGCCGCCCCCAAGGGCGATCTCCGTTGCCCCAAGGTTTTTCGCAAACTGCGCGGCGCGGCGGACACGGTCCAGCTCTTCCGGCAATATCTCGTCGTAAATGAAATTGCAGGCAATGTATACGCCCTTTAGCGTAAGACCGTACTTTTCCAGCATTTTTTCCAGGATCCCGCTGCGTCCCTCGAACTCCAGCAACTCTCCGTCAAATATCTCCACCGATTCAAATCCCGCTTCCGCGATATCCGCCAGCGCCTGTTCGAGTTTGCCGCCGCACCTGTAATATGCGGCGTTTACGCAATTTGGCGCGGCCCAATGCGCCAAGACCGGCCCCCATGCATTTGTCGAGTAAGTGATTTTCATAAGCTTTCTCCTTTTCTTTTTTTCGATTGCGCTAAAAAAGCGTAAATTAACAGAGCCACGGAAAATCCTGCTTTTTCCGTTTCCACACGGGTACATCGTTTGTTGTTTTATCTTTGTGCTTTTCCCTTGTTTACGTATACTATAGCACAGCAAGAAAAGGAAGAAAGAAAATTTGTCCGTTTTAACTTTTTTTCAAAGAAAATGCTGTTTTTATGCCTTTTTTACGTAAATTCAACGGTTTTTATGCGGTTTCAGAAATTCAGGCGCAGGTTTTCTGATGATTTCGCGCCAATAACGCGTCAACTCGCGCGGGTATACCACCACCGGCTGCACGCCCACAAATTTATATCCTTTTTTCCCCAGAAGCGCCTGGATCGTAACCATTGCCGCTGCTTCGCCCTGCTCGTAAGGACGCTGCGCGCTTATGCCCCGCACCATTTCCCCGCGGGCCATATAAGATGCGATTTCCAAATCCAAATCCACCGTGGAAATGGCGACGTCCGTCCTTCCAAGCGTACGCAGGGCGCGTATCGCCTCCATTGCCGGGCGTTCCCACGACACATAAAGCCCGGAAATCTCCGGGTGTTCCCGCATCATTTGCATACAGGTATCATATACGTTTTGAATTTGGTAAAAATTTTTGCGCGATACGATCTGCAAATTGGTATAATTTTCCGTCAGAACCTGCTCGGCTGCATTATCCCGTTGGCGCGTCATGTGGAACGGCAGCCCATGATTTAACAAGCCCAGCTTGACATCCGTTCTTTCCCTGAAATATTCCCCCAATATATTTCCTGCATTTTGTCCGTTTTCCCGCTCGTTCACTGAAACGCAGCTATAATAGTCATTCTTGTCAATCCCCTGAGGTATATTTCCAATAAGAATCATTTTTGTCAGGCGGGAGAGCTCCTTGAATTTGCCCGCCGTAATGTTTTCATCTACCGGAACGCCGATAATCGCATCCGGCTTCTGCATACGAAGCGCCTCAAGCTGCGTTACCTGCAGCTGCGCATTAAAATTTGCGTCCATCACCGCAATGACCTGTACGTTATAGCGCGCAAGCGTATCGCGGATCCCCGTTTCCTGAAGCCGGGACCATTCTGTATCCGTGCAGTGGAACGCGATGGCAACCTTGAATTGTTCCTTTTTTAAATATTCCTCTTCCGCCGTATCGACCAGTATGTTTTCAGGCGGAACGGCAATTTCCCCAAACGGCCCCCGATTGATGACGCGCGTGGATTTGCGGACCGTAAAACCGACGGGCATGCGAACCACTGTCTGTGCAGCAGAATTTCCTTTCAATAATCCCATCATCATCTCCACCGCACGCTTTGCGGTGCTAGCGGTATCCTGCCTGAGAATCGTAAGCGACGGATTAAAAATACTGCTCCATTCATCATCGCCAAAGCCGACAATGGAAATATCGTCCGGGCACTTCAAGCCGTAATCGTCCGCATTTTTCAGGAGTTTTAGGGTCAAAGTGTTTCCCGCCGCGATAAATGCAGAAGGGAGCGTATTGAAACGCGCTTTTTCAAAAATGTTTTCCTCTTCCTGGCAGTAAAGATCCACTCTGCAAACCAATCCTTTGTCGAATGGGACTTTATATTCCTCTAACGCGCGCCTATATCCCGCAAGACGCTCCTGGCAGTGAATCAAGTCGCAGTCTTCGAGCAGGATACCAATCAATTTATGCCCGCTGCGAATCAAGTGGCGGGTCCCCCTGAACATCGCTTCTTCGTTTTCAGACAGTATGGCTGGAATTTCGCCGTCTTTCGTCTTGCGCTCCACGCACATAAAAGGAATACCGGAACGCTTCACCTTTGTGTATATCCGCGACGCATTTACCGTAGGCGACAAAAAGATGCCGGCAATATTTTTATCCGCAAGCAGATTCATCAGGATATGCTTTTCATACTCTTCATTATCGTGGGAAACATAGGTCGAAAGGATATATCCCTCTTTTGCAAGAAGCTCTGTCATTGTGTTTGCAAGCTGTGCATATACGGTACTGTTTGTGGTGGGCAGCACAAATGCCATTCTGGATTGCCTTCCAAATTTGAATTGATTTCTTCGTATTTTATTGATATATCCTGTTTCATAAATGGCCCTTTCTACTTTTTGCGTCAGCTCTGGGCTGACATAACGGGTCTTGTTGATAACATGGGATACCGTGGCAATCGATACTCCCGTCATTTTTGCAATCTCTTTTATTGTAATATTCAAAATCTATCTCCCAATCAATTTTCTTATGGTATTCAGATTGCTTTCTGTTATTCAGACTGCCGCAATACAAACTGTTTTTGGTATATATCATAATCTTTTTAGCCTAATAAAATCAATCAGTTGAAAATATTTTGCCATAATTTACGTAAAGCTGCTCAATTTACGTAAATTATATTAAATATATTAAAAATAGAAAAAGTCATATTTATATTTTGGGCAGACTTATTATTGATTCAATTAAACTATGCAAAATCAAAAGTTATTAAAATATTATATATCTCTATTTATTCCTATATAACAAAACAATACGATCAATTGCGAAAATATATGAAATACTATTTGTTTATATCAGCGGCTAATCCGCTTAGGGTCATAGGGACGATAGTCCCTAACAAGCTGCAAAAGTATATACTTTTGCGATGCTTGCAAAGGACACGCGCCTCTCTTTTTTGTTGTTTTTTGCAGCTGAACAAGGCTCAAAGCTATTTTTGCTTCTTTTGCAGCTCACGCACAGCCCGTATGTTTCGTTCCGTCCGTATTTTGGGAAAGGTATGCCGCCATTCGTCATAGTCCTCGCGGGAAATCTTATCCTCCGCAAACGCCTGCCGCTCTTTGCACCATGAACGCACATCCTCATAAAGGGAATTTTCAATCGGGAACTTCAGCACAATCTCTCCGCTGCGGTCAATCGGCTCCAGTCCATAGGTATCCTCCAAATAAAATAAGGCGTGCATCACCCCGATGTAAGTGTCAAGGTCCGGATCAGACAGGGCGAACCGGCTCACCCCGAGCGCACCCGCCAAAGCCTCCAACCGCTTGACCGACGGGATACGGTTCCCCAGCTCATAGTTGCGTACCGCGGGCTCGCTCATCCCTGCCCGCAGCCCCAGCTCCTTCTGGGAAAGCCCCCGTTCCAGTCTGTATTTCCGTATCTTTTCCCCTGTCGTCATTACTTTTTTCTCCTTTTTGTTGTTACTATCTGTGACCAGTATATCATAAACAGTTCACTTCTGAAATATTTTTATTGACAGTTCATATTTGTACTGATAGAATCATATCGTGAGCAGTTCATATGCGAACTGCTGCTTGCGTCTATCTCGGATATACAGCCCCGCAGGGCCCTCGGAGAGCCCGCATGACAGCTTTCGGAGCGGAGCACGAAAGTGTCATAGTGGGTCAAATACTTTTCCAAAGTATTCTCCCGGCGCTCCCTGCGGCACGCAGCGAAAGGAAGGTGAAGTTCATGCCCAAACCAGACCGTACCGTCGTGCGCAACAAGCCTTACACGAAAAAAGCAATCGGTATCCGTGAGCGGCACAACGAGCGGAAGAACGAATCGTACAGCAACCCGGACGTCATACCGGAGCGGAGCGGAAACAATGTATATTTCAAAAAGTGCGAAGGGACCTATGCGCAGGCCTTTGACAGGCTGGTACAGGACAAGGTCGTCAGCACACGTGGACTCAGGCAGGACGCCAACGTATTCGACGAGATGGTATTCGACGTCAACACCGCGTACTTTGAGCGGCACGGCGGCTATGCGTATGCCGTAAGGTTCTACCGGGAGGCATACAAGCTCGCCGCAGAGATCGCGGGCGGCGAGCAGTACATTATCTCGGCGGTCATGCACGCGGACGAGCGGAACCGCAGCCTGTCCGCCGAATACGGATATGACGTATATCATTACCACCTGCACGTCGTGTATATCCCTGTAGTGGAAAAGGAGATCCGGTGGACAAAGCGGTGCAGAGACAAAGCCCTTATAGGCAAGGTCAAGGAGGTGGTTCATCAGGTCAGCCATTCCAAGAAATGGGGATCGAGGAAAATGACGGACGAACGCGGAAACACGATACGGGACGGGAAGGGGAAGCCCCGTCTGGTACATCCGTACAGCCTGTTGCAGGACAGATTCTACGAACACATGAGGGACGCGGGATATACGGATTTTGAACGCGGGGTGCGCGGGAGCACCGCGGAGCACTTATCCGTACTGGATTACAGGTTGCGGCAGGAGCAGGAGAAAGTAAGAGAAATGGAGCGGAAAGCGCGGATGCGGCAGCAGGAACTGGACAGGATCGAACAGGTACTGGAGCCCAAACGGGAGGTATATAAGACCTTTTATGAATTGGAACATACCGGAAAGAAGAAGATCTTCGGAAAGGTGGAACTGACCGGGGAGGAATTTGAGGGGATGCTCACGCTGGCCAAGGAGGGGATCGTGTCTCGCTCTACAATCCCGGAATTGAAGCGGGAGCTGGCGGAGAAGGAATGGAAGCTGCGGGATCTGCGAGGAGACTTTGACCGGCTATGGGAGAGTACGCGGGATTTCTTTCGGGCGGTGAAGATTGCGCCCAAAAGAGTAAAGGAATTATTGGAAGACATTTTTGCCAAAGACCGTGCGGAACGGGAGCGGGAGCGGCAGATGCGCAGGGAAAGCCGCAGCCGCAATAACGCCCCAATACGGTAAGTACCTTGAAAACTGAATAGAGTCTGACAACTGAATACGGAGGGATACATGGTAAGGAAGGCAAAGGAGGAGAAAATACCACAGTACGAGATCGACACACTGGCTCGCTGCCTGCTCCCGGAGATACAAAGATTCTTTGAGAGCGAGGAAGGTCAGAAAGAGTTTCGGGAGTGGAAGCGGAAACAAAAATTAAAGAAAAAGAAAATCGGGTAATATGAATTGGCGGCCGGTATTCATATAGATACCGTCCGCCTTATCATTGGATACTCTGACTTAGGTTAAAGTTTCCTTAGCACTTCGAAATCTCCAAATTGGTCATTATTCATTCCCGATATTATTTGTGTATATGTACTAAACTCGGCTGATAAACTATACAGTTTTACCTCATCGCCATATATCAACGCCACTTTTATCATATCAATATCCAGATGGATATCCAATCTGCTTTTGGGTAATGTTGCTACAGCAATCTGGAATTTCTCCATCATATCTAATCCTCTCACCTATATTATAAGTATATCATATCGTTCTTGCAATCTACGTATTATAGGGGATTATTCTCTGATTATCTCATTAAGGATAACTTCCTCCGCCTGCGCTTTAATCGCATTCATCGTTCCAACCCACGCCATTTGATCGTGCGCTTTCAATTCTTCGTCGATGCCTTGCTCTTTTGCAATCTGGCAGGTATATTCCCATATCCGATCCAGCACTTCCTTATTCAATTCACATAGATAATCTTCCAGACTACCCGAAAAGAGAAGCTCTGTGTATAAATCTTTCCGGTGCTCCTTGATGAATACAAGCCGCATCCGTCCGTACCTGCCGATTTTTGATTCATTGATTTTGATTCTGCTCATTTTTTACGCCTCCGTTTGATTGGTTTTTTATCTTCAGAAGGCGCTAAGAAAACAATAAATCCGAACCCTTCTCCGATTGGGATCAGGTTCGGATTATCTTGGTTTGGTGTGCCCGGGAGGATTCGAACCTCTGGCCTCAGGAGTCGGAGTCCTGCGCTCTATCCAGCTGAGCTACGAGCACATAAAACTGCAAAATGCAGTTTACAATACTTTGGAAAGAAAATCTTGCAGCCTTGGGTTCCTCGGCGAATCAAAGAATTCCGTCGGCGGCGCCTGCTCGAGAACCTTACCCTCGTCCATAAACAGGCAGCGGGTTGCAACTTCCTTTGCAAACCCCATCTCGTGGGTGACAACAACCATCGTCATTCCTTCATCCGCGAGCGTATGCATGAAATCAAGCACCTCGCCAACCATCTCAGGATCCAGCGCGGATGTCGGTTCGTCGAAAAGCATAACATCCGGATTCATGGCAAGCGCACGTACAATTGCCACACGCTGCTGCTGTCCACCCGAGAGCTGCGAAGGATATGAATCTATTTTATCCGATAATCCGATTCTTTTCAAGAGTGTTTCTGCACGTTCCTGCGCTTCATCTTCCGTCATCAATCCCAGCTTCAGCGGCGCAAGCATAATATTCTGCCCAACCGTCTTGTGCGGGAACAGATTAAACTGCTGGAATACCATCCCCATTTTTTGGCGCACCTTATCGATATCCGTGTTTTTATCGGTCAAAAGCTTTCCCTCGAACCATATTTCACCGCTGGTCGGTATTTCCAGCATATTCAGGCAACGTAAAAATGTAGATTTTCCGCTGCCGGAGGGTCCGACGATCACGACTTTCTCGCCCCGCTCGATGTGCTCGTCAATGCCTCTGAGGACCATATTATCATTAAATTGCTTAAATAATTCTTTTACAATAATCATCGCGCACTCCTACCTCACATCGCTCCGGGCGAGTTTCTTTTCCAGTTTCCTAAGCGCCCATGTAATCAACATAACAATACCAAGATAAACAAGTGCAATAAAGATCAGCGGAACGAAAGCGTCCATTGTCCGCGAACGTACCAGCTCGGCGGCACGCGTCAAATCCGTAACCGCAACATATCCAACGATAGACGTCTCTTTAAACAGCACGATAAATTCATTCCCCAGCGCGGGCAGGATATTTTTGATTGCCTGCGGAAAAATAATGGTGCGCATCGTCATGCCGTTTGTAAGGCCGAGAGACCGTCCCGCTTCCATTTGTCCGCGCGGTACGGCCATAATGCCCGAACGTACGATCTCGGCAACGTAAGCACCGCTGTTAATACCAAATGCAAGCGCCGCAACATATGGCGCCATCTCGATCGGCGCAGCAGCAAAAATAATATAATACATAATCAGAAGCTGCACCAGCACCGGCGTGCCCCGAATCACCGTCAGGTAGATATCGCAGATGACGTTCAGCCATTTCAGGCGCTTATTGCGCAGCGCATTGACCTTCGCGATCGCAACAACCGATCCGATTACAACGCCCATTAACACCGCAATTCCAGCGATCATCAGGGTAACGAGCAGACCATCCAGGAACATCGTCCAACGGTCGTTCGCAATCAGTGTATTATAAATTTGTTGTCCAAGATTGTCAAACATATCCCCAAGCTCCATTATTTACCGTACACCGGCAACTATTTACCGCATTTTTTCAGGAAAACGCGCAAGCATGTATTATTATACTATACTTATGGAGAAAAAAAAAGTTTGCAGAAGAAAATTCTTCTGCAAACTTTTAAAAGTCGAGATTACTCAGCTTCTGAAGAAGTCCCCGAATACTGGTCGAAATGCTTCTGCGTCAAATCCTGAATATCGCCCTTCATATCAGCCAATACTTTGTTAATCACTTCCAGCAGGTCATCCGATTCGCCCTTCCGAACCGCCATCGCATACTGTTCCGTTGTGAGGACGTCGTCATACACCGTCAAACTGTCATTATTTGCCACAATGCTCTGTGCCGGCAGCTTATCCACAACTACCGCATCCAGCTTACCATTCGCAAGATCCATGCCCGCTTCAATTGCGCTCTTATACTGCTTTACGGTTGCTCCTTCCACCTCGTCCGATACAAAAAGGTCGCCCGTCGTTCCCAGCTGCACGCCGATTGTCTTTCCTGCAAGATCTTCCACCGTCGCACCCGCAACCTTCGGGTCGTCCTTCGTTACGATCACCATCTGATTGGACGTTGCATATTCATCCGAAAAATCAACGCTCTGCTGACGCTCTTCCGTAATCGTGTAGCCAGCCGCGATAAAATCGCCCTTGCCGCCGTTCAGCGCCGGAACCAGGCCGTCGAAATCCATATCTACAACCGTCAGCTTCACGCCCAGCTCGTCTGCGATTTTCTGTGCGATTTCAATATCCACGCCCGTCGGCTGATTGTCGTCCCCAAGGTATTCATAAGGAGGAAACTGTGCATTCGTCAGAAGCACGAGCTCACCCGCTTCCTTGATCTTATCCACTAGGCCGCCTGCCGCCGCGCCTTCCCCTGTCGCTTCCGCGCTTTCGGACGCGTCTGTAGACGGTTCTGCGGAAACAGCCTCGGAAGGCGCTTCCGACGCAGCCGTTTCCGGCGCAGAGCATGCTGCGAACACTGCCACAGCCATCAATACTGTCAGTACCAAAGCAATAATCTTTTTCATATCGTTCCTCCAATAAATATTTAAAACTTATAATGTATAATTATACATATATATCCAAGAAAATCAATACCTTTATACAAGAATATGAATATTTTTTAGTGATGCGATAAAGATTGTAATTTTTCCAACTCACATCCGAGTATCTCAACGCGATTTGTCCAATCATTCTTGCGTGCAAAGCACAGCCGTTCCTCTTCGCCTTTTAATCCGTCCCGTCCTTCAATGCATTCTTTCAAATACCCGACAAACCGTGAAGGTTCGTTAGATAGTAGTGCATATTCATTACGGTAGGGCATCAACTCCGGAATTTCCGTTGCAACTATTTTTTTCCCTGCTGACAGATATTCATAAAATTTAACTGGATTTGTAGCTTTAATCAAATCCCTGGACGCGTCAAATGGAATTACCGCAACGTCAAAAGACTTCAAATAACCGGGAAGCTCACCATAAGGTTTTTCTCCCAGCAACTTCACATTGGAAAGCTTTTCGAGCTCTTCTACATGTCCGTAGGTGTGGTTTCCAATCAGGACGAAATCATACTCCGGTAAATTTTTGGCAGCATATACCATGAGGCGATCATCAAACCAGTTGGAAATTTCTCCATAATAACCGACAACCGGTCTTTCACTTTGCTCCCGTTTTTCGTAAGCCTGATAAAAATGTGCAAACTCCGTACCATTACGCAATAGAAGGCAATTACTATTTTGCCGCTCAGCTTTGTCAAATAAATACGAAGACGACGCAAACACGAGATCACTGATTTCAAACATTTGATCAAAGCATTCATTCAACAATTCGGAATGTTCCAAATGGGTAAAGTCACGCACGTCATCCAAATAATCAAAGGCCACCGGAAACCCATAGCGCTTTTTCAAGCGGTGGCAGACAGGAGCCCATGTAGGATATTCTGATATTACAATTGCATTTTTAATGCCCTCCATTTTAACCAAAGCTTCTACTTTGGACATAATATCAAAAAGGTCCTTACTATTTGAGAGCCCGTTGATATTAGGCATCTCGTTCTCAAATGTAACAGAAACTAAATTACCCTTTTGTTTTCTGTTTCTTCCCAAAAACGTAGGGTTGATAAAATAAACCCGATATCCCTTTTGGGCAAGCCCCTTCGCTAAATGTTGCGGGCGTTGAAAACGGTAGGTCCAGTCAATCATGGCCAAAAAAATAATATCAAACGTTTTTTGGTTTTGTTTATCTTGAAAAATGGAGGACTGTTTTTCAATTTCTCGTTTTTCGGCCAAGGGTGGACCTGCCGGTGCATGAAATATTCTATTAAGGCATCTGTGAATACCTTTTGAAAAAGCCCGTGTAATTTTATTTTTTTGAGACAAATTATAATATTTTTGTAAAGCCCGGTATCCATGAGAAAGATAGATTTCATTCAGCTTGGCGCCAAATTCCTGTGCTGTATTTTTTAAAAGCTCAATTTCCTGCTCTTTCTTCCCAATTTCGATACATTTTATATCTAATATATTTTGTTTCTCTTCAAGAATCTGCTGATCTGCAACCAACAATTCATAGAGCGTTTCCGCATTGTCATAAAAATCGTCAATCCTTTTCCCTATCTTCCCCATTTTATGCCGCTCCAAATTTCATCTTAGCTTAAATGGCTGATCTTTTCCTTGGATGATATGCCCGCTGGAATAATCTTCACCATTAACTGAATAATAAATCGCATTTACTTCCTCTACATTATTCAAATAGGCATCCGCAATCGCTTCCAACACATTTCCTTCTCCTGAAGACCCCATATTTATATCATAAATGGAATTATCAAAATCAATAAATAAATTCCCCTCTGAAAGTACAATTGAATTCGCTTTGACTTTGTCCTCTCCAAAAATAACTGCATTTACAGCATCAAGGGCTGAAAAATTCCCCGCATCTTCGCCTATTTCATAAGTGCTCTCTTCTTCCTGTTGCGTCTCTTCATTGTGATATCTGACTATAATTTGCGCAGGATCATCATATGTAAATTCCTGCGGCGCCCCCGGAGTCTGAACCGGCATAGGAGAGGGGATTTGCGTTGTCTCAACCATCAATGTAGGTTCGGAGGTTACTGTTGACTGTACTGTTCCCTCCTTCTCTCCATCTATCGCGCATCCAATAAACATGAACATTCCGAAGATAATGGCCACCGCAAATGTAATTCCTTTTTTCATATGTCCTCGTCCTTTCAATTTTTTTTAGTATACCATATATCTGTCTTCACTCCAAGCGCCATGGAAAATGTATCATAAAATTTACAATTTCATGAATTTTTTGTGACATCATGAATTGATTTTTTGATAGGATTCCTGTATCCTAATATAGAGTATTACCAATTACTATGGAAAAAGAACAAATCGGGAGTATCGTGAATGAGAAAATATGCAAGAAAAAATTTTAGTTTTATTTTGGTTATCACTCTTGTTTTAGTGTTACTGGTTGGTATGATTCCCGCCCAGGCCAAAAGCAACAGCGATTTTGTTATCTTTTTACAGGCAGGCCATAGTCCATCGGCCAAAACTTCCGGAGCATCTGTAACCTATGATGGAAAAACCATCCGAGAAGATGATCTCAATGAAAAATTAACTTACTATACTTATCAGAAATTGACCGCGGCGGGTTATACAGTATATCTTACTAATCCCATTACACTCTATCCGAACCTCCCATCGGTGATTCAGACTCCTTGTCCTTCTAATCGTTCCCAATATGATTTAGATGTGATTTTGGATGCCATCCATAATCCCAGTAAATATAATTCAAAAATCACCTCTCAGCCGGACCTTGTGCTCTCCCTTCACCATAACTCAAGTGGTGATGGAACCGTTTCTGCCAGTAATCCTTCCGGTTGTATTACCTTTTATACGAACTGGGTTGGAAATCGTGATGGTGTTGGTAAATATGAAAGAAATCAAGAATCTGTTCAGCGTTCCTATGATTTTGCAAATATATTAAATAGTTCATTCCAACAATCCAGCTATCCTTCAAAAAGCAGTGTTCAGCTTAACAACAGCAATAACCATCTTACAAAGTATTCGCGTGTTCCTACGATTCTCTTGGAAGCTGGTTTTATGACAAATACCAATGATCTGACCGCTGTCCAGAAGGATAGCAATATGAGTATCATGGCTGACCGTATCACCAGCGCGGTAAATAGCTATGCTGCAAAATATCCCAATTCGATTCCACCATATTCATCGGAAAAAGATCCGCCGACAGCGACATGGTTCCAGCCGGACGAGACCACCAATTCCAAATTCATCGCCCAGGTCGGCGGCGTCACCGATAAGAGCGGCGTTAAGAGCGTCCTCTTCGAGGTATGGAACTGTTCAGCCGGCTACGGTTCTGCCAAGCAATACGCGGGTGTCAACACAGCCTCCGGCGTATGGGACGCTACCGTTGATATCAGCAAGTTCGGCAACAAATACGGTATGTATGGCGTTAATATCTACGGCACGGATGTACATGGCAACACCGGTTGTATGATGACCAAGTATGTCAATGTCATTGGAGACACCACTGCGCCGACAGCGACATGGTTCCAGCCGGACGAGACCACCAATTCCAAATTCATCGCCCAGGTCGGCGGCGTCACCGATAAGAGCGGCGTTAAGAGCGTCCTCTTCGAGGTATGGAACTGTTCAGCCGGCTACGGTTCTGCCAAGCAATACGCGGGTGTCAACACAGCCTCCGGCGTATGGGACGCTACCGTTGACATCAGCAAGTTCGGCAACAAATACGGTATGTATGGCGTTAATATCTACGGCACGGATAATAAAGGCAACACCGGTTGTATGATGACCAAGTATGTCAATGTCATTGGAGACACCACTGCGCCGACAGCGACATGGTTCCAGCCGGACGAGACCACCAATTCCAAATTCATCGCCCAGGTCGGCGGCGTCACCGATAAGAGCGGCGTTAAGAGCGTCCTCTTCGAGGTATGGAACTGTTCAGCTGGCTACGGTTCTGCCAAGCAATACGCGGGTGTCAACACAGCCTCCGGCGTATGGGACGCTACCGTTGACATCAGCAAGTTCGGCAACAAATACGGTATGTATGGCGTTAATATCTACGGCACGGATAATAAAGGCAACACCGGTTGTATGATGACCAAGTATGTCAATGTCATTGGAGACACCACTGCGCCGACAGCGACATGGTTCCAGCCGGACGAGACCACCAATTCCAAATTCATCGCCCAGGTCGGCGGCGTCACCGATAAGAGCGGCGTTAAGAGCGTCCTCTTCGAGGTATGGAACTGTTCAGCCGGCTACGGTTCTGCCAAGCAATACGCGGGTGTCAACACAGCCTCCGGCGTATGGGACGCTACCGTTGACATCAGCAAGTTCGGCAACAAATACGGTATGTATGGCGTTAATATCTACGGCACGGATAACAAAGGCAACACCGGTTGTATAATGACTCGCTACATTAAGATAGGTGACACTGAAGCGCCGACAGCGACATGGTTCCAGCCGGACGAGACCACCAATTCCAAATTCATCGCCCAGGTCGGCGGCGTCACCGATAAGAGCGGCGTTAAGAGCGTCCTCTTCGAGGTATGGAACTGTTCAGCCGGCTACGGTTCTGCCAAGCAATACGCGGGTGTCAACACAGCCTCCGGCGTATGGGACGCTACCGTTGACATCAGCAAGTTCGACAACAAATACGGTATGTATGGCGTTAATATCTACGGCACGGATAACAAAGGTAACACCGGTTGTATGATGACCAAGTATGTCAATGTCATCTATGATTCATCCCTATCTTATACAATTATGGGAGATTCAGGAACTACTGTAAATCAGATGATAAATTACTATTTAAATAGCGGCAAAACTTATCCTCAATATTATATAGACAGAAATGTCGATTTAGCGCAGTTCTGCCAAATATACTATGAAGAGGCAAAAGCTGAGGGGGTAAAGGTTGATGTTGCCTTTGCACAGATGATCTATGAAACAGGTTGGTTACAATTCGGTGGAATCGTGCCAGTCGAATACTTTAATTTTGCAGGATTGGGAGCTTTCGATAATAATAGTACCGGACAATGCGCAAACTTTGCCGAAAAGTTTGGCGATAACGCTACTGGTATCCGTATGGGTATTCGGGCGCAAATCCAGCATCTGAAATGTTATGCGTCTTCCGCAAGTCTGGTGAACTCCTGCGTAGATCCTCGATGGGATGCCGTAGTCAATATTTACGGAAGAGGTTCAGCACCTACATTAGGACAACTCTCTGCAAAATGGGCAACTAATACATCTTACGGCTATTCCATCATGAAGCTGATTAATTCTTTGAACAGCATGTCTAACACACTTTCCGCAAACACATTATCTCTGTTTGCACCGCCTGAGGCGGCTCCGAGTACATCGCCTGAGGCAGCTCCGAGTACATCGCCTGAGGCAGCTCCGAGTACATCGCCTGAGGCAGCTCCGAGTACATCGCCTGACGCAGCTCCGAGTACATCGCCTGAGGCGGCTCCGAGTACATCGCCTGAGGCGGCTCCGAGTGTATCGCCTGAGGCGGAATAAATAGATAAAAAAGAAAGACCAATCGTAGGATATCAAGGGATTACGCCGTCTGACTTCGTTTCTCGAACGGAGTCAGACGGTATTTTAGTTGGATACGCTCGTAATTGTAAAAATGTATGTAGTCGTCAATCATTTGCACAGCCTGTTCGAATGACTGGATTTTTTAGCAGCCAATACATTCCGTTGCAATCGTCGGATCAGTTGTTCCGGGTCTTTGGGATTCTTTTGTTTTCTCCTCCTTTTCAACAGTGCGGACTGGCGCTGCTAATCCGCTCCATCAATGAACTGACCATCGGCTAACACCATATTTTCGGCTCAATCCATGCGTGCTTTCCCCTGGTTCATATTCTTTTCACACTTGTGCCTCCATTTCTTCGCTGTAGTGATACATTCCTTTTTCCCTGACACACAAAAAACCTCCTATCATAGTTTCTATCCTACAATTGGAGGTCTTTTCTTTCAATGTCCTTTTTTCTTGGTTCGGGGTTTTTATATTACTTCATTATTTTATCTATCTGATTCTCAAAGCTTCCAGAATCTCCACCGCTTTATGATCCCATGAATTTTCCCGCGCCTCGGCCCTAAGCAACGCTAAATATTCCGGGTCATTTTTTCGTGCAAGTGCTCTGTCCAACATTTCAACATATTGCTCATAGCTTTTCGCTACCATAACCGAGCGATATTTTTCGCATTCAGGCATATCGGTCGTTACGATAGGTTTCTCCAAAGCCATATACTCAAATAGCTTAATTGGTGAGGTGGATTCCGAAATATCGTTTACCATAAACGGAATGGTCGCCACATCAAACCAACGCGCATATTGCGGTAGAATATTATAGTGTATTGTACCCAACAAATAAACATTCGTCAGTTTTTCGACCTCATCAAATTCCGGTCTGTTATGATACCGCGGGCCAATCAGAACATATTGATAATCTGGCCGCTGGTTTGCTACATAGGTAATCAGCTCTGTATCTGTCCACGTCGCAAGCGCCCCATAATAACCGATGATAGGCTTTCCCATCGCGACAATTTCTTCCATTTCCCGCGGAACCGCTCTTTCTCTTGCCTCCAAATGAGTAAAATGCTCTATGTCCACACCATTCGTCACCAACGCAACCTCTTTTTTTGCGGGGACTTTCTCACATACCTCTTGATAAAGTTTATCCGCTGAAGCAACAACCAATACATCTTTTGCATGAATCAAATAATTATGGCGCTGATAGGTTGCATCTGGAATTGCGTTGCCAGATATTTCCTCTGAAATAGCATCAATATATTCATATACGGTTCTATAAGCCCATCTTTGATTGCTTTTGATCCAATCAATAGACGACCAGTTATCTGTCGAATAGATATTATAAATAAGTTTTTTATTTTTTCTGGTAATAAGGCGTGCAATTTTTTCTAAAGAAGACCCGACATTTAATACATAACAGTTCTTCGATACTTCCTCACCGATTGGGATATGATCTGTCATATTTGCAGTAGAATAAAAATACAATACACCCGCTTTTCCTAAGGACCGTGCAATCTGCTGCGGCCTCTGAAAAAGCGGTACATGCCACTCAATCAAAGGTTGAAATAAAAAAACATATTCCCCATTATAGGCATCAAGAATACTTTCCACATAGGCAAGCAAGGCTTTTTCTTGCTTCTTTTTCCTTCTCCCATCCAATATCTTCTTTACTTTTCTGCCAACTGCCCGCACAGCTTTATGCCGCTCCGCAAAAGCGTAACACCTTTGCAGTACCTTATAGCCCATCGAATTGCTAATATTAGAAATATGATTCTCCATAGCATTCTGAGCAGCCGCCATTTTTTCTTTTGCTTTCTCCAACTCTTCCACACGTGTCGTCAGATAGGCCGAATGCTTTCGTTCACTGTCAAGATGTAGCTGAGAATAAATAAAATTCAGTTTTGTCTTATAAAGACAAGTGTTGTATTCCCGAAATAGATCCGCCATCCTTTC
The DNA here is from genome assembly GCF_003628755.1 of Christensenella minuta. NCBI lineage: Bacteria > Bacillati > Bacillota > Clostridia > Christensenellales > Christensenellaceae > Christensenella > Christensenella minuta. Next base: position 220,248 of record NZ_CP029256.1, on the reverse strand, counting down.
CATACGGAGATTTATCGGTGTTCTCAACTGCGCATCTATTACTTCTTTCTCCAGACTTACTTTCTCTGCGCTGCAGTCATCGGGTGCGTAAACCAATAATATCTGATACCCCGGCCAGCATATTCCCAGCGTATCAACAGCCCGATATTGTATCAATTTATATCCGCAGCGCTCCGTCTGGATATTTTCGCAATCGAAGTAAGATACATGCTCTTCAACGATATTATCAGTTTTCATTGTTTCCGCTTCCAGGAATGGAACTAGGATTACAATATATTTAGGCTCAATCTTCGCTAAACTATCAAACGCTTCCCACGGATTTTTAAAATGCTCCAACGTATTAGAACAAATTAAAACATGTTCGGGATATTCTGCCGAAAAAATATCGGCAACCTTAAAATCAAATTTAGGATATAGCTCTCTGGCCTGCGCAATGGCACGCTCTGAAAAGTCATAGCCACGCAGAAAACTTTCTGGGAATTCTTCATGTAGAATAGGAAGACTGTCGCCCGTTCCTCCGCTCACATCGCCTATCGAATATTTGCTTTTAAAGATATCTTCGCGGATATCCGCCGAAAGACCTTCCAACAAAATATAGGTGAAAAACTTTGTCTGTATTCTCCCGGCGCTTTCATCCCAGTCGCCGTCGAATCTCTCATTCCAGTATTCCTTGCTATTGATTTTCTCTTCGCTCATATTTTGCTCCAAGCTTATATTTTATTAACTGTAACATCATAATGCGGCAAAAATAATCCGTATATTGTATCTGGTGCATAATTTTTGATATATTTTGCGCCTTCAATATATTCATAATAAGATGTAGAAGCATTCTCCCTATCCTCAATCGCCACCACTAAAACATATTCACCCTTTGCCAGTCTATGATCCACACGGAAATCTACAACATATTCTGAAGCGCCCGCTTCAAATGTCATATCGATATCGGCAGTCGTACAAACCAAAATATCTGTTCCCTCCTGATTCTTGATCGAGATGGCGACACTGAGATTTTTATAGTTCAAATCTTCACGGCCTTCAAATGTTATCCTCACATGGAATGGCTGAAATATATCTGTATACATCAGTTCCTTTCCTTCGTCATCCAGCACTTTCGTATCTTTAATCAGCCCCATAAAGGTCCCCCAATGGGAAATAGGAGTATCCGTCTTTACAGCTTCCTTGATTACAGTTGAACGGTCTTTAATCTTTCCTTCCTGTGTTTCGAAACTATCGATTATATCACTCTCTCCCGTATACATAAATTCAGTATATTTTGCCGTAATATACAGAGGCTCACCGTCATCAATTATCTTTCCATTATTCATCCAAATAGCACGATCACAAAAATTGCGTACAACTCCTAAATCATGCCCAACATAAATAATGGTAACGCCTCTTTCTTTAAACTCTCGAAACTTATTAAAGGATTTGGCCTGAAACTTAATATCCCCGACGCTTAATATCTCATCGACAATCAAAACATCCGGATCAACATTAATTGCACACGCAAAAGCTAGCCTCGCGAACATCCCACTAGAATATGTTTTGACCGGCTGATGGATATGTTCGCCGATGTCTGCGAACGCGATGATATCATTGAGGCGTGCATTGATCTCATCATTTTCCAATCCCATAATCGTGCAATAAAAATAAATATTTTCAATTCCAGAATATTCCATATTGAAGCCTGTCCCAAGCTCCAAAAGTGAAGATATCCTACCTTTTACAGTCACTATACCTGAAGTCGGCGTCAATACTCCCGTAATAATTTTTAGTAATGTAGATTTCCCCGAACCATTCTTTCCTACGATTCCCAGTATCTCTCCTCCCCTAACTTTGAAGGAAACATCTGTAAGGGCCGAGAAATCAGTGTGATAACTCCTTTTTCTTATGCTAAAAGCCTCTTTGACCCTATCTATCTGATTTTCATACATCCGATAGGATTTTGATATATGTTCAACTTGTACTTTATATTCCTGCTCTTCCATCCGAAGCTCCTTATAATACATCCGCAAAATGGGGTTTCAGTTTATTATATATCGTAATTCCAATCACAAACAATATTCCAGTGAATATCCAGAAGTAAAGCGTGACCTCTCCATGCTCAAAGAACCATGCCCGTGACAGTAAACTGTCACGGTATCCCTCAATAATATAAAAGAAAGGATTCAAATTTTCGACCCAAGCATACCCTTTCAGGATACTCACCTGCCATGCGATAGGGGTCATCCACATACCTATCATAATGAAAATTCCAATAAGCTGATTCATGTCCCGGAAGAACACCATAACAGACGAAAAAATCAAGCCAATCGCAAACACTAACATAACAGAACAAAACATATAATAAATAAGCTGTATAGTATACAGGGTTGGAAAATACCCTAAACACATAGCAACCACAAAAACCAAAATCATAAAACAAATGTGGACAAACATAGAGGAAAATATTTTCACCAAAGGTAAAATATTAACATTAAAAATAACCTTTTTGACCAAATAACTATATTCTGTAAAACTATTGCTTGAAGAACTGATTGCTTCCGAAACAAATAGCCATGGAACAATTCCACATATGAACCATAGAGCATAGGGCACCCCATTCACAGGGCCACTGTTAAAAACAAAGCCAAAGACAAACCAATAGACAATAATCTGGAGCAACGGCGTTACAAAAGACCATAGATTGCCAAATATTGCACCGGCGTATCTCCTCTTTACGTCTTTTTTCGTCAGCGCAAGTACAAGGCGCCTATTTACAAAAATATCTGCAATAAAACTTCCTACATTCCGAAATATTTTCATGAAATTACTTTTCTTCCTTTGCCCACTTTAAAATCGCATCAATGATCCGCTCGCTTGCATGTCCATCGCCATAAGGATTGACTGCCTGAGCCATCTTGTCATATTCAGTGGCATCATTTATCAAATGTTCAGCTGCCGCAACAATATCTTCCTCCTTTACGCCAACAACGCGTACCGTACCCATTTCAACAGCTTCCGGCCGTTCTGTTTCTGTACGCATGACCAATACAGGTATCCCGAAATAAGGCGCTTCCTCCTGTAAACCGCCCGAATCCGTCATCACAAGAAAGCTGCGCGCCATCATGTTATGCATATCCGCCACCGAAACGGGGTCAAGCAATGTAATATTTTTTTTACCATCAAGATATGCAAATACCGTTTTTCTGACCGCCGGATTCAGATGTACCGGATACACAAAATGAATATCCGTATATTTCTCCGCCAGCCGGAGCACGGCTTTACATATATTTTCAAGAGGTTTGCCAAGATTCTCACGTCGATGTGCCGTCATGAGTACAAACCTTTTCTCTCCGAAAGGCAGGGTATTCAATGCTTCATTTTCAAATACATAAGTATCCCGCACCGTTGTCTTGAATGCGTCGATAACAGTATTGCCCGTCACAAATATATTTTTTTGGATATTTTCACAAAGAAGATTATCTTTATTTTGTGTAGTAGGAGAAAAATGCAACTCCGCAATATCGCCTGTAAGTGTACGGTTCATCTCCTCCGGGAATGGCGAATACTTGTCGTATGTGCGCAGCCCCGCTTCTACATGTCCAACCGGTATTCTACAATAAAAAGCAGCCAACGCCGCCGCAAAACTGGTCGTCGTATCTCCGTGTACTAAAACAATATCCGGATGACTGTCCTCAAGCACCTCTTTTAAACCGCAAATTACTTTAGCGGTAATATCAAAAAGCGTCTGACATCTGCTCATAACATTCAAATCATAGTCTGGCCTTATCTCAAATACTTCAAGTACCTGATCCAGCATTTGCCGATGCTGTGCCGTAATGCAGACTACGCTTTCCATCTCACTGCAAAGCTCCATCTCCTTTACAAGCGGACACATCTTAATTGCTTCCGGCCGGGTACCGAAAACGCTTAAAACTTTTATCATCTTTATTACCAATATCCTTTGCTCTTTATGTTTTACATTATACCATATTTTCTTCCTCCCGTCATTTCTCTCCTTGATATAGTGGTAATATATTTTATATCGATTGACCTTTTAAGTTAACTGCTACTCACCATTTTTCTTGAACCAAAGTGATTTATCACTTATAATTAGTTTAGCTTATAATAATATATTTTGAGGTTAATACATGAATCTACTCAAGCCGTCGCTTCGCAAACAATATACCGTATTTATCGTTTTTTTGATTTTAATGGTTCTATTTTGTATGCGGGGAATTGATTTGGAAAAAGATGTACCTAACCTTGGCCTTGCAATGTATCAGCCAATCGATGAAGGCGCTTACTCAACTGTTGCGATTAATTTAACCCATTATGGAGATCTTCATACCACAGCCGATGGATTTGAACTGTGGACGTCCCCTCATTTCCGTTCAAATGCTCTGGGAAACGCACTTCAGTATATATCTTTTCAACTATTTGGCAATAACTTCTATGGTATGCGTATGCCCTCTGTTTTCTGTGCAATCAGCATCTTTATTCTTCTAGCGCTTAGTATTCGAAATCTAAATCATCTATTGGGTGAGAATCAAAAAAAATATCGTGTTGCCTTGCTTGTAATTTTAGCATATCTGTGTGTAGATTTTATCTTTCTAACTGCAAGCCGTCAATTTGAGCCCAGTATTTTTCGTTGCTTTTTCACCTTGCTTACATTCTATATTTTCCTGAGGCAACGGCACTCTAACCGAATGCGTTACTTCTGGCTTGCCTTTTTAAGTGTGTCCTCAATTTTTTTTGTATATTTATCTAATTTTTTTGTTTTAGTCATTGGCCTAGCAATATGTATCGTCTTAATTCTCCGGAGAGATAGAAAAAAATGGATGTACGCATTTCTATTTTATTGTTTAGGCGCTGCTGCTGCTCTTTTCTTGGCAGAGTTGTACTATCGCATAGTTTGGAATACTACCGCTGTCCAAAATCTTTTTGATGCTTTCTCCACTTTTGCCCAGATACAAGATTATACGATTATTACGCAGAATGTATCCCCTCTATTATTCTTAAAGAATATAGTTGCTTTTTTCACTTCAAATATATTTTTTTATAATCCTCTGCTTTTAATTCTCACATTGTGGGCTCTGATTGTTAATATCCGTATTCTATTGAATGAGAAAAATTTGGAGTATGCTTTTATAATCGGCGCCATTTTGGGCCTTTTGCTCCAAACTACCTTTTCAGAAGATTATATTATGCGCAAAAGCATTGTAATCTTTCCTTTACTATTTATCAATATTATGCTTGCTTTTTACAAAACAGAATCTTTTCGTCAAATGCTTCAACACAAAAAAAATATAGTAACTCATATGTTATTTGCTCTCTTTTCTGTTGTTGTCATTTTAATTCTCTGGAAAGCATTTCGCGTACGTTTTGATGTATATGCCGCTGATTTTTCAACTCCCGATTTGAATATTTTAATTCTTTCTTCCATTATACAATGTAGTGCTGGTCTATTATGTCTTTACTGTACGTTCCTTAAAAAAACGTCTATCAAAAAACTGGGATATATTGCGCTGGCTATTGCTTTGTTTGGCTCCTTTTTTATTAACATCTATTTTTCATTCTCACAAGTGTATTGCAATCAGCAGTACACAGAAAAGCAAGTTGCCATTGATCTGGGCAATGCGGTTCAATCCAATTATGTAATGGGGCCTTATGTATATGAATATTCACTCTATAATGATATTTATCCGCTTGTTACTACACAGCTTCAGAAGGCAGAATATGCAAAGTCTCCATTGATACAATACTATTTTGACTATGCGGCCTCAAGCTATGAACAGCATCTGAATGAACAGATATTTGCCGAAAGCGGTTACGGTTTCAAATTGTTCCGTACATTCTCGCGTTCATTTGTTCAACGTGGATTAGATGGAACTGTGGGATTATATAGAAAGGTTCCCGCTCAAGTAAATAAGCCATAAATCACTTTGGTTTTCTGCTTTTTTTTCTGTTATGTATTCCTCTCCAAATAATAGTAGCGGCTCCCGTTACAATAATCAAAAAGCTAAGGCCTACTTTAATCCCCAATGGCTTTTTAATTACCTGTATTTGACTATCATCAGGATACACATAAATACCCGCATATCTTCCATTTACTTTGATTGGCTCCCTTGATTCTCCATCAATTAAAAATTCTTTTATATCATCGTATACGTGCTCTGTACTAAATACGACTGGCTGTGTCACTTCTATTTCCCATTGATTATTTTTTCTCTCTTCCTTAAACGTTTTTACCGGATCATCTACAGGGAAAATTTTTAATTGTTCAATAGTATAAATTCCCTCAGGAAAGGATAAAATAAGATAACCTCCCAGTGTACTTTCTTCTTGTGCTTCAATTTCTATCAAATAATGCTTTGTTTCGGGTAATACCGACACACTTGTCACCATATCTTCCCCACAGCGTGTTGCTTCCTCTTTTATTATAAAATTAATGTAGGATTCTTCTTCGCTGGTAATAAAGCAATCAATGAGGAATTTTTGACTGGATGAATAGATTGGTATTGCAATCTGAACATATTCATCTGATTGGAGGTGATAAAAGGTTTCAGGGCTTCCTACCCCGTTATTTTCTTGTCCTGCATAATAATAAATTATATCACCCGAATCATAGTATGTTTCGTCTATGTTTTCAGTATCAAAATGGGATAATAAATTTTTTGCCGAATGCGCTTCATTATCTTCCAAAACAGCTGTATTAAATGCTAAATAATACTCTTCTCCAAATAATTCTTCCATTGCTTCAGTCTCACTAATATATTGATCCATAATTTTCCCACTACTGTTTTTCGTTACTGCCACTAAATTTGAATCTTGTCCAAAAAGCTTTTCGTATTTATCCTCTGTGTAATACCACGCGCCCGGACATACGAATATTTGGACGACAATTACAGCTGTGAGACAGCCTAATATAATCCCAAGGCAGAAGCCCTTTTTAATTTCTCCCCACTTCGATATCTGGCAGGCAAGATAAATAACCGATTCTCCTATTGCCAGTAAAACAATCCCCATAAAAGCAAAGCTATCTAGTTTCCCACCAATATAACGGCTCCCCCCTCCCATCTCAGCATCTAAAAACACCTTAGGCATTATCATTACTATCATAAAAAATAAATATACATAATTTAAAATTTTATTTCTTTCATTGCTATCTAATAATAACACAATAGGTATGATAAAAAATACTAATACATAAGATATACTCATTCCGGGAAATCCCGCAATAAGGGCGGCTCCAACAGCAGCAACTTTCCACCTTTCTTTTAAAATAAATAACGAGATTATTGCCAAGCCTGTGAGTAGCCAATTGAAAAATTGGGCAGCAGATTGTAGATTGGGTATATCCCAACCTAACATCTCATTTATATACATAAAACTTTTAGAAAAATTCAATTGCCCACCAAAGGTCATAGCTGTTCCTTGGCTGGAAGACACTCCCATTAATTGCTTGATAAATAGTTTCATACTTTCAAAACCATTAAACATGAAGAAAGGTAATACAAATAAAACTATACAATATACAATCAAGCGAAGTATTTCTTTCCACCGCTTGTCCCGCAGCAACAGAACACCGAATACAATCGGATATATCTTTACAGCAAATGCTACCGCAAGGCAAATCAATGCCAATTCGCGTTTCCATTTTTTTTCCGAATCATATAGACTAAAGTAGAGAATAGAGCTAATCAATGCAACAAACAGAATATTCCCTCTCTCGAACAGAAATAAAACAGGACTAGAAAGTAATAATACTGCAATAAATAAAATCTTTTCCGATAATTTTCCCCCTTTAAATCTTTCCAAGGCAATAATGAAAATAATAAAGGTAATAGCTGCATAAAGTATAAAGGGAATCCAAAATCCTTGAAATAATTTCAACTCTTCGGGCTGTGCTGCTGGAGTTGCATCAATAATTATTTCCTGAAAAACATTAGGAGAAATCATATGCAGTATTGCCCGATAAAATATGGTACATAAAGGTGGATAAATAATGCCCGCATCCGCATAAGGATCAACTGCAGTATTTACCACGCTATTAAAGAAATCCATAAACGTATCATGGATGTCTATATATAATATGGAGCCAGCAGCCGCCCCCCTCGTTATGAAATACGTACAAAAAAACACAAAAATCGCAGCAATCATTGCCACGTAAAATAACAACTTGTAATAAGTTTTTTCACGATTCCGAGACTGCATTTCCATAGTTATTTATCCTTCTACTGGTTTCCGGCGCCTCATTTTAAATTTAATTCGAGCCCAACCAGTTATTGCTTCCAAATTAAGTGTCACAACAAGAATAAACAAACTTACTTTATCGACCAATGTAGACACCGGGAAATCCCCAAATAGGTAGCCCCAGGGTTTAGAAATCATAATAAGTATCATTAACGTTAGAATAATGTAAGAGTAGATACTATTTTTACATTCCTGCTTCAAAAATAAAATGATTGGTATTGCCAAAAATGAAAGAACATAAAGCGGCGCAATAGCCATAACCCCTATTGCACTACACAATAAAAGTAAAACTCGCTTCCACATTTTATTCGTCAAAAACGCTGAAACAATACTTATTCCCAGAATAACATAAGCCCACGGTCCTACATAGTCGTATTGGACCATATATCGTATATCTCCTATATTTTTTTCATATCCGCAGAATAATTGATGCAGGATTTTGCCTATCTCTTGATATTGGCCTAATAATAAATATGGAAGTATAAATATTAATATACTGTATAAAAGCGCACGCACAAAACACCAATATCTTCGTTCACACAGTAGCAATACCGTAATTACCAACAGAAATGGTTCTAAGGCAACCGCCGCTCCCAAACAGATCAAAGAAATTTCTACTTGCCACTTTGGAGTTGTATCATGCCATACAAAAAAAATTAGAAGTAAAATCAGTGCGAACAAAACTATATCCGCACGTTCAAGCATAAATAGAAATGGCGAAGAACTTATTAGCAAAAAAACTGTTAGCCATTTTTCGTTAGGGCGTCCATTCTTCATATAAAACAAGAGGAAAGCTATAAGTAAGATGCCTATAGACATACATAATAGTAATGGGAACATAAATTGCTGATAAAGTATTACCGTTTTTTCTCCAACTATGTCATAAACGTTGTGCTGCAAGATGTCAAAAATTGTTTCTGAAGAAATGGGAAACGCAATCGCGCTAAAAACAAGAGCCCCAAATGCCGTTAAACTTTCCAAATTTCTCACAGGGTCTATCGCAGCATTTGCAAGTGGTTCAAAGAAATTCATAAATGTACCACCGCTTTTTTCACTATCCGCAAAAAGCATGTCTATATTCTGTCCATGCGTAATAAATAGCCAAACGAACAAGCCGATCAAGCTTATTAACATAGTAATATTAAAATAACTTGTATATGAAATTTTAACCTTCTGCTGTTTTTCCGAAAAAAACTGCCTTTTCATTATTTCCTTTTTTATAGCTTTTCGGCAGAAAACTAAAGCTCCTATAATATATTTATTCCTGTCATTGCGCCAAGATGCTTAAATTTAAGCATCTTGAACTATTATAGTATAACTACATTTTATAGTAAAGTCTACGCGCTAATTATAGTATGATGTACAATGTCAAATGATATGTTACACATCGGAATCAATATCTTTGAAGTATTGAAGCAGAGACTTTCCGCCCAATACGATCAGCGGAAAACGGTTGTCGTTTCTCTGGTAACGTTTCAGTTGTGTATTTGAGCTTCGCTCCCATCCTCATAAAACCTCTCCTGGTCAATCCTGTGCCATCTCCGGACTTTGCCGACATCACGACGTCACCACAATTTGTAGAGCACTTTCGCGAGATCATTCGAGATTTAAACAGAAATCCACAACCTGTTTTAACTACCGCCAATGCGTTAGCAGCCATGAAAAATTTAATGCCTGAAGAATATGAAGCGTTTATTCAGACATATAATCTTGTGGCGCCCTGAGAATTTTACTCAGAAATTTTTCAATACTATATTCCGGCATATTAGTCTCTTATTTATCTTTTCAAAATAAAGTAATGCCGTTCTGTTTCCGAATATTGGTGAGCATTCTTGAAGATAAATTCACTTTCATGTATATGGAAACCTTTTTCGAGCAGAGGCTTAAATAATTCCACATATTCCTCTTCTTTTCTATAGATAACACTATAATTGGCGCAAAGGCTATCGGAATAAAACTGATTCAACGTAAGCCTCTTTTCCACGCCGACAGGATCCGTTGTGAAAATAGTACATTGCGGAGCCAAAATTTTATTTAGATCTTTTAATCCTTTTGTCAGGCTTTCATCGTTGATATACATAATAACTCCTGCTAAAATCACCTTGCTATAAGACCCTCTTGCACAAATTTGCTGATTTTGTGTAATTTCTTGAAAACATGCGTTTATAAATTCATACTCTCCTTCACAGGTAATCCGTTCCCGTGCTATCCCAAGCAATTCGTCCGAGAAATCGACGCCAATATATCTTTTGCACATTGGTATGATGGCTTCGCCTAATCTGCCAATTCCGCAACCGATATCAAGAACATTATCTTCTTTTGTGATATTCATTTTAGGAAGTATATTTTCTTTCTCAAAAGCGTCCCATTTTTTTACATATTCGGGATCAGAATCATTACACTGTATCGATACATACGGATTCTCTTCAGAATACTTGCTTTTTCGTTCATTCCAGAAATTCTTAACATTTTCAACGTCTATATCAATTTTCTCTCCATATACTCTTTTCATTCGCCTTTACTTCCTCTCTTTTATTTCTGGGTTGCATCCACAATATTGTAAATATGCTCGCGTGTAATCGGCTGTGCCTCGTTATTTTTTTTCTTAATTCTATCAACAATGAAATCATATTGTTGCATAATGTTTTCTAGCTTTTTCATGCAATCGGACAACAAACTTTTAATATCATCATACTCTCTGATATCTATCAATAACTCATTTAACCCATATAATTTTTTAAAAATCCCTTCATACTTTCTCCCATAGGAGAACACTAAAGACGGAGTTTCACATTCAAGGCAGGAAATTGCCGGGTGCATCCGCTCCGCGATCAATAATCTGCTCTTACGGATCATATATCTGATCTGCGCTGGTAAGACAGGTTCCTCAACCAGTAAAATATTCTCCTTATCCGCTACGGCTTGATAAATTTCCTTCGTGATAGCCAAATCTCCGCCTATCATATCATCCCACACATGCGGCAACAAGATCAATTTGTATCCTTTGTTCAATAAGCACCTGCAAAGCTGAATATTAAATTCTATGAACTCTTCCCTGCTTATTTTTTTAGCATGCCTATACATCAATTCACTGGGGCATAGAATTATTGTATTTTCTTTTGTTATTGCTTTACTATCCTCTTTTGCCAAAGGCAACAGTGCAAGATCGGTCATTTCTACAATGTTAGAAAATCCATATTTTTTGAGATAAAGATAAGATTCATGCTCCCTTAAGGAAATCATATCCATTAATCCAAAAAGGCTAAATGCCCTGTTTCGAGTAAATTTTCTTTTGAATGGTCCTATGCTCTGTCCAACTAAAGCCATATATGTTTCCTTTGGCTTCATAGCGTCCGTATAGCATAATTGCCGATACAAATATTTCATTCCATATATCTCGGTATAATCGTCGCCTCCAAACACCAAAATCTTATCCATTTTTTTCATCAGATCAGAATACACATCCACATGAAATATTTTTTTCAGAATAAATGACCGCATAACAGAATTATTGCGAAACAATTCCGCGCCTTTGATATAGAAGATTTGTTCTCCCAAACCAGTAGCTTCTTTTATACGATTTATATGAACCTCATCTTCTGCCACTACATAATATTGAATCTCCGGATCTTTCTGATGAGAATAGTGTATAAAATTTTCAACCATCATCATAGAGCCATAATTATAGGTATTGCATGCTTCAAGTAAAAGTAAATTCACTTTTATCCTCCCAGTACCCTATTATACATTTTTACGATAAAATCTCTTATTTTCATCTTCTTGTCAACAAACAGTGTAATTTCGGAAAGAGGTTTCCCGTCACCTAACCACTGCAATACGCGTTCCCGATATTTTGGCTTTTTCATAATTCCCTTATGCTTTCCATCTTTCAGTTTATAGATCAATTCATAAGGGACGTTTTCCATGACTACTTGATCTTTCAGCTGAGCGCATACTTGCCTTCCCCGTTCCGTTACCGCCAGTATCATGGATACGCCTGTGTTATTATCCGCAAATTTATTCCCCCAGAAATCTGCTACCCGGATATCTGCGTATACCTTGTTAAAACGAAACCCACATGTATAGCAATCGTTCATAAGCGTGGTCCCAGATAAAAATAGATCCATAAACGGATCGGCCTTATCTTTCCCAAAATACTCGTCTTCTCCATTGGAAAGCCGCATCAAAAAAGTATGCCAGCCCATTTTTTTGCTTCGGAATTCCACTGATTTAAATTTTTCTATATCCATTTCCTGCCGAATGGTCTCAAGATAGCGCTCCCATAATAAATATCCGGGGATTCCGCCACAAAAAAAATCAATCAGCAAAAAATTTTCTTCCATATTATGCTTTCGAATATATTGGCGCATACTATAAATCTGGCAAGGCGTTCCGATAAACACATATTTCTGCTTTGTTCCAAGCTGGTTTAACGCCTCAAGAGTATAGCTTTGGATATACTTGGATCCTGTAATCTGCCTAATTTGCTCTTCATTGTCTATCACTATGTGCTTCGCAACATCTTTTTCACAATCATAGGTAACGCCGACTATTTTGTAACCCTGCTGCAAAAAAAACTTCGATATCTCATATGCGATTCCGCCTGAAGTAGAATTTTTCAGTACTTCTGCATCTTTACTATAACCATAATAACAAGAAGCGCCTGAGATATTAAATTCAGGCGTTTCAACACGAAATCGCGGGCATACCTTTTGGCAGGCACCGCAATCAATGCACTCCCCGATCAACTCAGCCCTTAAATATCCGTATTCATCCAGCTTTACATCAAGACAGTTGACAGGACACTCCTTTGCACATATAGCACATCCTATACACTCATATTCGGATTTTTCAAAAATATTTTTCACTTTTCACTCCGCTGATTTATGGGACAATTGTTTCTGATAGTCCTTAATTCTTTCATAGTCTTCAATGTAATCGACCTCTGCCCAAAATCCTTCTGTTAGTTCTTTTACATAAATATCGGTTTCTCCACTCAAGTCGTATAAAACATCTTCCCACCAAGCCTCATGCTTTTGCTGGCTTATCATAAACTCCAAATGCTCTTTGAATGTTGGAATGAATTCTCTGCCGATTTTTGCAATTCCTATATACTCTCCTGTTATATCATTTCCCGTAAGATCTTTTCCATATTTCAACAGCAGATCGTTTTCATAGCATAATTTATAGTCCGCTTCATCTTTTCTGCTGCTGTCCGCAAAAAGAACCGGAGAGGCTTTTTCCCCCAGAATACTCTTGAGCATGCATTCTTCCATGAAAAGATCGCCGTTCATTATCATCAGATCATCTTCTGTACTTATAAAATCTTTTGCGAACCACGCAGAAGCAATGCTGTTCGTCACATCAAAAAATGGATTATAGAAAAACTCAACTTCATACTTTTGGATTTCTTCCATAATCATTGTATGCTGATAGCCCACTGCTACCCCGATATGACCGATCCCTGCTTTTTTTAGAAGTTCTACCGTGTGGGTAATCAATGGTCTGTCTCCGATATGAACCATAGACTTTGGCTGCCCACTCAGAGCGCGCGCAATTCGCGTCCCTTTTCCAGCCGCTAAAATCAATGCCCTCATGACCTGCTTCCTTCCTCTACTCTTTTTAATGCTGTCAGCAGTCTTGCATTATCCTGCCTTGTAATTGCCCCAATATGACCAACCCTAAAAACCATATCCTGTAATTCCCCTCCGTTCGGGCAAATAAAAATGCCATAATCGTTCTTGAGCGCTTCAAAGACATATTTAGCGCTTAAATGATTGCACTTAAGGGGAGTCAGCGCATTTGATAAATTGAAATGCAATAGCTCAAAGGACGGAATAGTTTGGATTCCCCTACGAAAATCTTCCGCTATTTCCTTTGTGGAATCAATTGCTCTTTCAACGCCTTGCTCCAAAAGCATATGAAGTTTTGCATTCAATTGCAGGAGTATACTTACTGCGGGTGTAAAGGGTGTTTGCCCTCTTTCACCATTTTCCAAATAGCTCTTAAACGCAAAATACAAAGATGATACCTCATTTTGACGAACAATTTGCTGAGCTTTTTCTCCTAATAGTACGAACGCCATTCCTGGTGGCAACGCTAATGCTTTTTGCGAGCCGATAATTAAAGCATCTATTCCCTCCTCTTTCATATTCAAAGGATCTGCCAAAAAAGAGCTGATCGCGTCAACGATTAAAAGGCAGTTGTTTCTCCGGCAGAATCGTTTGATTGCCTCCATATTATACAAAACCCCTGTCGACGTTTCGTGCTTGTTTACTAAAACAGCCGTTATTTTGGCATCGTCAAATTTTTCCAGCATCTCGTCGCTTATGTTTTGGCCCACATCCAATTTGACCTCATTCACCGGAATGCGTTGAAGCTGGCAAAGCTGTTTAAAACGCGCTCCAAAACTTCCGCCATTAATCACAAGAACGTTATCCTGCTGGCCCAAAAGATTCATAACGGTTGCTTCCATCGCCCCGGTTCCCGAGGAAGTTAAAAAGACCACCCGCGCGTCATTTTCAGCTTTCGTACAGTATTTAAGCAATTTTTCATTTTCCAACATCAATTCAGAAAACTCTTCTGTACGAAAATATGGAATTTGTTCTGCGCCAATCTTCAAGACTTCCTCTTCCATCATGACTGGCCCTACCGCAAAATTAAGCATTTTGCTTCTCCTTCGCTACCATATACAAATTTCTTCGCTAGCGCCACAATGCATCGTCACCCTTTCCTGTTCAGGGGGAGGCGTCATATAATCTCCGTACAATTGTGTCAATATCCCGTCGTAGCCTTTTGGAATACTGAATTCACATCCATCTATTATACCAACAGAATCTTTTTCATACCACTCTTTCTCAAAAACGCAGCCAATTTCATTGATTGTATAATTGGATATAAACGCCTTTTCACTTTCCTTGGAATTCTCTTTTTGCGCTATTTTCTCGTATCGCTTCATCAGATTCGGCACTGCAAACAATTTCCCTATTTTAGAAAAAAAGCCAATCACCAGCTTTTGCATAAAGCTATATTTCTTATAATCTATCTTATAGCGGTGTCCCATCAGCATGGCATAAAACATCTTGAGGAGATACACATTTTTTTTATGTGCTGTTTTGCTTTCGGCTACATTATCCAATAAAAATATGTCTAAAGAAATACGGTGAGACATATTACCATAATAAGCGGTCTCAGCATTTTCATGCTTTAACCTGCTGTTCATATATACTATTCTTGGAATGCAATCAAAAAATGCGTCATTCGGCAGTTCTTCCGGTAATATGAACCGAAATTCTTTTCTTAATTCCTGATCCACAATTTTCGAAAAGCGTTCAAAATCGCTCCTCGGCATAACAATATCCACATCGTCATCCCAAGGGATGAACGATTGTTCGCGCACTGCCCCAAGTAAAGTTCCCGCATCCAAAAAATATCTAATATGATGCTTTTCGCATATTCGCTTTACTTCCAATAAAAGCTCCATATTCACTTGGTGAATCCGTTCGATTGGTTCCATACTTCTCCCCTATCATTTAACTACTATTATACTTCTTCATATCTCTTTTTTCAATCCGCGCCGCCCTTCCTGCGATTTATACTATGCCGTGTTCCTATAATCACAATAAAAAGGAAACGCAACATATTTGCGATTAGGGTTGCATAAGCGAATCCATAAATCCCATACCATAGAGTTGCAGGGATAGCCAGCGCAATATAGATAATTCCATACACAACAACAATGATAAACTGGTATTTTTCATGGCAAAACCGTAGAATTACCGCAGTCAGCATTGTAGAGGAAAACAGCAACACTTGTCCCAAGTTGGCAATATTAATTAACCCTGAGGCTGCTTCGTAAACATTTGGATAAAGCAACTGGATCAACCATGGAGAAACCAGGATGCAGCCAACATAGCAAACCGCTGTAAGCCCAATCACCCCCCACAGTACTTTGTAAAATACGCTTCTTGTAAACTCGCCGCGATAGTTTGATAAATAAGCTATCATTACACCATTCAGGGGCCCGACCAATAGCGCAACTGTTTTCCCCAGCAAGGAGGCGGTATAAAATATAGTAACCGCGTCTCCACCCATAAAATTTTGAAGTACAATGCGGTCTAAGTTCATCAAAATATTACTTACCAAATAAGAAACAGCAACCGTCATTGTCATACGCCAGACGGTTTTCCGTTTTTCCGAACACTCAAAGGGTTTGCGGTAGATTTCTCCACGAAATATCACAAATAAAACCGCTATTGTTTCTCCCAATATAAGAGTAGAATACCAATCCCCTGTAAAATGATATAGTAGCAAGCCCCCTAAATAGCCTGCGGAAAGCAACATATAATATACAAAATAGCGTTTAAAATTCAATGTTATTCTATATTCAACATCCGAATAATAACGCATTAAGGTCATAATCACCAATATGCAAAACAAAATACCGTTAAACAACGTTAATATATTCAGCGTATACAGAATAATCAGTGCGACAACCGAAGAAATCACGCAAAACAAAAGCATCAGCGTATTATAATCGCCATTTTTGCTTTCAAATTTCGGCTTAATTACCAATCTTGTATTGTTCAATGCCATTCCAAACGAATTGGACACAATGGCAACAATTGACATCAGATAAAGAACTGTGCCAAACGCTTCTTCCCCCATCATCTTGTTCAAATAAGGGTAAACAGCAAACTGGATGACCACATTCATGATCACCACAGCTAAAACGTTATATGAAAGATCTTTGGCAAAGCTTAGTTTAAATTTTGGTTTCATATAATTATTTTTTATTCCGTTCTTCCGCTCCATCAAAATTGATTCGTTTTTCTTCCACTACAAGCGGCCGCTTCATAACGCGCGTATTAATGTTCAAAATATATTCCCCCAAGAAACCGATGAAGAACATCAGCAAAGAGCCGATCAAGAATAAGCCAATCAGGATTGGGGCCGTCCCTGCCGCAAAATTATCCCAGTTAACCAGCTTTAAAATCAAGTAAATAATAGCAATTACAAAACTCGCTGCCGAAAAAATAAATCCGATGATCGTAGCCAGTCTTAAAATAACTTTTGAATAAGACGTGATTCCAAGCATTGCCATATCATACAATGTATAAAAATTATTTTTTGTCTTTCCTGCTTTGCGTTTTGGCTGTTCATAAGGTATTTCTTTACGTTCCGGCCCTAATTCCGCTACAATACCACGCATATAAGGCATCGGATCATCAAGCTCACGCAACACTTCGATAAAGCTCTTATCATAAAGCCCGAAGCCGGTAAAATGTTCGATTTGATCTACATCGGATATCTTTTTAATTAATTTGTAATAAGCCGAACGGATGGCATACATAAACTTATTTTCTTCACTGTTTGTTTTAACGCCGATGACAATCTTATATCCATTTTCCCACTCTTTTACAAATTGGGGAATTAATTCTGGTGGATCCTGAAAATCCGCACACAATGATATTGTACAATCCCCGCTGGTTTGCAGTAATCCATAATAAGGGGAACGAATATGCCCAAAATTCTTGGCATTAAAGATCGTTTTAATATGCGCATCATTTTTGCACATTTCTTCAAGCAAATCCCGCGTACCGTCAGTAGAGTAATTATCAATAAAAACAATTTCATAGTCATAGCTTGGCAATTGTTTCTGAAATACATTTTTTATTGATTCTGAAAGCGGTTTTACATTCTCGACTTCATTGAAACATGCCACCAAAATGCTAATTTTTTTCATTTTCCATTTCCTTTTTCTGCCACTCAATCGCGTGCTTAATGCCTTCCTCAAAGGGCGTATCAGGAAAAAAGCCTGTATCTTGAGTCAAATTCCCGATATCAGCCTGCATTCTCATCACCTGATTCGGATAATAGTCCCGTTCGCCAAACCCAATCTTCAGCTTCGTATCAATCGAGTCTCGAATCGTCTCAATATACCGCTTAAGCGCTTGAGCCTTTCCGCTGCCAATACAGTATATGCTTCCGTCTTTTCCAGACTCCCCAATCGCCAAAAACGCTCTGGCGGCATCTGCGCCGTAGATATAGTCCCATATTTGGTCACAATTTGTCAATGCCGGCGCTTGACCCCGCAAAAAGCTCTCTACACAATATGAAATCAGCGTATATGGATTATCCATCGGTCCATATACGCTTAAAATACGTCCCCAGCAATGCCTGATTCCATACTGTCTGCACAAAATCCTGCTGAGCGCTCCAGCCGTATATTTCGCAATTCCATAGCCAGTCTGTGGATCGACCGGAAGAAAAGGAGAAAGCATTCCGTCTGCAATGCGTCCGTATTCCGCCTGGGAACCTGCTCCAATAAAAGCACTGCAACCAGAACGCTTCGCGAGCTCAACCGCATCGAGCGTATATTGGATATTTTTCATTTGCGCCGCGACATCATCTCGTCCATTCCCATATGTTTTTTCCCATGCCATATGAAACAATACGCCGTCCTCTCCCTTTTGAGGAGGCAAACCGGATAAATCACTAAGATCACATTCTATAATTTTCACGTTAGGGTGCTTTGGTACATTCGCGCGCTTTGAAGAGCCAGGACGGATAACAGCAAGCACTTCGATTCCCTGCATTGCTGCCAACCTTGTCAAAAAGGCCCCAATCATTCCAGTTGCCCCCGTCACAATAATTTTTTTCACATTTTCTTCCTTAGTAAGTCATTTTGAACAAACTGGTATAAACTTTTCGCACATAGGACCCCCGGTTCATCTTTCATCCATTCTTCCGTTCCCACATATACCGCCGGGATGCCGGCTTCTTTCGCCAACTTAATATCCGCATGATATAGGTCTCCCACCAATACAAGTTCATTGTGGGTAACATGATATGCGTCACAGACGACATTCAGAACCCGCGGCTCCGGTTTTCCGGCGTTTACGTCCGCTTTTCGTGTATAGCAACCTTCGATTGCTCCAACCGTATAACCGCATCCAGGCATCAGCTTATCATTCACATCGGGGAAATATGGATCCCTGTTGCAAATTAAAAAAGGTACGTTGCGGCGTAACGCAATAATAGCTTGCGCCGCATCATCGTATGTCACATTTTTCTTGAATCCAACCAGGATACAACTGCATACATCCGGCGGGACTGTCTGTATATCTGCCTCGCACAGCCTTTCGCGCATCTCTTCGCTTCCTACGTAAAAGACTCCAGTTTCATCAAGTTTTTTTTGCTTAATGTAACGAATTGCCGAGTCAACCGAAGTGTAAACTTCGCTTTTATCACAGAATATTCCCAGTTTATTCAGTTTTAAACAAACTGACGTCCTGCTTTTCCCAGAATTATTCGTCAGAAACGCAACACGATATCCAGCTTCACGCAGTAAAGCAACTGCCTTGTCTGCATTCTTAATTAAAGTATTGTTCAAATACAATACTCCGTCCAAATCCAATACAAAGACTTTTTTTTCCTTTATTTCAGAAATCAGTTCGTTCCGCATCATCATTTTCAACAATAGTCCGCATCCTTGCCTTCAGCTGCGTCGATACGTTGCTTCAGCATGATCATTCTGTTTTCGTCTTCCTTCGCCATTCTGTCATAGAAAGCACATTTCCCTTTCAGATACAAATACTCAAACTGCATTGCGCACAGAATTGCCTCCTCCATCTTATCCTTGCAATTTTGCAGATCAAAAACGATTTTACGTGTTTCAAACCGGGATACGAACGGTTCCATATTCCGTATGAACGGAATCGCATCAAATGAAATTCCACCGCCAAACCCAACCTTAATATTGCTCGCAAGCGCCTTTTCCGCAAATTCCTTTGCCATGGAAAAAACCCGTTCGCTATTGATTTCTTTTCGGGAAAGCCCCACCGAAGCCGAAAGGTCGACACGGCCAATCGAAATTGTGTCCAATAAACCATTCCCCTTTTTTAAGATTCCATCAAAATTTTGGAGTGCAACACCTGTTTCCGCATTGATAATAAATTCGATATCTTTTTGCTCATGTTCCGTAAACACCTTATTTGAGGCATCGCAGAATTTCTGCATTGCGAATGGCGTCTCAATCATAGGCGCCATGATCCCCCGCGCCCCCAAAAGGCGGCATTGGTCCATATCCCGAACCGCCTCGCATCCACCAATTTTGATAAACATCTTCATGTCGGCCCGGAACACAACTTCGTTCAAAGAAATGAGTTCATCAGTTCTTGAGCCTTCCGCTTCAAATTCTGCTTTTACCGCCAGAATCCCGTATTCATCCCGGAGTTGCTTCAAAACCTCCAACATTTCTTTTGTGATAAGATTCATAATTTTCCCCTCTCATTCTTCGAGTTCTTGATCATATTTTCCTCAAATTCTTTCCTGTCTAAAAATGGATACATATCTTCAAGCGAAGGTGAAATCATTGTTCCATCTTCAAGCTTCCTGGAAGATAATTTGGGTTCAAATGCTTGTTCCGGATCAAGCAACACTTCACAAAGCGCAGGGCCGTCATTCCCCAATATTTCTTTCAACGCTGCATCCATTTTTTCTGTCGTGGCCAACCTATAGTATGGCATTTCATAAGCATCTGCAATTTTATTTAAATTTGGAAACCCGACACCCGACTCCCGATTCACGCCAACAAGCGGCAACCCAAAAAAAGAACTCTGCGTCTGCCGAATAGAATGATATCCATCATTATTCAGTATAAATATAATAATGTTCATATTATTATAACGAATGGTCTGCAATTCCTGAATATTCATCTGGAGGCTTCCATCGCCGGCAAGACAAACAATTTTTTCATGCGATGCCTGATAGGCTCCTATGGCTGCCGGGACATCATAGCCCATTGAAGCGCATCCTGAATTCGTATATAATCGTTGTCCTTTTTTGATATTCGCTGCTTGGAACGTGCATACGCAGGCGCTACCATTCCCACATACAACAATTTGTCCATTCGGCAAAGATTTTGTAAGTTCATCAATGAAAACGTATGGGTTGATCGGGCTGATCCGGTTTCGATATTCTTTACGGACTACCGGATAGTCTTTTTTTACTTTTTGGCAGTAGGTAATCCATTGTTCCTTCGGTTCAATGCTTTGATTCGCTTTCAGCATCTTTTCCATAAATTCAGCGACGTCTCCATGGATAGGCATATCCAAACTGAGCGTCGGCTTTTTCAGTTCATTTTCGTCAATATCGACCATAATCTGATATGCACTTTCAGCAAAATTTTCCCAATTATAACTAATTTGGCGAATATTCAGCCTAGATCCAAGCACAAGCAACACATCTGCATTTTGCACGACAAAATTTCCAGCACGATTGCCAACTGTTCCCGGCCGCCCAAAGGAAAGCCGATGATTGTCCCATAAAATATCATGAGCATTCCATGCCGTCACCACCGGAATATTAAAGCGTTCGATTAATTCATAAAACACTTTTTCCGCTCCGGAAGAACGAATCGCGGAGCCGGCAAAAATCACAGGCCGTTCGGCGTTCTTCAATTTTTCTATGACATCAAGAACAACATCGTCTGAAATTTCCGGGATGTTCTCAAGCCCTTCCTGTTTGCCGTCATACCCGCACAAATCCTCCGTATCTATCAATGCTCCTTGTACATTCAAAGGGATATCGAGCCAACATGGTCCCTTCCTGCCGTGCTTCGCCAGATAAAGCGCCTTCTCCAAATGATATCTTATTTTATTTGGATTGGTTACCATTTCTGCATATTTTGTCATCGTTTTTACGCAGGTAGTAATGTCAAATTCCTGATCTCCTAGCTGACGCAATGGTAAATCCGTACTCCTCACCGTTGTTTCAAATTTCACTTGCCCTGAAATTACAAGCATCGGAATCGAATCCAGCCATCCGCCCAGAACCCCGGTAATTGCATTCGTGCCTCCCGGTCCGCTCGTAACGCACACGGCAGCTATTTTGCCGCTTAAGCGTGCATAGCTTTCCGCTGCGATTGCGCAAGCCTGCTCATGGTGATTATAAGTACAATGTAATTCCTTATTTTTTCCCAGTGCATCATTTAGATGCATCGCGCCGCCGCCTGTCACGGTAAAAATTTGTGTAATATCATTTTGGGCTAAAAAATTCGCGATATAATCCGCTACTCTTATCTTCACGTCTTTCTCCTGTTGCTTTATTGAATTGCTTTTCTGATCGTCTCAACCATGTAGTCTAG
The DNA here is from genome assembly GCF_003628755.1 of Christensenella minuta. Classification (NCBI taxonomy): domain Bacteria; kingdom Bacillati; phylum Bacillota; class Clostridia; order Christensenellales; family Christensenellaceae; genus Christensenella; species Christensenella minuta. The sequence goes on along the minus strand of NZ_CP029256.1, from coordinate 197,861 downwards.
CATCTTATCCGTCATTCCCGGATATACGCCAATCCAAAACGTATCGTTCATGATCCGATCCGTGTTTTTTAACTCTCCAGCCACACGGTACCCCTTCCCTGAGGCGCGCATCTCATCGAAACAGGGATGTTTGATCAGATTCCCGGCAAATAGATTTCTCGTCTGGATACCGTATCCTTCAATTTCCCGCACAAGTTCTTCCCGGCTAATCCTCGCGTCCGGTCTTACCGTAATCAAAAAGCCAAACCAGCTCGGTTCAGAATTTCTTTCCGGCTCAGGCAAAATGAGCTGGTCCTCCATATCCGAAAGACCATCCCGCAGTCTTTGCCAATTTTTCCGCCTTTTTTCAATAAAAGACGGGAATTTTTCAAGCTGTGCACATCCCACAGCCGCCTGCATATCCGTTACTTTCAAATTATAGCCGAAATGAGAATATACATATTTATGGTCGTATCCAAACGGCAGTTCTCCATATTGTCTATCAAACCGATGCCCGCAAACATTGTCATGCCCAGATGGACACACACAGTCGCGTCCCCAATCCCGAAGCGAATTTACTATTTTATGCAATAGGGCATCGTTCGTATAGACAGCTCCGCCTTCTCCCATCGTCATATGATGGGGCGGATAAAAACTGGACGTTCCAATGTCTCCGATCGTTCCCGTAAATTTCATCTCTCCATCGAGGCAATACTTTGAGCCAAGCGCATCGCAGTTGTCCTCAATGAGCCACAGGCCGTTTCTATCACAAAACTCTTTTACAGTTTTTAAGTCAAATGGATTCCCCAGTGTATGCGCTGCAAAAACTGCCTTTGTTTTATCCGATAAAGCCGCATCCAGCATCTTGGTATCAAGATTATACTGCGGTATCGTCATATCGATAAAAACGGGAACCGCACCATACTGAATAATGGGGGCTACTGTTGTAGGAAATCCTGCCGCCACAGTAATGACTTCATCTCCTGGCAAAATCCTTTTTCCCTTCAGTAAGGGAGAGGTGAGCGCCATAAAAGCAAGCAAGTTGGCCGAAGATCCTGAATTTACCAGCGAACAATATTTTACACCCAAGAATTCGGAGAAATCTTTTTCAAACCTGTCGGCATATTTTCCCGTAGTCAGCCAGAACTCCAGCGCGCTGTCCACAAGGTTTTCCATTTCCCGTTCGTCGTACACGCGGGCTGCATAAGTAATGCGGTCACCCTCACAAAACGTTTTCTTCCCCAGTTTATATTTTTTGCAATATTCCCTGACGCTCTTTAAAATTTCTTCCCGCGCCTGCTGTTCTGTTTTATTTCCAAACATCCCATTATCCTTCCAGATATTCCAAAATTTGCTTTTTCATACATTCTTCCACATCGCCGCCCGCTTGCCAACATTTCGACCACTCCACCGTTTTTTCGATCGCCTTTTTCACATTCCATTTAGGCGCCACTCCAAATACTGATTTTACTCGTGAGCAATCGAGCTTTAAAAAGTTTGCTTCATGCACGGCGTTTTCTTCACTGCAATCAGTCCATCCGATCCCGTCCCACGCATTACAAAACAGTGTCGCAAGCTCTCCGGTTGTTACACAATCGGCATAATCCGGGCCAATATTATAACTGCCTTCACAAGTCCTGTCCTCATATTGTGCTTGGGCAATCGTCAAATAGGCACATAGGGGTTCAAGTACATGCTGATAAGGCCGGGTGGAATAAGGATTGCGCACAACAATTTCTTTGTTTTGCATCGCCGCCCGTACACAATCGGGTATGATACGGTCGTTTGCAAAATCTCCGCCGCCAATCACATTGCCAGCCCGCGCCGTTGATATCGCAGTACATGTGTCACGAAAAAAAGATTTCTTGTAGCTATCTGTTACTAATTCAGAGCAAGATTTGGAATTGGAGTAGGGATCATATCCATTCAATTCATCTGCTTCACGATATCCCCACTCCCACTCATTATTTTTGTATACTTTATCAGTCGTAACATTCAAAAAGGACCGCACACTGCCGACACTCCGCATACTTTCAAGTACGTTGACCGTTCCCATTACGTTGGTCTCATACGTATATACCGGATCGTTATAGGAATCCCTTACAATCGGCTGCGCCGCCATATGGATCACAATTTGTGGGTCTGCCTGTTGCACGGCTTTCTCCAGTCGACTTAAATCACGTATATCCCCGGTTATAGAGCAAATATCCTTATCAATTCCCATCAGGTCAAAAAGCGCCGGATCTGTCGGCGGCTCTAACGCAAATCCGGTGACTTTTGCTCCGCAGAGCAGCAATAATTCACACATCCAAGAGCCTTTAAAGCCCGTATGGCCAGTAAGGAACACGCGCTTCTCCTGAAAAAAATCTCTTTGAAACATCAATCTTCCCAAACCTTCCATGGTGCTTTATCTTCTGCAAGCAACTCGTCCAGTAATTTCTTATCACGCAATGTATCCATACACTGCCAGAACCCATCGTGCTTAAAAGCCATCAATTCACGTTGCCGGGCTAGCTTCTCAAGCGGCTCCCGTTCCAGCACTGTATTATCCCCCTCGATAAAGTCAAATATTCCCGGTTCCAAAACCATAAATCCGCCATTAATAAGCCCCATATCTTCCTGGGATTTTTCACGGAATGACGTGATTGCATTTCCTTGTTCAATATCCAATATTCCGAACCTTCCGCTGGGGCGGATGGCTGTCATTGTCGCAATTTTCCCATGCTTTTTATGGAATTCAAGAAGTGCTTTGATATCTACATCAGCAACCCCATCCCCATAGGTCAGCATAAAGGATTCATCCCCGACATAATCGCGTACCCTTTTAATTCTTCCCCCCGTCATCGTGTTCAATCCCGTATCTACCAAGGTCACTCTCCATGGTTCAGCGAAATTATCATGCACGATCATTTTATTCTCATTCCTGAAATCAAATGTGATATCCGACATATGTAAATAATAGTCTGCAAAAAACTCTTTGATAATATAGGCCTTATATCCTAGGCAAATAATAAAATCATTAAATCCGAAAGCAGAATAATATTTCATAATATGCCAAAGGATCGGTTTATCGCCAATCTCTACCATCGGTTTTGGCTTCAGATGGGATTCTTCGCTGATACGCGTTCCAAATCCCCCTGCTAAAATCACTACTTTCATCCGCTACCTCATACAATCCATAGATTATTTCCCATCAAAAATAAGTATTTTTATTATATCATCAATACTATCTTCTTTCAATTCTACTATGAGAAACTCCCAAATCTTTCTAAATTTAAGTAAGATAGCAGGCGGCTGTTTTTGTCATACTGATATATTATCCCCTACAGCCATTCCTGATTCGTTCGGTAACCAGCTTATCCGTATACTGTTCTTCATATGCGTATTTAAAGTAACATTTATACGCTTTCAATCAGACAACTTGCGGCATTGGCAGTTAAACACATACTCCATCAATAAATCTTTTAACAGCATTCCATGTTCCTTGTTTTTGTATACAATGCGTGGATGCAGGTTGGATTTTTCAAAGCGCCGCCGGATGAGATAGAACATATGGTTCATCGAAGTCGGCGGCGCTGCACAAAAATTCAAGATGCGCCGCGCAGGGCATACAAAAAAGCATCCTTTCTTTTGAACATTCGTCCTATTGAAAAGATGCTTTTCTTGCATTTTTATGCGGCTTTTTGTGTTTCACACCCTGCAGTTACGAAAACCCGAACCGTTGTCTTCACATTTTTGTCTTTTCCGTAATCCGCTGTGCCTTACGCGCAAAACCGCTTTGCTATCGCATTCCTGCGAGTGCTTTTATGATACCTTATTTCACAGAATCGATATAAGAAATCAAATCCAGCACTTTGTTGGAATAGCCCCACTCGTTGTCATACCATGCGACAAGCTTCACGAAGTTGTCATTGAGGCTGATGCCGGCGCCCGCATCAAAGATGGACGTTCTTGCGTCCGTGATGAAGTCGGAGGATACGACAGCGTCTTCGGTGTAGCCGATGATGCCCTTGAACTCTTCGGATTCGGAAGCAGCCTTCATAGCCGCTTTGATTTCGTCGTAGGAAGCGCCTTTCTCAAGCACGCAGGTGAGGTCTACAACCGAAACGTCAGCAGTCGGTACGCGGAACGCCATGCCGGTAAGCTTGCCGTTCAGCTCCGGGATAACCTTGCCGACCGCTTTCGCAGCGCCTGTGGAAGACGGAATGATGTTGAACGCAGCGCCCCTGCCGCCTCTCCAGTCTTTCTTCGAAGGACCGTCAACCGTCTTCTGGGTCGCCGTCGTGGCGTGTACCGTCGTCATCAGGCCTTCCTTGATGCCGAACTTGTCGTTGATAACCTTCGCCAGAGGAGCCAGGCAGTTCGTCGTGCAGGAGGCGTTCGAAACGATCGTCATGGACGGATCATATGTTTTGTTATTAACGCCCATTACGAACATCGGAGCATCTGCGGAAGGCGCTGAGATAACAACCTGTTTTGCACCCGCCTCAATGTGAGCCTGCGCTTTTTCTTTCGTTGTAAATACACCTGTAGATTCTACAATATAATCCGCACCGATCTCGCCCCACGGGATCTCAACCGGATTCATTTTGTCGAACACTTTGATTTCATTGCCATTTACAACGATCGCATCGTCTTTATGGGAAACTTCCCCGTCAAAACGGCCGTGAACGGTGTCATATTTGAGCATATATTCCATATAGTTAGGATCGATAAACGGATCATTAATCCCCACCACCTGAATGTTTGGGTTTTTCGTCGAAGCACGGAAAACCAGTCTGCCGATACGACCAAAACCGTTGATACCAACTTTGATAGCCATAATGTAAAAAACCTCCTAAATTTATTTATTAATTAATTTTTTGCGTACATATAATATTATATGTGATTGGAAAGCGTTTTGCAACCCGCTTTCGTCCATTTTTTCACAGGCAGAAAACAATCAGGCCGGCGATAATAAGTATGGTTCCGGCGAGCCTTCTTTTTGTCATTTTTTCTTTTAAAATCACACAGCTTAAAATAGCAACCAATGCCATACCAACAGACTCGATTGCCGGACCATATTTATAGTCCATTCCGGAATATGCCCAGATCGCAAACAGCATGGAAACGAGCAGCATCAAATATCCAAAAATCACTCTCTTATTGAGATACTGCTTCCAGAAGCCAGTATACTCCCGATTTGCGCTAGTTTTAAGTAATATCTGCGAAAATGCGGCGATTATCACACCGCACAACATAATCAATACGCTACTTAGATTCAGCATCTGTATTCACCAACATCGTGCCAATAATAATAATCGCGGTCCCGATTATATTTGCCACGGTAATTCCTTCCCTAAAAATAAGCGCAGACCATACCATCGACCATATGATCGCTACCGAACGGTTTGCATATGCAACATTAAGATCAAAACGTTTAAGTCCTTGCTGCCACAGCAACGCGTAAACAGCAAGCAATATAAAATCAAGCAGGATATAAATAATAAACATCCTGGACATAAATTCGTTTCCATTGGTCGCCATCTTGCCACAGACACTTGAAAATGTATAAATAACAATAATGGCCTGCAAAAAAATGATGCCGCGCCAATCTGCCTTCTTTTTGACTTGCTCCATTCTACCGCGCCTCCTGTCCCCAATATGCTACTTTTTTCTTGCTAAAATGTCAACTTGTCCGGTTTATTCTCATCTCTCTATTTCTCACTTTCAAAAAAATTTTTGATCCCGGGAGAATCGCTGTTTCGCAGGTTGTACTTTCCTTTTTGTAATAGTATAATGAATTTATCTTTTGAATTATTATAAGGAGGATTTTATAGATGCCATTAGTTACAACCAAGGAAATGTTTGAAAAAGCGTACGAGGGCGGGTATGCGATTGGCGCGTTTAACGTGAACAACATGGAAATTATCCAGGGGATTACGGAAGCCGCAAAGGAATTGAACGCACCTTTGATTCTTCAGGTTTCAAAAGGCGCCCGCAATTATGCCAATCCGATTTACCTGACGAAGCTCGTCGAGGCTGCCCTCGAGGATACAGGTCTCCCAATCTGTTTGCATCTCGATCATGGCGACAGCTTTGAAACATGCAAATCCTGTATCGACGGCGGATTCACTTCCGTTATGATTGACGGCTCCCATCTTCCGTTCGAAGAAAACATCGCCGTAACCAAGCGTGTCGTTGAATATGCGCACGACCGCGGCGTCGTTGTAGAAGGCGAACTTGGACGCCTCGCGGGCGTGGAGGACGAAATCAAGGTCTCTGCTGAGGATTCTTCTTATACGCGTCCTGAGGAAGTATATGAGTTCGCAAGCAAAACGGGCGTAGACAGTCTTGCGATCGCAATCGGCACGAGTCACGGCGCATTCAAATTCAAGGGCGAACCGAAGCTCCGTTTCGATATTCTCGAGAAAGTTACGGAAATCCTTCCCGGCTTCCCGATCGTTCTTCATGGCGCATCCTCCGTTATTCCGGAATTTGTGGAAATGATTAACAAATACGGCGGAGACATGCCGGGCGCACAGGGCGTTCCGGAAGAACTGCTTCGTAAGGCTGCTGAAAGTGCGGTATGCAAAATCAATATCGACTCTGATCTGCGCCTTGCAATGACGGGAACGATTCGCAAACATTTTGCAGAGCATCCGTCCGATTTCGATCCACGCCAGTATCTGAAACCAGCGCGTGAAGCAATCAAGCAGATGGTTGCCCACAAGATCGTAGACGTTCTCGGCTGCGACAACAAAGCTTGAATCTGGCGGTACTAAAAAAGCCCTTCGCTTATGTGCGGGTGTCATAAAGAAGTATGGAAGCGGTGTAGCCCTACTGGGCTATACCGCTTTAACGCTGCAGGGAAAATCCTTTGAGGGAATTTCACCAATGAAGTTGTAGTAAATATCGATCTGCTGGGTGCGCTTGCCGGAGGACTTGTCCGGGGCGTGAATAACAATCTTGTGAATAAACTCGTTTAGGATTGTCGCGTCCAGCTTTTCAATGCGTGTATACTTGTGTACCACCGCAAGGAAGTTGCCAATGCCGGACACTTTTCGCTCCGTTTCGTCAAGCCGCGCCTGCAACTCCCGCATACTGGATTTCAGCGCAGCCTGTTCGTCCTCGTAGCCTTTGGACAGAATACCGAAGCGTTCGTCAGATATCCTGCCGGAAACATTATCCTCATAGAGCCTTTGGAACAGTGCGTCGAGCTGCGCGATTCGTTTTTGCGCGGCAGTGAGGGCGCTGTGCGCGTCCCGGCGCTCTTTTTCCCAGCTCCGTGCGGATTGGTCGCTGACCGCCTGAATAAAGTCATCCTCGAAGCCCCTGGCAAACGCAAGCATCTGCCGCAGGTGTTCGTGAACCAGCTTTTCGAGGACAAGCTGGCGGATGTAATGCGCGGAACACGTTCCGGTGTTGCTCTTGTAGTTCGCGCAAACGAAGAAGTCCTGATTCGGTGTAAAGTTATTCGTTGTGCAGTAGTAGAGCTTTTCACCGCAATCGGCGCAGTACACCAGCCCTGAGAATATGCTGGACTTTCCGGTTTTGCAGGGTCTGCGCTTGTGTTTGCGCAGTTCCTGCACCCTGTCCCACACATCTTGCTGGATGACCGGTTTGTGCGTGCCCTCAAACACCCGTTGGTTTTCCACCGGATTCACCTTTGACCTTTTATCCTTGTAGGATTTGGTGAAGGTCTTGAAATTGACCGTGTGGCCAAGGTAATCCTTACGCGCAAGGATTTTCGCGACAGTTTCCGCCTTCCATTTGCAGGGATCGGCGGGAATGGGATTGCGCTGCTTGTGTCCCTGATGCACGACATAGGCCGCGGGACATAACACACGGTCAGCGCGGAGGATTCTTGCGATCTGCATCGGGCCATAGCCATCCATGCACAGCGAGAAGATACGTTGTACCACGCCAGCGGCTTCTTCATCAACGACCCATTGTTTGGGATTCTCCTTATCCTTTACATACCCGTAGGGTGGGTGCGAAGCGATATGTTCGCCCGCTTCGCCTTTTGCCTTGAACACCGCCCGAATTTTCTTAGAGCTGTCCTTTAAGTACCATTCGTTGATGATGTTGAGGAAAGGGGTAAAATCGCTGTCCTGCTGATTGATGCTGTCGATCCCGTTGCCAATGGCGATGAAGCGCACATCCATGTCGGGAAACATAACCTCGGTGTAAAAGCCTACCTTGAGGTAGTCCCGGCCGAAACGGGACATATCCCTGACAATGATTGTCCCGATCTTTCCGTCCCGCACCAGTGAAATCATACGGTTGAAGTCCGGACGGTCAAAATCCCCGCCGGAATACCCGTCGTCCACGAAAAATTCGGGATTGTGGAATTTGTGTTCTTTGGCGAATTTATCCAGCATTTTTTTCTGATTTGCAATACTGTAGGAATCACCTTCGTTTTCGTCGTCACGCGAAAGCCTGCAATACAACGCGGGGATCCGTTCTGGCTGCTTTGTCATATGTTTCTATGCCTCCTTTATACAAAGGCAGCCGGACAAACGGTAATGCAGCGTAGCAACATTATACCGTACCCGGCTGCCCAAGTCTATCCTAAGCGGGGAATTTGCGTGAAAGAATAACCCGCCGCAGTTTGGAGGCCATATCCTCCCTTGCGTCTTTCCTGAAGTATCCTTTCACAATATATGCCGTCCCGCCAATTTTCCCGCAAAGCCTGAGTTCCGGTATTTTTTTCGTGCTGCCCGTGTCACTCATACTGCTCCTCCATATTCTGTTTTCAAAGTGTGTGTGTTTCGTATAAAGTACCTCCTCCTGTAGTTATTTGAACAAATGGATCAAGGTGTCGAATAAGACAATCGTGGGCACAACGGCGAGATAAATGGATATCCAGATATTGCGCCTGCGCTGGGAGGCCCAATACCGCTCGTGCTGCCTGTGGGCTTCGGAAATATCATTTTGAACAACAGTAATATATTGCCGCACTGCTTTGTTCACATTACCGAGAGTTTCATCTAAGCCCTGCCGTGTATCCTTACAGAGAGCGTCCATCGTCCCTGCGAATCCCGCGATGCTGCCGTCTATTGCCTCTTTGAGCGCCAGGTTGCTGTCTTTTAGTTTCCGCAGCCTTATCCCTACGTTCTCCCAATGCTCCTGTTCCTTCCGATTCATTGCGTCCAATTCCTGATTCAGAGTATCTGTCTGGGATTGCTTGAATATCCTCCAATCTTGAGCGAAGCTTGTCCACAGCTCCTTGAGCTGCGCGTTTTCCAGAGTGAGCAGATCGCGGTTCACCCGCTCTTCCAGTATATCCTTGTTCCTTTGTATTTCCGTATTCCTGTCTTTGCGCATTTGATTCAAATCCATGCAGCAGTTCCTCCTTTGAAAGATTGACCTTAAAGGTTGCGGAGAGTGTCTTATTCCGGACTTTTTTCCCGTCCGGCGTGATGAAGGTGATATATTTCCTGCCGCCTTTCCAATTCACAGTATATCCTTTATCTTCCAGTACCTGTATGAAAGCATCCCTGCTTCGGGACATTTGCATTGCATCCTGCACCGCAATGACAGTATCCAGCAGCCAGCTATGGTATGTGCCCTGCGCGGCTTTTTCCAAAGCCTTGTATGCTTTGGTACGGAAGGAGGTAACGGAGCGCCCCTTTTCGCAGACGCTCTTGCCGCGCTCTTTGAGGATTTTGTCGGAAAAGTCCTTGAGTTCCTGTAACATCCGTTTGGAATACCGGAACTTATATCCATGCTCAAAACTGACTGAATTGACAATCCAATGCGTGTGGATGTGTCCCTTGTCTATATGGGTGGCGTAACAGACCTCATAGCCCTTGAATAAAGGGGAACGGCGGATCAGTTCCCCTGCGATGTCAAAAGCTTCCTCCGGGGTAATATCTTCATCGTAGGGGAAGCTTTGGATGAAGTGTTTGTACTGCCTGCCACCCGTCTTGCGCCATGCGTCTTTGGTGTCCCGCATTTCCTCAATGGCGCACATGGGATTGCAGTTGTATCCGCCGACCAGCGTGCGCTCCGTTTTCTCACCGCCTGTGATGTAGTTGACAGCCCGCGCAAGGCTTGCCCGTGAATTTACCGCCTTGATTACTGCCATGCCCTGCGCACCTCCCGCACCTCAGCATAGATATGCTGCAGCTCCTGTGCACAGTCATAAATGCGCCCGGCGTTGGCAAGGTAAGTAAGCTGGTTGAGATTGTTTCCCAAACGCTTAAGTTCCACGACTACCTCGCGCCCGCCGGGTTTGACAATAATGTCTTTGCCGCAAACACACCGCAGGAAAAACTCCCGCAGCGTCAGCCCGGACAACCGTACTTTCCTTTGAATCAGCTTCCACTCCCTGTCGTTTACCCGTAGCCCTATATTATGTTTTCTGCTGCGTTCTGCTATACGCATCACTCCTTCCTGTGCAACGCCCTTTTTCCTTACCCGCAAAACCCGATTGCGGGTTTGCGGGGCAACGGGACGGCGACTTCTACTGCGGCAGCCGTTTCGCATAAGGGGGATCAAGGGGGGGCTCCCCTTTGCAAGCTCCCGGGGTCCCCGCGTGCGGGGTGGGTACCAAGTGGCGTGCCACTTGGGGAGCTTGCCATACCCACCATACCCGCCGCAAGGGCGGGTATGTGATGTGATCCATTTACCTCGATGTTTGCCGGGAATTTTTTTCGCTCCCTGCGGACCGGTTGTGGATAACTTCTCCTCCTTCCGTTTCATAGAAAAGACCGTTTCGAACCTTCCTCCCCGCATTCCTGTGCCGGGCCGTCCCCATTGCGTGCGGCGCATATGTATGTGCTGCGCCCGGGCTGTGGCTGGACGGAAGTATCATTGTGCAGTTGGCAGGATACAAGCTGCCGTTCAGGGCTTGACAAAATCCCGTAAAAATATTATCCTCAAAACATACAGAGCTCAAAAGAGCTAATATTTATATAATTCGGGGGATTAAATGTGGATAAAGCCAAAATAGGAGCCATATTAAAGAAGGTAATTAAGGACAGGGGGTTCACACAGGAAGAGTTTGCCGAAGCGGCGGGAGTGGGCCTGTCCAGCTTAAAGAAATATATGTCGGGAAAAGTGAGCTATTCGGTGGAAACGCTGGAGATCATGGCAGATCTATTGCAATGTTCGTATGATTACCTGCTGGGGAAAAGCCACACGCCGGAGCGGGAGCTTCAGGATGTGAAGGAGGCCACGCAGCTGTCCGACGGAGCGTTGGAGCGGATCACGGAACACGCGAAGCAGTATGATAGCGACGGTTACAGCAGGAAATATTTGAATACGTTAAGTACATTGGTGCAGACGAATTTCCTGATTGACCGGATCATGGATTTCCTGTATATCGATGCGGAGGAACCTTACCTGACGACAGAACGGGATACTCTGCCGCAGCCGGGTTTGTGGATTGGAACCGAACACCTGACCGTACCGGATGTGGAGGATGCGTACCTGCTGGGGATCGTACGGGCGCTTGCGCAGGCGCGGGAAGTTGTCAATGAGAATATTCCTATAAGACGACGGAATTACAGGACAAAATTAGTAGAAAAAGAAAAATCTAAAAATAGCGTTGAATAAAATCTTCATATAATATATCATGTTATATGAATAAGTACTGTGTTAAGGAGAAATGCGCATGGTGGCAGTAGGCGATAGGCTTCGCATATTGCGTGATAGGATTGATTTTTCACAAAAAACCTTGCGGAAGAATTCGGAACAGTGCAATCGGCAATAAACCGTTATGAAAAAAACATTCAGACGCACTATATAAGATACTACTAAAATATGCGGAATATTTTGATGTTTCTTTGGACTGTTTTTTGCCGCATGGATACCGTAGGGCAAATTATATAATTATGAGGCGCAGGCATTGAAAGGCCGTGCCGCTAAAGATGATACGTGGAAAGAATTTGTGGATATGTGTTTCGATCCCACTTCCCCTATGAATACTAAACTCAAAAAAATGATGTTGGATATGGCAGGGAAAAAAGAAAAATGAAAAATTAGTTGTCGATTCCACAGAAATCACAATTCTAAAAATTGAAGATAAAGACTGTATCTCCCTTACAGATATGATTAAGGCAAAGGATGGAGACTTTTCATTTCAGATTGGTTACGTAACCGGAATACAGTTGAATTTTCAGGAATTTGGGAACAGATACATAGCCCGGTTTTTAATTATGGCAAATTCGCCATAATTAGGAGTCAAGCAGGGCTGAATCATTACAAAATAAGCGTGAAGGAATGGGCGCGAAAAATTATTGATGGTACCAATAAAATTTATGATATAAATTGCGGATTTATTTTTCCCTATGATATGATATATAATTATTTTCCCATTCGATGGACGGTTGGAGAGACATTCTATGATTTACAATGTAACCTTTGATATTTGCGCCGGAGTGATTTCCGTTCTTTCCCTATATGTGATTATTTCCAAAAAAGGGGTGCAAAAAGAATCCAATCAATTACTGTTATTTGTTATTATTGCAGCACTGATCTCCGCTGTTTTTGATATCTGGAGTTCTGTTGGTAATTCTTATATAGATCAATATACGTATTTTTCACGGGATATCCTCAACTATATTTTCTTATTTGTCCATACCAGCACAGCATGCTTGTTTGCATGGTATATGATCGTATTGCTTGGATTGAAGCATCGCATTAAAAAGCCGCTTTTTATTCTGTTTCTGTTGCCGGAAGTTCTTTTCATTTTTCTGCCGCTGGCGCTGAATCCGGTTTTGGGTTGGGTATTTTATTACGATGCAAATGGTATCTATTCCCACGGCGTTATGATCTATGCTTTATATGGCGCGGGATATTTATATATGTTGTTTACGGTATATTTAGCAATACGGTTTCGGAATCTATTGCTTAAGTCACAGCGGTATGCGGCGATCATGCTGCTTATTTTCAGCATTATTCCTATTTTTGTGCAGCAGGTTTTCATGCCGCATCAACTTTTGGAACTTTTTTTCCAGTCGATCGGTATTTTTGGATTTTTGACTACAGTAGAAAATCTGGACGTAACCCATAATCCGGTTACAAAAGTATATAACCGCGCGGCTTTTTTGCGAAGTATTGATTTGACAGTCCAAAATCAATCCAGCCTTTATGTGACGATAGTCAAGCTCTCGCGTTCCCATTATTTTGATATTGCCGCGCTTGGCGCAGGATATGTTAATGGATTTATGGCCGGTGCGGCAGAATGGCTCAATAGCCTATCTAAAAAAATAGACGTGTATGACTGTGAAAGAGGACATTTTGCTCTGACGGTATTCCATAACAGTTATGATATGCAACTATTAACAGAGAAAATAGCCCGGAAATTTTCTGGTGAATGGCAGTACAAAAATCAAATGGCGCAGCTTCCCATACAAATTTGCGCAGTAGATTTGGCGGGAACAGACTGGACGGTGGAAAGCTTGATGCGTTTTGTAGACTTATCGTATATAGGGCACGAAACGCAACCAGTGACCGTCAAGTCAGAAGAATTAAAAGCCGCAGGACAGGAACGAGCGGCTGAAGAGTCTGGGCATGGACAGTTTGCCTCTGAAGTTTTAAATATGCTGGGTTCTTTTGTGGACCGGATCGCAACATTGACTCCGGCGGAACGGAATATTCTGCAATATTATATAGACGGATATGAAATTGCCGAAATACCGGGATTGGCATTTATCAGCATTTATACGGTGCGAAAGCACAATAAAAATATCTATCGAAAGCTTGCGGTCAGCACGAAAGAAGAACTGTTGCTCTATATTGACCTGCTCCGCCGCAGTAACCGGTTGGTTGAAATTGAAAAATTGACCGATTAAAGCAATTATAAAGCCTGACAAACCGAATTTTTTTCAGGAATGGTACCCGCGTGGTACCTTTTTTATTGTGGGATAAAAACGGAAGCAAACTAAAGAGTACCCATTGGGTACTATCCTGTCCCGTAAGATTTTGGTATTATCTTGAACAGAAAAAGGCCTTTTGCAGATCAATTCTATGTTGGTGAAATCACAACTAAAATTTAAAAATGATACGGGAGAGAAGAAATGAAAAAAGTTTGCGTTGTTATTTTAGTTTTGTTTGTCTTTTGCCTGTTCGCGGGCTGCGGTGCAGGAGGAGCGCAGGAAGAAGTTTCACCTTTAGTGGGAACATGGAAGGGTTCCGATCTTATGGAGGAAACTTTTGAATTTAAAGCAGACGGTACAGGGCATAATGAGAATGCATTGTTGTCTTATGATTTTAAATATGATATAGACGGGGATCAGCTTAATATTTATGCCCAGTTGTTTGGAATGGACAGCGAAAAAGCAATGGCGTATACCTATTCCATTAGCGGTGATGTACTGACGTTGACAGATGAATCGCTGGAAACAACTTATGAATATACGAGGGATTAAATTCATATAATATTAATGTAAGGAGATAAAGATAGCATGGAGAGTTCAAAATTTTTAAAAGTAATGGGAATTATTATGCTGATTTTCGGGATCATCGCAATCATCGGCGGATTGCTCTCGCTGATGGGGATCGGGATGGTCGTATCATTGGCAGGATTGGCCGGAGTGACAGTACCGGTGGAACTATTGACGGCGTCTCTTATTATAGCATTGGCCAGCGCAGTTTTTGAATTGATTGCAGGGATTCTGGGAATCAAAAATTGGAATGTTCCGGAAAAAGTAAACAGTTGCATGATTTGCGGAATTTTAACTGTCGCGTTGTGCGTCGTATCCATCATAATGACACTGGTGGGTTATCCTGACAGTTTCAGCATTTTGTCTATTGTGACAGGACTGATTGTTCCGATCCTTTATTTGATCGCGGCGTTTCAGTATAAAGCGAAACAATAACAAGCAAGCCAACAATCTTTGGGGAATCTGTTTCTATCATTTACAGATTACCGAAAACATTAAAAAACAAGGAAGATAAATTTCTTCCTTGTTTTTCAGTTTGCCCGTTGCCTCTTAGATGGGATAAATTACTTCTTTATCCTACCTGTCCTTAAGCGAAGGGCTTTTTTTACCGATAACCCTCAGGATTGTTTTTCTGCCAGTTCCAGCTGTCCCGGCACATATCCTCAATCCCCCGTTCCGCTTCCCAATTAAGTTCTGTTTTTGCTTTGTCCGCATTCGCGTAATACTTGGGTGCATCGCCCGCGCGCCGCGGCGCGATTGCATAATTGATCTTAAGGCCGTTTGCTTTCTCGAACGCATGGACGACCGCAAGGACGCTCTGGGGCTGTCCTGTTCCCAGATTATAAATAAATAGCCCCTGTTCTTCCAGCTTCCGTACCGCCTTGCTGTGGCCGCCCGCCAAATCCATCACATGGATATAATCGCGGATACACGTACCGTCCGGCGTATCGTAATCGTTTCCGAATATATTGAGCTTTTCGCGTTTGCCCACCGCGACCTGCGTGATGTACGGCATCAGGTTGTTTGGTTCACCATTCGGATCTTCCCCGATCCGGCCGCTTACATGTGCGCCGATCGGATTGAAATAGCGCAGCATGACGATAGACCATCTCGCGTCCGAATGGTAAAGATCGGCGAGCATCTGCTCTATCACAAGTTTCGTCCGGCCATATGGACTCGTGGAATTGCCGATTGGGGACTTCTCCGTAAGGCATTCACCCTGCGTTAGGTCGTATACCGTGGCGGAGGAACTGAAGATGATGCGCTTTATATGATGCTCTTTCATTTTCTCCAGCAGAACGATGGTACCGCTGACGTTGTTATCAAAGTAGGCAAGGGGCTTGCGCACCGATTCGCCGACCGCCTTGAGGCCGGCCATATGGATGACCCCGTAAATTTCATTCTGCGAAAAAATTTCATCATACGCGCTGCGGTCCCGGATGTCGGCCTCATAGAACCGGAGCTTCTTCCCTGTGATCTCTTCCACACGCCGGAGCGCTTTTTCGTTGCTGTTAGCAAGGTTGTCCATGACGGTGACATCATAGCCCTGCCCGAGGAGTTCCACGCAGATATGGCTTCCGATATAACCCGCCCCGCCGGTGACCAAAATGTTCTTTTTCATTTGTCCTCCCTACTTTTTGACACGAAAACAACCGTACTACACAACGTAATACACACCCTGGAGCCACCTGTTTACCTAAGGTTTTCGGGATTGAGGCATTGGAGTTCATCCGGTACGAACAACCCGTCACGGCGGATCATCACGTCGTCGAACCAGACCTCACCGCCGCCCATTTCAGGCGTCTGAACAAGCACGAGATCCCAGTGGACAGCGCTTTCATTGCCATTATAAGCATCGTCGTAGCTCGAGCCCGGGGTGAAGTGCAGGGAACCCGCGATCTTTTCGTCGAACAGGATATCGCCCATCGAGCGGTTGATATACGGATTTACGCCAAGGGAGAATTCACCCACATACCGCGCGCCCCCGTCCGTATCGAAAATCTTGTTGATGCGCTCCGTATCGTTGGAGGCCGCCTCTATGATCTTGCCGTCCTTAAAGAGAAGGCTCACATTTTCATATTTAAAGCCCTGGTTGAAAGAAGGCGTGTTATACGTAATCCGTCCGTTTACGCTGTCCTTGACGGGCGCGGTATATACCTCGCCGTCCGGCACGTTCATGTGCCCGTCGCACTTGATGGCGCCGATCCCCTTGATGGAGAAGGAAATATCCGTACCCGGCCCCTTGATGTGCACACGGTCGGTTTTGTTCATCAGGGTAACGAGCGGGTCCATCGCCTTTGACATTTTGCCGTAATCAAGGTTGCACACGTCAAAATAAAAATCCTCGAAGGCTTCCGTGCTCATCCCTGCCTGCTGCGCCATAGAGGGCGTGGGATAACGCAGGATGACCCAGTTGGTATTTTTCACCCGCAGCTCGTGGTGCACCCTCTTTCCATAGATGGACTGGTAGAGCTCCATCTTGTCTGCCGGGACGTCTGCCATTTCCGTCGCATTTTCGCCTCCGCGGAACGCGATATACGCCTGCATCTCTTTCATGCGGGCGCTGCCCCACTTCGTAATGTCTTCGATCTGTTCCCTCGTCGCCTGCATCAGCCACTGGCGCTGTACCGCGTTATGGGGCGTATCGAAATACGGCAGGCCGCCCGCCGCGTAGACCTCCCGGATCAGCTCTTCCGTGAGCGCGTCCGGACAGCCGGACACGTCGATCAGCACTTTGTCGCCTTTTTTAACGCCGCACGAATAGTTTACCAATGTATGGGACAATTTTTTGATTCTTTCATCTACCATTTATTCTCACCTCTACAGTTGTAATAGTTTCCGCCTTTATTATACCACATACCGCAAACGCGAAAACAGCAGGCCGGTAAGAAAAAATGTTTCTTTCCCCGTCCTGCCGTATATTTTACCGTCTTGCACCATCTTATTGTTCCAGAAACTTTTTCCTGGTAATAAAATTCCACACCATCACGATCGCCGTTGCCCCGATCTTCACAAGCATATAATGCAGGGCCAGCATCTCTACCCCCGCCCACATGATCAGCTGATTGATTCCGAGGCCGATCACGCTGAAAATGACAAACAAGATAAAATTGCGTACCTTGCTGTGCTTTTTATTTACATCGAAAACCCAGATCACGCTGGCGATATAGTTGAAAATAACCGAAATGCTGAACGACAGGGTAGAAGAAACAAGGTAGTATATCCCGCACCATTCCGTAAATACATACAGCAATCCGTAATCGATCAGAAAGGCGATAATTCCAACGATACCGAATTTTAAAATCTGATGAAACAGTTTTTTCATTTTTTTCTCCTGTTTGGCCGACATCGATCCACAGGCGGCTGCCGGCGTTTTAAGGCCGCGCCTTTCTAAGGCAGCACAATGCCCGTCCGCTTTCCCCGCAGGGAGCGTCCCGTTCCGCCTTCCCGCCGTACGGTCCGAACGGCGGGAAGGCGCCATTACATTCCCGGCACAAGCGCCGCCGGGTCGTCCAGCGGCTTGATATACTTGCGGCCGACATACCGGAAAAAGAAGATGCTCAATATGAGCGAAACGCATTCCGCGACCGGGAAAGCGTACCATACGTCGTTTACACTGCCGAAAAGCGACAAGAGGTAAGCTGCCGGCAGGATGACCACGAGCTGGCGGCACAGGGACACAATCATACTCAGGACGCCGTTGCCGACTGCCTGGAATACCGAGGAAAATACGATCCCTACCCCTGCAAAGGCAAAGCACAGGCTGATGATCCGCAGCGCCTGCGTTCCCAGGTCCAGCATGGCAGGCGTTGCGTTAAACATCTGCAGCAGTGCCTCCGGAAACAGCTGGAAAATCACCATGCCGACGACCATGATGATGACGGCAAGGATGGTGGCGAACCGTACCACGTCCGTAATCCGCTGCTTATACCGCGCGCCATAGTTATACGCCACAATAGGAATCAAGCCGTTTGTAAGCCCCAGAACCGGCAGGAAGATAAATGATTGCAGCTTGAAATAGGCTCCGAGCACAGAGACTGCGGCGGCGGAGATATCCGGCGCATAAAAGTAGACC
This sequence comes from Christensenella minuta, assembly GCF_003628755.1. Lineage (NCBI taxonomy): Bacteria > Bacillati > Bacillota > Clostridia > Christensenellales > Christensenellaceae > Christensenella > Christensenella minuta. Next base: position 179,432 of record NZ_CP029256.1, on the reverse strand, counting down.
AGAATAAAATTGAAGCCTACGATCATGACCGAGGTGATCGCCTGCATAACGATGGAAGGAACCCCAACCTTATAAATTTCCCCGATGATCCTTTTGCGCGGACGGAAGCCGCGCATTTTGATCTTTACTTCCTTGATTTTTTTGTTGACGAAATACAGGCACATCAGCATTGCGACGATCTGCCCGATTACGGTCGCGCCCGCCGCGCCCGCCGCGCCCATTTCCGGGAACGGCCCCAGGCCGAAAATCAGGATTGGGTCGAGAATGATATTGATGACCGCGCCCACAATCTGCGTAATCATATTATAAATCGTAACGCCTGTGGACTGCATGATCCGTTCGCACATGATCTCAATAAATACGCCGAAGGAAAAAACCGTACAGATCGAGACGTACTGCGTACCCATTGCCGCAATTTCCACGCCGCCCTCGATTCCCGCCGTGAATGCCTCAAAGAACATCTGCGAAAAGAAAATACCGAAGGCCGCAAAACCGATCCAGCTGACGATCCCGAGGAAAATACCGGCGGAAACGCCCTCGTTGGCGTCGTCATACTTTTTTTCTCCCAACCGGCGCGACACCAGCGAATTCATACCGACGCCGGTACCGACCGCCACCGCGATAATCAGCATCTGCACCGGAAACGCCAGCGACACCGCAGCAAACGCATTTTCGCTGTATTGGCCGACAAATATGCTGTCCACAACATTATACAGTGCCTGCACCAGCATAGAGATCATGATGGGCAAAGCCATCGTGACCAGTAATTTTTTGACGGGCAACACGCCCATTTTGTTTTCTTTTACCGCTTCCATACACATTCTCTCCCAATCAAATGTTTCCCGTTCACAAATTGACATTTTATCATATAAGGGGCATAATGTAAACAAACCTCACGCACGGCGCGCTCCGTGCCGCGCGGATCGTTTCTGCCAATCGGCCACAAGGAGGAATTAAGCTATGAAAAACGACGTTATTATCACTATTTCCCGGCAATTTGCAAGCGGTGGAAGAACCATCGCCAAAAAGCTCGCGGCGGGGCTCGACCTTCCCTACTATGACAACGAGCTGATTACCCTTGCGGCAAAAGAGAGCGGATATAACGAGGAATTTTTTGAAAACGCGGAAGAAAAGGCGAATAACAAATTCCTGTATTACCTTTCCTCCGGTCTTGGCAACGTGTCCTCGTGGGGAACGGATATTGCGCTTGACGACAAGCTGTTCCTGATCCAGGCGGACGTAATCCGCTCGGTGGCGGCCAGAGGCTCGTGTATCATCGTCGGCCGCTGCGCGGATTATGTGCTCGCAGGCAATCCGAACTGCATCAATATCTTTATTTATTCCGACATTGACCACAGGATCGAGCGGGCAAAAAACGATTATCACCTCGAGGCACCCAACCTCAAGGACGCGATTATCAAATCCGATAAAAAACGCGCGACCTATTACAATTACTATTCCGATATGAAATGGGGCCAGAAGGAAAATTACCACCTGATGCTGAACAGCGACAGTATCGGGATAGAAAATTCGGTAAAGCTGCTGACCCAATATGTCGAGTTGTTTGTTGAAGGCAGGTAAACCTGCTAAAAAAGCCGCAAAAAAGAAAATCAAGCCAAACAGGTTTTTTGGCTTGATTTTTTTACATTCGCGGCAGGCCTAAATCATACTGCCGTCTATGGCGTTGATCGCCATAAGTTTCACGAGGATGTTTGTCAACCATTCTTGTTCCATAAAGCCACGGAGCGTTGCCACACTAATCCGCTAACAGAATAAGCAGCCCATGCGTCGCGCATGGGCTGCTTATTCTTTTCCAACAGACAACACAGCTATAACTATTGCAAGGCTTCTCCTACAACCACACAGGGATCTCCCGTGATGCAGCGCGAAAAACGCCGTTCGTATTTCCGGTGTACAAGATCGAGGATATTTGTGTCCGCCCCTTCGCTGCACACAAGATACAGGACATAGGTTACCGCTCCTTCCGGCGCCGCACACGCCTGCCGGATATAGGCGGCCTCGCGCACGCCTTCGCAGGCACGGTAATATTCCCGAAGTTCCCGCGCGAGCACTTCAAACTCATCCAGCCTGTTTTCTTTTACATTATAAGTACAAATTTCATAAATCATTCCAGATTCCCCTACGCCCGGCGACGAAGCCTGAAGTATTAAGATCATTTGTTTCTTTTATTATAAACCAGTATTTCTTTGCTTTTCAACAAAACAGCGATAAATTTCGTATTATCGCGACCTGAAGCTGTTATTTTCCTTCAATTTTGACGCTTTTTACTATTTTTTGTGATATTTCGGTTTTTTTCGTGTTATCACAACAAAAAAAGAAGGGCGGACCGCCCTTCCCTTTGCCCGGCCATCATGCGATCTTTACTTTCATCCACGCGTCCTCGTACATTCGCAGGATATCTTTTTCGAGATGCTCGTAATATTCACAGTTGGCAAGGTCTTCTTTTGGCGGATTGAAAGCCGTATTTTCAAGCAGCTCCGGGTCTACAAGCGCGAGGGCGTCGTCCTCCGGCGTGGAATAGCAGTTGTATTCCGCATTCAGCGCCGCGATATCCGGCCGCATCATGAAGTCTACAAAGCGCAGGGCGGCATCGTATACATCCGTTGTTTTGAGGATGCACATACCGTCCACGAAAATATTCGCCCCCTCCCTGGGGATCACATACCGCAGGTCCGGGTTATCCATCATGGAGTAAGCCGCGTCGCCTGCGTACATGGGCGCGAGCGCCGCGCTCCCGTTAATCATCGTCATCCGCAGGTCATCTGTCCCATAAGCCAGCACGAGGGGCTTTTGCTCCACAAGCAGCTCCGCGGCTTCGTCAATCTCCTGCTGGTTTTTGGTATTGATGCTGTAGCCGAGCTTGATGAGCGCAAGCCCTACGCTGTCGCGGATACTGTCGTACATCAGGATTTGTTTTTCATATTTGGGATCAAAAAGCGCATCCCAGCTGTCGATCTCCCCTCCCGTCAGTTCGATATTGTAGAGGAGGCCGAACGTTCCCCACGTATAGGGCACGGAATACTGCCCGTTCGGATCATAGGTGCAGGTCTCGACGAAATCCTCGACATAGCCGTAATTTTCCATTTTGGAATGGTCGAGCCCAGCAAGGCGGTCTTCCAGCATCAGACGCTGGATCATATATTCGGAGGGAACCACCACGTCGATCTGTGTACCTTCGGTCGTCGCGATCACATACATTTCCTCATTGGAGGGTACGGTGGTCATATTGATCTTGATATCAGGGTTTTCTTCCTCGAACATGGGAATGACAGCCGGGTCAATATAATCCCCCCAGTTCAGGAAGTGCACGACCGTGCGGCCGCCCGCGGTCTCCGTGGAGGCGCAGCCCGCACATATGCCCGCCGCCAGCAGGCAGATAAGCAGAATGGAACATAATTTTTTCATACGTTGTTTATCCTTTTCAGCGAAAACTTTCTACCCGCGGCGATCTCTTCGTTTTCTTTACGGACCGCAGGTTGATGACCAAAAGCAGCGTGATGACTACGACAAACATGATTGCAGACAGGGCGTTAATCATGGGGTTGATGCCCACGCGCGCCATACTGTAAATATAGGTGGACAGGTTCTGCGTCGCCCCCTGCGAGGTGAAAAAGCTAATCATAAAATCGTCGAAGGACATCGTGAAGGCGAGCAGGAAGCCCGTTACGATACCCGGCGCGATCTGCGGCAGGATCACCTTCCGGACCGCATAGGCCGGCTTTGCCCCCATATCGAGCGCAGCTTCGTACGTGCCCGGGTCCATCTGGCGGAGCTTCGGGAGCACGGAAAAGATGACAAAGGGGATATCGAACGTGATATGCGCAAGCAGCATCGTCCAATAGCCGCGCGGAATATTGAAGAAAATAAACAGCAGCAGCAGGGATATACCCGTTACGATCTCTGCATTGACCATGGGAATATAGGTGAGGTTTACCATCACGTTTTTACTTTTTTTGCGGAAATTATCCATGCCGATCGCCGCAAGCGTACCAATAAAGGTGGCTGCGAGCGATGCGATAATTGCAATGGAGATGGTGACCCACACCGCCTCCGCAATGGAAGGGTCCTGAAAAAGCTGTTCGTACCAATGGAGGGAGAACCCCGTCCACTTGGCCATCGATTTGGACTCGTTGAAGGAAAAGATGATGAGCGCGCCGATGGGCAGGTACATGAACGCCAGTATGACCGCCAGATAAAAGCGTTTGAAAAACAGTTTCACAGCAAGGCCCCCCCTTCCCCTTCTTTATCGTATTTGCGCATCAGCCACATGAACAGTATGGTCAGGATCAGCATGACCACCGCAAGGGCGCTGCCGAAATTCCATTCGGACATCAGCAAAAACTCCATCTCGATAAGGTCGCCGTACATCATAAAATGGCTGCCTCCTAAAAGACGCGTGATGACGAAGGTGGTCATGGCGGGCATGAACACCATGGTGACCCCGGAGACGATGCCGCCTTTTGAGAGGGGCAGCGTGACCCGCCAGAAGGTCTGCCACTTATTGGCCCCAAGATCCTGTGCCGCCTGGATGCACGAGGTATCCATCTTCTGGAACACCGAATAGATGGGCAGGATCATGAAAGGCAGGAAGTTATACACCAGCCCGAAGATGATCGCCCCTTCCGTATACAGGAACTGCACCGGTTCAAACCCGAGCGCCATGAGCCCCTGGTTGATGATCCCCGCGTTATCAAGCAGGGCGCGCCACGCGTACGTCCTCAGCAGGAAATTCATCCACATGGGCAGGATAAAAAGGATGGAGAGGATAGCCGCGCGGTTTGGCTTCATGCGCGACAGCATATAGGCCACGGGATATCCGAGGAGCAGGCATACCGCCGTTGCTATGAGCGCCATCAGCACGCTGCGCCAGAAGACCGTCATATACAGCGGCGAAAACGCGCGCGCAAGGTTTTCCGCGGTAAGGATCATGACCCCGCCTGAACCCGTGTCGGTGAACGCATACAGCAGGATAAGGATCAGCGGCGCGACCGTGAAGACCGCAATCCATGCGACATAGGGCAGCGCGAACACCTTGCGCGAGTTCACCACGCCTGAAATCTGCTTACTTTTCATTGGCCCGCCCCCGCAGCTATGTCGATTCGCATTTTATCGTACTGGCTTACTTCCATGACATGGATGTCGTCCGGTTCGAGCGTGAATCCGACGCGGTCGCCCACATCATAAAAATCCGTGGAGTGAACCAGCCATTCAAAGCCATTATCGCCTTGTACACGGATTTCATAATGAACGCCCATGAACAGCGTGGAGGAAACCGTACCCGTGACCATATCTTCCGCAATATTTTTGGTGATGTTGATATCCTCTGGCCGCACGACCACCTGTACCGGTTCGTTTTCGTTGAAGCCGCGGTCGAGGCACACAAAATCGTTGTCTGCAAAATGCACAAAATAATCCCGTTTCATGACGCCGTTGATGATATTTGATTCCCCAATGAAATCCGCGACGAAGGAGTTGCGGGGCTCGTTGTAAATCTGCTCGGGCGTCCCTAATTGCTGGATCACGCCGTCGTTCATTACGGCGATCGCGTCGCTCATGGTAAGCGCCTCTTCCTGGTCGTGCGTTACATACACAAAGGTGATGCCGAGGGTTTTTTGCATGCGCTTTAATTCAAGCTGCATCTCCTGCCGGAACTTGAGGTCGAGCGCGCCAAGCGGCTCGTCTAGGAGCAGCACCTCCGGCTCGTTCACGAGAGCGCGCGCAATGGCAACGCGCTGCTGCTGTCCGCCGGAGAGCTTGGCGATATCGCGGTCTCCATAGCCGGAGAGGCCCACCAGCCGGAGCATATCTTCCACCTTTTTCCGGATCACCGTCTTATCCATCTTCTTGATCTTAAGGCCAAATGCAATATTGTCGAACACATTGAGGTGCGGAAACAGCGCGTATTTCTGAAACACTGTATTGACGCGCCGCTTATAGGGCGGAAGGCCCTTAATGCTTTCGCCGAACAGGTGCACATCGCCGCGTGTCGGCTCTTCAAATCCGGCGATGATGCGCAAAAGCGTCGTTTTCCCGCAGCCGGAAGGCCCGAGCAGCGTCAGGAATTCATTCTGCCTGATATACAGGTTGATGTTGGAGAGGACTTCCACCCCGTCGTACTCCTTGTAGACCCCTAAAAAATCGATGATGTGTTCTGACATAGCATAAACCCTTTCAAAGCATAATCTTTTTTTGCAAAGAGCTTCAGGTTTTGAAGCCCGCAGCAGCCGGCCGCGGTAAATTCCCGCAAAAGTCCGGCGGCGGCCCGTTCATGCGCAGAGCGCCCGGATGTGCGCCATACAAGGCGGACCGGTGTAAGACTTTATCCACGCCGCAACCGGATGCGCGGCTAAAACATGGGAGGCGTGGAAATCCATATCACTTCCGCATCCTTTTTCCCGTTATTCTCAATTTTATGCGGCATATCTGCCTGAAAATAGAAGCTGCCGCCCTTCCTGACCTTATAGCGCTTCATGCCGAGGACGAGCGTGACCGTGCCGGAGAGCACGTAGCCGAATTCCTCGCCTTCATGCGGACGGTCTTCCTCGGTGGAGCAGCCCGCCACAAGATGCAGCAGGATCGGTTCCATTTTGTTCTTCTGCGCATTCGGCACAAGCCACAGGATGCTTTTTTCGTCGTCCGCCTTTTCAAAAAGATCCGCTGCCGCAAACGTCACCTTTTCTTCTTCACGCTCATTAAAAAATTCCCGCAGGTCTGTTCCGAGACATTCGAGGATATCCATCAGCGTCGCGATCGAGGGGGAAGTAAGGTCCCTCTCAAGCTGCGAAATAAATCCTTTTGAAAGTTCCGCACGGTCGGCGAGCTCGCTTTGCGTGAGGCCGAGGCTCTGCCTTCTCGCCTTGATCTTCCTGCCGATTTCCATAACTTTTTATCCTTCCGCGGTTCCGCATTCATGCAATACTAAACAAATTGTTTATTGCCATTAAACTTCCGGCGCAAATATTATTTAATCACATGCGCCTGCCCCATGTCAACATATTTTTGCTTTATGAAAGCCCGTTTTGCATGCGGGATATTTCTTTGCTTTTTAAATTTTATCTAAAACGCTCCTAAAAGTTTAGCAATACTATATATAACCGGCAAAAAATGTTTGTTTTTTCGTTGTTTTTCCGCTGCGAAGCACACAAAAAAATCCCGGAGGCCCGCCGGGATTTTTCCGAAAAAATTTTTCAGGAATTGCCGCCTGCATATTCCTCAAGGCATTGGCCGCTTTGATAGATCTCTTTTGCCGCCTGTTTTCCCACATAGCGGAAATGCCACGGTTCATAGATCACCCCGGTGAGGGCTTCTTTCCCTTCCGGATAACGGAGAATGAAACCGTATTTCCATGCATTTTCCGCGAGCCACAGCCCTTCCGGCGTTTCCCCGAAGGAATCGTCGGCCTCGTCGTGCCGCGGGGAAAGGATATCCAGCGCGAGGCCGGTCGTGTGCTCGCTCGTATTTCCCGGAAGGACGCGGACGGGATCTGAATAGGGTTCGCGGCCATAGTCCGGATCCTCGCGCAGTCTTTGTTCCCAAAGCTGTTCCTGGTATTCGATGGAACGGTACGCGGTCGTAATCTTGTAGGGACCGGCCCCTTCCGCCTGCGCAGCCCGGAACATTTCCCGGGCGGCCGCGCCCGCCATGCTGTCGATAGAGCCGCCCTCAAAGGACACTTCATTTTCGAATACCTCGTCCATCGGCACGAGCGTATCCGGGCGGCTGCCATCCGAAGGGTGTTCCCAGTTTACGAGCACAAGAAACCGGCCGTCTTCAACGGGGGGATTCTCCGCTGCCTCCGCGGGCGGCCGCGCCTGTGCGCAAACCCGCGCGGCACCCGTATGCACGGTCTTTTCCGATTGTGCGCAGCCCCGCGTGAAGAGCAGAAGCCCCACGGCCAGTATAGCCACCATGACGGCAAACACCGCAAAACGCTTCGTCGCCCTCCTGCGCTTATGCCTGCCCGGCGGCGCAGACGCCGTAAAACGCATTTCGCCGCCTCCTCCCGTCCTGTTTTTTCCATAGTATCCGGAGAACGTATCGTTCCCGCTTCTATTCTTCATCATTTTTATACCGCAGCCATAGAGGAAAGGGAAGGCTGAAGCCCTCCCTCTCCCGACAGAAAAAATTTTATTGCCCGTTACGTTATATAGCAGTCTCTAAATCCCACCCCCCTTTACGAATTTTTTTCAAAAAGATATGTTTCGATCCCCGACCCCACCGCCTGCGCGACGGCCTGCTGGTAATCGTCTTTTTGCAGCTTCTGTTCCTCCTCCGGATTGGAGAAAAAACCGCATTCCACAATGATACTGGCCTGGTTTCCCGGCCGCAGGAGCTGGTAATCTCCCGAATTGACATCGCGCGGATTTGCGATGCCGAGCTGTTCGTTGAGCGCCCTTTGGACATATTGCGCAAGCTCGTAGCCCGGCGCTTCCCTGTCGCGGTAAAAAACCTGGGGGCCGGCGGCCCCGGCGCCCTGTTCAAAGAAATTCTGGTGGACGCTGACGAAGACATCGGCATTCGCGGTGCGTATGATCTCCTCGCGTTTTGCCATATCCGCCGCTTTGCGTACTTTGGCGTCCGGCTCGTCCGCCGCGGCGATCGGTTCATCCGATTCGCGCGTCATGATAACGGTATAGCCTTTCCCTTCCAGTACGTTTCTCAGTTTTAAGGCAATTTCGAGGTTGACCTCTTTTTCGAGTCTTCCGGTGGAAACACCTTTAGTTCCGACATCCGTATCCCCGTGTCCGGGGTCCACGATGACCGTGGCGCCGCTGCCTGCCGGGATGATCTGTTTGAGGGTCTGTGTCTCTCCCGCTGCGGGCGCCATTTCTTCGCCGGCCGCACGGGATATCTCAAACGGGAAGGCCCGGTAGAGCAGGAATATTCCCGCAATGATAAGCAATGTGACGGCGAGGAACAGGAAAAACCTTCCTGTCGCCCGCCTGTGCCGCCGTCCCGTTCCGGTATGCTGTGATAAGTTACGCATGATCTCTTTCCCCCTGATGCCGATTCTCTTTGTCCAAACAAAAACCCTGTACTTATAACGTACAGGGCCGGGGCATATTTTTTTCATCTATCTTGCATCATTTTTGTAACATCGTAAAAAATTTTATAAAATATCCGACGGTTTGAGGATCATCCGGAATATGCTGACATCTTCAATTTCTGTCAGAATGTCGAAATCCTGGTCCGTCATGGCGAACAGGCTGTCGATATAGCTTTTATAATCAGGGCCGTCCGTTGTCAGGGTGAAAAAATCCTTCCGGTAATCCACTTTGAACTCGTGGTATTCCGCAAATGCCTCCGCCGCCGCGAGAACCTTATCAAGATCGTCCCACCACGCGCCGAGCTCGTCATCTTTGGCGGAAATTGCCATATAATACGCCTTTCCAAGGTCGTCGTCGATGATAAGGCTATACCTTTGGCCCGTTTTCGGGTTGGATATGATCCCCTTCCAATAATAGAACTTGAGGTTGGAGACCGTAGGGTCGACCGCCCACAAAAAGGCGATGCTGTCGACCGCGTCGTAGGTGCCTTCCTTGCCGAGGTCAAATTTTGGTATCGCCCCCGTTTCCTGCAAAAGGCGCGCTTCACGCACGATGGCGAGCTCCGCCTGCGCCTTGGTCATCACACTGTCCCCGGCCGGTTCTTCGATGAATCCTCCTGAAATATCCGGATAATTGTAGGAAGATATTCCATTATCGAAACGGCTCATATCGAAGGGGTCTGTTTCCGCGGACGGCTGTTCAACCCCTGTCTCATAGTAGTTCCTTTCAATATTCAGCATATTGCCGGTAAAATCCGCGCCCACCAGCTCGTAGAGAACCTTGGTTTTCTGGTATTTGGTCGCCTTATATTGATAGGACTCGGAGACTGACTCGTCCTTTTGAACAACATTCAGGAAGGAGGAATCTGTTTCCCGCGCGAGATAGGGCGGCAGCCACGCGCTCATGACGACCACGAACGCGGTCACGGCGATTGCGCACACATATTTTACGATCCGCTTCATGGACGCGCCCTCCTTGCCCTTCTGATCCTGATGCATACGAGCGTACCCGAGCCTACGATGCTCTTAAACTCAAGACGCGAACCGTGCATATGCGCGATCTTATCGGAAAGCGCGAGGCCAAGTCCGGCGCCGTTCTGCGCACGGGCGCGGCTTTTGTCCACCATATAAAACGCTTCCGTGATCTTCTTGATTTCTTCCTCCGGGATGCCCCGGCCATGGTCGCGCACGCAAAAGACATAATCACGGCCGTCGATCTGCCCGTACAGCTCGATGAGGCTGCCCGGTTCTGACGCCTTGCGCGCATTATCAATCAGGTTCACAAGCAGGGTTTTGAAAAGGTCCGGCTCGACCATCACGACCGCGTTCTGCGCCGCCGTTTTTAAGACAAGCCCCGCGTTTTCCATAATGGGAAGCATCAGGCCTTCGATCTCCTCGATCAGTACGCGCGGGTTGATGCGCCGTTTCTCAAATTCCTGCCGCTCGAGCACCATCAATTCGAGGAGTTTGAGGGACAGCGCCTCGAGGCGTTTTCCCTCCGTGAAAATATAATTGGCCGAAAGGAACATTTCCTCCGGCTTCATATGCTTGGAACGCAGCATATCCGCATAGCCGATGATAGACGTGAGCGGCGTTTTCAGTTCGTGCGCGAAGCTCGCAACGAAATCCTCGCGCTGGCGCGCCGTATTTTCGAGCGCGTACATTTTATCCTGCACCGCGTCTGTCATGGCGTTGAAGTCCTGCGTGAATTCGGCAATCTCATCCTCGCCCTTCACCCGCATGCGCACATTGTAGTCCCCCTCAGCGATACGCCGCGTGGTCGCGGACAGCCTGGTAAGCGGGCGGGTCAAAAACATTGAAACAACGAGCATCACCAGCGCACTTAAAAGCAACAATACGATGCTCCATTCCGTATAGGTATCAAATTGGGCTTCCCGTTCCTGGAAGATGGAGGTGATATCCCGCGAGGTCTCGAGATAGACGGTGCGGCCGCCCACGCTGGTCGAGCAGCAAACGGTGATATCGTAACGGCCGCCGCTCCCGCCGATGCGGTATACGCGTCCGCCGTCCATTTCGCGCATGAGTTGTTCGTCCGCCGCTTCTCCCGTGCTGGAAAATATCTTCTTATAATTTTCATCCGAAACGATGATACCCCGCCGCCCGCCGTTTTCAAGGGATGAAACACTGTTGACGACGGCTTCGTCCGTGAGCTTGGCGCCCTGGTTCAGATAGGTGGTCGCCGCGCTTTCGTAGGCGAGCTTCATTAGCTGGTTTTCTTCAAGGGCCCGGTCTGTCTCGCGCGAAAGCGCGGAGGTGAAAAAGGACGTAACCAAAACATAGCCGCCCACCGCAAATACGATGGCGATCACGATCACCGTTGACAAAAACACCTTCCAGGCAAATTTCATCCTAGTATTCCAACCTGTATCCTACCTTATAGACGGCAACAATCATTTTTTCCCAGCCAAGTTTTTTGCGCAGCCGCTGGACGTGCAGGTCTACCGTGCGCGTATCCCCGAGGTAATCGCTCTGCCACACGCGCTCGAAGATGGTCTCGCGGAAGAGGGCAATATTCTTATTACGGATGAAGAGAAGCAGGAGCTCGTATTCCTTCATCGTAAGATCGATCTGCCGCCCGTTCTTTTTGACGCACCGCGACTGCGTATCGATTTCCACGTCTCCCACGGCGATCCTGCTTTCGCCTTTGTTGTAACGGCGCAGAACGGCCTCTACGCGCGCCAGCAGTTCGACGATCTCGAAGGGCTTGATGATGTAATCGTCCGCCCCGAGGTGGAGGCCCTTCACACGGTCCGCCACGTCGTTTTTGGCGGTAATAAAAATGACGGGAGTGCCGGTAGGGGCGATATATTCCATCAGCTCATACCCGTTTACCTTGGGCAGCATGATATCCAGCAAAATCAAATCGTACCGGTTTTGCTCGATCATGTCCGCCGCCTGCATCCCGTCATCCGCTACGTCGCAGGAATATCCGCCCTCCGCCAGATTCACGCGAATCAGGTTGGAGATCGGACGTTCATCTTCTACAATCAATATGTTTATCATAACCCGTTGTTTCCCCAAATCAATGGATTTCTTAAGATACATCCATTATCGCTTTACATTGTATCATATTTGCATCAATGCAGGAAATTTTCTCCAAAAATCGCTTTATAGCGCTATTCCCCATGCCCCGTTTTGGCAAGGCCCGGTATCCGTTTTCTTGGTAAAAACGAAATGTCCTAAGCTAAAAAAACCGGAGCTGCCGATGCAGCTCCGGTCCCCGCATATTTTGGACCGCGGATCAATACTCTTTTTTCCGCCGCCGTTTTATTTTGACCAGTGCGACTATGAACAGCGACGCCCCCGCAACGGCGATCCACGTATAGAGCCAAAGGCCGGAGGTATCCCCTGTTTTTGGCGCATCCGTATCCGCTGCCGTGCCCGCAGCCGTTTTCCAGCCGGCATAGAGCGTTATATTCCCATTGACCGTATCCGACTCAAAAGACCATTTCCGCGTTGCCGCCTCATCCGTAAACCAGCCGGTGAACGTATACCCGCCGCGTGTCGGATCGGCCGGGGCGCTGATGGTGCTTCCGGCGGGAATGTCTATGGCCGCCGCGACCGCGCTGCCGCCGCGCGAGTCAAACGTCACCGTATAGACTACGGCCGGGGCGGGGCCTTCCCGCCATCCCGCGTACAGCGTTATGTTGCTGTTTACCGCCGTTGCAAAATCCCACGGCTGCGTCGCCGCTGCGTCCTTGAACCAGCCGGTGAACACGTAGCCAGCGCGAACCGGATCCGCCGGTTTTTCTACCGCCGAACCCGCGGTTACCAGGGCAGGCCGTACCGCGCTGCCGCCCTGCGGATCGAAGGTCACGACATATTCGATTTCGATCCCCACATAATTGATGTCAAAATTATTGTATGCGTAAGTAAAGGGCTGCGTGATATGCGCCGTAAAAATCTTCGCCGCATACAGCGCTTTGTCCGCTTCTTTAATCAGGTAGCCGCGCGCCGCGCTGTTATCCGCAAACACCGCGCCGGAACCGGCGGTAATGCTGGCAAGGGTCCCATAGATTCCGCCGCCGTCTTCATGGGCCGTGTTGCCGGTGATAAAGCCCCTATTGAAATCAACATCTCCTATTGTGCTGATCCCGCCGCCGTTCGCCGCGGTGTTTCCGCTGACCGTTCCATTGTTGATCTCTATCCCATTTTCCGCGTAGATTCCGCCACCGTAGCCATCTGCAGCATTTCCATCAATCAGGCCGCTTTCTACGGTGACGTCCACCACAAACAGCCCGCCGCCGTCCGCAGCCGCGTGATTCCCGGTGACCGAGCTTCCCATCACATAGGCGACAGAGCCGTAGAAACCGCCGCCATCCTGCCGTGCCGTGTTGCCGGCAACCGTTCCGCCCCGCAGAAATGCGTTCGGAGCGACCGCGTAGACCCCGCCTCCGTTAGCGCCGGCTTCATTACCGCTGACCGTTCCGCTCTGGATCATAAAATTGCCACCGCAATAGATCCCGCCGCCGTTGCCGGTTGCTGCGGTGTTTCCCGTCAGGCTGCCATTTGATACGGAGACGCTGCTATATGCGTAAAGTCCGCCGCCATTGTTTGCCGCCGTATTTCCGTTGATTTCCACGCCCGCATATTGCGTTTTCCCTCTTGCATAGATTCCGCCGCCATCCGCAGCCGCGTTATTTTCTGAAACCGTCCCGCCATTCAGCAGGGCCTCGCCCAACACATAGACCCCGCCGCCGTCCGCAGCCGCATTGTTTTTGACTGAGCCGCCGTTGATTTCAAAATCCTGTTCCGTATAGATTCCGCCGCCATTATCGCCGGCAGTATTGCCGCTGACCGTACCGTTTTCTATGGTAACTGTCTCCACAAATATTCCACCGCCGCTCTCAACCGCATGGTTGCCGCTGACCGTACCATTTAATACGAAGATGCTTAACCCGTAATAGCCGCCGCCATCCCCCTGCGCTGTATTTCCGCTTATCGTACCACCGCTTATAAAAGCATTCGGCGCGGGCGAATATACTCCGCCGCCGTTCAGCCCCGCATTATTGCCGTCTATCGTCCCGCTATTGAGCGTAAATGCTCCTGCCGAATAAATCCCGCCGCCATTGCCTGCCGCCGCTGTATTTTGACTGACCGTGCTGCCTGATACATAAACCGTGAGTCCTGAGTTAACACCGCCGCCATTGCCTGCCGAGGCTCTATTTCCACTTAATACCGAATTGCTCAGCGTAACCGCACCGGCCGCATTAACGCCGCCGCCTGCCGCCGCCTGGCAATCCCTGACCGAAGCGCCGTTAAGCGTGATGTCTCCCGCCGCTTCAATTCCACCGCCTGCCGCAGGCGCGTTGCCAACAAGTTCTACTCCTTCAAAGGTCAGGGTAACGCCTGCCGACGCGTTGATATGGCGGATGGCTCCCGCAACGGATAATTGAACCGTGCCTCCCGTCGACCTGAAGGTCAGGTTTTTATCTATCGTAAGGGGCGTGTTCGTCAACTGCAGGCTGTTCGATATCTCTACCACTCCGCCGGGAGCGGCGTTTAAGATGTCCGCACGCAGCGCTGCTTCGTCCCCTGCCGCGAGAGGCATAATTTGAAGGCCGTCCTCCGCCGGAGCCGCCTCGCCTGTAAGCGCAGGCGGACCGCCATTTTCCATCTGAGCCTCCGGCACCGGTTCCGCAGGCTGCACGGAAGGCTGTGCCAAAGGTTCCGCAGGCACAGACGGTTCGGCTTCTTCCCCGCCGGAATCCTTCTCCGTCCCAGCTGTGGGGGGTTCCGGCTCCCGCGTCCCGGCAGCGTCAACAGGGGCGCCGCCAACTATTTCCATTGCAGCATCATTCACTTCCGCCGCTTCCTGTGCGGAGGCAAAACCGAATACGCCCAATACGAGAACCACTGAAAGCAATACGCAAATCAATCTTCTTTTTTTCATATCATTTATCCTTTCGATCCCCATAAAACAGACGAACATATCTTCCGGGAAATAAAGTTAACCAGATACCTTTTTTAACCGCTTACCGGCATGCGCAACATTAAAATATCGGATCACTCAAGCATTACCCTCTCACCTGCGCTGCCCGAAGAAGCCGGGCGGACGGTCCTCTTTTGCTTGTATCCGCATATCATATGGGCTCGAAGCTATCCAAACATTGCAATAAAAATCCCCGCGATGACCGCCGAGCCGACCGTACTGGCTACGATCGGACCCATTGCGTGCATCAGCAGATGGTTGTGCGGGTTATACCGCCGCGCCATTTTTTGGGACACCCGCGCGGCCATCGGCATCGCCGATACTCCCGCGTTGCCAATCAGCGGATTTACTTTTCCCTTGGTTGCCTTATTCATTATTTTAGCGATCAATACCCCGCCGACCGTGCCAAAGCAAAAGGCCACAAGGCCTAAAACGATGACCAGGATCGTCTGGACATTCAGTATCCTGTCCGCCGTTGCCGTTGCGCCTATCGACAACCCGATCAGCATCGTGAGAATGCTCAGCAAATCGTTCTGTAATGCACGCACCAGGCGTTTGGCAGCCCCGCTTTCACGGATCAGGTTCCCGAGCATAAGCATTGCGACAAGCGGTCCCGCGGACGGAACGAGCAGCAAGGTCGCCAATGTCACAATAATCGGGAACAGAATCCGTTTTTTCTTTGACACCTTGTTTGGAACGGGCATTTCGATGACACGTTCCTTTTGCGTCGTCAGCGCGCGCATAATCGGCGGCTGTATCAGCGGGACAAGCGCCATATAGGAATAGGCGGCTATGGCGATCGTAGGCAGCAGCTCCGGGGCGAGAAGCTCCGATAAATAGATCGATGTGGGACCGTCCGAGCTGCCGATCATGCCGATGGACGCCGCCTGCCGGAATGTAAAACCGTCAAAGCCGGGAATAACCGGAGCAAGCCAGCCGCTCAAAAGCAGCGCCCCGCCCAGCGCCACAAAAATCCCCAGCTGTCCGCCCAGCCCGATCAGCGCGCTTTTCGGGGAAGAAATCAGCGGGCTGAAATCCGTCATTGCACCGATGCAAAGGAAAATCAGCGGCGGATAAATTCCGAGCTGTATTCCCTGGTACAGGTAATACATCAATCCGCCTTCGTCATAGACCGAAAGCCCCGAAACCGGTATATTGGCAATAAACATACCAAATGCCAGCGGCAACAGCAGGAGCGGTTCATACTTTTTTACAATGGCAAGGTAGATCAGCACGAAAGATATGCCAATCATAACCACCTGCCCGAAGGACAGCTCCAACAGGCCCATCCCTATCAAGAATTGATTCAAAGAATCCAAAGGTCACCTCTACTTTCATAAAACAGCCGTTGAAATAATCAAAACGTCAGTTTATGAAACCGGCGGGGCGTTTCCTCCCAGTGAATATGCGATGACAGATTCCTTTAAATATTTGCCCGGCGCAAAATCTGGCGAACAGCCAAAGACCTGGGCGTATTTGCCGAAGCCGGGGACAAACGCTGAAAAAAACGGCAGGTCCCCAAGCTCCTGCGCCAAACGTGAATGTGTATCCTGCAGTTCCGGCTGGCCGCATATGAGATGGACAGCGGTGGAATTTGAACTTTCAAAAAAACCATATTGCTGGTTTGACTGGTTTTCCGCGGCATGGCCGGGGTTTCCGGCCGTATCCGCAGGATCGTCCAGAAATGGCTGAACGGCAAACAATAACAGCGCGATTACAAGCAGCGCTGTTATGACAGAAATATATCCGCTTCCCGATCGAGTATATGCCATTCTTTCCTTCCGTCCCGAGCATTCTATTTCCCTACTTATATTATACACGGACCGGCCCTGCTTATAACCGGCTTCCGGATTAAAAAAATTTACCGTATCCTATCCGCAAACTTTTTTCCGGGTAAGCCTGTGGCGTTCGCCATTACTGCGGTAAAAAAAAGAGGATTTAAAAATCCTCTCCAAGATATACGT
The DNA here is from genome assembly GCF_003628755.1 of Christensenella minuta. NCBI lineage: Bacteria > Bacillati > Bacillota > Clostridia > Christensenellales > Christensenellaceae > Christensenella > Christensenella minuta. Next base: position 162,448 of record NZ_CP029256.1, on the reverse strand, counting down.
CCATCATTTTTTCGATCTGCTTTTTTACCTCACCGAGCCGCCTCGCAATCTCCGGCCGCGGAAGCGGGGACGCGGTTTTTATATCGAGATCGTTCGCCAGCCGAAGATGCAGCCAGCCGAGCGTATGCCAGGTTCGTTTCAAATCCTCCCGAAGCTTTTCAAGCTCTTCCCGCGGGAGATATTCATCGGGACGGTAGACGACAATATTGGTCCACGGCTGTTTGTTTTCTGCCGTATTCATTGTTTTGCGCCGCAATTCGGGCAATAATTATCGCCCACATAGTGTTTCTGGCCGCAGTTTTTGCACTCCTTCACGGATTGCGCCGCATTGAGGGCCACTTCAAGCTGCTGCAGTTCCGCATAGATTTCCTTGATCTTCCTGGCCATTTCACCCATATCGCCGCGCAGCCTTCCTTTGGCATACGCCATTTCCCCCAGCGTATGGTAAGCTTCTTCGAGCTCTTTCTGCTTCTGGGACTTCTGCGTGTTGAGCTTGGCCGTTTCCATCAATTCCCTGGATTTGCTTGCAACCGTGGTTCCAAAGGCTACGATGCCTTCCCTGGCTTTTGCCGCCGCGGTCTTCGCTGCCTCGCCCACCGCCTGGCCTGCATCCATCGCTTTTTTCTGCGCGGCCTTTGCCGTTTTTTCAACCTGGTCTTTCGTTACTGCCATAATCGTTTCCCCCTGTCCGTATCAACCGTTATCTTTCAATTCGACGGAGACCGCAAGTGACGCGGCTTCCGCCGCTTCCTTCGCCGCTTCAGCTACCCTGGCCGCGAGCTCTGCCGCTTCCTTCGCCGCTTCGTCAACGCTGCCGCGCTCCCCGGCGCTTCCGTTTTCCGCATAGGCTTTCAGCCGTTCCGCCGTTTTACGCGCGGCAAGAATCGCCTCCCGGGAGCATTCGTATGCCTGCTCGATCGCGTTCTGTGCCGCCTTAATATAAAATTCCTTGCTTTTGATGCGCGCCTGCTCCAGGAAGTCGTCAAGCACCTGCTCTCCGGAACTGTCCATACACAAGACCCCCCTGATCCAATCTAATTAATTATACACCGGCCTTCCGCAGTTAAAACCAAAAACCTTCGTCACAAAAAATCAAAATGCCTATGCCGCCGCGCGAAGATAGGTTGCCAGCGTATATAAAAAACGCAGCGCCGGGCTGCGTTTTTTACCGCATAATATTGCGAATCCTCTGCAATTGGGAAACTTATTTCATTTCCACGTCTGCGCCAACTTCCTTGAGGGAAGCGACCAGTTTTTCCGCGTCGTCTTTTCCGAGAGCTTCCTTGATCGTGGAAGGAGCGGAATCAACCATCTCTTTTGCTTCCTTCAGGCCAAGACCGGTTACTTCTCTTACAACCTTAATGACTTTGATCTTTTCTGCGCCGGCAGCCTTCAGAACAACGTCGAACTCGGTTTTTTCTTCCGCAGCAGCGCCGGCATCACCAGCAGCCGGAGCAGCGGCAACAGCAACCGGAGCGGCAGCGCTTACGCCGAACGTTTCTTCAATTTCCTTTACCAGTTCTGCAAGGTCCAGAACATTCATTTCTTTAATCGCATCAAGAATCTGCTTGTTATCCATGATTTATTATCCTCCAAATTTTAATAGATTTCAATTTTTGCGTGCCATGCAGCACTTTTACTGTTTTTGTTCCGCAACCGCTTTGAGCGCGCATGCGAGACCACGCGGGATCGCCTGAAGCGCCAGAGCAAAGTTGGTGATCGGGGCGTTGAGGCTGCCCATCATCTTTGCAATAAGCTCTTCCTTGGACGGGAGCTTTGAGAGGCTTTCAACCTTCTTCGCGTCCATCGCCTGACCGGCCAGGATGCCGCCCTTGATTTCCGTCTTGCCCGCATCCTTTACAAACTTGCACAGGATCTTAGCCGGAGCCACCGGATCTTCAAAACCAAACGCAACTGCCGTCGGGCCTTTGAAGTAATCTTCCACACCTTCGATTTTCAGTTCCTCGGCCGCGCGCTTAAGCATATTGTTTTTGATAACCTTATACTCGACGCCCGCTTCGCGGAACTTGCTCCGCAGGTCTGATACCTCCGCAACCGTAAGGCCGCGATAATCGAGAACGACGACACTCTGCGCACGCTGCATTTTATCTACTACGTCCGCAACGGCTGCCTGTTTTGCCTGTAATTTTGCTTCCTTCAAATTCTTTCACCTCGCTGACTGCGCAGGATTTAATAAAAAATGCCCTTTCAAAGCCATGCAGACCTTAAAAGAGCAACTGGGTTCTTATAAAATCAACCTCGTCAGGATTTCAGAGATTAAGCGTTACGCTCCTGAGTCTATGGCTTTCGGTACATATTTCATTTTCACGCAGGACTTATAATACCACGCCAAAGGGCTTATGTCAAGAAAAACGTGTAAAAATCCGGCCAAACAACCCTTTTTCCACTTTCTGCCAGCGCCGCCTAATTGAGCTCGTCCAGCGTAAGAGAATACCCCGGTAGGAAATGCTCCATGAAATATTCCACTTCCGGGAGGCGCATGCCTTCCACCGCTTCTTTGGTGCGCACGCAGGCCTTCTCGAACTCGCGGTTCCCCGTCCTAAGCTCCTCCATGCATTTGATGTAAGCACTGAGGCGGTCCGCCGCCTTGACGAGCAGGCGTACGTCCTCGCTTGTTTCCTGCCGCACATATGGCGCGATCCGGGGACGCATTTCATCCGGCAGCATAGAAACAAGCGTATCTTCCGCCTGGCGCTCGATCTTTTTATAGGACTGCGTAATGCTGCTGTCAAAATATTTGATGGGCGTCGGAAGGTCGCCCGTAATGACTTCGCCCGCTTCATGGTAAAGCGCGGCCGCAAGCACATCCTTTTCGCTTACATTGCCGTCAAAGTACGTATTCCGGATGATACACAGGGCGTGGGCGATCAGCGCAACGGAGAAGGTATGCTCCGCTACGTTTTCCTCCATATTATTGCGCATGAGGCCCCACCGCTTGATGTGCCGCATCCGCGAAAGATAGGCATAGAAACTTTTTTTCATCGAATCCCCCTTGCAACCGCTTTTCATTGATGCTACTATTATACTATATCAGAAAAGTAAATACACTGCTAGGGGAGCTACGGCTGAGAATTAAACCCTTCAACCTGCACGATAATGCGTGCGTGGGAAGCATAAGTCTTATACTTAAAATCAAACTCCCGCAGGCAGCGGGAGTTTTTCCTTTTTTGCAGTGTGCTTACCGGACCGGACGGCCTGCCCGCCCGGATTTTACAGCGGCGCAGGGCTCCTTGTCCGGCGCGCCTGTCACTCAAAGGAGGATTTTTATTATGTTTAAAAGCTTTTCCGAACTTACCCTGCCTGCGGTCATTATTGTATGCGTGACCGTTGCCGCGGGTCTCGCCGGTTATTTCCTGTACCGCCGCAAAACAAACGGCGGCAGACAAATCACAAAAAAATCGCAATGGACGACAAAGGAACTGACAACCGCCGCCCTTTGCATCGGCGCGTCCTTTCTGCTAAGCTTTATCAAGGTCTTTTCGATGCCGAACGGCGGGTCCATCACTCCTGCCAGCATGCTGCCGATGCTTGCATTTTCCTATATCTACGGGTTTAAAAAAGGCTTCATTGCGGGACTGTGCTATGGTCTTTTGCAATTCGTGCAGGAGCCGCTTTTCCTGTCTTTTCCGCAGTTTGCCCTCGATTACCTCGCATCCTTCTCCCTGCTGGCATTGGCGGGGCTGGCAAGAAACAGCATCATTCCCGGTATCCTATATGGATGCGGCGCACGTTTTGCCTGCCAATTCCTTTCCGGCTGGCTCTTTTTCGGCATGTATGCGCCGGAGGGAATGCCCGCTTGGCTTTATTCCCTCGGATACAACGGAGCTGTCGTTGGCATCGAATGCGCGATTTGTGCGGCTGTCGCCGCGATCCCCGCACTGTATAAGATGTTCAACCGGCTGAAAAAGGAAGCGCGGGCACAGCAAAAGGCGTTCAGCGGCCCGGCGTAAAGCGCCGCGTGAAAAGACGGGGCATATTGTTTGCCGCAGCAAAAAAGCTGCCTGCCATATCAGCGGGCAGCTTTTTATTTTACTTTTTTAGAAGGATAGCCGCACCGCGCTTGCCTTTTAACCGAAAAATTCCGAAAGCCGGTTATAGGTTTTCATCAGTTCGCCGTAGGAGCCGTAATCGCCCGGATAGACCTCAAGCATCAGCAGGCCCCGGTAATCCAACCCGGCAAGCTTTTCCCTCATTCCGGCCCAGTCCATCTCTCCCTCGAACGGAAGGCAGGGAATGATTCCTTTTTCCGCGTCTTTCCGGTAATCGCATACATGGATATGGGCAAGGCGGCCGTTCATATCGTCTATATAATCCATGACCTCATAACCGGATTGCGCCGCCTGCTTGATATCAAGGGTAAAGTACAGGTTGTCGCTGTCCGTATGGCGAAGGAGTTCGCGCGCAAAGCCGGGCTGCGCATACCAACACCAATGCACGGTTTCCCATGCGAGCTTAATTCCCTTTTTCTTAGCGCGTTCCGCGAGGACTGCGGTGCGCTCTCCCGCGAACTCATAATTAACATGGAAGGTTTTGGCCCGTTTGACGTTCATCGGGCCGTGGAACACATAGGTTCCCGCGCCGACCGCCGCCGCCGCGTCCGTGACCTTCTCAAACACATCGAGGGCTTCTTCATACTGCCGCCGGTGCGCGGAATAAAGCTGGGGTTCAAACTGCGTACACAGGGCATGGATGGAGCGGATATGCGCGCCTTCCCCCTGCGTGATGCGCCTGAGTTCATCTGTAAACGGCTTTTCGTATTCCGACATGGCAGAAAAAAAGACTTCCATATCGCGCACCCCGAGTTCCGCCATTTTTCTGACCGCTTCTTCGTTATAGAGCCTGCAGAAAAAGCAGGCTGTCGACATTCCTGTTTTCATTGTATGTCCTTTCCTCTTATTATTTTATTTCATAGCGCCTCTTTTGTCTAATTTGTTTTTGTTATATAATAGGTGCGTATCTTAAATTTTTGACAGGAGGACGAAAAAACGGATGGAATATAAAATTGCCAGAATTCCCGGCGACGGTATCGGCCCGGAAATATCGGAAGAGGCTGTGCGCATACTAAGCCGTATAGGTGAGCTATACGGCCACACCTTTGCTTTTACGGAGGTGGATGCGGGCGGCGTGGCCATCGATAAATACGGTGATCCGCTGCCGGAGGAGCAGCTTGAGGCCTGCCGCCGGAGCGACGCGGTGCTCCTCGCGGCGGTAGGCGGAGAAAAATGGGACGACCTTCCTGTGGATAAACGCCCGGAGAAGGGACTTTTGCGCCTGCGCGGCGGGCTTGGCCTATTTGCCAACCTCCGGCCCGCGATCATTTATGACGAGCTTCGGGACGCTTGTCCGCTGAAGGATGAAATCGTGGGTACGGGCCTCGATATTCTGATCCTGCGCGAACTGACCGGAGACGTGTATTTCGGCGAGCGCGGCGGCGACGACATCACCTATTCCTCCGACCTGATGAATTACCACGATTATGAGGTGGAGCGCATCGCGCGCCTTGCGTTTGAATCGGCGCGCAAGAGGGGCAAAAAAGTAACGAGCGTGGACAAAGCCAACGTCCTCGCTACTTCCCGCCTGTGGAGAAACACGGTAAGCCGGGTGGCGAAGGACTACCCGGACGTCGAATTAAACCATATGTATGTGGATAACGCAGCCATGCAGCTTGTGCGCAACCCGCGCCAGTTCGACGTGGTGGTAACGGGCAACCTGTTCGGGGATATCCTGACGGATGAAGCCAGCATGATTACCGGCTCGATCGGAATGCTGCCTTCCGCAAGCCTCGGCTCCACAAAGCTTGGGATGTATGAGCCAATCCACGGTTCCGCGCCCGACATTGCGGGAACGGGCAAGGCCAACCCGATCGCCATGATCCTTTCATGCGCGATGATGCTGCGGTATTCCTTTGACCTTGAAGAGGAAGCGCAGGCCATCGAGACGGCGGTCAAGGCGGTCCTAAAAGGCGGCGCGCGCACGGCGGATATCGCCGCGGGCGGGAAATCCATTTCGACAAGGGAAATGTCGGACCTGATCCTTGCAGAACTGAAATAGGAAGTAGCACTAACGGCGCTAAAAAGGGGACGGAAACCGTCCCTTTTTTAGCGCCATTTTACGCCGCAGGAAGGGCATTTATCCCGGTGGACGCACAGCATAGCGCCGCAATGCGGGCACGTCCACCGTTTTTCCTCCCGGCGCAGGAACGCTTCCATCCCAAGCGTCCTGAGGTCCTCAAGATTATCCAGCATACTCATCCCGTAGCTGGTACGGTAGCGTTTATCAAGGCTTTTTATCCGTGCGCAGTATTGCCCGCAATCATAACAAAAACCAGATCCCGGCAGCCTGGCGCAGTTCCTGATGACGCAATTGACACAGCCTGCCGGTTTATGGCCATCCCCGCCGCGGCATCCCGGACATTTTTTCTTTTCACGCTGACGGGAAACGCATAATTCACAGTTCATGCCGCACGGCGCGATCATAACCGGTTCCATTGTCCGTTCCCTTTCGTATCCCGCTATAAAAGCGGCCCCTCCGGGGCCGCTTTTATAGGCTCATGGCTTATGTTGCCGGCTGCTGCGCGTGTTCGCATTCCGGCGCTGTACGGCGGATCCGCCTGCGCGCGTTTGAACCGGCCGCGCGCCGACTGACGCACGCTTTGCATAACGCGCCCTGCGCCGCGATTTGTTTACCGCCCGGATTATGAGAAGCGTAAGAACCGCCGCTGCGGGAACAATGATCCACAGATACCACAGTTCAAACGCGAACACCGGTACGCCGTATTCCTCGCTCGTTTCGGATTCCTCTCCCCTGGGATAGATATCGCGGCCCGCTACGAGCGGCGCGGTATAAAGCTCCTGACCGTTGAGCGAATAGGTGACGGTCCCGATTTGCTGCCCCGCCGTGATCGGCGCTCGCAGCGGTTCCTCAATCGTTGTTTTTTCCTCCAGCTTGATGCTTCCGTCCTGAAGTCCCTGCACGGTCGCCGCGTCAAGCAGCTGCGTATCGGCCCCTATCCCCGTAAGGTCCGCCGTTACTTCAAGCGAGCCTTCCTCCGGGTCGTTGGAGGCGAAGTTTTCGGTCTGCTCGGTAAGCGCCACGGGAGCGGCGAACTGCGCAAGGTCTACCTTGGCGTAATTGGCAAAGCCATAATCAAACAGGTATTTTGCAATATCCCAGCGCGCATAAGCATTGGGCACGCCCGTCTCCTTATTGCCCACCGACAGGTCTCCGAAGATGACCGCGATCAGGTTGAGGCCGCCATCCGACGCGGATGCGACCAGGCAGCCGTAGGATTTGATGTATTCCGTTGCGCCGGGAGGCAGGATGTTTTCCAATGTTCCCGTTTTCATTCCCGTCGCTTTATCGTACAGATATGCCGCCAGTTCCGGCTTATTCACCGGAGTGTGGACCAGGTAGTTTGAATTTTCAATAGTATCGGGCGGAAGGTTCTCGAGCTGGCAATAACCGCTGACCGATTCATAGGTATAGGTCTGCGTGGTTTCCGCTTCCGTAATCATCGGATATTTTTTCGCTTCCACTGCAAGCTTTGCCATATCCGTGGCGGTGGAATAATGGCCGTAACCGACGTTATGGATATACAGTCCATGCGGGTTGATAAAATGCGTTCCCGTCATGCCGAGCTCCTGCGCCTTCTGGTTCATCATATCCACAAAGGCCTGCTCCGTGCCCGCAATGTGCATCCCAAGGACGATCGCCGCGTCATTTCCCGAACAAAGCATGAGACCATAGAAAAGGTCTTTCACGGAAATCTGCGAATCAACAGGCAGATTTTTGAGGCCCATCATACTGCCCCCCGACTTATTGACCTCCGTCTTCATATCCACCGTATAGGTGACCATATCTTCCGGTTTGCAATTCTCCGCGACAAGAATCGCCGTCATCAGCTTGGTGGTGCTGGCCGGGAAGATCGTCCAGTCCGCATTTTTAGAAAACAGGACTTCGCCCGTATCCGCATCGACAAGCATTGCCGACAGAGACGTCACCTGTGACAAATCGGCCTCCGGCGCTCCTTCCTTCGTTTCGGAAGTCTCTGGCGGGGTCGCCGTCGGCGTCGGGGTGGGCTCCGGCGTCGGCGTTGCCTCGGGATCGGCCGGCTGTTCGGGCTGCGGCTCCTGCGTTTCCCCTGCTTCCTGCGCGACAGGCTCCGCCGAAGCCTGCGCTTCTGGCTCCGCTTCCGCGAAGGCGGTTATCGGAAATGTAAGGATCATCAGCACTGCAATGATCCACGCAAATTTCTTTTTCAAATACGGTACCTCTCAGAGTCTCTATATAACGGTCTATATTATACCTCAGAACGCCCATTTTGTATAGGCTTATCCCCCCTTTTGTCACACTTTTTTCATATTTTCCCCGAAAAACGGAACGCAAAAAAGCTTCCCTGCGCGCAGAACCGCAGGCTGTTCCCGTAAAATATTACAGATGTTACATTAAAAAGCCTACGGCTTTGACCCCGGATGTAAAGGGCGGCGGTTACAATGGAAGCATCGGGTTCGGATACCGGAAAAAGGAGGCAGCATCATGTTTGAAATTATTTTCTCGAAGGAAGTTTTAACCGTTCTTTCCGCCGCCCTGGCGGTAATTGCCGCGATGAGCGCTTCGGCGGTCTTCCTGGAACGCAAGGACCGCAAAAAATACCGCAGGCCTTCGGAAGTTCGCCAGAAATAGGGTGCCGCGCACGCACGCGCACAGCGGGAATCCCCCGCTGTGCAAATTGGATTTCGCCACTTGAAAATGCCGCCGTGTTATTGGATAATAGACGGGTAATTATTATTTTTGAGGAACGGATGGTGGCGTATGAGTTTTAAGGAAATTACATCAAGGGAAGCGGCGGCCATGATCCCCGATGGTGCGGTGGTCTCTGCGAACGGCTTCGTAATGGCGGCAGTAGCGGATGAATTGTGTTACGCGCTGGAACAGCGCTTTCTTGAAACGGGCGCGCCGAGGGACCTTTCGCTGGTGAGCGTTACTTCGGTGGGCGATGGCGGGGAACGCGGACTGAACCGTCTCGCGCACAAGGGGCTAATCAAAAAATTGATCGCCGGGCACATCAACCTGATGCCCAAGCTCCAGCAGATGATTTTCTCGGAAGATATCGAAGGATATAACCTCCCGCAGGGTGTGATCGCCCAGCTGATGCGTGACATAGGCGCACGGCGGCCGGGACTTGTGACGCAGATCGGGCTTGGAACATTCGTCGATCCGCGTTTTTCCGGCGGGCGGCTTAACAGCATTTCAAAGGATGAGCTGAATGAGATCGTGACTATGGATGGAAAGGACTATATTCGTTATAAGCCTTTTCCCAAAATCGATTTTGCATTTCTGCGCGGAACACGGGCAGACAGGAACGGCAACATCAGCATGGAAAAGGAGGCTGCCGTAGCGGATGCGCTTTCCATCGCGCAGGCCTGCCACACGCTCGGAGGCAAGGTGATCGTGCAGGTGGAGGAAACCGTGGACGACCTTCCGCCGCATGCGGTACGCGTACCCGGGGTGCTGGTGGATTATGTAGTGCGGACGAGCGACATGAAATTCCACACACAGACGGCCGCGGCAGACTATAACCCCGCGTATTCGGGACAAACGCGTGCCCCGCAGGGCGCAATGCCCACACTTCCCGCCGGACCCCGGCGCATCATTGCCCTGCGGGCGCTCAAGGAATTGAAGCAGGGCGGCGTAGTGAACCTTGGAATCGGCATGCCGGAAGGAATCGCGGCGGTGGCCGAAGAAAAGGGCGTCTCGGATTTTACCCTGACGGTGGAGGCTGGCGGCATCGGCGGTTCCCCCCTTTCAGGCGTGGAATTCGGCGCCACACTGAATCCGGAAGCAATCATTTTCCAGCATCAGCTGTTTGATTTTTATCACGGCGGCGGACTTGACCAGGCCTTCCTCGGATTGGCGGAGGCTGACCCGCAGGGTAACATCAACGTCAGTAAATTCGGCCCGCGCATCGCGGGCTGCGGCGGATTTATCTGCATCACGCAGTCGACCCCCGAGCTTTACTTTATCGGCACCTTCACCGCGAAAGGACTCGAGGTGGAGATAGCGGACGGAAAGCTCCGTATTATCAGCGAAGGAAGCATCAAGAAGTTCAAGCGCAGCATCGAGCAACTTACATTCTCCGCCGCGCGCGCAAAAGAGCTGCGCCAGAAGGTGGTGTTTATTACCGAACGGTGCGTACTTCGCCTTACGGACGGCGGCCTTAAGCTTACCGAGATCGCCCCGGGCGCAGACCTTGAAAAGGATATTCTCGCACATATGGAGTTCAGGCCGTTGATCGCGGACGACCTCCGGGAAATGGATGCGGACGTATTCCTGTAAAAGGACCCCGGCAAAAAGCACCTGCTTTGCGCAGGTGCTTTTTTATGCGTCCAAGTCAAAAACCATCACATAATCTTCGTTTGTTTCACGGACGGCCCATCCGCCCAAGGGCCTTTTCTCCCGGCGGGCAAAACAGCGCCTGATACAGCATTTCCGGCAGGACCGTTCCCGCTTCCTCCGGTTTTAAGGGACATATCAGGAGGTTACTGCTCTTTATGCTCAGCGGAGTAGTCATAGAAATTGCCTTCTACCTTCCACAGGCGCTCAAGCTGGTAAAACCCGCGCTCCTCCTTATGAAAGATATGCACAAGCACGTCGCCGTAGTCGATGACTACCCAGCGTCCTTCGCGTTCGCCTTCCGTGCGGATCGGAGACGCCCCTTCTTCCTCGCGCAGCTTAAGCTGCACCTCTTCCGCAAGCGTCTGGACATGCGACACATTGGGCGCGCTGGCAACTACAAAATAATCCGAGATGATCGTCATATCCGCCACTTTCAGGATCACGATGTCCTGTGCCTTTTTATTGTCTAATATTTCCGCAATCCGTTTTGCACGTTCCGAAATTTCCATTAAATATCCTCCCCCGGAAACAATTTCCGGTAGTAGTTATATGCCCCGACACTGTCCGTGTCGATCAGACTTTTGTTCTCAATAATGTGCTCGATCGACGTTTGCAGGCCGTAAAGAACCGCTTTGTCGATGTTTTCGAAAGCAAGCCTCCGCAGCTTTTCGACGCCGTCAAAATCGCGGCTGGGCTCAATGTAATCGGCAAGATAGACGATCTTTTCGAGCATCGTCATGCCTGCCCTGCCCGTCGTATGCCATTTGACTGCGGAGAGCACCTCCTCGTCCGTCACATAGCCCTTGTCCTTCAGCACCGCGGCTGCCGTATGCCCGTGCAGGGTTTTTTCCGTAAAATACGGGATATGGTATTTTTCCGCGAGCTTCACGTTGTCTTTTTGTTTGGTATAATCGTGCAGCAAGCCCGCAAGTCCCGCCTTTTGCGCATCCGCGCCGTACCGCTGCGCAAGCTTTACCGCCGTTTCCTCCACTCCGAGAGAATGCTCGAACTTTTCCCCTTTCAGCTGCTCCGCAAGCTTTTTTACGACGCCGTCACGGTTTCCGGTATAGTCCATTTGCAATGATGTATTCCTCCACGTTTTTCGGGACCAGCCCTTCTATTCCGCGGCCCTCCCTTACCCGTTCCCTGATGTAGGACGAGCTGACGAAAAGGCCCGTATACTCCGATAAAAATATCTGCGCGCCGTATTCCCACCGGAGACGGGAAATTTCTGCCGAAAGCTTTAAGATATCATGGTTTTGACGGCGCACACAGATAAATTTCGTTATTTTGAACAATCGTTCAAAATCATACCAAGTACACAGCTCGAACACCGTATCCGCACCGACGATGAAATAATAGTCCGTTTCCGGGTTCTTTTCCCGCAGGGCCGCGATGGTCTCCACGGTGTAGGAACAGCCTTTTTTCTTTACCTCAAAATCAAGTACCCCGACATCCGTTCCCGCCGCGCACATCCGCGTCATTTGCAGACGCATTTCCTTTGGAGCCAGCCCGCGGCTTTTATGAGGCGGATTCCCGCACGGCATGAGGCAGGCCTGGTCGAGGGAAAATTCTCCTTTTACCTTATGGGCCATATCCACATGACCATTGTGGGGGGGATTGAAGGTCCCGCCCAGGATCCCGACCCGTTTTGGGCGGGCAAACAGGCGTACCTGCTGTTCAATTGTGATGCACCCGGGACGTTCCATAGCTTACAGCCCGATTTTCTTATTCTCGGATTCGCGGTACAGGACAAATTTGCGGCCTAATACGGATACTCCCTCCGCACCGAGCGATCCGGCAAGCTCATCCGCGGCCTCGCGCGCCGTGAGCGGACTGTTCTTAAGCACCGTTCCCTTAAAAAGCTCGCGCGCCGTGAGCGCGTCATCCGCCTGCTTCACCAGATTTTCCGTAACTCCATCCTTGCCGATATGCAGGATCGGCTCCATCTTCTGTGCCATGCCGCGCAGCTTTGCGCGTTGTTTGCTCGTTATCATATTACCACCCAGATTATACCCGCCGTAAGAGGCAGGGCGCATGCCATGCGTTACTCCACAAAATCGAATTCTTCACCATTGAGCCGCACCGTATCTCCATCCTTCGCGCCCGCGCGGACAAGCGCTTTGATAATGCCCATGTCCTTAAGAAGCTTATGGAAATGCCGCATGGAGTCCACTTCGTCCGGATTGATGCGGGCAAAAATTTCATCGATGAGCGAACCGCTCGCTTCCAGGACCCCATCCTCGCCGCGGCCTACTTCAAAGGTCAGCTCTTCATCTTCCATCTGCCACTCTTCGATCACTCCTTCCTCGCGGATGACCTTTTCCTCGGGCAGCGTTTTCAGCACTTCCATCATGGCGGCGCACAGTTCGCCAATCCCCTGGCGGGTCGCCGCGGAGGTAAGGAATACTTCCTTATCCGGATATTCCCTGCGAAAACGCGCGAGGTTTTCCTCCGCCTCCGGCAGGTCGGCTTTATTGGCCACGATGATCTCGGGCCGCTCCAAAAGCTGCTGCGAATAGCTTTTCAGCTCCTCGCGGATTTTCACATAGTCGTCCAAAGGATCGCGTCCTTCGCTGCCCGCGATATCGAGCACATGCGCGATCATGCGCGTGCGTTCGATGTGGCGCAGGAAGTCGTGCCCAAGGCCCGCGCCTTCGGACGCGCCCTCGATGAGGCCGGGAATATCCGCCAGGATAAAATCATAATCGTACGACTTCACTACGCCAAGGTTAGGGGCGAGCGTCGTAAAATGGTAATTTTCGATTTTGGGTTTTGCGGAGGTCATGCAGGAGAGCAACGTAGATTTCCCCACGTTCGGAAATCCGACGAGGCCGACGTCCGCAATGGATTTCAGCTCCAGAATGACTTCACGCGGCTGCACCTTTTTGCCCGGCGTGGAAAAGCGCGGCGTTTGGCGCACGGCTGTGGAAAAACGCGCATTGCCTTTTCCTCCCCTGCCGCCGCGAAGCACGACAACGCCTTCCGGATCACGTACATCCGCAACCACCCGCCCGGATTCCTTATCGATCACGACCGTGCCCGCAGGTACTTTTACGAGAATATCCGCGCCTGTTTTGCCGCGCATATTCTTCTTGCGGCCGTTCTCCCCGTTCTCCGCTTTGAATTTTTTATGATAACGGAAATCCATCAGCGTGCGCATACCAGGGTCCGCAGCGAAAATGACGTTGCCGCCGTTGCCGCCGTCGCCGCCGTCCGGCCCGCCCGCACTGACATATTTCTCGCGGCGAAACGAGACCGCCCCATTGCCGCCGTCGCCCGCCTTGATGATGATCCTTACTTTATCAACTATCATAAATTTTTATTGGGATAGGGACACAGGTCTTCGATGCAGCAGCTGCCGCATAAAGGCTTTTGCGCCTTGCATACCCGGCGGCCATGCCAGATGAGCCAATGATGCGCCTGTGACCAGTCCTCTTTCCTGATTATTTTTTTATCCTCTTCCTCGACCTTATCCGGATCGTTGGAGTGTGCGAAGCCAATGCGGTTCGAGACGCGCCGGACGTGCGTATCCACCGGAAAAGCCGGAAGCCCGAACGCAAACGCAAGCACCACGTTGGCGGTCTTGCGGCCCACACCCGCGAGCGTGGTGAGCTCTTCCTCCGTATGCGGGACGATTCCGCCGTATTCGCTCATGATACGCTGCGCACATGCAATAAGGTTCTTGGCCTTATTTTTATAAAGTCCGCATGTTTTGATATAACCCTCCACCTCGGCAAGGTCGGCCCCGGCAAGCTCTTTGGGCGAAGGATACCGCTTGAAGAGGTCCTTTGTAACGATATTGACGCGCACATCCGTACACTGTGCGGCGAGGATCGTCGCGACCAGCAACTCGTAAGGATTTTCGTAATGGAGCGCGGACTCCGTATTCCCATATTCTTTTCGCAGCCGTTCAATGATTTCCTGATTCTTATCCATATTATTATTTTAACACAAATTATCCTTCTTTACCAAGAAAAACGCAGGCCGCTTCATTTATCTCAGAGAACTTCCGCCTGCAAGACCTCCATGAATTTTCCCGCCGCCTTGGAGAATACCTGATATTTTTTCCAAACCATGATGAGTCCTACCTCAAACCGCGGGACCAGCGGCTTAAAACACAGGCTACTGCCCGCCGTATTGACGATCCGGTCAAGGCAAAGGGCGCAGCCGAGTCCTTCATCCACCATCAATGAAGCATTATACAGCAGATTGTAGGTAGCGACGATGTTGAGCTGCTCGAACTCCTTTCCCAACCAGCCCGAAAGCTCGTTTTGCACAAGCGATTGCCGTGAACAGATGAGCGGCAGCCCCGGCAAATCCTCTGGCGAGAGCGATTCGCGCGAGGCATACGGGCTGTCCCTGCGCATGAGGACCCCCCATGTGTCGAAGGCGGGCAATTTGATATAATCGTATTTCTTCTTATCCACCGGCTCGATCAGCACCCCGAAATCAAGCAGGCCCTTATCCAGCCGGTCGGTCACATCGTCGGCATTGCCGCTGAACAGATGGTACCGGACCTCCGGGTATTTCCGCTCCATTCGTTTGGCGGCGCGGGCAATAAGGCGCATCCCGTCTGTTTCCCCGCCCCCGATATGGACATCTCCGCTGACAAATTCGTTTGAAGAATGAAAAGCCGCCTCTGTCTGGTCCGCCAGTTCAACGATCTCCTGCGCGCGCCTGCGGAGCAGCAGGCCGTCTTCCGTCAGCGAAACTTTACGCTTTCCCCGGATAAACAGTTTCTTTCCCAGCTCCTCCTCCAGCTCCTTAAGCTGCCGGGAGAGGGTGGGCTGTGTGACATGCAGCGTTTCCGCCGCGCCTGATATCGTCTCTTCCCGCACTACGGCAAGAAAATAACGCAACACCCGAAGTTCCATTTCGCATTCCTCCTCCGGTACCAGTATAGCTTTGCATTCCATGCTTTTCAAGCATATATTTATATTTAATATAGGTATTTGCTATTCAACCTCCCATCCCTTAGAATAGGACCCGGGAGGAACAGAAGATGGAATTACAGGAATTTTTGGACTATATGAACCGCGGCGGCACCGTTGACGGGGATTCTGAGATGCACCGCGTCATGCGCCGCCTGAGCTTTGAAGCAATGAAAATCACGGCGGAACTGAATTCTTCCTATCATGAACCGGAAGAAATCCGCGCCTTATTTTCGGAGCTGACAGGAAAGCCGGTGGACGAATCATTTGCTATGTTTCCGCCTTTTACCACAGATTGCGGCAAGAATATTACGGTGGGAAAAAACGTATTCATCAATTCCGGCTGCCGTTTTCAGGACCAGGGCGGCATTACGATCGGCGACGGGGCCTTGATTGGGCATAATGTGGTGCTGGCGACCCTAAACCATGGTTTCGCGCCGGAAAAACGCAGCAGCCTCCGCCCCGCTCCAATTGTGATCGGAAAAAACGTATGGATCGGTTCAAATTCCACCATCCTTCCGGGGGTGACCGTCCATGACGGCGCGATCGTCGCCGCGGGGGCGGTGGTCACAAAGGACGTTGCGGAGGGTACCGTTGTGGGGGGCGTCCCCGCAAAAGTCATCAGGACGCTGGAACAGGAACAAACGAAGCCAACGGAGGAGGAAATCCGATGAAAAAGACTGGGAAACTAATTTCGATCGTCACTGCGGCAATTTTTGCCGCAATGCTGCTTATTTCGTGCGGGGCTTTGGAAGCAAAACCGCCGCAGGCCGACGGTGAGCGAACTACAGCGCCGGACGCGGCGGAAGCTTCCGCGCCTGACGGACCCATGGAGACGGTGCCTGTGGAAACAAGCGCGCCGTCAGGGATATTGACCGTTTATTTCTCCTGCACGGGAAATACTGAAACGATTGCCGGATGGATTCAGGAAGCGCTCGGCGGCGATCTGTTCCAGATTCGGACGGCAGACGCATATCCTGAAGACTACGACGAGCTGCTGGAAACCGCACGGCAGGAGCAGGAGGCCGGCGCCCGTCCGGCGCTGTCCGGACGGGTGGAACACATGGAGGCCTATGACACGGTGTTCATCGGTTATCCGATCTGGTGGGCCGACATGCCGATGGCAGTCTATACCTTCCTCGAGGAATACGATCTGTCCGGGAAGACTGTCATTCCTTTCTGTACCCACGGCAGCAGCGGTTTTTCCGGCACGCAGGAGGCCATTGCCGCCCTACAGCCGGGGGCGGAGCTGCGGGAAGGCATCGCGGTCCGCGGCGGGCAAGCAGCGGATTCCCGCGAGGAAGTGATCGGATGGCTGGCCGGGCTTGGCCTTGAAGGAGCCGCAGCGGGTACGGCGGCAGCGTCCGGCGGGGAAATCCGTGTCCGTTTCTCCTTTGACGGCGGGGAAGCCGCCGCCGTTTTAAACGATACTCCTACTGTTCAAAGCCTGCTCGCGCAGCTTCCGGCTACCGTAACGATGAGCGACTATGCGGGGGCGGAAAAGATTGCCTATTTCGCAGAGGCTCTGACCGATGAAGGCGCGCCGGAGGGATATGATCCACAAATTGGCGATGTGGCCTGCTACGGTCCATGGGGCAATATGGCCGTTTTCTATAATGACCAGCCGTATGCGGAGGGCCTCTGCCCAATGGGAAAAATCGAGTCGGGAATGGACCTGCTGGCGGCGCTTCCGGAGGACGCATCCGTTACCGTCGAGAGGATCGGCTGACAACGGATACCGTATGGATCAAAGCCGATAAAAAGCGGGATGGCTATTAACGCCATCCCGCTTTTTATCATCAGCTTTCTTTTCAGAAGTTCCGCCCGGAAGCCGCTCCTTCAATAGGTCTTGTTGGTCATCATACTTTTTACGGTAACGCCGGGAAGGTTTCCGAGCCGGCCGGTCATAGCCCCTACCTGGTCGCCCGTCGCTTCTACAACGAGGGAGATGACGTTGATATCCTTCTCATGGTTGGGCACGCCCATGCGTGCGTGTACAAGATCCGCATACTCTGAAAGGATGGCGTTTACCCTTGCCACGCTTTCCTTATGCCCTTCAATTATGATTGCTATGATCCCAATCCTGTTCATGGCGTCAGCCTCCCTGCGCGATCAGCTCTCCGAGTGTCGTGAGCGCCTGCTGGAGCTGCGCATCCGTCTCAAACGTGAGCCGTCCTTCCGGATTGCTTACCGCAATATCGGGCGTAATCCCGCCGTTGACCGCTTTTTCATCCGGCGTATAGTAGAGCGCGCTCGTGAGCTTTACCCCGCCGCCTGAATACGGCATATCCACAATAGACTGGACAACGCCTTTTCCATAGGTCTGGGTGCCGATGACCTGCCCACGCCCCCTTCCCTGCACCGCGCCGGCAAAAACCTCGGCGGCAGAAGCGCTGTTTCCATCGACCAGCACGACGAGCGGAAGATCGAAATAATCGGCGTCCACCGTAAGCTCGTCACGCTTATTTTCCTTATCCACCGTATAGGCCGCAAGCCCTTCGGGCAATATTTCGTCGAGCATCGAAACCGCATCCGGAACGCTGCCGTCCATATTCCCGCGGACGTCGACCAGTACGCCCTTCGCGTCCTCATCCTTTAAAAACTGGATGGCATTTTTGAATTCTTCCACGCAATTTCCGTTGAATTCAGAAATCGCGATTTGCGCGACGTCGTCTGTGAGCATAGTATAGGTCACGCGCTGCGCATCCACATTCGCGCGCGCCACTTCGAGCTCCCGGGGCGCATCCGCGCCCGTTTGCACCGTGAGCTTTACGGAACTGCCGCTCGGCCCGCGCAGCATATTGAGCGAGCTTTCATAATCAAGCCCGCCAACGTCCGCACCGTCGATGGTGAGGATCACGTCGTTTTCAGCGAGCCCGGCCGTTTCGGCGGGACTTCCCGCATAGACGCGTTCCAGCTTTAAATGCCCTGTTCTCTGGTATGGCCCGGCGGTGACCCCGATGCCCACAAGGTCCGTATCGGACTGTTGGTTGAATTCCCGGTATTCTTCCTCGGTATAGTATACGGAATAGGGATCGTTCAATGACTCGACCATCCCCTTGAGTGTTCCTGTCACAAGATCGCTTTGTTCGACGTCCCGGTAGTAGGTATCGTTGATAATTTTTTCAAGGTCGCTGATCTCCATGTATTTCTGGATGTCCTGATAACTGCCTTTTCCCAGCAGGATATCGTTGCCCTTAATTTTGGACGTCTGGTAGAAATACACAAACAACCCTGTTACAAAGCTTGCCGTGACTGCAATCACCACACACAAAATAAACAGTTTCTTTTTATCCAAACGGTTCTTACCTCCATACGGATCAATCGTTCCACTCTTCCCGGTCTGCTTTTACCTCAAGAATGAAACAACGCACTTCCGTGCGCTTCTGCTTTTTCATATACCGCCATTCCCTTTTTTCAATTGTTACGAACTTATTACAACCCAATTATACCACCTTATTAAGAAAATGCAAGTTTCCGGGGCCCAGGATGCAGAATTCAGATATTTTTTCCCAGCCATACGGCCAAATTTGAAAGATCCTGGGAATAGGTTTCTTTGAGGGAGGGATTGTAGATGATGCTGGCCGGATGATAGAGCGCAAACAGCCAATATTCCCCTGTGCCGAGGGAAATTCGCTCCGCTTTGCCGTGGTGATCGCCGATGACGGCGTTAAACCCCCTGACCGCGCGAAGCGGCGTGTTTCCAAGCGTCACAAGAAGCCGGGGCGCAACGAGCCTGATCTCTTCCCACAGGAACGGTTGTGCGGCAAGGATTTCCTCCCGGGTGGGCGGACGGTTGGAAACCGTGTTTTTGGCGCTCACCTTCGTAGGCCGGAATTTACATACGTTTGTAACGTAAATCTCCGTCCGGGACAGCCCAAGTGTTTTAAGGAACCCGGTCAGGTTTTGCCCGGCCCGGCCCACAAACGGTTTTTTCTGCGCGACCTCGTCCCGGCCCGGCGCTTCTCCCACGAGCATCAGCCCCGCATCCGGCTTCCCGTCGCCAAACACAAGCTCCTGCCCCGGATATGCTCCGCTGATCCGATCATATAAACGTTCAAGAGAGTTCGAGTCCATGCAGCGTTCCCTTCAGCACCTGAAAATCATGTTTCGCGTATTGCACATAGTCCGGATTGTGCAGCAGCGCGGCCGGATGGAACGTGGGCATGATGTAAAAGTTTTTAACCTTTACGCACACGCCGTGCTCTTTCATCATCCGTACGCCGCGGCCGAGGATAACGCCCGCCGCGATGCGCCCGAGGCACACGATTACCTTCGGTTTGACGAACGCCACCTGGCTGCGCAGGTAATCGATGCAGGCCGCCCGTTCGTCATCCTGAGGATCGCGGTTTCCCGGCGGACGGCATTTGACCACATTGGCGATATATACATCCCCGCGCCGGAGCCCGATCTCGTCCAGCATACGGCAGAGAAGCTGCCCTGCCGGACCGACAAACGGCCTGCCCTGCTCATCCTCCCGCGCGCCCGGGCCTTCGCCCACGAACATCACGTCCGCATGCAGGCTGCCTTCGCCGAACACGGCATGCTGCCTTGTCTGCGAGAGTCTGCATTTTTTACAATTCATAACCGCTTCATACAGCGTCTTAATACTGTCATACATGGAGAAACGCCTCCGCTGTCCGCACCTCCCGCAGGGAGGCGCATGGTTTTACAGGCCGGATATGTCCCGCCCTCCGAATCCTATTTACACAGAGGTCCGGCCTTCGAGGGCCTTTGCCAGGGTAATCTCGTCCGCGTATTCAAGCTCCGCACCGATCGGGATACCATGCGCGATACGGGATATCTTGATATCGTAGCCGCCCAGCAGCCGGCTGATATATGCCGCCGTCGCCTCGCCCTGCACGTCCGGGTTGGTGGCGAGGATAACTTCTTTCACCTCTCCGCCAAGGCGGGCTAGGAGCTGGTCGATCGCAATATCGTCGGGGCCGACTCCCTCGAGCGGGGAAATCGTTCCGCCCAGCACATGGTAAAGCCCGCGGTACTCATGCGTTTTTTCGATCGCAAAAACATCGCGTGCATCTTTCACGACGCAGATCAGCGAATGGTCGCGCCGCGGGTCTTCGCACACTTCGCACACTTCGCCTTCGCACAGGTTCCCGCATATTTTGCAGTATTTCACCCGGCGCCGCGCGTCGTACATATCGACCGCAAACTGCTTCACCTCTGCTTCCGGCATTTTCAGCACATGGTACGCAAGACGCTGCGCCGTTTTTGCGCCGATCCCCGGAAGCTTACAGAACTGGGCGACCAGTTTCTGGTAGGATTGCAGGTTCAATTAAAACAGCCCCCCCAGGTTCATGCCGCCCGTAATCTTTCCCATTTCGGCCTGCATCATTTCATCCGCTTTCGTGAGCGCTTCATTGACGGCTGCGATCACGAGGTCCTGCAGCATTTCCACATCGTC
The DNA here is from genome assembly GCF_003628755.1 of Christensenella minuta. NCBI lineage: Bacteria > Bacillati > Bacillota > Clostridia > Christensenellales > Christensenellaceae > Christensenella > Christensenella minuta. Next base: position 141,673 of record NZ_CP029256.1, on the reverse strand, counting down.
CGGATCGACTGCCGCTTCCTGTATTTCAATGCTTTTAATCATCTTTTTTCCCGTCGCGACCACGCGCACAACACCGCCGCCGGCCGTCGCTTCGACCTCCCGCTCTTCAAGCTCCGCCTGCATTTGCTGCATCTTCGCCTGCATCTGCTGCGCCTGACGCATCATATTCTGCATATTCATCCCGCCCGGAAATCCGCCTTTTGCCATTGTTCAATCCTCCAAAATGTTTTCATTTGATCTCTATTTTATCACAACTTTATCTTTTCCAAAAAGGTCAAAGAGCTGCTGCTCCATACTTTTTTCCTCTTTTTGTTCATACCGCGTTTCGAGCACCATCGTATGCCCGAAAATTTCCGCAATGATCCCGTTCATCTGCGCAAGGTATTCTTCCTTGCACAGCATGTCCACAAGCACGCTGTCCGCCTCGTCCGCGATGAACTGAAGCAGGCTGCCCTTTGCATTGATACCGCGGACCGCAGCTGCCGCCGGGGCCAGCACCGGAAGTTCGCTACCAATTTTTGCACGCAGCTGTTTTAACGCTTCGCCTGCCTCAGGCATCTCTTCCTCTTGCTCCTCCTGCTGTGCTTTTTCTTCCTGCTCTACTGCCCTGATCGCGTTTCCGGCAAGATCCTGTGTGCCGGGAATCTCTGCCTGCACGGGCACGCCCCCCCGCGGAGCGGGCGCCTGCTTCTGTCCCGGCGCCGCCGCGGCCAGCTTACCCGAAGCAAAGTCTGCGGCGAGTTTTTCCACCCGCGCCTCAAGCTTCTTTACGCGCAGGTCCATATCTTCCGTATCTACATCCGTCGTGTTGACCGCGGCGCGCGCAACCGCCGCGACCAGCACCGCGTCCGGCGTGGCCGCATACCGCAGGATGTTCTGGTTATAAATAAACACTTCCAGCACACGCAAAAGGTTGGCGCACCTGTAGGCGTCCGCGGCCTCCTTTGCAAGCTGTCCGGATAATTCCACGATAATATCCCGCAGGATATTGTGCGGCTCGATCCCGTCTTTCAGCATGCCCTGCAAAAGGCCGAGGGCTTCCGCCGGATTTTCACCGAGCACCGCCCCGCATAAGGCGCGGGTACGCTCCGTATCCGCAATGCCCATCGCTTCGTTTACATGTCCGAGCGTCAGGGAATCCTGACCAGCGATACACTGGTCCATCACGGAGAGCGCGTCGCGCATCGCCCCTTCGGCGGACTGCGCAATCATGCAGAGCGCTTCTTCCTCGTATTCCACACCCGTTTTCTCTGCGACCTCGCGCAGGCGGGCGACGATATCTTCCTCCGTAATCCGCTTGAAATCATAGCGCTGGCAGCGCGACAGGATCGTCGCCGGGAGCTTGCGGATTTCCGTCGTCGCGAGGATAAACACCGCGTGCGCGGGTGGCTCCTCGAGCGTCTTCAAAAGCGCGTTGAACGCACCGGGGGAAAGCATATGCACCTCGTCGATGATATATACCTTGTATTTCCCAAGCGCGGGCAGAAGCGAAACCTTTTCGCGGATATCGCGCACATTGTCCACACTGTTGTTGGACGCCGCGTCGATCTCCACGATGTCTACAAACGCATCGTTTGCGGCCCCTGTACAGACCTCGCACTTGCCGCAGGGATTCCCGCCCTGCGGATCGAGACAGTTCATTGCGTTTGCAAGGATCTTAGCCGTGCTTGTTTTCCCGGTCCCGCGCGGGCCGTAAAAAAGGTAGGCATGCGAAAGCTGTCCGGTCATCACCTGCTTTTTCAGGATGTCCGTAATGTGCTGCTGCCCGTAGACCTCATCGAAGGTCCTGGGGCGGAATACGCGGTATAGGGTCTTATATGCCATAAAAGGTCTCCTTATTTTTCGATTCTTTGTTTGCGTTCCCGGAGATACTCCGTAAACGCGCCGAGGCTGCGGCTGACGATCAGCTCCTGCGGAAAGTCCTCCGCTTCGAGCGCCCGGACCGCATCCTCGAAATTTCCCACGTTATAGCACGCATGCGCATCCGACGACACGGTGATCCGCACATCCTTCTGCTTGCACAGGCGGATAAACTGCGGGCAGGTCTTATCGCTGCCCCTGCGGTGGCGGAAAGAATGGCTGTTGATCTCGATCAGCTTATCGCAGCGCTTCGCCGCATCCACCACTTCCTCTATATTGACGGCATAATGCGGATTGCCCGGATGCCCCACCACGTCGACATATTTATTTTTGAGCGCATTCACAAGCGCCGCCGTATTTTCTTCCACCGTACCTTGCGCAACCACGATATCGTGCATGGACGCGACCAAAAATTCCGTCCGCTTCAGGTACCGCTCGGAAAGGTCGATATTTCCCTCACTGTCCAGGATGTTGAGCTCGCAGCCCCGGATCATGCGCACTCCTTCCAAAACGTCCGGCAATCCCTGGAGCACGCTGATGATAAAATCCGGCGCGCCGCCCGCGAGGCCCGGACCGTGGTCCGTACAGCAAAAGGCTTCCAGGCCTTTTTTCGCCGCGAAAAGCGCATTTTCACGCAGGGTAGAATACGCATGGCCGCTCGCCACCGTATGCGTATGGGTATCTACGAGAAGCTTCATAAGTTCCGTTTCCTCCAAATTTTATAAAAATATCTAATCCGTCCACAAACGGTATCAAACAAAATCAGCTTTTGCTGTTTTCCCGCTTCCAGAAAAACAAGTATTGCTGCGCAATCCCCGCGTACGGCCCAAAGCGTTTCCGCGCGAACTCATAAATTTGCCTGTCGTTCCCTGTAAATCCATATTGCTCACGCAGCACCCGCCTGACCCATACATCGGCCGGGAACGCATCGTAGAAGCCAAGGGAGAACAGCAGGACGCAATCCGCGACTTTCGGACCCACACCGGGCAGCCGCTGCAGTTCCTTTTTCGCGTCCGCATATCCCATCCCGCGCAGCGCTTCAAGCGAAAAGCCCTCCGCAGCCATCCGCGCCGCTCCTTTGATATAGGGCGCGCGGTAGCCGCTGCCGCATTCGCCGAGCGCCTCCTCGGAAAGCCCCGCGAGTATAGCAGGCGCCGGGAAGCGGTGCCATGTCTTCCCCTCAAAGGAGAACGGTTCGCCGTATAATGCGCAGATGCGCCGGAGGATGCCGCGAATCCGTTTCACATGATTGTTGGCGGACACGATAAACGAAATCAGCGTCTCAAACGGCTCCTGGTTCAAAAGCCTCAGCCCGCAGCCATATTGCATCCCCTGTTTCAGGACACTGTCGCCGCAATCCGAAAACAGTGCAGCATAATCCCGTTCCAGGTCGAAGTAACGCTTCCATACCCGCTCAAAATCCTGCTGCGTACATGGATAAAGGCGCGCGCCCTCCGGCACTTTTTCCACACGCAGATACCGCCCGTGCGCCACGCCTTCATAGGCGTTCGCCCCGCATGGGAAAAAGCGGAAGGCCTGCCCGTTTTCAAAGATATGCCGCGGCTCGAAACACCCTGTACGCACCAGCGCGGCGCCATTTTCATAGGCTACATCCATATTTTATAGTATACCATAAACCAGCGGCGATTACAGCACATTGATTCGCCGCGTCATACAAAATACACGGGTGTGATACGCGGGGTATGCCGTGCAAACCTGCGGAAGCCCAGGGAATGTGTCCGCGCCGCACGGACAGGACGGGCAGCGCGCCGGCGCATACGGATGCGCACCGTAAAGGCGGCGGGTAAAAAAAAGAACATATCCAATCAGGATATGTCCTCCCTGTCTTGCTTTTTTTGCTTCGGATCAACGAAGCGTACACGGACAACATCCGGATCGATCGTACCGGAAGCGTGCCGGACAAAAGCGCAGAATACGCTGAGCCCGCCGCGCAATCCGAAAATCCAGAGACCGCCGTGCAGATGAATTAGTCTGAGACATAAGGCAGCAGCGCCATAACTCTTGCCCGCTTGATGGCAACAGCAAGCTCGCGCTGGTGCTTCGCGCACGTACCGGAAGCGCGCCTGGGCATGATCTTACCGCGCTCCGTCAGGTATTTCCTTAACTTCGCAACATCTTTATAATCGATGAATTCCGATTTGTCCGCACAAAAGGCGCATACTTTCCTTCTCGGGCGTCTTGCGCGCATCGGTCTTCTCGCTCTTTCTTCGCTCATTTGAGACATCTCCTTTGCTTAAAATCGCCGCCTTGCGCATCGTGCGCCGCGGCTTCGTGAATGATCCGTCAGAACGGCAGCTCCGCATCGTCGAGCGGCTGGAAATCTGATAATTCTTCAGCAAACAGGTCATCTGCGTTTTGCTGTGCGGGAGCCTGCTGCGCGGGCATATCACCACGCGACGCGCCCGGATTTTGCGCCTTGCTCGTCACAAATTCCGCTTCATCCACGACAACTTCCGTCACATAACGGCGGACGCCGTTTTGGTCGTCGTAAGTGCGTGTTTGTATTGTGCCTACGATGCCGATCCGCGAGCCCTTTGTAAAATACTTCGCAATGAACTCGGCCGTCGAGCGCCATGCAACACAATTGATGAAATCCGCCTGCTGTGTTCCGTCCTGGGACTTGTAACGGCGCGTAACCGCGACCGTGAAGCTTGTGACGGAAACACCGGACGGCGTTGTGCGCTGTTCCGGATCCCTTGTTAAATTACCAACCAGAATCGCTTTATTCATCTTGGAACCATCCTTTGTTTGGTCGTTTCAGGGCCAGGTAAGACCTGCCCGTGCAATTTCCTGCTTACGCTTTTTGGTCTTCGAGATTGACAACCATGTAGCGGAGCACATCGTCGGAGATCTTGTAATTTCTTTCAAGCTCTGCCGGGAGCGTCGGGTCCGCCTCAAACGTCATGAGTACATAGTAACCGTCGTTCAGATACTGGATCGGATACGCAAGACGCTTTTTTCCCCACTCGTCGATCTTTTCCATCTTACCGCCGCTTTTTTCGACGATATCGGAAAAACGCTTTACGAGCGCGTCTTTTTTCTCCTCTTCCATATCCGGTTTCAAAATGTACATGGATTCGTACTTTATCATCCGTAATTCACCTCCTTCTGGACTAATGGCCCTGCTTTTTGTCCGCAGGGCAAGGACGTTACATCAAAATATTATATCGCAACGGGCAGGAGAAAGTCAAGCAAACTTCTCCGGCTCCTTCCAATCGACAATCCTTTCCGCCGGCCCCCCGCAGCGTAAAACGGGGCTTTGCAGCCAAGGAGCCGCACATCATTGGAGCGCATCTTTGAGCTTGGCAATTCCCGTTTCGAGGCGCGAGAGCGTCTCGTGCTTGCCAAGGAGATAGGCGATCTCGATCGCGCCGCCCGGGGTGACGGGCGTACCGGATACCGCGACGCGCAGCGGATAGAGCAGCTGCCCGTTTTTCACGCCCAATTTTTCCACAAGCTCCATCATGGAATCGTGGATCATCGTCTCCGTGAAATCCGGGAGGTCCCGCAGGACGGGATAGGCGGCTTCAAGGTATACGAGCGCGCTTTCCGGCGTGACTTTCATTTTTTTATGGCTGTAAAGGCTGATATCGTAATCCGGCAGCTTGGAAAGGAACCGGAGCTTATCGGGTATCTCTGTCATCACTTCGAGGCGCGGCTGGATCAGCCGGGTGATGAGCGGCAGGTCGAACTTTTCCGGGTCGATCACCTGCCCGAAATACGGCATTGCCATTTCAATAAACTGTTCTTCCGAAAGCGCGCGGATATATTCCGCGTTCATCCATTTCAGTTTTTCCACATCAAAGATCGCCGGGCTTTTACTGATGCCCGATACGTCGAACGCATCTACAAGCTCAGGCAGCGTGAAAATCTCCTGATTGTCCGAAGGACTCCAGCCAAGAAGCGCGATATAGTTGAGGATCGCACCAGAGAGGAACCCTTTCTCCACAAAGTCTTCATAGGAAGCGTCCCCGTGGCGCTTGGAAAGCTTCGCGTGTTTATCCCGCATGACCGGGGGCAGGTGGATATATTCCGGTACGTCCCACTCCATCGCTTCATAGAGCAGGTTATATTTGGGGGTAGAGGAAAGATACTCGATCCCGCGGATGACATGCGTAATCTTCATCAGATGGTCGTCCACCACGTTTGCGAGGTTATAAGTCGGGTAGCCGTCCGATTTCAGGAGGATGTTATCCTCCATATCGCTGTTTGGGACCGTGACGTCGCCGTAGACCATATCGCTGTACGTCGTTTCCCCCTCCGTTGGGATATTCTGGCGGATGACATACGGCTCGCCCGCAGCGACCTTTGCCCGCACTTCCTCCGGCGTGAGGCTGAGGCAATGCTTATCGTATTTGAATTGTTCTCCTTTTGCCTCACACTCCGTGCGCAGGCCGGAAAGGCGCTCTTTGGTGCAAAAGCAATAATAAGCCGCGCCGCGCCGGACGAGCTCTTCCGCGTAATCACGGTAGATATCCTTGCGCTCGGACTGGATATAGGGGCCATACTCCCCGCCAACATCCGGGCCTTCGTCGTAGATGAGTCCCGTATCTTTCAGCGTGCGGTAGATGATCTCGCTTGCCTCGTCTACAAGGCGTTCCCTGTCCGTATCCTCGATGCGCAGGATGAATTTCCCGCCGTTCTTTTTGGCAAACAGGTATGCGTACAGCGCCGTCCGCAGGCCGCCGATGTGCAGGTAGCCCGTCGGGCTGGGCGCGAATCTTGTTCTTATCTCCATAATACCATTCCTTTCGATTCCTGGTCTGTTCCTTCCTTCTGGCAGGGACCTTATAGGCCGCTCCGCCCTGCCGCCGCATACGGCGCGCGTTACTTTTTCATTGTTTTGGCAAAGCTGTCCTTCAGGCTCACGATCTGGTTGAATACCAGTTTGCCGTCCGCCGTATCTTTTGTATCGATGCAGAAATAGCCCTGCCGCATGAACTGGAAGCGGCTGCCCTTTTCCGCAGTCCTGATATGCGGCTCGATCACCGCGCCGTCGAGGACGGTCAGCGAGTCAGGGTTCGCCACGCACGTACCGTCTGCGGACTCGGTGAACAGATAATCCAGCAGCCGCACCTGTGCCTTTACCGCAGTATCGCGCTCCACCCAATGCAGCGTGCCTTTGACCTTCCGTCCGCTGTTCTCGCCGCCGGATTTCGTTGTTTCGTCGTAGGTGCAGACCACTTCCGCGATGCTGCCGTCTGCGTCCTTCACCACACGTTCGCACTTGATGATATAGGCATTCTTGAGGCGTACTTCGCCACCCACATACAGACGGAAATATTTATTGTTGGGCTTTACCTCGAGGAAATCGTCCTGCTCGATAAAAAGGTGCTTCGAGAACGGCACTTCATGAGTGCTTTCCCCGCCCGGCAGGTCTTCCGCCGCCAGCAGCTCCGTTTTTCCCTCAGGATAGTTTTCTATTGTGAGCTTAAGAGGCCGGAGCACCCCCATTACGCGGGGCGCATGGGCGTTGAGGTCTTCGCGCACGCAATGCTCGAGCAGGCGCACGTCTACCTCGGATACTGCCTTGGCAACGCCGATACGTTCGCAGAAATCGCGGATCGCGGCGGGCGTATATCCCCTGCGGCGCACGCCGGAAAGCGTGGGCATACGCGGGTCGTCCCATCCGTAGACCACGCCGTCGTCGACCAGCTTTTTCAGGTACCGTTTGCTCATAACCGTATGCGTCAGGTTGAGACGCGCGAACTCATACTGGTGCGGAACGTTCTTACACTCGCAGTTTTCTATGAACCAGTCGTACAGCGGGCGGTGGTCTTCAAATTCCATCGTGCACACCGAATGCGTCACGCCCTCACAGGCATCCTCGAGCGGATGCGCAAAATCGTACATCGGATAGATGACCCACTTTTCGCCCGTACGGTGATGAGGCGCTTTTACGATGCGGTAAATGGCGGGGTCACGCATGTTAAGGTTTGGGGAACTCATGTCGATCTTCGCGCGCAGCACCTTTGTGCCGTCTTCAAATTCGCCCGCTTTCATACGGCGGAACAGGTCCATATTCTCTTCGGGCGTCCTTCCACGGTATGGGCTTTCCCTCCCCGGCTCCGTGAGCGTGCCGCGGTATGCACGCATTTCCTCCGGCGTGAGGTCGTCCACATAGGCAAGCCCCTTTTCGATCAGGCGCTCCGCACATTCATACATGAATCCGAAATAATCCGAGCCATAGGCTTCGGCCGCCCATTCAAAACCCAACCATTCAATATCCCGTTTGATGGCGTTTATATATTCTACATCTTCACGGGCGGGATTGGTATCGTCAAAGCGCAGGTTGCACTTTCCGCCGAACTTTTCCGCCAGCCCGAAATTGAGGCAGATGGATTTCGCGTGGCCAAGATGCAGGTAGCCGTTCGGCTCGGGTGGGAACCGCGTTACAACACGATCCACTTTTCCGTCTGCAAGATCTCGCCCAACAATCTCTTCGATAAAATTCTTTGACTCGTTTTCCGCCATAAATGAACCTCTTTTCCAATTCTCTTACGAACTTTTATTATAACAAGAATCAGGGCCGCGCGCAATATTGCGCGCGGCCCGCTTTTGCGGATATTTCGCTTTGGCAAACGGAAAACGCAGCCGCTCCAAGGCAGGAGCGCAGGAGACGGCGGCAGGGCCGAACGGGGCCGCGTCCGCCGCGGACGGATTTCAGGAAACCCAAGCAAGCGGCGTGACGCTTTGCTTCGCCGTATAGACCGCGCGGCCGTTCCTGTCTTTCACCGTGACCGTGACCGTAAGGGCATGGGATTCCCCGGCTTTGGCAAAAAACACCTCTACGGTGTCGCTGCGGTAATAGCGCTCGTCATAGCAGGGCACGAAGTTTGCCTGCGCACTGCGCGCAATATACAGGTAACCCGGCGTCTCCCCCGCGGGAGCCGACGTAATCCTCGTGTTTGGATAAACGCCGTTAAACTCGATCAGCGAACCGTCCTCCGAAATTTCGGGTTCCCGATCCGGACGCGCATAAACAAGCTCGTTTTGCACCGCATCAAGTATGTTGGCGGCGACAAGCTGCGCGTCGGACAGTTGGACCGCGCCGCTGTAAACATTCAGCACCGGCACCAAAACAGCCGCCGTTCCGGCGGAAAAAACCGCAAATACAGCGATCGCGATCACCATTTCGACCAGTGTGAAGCCTTTCTTCAGTTTCCGTAACAGGTTCCTGCGTCTCATTTATTTCCCCAGCGTAAAGAACGTGACCGGGCCTTCCCCATATACCCGGATGGCGGCGTTCGTCTGTGAATCGTTTTGGTCATCAAACCGGAATTCCAGTACGGAGCTTTCGTAGCCGCCCACGTCCTGCATGGTTTCGATATCCGAGCATCTTTGGCGTATCTGTCCGTATTGCTCCCGCGATGCATTGAGCATATGATAGGAGACGGCCACCATCGCCGAAACCGCGACCATGACCACTACAAAAACAGCGATCGCCACGATCGTCTCGACCAGCAGCTCGCCCCTTTTCCACCGATTCCCGGTTTTACGGCCTGCCGTATTTGACAAGCGTCCAGCCCGTTTCCGCATCTCCATCCTCCGGTTTTTGATAAGTATACTCCGCGACAAGCTGATAGTCCCGGCTTTTATATTGCACATGGAACGCCGCGGTCAGTTTCCCGACCGAATACAGCGTCCCGTTTTCGTCAAAGCGGACACCCTCCGCGGTCAGTGCGACCGGCTCCATATTGAGCCGGGTACCGTCTTCCGACAAAAAATCGTCGGGCACGCCGTCCTGCGACAGGTTTTGCACGGAAACCGTGCAATGGTAGCTGTATTCCGTCTTTTCCCCTTCCCGGTCGGCTTCGAGCATTTTATTGACGGGGCCCCATACGGTGCCCCACAGGTCCGTCATTCCTTCCGTGAAGGTGGAGGCAACCGACCGCGCGAAATAATAAAGCTGCTTTTCCTCCCGCAGCGCCGCAGCTCTGCCGACCGACGCCGACGCGGCTGTGAGCACGGACGTGCCGATCACCAAGAAAACGATCAGCAGGATCAGGGCGATAATCATCGACGCCCCTTCTTTTGCCCTGCGCTTCCCGTTCATGCCGCCTCACCGCCCGTCTGTTCCGATCCGGCACTGCTTTTTGCCGCATCCAGTTCCGGCTGCAAGGACGGAGACAGTTCCGGCTCCGCCGTCTCTTGGGACGAAGGCTCCGCGCCTCCTGACGGGCTGGGGGCCGTTTCCCGGGCCGAGGGCTCCTCTGCCGGAAGCGTATTGAAGGACGCCGCGGGCAGAACCGCCGTGACATCGACGGAAAGCGGATACGGATACCCGCTTTCCGGGACAAAATGCCACACGCCGCCGCCCAGAATGCCGAGGATACTATTTGAAGCCATAGTACGTCCGCTGCAAAATTCCACCGGTGAAGCCGCATTGCCCGATCCTGCCGCCTGCTGTGCGCTGCCCTCGAGAATTACGCAGGAATTAACCGCACCTTCATTGAGCCCCGCAATGCCTCCTTTAAGGACGGATGTTTCGACGCTCCCGAGCGTACCCGCAAAATAGGAGTGGCTCACGCCGCTTCCATAGCTGCGTCCGGAAAGACCGCCCAGATAAGATCCTTTCAGTTTCGTGCCCTGGTTTACCAGTATAATATCCGCCGTACAGCCGCAATAATCAACCGCCCCGCCCGTGTTATATCCTACCGCGCCGCCCAGATAAGCGGTCACATCGAAAGCATCTCTTTCGATCACCGCGGTAATTGAACCGCCGATCACCATACAGTTTTCCACCCGGCCGCTTGTCATGCCCACAATTCCGCCCAAATATAACTGGTTTATATTTCCCCACGCATCCTTTGGCTCACGGTAGGAAAGCACAATTTGCGGATTGACCAGGCAGACATTCCTGACATTTCCATTGGACCGGAGCATAAGCCCACCCGCGTAACGCCCCGGATCTCCCGAGCCGCCTTCCAGCGTTCCGATAAGCGGCGTAAGGTTTGAAATAATGTGTCCCGCCCCGTCGAAATGACCCTTGAAGCTGGCGATCGGCCGATAGCCTACACCCAGCATATCGATATCCTCCATTTGCTGGAAATAAGCGTCGTTTGTTTTGCTGTCGTACTGTTCGACGAGCTGCAGGTCGTCCGCGCTCCAAACCTGGTATGGATCGCCATAGGTGCCCGAACCCTTCAGGCCGTCGGACAGCGTCGTATCTTCCCACGGGGTGCGCTGCGCAGCGGAAGCGCCGCGCAGATAAGGATACGGGTACAGATAGGTGCCGGACACAGGGACGGCATCCGCGGTAAACGCCGTCCCGATACGTGCCGCAATGAGCGCATCCTTCGTGACCGGCTCATCCTGTACGCCGCTTACCGTTCCGGCGCCGACGGCGTTTTTATTGAGCGCCGCTTCCGCGAGCGTGTAGATATTCTGCACCCGCGCAGCGGACGGCGACGTATTTTTATTGAGGCCGATGACGCCGCCCGCCGAGCCGCTGCCCGCTGCGTCGCCTACATAGCCGATGTTATAGCACGCATTCACTGCGGCACTTTCCCCGTTTCGGCCGATAACGCCGCCGATATTGCCGTCCGCAAGCGTTACGGAGGACTTTTTCACGCTTTCCACATTGACGCGGCCCGTATTATAGCAATTGGTAACCGTACCGGTGTTTTTTCCTAAAACGCCGCCTACGCTGCCGCTGGCCCCCGTCATTTGCACGGTCCCGGCGTTGTAGCACCGGTCGACTAGGTTTACGCTGCTGCCCGCGATCCCGCCCGCGAGACTGCCTGCAGCCGAAGAAACCTGCGCCGCATTGACGCATCCGGTGATTTCGCCCGTATTGCCGCCCGTAACGCCGCCCACCGTCTCTGCGTTTACCGCGGTATAGCGCGTCGCGTTGGCAAGGACCTCCTGCAGCGTCATGGAAGGCGCCGCTGGAACCGTACCGCTCACACAGTCCCGGATGATGCTTTCGTTGGCCCCAGCGACACCGCCGAGACTGTCTCCCGCATTCGCTGTGTCCGCCGTCTGCGCGAGGGACGCTTCGTTGATGCAACCGATGATTTCGCCTGAATATGCGGAATAACCGGGCTGGTCGGTCAGCCCGTCCGCTTCCAGCGCCCATCCGGCACCGTCGTAGGTCAAATAGCAGCGGATATAATATCCCTGCGCCGCTTTTTCACCCATGCCCTGGAGGTCCGCCACCGTAAGGGCGGTTATTCTCCCCGCACTGCGCCGGTACAGCGGATAGACCGTGTCTTCTATCGTCACCGCGACGCCCAGCTGGTCCGGCCTTTTTTCCCAGCCAGGCGGCGTATTCGTTTCCGTCAGGTCAAGCGTTTGGAACGCAAGATAGAGTTCGTTGAACTGAGCCGGCAGCGCGCCGCCGGCCGTATACAGAATCCGTTTATCTTTGCTGCCCTGCCATGCGCCGTTTTCGGCATGCAGGTAATTATCGGCAGGCGTTACGGGACGCCTGTCCGCACCGGCAGCGGACCCGGCGTTCAGCCCGGCGACGCCGCCGATATTCTTTTGTTCTCCCGCGCTGCCGGCACTGCCCGCAACGCTTACGCCCGGCTTGACCGTACAGCCGCTTACCGTCCCATAGTTCACGCCGGCAATGCCGCCGACGTTTCCGCGGCCCATGACCGCACCCGATTCTAAAGCAAGGTCCCTGACCGCTGCCGTCTCGCCGACCTGCGCAAACAAGCCCGCGTCGCCGGTTTTTGCGGCGACCAGCAATTGGGAAATGGAATAACCCCCGCCGTCATAGCTGCCCGTGAGTTCGCCTATAGGCGGGATCACCGCTTCGCTGCCGTCGAAATTATGCAGTCCGATATTTCCCGTCTGCACAAAATTTTCGCCGCTGCGGTAGCGTACATTATATAGATGCCGCGCATTCGCGATCTGATTTCCCTCATCCGCCGTCCCCGCGTACAGCGGATTTTCCAGGTTGGAAACAACTGTTTCTTCTCCCGGATAGGTCACGCGCACGCCAATGCCTTGCCGGTCACGGAAATGATTTTCGATCGTGTTTTGCAGATCGTCCATCAAAATGCCGTCCAACACAATTTTATAAGTATCGTCTTCGTAAAAAACGGGGTACTCCCTGCCTGAATTCCCGGTCAGAGGATTTTGCAGGGCTTCGCGCACGGATGTTATACCGCGCAGCGCAGGCAGGCTGATATCCCCGATGGTGTCGAGCACATGGCCGCTTTCATCCAGTAATTCCACGGAAATTCCCTTTTGCAGGGCAGAGGCCCCATTGGTCCATTCCGCCGTCAGCAGTTCGCCGTTTTGCATACGCGCCATGAGCGCTGGTACTGCCGGCGTAATCTGTTCCCACGGAGTGGCCTGCTCGCTTTTGAGGCCGTATAAATACGGATACCTGTAGTAAAAAGTATCCGCGACGGAAGGGTCGTCCCTGCGCCACGGCTCATCCGTATAGTAGTCCGCAAGGTCTTCCGGCCGGTAGACGGCCCGCAGTTCTCCGCGCGCGCCAAGGATGGAAACGCCGAGCGCATTCGTCAGGTTTTCACCGGGAATAAAACTGCAGTTGGTGATAAAATCAGGGTCCGTTGTTTCGTCGCGTCCGACGATACCGCCCGCAACAGTGTTTTCCTGCCACTCGTTATAGCCGATATAGTTGATCGCATAGCAGTCCGCAAGCTGCCCGTCCTGCGTATTGCGGCCGGCTACGCCGCCGATCATGCCGTTTGCAAGCGGGATGTCGTCCCCGGGATCATTTTTGCCGCCGTCCTTTAGATTGATCCGTCCTGTGTTATAGCAGTTTTCAATGCGCGCGCCGTTTTCTCCTGCGGCGCCGCCAACGCTGCCGCCGTCTCCTTCCGCAACGACCCGGCCCGCATTATAGCTCTCCTTGAGCACGCCTCCGGCATTAAGACCCACAAGGCCCCCCGCCCGTCCGTTTTCCGAGTGGTTCTCTATTTGTGAAATATTGATGCACTGAGAGACTGTTCCCGCATTCGTGCCCGTAACGCCGCCGACAGCGGCACCCTTTTCACGGGCTTGCCCGGAAGAAAGCACGCACGGCAATTCCTTTTCGATCTCGACCGGTTTCTGGTTCCGAAGCACTTTTTCCGTGTAGAAATAAGTATTTTTATAGGTATACTGTACGGCGTTCGCCGTCCCGGGCGCGGGGAATACGCCGCTCTTGCAGCCAATGATCTTCCCGTTGTTCACGCCCGCGAGGCCGCCTACCGACGCCCCGCCCGTGACGCTTCCCGAGACATTGCAGTTTTGGAGTACGCCCACGTTTGCGTTCGTTCCCGCAATGACGCCGCCCGCAGTCCTCACGGGAACGGTTTCCGTTCCCACCTGCGCGCCCTCGACCGTGAGGTTTTGAACGCTTCCCCGGTTTTCCTCAAACAGCCCGGCCTGTCCGGACACGGACGCGGCCATGAGCTCGGTTATTTTATAGTTTCCGTCTTCTCCCACCGCAGCCTTTGCGTCCTCCGCGCTGTAGGTTCCGGCAAATATGCCCAGCGGCGCAATGGTGACCCGCGCTCCCTCGGCCAGGACCCGGTCGCCCGTTTGATCGAAAAACGCCCGCATACTGATATCGCCGATCTGTTTGAAGGCGCCTGTGATATACCCTTTTTCGTTGGTCATATAGCGCACATTGTTTAACTGCCGCGCGTCACGGAGCGTATAGGTAAGGCTTCCGTCCGCCCCCTTTTCCTGCCCGGCAAAATAGCTGTGCTCCATATTCCCGGACTGCTTTACGGCAAGCTCGCCGCCCGTATCCGCCGCCCGTGCCGTAACCTGCGCATCGAGCATGCCGACCGGAAGGTCGGGATAGCAATTCGCTATGCCCATGTCCCGCGTGGAATTATAAGCGTTCCATTCACTGAACACATCGAGAATCCATACGATGTGCCCGGTCCCGTCCGGGTCCACCTCCGTTTTATAGACCATGGGCCTGGCAGGATCCGCTTTTTCGATCGCGGTTTTTGCGTTGTTGTACGTGACCGCCCATACCGTTCCACCGGCGGACGCCCGGTCGGTGACCGCGTTGGGGTCGAAGGTGAACGTATATCCTTTTTTCGGGTCCTCCAAGGAAAATACGCGGAATTCGTATTGGGTGTTTTCCTTTGCGTTCAAATAATCCGCAATGTCGCACTCCACGCCCAGCATGCCGCCGCTGTTCACGATACGTACGGAAAGAGTCTGGTCTTCCACGCGTTCGGGCAGGCTGCCCGTATAATCCACCCCGTAATATCCCTGCTCTTTTTCCCACAGGGCATCCTCCCTGCGGTCGTTCACATTCGTCGGATCGCCGTCCTCCCCGGCGTAGTCTAAAAACGGTTCTTCCGAAACAAACGCGGAGCGCACCTGCCCCGTCTTCGCGTTATACTCGAGGAGGATCGATTTTTCCAATAAGAGCTGATCTGAAATGTAACCGGAGAGGAGCTGGTAGAGCCTGCTTTGCCGTTTTTCCCCATCTGAATCCATGCGCGCGAGCGCGAGGTGTCTGATATTGCCGCCGTTTTCGTCCATTTCTTTTTGCGGGACTTCCGGCAGTATCTTTTTAAGGTCTACCGGCGCTCCATCCGGATCAAGCGCCGCCGCGTCGTTCCCGTCGCCCGTCCAGCCTGTCAGGTAGTTCTGCGCCGCCAGAAAAACCGTACGGGCGTTGTTATTGAGCCCTTCCATTTTGGCCATTTTGATGTAACCAAAAATCGACGGGATCAATATTCCCGCCAGCACTCCGATAATCGCAATGGTGACAACGAGTTCTACCAGCGTAAAAGCCAGTTTGCTTTTTCCTTTCGTTAAAACCACGAACAGGCTCCCTCCGCAAGAAAATTAATTCCCTCTCCTGCACGGTGCACGGCAAAACACATTCCCTCTTTGCGCCCGCAAAGCCGTTCTTTGATTTATGCCGCTTTGACCGCCCAGTCAAAATACAATCCCCGACTAATCCAGTATACCACAAGATGTTGTGAATCATCCATTATTTTAAAATTTTCATATGAAGTTTTGTTGCGGAATTTGTGATTTATGATATGATAAAACTATATTGTTGTGCGGACTTATTTTTTTGACCGTAAACATAACCGTATTTAGACAGTATTATTTCAGAAAGGTCGTACCTTTGGATTGAGTCAGTTTCGATATACCGCCCGCGACGCTCAGGGCAAAACAGTAAAGGGCATCCTTACGGCGGACGGCATCCCGTCCTTTTACGCTTCCCTTCGCGAGCAGGGGCTTTATTGCCTTTCCTACAGCGAGGACGCGGACGCGCAGCAGGCGCGGCGGCGCCTCCACAAGATGAAAACCAGGGAGCTTATCGTTTTCTGCCGGAAAATGGGCACGATGATGGAATCCGGGCTGAGCATGACGGGGGCTTTCGAGGTGCTCTACCAGACGGCGGAGACGCCCGCAATCCGCGAATTATACCTTTCCGTCTATGAAAGCATCCAGAGGGGGATGTCCCTCTCGCAGGCGATGCGGCTCGAGGGGCAGTCTTTCCCGCCTTTCCTTACCAACATGATCGAATCCGGTGAAACGAGCGGCAACCTCGATTCCATTCTTTTGACGCTTGCGGGCCACTATGAAAATGAGAACAAGCTGATGCATAAGATCAAATCGGCAACGATCTATCCGACGATTTTGCTTGTCGTTTCGGTGGGTGTGATTATCCTGCTCTTTACTTTTGTGCTTCCGAATATGATGACCATGTTCCAGAATGCTGAAATCCCCCCGATTACAGAGTTTGTCATGAGTGTGAGCGGTTTCATGGTGAATTACTGGATGTGGATCATCCTCGCGATCGCTGCGGCCGCCGTTTTGTTTTTGAATTCCGCGCGTATGCCCTCCTTCCGTTACGTGCTCGACCGTATGAAGCTGCGCATACCCATTACGGGGAAAATGAACCGCACCGTATATTCCGCGCGTTTTGCGCGTTCTATGTCGATCCTGTATGCGAGCGGCATCCCGCTGATTACATCGCTGCGGCTGTCCTCGAACGTCCTCGGCAACCTGTATATCGACCGGCTGTTTACTTCGCTGATGCAGGACGTCAGCATGGGCGAATCCCTTTCGTCGGCCATCGAACGGGCGAACGTATTCGACCGGCTGCTTCCTTCCATGGTGCGTATCGGGGAGGAATCGGGCAGCCTTGACCGTATCCTTGCCAGTATTTCGGATTACTATAACACGGAATCCGAAAACGCCATCAACCGGATGATTTCTATTTTGGAGCCGGTGATGCTGATCGTGCTGGCTGTTATTATAACGATTGTGCTGGCAGCTGTGATGCTGCCTATATATTCGATGTATTCGAGCATGCTGTAGGCTTCTTCCCCGCGGAAGGGCCGGCCCGGTGCGTCGCAAAAGCCGTTCCGCCGAGGTGGGACGGCGCGTTTCCGGCAACGGAGGCGCAGGAGAGGTGAACCGATTGATCGCTTTAGACTTTACAAATCTTTATATCCGCGCCGTAAACGGGAAGGTTTCCGGCGGGAAAATTTCCGTGGACCACGCGGCCAGCGTTCCCCTTCCGGGGTATATGGACGCGGACGGGGCCGCAGACCAGAGGGCTGTGGCGGACGCTGTGCGCGGGCTTCTTTCTTCCGGTTTTTCCGGCAGCCGGGCAACCGTGTTGGTATCGAAGAGCAGCGTGATTTCCAACGAATTCGTGCTGCCTTATGAAAAAAATCCGATCGCTATGCGCAACATCGTGCAGGGGGAGCTTTATAAATCGCAGACTTCGGACGATTCCATCCTGGATTATACGATCCTGGAGGTATTCCCTCAGGACGGCAGCACATTCTGCCGGGTGCAGGCCTATCTCGCAAGGCGTTCCCTTGTGGAATCCGTCGCGGAAATTCTTTCCCTTGCCGGGAAAAAACCGTATTGCTACACAGTGGCGCAACACTGCCTATATCAACTGCAGCACCTGGGAAACGGTTTTTCATCCGGCGATATCATCGCCGCGAACGTGGGCAGTTCGCGTATCCACGTTACCTTGCTCGCCCAGCCCAATATTTCCCTGACCCGTTCGGATGTGGTGATGCCAGGCAAACAAGCGTTTTCCGACTCTGCCGGACACCGTTACGACGTTTCCGCAGCAATGGAGGCGGCTACGCAGAATATTTCCAAAATGATGCAATATCAATCCATCAAATACCCCGGCCGGGCGTGCGATTCGATTTTTATTTTCGGCGACACCGCAAGCGAAGAGATGGCCGGCGGTATTTCCGCCGCGCTGGGGCTGCCGGTTTCCCTACTGCCCCGCCCGGCCGCGGTATCCGCGCCCAGCGGATTTTTATTCCATCAATACGCATATGCAACGGGGGCGCTGCTGGAAAAATGAACAGGAATTTGAAAACGACCGTAAATATGTTTCAAAACAGAAAAGCCGCGCCGACGAGCGTAAAATCCGTAAGCTCCGGCTTTATACTCGTACTTGTGTTCATCGTCCTCGCGGCGTGCGTGGGCGGAGGATATTTCCTGGCGACGGCGCGCGGAAGCATGCTCGATACGCAGATCGCAATCGCAGACCAGTATATCGCGGACCATGCCCTTGAATTACAGGAAGTGAACGAAATTCAATCGCAGATTTCGGGATATGCGCAATACGACGAAGCGGCGGGGGCCGCGCAGGACGCGCTTGCCGCTTCGTCCCAGTACAGCGGCGCCGTTTACAGCAAAATCGTATCCGTAAAACCCGAACGCGTAACCATCACCGGGCTTGCGCTCGGCAAGGCGGCCCTTACCATCGAATGCAGGACTTCGGACAACCTGCCCCCCGCCGATTTCGTGCAGGCGCTTGATCGGCTGGATTATTTCCGGGAAGTAGGTTATCCCGGTTTTCAGGGAACGCCTGAGGAGGGGTACGTATTCTCCGTGGCCTGCGTCCTTCCGGAAGGAGGCGCAGCAGAATGAAAAAATTACAGAAACGCGAAAAGGTATTGCTAATCGTCCTGCTGGTGATCCTGGTGGCTGTTGTCCCCTTTGTGCTGCTTATTTTCCCGGTTATGCAGCAAAATACCGGAAAGGCAGACACACTGGCGGTGCTCGAGGCTTCCCGGATGGAAATGGAGACGCGGCTTGCCGCGAAACCGGCGCTCGAGACGGCGCTTGCCGAGATCGAGGAACGGTATGCGGAAAACGAGGAGCTGATCCCGCCCGCAATGAAAAATTACGACATCCATTACCTGGTGAGCGACATTTGCAGCAAGGCGGGCGTTACGTTGGATTCCCTGAGCATCGGGGAATATGAAGCGGCCGGCGACGGCACAGACGGCAGCCAGCAGCCGGAACAGGAGCAAAGCGCATTCCTTTCGCGCGTGGTGCTGCAGTTCACGGCAACCGGAAATTTCGAGCAGACGGCGAACGTCCTCGAGCAGCTTTACGAACTCCCTTATATGGTGGTCACGGAATTTTATATCGACATGGAAAACCCGCAGCTGCCGTCGGCAACTTCTATCCAGGCGGAGCTTTACGCGGTGGCACAGCCGGGAGACGCGGCGCTTGACGCCGCAGCAACAGAGGCGGAACAGGCCGCGCAGGACGCGGCGGACGCAGCCGGGGCGTAGGCATCAGAGCGAGAACAGGGACAGGTAGGCGCTGACGATCGTATCGCCGAAGAGCGCCGCGGTAAACAGCGCGATGGCAAGATAGGGACCGAACGCAATTTTGTCTTTTTTGGTTTTTCTCTTCAGGGCGATCAGGACGAGCGCGCAGACAGCGGCCAGCACCGCGCCGGCGAGGGCGGCAAAAACAATGTTTTTCCATCCGAGCAGGAAGCCGCTGACCGCCATCAGTTTGACGTCGCCTATGCCGAAGCCGTCCGTCGCCAAGGCAATCACGAGCATGGGAACACTGATGCAGGCCGCGCCCACCAAGCGGGAAATCCAGCCGACCTCCGGAACCAGAAACAGGGCCGCGATGCCGAGTCCGAGGATAATGAAGTGGAACCTGTCCGGAATCTCCTGCGTATCTATGTCGATAAAGGCGACGGCGACCAGGACGGCGGAAAAGGCGCAGAACAGAACGGTTTCTATGGAAATGCCATAGCGGACCCCGCACAGCAGGAAGCATCCTGCCGTGAGCAGCTCTACCAACGGATAGCGCGGTGAAATGCGCGCGCCGCAGCTCCTGCACTTCCCGCGCAGGAGCAGGTAGCTTAAGACAGGGATATTATCATACCCGTGGATCATACTTCCGCAGCCCGGGCAGACCGAACGGCCGGAAGCGACGGAGACGCCCCTCGGAATCCGGTAGATACACACGTTCAGGAAGCTGCCGATTATAAGCCCCAGAACGAATAAAAAAATATAAGATACGACGAGTATAAGTTGCATGCGGTTCCTCCCCCGGGCGGATGCGTGCAGCAGGGACGGCATCCGGCCTCTTTTGTCCTGTTCCATATCTTAACACAGATCGGGCATTTTTTCAGCACCCGGATAAACAGAACGCGGCCGCCCCGGTGCGGTTGGCCGTCCGCCGTTTGGGACGGCGCACGAAAATCGACAATTTGGGAGTTTAAGACGAATGAAGAATATCAGGATCGGCGAACTGCTGGTAGACAGCGGCATTATCAACGAGCAACAGCTGAAAAGCGCGCTCGATATCCAGAAACAGTCCGGCGGGAAGCGGCTGGGCGATATTTTGATCGACCTTGGCATTATCAGCGAGGAGCATCTGATGGAGGCGCTACAAAAGCGCCTGAACGTTCCCCGAATCCATTTGCAGCATATCAATATCCCAAACGAAGTCATCCGCGAGGTGCCGGAAAGGCTGGCGCGGGAATATTCCGTGCTGCCTGTGAAATTGCAGGGAAACGTCCTTGAGATCGCGACTTCCGACCCGCTTAATTACGACGCGATCAACCAGCTGGGCCTCGTCAAGGGCCGCAGGATCGAGACTTCCCTCGCGCCCAAGCATGAAATCGAGAGCGCGATCGAGCGTTTTTACGCGCTGCACCAGGTGGACGAAATTGCCGAGGACATCAGCCGTGAACGCGAGGTGTCGGAGAGCCTTGAACAGCTTGCCGGCGAGGATTTTTCCGAGATCGAGGGCCGGGTGGGGAGCGCCCCGATCGTGCGCTTTGTGAGCATGCTTGTGGAGCAGGCATACCTGAAGCGTGCCAGCGACATCCATATCGAACCGTGCGAGAGCGTGACCCGCGTCCGCTTCCGGATCGACGGCGACCTCGTGGACATCACCGAGCTTTCCCCGTCCGCGCACGCGTCCCTCGTGACGCGTATCAAGATCATGGCGGACATGGACATCGCGGAACGCAGGCTGCCCCTTGACGGACGGTTTAACGCGCAGGTGGAGGATTCGGAAATCAGCGTACGCGTATCTTCCATGCCCACCGTGTTCGGAGAGAAGATTGTTATGCGGCTTTTAACAGACAGCAAGTCGGGCATTTATAAAATCCAGCAGCTGGGTATGACGCCGGAAAATATCGAGCTTTTTTACAGGCTGATCGGCGCCCCAAACGGCATCGTGCTGGTGACCGGACCGACCGGGAGCGGAAAATCCACCACGCTGTATTCTATTCTCGCAGAGATCGCGACGCCGCTTGTGAACGTCGTTTCGGTGGAAGACCCGGTGGAAAAGGTGATTTCCGGCGTCAGCCAGACGCAGGTGAACCCCAAGGCCGGGCTTACCTTTGCCTCCGGCCTGCGCGCCTTCCTGCGGCAGGATCCGGATATTATTATGATCGGGGAAATCCGCGATGCGGAGACCGCGGATATCGCTTCGCGCGCCGCCATCACCGGGCATCTTGTACTGTCGAGCCTGCACACCAACGACGCCGCTTCCACCTTTATGCGTCTTGTGGATATGGGCCTCGAGCCATACGTCGTGGCTTCGTCCGTCGTGGGCGTGGTGGCGCAGCGCCTTGTAAAGCTGATTTGCCCCAAATGCAGGGCGGTTTATACGCCGACCGGCGCGGATATTTCCTACCTGCATTCGCTTGGAATGGAGGATATCCCTACGCTTTATTACGGCGCAGGCTGCGACGCGTGCAATAATACCGGGCACTACGGCCGGACAGCGGTGCACGAAATCGTCAAAACGGACAACGCCATCCGTGACATGGTCGTCGGCCACAAAAAGACGCAGGATATCCTTGGTTACCTGAAAAACAAAAATCAAAAATTCCTGATGGACAACGCGCTCGACCTGCTGCGAGAGGGAAAAACCGATATTTTCGAGCTGTACCGCATCGCGACGGCGGAAGAAGAATAGAGAGGACTTTTTTATGATAGACGAATTGATTGGCATGGCCCGCGAGATGGACTGTTCGGACATCCATATCGCCTGCGGCGAGCCACCGATCGTGCGTAAAAACGGCGAATTGAAGCGACTTTCGGGCAGGCCCGTATTTACCCCGCAGACAGTTGCCGAAATCGCGCGGGAGATGCTGCAAAAAAGCGGCGGCAGCGGCAGCCCGGAGGACGGGGACGTCGATTTTTCGTACCAGACACCGTCCGGGGAGCGGCAAAGGGTCAATATCTTCCGCCAGCGGGGCGAGATTGGCATCGCCGTCCGCCTGCTGCAAAAGGATATTCCGACCATCGGCGAACTGAACCTGCCTTCCATCTTTGCGGAAATTGCGGATTACCCGCGCGGCCTTGTTCTGGTGACCGGGCCGACCGGAAGCGGTAAATCCACCACGCTCGCGGCGATGATCGACGCGGTGAACGAAAAACGCAGCTGCCACATCCTGACGCTTGAGGACCCGGTAGAATATATGCACGCGAGCAAAAAGAGCATGGTCAACCAGCGCGAGATCGGGCGCGACGCAAGGAGCTTTTCTTCCGCGCTCAGGAGCGCCCTGCGCGAGGACCCGGACGTGATCCTTGTGGGGGAAATGCGCGACCTCGAGACCATCAGCTCCGCCATTACCGCGGCGGAGACCGGACACCTGGTGATGTCTACTCTGCATACCATCGGCGCGGCCAAGACCATCGACAGGATTATCGACGTGTTTCCGCCTTACCAGCAGCAACAGGTGCGCACGCAGCTGGCGACGGTCCTTAGGGCCGTCATCACGCAGACGCTGATCCCCCGCGCGGACGGTTCAGGACGCGTTCCGGCTTTTGAGATTATGCTGGTGAACGACGCTGTGGCAAACCTTGTCCGCGAGGGCAAGACCTTCCAGATCGCCTCCGTATTGCAGACGAACACGCGGACGGGAATGATCTGCCTCGATATGTATCTTGCGCGGCTGGTGAAGGACGGTACAATTACTATGGAGGCTGCCCTCGACCGGGCGGCCAGCAAAGAGGAGTTGAAGCGTTACGTCCAAATCTGAGTATGATTCCGTCGGACAGGGAGCGTCGAGGAAGGCCTTTATCTATACGCTCACCGGTATCGGCATTGCGGTCGCAGTGATTTTGATTGCCGTCTTTACCTTTTCGGTGGAGTACCGCAAGGCGCAGTACGCAAGCTATGCGCGGCAGCTTTATTACAGCGGCCTCCTTTATACCGCGACGCATTCCACGGAAACCCCCTATGACCTGAGCGACGGGGAGCTCTTTTATATCACGGACACGGACCGCCTTGGGGAAAGCTTCCCTTACGGCGGAGAAATCCGTATCGCGTTCAGCGAAAGGGGCGAAATAAAGTTCGCGCAATGGGACAGGGAGGACGGGCGCGATTTTATCGACCGGTTTGTCACACTGCCCGCGAGGTATCCACCGGATACCTGATTTTTCCCGTTTTTATGCGAATAATTAAATATATACCTGATTGACTTTATATTGTTTTGCGTGTAAAATATGAATTATGCAATACGTGAGCGGCGCTTCCTTCTAAGGATATCCGGCCGCCCACAAAGACAGGGCCACGGCGGCCTGTCCTATTTATTTTATCAAAGGAGTTATTGTTATGTATCAACTATTTCAACGCCACCGCAGCAAGAAGAAAAAAGGCTTTACGCTCATCGAACTGATTATCGTGATCGCAATCCTTGCGATCCTTGCGGCGATCCTCATCCCGAATATGATCGGTTATATCAATGAAGCAAACAGCTCTGTCGCAACTGCCAACGCAAGGTCGGTCTATTCGGCGGCGGCAGCAGCCGCGGCGATTTCCTTAACGCAAGATCCCGTAGACCCTGTGGCAACTATCACAAATGAAACAGTCGCAGCCCTGGGGGACACTGGTTTTGCAGGCAGGATCAAAACGCTTCTGGGAGACAACTTCTCCGGTTTAATAACCGTTAACGTCAACGGAAATCAAGTCACATCTACGACATGGACGGATGAAGGCGATCCAACAAAGACCGGGACCTATACGCCTTAACAACAAATTGAATATTCATATTTGATTTAGTAAAAAAGAACTCAACTATCGAGTTCTTTTTTATTATCATTATTCCAAAGCACTGCTTACTTCACTTTCAAAGGTGCAGCGCCTGCCGCAAATAATCCATCTGCCCGACCTCGCGAAGCGGCCGTGTACGCCTGGCCGGGATGGGATATTCCCGCGCAAGCGTCTCGCTCACCGCCGAATAGGCCCCGCCAATGATACTGTAGTTTTCCGCCGTAACCGCCGCTTTTGTTTTGCGGACGGACGCGGGCCGGGTCTCCCGGTCCACGGGCGCTATTGCCCTGATGTATGGCGGTATTATTTTTATAGTACCATAAACCGGATTTTTCAACCAAAAAAGGACGCTGGATGCGTCCTTTTGGAGATGCTAATCAGGTATCGATTTTCTCCCTGGAAACGCGCCCGCATTTATCGCATCTGATAATCAGCCAGTTCGGCTCTTCTCCACCGATGATCGTCCAGCTTTTGCTGCCGCAGCCTCCGCACACCAAATAGTCCGGACCGTATCAGTGGGATTTCGTGTATATCTTGATCCCGCCGTCTACCGCATTCAACTCGTCGTCAGTCAGCTTGCGGAACTTACCCATTTCTACCGGCTGCCCATCCGCAAATATCCGTCCGTTTTCTTTCCTAATCTTCGCCATGTTCATTGCCCCCTTTTTTGTTTTCCTGTCATCTTAATATACGTTCTGTTTCCAAAACTATCTCAAAAAATATTCTATTTATGATAGGTTTCCCCATGCATGATCTTGAACGCGCGGAATATCTGTTCTAACAGAACGATGCGAAACAGACGGTGCGGAAGCGTCATCCGGGAAAGGGAGAGCCGTAAATCCGCCCGGCCGAGCACCCCGGCCGAAAGCCCGAGCGAGCCGCCGATCACAAAGGTGAGGGTGCTGCTCCCACCGGACATCAAGCTGCCGAGCTTTTCCGCAAAGGCTTCGGAAGACATTTCCTTCCCGCGTACATCGCACGCGACCACATAGCCCTCGCATCTCCTGAGGATACGCTCCCCCTCCGCCGCGCGGACCGCCTCTTCGGCCTTTTCTCCCTTTACGTTCGTGAGCGGTTCGTCCGGCAGTTCGTCAATCACGATACGGCAAAAACGGCCGAGCATTTTGGCATACTCTGCCTGCGCTTTTTCGTAAAAAGCTTCCTTCAATTTTCCTACGCATACAATTTTGATTTTAATCGGTTTTTCCCCACTCCCGGGCGGCGCCCTTTTTATACGGCAGCGTAAATACCGGTTACACCTTCGCGCTTTGCCATAGCGACTGCGACATGTTTACCGATTACGACCCCGTTTTGCCGCAGGAAGCCGCACACCGTTTCATAGGCAAGCTCGTAAAAATTATTTTTTTCGGAAAGATGGCCGAGCAGGATGCCGCGCACGCCCGCCGCCGCCAAACGCATCGCAGTCTGGGCCGCGTCGTCGTTGGACAGGTGACCGTGCGTGGAAAGGATACGGCGTTTGAGATAGTAAGGATACGGCCCGCATTTGAGCATTTCGACATCGTGGTTGGATTCCAGCAGCACGATGGAGGAACCCGCGACCTGCGCGAGCATTTTTTCGGTGACCCGGCCAAGATCGGTCATCACGCTGACCTTTTTCCCGCCCGCAGTGAGGCTATAGCCAAAGGGACGCACAGCGTCGTGCGATATTTCATATGGCTGGACGCACAGCTCTCCGACATAAAAATCCTGTTCGTCGATCACACGGATATTCCCCGGCCGCACCTCGCCGAGGCGCTTTTCCATCTCGCACCACGTTTGCCCGTTCGCGTAAACCGGGATATCGAATTTGCGGGAGATCACACCCACGCCCGCGATATGGTCGCTGTGTTCATGCGTAATGAGAATGCCGTCGATATCTTCCATATGGATATCGACCTTTTGCAGTTCGGATACGATTTTCGTGCACGAATAGCCCGCGTCCACAAGGACCTTGGATCTTTCCGTGCCGACGTAGATGCAGTTCCCTTTCGATCCGCTGAACAGCGGGGCGATCTTCAGCTCCATATGTTGTGCCTTTCTATCTGTTCCAATACAAATCATTGTATACCTCTTTTTCCTGTTTTTCAATCCCATTCTTTTCTTCTTGCTATTTGCCTGCGAATAGGGTATAAAGAAACTGTACTGACCGGTCAATTCTATTTTGGGGTGGTTTCCATGAATAAAACAAAAGAAGCAATTTATGAGGCATCGGTGGACGTATTTTCACAATCGGGCTATACGGGCGCGGCAATGGACGAAATCGCGGAGCGGGCAAAGGTCGCCAAGGGCACTTTGTATTATCATTTCAAAAGCAAGGAAGACCTGTTCCTGTTTGTAATGCAGACGGGCCTTGGCCATATGATCGACGACGCCAGGCTGATCCTTGAAAAGCCGCTCCCTCCCGAGGAGAAGATCGCCGGGCTGTGTAAGTCGCAGCTGCGTGTCGTCCGCAAAAACGAAAACTTTGTCAAGGTGATCTTAAGCCAGCTGTTCGGCCAGGAGGAACGCCAGCGCCTGCTGCGCGGCAAGCTGAACGAATATGCACAGCTGATCCGCGAATGTATCGGCGAGCTGAGGATCGAAAAGGGCACCGAAAAAGAGACCGCGGCCGCGGTGTTCGGCTTTCTCGGTACGATGGTCTCGGCTGCCGTTTACAGCGCCATGGCCGGACCGCAGAAAAAAGATATTTCCAGCCTGCTGATCCAAAATTATTTGCATGGAATCCTCTAGGCTTTCCCTGCTTTTTCCGCTGCTTTCCGGCGGCTTAAAAAATGCGCGGCTCCGCGCATTTTTTAGTTGCCGGATTTTGTAGGCCTGCCTTTCCAATTTTAATTTTCCCGCTGTTTCGCTGCCAAAAATATGTTGACAAATAGTACATAAAGCAATATTATTGTACTGACTAGTCAGTACAATTTAAAAGGGAGTGTGTGCATTGAAATTTGCAAAAATCGCCGGAAGCGATATATCGGGGATTTTCAGGAACCGGTTCATCCGCGTTTCCGTGGCGGCGATACTGATCGTACCGATGCTGTATAGCCTATGCTACCTTGCGGCGTTCTGGAACCCGTACGGACGGCTTAAGGACCTTCCCGTCGCGGTGCTGAATCTCGACAGGGGCGCGGCGCTGGACGGCAAGGATGTAAATTACGGGGAACAGGTGGTGAACGACCTGAAGGGCAACGACGAGGTGGGATGGTCTTTTATCTCCCGGGACGACCTTGCCGACGGGCTTGAAAACACCAAATATTATTCGCTGTTTACGATCCCCGAGGATTTTTCGCAAAAGATCGTGAACGCCAAAACGGCCGCGCCGACCAAGGCGGAAATCGTTTATACCTCGAACCAGGCAAAGAACTTCCTTGCCTCGCAGATCGGAGGCAATGTGGAAACGCAATTGAAGGAAAGGGTTTCCGCTTCAGTGACCAAGGAATATACGCGGGGCGCGTTCGACGGGCTTTATGACGCGAGGGATGGACTTTCCCAGGCGTCGGGCGGCGCTTCACAGCTTTACGATGGCATCCTCGAGCTTTCCGGCAAGATTCCCGACCTTTCGTCGGGCGCTTCGCAGCTTGCGGACGGCGCCGCCACGCTGAAAACCGGACTTGGCACGCTAGACGGGAACACGCCTTCCCTGGAAAGCGGCAGCGCGCGGTTGGCGGATGGCCTTGAAAGCCTGCAAAGCCAACTGCCCGCGCTAGCGGACGGCACGGCGCGGCTAGCGGACGGCGCCGAACAGGTATCCGGCGGAATCAATACCCTCGCGCAGAAAAGCGGCGAGCTGGCAAGCGGTGTGGACCGCCTCGCGTCCGGTTCTCAGAAATTAGCGGACGGCCTTGAAAGCCTGAACAGCCGGATGCCTGCGCTGACCGGCGGAGCGGAAGCAGTTCAAAACGGAACGTCTGCCCTAAAATCCACGGTGGATCAACTGTCCGCTGGGACCGGACAGGTCTCGGGCGGTCTCGACACGCTGGCCGCCGCGACTTCTTCGACCTCAGATTTCGATACCGCAATCGATGGGATCAAGGCCCTGGCCGCGGGCGGCGCATCCGCAGACGATATCTCCGCCGCGCTTGACCAGCTGCAGTCTTCCTATCACGCGGACCTCGGCACACTGAACGGCGGGATTGAATCCGCAAAAAGCGGCCTTGCGGACGTGGCCGCGGGACTCGGCAGCCTGTCTTATACGCTCGATCCGGCCAATTCCGCGATGCCGGACGGCTCACCCTCCTTTGCGGCGGGCGTATCGCAGCTGGTGGCAGGTACGGAAGCAGCCGCTGGCGCGGCTGCAAAACTGGCAAGCGGTTCCGGCGCCGTCAATGCAGGGATCGCCGAGCTTTCCGGCAATATCCCTGCACTGACGGCAGGCATCGGCGAGCTTGCGGACGGCGCTTCGGTCCTTACCGCCGGGGCACAGCGGCTTTCCGTCAAGACGCCCGTCCTTATGGATGGCGTATCGCAGCTGAGGGATGGCAGTAATGCGCTGGAAACGGGCGTTGGCAGGGCGGCTGCGGGCATCGGGCAGCTTTACATCGGCTCCGCGGCGCTGTCGGACGGTATGGCTGCAATGGAAAACCAGCTGCCCGCACTTACAGACGGCGTATCGCGGCTGACAGGCGGATCGCAGGCGCTTTCCGAAAAGCTGGCTGACGGCGTGTCTTATATCGACGGGAACCTCGTAAATTCCAGCGGGGCGATGGCGGATTATATCAGCGGTCCGGTGACCATATCCAGCCGGCCGATCAATCCCGTGCCCGATTACGGCACCGGATTCGCGCCGTACTTCATCCCGCTTTCCCTGTGGGTGGGCGCGATCCTGATGTTCTTCATCATTTCGCCCAAGGCCGACCCGCGCTTTGCGGCGGGCAGCGCACAGGCTGTCGTCGGCAAGTTTCTTTCGTATGCGTTCGTAGGGGTATTGCAGGCCGTACTGGTGGGCGCGGCAGTGCTGGCGCTTGGACTTGTGCCGAACCATATCGGGATGTATTTCTTTACGGTCGTTGTAATGTCGCTCGTTTCCATTGCCATCGTGCAGACGCTGATCTCCCTGCTGGGCGACGCGGGGCGGCTGATCGCCATTGTGCTTCTAATTTTGCAGCTGACATCGGACGCGGGCACCTTCCCGCTCGAGCTGGTGCCGAATTTCTTCCGGGTACTGAACCCGTTCATGCCGTTTACCTATTGCGTGACCGCGCTGCGGGAAGCGATATCGGGAAACGATATTACGCTGATCTGGCAGTGCATCGGCATTCTTGCGGTCTTCCTCGGCGTTTCCCTCGGACTTTCCATCGCGTTCAAAAACCGCGCTGAAAAGCTTCAGGATAAGGTGGAGCAGATGCGGATCGCATGAGATCCGCGCGAAAACAGAGAGGGCCCCGGAGCCGCAAACGCTTCCGGGGCCTTTTGTAAAAAATTTGTAAAAATAATTTCACGCAATTTAGAATTTTTTTATGATTTGCGGGTATATTAATTGATATAGTTGCAATCATTTTTCATAACAGAGGAAACCAACATGACGATTTCGCTTTCAGAGTTTATTTCCCAGCTCGGTTCCAATCCCGCCCTTTTGATTACCGTGATTCTGACGCTGGGTGTGATCCTCGTAAACGGATGGACGGATGCGCCGAACGCAATCGCAACGTGTGTCTCGACCCGTGCCCTAAGACCAAAGCCGGCTATTTTGATGGCGGCTGTTTTTAATTTTCTCGGCGTGCTGGTGATGACCATGATCAACGCTACCGTCGCCTATACGATCTATAGCATGGTGGATTTCGGCGGCGATCCGCACGAAGCGCTGGTTGCCCTGTGCGCGGCGATGGTTGCCATTGTGACATGGGCTACCGTTGCCTGGCTGTTTGGCATCCCCACCAGTGAAAGCCACGCGCTGATTGCCGGACTTTCAGGCGCGGCGATCGCCATGCACGGCGGACTCGGGGGTATCAACGGCGCGGAATGGGTCAAGGTCTTATACGGCCTTGCGCTTTCCACCGGGCTTGGGTTTGGACTTGGATGGCTGTCCGCGAAGCTCACCACCCGCCTTTGCAAATACAGGGACCGGCGCAGGACCGACCGCTTTTTCCATTACGGGCAGATCGGCGGGGCCGCGGCAATGTCTTTTATGCATGGGGCGCAGGACGGCCAGAAATTCATGGGTGTTTTCCTGCTCGGTATTTTCCTTGCCAAAGGACAGGCGAACGTCACTACCTTTGAAATCCCGATCTGGCTGATGATCCTGTGTTCGGCGGTGATGGCGCTTGGCACGTCGATCGGCGGATACCGTATCATTAAGGCAGTGGGCATGGATATGGTGCACCTTAAGGGATATCAGGGCTTTGACGCGGATATGTCCGCGACCGTGTGCCTGCTCACTTCGTCCCTCACCGGGCTTCCGGTCAGCACGACACATACCAAAACGACGGCAATCATGGGCGTAGGCGCAGCGCGGCGCGTCTCTTCCGTGAACTGGGGTGTGGTGAAGGAGATGTTCATGGCATGGCTCCTGACCTTTCCCGGCTGCGGTATCATCGGCTTTTTGATGGCCCTTTTGTTTATGGCCGTATTCTGATTCGTTTTCCTATGATATCAAATAAATTCCGGAGGATTTATCATGGCAAAAAAGCACTCTTTCGATTATTTTGAAGCATTTGTAAAAGCGGTGGATTCTTCCTGCGCCGCCGCTTCCCTTTTAAACGATACGCTCAGGAACTTCGACCCGGACAGGCTCGAGGAATCGATGACGGCAATGCATAAAATAGAGCATGCCGCAGACGGAGACAAGCACCGGATGATGAAGGTCCTGATCCGCGAGTTTCTGCCGCCCATCGAGCGCGAGGACGTTACCGAGCTGACGCAGAAAATCGACGACGTTACCGACGCCCTCGAGGATGTGCTGGTCAAAATCTATACGTTCAACATCCGCACCATCCGTCCGGAGGCTCTGGAGTTTATGGATATTATCGTGGCCTGCTGCTGTTCCCTGAAAAAAGCGGTGCAGGAATTCCGCAACTTCAAAAAATCCGGGCTGCTCAGCGACTGCATCATCGAGGTCAACGACCTCGAGGGCGAGGGAGACCTGCTTTATACCCGCGCGATGCGCGACCTGCACGTCAATTCGACCGACCCGATCGAAATCATGGTATGGTCCAAAACCTTCAACTATCTTGAGGGCTGCTGCGACGCATGCGAGGAAGTGGCGAATATTCTTGAGATCATCGTCATGAAAAACAGCTGAGTAAATAAAAAAGCGCCGTATACACAGCCGTATACAGCAGCAACCTCAAAGCAGACATGAAAAAGAGCATGCCTGCTTTTTTATGTAGAATACAAATTGATGTAAAAACAATGGGACGGACAGAAGGCCCCGGTAGTTTTGCACACTGGCCAAGGCTATGTCTATTCGTCCAGGGCTTTCGCCAAAGCCCACGAACAGTACGCTCGATGTCACGCCGGTACGCCCACGGATAATCCGGTGATCGAAGCGGTCAACGGCCGGATAAAGCAGGAGATGCGTTTAGATTTTAGCCTTCACCTATGCGGCAACCTTCAGGCCGCGCCGGATGAGTTTGTTTTCTATTACAATCATATCAGACCCGCCCTTGCCCTAAACTACAGAAGCCCTGTCCAATTTTGAATTGAACAAGGCTTCTGAGTTCACTCTTTTTATCGTCTGCTTTTTCTTGACAAGTTCGCTTTTAAATATGCCTTTTTTGTTTCCAGACCTATCTTTCCCGGTCAATCCTTAGTTCCGCTGTTTTTGCGGTCCTTGCCGCGTTTTACCAGGAATACCGCCAGTATGGCGGCCGCGGCTGCGGCGGCCGCCAGCACGATCACGAGGACGGGGCTGATTCCTCCGCCCGCCGTTTCCGCCGGGACAGGCGCGGGGCTTGCCTCCGGCGACGGCGGCGCCGACGGCTGGAGCGGTTTTACAGCCGCGCCCGAGGATACATCCGAGATTGTGAGGCCTCCGTTCCCGTCAGCCGTGAGATTAAGGTAGACCTTCCTTGCATCCCGCGCGATGCTGAGAATCAATTTTCCATTCCGGGATACAATACCCGTAGCATCCGCATCCTGCACGGTAAATTTCACCTGGCCAATATAGGCCCCGTCTTCCGCCGTTGCCGTAATTTTATGATTTCCCGTAGAGAGGGCGCTGATTTCAAAGTAGCCGCTGGCGTCCGTGACGCCGCTGAGCATACCATGATTCTCCGTGTTCAGGCTCTCTACTGTCGCCCCGGCAACGGTCTTTCCGTCCGCGCCTACAAGATAACCGTCCAGCCCCGGTTCGCCTTCCAGTTCGGCGGGCTGGTCTTTCTGGCCTTCATTTGCAGTTCCGCCATGCGGCATCGGCCGGTCTGATGCTTTTACAAGGACGAGCTCCGTTTTTTCACTTCCATCCGGATCGACATCCGCAGACATATAAACATCCTGCGTTCCTTCTTTGTATGTTACGGTATATACGCCATCCTTCAGGCTGACTGCAGTGGAACCGCCTTCCACAAATATCACCCTGCACTTTCCGCGCACATTCGTTTCATGGTCGTACACGCGCATGGTCTCCGCGTCGTCGGGATCGATATTAGAAAAATACACCGTCCCCGTCGCGTTTGCAATCCCCTGCTGGCTGTCGCCGATGCTCGCATAGTAGCCGGGCAAGGCGCTTCCCTTCGCATCCATCAGGTATAGCTTCAGATTGACACGTTCCGGCGGAGTGGTAGGGGCCGCTGTCGGCGTGGGCGTCGGCTGCTCCGTGGGCGTGGGCGCCGGCTGCTCCGTGGGCTGGGGCGTAGGCTGCTCCGTGGGCTGGGGCGTGGCGGTCGGAGTCGGTTCCGCAGTAGGCGTTGGTTCCATTGTAGAAGTCGGCTCCGGCGTCGGTTCGGGCAATACGCCGTCTGCCGCGCCGGTCATCAAAATTTTTCCGTCTGCCGGGACCCGGAATACAAAATCGACCGCCGGCGCCTTTTGATTGACGTTCACCTCGTAGGTATATACCTCTACATTATCGGGCACAAGCGGTCCCTTTGATGTTTTTGGCGCAGTATTTCCCGTTACGAGCGCCGCGTTTCGCGCCCGGGTCAGGTCAATCGTTTCAACGACATTCTCCGGCTGGTTCAGTATCTCCGTCTTATCCGCAGGATAAAGGTGCACCTTTACCGCCCCGGTAAGATCATCATCCCGGTCTTTGGTCACCAACTGAAAATCCGAAATGGGAACGGAGGGCAGGGAAAGTTTTCCATCCTTGTCTGTCACCCCGTTATACAGATATTCCGTATCCACATCCTCCTGTAGGAACACTTCCGTTTCCGCAAGCGGCTTGCCGTCCGTGCCGGTAAAAGCCAAGTTGATCCCAATGGCAGGAACCGAAGGGACCTTCTCCCCGTCTTCTTCCGGAGCAATAATTTCCGCAAAAGCGGGAAAGGCAAAAGCTACCAGAATCAGGGCTGCAAGGGTAATACAAAGCAGAATTTTCCGTTTCATCTTCTATCCTCCAGACAGTGCCAGACATCAAAAGATACGTTCGTCACTCGTACATTCATCATACCATACGGTTTCGCTCCGCTCAACTTATGTTTTCCTGCCCGCGCCGCCGGAAAAAAGGCATGCCCTTTTTCCGGCATGCCCGAAGCGCTGTGTGCTTGCCGGGTGGAACGCCGTCCTGTTCCGGCAAAATTTTACCTCAGCCGATATGGTTGCGCAGCGTTCCGATCCCGTCTATTGCGACGCAAATCTCATCGCCCGGCTCCATCGGCCCGATCCCCCCTGCCGTTCCGGTGGTTACGACATCCCCTGGATAAAGCGTCATGAAGCCACTGATGTATTCGAGCAGCTCGAAAACATCGAAAATAAAATCCTTCGTGTTTCCGTCCTGCACGACTTTTCCGTTGAGAACGGCCCGGATATGTGCATTTTCCGGATCGAACTCAGTTTCAATCCACGGTCCGAACGGACAAAAGGTATCGAATCCCTTGCAGCGCGCCCACTGGCCGTCCACTGCCTGCAGGTCGCGTGCCGTTACATCGTTCAGGCAGGTATAACCCAGTATGTATTCCGCGGCATCCCCGCGCCTGACCTCTTTGCATTTCTTTTTTACGACAAAGGCCAGCTCTGCTTCATAATCCAGCTGTTTGCAGACGCGGGGCTTTATGATCGTTCCTTCCGGGTCCAGCATCGAGCTGATCCATTTGGAAAAAATCAGCGGCTCCTTCGTCAGTTCCATTTTGATCTCTTCGGCATGGCTGCGGTAATTGAGGCCTACCGCCACGATGTTTTTCGGCTCGCTGGGCACGGCCAGCCCGCACTGTTCCAGCGGTAGTTCCTCTCCGCTGTAGCAGATGCCGTCATAGGGAGCTTCGCGCAGGAGCAGCGCCTTCCCATCCCGCAGCTGCGCATAGCGGATTCCCGCTTCCGTTTTTACTCTCGCTAATTTCAATACAAATTCCTTCCTTTCACCTGCCGCGCCTACCGCATCGCCTTAAAAGCAAAGAGTGAATCCGCCAGCAGCGCAAGGTCTTCCTTGCTGGTTTGCTTTGCAATCTCGAAGGGAACGGCCGCCTTATTTGTCGAAAAGACCGCTGTGATCCCTTCTTCATATGCCCGCGCGTAATCCGGCCCAATATCGCCCACCAGCGCGACGACCGGGATCCCCTCTTTTTTAGCGCGGCGGGCGACCCCGACAGGCACTTTCCCCTCCAGGCTTTGGCCATCCAGCATCCCCTCGCCGGTAATGACCATATTTGCGCCGCGGATTTTTTCGTTAAATCCAGCGGCATCCAAGATAAGGTCGATCCCCGGTACGATATCCGCCCCGAAGAACGCAAGCAGCGGAATCGCCATTCCACCCGCCGCACCCGTTCCCGGCGTGTGCAGCAAATCCTTGCCGGTGGCTTCGCGGACCAGTCCGCAAAACCGTACGATCCATTCGTCGATCTCTGCGATATCCTGCCGGGAGGCCCCTTTCTGTCTTCCGAACACCTGTGCGGAGCCTGTTTCCCCGCAGGCCGGATTTTTTACATCGCTCGCGATCAGTATCTTCAGTCCGTCCATCTCCCCCGGGACCACCGACGCATCAATACGGGCGATCTTTCCCAGCCCGCGCGCCGTAGGTTCCACCTCCGCGCCGCTGCCGTCGAGAAAGCGAACCCCCATTGCCGCGGCCATGCCAAGTCCCGCGTCCATTGTCGCGCTGCCGCCGATTCCCAGTATTATTTTCCGGCAGCCGCGCCGCGCCGCGTCGCGGATCAGCTGGCCCGTACCAAGCGAGGTCGCATCCATCGGCCGCTTCGGGTCCGCGGCCAGCATAATCCCGCTGGCGGCAGCCATCTCGATCACCGCCGTTCCGTCCGGCAGGATACCGTAGGCCGCCTGTTCCTCTGTAAAATTCGGCCCGGTCACTTCCACCGCTATCCGTTCGCCCACGCCCGCCAGCAGCGCGTCTACCATGCCTTCCCCGCCGTCTGAAACGGGTATTTTCACGATTTCGGCCCTGGGAAAATGCCGTGCTGCCGCCGCGCCGACAATGTCACATATTTCTCCGGACGTTATCGTTCCTTTAAATGAATCGGGCGCTATCACTATCTTCATTTTCCCATTTCCCGCGCCTTGCGCTCGGCATCCTTCATCTTCCTCATGAGCAGGATGCTTTCCGAAACATTATCCGTCTTGTTGCATCCTTCCCATTCCTGCCAGGTATATTCAATCCCAATAAAACCATCGTACCCTGTTTTTACCATTTCCGCAACCACCGCATCGTAATCGACCGCACTTTCACAGACCACGGTTTGCAGCCTTCCCTCCGCCGCGCCGCGCGCATGGAAATGCGATGCATACTTCATCAGCGGTGCGACCGCACCGTCGGCGACCCCCATTTTGGTAAAATGGGTATAGTCCAGCGTCAACGTCAGCCCCGGCACGTCTGCGGCGAGCTTTTCCGCCTTCTCCGGCGTATCTGCGAGCGAACCTAAATGTGCTTCCACCGCGAATACCAGTCCGCACTCCTTTGCCCGTTCCACACGCCACGCCAATTCCTCCA
Organism: Christensenella minuta; assembly: GCF_003628755.1. Classification (NCBI taxonomy): domain Bacteria; kingdom Bacillati; phylum Bacillota; class Clostridia; order Christensenellales; family Christensenellaceae; genus Christensenella; species Christensenella minuta. The sequence goes on along the minus strand of NZ_CP029256.1, from coordinate 105,504 downwards.
GCGCACGCCTATAGGAATCCCCGTATGTCTCTCCCGCAAACGCTACGCCGGGCAGACAGGTAATGTGCCCGCTTCCTGCCGCGCGCGCATACTCCATCAGCCTGCAAAACTGCGTACGCTCTTCTGCCCGTACCTTTGGGGAAGGGTGGTTTGCCGCGCGCGCTTGAAAATCAAACGCGCTTTGCAAAAAGACATCCGCAACGGCGATCCCCGCATCTTCTGCTTTGCGCCTGAGCGCCGCGCCGCGCGCCGCCGGCGCGTAAAACTCCCCGGACGGCCGCAGGTGGGACCGTTCTTCAAACAGCCCGACGTCGACCCCGTCAAACCCCATCATTCCAATCAGTTTCAGCACATCCCCGTGGAGGAGCAGCGGAAACGTAAAATCCGCGCACGCATACCGATATTCCATTTTGCAGGCCTCCTCACCCTTCTATTGATTTTTTTCCTCTTCTTTTTTGCACCGGCTGCACTTGTATCCGCAATATTCGCACGGACAATAGCATACGCCCTCTTCAAATACCAACTGAAATCCACACACCGGGCAAATCCCGCTGCATTCCCGTTTTCGCTCCATCTTTTCCTCCTTTCCCATATATGGCACTGTCGCTATCCCTAGGGGACAACGACAGTGTACGAGGATTATTTTAGCAACTTAATCAGATATGAACAGGTTTGCCATTTGCTATGTGGGCCGCTTCCATAACAGCCTCGCTGACTGTCGGGTGGGGGTGAACGACCTCTGCCATTTCTTCAACCGTCATTTCCATGCCGAGATAGCCAACGGCTCCCCAGATCATTTCCGTAACGTGAATACCCGCCATGTGCATTCCCAGGAGCTGGCCGTATTTTTCATCATAAACCAGCTTGACAAAGCCCGTATCGTCCCCATAAGCGATCGCTTTTCCGTTCGCCGAAAGCGGAAACACAGCCGTTCTCACATCATAACCGTTTTCTTTCGCTTCTTCCTCGGTAAGCCCCGCGCTCGCCACTTCGGGCACGGTATAGGTACATTTGGGGATATTGCTGTAATCGAGCGGCCCGCGGCGCTTTCCGCAGATGTGGTCAACCGCACGCATTCCCTGTGCGCTCGCCGCATGGGCAAGCGCCAGTTTTCCCGTTACGTCGCCGACCGCATAAATCCCGGGAACGCTTGTGCACATATTTTCATCTGCTTCGATGCACCCGCGCCGGTCCATTTTGATCCCGAAAAGCTTTAAGTTCAATCCCTCCGTATTCGGGCGGACCCCCGTTGCGGCAAGAACCGCTTCACTTTGCAGCTCGAACGTCTTTCCGTTTTTTTCAAAACATGCGCAAACCGTTTTTCCATCGTTTTTCACTTTGGCCAGTTTCGTGCCGGTATGCACGTCAAAGCCTTTTTTCCGGAACTCTTTTCCAACGAGCGCGGATATTTCCGCGTCTTCGTTAGGAAGCACACGGGGCAGCATTTCTATGATGTGCACGTCCGTTCCATAGGAACGGAACACCGTCGCGAACTCCATTCCGATCGCCCCGGCACCTATGATTATAATACTTTTCGGCGCGTGCGTCACCTGCAGCGCTTTTTTGGAATCAAGCACGTTTGGCATTGAATAATCGAGCATCGGAAGCGCAAACGGCTTGCTGCCTGTGGCGATTATAATATTCTTTGCCGCAAGCTTTTCGCCGGAAGCCTCAAGCGAAAGCTCTTTCTTCCCTGTGAAGGATGCGGAATCCCGATATACCGTGATCTTATTTTTTTTCATCAGGTATTCGATCCCATTCACGAGCCGCGCGCTTACCTCGCGGCTGCGCTTCTGCGCAGCCGCATAATCTGTTTTGATTTTCCCAGTGGAAAACCCAAATTTTTCTCCCTCGGAGAGGCCGCGCATAATTTCGGCGTTCCGCAGGAGGGATTTTGTGGGAATACAGCCCCAGTTAAGGCATACGCCCCCCCAATGTTCCTTTTCCACCAGCGCCGTCTTCCTTCCGCTTGTCGCCGCCTTGATCGCGGCCACATAGCCGCCTGGGCCGCCGCCGATTACGATTACGTCATAACTTGCCATAATGAGCACCCCTTATTTGGCAAGCAATGCCATGAAGTTTTCCAGCGTCCTGCACAGCTCCTGTGCGAAACGCGACGCCGGCGCCCCGTCGAGCGCCCTGTGGTCGTATGTCAGCGAAATTCCCATCGCCTGGTACGGCACCGCTTCCCCGTCCACCATCTTCAGCTTCGTCTGGATGTTGTTCACTCCCAGGATGCCCGTCTGCGGCGGGTTGATGACCGGCGTGAAATGTTCCACTCCGTACGTCCCCAGGTTCGATACCGTGAACGACGCCCCCACAAGAAGGTCCGGGGAGATTGTTCCCTCCTGCGCCTGCTTCGCCAGGTCCTTCGCCGCCCCCGCAATCTCGTTCAGCGACATTTTGTTCGCACCGAAAATCGTCGGCACCAGTAATCCCCGGGGCGTATCCACCGCCATACCGAGGTTCACGTCCGTAAAATAGCGCATCTTGTCCCCGAGGAAATGCGCGTTGAGGTCCCGGTGGTTCAGGAGCACGCGCGATACCGCGAAAAGGATGATATCGTTGAAGGTAATATTCGCGAGGCCAAATTTTTCCGCATTTTCCTTGACGATCTTGCGGTACGCCATGACCTGCGTTGCGTCGAAGGAAAAGGAGTGCGTCAGCTGGGCCATTTCGGAAAGGGACGCGTGCATCGACCTTGCGATCACCTTCCGGATATTCGGAAGAGCTACATCCTCGTATTCCGCTTCCGGTACTGCCGCCCCCGCAGGCGCGCAGACCGCAGCGCCGCCGCTCTGCAGGAACCTCAGAACATCAGCTTTTACGATCCGTCCACCCGGCTCTGCCGGGGAAACCAGCCGGAAATCGATTCCACTTTCCCGCGCAATTTTTTTCGCGAGGGGTGAAATCCTCACGCGCGTCCCTGCCACGTCTGCGGCCGGGACCACGGCAGGCTCCGCTGCGTAATCCGGCGCAGAAACTGCGGGATCAGAAGCCTGCGCCTTTGGCTCTTCCCCATTGACGCAGAGGTCGTCGTCTTCCTTATATTCTACGCCTTCGTCCACGAGCACCATGATGTCCGAATAGCATTCCACCGTCTGCCCTTCGTCTGCGAGGAGCTTGGCAACGATCCCGCTTTCCGCTGCATAAATTTCCTGCGTCGACTTATCCGTTTCCGCCTCTATGACCGGATCGCCCTCGTTCACCGTATCGCCGGGCTGCACGAGCCACTTTGTGATGACGGCTTCCGTCATATTTACGCCTATTTTAGGGAGCTGCATCCTGCGCACGCCCGCCTGCGGCGCATTACCCTGTGCTTTTTTCGGTTCCGCCGCTTCCTCCCGGTATTCCTCGCCCTCGTCCACGAGCACCATGATGTCCGCGTAGCATTCCACCGTCTGGCCTTCGTCCACGAGAAGCCTTGCGACTATGCCGCCTTCCGTGGCATAGATTTCCTGCGTGGACTTGTCCGTCTCCGCCTCTATGACCGGATCGCCCTCGTTCACCGTATCGCCGGGCTGCACGAGCCACTTTGTGATGACGGCTTCCGTCATATTTACGCCTATTTTAGGCAAAGCCATTTTTCTTGCCATAATCCTACCCTCTTTATCTGTTGTCGAGAACCTTGTATACCGCATCCTTGATTTTCTGCTCGTCCGGGATGCACAGGTCTTCAAGGCCTTTGTTGTACGGCATCGGCACGTTCAAAGCGCCCACGCGCACCGGAGGCGCATCAAGGAGGTCGAAGCCCCTGTCTATAATCTCGGAGACAATATCGCCCGCCATGCCGCCGCGGAGGTTTGCTTCCTGGCAAACAACGACACGGTTTGTTTTACCGATCGAATTCATGACCGTCTCATAGTCGAGAGGCAACAGGGAAATGAGGTCGATTACTTCGCAGGAAACGCCCTCTTTTGCGAGCTCTTCCGCCGCTTTTTTCGCGCGCAGCGCCATCATGGAATATGCGACGATGGTAACGTCCGTACCTTCGCGGCGCACAGCGGCTTTGCCGAACGGCACTGTGTACGTTTCGCCTTCCTCTCCATCCGGGACTTCGCCCTTGATCTGATAGCTTCTCTTGTGTTCAAAGAAGATGACCGGATTATCGTCCCTGAGGGCGGTTTTCATCATCCCCTTGACGTCGTAGGGCTCGATCGGCGCAACTACCTTGAAGCCCGGAACATGGTTGAACCAGGCCTCGAACGACTGGGAATGCTGGGCCGCGATACCGCCGCCTGCGCCGAACGGCGCGCGCACTACAAGGGGCATATGCACCTTGCCGCCGAACATATAGCGCATCTTTGCCGCCATATTGACAAGCTGGTCCATGCCGAGCGTGATCCAGTCCGAATACAGGACCTCCGCCACCGGGCGAAGCCCTGTCGCCGCCGCGCCTACGCACGCGCCTACAAACGCAGGCTCGGAGATAGGCGTATCGATCACGCGGTCTTTCCCATACAGGTTCATCAGGTCGAGCGTGATACCGAACGGGCCGCCGCGCACGCCGATATCGCACCCCATCATGATAATCGTGGGATCTATTTTCATTTCTTCCTTAAAGGCATCATTGAGTGCCTGTCTTACGGTTATGACTGCCATATTTCGTTCCTCCCAACCTTAGTAGATGATCTCGCCGTCCGCGTAAATATCGTCATAAAGCGTATCCGCCGGCGGTTCCGTACATTCGTTCTGCGCGTAGCTGACTGCGTCCGCGATTTCAGCGATGGCATCCTGCTGAATCGCGTTTACCTCTTCTTCGCCCAGGAGCTTATTGCCGACAAAATATTCTTTCATGCGCTTGATCGGTTCGTATTCCCAGAATATCTCATCCGCCTTCAGATCCCTGTACCATTGATCATCCGCTACAAAATGGCCGAGCAGGCGGATATAGCGCGCTTCGATGAGCGTGGGGCCACCGCCGTTCCTTGCCTTTTCCACCGCTTTTTTCACTGCGTTGTATACGTCGAATACATTGAAACCATCAATTTGCACGCCTTCGATCCCATAGCCGGCCGCGCGTTTGTAAAGGTCTGTCTCCCTGGCGACCCAGCCAAGCTTGGTCGCAATCGCGTACTGGTTGTTCTCGATGAGGAAGATCGCCGGCAGGTTCCAGGCGGCCGCCATGTTGATCGATTCGTGCCACACTCCCTGGTTCGTACCGCCGTCCCCGTGGAAGCAAATAGTGACACGGTCGTTTTTCAATACTTTCGCAGAGATTGCGCTGCCGATTGCAACCGGCATACCGCTGCCAACGATGCCCGTCGCGCCGAGCATTCCAATATCAACGTCTGCAATGTGCATCGACCCGCCCTTGCCGCGGTTGAGCCCCTCATATTTCCCATGGAGTTCCGCCATCATCGCGCGCGTATTTGCGCCTTTCGCGATGGTATGTCCGTGCCCGCGGTGCGTCGAGGTGATAAAGTCGTCTTTCGTAAGGTTTTCGCACGCGCCGACGGCGATCGCTTCCGCGCCGACATAGGAATGTGCGAGACCGTATATCTCATTTTTCATCCACAGTGTTTTCACCTGGGAATCGAATTCCCGGATGAGGCACATCTGGCGGTACATCCGCTTTTGTTCGTCAAGCGGCATCCCTTCGGGCGCCCGCAGTTCCTTGAGTGCCGGCAATGTTTGTTTTACATAGGCCTGTGTTTTCTTATCCATGATTATTCCCCTTCTGCTTTAAACTCTTCTTACTTCCACGCCCGCCAGCTTTTCATAATGACGGATGACCGCATCGTGATCGTTTTTCTCCATGCCCGCGGCTTTCAGCGCCTGCATGATCTCCATTACCTCCGCCGTCAGCGGTATGGGCGAATTCACAGCATGCGCGCAGTCGAGCGCGTTCTGCAGGTCTTTGATATGGAGCTCGATGCGGAAGCCCGGATCGAAATTGCCGCTGAGGACCATCGGCATTTTTGCGTCGAGCACGGTGGACCCCGCGAGGCCTCCGCGAATGGCATTGTATACCTTTTCCGGATCTACACCGTTTTTCGTCGCGAGCACCATTGCTTCACTCATTGCCGCAATGTTAAGCGCCACGATCACCTGGTTCGCCAGCTTGGTGACGTTTCCGCTGCCGACCTCGCCCACCAGTACCGCGGACGAACCCATTTTGAGCAGTATCTCCTCCACCTTTTTGAATGCCGCCTCGTCGCCGCCTGCCATAATTGCGAGCGTGCCGTCGATGGCTTTCGGTTCCCCGCCCGATACCGGAGCGTCGAGGAGCGTTACGCCTTTTTCACCGCATGCCGCGGCAATTTCCCGGGATACGATGGGGGAAATGGAGCTCATATCCACGATAATCGTTCCCTCTTTCGCGTTTTCCAGTATGCCGCCCGCGCCGAGAACAACTTCCTTTACATGCGGCGAATTCGGCAGCATGGTGAAAATTATACCTGCCGCCTGCGCCACCTCCGCAACCGAGGCGGCCGCCTGCGCGCCCGTTTCTCCGAGCTCTTTTACCGCGGCGGCCGCGATATCATAAACAACAAGATCATATCCTGCTTTCACTAAATTCTTCGCCATGGGTTTTCCCATGATTCCAAGGCCTATAAATCCGATTTTTGCCATAACCGTTCTTCCTTTCCTGTTTGTCTTCGTTACCTTACAGAATATTCAAACACCCCGCCCGGGTCCATCACGACCGGCTTAGGTGCTTCTTCGCCGTTTTGATCCCTCATCAGGTTCAGGAGCCGTTCGAATTCGCGCACATCGTCATTGTCCTTATCCGCGTAATGGCATGCCACCGCATAATCAAGGTGCAGCCACTGGCAGGCAAGCGCCGCTTCATACGGCGTCATCTCCCCGGTCAGGAATTCGGGCAGGAAATCGAAGCAGTTTTCGATCGTTACGTTCATCAGGCCAACGTGCGGTTTATGCAGCTCGCCGATCAGCTTCATATCGGAGAACAGCGCCGTATCGCTCGCGTTATAGACTCTTGTGCCGTCCGGGAGGTAAATAATGAAACCGAGCGCAAAGCCGTCCATCGCCGTGCCGCCGGAAAGCCTTACGGAGGAGCGGTGCATGCTTACTACCGGCCTTACCCGGATTCCACATTCTTCTACCGTCAGCCCCCAGACGCTGTTTGTGATCTGCCCTTTCGGCACTCCCTGGTCGATGAGCAGGTTCATTGTCTCCCCGCCGCAGATAATCTTGCTGCCGTCACGCAGCGCGATTTTGGGCGTATCCTTCATATGGTCGAACGCTCCGTGACTCACCAGTATCAGGTCGATTTTCGGCAGGGCGTCCGTCTTGACCGGGGCTTTGGGGTTATCGTCCAGATAGGGATCGATTAAAATATTCAGCCCCGTATCCGTCGTAATCAGGAAACTCGCAAATCCTAAAAATTGAAACCGGTTCATTCTTTTTCCTTCCTTTCTGCCTTTTCTTTAAATTTATCGTTAAACCAAGTTTTCATACCAATAGGCCGGCGCTGTTTGGATTTCGCTCTTGCTATTTTGCGGCACAGCACCTATACTCTTTTCTATTTCATTCCGCTGGCTGGCGCCCTGGAGAAGTTTGCCCTTGAATTGCGCTTCTTAGTTTATCGTTAAATTAAGTGTAAAACTTTCCATTCCGAATGTCAATAAAAAATTCAAAGTTTGTGATGAACTGTAATGAATTAGGTCGATTCCCTTAAAATCAGCTCTGGTTTGAGCATAATATGCGAGCAATTACTCTGTTTCTCACCGATCATCTCGATCAGCATACGGGCGCCCTGCTCTCCAATCCGGTATTTTGGCTGACGTACAGTGGTCAGCGGAATCCGCAGGTATTTTGCAAATTCAATATCGTCGTATGAAGCCAGGCGGATATCCTCCGGGATTTTAAGCCCATGCTCTAAAATGCTTTCCATAGCGCCTACGGCAATCATATCGCAGCCGCAAAACACCGTTTCTATCTTTTCCTTTTCGTGCAGCAGCTGTGTCATCTGGGCATAGCCGCCGTCGAACGTGGGCGCTACATTATAAAGAATCTCCGGGTCGGGCGCAATCCCGTTTTCATGCAGGGCCCGGCAATAGCCCTCTTCGCGTTCCCCGGCCGTTACGATATCTTTAGACAGGTTGATATAATGAATCCTTTTGCTGCCCGTCTTAACCAGGTAATTTATCATCTGAGTGGCGCCATAAATATTGTCGTTTACCACATAGCTTCCGCTTTCGTATTCGCACCGGCGTACCAGAAACACGTATGGCACACCGAATGAATCCAGAAACGCCTTATACTTTTTTGCCGTCAGAGTGGAAGCCGCAAGCATAAAACCGTCGATCCGCTTGTCGATCAGCGTACGGATGGCTTCCTTTTCCTTTTCCTTGTTGGAATGTGCATTGCACAGGATAATGTTATATCCATTTTCGGACGCGACGTCTTCTATTCCCTCGATCACCGGGGCAAACAGGGAAAGCGTGGAATCCGCGATCACCAATCCAAGCGTCTTGGTTTCGTTGGTACGCAGGCTTTTCGCAATGGAATTTGGCCTGTAGTTCAGCTCTTCCGCCAATTGCTTTACTTTTTGGATCGTCTCCTTGCTGATGCTCGGATCTCCGCGCAGCGCTTTTGAGACCGCCATTGCGGAGATATTCAATTGTTCCCCAATTTTTTTGAGTGTGACCGGCTTTTTTGCTGCCAAAATTACTCTCCTGACTAAGCTGCTTAATTAAGCGAACCCTATTATTTGAATGATATCATCGAATCCCATTCAAGTCAACAAATGACGATAGCGAAGCTGTTTCCCGCCCGTCCAAGACTTTCCCGGACGGACGTCTCCCGCCTTTCTTTTTGGTACGGCCCGCCGTTTTGCTGCTTTTTCAACCAAAATACATACCACCGTTGACATCCACCACGGCTCCCGTCATGAACGCCGCTTCTTCCGAACACAGAAAAGCGACTACGGAGGCGACTTCCGGCGTTTTGCCGAACCGCCCGAGCGGTATTTTCTCCGTCAGGCCCCTGATCCCGTCTTCGCCCAGCCCGTCCAGTATTCCCGTATCCGTCGATCCGGGGGCAACCGCGTTCACATTGATGCCATCCCGCGCCAGCCGCGCCGCAAAGCCGCGCGTCAGGCCGATGATCCCCGCCTTGGCCGCGGAGTAGCCCAGTCCGTTGGTAAAACCGCCGTTGCGTCCGGCCAGCGAAGAAAGGTTGACGATTTTTCCGCTCTTCTTTTTCCTCATGTAGGGCAGGACCTTCTGTGTGGCAAAAAAGACGCTTTTCAGGTTGATATCCACGATGTTGTCCCATTCCTGTTCGGTGATCTCTTCAATGGGCGTCGCATGGAAAATGCCCGCGTTATTGACGAGGATATCTACCGTGCCAAACGCCTCGTCCGCCGCACGCACCATTTTTTCGATCTCCGCGACCGATTTTACGTCGACCTGCACCGCTTTTGCCCGCAGTCCTTCCTCCGTCAATGCCCGCTCCGCCTCCCGGGCCATGCCAAGATTTATATCCGCCAAAACCACATTCGCGCCGCCGCGCGCAAGAATTTCCGCGCAGCCCCGGCCAATCCCTTTGGCAGCGCCCGTGATAATGGCTGTCTTTCCTGTAAAATCCATTTCGCGCCTCCGTTCGCTTATTCGTGTTTTGCAGCGTCCCATTCCGCGCAGGCGAGGTAGCCCCCGTCTACGGTCAGCGACGTTGCGGTGATTCCCGAGGAATCCTCGCATGCGAAGAACAGGCAGGCCTTTGCGATATCGTCCGGCCACAGCGGCCTGTTCAGCGGCACGCGGCGCAGCCGGTCCTTATAGCGGGCCGCGGGGTCTTCCTCCGTATTCAGGTGCGTATGGAGCATCGGCGTATCCGTAATGCCCGGGCACACGCAGTTGCAGCGGATTCCGTAGCGCGCATAATCGAGTCCTATCGATTTGGAAAGATTCAGCACAGCGCCTTTGGAGGTAGTATAGACCGGCGTGCAGTCCTGTCCGACAAAGCTTGAAATGGACCCGACGTTGACCACATAGCTCATATCGTGTTCCTTTAAATAGGGAAAAGCATACTTGAAGGAAAGGAACATGGATTTTACATTGATTCCCATCACTCGGTCCCAGTCTTCGGACGTATACTCGTGCAGCATCCTGACATCGACAATTCCGGCGTTGTTCACCAGGATGTCGACCGTTCCATAGCACCTGACCGTCTCTTCGACCGAAGCCTTTACCTCTTCTTCTTTCGACACGTCGCAGCGGAAGAAAAACGCTTCTCCTCCCGCACTGCGGATTTCCTCTGCCAGCGCCCCGCCCTCGCTGGGCGTGCGTCCGATCATCGCCACCTTTGCGCCTTCGCTTGCAAACAGCCGCGCAATCCCCGCGCCGATTCCCTTGTTTGCGCCGCTTACCCACGCTACCTTATGTTCCAGTTTTCTTGTCATCGTCCTGTTCTCCCAATCGTCATTCTATATGCGGACAGCCCGCCTATTTGAAAATGATGCTGCTGATGAGCTCGATATTCCTGCTGAAGCGGTAATTTTCCATATTCGCCTGCAGTACATCCTTGCTTTCCAGCAGCCTGCTTGCCAGCTCGTAATATTTTTCAATCAGCGCGACGCATGCCTGAAAGGAATCTTCCCTGTTTTCCCGGTTCGCAATGATATCCACCGAGCACCAGCCGTCGAAATCCGTTTGCAGGAGATAATACATAAATTCGAGGTTTTCCCAGAAGTTGACCGTTCCGAAAATCATGTCCGGATCAGCATTTTTGTAGTTGTCGTTCAGATGCACCTGGAACAGCTTATTGTGCCGGTCCATCACCACGCAGGCTTCCGCCGGATTTTCCGCCGCGGCAAAGGAATGCCCCACGTCAAGCGCCAGCCCCACGTTATCGCGTCCGATATCATTGACCAACATCATTGCCTTGCCCGTGCTGTTGACCAACATCTTCTGGCGCGGATCCTGCGGTTTTGGTTCTATGGCAAGTTTCATATCGCCTGCATATTCCGCGATCTCAATGAAATGATCCACCATGCGTTCCCACGTCGCGCGGTAATCTACGGAGAACGGATAGTCCATCCCGTCATGCGCCGGCCAGAGCAATACGCTATGCACCCCGAGAGCCTTCGCAAAATCAATGCCGTCCTTGCACAGCTTCATATTCTCCTTCTGTACGTCCTTCTGCGAAGTGGAATATGCGCCGTGGCGGAACATCCTGTCTCCAAAATTATCGATCAGCACCAGGGAAGGCACCAGTCCGTACTCCGCCAGAAACTTTTTGTTCTTCTCCGGGTCTTCCGGGAGAAGCGCGGGTTTCCACGTATTCATAAAGCCCTTCACCGGGGTGGAGGCGATCGTTTCAAACGCTTTTTTGACATCTACGCCGTCATAATAGCCGTTCGGTACATAGCGTTCGCTGAACGTTCCGAAACAAAACAAATGGCAATCCAGATTAAACTTCATATTTTTCAGGCTCCTTTGCCGGTATCAGAGAATGGCATCTCCCGGGACCTTTCCCGGGAGACACCGGTCCATCTTTCTTAGAAATTATAGTCGTTTACGTTGTCTTTCGTGAATTTGAGCGGCGGGGCATAGGTTACGTCCGAGCCGTTCACGGTGACCTTTTCTCCCGTGTTCGGGATTTCCATTTGGTCGGTCACTTCATTGCCGAGAGCTTTCTGCCATGCAAGGTAAACCGTTGCGTTCATAAAGCCCGTCGGATCGTACAGATAGCCGCTGTCCAGCGAGCCGTCTTCCATGAAGGGTTTTGCGTCATTCGGGCAAACCGTCCCGACGACCGCGATTTTATCCTGCAATCCCTTTTCCTGAACCGCCTGTGCCGCGCCGATCGGAGCCGGCGTGCTGATTCCCACGATCCCCTTCAGGTCTGGATACGCCTGGATCAGTTCCTGTGCTTTTGTATAAGCCTGCTGCTGTTTTTCGTCGCAGGGAACAGGGTCCGTCACCAGCTTGAGGTTCGGATATTTTTCTTCCGCATAAGCAGTGCCCGCTTTGATCCAGGCATTGAGATTTTCCGCGGAAAGGCCGCCCGTGATAATCGCATATTCGCCTTCTTCACCCATCGCTTCCGCGAGGCCGTCCCAGATCGCCTTACCGAAATCTTCATCGTTCATCTGCCTGCAGGACAGGTCTGCGATTCCTTCTTCTGCGTAGGAATCCCAATCTACTACCGTTACGCCCTGCTCTTTTGCTTTCTTCAGGACCGGGGTGAACGCTGCCGGATCGTTTGGCGCTACCGCTACGCAGTCAATCCCTTTGTTGAGGTAGTCTTCCAGAATCTTGACCTGCTCTACCGCGTCTGCCGTGGTCGGGCCGGTATAGATCACATTGATCCCGAAGTCTTCCATCGCTTGTACGGCGCCCGCCTCGAAAGCGTCAAAGATCGGAATGCCGATCATTTTGGGAAGCACCAGCACAGTGAACTCACCGTCATCCGCCGCGCCGCCTGCCGGCTCCGCCGATGCTGCCGTTGATGCTTCCGCCGATGTTTCCGCCGGAGCCGAAGCCTCCGCGCCGCCGGACGAATCCGCCGCCGGGGTTCCACAGCCCGTAAATACAAGCGCTACGGCCAAGACCACCATCATCACTACCAACAATCTTTTTTTCATTTTTACCTCCTTGTTTCTTTGCCCTTTTATTATGGTGAATACCATTAAGCAAGATTTCTCTTTTTTGAGAAATTCAATTTACCAGAACTTTTCAGCGAATTTGCCGCCAGCACCGCAATGAGCACAGCTCCCACGCAGATATCGGTGAACAGCTTGTTGATTCCCAGAAGGTTGAAGCCCGTTGTGATCATCTGGATCACCAGGATGGCGATCACCGTACCCGCCACTTTTCCGTAGCCGCCGCTGATGCTTGTGCCGCCAAGCACGACTGCGGACACCGTCTGGAGCAGGTATGACGCGCCGTAATCCACCTTGGCCGAATTATACCGGGAGATCATAATCAGCGCAGCCAGGCCGCACATCAGCCCGGACAGGACATATACCTTGAATAACACCGCCGTATTATCAATGCCGGAATAGCGCGTGACCTTCGGGTTGCTGCCCAGCATATACACCTTTTCTCCCCAGGGGGTCTTCTCCAGCAGCAGGAACAGCAGCACCGCCATTGCAATGAACAGCAGCAGCGGGATCGGGATTCCAAGCACGCTGCCGGAGCCGACCTGGAAAAACGTTTCCGGAAAACCGGAGATCGCCCCGCCTTCCGTCAGGTTCAGGCTGATCCCTTCAAACAGGGTCATCGTGCCGATCGTAACGAGCATCGGCGGCACGTTCAGGCAGGCGATGATCGCGCCGTTCAAAGCCCCCATCAGGCACGCGCTGCCTACGCACACCGCAATTCCCATCGTGATCGCCGTCGCTTCATCAAGCGCGGGATTGGAGAGCACCATTGCCCCGAGGATCCCGGCCAGCGCGGCCGTGGACACAAGGGACATGTTGATGCCGCCTGTCAGGATCGCCACCATCATGCCAAGGGCGAGCAGCCCGAATTCGGGGAACTGGAACGCGAAGGTCTGCAAAATGTTGCCGCTGAACAACGCGCCGCCCGACGCCGCCCCAAACAGGACGATGATCGCAGCCAAAACCCCCAGTAACACATAAACTTCACTCGACTTTGCCTTTAACTTTTTCATTTCCTGTTCCTCCTCAATCCTTGATGTCGACTTTGACCATCCTGCGTTCCTTCATGGTCTGCTGCACGACATCAATCGAAACAGCGATCAAAATAATCAGGCCAACTGCGATTTTCTGATAAAATGTCGGGATATGCATCAACACCATGCCGTTGTTAATCACGCCCATGAAAATTACGCCTACCGTCGTTCCAAGCACCGTGCCGTAGCCGCCGAGCACGTTCGCGCCGCCGACGACGACCGCCGCGATGACCTGCATTTCAAAGCCCTTGAACGCAAGCGGATCGACGATCCTTACAATACCCGTGTGGACGACGGCCGCAAGACCTGCCATAATTCCGGTGTAAACATATGCGAACGTCAATACCCGTTTGGGACGATAGCCGACCCTTTCCGCCGACTCTATGTTTCCGCCTACCGCATAGATCCCGCGGCCGATCAGCGTGTGGCGCAGTACGAACCATGTCAGGGCGATTGCGCCGATCCAGAACAGCCAGATCGCCGGGAAGCCGTAAAAGCCTCCTTCCGCCAGTTCGATCTTGAATAAATACTGCTGGCCCAAACCGGAGATGTAATCCGGCAGTTCCCGGATATATTTCCCATTCGTTATGAGCAGCACCAGGCCGTTGATGATGCTCATAGTGCCCAGGGTGGCCACAATCGCCGGTAATTTCAGGTGGGCTACCAAAATCCCGTTTGCCAGCCCGAACGCCGCGCCCGTTGCGCAGGCGATCAGGATCAGGACGAATAGGTTTCCTCCCACCTGTGTTGAAAACTCGCCGATCACAACGGTTACGATCGTGATAACCCAGCCGATCGACACATCGATCCCACCCGTGATGATAACGAGCAGCATTCCCAGCGCGGCAATCCCCATAACGATATTGGTGGTCAATATGTTCATGATATTGGCCGGATTGAGGAATGCGTTATTCCCGATTGTGATGACAATCATCACAATGATGAATATCGTAATGATCCCCGCTTCTTTTTTCCTGAATAAGTTACGCACTCTTTCCATGCTTCTTCCCCCACTATAGAACCGCTTTATTGAGTATTTCTTCCTGCGTTGCCCCGTCGCCCATCTCCGCTACGATCTTTCCGTTTTTCATAATCAGTATCCTGTCGCAAATGGAAATGACTTCCGGCAGCTCCGAACTCACCACAATAATACTCATTCCTCCGTCCGACAGTTCCCGGAGCAGACGGTGTATCTCTTCTTTCGCCCCGATATCGATCCCTGCCGTCGGTTCGTCCACAATCAGTATTTCAGGATTTGTCGCCAGCCACTTTGCAATGACCACGCGCTGCTGGTTTCCGCCGGAAAGCTTTCCCACCGGCATATCGGGGAGGACGGGCTTAATGGACAATTTCTCCATCCAGTTCGCAGCCGATTTACTCCGCGCCGTATTGCTCAGGAATATCCCGTTTTTCAGTTCTTCCAGGATCGCGACGTTTAAATTCCGTTTGATGCTCTGCGTCTGGACCAGCCCTTCCGTCAGGCGGTTTTCAGGCACATAGCCGAATTTATGCTTGATTGCGTCAACGGGCGAATGGACCGTTATCTTTTTTCCGTGCAGGTAGATTGCGCCGGAATCGGGCCTGTTGAGGCCAAAAATCGCCTGCACCATCTCTGTCCGCCCGGCGCCGACCAGTCCCGTCACGCCAAGGATTTCTCCCTTATTCAGTTCGAAGCTGATATCTTTGAAGTTGGCCTTTTTGCAAAGGTTCTCCACCCGCAGGATAGGCTCCGTCATTTTCCGCTTTTCATAAGTTTCATAGGTTACCTTGCGTCCCACCATCAATTCGATCAGTTCGTCGACCGTAATGTTGCCCTTCGCCGCCGTTTTGATATACTGGCCGTCCCGCAGAACGGTGATCTGATCGCCGATCTCGAAAATTTCTTCCATTTTATGGCTGACAAAAATAATCGTGACGCCGTCTGCTTTCAAGTCCCGCACGATATCGAACAGCTGTTCCACTTCTCCCTGGGACAAACAGGAGGTCGGTTCATCCATAATCAATACTTTTACATCGTAGACCAAGGCGCGGGCAATCGCCACCAGCTGCTTCTTCGCAACGGAAATATTTGCCACCAATTCATCCGGGTCCGCCTCCAGGCGCACCTTCTTCATGGCCTGCTCCGCCTTTTTGCGCATTTCTTTCCAATCAACCACCTTTTTTTGCCGTGTTACCTGCAGTCCAAGCGCGATATTTTCCACTACGCTCAGGTTGTCAAACAAGGAAAAATCCTGATAGATCGCAACGATACCAAGGCTCAGCGCATCCACGGGGGAATTAATTTCCGCCCTTTTATCGTCGATCCATATTTCGCTTCCCGGGTCTGCGCTGTTTACGCCGGTCAAAATTTTAATCAGCGTCGATTTCCCGGCACCGTTTTCACCGATCAGGACGTGGACCTCCTGCTTTTCTACTGCAAAGCTGATATCGCTCAGCGCCTTTACTCCCGGGAACGATTTGGATACGTTCCTAAATTCTAAAACACTCATCTTTCCCTCCTCTTAGGACTTCAAACAGCTTTAGTTTATCGTTATACTTAATTTGGTATTAAATACGCCTCGATTCATTAAGGTTTTTGTGCATTTTTTCTTGCCTGGAAGCTTCTGTCATAGTGCGCTCCGGCTGGACTCGCGGCATATTTTGCCGTTGCCAGAGCTGTAAAAGTAATATGCGGTACCGGTTTTCCGGCCTCCTTTTCCTGTTTTCCGCATCAAAAAAAGTATTTTTCCCGCTTTGCGCACCCGTTTGGCTTGCCGCGCGCGTACTTTTGGTTTCACAAATATTTTTTCAGTTTAGAATTACAGGTTTGTTATTTTATTATTTCTTGTAAACTACGTTCTGTTTGAATGGTATCTTGTATTCGATTTAAGTTTAACGTTAAATTTAATCCTTGTCAATACATTTTTTCAGTTTTTTCAGTTTTTTTGTAAAATTGAAAATTTTTTATCCGCTTTCCGCCTCCGCGCTGGTTACAGACGCTTCCAACGCGCGCCTTCATTGCCGCGGCGCATGAAGCTGAGCCAAAAGGCGGTATGGACGGGATTAAGGTTTCCCGTAAAGCTGCCTGTTCCGGCTGCCTGAAGTCCATAAGTCCGTTTTTGCACAAAAAAAACAGGAAGGCATACGCTTCCTGTCTTTATATCCGCTTATTTTCCGACGACCGCATCCTGACCAAAGGACCGAAGCTTTGCATATCGTTTCCCGAGCAGGGTTTCGAGCGGTTCCGCCATCAGTTCTTTCACGCTGTTCACAAGGTATTTTTTGATTTCTCCCGCAAACGCGCCGCCGTCGCCCGCCTGCGCGCCGCCCTCCGGTTCCGGAAGCACATCGTCTATAAGGCCCATTTCCCTGATCTCCGAGGCCGTCATACGCATCAGCTCTGCCGCCTCCGCCGCACGCGAGGAATCCTTCCACAGGATGCTGGAGAAGCCCTCGGGAGAAAGGATGGAATACAGCGCGTTTTCGAGCATCACGCGCTTATCCGCCACGGCCAGGGCGATCGCTCCGCCGCTTCCGCCTTCGCCGATAAACAAACTCAAAACCGGCGTTTTCAGCCGTGAAAGCTCCATCAGGTTGCGGGCGATGGATTCCGCCACACCGCGTTCCTCCGCGCCGATCCCGCAGAACGCGCCCTGTGTGTCTACAATGCAGATGACCGGACGGTGAAATTTTTCCGCCTGCCGCATCAGCCGCAGGGATTTACGGTATCCTTCCGGGTTAGAGCAGCCAAAATTGCGGTTGACCTTATCGCGAAGGTCTACGCCCTTTTCCTGCCCAATGACTGTGACCGGAATCCCCTCCAAAAAACCGACTCCGCCGATAACCGCCGCATCGTCCGCAAACAGCTTATCACCGTGCATTTCCAGGAAATCCGTAAAAATATTGTTGATGATGTATTGGGAGGTAATCCTTTTGGGATCGCGCGCTATCTGTACGATGTCCCATGCCGAACGTTTCTCACTCATTTCGCGCCGCCTCCTTTATGTAGTTTCAAAAGCCTTGCCAGCGTATCCTTCAGTTCCCCGCGCGGAACGATCATATCCACAAAACCCTTTTCGAGCTGGAATTCCGCCGTCTGGAACGTGGGCGGAAGCGTTTGTTTGACCGTCTGCTCGATCACGCGCCGTCCCGCAAAGCCGATGGTCGCGCTTGGCTCAGCGACCGTCACGTCGCCAAGCATCGCAAAGCTTGCGGTTACGCCGCCCGTAGTCGGGTCGGTAAGGACGGCAAAATACGGCAGCCCCGCTTCATCGAGCCTGCCGAGCGCCGCGCTCGTCTTGCTCATTTGCATGAGGGATATGAGGCCTTCCTGCATGCGCGCGCCGCCGGATACCGTGAATGCAATGAACGGCAGCTTTTCGTCTGCGGCTTGTTCAATAGCGAGGGTAATTTTTTCGCCGACCGCCGCGCCCATAGAACCCATCATAAAAAAGCCGTCCATGACGGCAATAACCGCCGGTTCGCCGCCGATCCGGCATTTGCCGGTAATGACCGCTTCTTTTTCATTGGTATAGCCGCGGATCTTGCGAATCTTACTGTCGTACCCGGGGAAATCCAGCGGATTCGTCCCGATAAGGTTTTCATTGCTTTCCTCAAACGTTCCCTCGTCCGCCGTATACATGATCCGCTGGCGGGCGGACAGGCGGAAATGGTAGTTACAGCTCGTGCATACGTTAAGGTTGGCAATGAGGTCGTCCGTATAAATCACGCTGCCGCATTCAGGACATTTTTCCCACATGCCCTCGACTTGTTCTTCATCGTGCGCAACCAACGGTTCCGGTATCGTTTCCGGTTCCTCCGCAGGCATCTGGGCCTGCTGGTTGGTACGGTATACGCGCAGGGTGATGTCCTTGCGCTTTTTAGAAAATAGACCCATCTGTTATTTTTCCTCCATAATGCGCCCGACAAGACCCGTATCGAGCCTTCCCTCCATTACGTCCTCGTTGTTCAGGAGGTCGAGCTGGAAGTCCGCGTTGGTCTCCACCCCGTCCACAACGAGCTCCGTCAGGGCGGCGCGCATTTTCGCCATAGCCCGCGCGCGCGTCGGCGCGTGGACGATGAGCTTTCCTATCATACTATCATAAGTCGGCGGGATTTTGTACCCCGTATACATTGCCGTATCAAAGCGCACGCCCGGCCCCCCCGGGAGGTGAAGCGCTTCGATGGTGCCGATGGACGGCATGAAATTTTTCATCGGGTCTTCCGCGTTGATGCGGCATTCGATCGCGTGCCCCATCAGCGGGATATCCTCCTGCGTATAGGAAAGCTTGCCCCCGTTTGCAACCAGAATCTGTTCGCGCACAATGTCGATGCCAGTAATCATCTCTGTGACCGGATGCTCGACCTGCACGCGCGCGTTGAGTTCCATGAAATAATAATTCCCGGAAGCTTCGTCGTATAAAAATTCGATCGTGCCCGCATTTTTATAACCGGACGCTTTTGCCGCGCGCACAGCCGCCTGCCCGATCTCAGCTCGTTTATCCGCGCCGAACGCTACGCTGGGCGCTTCCTCCATGACCTTCTGGTTTCTTCTTTGCAGGGAGCACTCGCGCTCGTAGAGATAGACCGCCTCGCCGTAATTGTCGCACAGGATCTGCACCTCGATATGGCGCGCGTCCATGATGCACTTTTCCATATACAGCGTACCGTCTCCAAACGCGCCCAGCGCTTCCTTATAGGCTGCGCTCATCGCCTCTTCGATATCTTCTTCACGGTCTACCTTGCGGATGCCGCGCCCGCCGCCGCCGCTTGCGGCTTTTATCATGACGGGATAGCCGACCTTTTTCGCGATCTTCTTCGCATCCTTCGCGTTCTTGAGCGCCTCGAGCGAGCCGGGGATGATCGGGACCTTTGCCTCGGTCATGATCTTCCGTGCCATCAGCTTATCGCCCATTTTTTCCATCGCTTCCGCGTCCGGGCCGATAAAGACGACATTGCTCTTATTGCACATGCGTACGAATTTTGAATTTTCCGACAGGAAGCCATAACCCGGATGGATGGCGTCCGCGCCGGATATGCTTGCGGCGGATAAAATGTTGTACGCGCTCAGGTAGCTGTCCTTGGGCGCAGGCGGACCGATGCACAGCGCTTCATCCGCAAGCTGCGTATGGAGCGCATTTGCGTCCGCTGTCGAATATACCGCAACGGTTTCTATCCCCATCTCGCGGCATGCGCGTATGATACGCACGGCGATTTCGCCGCGATTAGCAATTAAAACCTTGTTTATCATCGAATGTTTCTCCTTTACATACGGCGCCTGCAGAGGTCGGCCGAAGACTGCCTCATACGCTCCCGGGAAACCAGCCCGCAGGCGGCATCGCCGCAGCCCCGGCCCGGTCCGCTTAATCCTGTTTTACAAGCACAAACAGGATTTCACCCTCGCACACCGTTTTTCCGTCCACCGCCGCCCGGACCTTGCCCTTGCCGCCCATCGAAGACAGGCGGAGTATCTCCGTTTCCAGAACAAGGTCGTCGCCCGGCTTCACCATGCCGCGGAACCGCACGCCGTCGATCCCGCCGAACACCGCGAGGCGCCCTTTGTATTTTTCATCCTGCAAAATCGCCACCGCGCCTGCCTGTGCGAGCGCTTCCGTGATGAGCACGCCTGGAAGGATCGGGTTGCCGGGGAAATGCCCCCTGAAGCAAAACAGGTCTTCCCGGATGCGCCACACCGCTTTGGTGCGTTTTGCCACTTCACATTCAAGCACCTCGTCCAGAAACAGGAACGGATCGCGGTGCGGAATAATTTGCTTGATTTCTTCCTGATTCAAAACCATATAAGCTCCTTCTTGCAAAAAACTGCTGTACTATATGGACTATTACACGTAATTGTACAGTAATTGCCCGTATTCTACGCTGCCGCCTTCTTCACATGCGACCCATGTGATCTCGCCGTCCTCGGGCATGGTAATCTCGTTCATCAGCTTCATCGCTTCCACCATGCACACGATATCGCCCTTTTTGAGCTTATCGCCGATCTTTACGGCCTTCCCTTCGGAAAGGCTGTGGAATACCCCTACGAGGGGCGAAGTGATCTCCTTGCCCTTGCTTGCCGCTGGCGCCGGTTCCTCCGCAGGCGCGGCGGGAACTGCCGCTGCCGGAGCTTCCGCAGGCGCGGCCACCGGAGCGGAGCCGATCTGTGCGGAAATCTGCGGGGGCGCCGTCACATAAACTGTTTTAGATTCACCCGTCCCGCGTTCCATTTTTACAGCGAAATCGCCGTCTTCAAGTTCAAATTTATTGAGGCTTGTTTCGTCCACGGCCTTCAGCAATTCCAGTATCGATTTTAAATCCACTGTTTCTATCTCCTATCTAACATTTATTCCGCTTTTTTGAACAAAAGCACTGCGTTGTGCCCGCCAAAGCCAAGCGAATCGGAAAGCGCAGCCTGGATATCCATCTTCCTGCCTGTGTTTGGCGTATAGTCAAGGTCACATTCCGGATCGGGAACCTTGTAATTGATGGTCGGTGGGATAAACCCCTCTTCTATCGCTTTGACCGTATATACCGCTTCAATGCCGCCAACTGCCCCGAGCGCATGGCCGGTCATGGATTTTGTAGAGGAAATCGCCACCTTGTACGCTTCCTCTCCAAATACGCTCTTGATCGACATCGTCTCTGTCTTATCGTTGAGTTCCGTCGACGTTCCATGCGCATTGATATAGGAAATTTCCGACGGTTTCAGATGGGCCTCATCCAGCGCAAACTGCATTGCTTTTGCAAGCGCCGCTCCGGATGGCTCCGGAGCCGTCATATGGTATGCGTCGCTTGTCGCGCCGTATCCGCCGATTTCGGCATAAATACGGGCGCCGCGCTTCTTTGCCGCTTCATATTCTTCCAATACGATTACGCCGGCCCCTTCCGCAATGACAAAGCCGCTGCGTTCCGCATCGAACGGAATGGAGGCGCGGTCCAATTCTTCCGTCGTCGTGACCGCGTGCAGGCCAAGAAAACCCGAGATCGCCAGCATCTTGATCGGCGACTCCGAGCCGCCCGCAAGCATCGCATCCATGTAGCCGTCCCGGATCATCCTGTATGCATCGCCGATGGAATGAGTCCCCGATGCGCAGGCCGTCGTGATCGTCGTATTGTATCCATGCAGCTTATGTTTGATGGCAAGCTGTCCGGACGCCATGTTGCCGATCATCATGGGAATGAGCAGCGGATTGACGCGCTTAAAGCCCTTTTCGTTGAGCTTGGTTACTTCCTTTTCCATCGTATCGAGGCCACCGATTCCGCTGCCGACCAAAACCCCAAAACGGTACGGGTCGTAAGGAATCTCTTGGCCGATTTCAAAGCCCGCGTCCGCCATTGCCTGATCGCCCGCGATCACGCCAAACTGCGCATACTCATCGAGGCGGCGTGCCTCTTTCTTTTCCAGATGGTCGAGCACATCGAGGTTCTTCAGCTCTCCCGCAAAATGAACAGGCAGACCTTCCGCGCCCGCCTTGGTCAGCGGCCCGATGCCGTTCACGCCGTTTTTTGTGTTTTCCCATGCCTCTTGGACCGAGTTCCCGTTTGGGGAAAGGATTCCGAGGCCCGTTACAACTACCCGTCTTCCCATAAAAGGTTCCTTTCAAGTCTATTTAATGGATCACGATATCCGCCTGCTGCCAACGCAGACAGGTCACATATACATGCCGCCATTCACCGACAGCACATGCCCCGTGATATAGGACGCCTGGTCGCTCGCGAGGAACGCGACCGCATCCGCAATATCCTGGACCGTACCGCCGCGGCGAAGTGGAATGCTCCCGAGCACGTCTGCGCGTGCTTTTTCGGGCATTGCGTCCGTCATGGGCGTTTCCACAAAGCCCGGGGCAACCGCATTGACGGTGATGTTTCTCGAGCCAATTTCCTTGGCGAGGGATTTTGTAAAGCCGATGATTCCCGCTTTGGAAGCAGAATAATTCGTCTGTCCTCCCTGGCCGGACAGCCCGACCACGGAAGTCATGCTGATGATCCTGCCATGTTTCTGCTTCATCATATAAGGCACCGCATGGCGGCAGCAATTGAACACGCTTTTGAGGTTGACGCTCAGGACCGCGTCAAAGTCCTCTTCCTTCATACGGGCAAGAAGGCCGTCGCGGGTAATGCCCGCGTTGTTGACAAGCACGTCGATGGCGCCGAAGGTCTCCACCGTCTCTTTCATCATCGTTTCCACTTCATTGAATTTGCTTACGTCCGCTTTGATCGCAACGGCTTTTACACCCTTTTTCTCGATTTCCGCGACCGTTCCCGCGTAGTCTTCCTCCTCGAACAGGTAGTTGACCACGATATCATATCCTTCTTCCGCGAGGCGCAGGGCAAGCTCCTTGCCGATGCCGCGTGAAGCGCCTGTAATAAGTGCTGTGCTCATATTTTATTCCTCCCGTATCTATCGGTACGCAAACAGCTACCGCGCTTTCAGCGCGTCCACCGTTTTTTCGTAAGATTCAAAATCATTGATGTTGTATGTCTCCGCTTCCTTGCTGATGCGTGACACAAAGCCCGCAAGGGTCTTGCCCGGGCCTACCTCTACGAAGGTATCCGCACCCGCTTCAAGCATCGAACGGACGGACTGCTCGAACAGCACCGGATGCGCGGTTTGCTCCGCCATGACCGTTTTCATATCAGCGGGACCGTAGGGTTTGCCCGTCCGGTTCGCGTACAGCGTGAACTGCGGCGCGGCAAAGTCCATTCCTGCGATCTCTTCATAGATATTCTGCGCCGCCTGCTGCATGTGCGGCGAATGAAACGCCCCGTTCACGGGGAGCTTCATACATTTTATCTTATTCTCTTTGCAGTAGGCCATCATCGCTTCGATCCGGCCCGTATCGCCCGCCACGACCGTTTGTCCCGGGCAGTTGTAATTCACAGGCAGGAGCACGCCGCCTTCCCGCAGCTGCGCCGCAAGCTGTTCTGCCTCGTTCGCAGTCTTGCCGAGAACGGCCGCCATCGCGCCGCTATGGTTTTCCGCCGCTTCCTGCATCCATTCCGCACGCAGGAGCACAAGGCTCAGCGCTTCTTCGAACGGAAGCACGCCCGCCGCGGCAACTGCGGCATATTCCCCCAGGGAGAAGCCCGCTCCCATATCCGCCCGTATCCCGGCGGCAGCAAGCGCCGCCCATGCGGCAAAGTCTACCGTGAACACAGCCGGCTGCGTATTGATGGTCTGGTTGAGCTCGTCCTGGCCGCCCGCAAAGCACAGCTCCGCGATCCCCGGGCATACCGCTTCGGCCCGGTCAAAGATATCGCGCGCGGCCGGGACGTTGTCGTACAGGCTCTTGCCCATTCCGGTTTTTTGTGCTCCCTGCCCCGCAAAGAGCACCGCTAATTTACCCAAAGTCACATTCCTCCAAAAGATAGCAGACAGACGCAAAATCAAATTTTGCGTCCGCCCTTTATCCGTTTATCTCATTCTTATTTGTTGTCCTCAATATATTTGACAAGGTCTGCGACGCTTTTCAGGTTCTCTGCATCCTCAACGGAAACGTCGAACTCTTCTTCGATATCCATCACGATTTCGACCATATCGAGCGAGTCTATTTTAAGGCTCTCGAACGTGGAATCCATTGTGATTTCGTCTGCGTCAATGTCCATTTTGTCGCTGATAATTTCGGCAATCTTTTCGTAGATCATTTCATTTTCCTCCATAAGAAAACAATTTATTTTTTGTGTTACGCTTTCGCGTTGTTACCATTCATAGACCGCGCACCCGGAGGAAAGCCCCCCGCCAAAGCCCGCGATGACAAGCTTATCGCCCTTTTTGAGCATTCCCTTTTTATTCATCTGGTCGAGCGCGATCGGAATGCTGGCAGCTGATGTATTGGACGTATCGTCTATATTGGAATAGAACTTATCCATCGGCATGCCGAGCCGCTGGGCGATCGTTTTGGTAATGCGGTAATTGGACTGGTGCATCAGGAACCAGTCGATCTCTTCCGGTGTTTTCCCGCTGCCCTCGAGTCCTAAACGAATCACGCGTTCCGCCTCGCGCGTCGCGAAGACATACACCTCGCGCCCCTTGAGCGCCGCATAAGACGGCTGAACTACCCCGTCCTTAAGCGTATTCATACCGTTAATCGTGATGAGGCCATCCGTATCCGGCTTGGAATACACCTCGAAATATTTCATGCCCGCGCCGTACTCGATGACGACAGCGCCCGCGCCGTCTCCAAAAAGGATACAGCTCGCGCGGTCTTCCATGTTCATAAAACGTGAAAGCGTCTCGCTGCCGCACACAAGGAACGGTTTTCCGCCCGGCCGGAGCAGGCCTTCCGCCGCCTTTAAAGCAAACATGAAGCCCGTGCACGCGGAATTAACGTCGAAACAGACCGCCTCCGGAATTTCAAGCTCCCGCTGAATCTGGCTGGCAACGGATGGAACGCCCATTTCATTCGTGACGGACGCGACGATGATACCGCCGAGATCGTCTTTCGTGATCCCCGCTTCCTTCATTGCGATATTTGCCGCAATGACGCACATATCCTTGTTCCACATGCCGTTTTCCACATAATGCCGGCGCTTGATCCCCGTCCGTTTGGTGATCCATTCGTCCGACGTGTCTATGATCTTTTCAAAGTCCTCATTGGTCATCACTTTTTCGGGCAGATAGCTGCCCGTTCCCATGATGTGTATACTCATAATTCCTCCTACCTCATAACGCACCAAATGGCGCTCCGGGAAAACTATATTGAAGTTCTTATTTCCCTCCGGGAAAAAGAACCGCTGAACTGTCACAATTTGCCTGCCGCCTGCGGCCCGGCCAAACCGGACATTTCATGCGCCTTCCCGACGATCCCCTGCTAGAGGTTGTTTCATATCGCGCCAGGACGCCTTCTACACTCGCTGCGTCCGGTATGCTTCGCAATCTTTCGCCTGCGGCGAAATTCACCTTGCGCGTTCCCGCTCATGAAACGGATCTATTCTGACAATCTTTGCTAAATAGAGATACAATTCCCATATCAAGCAAAATTAAGACAGTATAATGATATTCTAATCTTAAGTAAATGTCAATAAAAACGAAGGGACGGCGGGGCGCCCTGCGCACCCCTGCCGCCGCCTCTTTTATGCCTGGCCGGCATTTTTCGTGTAGTTGAGAAGCCCGCCCGCGAGCAGCATATCGCGCAGGCGCGGGGATGCGTCGAGTACGACCTCGACGCTGATTCCCTTCGTCTCATCTTCCACACGGAACCGGTCTTTCCCTTCCACATTTTCACGGACGTGCGTAAGCTTTAGTATGTCGCCCTGGCTGATCTTATCATAATCCGCTTCGTCGGCAAACGTAAGCGGAAGAATACCGTTGTTGATAAGGTTTGCCATGTGGATGCGCGCAAAGCTCTTAGCGATAACCGCCTTGACCCCAAGATACAGCGGAGCAAGAGCGGCATGCTCGCGCGAGGAGCCCTGCCCGTAATTCTGGCCCGCAACGAGGATGGATTTTCCCGCCTCTTTTGCCCGCGCCGGGAAGGTTTCGTCCACCGGCGTGAGGCAATAGTCCGCAAGATGCGGGATATTGGAACGGTAGGGGAGCAGCTTTGCATTGGAAGGCATAATATGGTCCGTGGTGATATTATCCTCCATTTTCAGCAACACTTCCGCTTCGATCTCTTCCGCGAGAGGTTCGTGTTTCGGGAAAGGCTTGATGTTGGGTCCGCGGATCACCTCTACCTCGCCGGCATGGTCCGCGGGCGGAACGATCATATTATCGTTTACATCAAATTTTTCCGGCATCTCCACGTCCAGGATGGAAAGGTCCGGAAGCTCCGCAGCATCCGAAAGATAACCGTTGATTGCCGTCACCGCCGCCGTCTCGGGACTGACAAGATATACGCTTGCGCTCTTTGTCCCGCTGCGTCCGAAGAAATTGCGGTTGAAGGTGCGCACCGAGACCGCATCCGTCGCCGGGGACTGCCCCATGCCGATGCACGGCCCGCAGGCGCATTCGAGGATACGCGCGCCCGCGTCGATCATACTGCTGAGCGCACCGTTCTTGGCGAGCATATTCATGACCTGCTTGGAGCCGGGCGAGATGGTAAGGCTGGTATGCGGATTCACCGTTTTTCCTTTGAGGATCGCCGCCACGCGCATCAGATCGCGGTAGGAGGCGTTGGTGCAGCTGCCGATGCACACCTGGTCTACCTTGATCTTGCCGATCTCTTCGATGGTCTTCACATTATCCGGACTGTGCGGCATCGCCGCCATCGGCGTAAGCGCTGAAAGGTCGATCACGATATGTTCGTCGTATTCCGCATCCGCATCCGCCGCAAGAGGCGTGAAGTCCGCTTCGCGGCCCTGTGCCGCAAGGAATTCCCTCGTCACTTCGTCGCTCGGGAAGATGGACGTGGTTGCGCCGAGTTCGGCGCCCATATTGGTGATGGTCGCGCGTTCCGGAACGGAAAGCGTCTTGACGCCTTCGCCGGTATATTCAATAATCTTGCCCACGCCGCCCTTCACGCTCATCACGCGCAGGACTTCGAGGATCACGTCTTTTGCGGATACGCCGGGCCGAAGCCTGCCCTTAAGCTCCACATTGACGAATTTCGGACAATTGAGGTAATATGCGCCGCCGCCCATAGCGACAGCGACGTCGAGGCCGCCCGCGCCGATGGCAATCATGCCGATGCCGCCGCCCGTAGGCGTATGGCTGTCGGAGCCGAGAAGCGTTGCCCCCGGTACCCCAAAGCGTTCCAAGTTTACCTGGTGGCAGATGCCGTTCCCCGGGCGGGAAGCGTAAATGCCGTGCTTCTTCGCCACGCTCATGATATAGTTGTGGTCGTCCGCGTTCTCGAAGCCGCTTTGCAGGGTGTTGTGGTCGATGTACGCAACCGAGCGTTTCGTCTTCACGCGGTCGATGCCCATCGCTTCAAACTGCAGGTAGGCCATCGTGCCCGTGGAATCCTGCGTGAGGGTATAATCAATGCGGATGGAAATTTCGCTTCCGGGAATCATTTCCCCCGAAACGAGATGATCGTTCAAAATCTTATATGCCAGTGGTTTTCCCATTCTCTGATCCTCCATACTTTAATACTTAATGATATGGTGTTTATTTTATACGTTTAGCGCAGTTTTTTCAAGTGCCGCGCCTTTCTTTTTGCCGGGTGATCCGATATAATGGAAGGGCGGCATTTGCACCGGCGGGGCCCTTCGCCCTTTGAAGGGCGGGACGTTTCCCACTTCCCCGGAAGGTATGCGAAAGCTTTTCCGTATACGGGCCCAAGGCCGCGCAAGTACAGAAAAGGACGGATCGATATGCTGACATTATGGGGGAAGCTCTATAAAAACGGTAAGACAATCAAGGCGGACACGTATACGAGCGGCAAGCACGATATGTCCGCGGCACTCCTTGAATGCATCGAGCATTTTGCCAAGGAATTCGATATCGAGGTGCCTATGTGGCACACAAACCATACCAAACAGCTGGGCCTGTTCCGCAAGGCGACCTTTAAGCCGGACGATTTTGTGGACCAGTTTCCGTATGAGAAGTTTGAAATCCAGATCATCGATTCCGATGGGCCGTGACACGTTGCAGCGGACTTGCACTGTACTGCAAAAGCCTCGCCTTTAGCGAGGTTTTTGCAGTATGCTCCGCCGCGGCTCCTTTTTCCCACGCAGTCCGCTTCGCCGGACTTGTGCGAAACCCCGGTCTGTTTGCCCTTATGGGCTTCCGCAACAGATTTTAAAATGGAAGCAAAACAGCGATGGACAAAAACAATGCCGCCAGCGGCAGGACGCTCCCGAGGAGCAGCTCCGGCCAGGTATGCCTTCCCATGCGGAGCGACGCCCAATAGACCAGGCCCAAAACGGGCAGGCCTGACAGGGCGGCGGGCCCCAGCAGGCAGACCAGCAGCGCGAGCGGTCCCGCCACGCCGCACGCATGTCCGCTCGCCTTGATTTTGAATCCCTTATTAAACAGCAGGATCAGGCAGCCGGAAAGCAGGTAGGCAAGGTAAACGAGCAGCAGGCCTTTTGGTACTGCCGCCGCCAAAGCGCACAAAACACCCGCCACATATCCGATGACCGCCATCCATATGGCAAGTTTGCGCTGTCCGTCCCGCCCCTTATCCTTCCATCCCGGCAGGATTTGCTGCAGGGGATAAGCCAGCAGCGGCAGGACGGTCAGGAAGATGACCGCCATGACATAATTTCCAATCCCACCAAACCGCTCCGGCTGCGCCCCGAGCAGGATGCTGAGGGCCAAAAGCGCCATAACGGGCGCGAGTGTGACGATGCGCACAATTTTTTCCACCGGTCGTTTTTCCATCCGTATCCCCTTCCCCGCGCAGCGCCGGGCGCCGCAGCGGAACCGTCGTCCCATTAACGGATTGTCTTATATTTATACATGTGTTATATTAATATGCAGGATATGGCATAGCAATCACAACTGCGGATAGTATGTCATTTATTATTACAAAAAACGGAAAGTGTATAAAAAATTTTTATGGAAGACAAGCGTATCATTAAAACAAAACAGAATCTGAAGCAAACCATGATCGGGCTGCTTGCCCGGTTTCCCTTTGAAAAGGTAACGGTCTGTGAGCTGTGCCGCGCTGGGATGACCAGCCGCATTACGTTTTATACACATTATGACGATAAATATGCGCTGGTCGAGGACATGTTCTGCGGTTACATCGGCGAAGCGGTGCGGGACTACCACAGACTGCAGGCGGAAAACAATCCCTCCCGCGAGGCGCTACAGGGATATTACAACATGCTCGATTGCATCCTGAACCTTTATTACAACAATCTGGCTTTTTTTTCGTGGACCTCCCCGGAAAGAAACCCGTACCTATACTCCGCTTTTTACCACCATATTTTCTGCAATGTCGACGAATATATCCGAAGGCACAGCCATCAGATGGCATCAAACTATCCTTCGCGGCAAACCGCCGCGCTCTTGTGCAACGGCCTGTGGGGCGTTATCAACGAATGCTATGCGAGCGGAACGCCGCGGGAGGACATGCGCAAGGATATCCGTTCCATGTTCCACGACATCCTGGTTTCGCCCCTTTTTTCTAAGAAAAACGTCCTGTGAGCGCGCTGGCAGGAAAGCAGGCAAAAAGGGCGGCCAATGGCCGCCCTTTTTGCCGTATGGCACCGGTCCTTTGTCCGGGCCGGATCAGAATTTATTCCTGTCGCTGTAGCCCTTTCCGCCTTTTTTAGAAGCCGGCGGCCTTTGCTGTTTCTGCCGCGGTGCCTGCGGGCGCTGCTGGCGCGGCTCGATCTCTTCATGCGGCATCTGGCTGCGCGGGCGCTGCTGGCGTGCCTGCGGCGGGCGCTCCTGATAACGCCTGTTCGTGCCCTGCCCGTTCGGATGGCTTCCTCCGTTTCTCTGCCGCGGATCCGGGCCGCCGTCCCTGCGCTTGCCGAACGCGGTGTATCCCGCTTTCTTATTCTTATGGATGAATACGCCGAGCGTAACAGCGACTGCCGCGATAGCAACCACTACGATCAGCAGCAGGATCAGCATGGTGCTCATTCCACCGAATGCCTGCTTCACCGTCACCGTGGCCGGCTGCTGTGTCTGCGACTCGAGTCTGGTCCCGTCGGGCAGCTCGCCGGAAATGGTGAAGACAAAGCTTGTCGTCTTGTCGACCTGGATGGGCTGTGTGACATCCTGCTCCGCGTCCGTCATCGAGGGGATCGCGGCGATTTCGCCAAGCGTCGCCTCTGATATGACGATATTTTTGATCTCCTGTCCCGTATTGTTCTTGACCTTGAACGTAAAATCCACCGGACCCGCCTTGCTGACCTCGGGGATAAATGCAACGTCCATTGTAAGGGCGCTTGCAAGGTCTACGGCGTCGACCGTAATTTCGACCGGATCAGAAGCCGCTTTGACGCTGTTGCCATCCGCATCTTCCGCCGTCGCCGTGAAGACAAAGCTTGTCGTTTGCTGCACGGTGACTTCCGCTGTTCCCCTGGCGGCGCTGCCCGCGTCGAGCTGGGTACCCGTAAAGGTGACCAGGTTGCCGTTTGCATCCGTCACCTTCAGCTTCTCAAGGTCTTCCGACCCGTGGTTGCGCACCGTTACTTCGAAAGCGACCTTGTCACCCGCCTTTACCTGCGTATTGTTTGCCGTCGCGACTACCTCGAGCGCATCCGCTTCCGGAGTCGAGCTTGCCTTTGCTTCCCCATTGACCGTAACGGACACCGTCCCTGCCTTGGCGGTTCCTTTTTCACCGTTCGCCGTATAACTGAATACGGGCTTTACGTCGACACTTTCGCTGAGCGGGGTCTCCCATGTCATGATCTTGGTTTCGCCCGGCTCGAGGGAAAAGGTTTTCCCGAGCTGTTCCCCGTCGGAAAGGGGCGGGGCCTTGAGCGATGCTTTTTCGAGCGTTACGTTGCCTTCGTTTTTCAGCTTGAAGGTGAACTTAACTTTGTCGCCCTTTTCAATCGTATCCTTTGAGACGCTTGCCGTTGCGGTGGCCGCAACGGTCGACTCTTTTTTCGTGATTGTCAGCGATTCCGTCCTGACGGTTTGGGTATTGCCGTTCGCGTCGGTAAAGGCCGCCGAGAAGGTCAGATCCGTATCCAGCATATCCTCGGATACATTCCACTCATTATCGGAACGCGTCTTCGACTCCCCCGCCGGGATGCTGCCGATATTCTCGGAATCGTCCCCCGGGAAGGTGACCGTGACGTCACTGATCTCAGAATCCGTATTGTTTTGCACCGTTACCTTGACGGATACCGTTCCCGCCCCGGTGAGGGAGCTGGGGCTGACGCTGGCCGTAATCGTTACCTTGCCCGCCGCGAGCGCCGTGGCGCTCATGGAGATGCACAGGGTAACCGCCAGGACGGCGGCAAGTAGAATCGATACTATTTTCTTCAAACCAAATTACCTCCAAAATGAACGGGGATTCAAATTTTTTCCGTCCACCCGAACCGGTCTTTGATTTCTCCATATTGGATGCCGGTCAGAATGTCATAAAACTCGAGCGCGAGTTTTCCCATCTTCCCGCCTGAAACCGTAACCGTTTCATCCCCGTATACAAATTCCCCGACGGGGCTTACCACCGCCGCCGTTCCCGTGCCGAACGCTTCGCTCATCGCTCCGGATTTCGCCGTTTCGATCACCTCGTCGATCGAGATTCTGCGTTCTTCTACGGTGATGCCCATATCACGCGCGATAGCAATGACGCTCGCACGCGTGATCCCGGGCAGGATACTTCCGTCGAGATCGGGTGTTACCAGTTTACCGTCGATCACAAACATCATGTTCATGGAACCGACTTCTTCCACATATTTACGCTCTTCCGCATCCAGCCACAGAACCTGGTCGCAGCCTTTTTCGTGCGCTTCCACGCCCGCAATGAGGCTGGCGGCATAATTGCCCGCCGTTTTTGCGAAGCCCATTCCGCCCTTGGCGGCGCGCACATACTCCTTTTCAATTAAAATCCTGACCGGTGCGAGACCGTGCGCATAATATGCGCCGACCGGACCCGTCATGATATAGAACACATATTCTTTTGCGGCGGAAACGCCGATGAACGGATCCATCCCCATATAATTCGGGCGGATATACAGAGAAGTCCCTTTTTCATGCGGAACCCAGTCCTGCTCGATCTTCACAAGCTCGCGCAGCGCACGGTGCGCAAACTCTTCATCGATCTGCGGCATCGCAAGGCGTTTTGCCGAATTGTTGAGCCGCCGGAAGTTATCCTTCGCACGGAACAGCGCGATATCTCCGTTCACCTGACGGTAGGCCTTCAAACCCTCGAACACTTCCTGGCCGTAATGAAAAACGGTTGCCGCGGGCGACACCTTGAAATCTTCGTATTTTTTGATCTCTGCGTCGTGCCAGCCCTGTCCCTCGGTATATCTCATAAGGAACATATAATCCGAAAAGATCGTGCCAAAACCAAGGTTGCTTTCGTCTTCCGGTTTTTTCTTAAGCTCATTCGTCTCTAAAAATTTGATTTCCATACCCAAAATTCCCCTAATCGTATAAAAATATTTATTCCGTCGGCTCCTGCGGGACAACCTGTTCCGTTAAATAGCATTCGCCGTCTTTTTCGTATACATCCGCGCCGAGGAACGCTTCCGTGATTCTTTTTGCCACAGCGTCGTAATCCGCCTGCCGGAACACCGCGCGCGCTTCCACCTTTTCGCCGTAATCCGCTTCCACCTTCGCCCCATATTCCGCGGCGATGCTTTGCAGCTTCCCATAATCCGCATAATCGATCCGCAGCCGCAGCACCACCGCCGGGATATGCACTTCCCTTTTTGCGGTGCGGAGCGCCTCTGACACTGCCCCGCCATAGGCGCGCACAAGGCCGCCCGCTCCGAGCAGCGTTCCGCCGAAATACCGCGTGACCACCGCGAGGATATTGGTCAGGCCGCTTTTGCGCAGCACTTCCAGCATCGGCACGCCCGCCGTTCCCTGCGGCTCCCCGTCGTCCGAGCTTTTCTCGAAATTCCGGTTTGCGCCGAGTATCATGGCAAAGCAATTGTGCCGCGCGTTATAATGTTCTTTCCTAACCTCTCCGAGGGCCGCCGCCGCCTGCTGTTCCGTCTCTACGGGAACCAGCCTGCACAAAAACCTCGATTTTTTAATCACAAGCTCGCTTGCGGCTTTCTCCGCGAGGCAAACATACGGTTTTCCCATACTTATACGCGGATCAGAACCCTGTGAAACACCTTTTTGCCTTTTTTTATCATCGCTTCGCCGTTCACAAAATCCGCTTCTTCGAGCGCACGGAATTCGTCCACGACCTTTTCTCCGTTCAGGAGCACGCCCCCCTGGGTAATCAGGCGCCGGCCCTCGCCGCGCGACCTGGTCAGTCCGCAAAGGACCATGACGTCAATAAGCTGCGGTTTTTCTTTCCACTGCGCAGCCGTAAGCTCCGTCGTCGGGATGCTGCCCCCTTCCCCGCCGCCGGAGAAAAGCGCTTCCGCCGCTTTCTGAGCCTCGCGCGCTGCCTGCCCGCCGTGCACCTGTTTTGTTATCTCAAACGCAAGTATCTTTTTTGCATCGTTGATCTCATTGTCTTTAAGGGCTGACAGGCGCTCAACCTCGTCCATCGGCAGGAAGGTAAGCAGCGAAAGGCACGTCCGCACGTCCGCATCCGCAACGTTCCTCCAATACTGGTAAAAGTCGTATGGGGAAGTCTTCTCAGGATCGAGCCAGACGGCGCCCGACTCTGTTTTCCCCATCTTTTTGCCGTCGCTCTTCAGGAGCAGGGTAATCGTGAGGCCGTACGCTTTTTTTCCTTCCTCTTTTCGGCGTATCAGGTCCGCTCCCGCGAGGATATTCGACCATTGGTCGTCCCCGCCCATCTCGAGCGTACAGCCGTACTTGCGGTTCAAAACCAAAAAATCGTACGCCTGCATCAGCATATAGTTGAATTCAAAAAACGTGAGGCCTTTTTCAAGGCGCTGTTTATAGCATTCCGCCGTCAGCATCCTGTTTACGGAAAAGCAAGTGCCGATCTCCCGCAGGAACTCCACATAATTGAGGTCAAGGAGCCAATCGGCATTATCTACCATGATGGCCTTTCCCTCTGAAACATCGAGAAAACTGCCGATCTGCTTTTTAAAGATTTCCGCATTGTGCGCGATCACCTCGCGGGTCATCATCTTGCGCATATCGGATTTTCCGCTTGGATCGCCGATCATCGTCGTTCCACCGCCCACGAGAATGATCGGCGTATGGCCCGCGCGCTGCATATGCGCCATCGCCATCAGCTGAACAAAGTGACCGACATGGAGGCTGTCCGCCGTCGCATCGAACCCGACGTAGAATTTCACCTTTTCCCGGCCGAGCATTTCTTTCAGGCCTTCATGGGTCGTCTGCTTAACAAAGCCTCTTTCCTGTAATGTATCAAATACGTTTTCTGCCATCGATTCAAAAGCTCCTCTTCATATCCGTTCCGTCCGGTTTATTTCGTCAAAAATTCGTACTGGCGAATTACCCTGCTCATGCGTTCCACACCCGTTTCGATCTGGCTTACGGTCGGCATCGAGAAATTCATGCGCAGCGTATTGTCATGGCCGCCGTCCGCGAAAAACGGGCTTCCCGCCACAAACGCTACCTTTTCCATCACGCACGCATCGAACAGCTTGCGCGCATCCATCCATTCCGGGAGCGTTACCCAAACAAACAGGCCGCCCTGCGGATTGGTGTGGCTTACCCCATCCGGGAAATAAATATCGATCGCCCGCAGCATCGCATCCCTATGCTCCTTATAGGTCTCGCACAGCATCCTGACATGATCCTCATAAAGCCCGCGCTCGATGAATTTCATAACGAGCGTCTGCGAAAGGTTGGAGGTATGCACGTCCGCCCCCTGCTTCAGGAGGTTAAACTTTGCTATGATCTCTTTATTGGCGACTGCGTACCCGACGCGCAGGCCGGGGGAGATCGTCTTGGAAAAACTCCCGAGCTTACACACAAGTCCGCAGTCGTCGAGCGCCTTGATGCTGGGAAGCGGCGTTCCCTCGTAGCGCAGCTCCGCGTAAGGATCGTCTTCCAGGATCAGCACGCCGTACCGTTTGCAGATATCGTAAACCTTCTGCCGTTTTTCCGCGCTCATTGTGATGCCTGACGGGTTCTGGAAAGTCGGGATCGTATAAAAAAACTTGGGATTATATTCCTTAATCTTCGCCTCGAGCATATCCGTATCCGGCCCGTCTTCCTGCAGGTCCACCGTTTTGATATCGGCGTCCGCAAGCCGAAACGTCTGGAGCGCGCCCAGAAACGACGGAGATTCCACAAGCATGGCATCCCCTTTTTCAATCATGGTATGGGCAAAAAAATCTATTCCCTGGGAGGATCCGGAAAGCACGATAAGGTCATCGTCCTCTTTCATACTATCCCGGTTCTTTTCCTTCAGTACGCTTATAAAATGCGCGACGCCCATCGTTCCCCCATACTGGAGCACAGACCTGCCGTCGTCCACAATCACCTGTTCGCTGATGTCTGCGAGCGTATCCGCCGGAAAAAGGTCGGGAGAAGGATTGCCTCCCGCAAATGAGATCATTCCCGGAACTCCGAGGAGCCCAAAAATCTTACGGATCTCGCTTCCGCCCACGCCGTCAAAACGTCCTGCAAATCGATACATCGTTTCCATCTGCCCTTCTCATGTAAATAATTATACGCATTATATTATACTTTCAATAGATTGCAAATACAAGCAAAAATCCGCGTTCCCTGCAAGCCGGGAAGCCGCGGATTTCATTTTTTACAATTTATTCATTTTTTATGTTCAGCGGCCTACCAGGAAATCGAGAATATTCCAGCCATCTGAAGTCTTTCCTTTATACAGCTCCGTATAGCCGCACTTTACGCAGCTCACTGTGATAAATTTTTTGTTCTGTACGTCGAACAGCTTGGAAAAGTTCCCTCCGGTCGCCTGAAACTGATCGCTTTCATATTGCGTACAGCCGCATTTCGGGCAAATATATTGTACTCTTTCCATCATATTTCTCCTTTTCAATTAAGATATTTCCCGACAAACGCATGGACCGTATCCCAATAACGCTGCGGCTCGAGCTGCACCGATTCGCCATGCTGCGCGCCGGACACCACCAGTTTCTCCTTTTCGCACGCCGCAGCCCCGTATACTTCATCCAGCATGAAAAACGGCACAAAGGTATCCTCACCGCCATGAATGAAAAGCGTGGGCGTCCTGGATTTTTTCACCTGGCGGACCGACGAGGCTTCCCTGAAAGAATAGCCCGCACGCCGCTTTGCCATGATGTTTGCAATGTGCATGATGGGAAACTGCGGAAGCCCGAACACCTTCCTAAGCTGGATGGTAAATTCCTCCCACACGTCCGTATAGCCGCAGTCTTCAACCGCCGCGCGGACGTTTTCCGGGAGCTGCTCGCCCGTGGTCATCATAACGGTCGCCGCGCCCATCGAGACCCCGTGCAGGACGACCTGCGCGCCGGGGTCTTTTTCGAGAACCGTTCCCCGGATCCATCCGATGATATCGTGGCGGTCGAGCCAGCCCATGCCATAATAATCCCCCTCGCTGTCGCCGCTTCCCCGCAGGTCTGGCAAAAGCACGTTCCAGCCCTGTTCGTGCCAGTGGCGGGCCGCAAGGCCGAGGTTCAGGCCGTTTCCCGAAAACCCATGGACGCATACGGCCCACAGGTGCGAGGGTTCTTTCGCAGCCAGCTCCCGCGCGACAAGGAGAAGCCCATCCCGCGAACGCTGGCTGTGTATCGTAAATTCCTGCCCGCGCAGCCATTCGTTGGCGCGTTCCTTTTCCGTTTTTTCCCGCCCCGCGCCGTCCGCACTCTTGTTCGCATTTGTTTCGAGCACCTTTTTCTTGGTCTTTTTGGCATTCACGGCGACGTCAAATATCTTATTCGCCGCCACAAAAACCACAATCAAAAACAATGCGGCGGCGGCAACAATCACAACCGGGATCCACAGCATAACATTTCCTCCGTTTTCCGTTTTTCCCCCTGATTTAAGAATATCATCCATTTCCCTTTCGTTCAACCGGGAAACGGATGCTTTTTGACAGGCGGCGGGCGGCGGGAAATAATCTTAAAAATATAATGACTACCGTTCCCCGGATATGCTATAATATTTTATGTATGGCTTAATATTTAAATGAAAGCAATAAATTTTCAAGGAGGTCAAAAAATCCCATGCAATACTCAAAAGAAGTAGAAGAAATGGTATGCGTGAAAAAGGGACCGCATCACGGCCCGGCTCCGATACCTGAAGAAGGCAAATGGGTAAAATCCAAACAGATCACAGACATCTCCGGCCTCACGCACGGCGTAGGCTGGTGCGCGCCCCAGCAGGGTATGTGCAAGCTGACGCTGAACGTGAAGGACGGCATCATCGAGGAAGCCCTCATCGAGACGAGCGGCTGCTCGGGCATGACGCACTCGGCCGCGATGGCGGGCGAGGCGATCGTCGGCAAGACGCTCCTCGAAGCGCTCAACACGGACCTCGTGTGCGACGCGATCAACACCGCGATGCGCGAGCTGTTCCTGCAAATCGCTTACGGCAGGACGCAGACCGCATTCTCCGAAGGCGGCCTGCCGATCGGCGCGGGCCTTGAAGACCTCGGAAAGGGCCTGCGTTCGCAGGTCGGCACGATTTTCTCCACCAACAAAAAGGGCGTTCGTTACCTTGAGCTGGCGGAAGGCTATATCCTTGAGATGGGCCTTGATAAAAACGACGAAGTGATCGGCTATAAATTCGTGCGTCTCGGCAAGATGATGGAAGACATCCGAAACGGCGTTGAACCGAGAGAGGCTTATGAGAAAAACATCGGTACGTACGGAAGATACGACGACGCGGTCAAGTACATTGACCCGCGCAAAGAATAAGGAGGGCGATTAACATGGTTACATTTGAAGGTTATGAAAGAAGAATTGCCCAAATTGAAAAGTGCATGAAGGAATACGGTTTTGGCTCCCTCGAGGAAGTGAAGCAGTATACCGTGGATAAGGGCCTCGACGTGGACGGTATCGTGCGCGGCATCCAGCCCATCGCTTTTGAAAACGCAATCTGGGCATACACGCTGGGCGCGGCAATCGCCCTCAAGAAGGGTTGCAGGAAGGCCTCCGAAGCGGCGGAGGCGATCGGCATCGGCTTGCAGGCGTTCTGCATTCCCGGCTCCGTTGCGGAGCAGCGCCTTGTCGGTCTTGGCCACGGCAACCTCGCGGCGATGCTGCTCGAGGAAAAGACGAGATGCTTCTGCTTCCTCGCGGGACACGAGTCCTTCGCGGCGGCGGAAGGCGCGATCGGCATTGCCAAGACAGCGAACAAGGTGCGCAAAGAAAACCTGCAAGTTATCCTGAACGGGCTTGGCAAGGACGCGGCACAGATCATTTCCCGCATCAACGGCTTCACGTATGTCGAAACGGATTATGATTATGCGACGGGCAAGCTGAACATCGTTTCCGAGACCAAATATTCGGAAGGCGACCGCGCAAAGGTTCGCTGCTACGGCGCGGACGACGTGAACGAAGGCGTTGCGATCATGCGCCATGAAAGCGTAGATGTTTCCATTACCGGAAACTCCACCAACCCGACGCGCTTCCAGCACCCGGTGGCGGGCACCTATAAGAAATGGGCGATCGAAAACGGCAAGAAATACTTCTCCGTTGCTTCGGGCGGCGGCACGGGCAGGACGCTGCATCCCGACAACATGGCGGCCGGTCCGGCTTCGTACGGCATGACCGACACCATGGGCCGCATGCACGGCGACGCACAGTTCGCGGGCAGTTCTTCCGTCCCGGCGCACGTGGAGATGATGGGCCTCATCGGCATGGGCAACAACCCGATGGTCGGCGCTTCCGTGGCCGTTGCTGTCGCGGTGGAAGAAGCGATGAAATAAGGAAACGGCCAAATATTTTACAAGATAAAAGCGTCCTTGCTTTGCAGGACGCTTTTATCTTGTCCTTTTCCATACATTACAAGACCGGAACTGTATTGATTTATCCGACCGCAAGTGCTATAATTATCCGGTATAGGTTCCAAGAATAAAGCGTATTGCGTTCAATCGATGCACTCGCTTTTTTAACCACAACGGGAGACAATGTGCCATATGAAAAAATAGCCGGAGGCTAAGGTTTTCAAAGGAAGGGCAAGCGAATTGATGAGGAAAACTAGCCAAACAAAAAACAGCAGCGGAGTTCGGATATCCTTTTCCCCCATCCTGCGCTACATCGCAGTGTTTTGCCTGCTGATTATATTGATTATCTTGCTGGGAGGGGGCGTTCTTGCTTCCCGGCAAATGAAGGCGGAGGCCAAGGCTTCTCTTTCCAGCGTACATGCACAAATTTCCCAGCGCATTAACGAATCCATTACCCTTTTGGAGTCTCTCGCCAGCCTGCCGGAGTTTTATGATCCGGCGATCCCGCCTATTGAAAAGGTCAAAAAGCTCGATCAGATGGCTCCTTATTTCGGATATTTGCTGATCTGTTACGTAGACTCGGATATTACTGTATATTCAGACGGCTCCGAACCCGCCAGCCTCGCAAGCCGGGATTATATGCAGCGGTTGTTTTCCACGGGAGAGCGGCAGGTTACGGACAGTTTTGCCGCTGGCGCGGACGGGGTAACGCTTAATTATACCGTAGCCGTCCCCCTGCTTGACGAGCAGGGAAACATTACCGGCTGCCTATTTTGTGCAATCTATTTTGATGAGGTTTCCGATATCCTTGAGAAATCGGCGGTCATCAACGGTTCCGAGGCGACGCTGGTTGGTTCCCAAGGGCAAATCATGTCTTCCACCGCCGACCTGCCTTATGGCGATCCGATCATGAGCGAGCTGCGGGACGCCACCCTGTTTGGCACCACGGCGGACCAGCTGGAGGAGCAGCTTCTGGCTAAAATCCCCGGAGCTTTCTGGAGTTTTCAAAACGGAAGTTTTTATTATACAACCTACCAACGCGTGGAGAATACGGGATGGGATATTCTTTGCTCGGTCAATTTTGGGACGGCATTTTCCAGTGTTCTCCCTTCCCTGCTGCTTGTAGCGGGCCTCGCTGTTCTGCTGTGCATCTGCCTGCTGTTCATTCTGCGGAGGTATATTGCGAAGGAAATGCAGATTGTAAATATCCTTGTACAATCCGTAGAAGAACTGGAGAAAAAAATTTACCAGAACGAGCGCCCGGAGGATACCGACTTCAATGAGATCATACGCCACACGGGGAACGGTTTGTCCGATTCCTTAACCGGCGTGGTCACACGGTCTGTTTTCCTCAACCAGGCAGGCGCGCTCCTGAAGAAGATCGATCCCCGCAAGGTCAGCGCCTTGTGTTTTGTAGATATGGACAACCTGAAATATATCAATGATACTTATGGCCATAACGGCGGGGACATCGCCCTGAAAAGTATCGGCTATATCCTGCGGGAGTACGAAAAAAAATATGACGGCGTAGTCGGCCGGTACGGCGGCGACGAGTTCGTGCTGCTGCTGACTGATTTGGATGGCGAGGCAGAGCTGCGCAGCGTACTCGATGAGCTGGTTCTCCGCCTCCATTCGGAGATCGGCTCAGCCGGAGAGCATATTCCGGTGCAGTGCAGCATCGGCGTTGCCCTGTGCCTCCCCGGCTCCGACTTGCAGCAGCTGATTGCCGAGGCGGACGAAGCCTTATATTTCGTCAAGAAAAACGGAAAAGGATATTATAAGATTTCCCATAATTGAGGTGCGCATGAAAACAACCGTAAGGCGGTGGCTTTTATTCTGCATTGTAGCCGTCTCGATTCTCGCCCTGTCCCTGGCAACAGGCATGGTAATGGGGCGGGCGTTTACTGAGATTCGACAGGAAGACGCCAAACATATTTTGCGGTTTTACAATGACAATATCATACTCAGGCTGCAAAAGGACATGAACGAAGCAGCTATGCTTGCCCAGGTCGCCTATGCGATGAATGGTTCCGATGCGGCATGGTTGGAAAACGCGGCGGCGCCTCTTCTCGAACGGGAAGAGGTGCGTTATGTCTGCCTTGTTGAGGGAGATACTATTGTCAGCGCACTGCCCGCCGATACTTACGGCGGCCAGGTCGGACACGGCCTGAAGGATTTTTCCTATATCTATACAATGGCTAAGGTCGTCAAGGAGCTTGTAGTCGAAGGGCCCGTTTCCTTAGACGGGGACGGCAGCGGACAGCAGGTGTTTTTGTTTTTACAGCCCTTTATGGAAGAAGATGCTTACTTGGGGGAAGTGATCGTGGCGCTGGATCGCGATTATGTCCTCGAGCAGCTCGGTCTCAATTACCTTTCCGAACAAGGGTATGATTACGAACTATGGCGGGTCGATCCTCAGAGCGGAGGCAAGGTGGTGATCGCGGCTTCGCGTCCGGGCACCGATTTTTCCCAAGCCGAAAAAACAAGCTTTTACCTGCCAACCCAGTGGACGCTCAGTATTCAGCCCGTCTCAGGCGGCTGGCTCAGCCCCGCCCATCTCTTTGGGATCACCGCCTATTGTGTGTTTGTGGCGGGTCTTTTGTCCGCCCTTTCCTATTTGCTGTATAAGCAATCCCATTGCAACCGCACATTAAAGCGGCTCGCATCCAGAGACAGGCGGACCGGCCTGTATAACCAACCGGGTTTTACCGCGGAGCTTGACCGCTGGCTTTCCGAAGCAACCGAACCCGTTATACTATTTTACTTTGTTTTCGAGGAGTATCACCAGGTTGCGCAGCGAATCGATTATGATGAAGAAACCGATTTTTTGCAAAGCATTCCCCGCCGTTTACAGAATTTTATTCAAAGTCCCTTTATCGCCGGACGAATCGGCGACGGCAATTTTATCCTCGCTGTCCGCGAGGATATGGATGAAATGCAGCAAGAGGATTTTGCAAGAGGCCTTTCGATCGAGCTTCTGCTGAAGGTACATCTGGAGGGAGAAAAAAAGTTTTTGACGGCATGCTATCAGTATAAGCGCTGCCGGGCCGGCAAAGACCGGGCGAAGGAGGCTATCTCATCACTGATACGCGATTATTACTCCCACCGCTCTCAGGAATCTCCCGTGCGTATGCTGACCGAAAAATGCCGTCAGTTAATCGAAGGGAAAAACGATGTGGCCTTTGATGAATATACCGATTTTGAGATGACGGAGTTGTCGAAAACCTTCAACCAATACCGCAAGCAGGTTGAGCAGCTTGCGTATTGCGATCCCGTTTTCAGCGTGGGCAACCGTCCCAAATATTTTCGGGACGCGCAGATGCTCATCTCTTACGATAAAAGGCGGCGCTTCGACTTATTCTGTATCGATATCTGCTCGTTCAG
Source organism: Christensenella minuta (assembly GCF_003628755.1). Lineage (NCBI taxonomy): Bacteria > Bacillati > Bacillota > Clostridia > Christensenellales > Christensenellaceae > Christensenella > Christensenella minuta. The sequence continues at coordinate 63,193 of NZ_CP029256.1, read as the reverse complement.
CCAGTATAATGAATTGTTCAGCGCGGACATTGGTGATGCGATCCTTCTCGAGGTAATCGGCCGCTTATCGCGCCTGTTCGGAACTTATTTATACCGGATCAACGGCGACGTTTTTCTTGGAATTTCCCTTTCCGGCGAAAACAGGGAATCTTTTACGGCCAAATTGCAGGCTTTGCTTGCCGACCCGGTATGCGCCGGGAATGCCTCTTTTACCTTGCAGGTGCGCATCGCTGTCTGCGGGTATCCGGCAAACGGAGACAGCCCGGAGCTTCTGCTTGACCGTATTCAGTCCGCCCTTCGCTATACAAAAGAGCAAAATCAAAAAACCGTAATCTACGACGACGCACTCGACCAGATCATCCGGACGGAAACCGATATCGTTCACCGGCTCAAATCCGCTATTTCGGAGGAGACGCTCGAAGTCTGGTACCAACCGATCGTACATGTAAAATCCGGAAGGTTTACCTCGGCGGAAGCGTTGGTGCGCCTGCCGGACGGTAAGGGAGGCTTCTTCCCCGCCGGACAGGTGATCGCCTTCGCGGAACGCGGCGGACTGGTGGAAGCCCTGGGAGATTATGTCCTCGGCCACGCCTGCAGGTTTATGTCTTTATATGCCCATCAATTGGAATTGGAACATATGGGGATTAATATTTCCGTCCAGCAGCTCTTGGTCGAGAACAGCGCCGACCATCTGCTGGAGGTGATCCGCGCTTCCGGCGTCCCGGCAGACCGGATCACGCTGGAAATTACGGAAAGCGTCCTCATCCAGTCCATCGAACACGCATCTTCCTCCCTCGATCAATTAAGGAAAAGTGGAATTCGCATCGCCCTGGACGACTTCGGCGTAGGATACAGCAGCCTGAATTATCTTTCAAACCTACCTGTGGACGTGATTAAGATAGATCGTTCGCTTACGCGCCAAATCTATATAAATCCCAAGCAGCGCGCACTCCTTCATTCTATTGTGGAAATGGCGAAAATCAATTCACTGACTGTTGTTTCGGAAGGCGTGGAAACCAAGGAGGATCAACAGCTGATCTCCGCGTCCGGCGTACAATACATTCAGGGTTTTTACTATGCGCGTCCAATGCCGCAGGAAAAAGCAATCCGATTTTTAGCCGAACAAAATCATAAAAACAAGTAGGCTTGCCCGGGAATCCATTTTGGCCCCGCGAAGATAGTAATTATGATATCATAGGCAAAACAAAACGGGATACTATGAAAAACGGAATCGTGATGTATGAAAAGATCTACCGGATCTTAAAAAATAAAATTGAATGCGGCCTGCTTCCGAGCGGTTCAAGGCTTCCTTCCCGTACCGACTTGTGCCGGGAGTTCGGCACATCGGAAAAGACGGTTCGACATGCGGTGAAACTGCTTTCGGATTATGGTCTTGTTGAAACCGGGCAGCGGAAGCGTCCGACCGTCACTTTTGATTATTCCGGCGCTTTAGAAGAAAAGCGGCTGCTTCCCCTGCGCAAGGCCGACGTTACGACCGCCGGTGATCTTTTGAAAACGGGGATTTTTCTTTGTTATCCTATAATTCAGTATGGAATGGACCTTTGCGGCGGCAACGACTGGCACATCCCTGAAGCCATTCTGGGGAAAATGGAGCCGGACCGGCCAATTGAATTCTGGCGGCTCTCGAACCGGTTCTGGCGTTTTTTTATCGCGCGTACCGGCAACGACTTTATCCTGCGTGCTGTTGACAGCCTGGGATTGTCCGAGCTGGATCCGCTGCCCGGCTCCCTTGAGGTGAGGACCGAGTATTTTACCAGGTTAAAGGAATTTTTATACACTATTAAAACCGGCGGCAAACCGACGGAAGTCCGTTTTGCGGACCTATCGTTCCTTTACCGATTTCTCCCGGACGGCGGGGAACATTCGCCCGTGTGTAAGGTTGCGTCCGACTCCCCGTTCCGGCTTGGCGCAAAAGAGCTGGGGCGCCGGATCAGCTGGGCGGAAGAACAATATTCGCGCGTTTACCTGGACCTCCTCGGCCTCATTGCCATCGGTAAATACCGGCCCGGCGACCGCCTTCCCTCCCATGCCGGGCTGCGCCAGATTTATGGAGTCAGCGTCGATACCACAATCAAAGCCGTTCAACTGCTGAAACAGTGGGGCGTAGTTACCGCTGTGCGAGGCAAGGGTATTTTTGTAGCAATGGGTCCGGAAAAACTGCGCCATATCCCCATTGACCCGGCCCTGGTTGCCTACCATGTCCGGCGGTATCTGGACAGTTTGGAGCTATTGTCACTTACCGCCGAAGGGGTCGCCGCCCATGCAGCCGCCCATGATACGGCTGTGGAAAACGCGGGAAAATTGGGCAGTAAGCTCGAGGATTGGTGGAACAACTCCTATTTATATCAGCTTTCCCCTATCGTTTTGCTGGAGTTCCTAACAGACTATATCGAATATAGCGCGCTGCGGACGGTTTATAAAGTAATCCAGAAAAATTATCACATCGGGAGAAGCATACCAAAACTACTCCACCATGCGAAAAACAGGCACAACCGTGAAATCCACCGGCAGTGTGTCGAGGCGGCGGAGGCTCTGGCAAGCAACAGCCCTGATATTTTTGCAAAAAAAGCCGCGGAAATGTTCCGCTATACGCACCAGTTAATTATCAGGGAATGCAAACGTTTAGGATATTGGCAACCCGCCATGCGGGTGTATGACGGTACCCTCCTATGGAAATAATTCCCCAGCTGGGGTCGATTGCCGCTGAGGAACATAATTTGGCAGAAAAAGCGCCGGAGGACCCGGCGTTTTTATTCATGGGATGAAGTTTTTTAACCGTCGTACCCGAAGCGGTATTCCGTAGGTCCCTTCGCAAAATCCAGTTCATTTTCCAGATGCCGGACTGGCGCTCCACTTCTTTACAGCCTGGCCGGCCCAGAGGTTTCTACCGGAAAAGCTGCCGGCAGGGAAACGCACGGTACCGCAACGTTTTTTGAAGTTGCCATGCGGCAGGTGCAATGCCGCTTGTTTTAACGCTATCGTGATTTGCGAAGAAGTGCCTTCAGCACAAAAAACCACCGTCTACAGGCAGGAGGATACCCGTGACATAGTCCGACGCAGGGGAACACAGAAAGAGCAGCGCTCCCGTAAGGTCTTCCATTTGCCCAAACCGTCCGAGCGGCGTGCGGTTAAGAAGCTGCCCGCCTGTTTCCGGGTCGTTCATGGAGGCCGCCGTCATATCCGTCAGGATATAACCCGGCGCAAGGCCGTTGACGTTAATATGATATTTTCCCCACTCCTTTGCAAGCGCCTTCGTCATTTGGAGCAGCGCCGCCTTGCTCGTGCTGTAGGCCGAGCTGCGGTCCCCCGCGAGCACGGAACGCACGGAACAGATATTGACGATTTTCCCGCCGCCCTGCGCGATCATTTCCCGTCCGGCAAGCTGGCTCAAGCGAAATGCGGCAACTACGTTGACCTTGAGTATCTCTTCCCACTCTCCGGCGGGAAAGTGTTCCGCGTCGTCTTTTTTATGCAGCCCGGCTGCATTGACCAGGATATCGATCCCGCCAAGCGCCGTCACCGCTTGCGCAAATGCACGCTGCGTATCTTCCGCATCCAGCAAATCGCATTGCACCGGAACGAGTCCTTGTTCCTCTACCGGCGTTCCATGGTAAAAGACCGCGACCCTAGCCCCGGCTTCCCTCAGCATTTTCGCAAGCGCGAGCCCGATGCCCCGGCTTCCGCCCGTCACAAGCGCTCGTTTTCCCGTAACGTCAAATAATCCCTTCATTTCAATTCCTTTACAAAATAGGCCATATTTTCGATCAACGCACCGTTTTCATAAAGCGGCTCCGGATAATTCTCCGTAAAAAAGCCGTCCACCGTATGCGTGTACCGAAACCCGAGCTTTTGGTAAAAATCCTTGCAGCCGCAGGGAATATCCGCCGTTCCCACGTACATTTTACGGTATTTTCCGCGATAGAACGCGAACAGGTATTCCACCATCCTGCGTCCAACGCCCTTTCCGCGCAGATGGGCGGCAACGGCAAGGTTCTTGAGTTCGCACGCGCCCCCTATGGCGGGAGCCACCACTGCGACGGCAGCGGGCGTTCCTTTTTCCTCCAACGCAAAAAGCGTCCCGTCTTCAAGATACCGGTCGATCATCTCTTCGGAGGGGTCCGCTTCGAGCAGCAGTTCCAGATATTCCTTTTTCCCGCTTTCCGCGCAGCCTATGATCTTCATATCATTCGGGTAATGCGAACAGGTCGTTTAGCGCCTTTATCCCCGCATCTGTGCGGAAGATATTTTTCCTGACTTTGACAATCGACTGTTTGTCCGTCTTCTCTTCGTACAGGTTCACGAGGAAATCCGCTTCCACGAGAATCTGGTAATCTTTCCCGTCGATCCCCTGATAGGTATGGTGACGCCCCACCAGAAAGCAGACGCGCTCTATTGCCTGCTGCGGAAACGAAAGCCGCTCAAGAAGCCCCCGCGCTACGGGAGGGCCTTCGATCTCCTGAAAATTGCCGCCGGAGGACTGGTATTTTTCAAGGCTGGGCCGGATGCCGATATCGTGCACGATGGCCGCGGCTTCGAGGATCTCCTGATCGGAGGCGGGAAGGCCTTCCCGTTCCCCGATCAGCTTGGCAAAGGAATACACCTTCAAAAAATGATTGATCCGCTGGGCTGCGCCCCGCTCGTATTCCATCATCGCCGCCACAAGCGGCCCCATCTTTAACGCCATATACGCGCCCCCCTAGAAGCGGAACCTGCGCGTCCGCTCGCCCTTATACCTGCCGTTGGCAAACAGCAGCATCACCAGGAATGTAAACACGGCATAGCCGGCCGCTGCAAAGCTCGGCCAGACGAAATGCGTAAACCCGAGCAATATCCCCATGACCGGCATCTGCCCGAAAAGCACGACCGCCACCATGTAGCCGATATATTCGCTCCAGCTCAGCTTCCGCGTCATCACGATATAGGTAGCCAGGAAAACCAGGCCGATACACGCGAACGGGATCGCGAAATTCACCGACCAAAGCCCCCTGCCCGCATTCCAGTCGAACACGCACAGCATGGCAATGATAAGGCAGGCCTGCAGCATGAGCTTGAGGCTGCCCCGCGTTTTAGATTTCACCGTATGGAGCACAAGCACCCACAGATAAGCGAAGATCGCCGCGATATCGAGACACCAATACCCGCCCGAGCTTCCCCGGGTCATTAGGTTGATCCACGCACAGACCCCCACCGCCAGAAGCGTTACGAGCGTCGGCCAGCAGGGTCTCTTTTTTTCCGGCATTTCTCTATTATCCGTGCGGCATGCCGGATACATTGCGTTTTGCGTACCGCCCCGCACCTTCCGGCCGCACAGCGGACATGTATCCCTGCCCGAGACCGTCACGCCGCAATATTCACACTTGCCCATCCAAAGTCCCCCAGTCGTTCGTATATACCGTTACTTCTTCGCCTGTTTCCCGCGCAAGGAAGCCGAAGAAAAAACGCATGAGTCCCGTTTCCCTGACCGTCCGGACAAAGGAAACCGTCAATTTTCCATTTACAGAGCACAGGCAGCAGTTGACGGGACTGCGTTCCGTGGGATAGATGATCGATTCCGCATGGTCTACATACGGCAGCATATCCGCCGGGAGATCGATAAGGCCCACGTTGGATACGGTCATCGTTTTTACGTCTTCGCTGAAAAACGCAAATACAAACCGCGTTCCCGCATCCCTCATAAACTGCGGGACCGCCTTTACCACCGGGTTCTCCATCACCCCGCAGCTCTGCGCCAGCGCATCCATGAGGCTCTCCGCCTGCGTCTTGTCCCGCAGCTCTTCTTTTACAGCCTGAAGCGCGCCCCCAAATGTTTTGGCGTGCCCCACCGGGACAGATACGTTGATGATACTGAAAAAATTCCGGATCGTCCGCGTGGGGAACGCCCCGCGCAGGTTGACGGGCACAGACAATACAATTGGCTCGTCGTCCACGTTCTCGTTGACACATTCGCGGTAGATGGAATGGGCCATCAGCGCGCACAGGTATTCGGTGACCGTTGCTTTCTGCCGCCGCGCCGCTTTCTTCAGGCCCTCTATGCCCAGGACGCCGTTCAGCACATTGCGCCCGCCCTCCGGGAGCGGTTCCCCTCTGATCTTGAAAGCCGGGGGCATTTTGCGCACCGGCGCCTTCCGGCCGTCATAGTATTTCAGGAAGCTGTCTTCATGCTCCTCCTCCCGCGGCGTTTCCCCGGGAAGCAGCAGCTTGCCCTGCGGATCGATCTTTGCGCCGCCGCCGGTGAGGTAGCAGTAAAGCAGGGTTTTTAAAAATTCAAGCCCGCCCGCGCCATCGGCAAGGGCATGAAATAGTTCGACGGAAATACGTTTCCCATACCATAAAACGCGCAGCAGATATTCGTCTTTTTCAAGATCGAACGGGGCGCACGGCGTTCCCGTTTCTTCCCGCACCGCATAGGGGGCGCCTGTTTTTTCAAACCCGGCTTTTCCAAGCCTCACCGCCATATAGGGGTATCGTTCGAGAGTCTTTTCCGCGGCACTTTGCAGCGCTTCCGGGTCTACCTCTTCTTTGAGGAGCACCGACAGCCGGAATACCGATGTGTTCGTCGGCCGCGCGGTAGGCGGGAACAGTTTCGCCGCCGTATCGACCGGGTATATCTTACGTATTTTCTGCATAAGCCTCCCAAATAGCTCTCCCGCGATAAAGGCGGGAGCTTTCCCCCACCTTTATTATATCAAAGATCAGGCTGTCTGTTTCTTAATTAATTATGAAGCTTACCCCTGCTGAAGGCGCAGCGCACCGGAAACCGTATCTACCTTGATCTCGATCCGCCCGTCCCCGTAGGTGTTGTTGCGCATTGCAAAGTCGTTGCCCTGTGAACCGGCGACCGTATCGAATCTGAGCGTGAAGCCGCTTCCTTCCGGCAATGCGATCCTGACGTCGCCCGAAACGGAATCTGCGGAAATCTTTTCAAGGCGCTCCGTTTTGGTGCATTCCACCTCGGTTCCGCCGCTTGTCGTATCCACGTCAATCTCCCGCGCGCCTTCCGCTTCGATCCGGATGCTGCCCGACGTGCTGTCTACATTTACCTCCCCGAATATCCCCCGCGCCTCGATGTCTCCGGACATCGTATCCGCGCGCAGCTTCGATGCCTGTACGTTCCCGACGGCGATCCTTCCGGATACGCTGTCCGCACGCAGCTCCTTATGCGTCCCGCCGTCTATCGAAATATCGCCGGAGGTCGTGCCGTAGAGCGCGGAAGCCGCATTCGTTTCGCCTGCCGTGAGCCTGCCCGACACCGTTTCGATATCGACTGACCCGGTAAACGACCGCGGGATCATAACCCGTACGTCGATCTGGTAGCTGTCCGCCCAGCCGAACACGCGCCCATTCCGGCCGCTCTGCACCACAAGCTCTCCGTTTTTTACGCCGTAATGCATCACATCTTCGCTCTTGATCGTGTGATCGCTGGTCTCTTCCACGCGGATTACATCGTCGTCCGTCGGTATGACGGTAATGTTTTCGTCCACAAACCTCATGGAAAGCTCACGGATCCCGCCCGCGTCCTTTTCAAACTGTTCGCTTGCCTGCGCGTCATCTGGCAGTTTATCTACAAAGTCATTCACTTTAAGGTTAGAAATTGAATTCACGAAATTGCCCCATGTGCCTCCAAAGGACGAGCCGCCCGCAATGCCCCATATGAGCACGCCGGTCAGCACTGCCGCGATCACTGACCATAAAATTATTTTAGCTGTTTTATTCATGTTTCCTCCTCTGCCGGAAGTTTCGTCGGCATTTTACTGAATATTGACCTTCACAACCGGATGCACCGCTGCGCCGATCAGGAAAATGACCCATGTGATATACCACGCGCCCGTCATGAAGCTCCGCCCGAAATATAAGATCACGACTACCAGCCATAAGAGTGAGAGGTATGTGCTTCTGCGTTCCTCCCGGTGCGTTCCCGGCTGTTCATAATCACCGTCCTGCAAGAGGATCACCTTCACGAGCTGTTCCACCGCCGCTCCGACCAAAAAGATAATCCATACGATGCCCCATGCATGCGCAAAAAAGCCGATTAGGAAAAACAGGGCGACGATAACCAGCCACATGGCCTTTTTATATTCTTTGAATTTCTCGTAGCGTTCCATTCCGTCCCCCTATTTGAGCGCAGCCTTGATGATCTGCTGTATAGCTGCGCCAATGATGAAAATCACCCATGTGATTCTCCAAGCGCCCGTGGTAAAACTGATGATAAAATAAACCGCTACAATGATCGGCCAGATCGCGCCAACATATGCGTTTTCCTTCTCTTTCTTCTGCTTATTCTCCACATGCCACTGCTTGAACTCCTCCACCATGGAGTCGTCTACTTTTTCATACCGATAGCCCGGACGCAGCGAGCTGCGGTACACGAGCAGGCCCGTTGCTACCGCGATCAGGATAAACATGAACGTGAGGCCGAGAATCTGCTGGTTCATGCTTCCAAGCACAATGATAAACACGGGAGCAAGAATGTACAGCATGACGGCGACCGCAGTAAGCCCCGCGCGCTGCCTGCGCTCCTTTTCGGAAGGTCCGGGTACCGCATAGGGATCGTTCGCGCTGCTGATTAGTTCGTCCACATCCCCGATACTGCTCTTTACGATCTCGTAGGCCTCTTCTTCCGAGGCGCCGTTTTCTCTGAGGTCGTTGTACTTTTCCTTCAAATTCATAAAGATTTCTTCCCGCAGCTCCAGCATTTTCCGGGTTTTTGGGGCGTCCGCGAAAAGGCGTTCTACGTATTGCCGTAAGTTTTCTTCCATTATGATACCCTCCAAATATCTTTTCATATCAAATGATCGATGAGTTTTTTCGTGCGTTCCCAGTTTTCCCTGTTCTTCTCGTACATCGCCCGCCCGAGCGGCGTGATACGGTAATAGCGCCGGCGCGCGCCCGTGGTCTCGTCTCCCCAGTAGGATTCGATCATTTCCGCATTCTCCAGCCTGCGGAAGGCGGAATACAGCGTCGCCTCCTTGAGCTCGTATTCACCGTGCGTCGTCTGCTGGATTGATTTATTGATCTCGTATCCATAACTGTCCTTCTTCAGAAGCTGCGCCAGAATGATCGTTTCCGTATGCCCGCGGATCAGGTCGGAAGTTAGTGACATAAGATATCTCCCCTCTCTAATTTATTTCGTTTAACAATCTACATTATATTGCTACATACCTCGCCTGTCAATGTATATTTCGCAAGGCAATTTGTTTTTTCTTGACTTCCCCATAGGGGAATGTGGTATATTAGTAAGACTTGCCGTCCGGCCCAGCCGGCACGACGGGCAATACAACCAGTTAAAGGAGGACGCTATGGAGGGTAATGCATTGGCTCGCGGACTTTCTCCCGGCACGTTTAAACACTGGAAGCGTAAAACGGTTTTATTTTTATCAGGGCAGACGGTCTCGCTGTTCGGCTCTTCCCTGGTACAATTCGCAATCATCTGGTATATTACGCTGTCCACGCAATCGGGCGGCATTATGACCATTGCGTCCATCTGCGGATTCGCACCTCAGATCGTGATCTCTCTGTTTTCGGGCGTATGGGCCGACCGTGCAAGCCGCAAGCTGCTGATTATCGGCGCGGACGCGCTCGTGGCTACGGCGACGTTTATCCTCGCGCTCTTTTTCCTGTCCGGGCACGACGACCTGTGGATGGTGTTTCTCGTTTCCGGCATCCGTTCCCTGGGTACCGGAATACAGACCCCGGCGGTGAACGCTATGCTGCCGCAGATCGTCCCTGCGGACAAGCTCACGCGGATCGGCGGCATCAACGGCAGCCTGCAGTCCGTCATGTTCATCCTTTCGCCCGCAGCGGCGGGGGCCCTGCTTTCGTTCACGGAACTGGAATACACATTCTTTATCGACGTTTCCACAGCGGCGGCCGCTATTGTAATCATGATCCTGCTGAAGGTCCCGCTGCACGAAAAAGCGAAGCTGAAGCAAAAAGGCGGCTATTTGGGAGACCTCAAGGCGGGACTTAAATATGTCCTTGGGAGCGGCTTTTTCCGTTCCTATTTTCTCTTTTACGCACTGTTCTTTTTCCTCATCGTCCCGGCCTCGCAGCTAACGCCGCTGATGGTGGCGCGCACCTTTGGCGATGAATATTGGCGGCTTTCCGCGATGGAAATCTCATTTGCCGCCGGCGGCGTGCTCGGGGGAATCGTGATCTCTTTATGGGGAGGATTCAAAAACCGTATGCATACCATCGCGCTGTGCTGTATCCTGTTTGGCATCCTTACGGCCCTGGTCGGTATTCTGCCCGGTTTTATCACCTTCCTTGTGCTGATGGTGCTGACCGGGAGCACGGTGCCGCTTTTTACCACGCCGTCCATGGTCCTCCTGCAAGAGCAGGTGGACCCCAATATGCAAGGCCGTGTGTTCAGCCTGGCGCAGATCGTTATGACGTCTATGGTCCCCTTGGGGATGGTTTTCTTTGGGCCGATCTCGGACCAGATCCGTATCGAGACGCTGATGCTGATTACCGGCATTTGCGGCGCGCTTACCGGTGTGGCGGTATTCTTCAACAAACACTTCAAAAGCGGGCTGATTACGGATTAAAGTCTCCGTTTACGGCATTGGAATAAGCTGTAATAATATTGTGTGCCCGCCTAAGGCGGCTTATGATTCGAGGTGATTGCCTGATGGATTTGACTTACCGGCCCGGCCAGCGCGCCCTTAAGACCGTGATCGCGGTATTTTTCTGTTTGCTGCTTGGCTTTATCACGCAGAGGCCAACCGCGCTTTACGCGGTGATCGCAGCGATATTGTGTATCCAGCCGACCTATGATAAATCCAAACAGATCGGCCTGCACCGCATCCTCGGCACGATTATGGGTTCCGTCTTCAGCTTTATCGCGCTTGAGCTGGCGGCGGTAATTCCGCATTACCGGGATTTCTGGTTTATCATTCTTTTTCCTTTGCTGATGCTCGCGCTGATCTTTGTATGCAATGTGCTGCGCATCAAGGATTCCGTCGCGCCAAGCTGCGTAATCTTTTCCGTGATCGTTTTCCTGCATGCGGGGTCTACCCTCGACACGCTGCCTTACGTCTTTGAGCGCATGATTGAAACGATCATCGGCGTATTGATCGCTCTGCCGGTGAACCGCTTCTTTTTCAACCCCAGGCCGAAAAACGTTCCTGAACCGCCGGAAGGCAAATAAGGGATTGCTTTTCCTCTCTCCGGCGCGTACAATGACAACTATCGCACAAGGAGCGGCAGGGATGAAAGAAAATAAATACGATGACAAAAGCTTTTTTGATAAATACAGTCAAATGGACCGTTCGGTGAAAGGCCTCGCCGGCGCGGGTGAATGGCACACGCTCAAAAAAATGCTCCCTTCCTTTGAGGGAAAACGGGTACTGGACCTTGGCTGCGGCTTCGGCTGGCACTGTGCATACGCGGTCGAAAAGGGCGCGGCAACCGCTGTGGGAGTAGATATTTCCGCAAATATGCTGGAACGTGCCCGCAAGGAAAACGGCTCGGAAAAGATCACGTATCTTCGTCTGCCCATCGAGGATGTGGAGTTTCTTCCCTCATCCTTTGACGTGGTTTTAAGTTCCCTTGCGTTCCATTATGTGGAATCCTTCGGCGATATTTGTGAAAAAGTCCGCCAGATGCTTGCCCCGGGCGGAACGTTCGTATTTTCGGTGGAGCACCCCGTCTTCACGGCACAGGGAACGGAAGACTGGTATTACGGCGGGGACGGGAGCATCCTACACTGGCCCGTGGACCATTATTTTACCGAGGGCAGGCGCGATGCAAGCTTTCTGGGCGAACCGATCCTTAAATACCACAGGACGCTCACGACCTATGTGAATACGCTCCTTCTGACAGGCTTCAAGCTCACCGGACTTGCGGAACCCGGGCCGGCCCCCGGGATGCTCGATATCCCCGGTATGAGGGACGAGCTGCGGCGGCCTATGATGCTGCTGGTATCGGCGGAAAAGAAGTAAGCCAGAAACAATCGCGCCTGCGGAAAGAAACGGCGCAACGGAAAAGGGCCGTACGGTTCCCCATCGGAACAGGCGGCCCTTTCGATCTTATTTTGTTTTACTGCGCGCCGTGAAGACGCTTCCTGAATTCGCCTGCAGGCATCGGGCGGGCGTAATAGAAGCCCTGTGCGATCAGGCAGCCGACCCGTACCAGCATATCTGCCTGCTCTTTTGTTTCCACTCCCTCGCAGACAATTTCCATGCCCAGTTCGCTAGCTATCGCAACAACTCCGCGCACAACAATCTCCTCTTTTATTTTCTTCGATTCCGAACGGATGAAGCTGCGGTCAAGCTTAATAACATCCACATCAAGCTGCTCAAGCAGGCCCAGCGAGGAATAGCCCGCCCCAAAGTCATCGATGGCAAGCTTGAACCCCAGCTCCTTGAGCTGCCCAAAGCATTTCCGTACGGAATAGATATCTTCCATGACGATACTTTCGGTGATCTCGACTTCCAGCAAACCGTGAGGAACGCCAAAGCGGTCGGCAATTCCCGCCAGCTGCCGGGCAAACGAAGGATTCTTGAAATGGCGCCGCGAAAAGTTGCAGGAAACCGTTTTGACGGCAATTCCGCTGTCCGCCCATTCCTTCATAAGCCGGCAGGTTTCCTCAAAGATGTGCAGGTCGATTTCCACGATAAATCCATTTTGTTCAAAGAAGGGAAGAAAAGAGCCTGGCATTTGCATTTCCCCGTCCGGCCTGATCCAGCGTACAAGCGCTTCCGCTCCGACAGTGTCTCCTGTGCACATATTCACCTTGGGCTGGTAGTAAGGTACAAATTCGCCGTTCTTCAGCGCCCCTTTCATAATATCGGATAAATGCCTCTGGCGCAGTTCTTCCCTACGCATCGTTTCGTCATACAAAACCGTCTGCGCTGCGCGCGTTGTTTTCGCATGCCAGCGCGCATAATTCGCAAAGTCCATCGCCAGCGAGGTCTCGAATTTTTCCGCATCCTGCACGATATATACGCCAAAGATCATGCTGATGGAATAAGGACGTTTCGTATTTTCGGCCCATTCTTCCATTTCCCGGCCGATGCTTGCCGTGCGCGCGGCCAATTCTTCCCATCCGCCATACCGCAACAAAAGCACAAACCGGTCTGCAGAAACGCGCGCATAGCATTCCTCTTCCGTTACGCTCCTTTCCAGGACAGCGGCCAGCGACCGGAGCACTTCATCTCCTTCCGTAAATCCAAACGCATCGTTGATAGCTTTAAATTGTTCGATATCCGCAGATACGACGGCATACTCGCCGCGCGTCTTTTCCTCCATTACTTTTTCCGCGTCCATACGGAACTGGTTCAAATTTCCGGCACCTGTGAGCCGGTCCCGGTATAAAAGATCGCGGATCGTTTTATTGTTTTTGGATTTCGTCCTCAGAATATACCCCAGCACGCCGGTCACGGCCGCAAAAACAAGCACCACAATGCCAATGGTGGCGGCGGGATACCTGTGGATCAAATAATCGAGGGTGATCTCCTGGCGCACGACCGAGTTCTGAAGCACTATTTCGTCGATGGCTTCCGTAGACGTATATTGTACACACCGGTCAAGAATTGCAAAAAGCCTGGGGTCCGCCGATTTGGAAACCCCAATGCTGATCTCCTCAACATAGCCGGACAGCGTGACCACGGAAAATTGTTCGTACCTGATGTCGGACAGCAGATAGTCTGCAACATAGGTATCTGTAAACGTGACGTCTGCCTGTCCGCTGAGCAATGCGTCAAAACAGTTCTCAAAGGTAACATAATACTTGATCGTTCTGCCGGGATTATCTTTTGCAATTTCCCGGGAAAACCAATATCCCTCCGGCAATGCAATGATTTCCCCGTTTCCATGCTTGGTGGTAACGGCAACAAGCGGAGACCTCAGATAAGAACCCGTCATGTCAAGCCCATGTTCCCGCGCCCACAGGTAATCGTCCACAACGCTGCAAATCACGTCCGCTTCGCCGTTTTTTATCTTTCCGAAAGCCTCCGCGCGCGTGGCGGCGGGAATAAACTCGAACTCCAGCCCGGTCTGGTTCTCAATGGACTGAAACAGCTCTCTTGCAATCCCGGCGAACTCTCCCGTTTCCGGGTCATTGAATTCAATGGGCATATCGGCTGTACCGTAAACCGCTTTGATTTTATCCGCATGGTCGATAAATTCCTGTTCTTCCGCAGTAAACGCCGGCTGCTGGTGTATACTGACGGAAAAATATTTATCGTAAAGCTCTGCTTCATAGTAAGGGTCGCGCAATTTCAGTTGGGACTGCGCCTGGTTGAGTTCGCGAAGCAAACGCTCCCTTCCCGGCGCAAGCGCAATGTAAAGCGGCTCGGGCGAAAACTGTGCAACGCTTCGGAACGTGCTGTTTTTTCCAAGGTGCGTAATCGCCACGCCGTCAAGCGTGCCGTCCGCGAGCGCTCCAAGCAGTTCCCCCGTCTCTTCATAGGGTATGATCTCCAGTTCGATGCCGTTGCCCTCACAATATTTTCCAAAATTCGCCGCGTCCACGCTGTTTTTGATAACGCCGACCTTCATGCCGCCGAACGACTCAAAATCTTCATAGTGGTAACGGTCGTCATCTGCCCGTACGTTCAGGGTAGAATATATATCGCACATTTTAAGGTTGGAAAGCAATAGCTCCCGCGCCCGTTCTTCCGTATAGTAGACCGCCGGAAGCAGGTCGATTTTCCCATCCTTCAGCATTTGCAGCGTATTGTCCCAGCTCCGGCAGTCGACTATTTCGTATTCCCAGTCCGTATACCGGGCAATTTTTTCAAGATACTCGATATTGAACCCGGCGTATTCCCCATTTTCATTGAGGCTCATATAGTCGCCGTCTTCATAATAGCCCACGCGGATTTTTTCTTTCTGCGCATGGGCCGGAAGCGGGGAAAATGCGAAGACCAGAAGCACGGCGATCATACAACAAAATATTTGCCTGCACCGCGTCATAGGGTTTCCTCCGCCTTCGCTTTTATAGATTGAATATTCAGCGCACTCTCTTATTATAAATAGGCTTTTTCGAAAAGGCAAATTAATACTATTCCGGTATCCTATTTTATCCGTTTTTAAAACAAAAACCATCAGTTTATCCACTGATGGTTTTTGCCCATTTCCTATAATTTACCGGATAAAATTCGTCATGACCCGCGGCTCATAGCGCGGCGCGGGAACGCCTTCCTTCCTGCCCGCCTCGATACATCCCAAAAGCCACGCCATATTTTCCGCGAGGGTGCGCATCGTTTGCAGGCCCTCCTCGTCACGCATCACGTCCTCGGGCGTAACCCCATGCACCTGGTTCCAATACTGCGAGGTTACTATGGGCATGCTGCTGATGCTGAAATACTTATTCAGCCGGTCAAAGGCGGCCGTCGCTCCCCCGCGGCGGCAGGAAACGATTGCCGCGCCGAGCTTGCCCTTCATTCTCCGTTCCCCGGCGGCATAGAACAACCGGTCAAGGAACGCCGTAACCTGGCCGCTCGGCCCGGAATAATATACGGGCGACCCGACCACGAGGGCATCGATGGTGTCGATCCGCGCGATGATATCGTTGACCGGATCGTCGAACACGCATTTGCCCGTCTTCCGGCAGGATGAGCAATCGATGCAGCCCGCGACCGGCTTCCTGCCCAAATAGAGCAGCTCCGTCCCGACCTTATGGGCGTTGAGCGTTTTTTCCACCTCGCGCAGGGCCGTATAGGTACAGCCATGTTCTTTGGGGCTTCCATTCACCAGTAAAACCTTCATCAAAATCACCTCTCGCTTTATGGTACGCATTTTTTACCGGCCCAAACCGTCCGGCAGGCTCCGTTTAAAAAAAGAAAGACAGGCATACTGTCTCTCTTTTATAAATTAGAAGCCGTACACCGCGCATCGAATCTTACCCCACAGGAGGAAATTACGCCATCGGCTCAGAACAGGCGGACCTGCGGCACACACTGCAATCTGCTTACTGCTGCTTCCGTCAGGACCTGACAGGGTTCACAGCGCAGCATTGCACAGGACCCATTCATCAACACCGATAGGCGTACTCCATACCCTGCCGGGAAGACCCTCCGCGCGGGATTCAACCCCGCTATAGCGGCTTGCGGGTTACAGGACACCGCTAACTCCCCGTCTAGTACGGCAAACTTTGAACACATTATTCATTTTACAGGCCGCGGAAGATGCACTCCTCGCGTCCCGCACCCACGCCGATCATCACGACCGGAACGCCGGTCTGCTGTTCGATAAACTCGATATAGGCTTTCGCCGCATCCGGCAAATCTTCATATTTGCGGATCTGCGAGAGGTCTGAAGTCCAGCCATCGAATTCCTTATAGACCGGTTTGGCTTTCGCCAGCGTTTCCAGCGAAGCCGGATACGTATCTATTATTTTACCATCAATATCGTATCCAGTGCAAACATAAACTTTGTCAAGACCGCCGAGCGTATCCATGCGGGATACAGCAAAGCCGGTAATACCGCTTGTTTTTGCCGCAAAATCGACGATTACGAGATCGAGCCAGCCGCAGCGGCGGGGACGCCCCGTCGTCGTGCCGTACTCGTGGCCCTTTTCGCGGATCGCATCGCCTGTCGCATCGAGAAGCTCCGTTACGAACGGTCCCTCGCCCACGCGCGTCGTGTAGGCCTTGACCACGCCGATCACGTCTGTGATGACCTGCGGACCGACGCCCGCGCCCGCGCACACGCCGCCCGTATTCGGATGGGAGGACGTGACGTAAGGGTACGTGCCGAAATCGATATCGAGCAGCATGCCCTGTGCGCCTTCAAAAAGCAGCGTTTTGCCCGCTTCCTTATATTCGTGAAGCATGGACACCGTATCGCAGACGAACGGCCGGAAATAGTTCGCATGCGCCCTGCATTCCTCAAGAACCGCTTCATAGTCGAGCGGATCGCCGCCGTATACCTTGGTGATGATCTCGTTTTTATCGTCTACACACTTTTTGAGCTTGGCCGGGAAGGATTCCTCGTCCATCAGGTCGCACATGCGAAGGCCTGTACGTCCAACCTTATCCATATAGCAGGGACCGATACCGTTGCCTGTGGTGCCGATCTTGAAGTCCCCGAGTTTCTTTTCATTCAGCAAGTCGAGCTCCCTGTGATAAGGCATAATCATATGCGCCCTGTCACTGATATAGAGGTTATCCACCGATACGCCGCGCTCCGCAAGGTAATCAATCTCCCGTCTGAGCGCCGACGGGTCGATGACTACGCCATTGGCGATCACGCACGCCTTTCCCTTGGAAAGGATGCCTGACGGAATCAGGTGCAGCTTATACGTCACACCGTCGGCAACTACCGTATGGCCCGCATTGTTGCCCCCCTGGTAACGAATCACCATATCTGCCCTGGAAGCCAGATAATCTACAAACCTGCCCTTTCCTTCGTCGCCCCACTGGGCGCCGAATACCACGATACCGGACATTTCGTTCACTCCTAACATGTTTCAAGATTTCAGGATACCGCACCGGCCGGGTCCTTCCACCGCCGGAACATAAAAAAGCCATGGAACATTCGCACATTCCACGGCAATATCCTACCTAATATTAACAAATCGCTCATTTCCCGTCAACTTTTTTTCAATATTTTCCCGGCAGGCAGACGGCACGGCGCGCGGGTTTTTCTACGGCGGCCAGGTTTTCCGGAAGATAAATATCCCTTTTCCCGCCGCGTCCGGTCCCGCGAAAGCGGGTTGGGCGGTCCCATTTCCACTCCTCCGGCGCAGCCTTGCCGCGAGAACCCGCAGCGCGGGAAACACCGCTTTTTTGGGCCTGGAACGGCCCCGGATTTTCGTACTATTCGTAACAGTCCAGTTCGTTTTTGCTTTAACAAAGCCGTTTTCAGAAGCTTTCTAATATTTTTTTGCTTTTTTGATATTGACCCGTTCCCCCGGCAGCAGGCGAAACGGAACCCGGTGAAAACCGCTCCCCACACACCGGCTCCCCCCTATGGGAAACGCGCACCGGCATCCGCGACATTCCACGCGCCGCATGCGGCTGCCGAAACAAGGTTGCATTTCTGTCCTTTTCGTAATATCATAAAGATAATATAACATTTAGTATATCGTTTTTGATATATAGTTTCGGAGGATCCATGAAAAAATTTATTTCCATTGTATGCGCTTTGCTGGTATTTACGGTCGTCCTGTGCTCATGCGCGCAGGCGGTGACCTTCCAAACCTCCGGCGTCGGGTATGAGGTCGTATCGGTCGAAACGAGTGAACAGGCCCTCGGCAAGACTGCGGGAAGCGGCAATACGCTCCTCACCATCATACTCAAGACCTCGGACCAGTACCTTGACGACGCACAGGGTTCGTTTATGCCCGTAGACGGGGAGCCGTGTTATGTGACGGACGGCGGGCAGCAGTATCCCTGCGCCGCGCTTGCGTTTGAGTCGAACGGCACCGACGTGCAGGCCGTATTGCTGTTTGAAGTTCCTGCCGCTTGGGCGTCGGGCACGAAAGAATTCAGCCTTGGCGGAGGCACTTTTTCCCCGGTTGCGCTGCAAAAGTAATATAGAACGGAAAAGCCCGGCTGCAGCCGGGCTTTTTGTTTGCCGTTCTTTCCTTCATTCTTCATAATCCATACACATGCGGTTGCACACCACCGGGCGGACAAATTCCTGGCCCACACGCTTATGCTCCGGGTGGACGATATAATCTGCAAGGGCCTGCGCGTCCGTAAACACGCTTTTAAGCATGACATCCGCATTACAGGAGGGAAGCGGACGGGTCACTACCTCCAGCTCGAGGAGCCCGTCGATCTTGCCCCGAAGCCCCTCCAGTTCCCGTTTCATGGCTTCCTTTACGCGGACACGTTCCACACCCGCGATTTCTTCCCTGATATTCCACAGAATAATATGACGAACCATAATACGATGTTTCCTTTCAAAAAATCACATATGAAACCGCCGCTGTATTTCGGATTTCAGCTGGCGGAACGCAAAGCGCAGTATCCCCAGGACTGTGATCGCACTTGCAAAGGTGGACAGGATCAGCGGAATGAGCGCGATCCAGATTCCCGACAGGTACAGGATCAACGGAATGAACCCCAGCAGGAGCAGTAAAAAGGCAAAGAGCAGGTTCTCCCGCCAGTAGGATTTATGGTAATAGGAATACAGGTCGATATACGCGATGCCCACCGCGAGCAGCAGCGGCATCATGACCTCGTAAGACCAGCCGAAGCCGCCGCCCACATAGTCGAAAGCGATAAACATGGCGGTAAGCGTAACCACCTGCAACAGGGTCTTGAGGCCTGCTGATTTATCAGACAGGATCACGATATAGACCAGCACCCAGGCGTAAAGCACGGGGGCCGCCACCGCGAGAAACCACGGGTGCCCGTCCCATGTGAGCAGGTTGACCACGATGCACAGGCAGATCACCACAAAGGTCGCAAAGGCCATATATTCCATTGTGAGGCTGCGTTTATCGACAAACTTTTTCTTGGTCACATACGGATAAAGCTCATTCTCGGCCGGATGGTCTGTCAGCCGTTTGCCGCACAACGGACAATATTTGAGGCAGCCGTCCACATATACCTTGCAGTCGTCGCAATAATTCATCATTGCCCGCTCCATTCGTTTCCGCGTATTTCGACGCGCATGCCGAGTTCCTTGGAAAAATGCTCAAAGAAGTAGCGTACGATCCCGGTTTCCTTGATGCCTCTGGCGAAAGTAATCACCATCTTGTCCTGGTAGGACACCACGACGCAGTTCATCGGGTTCATATCGCTTACCCCCAGAGCATAGTAGACCTGTTTGATATGGGCCTGCATGGTCTTTGGAAATTGCGCGGTGCGCAGGTTTGAGAGCACCATCGTGTAGCCGCCCTCTCCATAGTTCTTATAGCTGCTCGACACCACGAGGTTCTTTACGAACAGCGGCGTCATCCGGATAAACGGGTTTTTTTCAAAACCGACGTTCTTATTGATATTTGCGGAAATGCTTTCCCGTGAGAGCCCCGCCTTGAGCTGGGCGGATACGTCCATGAGAATACGGTCGAAATCAACTTTCCCGTCGATCACCGTGCCTACATTTGCGAAGGAAATAAAGTTCCGTAGCGTATGGGAGGGAAACATTCCGCGCAGATCCATAGGAACGGAAATGATGATCGGACGCTTGTCCTTCTTGTATTCAAGCCCCTGGTCTTTGGCCGTGCACGCGATGAGCAGCGCAGCCACATAGGCCGACACCGTCACTCCGCGCTCCTTCACCCTGGCAAGAAACTCCTTGAGGTCAATGATACCGTGCGTGAGGAAAATACCGCCGTCCGGGTTGGGCGTCCCCATGATATGGAACGCCTTGGGAACACGCAATTTATTCGCTTCCCCTTTTGCATCGTAATACGCATTGAAGCTGTTTTCCAGTTCCTCCGCGGGGACCTTTCCGTCCGCATCCAGTACCATATCCTCCGCGTCCATATCGTAGCCGCACAGCTTAAAATATTCGTACATCAGCGTTTTAAAAAATTCGATGGCGCCCGCGCCGTCGGCAAGGCCGTGGAAGCATTCCATGATTACATTTTTCTTGTAATACATAATATTGAACAGGAATCCGTTGTTGATGAAGTCCTTGAGCCTCTTGCACGGGAACCCGTTCTCCTCTTTCACTACCGGGATCGCCGGGTTTGGCTCAAAGTAATACCAGAACATCCCCCGCCGCAGCGTGACCGCAAAGGTGGGAAATCGCGGCATGATCTTAACGAGGGCTTCCTGCAATGTTTCCCGTTTCACTTCCGCGTCAAGCTCGAGCTCCAGCCGGAACGTTGTGTTATTGTGCGTCTGTGAGATAGACGGATAAATTTTTGCCGCCGTATCAAGGCGGTACCACTCCCGCTTATCGGGCATCTTGGCTCCTTTGATTCTTTGTAAAAGGCGGCATAGAAACATGCCGCCCCCATTCGGTTGCTTAACCGCTGCGCGTCCTGTTTCACAGAGAGTGCGCGGAATATCCGGATTTAGGGGAACGCACCGGGCACAGTCCGCAAAATCCGCAGGCCGCCGCTTAGGCGGGCCAAATTTACTTTGTGCCGAACAGCCTGTCGCCCGCGTCTCCAAGGCCGGGGACGATATACGCATGGTCATTGAGGCCTTCATCCACAGCCGCCACATAGACGTCTACGTCGGGGTGGGCCTTGCGGACCGTTTCGATCCCCTCCGGGGACGCGATGATGTTCACCAGCTTAATGTTGCTGCAGCCGCGTTTTTTAATCAGCGTGATCGCATCGGAGGCGCTTCCGCCCGTTGCCAGCATTGGGTCGAGCACGATCAGCTCGCGTTCCTGCGCATCCACAGGCAGCTTGCAATAATATTCCACAGGTTCAAACGTATCCGGGTCACGGTAAAGGCCGATGTGGCCCACTTTGGCGCCGGGAATCAGGTTCAGTACGCCCTCCACCATACCAAGGCCGGCGCGCAGGATCGGAACGATTCCTACCATTTTGCCCGCAATTACCTTGGTACGCGCCATTGTGATCGGCGTCTCCACCTCCACCTCTTTAAGGGGCATATCGCGCGTTACCTCGTACACCATCAGCATGGCAATTTCCTTAACGAGTTCGCGGAATTCCTTTGTCCCTGTGTTCTTGTCGCGGATCATCGATACCTTGTGCTGCAAAAGCGGGTGATCCAATACGTGTGCTGACGCCATTTTTCTCTCCTCCGAATTATTTAGAATATTTTTTTTCAACTGCCGTTATTTTGTCAATTCTCCTCTGGTGGCGGGCGTCTCCTGAAAAAGGCGTTTTCAGGAATATATCGACGATATCCACCGCAAGGCCGGGACCGATGGTCCGCCCGCCAAGCGCCATCATGTTCGCGTCGTTATGCTCGCGCGTCGCATGGGCGGAAAACGTATCCGACAGAAGCGCGCAACGGATACCCGGGACCTTGTTCGCCGTGATCGAAATACCGATGCCGGTCCCGCAGGCGATGATGCCGAAGTCGGCCTCGCCCGCGCTTACGCATTCCGCGACGGGAAGGCCATAATCCGGATAATCCACCGAATGATCGTCGTTGATCCCGAAGTCAATGATTTCATGTCCGTTCTTTTCCAAATACTCTATGATCTCGGCTTTCAGAACAAACCCGCCGTGATCGCATCCAAATGCTATTTTCATAGTTTCTCCGGCTCCTAATTTTCAATTTGGCAGCGCGCTGCTTACAACGCTTTTCTAATATTAAATTATACAATATTTTGCCGCCAATTACTACCGGTTTGCAAGAAAAAAGGCCCAGGGGCCTTTTTTCTCCGGAAAACGATATCATTTCCGTGTTATGATGAGAGAGTGTTATGAGCCGTGTTGTCTTTCGTAGGAGGAAAGCGCCGCCCGCTCATTCCACAAACTGTTTTTTTACAAACCGCAGCGCTTCCCGGATGTCCTCGTCCATCTGCTCCACGCTCGCCCCTTCCGACAGGTCCCGCCATACCTTGATATCGCTTCCTACCGTCCCGCCCATCTTCACGAACGGCTCCATCACCACCGCCCCATCGTACCCGGCCTCCCGCAGCGCCGCGCCCATTTCCGCCCACGGCATGTGCCCTTTCCCCGGCACCTTACGGTTCCCTTCCCCAATGTGGAAATGCCCCAGGCTGTTCCCCGTCCTGCGGATCGCCTCCCCGAGCCCGTCTTCCTCGATGTTCATATGGAAGCTGTCCAGCATTACCTTTGCATTCTCTTTCCCGATCTCTTTTACGAACTCCACCGCCTCTTCCGCGCTGTTGATGATGTATTGCTCGAAGCGGTTCACCGTTTCCATCGCCAGCACGATGTCAAGGCTCTCCGCCGTATCCGCAGCCTCCCGCATGCTCCTCACCGCAGCCTCCCGCGCGCGCTCCTTATCCACCGGCTGATTGTAATCGCACGGCCAGTAGGCATAGATGATCCCTCCTAAGATATGCGAATCCACCTTGTACATCGCGTCCATGATGCGCTTCAAATACTCTACCCCCGCCCGGCGGACTCCCTCGTCCGCCGACGCGGTGTTATACTGCGGCGGAAGGCCGATACAGGCGGTGATTTCGACCCCGTTTTCCTGCGCCGCACGTTTGATATCGAAAAGCTCTGCGTCCGTTCTCTGCGCAAGGCCCCCGCCGCCACCTCGAGGACGTCGAACCCCAGCCCCGCCGCCTTTTCGCAGTAGGATGCGTAATCTGCGTCCCACTCCCGTTCCCAATATGCGAAATATGTACCGAATTTCATTCCTCTTCTCCTTACTGCGCCGTATATCCGCCGTCCACCGACAGCACCGCGCCCGTCGCATAGGCCATATCGTCCGCGGCGAACGCGAGGCATGCGTGAGCGATCTCTTCCGGGGTTCCCATACGCATGGCCGGCCGGTCACAGGACAGCTTTTCAAGCTCTGCCTGCGGATTGGCGGCGATCTGGATGATATGCTCTACGAGCGGCGTCCTGATCCGTCCCGGACAAACGCAGTTGACGCGTATCCCCTGCGCCGCATAATCGACCGCGGCACTTTTGCTCAACATGACCACCGCCGCTTTCGAGACGTTGTACGCAACCTGTCCGGCAATCGCGGCGAGGCCCGCTTCCGAAGCAATGTTCACGATCGATCCCTTCCCTGTTTCCTTCATGCTTTCCAGCTCGCACTTCATACACAGGAATATTCCATCCAGATTGATATCCATAAGCGTTTTCCACCGGATAAAATCCGTATCGAGCACGCTTCCTTCCGCAAAGATTCCCGCGCAGTTGACCGCCGTATCCAGCCGTCCCCATTCCCTGATCTGTCCGAACGCGCGCCTTACGCTTTCTTCGGAGGATACGTCCGCTTCGTATGCCCTGGCGAAGCCAAGCTCTTTTTCCAGCTTACAAACGCTCTCGTAATCGCGGTCTACAAGCGCGAGGCGCGCTCCCGCGCGGGCAAACAGCCGCGCGGCCGCCTGCCCGATCCCCGAGCCGGCACCTGTGATAACGGTATATTTTCCTTTTAGCTTCTTCACGTTTTTCTCCCCGGCGTTAGTCATTGAATTTCCGTTTCCGCCACGAGTCCAGGAGCACAACTGCTACAATCATAATCCCCAGGATAACCTTCTGCCAGAACGGCGTCGTATTCATGAGATCGAGTCCATTGTTGAGTACGCCGATCGTAAGTACGCCAATCACGGTCCCGCCGATGCTTCCCACGCCTCCGGCGAGGCTTGTCCCGCCGAGGGCTGCCGCCGTGATCGCCTGAAGCTCCATCCCGTCGCCCATGAGGGCGTTTGCCGAATTGAGCCGGCCTGTCATTACAAGACCGCCGATGCCGCAGCACAGGCCGCTTAAAGCATAAATCGTAATCTTGGTACGGTCGGTTTTGATGCCCGCCGTTTTGGAAGCCTCTTCGTTCCCGCCTACGGCGATCGTGTTTCTCCCGAGTACCGTGCGGTCGAGAAGAATCCAGCCGATAACGGCAACCGCCGCAAACACAAATATACTGTAGGGGACAACGCCTCCCGCTGACTGGCTCCCGACAGCCAGCATCTGTTCAGGTATCCCTGAAATGGGCAGTCCGTCGGTCACCAGCAGCGCTACGCCTTCCAGGGCAGTATACATGCCGAGGGTTGCGACAAACGGCTGTATCTTCCCTTTGGTTATGATGAAGCCGTTTAAAAATCCCATCCCTGTACTGACCGCGATCCCGAACAGGACCGCCAGGAGCGGCGGTACCGAAAGACTGGTAGCCGCAACAGCCATCACCGAGCCGGAGAGCGCCATCAGTGAGCCCACGGAAAGGTCAATCCCGCCGGTGATAATCACAAATGTCATGCCGATCGCCATGATCCCCAGCACCGCCGACTGGTTGAGGATGTTAAGAAAATTTTTTCCGCTGAAAAAATTTTCGCTGCCGATGCTCATAATAACGATGATAGCCAACAGAATTACAATTGCGCTGAATTTTTGCAGGATATAACCTGCCGATTGCTTTTTGACTGTATTTTCGCTTTTCATTTCATTTCGCTCCCCGCCGCTTTTTCAAGTATAAGTTCCTGCGTGCATTCTCCGCTTTCCAGCATTGCGGTGACCCTGCCTCTTTTCATGACCATAATGTTGTCCGATATTCCAAGGAGTTCGGGCATGTCTGAAGAAATCATCAGCACCGCTCCGCCGTTTCCTGTAATCTCATTAATCAGGTTGTAGACCTCCACACGCGCGCCCACATCAACGCCCCGCGTAGGTTCATCCATGATAAAGAGCTTCGTCCCGTTGCAAATCCACCGCGCGACCGCGACCTTCTGCTGGTTGCCGCCCGAAAGATCGCGCACTTTCCGGCTGGAGGAGTTGGCGTCGATGTTCAGCAGCCGCATATATTTTTCCGCCTCTTCCTTTTCGTTGGCGCGCAGGCAGAATCCGCCTTTTACGAGCCCCTCCTTTTTGGAGATACAGATATTGGTGCGGATCGGCATATGCAGCAGCAGCCCGTCTTTGCGGTCTTTCGTGATTAGTCCGAAACGGTTTTCAATCGCGCGGCTCGGATTTTTGGGGGCATACCGTTCACCCCGATAGGTAATTTCGCCATCCGTCAGTCTGCGCAGCCCGAAAAGAGCCCGCGCAAGATTGCTCCGCCCCGAACCGACCAGGCCGGCGACGCCGAGCACCTCGCCTTTATGCAGCGTGAAGGAAACATCGAAAAAATTTTTTCCGTCGGACAACCCCCGCGCTTCCAGTATCGCCTCCGGCGTAACGGAGGATATTTTCGGATATTGTTCGTCGATCGTCCTGCCTACCATCATCCTCACGAGGCCGTCTTCCGTGGCTTCCTCTATTGTTTCGATCGTGTTGCCGATGGTACTCCCGTCCCGCAGCACTGTGACACGGTCGCCGATCTCGAACACTTCCTCCAGTTTGTGGGTGATGTAGACAAAGGATATTCCTTGCTTTTTCAGTTTGCGTATGGTGCGGAATAGCTTTTCCACCTCCACGTCCGTCAGCGAGGAGGTAGGCTCGTCTAGGATGACGATTTTAACCTCCTTTGATATGACGCGGAAGATTTCGATCAGCTGCTGGATTCCAAGGTCGTATGAGGACGTTTTTCGGTTGACGTCGATATCCACACCCAAGTCGTCGAAAATCTGTTTCGTCCTTTTTTTCGCACCGTTCCAGTCGATAAATTTCATTTTGCCGGCGGGCAGATTCCCCAGCCATATATTTTCTACTACGCTTACCTCGGGCACGAGGGAAAGCTCCTGGTAGACCATGCCGATCCCAAGTGCGAGCGAATGCGCCGGATCGCGCACATCGGCTTTTTTCCCATCGATCAGGATGTCGCCGCTGTCCGCTTTATAAACACCGGAAAGAATCTTCATCAGGGTAGACTTTCCTGCCCCGTTTTCGCCGAGCAGTACATGCACCTCGCCCGGCCTCACCCCGAAATTAACTCCGCGCAGCACCGTGACTCCATAGAAGCTCTTGACGATGTCTTTCATTTCCAAGATATATTCTGCCATCATAATCCTCCTCTTCTAAAATGGTTGCCGCACACCGGGTACGGCAACCACTTTCTTACAGACCGGATTTTCTATTTTGCATTGTCAATGATCGTCTGCCAATCAATCGCTTCCAGTTTCGGTTCCGGGTAGAAATTGTCTGCGTTCCCGCTATATTCCGTTCTTGGCCTGATGTCGTATTTCAGCGGCACTTCCTCGCCCAATGCAAGCTGCACGGCAAATTGTACGCCATACCAGCCCCATTCCGGAAAGCCGTGCCATGTTTCAGCCATAATCTTGCCGTCCTTAATCGCCTGGATCGTTTCGGCTGTCCCGTCGTTGGAAATGATAATCAGGTCGTCGGCGCGCCCGGCGCTCTCAGCCGCAATGCTTGTGCCCAATGCCATCTCTGCACAGGACGCATAGATCGCGTCAAGTTCCGGATTGTTCTGGAGAATATTTTCCGCCGCTTCCACCGCTTTCTGGCGGTTCCAGTCCGCAGGCTGCTGTGCAACGATCTCTACGTTGGGATATTGCGAAATTACTTCCATGAAGCCCCGCGTCCGCTCATTCGAGAAAAAGTCTCCCGCGATTCCTTCAATCATCGCCACCTTCCCGGAGATGGATTCTTTATCAACATCTTTATAAAGCTCCGTCCACCACTTGAGGTCAAGCATGCCGTCTTCGGGAAGCTCTACCGTCTCGCCTTCCCCGACAACCCCGGGGCCGCCGAGCGCGTCGAGCATGGAATAGGCGCTGACCGACGCCGCCTGTGCGTTATCAAATCCTACAAAGTTCGCAATATCGATTCCTTCCTGTTCATCCAGCATATTGACCATGATGATCGGAATTCCTGCTTCATTGATTTCCTTGAGGGCCGGCTTGATAGCCTCGACCTCGGTCGGGGATACGATGACGACGTCCACTTTATTCTGAATAAAATTTTCCAGCGTTTTGACCTGGTCGGCGGCATCCGTATGTTCCGTAGCGGAGCGCGTAATCAGTTCTACATCAAGCCCTGCCGCATTGGCTTCCTCGACCGCTTTTTCCATATAATCCGTCGCAGTCTTGAATACGTTTGTAATGTCCGGCGGGGACCAGCCGATTTTAATCTTTTTTCCTTCTACCCCCTTGCTTCCCTCTTCGGACGGCTGCACCGTCCCGCTTGCCTCGCCCGGCTGCTGCGTTTCCGGCGCGCTTCCCTGCGCGGGAGCGCCGCATGCAACGAGGCCTGCCACGAGCACTAGAACAAGTAATACACATACGATTTTTTTCATTTTACCAATCCCTCCGTTTTGGATTTTGTACTTTTACTTTATTTGATTTCCTGCGGGAAAGGCAGTATCAAATGTCACAGTTTTGCCGTGATAAATGTATTTTCCTTCCAGGACAAATGTCACGGCGCCGTGACATTTGTCCTGACTTTTTTCGTCCGCCCCGCGCTTACTTGCATTTGCATTTTCTTATTACTATAATAATGTAATGAGATTCTGCCCGATCATTTTACCGGTATTTTTATACCATCTGCAAGGAAAACCGGGGTGCTGATTTTGAAGGCTTTGAATACACGTATCGTTCAGCGCATCATGCTTGTACTGAATCTGTCAATTATTATCGGAATATGCGCCCTGCTTGTCCTGTGCGTAAAATCCATATCGCAGCAGGGACTGGCGAGCGATTTTCTGTTGCGCGCCAACCGGGTGCCGCAAGCGCCGCAGGACACCATTTTCATATGCTTTATCCTGCTTCTGTTTTACCTGCTGAACCTACTTATCCGCGAATCCTCCGTAAAAATACAGCGCAATAAGGTATTTTTTATGCTTTCCTGCACCGTTGACCTTATTTTATGCGTTTCTATCATCATCGTGACCAACGTGGTTTACCGGGGAATCCTTCTTTTGTCGGGCGCATGTATGCTTTACCGGCTCGACGGAAAGCGGCAGAGATTCTTTGTTTCGGCGCTGCTGATAATCCTGTATATTGTATGCGAATACCAGATCCTGGCGCAGATTTTTACTATTACGCCCCTTGAGCTTTACACCAGTTATCTTCCTGCCGCGGCCCAGACGCACTTCTCCATTGTGCAGCATATCCTGTTTTCCTGCAACGACGTATTGTTTGTCGTTTTTATGATTTCATGGATCCAGCAGCAGAAGGAGGAAACAAAAATTATCAACCGTCTTTATAACCAGCAATACCACATCAACGAAGAACTGAAGCTGGCAAATATCCAGCTTGAACATTATGCGGAAAAATCAGAAGAAAACGCCTTGATCCGCGAACGAAACCGGCTCGCGCGGGAGATCCACGACACGGTCGGCCATTCGCTTACCGCCATTTCGGCCGGGATCGACGCATGCCAGGTGCTGGCAGGTTCCGAATCACAGCGCCTTAAGGGGCAGCTGAAAACCCTGTCCGCGCTGTCGCGCAACGCCCTTGTCGACATTCGCCGGTCCGTGAGGGAGCTGCGGCCCGATTCTCTCGCCCGTATGACCTTCACGGAAGCCGTATGCGATATTGCCTCCAATATTTCCGATGTTACGGATACCACGGTGGCCGTGCACCTTTCAGGGAGCCGGCCGATGCAGGAACGCCTTGAGGATACGCTGTTCCGCGTGATCCAGGAGGCCATTACCAATTCCGTCAAACATGGTCAGGCGATGCGGGTCGATGTGACCCTTGAATTCGGGGAAGCTGGCGTTAACCTGCTGATATCAGACAACGGAAAAGGCTGCGCGCTGGTTATCGAAGGCTCGGGACTCAGCGGAATCCGCGAACGCATTTCCGATTTTGGAGGCTCCTGTTGTTTCCGCGGAGAATATGGATTTTTTGTTGAGATTTATGTGCCCTATATGGAGGAAAACAATGATTAAGATATTAATTGTAGAAGATCAGGAACTGATCCGGCAAAGCCTGGAGATCATTCTTTCTTCCCAACCCGGGCTTTCCGTGATTGGCCTTGCGGGAAACGGGAACGAGGCGGTGGAAATGGCAGGCGCACTTTCTCCCGACGTCATTTTGCTCGACATCCGCATGCCGGGCATGGATGGTGTATCCGCATGCAGGATCATCAAGGAAAAATATCCCGGAATCAAAATTATTGTACTGACGACGTTTGACGATGACGAATACGTATTCGACGCAATCAAATACGGTGCAAACGGATACCTGCTCAAGGGAACCTCAGTGGATGAATTGGCAAACGCCATCCGCACCGTTTATAACAACGGAACTCTGATTAACCCGGCCATTGCTTCCAAGCTGGTCGGCTTCTTTTCCAAAATTGCGAAAGGCGATATCCCGATCCCGCGTCAGGAGCCGAGCCTTACGGAGCTTAACCAGCGGGAAAACGACATCGTAAAGCAGGTATGCAAGGGCTATTCCAACAAAGAAATCGCACACACCCTGTTTTTAAGCGAAGGAACTGTGCGCAACAGCATCAGCACCATACTAGCAAAGCTCAACCTGCGCGACCGTACCCAGCTTGTTTTATACTGCCTGCGGCGGGATATGGGAGAGACGCATGAATAAAGCGACGCGGATTTTATGCGCCGTCCTTGCGGCGGCAGCCATTTCCCTGTTTGCAGTGCAATTGTCCTGCCGCTCTGCCCTGCACCGGGAAAACAAGCTTGTAATCGCCGTAGCATACGACGGTGACAACAACCACATCGAGGTGCAGAACCTCAAATATATCAGCCGGTGCGTCGAGGCCTTTCAGACACAGTATCCCGATATCGACGTGGAGGTGGAGACTATTTCCTATGACACCTATTCAAACTGGCTTTATGATTCCCTGCTATATGGAAAAGCGCCCGATCTTTTTACAGTGCTCCCGCAGGATTTCCCCATCCTTACCTCCCTCGGCGTGCTCGAGGAAATCGGCGGAACGTCCTATGAAGGACGGATCGCGCCCGCGATCCTTAAAACCTGGAACCGCAGCGGGGTTTTGTATGCGGTTCCGTATGCGACCTCTCCGCCCTGCCTGATCGTCAACAAGTCGCTTCTCAGCCCCTACGAAACGCCGATCGACGACACCAATTTCGATTGGTTCGATTTCTATTACTATTGCAGGAACTATACGTCTGATACCGACGGCGACGGGACCGTCGACACCTTCGGAGTTTCCAACATGAATTGGCGCACAGCCGTTTATGCCAATGGTCAAAGCCTGTTTGACCTTTCCTCCCTGACAACGGATTTTAATAATCCGAACGTGGAATATTCCGTCAAGCTGGCTACCAGCATGAACCGCCTGACTCTGGAAGACTCTAACGGTTCTTTTGAACACAACCATGCCCTGATTAAAGTGACCGATCTTGCCGAGGCCCGCTATTATGTCAAAAATTATCCGCAGATGGATTTGCAGATACTCCGGATTCCCAAGGGGCCTGACGGCCCTTACCGTACGGAGCCTTATGATTGCTGCGCGTTCGGCATCAATAAAAACAGCGCCGCAAAGGCCTCCGCAAAACAATTTTTACAGCATATGACGCTCGACGAAGCACTGCAAACCGAATTTCTTTCGTATGGATATGCCTTTCCGGTGCTGAAAAGCGTCCAGCAGACCGAAGCGGCCGCAGCCGATATGGAAGCGTATATCGATCCGCAGGCCTTAGCTCTCCTGTTGTCCGAATCGGAGACGATCCCCATCGAATTTGTGGAATACTATGACCTGATGGGCATTGCGGATAAGGAAATTTTCCAGTATATCCAAAGTAATATCGATATTGAAAGTGAGCTGAACGGTCTCAACGGCCGGATGACGGAAATGTTCCAGAGTACCCTGAAATCGGCGGCCGTTTCCTGAAAAACAGCCGTATAAAAAAGACAAGGCGCTAAGCCTTGTCTTCAAATTCGTGTTCGAGGCGTTCCACCAACAGCTCCACCGCCTTTGCAAGCTGCTGCGCACACGCGCGGTATTCCTCCATTCCCTCGTCAAAGGGGTCCATGATGTCGTAGGAACTCGTGGCCGGCTCGCCCAGGACGCCCTGCGCATAACCGAGCAGAGTGTGCATCTTGCCCGTTTCCTCGGGCGCCAGCACCTCCATATGTTCGAGCTGTTCCTTGCCCATAGCAAGGATGATATCGGCCCATTCCGCGAGCTCCGCCGTGAACTGCACCGCGCCGTGGCCTTCAAGCTCAAGGCCCATTTCTTCCATCGTGCGCACCGCTTCTTCCGTTGGGTCGGCATCCTCGCAGGCGAATGTGCCTGCCGATTTGATCTTCACTTCACCGTGAAGGATCCTACTTCGGTCTACCGCATCGTCCATCAGCGTTTCCGCCATGGGGCTTCTACAGGTGTTGCCTGTGCAAACAAACAATACGTTCATAGTTTTATTCTTTTTCCTCCCCGGCGGCCACAATCCGGTGTCCCGCCGCCCTTATGATCCTGTTCATGACCGCAAGGCCCATTTTTTCTTCCTGCGCATGGAAATATGCAGCATCGAAACCCTGTTCGTCGATCTCCCGCAATGTACGGAAGAGGGCCGCTTCTGCCTCCCCTGCGTCCCTGCCCAGCGGCAATATCCTGCATTCGGGATAAAGCCCCGCGCATTCGTCGAGGCACAGGACGACAGCCGTTTTACCCTGCATACTATCACTATGATACCGAAAATTAACGCATTTCGCAACCTCTTTTTTATCCCCTGTAAATACCGTAACATTCGCTTTCGGGGCATAATGCCTGTATTTCATCCCGGGAGACGCGCATACTTCATCTTTTTGGGCTTCGCTCATCACACCGTGGTGCACGCGGACGTTTCCCACCGCCTGCCGGATCATTTCCGGGGTGATATCGCCGGGGCGGAGGATCACAGGGATTTCCCCCGTCGCGTCTACGACGGTGGATTCGACCCCCACCCGGCACGGCCCCCCGTCAATAATCAGCGGCACTTTTCCGCACAGGTCCTCGTACGCATGCCGCGCGAGCGTTGGGCTCGGCTTGCCGGAAATATTTGCGCTGGGCGCCGCCACCGGTATGCCCGCGCGCGCGATGATCTCACGCGCAAGGTCGTTTTCCGGCATCCGCACCGCCACCGTCCCAAGGCCCGCGCTCACCGCATCCGGAATGCGGGCCGACTTTTTCACGATAACCGAAATCGGTCCCGGCCAGAACCGCTCCATCAGCCTGCGGGCCGTGCCGCTCACTTCCGCCGCCACATCGCGGAGCTGTTCCATCTTTGCGATGTGGACGATGAGCGGGTTATCCTGCGGCCTTCCCTTGGCTTTAAAAATGCGCCGCACCGCATCCGCGTCAAAAGCGTTTGCACCAAGACCGTATACGGTTTCCGTAGGAAACACGACCAGCCCGCCGCCTTTCAGCTCTTCCGCTGCCTGCGCTACCGCGCTTTCCCTGTCTTTCCACGCAAAAATCGTTGCCGTCTTCATTATCATACAAGCGCCACCAATATTCCGCCAAATACCGCCCCGGCTGCAAGCCCGGCCCAGGTTGGCCACCCTTTGTAAAGCCCCGCCGCCTGCGGAAGTAGCTCGCTGAACGTCAGGTACAGCATCGCGCCGCCGCCAAAGGCCACGCTTCCACCCAGCACCGTGGGCGAGATGTTCCCCACAAGCGCCCCCACAAGCGCGCCAACCGCCATCGGAAGCGCCGCAAGGACTGCGGTAAGCAAAATGCGGCTGTATTTGACGCCTCCCAGTTTCAGAGGAATCGCAAGCCCCATCCCTTCCGGGATATTATGCACAAACAGCAGCACCGCAAGGCCAAAGCCAAAGCTGCTCGCGGACACAAGCCCGCTTCCGAGCGCAAGCCCCTCTGGAAGGTTATGCACTGCGATCCCCATCGCAAGCAAAAAACCCGAACGCACCAGCCGGTCCTGTTTCAAATCCCGGATCAGCTCCGAATTCCCGGAGGCGGACACGTCATGGTGCGGCATAAATTTGTTGATTAGAAAAAGCGCAAACGCGCCGGCGGCAAACCAAACCAGCGCCAAGGGCCAGCCCGCGCTTTCCATAGATTCCGGCAGCATATCGAAAAGCACCACCGAGAGCATAATGCCCGCAGACAGGCCCATCAATACGGCGGAAATACGTTTCCCTTTGATTTTAATAAAAAATACGGCAAGCGCGCCGATGCCTGTGCCGAGCGCACCGACCGCCGCGCCCACGAGCGTCGCATATAAAATTGGGTTCATTTAGCCGCTCCTCCTTGTGAAGGCCCTGCCACATTCCGTTCCCGGCAACGGCAAAACCATTGCCCGACGGTTTTGCGGTTTACTGCTCCTGCAGTTTCCTTTGCCGTTCGTCCAGGGTAAGCGCGTCGATCATCTCGTCCATATCCCCGTCGAGGAACGCCTCGAGCTTATAGAGCGTAAGCCCGATACGGTGGTCCGTAACCCGTCCCTGGGGGAAATTATAGGTACGGATGCGTTCGCTGCGGTCCCCGGAGCCGATTTGGCTCCGGCGGTTCTCCGACAGTTCGCTGTCCGCCGCGCCCTTATATAGATCATATAACCGCGAGGCGAGTACTTTCATCGCCTTGGCTTTATTTTTAATCTGGGATTTTTCGTCCTGGCAGGTCACCACCAGACCGGACGGCAAATGCGTAATGCGTACGGCGCTGTCCGTCGTATTGACGCTCTGTCCGCCGTGCCCTCCGCTGCGGAACACATCCACGCGCAGGTCTCCGGGATCGATGTTCACTTCCACCTCTTCCGCCTCGGGCAGCACCGCCACCGTCGCTGCCGAGGTGTGGATGCGTCCGGACGATTCCGTATCCGGCACTCGCTGGACGCGGTGTACGCCGCTTTCGTATTTCAGCCGCGCATACGCGCCTTTGCCCGCGATCGAAATGACTATCTCCTTGACACCGCCAAGCTCCGTGGTGTTGGAGGACATGGTCTCCACCGCATACCCCCTGCGCTCCGCATAGCGCAGATACATGCGCAGCAGGTCGCCGCCAAAAAGCGCCGCTTCATCACCCCCGGTGCCCGCGCGGATTTCGAGGATCACGTTTTTATCATCGTTCTTATCCTTGGGGATCAGAAGGACCTTGAGCTCGTCTTCCAGCGCCTCCCGCTCTTTTTCGAGCGGCGCGAGCTCCTCCTTTGCCAGCGCGACCAGCTCCGCGTCGGTCTCCGTCTCAGCCAGCTCGCGGTTCTGGGCGATATGGTCCAGCACCCTTGCATACCGGTCGTACGCCTCCACGATCTCCGTGAGGGAGGACTGTTCCTGCGCAAGCGTGCGGAATTTTTCCTGGTTCCGGGTGACTTCCGGATCGGAAAGCGCCTCCGACAATGCGTCGTATCTATCCTTGATCGTTTTTAATTTATCCAGCATAAACGTCTCCTACCTATCGTGGCCGGCTTTGAAAAAGCAAGACAGCCACGGCTTATGTACCCATGAAGCCACAAACCCAGCGGGGTCTCCCGCCAAGGTCGCAGCCACAACTGATTTTAACAAATCCAGCTGTTTTTAGCAAGGAACGCACGCGCTCCGCCTGCGTATCGCCGATCTCGAGAACGAGCGCCCCGCCCGCGTTCAGGACCGAAGGAATCTCCCGTGCCGCCCGCTCGTAAAACGCATAGCCGCCGCGCGCCGCAAGGAGCGCAGACCGCGGCTCGTAGTCCCTCACCTGCGGCTCAAGCTCCGCATAGTCCGCAGCGCTGATATACGGCGGATTACACACCACCAAATCGAAGCGTCCGCCGATCTTTTCCAGAAAATCCCCCTGCACGAAGCTTTTCTCCTGCCGCGGAATCAATGCGGCCGCGTTTTTCCGCGCCACGCTGAGCGCATCGCCAGAGCTGTCCGCGAAGCAGACCGTTTCAAAACGCCCTTCCGCGCCGAGTGTCACGCCGAGCACACCGCTCCCGCAGCACAGGTCGAGAACAGTCTTATACCCATTTTCCCGCGCCGCGCCGAGCGCGCGTTCCGCCACGCTTTCGGTATCGTAACGCGGGATCAGTACCCGTTCGTCAACATAAAACGGCCTGCCGTAAAAATACTTTTCGCGCAGCACATACGCGAGCGGCTTCCCTGAAAGGCGCTCGGCGGCGAGGCGCTTTACTTCCTCTTCCCGGCCGCACGCATCGAAAAAGCGCAGGCACAGCGAAGAAAAATCCCCGCCGTGCACATGCGCCGTAATCACCCTTGCCTCAGCCTCCGCTTCCGCAAAGCCCGCATCGGCAAGTGTTTTTATAGTTTGTTTAAAGACTTCGCCCCAATTACTCATTGGTCTCAAGGACCGCTTCCTGCGTATCTGCCGCGCATTCCCCTTTTTCTACCGGGGAGCCGTCGATCTTGTGACCGTATTTTTCAGCAAGCGCAGCGATCTCTTCGTCCGTCATATTTCCTTCCGCAGCAAGGAAGGAAACGAGGGCGACTTCGATCATGCCGTCGTCCGGTTCGCGCGTCGTGAGGTATTGCAGCGCCATCCCCGGCTTCCTAAGGGCCATCGTAAATTTGTTGTCGTATTTGGCGACCAGCTTCAATATTTCATAGGACACGCCTGCCACAACGGGCAGCATCGCAAGGCGCAGGCCGATGCGGATGAGCCAGCTGTCGCTCCACCCGAGAAGCGTAAAAAGCAGAATGGAGATAATCATGACGATCAGCAGGAAACTTGTCCCGCAGCGCGGGTGCAGGCGCGTATTTTGGCGCGCGTGCTCCACATCCAGGGGCATATCGTGCTCAAAGCAGTTGATAACCTTATGCTCCGCGCCGTGATAGCCGAACAGCCGCCTTATATCCTTCATATTGGAGATGGCAAACAGGTAGACCAGAAACATCCCCACCCGAATGACCCCGTCGATCAGGTTTTTGCCGAACGCAGAATCCACATAGGGCGTAATCCATCCGGTAATCAGGTTGGGCAGGATGAAAAACAGCCCCACCGCCACCACCACGGCGATAATCACGGCAAAAAAGATTGCCACATCCATCGGGCTTTTTCCCGTTTTTTCCGCGATTGCCTTTTCCGTTTTGGAGGGCTCGAGCTCCTCGTCCTCAGGATCATACATTTTAGCCGCATCCGTGATCGTCTTGACGCCCGAAACGAGCATTTCCACGAAATTCACCACGCCGCGGATAATCGGGATCCCCAATATTTTATAGCGCGCGGAAAGAGATTTCGTCTCTTCCTTCTGTGTTACGATCTCTCCGCACTCCCGCCGGACTGCGATTGCGGTTGTCTCCGGAGAGCGCATCATAACGCCTTCGAGGACCCCCTGACCGCCAATACTTGTACGTTTCATTCAGTTCCTTTCTACAGCGGCAGTTTTGCCGTGCCGCTTTAATACCGCTTTATGCAATTGCTGCCAAAAGCCTGTGACCGGCCTTTTCGGTAAATCGTTATAAAAAAGAAAAACAGACCGTACCTCTTTTAGGAAGAACGGTCTGTAGTCTTTTAGAACACATCAATAAGGATGGGCACATTATTTCATGCCGTATCTCTTCTTAAATCTATCCACACGACCGCCTGTATCGACAAGCTTCTGTCTTCCCGTGAAGAACGGATGACATTTCGAGCAGATATCGACCTTCATCTCGGACTTTACAGAGCCTGTTTTAAAAGTTTCGCCGCAGGCGCACGTCACTGTGCATTCGCCATACTTCGGATGAATTCCTTCTTTCATTGCGTTTCACCTCTTTTTCCACAAAGTAGCATTATTTATTATATCACACGCTTTGCAAAAAGCAACACTTTTTCGCAAGAAAGTTAATAGTTTCTTTACACTTTTTCCGTCCGCAGAATATATAATGTTAAAAAAGGAGATGCTTATGAGAAAACACGGCAAAAGAATCCTCTTTTTCCTGCTGGCCGCCTTCTTTGCGGTCAACATTTGGGTGTTTATGCTCGGGCAGAACGAGACGCTGAACATTGCGGAATTCGAGATCGGCAGCGATAAGATCGAAAATCCGGTTACGATCGTCCAGCTTTCCGACCTGCACGAAAAGTCTTTCGGAAAAGATAACGCCGGCCTGTTTGCGGCGGTACGGAGCGTGCAGCCCGACCTGATCGTTATTACGGGCGACATCATCTATAATTCCTACACCGATTCCCCCAATTTTCCCTATATGGAAACCCTCGCGAAAAACTGCGTGCAGACCGCGCCGTCTTTTTTCATCACGGGTAACCACGACCGGTATCATCCGCAGGCGGTGAAGGAAGCGTTTGCGAAAAACGGCGTGACGGTCCTTGACGGAAAAGTAACGTCTTTTAATGTCGGAGACACAGTGCTTTCCATCGGCGGGATCGACGATCCCGATATCGACCCTGACAGTATTTCCGGGATCGATTTTAACGGCAGAGAGAATTTTTGCCTCCTGCTCGCGCACCGTCCCGGCGCTTTTGAAGATTATGCCCGGGCAGGCGCGGACCTTGTGCTTGCCGGGCATACGCACGGCGGACAGGTCCGCCTGCCGTGGACGAAAGCCATTTTTTATGCGGACGGCGGCTTTTTCCCCGAATATTCGGACGGTCTTTATACCAAAGACGGCGCTGCGATGGTTATCAGCATGGGGCTTGGATCTTCGGTGATCCCTTTCCGCCTCTTCGCGCGGCCCGAGATCACAGTCACGCGGCTGTTGCCTGCGGCCGCCGGATCGTAGTATGATAGAGTCGTTGCCAAATTGCGATGGATAAGGATAAGCTAATGTTTCGCGTGACTGAATATACCATAAAAAACGAAAAGATCAAAACGCCTGTGCGGATCGCGCAGATTTCCGACCTGCATGAAAAATCGTTCGGCAGGAAGAACCGCATCCTGTTTGAGACAGTGGAGGGACTGCGGCCCGACCTCGTGGCGATCACCGGGGATATGATCTACCATTCCCATACGAAGCATCCCAACCGGGCGTATATCGAAAATGTGGCCGCATGGGCGGGAGGCCGCGCTTTTCCCTCTTTTTTTGTGACGGGAAACCATGAACGTATGTGGGCGGACTATACCAAAGCCATTTTTACGGAAAACGGCGTGACCGTGCTGGACGGAAGACATGTTTCCTTTACCGCGGGCGGCACAGCGCTCAATATCGGCGGGGTGGACGACCCTACGATTGACGCGCACAGCGCGGGGCGCCTGTGTTTTCCGCAGGACGGCCGCTTCAATTTATTGCTGGCGCATGATCCCCTGCCTTTTCGCGGCGGCTATGACCGGACGGGCGCAGACCTTGTGCTCTGCGGGCACACCCACGGAGGACAAATCCGCCTTCCGGGCGGCAAAGCCCTCATCTCCCCGGGAAGCCATACGCTTTTCCCTCAATATTCGGACGGGCTTTATACGAGTGGCCGCGCCGCGATGATTATCAGTATGGGCCTCGGCGTTTCCGTCATTCCGTTTCGCCTGTTTGCGCCGAGCGAGGTGCTGCTCATCCATCTTGTCCCCAGCGCCTGACAGCGTAATTTTTAGATTATTCCCTTTTTCATGGGGTATATACTTACTATCTCAGAGAAAAAGGAAGACCGTAAAATGACGAACCGTACCTCTCCGGAATATTATGCAAAACATAAATGGTCGATCCTCGCCGTCCTGATCTTTATGCCTTTCATGGCAACGCTGGACGGCACGATCGTAAACGTGGCCTTGCCCGTGATGGTAAAGGACCTCAAGACCGATATGGAATCGATCCAGCTTGTGGTGATCGTATACCTGATTGCCGTGGTCGCGTCTATTCTGCTTTTCGGCCGGCTCGGCGACATCAAGGGCAAGGGGCGGCTTTTTATGTTCGGCACCGCGGTATTTACCATCGGTTCGCTGATGGCGGGCTTGTCGCACGACCTGAATACGCTGATCGTTTCCCGGGCGATCGAGGGAATCGGCGGCGCGGCAGCCATGGCGAACAACCAGGGGATCATCACCGAGGTGTTCCCCGCAAGTGAACGCGGGCGCGCACTCGGTATTTCCGGTATTTCCGTAGCGCTCGGCACCATGCTTGGCCCGCCCATCGGCGGACTGATCGTTTCTTCCCTCAGCTGGAATTATATTTTCCTGATTAACGTGCCCGTGGGGATCGTAGGGTTCCTTCTCGCGCTGCGGCTCCTGCCCCGCGGGACGAAAACCAAGCAGAAGGTGGATACCCTCGGCGCCGTGACGCTTGCGGCGGCGGTAATCCTCTTTTTCTACGCGCTGCTCTCCGGGCAGAACGTGGGTTACGACCGATACTACATTATATTGGCTTTCGTTGGCTGCATCGTGTTGTTTGCGCTTTTCATATGGTTTGAGAAAAAAAGCAAGCAGCCAATCGTGGACCTCTCTTTGTTTAAAAACTCGTTGTTTACAATCAGTATCGTTTGCGTACTTATCCAGTTCTTTGCGATGAGCGGCATCAGTATCATTCAGCCGTTCTATATCGAGGATGTGCTGAAAATCGACCCCGGGCAGACTGGCCTTATCATGATGAGCTTCCCCATTGTAATGGGGATTATGTCTCCCCTTTCGGGTTATATTTCCGACAAGGTCGGCGCGGCAAAAATTACGCTCGTCGGTCTCGTCGTCATGACTGCGGGGCTTTACCTTCTTTCCACCATGACGGCGGCCGAACCGGTAGCAAAGCTAATCCTGTTCCTGTGCATCGTGGGTTTTGGCGCGGGCGTTTTCTCCGCTCCCAACACCTCCCTCATTATGTCTACCGCGCCCGCCGGGAAACTCGGCATCACCGGCAGTATCAACGCCTTTACGCGCAACTTCGGCAGCGTGACCGGCATTTCCCTTTTGACTACGCTGCTCTACTCGCTGATGAGCTCCAAAGTCGGCTATCAGGTCAAGGGTTTCATTTCCGGAAAGCCGGACGTATTCGTATACGGCATGCAGACCGTTTATGGGATTGGCGTTATGATCCTCTGCGTTAGCGTACTATTGACAATAATACGTTTGTTTCAGGATAAAAGGCAGCGGGCTTCGCAGGCGGCCCCGGACGCGCCCGGAGGCAAAAAATAGGCAAAGAACAAAATTTTCAAGCGCCGCCCCTGCAAGTGCGGAGGCGGCCTTTTTTCGCGCCGCGGCGCGCGGCATACGCCATTCATAAATTTGTTACGTTTCCTTCAAATATTGTTCAAACCGGGTTCAAGAATTCGTCACGTTCGGAGATTATCATTAATTTGTAAAATAAAACAAAACCTTTGAATAGATAGCTTATAAAGGAGGCTTAACATGAACGACAACAGATTTTTTTATCGGGAACAGGGCGGATTTACGGGCGGACAGGGAGACGCGTTTCCGCATCCCGTTTCCCGTGAAGAGAATGGATATCTTCGGCAGGCGCAAAGCAATGATCCCCGCCGACTTGACAGTGAAAGTTTTTATTCCGGCGGACAGGGAGGCGGCAGGAAACCAAAGAAGGAAAAAGCGCCGTTCCTGACAAAGAAGGCGGCGGCAGTCGTCCTGACGCTGTGCATCGGCGCTTCGGCGGTCTTTGGTTTCGGCGCCGGAATGATGACCGGAAGGAGCAATCTCCCTACGGGAGTCACACAAAATGACACCGGCGTGCTCCAGACTTCGGCGGATGCGGGCAGTTCCTCGGGCAGCGACCTCTCCGTAGCGGATATCGCGGCAAAAACGCAGGACTCTGTTGTGGAAATTACGACCGAGGTCGTACAGACGAACCAGTTTATGCAGCAGGTGTCCGGCGAGGCGGCGGGCAGCGGCGTCATCATTTCCGAGGACGGCTATATCGTTACCAACAACCACGTTGTGGAGGACGGCACCAGCTATACCGTGCGCACGAAGGATGGGACCAGCTATGACGCGGCGCTTATCGGCAGGGACCCGCAGACAGACCTTGCGGTCCTCAAGATCGAAGCGGCGGGGCTTACGCCCGTTACATTCGGCGATTCGGACGCAATTGCGGTCGGCGACACAACGGTCGCGATCGGCAACCCGCTTGGAACGCTCGGAGGAACGGTAACGGACGGCATTGTGAGCGCGACGAACCGTGAAATCAATCTTGGAAACGGCGCGATGAACCTGATCCAGACGAACGCGGCCATCAATCCCGGAAACTCCGGCGGCGGCCTTTTCAACGGACAGGGCGAGCTCATCGGCATTGTCGTTGCAAAATCCGGTGGAACAAACGTGGAAGGGCTTGGCTACGCTATCCCGGTGAATGAAGCGAAGGACGTCGTCGACGAACTGATCGAAAGCGGCTATGTGACCGGGCGTATCTCCATTGGGGTATCGGTCCTCGATGTTTCCGACGTGCAGACCGCAATGAGCTACGGCCTTTCGGGTACGGGCGTTTATGTGGCGCAGGTAACGGAAGGCTCGGCAGCGGAAAAGCTCGGCATCCAGGCTGGGGACAGGATCGTATCGCTGGACGGCAGGGAGATCGCCACTTCCTCCGACCTTGAGGAAGTGATCGACAGCCACTCCGTGGGCGACACCGTGGAAATCACGATCGAGCGCAGCGGACGCACGGCATCCACGAACATTACATTCGAGGAATATGTCCCGTCGAATTCTTAAAATGTTCATTGGAACTTCATATGGAATTCACATAAGGACAGTACCATAGATTTAACGAACATCCTGGCGCTCCGCAAGCACTGCGGAGCCGCGGATGCAAAGTGTGAAGGGGGCGTGCCTATGGTAGGATGAACAGTTTAAAACATAACCCACCCAAACAGAACCTACAATTGATATATAAGTCTGAAAATAGCGTCCGCTTCCCCGGCGGGCGCTTTTTTATGCCTTCGCCGC
Source organism: Christensenella minuta (assembly GCF_003628755.1). NCBI lineage: Bacteria > Bacillati > Bacillota > Clostridia > Christensenellales > Christensenellaceae > Christensenella > Christensenella minuta. The sequence continues at coordinate 21,128 of NZ_CP029256.1, read as the reverse complement.
GTTCCCGGGGGAGCTTTGGGGAAACGTCTTCCCGTTCCCCATTTTCGGGCAAAATGTTCCCGCACCCTGCCCGAAAGCTCCAGCCAGCCATATGCCGCGTACGGGATCAGCAGGGGAAAACAGGTCGCCGCATATTGCGCTTTTGTTTCCCAAAAAAGATGGAAAAGGAAGGTACCTAGAAAAATAATACCCGGCAAAAGCTGTTCACGGCCGATTTTTTTGAACCGGAGCAGGAAAAAGAGCGCGGAGCCAAGATAGACGAGGGACTGGTAAATATCCATGAAACCCTTCAGCAAAAGGCTGGCTTTCCCATAATAGATGCTGTTTGACAGCCTGTTGTGTTCAATATTGCTGTAATCCTGCGCCTGGCTGATCCAAAAACTCTGGAAATCGGGGTTATTCCAGGTGGAGGAAACCTTTTCATAAAAAAACCGCACCGCATATCCGGGATGCTCCGCAAAATTCGCGAGCGAGCCTTTGATGCTTTCCCCTGCGGCAAGGGCCGCCTCCGCTCCGCTGAAATCCGCATCCTCATAAACAGTGCGGATATAGGCGTTGTACCACCCCGGGGCCCTCGGCCCTTCCTGAAGGCCCATCGCCGCCCACGCGATCTTGGGCACACCGCCGTTTACCGGGATGCCGGTGACGGCGGAATAATAGAGATCGACCGTGCCGCCCGCGGCGATATTCGCCCCTATCAGCAAAACGGCAAAGAGGATGGAACGTTTCTTCCGCTCAAAGACGCAATCCATCAGATAGAAGAGCAGCATCGCAACCAGCCACACGAGGTTATTGTTCCTGAGCAGGACGCCGCCTGCGGCCGCGGCAACCGACAGCACTGCGGAAAGCGTATTACGGCTTTTAAAATATTTGACCTGGAGCAGCACCGCAAGGAGTCCCAGCCCGAACGCGGGAACGTTGCCGTAGACGAACACCACATAAAGCAGTATTTCAAAACAGAGGAGCATCAGGATCACGGCAGCGTTCGTGACTTCCCGTTTTCCAAACAGGAGCGCCGTAATTCGCTGCAGGCAATAAAAACCAAGCAGCAGCCACAGCACGTTCGCGGCTTGTATCCAGAGCCAGGCATTTTGACCCGCGGCCAGCAGGAACGGCTGAAAGTATAACGCGAGCCCCAGCTGGTGGGGATAGGCATAAAAATACCCCCCCTCCCTAAAGGCCTGATAATCGCCCTGCAAAAAATTTTTTGCACCTTCCAGCACGAAATACTGATCCGCTCCAGTTTCAACGCGCATGGTAAACACCCATACGAGCCCGGCGACAAACACCAGCGTCATGCCCACGGTAAGCAGGCGCTTTTCCGGCAGCCGGGCAAGCTGTCCGCGGAACACCGCCAGCAGGACGGCCACCGCTGCCGCAGCGGCCAGATGAACCCACGGCATATCCGGGCCGAAAACAGTCGCTTCCGTGGATGGTTCCGGAATATCGGCCGTCATAAGGACGCTGTTTACCGTCAGGAAAGCAAGCGGTACCAGTACCAACACCGTCAGGACCGACACAATTACCCTGTTTGCAGAAACGCCCTTTTCCATATCATTAAACCCAGTCTTTTTTTATTCAATTTATTATAGCAATGAATCCGCCCAATGTATAGAAATCTTCATGTTTGGCCCCGTTATTTCGTGCTTATCTATCTTTCAGGAAAATCTTTCGTTAATCTTCATTTGATATTCATAATGCGTTCACATATTGGATGTATACTTTGATTAATGAAAAGCGAAAGGAGGGCACCGGATGCTTGCAGGGTAAGACGAAACGACGCGCAACAAAATAATTTAACGTGAAACAAATTTTTTAAATATACGATCCTGGTGATAAAAATTACTGTCAGTCCGCCGAAGCTTTGCCACAAATCCAGAAGAGCTTCCGCACTGCACCATGATTACGGCGTCCAAACGCCATGCTGAATAACGGGAGTTTTTTTGAAAAAGGCAAGTGCCTCTCGGCGGATGAGACAGACAAGCAATTATTTTCAGATTAAGATAAGAAAAAGGAGCCAAGGGCTCCTTTTTTATCCATAAAATTTCACGATTTCGTCAAGCGGTTTAAACGTCCGCAGACCCGGCTCTTCCGCCGCCCTGCCAAAGGGCATCTGCGCGACCAGCACCCAGCTTTCCGGAATATCCCATTCCTTTGCGGCATCCGCATCCACAAGCGGATTATAGTGCTGGAGGGACGATGCGATCTCCCGCTCCGCAAACGCAAGCCATACCGCATATTCCAGAATCGCGTTATTGTGTTGCGCCCACGCGTCGAACTTATCCTCATACAAGGGAAAATCCTGTTTCAGTTTTTCTGTCTCCGCCGCGTCCTCATAAAACAGGACCGTTCCATTGCCGCCGCGGAAGCCGTCCAGCTTTTTCTGTGTCCGCGCGAAAGCGTCCGGCGGCGTTACAAGACGCAGCTCCTTTTCCGCAATATCCCAAAATTTCCCGTGCTCCTCATTCATAAGCACGACCAGCCTGCTGGTCTGCGCGTTATACGCGCTCGGCGCATGACGTGCCAGCCCGATCGCTTTTTCCACCGTTTCCCGTGTAATCCGGCTGTCTCTTTCAAGCGTACGGATCGAGCGCCTTTTTTCCATGACCTCATCAAGTCTCGCTTTCATTTCGTTTACTCCTCGTAAATTTAAAATCCTTTTATAGAGCGACTTTTAGTTACATTTGTTAGTTACGTGTTAGTTACCGTTTTAAGTTTGCATATTAAATTATATCATAATAAAACGTATTCCGCATTTGAAAACAATTTTCCTGTAAAAAATTGCACATAAAAGGCCGCCCCTATTCAGAGCGGCTCAGGCGTTCAATGTCCGCAAACTTATTTTTCCATTGTATTCCTTCTTGTTCTCATAAACTTTCGGGGCAGGAACCGACCTTCCGCTTTTCTGCTGCACTTCTATCCACAGATTTATTGCCTCGTCAACATTGTTCAAGGCTTCCTGCGGTGTTTCTCCGTCTGCAATACATCCAGGAAGTTCCTCGACTTCGGCAATATAGCACCCCCCCCTTTCGGGCGACAGTTTTGTAATTTTTACGCTATACTCCTGACTTGCCATTGTACTCCCTCCATTTAATCCAGCGAGACCTTGTTTATAGCTTTCAATGCTTTACCAACGTATAACAAAAAAGAGCGCAAACCTAAGCCTGCGCCCCTCTCTCCTACCTTAGCATATAATTTACCGCATACATGATGAGCGCACCGACTACACCCGGTACAAGAATTTTCCAGAGTTCGAAGTGCTTTTGTTTCTCGCCCTTCTCAATACAATCGAGACGCTCATCTACATTCAAGACTTTATCAGCCAGTTTTTCAACCGATATCGCAAGCGAGTTGGTGGCTTTGGTCAGGTCTTTGATTTCCTTCTGCTGCTCAAACAATGTCCTGATCTGCTGTTCATGTCCTTTGACTTCTTCCCCGATGACGATTATTTTTTCTGTGAGCTGCTTTGTGTCCATGCTTACCCCTCTGCTTTCTCTCCGCCCTTGATTCTCCCGATGATTTCAGACACCGCAGAACTGCCGGACATCAACACCAACGCCGTCAGGATAATACCGCCCGTGGACGATACCTCAAACAGATCCATTGCAAATACCAGATCAAGCCCAAAGCCGAAAGACAGACCGAAAGCAAGTACCGCAGACACACCGACCGTGATAAATTTACCGTAGCTATGACCTTCCCAAAGCTCCTTAAACCTGTCGATCACGTACCACATGATGATGCTTAAACCAATGATTAAACCTAACATTATATTATCTCCCTTCTATTCCCACAAAATAGCCCATGTCTTCGAGCCTATAACCCCGTCCACTTTTCCGATGTCCCGACCTTCGTTCTTGCGCGCCCGCTGAAAACGTCTAACTGCCGCTTCGGTGTTAGAACCAAATACGCCGTCCTCTTTCCCTGCGTTTGCCTTATGCCTGTTTAACCGCGCCTGTGCCTGTCTCACGTCTTCACCCCTTGATCCATTGCGTAGGTTGCGCGTAAGCGTCGGAACGTCCTGCGCGGGGGCTGTGGGCTGTGGTGCCGGTGTAGACGGTGCACTCCCTCCGGCAATAGACAGGATCGCGTCCGTAATCCCCTGAACGATCTCATTAAACTTGGCGTCAAACAGGGCATTATCGTTTTCATTGTCGATAAATCCGCACTCTATCGTCGTTGCGGGCATGGTCGTGTGCGATAAGACATACGTATTCCTATCCTGCACCTTTACGCCGCGATCACGGAACCCAACGCCCAAAAGGGCATTCTGGATTGCCTGCGCCATATTGCGGGATGTTTCGCTTGCCGTGGATACGATCAGGCACTCAACACCCTCGCCGCCTCCCGCGTTGCGGTGAAAGGCAATGAACAGGTCCGCACCCCACAGGTTCGCGTTTTTTGCAATGTCTTTCACCGGAATCAGATAATCCGCGTTCCGCTCCAGCTCCACGGTGTGTCCCGCCGCTTTCAGCTTGTCCGCCACTGCGGACGCATAACGCAGATTGTCCGCCTTTTCCGTTCTTCCAAACGCTGCGGCCCCGCTATCGCTGCCGCCATGTCCCGGATTGATATAAATTTTCATACTCTTTCCTCCAGTCCGCCTTGATTTTTTTGTTCACGATACTATACCCCTTTCATAGCGTTTTCGAATTTCCCGCTTGCGCTCTGCGCGCCATGCGCTGCTCATGTACGGGGTTGCGTCCACCGCCGCCAGTTCCTGCTGCATCGTTTCTTCGCGTATCTTATCCCCGCGGTCAAGCAATGCTTCCAATGTTTCCCATACAGGATTGCTTGATTTGATCGTCGGTGTTTTTACATTGGCCCGCAATTCGTTCCATACAGCATCCGGTATCTCTTGTGATACTGCGGCGGATTTTACGCTCGACCTTCTGCCGCTCGACATTCTGCCGCTCCTTCCGCGTCTGCTGGAACCGCCGGACGATCCTCCCGTCTGTTTCCCATCCTTTGTTTTGCCGCGCGAAACTTTCACCCATCCGTAAAGCGCATCTTTTTGCTCATCTGAAAGCGAAAGTCCGTTCACATAATCCCTGATCTGCGCATTGCGTTCGCTTTTGGAACCGACGCTCGAATATCCGAAAATATACGCATCAATATATGTGCCGTTGTCGATGTTCATATCTTCTTCGGCAACGCGCATCTTGCCCTTCGCGGTCTTTCCCATCACAAAGTTTTCCACAAGGCCGGAAAGCTGCTTCCCGTCAAACCCCAATTCCTGCAAGTATGCCACCCTGTCCTCTTTCGCACTGATTCTGTCGTCAATGTACGCGTAATCCTCCGGGGTCACCCCAATGGAAGATATCTTCGTAAGCGTGTCTCCTTTGTAGTTCGGGATATCATATCCCGCCGCCTCTGGGATCGTCGTCGCGGATGTGTTTTCCACTCCCGCCGCCTCCGGGATCGTTGCTCCTGCCATGTTATTTGCCCCTTTTGCAGCGGCGCTTTTTCCGCCTCCGAACATTTCATATAAAAATGCCCTTTGCCTTTCCTTTTGCTCCTTGCTCCCGCTTAAGGCCAGCCTGTCAATCGCATCCCGTACCTTCTTGCCCTTGGTTCCGCTTATTGTCTCTCCGTTTTCGTCTTTATCCCCTTTGATTCCGTATGTATTTTTATAGGCGTTTATCAGCGTCATTTCCCCGATCCCGTAATCCTCTATGGCAGCGTCCATATCTTTTTTCAGGGAATCAGTCCATACCATATCGTAATACAGCCTATATTTTTGGGTGGCGTCGAGGTCGGTTAATTTGTCGATCTCGGCAATTAGTTTCTTGCCTGCGCTGCCTTTTATCAAATCTCCGTTCTCGTCTCTGTCCCCTTCCACCGCGGCAATGTTTTTTATAATTTCTTCTGCCCTTTGCGGCTTCACCCCGCCGTTCACAAGGTTCGTGTGTGCTGCGGTATGTCCCGTCGAAAGTCCCTTGAAGCCGCCGTTCACATACTCCTGCCCGCCTTCCGTGGCATATTTCCCAAACACCAGCGCACGAAGGATGTCAATTCCGTCTCCGTCCGTTGAAAATTTCAGCTTTCGGTTTCCGTCCTTGTCCACCCCATATTCGCCGCCCTTCGCAATTGTCTGCGCGCCTTCCACGGCCTTTTTTGCCGCGCCTCCGCCTCCCGGAGGCGCAATATACCATACAGGTTTCAGAAGTTCCTTCCCTAGCTTGTCTTTTGCGGATTCGCTTCCCGTCGCGACGTCTCCAATGTTTTTCGCTATATCCGTAAGGCTCCCGCCAAACGGGATCGCAGACGATACCGGCACGCGTCCGCCGCCGATCAAACCTCCTACAAATGGAATCTGTTCCGCCACATCCGAAACGAGGTTTGTTGTCGCCTGCGCTTTTGACATATTTTCGTCGCTAAAATCTTTTGCCGCACTCTGTACGATTCCAATCGGATCAAATGCTGCACGCCGTCCAGTCATTTTCTCGTACATCTCGTTATACAGCCACGCGCCTACGCAATACTTCAGTAATCCCAATGCAATCGTAAGGGCTGCTTTTCCCCCGCTCCCCTTTGCTGACCGTGGCAGGTCCTTAAACAAATTCCTATACTGGTTGTTTACCTCAAGTTGAAACATTGTCAGCGTCTTTACCAGCGGATTCTTCGCATTGAAAAGCGTTGGCATTTGTCCGTAGCTTCTATCCGCCAGGATGTTCGCAGCCGTTTGGTTCGCGCTTCTCATGGCTTCTTCCGGCGTCGATCCGGCTTTCATTTCCTCCGAATACTTTGCGCGCACGATGGTCTCAGAAACAAACTGGTCGATCCATTCCATCGGCTTCACGCCTGCGTCTGAAAACTTCTGCAATGCGTCTTTTGACAGCGCATCCGTTCCCCTGCGGTTTACGAGAAAATCTGAACCTTGTACAAATCCATCACTTTTTGCCCAGTTTTTGATCGTATCCTTTATACCCTTCAGCATGTTTACGGTTTTGATCTGTCCGTGCGCCTGCGTAAGCGGTATGAAGTTCGTGAGCCACGATCCCACGTTATACCCGATCATGTTGGACGCAACCCTGCCTTGCAGTTTTCGCATGACCGTATATGCCTTGCGGTTCCCCATTTGCTCCATCGCACGGTCAAGCGTCGATTTTTTCCCCGCAAGTCCGTTGGTGTATTCATGCAGCCACGAAATATAGTTGGAAAGATTGCTGTCCTTCACATTCTTTAGCAGTTCTTGTATATCGCTTTGTTTTGATTCTGACGTCCGCATCGGGTCTGCATTGATCTCATCGATCTTTTTTTGGATCGTTTCGTCTGCATGCCGCGACCGCAGGGCCGTTTCCAGTGCGCGTAATCTCTGAATATCATCCGTATGGAAAATAACATCCTTGATCCCTCGAATATATCCGTCAAATCCTTCCACCGCGTCAAAAGCAGTTTGGTTTCCCTTTCGTTGCTGAAAATTTGCAAACCACTTTGTTCCCGGTTTAAAAAACTCTGTGATCCCGGCAATACCTTCTGGGATCGCATCCACACCTGTGATATCGATCCCGAATGCCGCAAGCGCCTTTTCCTTCGTTGTCATTTCATTGAAGTGTGGAAAATAATTCGCCCGTGGCATGATGGGCGCATATCCATTCCGCACCCGCGCATCATTTGCCATTCCCATGAGCTCGTCGTAAATCCCCCGGAAGGTGTGCGCCGCACGCTTCACTTTGTCCGCGTCTATCTCCTGGCTTTTTTTGAATTTCTTTTGATACGTGCTGTCTTCATTCCGGAACGTAATCTCCTTAAACGGCTCCCGCGCATAGCCCAAAAGATCGGCGCCCGAAATAAGCCCTTCCCCATATGCCTGCACAAGCACGGCTTCTGCCTTATTGAGATTAAGGGCCTTTATTTTCTCATTCAGTCCACTTATATACCGCGTTGCCTTGGCTTCGTTTTCCGAGATCGGGTCAAAATACTCTCTCTGTAATCTCTGCGCTCCTTCCGCATCGTTTTTCCCCGCCACATCGATATTGTTCCGGTACGCCGTTTCCGTCGCATAAGATATCCCCAGCTTCTTATCCTTCCACGTGTCCGATGAGGCAATGACTTCCATCGCATGTTCCCGTGCTGTCTTCCGCAGATCCGTGCGGTATTTGTGCATCACTTGTTCCGCGTTCCCGCGTTTCTCGTACGCCTTCGCCCACTCTAAAACCTTCGGGTCGCCGTTGAACTTGCTCAGGTCGTAGTCCCCACGCGCTATTTGCCTGCCCGCTTTCTTTTCCTGTTCCGATAATCCCAGCCGCTTATCCACCGCCTCAAATTCCGCCGCGGCGTCCTTGTGGATCAAGCTTGCCGCCCTGAACTCTTCCGGCGTAATCGTGTTACCTTCTTTGAGCGCGCCTGCCAGTATACGTGCTTGCTGATCCTGTTCAGTCTCCGCCGGTGCAGCATCGTCCATCGGTTTTGGTATGTACTCCCGCTGCCCTGCTGGTATATCCGCATCTCCTATCTGCGGGCTTTCCTCTTTTATGCTGTATTTCCTGTTTACATCGCCGTCCGTTTGGGGTATAATAGCCGCCTCCGCCTGTGCCTCCGGCATGGCAGAAAGCGCGCGTTCAAATAACCTCTGCGCCCGTCGCAGGTCCTGATACTCCCGTATGTTTCGAAGAGCCGCCTCGTCGCCCTTGAAGAACGCGCGTATCTTGCGGATTGCCGTCCTGATGGAATCGTAAATACTCTGCGCCATGCCGCGGCTGCCCGTCACAAGCGCTTCAATATCCGCCTCGCTCTTGTAAAGGTTTCTCGTGTAATCCGCCACGATCTCCGCCACGGCGTCCGCGTCCGAAAGATCGATGCCGCGCCGGACATACTGCTCCTGCTTCGCTTCTACGGCCTGCCGCAATGCGTCCGTATCGTTTCCAAACAGCCTTTGAACGGCATAGTCGCTGTATGCTTTGTAATGCTCGCTTGCCTCCGCAGCATGCGCGAGCTCATGCGCCGTCACCCCGCCGATCACATCCGCGCGCGTGGAATCCGGCGCGAAATGAATGGTGTTCGTGCTCTGGTTATAGAATGCCTCCGCGCCTTGCGGCAAGTCTCCAATCACCGCCTTCACGCCGCGCCCAGCCACGAGCTTGTCCAGAAACGTCTGGTCTGCCGTCTTTTCCACGTGCCTGTGGTTGTATTTGCCCGCAATATCCGCCTTATCTTCCGGGTGCAGGTACGCGTCCACCGCCCGGCGTACGCTTTCCCTGTGTAGGATTTCATCGATTGTAATACGTGTGTAGCCGTTTTCCCCCGGGGCAATTGCAGTATATTCGCTTCCGTCCCGCGCGACGATCACAACCTCCCGCCCGTCTTTGAGCTTCACCGTTTCGTTCGGGTCATATGCCCTCTGCACACCCGCCTTATCAAGAACCGCATTGGCGCGTGCCTCCGCCGAAATTGCGGCTTCATTCGCCTGCGCAAGCGATCCCGCTTCAAAGTTAGAGGCGTTTTTCCCTGCCTCCAGCTTCCCCGCCAGCCTTTGTGCCTGCCCGTATGCCGACGTGTCCGGGTTGCTCGCAAGCCCTTCCTGCACAAGCGCCTGCATCACGTCCGGAGAATTGTACGCGCGCCCGGATTGCACAGTCCGCACTCCCCCGGAGATATCCGAAGGCGCGTTCATTACAAGCGCCATCAAGGCCCCCATGACTGCCGCCTCCCACTTGTCCTGCGATACCGGGTTAAGCTCGTTGTTTTCGTCTAAGATAATATTCTGCATAACCGGATCAAGGTTTTCCTGCAAATATTCCTCCGCCGCTTCTGATCCCATGTTTCCGAGGATAGAAAGTCCTTTTGCCGCCGCCGGATTTTTTGCCGCTTTTTGGGCGGCGCGTTGAAGCGCGGACGAAAGGCTTTTTGACCCTCCCGTATTGGCAATACCGCCCAAAAGATACTGCATCCCCGCCTCGCTCGCAGCGTTCGCCAAAGCATAGCGCTGTGCCTCACCGGGCGCATATCCCTGCTGAACCGTGTCCGCATACGTGCCGCCATAGGTGCGTGCCGCCGTATATCCTGCCGAAAGCGCCGCACCCGCGCCGGGAGCCATAGAAACCGCCGCCGTCGGTATCATCGGAATCATGTTGTAAATAAAATCATTAACGCCCTTTTCCACGCCTTCGAGCCTTTGCGCCATCTTTTGCTGTCCGCGCTCAACAATACCCGCGCTCTCTACGTCCTCGCTGCCCGCAATGGCCGCGGGGATATTCCGTATTGAACGCCCGACATTTTTACCCGATCCTGCGACTGTCGTAAGCCCCCGCACCACCTTCTTGAGTCCTTCGTTCTCAACATCCTCGATGTTCTGATCCACGATATCCGAAGCGCGTTCAATAAGCTGCGGTTTCAGGTGTTTTATATATCTGTCTGCAACATCCTTATTTTTTGCCAGCCAATACCTGTAAGTGTCGATCTCGTCCCGCGTCATCGCGATGTATGCCGCCGTATCACGTCCGCCTAAGGCTTCGTCCCGAAGTGTATCTAGCGGGGTGTATTTCCCATTCAATACGCGGTTTACATCGCTTGCGACCTGCGCGCCCCTCGCAACGTTTTCCTTGTAGTCTGCCGCGCCCTGTGCCGCATATTGGTATCCTGCCGCGTCGTATGCGTCTGAATAGAATTTCTTATCTGCGTTAAGCGCTGCCCTTTGACTCCCTACTGGTGAAGATGTATGTTGTTCCTGTAACTTGCGGTATGCCTCCGCATCTGCCTTGATCTGGTCCGTAACGATCCCGTTTGCCATCGCGTCAACAGCTTGTTTTCCTCGAATGACCACCGGGTCGTCCTCTGCAAGCATGGTTTTGAGCGCTGATTCCTTTGTGGCGCTTTCCTTTTTAGACCCGGACGAAAGTGCGGAAATATCCCGGTCTATTGCGGCGATCTCGCCGCCCTGCTGCTTCATGATGGAAGAAGCTTGCCGCGCGCCAAGGCTTACGCTGTCCGCTTTCCTCTCCTTGTTCTTTTTGATCGTGTCCAGCGCATCGAAAATTCCAGTCAGGCTCCATATCGGTTTAAAGTCCGCAGGTTTGTTTCCCCGTTCCTGCCATGCGTAAGGGTCTACGTTGCGCACCTGATCCTTTTGGTTGCGATAGGCATTGTTCCAATAGGGGGCACGTTCGGGCGCGCTCGCCTTTTGTGCGTTTCGGGCCTCCCATCTCGCTTGTGATGCGGTTTTATAGCTCTTCGGGCGCACGCTCATTTCGTCATTCCCTGTTTTGTATACAGGCTTCTTGGCCGCTCCCTTGCCGCTGTGTTTTTCTTCCAGATATTCGTTGTTTCTGCGAAGACGTTCCGCCGCCTCGCGCTGTGCCCGTGTCATTGCCATATTTCCGTTCTCCGTTTATCCGTGTATTATTCTGATTCCCAGCCTGTTATTTATACCGGTTCGCACCACCTGTATAATATTTCTTTGATCCGCCATAAGAACGGTTTTGCCACGCATAAGGGTCCAGCCCTTTGTCTTTGCTTTTGTTTTCCACATTAACGCGGCTGGTGTACGAACCGCTGCCGGACTGGTCATCTCCGCTTCCTCCCCCGCCGCCATAGCTGCTGCGCGCGACTGCGGCGGCCGCCGCCTGCCGCTGGCGTTCCTCTTCCTCAAGCGCCTGCTGGTATTTAACCTGTGCAAGCGTCAGTGCTTGGTTTCGTTTCTCGCTGTCAAGCTGTGCCATCATCTGCGCATACTTGCTTCCGAGCGATGCAAGGTTTGTATTGTAATTGCTCGAAAGTGAGCCGGTCGATTCGTCATAAGAGGCCTTGGCCGTGTTCCGGGCATTCAGGTAATTGTTATACAGGTTATTGAGCGTTGTTTCTGTCGCGCCGCCGCGTATGCCCTGTGCCGCAAGCTGCGACGGCATATCCCGCTGTGCCTGCATCCGCGTGATATATGCCTGCTGGTTGGCGTTCCAAAGGCTCTTATCTAATATGCCCTGCTGTCGGTTGCGCTCCTCGTCGAGCGCCTTTTGTTCCGCCGTCCGTTGTTCTTCAATTTTTGTATAGTCCGGCTGATACGTCTCTGACAGCTGTGTCGTTGCTTCCTTTAAAATCTGATTAAGGTCTGCCATGATCTATCCCTCCAATCCGTTAATTTCTTCCTGCGTGAGAATCCCTTTGGAAACGAGCAGCGCCGAAAGCGCGTCGAATTTTGCAGCTTTCGCTTTAATCCCATTTATCTCCATTTCATGTATCTGCCACCCGGCCACAGTACGCGAAATCAATTCATTGCTGTCAAATCCTTCTACTTGCTCATTTCCATCATCATCCGTGCCATACGTTGCCATGCGCCGGTCTATCTCTGCAAGCTGTTCTGCAAGAAATCCCGTGTGTACCTTATCTGGATCGTCGCATTCACACAATGATGTAAAGTTGACCACAAGGATTTTTAATAATACTTTCCTGATCTCTTCCAAGTCTGCGGCGTTGATATTCGTCTTCCACCGCTGCGATGATGTAGAGCGGTAAAGATGATGGCCGCTTGCGCTGTCGGAAATATGAGTGTTCGCCGCCGCCGTCGTTGTACGGTTATATGTACCCTGCGATTTCAGCGCGTCCGTCGCGTTTATCGTTGGTGCGACAACCTCTCCCGATGACGATATACGCAGCGGCGACGCCACAACGCTTGTTGCAGCGCTATTATATACGTGAAAATGTAGATTATTTCCGCTGTCATAGTGAATCCTGAACTGCCTTGACCCGCCCGTAAACCACAGTGAACCATCCACTACATCTATTTTGAAAAAAGGCGATACGATTCTTCCACTTGTGACGCTTCCGCTTGCGTCAAGACTTCCATCTAATATTTGTGCTCCGCTATTTTTCAATACTTTCGCCAGTTCTTGTACGAGTTCGTCAATCAGTCCGTTATACTTTGGCATAATAACGTCCTTGCTCGGCCCGTCGATCATCCCTTTCACATATTCCGCCTGCCCAATCACCTTGTCCGGCAGGGCTTCCGCGCCCGTAGACGCAAAATCTGTTTCTGTCAGCTTATAATCCGCAACCGCCATTATCTATCACTCCATTCTCCGTGTCGAAATCCGCCTCTTCCCTCGCCGTCTTCTGTTGTCCGCGGCTTCGTCTTCCCTGTTTTCTACTCGAACCACCGAAACCATTCCATTGGGTTTTGGCAGGGCCTCCTGTAAATTCATCCTACCCTTGCACTCTTCGGACGGCACTACCTCTTAATCGGGTTCTTCATCTTATACTGTACCCGTATTTCATACAGCCCCCGCCCGTCATTCAGCGCGTCGTTTTTCACGATAATCTGAAACATGCGGGCCTTGCGCTCCTTTTTGCGCGCGGGAACAAACGTCGGATAGGGAAGTGTGCCGAAATCTATGTTGTCGAAGTCAATATCGTTCCAGTCAAAGGTTGTGTTCATGGAAAACCCCTTAACCATTTTTTCCCCGTCCATTACGTAATAAATCTGCCCCGACGCGGACGCAAACGGCATAACCAGCACGCCCGTTCCCGGTTTGTCGATCCGTTTAAACGAGGAGCAGTCCCCCAGCGTGTCCATCTTTGTCGCCCACGCACACGAGATCGCCCTGCCGTTGTCTGAATATGCCTCCATACCGAATTTAGATTCTGTCTTGAGCTTGTGCAGTTCCCCTTCGTCTGTTCCGATATATAACTCTCCTTCGTATTCCAGCGCGCACCGCGCAGGCACGTCCGTCCAATAAAACCATTCGTACCCGAAGGACTTTGACGGATTTACATTTTTTTGCCTCGCGTCCGCAATATATACGCGCCCGTTTACAAATAGGTAATAATATCCTTTAGAAACGCAGCATACCGCTTCTTCCAATCCCGGTTCCTTTGTCAATTCGCCGTTCACGTAGAAGCTTCTCACCTGCGCCGTCCGCTGTTGCGTCACCTGTGAGGTGTCGAGGCCGAATACTCCATCCTTCGCCAAAAACAGATTGTCGTCATACAGCGTTCCAAAACACCACCGCGAGACCGCGCCCACGCCCGCAAGCCCCTGCTGCGTCGTAAATATGGTATCGCTCCCGTTCAACGTCGCTGAACGCTTGAAAATACTCGCGTCCTGATCGTTGGCCTGTTTAATAATCATCAGACTGTCGTACTGTTTCAAATAGCCCATAATGGCGTTGTTTTCCGCGCCTACGACCGTATAATTCACATCCGGGAAATAATCCGCTTTTCCGCTCCATGAATACCAGTCGTAATTACGGTATTTATTGTTCCCGGAAATAAAAATGCGCGAATCACTGCCAATCCCGTAAAATGTGTTGATCGTACAGTTCTTCACCCGTTCCGCATACCCGGACACCCGCTTTGAAAATGTGATCCGCACGTTATCGTCACCCGTCGAAGCCACTGGCGGCGCGGCGGAGAACGTCACCCGTCCAGCCACGAGGTCCGCGGTATATCCCGTTACGTTCTGCCAGCTCCCGCTTGCGTCTATCTGCTCGCATTTCACGATAGAGTCGATGTTTTTCGTATCGAGTTGAAATACCGTCGATCCCGTTTTCCAAGCAAACTGATTGATGCGCTTCGGCTGCAAGAGATTCACAGGCTCATGTTCCGTCCCGCCCCCCGCAGGCTGCATTGCAATCCGCGTAGTTGGTACATAAGCACTTGCTTCCACCTGCGCGGCACTTCCGCTGCCGCTGTATGCAAGATAGTTCTCTCCGTCGAGGATATATAATTTTCCCCCATATACAAAACTCGTACTGCGGGCATTATTCATGGACGCATAAACACTTGTGCTCGTACCGTCTTCCACGTTTACATCAAATAGCCCAGCGCCCGCATGTACAAGCATTTTCCTTACTCCATCGCCATTCAGATAAGCGTGTATGCCGTTTATTCTCCCGCCCAGCGAGTCGCACACCTTTGTAAACCCTGTACGCTTGCACGGGAATCCGCTCAGGTCTGCAATCATGTTTGGCGCGTACGGGCTGCGTGAATCGTCTATCTCCGTGATTGCAGAGGTCAGGTCTACCCCTTTAAACCCCCTGTATGATTTTGCATAGGTCTTCTCCTCCGCCGGAGGATTGCTCTTAAATGTAGCCACTTTCTATATCCTCATATTTCGCTTCCAATACCTGCGTACGCTCGAACTCGTATTTGTTCTTATACTCCGCGCCAACGCCTTTGTCGTCGTCTGTGTAGATATACCCCGCGCACCCCATCGGCAGGATGTACCGAGTAAATTCGTCCTCATAGTCCACTTCGCCGTCCATATCCGCGATCAGCGGCATGTTTTGAAGCGGCTCTTTCCCACGCAGCGCGCGCAGGGCGTTGTTCGTTTTGAAATTTTCAGCAAGAATCCAGTTCAGCGTGCCCAGCCAGAATGGCTCATAATCCTGCTCGTCCGCCTGCTCGCCGAACATCATCGTTACCGCCGTTTTGAAGATTTCCCTTGCAGTCATCATGTTCACATGCCTTTCTCATTCTGCTTTTTCACATGCTCTTTCGCCTGCGCTTCCGTGATCTCCACGCCCTTGCCGATAAAATAGCGCGTTTTCATTGTTTTTTGCGGCGCAGGCTTGGTTTCCGCTTTCTTTATGGTTTTTGATTCCGCCTTTTTTGCGCCCCTTGCATCAGCCATAACGTCCCCCTTTGCTCTCTATGCTCCGTCCTGCCCTTTAAAGGGAGAGAGGCGAGATTCCCCGCCCCTCTTCTGTCCTTTTACGCCGTATACGTTTTTTCCGATACGCCGGACGGGAATTCCCCGTCTTTCCTGCCGTACGCTTTCATCGTCTGCCCGCTCTCGAGCGTCACGGATGTGCTGTATTCCTTCGCGCTCACGGAATACCTCGGGTCTGTGCCATCCGTTGTGTAGAAGAATTTCACGCCGTCCGCCGCCGTAATGCTCGCAGAAGCGCCCGTAAGCCCGATCACTGGGAGCGCCGTTACAGCCGCCGTGTTCGTATCTACATCCACATAGATTCCCATCGCCTTCGTGCCGAAGACAAACGCATCGTAATACTGCCGCCCTTCCAGCAGGTTCCCGGATAGGCCGGGCGGGTCTTTATGGATCTTCGTGTCGTCGAGCTTCACGGGAGCGCATCCGCTCTTTTTGTAGACGATCATAAAGTTCGCACCCTTCGGCCATCTTCCTTTCGGCACTTTAATCACCCGCATGCTGTCGAACTCACCGACCTGCCCTTTCACAAGCGATTTCACCGCCAGCTTTTCCGCGCCGATAAACTCCGGCGAAAGACGCAGGAATTTGTATACGCTTGCCGATACCAAAAGCGCGCGGTTTGCTTCCCGCACTTCCGCGTCATCCAGCACAACCGTACCGGACGCAATGCGTTCCACGACGTTCTCCTTGCTGATCGCCGTTGCACTGCCCGCTATCGTTCCCGCCGTGTTCGCCAGCCGTCCAAGCACATACCGATCCATGAGCGGAACGCACTGCTCGCGCGCCTGCAATGCAAGGGCGCGTCCCGCAGCCTTGATTCCGTTCTGGTCGGCGTTGTTTCCCTTGTCAATGGTGATCGCAAATCCCTTGTCCTGCGTCAATGTGAGTTCCTGTACAGTGTCCTCCATTTCCTTCGGCTCGCCGTAACGGTTCGTCCCCTTGCGCTGGTAGTCGTTCATGGGCACAGTCTGAAGCGTGCTGATTTTTACAGTCTTTACTCCCGTAAAATCATACTCGTCCGATAAAAGCCCCTTAATCACGCTTTCCCTTACAAAAGCTTCCTGAATTTTCTTGTCATACTTGTCATGTAAATAAATAGGCATACTTGTCTCCTCTCTCGCCCTTTTCGCTCGTTTCCTCCGCTTATGCTTCTGAAATCTCGCCTTTCGGGCTGCTCGTCGCCTACCCCAACACACTCACTTTGTTCGAGTGCGCCGGGGACCCCTTTTTTGTTTTTTCCATTCTCTAAGCCATATATGTTGATCCGTTAATTGAATTCGGAATCAAACCCCGAAAGAAACGCGTCTTCCGCACCCTTCGGCGTTCCTTTTACGCTTCCCGTGGTCTGTTTCCTGTTCTTTTCCGCCTGCCGCGCTGCGGCAAGCTCTTTTTCCTTTTCATGCAAAAGGTATTTTTGATACGCAACAACCGGCGTTGCCCCCGTCTGCTCGATGTCTTTTATGACCTCATCCGGTAACTCCTTTACATCCGGGTACATCCGCGCAAATTCTTCCACGTTCGCGCGAATCTGTTCCTCCGCCGCATTCTGCGCCTCCTGCGCCTGCGCGCCTAAACTTTTCCGCATATTATCCGCGTTTGCCTGTGCGTCGCGCTCCACTTCAAGCTCCGCTACATGCCGCGCCATGCTTTCCTCTAGGCCTTGATCTACCAGCTGCGCCATGCGCGCCTCGATCTGCCGCTCGGCAAGCATCCGCCCGCCGTCCTGCAAAAACGCCCCAACATCCATACCGGACTGCGCTGCCAAACGCTCCACAAACTCGCGTTCCGGCGAAACCGTATTGACTGCCGCCTGAAGCTCTGTGATCCTCGAAAGCAACCCTTCCACATCGGAAGCGGTATATTCCCGTCCCCCGATCTCGAGCGTCGCCTTCTCCGCTGTTCTTTCGCCTTCCGGTTTTACCGCAGCTTCCTCTTTTTCGGTCTCCGACTCCTTTTCCAGTTCTTCTTCCCCGCCTATTTCTTCGGTCCCGTCAAAAGCCGAAACAAATTCCTCATCGTTCCATCCCTGCGCCGTTTCCTCCGGTGCAGCTCCCTCCCCACTGTCTGTGGGGCCATTCATTACAGCCGTTTCCTCCGCCTGCGTCATTTCTCCTGCCATTGTTTTTCTCCTTTGTTTTTTATGAGAAGCGCTATTTTGCGCCAATCATTTGCTCGACGAAAATTTCTTTCTTTTTTCCTCTGGCGGAACACTGCGGGTTTGTGCATTCCATTTCCAGCACTGTAAAAACCCGCGTCTCCGTGTCCGGCGAATCGTCGCCCACGCACATCACGCGGCTGCCCGCTACTTTTAATTCGTTCCCGCATACTTCGCAAATATCATCCTGCATTGCCTTCTCCTTTCGCTACCGCCAGCGCTTCAATGAGCCCGGCTTTGTCTTCTTCCGATATCTCCATCGCGTTTACCGTCTCCACCGCTTCGTCATCTTCCATCTGAACAAGTTCGGAAATAATACCATTTACCTCGTCCGCAGTCAGGCCGCCCCCCTGTGTTTCAGGGCCGCCCTGCTCCTCGATTCCAGGCAGTATAGGTTTTTCCTGACCTTCAATTTGCGGCGGCATCGCCGCCTGCGATTGCATCATTTCCTGTATCTGCTGTTGTTCCTTAATCCGCTCGATAATGCGGTTCTTGTTCTTGATATATCCCTCCGGTATCGCCTCGAGGTACGTCACCGCGTCCGGGATGATCTGATTTGACATCAGATTATCAAGCGTCTGCACCTGCATCAACTCCGACCAATAAGATCCCGCCCCGATGTCGATCTTGAGCGAGAGCGCGTAATCCCCAAGCAGGGAAAAGTCAAACTCGCCGCGTATGTCGTTCCCGTCCGGGTCCTTCAGCGTCACATAGCGCACCCCATAGTTCACGCGCATGATCTCGAGGAAAATACGCACACACGCCTCCACGAAGTTATAAAAATCCATCTTCTGAATATCCAGCGGCATCCCCGCCGCTTTCTGCACCGCTATAATCGCCGATGTGTTGTCCGGCTTCACATTCCCAAGAGCCGCGTCGCTCGCGCCCATCATGTTCCTTGTCTGCTGCACGGTCACTTCCGCCATGTTGACCGGGTCTGCGCTCATCTCCGGCGGACGGAACCCGGCAAACAGAGCCGTCGTCGGATCGCCGACCACTCCAACTGCCTTTCCGGGCGACGGGTCCCACCGCGCGATCTTGTTCTTGTCGTAAATGACCTTCGGAAACGCGCTGTCCTGCACCTGCCGCTGCGCCATCGCGTATATCTTGTTGACGAATATCTGGTTGGGTATCTTCCCGGTGATCGGGCTCACCCCATGATAACTGTTCTTTACACTCTCCCAACTCATCCATGCCAAAGGGTACAGCTTGTATTCCGTGTCCGTCTCTTCCTTTACGGGCGCGTCCCGCGTGCATTTCAGCGTACGCACAGAGCCTTTTTCCTTCCACATCTTTAAAATAACGGTCGTATAATCGTTATCGCCGTCATACTCCGTGTTGGTATAGTAGTCCTCATTGTCCGGCGTGACGCTCTCCCGCGGGAATCCGTTTGCCTCCGCTTCGTCCCGCACGTCCTCCGTCAGCCGCCTGTAAGCCAAGAGCACATACGGCTGTTCCTGTACGTTCTCCTCCGTCGGGTTGCCGAATAAAACATTCGTATTGTCGAGGACGTCCGCCCGAATGGTTCCGGTGTGCGCAAAGCCCGTTTCGGCATCCGGGTCGAACCAGAGATACATGCAGGCGTCCCCATCCACCGCGCAGTTTCTTATCGCCCGGCGGTTTTTATACTTGAGGTTCGTCTGCTCGATGATGTTGTCCACTTCCTGCGCGATTACCTTTGGCACAACGTCGCGTTCTGCCATCATACTCGCTCCCGCTCCATACGGAACGGGAAGCTCGCCTACCGACAGGCGCTCATCTGCCCCATAAAGCCCTCCGGCCTGCGGCCTCCATGCGCCTGTTTCCGTTTCGTTCCCCAGCTCCACGTTCACCGCCACATCGTCGGAGATCAGCATCGCCACGTAGTACGACACAACGGGCTTTAAGAAGTTGAACACCGGTTTGTCAAGGTCGGGCGCGTTCACGCCTTCCCATTGCTTGTCATTATAAAAATTGTTGTTCTGCTTCACAGTCTCGTAAAGCCCGATGGACTGATTGTAATTGATTCCCCTTTGGTATTCCGCCCACACATTTGATGGTTCTTTTTTGATTCTCATTCGCTAAAACCCCCGTTCTGTGGCCGCCCGTCATACGAAAGCATATTTGCAAGCTGCTCCGAAATAGGCAGCTTTCCCGCCTCTTTCTCCGGCTCCGCTTCTATCGTTTCCCGCCCTTCTTTCCTTACAAACGCGAACGGCTTACGCACATACGCGCCCGCCAAAAACGCCGCGATCATTCCAATAATCATAACTATGCTTTCCATATTTCCCTCCGTTATCGTCCGAATCCAAGCAGGTCGTCCGCTTGCTCCTCATACGGCACAAAGTCTTCTTCCGCATCCTCCGGCTCTTCCGCATGCCGCCTCTGCTGCCCGCGTATCTCGCCCGCGATCATGTCCGAGAAAAGCAGGTCGTCATGCTTTCCCGCAATCGCGTCCGGCCTTCCGTTGTCGTCATACACAAAGGTAATCATCTCCCGCAGCGTAGGAATATCGTGGAACAGCCGGATATCCTCGTCTACCTGTCCGACCTCCCTGTCAATGATGAGAGGCCGTGTATTCCCGTCCGTTTTCCAGCCGTAATTCTTCTGTTCCTTTTTCGTCGCGCTGTCATACGTAAGCCGGATATACTGCCGCGGGTACTGAAGCCGCTGTAATTCTTCAATGGGCGCGGTGTTGAAATTCATCTCCACGCCAATCAGCGCGTCGTTGTACCATTTTCCCAAACAATAGAGCTGCCATGTGAACGGACGCGATTCGTTTATCTGCATGTGCAGCGCCGCCACACGCTCTCCCGTCCGGTTATCAATCACCGTCGCCGCAAAGAAATCCTTTCCTTCGCCTTTCGTGTCCGCGCCGATCACGTAGGGAACGTATGGTTCCGGCTCTTTATAAATACGAAGAAAGCCCTGCTTTTCCCCGCGGAAAGAATACTCTGAAATCCTGTCCTTGCTCTCCGCATCGTTCCATGTAAATAAAAAACGCCCCGTTTTGGGCGCTTCCTCTTTCCCTATCTCCGCAATGCGGGCCATCACTTTTTCATTGTTAAACACAGGCCGCCCGCTCATCAGGAATGCTTCCTCCGGGCATGCCGGGTATTCCTGACGGAACAGTTCCGTGTCTCCCCGGCAGTTGTTTTTAATACACCACCGCCGCCATGTAAGCTGTTCGTCCGTCAGGCTGTACAGCCCCTTTATCTCTCGTTCTTCCGCAGTCAGCGCAAAGCCACTGTACGGCATCGCATATTCCGCGTGTTCCCACCACGCGCAGAACACCGGAGCGAAGTCGTTTTCCCCCGCGACCGCCTTGTCCCAAATGTCCTTGAAATCGTCGTACCCGTTCGCCGTCGATTCAATCATTACCATCGTGTT